>CANLPY010000003.1 GCA_947493165.1 uncultured Erythrobacter sp. | reverse complement strand
CCGGAATGCATCAGGTCGAAGCCCCTGTTGATCTCGTCAAGGGTAAGTGTGTGCGTGATCATCGGATCAATCGCGATCTTGCCGTTCATGTACCAGTCGACGATCTTGGGCACATCAGTGCGGCCTTTGGCTCCGCCGAACGCCGTGCCGCGCCAGTTGCGTCCCGTCACCAGCTGAAAAGGCCGGGTCGCTATTTCCTTGCCTGCCTCAGCGACGCCGATGATTATCGAAGTGCCCCAGCCCTTGTGACAGCATTCGAGCGCTTGGCGCATCACATCGGTGTTGCCGGTGCAATCGAACGAGTAGTCCGCGCCGCCGTCGAGCAGCTCAACCAAATGCGAAACAACGTCAGTGGTCTCTTTGGGGTTCACGAAGTCCGTCATGCCGAACTTCTCGCCCCATTCGCGTTTCGCCGGGTTCAAATCGACACCCACGATCCGGTCAGCCCCGGCCATCCGTGCGCCCTGGATCACGTTAAGCCCGATCCCGCCAAGCCCGAACACGACCACATTGTCGCCCGGCTGCACCTTGGCTGTGTTGGTCACTGCGCCCACGCCTGTCGTAACCCCGCAGCCTACATAGCACGCGCTCTCAAACGGCGCATCGGTGCGGATTTTGGCCACCGCAATTTCGGGCAGTACCGTGAAGTTCGAGAAGGTCGAGCAGCCCATGTAGTGGTAGATCGCCTCGCCCTTATAGCTGAAGCGAGACGTGCCATCGGGCATCAGCCCCTTGCCCTGTGTCTCACGGATGGCGCTGCATAGATTGGTTTTGCCAGAGAGACACATTTTGCACTGGCGACATTCCGGCGTGTAGAGCGGAATGACGTGATCGCCGGGCACGACTGAGGTCACGCCAGCACCCACTTCGCGCACTATCCCAGCGCCTTCATGACCGAGAACGCTCGGAAACAGCCCTTCGCTATCCAAGCCATCCAAAGTGTAAGCATCCGTGTGGCAAATGCCCGTCGCCATGATCTCAACCAGCACTTCGCCAGCCTTTGGACCTTCTAGATCAAGCTCGACAATCTCAAGCGGTTGCTTGGCTTCAAATGCTACGGCGGCTCGGGTCTTCA
>CANLPY010000002.1 GCA_947493165.1 uncultured Erythrobacter sp. | reverse complement strand
ATCGCGATTGATCCGATGATCACGCACACACTTACCCTTGACGAGATCAACAGGGGCTTCGACCTGATGCATTCCGGTGAAAGCATCCGCAGCGTGGTGGTGTATTGACCAAGGTCGTATCCGAGACCCGCAGTTTCGGCGGCGTGCAGGGCGTGTATGAACACGCGTCTGCTGCAACCGGCACACCGATGGCCTTTGCAGCTTTTGTGCCCGAGCATGAAGCGGGCGAGAAGCTGCCGGTTCTATTCTATCTGTCCGGCCTGACCTGCACCCATGCCAATGTCATGGAGAAAGGCGAATACCGCGCTGCCTGCGCGAAACACCGTATCATCCTTGTTGCGCCTGATACCAGCCCTCGCGGCCCTGATCTTGACGGCAATGACGTACCTGACGCAGCCGATGAATATGACCTTGGCCAAGGCGCCGGTTTTTATGTGAATGCAACTCAGGGCGATTGGTCGCAGCATTACCAGATGCGCAGCTATATCGAGGATGAGCTGCCCAAAGTTGTGGAGGAATTATTGCCTGCCGCCGATCTGAGCCGCCAGGCGATTACGGGCCATTCGATGGGCGGGCATGGTGCGTTGACTATTGCGCTGCGCAATCCAGGCCGCTTTGCCAGCGTCAGCGCGTTTTCGCCCATCGTTGCGCCAACTCGAGTGCCCTGGGGGCAAAAGGCATTGGGGCGCTATCTGGGCGAGGATCAGGCGGCGTGGCGCGAGTATGATGCGGTATCTCTGATCGAAGACGGTGCGCGCATGGATCACATTCTTGTCGATCAGGGCTCAGCAGACAATTTCCTAGAAGAACAGCTCAAGACGCATTTGTTGGCCGCAGCGTGCGAGCAGGCCGGCATCAATGCCAATATTCGGATGCAGGAAGGCTATGATCATTCATACTTCTTCATCGCGACCTTCATGGAACATCACATCGCGTGGCATGCCGGGCATCTGGCGGCCTGACGAAATCCGATAATTGCAACTGAATGGAGAGTGAAATGAGTGAAGTAGCATTGCATGATGGCCCGGTTCTGATGATTGTACAGGGCGTGGTCACTGACGGCGACCACACCCTGGAAACCTCTCCTGGTATGCAGGAATATCTCAAGCAGCTGTTTGGGTCGGGAATGTACCCGACAACGAGCGGTTATTACCTGTATTCCGGTGGCCAACCAATCGACGTGTTTGAAGGTGACTTTCACCCCAATGGCTTCACTGTCGTTGCTCGCTTTCCCAGCCATGAAGCCGCCCGCACGTTCTGGTATTCAGAAGTGTATCAAAAGGTCGCCGAAGCCCGCCAGGGTGCCTGCGAGGTTTTGGTGTGCGTCTATCCCGAAACGGAAGTGCCCGAGTACATGCAGGGCAGGTTGAACGGCCATGAATATGTGAATGTACCTAGTTTCGATCACGTTCCTCGAGTTGATAAGACGTAGTTGGCGGAGAACATGTGGGACCCAAGAGCGGCCTAAACCATGGAGCTCGCGTGGCCTAAGCCGCTCGCCACTTCGGGAGTTTGTTCGCGCAAGAATGGTAATTCGTCGGCTTCGGTTGCTGGCGATTTTACCTCACCCGGATGGCGGCGTGACCACGCGATTACCCACCGTTCTTTGCATTAGATTGATAATTGCAGTCTTGTTTCGTTGTATGCGCGGAGAGAGACCGCCAACGCCAATCACGAATTTGGGATGACTGGGAATGATCATCGCAATAGCACCGGTATCTTGAAGGATCAGATCGAACCCAACCGCGTAGCCTCGCTCGCGCGTTTCGCGCACTTCTGTCAACACATCTGCCAGTTCTAACTGATCTGCACCACTTTCGCTTTCTGATCTGACCCGTTTGAGCAGTTTACTGATCTGCCCATCGCTCAGTTGAGCGAGGCTGGCGGTCCCCACTGCAGAACCAAAAAGCGGTCCGAGATAGCCTTCCCTCAAAGAAAGTGAGATCGGAAAAGTGCCGGGCAAGACCCGCACAAATTGCATGTTCAGGTCGATCTGGGTTGAGAGGGTAACGGTTTCTCCAGTTCCCTCGTGCAAAACCTGAAGCATTTCTAATATTTCATTGGTCAACAGCTTCTCAGGAAGCCAATCGCCAAGACCTGTGACGCTGACAGTCGGGAAATACCGGCGACTCTGTGTCTCCCATGAGAGATAACCAAGTTTCACGAGGCTTTTCAAAACTGCATTGGTACTGGAACTCGGATAGCCGAGTTGACTTGCAATCTCAGTGCCTGAAAGAGGTTCTCGTTTTTCCTTGAACAGCTCAAGAACAGCAAGAACTCTGCCGACCGATTTTACCACATCGTCCGCCATTGAAGAATCCATATAGTGATGAAAATCACGAGATCGTATAAATGGCATGTCGAATTTGGTGAACCCCAATTTATGCGCGCGCCGCCCGCCTCCACCCTGGGAAGTTTAGCGGATATCGAGGACAGTTACCGGCCACACATCTCTGAGTTGGTCGAAATACCAAGGCTGCACGGCTATCGCCATTCGATCACAAGAAACACATATGAGGCAGTCTTATTCACAAATGGGTAGAATGCATGCATGGCTTGACGTAGTTTAGGGGGCTATCGCGAGCTTTCAGGGAGAAGCTAAATGCATAGATCGTGCTGGCAAAATCTATCCGGGAGAGTTTTTGGGCAACTTCGTATATTGCGCGGTGCCGCGATCGGGGTTTTTGCCTTCTTCCCATTAGCCGCTCTTCATGCAGAATCCACCGATGATCCGGCCCAAAGCGAATGGACGCAGCTGGAAATTGCTGACGTCGCCGAACAGTCGTGGGATGCAAGCTCGCCCTATGGCCGGATCAAGACGGTTTTCAAGAGAGAGCGCGCGAACCTCAAGTTTATCGAGATACCGCCAACATGGGACACAGGCCTGCCTCCTCGTGGCGGCCCAGGCAATGAGATTGGGCCGCATTACCACGACTTCTCGGAATGGGCTTATATTCTGGGCGGTGACTATGTCATTTATGAACCAGTCAGTCCCTATCAACGCAACCCGATCCAGCACCGCTGGGTTGAAGGTACATGGCTGGATCGCCCCCCCTACTCACTTCACGGCGGGGATTGGGAAACCGGCGGCATCCGCAGGCAGAACCCGGCCACGCTGCTTCTGTTTGCAGAGGGGGACACGCCCAACATGTTCACCGATTCAGCCAATCGGCAACCGGTCCTCCACGACGAGCCGGACCCTGAAGTGCCAGACTATCGGTCAATCAGTTTCAAGAGTCCTCTGATCGTCAGTTCTGGTTCCGTGCTGGAATGGGAAAAGGACACTCAGGTCGAAGGCCGCCTCGTCAAGTGGCTTAGCGATGATCCTGAGGGCGGCTTCCGCGCGCAATTGGTCAAGGTACCGCCGGGTTGGTCGCACCCGGACGGCGCGAACATGAGCTATTTCGAAAGCGCGCACCGGCTGCGTTATCTCCTGTACGGCGATCTGACGATTGCACTGCATGCAGGCCCCGAAAACGATGGAGAGCCGAAGCGTCTTGAGAAAGCTGATTTCGTCTATCAACCACCGCACAGTCTTTGGGCTTACGATGCGGGGCCGGTCACGGAAAACGGAGCGGTCTGGCTGGAGATAACCTACGCCAATGGATTGGCCCGCAGCGCCGGGCCGATCGAAAAGGTGAAGCACATTCGCGAAAGCGATTGAGGAGATGAAAAGCGACCGTGCTGAAAACGGACATAGCCTGATATAGGAAGAGGATCATGATGACACCGGATTATAAGCAGTATCGGCACTCAGTATTGCCGCAGCAAAGCCATGATGAGTTTGCTCGGCAGGAGTTCGTAAAGTCATTCAAGCTCCATCTCGCGACACATGTATCGCCCAAAAACCGGTTGATCTATGAACAGAAGGCCAAGCCGCAGTTCGAGCGTGAGAACGGCCGAGCGCCTAAAACCCGGCACGAAGTTCGAAAGGTGATGAACGAACAGGGCTATTACCGTTTCTGGAGCTCGATGCTGCGCACCAGCCAGGAAATGATGTGGGCTTCTTGCCAATTGCCGATCGAGCGGCAACTTGATGACCTGATAGATCTCGCAAAGGGCGCTGGTGATGCCTCCAGCAAGGCAGGCGGTTCGCTGCGACTCAATCCTTCGCTCGATGTACCGCGCTACCACACGGCGGTCGATATTCACTGCCAACCTGGTGCCTATCACACCGAGTTTGCTGATGACGACGTATCAGCAGGCGCGCTGTATGACAGCGGCGTTTATGTCTATGCCATGGGCCGCATGGGGCCATTCAATGATGATATGGGTGCCAGCCAGGTCGCATATATCAAGGCGAAGAACCCCGACTTTGCGCCCAAGCGCATTCTCGACCTTGGGTGTGCGGTCGGCCATAGCACCTTGCCTTATGTCGATGCTTATCCCGATGCAGAAGTGCATGCAGTTGATGTTGCAGCACCCATGCTGCGATACGCGCACTCGCGCGCAGAATCTCTTGGCAAGACAGTTCATTTTTCACAGCAGAATGCAGAAAAGCTCGACTTTGAGGACGGCAGTTTCGACCTGATCGTGTCGCACATTCTGCTGCATGAAACCTCTGCCAAGGCGCTAAAGAACATTCTTGCCGAATGTTCGCGCTTGCTGGCTCCGGACGGATTGATGGTTCACAGTGAAACCCCGCCCTACAAGGATATGGACGAGTATGATGCGTTCATCTTGGATTGGGACACGTACAATAATAATGAGCCGTTCTGGGGCTACACGCACGAGCTTGATCTTGAAAGCCTGGTGTCTGATGCGGGTTTCAATCCTGAACATGTATTCGAGGCGATGGCACCCAGTGTGTTTGAGGCCGCGCAAAACAAACGGACAAACATTTTCCAGGGGGGCGATTTTGGCGGTGGCGGAATCTGGTATCTCTGGGGTTGCTGGAAAAAATAGAAGGGTGTTGCCACATGGAAAATGAGCACAGCTTGCAAAAGCACGCGAAAGGTCAACGGCCTTACTTCTTCGATGATCCAGCCATCGACAAACTGCTGGCTATGTTGATGGCCTCTTGCGGCGAGGTCGCGGTATTGCGCGATCGCCTGGACACGATTGAACGCCTGTTGGAGACGAAAGGCCTGGTGGCGCGCGATGAGATTGAAGCGTTCAAACCGACCAAGCCAATTCTGGAAGAGCGCGACGCAAGGCGCGAAAGTTCACTGGCCCAAATCCTGCGTATAATCGATATCGATTTGGATAACGGTGAGATGGGACGGAATGACGATTCCGCTGAATGGAAAAGCGTTATCGACTCTGTAGCATCACCGGAATAGAGGCTTGAGCAAACCTGGTAGGCGACCCTTAGTAGCTAGACTGCCATCGCAGACAATTTGGGTCCGGGTTTCCACACGGTTGAGGGACGCGCACGGCGAAGGGCGTGAAGCCAACGCCGGTTTTTGCGCCCGTTTTTGTTCATACGACTCCTGACGCATACCTCTGCGCCTTCTGGATTGCCCCCTAAACCATCTAGCACATCCGATCGCAATGTCGGTCGCGATTTTGATTGCGCGACGCGAATAACGACAAACCCCGGCGCAATTGAAACAGAATTGCGTCTAGCAGCGTCAAACGCGCTTCACAGATGCGATGAAGGCTTGCTTTGCGCAATCACTATGCGATAATTCGGCAAATTGATCGACAGGTCTTAGATGAAGCGCTCGAGGGTATCGAGACTGGTACTAGGGCGCGATGCAACCCCCAAATGTGAGTCCCTAATCCCGCTTCCAGAACGGGTAACCCTTTTCTCTGATGCATCTTCTGAGGGTATATTTTTAGTAACAAAATCAGATAGTCAAATATTTCACGCAGTCTCCGGAGCAGAATTAATGGAGTGTCCCTGCTGCGCCATTCGTTTCAATTGCGAGCGGTTTCGCGTACCGCATTGCAAGGGCTGCGAAGCCCAGTTGCTTGCCGGTCTTGAGGGTCAACACATATCCGTAATTCCAATTCATGTATGTGAATGACAATTTACATTGGTGAATAAGCATGTAGACCAATATCCGGACATCACGCCCGATCTGGGGAGTTGTTGGAGGGAAAAATGATCAGCAAGTTTGGTTTAGGTGGTCGTCGTACATGGACGGCAGCAGCATATGTGGCACTGTGTGTTAATGGAGCTGGTGCGGCTTTCGCGCAGGAAGCAGATCCGCAAAGCACCGAAGTTCAGACGTCGCAAGGCAATGCCAATATCATTGTCACGGCGCAGCGCAGGGAGCAGTCACTGCAGAAGGTCCCGGTTACCGTTTCCGCATTCACTGAGGAGGATCTCTCCAGGCTGGTGACCTCGGACATTGGCGATGTGGTCGAATTTGTCCCCAACCTGAACACTTTTAACAATGCGAATGTGTTAGGTACGGCCAATGCATATTTTATCCGCGGTATTGGTAACTCTGAATCGATCGCGACATTTGATCCTCCCGTCAGCAGCTATGTCGATGACATTCTAGTCCCTCGGCAGGGTTCATCGAACATCAGCCTGTTTGAGGTTGAGCGTGTTGAAGTGCTACGCGGGCCGCAAGGTACGCTGTTCGGCAAGAACACGACTGGCGGTGCAGTGAATATTATCACTAAGAAGCCGGAAGATGAATTCTACGTCAAAGGTGAGGCTGCCTACGGTCGGTTCAATCGGGTGGAATTGCGAGGTACGGTCAATACGCCGGTAACGGACGACTTGGCTGTGATGGTCTCCGGCTTTTATGTTGATGATGACGGTTGGATCACCAGCATCATCACTGGCGATGACAATTACGGAGAAGACCGGGGCTGGGGAGGTCGAGCGGCTCTTCGCTGGCAACTGGCTGATAATGTAACCTGGAATGCTAACGTAACCCGAATTAACAGTATCGGTTATATCCCGGGTACGTCTGGCCCGGCTGACCTGCCGTTCCCGGCGCCGATCGAAGATACCGATGCTGGTGATTGGCGAACAACAACCGCGCTTCAGCAATCGTGTGACACGGGTGACACTCCGCGCGATTGGTTGGCGAATAACTGTGCTTGGAACGAAGTGAACGAAACCGCGGTGACTTCATCGCTGGTTATCGGGCTTGGCGATGCCGATCTGGAATTCATTACCGGCTATCGTAATACCGATCATGAATTCGCCGTCGACTTTCTTGGGAACCGGCTGTCTCAGCCGTTGAGCGCGTTCGCGATCACAAACGATGCGGTCCACCAACTGTTCAGCCAAGAAGTCAAATTGACGGGCACGCTGCTCGACGGGTTGCTCTCATACACTAGCGGTGTGTACTATCTGGACGAACGCAACGTAACTGATTTTCAGGACTACATCGCGTTTGGCGGGGCTGCGCCCTTTGAAATCGCAGACCGTCTGCTGAAGAACGACACGCGTAGCTTTGCTGTATATTCGCAGTGGGATGCCAACATCACCGAGAAGCTGACGCTGACGGCTGGCCTTCGCTGGACCGACGAGGAGAAAACGCTTGATCTGGAAGTGTTTGGTGCAGCAGGATTCACTGAAAACGATATCCCGTTCCCGGATGAGCTGAATACCTCGCGCTTCACCCCGAAGTTTGGCGTTCAGTATCAGGCAACGCCCGATATTCTGATATTTGCTTCCGCGACCAATGGCTTCAAGTCAGGCGGTTGGAATGCCCGCGCAACCAATCCGGCCGCGTTCGCTGATTTCGGACCCGAAGAAGTATGGTCATACGAGCTTGGTGTGAAAACCGATCTGTTCAATGATCGGGTCCGCTTTAATGCGACCCTTTTCCATGCCGATTTCGAAGATCTGCAGATCAACTCTGCGCTTCCAAACACTGCACCGCCAATCTTTGTTACGGGCAATGCGGGTGATTCTGAAACCACTGGTGTTGAAGTCGAAATGTCGGTGATCCCGGTAGACGGTCTGCGCATTTTTGGTAGTGCTGGCTATCAGGATGCTCAGTATACCAGCCTTTCGGACTTGGCATTGGCTGCTGGTTTCACTCTGGACTCGGCGATTGGTAGTGCGCCAGATTTCACTGGTGCGATTGGTATGACCTATGAGCAAGACCTTCCAGGTCTTGGTGGGGCGATCGTATTTACTGGGGTTGGCGACTACACCGCAGAGGCGCTTCGCGCAGCTACGCCGACTTCGATGGCGCTGATCGAGGAGGCCTTCCTCGTCAACTCAAGCCTCATCTACGAACATGACAGTGGTGTCTGGTCGCTTGGCCTTGAATGTTCAAACTGTTTCAATGTCGAGCAGTATGTAACTGCACAACCGGCCGGTACGCAGATCGACCCAATGCGTTGGGCGATCCGTGCCAAGTTCCGGATCTGATAAATGAGCCCCGGTTGCGGGCGTGACTGGGTTCGCTCTGAAGCCAAGTCCGTCTGCAACCGGGATCATTAAATCCACCCCGATTTTGGCCAAGGCTGCTATTTGAGAGTGACAAGCCTCTAAGGAGAAGCCCAATCGCTTACAAATTCCTCACCAATCGCCGCTCTTTGGTAAAGGGCGCGTTTGCAACTGGCCTTGCATCGACGGTGCAGGGCAGCCCTGTCTTGGCCCAAGTCAATGATGATGTCGGCCCGCTACCTTCTCCCCGCACGGACCGATTGATCATCGATGCGGTTGCGCATGCCTACAACCAGCGACCGGACAACCGGCGCAACCGACTGTCTTCATTCAATGGGGCATATGATTACCATGTGCTTTGCTGTCCGGCTCAGCACACGTTAACCGAAGATCAATGGGCGCGCGATTGGCAGCCTGAAGAATTTATCGACACGATGCTACTTGAGAGCACAACGGATATCGTGTGCATGCACTCAGTTCCGCTGTTTCAGTACAATATCGATGGGCTCGTCACGAACGAGAAGGGAGCTTACCTAAAGAAGCACTATCCTGACCGGGTGTTCTGGTATGGTGCGCTCGATCTGGGGCGTCCGAGGGATGAAGTGCTCGCGCTGGCCAATGAGCTGGTGAGCCAGGGTGCCGACGGGATCAAGCTCTACCCGACCGGCTTCAATGATGAAACCGGACAGGCGACCGATTGGTATATGGATGATACCAAAATCGCCTTTCCTATTTTCGAGCATCTGCAGGATCTGGGCGTCAAGCATGTCGCGATCCACAAGCTGGTCGAATATGATTTCAAGACGCTGACCAAAAAGCGTCCTTATGGCGTCAACGATATCGCCGGCGCTGCCAAGAATTTCCCCGATTTGCTGTTCCATCTGGTGCACGCTGGTTGGCTGCTCAACGAAGCGACCATTCTGCTGATGAGTGAGTATGAAAACGTCACTGCGGTGATGGAGGGGCCGATGCTTTGGCCGCTTATCGACCCGCGGCGTTTCAACGAAATGATGTATATGTACATGACCACGGTCGGGTCGGATCGTCTCATCTATTCATCAGCCGCGACCAATCCCCATCCGCGCTTTGTGATCGAAGCGCTTGAGGCCCATAAAGCGCCCGAAGGGACACTCTTTGACTACCCACTGACGCAGGAAGACAAAGACAACATAATGGGCAATAATTTCGCCCGTTTCCATGGTTTGGACATTGCGGCAACTCACGCGAAGATTGCCGACGATCGCTTCAGCAAATATCGAGCCGAAAAGGGACTTCGTCGTCCTTGGGCAGCCGTGCGAGGTGAAGCATGAGCCAACCACAAAGTGTAATCGATCTGTCCAAGAAAATCGAGAAAGCGCTGGGTGACATTGGCGATCCCTGCATGTGCCTGGCGGGCAAGGATTTGTCGATCATCGACATGGGGCTGATCAACGAAGTGGAACTGGACGAGGACAAAGTTCGCGTCTCGATGACGCTGACCGATCCCAACTGCTTTTTTGAATACAAGATTTCCAACGCGGTAATTGAAACGCTCAAGAAACTGGATGGGGTCAATGATGTCGAAGTCGCAATCGAATCCTCTCCCATCTGGCACAATGATCGGTTGAGCGATCGCGCCAAGTCGAAATTCAAGGAAGATTATGACGGGATACTGGCTCTTCGCAAGGGATCGTGAAGCAGAGTCGGGGTCGCAAGATTGAAACAGGATGTTCGGCGCAAATGGCGCTGATCCCCCTGCCCGATTGCATGGAAGTTGGAATTTGCCGTGGTTGCCGCGGCTTGGAAGTTATCATTTGGGAGCACATCGCGTGCAAGGCGCAATTGACATTGTAACAAATCTATACACGCCAAAGATGGTTACAGAGGGCCGCACCGGTCTCGACGATCATTTCAAGGATCAGGTGCGCATGCCCACCGAAATGCGCGGCGGTGTTAGCGAGACCGACTATCTGGAGCGTATGGACCGGGCCGGGATTGACAAATCCCTGCTGATCGCGGTTCGCGCAGGCGACATCCGTATGCAGGGATCGTTCGAGATACCCTATGCCGATGTGGCAGAGGTCTGTGCCCGCCATCCGGATCGCTATTACGGATTGGCCGGGGTCGATCCTTACCGCGGCATGGAGCAAGTTGCCGAACTGGAATATGCGGTTAAGGAATTGGGCTTTGTCGGGGCGCATTTGTATCCGCACTGGATGGAATTGGCGCCAGACCACCGCAAATATTATCCCATTTACGCCAAGTGCTGTGAACTGGGCATCCCGATCATGATGCAGGTGGGTCACAATCTGGTCTATTCGCGCACCCGGCGCCTACCCAGCGTTGGTCGGCCAATCACGCTCGACACTGTGGCTATTGATTTTCCTGAACTGACCCTGATCGGCATCCATATCGGCGTACCGTGGACCGAAGAAATGATCTCAATGGCGTGGAAGCACGAGAACGTCTTTATCGGCACCGATGCCTATGCGCCAAAGCACTGGCCGGACAATCTGGTTCACTACATGAACTCTTATGGCCAAGACAAAGTGCTGTTCGGCACAGACTGGCCCGTGATTGATCCTGAGCGCGCTGTGCGGGAAATCGGCGACCTGAACCTGCGACCTGCCAGTCATCAGAAGGTGATGCGGGATAACGCGCTTCGATTGTTCAATCTGAAGCAGGCGAGCTGATCTGATGGCGCTTCGTTCGGGCCTCCCTCATTTGTATCGTCATGCAGCAATGGCTGGTGCATCATCATGAGCGCAGCGAATTCCAAGCCGCTATTGGCGTCAGAAGGCATTCGCGCGGCTGCATCGCGGCAGCCCGACAAATGCGCAATCCGCTCTTATGATCAAGGCGAGGTAGTCGATCAGGTCACCTATGCGCAGCTTGTGGCGCGCATGAACCGGGTGTCTCATGCCGCGCGCGCTCAATGGGGCCTTAAAGCAGGCGATCGGGTGGCGCTTGCCGCGTCCAACTCGATTGATTTCATCGCACTGACCTGCGGCCTGGGCGCTGTGGGGGTTACCGTCGCGAAACCCAATCCCAAATTGTCGATCCGCGAGATCTTGGCAATCTGCGCTGATGCGGGCGCGAGTGTGCTGGTGTGTGATGCCTCTATTGCGAGGGCGGTAAGGGAGCAGGCATCTGCGTCCATGCAGATCTGTGCCATTGGCGAGGAGCTTGATGAGCTTTTGGCAGCGGCCAGTGATGCCCATCCAAAAAACAGTGATCTGGCGGATGAAAATTCCGTATTCGTCATGCCCTACACTTCGGGAACGACAGGCGAGCCCAAGGGCGTGTGTGTCACTCACCGCAGCCGGTCGCTGACATTCTTCGGTATGGGAGTCGAATATGGATGCTACGGCCCTGATGATCGATTCTTGGGCCTAGCCCCCTTGTGCCATGGCGCAGGTTTTGCCTTCAATATCGCGCCGCTGTATTTCGGTGGCTCGCTTGATCTCTATGCCAAGTTCGATCCGGTCCAGACCCTGGCACATATCGGACGAGGAGAGGTCACGGGAATAT
This sequence comes from uncultured Erythrobacter sp., assembly GCA_947493165.1. Lineage (GTDB taxonomy): Bacteria > Pseudomonadota > Alphaproteobacteria > Sphingomonadales > Sphingomonadaceae > Erythrobacter. Next base: position 638,016 of record CANLPY010000002.1, on the reverse strand, counting down.
TTCTGGTGCCGACGCATTTTCAGGGTTTTTTCGCACTCGACGAAGATGCCCTCGCGAAAAGCCACGGACACAAGCTGAAAGCCATCATTTCCAACGCCGCACCCCTGACCCAACCGATCAAGGAGCGCATCGTCGAACATTTCGGCGAAGGCTTGCTGCACGAATGCTACGGCTCGACTGAAGCTGGGATCGTCACCTCGATGCGTCCCGCCGACCAATTGCGCAAGGTGCAGTGCGTCGGCAGGCCGTTCGTCAATACGTCGATCCGAATTGTCGGCGATGATGGTCAAGAGGTCATCCAGGGCGAGGTGGGCGAGCTGTTCAGCCGTTCGCCCTATCTGTTTGCCGGTTATCGCGACCGTCCCGATGAAACCGACAGAGCAATCAGGGACGGCTGGGTGTCGGCTGGCGATCTGGCACGGCAGGATGAAGAAGGGTTCTACTATATCGTTGGGCGCAAGAAAGAGATGATCATCTCTGGCGGCATCAACATCTACCCGCGCGAGGTCGAATTCATTCTGGACCAGCACCCGGCGATTGCAGAAAGCGCGGTTGTCGGCATCCCCGATGATTATTGGGGTGAAAAGATCGTCGCGGCAATCACGCTGAAACGCGGCGTGGCGGAACCTGATGAGGGCGTTCTGACCGATTGGTGCACAGATCGCATCGGCAAGCAGAAAATCCCGAAACAGTTTGCCGTGGTCGAAGCTTTCCCGCGCAATGCAATGGGCAAAGTGCTGAAGGCGGAAATTGCGCAAACTCTGGCGCCGTGCACCAGGGTCGCATGATGGTGTGGGATGACGTTGTTCGAGTGAGGACAGCCGGGCAGATGCTGAGATGGCCAGGCATTCTCACGAGCTATTTGCAAAGAGGAACGCATCGATATGACTGACGCAACCAACCCAGATGTGCCTTATCCTCCAGCGAAGACAGCATGGTATGCAGTTTCCGTCCTACTGATAGCCTACACGGTCTCCTTCATAGACCGGACTATCCTGTCGCTTCTGGTCGGGCCAATACAGGCTGACCTAGGCATCGGTGATACAGAGATGGGGCTGCTTCACGGGTTGGCCTTCGCTCTGTTTTATTGCTTTCTGGGGCTACCAATTGCCTGGCTTTCAGATCGGTTCTCGCGTCGCTGGATCATTGCCATAGGCATGATCATCTGGAGCGGGATGACCGCATTGTGCGGCCTGACCAAGAATTTCGCTCAATTGTTTCTGGCGCGTATGGGCGTGGGCGTCGGTGAGGCGGCTCTGTCCCCGGCGGCATATTCAATGCTCGCCGATCTGTTTCCACCAAACCGGCTTGGCCGTGCAATGGGGGTTTATTCTTCAGGTGTGTTCTTCGGCGCGGGCATTGCCTTCATGCTAGGCGGCCTGGTCATCTCTTTTGTCAATGACGGGAATACCTTGTCCCTGCCTTTGCTGGGTGAACTGCGAATATGGCAGTTTGTCTTCGTGATTGTCGGGATTCCAGGCGTCTTTCTGGCCCTTTTGATGTTCACATTTCCCGAACCTGTGCGCCGCAAGAAGATCACCGCAGACGGGCGCGAACTGACGCAAAGCGCGATCAAATTTCTGCGCGAGAACCCGAAGGTCTGCCTGGGTCATTTTGTCGGATTTGCGATGCTCGCCATCAGCTTCAACGGGTTTGTTGCCTGGGGGCCCACCCAATTGATCAGGGACTTTGGCGTTGATGCTGGCGAAGCGGGCAAGGCGTTCGGAATAGCTATCTTCATTTGCGGCGGTAGCGGGATCATTCTGGGGGGCGTCGTCGCAGATCGATTGGCGCAAAAGGGCTACTCGGACGCGACGATGCGAGCTGGCATTATTGGCGGTATTGGCCTCCTGCCGATGTCGATAGCCGCACCTCTGATGCCCAGCTTTATCCTGAGTGCGATCGGCTATGGCGCATTTTTCTTTTTCGCGAGCTTCCCGTTCGGCGCCGCTGCCGCCGCTTTGCAATTGATGACCCCGCCGCATCTTCGCGCGCAATTATCGGCAGTGTATCTGCTTGTCCTCAACCTGATCGGTATCGGGGGAGGGCCATTAATGATCGGTGCCATCAGCGATCACGTGCTCGGCGGCCCGGCAGACATCGGCTCGGCCATGGCGCTGACCGGCCTGCTGACCGTGCCACTCGGCGTAGTCATATTGGCCGCAGCGCTACCCGCTTATCGCAATTTGCAAGCTAAGGTCTGAAGGTCCGAGCGCGGTACGCACCGCTGCCAGAGCCAATCCCATCCTGCGCGAGGACGGTCGCATGGCGATAACGCATTCTTTGGCCAATGGCTGGGCGTCAGACATGTCTCTACCGTCAATGCTACAAACCGTGTCGCATTTTTCGCTGCATCTGGAGAATACCATTGAGCCGTTCGATCTTGGTCATTGTTGTATTAGTGGTCTTGGGTTTGGTGGCCGGCTGGGCCTATTTTAAGAGCCGATCATGGGAAGTCGATGATGCGGCTTTGATGTCTCGCTATGGCGAAGGCAGCGAAATGATTGAGCTGGACGGAGCCCGGTTTCGTTACAAGGACACTGGCAGCGGTCCTGCCATCATTTTGTTGCATGGTGCCTTCGCCAATCTCAATTACTGGGATGATTGGGCGACGGAGCTAGAAGGCAATCACCGAGTTATTCGATTTGACGTTCCGCCCGAAGGCATCGGTGATCCTGATCCCAAAGGGTATTCGCATGATCGGGTGGCCGAATTGGTCGGGCTGCTGGCTGATGAACTGGGTGTTGAAAAGTTTGCTGTTTCCGGGCTTTCGCGCGGCGGCACCGCAGCCACTTTGTATGCGGGTCGCAATCCTGATCGCGTCACGCATCTGATCCTGTCCAATACCCCCCTGCTGAATACGCCGCCCGATGCGGTAAAGCTTTCACCAGCCTACGCACGCGGCGGCTGGATCGCGGAGAATCTACTTAGCAGCTACCGGCCCATGTTCTTTTGGAATGCCTTCTTTGAATTCAACACCCATGATCCCAGCCGCATTGGCGAGGATCGTCGCCGTCTATTCATGGATATGAACAATCGTGAGGGCGCGACCGAGGATCTGGTAGCCATGAGATCAATGGGTGCTGATCGACCTGAAGAGCGCAATATCACAGCAGCCAGCGCGGTGACTGCTCCCACATTGTTCATCACCACGCACAGCCGCTCGCTGCCACTCGTGGAACAGGAGCGGGTGATCCGCCTTTTTGATCACCTACCGGCGGAGACGATAGCTGTTGATACTGGGCACTTTCCGGCGATGGAAACCGGCGCTGAAACAGCAGCAATCGTAGCTCGCTTCATGGCGGATAACCCGACCGCATCGCCTAATGCTGGCGAGCAACCACAGGACTAGGTCACCTGCGCAAACGTATTTTGTAAAATTCAAAAAGGAATGACGATATGGGCGTTGTAATGGTCGAAGATGGCAAGACTGCTCGTGAGTTCTTTGAAGCAGTCATGGCCAATAAGGCGCGCGCAAAGTTCGGGTTCGGAAACAAAGCCGCAATAGTCAATGTCGACTTTCAGCAGGCCTATACTCAGCTTGATATGTTCTCCACCTCATACCAGACCGATCCAAGACAAATCGAATACGCCAATGCGCTCTCCATAGCCGCACGGGACAAGGACATGCCCGTCATCTGGAGCCGGGTCGGCTATCACGATAACGCATCGGATTGCGGGGTGTGGGGCACACGCACCAATACCGAAGACAGCCTCCAGAACATCAGATATGGCAGCGAGCGGCACGCCTATGATCCGCGATGCGATATTCGTGACGAGGATTTGCAATACACCAAGCGCATGCCCAGCGCTTTTTTTGAAACCCAGCTGGCCAGCTATCTGGTCTGGCACAAGGTCGATACCGTGATCGTCACAGGCGGATCGACTTCAGGCTGTGTGCGTGCCACTGCGGTTGACTCCCTCAGCCACGGATACCGCACAATCGTGCCAATCGAAACCACTGCTGACAAACATGAAACGCCCCATTTTGCCAATCTGGCAGATCTGCAGTTGAAATATGCTGATGTTCTGCCAGTTGCCGAAGTGCTGGATTGGCTGCGCGCGAGCTGAATCTGGTCTTAGGCCTGCCAGCGGCCATTGATGCGCATCGTGTGCGCCTTCAAGATTTCCAGAAAAGCCTTCATTGTTGGCGGCTGTGATTTTCGCGCAGGCTCAACAATGGCCAGTTCAGTGATCAAGGACGGGCTGATCAATGTCAGTGCGCTCAGGGTACGTTCCTCTTTCAACCCGTCCGCCAGGAGGCTGGGCAGGATGGCTTTCCACCGGGTCCGGGCGACCAGATCGATTGTGCCCAACATCGTGTCGAGCTCGATCATTTCGCACTGATCAAGCTGCTTCATCGCAAGATAGTCCCGGATGCTTTTGCTGCGCGTATTGTCTGGGCTTGGAATGATCAGCCTAAGCTCTGGCACGTCTTCCAGCCTGACAGTACCTTCCAGCGGAAGCGCGGATTTGGGGCCCGCGATTAGCACTTCCGAAATTGTCGTGAAAGGGCTTAGACGCAGCCCGTCTGCCCCTTCTGTGCGCGGGACAATCGCAAAATCGAGGATGCCGCGCCGGACATTTTCCGTCAGTGATCCGCTGAACCCCTCGGCAATTTTCAATGAGGCGTTCGGATGTTTCTGACGAAATTCGATCAAGGCCGGTGCCAGCACGCGAGCGTTCATCGTGGGCATCAGGCCGACCGTCAGATCGCCGGTCAGATCGCCAACATAGCCGCGCAGATCATTGGTCGCTTCCTCGTCCAGCCGTAACTGTTCGATGCAATAACGGTAATATCGATTGGCCGCGGGGGTCGGGGCTATTCTCCCGCTTTTCCGCTCGAACAGTGTGACATTGAAGCGCTCCTCCAGCTTGCGGATATGCTGGGATACCCCGGACTGGGTGGCATTTTCCCTCTCGGCAGCGGCGGTGAATGACCGCTCTTCAAAAGCTGCCACGAACAGTTCGATAGTTCTGATCATTACGGTTCCCTGGCTTGGTTGGCCCACGCATAGCTTGCCATCATAAAAACTAATGGCAATCGTTATTCTTTATAATTTTCTGTTCATCAGACTTTCTGCGAAACGCTCACCATGAAACAACCTCTAAAACCGCTGCAAGGCGCGGCTAGCGATCTGGCCGAGGCGCATGATCCCCTGGCATTGCGTAGGGCGCTTGGAAAGTTTGCGACCGGGATCGCGATCGTCACCACCGAAGCGGAAAACGGTAAGCGGGAGGGTTTGACGATCAACTCTTTTGCTTCCGTCTCGCTGGACCCTCCGCTTGTGTTGTGGAGCCTGAAGCGCGAAGCCCCATCGATTGAGACATTCATCGCCTCCGGCAAGTTCATCATCAACATCCTGAGTGCGGACCAGGCGGATCTTTCGACCCATTTTGCGCGCCCGCAGGAAGACAAATTTGCCGACATCGACCATGCGCCCGGTGAAAACGGATGCCCGCAATTCCCCGACTGCCTTGCGCAGTTTGAGTGCGAAACTGTCGATGTTCTTGATGGCGGCGATCACGCTATCTTCTTGGGCAAGGTCAACAAGTTTGCTGAGAATAGCGGAATGCCGCTGATCTACAGCGAGGGAAGATATTGTCACATTCTGCCAGTCAATCAGGCAGCCAACCAAACCGCAAGGAGCGCGTAATGGAACTTGGTTTCTTCACCATGCCTATTCACCCCGTAAGCCGATCCATGACGGAGACGTTGAAGGAGGATCGCGAACTCGCCCTTGTCGCTGATCGGTTGGGTTTCAAGGAAGGCTATTTCGGCGAACATATCAGCGATGCAGCAGAAACAATCTCATCCTCACTGATCTTTATCGCTTGGCTGCTGGAAGAGACAAAACAAATCAAGCTGGGCACGGGCACAATCAACTTGCCCAATCATCACCCGGGCAAAGTTGCTGCTGAAGTGGCGATGGTTGATCATATGGCAGAAGGCCGTTTCATCATGGGGATTAGTCCTGGCGGGCTGCTGTCCGATGCTGAATTGATGGGCAATCTTGACCGTGATCGCACCGCCATGTTCCTGGAATCGATCAATCACATTTTGGCGATTTGGGAGGGCGAACCGCCTTATAATCTCGAAGGTGAGTTCTGGAACATTTCCACCGAAAGAACGCTGATCCAAGACCTGGGACAGGGCTTCTTGCCCAAGCCTTATCAGCAGCCCGGACCGCCTATCGTGGTCACCGCTGTTGCGCCTTTCTCGAAGGGTGTTGAAGCTGCCGCCGAACGCGGCTGGGCGCCGATTTCAGCCAATTTCCTGCTGCCGAAATGGGTGAAGACGCACTGGCCGCGCTATGCCGCTGGCTGCGAAACATCCGGACGCAAGGCTGATTCCGCTGATTGGCGCGTAGCCAAGAGCATTTTTGTGGCAGAAGACATGGATGTTGCGCGCAAATATGCGACCGATCCCGATGGCCCCTACCACCAGTACTACAACTCCATCGTCACCAAGATGAAGCGTTCCGGCCGCGCTAACCTGTTTAAGCATGATCAGGAAGCATCGGACGACTCGCTCGATATCGACAAGATTGTTGAAGAGCTTGTGATCTGGGGCACGCCAGAAAAAGTCGCCGAAGATTTGAGCGCCTTCCAGGAAGAAGTCGGCGAATTCGGCACGTTGCTTTACGCAGGGCATGATTGGCGCGACCGCGATCTTGCGATCCGGTCGATGGAATTGATGGCCAATGAAGTGCTTCCATCGGTCAACGCCAACTCACCTTCTCTGGTTGCATCCTGAACCCGTGAGCATGGATCGCGTGATCCCGATGCCATGGGGAGAGGCCGCTGCAACCGTCGTCTCGCATCCAGGCAAGCCCTGGTTGACGCTGTTGCATACGCTGGCGACAGACCGCAGTCTGTGGTCCGGGCAGGTCGTCGAGTTGGCGCAGCATTTCAATCTGTTGCTGATCGATATGCGAGGTCATGGTGATTCCTCTGAGGCCGACCCGCCTTACAGCATTGGCGGGCTCTCTGATGACGTGGTCGCAATCTGGGATGCTCTCGATATTGAGGTGTCTTCGGTAGCCGGATTGTCGATAGGTGGGATGATCGCGCTGTCTTTGGCGGCAGAGCACCCGGGCCGCGTGACGGCATTGATTGCGGGCGGTTGCCGGGCGCAAACATCCGATCAGTTTCGCGCGATGTGGAGCGCGCGACGGGCCGTTCTGGCCGAAGGCGGGCTCGATGCAATTGTCGATGCGACGATCCCCACGTGGTTTCCTCCGGAATCGCTGGAAGCCAACCCCTCTTTGTCAAAGCGCGTTGCGGAGATGATCGGCAAGACCTCCATCGCTGGCTACATCGGCGCGACGCAGGCGCTTGAGGAACTTGATCTGTTTGACAGATTGCCCGCAATATCCGCGCCTTGCCTGTTGCTTGTGGGCGATAAGGATGGCCCGCATCCGGGAGAGATGGCCAAGATGAAAGAACAGGTTGCGCATAGCGAACTGACCACCATTACCGGCGCAGGGCATTTGCCCAATCTGGATCAGCCAGAACAGTTCATGGCTGCCATAATGCCATTTCTGATCGAATACGGAGCTGACAATCGTGAATGATGATCGCGGTTTTTCCCGCCGGATAAGTGTTATCGGCTTGGGCATTATCGGCGGCAGCGTTGCTCGGCATCTGGTCGATGCAGGCTGGGATGTTGGCGGTCATGACCTTTCCGAAAAGGCGAAAGCAAAGGCATCTTCAAATGGTGTGACCATTCTCAACACGCCCGCTGCGCTAGCCGCTCATTCGGATCTGGTTCTAACCAGCCTGCCAAGCGCGAAGGCGGCGGTGGCGGTTTTTGATACGCTGCTGGAACATGCGACTGGCCCCATGATCGTGGCAGAACTCAGCACGCTGGCGCTTGAGGACAAATTTGCGCTGCGTGATCGAGTGTGCGGCACGCAATGCGCCATCCTTGATTGCCCGATCAGCGGGACAGGCGCGCAAGCGGCAAACCGCGATATTGCGATTTATGCCAGCGGCGAAAGCGCGGCGATTGATCGCATGGAGCCGGCTTTCGATGCCATTTCGCGAAAGCTGATCCGCATGGGCGAATTTGGGCAAGGGTCCAAGATGAAACTTGTCGCCAATCTGCTGGTGGCCATCCATAATGTTGCATCGGCAGAAGCGATGGCGCTGGGGCAGGCCGCAGGACTTGAGCCCAACGCCATTATCGAAGCTGTTCAGGCAGGCGCTGGTAACTCAAGGATATTTGAACTGCGCGCACCGATGATGGCTGAACGTGTTTACGAACCGGCCACGATGAAGCTTGATGTATGGGATAAGGATATGCGGGCCATTGCTGCCTTTGCGGCCGAACTGGGAGGTGCGGTTCCACTGCTAGATGCCAGCATCCCCTTGTATGACGCTGCGACACAGCAGCACCCGCAATCAGACACAGCCGCCGTATTTGAAGCGCTGCGTGCGCTTACCAATTCAGACCAGGGAGCCGGTTCATGACGAACACCACTGTTCAAGACGCTGCGGCCGATCCGCTTATGCGCGTCGAAATCCGCGATGGTATGGAAGTGCACTGGAACGTGCCCATTCCGATGGATGACGCCGCTGTTTTGCGCGCGGATATCTTTCGGCCCGTCGGGCAGGATCGCCATCCTGTGCTGCTGACGCATGGGCCGTACGCAAAGGGCCTGTCTTTCCAGGAGGGCTATCCCAGCGCGTGGAACATCATGGCGGAAAATCATCCCGATGTGACCGCGAACTCCAGCAACAAATATCAGAATTGGGAAGTCGTTGACCCTGAAAAGTGGGTTCCGGAAGGCTATGCGGTGGTCCGCGTGGACAGCCGCGGTTGCGGCGCATCACCGGGCTATATCGACCATTTCTCTCCGCGAGAGACGCGCGATTTTTATGAGTGCATCGAGTGGGCAGGAGTGCAGGACTGGTCGAACGGCAAAGTCGGCCTGAACGGCGTTTCCTATTTCGGCATCAACCAGTGGCAGGTCGCATCGCTACAACCGCCGCATCTGGCCGCCATGTGCATCTGGGAGGGCGCAACCGATTTCTATCGCGATATGACCCATCATGGCGGCATCCTCAGCACGTTTTGGGCGAACTGGTCGGACATGCAGGTCAAGACGGTGCAATATGGCATCGGCGAGATTGGCAAACGCAATCCTGTCACCGGCGAACTGGTGTGCGGACCGGAATCGCTTGACGAGGAAACACTGGCCAAGAACCGGTGCCAGTTTGGTGATGAAATTCGCTCTCACCCGCTGGATGATGAGTATCACAAGGCACGCTCGCCCGATTGGTCCAAGATTAATGTGCCGTTCCTGTCGGCAGCCAACTGGGGCGGACAGGGGCTGCATACGCGCGGCAATTTCGAAGGTTTTATGCGGGCTGCATCCAAGGACAAATGGCTTGAGGCACACGGGCTTGAGCACTGGACGCATTTCTACACCGATTATGGCCGCGAACTTCAGCTCGCCTTTTTTGATCGCTTCCTGAAAGGCGAAGACAATCGCTGGGCGGACGAGCCCGCTGTGCGTCTGCAAGTGCGCAAGATCGACAGCTTTGAAGGGCGCGAGGAATCCAACTGGCCTATCCCAAGGACCAAATGGACCAAGCTGCATTTTGACCTCGTCAATGGCCGCTTGCTTGATGCGCCCAAGGGCGTGGATGAAGAGGTCAGCTTCGATGCAGAAGGGGATGGCATCACCATGCTCTCTGCCCCGATGCGCGAAGAGACCGAAATCACCGGCCCGTCCGCATTGAAGATGGTTGTGTCTTCATCAACAGACGATGCCGATCTGTTTGCCGTCCTGCGGGTGTTCTCGCCCGATATGAAGGAGGTGGTTTACCAGGGCGCGATCGATCCGCATACGCCGGTTGGCCAAGGCTGGCTCCGCGTGTCGCATCGCAAACTGGATGAGGAACTTTCTCGGCCCTATCGCCCCTATCATGCGCATGATGAGGAACAATTCCTTGCCGATGGCGAAAAGGTGCCGGTCGATGTCGAAATCTGGCCGACCAGCGTGGTTGTTCCAGCAGGATATCGCATCGCCGTGACCATTCGCGGGCGCGATTATGAGAACGTCAAAAGCGGCGGTTTCTTGTCCAACTTCAAGAATGAGCTTCGCGGTTGTGGGCCATTCCTGCACAATGATCCTGAAGTTCGCCCTGCCCCGCGTTATGTAGGGCGCACAACCATCCATTCAGGCGCGCAGGCAGGGGCCTATGTTCTCCTACCTGTGATCCCGCCAAAAGACGCCGGGTAAGCAAAGGCAATAACGCCGCAGGAGAAACAGGCTATGAGTGATGTTGCCAGCAATGATGGCCAAGCTGCTATCGACATTCTTGCAGGCTTTCTTCGTGATGTAGCCTCAAGCGTTACGCCAGATGTGCGCCATTCTGCTGCGCGGATAGTTCTCAATGGCCTGCGTGCGGCACTCGCTGCGAGCGGAGAACCACTGCTTGACCGGATGCGGCTTGAAAAAGCGGCATCGGGCGGCGGCGTCGGGGCGGGCATCTTGTTCACCGATACGCGCTTGTCTGCCGAAGATGCGGCGCTGTGCAATCAACAGGCATGGCTGTATTTCCTGCTCGACGATGTTGAGCCGCGTTCAGGCATTCATCCCGGCGGCCCGGCGATCACGGCGGCGTTGGCACTGGCAGAGCAAAGCGGGCGCGGCGGCAAGGCTGTTTCGGGCCAGCAGTTCCTGAACGCCGTGGTGGCAGGCATTGAAGTGCAGGTGGCTATTGCCTTGGCCTCTGCACCCGAAATGCTCCTGGAACGCGGCTTTGCGCCGCTCTCAGCACTTTCGCCCATTGGCGCTGCGTCAGCGGCCTGTGTGCTGGATGATACGCCTGCACATGAGGCCCGCCACGCTGTTGGCATGGCCGCTATGAGCGGGATTGGGATGTGGGAGATGGGCGGCTCCTCCAGCGCCGGATTCCTAACCGCGCTTGGCGTGCGCTCAGGCCTTGCATCATGGCAGGCGGCCAAGGTTGGCTTTGAAGCGCCAAGGGGGGCAATTGACGGGAAGTTCGGCTCGTTCCGCGCCTATACCGGCAAAGCGCCCGAGGTGATCCGCGAGCACTTGCAGTCCCTCGGCACCGCATGGGCGACCTCTGACATCTTGTTTCAGCCCTATTCCGGCGACACTTTTACGCAGGCCCCGCTTGTCGCACTGAAATCCCTGCGAGATGCGCTTGATGAAGGGATAGACAGGCCTGCAATCGAGAAAATCATCGTGCATGTCAGCGCGCGAACGGCAGCCGGGGTTGCGCATAAATCTGCCCGCCATGCCAAAATACCCGATGCGCTGGCGTTCAATTCCGATCCCAAGTCGCGCATGGCTGCGGGCTGGCTGTATGACATCTACAGCTTTGAACAGGGATGGGATCATCTGATCGGCGATGCTGAAATCGAAGGCCTGCGAGAGCGGGTGGAATTCCGTGAAGACCCGGCGATAGAGCCGATCTCAAGTGCCCGCGTGGAGCTGCATTTTGCCGATGGCCGAAGTGAGCAGACAGAGACGGTTTCTTTCCCCGGCTCTGCCGAAAACCCGATGAGCGATCAGCAGGTGGAAGATGCGTTTCGCGCAGCGGCGCGGGGCAAACTGTCTGATGGCCGCTGCGATCGCATCATTGATGCGATCTGGGGCTTGGAAACAGACAGTGATATGTCCGGTCTGTTCAAAGAAGTTTCGGCTGCCCCTGACCTGTGAAAACCGATGGGTTGTCAGGGCGATGACCGGAGCAATCGCAGTACGATAACGGGGCAATCTTATAGGCTACTCTGAGCGGAGATGCTCTAAAACAGCACCGAGACATTCTTAAGGATCTGACCCAATGCCGCTTACCATTCGACAGCTTGCCCCGACATTCGCCGCGGAAATCCGGGGTGTCGATCTGCGTTCTACGCCGAGCCAGCAAGTGCTTGACGAGATATACGATACTTTTCTCAAATATCGTGTCGTGGTCCTGCCCGGTCAGGCGCTCTCGATGGAGCAGCATCTCGATTTTGGCGAGTTGTTTGGCCCCTTGCATGTTCTGCCGACGGTGAAGGGTATGGATTTGCGGATCAAGAACCGGGCCATTGACGATGTATCGAACCTTGCTTCTGACGGTTCGCTCGCTGGGGCGAACTCGCCAAAGGCATTCTTCGCGCTGGGCAACCAGCTCTGGCATTCAGACCTGTCATTCTGCGAAAATCCTGCGCATGCCTCCATGTTGCACGCCAGCGAGATTGCGGAAGAGGGCGGCGAGACGCAGTTCTGCGATCTGGTGGCGGCCTATGAAACGCTGGATGAAGCCACAAAAGCGCAGCTCGCGCCGCTGATTGCAGAGCATAGTCTTGCCCATTCACGCGTGCGCGGCGGCGATAGCCAGGCCGATGTGGAATATCTCCTGAAACTGCGCCCACCTGCCATGCAGCCGCTGGTGCGCACACACCCCGAAACGGGCGAGAAAGTACTCTATATCGGCGCGCATGTCGCGCGGATCGAGGGAATGGAAGCGGAAGAAGGGGAGGCTTTGATCCAGAAGCTAATCGACCATGCAACGCAGTCTGAGCGGGTGTACACGCACCGCTGGGCGGTCAACGATCTGGTGATTTGGGACAACCGCCAAACCTTGCACCGCGGCCGTCCATACGATGTCGACAATGTTCGCCGTGTAATGCACCGGGTCACAGTCGATGGTGACGGCCCCAATGTCGTGGAAGGCAAAGTGATTGAGCCGGATGTGCGGCGCCGGGACGTGCGGGTTCCAGCATAACTCCAGCATAATTGTCGTCATTCGATAAACGCTCAGTCGGCGAGTGCCCGGCGGTGTCTCTGCGTTAGTCTGCTCCATAGCAAAAGACTGTCTCCGCCTCTTTACGGCGGCCTGTTTCATCAAGCAATGGAAGCACACAATGTCTGATCAAAAATCTGCAAAAGCACCCCAAGCAATCTGGCCCGATATTCCGCAACCGCTGATGCCTTACAGCCCCGCGGTCAAAGCGGCTGACTGGGTGTTTGTCTCTGGTCAGTTGGCGAGCGATTTCAAGACCGGCATTGCCCCTGAAGCCAAACCGGCCAATCCTAATTTGGCTGACGAGCAAGGCTTGCAATCCAAATTTGTCATGGAAACGCTTCAGCGCACTTTGGCCGCTGCGGGCGGCGACATTGCGAAGGATGTTGTGCGTATCTGGCAATGGTTCCCATGGGATCGGCCGACGATGGAAGAATTTGCAGACGGCAATTGCTGGCCAGGCGTAACGATTTCGCCCTATCTCGATGCTCGCAACGAGTTCATTTTTGAACCACGCCCAGCGTCGACAGCGGTTAGCATTCGGTCGCTGCCGGTGCGCAATGCGCGCATCGAAGTCGATCTGATTGCCATTCTGGATGACACGAAGCCCGAAGGGTTTGCCGCGCCAGAGGGTGTTCCAATGCCATTGGCCGGATACTCGCCAGCGCTGCGCCGGGGTGACTGGGTGTTTCTAGCGGGCGAAGTTCCAACCGACTGGGTCGGAGACTATGGCGAGGCTCGCAATATGGGCATGCCCAGCGCTCTCGCACGCGAAGCCCGCGTCAATCCGCATGTCTGGTATGGCTCGGAGATCGAAGCTCAGACGGATTACACGCTCAGCAAACTGGCGCGAATTGCGGAAGCATCAGGTTCATCACTTGAGCGCACGGTAAAGGCCGATGTCTATATCGGTGATCCAAGCGAATATGCCGGAATGGACCGTGTCTGGAAAAAGTGGTTCCCCAACAACCCGCCAGCGCGCTGCGTCATCCCCTATATGGGTCTTGGCACGCGCGGTAGCCGGATCGAGATAGCACTGACGCTGCTGGCCAATGATTCCAAGCTGGAGATCGAAACGGTTGAAACGTCTGACGCACCCGAACCGTGGAGCCACGAGCCGCAGGCGGTGAAGGTGGGTAACTTCCTGTTCCTAAGCCAGCAGATGGCCTGCGATTCACGCGGAGTTCTTGCCGAGGGTATGTTGCGCCATCCCGAATTTCCGCATTATGGCCTGCCGGGGCAAAACCAGATGCGTTACATGATGAAGAACATCGCAGCGATCTGCGAAGCGGGCGGAACCAGCCTTGAGAATATCGTGCGCCGTGCTTGCTTCCATGATGCGGGCGATCACTTTGCCGATTCTATTGAAGAATGGGCGAGCTACTTCCCCGATGTGAAGCCGGCATCGACCACGATGATGATCGGTGGCCCGCTGGTTGTGCCGGGGGCAAATGCCCTGCTCGATCTGATCGCCTACGTTCCGGATTGATCTTCGTCCGGTCGGCGGCTGCCCATCGAGGTGGTCGCCGACCAAGTTGATCTTGCGCGCTTTACGCTTATGCGAAAGGCTCTTCGCTGCCCTTGGGTACGGGCACTTCAAAGGCTTTGATCGTCATCGAGATCAGCCCGTAATAGCCAAGCAAGCCAACCAGATCGACGACGCTGCGATAGCTGAGCACCTCGAGTGCCTTGGCATATGTCGCATCGCTGACTTCGCGGTTTCGCAGCAGCTGCGTTGTGAAGGCATAGACCACCTGCTCGTCCTGCTTGGCGAGCACGGGTTCTCGCCCTCCCCGGATCGCCTCAACTGCCTCTGCATCAATGCCCGCTTCTAAAGCGATTGGGGCATGGACATGCCATTCAAAACCGGCCTTCCAGTGCGCTCCGGTAATGATGATCGCCAGCTCTGAAAGGCGCGGCGGCAAAGTCGTATCATACCGGCAAAATGCACCCAGAGCTTGCGACTTGTCGGCCAGTTCGGGGCTTTCAAGCCAGACTTTCAACGGGCCTTGCACAACGCCGCGCGGCCCCGACTTGATCGCATTGTAAACACGCTTCTGTTCATCGCTAAGGTCGTCAAATGGGATGAGTGGAATGCGGGGCATGGTGTCATTCGCTTCGAGAAAGTTGGAAATGCGCAAAGGTTGTATCAGGACGGTACCGCTCCCAACCAGCACAGCTGCATCACGCTATCGTATGCCGATCACCGAATTTGGCGGAATGCCACAATGGCATGAGTCAAGGCTGACCCTGAGATTTGGGCAACCCTTGATCCGTTACAGCGGTCAGCTCGTTGCCGATTTTTCGGGCTGTTTCCATCACGGTATCAGCATACAGATCAATGGCTTCCCGTAGGCTGTGGGTCGAGGCAAAATAGACCAGCGCAAGGGCCCCAATTGGCACGTCGTCGCGGAAAATCGGCGCTGCAATCACTGAGTTTTTCCCGGCTGGAGCACTGAAAGTGTTGCGCTCACGAACGGCATAGCCGGCCTGCCGGATTTCGCCGAACTTGATGTCCTTTTTGGCGATCTCGATCATGTGGGTGAGTTCTTCGTCAGCCTCGGCTTCGATCGTCTCAAGCCTCTGCTGGCGGGCCTCTGAAGAACAAAACGCGAGCCAAGCTTGCCCAACGGCGGAATCAATCATCGGAACGGTGAAGCCGGGATAATAGTGGTGAAGTGTCCGAGACGTAAGCGTATGGGTAGAATCGCGCATGACCATCTGATCAGCCAGCGGCGTTGCAACAAGAGCAGGCCAGTGGACCTCTTGCGTCAGCTCTACAAGATGAGGGCGTGCCACCTCGACAAGCCTGTTCTCGTCCTGAAACCCGTGTGCCAACGAGCGTACCAGAGCGGTCACGTTGTATCGCTTGGTTGTATCCTGGCGATCAATGTATTTTTCCATATGCAGCGTGGTAAGCATGCGCGCGACAGTCGGGTATGGCAGTCCGGATATTTCCGCAGCTTCGCTCAAGGTTATTGGTCCATGCTGGCTGACAATCTTCAGCATCTCGAGACCACGGGCTAAGGAACGAATGTAACGGCTATCCGACCTTTCAACTGACATACTTCCCCCATGCGGTTTGCGAACAGAGTCCCTCCGCAGCATTTTTAATCTGCGCCAACATCGCTATTCTAACGTGCAAACCCCTATGTCGCGAGCGATTTTGTCGCACTACGGGACTTGTCTCCCATGCCAGTCCAACGAATGTCGCTCACTCACCTTTATGAAACTGCATTTCTAGATAGTTTATCAAGCCGCCCGCCTTCACAATCTCCATCAGTTCAGCCGGAAGCGGCTGTATCTCATAGGATTGCGCGGTGGTTGTGTTCGATAATTTGCCGCACTCAAGGTCCAGTGTTACGTCGTCACCTTCCGAAATCTCATTTCGATGGGCAAAATCGAATATTGGCAGCCCAAGGTTCAGCGCATTACGATAGAAAATCCGGGCGAAAGATTGCGCGAAGACAGCGCCAACGCCGAGAAGTTTCAGCGATACGGCCGCCTGTTCGCGCGAGGAACCCTGGCCGAAATTGCTTCCTGCAAAGATGATGTCGCCCGGCGCGACGTGGTTCGGAAAGTCGGGTTTGATGGCGGTTAGACAATGGCGCGACAGTTCATCAGGGTTTAGCTTCAGCTTGTTTCCCGGCGCCAGCAGGTCGGTGCTAATCCCGTCTCCGAACACCCATGCCTTGGCCATTAAATCGCCTCCATCATTTCGCGCGGATCGGCAATACGTCCGGCAACTGCCGATGCGGCGGTAGTGTAAGGTGATCCAAGATATACGCTTGCCCCGCTGTGACCCATACGCCCTTGAAAATTACGATTGGTGCTGGAAATGCAGACATCACCGTCTGAAAGAATGCCTGCACCCATTCCGGCGCAGGCTCCGCATCCGGTTGGCATGATCTTGGCTCCTGCATCGACCAGCGTTTGGATCGTGCCATCGCCGCTCGCTTTGGCCATGACTTCCTGTGATGCAGGCGCGACCAGCAGCCGCACATGGCTGGCAACTTTGCGGCCATTGAGCACTTGCGCAACCATGTGCAAATCGGACAATTTCGCTCCAACACATGCACCAACATAGGCCTGATCAACACGGACGGACGAAAAGCTGCCAACATTGTCGGTGTTGTCGGGCGAATGCGGCGCGGCAACCTGCGGGACCATCGCTGCCATGTCGAAACGCTTGCGTTGCAAGTATCGGGCATCGGAATCGGGCGCGAAAGCGCGGCTTTCCGCTTCATCATCGACCGGCTTGCCGCGATCACGCAGGAAGCGGAAGGTCGTGTCATCAGGAGCGATCAATCCAGTCTCACCGCCCAGTTCGGCTGTCATATTGCTGAGCACCATGCGTTCTTGCATGGACATCTGGTCGACAGCGCTGCCCCCAAACTCGAAGGCGCAAAAGGCGTTGTCCAATCCAATTTCGCGGCACAGCATCAGCATCACGTCTTTAGCCACAACGCCGCGTGGCAAGGCCCCGTTCAGCTCTATGCGAATGGATTGAGGCACCCTAATCCAGGTCTTGCCAGTGGCGACAATTCCCACCATGTCAGTAGCGCCATATCCCGCCACATAAGCGCCAAACGCGCCGCCGGTTGGGGAATGACTGTCCCCGCCTGCGACGAATGCTCCGGGACGCATCAAACCCTTTTCTGGCAGCACAAGATGACAGATGCCGATCATGTCGAAGAAATGATTGATCCCATGGTCGCGGGCAAAATCGCGGGTCGTTTTCAGGATCGCCGCGGAATCGGCATCAGTCGCGGGTACATAGTGATCCGTGATGATGGCAACCTTGGCTGGATCCCAAAGCCCGACGCCGAGTTTCTCCAATTGCGGAGCCCAGCGGCGCGGACCCGAACTGTCATGGGCAAAGGCAAGATCAACATTCGCTGTCACGATCTGACCGGGCGCAACGCTCGTCAGCCCCGCCGCGCGGGCGATAAGTTTTTCCGCCATTGTCGCCGGAGGGATCATACCGATTTGCTCCATGGAACTGTTTTGCGATGCCTGCCGAGCGGCAAAACTCAATCGCGCTGCACCGTCGGCTTTGGGTAAAGCGATGCTGCAAATGTAGCCATGGCCCACCTGGGATTTGTCGCGATACGATAGCGGCCCTTGCGCCGATTGTCCGGGAGGTTAGCTGGCACTACGACCGAGGCTATGACTGGACCACGCGCAGGCAAAGCCGCAATTCTTCGCACATTGCTTGAAAAAGGCGTGCTTGCGCCCGGTTGTTATGATGGGCTTTCTGCAGCGCTCGTGCAGGCCCACGGTTTCCAAGCCGCCTATGTAACTGGCGGTTCCATTGCCTATTCACGGCTTGGTAGACCAGACATTGGTCTGGTTTCGATGTCGGAAGTAGCCGAAACCATTGCGCTCATTGCGGATCGGGTTGAAATCCCATTGATCGTCGATGCCGACACCGGCTTTGGCAATGCGCTGAATGTCATGCGCACCGTCCGCACTTTTGAGCGCGCGGGGGCGACTGCCATACAACTTGAGGATCAGCAAATGCCCAAACGCTGCGGTCACTTGGCGGGCAAGTCGCTGGTGTCTTGCGAAGAGATGGTGGGCAAGCTTAAGGCGGCTCTGGATACCCGTGAAGACGCGTTAATCGTTGCGCGAACGGACGCGATTGCCGTCGAGGGGTTCGATGCCGCTTTGGAGCGGGCAGAGGCTTATGTCGAAGCCGGTGCGGACATTCTGTTCGTCGAGGCACCTCCTTCTGATGAGGCGATGAAGCAATTGTGCGCGCAATTTGATGGGCGCGCCGTTCTCTTGGCTAATATGGTCGAAGGCGGCTCAACACCGATCCGGCCGGCGCAAGAGCTTTACGCTTTGGGATACCGGCTTGTGATCTTCCCTGGCGCATTTGCGCGCACGGTGGTGCAAGCGGCAAACGATATGCTCGCCGTGCTAAAACGTGATGGCACCACCGAGAAGTATTGGGACAGGATGGTCGACCTAAAGGGTATCAATGATGCGATTGGAACGGGCGAACTGATCGAGCATGGCAAACGCTACAGCCCGGAAATGGCCTCTTTCGCAACCTTGCTGACGGATGGTGATGCATGAGTGTGATCACGGATAGCCAAGCAGAATTTGAGTTCATTGTCGACGTCTTGATCGTCGGTGCTGGTGCATGCGGCCTGACAGCTGCTCTGGCAGCCTGCGATGGCGGCGCGTCGGTACTCGTTCTTGAGCGCGACAAGGTGCCACTTGGCACGACAGCAATGTCGACCGGATTGGTCCCGGCCGCCGGAACCCGCATTCAGCAGGCCGCCGGTATTGAAGATAATGCGGAATTGTTCGCAGATGATCTGCTCCGCAAAAGCAAGGGCACGGCTGATGCCGATTTTGTCCGTGCGGTTTGCGCTGCATCCACCGAAACAATCGACTGGCTGAGTGAACAGCATGGCGTGCCGTTCAGCCTGTTCGAGGCAGGCGGCGCATTGCCTGGCCATAGCCGCGCCCGGCTGCACGGTACACCGTCGCGCACCGGAGAAGAGCTGATCGCGTCGCTGCATTCCGCTGTCGAAAGTGCGGGCGCAGATGTGATGACGAGCGCCCTCGTCAGCGAACTGATAACCGATGGCAAGGGCATGGTCACCGGCGTTGTCGTCGATCGTCCCGATGGTTCGCAAGATCGCGTCGGTTGTCACACTTTGGTGCTCGCCACCTGCGGATTTGCCGGCAATCCGGAAATGGTCGCTGATCACATTCCTGAACTCGCTGGGATCATGGCCCATACCCATCCCGGCGCGAATGGAGATGCGTTGCGTTGGGGAACCGCGCTGGGCGCCCAAACTGCCGATCTCGGTTCGTATCAGGGGCATGGCAGTCTGGCGGCGGGGCATGGTCTGCTGCTCAGCTGGCTTTCGGTCAGCGAAGGCGGGTTTCAAGTCAACGCCGAGGGGCAGCGCTTCTCCGATGAATCGCGTGGTTACTCAGAACAGGCGGTTGATGTCGGTGCGCAGACCGACGGATTCGCCTGGACGATTTACGATGCGCGGATCGACGAGATTATGTCGGAGATCAGCGAGTATCGCGAATTGCGCAATGCCGGAGCGATGATCCAGGCAGATCAGATCAATGCATTGGCGGAAGCGATACGAGTACCTGTGGCAGCATTGGCAGACACAGTGGCCAACATCGCCGTACATGCGCAAAGCGGCGAAGCCGACGCCTTCGGCCGTGTATTTCAGGCTGAAAAGACTCTGAAAACGCCATTCTTCGCAGCCAAGGTAAATCCCGCACTGTTCCACACTCAGGGCGGGCTTGTCGTCGATCACGATGCCCGCGTGCTCGGGGCGAATGGCGATCCTTTGCCCAACCTCTTCGCCGGTGGCGGCGCGGCGCGCGGCCTCTCTGGTGCAGGGGCATGGGGCTATGTCGCAGGCAATGGCCTGATGTCGGCCACGACCTTGGGCAAACTGGCCGGACGGGCCGCTGCGAGCCAAGCGCTTGCCGAAAATTCGGAAAGTGAATCATGAAGCCAAGCTTGGGAGCATATGATTGGTGGCCCTATCGGGACCGCCCCAAGGTGGTCTGGCCCAACGGCGCCAGGATCGCCTTTTGGGTGGCGCCCAATATCGAATTCTACGAACTTGACCCGCCACTTAACCCAACGCGCAGGGCATGGCCCCGGCCATATCCTGACAACGAAGCCTATTGCGTTCGCGATTACGGCAATCGTGTGGGTCATTGGCGGTTGATGGAATTGCTTGATCGCCATGGTATTCGGGGTTCGGTATCGCTCAGCATTGCCTTGCTCGATCATCATCCTGAAATCATCGAAGCCTGTGCCGAGCGCGACTGGGAGTTCTTCAGTCACGGCATCTACAACACGCGCTTTACCTACGGCATGAGCGAGGATGAAGAGCGCGAGATGATCCGCGACAGCATTCAGTCGGTGCAAAAGGCGACTGGGCAGCGGATTTCCGGCTGGCTCGCCCCGGCGCTGACCTACACCGACAAGACGATAGATCTGCTCGCGGATATGGGATTGTCTTATACGTGTGATCTGTTTCACGATGATCAGGTTACGCCGGTCAAGACGCCTACGGGCAAGTTGTGCTCTGTCCCCTACAGCTTGGAATATAACGATTCCATCGCCTTTCAGGTTAATAACCTGCCGCCGCGCCGCTATTTCGATATGCTCAAGGCGGGATTTGACAGGTTGTATGAGGAGGGGGCGGAATCGGGCACGGTGATGTGTATCCCGCTCCACGCCTACCTCGTTTCGCATCCCTACCGGATGGAGAGCTTTGCGCAGATCCTCGAATATATTTGCGGCCACGATGACGTCTGGGTAACGACCGCCGGCGAGATCGCCAAATATTGGACCGAGAATTATTGGGATGCAGCGGTATCCGATATCGCGCGAGGAAACGCATGATGAGCAGCAAGCCGCAATTCCCTGACGATCCGATGCGTCGTTATGGCATGGATCATGACCGGTATGATTGGTCGCTCTTGCAAAAGCGGACACCGGTCGCTTGGCCAGATGGCAAACGGATCGCGCTGTGGGTGAACATCGCGGTCGAAGTGTTCCCGATGAATGACGATTCCAAACCGTTCAAGCTGCCCGGATCGATGGTGAAGCCATACCCTGACCTGCAGACCTATACGTGGCGCGATTATGGCAATCGCGTGGGTATCTACCGCGTAATGCGCGCGGCAGACAAATTCGGCATCAAGGCCGACTGGTCGGTCAATGCAGCTATTGCAGAAAAGTACCCGCAGTTGCTGCGCGATATCCTCGCGCGCGATGAAGATGTGATCGCGCACGGAATGGATATGGCCTCCCCCCATCATGGAGAGATGTCGGAAGCCCAAGAGCGAGCTCTGGTGGAAAAGACGCTGTCTTTGCTGAAGGGTGCAGGGGCAAAGAACATTCGCGGCTGGCTTTCACCGGGCAAATCTCAATCCGCCCGAACGCCTGAAATTCTGGCGGATACAGGGCTCGAATTCTTCTGCGACTGGCCCAATGACGAGCTGCCTTACAGGTTCCGAACCGAGGCCGGTGAGATCACCTCCATGCCGCACTCATCCGACCTCAATGACCGGCGGATCATCGTAGATTTCAGGCATGATGAAGCCAGTTTTGTCGATCAGGTGAAGGACCAGTACACCTACCTCTCTCGCGAAGCTGCGGACGAAGGCGGACGGGTCATGTCGTTGACCCTGCATCCCTGGGTGACCGGGCAGTCGCACCGGATCGCAGCGCTGGAGGAAGCGTTCGCATTCCTCTGCGACAAGGCCGATATCTGGTTGGCTTCGGGTGCAGACATCTGCACAGAATGGAAACGCCAGACCGGCGGTTGACCAATTAGTCTTCGGCGGTGGGCTTGTAGAGTTTCCATCCGAACAGCGATATGAACATGTAGCAGGCCAGCGCGACGAAATAGGCATCGCTCGTGCTGCGCGCATCGGCAACAAAGCCCATGATCAGCGGAACCACTGCGCCTCCAGAAACACCAAACACGAGTGCTGCGGCACCGCGCTTCCTGTTTTCGCCAAGGCCGCGCAGGCCGAGTGCAAAGATCAATGGATAGGTGCCGCCGCACCCGAACAACGTTCCCATCAACGCGATCGTCGATACCGTGGGAATATCGGGTACGGCGATGGCCAACAATAGGACATTCCAGACCGCGAAAAACGTGAGGACCACGTTGGTGGATACCTTGCCAAGCATCGCTGTGGAGACAATTCGACCCGCAAGGAACAGACCCATCGCCACCGACAGCAGATAGGCCGCCTTGCTGGTCTCAATTCCTGACCAGTTTTCGGTCACGAAATTGATAAACAACGTGCCTATTCCAACCTGTGCGCCGATGTTCAGCCATTGGGCGAAGACCGCCCATTTGAAGTGGCGGTGCCCCATCAGCCCAGTCGTGGGGGCACCCACCTGTAGGGCTTCATCTTCAGTCAGGGCGGCTGCTTTGGGCAGCGGTGCAAACCCATAGACGATCGCAAAGACAATCACCGCCCCGCCGATTGCGCCGTAGGTCGCGACCACAGAGCTTAAGTCGCCACCGACCGGCTTTTGGTCTGCGAAGAACATCATTCCGCCGATCAGCGGCCCTGCAAATGTGCCAAGCCCGAACACGGATTGCGCGATGGCGATCCGGCGATCTGCATTCTTTGCAGGGCCGAGCAAGGTGACGTAAGGGCTTGCCGCTGTCTCAACACAGACAAGCCCAGTGGCCAGGATAAAGATCGACGCCACAAAGAAGTTGAAATTGGCTGTGGTCGCTGACGGGATGAACAGAAACGCGCCCACCGCGTAAATCGCCAATCCGACGAGTATGGTGTATTTATAGCCTATTTGCTCGAGCAACCGACCGGCAGGCCATACGACTGTTGCGTAGGCGCCAAAATATGCCGTCTGCAGCAAGGTGCTGCGCGCCTTGGTGATATCGAAGACATCCTGGAAATGCTTGTTGAGCACTTCCAGCAAACCGTACGACAACCCCCAAATGAAGAACAGGGATGTGGTCAGGACCAGAGGCCAGAACAGATTGCTGGTGCCCGTCAGCGCTGCGCGCTCGTTCGTATCGGTTCGTGTCGTCATATTTGTCCGCGACCCCTTGCAACCGCGATGGCTCGGTGCGGATTATCAATCGCGATCATCCAACAAATCAGCCACCGCACTTTGATCGCACGGCTAAGAAGACATTTCCAAACTGTGAAGGGGGTTTTGTCGGAATGCGATAACCGAACGGATCGACTGCATACGCTTCACCGTGGACCGCATAGCGTTCACGCCAAAGGACAAGGGAACCGGGAGAACTCTGGCTTGTCACAACCATGTCGGCATTGATGCAAGGACACTGACCCAAGCATGACAGAATCAGCCAAGAACTTTCAGGGTGCGGAACGGGTTACACCATTGCCGTTCCACGTAACCCTTGGCTGGGGGCTGGGTTCATTAGGCGTCCTGTCGCTGCTTTTTGTGACCAATGCGCTTGTCCTGAAATACGCTGTTGATGTTCTGGGCCTATCTGCCCTTATCGCTGGCCTTGTGGCAGCATCATGCCGCGTTTTTGATGCGCTGCTCGACCCGTTTATGGGAACGATTAGCGACAAAACGCGCTCGCGGTGGGGGCGAAGACGACCTTACATCCTGCTGGGCACATTCTTATGCGGTTTGTCTTCAGTCCTGATCTTCGCTGCACCCGAGGCAATCAGCGATGCGGCTTTGCCGTTCTATTTTGGCTTCGCGTTGATCTTCTACGCGGTGGCGTACACCGTCTTCAATGTTCCCTATATGGCCATGCCGGTAGAAATGACGCAAGATCGGCACGAGCGCACTTTCATGTTTTCCTTCCGGGTGCATGCAGGCGCGATAGCTGGACTTATCGGAGGGGGGCTGGCGCCGTTTCTCGTTGATTGGTTTGGAGGTGGCCGCAGCGGCTATGCATCCATGGGCATCGTCATCGGCCTGTTCATATTTGCCGTTTGTCTTGCGTGCTTCATCCTTACCTCAAAGGCCCCTGTAAATTTGGAAGCACAGGCAGACAAGTCTCCCAAGCTTTCGCAAATCAAGGAAACTTGGAAAAATAAGCCGTTCGTCTGGTTAATGGTTGCCAAGATTTTGGTTGTTGGCGGCGCGGGTATTGGCGGATCGACCATGGCTTTCTTTGCGACTGTTGCCTTGGGCAAAACGCTTGGATGGTTGGCATACATCACCGCGGGTCAAATGATCGGCATTATGATTTCGCAGTTTCTATGGCTGAAAATTGCCAAACGTTTCGGCAAGCGTGCATGCTTTATTGCTGCGGCATGTCTTTATGTGGTGGCGACGCTGAGCTGGCTTACTGCGGGCCCTGAAACGACGGAAATCGGCGTTGCGATCCGCGCCTTTGCGATGGGTACTTGTATGGGGGGGATCATGTTGGCGAGTCAGGCCATGCTACCGGATACGCTAGATCATGAATTTGAATTGACCGGTGTTCGGCACGAAGGGGTACTTACCGGTATCTACACCACGGTTGAACGCGGGTCATCGGCATTGGGTGTGGCACTGGCCGGATTGATCTTGGGCGCTGGTGGTTATGTCGCCGGCGCTGCGGTCATTGATCAGCCGGATTCTGCGGTCAATGCAATCTATGCTTCGATGGCGATTTTTCCCTCAATTGGGATGTTTGCCTCGGCATGTGCGATATGGAACTATCGGTTGGAAGGATGAGGGAGTATGGTTGGCTTATTCATTCGCAGAATGTTTCTATGGCTTGCTCTTGGCGCAAGTCTGGCCAGCAGCCCGGCAATGGCGGAAAATGACATGACATTTCGAATGGTCGATGGCGACGGCGGCGTTCCTTTGCGGGTTGTCGAAACGGGCAATCGCGAAGGCCCGGCCATTTTGTTCATCCATGGGATGGCCCAAAGCACCCTGTCGTTTGAAAGGCAGCTCAATTCCGACCTTGCCAAACGCTTCCGGCTTGTCGCATTCGACCTGCGCGGGCACGGCGGTTCCGCAAAACCCTGGCGGTCTTCTGACTATGCCGGATCACGGGTCTGGGCCGCTGATGTAGCCGCAGTTATCGAAGCGCTGGAATTGCGCGATGTGACCATTGTTGGCTGGTCCTTCGGAGGATATGTCGCCGTCTCTTACCTGAGGCATTATGGCGATGATCAAGTGCGCGGGCTCAATCTCGTCGGGACCTCAGCCGGTCTGATCGATTTCCAACCTCCCAAGAACAGTTCCGTCGAAAAAGTGACGGGCAACCCGGATAGTGTGGCCAGAAGGTCGTCGCTGGATCTTGCAGAGCGGGTCGCGGCAATGCACGAATTTCCTGATCTGTTGACCGCCGATCCGATGGAGCCCGATGACCGCGACGCATCGTTCCACAGCGGCATCATGCTGCCAGCATATGCACTGCGTTTGTTCGACAACTTGCCGCTCGACAACAAGGATATGCCTGAGCGCCTGACACTCCCGACACTGATATCTATGGGAACCCTCGATATCGGGATGGATGTACCAAGCGCCCGTCGCCTCGACCAGGCGCTACCCAATTCGGAACTGTCCCTGTTCGATGGAATTGGCCATTTCCCGGCATATGAATCCGCCGAGAGGTACAACCAGGAACTCGCCGATTTCGTGAGCCGCTGCGATTGATCCGCGCCAGGCCGCACTGATTTCTTGACGAGGACGCCTGTGCCCTCGTCAGTCGTCGATCCATGAGCATGCGTTTTCAGACGAGGTGAATCTTTCGCCCCGCAGTCAGCTGATTTGCGGCGCCCACAATCGCATCGGCATCGATCATGAAATGCTTGTACAAGTCGCCGATAGTTCCGGTCTGGCCGAAGTGCTCAACACCCAGAGGTGCAACGGCATGCCCTCTTACACCGCCGATCCATGCAAGCGTGGCGGGATGCCCGTCCGTCACCGTGATCATCGTCGCATTGCGGGGGACCGTTTCGAGCAGCCGTTCTATCTGGCTGGTTGCACTTGCATGACCACGCGCCCTGGCACGGCGGGCAGCGGTCCAGCCGGAATTGAGTCTGTCGGAACTGGTAACGGCCAATACCGCAATGTCGCGGCGATCATTGCCAATTCGTCCGGCGGCCTCGATTACCTCCGGCGCAACGCACCCTTGATAGGCAATCACGATTTCAGTGTTTGGGCTTGGCTCTCTCAGCCAGTAGGCACCATCAATCACTCCCCGGCGAAACTCCTCGTTGTCGCGCGGCTTGGCATGGATTTGTTCAATCTGGCGAGTGGTCAGGCGCAGATAGATTGACCCACCGGTTTCATCGCGCAGCCACGTTCGCTCATCCGGATCCCCATCGCCGCCGCGCTGCATGTAGTCGAACGACCAATCCATGATGATGGAAAGCTCATCGAGATAAGCCGGCTCGAAACTGACGAGCCCGTCCTGGCTCATTCCGATCAATTGCGCACCGATGGATTGATGCGCACCGCCTTCGGGGGCCAGGGTGACACCCGATGGTGTCCCGACGATCATGAAACGGGCATCCTGATAGCATGCGTAGTTGAGCGCATCGAGACCGCGCGCCACGAACGGGTCATAGACCGTTCCAATTGGCAGCAATCGTTCCCCGAACAAGGAATGGGAGAGTCCCGCCGCGCCTAGCAACAGGAACAGGTTCATTTCAGCAATCCCAAGCTCGATATGCTGTCCGTCCGGTGAGAACTTCCATTTTTGTGCCGAAGGAATGCGTTGATCACGAAAAGTGTCTGCGATCCCGACCCGGCTGAACAACCCTTGACGGTTCACCCATGCGCCAAGATTGGTTGAAACCGTGACATCGGGCGAAGTCGTGACAATCCGATCTGCAATCGGCGCTTCCGATTTGGCTATGGCGTCGAGGATTTTCCCGAACCCTGTCTGGGTCGACGCAAACCGGTCTTCCAGAAAAACCGGTCCTTCACTGGCGATGGTTGCTGCCGAATGGCGCCGGGGACCGGCCTTGAAGAATTCAGCGCTGTCCATCGCCGCCTGCGTTTTTGCAGGGTCAATCAGCCCCGCCTGCTTGTCCCATTCCTTGCCTTCGGGAATGCCCATACGCTTCTGGAACTCACGCATTTGCGCCGTGTTCATCAGGCCAGCGTGATTGTCCTTGTGCCCTGCCAGCGGCGTTCCCCAACCCTTGATCGTATAGGCCAGAAAGACAGTGGGCCTATCATCGTCCACGGCATCGAACGCGTCGTACAATGTCTGGATGCATTGCCCGCCCAGATTGTTCATCAGGTCGGTAAGTTCGTCGTCCGAGTACGTGTCCAGCAGTGCGGTAACTTCACCCTGGTCGCCGATATCGTCCACAAGCCGTTCTCGCCAGGCCTTGCCGCCTTGAAACGTGAGGGCCGAATAATCCACGTTCGGGCAATTCTGTATCCATCGTTTCAGAACATCACCGCCCGGTTGATCAAAGGCCGCACGCTGCAGAACGCCATGGCGCAGCACGACAGTCCTCCAGCCAAACGCATCGAATATCGCTTCGATCTTTTCCCAAAGCCCTTCTCTAACGACGCCGTCGAGACTTTGCCGGTTGTAGTCGATGATCCACCACGTATTGCGCAGGTTGTGTTTCCAACCCTCTTGCAAGCACTCGTAGATGTTTCCTTCGTCAAGCTCAGCGTCCCCGACCAAGGCAACCATTCTTCCTGTCTGATCCTCCTCAATCCAGGCGCGCTCGCTCAGGTAATCCTGAATGATCGAAGCGAAGGCGGTGATAGCCACGCCAAGGCCAACGGAACCGGTCGAGAAATCGACATCATCGACATCCTTCGTTCGGCTTGGATAGGATTGCACCCCGCCAAACCCTCTGAAGTTCTGAAGCAATTCGAGGGGCACATTACCCATCAGGTATTGAATTGCGTGAAACACGGGCGATGCATGAGGTTTCACCGCGACGCGATCCTGAGGTTTGAGCGCGTGAAAATAGAGCGCGGTCATGATCGACACCATCGACGCGCATGAAGCCTGATGCCCGCCGACCTTGACGTCGCCTTCTTCCTTGTCGCGAAGGTGGTTTGCGTTGTGAACTATCCAGCATGAAAGCCACAAGAGCCTTTGCTCGACTGATTTTAGATCTTCACTGTTGCTCACGTCTTGTCCATTCGATCGCTGGCGGTTTATCATGGTGAATGTCGGCCTTGTGCAGCCAAGGAGAACCGCTGAAAATGCAAGAAGCTAAATAGCATCGGTCTGCTCGGACGTGTGGCGTAGGTAATGCAGGCTGGAGTAAATGCGCGCCGCAATCTCGCAAATTGCCGGATGGCGACAAGTTCGTTTCGATGCAGAAGTTGTAATCAATACTAGCAAGCTCAACCACGTGCTGGGCGCTTCGCTTCATTTAACCCGACGTCCGCCATCACTTCGCAGCAGAACGTCACGGTATCAACAGACATACATACCCGCTCAAGTTGCGGTTAGTCGCACAACACCAGTTAGTAGGATCAATCGAGAGCCTGCAGGTGCATGATTATTTCTTTCTCGCTCACAACGTCAGCATATTTTGCCTCCATATCGAACAAGTTAGCTTGGTGCGGTTCGTCATGGCGATCGCCCACTGCGTCGCGCACGACCGTGGTGATAAAACCATGTGACATGGAGTCGACGCAGCTAGCACGGATGCAACCGCTAGTGGTGAGACCTGTCAGAATAACGTTATCAACGCCTAAGCTGGTGAGTGTTGAAGCCAGCGACGTCCCAAAAAAAGCGCTTGGGTATTGTTTGGAGATCACGAGTTCCCCCGGCTGCGGATTGAGGTCCTTGGGCCAAGCTCCCATGGGACTGCCTTTTAAGAAATAGCGCAGCGGCTTTGCTTTCTCGTAGAACCGGCCTCCGTCCATCGCATTTGCGTGATAAACCACATTGGTGAGTATGACTGGAATGCCAGCTTCATGCGCTACAGCGCGCACACGCAACGCCGATTCTAACGCATCATGCACATCAGCATAAAGGTCGCATTTCGGATCGAAATACGCCTCTACAAAATCCACCAGGACAAGGGCAGGACGCTTCCCAAACCCAGCCTTATTTCGGTAGGCCTTGGCATAGCTCCGGTTCAGATCATTCATCGCGCAGTTCCAGCCACTGTCGCCCCGTGTCCCTTCATTTAGAAGCGATAGCCGACTTCTGCGCCAACCAACCGGCGAGCGCCTGGGGAAATGAATGACCCTCCGAACTCAATTGCCGGGATCACTTCATTTAAGTATTCGCGATTGAGGGCGTTGTTGGCGAATACTGCTGCTGTGAAGTTCCCGACCTCGATCCCGGCGCGTAGGTTCAACACCCCAAACGCATCGCGGCGGGCAACGCCGAAATTCGCGTTCCCAACAAAGTCGGGCAATGCCAATGCTGAATTTGGCAAAAGGCCTGAAAACAATGTTGGTGCCTCTTGGTTCTGGAATGAGTGGAACCAAGTTGGACCGGTGATCCGATAGTCTGCGCGCATTATCAGATCTATGCTGTTGCTGAACGGCACGTCGATTTCGGTACCCAAATTGATTGTGTAATCAGCCGTGTAGGGTGACTTGTTGCCGACGGTCGAGGGACGTGAGGTGTTCTCTTTGATTTCCGATTCTGTGACATTAACAGAGCCGAAGAACTTCCAACCCTCTACCACTTCGGCCGAGGTGTTGAATTCGATGCCGTAGACTTCGACCTCATCGATATTTGATACAACACGTAGCAAGCCAAAGCTGCCGACGAAAAACTCAAAGAACTGCATGTCTTCAATGTCGGTATAGTAGCCAGCTAGATCGAAGGTGATCGCACCGTTTGCGATTTCACCCTTCACACCCACTTCGAAAGCTGAAGATACTTCTTTGTCGTATTCATCTTCGATTGTTACATCCGCGCCAATGAATTGCACGAAATTGGCATCGATTATAGCTGCAGAGCCTTGGTTGTTGAAGCCGCCAGACTTAAATCCAATGCCCCAGTTCGCGTAGAAGTTGAGATCTGGAGCTGGCTGCCAGCTAAGGCTAATTTTAGGCTGCAACTGCCTATAGGTCTCCTCCACCGGACTGAATGCACCGAAGGCGAGACCAGGGTTGATCGGTCCGCCGGTAAACGGATCAAGCGCACCGACCGGTACAAGTGATTCAGATGAACGATCTTCAATGTCGTAGCGAAGTGCAAGACCAACAGTGAAATCGCCGAACTGATATTCGGCGTTCCCGAACACAGCATAGACATTCGTATGGAATGCATCATTAAGGAGAAGTGACGTCGGGTTCGCACTGCCTGGTGCATTGAACAGTTCGCGGCTGACCCCGGCCCCGGTGTCTCCTCCAATGCTGACGCCCGTTTCACGGTCGATATTGAGGAAATAGGCGCCGATTTCCCAACTCAACGCGCTACCGTCATTCGATGCCAGCCGGATCTCTGCGCTGATGTCTGATTGCTCGCGAATTTGCAGCTGCGTCCCGTCGCATGTGCTGGGGCTGTATGCGCCAAAGGTTGATCCGTTCACCGGGTCAAAGATGAACGGCACAGGCAGTGCGCCGACAAACCCAGGTTGGTTCACCGGGAACCCAGTGAGTGCCGCGGTCGAGTTGAAGCAGCTGTTCACGACATTGCTTGCCGCCGGATCAACCGCGCTAATGAACCGCGCGAAATCAGCAGAAGTTCCATCAGCTGTGAGAAGTTGATCAACGTCTGAATAGAGCGCCCACGCCGTCAGCAGCACGTCGCCGAAATCGTGCTCAACCTTAGCGGATATATCGAAGCTGTCCTGCTCATTCGTCGGGCGGATGTTTCCGAAATACCTGAAAGGGTGCTCATTCACATCCTCGTTAAATGCTGGATTGACGCCAGCGAAATTTGGCAGGTGGAACGACGAGTTGAAGTTGATCGATGCGCCGCGCAATTGTGAATAGCGCGCCTTCACATCCAACTCTGTCGCATCGCCGAGATTGGCGATAATCCGGCCGTCAATCGACCACACTTCTTGATCGTCAACGACATCGGCATCCAGGAATTCATTCCGAAAGAAACCGTCGGTGGTGCGATAATAGCCGGATAGTACAAACCCGAGCGAGTCACTTATGGGGCTGGCAATGTGGGCGGTTGCCTCGACCGTGTTTTCGTTAGCGTAAGACGCTTTCACAGCGCCTTCGAGTATGTCTCCCGGTTTCAATGTCTGGAGAACGATCGCACCAGCAGCGGCGTTGCGTCCGTATAAAGCGCCTTGAGGTCCTTTGAGGATTTCGACTTGTCTGAGAGTTCCCTGAGTTTGGTTCAATTGCGCTGTGTTCGTTTTGAGGATTCCATCCACGACTAGAGCCACCGAACTTTCCGCGTCGCGCGCACCATTGATGCCGCGAATGTTGATCTGTGTGTCCCCGGCCTCTGCGGTTCCGGTAACAATGGTGACGCCTGGAGTGAGCTGAGCGAAATCCTCAGCGCTCGTCGCACCAGTTTTTTCCAAAGCGTCGGAGGTAAGAACCGAAACAGATGCAGGCACATCTTGCAGTCGCTCATTTTGCCGCCGTGCGGTAACGATGATGCCGTTGTCTTCGGCCTCCTCTTGCGCTTCTGCCTCAGCGTTGGATTGAGCGAGGGCTGGGCTTGCCAATTGCGGCAAGCAAGCAACCGAAGCGAACAGAAAAACCTTGGCCGAACGTCTCATCATCTAATTCCCCACTTCCTCAATTTATCGCACAGCGGATAAACTCCGGTTGCGCGGCGTTGCTCTTATTGTATACAAAAGTGATCAGTCAAGCTTCATAGGTACTTCATGTCGAGAGCGTCCGATATTGCGTATGGCACCATCAGAGAAATGATTGTCTCTGGAGGGCTTGCCCCCGGTGATCCGCTGGGTGAAGAAGCCCTTGCAGAGATGTGTGGTGTGTCGCGCACTCCCGTCCGAGAAGCGATGCGCAAGCTTGAAGCTGAGTTGCTGATTCGTCGTAGCGAATCGCAGCGCAGTTTTGTTGCTGATTGGTCGCTTGATGATATTGAGGACGCCTTTGAGCTACGCGCAATTCTTGAAGGTTTGGCGGCGAGTAGGGCGGCTACACGGATTGATGCGAACGGTATTGAGCAGCTCAAGTCCTTCAATGATAGGATAGGGCGGGCGATAGAGCAGAAACCAGCTGAAATTGATGTATTTCTTGAGGAAAACCGCAAGTTCCACACGTTGATATTGGATATAGCTGAGTCTGCGCGTCTCAAAACACTGCTCCAAACACTTATCGAGCAGCCTATTATTTGGCGGACAGCCCATCATTACAGCCTGCATGAGTTACGCCGTTCATACCAAGAGCACGACGAGTTGATTTCAGCTTTCGAACGTGGCGATGCAGCTTGGGCTCAGACGATCATGGCGGGCCATATCCGTCGGGCTTTCCATGCGTATTCCGATGCGCATCATGGATTGGCGATGCTTGAGGCCGAGCGATCAAAGAAGAGGGCTTGAGCGAAAAATGTATACAAAAACGATTGAAATGCTCGAGGTGAGTCCGCGAGATGGTCTTCAAAACGAGAAACGTCTAGTCATCACAGAGGATAAGCTGGCCTTGATCGATAGGGCCATTGCTGCGGGTGTGCGCAGGATCGAAGTTGCAAGCTTTGTGAATCCGAATGCGGTGCCTCAAATGGCAGATGCAGAAGCGGTTTGTCAGGGGCTGCCAAACCGTGATGATACGACCTATATCGGTTTGGTCATGAATGCGCGAGGCGCTGAGCGGGCGATCGCTACCGGCCGGATTGATCAGCTGGGTGCTGTTGCGGTTAGCACAGATGCATTTGCCACGCGCAACCAGCGGCAAACCAGTGATGGCTCAGTTGAAGCCTGCAAAGAGGTCATCGCGTTGGCTAAAAGCGCTGGCTTGACCGCCCAGGCTACTATCGCTGCAAGCTTCGGTTGTCCGTTTGAAGGTGAGGTCGGACAAGATCGGGTGGTCGAAATGGCTCAGTGGATCGCTGAGGCAGGACCAGTTGAAATTGCGCTTGCTGACACGATCGGTGTCGCCAATCCAGCACATGTTTCGCAGCTTGTGGCGAAGATCAGAGAGGCGATTGCCCCACTTCCCGTGCGGGCCCACTTCCACAACACGCGTGGAACGGGTCTCGCCAACGTCTGGGCGGCAATAGAGGCTGGTGCATCGACCATTGATGCCTCGATCGGGGGCTTAGGCGGGTGCCCGTTTGCCCCAGGAGCCGCCGGCAATGTCGCAACCGAGGACGTCACATACATGCTTGAGCGGGCCGGAATACATACTGGCCTTTCTCTCGCTTCGCTTATTGAGGCCAACTCTTGGCTCAGTAACGTAATGCAAAAACCGCTGCCAGCGATGGTGGGCAAGGCCGGCGGGTTTCCCGCGCCAACCGACAATACAGAAAGGACTGCAGCCTGATGGGGTATCGTTTGGGAGTTGATGTCGGAGGGACCTTTACAGACCTCTTGCTGTTTGACGAGGGTACGGGCGCGTTCTGGCGGCACAAGACGCCCTCAACCCCGCATGACAGTTCCGAGGGGATACTGAACGGGGTGAAAGCCATCACGGCTGAGGCCGGTGTTTCGGCGAAGGACATTTCCTACTTCTTGCACGGAACGACGGTGGCGACCAACGCGGTGCTTGAAGGCAAGGGCGCGAAGGTCGGGCTGGTCACGACAGAAGGCTACCGTGATGTGATGCAGATCGCGCGCAGCTTTGTGCCGGGCGGCCTGGCGGCATGGATCGTATGGCCCAAGCCGCAGCCGCTGGCACATCTGGAGGACACAGTCGAAGTGCCCGAGCGGATGGGCGCGGACGGTGAAGTGGTGCGCGAACTGGACGAGGATGCCGTGCGCGCGGCGCTGCAAAAGCTGAAAGGGCAGGGCATCGAGGCGCTGACTGTTAGCCTGATCAACGCCTATGTGAATGGCGCGCATGAAAGCCGGATTGGCAAAATTGCTGCAGAGGAATTGCCGGGCATCCCTGTGTCGCTGAGCCATGAAGTTCTGCCTGAAATGCAGGAATATGAGCGCACACTGTCAACTGTTGCGAATGCTGCGGTGCGCCCTGTGGTGAGCAAATACGTCTCCAACTTGCGCGGCAAACTGGAAGAAGAGGGGCTGGAAGGAAAGCTCTCTCTGCTGCGTTCGGATGGCGGGCTGATGAGCAGCCACAAGGCAGAGGAACATCCGGTCAATATCCTGATGTCGGGCCCTGCTGGTGGGGTGACCGGGGCAAAGTGGGTTGGCAAACATGCCGGCCTGGCAAATATTTTAACGCTGGATGTCGGCGGCACGTCGACCGATGTGGCGCTGATCGAAGGGCTAGAGGCGCGGCGTGTTCGCACGACCGAGGTAGGCCACCTGTCGGTGCGCGCATCCGCACTGGATGTGAAGACGGTGGGCGCAGGTGGCGGTTCGATCGCGCATGTTCCTGAACTGACCAAGGCATTGCGGGTCGGCCCGGAAAGCGCGGGCGCAGTGCCGGGGCCGGTTGCTTATAACAAGGGCGGCAAACTGCCCACCGTTACCGATGCCAATGTGGTGCTGGGATATCTGCCCGAAGATCTGCTGGGCGGCGCGTTCCAGCTTGACCGCGAAGGTGCCAAAGCAGCGGTGCAGACCATTGCCGATGCGCTGGGGGTCAGCCTGATGGAAGCCGCACGCGGGATCATCGATATTGTAAACGAAAATATGTTCGGTGCGTTGCGGATGATCAGCGTCCAGCAGGGGTATGACCCGCGCGAATTTGCGCTCATGGGATTTGGCGGTGCTGGTCCGTTGCATGTGAATGCGGTGGCCAAGCTGATGGGCAGCTGGCCTGCCGTCTCGCCGGTTTCGCCGGGTGTGCTGTGCGCGCTGGGTGATGCGACCACGCAGATGCGCACCGAGACTGCGCGCAGCTTCTCTAAGTTGGCCAAGGATACGAGCATCGCAGACCTCCAGACGGTGCTGGACGAAATGTCGGACCAGACACGCGGAGAGCTGCTGGCCGATGGTGTCGCTGAGGATCAGATAACGAGCCAGTTCGAAGTCGATGTGCGCTATGCCGGGCAAGCGTTCGAAGTGCCGCTGACCATCGACAAGGCTGTGTTGGAGGCGGACGGGATTGAGGGCCTGCTGGCGCGCTTTGACGAGGAGCATTTGCGGCTCTTCACTTTCAATATGGATACGCCGCATGAAATCGTAAATTTGCGCGCAGTGGCGTTGGGGCAGGCGCCGGCCTTGCCTGCACAAGAATTGCCGCAAGGCGATGGCGATCCATCGGCAGCAAAGATCCGCGATCACACGTTGTGGATGGACGGGCGCGAGCAGGCGGCGGTGATTTATGACCGCGCCAAGCTGCGTCAGGGGGATATGATCCCCGGCCCTGCGATCATCACCGAAATGGACTCGACCACACTGGTTGAAAGCGGCTGCACCGCGCGCGTCGACAAGGTCGGCAATATCCTCATTAATCTTGAGCAGGAGGGCTAAAGCGATGCCCGCACAAATCATCCAAACCAACACCACGCCGTTCAAGCCGGTCGAGATCGACCCGGTTACGCTGGACATTATTGAAAACGCTCTACGCAATGCCCGTATTGAGATGGATGCGACGCTGGTCCGTACCGCGATGTCGCCTGGTATCCGCGAACAGGGCGATGCCTTCCCGTTGATCGCTGCGCCCACTGGCGAGATGATCGTGGGACAGTTCGGCAGCTTTATTGACGGTTTTTTGAAGCAGTTTGACGGCACGCTGGAGGATGGCGACATGATCTTTCTGTCCGATCCCTATTCCTGCGATGGCGCTGTCAGTCACTCAAATGACTGGCTGGTTCTGCTGCCGGTGTTCAAGGATGGGCGGCTGATCGCGTACACGGCCATGTTCGGCCACCAGAGTGATATTGGCGGCAGTGTTCCCGGCTCCATGCCCATCGGCGCAAGCTCCATCTTTGAAGAGGGTGTGCGCATTCCTCCGGTCAAGATCTGGAAAAAGGGTGAATACAACGATGATCTGATGAAGCTGGTGATGCACCAGACGCGCAAGCCCGATTGGTGTCAGGCCGATTTGAATGCGCTGATCGCATCGTGCCGTGTCGCCTCAAAGCGCGTGGTCGAAATGGCGGACCGGTTCGGTGATGATGTCTATGTTTCTGCGACGAAGGAGTTGCTCGCGCGCAACCATCGCGCGATGAAGGCTTTGCTGGGCCAGGCTGTCTCTGAAACCAAGGTCAGCTTTGAAGATTACCTGTGCGATGATGGCAAGGGTTATGGCCCTTACAAAATCAAATGCACGATGTGGCGTGAGGGCGAGACAGTCATCCTCGATTTCGAGGGCACCGATCCGCAATCGGCCGCTTCGATCAATTTCCTGCTGAATGAAAACATGTTCAAGATGTTCTTCGGCATTTACATGATCATGGTGTTCGATCCGCAGATCTTGTTCAATGACGGGTTCTATGATCTGATCGAGGTGCGCATTCCCGAAGGGTCGCTGCTCAAGCCGCAGTTCCCTGCTGCGCTGTCGGGCCGCACCCATGCGCTAGGGCGCATCTTCGATATTCTAGGCGGTTTACTGGGTCAGGGCACGCCAGAGTTCCTCAATGCAGCCGGGTTCTCCTCGTCGCCGCACCTGTTCTATTCGGGTTGGGATACGCGCAAAGGCAAGGCCAGCGATGGCAAGCCCGACTGGTTCCAGCTGTTCCAGATCGGCTTTGGCGGCATTCCGGGCCGTCCGCTGGGCGATGGACCTGATGGTCATTCATTGTGGCCCGGATTCACCAATGTGCCGAATGAATTTTTGGAGCGGTATTTTCCGCTGCGCATCGAGCGGTATTCGACCGAGCCCGACAGCGGCGGCGCGGGCCTACACCGCGGCGGCAATGGCATTCATATGACCTACCGCTTCCTCGCCGATGGGGCGATTGCGATCCATGATGACCGCTGGTTTGTGCCGCCTTGGGGTGTGAACGGCGGCCATCCCGGTGCGCGAGCGAAGAAAGTGCTCGAACGCGCCGATGGCACCAGCGAGATCGTCGGCAACAAGATCGAGGATGTCGAGGTTAAGGCCGGCGATCTGCTGCACTTCATCACCTGGGGCGGCGGCGGCTGGGGTGACCCGCTGGAGCGCGATTCAGAGCTTGTAGGGCTGGAAATCAAGCAGGGACTTGTGACTGCCAATGGCGCGCGAAAGTTTGGCGTTGTGGCCGATGCAGAAGGTGTAGTGGATCAGTCTGCAACCGAGGCCTTGCGATTCAAGATCAACGGTGAGCGAGGTGAGCTTGCGTTGTTCGATTATGGTCCCGGTATCGAAGCGCTGAGAGCCAGTTGCGAAGAAGAAACGGGCCTTCCAGCTCCGGTTCAACCCGAATGGCATAAAGACTCAATCACCGAGGCAGCGGAATGAACCAATTAAGCAATAATGGGGCGCTCAATGATTTAAAGGTAGTTGAGATGGGCCAGCTTTTGGCTGGACCTTTCTGCGGCCAATTGCTGGGCGACATGGGGGCCGATGTTATCAAGGTTGAGCCACCTGGCAAAGGTGACCCAATGCGCGATTGGGGCCAAGGCGACGAAAAGGTGCAATGGGAAGTTATTGCTCGCAACAAACGCTCTGTCACGTGCAATCTGCGTGTCCCTGAAGGCCAAGCTATAGCGCGTGCTCTTATCGCTAAAGCTGATGTGCTTATCGAGAATTTCAAGCCGGGGACACTCGAAAAATGGGGTCTTTCGCCTGAATCTCTACACGAAATTAACCCTCGCCTGATCATCGCGCGCATGTCTGGTTACGGTCAAACCGGTCCCTATTCTGGACGTGCTGGCTTTGGTGGAATTGGGGAAGCGATGGGAGGATGGCGATACATTGTGGGCGATCCCGACCGGCCGCCAGCACGTATGGGAGTGTCGATTGGGGATACCCTGTGCGCAACATATGGCACGATGGGAGTGCTCGCAGCTCTGCATCACCGAGCTAAAACCGGAGAGGGGCAAGTTGTCGACACCGCGCTCTACGAGGCGGTTTTGCAAGTGATGGAAGGTTTAGTACCCGAATACGATCACAACAACTTCACCCGGGAACGGTCTGGCTCGATCCTGCCCGGCATCGCTCCTTCCAATGTCTATTACTGTAAAGATGGGCCGTTTATGATCGGTGCCAATAATGACGCGATTTTTGCGCGTTTGGCAAAGGCCATGGGGCAGCCGGAATTGGCGGATAACCCGGAATACGCCACGCATTTGGCGAGGGGGCGGAATCAAACCGAACTTGATGAGATGATCAACGACTGGATTGGTTCGCTGACTATCGAAGAGGCTGATGCGCTAATGATTGAACATTCGATTCCCGCCGGGCGTGTATACACTGCTAAGGACATGCTCGAAGATCCTCATTTTCAAGCGCGTGAAGCGATCATTGAAGTTGAGACTGAGGGGCATGGGAAGCTAAAAATGCAAAACGCATTCCCGCGTTTTTCGAAATCGTCTTCGGGCTTTAGGCGTTCAGCCCCAACCCGCCCGGGGCAGCACAACGTGGAAGTGTTCGAAGAAGTGCTTGGTTGGGGTGCGGATATTATCGCAGACCATACTGAAAAGGGCCATATTTAACCGTCGGAACAGCCCAAAGATCTAGCATTGCCGGCTGACGATGGTGACTATTCCCAACTGCTTTGCTTTTGTTTTGTCGGCAATTATTCGCTGCGCTTGGCGCAGGTCTGAACATTCGAAATTTGCACCACGTTCCACCGCTTTGCCAATCACTTCATCTGCGATGTGAACCGGTAGGGTTCGCACGCCGCGGCTAAGGAACAGGCGATGCCACCTGCGCGCGGGCGCAAGTATCGCAGCAAAATCTGCGCGTGCGTTGCTGGTCGCTAATGCAGCCGGACCCAGCTCTCGCAAGACAGCATCATCCGTTTGCAAAGCGGCAGAAAGCGCTGCGTAACGCCGTACAGATTCGCCCCGGTCCTCGTTTTCAATTGCCAGCCTCAGCATTGCCTCTTGCACTGCTAAGTCTCGCCAACCCCGGCGCGCTGCAGCTTGCAATGTGATGATGCTCGCGCTCTGGTCGCCAGCCATCGCCTGAGCAAGTGCAAGCATTCGCAGATGCTCCGCTGGCATGGGGCGCCTGGCCACAAGACGACGAGCTTGGCTCAATGCCTCTTCGTGATTGCCAGCGCGCAGAGCCTGCGCGGTCAGGTGGCTCTGCGCAAAGGCGCGCGAAGGAGGAGGCACATACTGCGCAATTTCGGTTGAGATGCGCGCCTGACGGTCCAGTTGCGCACCTACGACTATCGTTGCGACTACAGTCAACAACGCTATCCATAAAACGGTTTTCACGGCACGCTTTCATTGGGAGGTTTGCTCATTTGAGCGAGTAAGATAAGCGCGAATGCCCCAAGGCCCAAGAATGCCTGAGAGCGTAGCGGATAATCTATCGCCGATTGGAGCGCGATTGCTGCCAGAGTTGCGGCTCCAGCCCATGCGCTCCACCGCATAGGCGATCGCCGCGCCCGCCAGCTCAACCAAATGACAAAGAAAAGCCAGCCCACAACCAATGCGATCCCTGGTAACCCAGCCTCTATCGCGATTTCGAGATAATCATTGTGAGCTCTACCCGCCCGTCGCGGCGCTAGGTTCTCAAGGGATTCGTCAAGCTGAAAGATCTCGTCGAAGGTGCCCATTCCAGCGCCCATGGGCCAGTAGCGCTGGGCGGAATAGACTGCATCATCCCAAATTTCTGAGCGAGCATCCTCTCGCGCTTCAAAGCGTTCGAAGCTTTGGGCCAACCTACTGTCTGTTCCTGCCGTTGCCGAAATCGCGCCGAGCACCGCAAGGACCCCTGCGGCTAGAGCAAGGGCCATAAACTTAAGGGATTGCTCCGAGTGAAGCTTGTGTTCCCAAAACAACTTCATGGCGGATAATCCAATCGGAATAGCCATAAGCACGATGGCGCTTCTTGATCGGGTTAGGACGATCGCCAATACAAGCAATGCACAAACTATAAATCGCGGAATTAGGATCGAACGCGAGTGGTCAGGAAAAGGCAAAAGTGCTGCCAGCGATAGCGCGCTTACGAAGAACAATCCTGCCGTATTTCGATTGGCGAATGTGCCGAATAGCACACCCGGCATAGAGTTCTCTGGATAGAGCAGGCCAGTTTCGCCGGCGCTGACAACTTGGATAGTGCCGAACAAGAAACTCGCGATGCCTAAGCCTACCACTAGCCAACCGATCCAAATCAATCGCTGCACTGCTAATGACCGTGTGATGACCAAGACAGTAAGGGGTAGGATCAGCCCGCTGAGCGCGACGAGCGTACGACCCGGATCGACGCTGAAAGCAAACCACTCTGCGCCTTGCCCCATTGAGCGCGCCTCGAGCAGTGTCTCCCGTCCGGGCAATGCTGTCACCGCTAGATGAGGTATTGGCATCAGCTGCGCCACTGGTAGCGCTATTGTGAGGCCAATAAGTAGGACAAGCGCGCGAGGCGACTTGCGCCAGAAGTCGGCAAATTGCACTCTGTGAAAGGCGAGTGCGGCCAGCGCAGCCAATTGGACGAATAGATTAGCCAGTCCATAGCGAACGCCGCCGCCGCCAACGATGATTGCGATCGTCACAAGAAATGCGAGTATCACGAAGCTGCGATTGCTATTGGAGTCCGTCAGTACGCTCATTGCCCGAGCATCATGCGCTTCTTGAGGCGAATCTAACCAAAATAGATTCCTCAGGTGATTGGCCCATCACTCGCTTCAAAAGCAGGCCGGCATCCGGGATCTAATTTGCGCCTGGAGATTGATTGATTGGCGGCGCTTCATCGCCGTTCCCGCTACTGAGCAAGATGATGCCGATGATTAAAGCAGCGCCACCTATCAGCGCATAGATGTATCCTGCTGCCTCATCATCCTCACCAAACCAAAAGTCTTGAGCGGTCCAACGCGAACCAAACTCGCCAAGTTCATTGGAATATGTGGTCGAATAATCGCCTGCCCGGGTGTTTGCTTGGGCCGCAATTGGCGCAATTGCGAGCGCAGTTGCCGCTGCTGAAGTGGCAAAACGGGTGAGAACTCTCATTTTCATCTCCAACCTTTCACCACCATTCAATTCGATTGTTATTTGCACATATGTGATTTAGCAAGGCTTAGATCACTGTGGCGTAGTCAATAGTCTGAATTTACTAAAAAATTATTCAGAGTTGGTTGTGGTGCTTAGATTGCTTTCCAGCAGAGTCTCATACCCGCTTACATCGCCGCCAATGATTACGGCATTACCGCAACGCAGCCATGCATGGGCATTAAACCCGTCGTGTTGTGAGTTCCTAACTCCTACAATAATCTCGCTCGAGATGTTTTCGGACAACAACCAATTTTGGGCGGCGATTGCTTGGACAAGGCAATCGGCTCTCCAAGGCAGGTAGGCCGCAATACGCGGCACGACGAAGCTGATGTGTTCGATGCTTAGCTTAAGATCTTTGTCACATGGTGCGGATTGCACGGACGCGGCTTGACCAGCATCCCAATTTCCATTTTGAATTTCCCGCGGTCCAATTTTGCGAAGTCTCCACCGTGCTCTCGCTAGTTCGCAGAAGGCCCTAAGAGAATAAATAGCGAGCCACGCACAGTCGCGGATAGATAGCGCTGATCTCTCCTTTAATAGGGGTGATGGCGGGCCATTGGACATAATGCTAAGTTTGTCACTAATGATCCGCTGTGCCAAGAGGATGTGCGGCGACGTTCGTACCCAAGTCGCAAGGGTCGGTTTATGATACATGACGCAATCAAGGCGAAACTGGCAGATCCGGTATATGCTGAACGGCACTTTGCAGCGGTTGCTGCATTGTCAAAAACTAGCGCGAATCCTTGGTATGATTCCCGATTTTTGCGCCGTTTCGAAGCGGCTCAATTGTATTTACAATTGATAGAACCGCTTGCACTGCGGCTGTTTGCTGATGGTTTTGCAGAGCTTCAATTGGCAG
Organism: uncultured Erythrobacter sp.; assembly: GCA_947493165.1. Classification (GTDB taxonomy): domain Bacteria; phylum Pseudomonadota; class Alphaproteobacteria; order Sphingomonadales; family Sphingomonadaceae; genus Erythrobacter. Next base: position 595,859 of record CANLPY010000002.1, on the reverse strand, counting down.
GAAATGCCAAGATTAAGTCTGTCAGCAACTTGTTTGACGATGCTACCGCTGCTCAGATCAAGGCGGATGTCGCGGCCATCCCGGCCAGCCATCTTGCAAGCAGTGAGCTTGCGGAATTTGGACGCCATATTGTGCATGACCACCCTCGTTTTGTTGAGTTGCAGCGCGCGTTGCTTCCTCGCGTTAGCGAATGGGCGGGGCGTGAACTTGAACTCGGCTATAATTTCCTCAGTCTATATGGTTTAGATGGGCGCTGTGCTCCGCATATGGATCAGCCAGTTTCTATGTACACTCTGGACTATTGTATTGATCAAAATACCATCTGGCCGATCAGTTATAGTAACCCGGTGGCTTGGCCCCGTTTGTCAGAAACAACCGCCGTAAGTCCGCGCAAGCCTTTCGAAGATCCGGATCTTCGCTGGGAAGAGTTTGAAATTTCTCCGAACGGAGCGTTGTTCTTTTGCGGATCTTCACGCTGGCATTACCGGGATAGGATCGCCTCTGGCGGTTTCTGTAATCTTTTGTTTCTCCATTATTACCCGGCAGGCAGCGAGGGTTTGGTGAAGCCACAATTGTGGGCAGAGCATTTCGAGATCGAGGCATTGCAACCGCTTTGTGACCTGTTTGAAGATAGCGATGCGCGCGTGGCGGGATAGGTTTGCGATCTGAGATGAGTGTAATAGCTGCCATTTATGATGACCACGGTATCCACCCTAATGCGCTTGACCAGATGTGCGAGGCAATGGACGATCTTGGGCGTGATAGTCATTCCATTTGGCCCGAGAATGGCAAGACTTTGCAGCAGAACAATCCCGTCCGTGTTGTGTTGGTCGCCGCAATGCAGCGGACCCTCAGACAAACCAGAGGCGTAGCGCAACCGATAACCAGTGAAGACGGCCAAATTGCGCTCATTTTTGATGGCTATCTCGCCAATTTCGATAGCCTGCGTGAGAGTTTGTCTGACCAAGGATACGCCTTGCGCGATCGAAGCGATGAAGAATTGGTCTTGCGCGCTTATGAGCGCTGGGGGACGGAATGTGCGCGTCATTTGGATGGAGAATTTGCATTCATCATCGTTGATCTTGGGATCTCTGAGGTGTTTTGCGCACGCGACCACAGAGGTTTGCGGCCGCTCTTCTATCATCACGCTGGGGATCGATTAGTCATTGCCAATGACCTTGCAGCTCTGGTTGGTCAGATCGATCCTAAGCCAAAACCAGATCTCAATTATCTTGCATGCGTTGCGGCGGATAAATGGTTCGCGCCCGAAGCGACCCCTTGGCAGGGGATAAAGCGGCTTCTGCCTGCACATGCGATGCGTTTTTCCGGTGGCAATCTTAACTTTGCAAAGCACTGGTCGCTGAAAACCGAAGTAACGATTCAATACGTTCGCGATGAAGATTATGTGGAGCACTATCTTCAGATTCTGACTGACTGCGTGCGTAAAGCGTCGCGATCGCAATTACCGGTTGGTTTTAATGTTAGCGGCGGATTGGATTCCTCAGCGATCTTCGCGCTGGCACATCAATTACATTGCCAAGGCAAGCTGCCTGCTCCTGATTTGCGCGGTTACACGCTAGTGGCTCAAAAAGGGTCTCCAGCGGATGAGCTCGGTTACGCCAGAGCAGTGGCGCGGCATTTGGCCGCACCGATTCGCGAAATTGGCATAACTCAACCTTCGCTGGATTGGTTTACAGAGCGACCTGCCAAAACTTTTGATATCCCAATTGCCACGAATGGCGCGATGACCATGGATTTGGAGGAGCAAGCGGCGGATGACGGCTGCCGTGTTCTTATCGGCGGGGATGGGGGGGATGAATGGCTACAGGGTAGTGTCCATTACTATCGCCAATTTCTGAACCAGCGAAACTTGCCAGGGTTTTTCCAAAGCATCCGCAGCGATGCAGATGTGTTCGGATGGGCGGGGGCTAGCAAAGTAGCGCTACGACAAGCGATCGCGGCGGCCCTTCCAGAATGGCTGCTTTCCGAACGACGTAAGAAAAACAGGGCGCAAAATCGCGGTGAGGCCGATCATCTTTTTTGGATGAATAACGAGTTCAAACGCCGATTGGCCGAATTGGAAGAAGACTACATCGCTTCCTTGCCTAGCGAAACCGTGGCTTTCAGTAAGACTAACCTTGCTCAAAGCCCCAATTCAGACATGGCCAATACTATGATGCAGGCGCAATATGCTCGCGCTGGGCTGCAACGTCGTAGTCCTATGCTGATGAAGGAGTTCATCGAATTTTCGGCCGCAACACCAGAGCACATCCGTGCCCGCGCCGGGCAAAGCAAATATGTGCACCGACAATCGATGCGCGGCATCCTTCCAGTTGCTGTTGTCGAGCGGGCGACGAAAGCGAACTTCCCTTCCCCAGAGCTAGACGCGGCGTTTGCCAAATACGTTCGCGACGAAGCGAGCCCATTGCTAGAACTAATGTTCGACGAGGCCGGCCTCGCGCGATTACTCGCCACTGATGGACGTGATCTAATTGACCCGAGACACTCTTGGGAGGTATGGGGTGTTTACGCATGTGCAGCATTTTTGAGGCACCATGCGTGATCAGCCTAGGTGGGACATCGCAGGTTACAACGAAGCGGATCGCAAAAATGACAAAGACAACAAAGAAATCGCCTTACAGTGCACCAAAGCTCACAGAGTTTGGATCGGTTCGTAATCTGACCGGTGGCAGCGGAACGACCGATATGGATGGCAGTAGCGCCATGACCAACGATGGTCTGGGCATGAGTTTCATGGGCTGAGACCTTGGCGGTTGCCTAGGTTATTGGCTGATGATGTCCAACTGAGGCTGCAAGATTGGCTGACACACTCCGCGAACATCTTGAGTATTTGACGCTGAAGGGGCGCACGCGGCTATTCAAACAAGCCGTTTCCCAAGCAATTTCAAACGGGGACCGCGTTGCTGATCTTGGCTGCGGTGTGGGCGTGCTGGGAATTTTGTGCTTGGAAGCGGGAGCGTCTGAAGTTTGGGGCATTGATCATAGCGATGCAATCCATTTGGCGCGGGAAACGGTCCAAAGAGCTGGACTGGCTGATCGCTATCATTGCATCGCAGAGCAGACATTCCGGACCGAATTACCGCACAAAGTTGATGCGTTGATCTGTGATCACGTCGGCTTCTTTGGCTTTGACTATGGGATCATAGAGCTGTTGGAGGATGCGCGGCGACGCTTCCTTAAACCTAGCGGGGTTGTGATCCCATCAGCTATGCATTTGTTCGTCGCAGCGGTATCCTCTGAAAAATCACGAACTTTGTCAGGGGCATGGCTGGAGCCAGAGATACCGGAGCAATTGCATTGGCTCGATCACTATCAACGCAACACCAGACATGCTGTTGATTTCAGCGCTCCTGACTTGATGTCTTCCCCTTCAAGGCTTGGTGGTATTGATCTGAAAATTGAAAGCCCTGAACTTTTGTCATTCAAGGCGACACTCAACATTGAACAAGACGGACAGTTCCACGGGCTAGCAGGCTGGTTCGATTGCGAACTTAACAAAGGCATTCGGATGACGAACTCGCCGATCGAGGCTGACAGCATTGGGAGACGCCAAGCTTTCTTGCCAGTAAACAGCGAATTCCCGGTTAAGGCGAGAGATCAGGTTGAAATCAGCCTTAAATTCCGCCGAGACGGAACGATGATGACTTGGGTGGTCCAACCTCCACGCGGAGCCGCTCGGCAAAAAATGTCCACCTGGAACAGCCGCGTGTTGTCGCCGCACGATTTGGTGCAGAGTTCATCGGAGCCGCTCGCTTTGGGTAAGCTGGGTCAAGCGCGGGCATTTATTGCGTCAGAAATTGATGGCAGCCGCACAGCCGGCGAAATCGTAAAGCGTGTCCTACGTGAAATGCCTGACCTGTTCCCAACTGATCGCGCTACGCGCGATTTTGTATTGTCGGTCTTGGCGCGGGACTGCGAACATTGACTGTGCTAAAAATTGAAGCTGCGCGCCAGCAGTCTGCGCTGCCAGATGAACCCTATGACCGTTGGATAACAACCGAAGGGCAAGTGAAGGCAGAGTTTCACCGTGCAGATGGAGGTTTCCTTGTTCGGTTTCCCGGCGATGCAGATTTTCAGATCGCTGAACGCGGCTCACATGTGGTCGCTATACCAGCCGAAGAAGGCGGTGCAGAGGCGGTGTATGACATTTATCGCAATGCTATTTTGCCCGTGATCGCCAACCATACTGGCGGGCTATGCCTACACGGCAGCGCGATTGTATATGAAGGCGCGGCGCTGGCGTTTATCGGTCAATCACGCAGCGGTAAAACCACCCTAGCTGCGACTTTAGCGAAAGCCGGTTATCCGTTTCTGACCGAAGATGTTGTTGAAATTACCAGCGACGATGACGGCCTTTTTGTGCAGCCCAAAGAGCCGACGCTGAGACTGATGGGCGATAGCTTCAACTTTGTGTTCGGAAGGTGCCTTGTGGCATTGGACGATGATCGCAAGCGCGCGATTGACATCGCAGATTCAATGCCAGTTTCAGCAACAGCAGTGCCCTTGGCTGCGCTATTATTGTTATCCGATACCGATCCTGCAGAGGTCCAAATCAGTCGGCTTGGGGCCTCTCAAGCGCTCGCTCAATTGTTGCAGCACTCGTTTATTCTGGACGTAGAGGATAAACGCCGCCTCGAAGACCATTTCACCCGTTTAGCTGAACTGTCGCGGACAATTGCTTGCTATTCGCTTGACTATCGCCGTGATTATTCGGAACTCAACCGCGTCATTACGGCCGTCCGTAAACTTGATTTGAAGGCCAACTGAAACGTGCAACTCAGCGATATCATACAAGCGTCAGATGACGTCGTGGCGCGTGAAGTCAGCGGCGAGATTGTGATGCTTGATTTGGAAACCGGTATATATTTCGGGTTGAACGCCGTAGGTGGCCGGATTTGGGAGATGATAGAAGCGCAAGGCCAATCGATTTCAATGCTGTGCGATGCGATTGAGGCAGAATTTGATGCCCCGCGTTCAGACATCGAACGCGATATCATGGCGCTTCTGAGTGAATTAACAGAGCGGAAGTTGATCACAGTGAATGCCGAATAGAATTAGGCTTCCTGTTATTGGCAGAGCGCCTTTTCTAAAACTCCACCGCCACTAACTTCTAGTATTCGATCTGCGAGCGCCAAGGTTGCGGGGCGATGGGTGATCAAGAGCACTGTTCGGCCTGCGAATGCATCAGCACATTCAGCAATAAATGCCGCCTCGCTGGCTCTATCATACATGCTCGTGGCTTCATCCAAGATCAGGACAGGTGGATCGATTAGCAGAGCACGAGCAAGCGCGATGCGTTGACGTTGGCCGCCGGATAAACGCACGCCGTTATCACCGATCTCAGTCCCAAGTCCGTCAGGCAATCGTTCAATAAAGTCAGTGCCCTGAGCAATCCGAACCGCATTCGCTATTGCTTCAGGTGACGCGTTGTCGCAGCCGAAAGCGATATTCTGCGCTATACTGCCATTGAAGAGCTGTGCGCGTTGCGGAACGTAGCCGAACTGACGCCGCAATTCTTGCACCTGAATTTGCCGCACATCGACATTGTCCAGCAAAACTCTGCCGTCTTGCGGCGCGTAAAACCCCATCAAGAGTCGTGCGATTGTAGATTTACCAACGCCGTTGGCTCCGGTCAGCGCAACAACTTGACCCGGCTCAATTGTGAAGTCCACACAGTGTAGAACGCGGTCACGGCCTTGATACCCGAACGTAACTTTCTCAAAACTCAAGGAGCCTTGGGCGCGGCCTTTGAGAGACTTGCCCTGATAGCCTCGCTCCCTTGGCTCACTTAGTATGCGTTCCAGCCTAGCTACTGTGCCCCGCGCGATTTGCCATTGACCATAAACGCCCGCCAACCCGCCGACAGGCCGAGTGAGCAGCGCAGCGTAGAGCAGGGTTGCAAAAAGGTCGCCTGGATTGCGCGCTTCACCACTCGATTGCGAGCTCGCGAAGACAACCACGCAAATGGCTATGAGCGCACACACGAATGATATTAGCGGGGTTATGATGGTGGTTATTCGATCTTCGCGTAGGCTTAGGATGCGCGCTCTATCGATTGCGGCTGCATAGTGTCGGGATTGAGGTGCCTCGCGCGCGAAGGCTTTGGTTGCCGGGACCAGTTCGAGGTCTCGTTCAGCCGCCCAGATGACTTCAGCTTCGGCTTGGCGAACTTCCGCTGCCAAGGTTCGCAAACGCCTTCCGACCAACCGTGTCACAATGAAGAACAGCGGGATAAGGATTGGGATCACCAGCGCCATAACAGGGTCGACTAATAGAAGTAAAAAACTTGCGCCAATTACGGTCAGCAACATGGAGGGGATACTTGCGAGCGTTGCGGTTAAAAAGCTGGCCAAACCGCGCACGTCATGGGTCATTAGCGATAGCAAATCACCACGCTTGCTCATGTCATGGAACGCGTTCGGCAAATGTTGGAGGTGATTGTATGTCTCGGTGCGGATGCGCGCCAAGATCAGCCCTGACGTTCTCGCAGACACAAGACCTGCGCAGATATTAAGCGCAGCCATGATTGCGAGCCCGAGTATGAGCAGCCCCGTCACACCGTAAAGGTTGGGAGAGAAATCGCTGACCATCCCGCCTAGCAATTGTCCAGCGAGCCAAGGTACACTCAATGCTGCTAATGAGCTCAGCAAGCCTACTGTGCTGATCAAGGCTAGCTCACGGCGAAACAGTCTGGCTTGCTTCCATAGAAATGTGTCGGTCATCGTGGCAGACCTGCTCTCACCAAGCGCAGCACTGACCGGCTTAGCCGCCGTGCATGCAATGCGAACGTAGGCCAATGTGCATGGTCTTGATATTTGGATTGCAAGTGTGTGCGAGATGGCAACGCATTAGCCCGAACCAGTTCTATTTTCCGGCGCAATCCCGGCGTATGACGCAGATCGATTAGGAATTCGCGCGCCAGGTCGGGGTTGCGTAGATAGCGCACGATAGTTTGGTTGGTGGTAGGCTTGGCCAAACGTGCTGCGATGTCTTGCGGGATCGGTGTGACAAAAACCGACCGAGCAAATTCAAGCGCATCTTTGACTACCGGCATGATATTTCCCTGCTCACTCATTTCGATAATAGCGGCCCAATCTTGCGAGGTAAGACTGCGCGCCAGCAGGTCACAATCCTTTGCCCAAATCAATCGCTTACCGCCGCAGACTTTGCGCCCATCGACAGCCAGTCCTCTGGCCTCATGCCAGGCCTGATTGATCGCGATTTGAATGAGACTGAGCGCAAGGCTGGGCATGCGGGCATCTGCACAGAGCTGCGAGAGTGGGGCTGTCCCTTCGAAAAATTGTTCGTTAGGCAAAACAGATTGCAGTGTCGCGCGGTCTTGCACTTGCCAATGCAGATCGAGCTCGTGAATGAAACCCACTCCGGTATCGAAGATCCATGTCTCTTGAGACATAAGGCCTTGAGGGCTGGGACGTCTGATCCATCCAGAGTTATCCAAGAGCTTCCTAGCCTTTGCAGTATTGCCTGGCCGGATCAGCAGGTCGGTATCGCCACGGCGGCGGTGCGACGGATCAGGATAGAGCGAATAGGCAAGGGCCGTTCCCTTCATGATTGTGCTTTGGATGCCTTTTTGAACAAAAGCTTCGCTCAAATCGCTTATACAATTGCGATGCGTGACTTCCCAAAGGCTCGCCATGTGCGCTTCGTTTCGGATCTTTTGGACCAGCGGATCGGGCCAGCCGACGAGGTTCTCAGAGATTGCGTGCAGCATTGGTGCGATTCCATGAAACGCTATGCGCTGCCACAATTTGGGGACCAAGGCGGCGCATTCTTGCCGATCTTTGGACATGGCAGACCAATCGGCGCGTTCACCGCGCACTGCGGCAGCAAGCACAGCATCTATTGGCGGCATCTTATCCATGGCCTTAGTGATGCTGCAATCGAAACCTTGTGACCAGAGCTGTTCCAATCATTTAACATCGCTTTGCACGATATTGAGTTAACTCTGTTGGCGAGGGAGAGTTGCGGCGTTGACCCAATCGCAGCGGGCTGCGATGCCGATAACTCTATGTATCTACAACGTGCGCGCAAAGCAGGAGCGAGTTTCTAATGACCACTAGCCGGAAGGGCATTATCCTAGCGGGTGGTTCAGGTACGCGCCTCTATCCTTTGACTAATGGCGTCTCAAAACAATTGATGCCGATCTACGATAAGCCAATGATTTATTATCCGCTGAGTACCCTAATGTTGGCGGGAATTCGCGATGTCTTGGTTATCACAACACCCGAAGATGCAGCGCAGTTTCGCCGAGTTTTGGGTGATGGATCACAATGGGGGATATCTCTTAGTTATGCTGTCCAGCCGGAACCAAAAGGGTTGGCTCAGGCATTCTTGATTGGCGCTGACTTCCTGGGAGATGAGCAATCTGCCTTGGTTCTGGGTGACAATATTTTCTACGGGCACGGTTTGCCTGAAGTCTTGTCTCACGCCGATAGCAAAACCGCTGGCGCGAGTGTTTTCGCATACCGCGTCAACAATCCCGAAGACTATGGTGTTGTCGAATTTGGCGCAGCTGGAAATGCTGTCTCCCTTGAAGAAAAGCCGCAGGCTCCAAAATCGAACTATGCCGTAACGGGTCTTTATTTCTACGACGAAACGGTTGTTGATCGCGCGCGCGAACTCAAGCCCTCAAGCCGCGGAGAGCTGGAAATAACGGACCTTAATCGGCTGTATCTGGACGATGATGCTTTGGCGGTTGAGCTTATGGGGCGCGGCTTTGCCTGGCTTGACACCGGCACTCATGGATCATTGCTGGATGCCTCTACCTTTGTGCGCATTACTGAAGAGCGCCAGGGTTTGAAACTGTGCTGCCCAGAAGAGATCGCCTGGCGGCAAGGTTTCATCAATGATGCGTCGCTTGAAGAATTGGCTCGGCCTTTGCTGAAGTCAGGTTATGGCGCTTACCTGCAATCGCTGCTCGAAGATCCGATACGGCAATGAAGTTCATCCCGTGCAATATTCCTGGGCCAATAATCATTGAGCCGGCTGTATTTGGCGATGATCGCGGTTTCTTCATGGAAAGCTGGAATGCACAAGCCTTTCACGACGCCGGCCTTGATGTCGATTTTGTTCAGGACAACCACAGTCGCTCGCAGCGGGGCGTGTTGCGCGGATTGCATTTTCAAAACCCGGTATCACAAGGCAAGCTGGTCCGTGTCGCTACTGGCGCTGTTTTTGATGTCGCGGTAGATCTGCGACGATCCTCTGAGCATTTCGGGAAATGGGTAGGGGTTGAACTATCGGCCCGCAACAAGCGAATGTTCTGGGTCCCAGAAGGGTTTGCGCATGGTTTTCTAACCTTAGAAGATGACACAGATTTCCTCTATAAGTGCACTGCACCTTACGCGCCGGAGAATGAACAAACTCTGGCTTGGAATGACGCCAGCGTCGCGGTCGATTGGCCGCAACTGGATCATGAGCTTTTGCTTTCCGAGAAGGATAAATCGGGGCGTTCATTGGCTGATGTGAGTGCATTCAAATGAAGGTTCTGTTGACCGGTGGGACTGGTCAGCTCGGTTCTGCTTTACAGAGAACTGCGCCTGAAGGTTTGCACATTTTCGCACCCAGCCGTGACGATTTTGATCTGTCGAAGCCATCGCGCCTTGGCGCTCTCGTGGCGCGTGCCGCGCCCGATGTATTAATCAATGCAGGTGCCTACACCGCCGTTGATAGGGCCGAATCTGAGGCAAATCTTGCGCGTGCCATAAACGCCGATGCTGTGATTGCGATGGCGGAGGCAATGGACGAGCTTGGTGGACGGCTTGTTCAAATTTCGACGGATTTTGTCTTTGATGGCCGGTCGTCGCAGCCCTATGGCCCGGATGATGCAAAGCGGCCTCTGTCGGTTTATGGTAAGACTAAATCTCTCGGTGAAGATGGCGCTGGTAAGGGTGACATGATCGTGCGCGCCAGTTGGGTTTATGGGGCGGGACATTCCAATTTTGTCACGACCATGCTGCGCCTGATGCGAGAGCGCGATGAGCTTAGCGTGGTTTCTGATCAAATCGGTGCTCCGACATGGGCAAATGGCCTTGCTGAGGCGGTATGGGGATTGATTGGCAGAGGCGCGCAAGGAATATTTCATCACAGCGATTCTGGATCCGCTAGCTGGTATGATTTCGCTGTGGCGATACAAGAAGAGGCGCTTTCAATCGGGCTGTTGGACCGAGAAGTGCCGATAAGGCCGATTGAGACCCATGAGTATCCGACGCCAGCCGTGCGACCTGCATTTTCGCGGCTAGATTGCTCCAAAACCAGCAAACTGCTTGGCGAGTATCAGGCGCCTTGGCGCCAAAACCTTCGTATGATGCTCATGGAGGAGCAAACCCTATGACAAACCTGCTGATCACGGGCGGTGCCGGCTTTATCGGCGGGAATTTTGTGCACTATTGGGCTGAACACCACCCTGGAGATACTTTGGTAGTGCTTGATGCACTGACATACGCTGGCAATTGCTCGACTGTTGATGGCGTTGATCAATGCGACTTGGTTGAAGGCGATATACGCGACGGGGCACTGGTCGAAACGCTTCTGCGCGAGCGCAACATTGATACGATTATTCACTTCGCCGCTGAAAGTCATGTCGATCGATCAATTACCGGGCCTGATGCCTTTATTGATACCAATGTTCTGGGAACAAACAGTCTTCTAAAGGCAGCTAGAGCCGTCTGGTTGGACACTGGTGATGGGCAAGACCATAGGTTCCATCACATTTCGACCGATGAAGTTTACGGCTCATTGGAAGCGGATGATCCGGCGTTTTGCGAAACGACGCCTTACGCGCCAAACTCTCCCTATTCGGCGTCTAAGGCAGCGTCGGACCATTTGGTTCGCGCATATCACCACACCTTTGGTCTGCAAGTGACCACAAGCAATTGTTCGAACAACTACGGCCCCTATCAATACCCTGAAAAGCTGATCCCTCTGTTTTTGCTGAATGCGCTGCACGGAAAAAACCTGCCGATATATGGGGATGGGCAGAATATCCGAGATTGGTTGCATGTCATAGATCACTGCAGGGCAATTGAAGCTTGTTTGCAGCACGGTAGAGCAGGCGAAACGTATAACATTGGTGGCAATGAAGAGCTGGCCAATGTGGCGGTGATTGACGCAATTTGCGCTGCAGCGGACAACGCATTTGAGCAGATTGAAGAGCTTGGAGCGCGTTTTCCAAATGCTCCGGCTGCGAAAGGGGTGCCGAGCGCGTCACTCAAGACATTTGTAAAAGATCGCGCTGGCCACGACCGGCGTTATGCAATCAATGCCACAAAAGCTGAGGGTGAACTAGGCTTTGGGCCGACCTATAGTTTCGACGAAGGTCTGGCGGAAACCGTTAAGTGGTATCTGGACAATGAGCAGTGGTGGCGCCCGCTGAATCAACGGCCGGACTGATGGTCCAGTTGAGTGGGGCAGAGCCGTACTTGGCGGATGATTTTTGCGTTATTGCTGCAGTGAATGATCATGGCATTCTGGATGAGTGCCTTGCGCGCTCTCCCGATGTCGTGAGCGGTCAGCTGCCCCTCACAATTATCGAAGGTGCGGCGGATATGGCGGAGGCTTATAATGCTGGATTGGCGCGAACCGCTGCTAGGATCTGCGTATTCGCGCATCAGGATGTCTATTTGCCAGTTGGTTGGTTAGATCGGGCGATTGATGTCCTGAACGGTTTGCTTGGTGAAGCGCCTGATTGGATGGTTGCAGGGCCCTATGGCGTGCAATCTTCGGGAGCGCATGTCGGCTGCGTTTGGGACGTTACGATGGACCGAGAGCTTGGGGAAAGTGGCTTTCCACCTACTCCCGTGGTCTCATTTGATGAGCTACTATTGATTTTACGGCGCGACGCTGGATTTCAGTTTGATGCGAGTTTGCCAAGCTTTCATCTCTACGGAACGGACGTGGCACAAGCTGCCAAGGCGAGCAGGCGCAGTGCGTGGGCCGTCGAACTGCCAGTGGTTCACAACAATCGCCCGATCGTGTCGCTCGCGGGCGGGTATTTAGATGCTTATCGCTATATGCGCGCCAAGTGGCGGGATGAATTGCCGATACCGACCACTATCTGTGAACTTTCTCGTAGCCCTTTTCCGCTTTGGCGTGCGCGCTGGAGGAGGCGGGGGGTCAAGCACCGCGGAGATAGTCTTCAGGCTGATGCCTGCCAGGTGGCAAAGCGTGCTGGCTATGAATGACTGGGGCGTCATATGATTCAACTACACGCAAGTCGCTTGCGGCGCTGGTTTTTGAGGCTAGCCGGCCGCTGGCCGAGCGCAAAACCCCGCGCGCCGCAAGAGAATTATGCTTTTGCAGTGCCATTTGCTCACTCGCTTGATAGGCGAGCAGAGCTCAACATCGCGGTCGTAGTCCATGTTTTCCATATTGATTTGCTCGACGAGCTCAGGAACTATTTCGAGTTTATCTCGGCCCCATGTGACTTGTTAGTGACGACAGACAGTGATGCGAAAAAGCAAGCAATCGAAACCTCGCTTTCGTCATGGGCAAAGGGACAGCTCACGATAAGTGTCGTCCCAAATCGTGGGAGAGATATTGGCCCCAAACTTACCGCTTTTGCACACCTCTATTCGTACTACGACCTCTTGCTGTTCGCCCACACAAAGAGATCTGACACGGTCGAGTGGGGCGGAGAATGGCGTAAACAAATTCTAGCCACACTATGCGGTTCGCACGGCAATGTTCGTTCAGTCTTTGATCTGTTTGAGCAGGATAAGGAATTGGGAATTGTGGCGCCCGTTAACTTTCCACGAGTGCATTCTAGATTGGCATGGGGAGACCGCAAGGAACCTGATCGTTTGGCGCAGTCGCTGAACATAAAGTTGGATTATGATGGACTGATCGACTTTCCAGCTGGGTCGATGTTTTGGGCACGCCCAGCCGCGCTCAAGCCACTTTTGGATTTAGAGCTTTCCGCCTCGCACTTCCCTGAGGAGGACGGGCAGACCAATGACACTTTGGCTCATGCGGTTGAACGAGTGTTTTTGGTTGCGGCGGAACTTGCAGGCTATCACTGGTGCAAAGTCTCAACGCGAAATGAAAAGGAGCGACCTTTCGTGTTGTGTGAAATTGATCCTGACCAAGCTTTGGCCGATCAGCCGCCAATTGCAGCAATGAAGCTGCGCGGGAAAATGTACCGAGATCAAGTATGTCAGCGCTAGCGGTCCTTGGCATGCACCGGTCGTATACTTCACTTGCGGCGCGATGGTTGAGCGAATGCGGAATTGATATGGGCGAGACCACGCTGGCTGGAGGTATTGGCAATCAGGACGGTCATTTTGAAGATATGGATTTTCTGGCGTTCCACACAAGGGTCTTGCTCGAGAATGACCTAGCATCGAACGGGATGGCCGAGCTTGGTGGCCCAGCGTTCCGAGTTCAGTCTTACCTCAACTTGAAAATCAAAGGACAACTTGCCGAAGAGGGAAGGGCGCTGCTCTCGCGCAAACTTACGCGTTCAAGGGCGTTTGGGTGGAAGGAGCCGAGGACTTGTTTGTTCTTGCCATTCTATCGCGATACAGTTGACCCCTTTGCGCTAGTTTTGTTTCGCCCGGCGCAGGAGGTGGTCGGTTCGCTGCTAGCGCGGGAGCGTAGAATACTCATCGAACGGGTATTCCCCGGTTGGCGAAAGCCGCGATATTGGCTCGCGAAGAAACAATGGGATGAGCGACTGGAAGGTTTGCGCCAGAGCTATCTTGATGCCTGGTTGCATTACAACGAATGTCTGCTTGCTTTCGTTGAAGAGGGTGATCGAAATCGCGTGATGGTGCATGACCGTAATAGCCTGATTGCCAATGACAGCGTCGCACTCGAAAGTCTGCGATCGTGGGGATTTGCATGCCGAAATCGTAAACTAGGTGATATGGTCAAGGTGCAGCCACCAAGGCCTCCAATTGAATTGGGACGATCTGAAGCCGAGCGAGTAGTGGACGTCACAGCGCGCTTTTATGATCTGATAGAGCGCTGACTCAAATGTGGGAGCGCATTGTCAAAAACGCCAGCTGGTCGCTTATCTCCTTAGGCGCAGTCGCGTTGTTTGGTTTTGGAGCGATGTACTTCAATGCCCGCGCATTGGGCGTCGAAGGCCTGGGGGCATTAGCTGGAGTGCTCGCGCTTTCTCTTATGCTTGAAGCATTTGCCGGCATGCAAAGCTGGCAAGCGGTCTTGGCGTTATCTGACGGACGAGAGGGGCGTGTTCTAGGAGCGGCGCTAATTCTCAATTTTGCAACCGCTCTCATTGGCGTTGCAATCGGTTGGGCGTGCCTTGCGTTGATAGATTTTGGATTGGAAGGATACGCGCTTTGGGCCGCTGCTGCGCTCATCTTCTCACAAATCATCCGCCTTTCAGATCCCCTCACCGGCGTTTTGCGCAAGTTTGATCACTTTGGATTCTTGGCTTTGGTACGCTCTGTAACCGGCTGCGCGACCTTTCTCGTGGCCATCTGGTTCTGGTCAATTTCAGCGCCATTAACGGCCTACTTGGCAGCATTTGCGCTCATCTACGTTGCAAACAATGCTTTTTTACTAAGAAAAGTGGTCCAAGTTTGTTGTCCGGAACGCCCAAACAGAGACGAAGTTTTTGAAGTGCTGTCGTTTTGCATTCCGACCGGCTTGTCGGGCGCCATAGGTGCGATCCGCCAGCGGGGAATTGTGGTGTTGCTTGGGGGCATTGCTGGCGCTGGCGCAGTTGGGTTCTATGCAGTGGCAGATCGCATCGCTGCGCTGCTGCAGATGCTTTACCGAGCTATGTTCGAAGCCGTCTTTAAAGAAATGCCAGCGTCAGAAAATCGGCGGTTCTTGGTAGCTGCTGTGGCTGGCGCGGCGTTCATTTTTTCCTGCGGCGCATTGACCGCAGTGTATTACCTCGGTCCTCCAGTCATCATCTGGGTGGCCGGAGAAGCATTTGCTCCCTCTGCTGACGTTTTGACCATCTTGGTGAGTGCAATCTGTCTTTCGCTCATTACTCTAGGTCTAAGGGCTTGGGTCATCGTCAGGATTGGACCGCGGGTAATGCTATGGTGCAATGTGTTTGCACTGTCGGCGTTGCTCGCCGCCCCGGTGTTGATTTCACACTATGGCGCTGTTGGCGCCGCTTTGACGCAAATAGCATTCGAAGCCTTATGGCTCATTGCCATCACTGCCGTTCTGATCAAGAAAGCGATTGTGCTTGATCGTGTTTGAGTGGGGCTAGTCTACGAACTGCCCCACTCAATTAAAAATCAACCGAAGATCGGTTTGCCGACCGCGCCGACAGCACCAAAGGTTGAGCGTTTAACGCAGCGGACATCATTGCGGGTCACAGGGCTATGGCCGACATTGAGCAGCGGTCCGACAGGCGCAAAGTCGCCTAGGCCTGCGTTGACAAAGAGTGTGGTACTGTCTCCGCCGATTGTAGTTCCGCTGGATCCGGCCGGATCTGATCCGCCCGCGTGAACATGATTGTTCGAGACTGTTGCATCAGAATCTGCTGTTCCGCCCCAGCGTAGCTCAGTTGAGACGTTGTTTGCGATGAGACAGTAGCCGTCGGGATCATAGGTGCTATCGCTGCGCAAAGCGACGATCTGGCTCGCAAATGTATTTTGGGCCATGATGACGTGGCTGTGCTCAGCGGTCAGCTGGCTTTGTGCTCCGCTGGTCAGACTGTTGCTGAATGCGTTGTTCGCCACCAATGCATCATTGCATCCACCAGGAGCGGTCAAGAAGATATTCTGTGCATCCAATTCCCACATGCGGTTTTCAGCGATGACGATATTTTCGGCGGTCGCATTCCCGCTCAACTGATAAATGTCGGCATGAATATCGAACTTCGCGTGAAGCGTAAGCGGACTATTTTTAACATCTTGTTCGCTGAAGGCCGCCTGGGGCGTGCCGGTCTCAAGGCAAAGTGCAAAGGCTGCAAATGTGTCATCAGAGACGGTCGCTGACCAATTGGGTTGTGCGTTGATCCAGTCAGCGACATTCTGCACTGTATAATTCGTGTCAGCCAGAAATGCTGACTTCGACGTTTGTGCGGTGAAGGTGTCAATGGTCGAACCATCTTCGCGCAAGGTGAAAGTCTTGGGGCCAATGCCGCTCGCGGCAATTGTTGCCGTTGATGCTGAGCCGGTATAATTCACGCCAAGCGCAGCGAAGCCAGTACGGAAGTAGCCTCCATCGAAATCTTCGACCGTGTTGCCTATAAATGCGTAGGTGCCATTGGCGAGATCTGACCAACAATCCGTGAAGGTGCAGTTTCTCACAAGATGCTGGCCCGTCACGCAATTCCACAGATTGGAAAAATCGCATTCGGTGATCCAATGCCGCCCACGGAAAATCCAAGCGAGGCCATTGCGTGGCTTTTTCAACGGAGTATCTTGGCGATCATTGCTATTCGTGATGCTGCAACGATCGAACCAATTTTCGTGATTCCAGCCGGGTTCGAAATAATATTCGCTGGACGTCGAGAAATCGAGTTCGCAGGTCCGAAAGCAAACTGGTTCAAAGCGAGGGCGAAAATAGTTTGGTGTCCCGTCGCCCGCGAGTGGTTGGACGAAACGTACACCGGGAACTGAGCCTTCGATCACGAGCCATTCGGCGTCTGAACCACGGTTCCAATTGCGATCAGTAAACTGATAGGCTCCTGCCTTCTCAATACGAACCCGCGCTGCTCCTGTTGCGCCCTGCAGTTTCAGCGCGTTGATTGCCGGGTTGACGTCGTGGAAGTTCGTGGACGAAATTGGTTGGCCGGGGTCGACGGTGAAGTCAAAGTCCCAGTCGGCTGTATTGGGATGGAAGCGGTATGGTCCAATGACCCTGCTTTGCATGCTGGTGTCAATCGGCACCGCTTCGAAAAAGACGTCGACTGACCCATTCCCGGTGTATTCAAGGTCGCACCACCAACCCCACACGTTTTTTTTAGAGCCGCTAGCATCGTAAAAGCCGCGCACCCCCGGTGCAGCGATATCAATTACATTGCCTTCGCAATGAACGCGAACCGTCGAAAGGCCGTCGCTGTCGAAGAGGGTGCCTGAATTATTAGCAGCTGCACGTACACCGATTGTGAGGCTTTCAGAGTAGCGTTGACCAGGCGGTGTAATTAACCGCAAGATAGGCTTGGCAGTTAGGCGAGGGGGATCACCGGGGGTGCTTGTAAAACCACTACCAGCGTTTCCATTCCAGTTGTCTCCGGGTGAAAGTGTGATGTTAGGCGGACCTGCGCCGAGGTTGACCAACCTCGAAATTGAGCCAAAGCCGTATCCGGACCGGGGCATCAGGCTAGGCCAATAATGTTCGCTGCGGTGGTACCCGTCGCGCTGATTTTGCGTGCGCGCACATCGAGAATGCTTCCCGATGGAACGCTGGAGAAGATCACCGGGTCATCAGCTCGGACGGAAGTGAGGGCTATGTCGCCGCCTTCGCCAACATAAATCGCTTTTGTTGCATAGTTGAGTTCCGCACTATCGCTGGGTGTGATCTCAAAGCAAAACTCAGCAGGGGCCATTGGGCTGTCAGCTTGGTTGCGGAATGGATCTTGGGGCATGAGCATATCCTGTAATGTGAAGAAGGGAGAGCTTCACAAAAGAACATAAATAGAACATGTAGGAAAGTCATTTGGGCTCAACCGCCAGAATCAAATTAGATTCCTATTCTAGAGATTTAGGTGCTGGCTTTGTTGGGGTTTTTGGAACAGGTTCTTTCCATGTTTGACTATGGAGACTGCGCACCGCGATCTTGTCTGATTGGCTCGGGTTGGTGATGGAAGCAACCTTTGCAAATGCGCGCGCGAGAAGCGGCGACGCCGCTCCGATGATGCGCAATTGGCGGCTGCTTGGCGCAGCGGCATTGTTTTACACATTGCTTATCCCGCTGCCGTTCAATTTCACGGCGGGCTCGCTGTTGTTGCCGCCCTACCGTATTTTTCTGATCCTAGCTGTTGTGCCAATCGCGCTCGATTTTCTAAAAGGTCGTATTCGGCTCTGCGCTGCCGATGTACTGGCGGCGTTGTTTGCGTTGTGGCTGATCATTTCTTCGATTGCGACCATGGGGTTGGATCGTGCGGTGCAAGCCTCTGGCGCTCTTACGCTCGACATCACCATTGCATATTTCTGGATCAGGACGACAATCACCAGTCTCAAAGATGCACGTCTATTCTTAATTTTGGCGGCACCCGGTTTGGTGCTAACGGGTGCGATTGTCGCTCTTGAGTCTTTGACCAAGACATACATTGTCCTGCCCCTCTCATCCGCGATCACCGGTCAGGAACATGCGGTATCGCCCACCTTAAGGCTGGGCTTGATGCGTGCTCAAGGTCCATTCCCCCATCCCATTCTGGCGGGGATTTTTCTGGGCAGCTTTCTGCCGCTCTATGCTCTTTCCGGTTTGCGGGGGTGGCCGCTCTGGGCAGGTATGTTGGGGGCTTTATGCTGCGTTTTCACCTTGTCGTCGGGCGCCTTTCTAGTCTTGGCAGCAGGTATTGGCTTTATAGCAATCAATTGGCTAGTTGAACGGTCCACATTTGTTTCTTGGCGGCTCGTCTTAGGCGCGATGGCCGCAGTGCTGATCTTTATGGAGATTGCCAGCGATTCTGGAGTTGTCCAACTGATCACCCGCTTTGCGGCACTGAACAATCAAACAGCATTCTTTCGTCTGCTAATCTGGGACGAAGGAATAAAGACGGTTCAAGAATTTCCAATGTTCGGCATTGGCTTTAACGATTGGGATCGTCCGCGCTGGATGCCGCCATCTGTCGACAACTATTGGCTGGTTTTGGCCATGCGCCATGGTATCCTTGCCCCGATATTCGCATTGTTGTCCATTTTTGCCGCCGTCTTCGTTCTGGCCAAGAAATCGATCAGTTTGGCACCGATTGATCAGCGCATGGTCCGCGGCGTCGCGATTGCTCTGTCAGTAACCAGCTTAAGCGTATTCTCAGTGGCTTTGTGGCTTTCGCCGCAAGTATGGTTCTTTGCTCTCCTCGCGCTGGCCGTAGCGACGGGACAAGCCGCGATGGGTCAAGCCGCGATGGGTCTTCCTGCGGATAATGATGCGCTTGGAAAAGTCACGTGAGAGCCTTTACCGCTTTGATCGCTTGCTCTCGGATCCATCGCAGCGGAAATAGAACGAAATGATCTATCACCACCGCACTGCGTTTCGGCTTGACCACACGCGCTGCAATCTCATTCGCAAAACTGGTTAACGGGTTGTCTGTTTGAACCAGTTTTCCTTTTAGGCGATTGGACACGTTCACACCATGCACCACCTGAACCCAAGCGCGCGAGTTGATGGTTCGGACTGGCCAGTGCCCTAGCATCTGCTGGTGTTGATCGAACCAGACAGTGCGGAAGTCGTCAATGTCTTCTAGCAAAGAGATGAATGGGTTTGCCAAGTCTCTAGCTTCGAACAGACTTTTGCCTTTTAGGCTATAACCGCGCGGGAAGGACAGCAAAGTGCTGTCCTTCGAAGCCCGCGCCTCTCTTCTCAATTGCTCCACAAAATCGGTTGCGATCGCATCGTCATTGTCCAGCCGTGTGGTCAGCAAGCGATCGGTGCCTGGCCGTATCCGCTCGGCAACATCGCTCTTCGCCATTTGCGCGCTGAAGTCCTGAATGAATAACGGTTCGAAAGAGAATTGTGCGCGGAGCAAGTCCAATCTGTTGCGGTATTCAGGGGGTGTGCTGGCATCGAAGTAGATAAGCCATTCAAAATCTCCATCCGACTGGCTTGTAACGCTCGCCAGACAATACTTTTCAAACAACGCAAAGCGCTGATCGAGCCAGCCGTCGCGGGTTCGAATGCGCGCTTCACGGCCGCTGCTGGCGATGTTGAAACGCGTTAGGATAAAATGTTGGAGGGCCATCCCTATGCCGCACTGTCGTTTTTCGTAAGCCGGTCCAATTGTGCCTTTAGCCCGCGCTCTGGGTGATATCCGAGCACCCACTTTCGTGGGTTGAGAGCAACTAGGCGATTGCCCATACTAGCAGAATGCAGATCTGATCCATCGCGGCCAATTATACCGCCAATGGTGAAACGTGCAGCCGCTCCAATCCAAATTAGCGCTATGCCAATCCACCGCTTCCAACTGGGCCAATGCTTGCGCATAAATTCGACATTGCCGGCAGCTTGAAAAAGGCGCCGTTCTTGGGAGTGAATGTTACCATGCGCGATGTGATGGTGAGCTTTTGCGTCAGCCACTCTGATCAATTGATAGCCCGCTTGGCTCAATCGTCTGCACAGATCCACTTCCTCACAATAGAGAAAGAATCTTTCATCAAATCCGCCCAGCTTGCACCACGCGGCGCGTCGTACCATCAAGCAGCTCCCTGACAGGACATCTGCCTGCTTATCCAATCCAGTTTCAATTGAAGAGGGTATGGCTTTTGAGGCGCGAGCGCGGCCCGTTGCTATGCTCGCAAATTCGGTAAGTGATGGCATCGGGATGGCATTGCCGAAATCCGGCTTGCCGTGCTCATTTAGGGTAATCGCCCCAACCGCACCTGATTGAGAATGGCGATTTGCGCCATCATACAGTGCGTCTATTGCGCCTTCTGCCAGACAAGCATCCGGATTGAGTAGTAGCAAATGCTCGCCACTTGCATGCTCAGCAAGCCGATTATTGGCACGGGCAAAGCCGACGTTGCCGTTACTCGGGATGATTTGGACATTGGGATAGTCCTTTGAGACCAAATCGGAACTGGCCCCGTCGCCATTGTCTACTAGCAATATCTCAGTCGATACCTTGCGAGCTGCTCGTTCAACTGATTGCACGCATGCGGCGATACAGGCTTCAGATCGGAAAGCGACGATCAAAACCGAAACATCGATCATACCCGAGGCATTGCTATTGCCTCTCGCTTGTTTGGCTGCGTTGCCGATAGAGGAAGAAGGGCGATGCATCAGCTGCCAGCCTATTCTGTTCGAGAGCTTTCATCGCGGAACCAAGTCTTTTCGCGACCCCTAAATTTGCGCCAGCGCCCCAACGCTGTTGAGGCTGCTTTAACCGCAAGAAAGATAATCGTATCAGTTGAACTTGAACCACTCGACAAGGCAGAACGCACAGGCCCCGCGCTCGTCTGTGCGGCCATGCTAGCGCTTGGGTAATCACGCCTAACTTGTTCTGTTCCTGCCCTTCGGCGGGCGTCCACGCGGATCTGTTGCAAAATAGTGCGCGGAGGGAAAATACGCGTAAAAACCGGCTCTCTCGCCGCATCATGCCTGACGATTACGCGTTTATCTTCGTTAAACCGTGACATAGCCCAAAAGTCGTCTGCGATCACATCGGGAAAGGGACCAATGCGCGTTAGAGCCGCCTGCGACAAGGCGAAGCAGCCGGATCCGCCCAGCGCGCGCTGGACATAGGGTTGTTGCGCCCAGGCTCTGTAATAGCTGCGGACTGGCCAACTGGCGCCCCTAAGTTCGAAGTGAGCAATAGGTGCAGCAGCAAGCGCCCCTGCCTTTATAGCATCGACGATAGCCGATAGCGTCTTGAGGGAGCATTGCACATCGGCATCAAGAAAGACTTGCGGGAAGTGGCTGGCGCGCTTCCGACCTGCATTCATCGCTGCAGTTTTTGAAGGCTCGGCTAGTTCAATCACGTCGACCTGAGGCACAAAACGACGCGCGATTTGAGCCGTGTCATCTGTGCACCCATTGGCCACCACAATTACCTCTGGAACGGCTGATGGTTCTGCGCCCTCATAGATCGCGGAAAGACATCTAGGGATAACGCTGGCTTCATTATGCGCTGGGATAATCACGGAAAACTGGGTCGAGCTCATTTGCTAATCGTCCCGATCAATTGTCCCCGTAATCGTAATATCGGTATTGGTAATCATATCCTTGGCCGGCGGTAAGAGCACGATACTTGGTTAGGACAATCCCGATTAGGTTTGCGCCGTTACCGTTGAGCCGGCGGATTGCTGCCTTGGCCTGACCAAATTGAACTTGGTTTGCCTCTAAAACGAAGATCGTCCCATCGACATTTTGTGCAAGCATTGGGGCATCTGCAATCCCCATGACCGGCGAAGAGTCGATGAGAATAAGCGAATATTCTTGGCGTTGCGCCTCGATCAATTTCTTAAAATGATCGGACGAGAGCATCTCAACAGGGTTAGGCGGTAGATTGGCTATTGGAAGGATATCCAAATTGTCGATTTCGCTCGCCATCACCGCCGAAGCGAAGTCGCAATGCCCTCGCAAGACCTCTACCAGCCCCACCTTGGGCGGCTCGCTTCCGACCAGTTTCGCGATTGACGGTTTGCGCAAGTCGGCATCAATTAGTAGGGTTTTGCGCCCCATCTGCGCAAATAACTGAGATAAAAGTAACGCTGTGGTTGACTTCCCTTCGCCCGGTTGGCTGCTTGTCAATTGCAAAACATTCTGTTCGCGAGAGACGGCGTAATCTATTGTTGAGCGGATGGATGCATAGGCTTCCATGAGACCGCTCGATTGATCGGCTTCTTGCTCATCAATGTCCTTTTCATCGACGTAAGGCGTGTGCCCCAACAACGGCAAGCCAAATTTGGCCTCTATATCTTCAATTGATCGCAATCTGTCGTCAAAGGTTTCGCGAAGCGCTGCGACACCGCCTGCCAATCCAAGCCCGCCGATAAGCGCGATTAAAAGATTGCGCCACAAATTCGGGGATACGGGTGCTCCTGGTATTTTGGCGGGATCAAGTATCGTAATCGATCCGCTCTGCACGTTCGCTGCAGTGCTGATGGCGTTGAAGCGGCTTAGTAAGTCAGCAAGCTGTGTGCGCAAGGCATCTGCCTCACGATCGAGCACGCCAAATTGAATTTGTAGGTCTTGCTCATCCAGCGTCTCGCGCGTGACCGATTGCAACTCTTTCGAGAGCGCACGCTCTTGTTGTAATGCAATCGTAAAATTGCTCCGAATGCTCGATTTGATATCGGCGCTGGTCGATGCAATTTGCCGATCTATCACGGCAATTCGAGCGTTCACTTCGGCGATTTTTGGATAGCGTTCTTCATAGCGTTGTCTCAAATCGGCGCGCTGTGCCACCAGTTCAGCCTTGGCTGTCTGCAAACCTTGGATAACCGGACTTTCTTGAACTTCAGGGAGCCGTTCAGGAGCGATTGCTGACACGGCCCGCCACCTTTGTTCCGCAGCAATACGGTTAGCACGTGCAGAGCCGACTGCTTGGTTGACGCTAGCGAGGCTGGACGCTGTTATCGTGGTTGGCTGCCCGTCATCGTCTGACGCTATGTTGCTCTGTATCACGATGCCGTTTTGGCGCGCATAGGCGTTGGCCGCTTTTTCAGCGTCTTGGAGCCTACCCCGGACATCTGCGATTTGTTCTTGCAGGTACGTCTGAGCGTATGCATTGCTTGCAAGATCGCGTCGTGTGTCCGCAGAGACATAGGCCTCAGCATAGGCTGTGGTTATCTTTGCAGCTAATACCGGATCAGAAGATTGAAAGCTGATCGTGGCGATACGGCTGTCATAGGGAATATCCGCTGATATACCGCCTTGAAGGGCCGAAGCGGCAATCGCCTGCTTCTCAGTTTGCCATTCTTCATTGCTCAATCCCTGTGGACGGGTAGAATCGATGTCTGATCCTAGAAGGGCAGCCAATGCGTTGGCGTTAAGGCCTTCAGCAACAACCTTTGCTAGATTGTAACTCTCGATCACGCCCACTTGAGTGGACATGTAGCTCGATATTTCGTTGTTAAAAACCTGCGGCGAAACGTCTTGGCCATCAACCACCGACAGCCCGCGCGGTTCAATACGCAATGTCGCGTTCGCTTGATAAATTGGCTGTTGAATCACCGTCAGGATCAACCCGATCATCAGGGATAGCGCAACCAGTCCAATAATCACCCAGCGTTGGCGAAAAAGCATGCCCCTCACTGCAGTAACGTCAATCAACTGACTATTATTGCTCGAAGCTGCTCCACTTGCATCGCTTGGCAGGTATTGCTCTAACCAACCTGCGCGATGGCTGGGTGTTGGCGAATTAATGGCAGACCCTTCGTTCATGCCCTACTCAATTGTTCAAGTTTGTAAAAATGCCGAAAGCAGGCAATGCTCTCAACGTGTCTTGCCATACCTGCGACAAAGCAGAGGTGCCCACAACCACCCGGTCTCCAGGTTCTAGAACTGGATCCAGCATTGTACCTCGGCTTACCTCATTGTAGTCAAACTTTGCGGCCCAAATACCATCAGAGCGAGTACGGAAAACGGCCACTTGGCGCAGCGCAGCGACCCGGCTTGGTCCCTTTGCAAGAGCTATAGCTGATGAAAGGCGGGCCCCATACTCGAACGGATAGACGCCGGCTTCTTCGACGGCACCCTCAACCGTTACTAAGCTAGGAGCGTAACTGGCGATGTTTATGTTGATCCGTGGCTCTTTGAGACCAAGGTCGATGAACCGGCTGATCAACTCGCTCTCTACTTCATGTGTCGTTTTGCCGCCGACGCTGTGCCCACCTAGCAATGGCAAAGAAACCGACCCGTCGATTCCGACACGCACATTGGAGAGCGACAATTCGGGCTCGCGAAAAACATTGATCGAAATTTCATCTGAAGCGCGCAATTGGTAGGTCTTGGGGGCTTCGGCAACGTAGCCCGTTTGACCCAAATCAGCATTAGCCGTTGTCACTGTCGGACCAACGTTTGCCGGTGGCAAGGACGCGCAGCCAGCTAGCAGCAAGGCGAGTGCAATGACGCTTGCACCAATCTTTCCGGAATTCTTTGGCCCAAGTATTGCGCGACCCATAACCAAGCCTCAATTAGGATTTCTACGTATCTATGCTTAGTCAGTGGTAGATCATGGTGCAACCTAATGCCGAACTAAGCCGGAAAAGTTATGTAAACTTTTGCGATTCAACAATTTCAGTTGTCTTTTGGTTAGGCGATCTGAGATCTGGGGCACGCCGTTGATGATTGATTTTTTGTCACTTAATTTCGTCGCTGCGGGAATTTACGCTATGATTGCGGCGTTGTCCCTTGTGGCGCATTCCAAAACGTCGGAACTGGTGAGAAATTTGCGCGGCTGGCTCGCTTTGGGTGTATTCTTTTTACTGCTTGCCGGATTGCGACTTTTCGGATTGGAAGATCTAATTCGAGACGTTGGACGGGACTTGCTGAGGGTTCAAGGCGCGTATGGCACCCGCCGAATGATACAAACCTTTTTTGTCGTTGGGGGAATGACTGTGGCGATGGCTGGAGTTGCTTGGGCTTATCGGTCCCACTTCTTCCAAGCTGCATCGCGGCTGCAGTTACTCCTGAAGATTGCACAGATGGCATCGCTTGTCATGCTGACTCTAGTTGCTGTACGCTTAGTATCCCTGCATTCGATCGATACGCTGCTTTACGGACCGTTGAAATTGAATTGGTTCGTTGATTTAGGATGCGCGCTCGCGGTAGGCGTTTGCGCGATCCTTTCAATGCGAGAAGATCACCAAGGGAGCGGGTTTTGATTAATGATCAACACAATCTCTCGCAGATTTTCAGTCACCATTGAGATTTTGCTTCAGCGGCATTGCGCCATAGCCATTCGTTTCTTCGATCGGACAAATGGCGTGCTACATTATTCACCCCACTTCTGCGCTAAATATGGCCAAAATTGATAAAGCCTTTGATGGCCTGCCGCAGCTTTCGCGCATCTGAGCTTGCTTGCAATCTGGTGGCTATCGAAGTCGGAATTTTCTCGATCACGCTCTGCAATTCTAACGTGCTTTGAACGATATAAATCTCATCTAGGCTGTTTAGTTGCTTCGCCGTAGCAATTTGATGATCATTGCGATGTTCGCCTAAGCTGGCGCAGCGCGGAATCAGAACGATCGGTCTGTTCATCCGCCGGGCGGTCAGAACGCTCCCAATGCCAGCATGAGCGACAATCAGCCGAGCGCGACCAACCAACTCCTCAAATTCAGGCGCGGCGATATTCCGGTGATATTCCATATTCTGAGGTATGAATGAGCCATCTCCGATTTGGGCAATAATAGGCTCCTTCAAGGTCAAGGCTATTTGATCCATCCCCTCGATAAGTCGATCAAAACCTAATTGTGTGCCAACAGTGACAAGGATCACAAAACTGAACCTGTAAACTTGAGGCGCTGGCCATCGGCCAAGTGTGCCCATTGAGTAAGGGTCTGATGGGCCACCCGGATCGATATCTTGCCGCATAAGGATAGAGCTTCCGCATTTGCGACGCTATCGATCCATAGAGTTTTTGCGCCAATCAGTCTGCCGCAAAGAATGCAGAATAACCCTGGCGCCGCTCCTGTTGAGACAACCACTTGTGGCCGAAAACGGAGCGTCAGGATCGCGGCTTGGATCAAGCATAACAGCGCGCGCAGCGGCTGGTCCTTGTTACAATCTGAAAGTAGGGTTGGGGCAGTGATGCCGTGTAGGTCCGCCACGCTTTGCTCAGTCGTGGAATAATGCACCTCATGCTCAGCAAAGGCCGAGCGCAGTATCATAAGTTGCTCCCAATGCCCGCCTCCAGAAGCGACTGCCAAGACCCGTTTCATAATTCCGTCAAAATCCCAGCTAAGCCAAATGTAGCCACATGTGTTGCGTTTATAATGCGAGTGTCAATGCCGCTGTATATCGCAAATCTTGCCAGCTGCATTTTAGCGCGCCAATGGTAACCTGGAAAAATGGGAGAGCCGCGTTGTCGCAGTCAAATGGTCCGCTTAGCGGACTGAGAGTTGTTGAGTTCACAGGTATCGGACCAGGCCCGCATGTCGCCATGCTTTTGGCGGACTTGGGTGCCGAAGTGGTGAGAATAGAGCGCCCGGGCAACTCGATAAGCAATCCTGTGGTTGAGCGCGCACGTCATCGTGTTGAAGTAAATGTGAAGTCAGAGGAAGGGCGTGCGTTCTGCCTCCAAACTCTCGCCAATGCTGATGTGTTGATTGAGGGGTTCCGGCCTGGCGTGATGGAACGCCTTGGCCTTGGTCCGAAAGAGCTGCTGAAGGCCAATGACCGTTTGGTTTACGCGCGAATGACGGGCTGGGGCCAAAATGGTCCGATGGCCCACTCCGCTGGTCATGACATCAATTACATCGCGCTGACCGGCGCTTTGGCGGCGATTGGAAAGGGCGGGGAACCAGCCGTTCCGCCACAGAACCTTGTTGGCGATTTCGGTGGTGGCTCGCTCTATTGCGCGTTTGGTATCCTCGCGGCCCTTTTTGAGCGAGAGCGGTCTGGCAAAGGACAGGTTGTCGATGCGGCGATTGTCGACGGCGCAACTAGTCTGATGAGCTTCTTTTTCGGTGTCCGTGACAGGCCATTTATTTCTACCGAACGGGGCAAAGGAATGCTGGGCGGCGCAGCGCATTTCTATCGCTGCTTTGAATGTGCAGATGGTCGGGAGGTTTCTGTTGGAGCGATTGAGCCGCAATTTTACGCCGAGTTCCTGACGAAAACAGGCGCTCCAGAACATCTTGCGCAAGGACAGATGGACCCACGCAATTGGGGCGATTATGCAGCAGCCCTTGCGACTATGTTTAAGACCAAGGCGCAGGCCGAATGGTGCGATCTTCTTGAAGGGACAGACGCATGTTTCGCGCCCGTGCTAAGCGTCGATGAAGCACGCGACCATCCGCATTTGAAAGCGCGCGAGAACTATGTGCAATTCGGTGATGAATGGCACACAGCACCTGCACCGCGATTCAGCCGGACGCCCGGCACAATTCGTGCAACTGATATGGAAGGCGCAAAAGTTGCTGCGTCGTGGAAGCAGGAAAGCACCTGATGGCTGGTAAGTTCTTTGATGAGTGGCAGATCGGTGATCGGATTGAGCATGAGATACGGCGCACGGTCACCGAGACAGACAATCTGCTCTTCTCCACCATGACGCATAATCCGCAACCGCTCCACCTAGACACAGAAGCGGCTAAAGAAAGCGGCTTTGGTCAAATATTGGTCAACTCGACTTTCACATTCTCATTGTTGGTTGGCCTGTCCGTCGGTGACACGACGCTCGGCACTCTTGTCGCCAATCTTGGCTTCAACAATGTGGTGACACCGAAACCGGTGTTTATCGGTGATACCATGCGCGCTTTTAGCGAAGTAAAAGAGCTTCGTGAAAGCAAATCTCGGCCAGAGGCTGGCATTGTCACTTTCACGCACGAATTAATTAACCAGCGCGATGAGGTGGTTTGTCGGTGTGAACGGTCAGCGTTGTTGAATAGGTCGCCTCAGTCTGCGGCGACTTGACGCAGAACCGATCCCGAGCGCAAACTCTCCATAGAGGTTTTGGGGAGGACTGATGATGTGCAGATCGCATAGGGCAGCGGCATTGGCTGGATTGGCGAGCGTCGCACTGGCTGGATGTGACAGCTTAGAAAGCGCGGACGCATCTCAGAGCGGCGATGGCGAGGGCACAATCGAACTCGCTGAATTCCCTGACCGCCCTTATTGGGGTGACACTCACCTTCATACCGATAACTCGGTCGATGCGTTTGGTTTCGGCGTGCGACTCGGCCCGGAAGAGGCTTTGCAATTTGCCAGCGGACAAGAAGTAACCGCGACGACTGGCATGGCGGCTAAACTAGCTAGGCCGCTTGATTTCCTTGTTATTGCTGACCATTCCGATGGCCTTGGCGCCACTCGACGTCTTTATGATGCGCCGCGGTTAGGCGTTTTGGCGATGGGTGATGATACCCTGCTGCGCTGGTACGACATGATGCACGAAAGCCCGGAGCAATCTCAGCTTGCTATTGCCGAACTCATTACAGCGGCGGCCAACAACAATCTGCCAGAGGCGTTGAGCGATCCAGCACGGCAGCGCGAAGCGACTACCGAGATATGGAACACTCATCTCGAAACGCTCGACCGTTATAACAAGCCTGGGGAATTTACCGCGCTGGCCGGCTTTGAGTGGACGCTTATGCCCAATGGTAACAACCTTCACCGCGTCGTGATGTTTCGCGATGGCAGCGACAGGACGGGACAGGTGTTACCGTTTCCGGGTCTTTCGACGACGGCAGAGCAATTGTGGGATTACATGTCAGCCTATGCCGAGAATACCGGCGGCAAAGCGCTGGCTATTCCGCACAACTCGAACCTTTCAAACGGTTTGATGTTTGAAATGACCATGCCAGATGGCAGCCCAATGACAGCGGAATATGCGGCAAAACGAGCCGCGTCGGAGCCGGTTGTGGAGGTCACTCAGATCAAAGGAGATAGCGAAACGCACCCGTTCCTCTCTCCCAACGATGAAATGGCTGGTTTCGGTGTAAGCGGATGGGAACTGGGCAACCTCCCACTTACTGAAAAAACCGAACCAGAAATGTTCGCTGGCAGCTATGTGCGTGATGCGTTGAAGCGTGGCCTTTCGCTCGAGGAGCAAATTGGCGCGAACCCTTACGCATTTGGCATGATCGGCTCGACTGATAGCCACACATCGCTTGCCACCGGACACGAGACCAATTTCTGGGGCAAGCATTCTGGCAACGAACAGAGCAATGAAACGCGGGCCCAAGACGCTCAAAACCTTGGCACGCGAGTCGGCCGGTTTGGCTGGCATTATCTGGCTGGAGGTTATGCCGCCGCGTGGGCGAGGGGGAACACTCGCGCTGAGATATTTGACGCGTTCGCCCGTCGCGAAGTATATGCGACCACAGGTCCCCGCATGTCAGTGCGAGTATTTGGTGGGTTCGATTTTTCGGATGAGGATTGGTCTGATGATTGGGTGCGGGCTGGTTATTCGCGCGGTGTGCCAATGGGCGGCGAGTTAACAGGTCGGGGCAAGTCGCCGACACTGATGATCTCTGCTTTGAAAGATCCTGATGGTGCCAATCTAGACCGCGTTCAGGTCGTGAAAGGCTGGATTGATAATTCAGGCGATGCGCAAGAACGGATCTATGATGTTGTTTGGAGCAACATGGAAAAGCGGGCCAAGCAGGGCGGCAAAGTGCCATTCGTGGGCGATACAGTTGACCGTGCGAATGCGACTTACACCAATGATATTGGCGCAGCTGAGCTTCGGACGGTCTGGACTGATCCAGACTATCAGGAAGGGCAGCGAGCGTTTTACTATCTGCGCGTGCTGGAAATCCCAACGCCGCGCTGGACCTTGTATGATGCCAAACGTTTCGGGCTAGAGCTTTCGGAAGATGCGATGAACGACGCTGTCGCTCAAGAGCGGGCCTACACCTCCCCAATTTGGCTACGGGCTGCTGCGCCGCTAATAATGGAGGAAGGGTGAACTGGCCTAGCTGGACGCGCGAGCCGCTTGTCCATTTCCTAGTCATTAGTGCAGTAATTTTCACCCTGTTTGCGTGGCGCGGGAATGAGGTTGATCCTTCGAGTAGGCTCATCGATGTTGATCGTGATCTGCAGGGGCAGATAGCGTTGCGCTTTGAGCGGACTTCAGGCCGCGCTCCAACTGATGCTGAGTTAGACCAGCAAATTGCGCAATATATTCGCGATGAAGTCCTTTACCGAGAAGCTCTGAGGCTTGGTCTTGACCAGGGTGATCCGGTCGTACGCAGGCGGCTGGTTACCAAAATGGACCTTGCTGCAAGCGCGCAAGCGGAAGTCGCGACCCCATCTGATGATACGTTGCGGGCTTGGTTTGTGACTAACGAAGAGCATTTCATCGAGCCGCCAGTTTTCGGCTTTGACCAACTGTATTTCGAACGCGCCAGAGATGCGCTTGCAGCACTAAAGGAGCTAAACAGTGGCTCTGAATGGCGAGAGATCGGAGAGCCGATAAGTTTGCCACCGTCGCTTGATCGGGCGCCCCCGCGAGAGATAGAGGCAGTGTTCGGCGCGCAATTTGCTGCGCAGTTGAACGAGCTTGACGCGGGCGACGACTGGCTCGGACCAATTGCATCCGGGTTTGGTCACCATATCATTAGGATAAGATCGAAAGAAAAGAGCAAAGCGCCAGATTTCGATACGATCCGTCAGGACATTGAAAACCAGTGGCGCACCGCGACAATTGCCGATCGAAAACAAAAAGCGTTTGAGTTGCTTCGCGATGCCTACCGGATCGAGGTTGCAGAGTGAGCAGCCTGATGCGGTGGTTACGTTGTGCGCTTACTCTTGTTGCAGCGGCATTTGCGTTGCCGTCATTTGCAGATGAAATACGTCCGTCAGTGGTCGAACTTACACAGCGCGGCGCAACGGATTGGGCGCTTGATTGGAAATTTCCTTTGACCGCGGATCGGTCGGGTTCATATGCGGCGGCCACCCCTAAGCCTATCAAACCCAGTACGTGCGAATACTCATTTACCCCGGCTACTCGAACCGTCGATTTTGCTCTGGTCGGAACGGCTCACTTGCAATGCCAAGGGCGTTTGGCAGGACAGACGTTAGGCGTTGATGGATTGTTCGGAAGAGCTGACGCATTGCTGCGTGTTATACCGCTTGATGCTGCACCTCAGACCTTCCGCCTAACCGCCGCTTCGCCAACCGCCACAGTGTTGGCTGAACCCAGTCGCTGGCAAGTCGTGAGCAGCTATTTTGTGACCGGCATTGACCATATATTGGCCGGATGGGACCATTTGCTGTTTGTCATCGCTCTGGTGCTGTTGGTGACGAAAACGTGGTCAGCCATTAAAGCGGCGACAGCCTTTACCGTTGCGCATTCGATCACTCTCATAGCTTCTACATTAGGTTATGCAGGTCTGCCCGGCCGTCCAGTAGAGATATTGATCGCGCTTTCGATCGTCTTCCTCGCGGTGGAGCTAGCAAAGTCGATCAGGGTCCCGGATATGGAAACATGGACTCGAAAAGTACCTTGGCTCGTAGCGTTTGCGTTTGGCCTGCTGCATGGGTTTGGATTTGCTGGAGCTCTGGCCGAAATTGGCTTGCCATTGGGTGAGGTTCCGGCGGCTTTGCTGGCCTTCAATCTCGGCGTTGAAGCTGGGCAATTATTGGTCATCGCTGTGGTTCTTGCTGTGCGCTTTCTAGTCGTGAGGTTTGCCCCCAAGGTTGAAACCCCGGCGCTCAAAGCTGCCACCTACGCAATTGGCATTATCGCCAGTTACTGGCTGATTGAGCGTATCGCGCTTTAGGGTTGTTGTCCGCCCAGCGCTTGCCACAAGAGAACTCGCGCGCGCCTTGCTTCGCCCAATGCCAAAGCTGCGCGAGCTCCGCTGTCATCAGCCGCCCGGCGCGCCTCTAGCACAGTCAGAAAATCAGCCAGTCCTGCGCGATAGCGAGTGTCTGCGAGTTTTGCCGCGCGTTGCAATTCATTGCGTTCTTGGCTGGCCAAATTTGCTTGCCTGTCAGCAGCTTCGATCAACCCATAGGCTGTTTCCGCTTCGCCAAGCGCTTGAAACACAGTCCCGCGGTAAGCCGCAAATGCAGCACGTTTGTTGGCTGCCGCCCCTTCGATTTCTGCTTCAATCCGGCCGAAATCAAGGAGCGGCGCGACGAGCCCACCCATCGCTGAGCCAACAAGGGAATCAGAATCGAAAATACCGGCGGGGTTGAAAGCCAATAGGCCCAATGCAGCTGAAATGCTCAGCTGCGGAAACCTTTGACGCGCAGTGGCTGCAAGATCAGCGTCTGTCGCGACCAAGTCCGCAGTTGCCGCCAATACGTCAGGTCTATTGGTTAGCAATTGCGATGGCAGAGCAGTGGGAGCAGCGATGCTGGTGTTTGCAACGGGCGGACCGGCGGACAATGTTTGGAGGACGCTGCCACCGTCTTGCCCAGTTAACGCTATCAACCGCCCAATAATCCGTGATTCATCGCTTTTCAAAGCCGCCAAACGAGAGCGGGATGCGCTCGCAGCGGCTTCTGCACGTACACGGTCGAAGCCGGGCGATAGGCCTGCGTCCTCGCGCGTTTTGGCAAGGTTTGCTAATTGCTGTGCAGCTGCGACATCGCTGCGGAGCTCGGCTTCTCTTGCGGTAAGTGTTCGCCAATCGATCACGCTGGTTGCAATCTCGGAAATGAGCGCAAGACGGACGGCTTGAGCAGATGCACTGGCACTATCAATGCGAGCCAGTGCCGCGCGCTCCTGCTGTTTAAGTTGACCAAATAGATCGAAATCCCAGCTCGCAATGATGTTTGCGCCATATTGAACTTGCTCGGTGTCGATGAAGCCACCTTGAGCGGCCCCATCACCGAATTGGTTGGGGTTGATCCGTGTCCCCGTGACTGATGCATCGCCTGAAACCAGAGGCAATCGCTGCGCTCCTGCTCCGCGCGCTCTGGCTCGCGCCGCGTCAATCCTAGCAAGCGCTTCTTGAAGAGTAGGCGCGCTTTCAAGGGCTGTTTCAGAAAGAGAAGCGAATGCGGAATCGTCCTTGGGTAAAAGCTGATCAAGCGCTGTGCTGGTCGGTTTTGGAGGCGCATACAGAAAGCTTTCGGGCAACTGCGGCGCAGGGGTCGCTACTTCAGGCGGCGGTCCGGCCACGCACCCTGCCAAAGAGGCAATTGCGGTCATAGCGATCAAGCGATGCTTGAGGCGGCTTGTCACCTTAGCTCTCCTGCCTTGGTTCGCTGTCACCCTGCTCAAGGGCTGTACCGCGAGCGGGAATGAAAGCGTCTACTTGCTGGCCAACGCGGAAAAGATCGCTGGCTGGTAGCTCATAAATTACTTGCAGCACTCTAACATCGACCCGCTCTGCTGCGCTATTGGTGAGCTGGCGTTTGGGCACCACTTGTGGTTCGGCCCTTACAAACTTAGCCTTAACTTGCCGGCTGGCCACGCCGCGCGGGCTGACGATTGCTTCAGCGCCCATTTCCAATCGTACCGCCTCGTTTTCATCCACGTCGATGCGTACGTAAAGCGGGCGGGTCTCGCCCATTTGAATAAAGGGCTGGGAGCTTCCCCCTTGGGTCGAAACGAACTCACCGGGCCTGATGTTCACGGCCAGTATTTCGCCTGCGATCGGGGCGCGAACCGTAAGCCGGCCCAATTCGGTTCGCGCACTTCCGGCACGTGCCTGAGCGGCAGTAAGGCGTGCTCGTGCCAATTCTAGACGGCTAGCGGTTGCGGATACTTCGCCTTCGGCGCGGATAACCTCTGACTGGCTGACAGCTGCTGGATCGTCAATTTGGCGGTAAAGTGAAAGTTGCCTTTGGGCGGTGCTTCGCGCTGTTTGTGCTTCGCGGATCGCAGCTCGTGCCTCACCAATTGCGGCGTTCGCTTCCTGCAGGTTTGCGCGGATTGCGCGATCGTCAACTACAAAAAGCGGCTGTCCTTTTTCGACAAAGTCACCCGGCTGCACACGCAGATCGGTGATTAGGCCAGAAAGTGCGCTGCCAATATCAATGATTTCGCTTGATGGCTCAACCAAACCTGCACCCGCGACGCGGGCTGAATTGGCGAGCTCGCCCGTCGCTTTAGCAGGTTGGCGGTCAGGTTCGGTGGTATCTCTATCGGGGAGAGAGGTCCAAATATAGAGAGCGGCAATCACTAGACCGATCACCGCGAGGATGGGCAGGATTTTGCGGGAGAAGCTCAGATTGTCTGGAAGCAATGCCATGTCAGGTTTCCATTCGCGCAGATCAGTGATCGTCCGGCATTTCGGTGCCGTCGTGGGTTACGCGACCATCCTCAAGCACAAGGATCCGGTCGGCGAGGTCGAAGATACGGTTGTCGTGCGTAACGATGATGCAGGCCCGGTCGGGCGCAACCGCCACGTCGCGCAGCAAGTCCATTACCCGGCGGCCAGAGCTTGCGTCGAGCGCTGCGGTCGGCTCGTCACAGACGACCAAGCGAGGTTTGTGAACGAGCGCGCGGGCGATTGCGACGCGCTGCTGCTGTCCGCCAGAAAGCTGGTTGGGTAGCTTGCTTGCTTGATCGCCGATATTGAGCGCATCGAGCAGCTCGGTTGCTTTTTCCCGGGCTTCGTCAATGCCCATGCCCTGCGCGATTAATGGGACGGCCGCGTTGGCGGCAGCGTCAATCGACGGGATAAGGTTGTATTGCTGGAAGATGAAACCAATGTTCTCGAGACGAAAGTTCACCAGCTCGGTATCCGTGAGGCTGTAGATGTCGGTGCCGAACACCTTCACTTCGCCTTCAGTTGGCCACAAGATCCCGCACATTATGGAAATCAGAGTCGTCTTTCCTGAGCCACTTTCGCCAACGACATAGGTCATTTCGCCCGGTTTGATGTCAGTATCGATGCCATGGAGAACCCGGATTGTGGATTGCCCGGCCTGGAAATCACGTACGATGCCACGTGCGCAAATCGCCGCCTCAGGTGCGCAGCCACCGATCTCGATAGTGTCTAATTTTGTGCTGCTCATCTGAACACCGCCGCAGGTTCAGTGCGCAGTACATTTCTTAGAGCGACAAAACCGGTGAGCGCCAGAATGACGATCACGGCCACAAGACTTATCAGCGGAATTTGCCAGGGGATGTAGAAGCCTTTGAAGAACGGATTGCCCGAAAAGGCGTAGATGAAAAGTGCGGTCCCAATCACGCCGAGCGCATAGCCGATTATGCCGACCAGTCCGGCCTGCACCGCGACCATCCTTATGATTTTCGAGTTTGTAACACCGATTGCCTTCAGAGCGCCGAATTGCTTGATGTTGTCGCGAATAAAAAGGCTGAATGTCAGGCCGACAATCGCAACCCCAACAATGAAGCCAAGTACCACTGTGATTCCGAAATTGGTTGGAATGCCGGTGTTTTGAATGATAAAATCGACGCCAGCTTGCGCAAATTCTTCGCGGGTCTCAGCCTTCAACCCCGTCTGCTTCTCAATCCTGTCCGCGACGTCCTGCGCGGTTAGGCTGTCGGACACGCCCACGAGCACGAAACTCATGCGGTTTCTCGTTCCCGGCACATAATTCAAAGCTTGGCTGTACTTGGTGTAGAGCGTTACTTGGCTGGTGAAGCTTGGGATCGAGTCTGCCACTCCGCGAATGACAGCACGTTGGTCGTTGAGCTCAAGGCGCTGACCTATGGGATCATCGCCATTCTCAAACAAATTGGTAATCCCGACGTCGTCAATTATCACCGTGTCCGGCTGGGAAAGTATCGACTTCGCCCCGTCCACCATTCGCTCGGGCAGGCCAATCAAGCTGGCGTCGTCAACGCCGATGATTGCGACGCCTTCCAAGTCTCCTGTGCGCGTGCGGACAGAGGCCACCGCCCGCAAATGCGGAACCGCCCATTCAACGCCCGGTACAGCGCGCACCTCGTCAAGAGCGGTTGATGGCATAGCGAAATTTACGTCGGTTGTTCGGCTAACCGGATCCATAACCCAAATTTGTGCCTCAGGCGCGTTGAAGACGCCGCTCGCTCCGCGCTCAATGAGATTGACGAAGATTGTTAGCTGCTGCGTGATAAGGAGGGTTGAGAAGCCGATGCCGAACAATAATCCATAGAATTTCTGCTTGTCGCCCGTGAGCATTCGAATCGCGATCCAGAGCATTGCGGGGAACCTTTGCGACCAGTGGGGGTTGCGTCTTTACGACGTCTATCACAATATTGAACGGCAGCGTTTAACTGAACGGAGTCGTTCATTTTGTCAAGTGGCATCAAGAAAAAGATCGGTAGGCCCATCGATAGCGCCAAGCGTGCTGCGATCGTTCAAGCAGCCGCGCGGTCCTTTTTCGATTTGGGCTTCGCTGCCAGCTCCATTGAGCAGATTGCTGCGTCCGCTGGCGTCTCGAAAGTCACTGTTTACAACCACTTCGGAGATAAGAGTGCTCTTTTTGCGGCGGCTGTTGAGTACGAGTGTGAGAAAATGCGAGGCTATTTTTCGCTCGATTCAACCGCTGGTTCAACAATGGCAGAAAGAATGCTCGACATTGGTCGCGCAATTTCTGCCTTTCTGTTCAGGCCTGAGATGATTCAGTTCGAGCGCAGGATCGCAGCGGAGACTGAAACTGAGCCTGCTGTTGGGCGTGCTTTCTTGGAGGCCGGTCCATGGCGAATGAAGGCTGATTTCAGTGCATTTTTGGCTCACGCCGATGAGCAAGGCGAGCTTTCCATTCGCGATACAGATCTTGCGGCCGAGCAGTTTGTATCAATGTGCAAGGGCATGGGAGACTTAGAGAGGCGTTTCGGAGAGACAGTCCCCGAAGTCGCCCATAAGAAGCGAATAGAGGGCGCAGTCGAAGTCTTTCTGAGCGCATATTCGCTCACTAACTCCGGGGGAAACAGTCGTTGATCGGTTGGCACGATCAGTCTTAGGGGAAATTCACATTATCGTATTGGCACAAACCTAACTTGCCATTCATCCATCCGCGCCTACATATTTGGGTGGAAACAAGGAATTTGAGCGCATGAGCGACGAAAACGATCCACAGCAAAACCCTCCGGAAAACCCCAATCCTTGGGTGAAGCAATTGATGATTTGGGGAGGCATTTTTATGGCCCTCCTGATTGTGGTGTCCATGTTTAACAATGGAGCCGCACCCACTGGACAAGAGATGCGCTATTCGGAATTCCGCGAAGCGGTTACTGAAGGACGTGTGGCAGAGGTGCAAATCGCGCCAGACCTTATCACCGGTAAGATGAAGAATGGCGAAGAAGCTTTCTCAACGGTGCCAGTCCCCGGTGATGATCAATTGACTCAATTGCTCGATGAAAACGAGGTGAAGTACTCAGGCGAAGCACCCGAGCAGATGAACATCCTTTGGGTCATCCTGATCCAGGCCTTGCCGTTTATCCTGATCTTGGGAATCGCATTCTTTGCACTTCGCCAGGTGCAAAAAGGCGGCGGCGGCGGCGCCATGGGTTTTGGAAAGTCCAAGGCTAAAATGCTGACCGAACGCCAGGGCCGCGTCACTTTTGACGATGTTGCTGGCATTGATGAGGCGCGTGAAGAGCTCGAAGAAATCGTCGAATTTCTGAAAGATCCGCAGCGCTTCTCTAAGCTGGGCGGGCAAATTCCGAAGGGCGCATTGCTGGTCGGTTCGCCCGGTACGGGTAAGACGTTGCTGGCCCGTGCAATCGCTGGCGAAGCGGGCGTGCCGTTCTTTACAATCTCTGGTTCTGACTTTGTTGAAATGTTTGTTGGCGTCGGTGCAAGCCGTGTTCGTGACATGTTTGAGCAAGCCAAGAAGAACGCGCCATGCATTGTGTTTATCGACGAAATCGACGCTGTTGGCCGCTCACGCGGTCACGGGCTTGGCAATTCCAACGATGAGCGCGAGCAAACACTCAACCAATTGCTGGTAGAGATGGATGGTTTTGAAGCCAATGAAGGCATCATCATCATCGCCGCGACCAACCGTCCCGATGTCCTCGATCCTGCATTGCTTCGCCCCGGTCGTTTTGACCGTCAAGTTGTTGTACCAATCCCTGACATTGATGGACGGGAAAAAATTCTTGGCGTTCACATGAAGAAGGCACCGTTGGCGCCTGACGTGAACCCGCGCACTATCGCGCGCGGAACACCAGGTTTCTCAGGCGCAGATTTGGCGAACCTCGTCAATGAAGCGGCCCTGCTAGCTGCGCGGCGCAACAAGCGCCTTGTCGCAATGCAAGAGTTTGAAGACGCCAAAGATAAGGTCATGATGGGCGCAGAACGCCGGTCGATGGTAATGACCGAGGACGAGAAAAAGATGACCGCCTATCACGAGGCGGGGCACGCGATCGTCTCTGTGCACGAGGAAGCATCTGATCCCATTCACAAGGCCACGATCATCCCGCGCGGACGTGCATTGGGTATGGTGATGCGTCTGCCGGAGCGTGACAGCTATTCCTATCACCGTGATAAGATGCATGCGAACCTTTCGGTGAGTATGGGCGGCCGGGTGGCTGAGGAGATCATCTTTGGCCATGATAAAGTGAGCTCTGGTGCCTCATCAGACATTCAATATGCGACCGATTTGGCCCGCAATATGGTCACCAAATGGGGTATGTCTGACAAGCTTGGCCCGCTCCAATATGAGCAAAGTCAAGAAGGCTACCTCGGCATGGGGCAAACGGCCCGGACTATGGGCGGCGCTGAAACGAACAAGCTGATTGACGCTGAAATCAAGGGTCTGGTTGAGGGCGCACACAAGCGCGCGACTGATCTGCTTAAAAAGCATGAAGATCAGCTTCACCTTCTGGCCCAAGCCATGCTGGAGTACGAGACGCTAACCGGTGACGAGATTAAGCAGTTGCTGGAAGATGGTAAGTTTGATCGCCCTGATCAGCCCAAAGGACCGGTGATCTCGCAGCCAACTCATGGATCATCAATCCCCAAAGCAGGGAAGCGCTTTGGCTCTAAAGACGACAAAGGTGGCGCAGCGCCGCAGGGCGCCTAACGTCGCTTTAAATTACATCAAAGGGCGCTCGGAGTGATCCGGGCGCTCGTTTGCTTTGTGGAGGCAACACTTTCGCGTTCGCTGGTCAAAAAGCGCCTAGAATCAACAACGATTGCAAGAACAACATCAGCACAATCAGCATGAAGAATAGAAGCGCACAGAATCGCCAGATCGTCGAAAAGCGCGACAGACCGTAGGTGTAGCGTAAATGTTTGTAGAGGTGGAGCGGTGCTATCAATGCAAAGATCACAAATGCCCAGCCCCCATTCCCATCTATCGGTGTCACCGAGATCAGTGATACTGTTATAAATAATAGAGATATGAAGCTTAGGGAGTAAGTGACGAAGACCGCATGGTCATAGGCTTTGAATTTGCGTCGCCATGCAAACGTTAACCACACAAACGGGATCGAAAGTGGAATAAGCAACCAGCTGAATTTGTAGCCGTTCGTCTGTAATTTGTAGAGCATCAGGCCGGGGTTTTCTTGCCATTTTTTGACCAATCCCTGATCGAAGGAATCAAACCCCGTCAAACTGACATTAAATCTCCCGTCGCTAAGATCAAGAACAGGCTCCTCAACACCGCCATCCGTATCACCGGTTTCGCTCGCAGATGAATCCGCGCCGTTTAAGAAAGCCTCAATGACTGCCAATTCCTGTTCACGCTCAGCACGTTC
This sequence comes from uncultured Erythrobacter sp., assembly GCA_947493165.1. GTDB lineage: Bacteria > Pseudomonadota > Alphaproteobacteria > Sphingomonadales > Sphingomonadaceae > Erythrobacter. Next base: position 556,003 of record CANLPY010000002.1, on the reverse strand, counting down.
CGGATCATCAGCATCCATCGCTGCGATTTCAACGCGCATTTGCTGCGCTTGAGCCTCTCCATTCGTACGAATGGCCTGAGTGGTTTCATCCAAATTGAGATCGGTAGGCGTAGTCAGCCCAACCATTTGGAAGACAGCGAACATGGCAAAAACTCCGAACAGGAACATCGCCATGGGAGAAACAAATTTGGCGCGCTCGCCATCGATATAGCGGCGCGTCAATTCGCCAGGTTTTAAAGCGAGCATGGGCAAGGTACGCCAAAGCTTGCCGTCAAGGTGGAGCACGCCATGCATTATGTCGTGGCCGATCGCGGCAAGACTGCGGTGCACTTGCGCCTTCTGGCCACATTGATGGCAGTGATGGCCTATAACTTGCGCGCCGCAATTCATGCAGGCGCTGTCGCCGTCTTGAGCACTTTTGTTCGTAATATTAGACCCGTGCGTGGGCTCCACCGTACGTCCAGCCATAGCTCCTTCGATAGCTGCGCCAATGCCTTCGGGAATGTCGCTCATTAAGCCCTCACGAATTAGAGATTTCATATAGGCCGGTTGTGGTCGATCAAGGAAGCGTCTTCTGCAGATGTTTGAGCGCAGTCTAGAGCTTTGAGAGTTTGCGCTCTATCGCCGTCCACATCTGCGCAAAGGCTTTCAAAGCGGGTGAGAGAGGGGCGAATTCGCCGACAGGTTCCTGCCGCACAGCACATTGCTCAATTGCACTCGATAGGGGGATTACGGGCCATTTGGGATTCGCTTGGCGTGCTTCGCGGTGCAAATTTCGGCGCATGTCTATCATCGACAAGACGGGCAAGATAGGCGGGTGCCTCTTCCCGCTCCCCTGCACTTCGCGAACCACGGTTTCGAATGCTCTGGTGGAAAGCGGTGAGGGCGGAAGAGGTACTATAATGAGATCCGCAGCGCGCATCACCTGAGCGCTGATTTCATTGAGCACGGGCGGGCAATCGAAAACGATGCGATCATAATCCTTGCTCAATTGCGCGGTTAGTTTGGCAAGACGTTTTTTCTTGCCCAGCTTGTTGAACTGCCGATCAAGCGTCCGCAAACTTTCATCAGCAGGGAGAAGGTGCAAATTGTCGATCGACGTTTTGCGGATCAGCTTCGCGGGCCCTCTTTCTTGCGTGAACACCGTGTCGGCGGTGAGTTTCTTCTTTGGATCAACGCTGAGCAAAAAGCCTGCGCCATTGGCTGGATCAAGATCCCACAACAGCGTTTGTCGGCGAGAAATAGTCGCTGCGCACCACGCGAGATTGACGGAGAAGGTGGTTTTGCCAACTCCTCCCTTAACGCTGTAAACTGCTATTGATGCCATTTCGGCTGCAAAACTCGGCTATGTGTTGTCACTACAGCAAGCCGGTTACATGCGCGCCTGTCAAAGGCAAGTTCGCTAACCATGAGTAGCAAGCCTGTCGCTCAATGCACTAAGGGCCACCCAATGGGCGGCCCTTACTCGTGGGTGTTGATCGCAGCGGGCGATCAAAACCAGCCGCGATTAGCTACCGTCGTAGTCGGAGCTGATCGATGTAGACCGAGTTGGTGCAGAGGCAGTGATGCGCAAGGCTTCAGCCGACTGGCTAAGTGAACCGATCTCATCTGCATCATCTTCATCATCGGGAAGAATTTTCTGCAGGCCAGTAACGAGCGATTCGTGCAGTTCTTTTGGCTTTATGGTTTGTTCTGCGACTTCGCGCAGCGCCACGACCGGATTTTTATCGCGGTCGCGATCTACGGTCAGCTCTGCGCCGCCAGAGATCTCACGAGCGCGCTGGGCAGCAAGCAAGACGAGATCAAAGCGGTTGGGAACCTTGTCGACGCAATCTTCAACAGTAACGCGTGCCATTGAGGCCTCTTAATTCTGAAATTTCGGAAGAGTTCGAGCAATTAGAGGCCGGACAGGGCCGAGTCAAGAAATTGCAAGGTCGCTTTCAAATGGGCATGGAGCAGATGTGCCACAAACTTCCGCTCCTAACCCAGCCGCGACATCGACGAGCAATTATCGCGATTCGCATAGCTTCCAGATCGAAGCTCAAGGCCATGCCTTCACGTTCTATCCGCGAGGTTCTGACCGTCTGGCGGCCTTATTGGACCACATCGATGAGGCCGAAGAATCTCTCGATATCTTTTACTATATGTTCCAGCATGACGACGCAGGAAGCCAAGTGTTGGATGCACTGTTGAGGGCTGCTGGACGGGGAGTGCGCGTTCACCTCATCATTGATGCGTTTGGGAGTGATGCGCCTTCGCACTTTTTCGACCCCTTGATTGAGGCGGGCGGCACCTTTGCAGTTTTTTCGCCACGTCTTGGAGCGCGTTATTTGATCCGCAATCATCAGAAGTTTGCCATCGCGGATAGCGCACGGGTTATGACGGGCGGCGCTAATGTTTCTGATCACTACTTCGCGCCGCCTGAAAAGAACGGGTGGTGCGACTTGGGAGTGGCGATTGAAGGGCCGGTGGTACAGCGTTTCAGTCAATGGTTCAGCCTGGTTTGTGATTGGGTCAGCGATAACAAATCACAGCTGCGCGCCATTCGGAAAATGGTGCGCGAATGGGATCCTGGTGATGGCGCTGTGCAACTAACGTTAGGCGGTCCGGTCGTAAGGGCGCGCAAGTGGTCTTATAAGTTCAAACGGGATCTAGCGAAGGCGAAAAGGCTTGATTTGGTGACGGCCTATTTCACGCCTCAGCGCAGTATTCGCCGGCAGATTGCGCAAGTGGCCAGGCGCGGGAAAGTCCGGATGGTGCTAGCTGGGAAGTCCGATATTGATGCTACGATCGAGGCTGCAAGATTGCTCTATAAGCGACCGCTAAGAGCTGGCGCGGATATTTTTGAATTCCAGCCCTGTAAGCTTCATATGAAGCTGTTGGTGGTCGATGCGATCAGCTATTTTGGCAGCGCCAATATGGATCGACGGTCATTGCGCATCAATCTTGAGCTGATGGTACGGGTAGAAGATGAGGCGTTGGCCGGGCAGCTGCGTGAATTTCTAGACCATCTCGAGAGCGCAAGTACGCGGATCACGCCGGAATGGTACAGCGAGAATGCCGGTTTCTGGACCCGGATGGGTTGGCGTGGTTCCCTTTGGGTCGGACTTGCTGATGCTTGGCTGGCCCGGCGGCTCAATCCCTAGACCCAGCGCATTATTCAAACACTTATTAGTAACCGTAATCGGAATAATCCTTGAGGTTCGGCGAGGTGAATTTGGTAAACTCGCTTTGGAAGTGCAGCGGGACCATGCCTGTTGATCCGTGACGCTGCTTCGCAACATTGACAGCAGCTTTGTTTTTGACTTGCTCGAATGCCTCTTCCCAGGCGCGATATTTCTCCACCGCATCCGGCGTGCTTGCCTCGGTCGGGAAGTCGGGCCTGGTCGCTTCCAAATAGTAATCATCGCGATAGACGAACCAGACCATATCAGCATCTTGTTCAATCGAACCGGATTCGCGCAAGTCAGAAAGCATTGGCCGCTTGTCTTCGCGTTGCTCAACCGCACGGCTGAGCTGAGATAAGGCAATCACTGGCACGCTTAGCTCCTTGGCAAGCGTCTTCAGACCTCGGCTGATTTCTGAAATTTCATTGACGCGGTTATCGTTCGCGCGGCCTGAGCCCTGAAGCAGCTGAAGGTAATCGACGACGATTAGGCCGATATCGTGCCGCCTCTTCATCCGGCGCGCGCGGGTACGCAATGCGCCAATTGTGAGCGCTGGTGTATCATCAATGTATAAGGGCAGTTCTGCGAGCCGTTGACTGGCAAATGACAGTTTCTGGAACTCCTCTCGGCTCAACTTACCGCTGCGGAGTGATTCAGAACTGATTTCTGCTTGCTCGGCCAAGATACGCGTTGCAAGTTGATCGGCGCTCATCTCTAGGCTGAAGAATGCGGCTGGCGCGCCATAATTGAATTCCCCACCATCGCGTTCCCAATTTAAGTGCGCCTCAGCGCAATTGAATGCGATATTGGTTGCGAGCGAGGTCTTGCCCATGCCGGGGCGTCCAGCGAGAATGATCAGGTCCGACGCGTGAAGGCCGGATGTCTTGCGATCAATCGAATCGAGGCCTGTTGTCTTGCCTGACAAACCGCCGCCTGAATTCATCGCGGCTTCGGCCATTTTAATTGCGGTCAGGGCAGCATCGCGGAAGGATGAGGCTTCGCTGCCTGTGGCTGCGCCTTCGGCGACTTTGAACAGATCAGCTTCAGCTTGTGAAATACGGTCCATCGGATCGACTTCTTCGCTGGTATCCAACGCGCCTTCAACCAACCCTCGACCAACGCTCACCAGCTCCCGGAGCAAAGCGAGATCATAAATCTGCTGCGCTAATTCACGCGGGGCAAGCAATCCTGCGCCATCCGCAGTAAGTTGTGCAAGATAGCTCGTCCCGCCGAGCTCTTTCAGCGCTTCATCGCTTTCAAAATACGGACGCAACGTAACCGGACTGGCTGTGGCATTGCGCTCAATCAGCGTCAGGATACGAGCATAAATGCGCTCATGCAGGGATTCGAAAAAGTGGTCAGGCCGAATTGGCGTTTGCAATTCTTCAATAACGCGGTTGTCGATCAGCACCGCGCCCAAGAACGCAGCCTCTGCTTCGAGATTCGAAGGGAGTTTGCGTCCAGTTTCGGATTGGGAATCGGTGGGTAAAAGAAGTTCAGCTTCGGCCATCGAGGCCTATTGCGCGTTTCACGTGCCAACGCCAAGTGCAAATGGCGGCAAAATCGCCGCACCTGGCTGTGGATAGCGGGGATGGTTTGTTGAAGTGCTTGAACTGTCCTGCTGCCATCTGCGAAGGCGCAAATTACAATGGTCAAACAGAAGCCCGAATCTGCAGCGAGTTATCGCATTGCGCATGTCGCGCTTGATGAGGAGACGATCCTTTGGCGCAACGCCGATGTCGAACAAGAACGCCGCGTCGCAATCTTTGATTTGATTGAAGAGAATACCTTCAAGCCAATTCGCAGCGCTGAACGCGGGGCTTGCGGTCCATATCATTTGCAGCTTTCCGTTCGCGATGGGCGTTTGGTGATGGACGTTAGCGACACGGGGGAGACTCTTCTTGAGAGCCTTGTAATTGGGCTAGCGCGCTTCCGACGCCCGATCCGTGAATACTTTGCAATTTGCGACAGCTATTATCAGGCGATTCGTAAGGCGACACCATCGGAGATTGAGACAATCGATATGGCTCGCAGGGGCATCCACAATAATGCGGCTGAATTGTTGATGGAGCGACTGGAAGGCAAAGTTGAAACGGACTTTGCCACCTCTCGGCGTCTGTTCACTTTGATTTGCGTCTTGCACATCAAGGGCTGAGGCTGCGCAAAGGACATCCAAAAATGGTAGCCCAGCGAACAAAATCTAAGCGCAAGCGGAGCGATCCTCGCACGTCTAAACGTGCGCCGCTTGGCCGCCGCATTGCGATGTATTCGGTGGCTACACTCGTGTTGGCAGCGATCGGCTATGCGGCATGGCTGTGGTGGGACATGCGAAGTTGGCGTCCTGATGAAGCAGCATTTCCAGAGCAAGGCGCGATCATCGCCAGCGGCACAAGCGACGTTCGATTTGAGACGATCAGAGCCTTAGGCGGAGCGTTCGTCTATTTGGAACTTGTTGGTGCGACGCAGGAACCAGACGAACGGTTTGCCGCGCGTCTACAGGCAGCGCGGCGGGCTGACCTTCAGGTTGGGATGCTACATGTCTTTGACCCCTGCCTGCGCGCAGATCCGCAATCATCGCGCTTCACTCGAATGGTACCGCGCAATGCCGATTATCTCCCACCGGCGATTGCTTTGTCCGCAACGGCTGAGAGCTGCGCTGTGGCAGTCAGCGATGCAGCGGTGGAGAGCGAGCTGATGACCCTCATTAATCAGATTGAGCTTCATGCAGGTAAACCAGTTGTCCTGAAGATCTCCCAGGAATTTGAGGCGCGCCACAATCTAGCAACCGCAATTGAGCGCGACCTGTGGCTTGAACGGGATCGGGCCAAGCCCAATTACGCCGGACGGCCTTGGCTGTTATGGAGTGCAAATAGCCAATTGGTGACAGATGCTGCAGAGGAGCCAATCGAATGGGTGGTCATTCAAAAGTAGATAGAGCTGCGCTAATAGCGTCTGCTCGTAGTGCGGCTAAAAATTCCTACTCGCCCTATTCCAACTATGCTGTTGGAGCCGCGCTCTTGTTTGATGACGGCGTGGTTGTAACGGGCACAAACATCGAAAACGCCAGCTACGGCCTGGCTTTATGCGCAGAGACCGTTGCTGTATCCAAAGCAATGGCTGACGGGGTCCGAGGCGGGCTTATCGCTGTCGCCGTTACCGGCCCAAGCGATAGCGGCGATGGTGGGCCGATCACCCCGTGCGGCCGCTGCCGGCAAGTCCTTAATGAGCTGGCGCAATTGGGCGATACCGATCCCAACATCCTTTGCGTTGGAGCCAGCGAGACGTGCGAAGTGCGCTTGTCTGACCTACTACCACATGCATTTGGGCCAGCGCATTTGTCCTAACTGCCAAGCAAGTCGCCCAATGCACCGCCAATATTGCCCAAGGGGTTTTTACGGAACGTGCGTTCTTCCGTGGCGATATATGAGAAAATCCCGTCCAGCCCTTGATCAGTCACGCTTTTGTTGATGCTTTCCCGGTTCAGGCCAGCGGCACTGATGAAGCTGTGTTTGCTCGATAGGCTTTCAAACTCACCATAGACGCCGATTTCTTCCAGCGCGCTATCGACCAGCGGCGTCAATTTGGCGTGTAGCGTATCGTTTGAGGAAGTCCGCAGATAGCGAGTGCCGCCATCGTTCTTAGAGACAATGCCCGGTGCATCATTGAAGGAGAGGTTGTTGATCGCATCGCGGAAAATCGGCTTTGCTTGGCCTGCCGCAAAGCCTGCTGCATCGTTGATCTTCCGGGTTACGCCGTCCAGCACGCCAAGCTTCTGACCAGCGTTTAGAACTGAACCGAGCAGACCGCCGCGCTTCTTGCCAATAATGGGCAAGCCAATGCGCACATCCTTGTCGCCGTAAAACGCGCCGGGCTGCGCCAATTGGTCAAGCGCGCTATCGGTTGCCTTGCCCAGTAGCGACCCTAGCCCAAGCCCTTGGGCTGATGCTTGCATAGGAAGCAGGCCGATCACGCCCAGCGCTCCTGCGCCTGCGATAAATTTGCGGCGGTTCCATTCGATGTTCGACGTCATGGCGTAGCTCTCCCGTGGTTAGTTGCTGAAGAACACTAGCACGATCAAGCCTGTCAGTGGGCTGAAACCGGCGCAAACTTATGTAAAATCGCGTTAGGTGCTTTGCGTCCACTCCAGCAAAGAGGCGAGGCAGTCCCGCGCAAGCAGCTTGCAGCGTTCTGGCGACCAGCCTTGCTCAGGCTCTGGGGCGTCAGCCAGATCTTTATATGGCATCTCCAGCGTCATTGCCGTGCAACCAAACCGATTGGCAACCTGATTGGTGCTGATCCCAAGGTTGGCTCTGCCAGCGGGTGTTTTGGGATAGCCCAGCTTGGTCTGGAAATCAGGCGTGCGGCGGTCAAGGATGCGTTCGTAGCGATAATAGCTTTCGCCTAGCTCGTCGCTCCAGCCTGGGATGCCTTCAAAACCTGCAAGAAAAACCGCCGGGATCGCTTCATCGCCGTGTACATCCATCGCGAAATCAACGCCGGTCTTATCCATGTAATTGCGGATCGCGAGCACTTCTGGCGATTTGTCTGCGCTCGGCTCTGCCCACTCACGGTTTAGGTTCGTGCCAACGGCATTGGTGCGCAAATGCCCGCGGCGTGAGCCATCTGGATTGCAATTGGGCACAATATGAAACCGGCAGGTTTTGCGCAGCGCGCGCGCAATCGGATCGGTAGGATCGGTGAGGCATTCCAATGCGCCTTCCATCCACCATTCGGCTTGGGTTTCGCCGGGATGCTGGCGGGCATAAAGCCACACTGACCGTTCACCTTCCCCCATTTCGAGGCAATCTAGCGGTTGGCCATCAAGCGTTTGGCCGAGGCGCACCAGATCAACGCCCTCGCAGGATGCCGCCTCTGCCACCAGATCGTGATGGCGCTCCATCGAATAGGGCGCGAAATAGGCAAACCATGCGGTGTTGCTGGCTGGAGCATAGCTGATGGTCAACGTGCCGCCGCTTTCATCCTTGTCAAAGCTGCTAGTTGCGCGAGCCCAAAACTCACGATCTTCTGAGACACAGGCGTCATAACCCGGCCACCCGCCAGGATAGGCGCTATCATTCAAACCCGTGATTTTAAGCGTTAGTTCGCTGCCGGCGTCGCAAGTGACGCGGAAATGAAACCATTGCGCAAACTCAGACATGTGATCCTTTGGGATCGAAAGTTCTGCGGTGTTCCCGTCAACGGACAGGACTTTGATATTGCCGCTGTCAAATCCGGCATCGATTGCAATTTTGGTCACGGGTGGCGTTACTCGCTTGATTGGATGTCTTCGACTTTCACGGTCGTAGTGTCGCCATTGCCGCCTGGGAAGTCACGAAATAGGGCTTTCGCCAAAAGTGGGGCGATCACGGTTGAGCTGTCTTCCGCTGCGTCTTTAGCCACTTCGATCTGCGCGCGCCCTTCCCAAAGGTTTTGAACCGCTGTGCCGCCGGGCGCTGAGGGCTTCAGTGCAATGGCAATTTCTGTTCCGATGCGTGGCTTAGCGCCGCCGCCAAGATTGATGCCTAGGCCCACACCAACACCAGACCCAAACGAACCTGTCCCGCCGCCAACTCCGACGCTGACTGGGCCGCGGCCACCGCGCTCTGATGTCACTTCAAAGGTGTCTATCGCCACTTGCGCGATGGCGTTTGCCTCCGCCCGTGTCCCCTCGCGATAGCCGAGCGCTGTCAGCTCAGCGGCAATGGCTGCTTTATACGGTGCAAGCTCCAGCGATGCACCTTCGAGTCCAGGGGCGCTTTCAATGAACACAACGCCTTGGCCGATTTGCGATAATGCCGCTGCATCATGAAAGCGGGTGACAGAAACCGGGCTGGGCGGAGCAACGGTGGCGCAGGCGGAAAGCGCGCAGACTGCGCCCAGCATGATTGCGCGCGCGAGAGGTTTTGTGATTTGTTGGGCCATGTTTGCGTCCTCGAATTTTTTATCGCTGCCAGTTATGGGAGTGGTAGCGAAGAGTTGTGTTGGAAGCTCTTAACACGTTTGTGGCAAGAGCCGTTCAACAAAGGTAAACTCTGGCTAGCAAAGTCAGTTTGGGCATTAAGGCAAAGCACATGAACACAGCATCGAAGGTTCCTGTCCTCGTAACGGGCGGCGCTGGTTACATTGGTTCGCACGCCGTGCTGGCGTTAAAGGATGCAGGGTGGCCTGTCGCAGTGGTCGATAATCTGACCACAGGTTTTCGCTTTGCTGTTCCAGAGGGCGTACCGCTGTATGAAGGCGATATTGAAGATGGCGCTCTCTTGGCGAAGATTTTCGCTGAGCAAGGCATTCAGGCGGTCATGCATTTTGCCGGCTCAATTATCGTGCCGGAAAGTGTCGAGAACCCGCTCAAGTATTATCACAACAACACGGCCAAAAGCCGGGCTTTAATTGATGCAGCAACCAAAGCTGGGGTCCCGCACTTCATCTTTTCCTCGACGGCTGCGACCTATGGGATGCCCGAGGTATCCCCTGTGACAGAAGAAACTCCGCGCAATCCGATCAACCCGTATGGTTGGTCAAAATTGATGACAGAGCAAATGCTTGGCGATGTCGCGGTGGTGCACGACTTCAATTTTTGCGCGCTGCGTTACTTTAACGTGGCCGGTGCTGATCCGCAGGCACGCAGCGGGCAATCAACTGCAGGCGCAACTCACCTGATCAAGGTTGCGGTTGAGGCGGCTTTGGGTAAGCGTGAGACCGTCAGCGTGTTCGGAACAGATTACGATACCCCGGATGGCACGGGCGTGCGCGATTACATCCACGTCAGCGATTTGGCAGCCGCGCATGTTCTTGCGCTGGAGGCTTTGATTGCGCAGCCAGAACGATCATTGACGATGAATTGCGGCTATGGCCGGGGCTTTTCCGTGCTGGAAGTTCTTGACGCGGTTGACAGGGTTACGAACCAAGCGATTGATCGCGTGATGGAGGGGCGGCGCGCAGGCGATCCTGATGCGCTTGTTTCTGATCCTTCTAGGATCCGTGCAACCATCCCTTGGCAGCCGCAGCACGCCGATCTTGATGTGATTGTCGAACATGCGGTGGCTTGGGAGCGAAAACTCACGCAAATCCGCGAGAACAGTTGACGAATCGTGATTGGCCGCTTAGGCGCGCCCATTGAATTTCCGGCATCGGAGACTATCTCCGGTGCCTGTTTTATTATCGGGAACGAGCAATGAAAATCCGCAACAGCCTTAAGTCGCTGAAGAACCGCCACCGCGATTGCCGCGTTATTCGTCGCCGTGGTCGCACATATGTGATCAACAAAACGAACCGCCGCTTTAAAGCGCGTCAGGGCTAATCAGCTCTGTGTTTTGCGGTCCGCCTTTGTCGGCGGCCGCCCAACTGAATCGGCCCGCCTCCTTATCGGAAAGCGGGCCGTTGCCGTTTCTGAAGGTGTTATGTGAAGCAGAATGACAAAGCGGTAGTTTTCGATGTGGGGCGCGTGTTGTTTGATTGGCAGTTGCGCGCGCTGTTTGAAAAACTGATCCCGGATCAGGCGGAACTTGATTGGTTTCTAACCGAGGTTGTCAGCGAAGAATGGCATTTTCAGCATGATCGCGGTGTAACGCTGGGAGAGATGCTGCCCGCCCGGATTGCGCAATTTCCTGATCAGGCCCTCAGGATTGCCGCCTATGCTGCGCGGTTTAATGAGACGATACCGGGACCAGTTGAAGGCGTGCACGCACTTGTCGAGCAACTCCATTCAAACAAAGTGCCGCTCTACTGCTTGACCAATTTCGGTGATGAATTGTTCGCTCAGTTCCGAGCTGAGCAACCGATTTTCGACATTTTCGAAGACATTATCGTCTCAGGCACTGAGAACATCGCAAAGCCGGACGCGCGGATTTACGAGATAGTTGAGCAACGCAGCGGTTTTGCGCCAGAGGAGCTTTTCTTCACGGATGACAATGCGGCTAACATTGAAGCTGCTCATAAACGCGGTTGGGAGGCGCATCTGTTCACCAGCGCGGCCAACCTTGAAGCTCAGCTGAAATTGGCCGGTTTCCTGCCCAGATAATGAAAACGGCCCCTGGCGCGAAATGGGGAATGCGCCAGAGGCCATGTTCTTCGTCCGAGTTGGAGAGCTTCGGACGAGAGGAGAGGGTTGCCGGCTTACTTGCCGTTGCATTTCGCCAGCTTATCGCCTGCCAGTTCTTTGCCTTTGGCAGTGAAATTCACGATTTCACCAAATTCGCGCGACAGGCCGCGGCAGATACGCATGGGGCGTGAACTGCCTTTGTTAGCGACACACATCGTGCCCTTGCACGACCAAGCGACCCCGCCTGCAACGGCGCGGTTATCGTCTGCTGGTTGGGCAAGGGTGGCGGTGTAATAGGCGCCGCTTTGGGCAGCGACAGGAGTGGTGGCCACACCAAACGTGAGGCCGGTGTAAACAAACGCCATCGCAAAAATCGATAGGCGGCTGGAACGGGAGAGGGAGAGGGTCATCGCTTCAGTCCTTTTCAAAGGTTCAAATCATGCTACTAGGTTTTAAAAGACAACCAGTTGCGAATCACTACCTATGATAATAAGTTTTAAGTTGCAACTAAAAACTTAAAGTTTTTTGTGCTTTCTGAAAATTCCGCTAGATAGGTTGCGGACAGAGGACTGAATTTATGGGCGATATACGCGAACCGCTTAAAGATCTGATTGAATGTGGTCTGCCGCAAGCACTCGAAGTGATGGGGGAGCGGTGGTCGTTTATGATCCTGCGTGCGAGCTTCAACGGTCTGCACCACTTCGAGGAATTTTTGAGTGAACTGGGCATTGCCCGCAACATTCTGTCAAACCGACTCGCCAAATTGGTTGAACATGGCATCCTTAAGAGAGAGCCATGCGCTGATGATCGTCGCAAAATCGAATACCGGCTCACGACCAAAGGCTTCGATCTGCTTCCAGCAATGATTGCTCTGCGTCAGTGGGGTCAGAAATACGGGGCCGAGGTTGAGGAAAGTCCGGTTTTGGTTGATGAAAAAGATCGCCTTCCGATCGGGCCTGTTTCTATTCTTTCGCATGACGGCCGCATTCTAACGCACGAAGACCTGTGGTTGGTTGTGCGCGAAAATCTGGGCAAGCGCGCTGACGGCACAATCGCGATACCATCGGATGAATTGGCGAGCGGTTCTGTGGTGGAGTTGGGCAAAGCGAAACGCGCCGCTGGCTGATCACACGCGGCGGAAATTCCACACCGCATTGATCACAAACATCGTCAGACCGGCGATCACTGACACCAATATCCGCGCGATCAGATAGTTGATCGGCGTGTATTCCAGCATCACGGCCATCAGTGCCATTGTGATTCCAAGCCCAAGCATGCCGTTGAGCACGAAGAAGGCATAGCCGCTGACAACCTTGCGTTCAGTGCCGCGAAAAATCCAACTGCGCGCTAAGGCGTAGTGGAGCGTATTGGCGAGCACAAAGCCAACGCCAGAAGCCATCACCTCATCCATACCAGCGAATTCGACCAGCAGCCAAAGGCATGCCAGGCCGATTAAAAACACCCCCGTGCTGACCAATGTATTGCGCGCCAACATTGCGCCGACGCGCCATTTGAAAAGGCGAGACCAAAGGCTGGTTCTGGAGCTTTCCAATTCGTCTACCGCAGCGACGCTAGCCACACAGGGCCTTAGTATAACGCCTTGGCCATGCCAGGTCTGCTTTCACAAAGTGGTTATCAAGCAAGAATTCGACCTGCTGATATCCTCGCTGTTCGGGCAAAGAGATCACTCGGCACAACCGTTCAAACATTCGATCATTTTCGGCGATGGCTTGCGTATCGAAGTGATCGATCTGTGTGCCAAACATGATTTTTATGAAGCGGTCGATATGCCCAAAGGTGCGGTCAAACGACAGCGGCATGGTGCCGCGCAGTTCAAACCAGCGTTTGAACATGACGTAATGCTTTCGTTCATCAGCGCGGTGTTGCTCAATCGCGGAAATCAGCTCTAAGTCGTCAGGCGCGCGTTGCCTGACGGCTTCAAGCACGCGGTCTAACGCCGAGTGGCCGCGGTGCTCATTGTAGATGTAGATTGATCCAAGAAGGTTGAGACATTTTTCCCGAAGCCAAGTAATCATGCGGGTCTCCTAAACTGAGCGTTATCTAGAACTTGGCGATCAGCGATTTGCTCGCCTCATCGCCAGGCCATCGACCTCGTCAGCGGTCTTGATTGCCGCTCGCACCCAGAGGTTCGAAACCGAGATCGCACAATCAACCCTTCACGAAAAACTGTATCTGAGCTTGGCTTGAAAATCGAGCGCGATCATTGTCCCACGGCGCTGCCAGACAACTCGTCGCCTTAAATTCTCGCAGGCTGATGGCGGTAGCTAAGTGCTTCGGCAATATGAGCGCGGCCCACGGTTTCCGCGCCGGCTAGATCGGCAATTGTGCGGGCCACGCGTAGCATCCGCGTGTAACCTCTGGCGGACAGCCGCAATTTTTCAGCTGCGCGCATTAGCAATTCGCGCCCATCATTATCTGGCGAGGCGTATTGTTCCAACTTGTCGCCTTCTAGTTCTGCGTTGGAACGCACCCCGCGCGCCTTTTGTGCTGTTCGTGCTGCCGCCACGCGCGACTTCACGGCGTCGCTGCCTTCGCTCGCCGGGGGCAAAGCCATATCCATCGCGCTGACCGCGGCGACTTCAACATGCAGGTCTATCCGGTCAAGCAGAGGCCCGCTGATGCGCGCTTGATATTCACTGGCGCAGCGCGGACCGCGCGCGCAAACATGGCCGGGTTCGCCTGCGTGTCCGCAGCGGCATGGGTTCATGGCCGCGATCAATTGGACGCGGGCGGGGAAGGTGACATGCGCATTTGCGCGGGCAACGTCGACGTGACCGGTTTCGAGCGGCTGTCGCAGCGAATCGAGCACCGGACGCTGAAACTCTGGCAATTCGTCCAAGAACAACACACCGAGATGCGCGAGACTGACTTCACCGGGCCGCACCTTTAGACCGCCACCGGTTAGCGCCGCCATACTGGCAGAATGGTGCGGCGCGCGAAATGGCCGTGCCCGGCTGATCCGGCCATTGTCGAGCAATCCGGCAACCGACTGGACCATTGAAACTTCCAGTGCCTCTGCCGGTGTTAGCTCAGGCAAGATACCGGGCAGGCATGATGCAAGCAGGCTTTTGCCCGATCCGGGCGGCCCGATCATCAGCATATTGTGCCCGCCGCTCGCAGCGATCTCGAGCGCGCGCTTGGCGCTCTCTTGCCCCTTCACCTGTTTCAAATCAGCGCCGATGCGTTCTTCTTCGATGGCGCCTCGCGGCGGCTCAGCCAAAGTTTGTGTGCCTTTGAGGTGATTGAGCAGGCTGACGAGATCGGTTGCGGCTAAAACCGGAATGCCGCTTGCCCATTTGGCCTCTGGCCCCTGATCCGCAGGACAAATCAGGCCTACGTCGTTCTCGCTCGCATGCAGTGCGGCCAATAGCGCGCCGGGCGTAGCGACGATCCGTCCATCAAGAGAGAGCTCGCCAACGGCTAGCCAGTCGCCCAGCTGTTCGGCATCGGTCACACCCATTGCCGCCAACAGAGCAAGCGCGATAGGCAGGTCATAATGCGATCCGTCCTTGGGAAGGTCGGCTGGCGATAAATTAATCGTGATGCGTTTGGGAGGGAGCGCCAAACCCATGGCAGAAAGCGCAGCCTGAACCCGCTCGCGGCTTTCACTGACGGCCTTGTCAGGCAGGCCCACCACTGTGAAGCGCGGCAGACCTGATGCCACCTGACATTGTACTTCGACGCTGCGCGCCTCCAGCCCAAGATAGGCGACCGTTTTTACTAGAGCGACCAAATCGCAAACCCCAATTGCGGCCCGAATTCTCAAGAAGCAATTGAGGTTAACGGGTTCTTACTTCGCCTATAGGCACGAAACCCTAAGGAATTTGCAAGCATAAAACTTCGTCATTCGTAAAAAGCCTGTCGCCCATAGAATGGCCATGCAAAGTTTTCGCCGCCTTCTTTTCGCAGTCTTGAGTCTGATCGCAATGCCCACCATTGCGCAGGCTCAAGATGGCGTTGGTACGCGATCTTTGGCGGTTGAGCGCTGGGTTGAAGAATGGGATCCGGCAACGCAAAGCTGGATTAAGGTTGATGCGAAACCGGTAGCAATTGTTCGCCCGGCGAAAAAGACCGCTTTTACAACGACCCAAACCGTCGTCACTGAATACACCTATGTTGAACGCGCCGCCGTGCCCACTGCAGCGCGGTATGCACAGCCAGCATTGCATAAGCCTGCGCCAATGGCAGTCGCGCAATATGGTCCGTTTCAGGTGCTTGATAGCAAACGCGCTGCCTTGGTAGGCACAACCGGCCCAATGAGCCTGCGCTATTTTGATGCGATGCTGCGCGACTTCCCTCAGATCCAGCAGCTTGACATGATCGAAGCTCCTGGCACGAGCGATGACATCGCAAATCTGGCCGTTGGTCGCCGCATTCGTGCCGCTGGTATCGCAACCCATGTTCCCAACGGCGGATCAGTTCGTTCCGGCGCGGTTGAACTGTTTCTGGCGGGCGAAACGCGCACAATGGATGATGGCGCTGAGTTCGCGGTTCATTCTTGGCTCGACAATTACGGACGTGAACCGAAAGATTTTGCGCCCGATGCCCCTGAAAACCGCCTTTATCTGGATTACTACCGCGAAATGGGGATGAGCGCTGAGCGGGCCCGCGAGTTCTACGCCATGACCAATTCGGTTCCGCATCGCAGTGCGAAATGGCTGGACGCCACTGAAATGCGCAGCTGGCTTCCCTCGACCGCCGGAAATCTTAATCGCAAACGCGTTCTCGATCTGCAGTTTCTTGCAGCAACCACGGCGACACCGGTCGCTGCCCACGAGCCTCAAATCCGCGTCGCAAGCCTTGACTCACTGCTTGCTTTCCCATAGTTGCGCGCGCTGATTGCGGTCGCCATCGAGCGGCCCTTTTTATTCAAGCGATAATAGGCCAACACGGCGGTGTCGCACATCTTGATTTCGAGGACGATATGAAGCGGACATTCCAACCAAGCAATCTCGTGCGCGCTCGTCGCCACGGTTTCTTCGCCCGCAAGGCAACACCGGGCGGCCGTAAGGTTCTGCGCGCTCGTCGTAAGCGCGGTCGCAAGACCCTTTGCGCATAAGCTGATCTGTGCCGCGCGCGAATATGCGCGGTTCGGTTTTGCTCGCGGCCCATTTGTGGTCGCAAGGCGGCGGGCTCCCATTGGGGGCCCGTTCTGCGTATACGGATTGAATGATGGCCGAAGTGCTGACCAAACGTTCTGATTTTCTGGCCGCCAATCGCGGCCTGCGAGTCGCGCGTCCGGGCTTTGTATTGTTGACGCGGCCCAATGATGGGCTTGGCAAACGCTATGGCATCACCGTCACCAAAAAGATCGGTAACGCCGTGGTGCGCAATCGGATGAAGCGCCGCTTTCGAGAGCTGCTGCGCGATTACCTTTCTGCGGCTGGCCTGTCGGATCACGATCACGTGCTGATTGGGCGGGCAGGCGGAGTGGAGCGGGATTTTGGCGTGATGGCGAAAGAGCTGCAGCAGGCGCTCGAACGCGCGCACGCTGGCAAAGGTGATCCGGCGCGCGGGCGCAGGCCGCGCCGGGGTAAGCGCAGCTCCAATGATAAATCCGTAAGCGCAAAGACATGAAGCACGCCCTCATCTTTATCGCGCGGGCATGGCAGTGGGGCCCAAGCCGGATTTTGCCGCCAACTTGCCGCTATGGGCCATCATGCTCGCAATACGCTATTCAGGCCTTGGAAAAATATGGTGCGATCAAGGGTGGATGGCTGGCCACTAAGCGGCTAATGCGCTGCCATCCTTGGGGCGGGCATGGCTATGATCCGGTCCCTTAAGGTGTAAATCAGAACCGTAGTACCTACATAACACACCTGATCAACCAGACACGCATTTCGTAAGCAGGGTAATATCTTGGACAATCAGCGTAATCTTTTGCTGGCCGTAGCGCTTTCAGGGCTGCTCATCCTTGGGTGGGATGTGGCGATGCGGGCCTTTTATCCTGAGGCATCGATCACCGCTTCAACCGAAGAGGTTGAACCCGCAGCGGGCGCAAGCGCCGCCGGAGCGCCAGGCACAAGTGTTGTTTCTGCTGACTTGCCGGATGGTGTGACGCCTGTTGCGGGCCCGGTTAATCTAGACGCCGCATTGGCTGACCCTCAGCGCGTTGCAATCGATGCGCCGCGTGTAGCGGGCTCGATCAATCTGGTTGGCGCAAAGATCGACGATCTTGTTCTGAAAGATCACCGGGCCGCTGTTGAAAAGGAAAGCGGGCCGGTTCGCCTGTTCGCGCCGGACCGCACCGATAGCCAATACTTTGCCGAATTCGGGTTTCTCGCCAATGCAGAGCGTCTGGCGGCTGAGACCGTTTGGACTGCCGATGCAGAAACACTGACCCCTGAAACACCTGTCACATTGACGCATACGGCGGCGGACGGGCTGGTTTATTCGATCAAGCTTTCGATCGATGACAATTACATGATCGAAGCTGAGCAATCGGTCTCCAACACTGGAGAGAGCGTAGCTGTCGTTCAGCCGTTTTCATTGATCAAGCGCACCAGCGCCAACGCCTCTGCTGACGAATTTATCGTTCACGCTGGCCCGGTTGGCGTGTTTGGCGGGACGATTGATGAAGAATATTCCTACGACGATTTTGCCGAGAATGAGAAATACGCACCGGAAGGTTCAGCCGCCTGGTTGGGTTTTACTGACCGCTATTGGCTTTCAGCTCTCGTCCCCGGCGATGGTTCTGCGGAAGCCAGCTTTCGCGCGCTTGGCGGTGACCTGTTCCGCACGGATGTCATCTATGACGCGGTGACTCTGCCTGCCGGACAGCAAGTGAGCAAATCGACCCGTCTGTTCGCAGGCGCCAAAGAAAGTGCGCTGCTCGATCAATATGCGGATTCGGGGATTGAAGACTTTGGCCTTGCTATCTCTTGGGGCTGGTTCTGGTTCCTTGAAAAGCCCCTACTGTGGCTTTTGAAAACCTTGTTTGGTCTCGTCGGCAACTTTGGCGTGGCGATCATCTTGTTGACGTTGCTCATCCGCGGCCTGTTGTTCCCGATTGCACAAAAGCAGTTTGGCAGCATGGCGGCGATGAAGGCCGTGCAGCCTAAGATGAAGGCGATCCAAGAACGTTTCAAGGACGACAAGCAAAAGCAGCAGCAAGAGATAATGAAGCTGTATAAGGACGAGAAGGTCAATCCGCTCGCCGGTTGTCTGCCGTTGCTAGTGCAAATCCCGATTTTCTTCGCGCTGTATAAGGTGCTGATCCTCGCGATCGAAATGCGCCATGAACCGTTCTTGTACATTCGTGATCTATCTGCGCCTGATCCCGCAACGTTGCTGAATGTCTTTGGGCTACTACCGTTTGAGGTCTCTGGCTTCCTCGGCATTGGCGTGCTTGCCGTTCTGCTTGGTGTGACCATGTGGCTGACGTTCAAGCTCAACCCGAGCGCGATGGATCCGATGCAGCAGCAAATTTTCAACTTCATGCCGTGGATCTTGATGTTCGTGATGGCACCGTTTGCGGCAGGTCTGCTGCTTTACTGGGTCATCTCAAACATCCTGACCTTGGGTCAGCAGAGCTATCTCTATTCCAAGCACCCACAATTGCGTGCAGCAGCGGAGAAGGAGAAAGAGGAAAAGGCGCGCAAAGCAGCGCAAGAGGCTGCCAATAATGAGTCGTCGAAAGGCTGATTGATGTCGCCTGAGGAAGAGCGCGCACAGGATTACCGCGAACGTAAGGCAACAAAGTTGTTTTCCGGGCGTGTGGACTTCTTGCTGTCTGCTCCGCAGCTTAAGTTCCTGCCGGAACCGACCGTGCCGGAAATCGCATTTTGTGGGCGTTCGAACGTCGGTAAGAGCTCACTGCTCAATGCGCTGACCGGCCGCAAAGCGATTGCGCGCGCATCGGTGACGCCGGGTCGGACGCAAGAGCTAAACATATTTGAAGTCGGTGAACCGA
The DNA here is from genome assembly GCA_947493165.1 of uncultured Erythrobacter sp. GTDB lineage: Bacteria > Pseudomonadota > Alphaproteobacteria > Sphingomonadales > Sphingomonadaceae > Erythrobacter. The sequence continues at coordinate 536,862 of CANLPY010000002.1, read as the reverse complement.
CCTTACTTCGCTTGGTTGACATGCCCGGCTATGGCTTTGCCAAGGCACCTCCCAAAGTCGTCGAGACATGGAAGAAACTGGTCCGCCAATATTTGCGTGGGCGGCAAGTGCTGGCTCGCAACCTGGTGCTGGTCGATAGCCGCCATGGTCTCAAAGATGTCGACCGTGAAATGATGACTATGTTGGACGAATCGGCGGTCGGCTACCGTGTGGTGCTGACCAAGGCCGACAAGATCAAGGCCAGCGAGCTTGCCAAAACAGTTGAGGCTGTCGCAGCGGAAGCGCGCAAGCATCCGGCCGCGTTTCCAGAACTGCACGTAACAAGCAGTGAAAAAGGCATGGGGATTGCGGCGCTGCGCGCGGCGGTATTGCAGGATGCCTTGGGCGAGAGTTACTTCGAGAAAAGCTGATCTGGGTCTGCAAACGCCTTCATTTCGATGGCGTTGCCGGCTGGATCGCGGAAGAACATCGTCGCTTGCTCTCCGATTTGCCCTTTGAAGCGGACGGTCGGCTCAATAACGAACTGCGTCCCGGCGGCTTTCAGTCTGTCAGCGAGATTTTCCCAATCCGTCATTTCCATGACCAGTCCGAAATGCGGGACCGGCACACCGTGACCGTCAACGGCATTGCTGGCTCTATCGCCTGCGCTATCCGGCGCCAGATGAGCAACAATCTGATGTCCTCTAAAATCGAAGTCTATCCATTCGTCTGAGCTGCGGCCTTCGCTGCAGCCCATAGTGCCGCCGTAAAACGCGCGCGCTGCGGCAAGATCGTCGACAGGGAAAGCAAGGTGGAAGGGTGGTATGGCCACTGATGTTCGCTCCAATAAAGATTCGGGTCACCGTAACCCGTTCAGGCTCGACAGCGAAACACTGAATACCTAGGGCAATGGAAATTGCGGTGAGCGCCGGTGTGCGTGACGCCGCCAGCGCAGTGGAGCCAAGTGCATATGAAGCTGATTATCGGCAATAAAAATTACTCCAGTTGGAGCATGCGCGGCTGGCTCGCGGCGAAGCAGTCAGGCCTCTCTTTTGAAGAGATAACCGTGCCCATTCTGGGTGAGCATTGGGATCGGCAAAAGCAAGAAATGGGCGACGTGCAGCCCTCTCATGGTAAAGTTCCCATCCTGTGGGATGATGAAACTGTGATTTGGGATAGCTTGGCCATCATGGAATATCTCGCCGACAAGGTGGGGCGCGACCGGTTCTGGCCCAAGGATGATAGCGCACGCGGTATGGCCCGCGCTATGGTCGCGGAAATGCACTCCTCTTACGCCGCGCTGCGCCGGGATCTGCCGATGAATGTCCGCCGCAAGGTGAAGCTGGAGGACGTCTCGGAAGAAGCGCGCCAGGACATCGTGCGTATTCTGACCCTATGGGCAGAGGCGCGCTCTCGATATGGCAGTAGCGGGCCGTTTCTGTTTGGCACGTTTGGTGCGGCAGACATTTTCTACGCGCCGGTCGTCTCGCGCTTCATCACTTACGGTATCGGTGTTCCCGGCTTTGCAGAGGCCTATATGCAAGCCTTGTGGGAACATGCCTGGATGCAAGAGTGGGTCGCCGCCTCTGAAGATGAGCAGTGGGTGATTGAGCAATATGAGAGCGTAGGTTGATGATGCATCGCGTTTTTGCGGTACTTTGCGCAGCCATCATCGCAATGGCTTTGCCGAGTGTCGCTAATGCTTGGGGCTTTTACGCGCACGAGAAGACAGCTCAGATTGCCGATGCTAATATCTCCCCGCAATCCCGCGCGAAGATCGCCCAATTGCTACGGTCTGAGGAATTGCTTGGCACGCCAGAATGCTCGCTTTCAAGTTTGAAGAGTGCAAGCGTTTGGCCAGATTGCGTTCGCCGCACACGTTGGCGGTGGGCCTACACCGCAGCATGGCATTACCGAACCACGCCGATTTGCGAGGCCTACAACCCGCGCGCAAACTGCTCTGGCGGGAATTGTGTGACCGCTCAGATTGAGCGCAGCCACCGCATTCTCGCTGATGAAAGCCTACCCGATCACATTCGCTTAGAAGCGCTCGCCTTCATGGTCCATTTCGCCGGCGACATTCACATGCCGCTGCATTCGGGCGACAAGGATGATCGCGGCGGCAACGACCGTGAGACGGATTATGGCATCGTTCCCAGCCTCAATCTGCATTGGATCTGGGATGGTCCCTTGGCAGAGCGCGCAATTACCAGCGGAGCACGGCCTGTTGTCCGCTCTTATAGCGAATCAGAGCGCAGCGAACTGGGCGGCGGATCACCGGCGGATTGGGGCCGAGAAAGCTGGAGGATCGCCCGCGATTTCGTCTACCCAACCGCCTTCGATCACCAGGATGTTTGCGGCACGGAGCTGCCAAACAAAACCGCCTTGAGCCAAGAGGATATCGTCGCCGGCGTGCCGATTGCGCGCCGCAGGGTTCAGCAATCAGGCATCAGGATCGCGGAGCTGATTGAAAGCGCCTTTGCTCCCGGCCCATTGAAACAAGAGGATCGCCGATGACTGCCATCTTGGACATTGCGCAGCGGCTTATCGCAGCGCCCAGCGTTACGCCGGCGACTGGTACGGTGTTCGACGAGATGGAGGCGATGCTGACACCGCATGGCTTTGCGATCCATCGTTTCACGCGCGGCGATGGGCCAGAGGGCAGCGATGAAGCCCCGGTTGAGAACCTGTTTGCCATTCGCAAAGGCCCCAACGGGTCAAAGCACTTTGCTTTTGCTGGCCATTTGGATGTTGTCCCTCCGGGTGAGGGATGGACCAGCGCTCCTTTCGAGCCAGAGATCAGGGGCGATCTGCTATATGGGCGCGGCGCGGTCGATATGAAAGGCGCGATTGCCGCCATGATCGCGGCGGTCGCCGATGTGCCGCAAGATGCAGGCACGATCAGTTTCATCATCACGGGCGATGAAGAAGGCCCCGCGCTGCACGGAACGCGCGCGCTGATCGATTACATGCGCGAGCAGGATATCCAGCCCGATCTGTGTCTGGTCGGGGAGCCGACCAGCGTCAACCGCTTGGGCGATATGATGAAGATCGGACGGCGCGGTTCAGTCAATATCTGGCTGAGCGTGGAGGGCACGCAGGGCCACGTCGCCTATCCGCATCTGGCCGACAATCCGCTGCCCAAACTCGTGGCGATGCTGGGTGAGCTTGATGCGCTTACTTTGGATACGGGGACCGATTGGTTCCAACCTTCCAATCTGGAGATCACCGATCTGACCGTCGGGAACAAAGCGCACAATGTCATTCCAGCAAAAGCGGAAGCGCGCATTTCGATCCGCTTCAACGATTTGCACAGCGGCACTAGCCTGTCCGACAGGGTCAGCTCCATCGCCGAAAACCACGGCGGGACAGCGCGGCCGGTCATCTCTGGTGAGCCATTTCTGACCGAGCCGGGCGCATTTTCGCAGATGATTGCGGATGCGGTTGAGGCGGAAACCGGCACCGCGCCAGAGGCCTCCACCAGCGGCGGCACATCGGATGCGCGCTTCCTGCGCAATGTTTGCCCAGTGATTGAATTTGGGCTTTGCAACGCAACCATGCATAAGCGCGATGAAGCGGTGGCCATTGCTGATCTGGATGCGCTGGCCCGGATCTATACGAATGTGGCCTTGGCCGCTCTAAAACACGACTAAACGCGGGAGCGCAGATGTGCTGAAGGCTTGGTTCAATATTCCCTTGTGGCAACGGGTAATCGGGGCGCTGATCCTTGGCATTGCGCTGGGCCTCTTCTGGGGGCCGGAAGCGGAAAGCATCAAGTGGATCGGCGACTTCTTTATCAAGTCGATCAAGATGCTGGTCGTCCCGCTAATCTTCTTCAGCCTGGTGGCTGGTGTCGCCGCCATCGGTGATCTGCGAAAGCTTGGCGCGGTTGGCGGACGAGCCATTATTCTGTTCGTGGTGAGCGGCCAGATTGCTGTGTGGCTTGGTCTGGCGCTGGGCACGGGCGCGGTGAATCTGGGGCTCTTCCCGAGCAAGGAGGAGCTGGGGACGCCCGAAGTTCCGACGCCTGAACCTAATGAAACCACCGCCATCGATATGGTGCTCTCCATCGTGCCTGAAAGCCCGGTGCAGGTGATGGCGGACGTCGCGGTGCTGCCGCTGATCGTGTTCTCCCTACTGATCGGGATCGGCATTCTGATGGCCGGGCGCGATGGCGAACCGGTCCAGAAGATCTTCGATAGCGGCGCGGTTGTGATGCAGAAAGTCACGATGATCGTGATGGAGCTGACCCCGTTTGGCGTGTTTGCGCTGATGGCCTGGGTCGCGGGCACGCTCGGCGTGGATGCCTTGAAGGCTCTGAGTTGGCTTGTGGTGCTCAATTATCTCGGTTGTTTCCTGATCATTGGCGTCATGTATTCGGCGATGATCAAGCTGATCGCGAAACTGCCGATCATCGATTTCTTCCGCGGGATCGTGGATGCGGTTGCGGTCAGCTATTCCACGGCCAGCTCCAATGCGACGCTGCCGGTTACTTTGCGCTGCGCAGAGCGAAACTTGGGCATTCCCAATTCCATCGCAGCATTCGTGATCAGCCTTGGCGCGACGATCAATATGAACGGCACGGCGATGTATCTTGGCCTTGCGACCCTGTTTGGCGCGTCGATCTTCGGTGTGGATCTCAGCTGGGGTCAGTATTTCCTCATCTCAATCCTCGCGACGCTCGGCGCGATTGGCGCAGCGGGCATTCCGGGCGCAGGCCTCATCATGATGGCGCTGGTGTTTGGCGCTGTCGGCGTGCCGCTGGAGACCATTGCCTTCGTGGCCGGTGTTGACCGGATCATGGATATGATGCGGACCACCACCAATGTGAGCGGCGATGCAGCCGTAGCGACGACGGTGGCGAGCTTGCTGGACGAGATCGACCGCGAAGAAATGATCAGCGCGGATGATGTTTAGGTTTCTAGTCGGAAGGTTCTTTTACAATGCTCGCCTCGCCAATGACTTTCCCTTCCCATAGGTAGAACGACTCTAGTTTGCCGATGGCTTCAGCTCCTTCTTCGCTGAGGAAAACGAACGGTACGTTTTTGCGTTTGTCTCCGGGTAAGATTGGTTTCTCTAGCACAGGCCACGCATCCCAGCCTGCGATTTGCTTGTCGGTGCTGGCAATGCAGGGGCAACCCCAGCCAGGATAGGCGGGCAGGTTCTTTCCGCCCTGATCCGTAGAATACAGCGTTACGTCTGCAAGAAAGCTATGTTTAATCTTGCGCAGATCTGCTGCCCGCTTGGTAAGCAGATGATTTGGTCCTAGCGCATCCATCACCGCCCCTTCGGCGCCTCCAGCACCTTCTTCCTAAAGCTGCACAGATCCGTCAGCTGACACCGCCAGCATTCCGGCGTGCGCGCTTTGCAGACATAGCGGCCATGCAGGATCAGCCAGTGATGCGCGTGCAGGCGGAAGGGCTGCGGCACGCGTTTCTCCAGCTTTGCCTCGACCTGTTCCGGCGTCTTGCCTTTGGCCAGGCCTGTGCGGTTCCCCATCCGCAGGATATGCGTGTCGACCGCAAAGGTTTCTTGCTTGAACCAGCAATTGAGCACGACATTCGCCGTCTTTCGCCCCACGCCGGGCAGCCGCACGAGGTCCTCGCGTGTATCCGGAACTTCGCCGCCATGATCGTCGATCAAGAGCTGCGAGAGCGCGATGACGTTCTTCGCTTTGGAGTTGAACAGACCGATCGTCTTGATGTGCTCGGTGAGGCCCTCCAGCCCCAGATCAAGCATCTGCTGAGGCGTTTCCACCTTCGCAAACAGCGCGCGCGTCGCCTTGTTCACGCCAACATCGGTCGCCTGCGCAGAGAGGGCCACGGCAACGACCAGCTGATAGGCATTGCCATATTCTAGCTCGGTTTCCGGCTCTGGATTATCCTCTGCCAAGCGGCGGAAAAACTCAAAAATCTGGTCTTTGGTCATCGGAAAAGTGTCACAGCCCCAGCACGTCATTCATCGAATAGCGTCCGGCAGGTTTGCCAATCAGCCATTCGGCCGCGCGCACGGCTCCGCGAGCGAAGATCATGCGGTTTTCAGCGCTGTGCGACAGCGCGATACGCTCCTCATTGCCGGCAAAGATCACGCTGTGCTCCCCTGCGACTGTACCTCCGCGTAAGGTCGCAAAGCCGATGTCGCCTTCGCGCCTTGCGCCCGTCTGTCCGTGGCGGCCGCTGTCCATCGCATCGGATAGGACCATGCCGCGCGCCTCAGCCGCCGCCTCACCCAGCAGTTTCGCCGTGCCTGAAGGCGCATCGACTTTGGCTCGGTGGTGCATTTCAAGGACCTCAATATCCCAATCGGAACCTAGCTTGGCTGCGGCTTCACGAACAAGGTGCGCTAGCAAGGTAACACCCAGTGACGTATTTCCGGTCTGCAGCACCGGGATTGTCCGCGCTGCCTCTTCAATCGCGGCAAACTGCGCGCTTTCCAGTCCGGTCGTTCCAATGACGATCGGAATGCCAGCTGATTTGGCTGCGGCTAGATTGTCTTGCAGCGCGTCAGGTGCGGAAAAATCGACAAGCACGTCGCATTGCGAAACGACCGGGCCCAGATGCCCTCCCGCATCGACGCCGACCGTTGCTTCATGTCCTGCTTCTTCGATTGCAGCAGATATCGCGCGTCCCATTCGGCCTTTATGACCGACGATCCCGAAATGCGTATCTGAGTTTGCCATTGCGTCACCTCCACTCGGCGTGTTTGTTGTACCCATGACAGACATTAGCAGCATCGTCATCCTGACAGGGGCCGGAATTTCCGCAGAAAGCGGGATTGATACGTTTCGGTCAGCGGGCGGCCTTTGGGAACAGCACAAGGTTGAGGATGTCGCGACGCCAGAGGGTTTCGCGCGCGATCCAGACTTGGTTCTCGGCTTTTATGACATGCGGCGAGAGGCGCTGGCCAAGGTAAGGCCAAATGCGGCTCACACGGCATTGGCAAGGTTGGAACGGGAGTTTGCTGGCGAGTTGTTGCTTGTCACGCAAAACGTCGATGATCTGCATGAACGCGGAGGGTCGGATCAAGTCCTTCATATGCACGGTGAATTGAAGAGCGCGCTGTGCCTGTCGTGTGAGGTCCGCTCGCGGTGGGATGCACCAATGGCATGCCGTCCGCCGTGTCCGGTCTGTCAGGCGTCAAGCCTGCGCCCTGATGTCGTGTGGTTTGGCGAGATGCCGTATCAGATGGAGCGGATCTACGCGGCTCTGCAACGCGCCGATCTGTTTGTGAGCATTGGGACCAGCGGCGCGGTTTATCCAGCAGCAGGCTTTGTACAGGAAGCCCGCACAGCTGGCGCGCAAACCTTGGAGCTCAACCTTGAGCCGAGCGAGGGCACAGCGCATTTCCATGAGGCGCGGCACGGACCGGCGGGCGCGCTTGTTCCCCAATGGGTGGAAGAGGTGCTTTCTGCCTAGGCCTCAGGAAATTTCATAACCCAGATCGCGATCGCGAGTAGTGCACTCGAGAAACCCATAAAGCCTGCAATCAGCCGCATATTCATCCGCTTGATCGGTTCGGCCTCATGCGCGTCGAGCCGTTTTTGCACCGCACATCCTTTGTCCTGCGCGGCGTAGAAGATGAAGATGCCGATGATCATAAATATCGTCGCAATCGCTTTAGGCACCCATGCTGGTTCCATAGTGTTGAACAGAGCGTTGAAGCCAAGCCCGATACCGACCGAGGCGAGACCGGTGCGCATCCATCCGGCAAATGTGCGCTCATTCGCCATCATGGTGCGATCCTCGGCCCAATCGGTCCGATCTTCAGCTAGATCGGTGCGATCCTCAGCCAGCTCGTTTGAATTCTTCTTGCCCGTCACGCGATCACCTTAGACCCTCTTGCGTATTGAGCTAGCTATGGTTGAGCCAGCTCCGCCTCTATTTCTTCACCGGCGGCTGTTTGCGTGAGAAGACCAACTCGGTCTCGCTGGAGGCCTTCGCGTCAAATGCATAGCCTTCTGAATCAAATCCCCGCAGATCATCGGCGGTTTCAATCTGGTTTTCCATGATCCAGCGCGCCATCAATCCGCGTGCGAATTTCACATGGTACATCAGCTTTCTCGCCTCACCGTCCTTGACGTTCAGGAAGCTTGCTTCGATCACCTTACCCAGCAGGATAGAGGTGTCGACCGCCTTGAAATACTCATTGGATGCCAAATTGACGATGGTATGATCCTTGTGCTCAGCCAGATCATCCGCCAATTGCTCACCGATCGAACTGCCCCAAAAATCATAGAGGTTCTTACCTCGCGGGTTGGCCATCTTGGTGCCCATTTCCAACCGATAGGGCTGAATTGCATCCATTGGCCTCAGCAAACCATAAAGGCCTGACAAAATACGCAAATGCTTCTGTGCGTAAGAGAGCGCGGCCTCATCCATGCTCTTTGCCTCAAGCCCCCAATAGACATCTCCGTCAAAGGTCAGGCAAGCCGGCTTTGCTGAATTGCTGCGACCTTCGAGGTCGAACGCCTTGAAGCGCTCTGCATTGAGTTCTGCCAAATTTTCAGAGATGTGCATCAGCCGACCAAGATCCGCGGCGGATTGCTTCTTTGCTATCTTTGCAATGGCCTGAGTGTCCGCTGTCAGCCGAGGCTGCGTGACCTCCAACGAGGTGTCGGTTTCATCGAAATTGAGCTTTTTGGCAGGTGAGAGAAGCGTGATCATTGCAATAGATTCCTAGGGCCGACAGTCAGTCGGACGATATTTAGTGTGCTGCTACTTTGTAAACCACCCACCGGGCCTATGGCTCCCAGATGTCCGCGCAAAATTTCCGATGACATTGACCGATGTATTGCTTCCAGAGCGTTTAAGCGGTCGCTCCGCACCCTTTACATCCAGGATCTTCGGCAATGTTGAGCGTTCGCATAGCTGGTTTCATACCATCGAGAATGTGCAATTTTCCCCAGCCCGGATCACCCAAACTGCTTACGCCGGAAAGCAGCACGCGAATAGCCTGCAGGGCGGCAAAGCTGCCAACCCAACCAGCCATTGCGCCCAGCATGCCATCTTCGGCGCAGGTGTCACAATCCTCTGCATCAAAGGCATCGCCAACAAAGCAACGATAACAGGCGTGGGCGGGCATGTGTCCAGCAAATGCGCCGACTTGCCCTTGAAAGCGCCCGACGGCGGCGGACAAAAGCGGCGCGCGTTCCGCAACGCAGGCATCGGATACGGCCAAGCGCGTGGCGAAGTTGTCTGTACCGTCTAGCACCAGATCAACGCCCGCGATCAGCTCACCCACATTGCCAGCATCAATCCGCTTATCAGAGATTGCAATGTCGAGCGCATCATCAAAGTTAGCCAGCCAGCGCCGTGCGCTGGTCGCTTTGCCGTGACCGATATCGCGTTCGGTAAAAATTGTCTGGCGCTGCAAATTGCTGGCATCCACCTCATCATCATCGACCAGGGTGAAGCGGCCAATGCCGCTTGCTGCGAGATATTGGAGAGCTGGGGAGCCAATCCCGCCAAGTCCGATGATCGCCACGTGCTGTTGCGCGAGCGCGACTTGGCCAGCGCCCCCTATTTCCGGAAGCACAATATGGCGCGCAAACCGGTCGAGCCGGGCTGGAGAGAGCGGTGCAGAACTCATGGAGAGGCTGTTTACAGCCTGTGCACAGCCTGTCGACAGGACTGTGCATAGCCCTGTCGATCAGTCTGTTGCTCATTTGTGGATTGCCAGCTGGAATCCAGTGGAAATTCGATCAACTTTCAAGCTGCCTCAACAGGCTGCGCACATCGCCGTCCATATCCGCATCACGGGTGCGCAAATCCTCAATCAGCCGTACAGCGTGGATAACTGTCGAGTGATCGCGGCCCCCAAACTTGCGGCCGATCTCTGGATAAGAGCGCGGCGTCAGCACTTTGGCGAGATACATCGCAACCTGACGCGGACGCACAACGGCACGTGCGCGGCGCTTGGATGACATTTCACTGCGGTCGATGCGGTAAAATTGGCAGACCGTGCGCTGAATCTCGTCAATTGTGATCCGGCGGCGATTGGCTGACAGGATATCAGTCAACTGCTCTTCTGCGAGATTGAGCGACACTTCTTGGCCGGTTAGCTGCGCATAGGCGATCAGTTTGTTCAGACCGCCGACGAGTTCGCGGATGTTGCGCGTGATGGTGCGAGCGAGAAATTCGATCACATCGTCAGGCACGTTTAGTGGCGCGAAGCGAGTGAGCTTGGAAACCAAGATCTTCTTGCGCAGCTCAATATCAGCGGCTTGGATATCAGCCACCAGTCCCATCGAGAGGCGGCTGAGCAGACGCGGCTCAACCCCGTCGAGCGCTTGCGGTGCGCGGTCAGCAGCAAAGACCAAACGCTTACCCTCAGCCAGAAGCGCATCGATTGTGTAAAGGAGCTCTTCCTGAGCAGAAGCCTTGCCGATGATGAATTGAATATCGTCCACCAGCAACAGATCAAAGCTGCGTAGGCGCGCTTTGAACTCAATCATCTGATTGGCTTTGAGCGCTTGGACAAACTCCACCATGAAACGTTCGGCCGAGCAGTAGAAAATGCGTGCGCGCGGGTGGGCTTGCAGGAAGCCGTGACCAATCGCGTGCAGCAGGTGAGTTTTGCCCTGACCCGTCGCGGCCTTGAGGTAAAGCGGCGAGAATTGCGGCTGTTCGGTCGCGGCCATCCGCTGCGCAGCGTTGCAGGCGAGCACATTAGCCTCGCCAGTTACGAAAGCAGCGAAGGTGAGTGATGGGTCAAGGCCAACAGAGCTGGTGAAGCCCGCATCACCAATTGTTCCTGCTGCGACGGCAATTGCGCTCCCAGCACCATCATTGGCAGGGCGGCGGCCATTGTCGAGACGCAGTTCCGGCATCTGGCGGCGACCGGGGTGGACTTGGATGCGGACCTGACGGACCTCGCTGCGCGCGATCTTCCAAGCCAGTTGCAGCCGATCGTGAAAGCGATCCAACACCCAATTGGCTGAAAATTCCGTCGGCAGGAAAAGGTCTAGCGTGCCGCTTTCCTTCTCAATCCCGCCAACCTGAATTGGCTTGATCCATTGGCTGTGCAGTTGATGCCCCAGATCCTTGCGAAGCCCTTGGCTAATATCGGCCCAGTCCGCGGCCAGATTTACGGCTTCTGAATCTTCCATCAAGTCGTCATCTGCTTTCCGACGCGTTGACCGCGCCTTATCAATTTTATGAACCATCAAACCCCATCCTGTGTCGCGTTCAAAGCCCTTAAACCGAACGCTATCCTCAACCCTGCAACAGGCTACGCTTCGCCATTACCCGGAATCGCTTTTCCGGGTATTTCCCCACTCTTCAAACTGTAAACACTCAGGCTGTCCCGCCCCGAGTGCTTACGAGTTAGCTACTCATCTGGGTTTCACGCAAGGGGGTGGAATGTAAAAAAACAGAAATAATTCGGTTGACTCGGCTGCATCCCGCAGGCCTCCGTTCAAAGGTCTGATTTATCTTTAATTTTATGTTTAAGGGCACGCGAATCGCGAGGAATCCGTGCCTTAGCGGAGTGCGAGTTGGTCAGCTGTGTCACAAACAAAAAGGGCCGCGCCATTACGGCCCGACCCTTATGTCATATCATCCGTATAAATACGGAGTGAATGTCGCGAATCAGAGTGCAGCGACTCGCTTTGAGAGGCGCGACATTTTCCGTGCGACAGTGTTTTTGTGCATGACACCGCGAGCAACACCGCGAGCCATTTCAGGCTGCGCAGCCTTCAAGGCGTCAGCAGCAGCTGTCTTGTCACCAGCTTCGCAAGCTGCTTCGACTTTTTTGACGAAGCCGCGAATGCGGCTGACGCGTGCAGTGTTAATGTCCGCACGGCGATTGTTGCGGCGGATGCGTTTGCGGGCTTGCGGCGTATTGGCCATATCGTGTTTCTGTCTCGCGGTTTCTGCTGGCCATCATGGATGGCCGGATAAATCTAGGTTTCTCGAAAGAATCGGCGGGCAGGGTTGAACTGCACACCGGAAAGCGCGCCACATAAGGGGCGAGGGGCGAATCGTCAAGAAATCTTAGCTGCGCGCGTTGAGCGAACCTGCAGCGCTGTCACCACATCACTTCTGACACTTAGGACAGAACCATGTGCTACGCCCACCTTGAGCAATTCGGCGGACCAATCCGCCATCATCGCGCCGGCACGCCTGATCGGTGCGATCATAGACATCAAAGCGCGTAGCGAAATACCCCAGCTCTCCATCTGGTTGAGCGTAGTCGCGCAAAGTCGAGCCACCATCCTGAATAGAGGTTTCCAGCACTTCACGGATGGCCGGCACGAGCCGCGCCAATTGTGGCTTCGTCACCTTGCCTCCAGCTTTGCGAGGATGGATGCCGGCGCGCCACAGTGCCTCGCACACATATATATTGCCAAGACCTGCGATGATGCGTTGGTCGAGCAGGCATAGCTTGACCGATTGCGTCTTACCTTTGAGCGCCATCTTCAAATGATCGACGTTTAGGCCATCGCCTAATGGTTCAGGTCCCAAGGCAGCAAAGGCGGGCCAATGGTCCAATTCGTCGCTCGCCACCAAATCGACCGACCCGAATCTGCGCGGATCGCATAAGGCGAATCGGTGTGCGTTGGTTTCAATCACCAGATGATCGTGCTTGTCAGCGCTTTCTGGGTCGATCCGCCAACGTCCGCTCATCCCCAAATGAAAGATCATCGTCTGATCGCGATCAAGGTCAATCAGACCGTATTTCGCACGACGATCAAGCCCAGTTATGCGTGCACCAGTCATCACTTGCACTAGGTCAGGCGGGAAGGGGCGGCGCAAATTGGGGCGGTTCAGTTGGACGCGCGTGATTCGCTCGCCCAGCATAAAGCGCTCTAGTCCGCGGACGGTGGTTTCTACTTCTGGCAATTCAGGCATCTTGTGTTGCGTTTAACAAGCTTTGCGGCCCGCACAAACTTCCCTAAGGCTCTGCGCCATGAGTGAAAAGACTGTCAGCTTCGGCTATGAAGAAGTCGCCCCTGAGGAAAAGACACGCCGCGTCGGCGATGTGTTTTCCAGCGTTGCGTCCAAATACGATATAATGAACGATGCCATGTCTGGCGGTATGCACCGCTTGTGGAAGGATCGGTTCGTCAGGCGGGTGAAGCCGCAATCGGGTGAAACGATACTCGATATGGCGGGCGGCACAGGTGACATTGCGTTTCGAATGGCGCCAAGCGGTGCAGACATAACTGTGTGCGATATCAATCAGGACATGCTGGATGTCGGTGTCGACCGGGCAATGGATCGCGGCCACCGCGAGACTGAAGGTGCGCTTGTCTGGTCATGCCAAAACGCAGAGGTGCTCGATTTCGCACCGAGTTCATTCGACGCCTACACAATCGTGTTCGGCATTCGCAATGTGACGGACATTCCCAAGGCTTTGCGTGAGGCCAATCGAGTTCTGCGGCCTGGTGGCCGGTTTTTCTGCATGGAGTTCTCAACCACGGAATGGCCGGGCTTTAAGGAAATATACGACGTCTATTCGCACAAGATCATGCCAATTATGGGCAAAGTGATCGCGCAAGATGAGGAAAGCTACCGCTATCTTGCCGAATCTATCCGCCGTTTCCCCAAGATGCATGAGTTCGAGCAGATGATCCGCGACGCGGGCTTTGCGAACACAAAGGTTGAGCCAATCTTTGGTGGTGCGGTCGCGATCCATTCTGGTTGGAAGATTTGATGGCGGGTGGTTGGCTCACGTTCAACGCATTGCCGTGGCTGTCGGAACCGCTTGAGCTGCCGCGCGATTATATTGCATGACCAGGCCAATTACGCATATCTGGCGGCTCCTGAAATGGGGCCGGACATTGGCTCGGCATGGCGCATTGCGCGGCATCGAAGCCGATCCGAATACCCCGGTTCCGGTCAAGCGGCTGGTGCGCTTGGCGCGGTTCGGCACACGCCAACCTGCGACACCCAATTATGCTGAGGCATTCCGCGCGATTGGTCCGGCGGCGATCAAGCTGGGGCAATCCCTTGCAACCAGGCCCGATCTGGTGGGTGATGAGGCGGCGAATAACCTCCTGAGCTTGCAGGATAATCTTCCGCCTGTGCCTTTCGCAGAGATTGAGGCACAGATCGCGGCAACCTTCGATCAGCCGATTGATTCCCTTTTTAGCGAAATTGACCCTGAGCCGGTTGGCGCAGCATCAATCGCTCAGGTCCACAAAGGCGTGACCACAGATGGCCGCGAAGTCGCCATCAAAGTGCTGCGCCCCGGTATTCGCGAAAAGTTTGCGCGCGATATTCAAACCTATGAATGGGCTGCGGCGCACCTGGAATCTTTTGGTGACGAGGCAGCTCGTCTCCGGCCGCGCCTTACCATCGCCAATTTCAAACGCTGGACCAACAGTGAGCTTGATCTCAGGCGTGAAGCGGCCTCTGCATCCGAGCTGGCTGAAGGTATGGCGGGGGTTGAAGGGTATCGTATTCCCGACATCGATTGGGACCGCACGAACGGCCGGGTCATGACGGTCGAGTGGATCAATGCGATCAAGATCAGCCGGACAGAGGAATTGCAGGCCAAAGGCGTCGATATGGCGCATCTGGCAGAGCGCTTGGTCATCAGCTTTCTGACCCAAGCTATTAGCGCAGGTTTCTTCCATGCTGATATGCACCAAGGTAATCTCTTCGTTGAAGATGACGGTACGATTGTTGCAATTGATTTTGGCATCATGGGACGGATCGACCGGCGGGCGCGGCAATGGTTGGCTGAAATTCTCTATGGCCTGACAACTGGCAATTATAAGCGCGTCGCCGAAATCCATTTTGAGGCGCAATATGTGCCAAGTTATCACTCTGTTGGAGAGTTCGCGACCGCCTTGCGCGCAGTGGGAGAACCGATGCGCGGTAAACCGGTAAGCGAGTTGAGCGTCGGTCAGATGCTTGACGGCTTGTTTGCCATTACCCGTGATTTCGACATGCAGACCCAGCCACACCTGCTGCTGCTGCAAAAGACGATGGTGATGGTCGAAGGAATCGCGACGCAGCTCAACCCGCAGATCAACATGTGGGACGTCTCCGCGCCGTATGTACGCGGATGGATTCGCGATGAACTCGGCCCAGAGGCAGCAGTGGCGGAGCGTATCAAGGAAGATACGCAAACATTGCTGCGCCTGCCTGACCTTATCCGCCGAATTGATGAGCGTTTTCCGGCAAAGGGAGGAGCGCCAGAACAGCCGCCATTGCCCGATGTTGAGCTGATCACTGATCGCAAACCGCGCCATGGGGGCGGCGTTATTGGTTATCTGATTGCGGGCGCCGCCGGAGCAGGCGCAATGTTTGGCGCGGTCGCATTGGGCTGGATTGGCTGATTTAGCTGGTTTTGCTCCGGCAAAAACTCAAAAAACTCAGCAAAACTTAACCAATATATCGCAAGGCGTCGCCTTGGGCTTGGCCGAAACGCGCGGTGCGGCTAGGCTGTTAACCATAACAATCGCGGAAGTAGGGAGTTTAGCGAGCTATGAGCTGCCGGACTGGCAAGCCCTTAAGGTCTGAAAAATGACCGAGGCGCGTCCAAAAATCCTATTGGTGGTGGGCGGCGGTATCGCCGCTTACAAGGCCTGCGAGCTGGTTCGCCTGATCCGCAAAGGCGGCGGCGATGTCACTTGCGTGGTAACCAAGGGTGGCCAGCAGTTCGTGACCCCGATGTCGCTAGCGGCGCTCAGCGAAAACCAAGTTTACACCAATCTGTGGGACCTCAAGAATGAGGTAGAGATGGGTCATATTGAGCTGAGCCGGGAAGCTGATCTGGTCGTGGTGTGCCCTGCGACAGCAGACCTGTTGGCGAAGATGGCTTCGGGCATTGCTGATGATCTTGCCACCACGCTGATTCTGGCGACCGATAAGCCTGTGATGGCCGTACCCGCGATGAATGTGCGCATGTGGGAGCATGAGGCAACCCAGCGCAACATAGAATGGCTACGGCAAGCGGGCGTGAATGTCGTCGATCCAGACGAAGGGCCGATGGCGTGCGGCGAATTTGGCTATGGCAGATTGCCTGAACCAGACGCGATCTGGCGCGAAATTGCGTCCTACTTCGACATTGAAGTTGCTGAGCCGCAGCCGGTCGCTGCTCCGGTGGCCGTTCCTGCAAATGATGAGCAGGCTGACGAAGTTGAAGTCGAAGAACCCGACGCTGAAGAGATCGAAGAAGATGATGATGGCGACACAGGAAGAGGCCTAGGCGGCTTGCTGTCGATGATCATCCCACGCTCTACCGCAAAGCGCACACACGAAGATATCGAAACCGAATATGTCGAGACTGAACCAGCCGAAGGTGATGCTGAAGCAGCTGAGCTTGCCGACGGCGAAGCGGCGGAAGAGCCGCCTGAGTTCAATCCTGACTTTGGTGGGCCATTGCTCGCCAAGAAGGGCGGGGCAGGGGCCGCACCGCCAATGGATCCTAGCGCTATCAATCACGAGGTTGATGACCGGAAATCTGCGCCAGAGGTTCTGCCACAGGCGCCGGTCTCCGCAGATGGGGTCGAGGTCGCATTGGAAGATGCACTGGGCGGCTCAGGGTATGACATTGATCCGTCCTATCGTCCGCTTGATGGGCGCCATGTTTTGGTTACCGCTGGGCCAACTTGGGAATCGCTTGATCCGGTGCGCTACATCGCCAACCGTTCCAGCGGAAAGCAAGGCTTTGCCATTGCTGCGGCTGCAGCGGCCCTTGGCGCGCGCGTGACGTTGGTCGCTGGGCCTGTTTCTTTGGTGACGCCAGCCGGTGTTGACCGGGTTGATGTTGAAAGCGCGGATCAAATGGCAAACGCTGTAAAGCATGCATTGCCTGCTGACGCGGCTGTCATGGTTGCAGCGGTCGCCGATTGGAAGCCTAAAGACTATCAGCCAGAGAAGGTAAAGAAGCGCGGCTCCGCCCCGCCAGCTTTGCTGCTGACTGAAAATCCTGACATTCTCACCAATCTGGCTGCTGGTGCCAATCGCCCAGAGCTGGTGGTTGGCTTTGCTGCTGAGACCGAAAACGTCCTCGAAAACGCGAAGGCTAAGCGCAAGCGCAAGGTCGCTGATTGGATTGTTGCAAATGATGTCTCTGGCGACGTGATGGGCGGTGATGAAAACACCGTTCATATCGTCAGCTCGGATGGGATTGAAAGCCTGAAGACTATGCATAAGCGCGGCGTCGCTATGGCCTTAGCAGAACGAATTGCGAAATCTTTAACGGCAGAGGCAGCTGAATGAGCCGCGAAACAGGCGTGAGAGGCGTGTCCACGCACGCTCCGGTTGCAGTAGAGCTGAAACGTTTGGCGCATGGTGAGGGGCTACCCTTGCCAGCCTATGCCACGGATGGCGCGGCGGGAATGGACATTGTTTCTGCCGAAGATGTGACAATTGCCCCGGGCGCGCGCCACGCGGTCGCCACGGGTTTAGCGGTCGCAATCCCGCAAGGTTATGAAATTCAGGTGCGTCCGCGTTCAGGCCTCGCGCTTAAGCATGGCATTACAGTTCCCAACACACCGGGCACGATCGACAGCGATTATCGCGGTGAGCTGAAAGTCATTATGATCAACCACGGAGCCGAAGACTTCGGCATCGCGCGCGGAGATCGCGTCGCACAACTGGTCCTTGCTCCCGTGACGCAAGGCTTGTGGGTTGAGGTTGAAGAGCTGGATGCGACGACACGCGGCACTGGCGGCTTTGGTTCAACCGGCGGGCACGAAAAACTCTAACCTAGCGCACAACGAAAAGGGCGGCGCTGTTTCCAGCACCGCCCTCTAATCCCGTCCAAGGGAAAGGTGTTTTAGTCGCCTTGCTGTGCGACCTTATCCTCTGGCTTGATCGTGATGCGCACTGTTTCACCTGAATTACCGGGGAAACCTGTAAACATCGCTTCGACCAGATTAGGCACCAGATACGGAAGGCTGTTTGAGCGCGATACCGCCTGAGCTTTGCCTTCAAAGAGGCGTTCACCAGTTTCGGTGTTGTCGATTTTCATATCAATTCCGCTGGTGAAGACAGTGAAGCTGCGCACATCTGGGCCGCCAAACCATGGGTCATAGAAACCAAAGCCCCATGCGCCGCGGAAACGGCTGCGGTGGAAGCCGCGCCCACGAAAGAATCCGCGTCCGCGGTGAAATCCAGCTCTGCCAAAACCGCCATACCAAGGCCTGAAATACGGATCGCTGAAGCCGGTTGTGCGAATTTTCTCTCGGCCAGTGTCTACGCCATAATCGAACCGGACCAGCAAATTAGCGGCTTCAGGCGCTGCTTGCGTGTAACCAAGCTGTGCCATTTCAGCTTCGACAAAGTCGGCGTATTGAGAGAACTCTAAACCGCCAGCGAGTTGCGGGTCCTCTGCGACAACGGCAAAAGTCTTGCCATCAGGCGCCGGCAATTGCGTTTGGAACCGAGACACATCCGCTTTGAACGGTGTTGCGCAGGCAGCAAGGCCCAGCAGAAGCAGGGCGGCGGCAGCGCGTTTTGTAACGCGGGCGCAGGATTGGAGCGGGTTGGTCATCATTATGCCTTTCTCATTCACACGGCTAGCTTTGCTCACGGCAAGCTGCGTGTCTCCTTAAATCCATGAAACCATGAGAATCGCGGTTTCAGGACCCCACCTTCGACCAGCAAGCTGTCATTTGCAGCGCCAAGTGTAAAGGCTTGGCCTGAACGCACTTTGAACGCTGAACCGTTTTGGAACGTCGTCCAGAGGCTGGCTTTGCATTGCGAATCTTTAGTCGCGGACCAAGCCAAGCGCCTTATAGGTCGCATCAAGCGTCGGCGTACCCCGCTCACGAGCTTTCGCTGCGCCTTTTGCAAGGATCGCATCAAGAGCCTCACGATCCTGCATCAAATCGCGGAACCGCGCGGTGATTGGGGCAAAGCTCTCGACCAGCAAATCGCCCAAAGCCGGTTTGAAAGAACCAAACCCTTGTCCGCCAAAATCGATCAGCACCTGCTCCTTGCTCACGCCAGCAAGAGCGGCAAAAATCCCAATCAGATTAAGAGCCTCGGGCCGGTCATTCAGACCGTCAAGCTCGCTCGGCAGCGGTTCAGGGTCAGTCTTGGCCTTCTTCACCTTCTTCATGATGGTCTCAGCATCATCGGTCAGGTTGATGCGGCTGGCCTCCGATGGATCGGATTTGCTCATCTTCGCCGTTCCATCGCGCAGGCTCATGATCCGCGCAGCTTCAGGCGGAATGTAGGGCTCGGGCAGAGTGAACACCGGTGCGTCTCCGGATGCAAAATCGCGGTTGAACTTTTCCGCGATATCGCGCGCCAATTCTAAATGCTGTTTCTGGTCTTCGCCCACCGGAACATGCGTCGCTTGATAAAGGAGAACGTCAGCTGCCTGCAGCACTGGGTAGGTGAACAAGGCGATGCTCTGCCCCTCACGGTTCTTGCCCGCCTTATCCTTCCATTGTGTCATGCGATTAAGCCAGCCCATACGCGCTGTACCGCTCAGCAGCCATTGTAGCTCAGCGTGGGCGGGAACTTGTGCTTGATTGAACAGGATTGAGCGCGCGGGATCGATTCCGCAAGCCACCAGTGCAGCTGTCATTTCCAGTGTCGATTGCTTGAGTTCGGCTGGCACATGCGGCTGCGAAATGGCGTGCAGATCGGCGAGGAAAAACAGGCATTGACCGCTGTCGCCCATCTCATCCTGCATCTTCACCCAATTGCGAATCGCACCAAGGTAATTTCCCAAATGGAGATTGCCTGTTGGCTGGATTCCTGAGACGACTTGCATAGTGTTAAGCAGCTTTCTTGGTCAGTGTGGCTATGCGCTTGCGGTCAATCGCGCCGACCGCGAAGGCAATACCGAAATAAACGATGGCGGCGGCTGCGATCAATGCCAACAACGCACCGAGCCGCGCGAAGAGCCCGGCAGCAAACCAATCGGTTAGCAGGTCGCGCGTGTAGAACAAGGCGGCGCCCATTGCGGCGGCTGCTAACACTTGGCGGGCGATCCGCAAAACCAGGGCAATCGGCATGCGATAAAACCCACGCGATGCGAGGACGATCAGCAAGAATGTGACGTTGATCCATGCGCCGATGACGCTCGAATAAGCGACGCCTAGCACGCCGTAGCGTGACAGGAATGCGATGTTGAAGGCGATAAATACGCCCAGGGATATGAAGGCTGCAATGACCGGCGTCTTGGTGTCCGCGCGGGCATAGAAGTTGGGCACGAGCACTTTCACGAGCACGTATGCAGGGAGCCCCAGCACCAGCGCTGCCAGCACTTGCCCTGTCACGGCGGCATCTGCCAAGTCAAAGCGTCCACCTTGGAAAATCATCGTAACGAAAGGCTCCGCGCATATTGCGAGCGCGACTGCGGCCGGGATCGTCAGCAACATTGCAAGCTCAATCGCGTCGGACTGGATGCGGTCAGCGCCTTCCTTGTTATCGCCGCCAACGAACTTTGACAGCGTTGGAAGGATCGCCGTGGACAAGGCGATACCGATGATACCAAGCGGCAATTGATTAAGCCGGTCAGCGTAATTCATGTAGCTGACTGAGCCATCTTCTAGCTGGTTGAGGAAATAGAGCTGGACCAGCGTGTTGATCTGATAGGCACCGCCGCCAATTGCCGCAGGCAATGCGATGATGGAAAGACGCTTTACCTCAGGCGTTATGCGCGGCCACAGCAGCTTTGGCCGAAAACCCTCCACGCGCATCCAATAATATAGCCACGCCAGCTGCATCACGCCCGCCCCGGTCACCGCCCAAGCTATCCCGTAAGCGATCTGTTCGATACTCGCCCCGGTGTTTGCGGCGAACCATTCACCGGTCAAAAGCGCCGTAATGAGCACGAGATTGAGAATGATCGGAAAGCTTGCTCCCGGCGCAAACCGTGACACCGAATTGAGCATTCCAGTGAACAAAGTGACCAGGCTGACTAAGATGATGTAGGGGAACATGATCCGCGCGAAATCAACCGCCAGCGGATAGGTCTGCGGATCAACCGGCTTTTCCGACAAGAGCCAGATAACGCCGGGCATAGCGAGTTCGAACACGGCAACCAATGCAATCAGCACTGGCAAGAACACGCTCAGCACATCGGCGCTGAAACTGCGGGCTTCTTCTAAGCCTTTTTCAGGGTCATCAGACCCATGCAGGCGTTTGGAGAACATCGGCACAAAGGCTGCTGAGAACGCGCCTTCGGCGAAAAGGCGGCGAAAAACGTTGGGAATGATGAACGCCTGAAACCAAGCGTCTGTTACCGCATTTGCTCCGAGGACGCGCGAGAAGATCATCTCGCGCGCCATCCCAGCAATACGGCTGAGCATGGTCAGCGACCCGATGGTGCCGACGTTTTTGAGCAGGCTCATCGCTCAGGCCCGCGCAATTCTTCGCCTCAAGCGTTGCCGGCTGGCGCGCCGCCAGCGGCTGCTTCTTCCTGCTGCTTGCGCGCAAGCTGCTGAAGGTAAAGTCCGTTGAAATCAATTGGGTCCATCATAAGCGGCGGGAAGCCTGCGTCACGCACGGCATCGGCAACAACGCGGCGAGCAAATGGGAAGAGCAAACGCGGAGCTTCTGCGAACAGAAATGCGTGTGTCTGATCTTCTGGTAGATTGCGCACACCAACTAGGCCGCAATAGGCCAGTTCGACCAGATAGGCGCTGCCTTGTTCGGTCTTAGCTTCGATGTTCACTTTCAGTGTGACCTCATGAACTTCATCGTTCACTTGGTCTGCGCCGATATTGAACTGCACATCAATGTTGGGTTGATCCTGCCACTGGAAAACATCAGGTGAGTTTGGATTTTCGACGGAAAGATCCTTCACATATTGCGTAATCAGACCGGCTGCGGGCTGGGTATCTGCGCCGTTCGAACCGGCGGCTGGATCATTAAGATTGGTGAGAATATCGCCTTCTTCGGCCATCTTTAAGCTCTTTCAGTCAAGGATAGGTTGTCGCTGACGCTTTCCATCAGCGTGTTGCGGGCGCGCCTAGCAGGCGCGAGGCGTGCAAGCAACCGGACGAACGACACGCAAAAACCATAAGGCTTTGCGTTAAAGGTCGTTGTTCATTTGTATTTAGCGCCTATTTAGGGCACGAAGGGGTGTTGGAAATCGGGCTAAGTGCTGGAAGGCACGGCGCCATTTATACCGGGTACCACAATTGTGATTGTTGAAATTATTATTCTTGCCATGATCGCCGCGTTTTTGGGGCTGCGCCTATATTCGGTGTTGGGCCAGCGCGCAGAGCACGAAGAAGAATCGGTCCCGCACCGTTTCGATGCGGGCGAGAACAAGGCTGCGCAAGCGCCAACATCAGCGGCGCCAACTCCGGTTAGCCGCGAGCCGCAAATCACTGGCGTGCTGCCAGCGGTTGAACGCGGCATCCGCGAAATTGCCGCGGCAGACAGCCGGTTTGACCTTACATCTTTCCTCGAAGGCGGGCGCTCGGCTTACGAAATGGTGCTCGAAGCGTTCTGGGAAGGTGACCGGGACACGCTTAAAGAACTGTGTGACGATGATGTCTATGCTGGCTTTGCTGGCGCGATTGATGCGCGCGAAGCGGCCGGCCACTCGCTAGAAAACAAGCTGATCCGTATCGAAGAGACCAAAATCCACTCAGCCCAGTTGGATGGCAAGGTGGCGCGGATCGCGATCCTGTTTGTTGCCGATATCGCTGCCGTAACCCGCGATGCGGATGGAAACGTCATTGCCGGTTCGCTCGATGATGCGGTCGAAAGCCGGGACATCTGGACCTTCTCACGCAATGTGAAGGACCGCGATCCAAACTGGCTGCTCGACGAAACCGACGAAGGTTAATCTACGCGGGCTGGTAAGCTCACAATCCAGATAGGAGAGAGAAATGCGCGCAGGCCTGGTTCTGGCGATGGCTCTTTTGATTTCTGGTTGTGTGCGGCTGATCCCTGAAAGTGATGGGCCGCGTGGCCCGGTTGCGACGACACCGCCGCCTCCGGTCGTTACTCCAATACCTCCTACTAGTCCCGCTGCGACCAGCGCGCTTATGGCTGGCGTCAGGCAAGGGCCGATAGTGTCCGGCCTCGGCTATTCGCAAGGCGATGCCGAAGCCGCTTTGCGATCGTTCATTGAAAGCTGCCCTTCGCTTCTGCGACGTGAAGACACCACGGGATTGACCCGGCGCGAGGATTGGCGTGCAGCGTGCGAAGCCGCGCCGCGCAATCCGGGCACAGCCGACACCTTCTTTGCAGCATATTTTGAAAGCGCGATCATCGGTTCGGGTGAAGCGTTTGCAACCGGCTATTTTGAACCAGAGATTCGCGGCAGTCGCACGCGCCGTCCGGGCTTTGAAACACCGGTTTATGCTTTGCCAGATGACTTGGAGCGCGGCTGGACCAATGACATTCCAGAATCTGAGCGCACTGGCCGGCCCCCCTTGGGGCGCCGCGATCTGAACGGCGAATATGTTCGCTATTATGAGCGCAAGGAGATTGAGGAGGGCGCGCTGGCTGGGCGCGTGCCCGTTATCGCCTGGGTCGCTGATCCTGTGGAGTTTTTCTTCCTGCAAATTCAGGGTTCTGGCCGCCTCATTACACCGGAAGGCGAAGTGATGCGCATCGGCTATGCCGGGCAGAATGGCCGCGAATATGTCGGCATCGGCGGCGTGATGCGGGAACGCGGTCTGCTGGGCGAAGGGCCGGGCAAATATGCAGGCTCCATGCAAGGCATCATGCAATATATCCGTGAGAACCCGGCAGAAGGCCGCGATCTAATGCAGCTCAACAAGAGCTGGATTTTCTTTCGTGAACTCACCGGCGATGGTCCGCTAGGATCGCTTGGCATTCCAGTGCGCCGCGAAAGTTCAGTCGCGGTTGACCCGCGCTTTGTTCCTTACGGCGCGCCGGTGTGGCTCGATCTCGACCGCGATGAAGCGGACGGATTATGGATCGCTCAAGACACTGGCGGCGCTATTAAAGGCGCGAACAGATTCGACACGTTTTGGGGTGCAGGCGACGATGCGCGTACAATCGCCGGCGGGATGAGCGGGCGCGGGCAGGCTCTGATCCTGTTGCCCCGCGGAACGGTCGCGCGCCTCAACAATCGATGAGCATCCCGCGCGGCCTTAGCGAAGCCGAGGCGGCGGCATGGGCTAATCTGGCACAGAGTGTTACGCCGCTTGCTGGGCGCGCTCTACCTATCAAGTCACCATCTGATGGCGCGGCCATTCACGCCAAGCCTAAGCCCAAGCCGGGTCTAGCGCAGCCAAAGCCAATTGCACCAGCCCGCGCTGCGCCAGCGGCGCCGCCACGACCTGCGCCGCCGAAAAGTATCGCTGAAACCAATTTGGATTCGCATTGGGATCGCAAGCTGAAGTCAGGCCGGATTACACCAGATTACACACTCGATTTGCACGGACACACGCTCGACAGTGCTTACACTAGGCTTTCGAGCGGCCTGGATCAGGCGCTGGCTATGGATGCGCGTGTAGTGCTCGTCATCGCCGGACGCTCTCGTCCGGTTGATCCAGCAGACAGGGGCAGCAAGCGCGGGGCGATCAGAGCAAAATTGCTCGATTGGCTCGCCGCTGGCAGGCATGCTGATGCGATATCAGCGGTCAGAAAAGCGCATCGCGGACATGGCGGTGAAGGCGCGCTCTATCTTGTGCTGAAGCGCCGTCGTTGAGCCCTTAAGTTAGGCGCGCTAGGCTTGCCTTCTGAAGCGCGTAAAAAAAGGCCCCCGGCATTGCTGCCGGGGGCTCTTGAAACGCCTGATGTATGGGGGACAGATCAGGCGTGGTATTTAGCGTGGCTCACATCGAACCGGTCGGCATTCATCACCTTGGTCCAAGCAGCCACGAAGTCATTCACAAACTTCGCTTCATTGCCTGTTTCGGCGTAGAATTCAGCCTGCGCCCGCAATTGCGAGTTTGAGCCAAAGACGAGGTCCGTGCGGGTAGCACGGTATTTCTCAGCCCCGGTCTTGCGATCATGACCGACATATTCTTCATCGCCGCTACCATCGACCGGAGTCCATTTTGTTCCCATGTCGAGCAGGTTGACGAAGAAGTCAGTTGTAAGCTGACCGGCGCGATCGGTGAAGACGCCGTGACTGGTGTTGCCAGCATTTGCGCCGAGGGCACGCATACCGCCAACCAACACGGTGAGTTCAGGGATTGAGAGGCCCAAAAGGTGTGCTTTGTCGATCAGCATTTCCTCAGTGCGCACGTTCGCTTTGGTTTTGAGGTAATTGCGGAAGCCATCAGCAAATGGCTCCATCGCCTCGAAGCTCTCGGCGTCGGTGTGCTCATCAGTTGCATCGCCGCGGCCGCCTGTGAACGGAACACTCACGCTGTGGCCGGCATCGCTTGCTGCTTTTTCAACCGCAGCCGAACCAGCAGCTACGATCGCATCAGCCATCGACAAATCGCCGCGAAGTTCGTCGATCTTGGCAAGCACTTTGCTGAGCTCATCAGGATCATTGGCAGCCCAACCATTTTGCGGGGCTAAGCGAACACGCGCGCCATTGGCGCCGCCGCGATGGTCCGAATTGCGGTATGACGAAGCTGATGCCCAAGCCGCCTTCACCAGCTCGCTGACCGAAAGGCCTGAGCTGAGGATGGCCGACTTGAAATCTGCAACCGCGCTATCCGATGGGGTGTTGCCCGCAGGCACGGGATCCATCCAGATCAGCGTTTCTTCTGGTACTTCTGGTCCCATATAACGGACTTTCGGACCCATATCGCGGTGGCACAGTTTGAACCATGCGCGCGCGAACGCATCGTCGAGTTGCTCAGGGTTTTCCAGGAAGCGTTCCGAAATTTTGCGGTATTCCGGGTCCATCTTCAGCGCCATATCGGCAGTGGTCATCATGGTCGGAACCTTCTTTGAAGGGTCACGGGCGTCTGGCGCCATGTCTTCTTCCGACTGATTGATTGGCTGCCACTGCTTTGCACCAGCAGGGCTTTCCACCAGCTCATATTCGTATTTGAACAGCAAGCGGAAATAGTCGTGCGACCAACTCGTCGGATTGTTTGACCATGCCCCTTCGATCCCCGAAGTCGTAATATTACCTTTGGTAATTTCTTCTTCGTCATTGAGCCAGCCAAAACCTTGCAATTCCAGCACTTCGCTTTCCGGGGCGCCGCCGAATGTGTCGGCAGGATGCGCGCCGTGCGCTTTACCAAACGCGTGCCCGCCAGCCGTCAGAGCGACGGTTTCCTCGTCGTTCATCGCCATACGCGCAAATGTTTCGCGCATATCGCGGCCTGATTGCAGCGGATCAGGATTGCCGCCTGGTCCTTCTGGATTGACGTAGATGAGGCCCATCTGGATCGCCGCGAGTGGGTTTTCCAAGGCTTTGCCTTCATCAGGGATGATGCGCGTTGCAACACCTTGATCGACCCATTGTTCTTCAGTGCCCCAATAGACGCTTTCAGGTTCGAACACATCGGCGCGGCCGCCGCCGAAGCCAAACACTGGCCCGCCCATTGACTCAATCGCGACGTTACCGGTCAGGATGAACAGGTCAGCCCAGCTAATGTGCTTGCCGTATTTTTGTTTGATCGGCCAAAGCAGACGGCGAGCCTTGTCTAGGTTGCCGTTATCTGGCCAGCTGTTGAGCGGGGCAAAGCGTTGTTGACCGCTGCCTGCGCCGCCGCGGCCATCGCCTGTGCGATATGTGCCGGCTGCGTGCCATGCCATGCGGATAAAGAATGGGCCGTAGTGACCGTAATCGGCTGGCCACCAATCCTGACTGTCTGTCATCAAATCGGTCAGGTCTTGCTTGAGCGCAGTGTAATCAATGGCATTGAAGGCTTCAGCATAATCGAAGTCTTCGCCAGCTGGATTGGCGCTTTTGCCTTCCTGCGTCAGAATATCGAGCTGTGTTGCCTCGGGCCACCAATCGCGATTGGTTCGCCCCAGCAGTGAGCGCATGCCGCCATCGCCGTTGAATGGGCATCCGCCGCTCATTTCACCAGTCTTCGCGTCCATCTGTAATCTCCTCTTATTTGGGTAATCGACTCAGGCTTTCCGCCTGGTTACCCAGAGAAGATGACGCATCGTTCGTAATCTGTCTAATCGATTAACATGCGTTGATTGATAGATTATTTGGATCAAGCGGCTTTGGCGATTTCCTCGACTGGCTCATTGCGGATCAGATAATCAAATGCGCCAAGGCCCGCTTTGGCCCCTTCACCCATCGCAACGACGATCTGCTTGTCGGGAACAATGGTCGCATCGCCAGCCGCATAAATGCCAGGCAGGTTGGTTGCGCCATTTTGATCAACAATGATTTCGCCATATTTCGACAGCTCTATGCCCGTATCGCTCAACCATTCCGTATTGGGTACGAGGCCGATTTGAACGAACACACCCTCGATCGCGATATTACGTTCATCGCCGCTAGCCCAATCTTTCACAATCAAACCATTTACTTTGGAGCCATCGCCAAGAACCTCGGTGGTTTGGCCGCTGGTGATAATTTCGACGTTCGTCATGCTTCGCAGCTTGCGTTGGAGCACTTCGTCGGCGCGCAATTTGGCATCGAATTCGATCAAAGTCACTTTGCCCACGATTTTGGCAAGATCAATCGCGGCCTCGACGCCGGAGTTTCCGCCGCCGATCACGGCAATTTCTTTGCCTTTGAACAATGGACCATCGCAGTGCGGGCAATAGGCCACACCCTTGTTGCGATACTCAGCTTCTCCTGGAACGCCCAAATTCCGCCAGCGTGCGCCGGTCGACAGGATCAAAGATCGTGCCTTAAGGACTGCGCCATTGGTCATCGTTACTTGATGCATCCCGCCAGCTTGATCAGCAGGTTTAAGCTGCACCGCGCGGGCCAGGTCCATCAGATCAATCTCATTCTCAACCGTTTGCTTTTTTAGATTGTCGGAAAGTTTCGGCCCTTCTGTGTAGCTGGTGCCGGGAAGGTTCTCGATGCCGAGCGTGTCCATCAGCTGGCCGCCGAAACGCTCTGCTGCGATACCGGTGCGAAAGCCTTTGCGAGGGGTGTAAACGGCCGAGGCTGCGCCAGCAGGGCCGCCGCCGATCACCAACACTTCAAATGGTTCTTTCGCGTCGAGTTTTTCGGCTGCTTTTGCGTCCGCGCCGCTGTCGAGTTTTGACAGGATCTCTGCCAGCTCCATCTTGCCGTTGTAGAAGCTCTCGCCATTCAAGAACGTCGCAGGCACGGCCATGATCTCGCGTGCATCAACCTCGTTTTGGAAGGTTCCACCTTCGATCAGCGTCGCGTTGATGCGCGGGTTTTCAAGCGCCATCAGGGTGAGCGCTTGGACAACATCCGGGCAATTGTGACAGCTCAATGAGAAGAACATTTCAAAGTTGTAGTCGCCTTCAAGCGAACGGACTTGTTCAATCAGGTCAGCGTCAACTTTTGGCGGGTGCCCACCAGTCCATAGCATAGCGAGGACAAGCGAGGTGAATTCGTGACCCATAGGCAAGCCAGCAAAGCGCACCCACTTATCCGCGTCGCTAGCGCGGCGGATGATGAAGCTGGGCTTGCGATCGTCGGTGCCGTCAAACTGCGCGCTGACCATTTCGTGAAGCTCAGCAATCTCGCCGAGCAATTCGCGGGTCTGCGCAGATTTTTCGCTCTCATCTAGGGATGCGACAAGCTCAATCGGCTCGCGCAGATTGGCGAAATATTGCTTCAGCTGGGTTTGCATATTGGCATCGAGCATTGAGAAATCCGTATTGTCTTGAGTGGGTGGCGGCGCGGCCCTCACATGTGAAAGCCGCGCCGCCCGGTCTGTTTGAGTGGCCTGAGGCCGCTGCTTAGATCTTGCCGACGAGATCGAGCGATGGGGCCAGCGTGTCGCTGCCTTCTTCCCATGCTGCCGGGCAGACCTGACCTGGGTTGGCGCGCACATATTGAGCGGCCTTGATTTTGCGGGTCAGTTCGTTGGCATTGCGGCCCACGCCTTCGCAGGTTTGCTCCATGATCTGGATCACGCCATCGGGATCGACCACGAAAGTCGCACGGTCGGCCAGGCCTACGCCTTCACGCAGCACGTCGAAATTGCGTGCGAGCACGTGGTTTTGGTCTCCCAGGAATGGGAATTGCAGCTTGCCGATCTTGTCGGAAGTGTCGTGCCATGCCTTGTGGCTGAAGTGCGTGTCGGTGCTGACGCCGTACACTTCGACGCCCATGTCTTGCAGCATGGTGTACTTCTCGCCGAGGTCTTCGAGCTCAGTCGGGCATACAAAGGTGAAGTCGGCAGGATAGAAGAAGAAGATTGCCCACTTGCCCTTCACGTCCTCGTCGGTGACTTCGTAGAAATCTTCGCCAGCTTTGAATGCAGTGGCGGTGAATGGTTTGATGTTTGAGCCGATAATGCCCATTGGTAATACCCCTTTGATGGTTGGTTCCGTTTGTACGAGACTAACGATGCGCAAATAGACATCGCTGCGCTGCACAAAAGTGAAATTGTGCGATTGCGAAGATCGAAATTTTCTATGATTAGAACGGGAACTTATCGGAATGGTCCCCAAGTGCATTGCGGTGCAGCAAAACCTAAGTCGAAAGGCGTTTGGCCTCGCGGAAACTGACTAGTTTTCGGCTATCCTCATCCCATAGGGTGAGCCACATCGTGCTTATCGCCTGACGCGGGCTGACCCGGTTGATCTCTGCCAATTCAGGATGCGCCCGCAGCGCAGCAGGAAGCCGATAGAATGGGATACGGCTGACCAAATGATGGATGTGATGGATTGAGATATTGCCAGTGAACCAGTTCATCACCGCTGGCAGATGCAGGTATGAACTGCCGCCAATCGCGGATTCGTGATACGACCAGTTGTCTCGATTATCCCAGTATGTATCTTCAAACTGGTGCTGGACGTAGAAAAGCCAGACGCCAACTGACGCAGCGGTCAGCAGCACGGGCAGAAACACGACTGCTGTCACATAGGCCCCGAAAACCAGGCCAAGAGTAATCAGCAAACCCGCTGTGACTGCATTGGTGGCAAGCGCGCTGATCCAATAAATCGAGCCCGACTTCATCAAGCCAATGGGAAGCCGGTGGCGTACCAAGAAAAGATAGGCGGGGCCAATGCCCATCAGCACAAGCGGGTGACGGTACAAACGATAGCCAAGTCGCCCGAACCAGCTCTTCTCATGATATTCCCGAACTGTCAGCGTATCGACATCGCCAAATCCGCGCGCATCAAGATTGCCGGTGCTTGCATGGTGCAATTCATGGCTGCGGCGCCAGCAATCATAGGGTGTCAATGTGAGCACACCGATTGATCGGCCCAGCCAAGTATTCACCTTTTTACTCTTGAAGAATGATCCGTGCCCGCAATCATGCTGGATAATAAACAGTCTAAGCAGCAGCATTCCCGCAAGCGGGGTCAGCGCAAATGCAATGTAATGCTGGGCCGCCACTGCGAACAGCATGATGCCCAGCAAAATTGCAAACGGCACAAAGGTGGCGGCGATCTCCCAAATGCTGCGCGATGCGCGCGGTGTGCGAAACGCGGCGAGATCGCGGGCAAGTGCGCGCGGGTCGAACGCAGCGCTATCTTCGATCTGGCCGAGTTCAGAGGACGTATCAATACCGGTTTCGGCGGACTGTTCGGCGCGATCATCGGCCGGCGTAGTGAAGGAAGAGCGGATGTGTGTACCTGCTTGTTTCAACGGTGAGTTTTGATGGATGCTCTTGCTATCAAGCGAAGAGTCCTGTGGCAATCGGTGATGTCCGAAGCGTTACGCTCTGTGGTGGATACACTGACTTGCTGACGGGCTGATCACGGTACGCTTCGGAATGGCATTGGTTAACACCCTATCCGGTTTCGCGAGCCTTAATGGCGATCCGTTCAAAAATCTTTCTCAGCGCTTCTGGAGTCGCAGCTGCGACACTTCCTCCCTCTACTTCTTTCTGAGAGAAAGTCATGGATGGCATTGTATCGTCAAGCATGGCCCAATCCGGGAACATACGCTCCTCCGTTTCTCCAGATAGCATCAACTGCACATTCGCATGGCGATCATCGACGCTTATGTCCTTAAACAAAGCATCAATGGAACCCTCAGGCCCTTCAATCAGCTGAATATACATATCGCGGCGGCAAATAAGTGCGCCAGTGATGTCGTTGGCAGGATTATTTCGCCGTGCTTGCATCAGGATGCCAGCCAGCATTGCCTGATCGAAGCCAAATGGTTGCGAGCGATAGATCAGTTGCTTCATAATGGATTTCCATTTTACTCGCACTGCGCCTTATGCAGCAACTTATGATCCGCCAGGACCAAGGCCATCATCGCTTCCACCACAGGGGTACCGCGAATGCCGACGCAAGGGTCATGCCGTCCTTTGGTTCGCACCTGCGTTGCTTCACCATCGGAATTGATCGAAGCCACAGGTGTAAGAATTGAGCTGGTTGGTTTGAAGGCAGTTCGGCACACCACTGGTTGCCCGGTTGAAATGCCGCCTGCCGTGCCGCCTGCATGATTGCTGGCATAGGCCGGATTGCCGTCCGCACCCGGGCTCATCGCGTCGGCGTTTTGCTCCCCTGTCAGGCGTGCGGCTGCAAATCCGTCGCCAATCTCAACGCCTTTGGTGGCATTGATGGTCATCATCGCGGCGGCCAGATCGCTATCGAGTTTGGCATAGACCGGCGCGCCCCATCCTGCAGGCACGCCTTCCGCCACGCATTCGACGACAGCACCCAGCGAAGAGCCATTCTTGCGGGCACTATCGACCATTTCTTCCCAGCGTTTGGCGGCTACACTGTCGGGACACCAGAAGGGGTTCTGGTTGATCTGCTTATAATCAACCGCACCATAATCAATCCCATCGCCGCCGAGTTCGCAGACAAAGCCGGTAATCGTTACTTCCGGAATGATCAGCCGCGCGACCGCGCCCGCTGCCACCCGTGCTGCCGTTTCGCGGGCGCTCGAGCGCCCGCCGCCACGATAGTCGCGAATGCCGTATTTCGCATCATAGGTGTAGTCGGCGTGACCGGGACGATAGCTTTTGGCGATTTCGCTATAATCTTTGGAGCGCTGATCGGTGTTTTCGATCATCATACTGATCGGAGTACCGGTTGTTTTACCTTCAAAAACGCCAGAGAGGATGCGCACCTCGTCCGCTTCCTTGCGCTGGGTGGTAAACTTGCTTGTGCCCGGCTTGCGGGCATCCATAAACGGCTGAATGTCAGCCTCGCTTAATGCAATGCCCGGCGGACAGCCATCCAGCACTACGCCCAGTGCCGGTCCGTGGCTCTCGCCCCAAGTGGTAAAGCGCAGCGCGCGTCCGAATGTGTTCCAGCTCATCCTCGGTCTCATGTCGCAAGAGTGGGCAACTGTCCATATTCTCTGGCGTCCTTTGCGAGTTTCCTCCAAGAACAAAGCATGATTGCGAAGTTATCTGGGCGCCTCGATGAGACGGGCGAGGATTGGGCCATCGTCGATGTTCAGGGCGTCGGCTATCTTGTCCATTGCTCGACCAAGACATTGGCCGCGCTTGGCGAAGTGGGCGAGGCATGTACCGTCCACACCGATTTGCAGGTGAGCGAGAACGATATGCGCCTGCTCGGCTTTGCCGAAAGCGCCGAGCGCGACTGGTTCCGCCTGCTCACTACGGTTCAGGGTGTGGGCAGCAAAGTGGCATTGGCGATCTTGTCCGCTCTGTCGACCGGCGAGGTGCGCGATGCCTGCGCGGGCGGTGATGCGGCGACGGTCGCGCGCGCCAATGGTGTGGGACCAAAGCTCGCCGGACGGATCGTCAACGAGCTTAAGGATAAGGCTGGCGCGCTGCCCGGCGGCGGTATGGCCGGGGTTTCGGTTGGCGCCGTTTCTCCTGCAGGCGGCGCAAGCGCGGATGCGGCTTCAGCTCTGGAGAATTTGGGCTTCAAACCCGCCGTGGCTGCGCAGGCCGTTGCGCGCGCTCAGGCCGAATTGGGCGAGGGCGCCAGCGAAGGCGATCTGATCCGCTTGGCGCTGAAAAAGGCGGCTGGGTGATGGAAAAGGAGATTGAGCAGCTGAAGGTGCGATGCGGCCTTGTTGCTGACGCAGCAGAACGGCAGGGCAATCTCTTTCAGGAGCAATGGAGCGTGTTGATTCGTTGGTGTGCGACCACCTGTTTGACTTTGAATGCCGGTGGGCTGGTAGCAACGCTGAGCGCAGATGAGATCGATCAATTGTCACAAATCTGGGCTGGGGTTTGGTTTCTGGGAGGCACTATTGTTAGTGTGATGATGGCAGGCGTTCTTGCTGTTACATTCAACCGTATTGGTATTTCTCACCACAAGCATGCGGTTGCGCTCCGAACATTTCAAGCATCGGGTGATCTCGAACTATCTCGCGATCTAGATACGAGCGAACAAAACAGACCTAGTACACTGGGTGGGTTTGCCATTTTTTGCCTGCTTATAACATTAGTGGTCTTCACAGTAGGTTGCGGGATTCTGATTGAAGGCGCCCAATGACCTCGCCTGAAGATCAACCCATCCATTCGCCAGATCGCCAACCGGATGATCCGGACCAGGCGCTTCGGCCCAAGTCCCTCGCCGAGTTCATCGGACAAGAGGCCGCGCGCGATAACCTCCGCGTCTTCATCAAAAGCGCCAAGTCGCGCGGCGAGGCGATGGACCACACGCTGTTCTTTGGCCCGCCCGGCCTCGGCAAAACCACGCTCGCGCAGATCGTCGCCAATGAGCTGGGCGTGGGCTTCCGCGCCACCAGCGGCCCGGTTATCGCCAAGGCGGGCGATCTTGCCGCGTTGCTCACCAATCTTGAACCGCATGACGTGCTGTTCATTGATGAAATTCACCGGCTTAATCCGGTTGTCGAGGAGGTGCTCTATCCCGCGATGGAGGACCGCGCGCTCGACATCATCATCGGCGAGGGGCCATCGGCGCGCAGCGTGCGGATCGACCTGCCGCCGTTTACTTTGATCGGCGCGACCACGCGCCAGGGCCTGCTAACGACGCCGCTGCGCGACCGGTTCGGCATTCCGGTACGGCTGAACTTCTACACGCATGATGAACTGGATCTTGTGGTCACGCGCGGCGCACGGCTGCTCGGCCTCGATATTCATGCCGATGGCGCGCGAGAGATTGCGCGCCGTTCACGCGGGACGCCAAGGGTCGCTGGCAGGCTGCTGCGGCGCGTACGCGACTTTGCCCATGTCGCGGGCGAGGCCACCGTTACGCGCGCTGGCGCAGACGATGCGCTGACCCGGCTTGAGATTGACCGGCTGGGCTTGGACAGCATGGACCGGCGCTATCTCACTATGATCGCAACCACTTACAAGGGCGGTCCGGTCGGCGTGGAGACCTTGGCGGCTGGTCTCGCAGAGCCGCGCGATACGGTGGAAGATGTCGTTGAGCCCTACCTCATCCAATTGGGCTTGCTCGCACGCACCGCACGCGGGCGTGTGCTGAATGATGGCGGGTGGGAACATCTTGAGATGACACCGCCCAAACCAAGCGGCGGCGAATCGACCCAATCCAGCATGTTTGATCCCGAAAGCTGACTGTGCCTTTGGCCACAGAGACTAACTGTCCGGCTTACTTCGGCTGACCATTCGGTATCAAAACGGGACAGCCCCTACGAAAAGACACGTATTTCCGCCATTTTCGAGCGTTAGCTGCTGCATTTCATGGTTAATCGCATTGCTCGAATAGCCGGCACCGCATCATGAGAGGGTTGGATTTGGTGAAAGGGCGGATGGGCCGCTCTCACACCGCCAAAAGCAAATTTAAGGTTCACACCTCATGTCGATCAAACTTGCCACAGCTAAGTTAGCCGCCACAGCAGCCGGCCTCGCCATCCTTCAAGGTGGAGCGGTGCGTGTTGCGGAAGATATGAACACCGACGATCCGCAATTCACCACTGCCGACGATGGCAAGCTGGTGGAGGCGCCGCGCCTGATCAAAGGTGAGCCGCAATTGGTAAAGACCCGTACGCGTCAGTTGCCAGAGCCTGAGCAGCGTCGTCGCCGGATCGTTGAACGCACGATTGAATGCCAGCCAGTACAGCCTGGAGCGGTTGCAGGTGCTGGAGCAGGAGCCATCGCCAGCAATGGCGCTGGCCGCGTCGTCCAAACCTATTTTGATCCAGCTGAGTGTCCGCCCATCGCTCAAGTTGCCTATGCGCCAGCCCCTCTACCACCTTTGCCACCTATCCGCGGCGGCGGCGGTGGTTCAGGCCCGGTAGTCATAGGAGGAAGCGGCGGCTTTGGCGGCGGCTTTGGGGGCGGCCTAGTTGGCGGCTTCTTCGGGGGCGGCGGCTCTTCAAGTGGCGATGTTTCTGTTGTCAGCACTACGACAACGGGCGGTGGTTCAACGAGCGACGGCGTTTCGTCGTCGGGCGACATTATCATCGACATCGATAATTCAACTTCGACCACTTCGTCTTCAGGCGTAGTGACTTCAACCAGCTCAAGCGGTGAGATCAGCAGTTCAACAGGCGCAATTTCCAGCTCAACTGGCGCGGTTAGCTCTTCGGGTGATGTTTCAAGTTCGACCGGCGCGGTTAGCTCTTCGGGTGACGTTTCAAGCTCGACCGGCGCGGTTAGCAGTTCTACCGGCGGGGTAAGTACCTCATCAGGGAATGTTTCTAGCTCTTCGGGTAATGTTTCTAGCTCTTCGGGCAACGTCTCCAGCTCGTCTGGTAACGTGTCGAGTTCTTCGGGCAACGTTTCCAGCTCGTCGTCTTCGAGTTCGTCTAGTTCATCGAGCTCATCATCCTCGTCATCGAGCAGTTCGTCGTCCTCCGGTGGTAACACATCGGGCGGCAACACTTCAGGCGGAATGACCTCTAGCGGCAACACCTCGGGTGGAATGACCTCTAGCGGCAACACCTCGGGTGGAATGACCTCTAGCGGTAACACCTCGGGTGGAATGACCTCTAGCGGTAACACCTCAGGCGGAATGACCTCTAGCGGTAACACTTCAGGCGGAATGACCTCTAGCGGTAACACCTCAGGTGGTTCGAGTGGCTCTTCGTCATCGAGTGGATCTTCCAGCTCATCGTCTTCATCGAGCGGCTCGTCGTCAGGTGGAAATACCTCAGGTGGCAACACATCGGGTGGAGGCTCTTCATCCAGCAGCAGCTCATCAAGCTCTTCTTCGTCGAGCAGTTCGTCATCTTCTGGCGGCAACACGTCGGGCGGGAATACATCGGGTGGCAACACGTCAGGTGGTGCTAGTTCCGGCTCCTCGTCTTCGAGCGGGAGCTCATCGTCTAGCTCTTCGTCCTCATCATCGGGCGGCTCCACTGGTTCGACCACCAGCGGAATGTCGACCAGTGGCGGCAGCACCTCGGGCGACATGACCAGCAGCACTAGCAGCTCGTCATCTTCGTCTTCTAGCAGCAGCTCATCGAGCTCAGGTAGTTCGGGCGGCTCTAGCTCTGGTTCGTCGTCGGGCAGCTCCTCTGGCTCTTCTTCGAGCAGCAGTTCGTCGAGCTCTTCATCTTCGTCGAGTTCTTCGGGGGGCTCCAATGGCGGG
Source organism: uncultured Erythrobacter sp. (assembly GCA_947493165.1). Taxonomy (GTDB): domain Bacteria; phylum Pseudomonadota; class Alphaproteobacteria; order Sphingomonadales; family Sphingomonadaceae; genus Erythrobacter. Next base: position 500,536 of record CANLPY010000002.1, on the reverse strand, counting down.
ACCAGCAGCGGTACAGAAGTGCCAGCGCCGCCAATGACTGTGCTCTTCGGCCTTGCAGCAGCAGCTATTCTCGGACGTAAAAAATTCCGGTTCAAGCGCGGCAAATAAGCCCACGCACAAAATAAAAGTTCCTGGTGAAAGGGGCGGTCCTAAATTGGGCCGCCCTTTTTCGTTGGTCGGATGGAAAGCGCCTCAGGTGGCGGGTTGCAACGCAATCGTAAAGGGCTCACCCGTCCAGTTCACTTCGGCCACAGACATCACCCCATCGAGTTCCCAAACATTTTCGTAGCCATAACCAACTAGGTTGATGAACGTCGGGATGTTGAGCGCGAGCGGTGCCGCTTTGAGCGCAATTGGAAAGGCATCATCACTGAAATTGTTGTTGCAATAGATGTAGATCGCGCGGTCTGGATCTTTGCCTATAACTGCAGCTAGCTTTACGTCAGTAAAATCGGAAAATGGCAGATTGACCGCACCTTCAATGTGACCGGCAGCGAATGCAGCGGCTGACCGTGTGTCGAGCAACAAAGCTCCGTCTGCTTCGATTTGACGAAGGAAATCCTCTTTTACGAGCAAACGCTCCTCTCGCATTGCCATCACTTCGACTGTCAAATCTGCGAAAGCTGGATAGTCGATCTGCGGCTCTTGCGCTTGTGTCGAAATGGAAGTTTCAGCTGTGTTAGCTTGAGCGCTTGCGGCCAAAACCATTGCCGACAATGCGAAAAATCTGAGACGCATATTGCTCTCCCTCTATCCTGAGAGATGTATGCCCCTTACGGCATTGCACGCTTATGAACGTCGCTTGCCCGTTGCTCACCCGCCGTTGGGGCTTAGACCTTTGCCTTTGCGCTGCATTTCGTCAGCGTTGTCTCTGCTGCGCTTGCGGAGGGTTTCCCATTCGTGCTTGGTCGCGCAAACCCGTTTCTTGAAGCGTGAGCCAATGACCGCCGTTTTCCGACAGATTATCTTGTCATCCTCATCCACTTCGGGCTCTACGGCTGCTGCTGCCTGAGTTACTGGGGCTGGCTGTTCTTCTGGAGAATCATTGGTTTCTGTTGCTGGCTGTGCTTGCAAAGCCAGCAATAGCCCGGCGAGAATTCCATTGAGTTCAGTCATTTTAAAATCCCCTTCGCATAGGTCTGCGCGAACTTTGATTCGCCCTACCTGGATAATCGCTTGTAACTAAATGGCCAGCAAAGTGTCGTAGCCGGTCGATCTGACGCGCTATTCTGTCGAATTCGCTTCCCGCCAAGCGGTGATGCCGCCCGCGAGGTGCTGGACTGGTTCTCTAATGTGTGCCGCTAACTTCTCGCCCGCAATTCCCGAACGCCTGCCAGATCGGCAGTAAAGCACAACTTCACGGCCATCGCTAAGGTCGAGAGCTGCCGGGTCAAAGTCATCCAGTGCAATGTGCTCTGCGCCCGGTATCATCCCTTGCGCAACTTCGTCATCGCGGCGCACATCGATCAGACGGATATTACCGTCTGCAATTTTCGCTTTGAGTTGATCCACGGTCAGGTTTTGGACTTCTGGTGCCAAAGCCTCTGAGCCAGCGGATTCGTTGATCTCATCCTTAACGATCTCTTGAACCGCGCCCTCAGCGGCGCAAGCAGTCAGGCACAGGCTCGCAGCAATAACCGAAATCAATTTGGTGCGAGCCTGCCTAGCCATTTTAAGTTGCCAGCTTGCGCAGCACGTAATGGAGGATGCCGCCATTGCGGTAATATTCCATCTCGTTTGCGGTATCGATCCGGCACAGCGCGGTGAAGCTAAAGGTCGTGCCATCAGGCCGTGTCACATCCACTGTGATGTCTTGGCCCGGTGTCAGATCGTCAAGCCCGCGCAGGCTGAATGTATCGTCTGAACCAAGGCTAAGCGTTTCGCGCGTATCGCCGTCTTTGAATTGTAGCGGCAGCACGCCCATGCCGACAAGGTTGGAGCGGTGAATACGCTCAAAGCTCTCAACGATCACAGCGCGCACACCCAGCAGGATCGTGCCCTTGGCCGCCCAATCGCGTGATGAGCCTGTGCCATATTCCTTGCCGCCCACCACGATCAGCGGCGTGCCATCGGCCTTATGCTTCATGGCTGCATCATAAATTGGCATCTGCTCGCCAGCATAGGTGGTTTCGCCGCCTTCGACGCCGGGGACCATTTCGTTCTTGATGCGGATGTTGGCGAAGGTGCCGCGCATCATCACATCGTGATTGCCGCGGCGTGAGCCATAAGAGTTGAAGTCCTTCTTCGCGACCTGATTGCTGTTCAAGTAGGAGCCAGCTGGGCTGTCCTCCTTGATCGCGCCAGCGGGCGAAATGTGGTCGGTGGTGACGCTATCGCCGAGGATCGCGAGCGGTTTCGCATCGACAATGTCCTCAATCGCCGCCGGGGTCATTTCCATGCCGTCGAAGTATGGCGGATTGGCGATGTAGGTGGACCCGGCGCGCCACTGATAGGTGTCTGACGGCTCTACCGTGATCGCCTGCCAGTGCTCATCACCGTCGTAGACATTGGCATAGCGGTTTTCGAACATGGAACGGTCAATGTTGGCCGCGCGGTGCTCAGCGATCTCAGCATTGCTTGGCCAAAGATCGGCCAGCATTACGTCGTTGCCGTCTTTGTCTTGGCCAAGCGGGGTGGTGGTAATGTCTTCGGTGACGGTGCCTTTGAGCGCATAGGCCACCACGAGCGGCGGCGATGCGAGGAAGTTGGCGCGAACATCTTGCGAAACGCGGCCTTCGAAGTTGCGGTTGCCCGACAGGACCGATGCGGCGACAATATCGTTGCCGTTGATCGCTTTGCTGATCGGCGGGGCGAGTGGGCCGCTATTGCCGATGCAGGTGGTGCAGCCATAGCCGACAAGGTCGAATCCAATCGCATCGAGATCATCCTGCAGGCCGGATTTGACCAGATAGTCGGTCACGACTTGGCTGCCCGGTGCGAGCGATGTCTTCACCCAAGGCTTGGGCAGCATACCGCGCTCAATCGCTTTCTTAGCGACAAGGCCAGCGGCGATCAGCACATCCGGGTTGGATGTGTTGGTGCAGCTGGTGATCGCAGCGATGACAACGTCGCCATCGCCAATATCGTGCGCGGTGTCTTCAACATCGACGCGAACGGGTGCGTTTTTCTTATAAGTTGTCTTGAGGTCGCCGTTGAACAGCTCATCAACATCGGGAAGGGCGACCTTATCCTGCGGACGCTTTGGCCCGGCAAGGCTCGGGACGACCGATGCCATGTCGAGCGAGAGCGTGTTTGAGAAGACAGGCTCATTTGCCGGATCGAACCACATGCCCTGTGCTTTGGAGTATGCTTCAACCAAAGCGATGTTGTCTTCGCTGCGGCCCGTCAGGCGCATGTAGTCAAGCGTTTTATCGTCGATGCCGAAGAAGCCGCAGGTCGCGCCATATTCCGGCGCCATATTGGCGATGGTCGCACGGTCGGCGAGGGTCAGGTTGGCGACGCCGGGCCCGTAAAATTCGACAAAGCTGCCAACCACGCCAACTTCGCGCAGCATTTGCACGCATGTCAGCACAAGGTCAGTCGCGGTGATGCCCTCGGCCATCGCGCCTTCCAACTTGAAGCCGACGACCTTGGGGATCAGCATAGAGATCGGCTGGCCGAGCATTGCGGCTTCCGCTTCGATGCCGCCAACGCCCCAGCCGAGCACACCCAGACCGTTGATCATTGTGGTGTGACTGTCTGTGCCAACGCAGGTATCAGGATAGGCAACCATCTCGCCGCTAGGGTCTTTGCTCGACCACACGCCTTGGGCGATATGCTCAAGGTTTACTTGGTGGCAGATGCCCGTGCCGGGAGGGACGGCAGAAAAATTTTCAAAGCTTTTTGAGCCCCATTTGAGGAAGTCGTAACGCTCTGCATTACGCTCATATTCGAGCGCCATGTTGGCTTCCATCGCTTTGGGGTGGCCGAATTCATCGACCATGACAGAGTGATCAATCACGAGGTTGACGGGGACCTGCGGATTGATCTTATCCGTGTCGCCGCCCAGTTCCTTGATTGCGTCGCGCATCGCCGCAAGGTCGACAACGCACGGGACGCCGGTGAAATCCTGGAGCAGCACGCGGGCAGGGCGGTATTGAATCTCGCTGCCGGTAACCGGGTTATTCTGCCAATCGACAATCGCCTGAGCGTGATCACGGCCAACGGTGAAGCCATCGTCTTCAAACCGCAGCATGTTTTCGAGCAGCACTTTCAACGAAATCGGCAGCTTCGAAATATCGCCCAATTGTTCAGCCGCCTTATCAAGCGAGTAATAGGCGTATTCTTGATTGCCTACATTAAGTGTTGAGCGAGTTACGAGCGTGTCCTTGCCGACCTGTGTCATCGAGGCGTTCCATCCTTGTCTGTGGTGTGTTTCAGGCGGCGTGCGCACTGAAGAAATGTCTACGTGATCACCTGCTTGACCTTTGCAGCAAGGTCAAGAGCGGTGTGGCCACTTGCGATTTTACAATGGTTAACTTTCCAAAAATCACTTCGCCCGGCAAGAGTGTTTGAACAAGCCGGGGGCACAAAAATGAGAGATCAAATACAGTCGGGTCCTGCAAATATCCAAAGTCTGCGAGCCGGAATTTTCGCCGCAGTCATGGTTGTCGTCGCGTGCTTCGGGGCTGCGTTCGCTCTTTCGGGGGAAAGGGCAAACGCTTCTCCCGCTGATCCGGCAGAGTTGGTGCGCTAAGGCGTTACCAATGCCCTGCGGGTCGCAGCTGGCAAGAGATCGAAGAAGTCACTGCTGGTAGTAAAATGGGGGCGGCCGGATCAGCTAATGGGCTGGTCCGGTCCTTTTTCGTGCTCTGCAATCGCTCCCCAACGCGCATCGGCATCCATCGAAGGCGCGATTGCGTTAAATTTACATTCTCCATAAGAGGCTTAGGGCACGGTGGCTATGGTGTGGGGAGATATGAAAATGACACGAGTTTTTCGATCGCTTGTTTTAGGAACGGTGTTGATCGCAGCGACTGGCTGCACCACTGTCATGGATGAAACAGTCGGTCTCATCGGCAGTGCGGTGGGGCCGCGCGCCGACAAAACGGCTGATGGCGCTTACGTATTGCCCACTTTCAACACTCCCGACGATGGCACACGCTTTTCAGCCAAATCAGCCGCCGAGGCCCATAACAGCCTGGCACGCATGGTCACCGGTATGAACAAAAGTGAGCGGCAGTATTTCGCGCGGGTCTTTGGCGCGCTGGGATATTATCATGGTTGTAAAGACCGCGATCGCCGCAGCTATGTGCCGAATACGTTCACCAATCCCAAAAAATATGGGATCTGCAACATGAGCACATTCTATGAAGATTCCAAGTGGGTTTCGCTCAATCTCATCTACCGCGGCCGGCCCGATTCTGAAGTGGTCCGGACGGTGCAGCGACGTTATCTACTGGGCGGTGCGCCGATTGGTGAGCCCTATAATGTCGGCTATGGCTCGGCGACAGCGTGGAACCGCTGGATCGAATGGTCGGGCCACCGGCTTGACGGCATGACCCGGACAGAGATCATGGCGTTCTTCCTCGACAAGACCAATGGACGCTACGGTAATCAGCAACAGCTTAGCCAGCGGCCATACGAGGTGCAGGGCAGTTAACTGACCGGACGGCGTTAGGACGTCTCTTTTGTGTTGGCACCCAATGGCACCGGCTGCGCTTTGCGGGTTGCGATCCAGCAGCCCAACACGATAAGGCTGGTGCCAGCAATCGTAACAACGGTCACGGTTTCGCGAAAAAATAGCCAGCCCAGTACGCTCGCCCATAGAAACCCGGAATACTCGATTGGAACCAAGGCTTGAGCTTCTGCTCGCGCATAGGCCCAAGCGATCGCCATCGCCCCGGTTACGGTCAGCGCGCTGGCGACGGAAATATACCCGACCGCGCCAACATCGGGCGTCACCCAAAAGAGCGGCGCGAACAACAATAGGACCAACCCGCCAACGCCGCTATGGAATGTGGCTACCTCCACCGGTCCAGCGAGCTGCGATTGCTTGCGAATTACGACGAAATTATAGGCGTATAGAAAAGCTGAGAACATCAGCGAGATGAGGCCTAGAGTCAGATCCTGGTCCATATCCTCTCGGCCCATTTGCCCGCTAACAATCACTATTGTGCCGATAAAGCCCAAGATGCTGGCGTAAATCGCTTGAGGTCGGATTTCTTCTCCCAACAGAACCCGGGCGAAATACAGCGCGATCAACGGGGAGATAAAGCTGATAGCAATCGCTTCAGCGAGCGGCATTTTCGTAAGCGCGTAAAAGAAGCTTAACGCCATGAAAGCTGAGATAATCCCTCGTTCCAGGTGCAATTTTAAAACTTTACGTTCCGGCCAGCCAACCCCTTGAGCGAGCCAGAATGGCCCGATCATTGCCGCTCCAATAAGCGCGCGGAGCAATGTCGCGGAATATGCGCCTGCTTCCAGCGCAGCCCCCTTCATGAACGCATCCATAAAGGACAATAGCCCGACGCCCGCAAAAGCGGCCAAATATGGCATAAGGCGATGAGAAGATGACATTCGCATGCGTTTAAGGCGCGACGCGCACCGCGTCACTTCAATTTTATCCCCTTCACTAACGCCCTGACGCGCACAATTCAGCCAATTGTAAGCCGTTTTGGTTGAAACCCTCCCCATTGAAGTTTTATAGTGGGGCAACGCACCGCCCATTTGCGGAGCGAAAAGGGATTGAAGAGTATATGATGCGCACATTCGTAAGCAGAATCGCCGTGGGCGCCGCTTTGTCGGCAATGGCAACTGGAGTTGCTGTTGCCCAGCAAGCCGAGCCGGACAATCTGTTGCCTGCCGAGCAAACCTCTGAAGATGCGCAAAGCTTTGACGATGCTTTTCCTGAGGCGGTATCAACGCCTGTTGTGCAAGGCGATCTTGAGGCTGAGTTGAAGCCAAATGTGCACGCATGGAGCACGGACAATGTCCAGTCGCTGATTGCTGTGATCGAAGGGATCGCAGCGGAAGGGCTGGACCCGGCTGATTATGACTTGCAAGCGCTCAAGACTTCTCTCGCTTCTGGCCCCTCAATTGAACTCAATACGCTGGCGTCTAAGAATTTCCGCTGGCTGGTAGAGGACATGCGCGATGGCCGCACGCCAATGGACGCACGCACGCAGTGGTTCGTCGTCGACAACGACCGCGAAAAATATCGCACAGCTGATCTGCTGGAAAAGGCGGTAGTATCGGGCAACATCGCAGAGATCTTGTCGACACTTACGCCGACACATCCTGACTATGGCCGGCTAAAAGAAGAGCTTGCAAAAACGCCGGCGAGCGAACCGGCAAAGCGCAAGCTGATCCGCGCCAATATGGATCGCTGGCGGTGGTTGGAGCGGGATCTGGGGACCATGTATCTTATCACCAATGTGCCGGAATATCAGCTGCGTCTTACTGTGAATGATAAGATCATCAAAACCTACCGCACTGTTGTGGGCAAGCCGGGGCGGACCGCCACACCGCAATTGGCGGAAATGGTAGAAGGCGTGGTGTTCAACCCGACGTGGACGGTTCCGCAGTCTATTGTGAAGGGCGAAGGGCTAGGCGCGAAAGTGCTGAACAACCCTGCATGGGCGCGCCGCAATGGCTACAAAGCAACCAAGGGCGCAAATGGCTGGGTCACCGTGGTTCAGCAGCCCGGGCCGGGCAATTCGCTGGGCCGGATGAAACTCGAAATGCCGAACCGGCATGCGATCTTTTTCCACGATACGCCTTCGCGTCACCTGTTCAATAACGCCAATCGCGCGCTCAGCCATGGCTGTATTCGCACAGAAAATGCGCTTGAGGTCGCGATGCTCGTCACAATTCTTGGCAAGGGCGCGACCAAGGAAGAGGCAGTTAAAATTTCCACCTCGGGCAAATACACCAAGGTGAAGAACAAGCGTGAGCTGCCTGCTTACATCACCTATTTCACGATGGCGTCTGACATTAATGGTGACATGACGACGTTCCAGGACATTTATGGCCGGGACAAGCCGGTGCTGGCGAGCCTGGACAAGCCGCGCGTCGACAATCGCACCAATGAGAGCAATGATGAGGTTATCGTGATTGAGAACAACCCGCTTGCGGGTGGCTGAGCGAGGCTAGTCCAGCACTCTTTCGGTCAGGATATCGTCTCTGTAGAATAGCGCTGCTGGTACAGCGAAACCGAGCAGAACCATATGCGCGAATGGTTCAAACAGAAGTGACCGGTCAAAGATAGCGAGTATCGCCGCGCTCACTATAAGTGCGCCAGAAATCGCAATGATGATGCCTTCCGCTGACGCCAGGGACTTTCGCGTGAGCCTCGCCAAAGGCCAACCACACAGCATTAGGCAGATGCCCGTTGCCACGGTTCCGAATGCGATGAGGAGCGGTGCGACGAGAGCGACTACAGAGACGTAGCCCAAAAATCCGCTCAGAAGCGAATTCGCTTGGTCAGTCAATGATATCGTAGTGAACGAGGCGATGCAGATAAACGTGCCGATCACGCTTGCCTTGATGCTGGCAGATGCAACGGCTTGAGCTTCAGAAGAAGGGCTAAAGCTTACCAATCAAAAGCTCCCCGGCGCGTAGCGCTGAGTATCGTTTGGCCTTGCAGGTTGAAGCAGTTCATACTGCGGACGCTGCGCGATGCTGCCATCCTCATTCAGGCCTAGGCTGTCGGCGAACAGCAAACGCCCGCCTGACAGGTTTAGTAGAGCAATCCGAAACTGCTCTTCGCCCAGTGCAAAGCAGCCATTGGAACGGCCCAGCCGTCCCCAGCGGTCAATATGCGTGGGCTCAGCGTATTTGGCGCGGTGCATTACGATATAGCGGCGCAGAGCCGCATCATTGGTTGGGTCAAGGCCGCCGAGACGCACCGATGTGCCGTAACGCCCGACATACCATTCCCAAGTCACATAGGCGCCGCGGCTGGTCGCGTTGGAGCCTTCGACATTGGAATAATTGTTGAGCCAGCCATCATGCTCGGGATCAGAGCCGGTGCCGTGGCTGACGTGATAGCTTTGCACTTCTTCGCGGTCGAGATTGACGAAATGGAACCGGCGTTGGGCTGAATGGACGCCAAAGTCCGCAATGCCGACAATATCGCGCTTCCAGATCGCCGCGCCTGCCCGGTCCAGCTCGCGCCTAGCGATATCGAACAATTTACGGTCGCGAGCAGAGCCTTTGCGCGGCTGCGCTGCGAGCGTCGCGGGTAGGGCCGGCAGGGCAAGCGTTGCGCTTGCCGCCAATCCCGTTTTTAGAAGATCACGCCGTTTCATAGTAAAAGGACTAATACACCAAGCCTATCGTTCCCGTGAACAGATTTTTGCATCCTTTGCCCGGTTGGCCGCAGAATTCTAGGTTAGGAGCCACCCTGCGGCGCTGCATTATGCTCGGCATAGGCTTTCATGCCTAATTCCATGATGCCTGGCATGCATTCCTTCACCACTTGGCCGATATCAGCCATTGCAGCGAGCTTGGGGCTACCCTCAGCCATCAATTTCGCAATCGCTGGTCCGGTCGGGTGCAGCCGGCTGCGCGCGTTAAACGCATTGGTTTTTGCGCTTTGAGAGAGCAAGCCGGTGCTGCGCAGATTGGCTAGGAATGCCGCCGGATAAGTGCTGGGCGTGTCGGTCATCGGAGAAACCGGGACGAGTGCGTTCTTTTCCTCATCAGTGTCAAAGTTCGCTTCCAAGAAGGCCGCGAGCGAGGCGCTGTATGGTACGAACGGAGACTGCGCCAATTGCAGCGTTATGCGATCTCCATCGAAAAACGGCCGGTGGTTGTTTCGTGCATCGAAAGGCACAGCGCTGGCGGTGCAATCAATGAACAAAGTTCTCTTCGGCATCTCCACTGTTTCAGCGGCGAAATGCATTTTGCCAGGTTCAATTTTGGTGACCCGCCCCTGGCGATAGACGTTTGTAATGCCGCGCAGCATCTCAACCTCGCCTTCAGAAATAACTGCAAAATGGAACATCTCTGGTTTCGTTTCTGGGTCAATCCGCAGCATCAGCCCTTGCTCGCCAAGCTTTGCGAACATCTCATCACCGCTTTGCGAGGTGGCGGCGGCGCGCATCTGGCCTTTTTGAAACTCTGCTAACCGGTCAAGGTGATGCTGTGCTGGCTGGAGGTATTTGCGATTAAACATCCAACTGTCACGCGGACGCACCCAGCCGATGCGATTGGCCGAAACGCCCGCTTCCAACAACCATACGGCGGTGTCCATCGCTGTCTTGCCAGCGCCCAGAATCACGAAGTGGTCAGGCAAACTGTCGGCGTCTTTCCATAGCGAGGGAAGCTCACCCGGAATGGTGAAAGGCGTGCCGCCTGCAATTTCAAACCTCGGCTTGTGGGTCGAGGGAACGGAAGTTTGAAAGTATGTGCCATCGACGAATTTGCGGCGCACAGTGATCTGCTGTTCTTCTCCTGAGAGGATCCCGCGAACTTTATGCTCTTGCTTGTATTCGGTAAGCGGCAAATAGGTCACTCGGCCGCTTGGGATCAGGCGATCGTTCATAAGCTGCTCGTAATAGGCCAGAATTTCCGCATGTTTCGCGAGCGGATACATGCCTTTGTTGTGGCCCTGCGTATCCACCCGGTCTGGGCACAATTCTTTGGAATTGACGCCGTATGTTGCTGAAGGCTGGTGCAAAGTCACAAACGAATAGGCATCGTTCCAATGTCCGCCTGGTTTGGCATGCTTATCGACAATGGTGATGTGGCAATCGGGATCTTCATCGAGCAGCGTGTCGGTAAAGGCAAGGCCGACGGCACCTGCCCCAATGACGAGATAATCGGTTTCAATGTCGGCCATGGCTCTGGTATCCCTTGCGCTGTGAGCTATGGGGAATGGGTGGAGGCTTTTGCTGTGTCATGCAAGGCCATGCGAGCGGGGAGTGAGCGAATGAGTATGCGGAGAGGGGCGATTTTTGCCTTGTTTTCAGGGTGCTTGGCCCTGGGCGCGTGCGCTCCAGTGGATCGCGACGTCGCCTCAGCGCCAGCGCCAACCATTGCTGAGGCCCCGGTGACCGAACCTCCTTCAAGTCCGCCCAAACCCATTACATTTCCAGCCCGGCCGCAAATGCCAGCTCTGCAAGAATTGAAACTGGTGCGCAAAAATATAGCTGAAGCCCCGGAAACTCTGACCGTTGAAGCCGCCGAAATTCCCGACACGCCGACCAAGATCATTGATCAGGCCGCGGCGGAGCGGTTGTTTGGCAATTCGGGCGTAACGCTGCAGTGGATCACCTGGGACCGGCGCGGAGCCGTGTTCATTGCGATCGACGAAAATGGGGTCTGGTGGCTGACCGGTAGGCAAAATGGCGATGGCGGCTCAGGCCTGAAGCTCGAGGGGTATATTTCCGAAATCGGCTCGGACTATTTCCTGTTTGAAGGAGAGATCACCATTGCTGGCGCGCCGGATGCTGAGCGGTTTTGTGATCAAAACAAGCAATGGCGTTTCGGCATTACTCAGAACCGCAAATATTGGCGTCTGCGCGAATTTGAATGGTGCGACCGGCTGACCGACTACATCGATATCTATTTTTGAGGCAGGCTTAGCGCGCGCTACTGCGCGCTCATAACCATCTTGTTATCGGCGATTTCGACCGTGCCAATCTTGGAGAGGTAGGATTGGCCGAGCAGCGAAATGCCCAGCCCTTCTGGGATGATCACGGCGGGGATATTGCGCCGCATCATGCCGCCAATCTCGACCTCGTTCAGGCGCGTGGGAACGCCGTAAACCGCACCGCTCGCGCCTGCGCCGATATGGCGGATCTCGCTCTCATCCCATTGCAGGCCAGCGGCCAGCGCATCATCCGCGGTCAGTGCGATTACGCTGGCCCCGGTATCGACCAACATGCGGATATCCGCGCCATCGACATAGGCGGAGGCGTAGAAATGCCCATCTGACCCTCGCTCAAGCACATGCTCACCCGCAGACCAGGCGGCGTTGGATTGCGACTGCCCCGCAGAATTGCTGCTAAAGCGTGATGCGGACGCGCTCGTCTCGCTCTCGGCTGCACCCTCATCAGCAGAGGGCACGGCCAGATAGGCAAAGCCGAAGACGGCAAGCGCAAAGACAATAAAACGTTCCATCACCGCGCAGCTTAGCGGCGCGAGATTAAGCCTCTCTAAAGAGCGGCGCGGCGCGAGAAAGCCTGCGCATTTTCTTCGGCCATCGCCAGCATGGACCGGGCGTGACGAGCGCCAACCTCCGCCTGATCATTACCGTATCCGCCGCCCAGCGCAGAGGCGATAGGTAGGCCGCGTTGGCGGGCCTCCCCAACCACAAAGCGGTCTCTTGCGAGCAACCCATCATCGCTGAGCGCGAGCCGCCCGAGCTTATCCTCGGCATGCGGGTCAACGCCCGCCTGATAGAACACGAAGTCGGGCGCGAATTCAGCAAAGATACGCGGTAGATGCAGCGTCAGCGCCTCCATATAACCATCGTCATCCAGACCGTCAGGCAGCGGAACATCGAGATTAGAGCGCGCCTTTCGCACTGGGAAATTCTTCTCCGCATGCAGCGACAGAGTGAAGATATCATCGCGCAGCGCAGTGAGGCTGGCGGTGCCATCGCCCTGATGCACGTCGAGATCGACGATCAAAATGCGCGCCGCGTCCCCTTCTGCGATCAAGCGGTTGGAGGCGACGGCAAGGTCGTTGAACACACAGTACCCCGCGCCGGTGTTCTCCAGCGCATGGTGGCTGCCAGCGGCGCTGTTTGCCGCGTAGCCATGCTCCATCGCCAGCTTCGCCGCGAGCCATGTGCCGCCATTGGTGTGGGCGACGCGGCTGGCGATATGCGGTGTGACGGAAAAGCCAATGCGGCGTTCCTTTTCGCGCGGGACGCTGGCGGTGAAGACCTCCTCGACATAGGCCGGGTCATGCACCGCCTCGAGCCACTCGCGCGGGATCGGCAAAGGCGCGTGCTCGGTGATCGCCGCGCCGCTATCCCGGAGCGCCTCCATAATAAGGTAATATTTGTCGAACTTAAAGGTGCCGCGCTCTGGGCGAGGGGCCATGTAATCAGCGTGATGAACAACGTGGAGCACGGGCGATTATGCTCTCGCGGTCTCTTGCCCAGCATCTTGGATTTGTTCTGGAGACATGGATTTATAGGCGTGGAAAATTGCAGATCCGGCGTATGTTGCCATCACTCCAACGACCACGCTGTCGAAAATCATGAGAGCCCAGACAGCTCCAGATGACGCGCCAAACGCAAGCTCGTGATTTTGCCCGTGGAGCCATTGGAGCGGTGCCCAAATTACCGCCAGAAACAGGATCATCTTGATCGCCGGAATCCAGCCTTTCGTAAACACACTACGCAATGAAATTTGGCGATTTCCGGCAAGTCCAGCGACCAAGAGAATTAGCAATGGCAGGGTGATGATTGAAAGCCCGACGCTCATCATCTGCGCTGCTGTTTCACCCAAGAGAGGCGATAGAAAGAGGTCTGGTATAGCCGTAAGAGCAATGACCACGATCGCCAGTCCTAGCGTGTTCCATGCGATCAATCGCACGTCCCACCAGTGATTGCCTTGCTCGCTTGCCGCCCAGAACCTGATGCTAGCCAAAATCGCCAGTAGCAGCCCTGCGAGTTTCACATAGCCGAATGCCCACCGGGTTGGATCATCGGCGAGGTCCTTTGCGGCATCCTTGCTCACGAACATGCCAAGATCGATTTCAGTGATATGCTGCGCAAATTCTGGGATGACGCTGATCGCAGGAATAATAGGGGCAAGCCACCAGATACGCAGACTGTCGCGAAGTGACATGCGGAATTGGGTGAAGAAAGCCTTCATTATTCGCTTTCGGTATTTGCTCCAAGTATGCCGGCAGCGCTCGTTGCTTCGGGCGCTGCGTTCAAAACTGGGGTCGAATATCCATCCAACTCCACATAAATCTCATCTTCGCTGCGGCTTGCGGAGTTGCGCCAGGTGGTCGCTGTATCCGCGTTAAGTAGCTCGCCCTGCGCCGTCACGATCAGCACATTGGGCGTGCCGGGCAGCTCGCCCACGCCGAAGCGCTGAGCAATCTCTAGATTATGCCCGTCGCCCGATTGCGGCATCCCGACGTTGATGAACACCAGCTCGTATTTCGCATCGACCAGCTTGGCGAGGCGTTCGGTTTGAAGCCACCCGGCGAGCGCGCGGCTGTCGTGGCACCAGTTTGCGCCCATCACCAGCAGCACGAGCTTGCCGTTTGCCGCTGCGCGCTCAAAGGTGGCATCGACATCGGCATTTACGCTTTGCGAAACGTCATAGGCCTTGGCCTCGGGATAGTCGTGCGAAGCGGACGCGGACAGCGTGCCTGCCGCCATGACGCCGCCGGTCGCCAGCAGGCCTCCGGCCAATCCCCCAAATAACTGCTTGATCACTCAGCCGCCTCGGCTGCGTGCGGATCAAAGGCGGTGGCTTCCCCAGCCTCAATCTTCGCTGCCTTTTCCTCGACCAACCTGACGATGTGTTCGAGCGTGTCCTCATCATCAATCGCATGCGCTTTTACGCCGGAGAGATAGACCATATGCTTGCCATTGCCGCCGCCGGTGAGGCCAATATCGGTCTCGCGCGCTTCGCCGGGACCATTGACGACGCAGCCGAGCACGGACAGCGACATCGGCGTTTTGATGTGCTCCAGCCGTTTCTCCAGCGTTTCAACCGTACGGATCACATCAAAGCCCTGACGCGAGCAGCTGGGGCAGGATACGACGCGAACGCCGCGTGTGCGCAGGCCCAGGCTTTTGAGCATTTCATAGCCGACTTTGACCTCCTCCTCCGGCTCCGCCGACAGCGAGACGCGGATCGTATCGCCGATACCCGCCCATAGCAGCGAGCCCATACCGATAGAGCTTTTAACCGTGCCGCCGATCAATCCGCCCGCCTCTGTAATGCCGAGGTGCAGCGGACAATCCACAGTCTCAGCCAGCCCATGATAGGCGGCGACAGCAAGAAACACGTCGCTGGCTTTTACAGCGACCTTAAACTCGTGAAAATCGTGATCTTGCAGCAGTTTGATATGATCGAGCGCGCTTTCGATCAGCGCCTCTGGGCAGGGCTCACCATATTTTTCAAGCAGGTCTTTTTCGAGGCTGCCTGCGTTCACACCGATGCGGATCGCGCAGCCATTGGCCTTTGCTGCCCGCACCACTTCGGCCACGCGCTGAGAGGATCCGATATTGCCGGGATTGATACGAAGGCACGCTGCGCCAGCATCGGCTGCTTCAAGCGCGCGTTTGTAGTGGAAATGGATATCGGCGACGATCGGAATGCGCGATGCTTTGGTGATCTTACCAAAGGCTGCAGTTGCTTCTTCGGTCGGGCAAGAAACGCGAATGATATCGCAGCCCACCTCTTCGCAGCGGCGGATCTGGTCGATCGTCGCCACTGCGTCTTCTGTGGGGGTATTGGTCATGGTTTGCACAGTGATCGGCGCATCGCCGCCCACTGGAACATCACCGACCATAATTTGGCGACATTGTCGCCGTGCGATATCGCGCCAAGGCCTTACTGAAGACATGAGGGCGATATAGGCACGTTGAGAGACATGGGCAATGACGCACAAAAAACGGCGGCCAGTTTGGTGCTGACCGCCGTTTCAATTGTGTCTGTGCTTAGCCTATTACCAGCGGATCATTGGCGGTACCACTAACCGTCCGATCACCGCCGAAATGCCAATCGGTGCGACGTGCCACAGGCCAAGATGCGAAACCGTATCCAGGGGGCAGGTGATACCGTATGCAAAAGTGCCAAGCGCACCAGATGCTATGCCGACCAACCAGGCAGACCGTTCGATTGCAACTGGCGCGCTGCGGCGCAGCCACATCACAGAGGCAAAGCCAACTAGGACTGCGGCTGCAATCGATGCGCGGCTGCACATAAGAGCAACAGGATCATTCAACCCTTCGTGGAGGTGGTTGGCTTCACCCGTAAACAGCGCGATGATCGCTGCGATTGGCAGTATCGCGACCATCGCCGCTGACCAACCGGGAGAGTTCTCTCGCTGGCCAATACGAGGAGAACCGCCGGCTACCAGCGCGGAAGCACTGGCAATGCCTAACAGCAATACCAAACCATTGGTGACCCAGAAGAAGGCAGATGCCTGACCTTCGAGCATTCCGAACCAAAAGTCATAGACGAACACTGAAACGCCAAAAGCCACCAGCGTCGCAAATCCGAGCAATGCTAGCCCGCTGCGCGTTGTGATGGGACGTACTGGTTCCAATTCCTGGGCCAGTCCGGCGATCATATTTTCACGACTTGTATTCATATCAATCAGCTTTCTCGACCATCGACGCCAGCTTCTTAAGGCCGCGATGGATATTTACCTTGACCAAGCTTTCGCTCTGGCCTGTCCTTTGCGAGGCTTCTCGGATTGAGAGACCTTCAATTTTCACCAATTCTATTGCGGTCGCCTGATTCTCGTTCAGGTGGCCAAACAGCCTTTCCAGACTGACACGGGCGAGGGTAACTTCCTCGCCACTATCTTCGATGGCATCGTCGTCCTCGATCTCTTTGCTTTCGTGCTTGTACACTTTGCGAAGATGATCGACCCAACGATAGCGAGCGATTGCTGCCATCCAGGGCAGAAACGGCCGCTGCCTGTCATACGTGTCCCGCTTATTGTGGATGGCCAATAACACATCCTGCACGAGATCATCGAGTTGGGAAGGCGGAACCCGCCTTCGAAAGTATCTCTCCAACCACATGCCTGCCTCTGACAGCAACACATTGTACGCGGCTTTGTCGCCGTCTTGTGCTGCCGCCATCAGGCGTGAGATAGTAGCTTCGTCCGCAATCAAGACCCCCGCTCCCGTTACTGACCGCGTACTTTGGCGATCAGGGTGTCAGCGGAGAACAATCCGCCACCGCGTGAGATAAGAGCCAGTGCCAGAGCAATGATCGTAACCGCCCAACCAAAGAAGTGATCAGAGGTCGGGAAGACGAACACTTGGATCGCCAATGCCATGATCATCAAGGCTAGAGCAGCAAACCGCGTAAACAATCCAAGCACCAAGAGGATCGGGAACAGGAACTCCGCATAGGTAGCCATTGGAACTGCTAGGTTCGTTGGCAGAGGAAACCCGGCAAACTCGTTTTCAAAAATGAAGTATTGCACTTCACTGATTTGAAGCCACGTGCCTTCCTCGACCTTCGTCTTGTAGGACCGCCAGAATACTCCAGCGAGACCTATGCGGGTGAAGAGCAGCGCGAGCCCTTCAAAAAATCGGCCAGACAAAATTCCGACCAAACGATCATAAAGTGATACTACGCTGCTCATTCATTCCTCCTAGAACTGCCAGCGCTTATTAGCGCTTAACCGGCTTCAAAGATCCATTACCTTTAGGTGTTTTGATCTTCACGCATGAACCTTTGTTCACATAAGTCCAAGCGTTGCCTTGGTAATCGCGGGTCGAGGTGCCAGCACAGCTTGTACCAGGGCCAGCCGCACAGTCATTTTTACCAGCTTTCGAAACGCCGTAACATTTTTCTTTTGCACCTTGCGCAGCAACTGGCGCGGAAGCAAGGCCGGCTGCGATGCCTGCGGTCATTGCGAGGCCAGCGAATGTAGCAATTGACTTAGCTTTCATGATAATTCTCCATAATTCCTGTTGTCTTAGTGGCCCAGCAAGACGCTGGAACTGACCATGAGTTCGCACCGGCTATCTACTTGGTTACAGCTTGTGCAATTTTTCCGATGCATCCTTATCTCCAAGCGGGTTGTAACCCATTCACCTCTCGCGCCGAAACCCTTCTCATAATGAAGGCTCGCGCACACTTCTCGTGTCACGGTTTTCGTCAGATGGTGTCCACATGGATGAGCTAGTCCTCATGCTAGGATTACCTGGCAGTCCGGGACGTGATTTTTCTACGCATACCCGGACCCCTTCCATGTGTGGGACATTAAGTGCCCCGGGCTGCCAAATTTTGCTATGGAGTCTTGGTGATGACCGATCCCATGAACAAAATCCCACCTTTTGACGGCTTCGGCCTAGGCCTTAGACGCACGCATTATGATGACTTTCTGAACAATGATGTGCCGGTCGACTTCGTTGAAATCATTTCCGAAAATTATATGATTGAAGGCGGCCGACAGATGCGCATCTTAGAGGAAGTGCGCGCCAAGCATCCTGTCATAATTCACGGCGTGTCGATGTCAATTGGGTCAGCTGGCGGGCTTGATCAGGATTATTTGGCTAAGTTGAAGCAACTCGAACAACGGATTGACCCGCTATGGGTGTCAGACCACTTATGCTGGACCCGAACCAGCGCGCACAACAGCCATGATTTGCTGCCGCTTCCGCTCACGCAAGAGGCGCTGGGCGTAGTTTGCGACAATATCGATAACGCGCAAGATGCACTTGGTCGCCCGATGCTGTTTGAGAACCCATCAAGCTACCTCACTTTTCCCGAAGATGAGCTGACTGAATGGGAGTTTTTGACCGAGATGACGAGGAGGACGGGCTGCTATCTGCTGCTAGATGTGAACAACATCTACGTCAGCAGCCGCAATCATGGGTTTTCCGCCGATGACTACCTTGGCGGTTTGCCGCTTGATCGCGTGCGTCAGATCCACCTTGCCGGGCATGATCCAGCAACGGCGGAGCGAAGCTTAATCATCGATACGCATGACCGCGAGGTGTGTGATGAAGTCTGGGCACTTTATGTCAAGGCGCTGGCTATGCTGCCTAGCCCTGTGGCGACCATGATTGAGCGTGATGACAAGATTCCGCCGCTGCTCGAATTGCTTAAAGAACTGGACCGAGCGCGCGGCTTAGCCAGCGCTACGCGGGAGCAAGTCTCCGCATGACGCATTCCCCGTTGGCCCAGCGGCAGACCGCCTTCATGGATCAGGTGTTAGACGAAGCCGCAGCGCTTCCTGATGGCTGGGGTGAAAACCACGCGGACGGCATCAAGGTCTATCGCGGCAATTATCGTTCCGCCTTGATGGATGCGCTTGCGAGCACATTTGAACGAACCGCGAAATATGTGGGCGGCGGGCCGTTTGCCCGCGTGGCTGCCCATCACGCCATAACTCAGCCCCCCTCAAGCTGGACCATTGATGATGCAGGCGCAGGCTTTGACCAAAGCTGCGCGCATGTTTTCGGCGAAAATCCAGAAGTCGCAGAACTTGCATGGCTAGAATGGGCTATGCTGGGTCTTGCCACTGCGCCTGATACCGCATCACTAGACGGCGCTGGATTTACCGCTGCTACGGCTGCATTCGGAGATGATGATTGGTCGCAGTTGCGGCTTGTTTTTCAACCCCGCGCCGCAAGTCGGGTGATTGGAAACGATCTCACCGCAATCTGGAACGCGCTGGGCAGTGACGCTGCCGAATGGCCAAATTTCGCGCTTCAAGAAGAGGCAGGCTGCCTCGTCTGGCGCGAAGGGGAGCGGCCGACATTCATCATGGTTTCGGCCGAAGAGGCACGGACCTTCGCCCAAATGCAGGACGGGACAAGTTATGGCGATGCGTGCGTGACGCTGGCTGGCGATGGAGCAGATGAAGCTGCGATCAATGATGCCGCGATGCGAGCGGGCGCAATGCTAGGGCGCTGGCTTAATGAAGGGCTGATCGCCGCGCTGCATTAGCCGAGGGCTTGCAAAAACTTGACTTCCCCTGCCGCTCGGCCAGTCTTCTCGCCCAGACGGGAGAAACCATGCTTAGCGAAACACCGATCGAACTGCGCAGCGCAAAACCCAGCGTGACCATGCGGCTGGTCAAATGGATGATCAGCAAACGCCCTCCGGTCTTCCCTCACAAGGCGCAAGATTTTGTGGCATATATGGCGGATCGCGAGGAGCCGGTTGATGCACAAATGCCGGGGAAGTTTGAACAACAATTCCGTGTCGAACACTGGGAGGCGGAAGGGCAGAAGCTCGTCACCCTCCATCCGAAATCTGGGCCAGCGGATTGGCACATGCTGTATTTCCACGGCGGTGGTTTTGTGCTGCCAATGTTTAAAGAGCATTGGCCCTTGGGCGCCGAATTGGTGCGTCAGGCGGAGGTTAGCATCACCTTCTCGCTCTATAAAGCCGTGCCCGAACATCACTATGCGGAAGCTGATAGGCTTGCCGATGCCGCCTTTGCCAAAATCGCTCAAAGCCACGATCCTGCAAAAATTGTAATCAATGGCGATAGTGCGGGCGGGCATATGGCGTTGAGCCTCGCGCTGAGGTTGGCGAGGGCAGGCGGTCCGCAACCCGGTAAGTTGGTCCTTTTTGCGCCATGGCTCGACGTTACGATGGCGGATGAGGCGATGCAGGCGGTGGAGCCGCACGATATCATGCTCAAGATCGGAACATTGCGCAATTGCGGTGCGATGTGGGCGGGTGACCGCGATCCAGCCAGCCCTGAATGCAGCCCGCTCTATTGCGAGGCGCAGGCGCTTGCACAGCTGCCACCGACCCGCATTTTCACAGGACGGCATGATCTTTTCATTGTCGATAGCCGCAGCTTTGTGCACAAATTGCGCGATGCGGGCGTCGATGCAAAGCTCTACGAATACGAGGGCGCACCGCATGTGTTCATGGCAGTGACCCCGACACCAGAGGCGAAAGATACGTTTCGGCTTGTGCGCGAGTTTCTAGAGGCTGGTTGACCGGCCTAGGCTGAGAAACTCTCACCAATCATCTGCTCGCTTAGCGTCCACAATTGATCTGCGTTGCTTTTGTCCAATGCATAGCTTCGTACGCCGCCAGTTGACGATGTATCGTCGAATTCGGCGACATGACAATCTTCACAATAAACGCCGCCTTTGCCTTCCAACTCGGGCGCAGTAGCGGCCCAAACCTGCGTTGCCGCGCCTTGAGGAATGGACTTCCATGAAAAATTCGGATCTGACGTCATAACCCTCTCGATAAGAGCTGCTGATTGATCTTCGCTCAAGTGGCGGCTTAGATTTGTCTGAATGCCGCCGGGGTGCACTGCATAGGCATGGATGCCCTTACCAGCGAAGCGCTGCTCCAGCCCGGCGGAAAAAAGCGCGTTGGCGGTTTTTGACTGACCGTAGCTAGCCCATTCATTGTAGTCGCGGTTTTGGAAGTTAGGATCATCGAGATCGACAGGGCAGATATGGTGACCCCGGCTTGAGAGATTGACGATGCGCTTGTCTGCGCCAGCCTCAACCAAAGGCATCAATTGTTTCGTCAGAGCGAAATGACCAATGTGATTGGTACCAAACTGACGCTCAAACCCATCTTCGGTGAGATCTTTTGGGCAAGCCATAACACCAGCGTTGTTGATCAGCATATCGATCTTCTTAAAACGCTGATGGGCCTCTTCGCCGCAGTGGCGCACGCTGTTAAGCGAGCCGAGATCGCAGACAATAGTTTCAACCTGCGCGCTGGGTGTATCTGAGATGATGGTTTGAGCGGCCTCATCTAGCTTAGCTTGGTTACGGCCAGATAAGATTACATGCGCACCTTTGGCCGCCATAGCTCGGCCACTCTCCAGCCCTAGGCCGGAATTGCCCCCGGTTATAAAAACCGTCTTGCCTGTCAGATCTCTGCCTGCGAGCACATCGTCTGCGGTCGATTTGGCGCCAAATTCACTCATGCTTTTCTCATCTCTTCGCTAAAAATAATTGGGGCGCGATAGCATTGCCACCGCGCCCCGTCACTTTGTCAGTTAGAGAAAGTTGGACTTACTTCTTATCCCACTCTTCTAGCTTGCGCGCTGCCCATTCGCGCCCACCAAGGCCAAAGGCAAGAGCGCCAGCCACCGATGCGCCAACAATGATCACGAGCAGTGCATTGCCCGGAAGCATGCCGCCAAGATCGGTCTTTTGCAGGCCCATGACAGTGAACAGAATGATCGTGACCCAGCGAACGATGGTCGCCGCTGATGATCCTTCGCTCGCGCCGCCAACCAATTTTGCCAGCAGATTGGCAATCAGGAAACCAGCCCCGATTATTACCGCGCCAAACACGACGCTGCCGCCTTGCTGCAGGATTTCATTCAAGATCTCAGTCAGATTTGCAAAGCCAAGCTGATTGGTCGCTGCAATCGCAAAGAACAGGATGATCGCAACCTGCACAATGCGAGCGATAATTGAGCTTGCGGTTGTGCCTTCAGGCAGCAGTCCGGTGGCCTCCAACGAACGATCAACACCAAGCCCGCCGAGCAGCTCTTCCAAGATACCGACAACGAACTTGCTAATGAAATAGCCAAGACCAAGCAGCAATGCTGCGACGATGATCTTCGGAATTGAGGTCAGGATCATGCTAAGCATTTCCGTTGCAGGACCGGAAATAGCAGTCACATCCAGAGCGCCCAGTGCTGCAATGCCAACGGGAATTGCGATCAAGACATAGATGATCAGACCCAGAGTCTTGCTGATTGCGGTGTTCCCAGTGACGTTATCAACGCCGCCTTTGTTCGCCCATGCATCAAGGTCCACCGTTTGCATCGCGGTTGTTGCGATGTCGCGAACAATCCCGGCAATCATCAAGCCGATGAAGAGGATCAGACCCGCACCAATCAGGTTCGGAATGAAGCCCACCACATTTTCAAGTAGCGAGTTGATCGGTCCGGCAACAGCGTCGAGTTCAAGAACACTGAGCACGGCCATTAGACCGAAAAGCCAGATGAACAGTGAAACAATCTTGCCTAAAGATTCGCCCACCGAGGCGCCGCTGCTGGTTCCGCGTTGAAGAAAGCTCACCTTGTCGACGATCTTGGCAAACGCCCATTTGGCCGCCTTCGCGAGCACCCATGTAACGATGATTATAGCGACGACGTAGGCCGCCTTTTGCGCAAGCTCCATCGCGAGCCCGCTGTCGAATTCGTATCCACCCATTTGCATAAAATATCCCCTAAGAAGAATTGCAATGGACTACACGCTAACACGAGACGTGGCAAAGGGAGCAGATGTAAACTCTCGTCACGCAGGTTTTCGAATTCTCACTGGCTTAAACACGCAAGGTGCGTATGTTTGCTCGCATGATTCAAAAGGGAAAAACATTCGTTCAGGCCGCTCTAGTGACCTTTATAGGTCTGAGCGTCGCCGCCTATCCCGTATCGGCCCATGAATGGGAGCCGCGCTGGTCACTTGCAATCCACGGCGGGGCAGGCACGATCACGCCAGAAAACCTGACGCCAGAATTGCGCGAGCAATATGAGGCGGCCTTACAAGAAGCGCTGGATGCAGGTTCTGCCGTTTTGAAAGATGGCGGCAGCGCTATGGATGCGGTGAAGGCCGCGATTGTGCCTCTCGAAGACAACCCACTTTTCAACGCCGGGCGGGGCGCGGTTTTTACCTGGGAAGGCGAGAATGAGCTTGATGCCTCGATCATGGATGGCCGTGATCGCAGTGCTGGAGCGGTAACCGGCGTAAAATCGATCAAGAACCCAATTTTGCTCGCAGATGCGGTGCGCACTGAGAGCCGCCATGTCTTTTTGAGCGGAGCAGGGGCGGAAGAATTTGCCGCTGCGCACTCCCTTGAAACCGCGCCGCCAGAATGGTTTGCCACCGAAAAACGGCGCGAGGCCTTGGAGCGGATGAAGGCGCGGGAGCTTTCTGCGCTGGATGTCGATCACAAATTCGGAACCGTTGGCGCGGTCGCGCTCGATCTGAACGGCAACCTTGCCGCAGGAACATCAACCGGCGGCATGACTGGCAAACGCTGGGGCCGGATCGGGGACAGTCCGATGATTGGCGCAGGCACTTATGCGGATGATCGCAGCTGCGCTGTCTCTGCGACCGGGTGGGGGGAATACTTCATCCGTGTTGGAGTGGCACAAGAAATTTGCACGCGGTTGCGCTATCGCTTTCGTCAAGAAATTGATGCGGCGCAGGCGACTGTGCCCAAGGGCCCAGAAGGCTTTCCAACCTACATCGTCCATGCATCTGAATTCCGGCTGTCGACTGAACAGGTTCAAGAAGAGGCTGATGCCGTGATGTCGGAGGTTAAGGAGCTGGGCGGCGATGGCGGGATCATCCTGGTGACGCCTGATGGCTATTCGCTCTACAGCTTCAATACGGCAGGGATGTATCGCGGCCGTGCGACCAGCGCCGGGGTCAATGAAGTGGCGATTTTCGCTGGCGAGTGAGCTTTAGGCTTCGTCAAACTTGTTCTGTTTGCGTTTCCCAAAGCGCATATCGCCTTCAAGCCGAGCGCGCAGTTGAGCGTAGAATGCCTCTAGAAACGCATGTTCGTCGCCTGCTCCCGGATCCCAACCGATTTTCCGGCAAATTGTGGCATGAACGGCTGAAATCGCCTCTTCCCTGTCATCGCGAAGGACGCGTTCTAAAGTCTGTAATTCATGTTCGCCATAGATTGAAAGCTCTGCATCGCCGAAATCGTAGCGAGCACCGGTGAGCCCGCTTGCGCCGCGTGCGCCCTCTTGCGTCGACAACGCCTCACCCAGCTTGGTTCGCGGTGCCTCAACCACCCATGTTCCCGCGATCACATCGCCCGCGCGAAGCGCGTCTTTATTGAAGAACGGGAATGCCAAGAAGATCGCAGTCCATGCCAGCCCGGCATAGCCAGCATTGCCCATATCGCCGCTGGGTGCGACCATGATGAAGATCAGCGGCATAAACAGCTCTATGTCCCGAATAAGATTGCGCGCCAACACAGCCTCGGGCGTCAATCGCCCGCCGTCACGCGCAGCGACGCGGATGCCTACGGCGCGCTTGCCCAGAGTTGCCCCGCGCGGACCAAGCTCAAAGCTTAGGAAATATCCGTAGCGAGCAAGAAACAGGATGAGAATAAAGACGATAGTCAGGAATTCGCCTGCTCCGCTGACACTGCTTTCCATGCCTGATGTGATTTCATCATAGAGGCCGCCTGCAATCCAGCCGAGGAGCAAGATCACGATGATGAGACCGACATAAAGCAGCACGAAATCGAGGATCAGCGCGCCAATACGTGCGACGCGCGATGCGACGACGATCGGCACAGAAATGCCCTCTGGCGTGATCAAAGTGCGCTGACGCTTGTTTTCTATTTGGCCTGAAGCCAGCGCCGCGCTCATGCGCTGTCCTCCAAGTCTTTAGGTTGGTAGGCAAAGAAATAGGCGAGCCATAATGCCAGCATCGTGCCGCCTATCAGAAACCTGTTGCCTACGCCGCCGACCAGTTGACGAGGGAAAGCCTCAAGCAGGCCTGCGACCACCATCATCAGAACGACGCCGGCCATGACAACGGCGCCGCGGCGGCCGCTTTCCGCCGCCGCCGTCAAAACAGAGCGATTGCCGGGAAATGCCATGGACCGGCCGATATGAAGGCCCGCTGCACCCGATAAAAGGATCGCGAACAATTCAGTCGTGCCATGCACGCTAAGCCATGCGGCAAATTCAACGGCTAGGTCTTGGCCAGCGAACAGCCACATCATCGCGCCGAGCACAGCCATATTGTAAACCAGCAGCATCATCGACGGGATGCCGAAGGCAAACCCGAGCGCGAAGGCGAGGATGGCGACGCCGGCATTGTTGCTGAACAGGCTTGCGGCGAACACCGAAAGCCCGCCTGTGCCTTCCTCCACGGCGAGTGATTCCATAAGCACTTCGCGGCTTGCTCCGGGCACGCGTGTATCGGTGAACTGGCCTGGGACCAGACGGTAATACCATTCCTTGTCCTGCACCACGAGCAGCCAGCCAACCACTGTGCCCGCGACCATGACAAACAAGGCGACACAGATTTCGAGCCAGATGCCGCGCACGGCCCGGCTCCACCCGCCGAACAGGAAGGATTTTAGCCACCCGAACAGCCCTTGACGTGGGCCATACATTTGGAACCAAGCGCGCTGCACAAGGCTTTCCAGATAGCGCAAGGTTGAGGCATCGAGCGATGTCTCACGCGCCACAGAAAGGCTGGATGCCGCGGTGCGATAAAGCGTTGGGAGGGCAAGCAAGTCTTCATCGCTGATCCGCCGCAAACCGCCACGCTCCATGCGCTTAAGAATATCCTCAAGCCGCCGCCAATCACCTTCGCGTTCGAGCCGAAACCGGTCAGAACGCAAGGCTGCGCTTTCGATATCGGCTGGCGCTTCGATTTGTGTTTTACCGAACCAGTTGGAGAGGATCGGGGCCTTCATCCAATTGCCTCGCTGTTTTTGATCATGAAATACTTGTCGATGAGCTGATAGCCGATCTGATCCCACGGAGCCTCAACCACATCAACGCCCATTCGGCGTAGCCTTTGCAACACAATCTCGCGTTGGTGCGCCAATGTGTCGGCGGTGACGCTGCGCGCCAGCACGGCGATGTCAGAGGGTTCCTCAGCGATGAATTCTTCCAACTCGCTGTCTGTTATAGTGACAAACAGCACGAGGTGTTTGCTGACCAAACGCCCGATGCTTTCAATCATCAGTTCGGCTGCTGTGGGGTCCGTAAAATCGGAAAACAATATAATGAGCGAGCGGCGTTGCAGTTTCGATGTCAGTGTCGCCAAAGCGAGCGTAAAATTGGGCTCTGTACTGGTGTAGTCGAGCGAAGCCGCTGCGCTTTGAAGTCGGTGGAATGCGCGCGCATCGCCCACAAAGGGCGTCATCACCTGTGGGCGTTGGTCAAACCCGAATAGCGAAACTCTATCGCCGCTTTTTAGCGCGACATATGAAGCGGTAAGGGCAGCGGACACGGCACGGTCAATGCGCGGCATCCCATCGACAGGCTCGCACATAGCCTGACCGCAATCAAAGGCGAAAACAATCTGATTGTTGCGCTCGCTCTCGTTTTCGCGCGCATACAGTTTTGTGTGGCGGGCGCTTGCCTTCCAGTCGATCCGGCGGCGGTCCATACCAGCTTCATATTCCGACAAAGCCTCAAATTGAGTGCCTTCGCCGCGAATGCGCCGTGCGATCTGGCCGGTTTGGGCATCGCGTAGGAAAGTCTGCAATTCCTTGCTGCGCACTGGCGAAAGATCAGGCCATATGCGAACCTGCTCATCAAGAGCGCGCCGGATTTGCCTTGCGCCAAGCCCTAAAGGACCAGTCCAGCGCAGCCACCCGCGCGAAACGTTGGCGGTTCCGCGTCGTTCGGGCTTGGCATTAAACGTGCCGTCGAGGTAACCTTCAGCCGGGTGCGGCGTTAGCTCAAAGTTCGCGCGGCCATCGTGGCCCATTCGGGGATCAAATTCGAGCGCGCCTTCGACGCGCGATCTCGACCCACCACCAAATTCTGCCAGCATGATGAGCGCCGCCGGTTGCCCGACCTCTGCGTCGCCAGGCACTCGCACATCCCAAGCCTTGGACCGGCCTGCTAGCAGGGCGTCGAGGACGATCAGCAGTAACACCACACCCAAAGCCGCCGGCGCAGCTATCCACGCGCCAGGTGCAACCGCCGCGATCACCAATGCTACAGGGGCAAAGGCAGCCGCGACCCAGGCGGCGCGCTCCGTTGGCACAATGGGAAGGATGGGGCGCGATAAGGCCATCGGTTTAGCGCGGCGCTTCCGTGCTTTCGACGAGCTCAGCCACAAGGGCTTCGATATCGCGGCCCTCGATTTCCGCCGCCGGGCTTAGTGTTAGGCGGTGGCGCAGCACAGGCACGGCAAGCGCCTTCACATCGTCTGGAATGGCATAAGCGCGGCCTTGCAGCGCGGCTCTGGCCCGCGCCGCGTTCGCCAGCATGACTGCGGCGCGCGGCGATGCACCCACAGAAAGCTCCGCGTGTTCGCGCGTGGCGCGCACTAACCGAACGACATAGCCGGTGATCTCCTCTGCCACCGTAACATGTTCCAAAGCTCCGCTGGCTGCGACCAATTTTGCGCTATCCGCAGCCGCGCTCACGCCAAGCTCTGCGGGGCGCATAGGTCCCTGCCGCTGGCCATAATTGGTGACGATTTTGGTTTCTTCCGCCTCATCAGGATAGGGAACCAAAAGCTTGAACAGGAAACGATCGAGCTGCGCCTCTGGCAGCGGATAGACACCTTGGTTCTCGATTGGGTTCTGGGTGGCCACAACCATGAAGCGCTCAGCCAGTTGGTGCGTTTCGCCATCAAGGGTCACGCGGCGCTCTTGCATCGCCTCCAGCAACGCGGCCTGCGTTTTGGGCGGTGTGCGGTTGATCTCATCTGCGAGTAGCAGTTCGCAAAAAATCGGTCCGCGCGTAAGCGTGAATTCGCTGGTTTGAAAGTTGAACAGGTTTGATCCCAAAATGTCGCCCGGCAGCAGATCTGGGGTGAACTGAATGCGTCCGAAATCGAGGCCAAGTGCGGTGGCAAAGCTTTGTGCCAAGAACGTCTTGGCCGTACCTGGAGGCCCTTCAAGCAAGACGTGACCTTCGCTGATCATCGCTACCAACAATTGGTCGATCATCTCGTCTTGGCCGACTATGGCCTTGGCGACTTCGGCACGGATGGCATCAGCCAATTCGCGCAATTGTTCGAGGCTCATGCTCATTTCTTGAGTTTCCTTGTCAGTGCGTTGAGCGCTTGTGCAGCGCGCAGAATATCGGTTGGTTTGCTTGCTTGGCGCAATCGCTGCGCGAGCAAGGAAAATGGTGGTTCGTCAGGCAGGCGAATGCGCAGTGCATCATCAATCGCATCGGGCTCTGGATTGCTGATGCCTAACTGCGCGGCGAGCCGTCTTGCGCTTAGCGCTGTGTAGGGTTCAGCCAGCAGTCGCAGGCGCCGCGCGCGCAGGATCAAGCCAGCGCCATTAGCAACCAATCGCCGCTTTCCAAACGCGATTTGCGGCCCTGTTGCGACCGGCGGGCCGAACCGTTTGAACGCGCGCCAACCGACGATCATAATTGCCAAGATAAGGCACAGTGTCGCAGCCAAGAATGGCGGACGAAAGGCGAGAGTCAAAAGGTTGGTCGCCCCGCCAAACCCATTAAGCGTCAGGTCAAACACGATTGGATAGTCATAATCGTATTGTGCATCGTCAATCAGCGCCAAAGCCAGTTTTGCGCGGCTTACGTCAGCTAGCCCATAATTGTTGATCAGGTCCGGCTCGACAATGAAGGTAATGGATTCGGTATCCAGCGAATTGCCGTACTCATCCTCAGCTGAGAATTGAATTGCCAGCGCGTTGCTGTTGGAATTGAGAACCAGCGCCGCACCGTTGCCCGTATCGGTAGCAAAGATTCGGGTCTTGGATGGCAATTTCCCGTTGAGTCCAAAACCAGCCCAATTGCTGGATCTGGCTTCATCGGTTTCCAGCTTGCTATCGAACGCATAATAGTCTGGCAGGGTTTCGGACCAATCCAATGGGATTGGGCTGTTTAGCATGACCCAGCCGTCTTTAAGTTCTTCCTCAATGCGGTTCTCTACACCCGGAGGAAAGCCTGTGGCGAACCATTTGGGCAGGATAACAACAGTTGGCCCTACATAAGCTCTGTCTTGAAGAATGCCCTCAATCTCTTCAGCGTCAAAGTAAGGCGGAGGGGTCAGCACGAGCAGATCAGGCGTTTCAAGCGAGGAAGGTGAGCGCGACAGCGTCACGTCTTCGCCGCGCGCTTCCAGCAATTTGACCAACCCCGAATACCCATTCAGCCCATTTGCAGCTGCATGGGCCTGTCCATCATTGCCGCGTTTCTGAGTGTCTCCCGCGCCGATTAAATAGAGCAGCGTGATAAAGGCGATAAAACCGAACAAGACCAAACCCAGCACAGTCATACGGCTGAACCCGCCGCTGCCCCGGCCTGAACCTTGCTGATGGATCGCGCTGCTCATGCGCCGTGCTCCGCAGCTTCGGCTTCCCAAGCAGGTTTGGCATCAATTCGGTTGCGATCCGCCTTGCTGGTTTCAATTTTGGCGAGGGCAAAATCGGCATAGGCTTTTCGGGCAGCCTCCCAATCTTCGGCATCGAGAGCCCGCAGCGCGAACAGGCTGCGTTCAACGCGTTCAGCGATGGTTTGGAATGTGCTGCGTGCCGCATCAGACAGCATAGGAAGCGCCGCCAATTCGCGCGCCGTGCTGGACGGCGCAACCCAATCTGGGCGGGCTGAGGCGATTTGCCCAACGCTGCGTTGCAACAGCATGCGCACCGCTTCATCGTAACGACCTTCAGCGGCCAACCTGTCCGCATCTTCCAGCAGCGCCAGCGATTGCTGGCGATCTGGCTGCCATTCCATATCGTCTTCTTCTTGAGCAGACTTGGATTGCAAACCCATGATCGGTTCGAGCAATCGCCACGCTATGAACAGAACAGCAGCGATAGCGAGCGCAATCAGCACCCATTTGACGATCGGCCAAGAGCTTCCAAACAGCTGACCCAGAGGCGCAAAGAGTTCCGCCAAAAACCGCATCACCTCATCAATCCAGCTCGGCTCCCGCGGAGGAATAGGGGGGATATCAACCGGTTCAAACTGAATCTCATCGTTTGCGCGCATTTCGCGCCAACCCGATGGGGCATTGCTAGCAACAGAGCTGTTGCTGTTGGCGTCCACTGGCGCCGAGTTGCTCCCCGTAGCGATTGTCATCTTGTCTATCCGTGGCATGGCGAACAGAGGTGCGCAACACCCGAGTGGTAACTATAGTGCGGGTATTGTTCGTCGGCTGGTAAAACTTAGTCGATCGACCCGCGTGCGCGGCCCTGTTTATATGTTCCAAGAATGCGTAATTCCTTGGCATGGAATGCCAATTCTTCCAATGCTCGATCGATGGCAGGATCACCTGGTGCGCCGACAATGTCTGCATAGAACGTGCTGGCGGAAAAGCTGGTGCCCTTTTGATAGCTTTCCAGCTTGGTCATATTCACGCCATTGGTCGCAAACCCGCCCATCGCCTTGTAAAGCGCGGCAGGAATGTTTTTCACTTCAAAAACGAACGTTGTGATTGCGTCGTCGCCGTTTAGCTGTTCCGGAGCGAGCGCGTCTGATGCTAGCACAACGAACCGTGTCATATTGTCAGCGCTGTCTTCGACATTTGTTTCCACTATGTCGAGCCCGTAGAGCTCGGCTGCAATTGCAGGCGCGATGGCGCTGAATTTGGGGTCGCCTTTTTCTGCAACAAAGGCCGCAGCGCCGGCCGTATCAGCATAGCTTAATGGAACAATGCCGCGCTCTCGCAGGAAAAAGCGCGATTGGCCAAGCGCCTGAGGATGGCTGTAGGCCGCCTCAAATGGTCCAGAGCCAATTCCCATGAGCGCATGGTGGATCGGCATGAAGTATTCGCCGACAATCGCAAGGCCGCTTTCTGGTAAGAGAAAATGGATGTCGGCCACGCGGCCATGCTGTGAATTTTCAATCGGAATAATCGCCCGTGCCGCGCGGCCATCTTTCACCGCCTCAAGCGCGTCCTCGAAGCTGAAGCAAGGTAGCGGCAAATAATCAGGCGCGGCCTCGCTCGCTGCGCGGTGCGAATTTGCCCCCGGTGACCCTTGAAAAGCGATGGCCCGCTGCGGCTCGGCTGCAGCAGCCTTTTGCATGGACTCAACAATAGTGCGGGCGGGGGCTGGAAAGCTATGCATGGCGGGGTGGGTGCTAGAGCGGTCTGAATGCGCCTGCAAGCCCGCTTGCAATTGCTGCAATGGCTGATGCTGCGATCACCCTTGCGCGAGCGGGATTGCGCGATTAGAGCGGGCGCGACTTTGACTTAGGCAAGCATTTTCGGATTCTCAAAAAACCATGGATGATCGTTTTAATACCGCCGCCGGTTGGGTGCTCTTTGCAGGCATCATTGGCTTGGGCTTCGCAATCCTTAGCGGAAAGTATTTCCACGCTGACAATCCTGAGCGGCCTGAAACGCTCGGCTATGTCATTGAAGGCGTCGTTGAAGACAGCGCAGGTCCGGTGGAAATGGGCATGGCCGAAGCGCTCAATATGATGGGCGCTGATGAGCTTATTGCCAAGGGCGAGGGGGTGTTTGCCAAGTGTCAGGCTTGCCACAACATGGAGCAAGGCGGCGCCAATGGTGTTGGCCCGAACCTGTTCGGTATCATGGGCAAGCCGATTGGTGGTGGTAACGCGACTTTCGCTTACAGTTCCGCACTTACTGAAAAGGGCGGCAATTGGGACTGGGACAACATGAACGAATGGCTGAAAAAGCCGTCGGCATTCGCTAATGGCACTAAAATGAGCTTTGCCGGACTTTCCAAAATCGAAGATCGTGCCGCCGTGTCGATGTATATGAACACCTATGGCTCCAATCTGCCGGTTCCAGAATTTGTCGAAGCGGCAGCCGGCAGCGGTGATGAGGAGACGGCCGAGGCTGAAGCGGAAGCCGATGCAGCGGCGGAAGGTGAGGCTGCGGCGGAACAAGATGCAGCTGCCGAAGTCAACGAAGGCGGCGCCTGATCGGCGCGCTAAATTAGCTCCATTTGAGCTATTGAGCAGGCTTAAACCCCTGAGCAACAACGTACCATTCTGACGAGCCTTTACGGCTCGCAGGTGGCTTAGCGTGTTTCACGCTCTTGAAGTGCTTTTTGAGCAGCGCGAGCAGGTCGACATCTGTGCCGCCGGCTAGCACTTTGGCAATAAACGCGCCGCCTTCTTCAAGGTTTTCGGTAGCAAACCATGCCGCCGCCTCCACCAAACTCATTGTGCGCAAATGATCGGTCTGTTTGTGGCCTACTGTGTTGGCTGCCATATCGGACATGACGAGGTCGGGTTTGCCGTCCAGTTCCGCTTCCAAAGCAGCGGGGGCTGCATCGTGCATGAAATCCATTTCTAGGATGGCGACCCCTTCGATTGGCTCGGTGGGCAGCAAATCAATCCCGACGATGGCCGCTTTAGGTGACCGCTTGCGGACAACTTGTGCCCAACCACCTGGAGCAATGCCAAGATCAACCACGCGTTTTGACCCGCGGATCAGGCCAAATCGATCGTCAAGTTCGATCAGTTTGTAAGCCGCTCGGCTGCGATACCCATCGGCTTTGGCTTGCTTGACATAGGGGTCGTTCAGCTGTCGCTCCAACCAGCGGGTCGAAGATGCTGTGCGCTTTTTCGCCGTGCGGACGCGGCGATCAGGATTGCGGCCAGAGCGCGTCATTTCTTGTCCCCAGCTTGTGGTGATGAATTGTCATCAGAGCGCAATTTCTGAAGCGCTTGCACTGACCGCTCCGCTTGTCGTTCAGCGGCCATCAGGCTTCGCAATATACCCTCGCGAATGCCGCGATCTGCGACTCCTAAGCGTTCGGCTGGCCATAGATCAAGAATGACTTCTAAGATTGCACATCCGGCGACCACCAAGTCAGCCCGGTCACTCCCTATACATGGCAATTCACCACGTTCTGCTAGCGACATCTGAGACAATCGCTCGCTAATTTCGCGCATGGAGCCAGATGGCACGATTAGCCCGTCAACGGCCTTGCGATCATAATGCGGTAGCTCAAGATGCAGGCTGGCAAGTGTCGTCACTGTGCCGCTTGTGCCCAGAAGCCGTAGATCTGGTAGCCCCGCTGCCTCGCTGATACGCTCAGCAAAGGGTGCGAAGCTCTCTGCAACCACGCGCCGCATTTCCGTATAGCGCGCCATGCGAGCCTCGCTGCTTTCTTCTTCTTGAGCAACAGTGTCAGTCAGTGAGACCACGCCCCATGGGACGCTTTGCCAATCGATAATGCGGGGAATCTTCCCACCCGCCTCTAGCAAGACGAGCTCTGTTGAACCTCCACCAATGTCGAAGATGACGGCCGGGCTTTCGCGGTCTTCCAGCAGGATATGGCAACCCAACACCGCAAGGCGCGCTTCTTCCTCTGCGCTGATAATATCAAGGACGATGCCGGTTTCTCGGTGGACCCGCTCAATGAACTCTGCCCCGTTAACGGCCCTGCGGCAGGCCTCGGTCGCAACGGATCTGGCAAGGCGCACATTGCGGCGGCGAAGCTTATCCGCGCAAATGGACAATGCCCCAAGGGCCCGGTCCATCGCATCGTCTGATAGCCGGCCAGTGCTGGCCAAATCTTCACCCAGTTTTACGACCCGGCTGAAAGCATCGATGACGGTGAAGTCCTTACCGGATGGCCGCGCGATCAAAAGACGGCAATTGTTGGTGCCCAGATCAAGTGCCGCATAGGCCTCATTCGGCCGTTGTTTCCGGTGGCCACGAGCGAATGGCTGGGGTTTGGCGGTGTCGCCCTTAGCAGGCGCATGATCGCTACCCCGTCCATTAGAGGCGCAATTGCGGTCATCGGGCTGGTGGGCGCGCTTGTAGCGAAAATCGGCTACTTTGCCGGACTTGCGTCCCCGTTTTGTGCCAGCGTTCTTATATCCGTCCGGCGGAGTGACATCCGCCATAACTTACTCTTTCTTCTCCTCTCGCATCGATTTGATGCGAGGACTTGGATGGAAAACTAACGGAATCGCGGGGTGAGGGCAAGCAATCCAGCGACTTGAGGTTTTAGATGGCCAAACGCGCCGCGACATTGCTCTGCCGTCTAATGACAAGACGGCGGGCTTTGACTGCGTCGATTGAAGGTCGAATGCTGACCGGTCATCCAGCTTCAACATGTGGCAAACCAGTGTCTTGCCCAGCGCTGCTGCCCAGCCTAAGGCGCAAAGATGACTGAAAAAGACCTCACCGACCGCAAGTTCTACCGCGCTGAGCAGGAAGCTCGCTTTGCAGAGGATGCGCCCGACCGCACCCCGCAGACAGAGCATCCCGCCTATAAGCTGGCGTTTCGCGATGTTGATTTCATGCTTCGTGAAGAACTGCGCCCGGTGCGGTTCCAGCTAGAACTGCTGAAGCCAGAAATGCTTCTGGATGAAGCGCGGGTCGGATCAACACTGGTAATGTATGGTTCGGCGCGAATTCCTTCTCCTGAAGAGGCGGATGCCAAGGTTGAAGCCGCGAAAGATGGCAGCGAATACGACCAGAAAGTTGCGGCCAATCTCGCTGCCAAAGCTAAGTATTACACCGAGGCTCATACGCTGGCGAAAATGGTCTCTGAAAAGGCCATCATTGAAGACGGCAAACGGCAATTCGTCGTGTGTTCGGGCGGCGGGCCGTCGATTATGGAGGCGGCCAATCGCGGAGCTTCGGATGCAGGCGCTGAATCGATCGGGCTCAATATCATTCTGCCACATGAGCAAGCGCCGAACTCCTATGTGACGCCGTACTTATCGCTCAATTTTCACTATTTCGCTTTGCGCAAGATGCATTTCTTGCTGCGGGCGAGAGCGGTCGCGGTGTTCCCCGGCGGATTTGGCACGTTCGATGAATTTTTCGAGCTGCTGACTCTCATCCAAACCGGCAAGATGAAGCCGATCCCAATCCTGCTGTTCGGTAAGGAATTCTGGAGCCGCGTTGTCAACTTTGAAGCGATTGCCGAAGAAGGCACGATTTCAAAGAAGGACCTCGACCTGTTCCATTGGTGCGAGACAGCGAATGAGGCGTGGCAACATATCTCAGAGTTTTACGAGCTGGATCGCTAAGGCGAATTCTTAGGCTGGATTACTCAGGAATTTTGCCTCACGGCCTGATGGCCGAGCGGGCCAGCGCCCGCTCCAAAACCCGGCGCGTTTATCAAGGCTCCGCGCACGAACTGCCGCGCAATGCGAACCGCATCTTCTAGCCATAAGCCATGCCCTAAAAGCGTAGCAATGGCCGCAGAAAGAGTGCAGCCAGTGCCATGTGTGTGGCGCGTATCAATGCGGTCATCCGTAAAACTCGCATGGCGGCCTTCTGAGCTGAACAGAGTGTCAGTCACTTGATCACCTTCTGCATGACCGCCTTTCACCAGGACTGAACAACCGTGGCGGTCCATCAGATATTGGGCGGCTGCGGCGACGCTGTCGTCGGTGTCGCAGGGCATACCTGTCAGCGCGGCAAGCTCTGGCAGGTTTGGGGTGACGACGGTTGAAAATGCCATCAAACGGCGAAATGCAGCCCGCGTTTCCTCATCGGCTAGCGGTGCGCCGCTGGTCGCGACCATCACGGGATCGAAGACAATGTTCTCGCCAGTGTCCACGAGCGCTTGCTCTATCGCGATCGCATTGGCGGCGCTGCCCACCATACCGATCTTGACCGCGTCTTCGCCAATATCGTCGATACAACTGGCGATTTGTTTTCTTACCATATCTGGGGCAAGGATTTCGGCGGCCTGCACGCCTTTTGTGTTTTGCGCAGTGATCGCAGTAATCGCGGTCATCGCATAACCGCTGAGCATGGTGATCGTCTTGATGTCTGCCTGAATGCCCGCGCCGCCAGAGGAATCGGAGCCAGCAATTGTCAGAATGCGGGGAGGACGCTTACTCACCCCTTGTATTTCCGTTCAGTAGATGGCGGAAAGTTGGTTTGAAGCGCCTGTGCTCGAGTGGGCCGGTCCATTAACTCGCCGCCGCAATTGGGACATTGATCGTCCAATTGATCCGCGCACTCTGTACAAAAAGTGCATTCGAAGCTGCAGATAAATGCGCCCGATGCTTCTGCGCGCAAATCAGTGCCGCAGCGCTCACAATCAGGTCGCATTTCCAGCATTGGTATGGTTCCTTTTGGGGTTAGGCTGCCGCGCGTACAGCGTCGCAAATGCGGTTAACCACCGCTTCGACCTGCGCTTCATCGTCGCCTTCGGCCATAACCCGGATTTTGGGTTCAGTGCCCGATTTGCGAATGACCAGACGGCCTTTGCCTGCCAGTTCACGTTCCGCCTCTGCAATGACGGATTTGACGCTATCCGCCTCTAGCGGGTCAGCGCCTTCAAAAACGACATTCTTGAGCAATTGCGGTACGGGATCGAACACATGCAACATCTCGCTTGCAGGGTTGTTTTCCCGCACGAGGCTGGACAGGACACGCAGCGCCGCGACTGACCCGTCACCCGTGGTCGCATGGTCGAGCAAGATCATATGGCCAGATTGCTCTCCGCCAATGTTAAATCCGCCTTCTTTCATCCGCTTCAAGACATAGCGATCGCCAACTTTCGTCCTCTCAAGCGTCAACCCGATGCTCTCAAGATAGCGCTCCAGACCTAGGTTCGACATGACCGTCGCGACGACCCCGCCGCCCTTTAGCGCGCCTTTTTCGTGCATCCGCCCCGCGATCAGCGCCATGATCTGGTCACCATCAACCGCGCGCCCTTTTTCATCGACGACGATTAACCGGTCTGCGTCACCATCAAGCGCGATGCCGATGTCGGCCTGTTCCTCGACCACTTTCGATTGCAGGGCTTCGATAGCGGTTGAGCCGACCCCATCATTGATGTTTGTGCCATTGGGCGTCACGCCAATCGTGATCACTTCTGCGCCCAATTCCCAAATTGCCGATGGGGCGACCTGATAAGCGGCCCCGTTGGCGCAATCGACCACAACCTTCAGGCGATCAAAGCGGGTTTCATCAGAAACCGATTGTTTGAGTGCATGGATATAACGCCCACGCGCGTCCTCAATGCGGCGCGCACGCCCAATTTGTGAGGCATCGACGAGGGCTGGTTGCAGTTCCAGCAGCCGTTCAATTTCAGCCTCATCCTCATCAGACAATTTGAAGCCGTCCGGCCCGAACAGCTTGATCCCATTGTCCTCATACGGATTGTGACTGGCTGAAATCATCACGCCAAGGTCCGCTCGCATCTCGCGCGTGAGTAGTGCGATGGCTGGTGTCGGGATCGGACCGGTCATGATCACATCCATGCCGACGCTGGTGAACCCAGCGACCAAAGCGCTTTCAATCATATAGCCAGAAAGGCGCGTATCCTTGCCGATGACAACGCGGTGGCGATGATCGCCTCGCATGAAGTGCCCGCCGGCCGCCTGGCCGACTTTCATCGCCATTTCTGACGTCATGACTTTGCTGTTGGTGCGGCCCCGAATGCCATCTGTGCCAAAGAATTTGCGTGCCATGGCGGTGTCTGCTTTCCCCGTAACTCTGCGATCAATCATTTGCGGGCTGTCACCTGCAATTTGTCAGGCGCTTCTGACGCGGTTATCGCGCAAAGGGAAGGGCACAGCGCCTTAAAGGGGAATGATTTTGAGTGATGACAACGGCCCGTCGGCGGGTGAGCTTGGCGGTCAACGGTTTGAGCTGGTCGCCATTCGGCTTCCCGTTCGGCTTACGCTTGGCGGCCTGATCGCTGGATTGGCACTTGGAATGATCTTAGCGCAGGCTGAGCTTGCAGGGTGGATCAAAGACTCCGTTTCTCTGGTTGGATCGTTGTGGCTTCGCGCCTTACAAATGACGATCATTCCGCTGGTCGCGGCCCTTTTGGTGTTGGGCATCGCGCAAATGGCAGAGGCGGCGCGCGCAGGCGCTGCGGCGCGGCGTTTTCTTACTCTGGTGTTTGGCGTTCTGATCGCTGGCGGCATTTTTACCGCAGCAGTCATGCCGCTGGCTCTCGCGGCGTTTCCGATACCTGAAGGAGCCGACGCGTTTCTGGCCGACGCACCGAGCGGGGCCAGCGAAGTGCCCAATATTTTTGCATTTCTTACCTCGCTTATCTCGCCTAATGTGATCTCGGCAGCTGCCGAAACCGCTATGTTGCCACTGACTATATTCTTTGCCTTGTTTGCCATTGCTACCTCTCGGCTGCCGGCGGCGCAAAGCGAGCGGATGCTCGGGTTCTTCCACGCGCTGGCAAACGCAATGCTAATGATTATTGGCTGGGTCTTGTGGGCCGCACCGGTGGGTGTGTTCGCTCTGGCTTTTGGTGTGGGCCTGAAGAGCGGCAGCGGCGCGTTTGCGGCTCTCGCGCATTACATTTTGATCGTGTCAGCGATGGGAGCATTCATCCTCGGCTTTGCGTATATTCTCGCTTGGGCGCTTGGAGGTATAAACCCGCTTCGGTTCGCTAAGGCAGTGCTTCCTGCGCAAGCCGTGGCTGTCTCGACACAAAGCTCACTCGCTAGCCTGCCTGCTATGCTGGATAGCGCGACGCGCCTAAAGTTGCGCGAAGAAACAAGTGAGTTTGTGCTACCTTTGGCGGTTGCGATTTTTCGCGCAACCAGTCCGGCGATGAATATGGCGGTGGCGCTTTACGTTGCTGCACTAGTTGGAGTGGAGATCACCCCCGCAATTGCCTTTGCAGGCATCATGGTCGCGCTGATTATCAGCGTTGGCTCGGTGAGCCTGCCTGGCTCAATAAGTTTTGTCGTTTCAATCGGCCCGATTGCGTTGGCGATGGGTGTCCCGATTGAACCGCTGGCTCTGCTAGTAGCTGTTGAAATGCTGCCGGATATCATGCGGACATTGGCAAATGTGACGATGAATGTTGCAGTGACCAGCGCGGTTGATCGCTCGAAGGGATAGCTCATCCCGCATTAGGGCTTCGCAGATTCGCTTTTGCCGCTGGCTACATCGTCCAACTCTTCTAGGATGGCGCGGTGTGCAGTATCGTCGTCAACCGACCGCTGAGGGATATTTCCTTCGGCCAGCATATCATTAAGTGTTGCCCGCGCCCGACCAACCCGGCTTTTGATAGTGCCAACAGCGCAGCCGCAAATCTGGGCTGCTTCTTCGTAAGAAAAGCCACCAGCGCCCACGAGCAAAAGTGCTTCGCGCCGTTCTGGAGGTAATGTTAACAGCGCGCGGTGCATATCGGAAAGGTGGATTGGTTCTTCTTGGCCTGCTGGCGCGGTCAATACCTTCTCAGCCACGGTTTCATCATAATCGCCTCGAAAGCGATTGCGTCTCATGTCAGTGAGGTAAGCATTACGAAGAATGACAAAGGTCCAAGCTCGCATGGATGTGCCAGGTTCAAACCGCTCTTGTGCGGCCCAAGCTTTGAGCATTGTTTCTTGCACAAGATCGTCGGCCATATCAGGCCGGCCACAAAGACCGCGCGCAAACGCGCGTAGGTGCGGGACCACCTCTGTGAGTTCGCGTTTGAAGTCAGCCTTTTCGGCTACTGAGCGTTCTGCCACAGCCATTAATTTTGGCTGCTTTCGTCTGAGCTTTTATCGTCCAATTGAGACAAAAGATCTTTGAAACTGTCAGGCAGTGGTTCATCGACCACCGCATCGTACAGCTGCTTGAGCCCATCTGCCCATTGGGGTTGTTGCCCCTGTTTACCGCTAGAGACAGAGGGTTGATCGTCCTCTTTGCCCAAGGTTGGCTTTTTTCCTGAAGTCATGAGCGTGGGTACTAAACTCTGTCTGAAACCAGTTGCATCAAAAGTTGCGCCAGTATGGCGATATCAATTCTTATCAACGTGGGAACGAACATGCTTATGTATGGTTCCGTGCTGGTAGGCAAATTAATGGGCTGAAAGTGTTAGAGGCAGAGGGATCTCCTATTAAATCGAGCAGCAAGGCGCACCAGGTGCGCGATTGGTTGCTTAACTTTCCGCGCGCCGTGCCCGCTTCGTTATTCGCGGTTATCATGGCGGTTACGCTTCTGAGTGTCTTTGCGATTGAGAGCAAAGCACGCCAAACAGAGAATGCAAAACTTCAAGAGGCGGCGCGAGCAGTTGAGTCAGCATTGAGCCACCGCGTCAGCGATGCGACGTCATATCTGCGTGCAGGAGCCGCTCTGCTCGCAAGCGTTGATACGCCAGATGCGGAATTATTCGCGAAATACGCCAGCCAGCTTGAGTTGGGCCGCGATACGCAAGGGGCTTTCGGGATTGGCTGGGCAGAGCTCAAAGGGGCGCAGGTAGCCGTTGATGGATCGCCAACCGCGTCAAGCGCTTTGGTGCGATCATTTGAACTAGGCAATGGAGGTTCCGGTTCAGCGATTGCTCAAGATACTGCTGCTGCTCCATTGGTTCGGCGCGCCCTTGAACGAGCTGCTGTAAACGGTGGGCCGACCGCGACGCAAATATTGTTTGACGCTGCAGTACGGGATAATGAAGACGCACCGGACTTTGCGATCGTAATGCCGGTTGGCCGTACGTTCGCGCTTGCTGAAAATTCACCTTCCGGTTTTGTCTTTGTTCCCTTTGATGGCCTCGCCCTTTTGCAGGCTGCGCTGGATAGCTCTTCTGATCCTGCAATCAGAGCCCGCCTATATGACGATGTCGCTCGTCCCGAAAATCTAGTCGCATCGATGGGAAGTTTTACGGCAGCAGACGATGTGATTGAACAGCCAGTCTTAATCGCGGACAGACGCTTCACCCTTGCAATTGCTTCACCTCCAGCCGGTTTCTTGACCGCGATGTCTTATGCGACGCTTCTGTTCGGTTTCTCTGTCGCGGTTCTGCTTTTTATATTGGCGCATATGGTGTCTCGCCAAGCTGCGAAGGATGCCGGTCGCTTAGCCTTTTTTGAAGAGCAATATTCGATCCGCAATTCGCTCACGCGCGAGCTCAACCACCGGGTAAAGAATACATTGGCCAATGTCTTGTCGATTTTATCGCTCACGCGCCGCCGGTCCAACACTCTGGATGAGTTCGCGCATAGTTTAGAAGGGCGCATTCGCGCTTTGTCAGCCACGCACGATCTGCTGACACAATCCGAGTGGGGCACGACCCCATTGCGTAGCGTGATTGAGGCAGAACTGGCGCATGTCGGCTCTGGACATGGCGATCAGGTCAATCTGTCAGGGCCGGCGGTGGAGCTAGCGCCGAATGACGCACTTTCATTCGGTCAGGCAATCCATGAACTCGCCACCAACGCTGCCAAATACGGCGCGTTGAGCGACGATCACGGTGCTGTTTCTGTCGATTGGCGGCTGGTCCAACCGCACCTTGTCGAAATCGAGTGGCAAGAAAGTGGTGGGCCACAAGTCAGCGGGACTCAACAATCTGGGTTCGGGACTGATCTAATACAAAAGATCGTAGCTCACGAGTTAAAGCAACCGGTTGAGCTTCATTTTCACCGCACTGGCGTTTGCTGCATCTTGAGAGTTGCTGTTCGCAAAAGAGACGACTTTCGGATAAGAGAATAGTAGTCGTGGCATCTATTTTGAGCTTAGTCCGGGCCATCCGCTAAACACTTAGCCAAGCGGCTTGCTAGACCCAAAGAACAACGCCTGACTGATCGCTGCACTTACAGTGCGTTCCTCAAAGGGCTTGGTCACGAGGTAGGTCGGCTCTGGTCGATCGCCGGTAAGCAAGCGCTCTGGGTAGGCTGTAATGAAGATGACCGGCACTTCACCAATCGAGAGTATGTCATCCACAGCATCAAGCCCTGACGAACCATCAGCCAGCTGGATGTCCGCTAGAACCAAACCAGGCGTTTTTTGACTAACCACTTCCTGCGCCTGCGTGCGGGTCGCGGCGGTACCGCAGATTGTGTGACCAAGAGAGGTGACCAAATCTTCAAGCTGCATTGATATCAGCGGCTCGTCTTCGATGATCAGAACGTTGGTCGCCGATTCCCGATCAATCTCAGTAACTGCTTCTTGCACAAGTTTCTCGATCGCATCTGGAGCAAGCTCCATGATTTGAGCAGCTTGCGCAGGTGTGAAGTCCTCCAGAGTGGTAAGTAACAAAGCCTGACGATTTAGCGGTGTAATCGCGCTCAGGCGTTCATTTGCTGCCGCTTCATGTTCTCCGGTCGAGGTTCGACCTTCATCAACGTCAAGATATGCGCTCGACCAGACCTTGTTGAACGCCGCGTAAAGGGCAACGCGCCCTTCTTCGAGGGATCGTTTCAACTCTTCGTCTGCAAGAGCTGCCTCCAAAGTCGCTCGGACAAATGCATCGCCAGTCGCCTGCGATCCTGTCAATGCGCGCGCATAGCGGCGCAGAAATGGGAGATTGGTAGCAACATCCTGACCTAGCGACATATCTTATTCCTCCAGCAGCAGTCCGATTATCGGTCTTTTGCCCCTTTAGCAAAGGGTTGTTTTATATGGGAAGCCATCACCGCAAAAGATTGATCTTTCAAGACAAAATAAGAAAATCCGCGGTATTTTTCAAATTATTCTCGGCAAACGCCAAGAAGGCTAGCTAGGTTCCATATCGGTCTAGGGCAAGCAACGAAAAAAATATTTGAGGCGCGGGAACCTATCCCCAAATGATGCATTCTTATTGCATCACCGCCGAGACCCCCCTCCCGTCCAAGCGGCAGGTGATACGATCCCAAGGCCTTCATGCTCCGGTATGAAGGCCTTTTTCTTTGGTCCCGTTCAAGTCAGTGATTTGGTGTAGATTGCATATTCGCGATTGATCTTGCTACCGATCGTATCGGCGATCGCCACCATTCCTTGATTGTCTTCCAATATCCAACCGATTTCTGCCCGTTTGGATTCAAACGTTGTATAAGCGCTTTCTCGGATCTCATTGATCATCATAAAGGCAAGCTGGCTGGCTAACCGCGAATTGTGCAGCTCTTTCGATACACCCATCAGTGGGACGCGCATGCCAGAACCGCGAGGCGCGCGCAGCCATCGCAGCATATGGAACCACCCAAAGGGCAAGAGCTTGCCATTTATGCGCGCCAGCACATCGTTTATGTCCGGCCATGTCAACATGAATGCAACCGGTTTGCCATCAACCTCCGCAATCATATTGAGCGGTTCAAAGATGATCGTCTTTAACTTCTTGCCAGCATAGGCCACCTCTTCCGGTGTGAACGGCGTGAAACCCCAATTATCTGACCATGCATCATTAAGGATTGAGAGAACAATCGCTGCGTCTCTGTCCCAATTGGATTTGTCTACTCGGCGAATTCTGATCCGTTCATTGCGCCGGCCAGATTTGACGATCCTTTGCACCAAAGGAGGGAAGTCTTGAACAATATCGAGATCATAGGTGTGCAGTGTTTTCGCCCGCTCATAACCCGAACTCTCGATCCACCCGGCGTATTTTTGTGGGTGATGGCCCATCATTATCATCGGTGCGTGGTCCTGACCGCGAACCAAAAGGCCGGGCTCTTCCCACATTGCCAACGAAATCGGCCCAACTGAGCGGGTCATTCCTTGATCGCGCAGCCAGTTTTCAGCGTATTCCAGCAGGGCTGCACCGACTTCTTGATTGCTTGCATCGAAATAGCCGAAATTGCCGGTGCCAGGGCCAAACCCTTGCTCGGCAGGCATTGCGAGGGCAAGTTCATCGTAGTGTGCTGAAATCCGTCCAACGGCTTGCCCGCCTCGATATGCAATGAACAGTTGTGCTTTGCCGTGACCGAAGAAAGGGTTCTTGTTCGGATTGACGAGCTCAAGCAATTCGGAGCGCAACTGCGGAACAGAATTCGGCACTTTTGCGGCAAATTCGCGCCCCAAATCGACAAATTGCGCGC
Source organism: uncultured Erythrobacter sp. (assembly GCA_947493165.1). Classification (GTDB taxonomy): domain Bacteria; phylum Pseudomonadota; class Alphaproteobacteria; order Sphingomonadales; family Sphingomonadaceae; genus Erythrobacter. Next base: position 456,619 of record CANLPY010000002.1, on the reverse strand, counting down.
GTCCGCGCTTGCCGTTTACCGGTTGGATATTTATCTGTTCTTCAGCCATCGGCGGCGCCTCATTCAGCTCTAAGCTAGACTTATCTGTGTATGCCTGCGGCCAAGCGCGCAAGAGAATCGATCACTCTTGCCAACAGGATGAGTTTGTCCTTCCCCCTTAATTCCCCTAAAAGCCCCTCTAAAGCTATTGCTATGACGATAATGAACGCCCCTCTTGCTCCTTCTGCTGACGCCTCTGACGGCGCGCCCGCAAAAGCTACGCGCGCGCAATTTCAAAGCGAAGACGATAAAGACATGCTGCGCGCAGCGCGTGATCTCACCAAAGATCTGGGGCAGGCGAAGCCGGGTATTTATTGGGCAGATATGCTGATTTCGACCGGCATCGGGTATGGCGGGATCGCTGCGGCTATTTTGACGAGCAGTGTCCCGCTTGCGGTGGTATTTGGCCTCATCGCCTCGCTCGCACTCTATCGCTCATTGATGTTTATTCACGAGCTAACCCATATTCACCGCGACGCGCTGCCTGGTTTTCGAACCGGCTGGAATTTGATGGTCGGGATACCATTGCTGACCCCTAGCTTCATGTACGAGGGCGTGCACACGATCCACCACACCCGGACGCGGTATGGTACGATCGAGGACCCGGAATATTTGCCGCTCGCTCTTATGAAGCCGTGGAGCTTGCCCGCATTTGTGCTCGTTGCATTGCTTGCGCCGATCGCCTTGATCATCCGTGCTGCAATCCTTGTACCGCTCGGCGCGGTCTTCCCGCCCGTGCGCGAGTTTGTTTGGCAGCGGTTTTCATCACTTTCGATCAACCCCGATTTCCGCCGCAAGCCCGCCAAAGGGGAATTGGCCAAGCGGGTGCGCTGGCAGGAAGCTGGTGTGTTTCTATGGGCGATAACTCTGCTCGCGAGCACTCAAGTGCTGGGTTGGCGGCCGCTGCTGATCGCGCTCGCGATCCTATCGCTTACCGCGACGCTCAACCAATTGCGCACCTTGGTCGCGCATCTTTGGGAGAATGAGGGCGAGCCGATGACGGTTACGGCGCAGTTCCTTGATAGCGTCAATGTGCCGCCCCCTGGACCTTTGGCAGAGATATGGGCTCCTGTTGGCCTGCGTTATCACGCGCTGCATCACCTGATGCCGTCTATGCCCTATCACGACTTGCCAGAGGCTCATCGCCGGCTGGCAAGTGAGCTTGGCTACGGATCGACGTATGAAGGCGCAAACCACGCGGGCATGCTTCCACTGGTCGGTAGAATAGCCCGCAGCACGATGATGCGCTGATCGGGATGCGCTGACGGCGAAGTGTGGGCCGATTAGTTTGCCGGGTCCATCTTTCGCAATTTCGAAGCTTTGCCACCTCGTGGAGCTTCACTCGTGCCGCGTGTCATGGTGTCCGAACCACTACCGTCTTGTGCGCTAGCGCCACCTGTAATCTCCATCGGAGTGTCGTCGGGCCGATCGCGAGCGCTGGCCCCTTCAGGCCCTGCTGCGGATGCTGACCCATCGGCATCGTTGCCCAGCTGCCCATCATCATTACGAGTGATTGGGACCATTTCTGCACCGCCGACGCCGTCCTCAGGTGAGACTTCATTCTGACGCCCACCGCATGCACTCAGCGTCAGCCCTGCAGCTAGTGCGCTGGCAATGGCAAGTGTTCTCATCCGTTGTCTCCTTGTCACGAGCATAGGCTCTACCGGGGAATGTGCCAAATGCGGCCGGAGAGCGTAACTCTAATCTAGGAAATGGATCATGGCGCAGCGGCGTTCCGCTGGGAGTCCGTCATCTGCCTCATTTGCGAGTTCGCCTGCGAGCCGCGGGTGCGCATCTAGAGCAGTGACCTCTTCAAACCCCAAGCGACTGTAAAACGGTGCGTTCCACGCCAGATCTCGAAAAGTTGTCAGCGTTAGGGCCTTAAATCCAGAATTGCGGGCATCAATCTGGCAAGCGCGGATAAGGCCTGCGCCGATCCCTTTGCGTTGGTGAGTTGGCAGGACATCCATTTCCCAAATGTGCAGTTCTCGTTGGAACGGTTGCGACGCGAGAAAACCAACCATCGCCTCACCAACATGACTGACAAGGCAGTGTCCTTTGCGGATAAATCCGCGCAGTTCATCCGGCTCCCAGAGATCGTCAAAATCCACACCTTCAAGGTCGGGATCGGCTTCAAACAGGCTGGACGCTGCACGCTCAATGGCTGGCATTGCGTCTGCGTCACTTTCCTGCGCGAGGCGAAGTGACCACGCAACGCCGCTCATTCCTCAGTCCGTATCAGGACAGTTTCACCGACCAGAAAGAACAGGAAAAAGGGCGCCCAAGCTGCGAGGAAAGGCGGGTAACCACCAAAGCTGCCCATCGCCAGCGCGGCATTATCAACCACGAAATAGGCGAAGCCCAATCCCATGCCGATGATCGCGCGCACAAATAACTGGCCTGACCTTGCCAGGCCAAATGCAGCAATTGCACCGAGCAGTGGCATCAGGAACGCAGACAAAGGCCCCGACAATTTGTGCCACCACTTGGCGCGCATTTCAGAAGTCCTGCGGCTCGCAGCATTGTAGGCATCGATTGTCTGGGATAGTTCGCTGAAAGACAGTGCATCGGGGTCCACCGATTCTAGATCAATTTGCTCTGGTGTCAGTGCTTGCCCCACCACGAGCATTTCCAGATCATCATTGGTTGCGCTGCCAACGTCAAAGCGCACCGGGTTTTCCAATTGCCATCCAGGATTGGCATAAGTCGCGCGATCAGCGCGGACCTGTTGACGGATGATGCCGCCGGGCGCGCGATCATACCAAGTAACGTTGGACATGGTGATCGCATCGCCGGAACCACTCACGGTCATGGCGGAAAGAATGCTCTCGCCGTCTGTCAGATAGACATTGCCTTTGATGTTCGTTTCTTCGGGGATGGGGCCATATTCGGCCGCCTCCCACGCCTTCAAAGTGCCAGTCGCACGTGTGACAATCCGGTCGTTAAAGACAAAGCTAACAGCCGAAACTAGGGCAGCTGTGAGCAAGAGCGGCGCCAGCACTTGATGCGCCGATAGTCCAGCGGCTTTCATCGAGACGACTTCGCTGTTCTGGTTCAGGGTCACAAGCGTAATCAGCGTCGCTAGCAACACCGAGTATGGCAAGAACCTTGAAACCAGTTGAGGTACTCGCAAACCGACATAGCGCCAAACTTCGCTGTCGCCATTTCCATCAACTGCCAAAATCTCGCCGCTTGTCGACAATAGATCAAGCATCATCAACACCAACACCAGCATGACCAGCACGGCAAATATGCGCACCATGAACATCTTTGCCAAATAAAGCGTGAGGGTACGCGAAGGGAAAAAATCAAACTGCATAGTGTCGCTTTGCCCGGCCTATTCCGCTGGAGCAGCCTGCAAGTCGGGCTCTGCTCCGCGCAATTTGTGCGGCTTGCGCCTGCCGAACAGTTTGCGGAACAACTTGCCCAGCTTGGCTGCGAAAGTTTCGAGTGCACCTATTGCTTGCCCGCCTGGCACGTGGGCGACGCGGTAATACATCCAGAGGATCAGCGCTGCGAACAAGGCGAACGGACCCCATAGGGCGATAATGGGATCGATCCGGCCAAGAGCGGCAATATCCTCCGCGTACTGATTGATCTTGTGATAGGCCACCACCATGACGATTGAGACGAATACGCCAAGCGCACTCGTCGATCGTTTGGGCGGTATGGCGAGCGATACCGCAAGCAATGGCATAAGCATCATCATCACGACTTCTACCAAGCGGAAATGAAAGCTCGCCTGGCTGGCGTCTCGCTTGACCTCTTCCTCATTATCGGACCAGCCAATACGTAACAATTCGGGCAAGATGTATTCGCGTTCAGCATCGCCGCGCGCCCTGAATTCCTCAATTGCGGGCAGGTCAATCGGAAGGTCATGACGACTGAATGAGAGAACACGCGGTGTCTCGCTGCCGGTGTCTTGCACGATTGTGCCTTCGGAAAGTCGCAAGATAATCGTGTTGGGGTCGTCGCTCGTTGCCAAAAACGAGCCTTCGCGGGCGCTGATCGACAGCACTTGCCCCTTGGGATTGGCAACGCGTGCAAAAATCCCGATGAGCCGGCGACCTTCGTCTTCGCTTTCTTCAATTCTGAGCGCCATGCGGTCAGCCAGAGTGGTAAATTCGCCAACCTTGATTGATGCGCCCAATGCTCCAGAACGCAGATCATATTCCATCTGTTCGTAATAATATCGGCTGATTGGTTGGATGTAGAACACCAGAGCAATATTGATCGCGACTAAGACCAGAGTGATTGCATAAGGCACGCGCAGCAGCCGCCAATAGCTGAGGCCGACCGCGCGCATGGTGTCTAGCTCGCTTGATGTGGCGAGTTTGCGGAATGCCAGCAGGATGCCCAGCAACAAGCCGAGCGGGATGGCTAGGCTGGCATATTCGGGGATCAACGCGCCGAGCATCTTGAACACAACGTCAATCGGACCGCCTTCAACCGCGACAAAATCGAACAGTCGCAGCATCTTGTCGAGCATTAGCAATGACGCCGCGAGCGCAAATACGCCCAGCATGGGAAAGATCACTAGCCGGAAAATATACCGGTCAATACTGGGAAAGGCGTTGAGCACTGTGGTCTAGCGGGCCTTAGCGTTTGGCGGTTTCAATTGATGCATTAGCGCAGGCTTTTGCGCGTTACACATGTTCTAACAACTTGCCATAGCGCGTAAATTGCGCGCGGTCATGCGCCGTATGCGTGTTGTCGCCGTACCTGTCCCCAACTCACCAAAACCGGCTGCCGGGTATGCCTTTGAAAGGACCGGCCTCATATTGACTAATCCATCCACCGTAAAAGCCGCCTGGTTGCGGAGTTATGGTCTGGCCGTCAATTTTGCAATCGTCGAAGGGTTCGGGGTAGAATGCGATATGATCAGTGATAGCTGCAAACGAAGCAGTTGGATTGGGGTAATGCCATGCCGCCGCTTCGATCCGTTGATCCCCGATAACGACGTCCCAATAATGCGCTTGGCCTTTCCATTCGCAGATTGAGCGTCGTGCGTTTGGCACCATGTGCTCCATCGCGATGTCCGCTTGGGGAATGTAATATGTCGGCGGATGGCTTGTTTCGAGCGTGCGCAGCGCGCGTCGCGTGTCGGCCAAGACCAGCCCATGATGGATAATTTCCAAGCGCCGCCGAGTGGGTTCGACAATCGCAGGGCGGGGATAGTCCCATACGCTCTCTTGGTTTGGACCGACTGGATCGGGCTTGGGGTGATGGGGCTGACGCATCGGCTTATTTCGCCAAATGCCGCGCCATTACGCCTTTTCCAGCGTGCATTGCAGCGGGTGTTGGTTCTGTTTGGCGAAATCCATCACTTGGTTCACCTTGGTTTCAGCCACTTCGTAGGTGAAGACCCCGCACACGCCCACGCCCTTTTGATGGACATGCAGCATAACCCGCGTGGCTTGTTCCAGATCCATTGAAAAGAACCGCTTGAGTACCATCACGACGAATTCCATGGGAGTGTAGTCATCATTCAGCAGCAGCACTTTGTATTGGCTTGGCTTCTTGGGCTTGGTGCGCGTCTTGGTCGCAATGCCAACTTCGCTATCAGAGCCGTCATCACCTGAACCCGCGCCAGAACCATCATCAGCTCCGCCGTCGTCGCCTGCCGCGTACAGCGAGAAGAATTCAGCATGCAAGCCATGCGCGAGGGAGGGCGTGTAAGTCATCATCTTGAAGGGTAATATCGTGAATGCTTGCCGCAATCGCAAGATGTCACTTGCACCTTAACGATTTGAAGCATGAAATCTTCCTTTAAGTCGCCCGATAACTGTGGGCTTTTGCGCTTAGAAAAAAGCAAAAGGGCCGAACAAACCTTCTGGTCTGTTCAGCCCTCGCGCTAGTAGCGCATTTCAAGAGCCGGTTGGGAGAGAGGAGAGGCCGGCTCTGAAAAAGGATCGCTTAGGTTAGGCTGCTTTCGAGACTTTCTCGGCCGCAACGCTCACGCGGTTTGAAATTGGTGCGAATGCTTCGTTGTAAAGCTTCACCCATGCTTCAGTGCGTTTCGAGCCATAAGAAACAACTGCGTCGAAGTTCCGGCGAGCGAGTTCGCCCTGCATCTGCATCAGTTCAGTCGGTGACTTAACAGAAGCCATTTTCTTTACGTCTGAAGTGACGGTTTCGACAACAGTCTTGCCGGTTTCAACCTGCTCGCGGCCCATATCCTGCACGCCAGCGAAGAAGATCTTGCCTGATTCAACGACAGCTTCAACGTTCGCTTTGTTAAAATCGTTCACCTCTGAAGCAAACTCGCCGCTCTTCGCAGCAGCAGTCTTCACGCGGTCCTGAACGTCAGCCGCCATGTCTTTCGCAGTTGCGGTGAAATCGGTGTTCTTGGCAGTGGCCATGATGTTATCCTTCAGTTTGATGACTGGATTTGTTTCGGTTGTCTTTGCAGCTGCCTTGACCGGTGCTTTTTTAGCAGCAGGCTTTTTCGCAGCAGGCTTCTTAGCAGCGACTTTCTTCGGCGCGGCTTTGCTAACAGCTGCCTTGCGGGCAGGTGCTTTTTTCGCTGGAGCCTTCTTCGCCGCAGTTTTCTTAGGAGCGGACTTTTTCGCTGCCGGAGCAGCTACAGCTTTCTTAATAACGGCAGGCTTTGGCTCAGCTTTTGGAGCGCCAGCTTCAACCGCTTTTTCGACGGCTTTCTCGCTTACGTTCTTTTTGGTCGCAGCGTCAGCATATGCTTTTTCAGCAGCGGCATCGATTTTTGATGTGGCGTTTGTAGCCATGATAACCTCACTTTATGTTGCACTGCACAAAATAGTGATTGCGACTGCGAAGTCAAGTATTTTTTGTGCACTGCACAATAAACCGGAGAATGCCTTTTAATTAAGCTCTTAGCGAGTTTTTACGTACCGGCCTGGGGCGTCTTCAATCACTTTATCACCGCGTCCACCGGGTTTGCGCTTACCTTTTGCGGCCACACGTTCGGGAGCTTGATGCTCAAGCCAACCAAGCCAATGCGGCCACCAGCTGCCCGGATGTTCCTGCGCGCCTTCGACATATTCCTTGAGCGACGGCGCGTAGCTATCGCCCAGCCAATATTGGTATTTGTTCGCCGCTGGAGGGTTGACTACACCAGCTATGTGCCCAGACCCCGCAAGCAGAAACTCCACCGGCCCTGCAAAGTGGTTGGTGATCCGCCATACGCTTTCAGCGGGAGCGATATGATCCTCTTTGCCTGCTTGCACAAAGCTAGGAGTTTTAACCTGCGTAAGATCGATAGCGGTTCCGTCTGCTGACAAAGCATCAGGCACCACCAGCTTGTTGTCGCGGTAAAGGTCACGGAGATAGTCATTGTGCCATTTCGACGGAAGATTGGTGACGTCACCGTTCCAATGCAACAAGTCAAAGGCGGGATAATCTTCGCCAAGCAGGTAATTGTTGACGACATAATTCCAGATCAGATCTTTGCCGCGCAGTGCATTGAAGGTTGCGGCAAGATACCGGCCGTCTAAGTAGCCATCCGGCGATAGCTGATCGATCATCTCAAGCTGGCTGTCTTCGATGAAGTGCTTAAGCTCTCCGCTCTTTTCAAAGTCGACCTGCGCGGTGAAGAACGTCGCGCTCTTCACCTTGTCTGCCTCATCGCGCCGAGCCAGCACCGCCAAGGTAGCCGCGAGGGTCGTCCCCGCTACACAATAGCCAATTGTGTGAACGCTCGGTACTTTTAGCCGGTGTCGGACTACGTCGATCGCTTCCATTTGTGCGCGGATGTAATCATCCCAAACGACATCACCCATGGTCTTATCGGCAGACTTCCAACTCGCGACAAAAACGGTGAGGCCTTGATCGACCGCCCATTTGATGAAGCTTTTCTTCGGTGTCAGATCGAGGATGTAGAAGCGGTTGATCCAAGGCGGGAAGATCAGAAGCGGTGTTTCCATAACCTCGTCGGTTGATGGGCTGTATTGGATCAACTGAAACAGCGGTGTCTCATGCACCACTTTACCGGGGCTCGCGGCAAGGTTCTCACCCAGTGTAAAGGCATTTGCGTCTGTGTGCGTCAATTGGCCGCGTTTGAGGTCATTGATGAGATGCTGCATTCCGCGCACCAGGTTCTGCCCACGGGTTTCCATTGTCCGCTGCAGGACGACTGGATTGGTCAGCAAGAAATTGTCTGGGCTCATCGCATCAACAAGCGAGCTGACGGCAAATTCCAATTGCCTGCGTTTCTCGCGGTCAAGGCCGTCCATTGACTTAACGGATCGCTGAAAATGTTCCGCGAGCATTAAATATGTCTGATGCAACAGCGTGAAGGCTGGGTGGGCGCGCCATGCGGGATCTGAAAAGCGGCGATCCTTGCGAGGCAGCTTATCGACATTATCACCTTGATCTGCCGTGGTAGTGGCTGCCGATCCGAATTGTCCCAGAACCCCTTGCCATAATTCCATCGTTTCCTTGGCAAGTTTCGCCGGGCCTTCGATAGGATTAGTCGGGGCCTGTTTAAGCAGGCTTTGCGTCATCAGCATCCACTGGGCTGGATCGAATGGATTTTTGGTCTGCGCCACCTGCTTTGCTGCATTTTGGGCTTGGTGTGCCGCGAAATCTAACCACATCTTCTGCAATTGCGTGCCGGCCTTCGCCCACTCGGCCACGTCGCCCGCAACGGGCGCTTTGCTGAAGAACTCGCCTGCAGCGCCGCTTGACGGATCGGTTCCCGAAGCGGCCTGCGAAAACATTTCTCGCATCGCCTCACCCTGCATGTCGAAAAACGCGCGTATAGATTCGTTGTTCAATGAAGCACCGAAGGGGTTGTCGTTTTGAGGCATATGTATCGTCGTCCGCTTGCTTTGAGAATCCAACCTACGGAACTTCGCGCGGTTCCGCGAGCAATTATCGAAAGTGCCTTTTCAGTTCGACTGATATTCGCCTAGAACGAATCATGCGCACGCAATCATAATGATTACGCAAAAACGGGTGCAAACGGTAATGAACGATCAATTTTATCGCATGAAGCGGCTTCCTCCTTACGTCATCGCTGAAGTGAATGCGATGCGTCATGAAGCGCGCTCGGCCGGTAAAGATATTATCGACCTCGGCATGGGCAATCCCGATCAGCCTCCGCCGCAGCACGTGATCGATAAGTTATGCGAAGTTGCCTCCAAGCCAGACGCGCATGGATATTCGCAATCAAAAGGCATCCCCGGATTGCGGCGCGCGCAGGCCAATTATTACGAGCGGCGCTTTGGTGTGGATCTCGATCCTGAAACCGAAGTCGTTGTAACAATGGGCTCAAAGGAAGGGTTGGCCAGTCTTGCCAACGCAATCACCGCCCCCGGCGATGTCATCCTTGCGCCAAACCCGTCTTATCCGATCCATATGTTCGGCTTTATCATAGCAGGTGCGACAGTCCGGGCGATCCCGACGACGCCGAACGAGGATTATTGGCGGTCGCTCGAAAGCGCGATGAATTTCACTGTGCCGCGTCCGAGTGTTCTGGTGGTGAGCTATCCGTCGAACCCAACTGCAGAAGTCGTGGACCTCGCCTTTTATGAGAGGTTGGTGGCATGGGCCCGCGAAAATCAGGTTTGGGTGCTTTCCGACCTTGCCTATTCTGAGCTCTACTATGGTGATGAGCCAACACCATCAATCATGCAGGTGAAGGGCGCGAAAGATGTCGCTGTGGAATTCACAAGCATGTCAAAAACATATTCTATGGCTGGTTGGCGTATGGGTTTTGCAGTGGGAAATAGGCAGCTGATTGCCGCGTTGACGCGCGTGAAATCCTATCTCGATTATGGCGCATTTACGCCGATACAAGCGGCTGCCTGTGCCGCGTTGAACGGTCCGCAAGACATCGTAGAAAACAATCGGCGCCTTTACCATAAGCGCCGCGATGTGATGGTTGAGGCGTTCGGTCGGGCTGGTTGGGACATTCCGCCACCGCCAGCATCGATGTTTGCGTGGGCGCCCTTGCCGCCCGCATTAGCTGAGATGGGCAGCCTTGAATTTTCGAAGCAATTGCTGACCCAAGCCGAAGTCGCTGTTGCTCCAGGCGTTGGTTATGGCGAGGAAGGAGAAGGGTTTGTTCGTATCGCTATGGTCGAAAACGAACAAAGATTGCGTCAAGCTGCCCGGAACATAAAAAAATACTTTTCTTCTCTTGGAGTTAACTAAAACCACTGCTGCTTTTTAGGTTGGAGGTTAAATTAATTCCCTCCATTTTGGAGCTTAATTGCTGGTAATGAGTTAACTTGAGAAGCGAGTAAAATGAAAGTAACGTTAAGGAGGACGAGATGCCCCCGGCGAATTCGCGGCAGCTGACCGAAAGGCAAGGCGCCGTGATGGAGCGAATTGATCGGCGCGTACCCATCAAGGTGATCGCGCAAGATCTTGGCGTGTCAGAGACGCGCATTAATCAGCACATCCGTGCACTGAAGGATATTTACGAAGTCGAGAGCCTCAATGAGCTTGTCGAAACATATCGCGCTACACGGCGCGCGGCTGGTCAAATCGTTTCAGAAACTTCCACTGCCGAAGAGAATGCAGGCAAGCCCAAAAGCCAGCCCTTAAGTGAACCTGTATATACGAAAAGTCAGCTCCAAAGCTCGGCGGAATCCAGCGAGAACGTTTCTCGGGATGACACTGGGCAGCTCGTTTTGAATGACGCTCTGCCGATGTTTGTCGAAGCGCCTTGGTTGCGCCCAGACGAGCCCAAAGTCGTCCCCGGGGTGCTCGACGGTGAGCATGCTGTCCTGTTTCGCTTCGCGGCGATTGTTGGAATTGCGTTCGGCATCCTCGCCGCCGTGGTTCTTACTGTCACGGCCGCTTTGACGGTAAGCGAAGCAATGGCTGGCGTAGCGCGCGTCCCCGTGGAAATTGAACAATCCTCCAATTGAGCGTGGAGGATCTGGAGATCCTCCATGAACGATCAAATGCTGACAGATGCCCGAAATATGAAAAAACTCATCCGTGAAGCCGAAGCGCTTGCCGATGAATCAATGATTGCTTTTGCCCGCCTTAAGCAAGCCATGCTTGCCGCTCGCCAGAACCCAGACGTTGAAGTGCATGTCGGTCAGCGGGCCTTGATGCGCCTGAGCCAAGCCGAATCTCAAGCAATGTCGATGTCGACGAGCTTGTTCCGAGTCCATGACGAGCTGAGTAAGGTCGCTCGCGAAAGAATGGCCGGAGATCAGCATATTCCAACTGAAACCGCTGATCTAGACATCATTGAAAACGAGAAAAAAGCTCCCGTCCAGGAAATGGTCGGCTAAATAGCACTTGAGATGCTAGATTTGCTGCTTGAAAACCGCGTCGACGCTCAGCGTATCGCCAGTGTCATCATGGCACTGGCGATGTGGCGCTGGGGAGGCGCGCCAGAACGTATCTTGGCTCTGACCTTCGTGGGGTTGTTCACCTTACCGCTTCTTTTCCTAGACTTTGCGACGGCTGGAACGGTGATGTTCAGCGATAGAGGCTATTTGATTGTTGCAATCGATGTTCTTGCAGGTCTGATCTTCGTAGGTTTGGCGCTCCACGCCAACAGAAACTATCCTTTATGGATTGCCGGATTTCAGGTGGTTGCTGTGACAGCACATTTGGCTAGGGGCATTGTCGAGGCGATAACGCCCATTGCGTATGCGGTCATGGTCATTGGCCCTTCCTATTTCCAGCTGATCTTGATGCTGGCCGGCTTGGTCCGGCACCTGCGACGCAAACAGCGGCATGGCGAGTATCGAGACTGGCGAATACCCAGTGGTGACGGGCTGCTGTCAATCGCCAAGTTGGATAAGGCATAGCGATGCTCTCTTTGGTCAACAGTCTGATGTCACCAAGTCCTCTGGGATGGCGGCCGCCCGCAAGTCGCCCGCGAGATGAACAAGAGCAAGCCAAGTCTGAACCTGACTTTGTCCGCTATTTGCGACGTGCGTTGGCTGAGGGAGGGCGAATGGGGGAATGCTTCCATGCGATCTTTCTAGATGCCAATCGTGCCTATATCGATGATCGCGGCATGGGGCTGGGCGAAGCTTCGTCAATTTCCGTGAGGCTGCGCGACTTGTTTGCACATGCGCTCGCAGTCGAGACACGCTCAATGGTGATTGCCCATAGTCACCCTTCCGGGATGTGTCGGCCCAGCCAGCGCGACATTACCGAAACCCGAAGGCTAGCGGAGGTCGGGAAAACTCTCGAAATCGAACTGCTAGACCATTTAATCATCACTCAGCATGCAGCGTATTCCATGCGCTCTGGAGGCGAATTGTGAATTCAATCGCAAGCTACAATCTTGTACCCGACGGCGATTCCTCAATACCTCGTTTTCGTGAGGCAGGCGACGTGATGCTCGATTTATTCCATCGAGATGGCCGGGTCGAGGACCAATGGTTAGGCCTTCACCCACGCGAATTTGAGTTGTTCTGGCGGTTGGCGGAGCAGCCTGGCATTCCGATGACCCGCCAACAACTGCTTGCAGATGTTTGGCGGATCAACTTTGAGCCAGAGACAAACAGCGTCGCAGTTCACGTTGCGCGGGTAAGAGCCAAGCTGCAGCCTTTTGGTCTCTCCAAGGTGTTGGCTACTCACCCAGAGGGTGGATACTTCCTAGATGCGCCGTCCGATCCTGGTTCGTTCGAGGTGTCGGTTTAGCATCGACTGGACTTGCAGGCGCGCTTGAGCCACACTTTCGGCAGTCTTCAAAGCGCCGCCGAAAATAAGGGACCAGCGAAATGTCAGCAACATCAGTGATACCCGCAAATGATCGAGTTACCATTGAATTGGGCGATGACGGCGTTGCTCAAGTTCGCCTGACACGCGGTGACAAGATGAATGCGCTTGATCCTGAAATGTTCGAGCGGATTATTGAAGCGGGAAGCCATTTGCACCGGATGAAAGGTTTGCGCGCGATTGTCCTTTCAGGAGAAGGGCGCGCGTTTTGTGCCGGTCTCGATCTGTCGAATTTCTCCCGGCCTCCGAAATCCGATGAGCCTGATCTAACAGAGCGCACTTATGGAAATGCGAACAAGTTTCAGCAGGTGGCGATGCAATGGCGTAAGCTGCCAGTTCCGGTGATCGCAGCTGTTCATGGTGTTTGCTTTGGAGGCGGGCTGCAAATTGCCAGTGGCGCAGATATCCGCGTTGTCCATCCACAAACGCGCATGGCAATCATGGAACTCAAATGGGGTCTTGTGCCCGATATGGGCGGTTATGCCTTGTGGCGAGGACTGGTGCGCGATGATGTGCTGCGCGAGCTGATCTACACCAATCGTGAATTTTCAGGCGAAGAGGCGCAGACCCTTGGATTGGCAACCTATGTTGACGAAAATCCGCTTGCCCGCGCGACCCTCATTGCAAGTGAGATAGCAAATCGCAATCCGCATGCCATTCGCTCTGCCAAGCGACTGCAGCAAGGTATGATTGAGCGCAGCACCGATGCCATTTTGCTTGAAGAGAGCATTGAGCAGCACGCGATCATGTGCACCAAGAACCAAGTCGAAGCCGTTATGGCGGGAATGGAAAAGCGCGCGGCGAATTTCGACGACGTCTAAGCCGTAGCTAGTTCAACCAAAGATTGCGACGCATTGCAGACCATCAAGCATTTGGCGGCCATTACTGTCCCACATACGCAGACGTTCTGATGAATAGCCCGCATCTGCATGTTGGCTGGCGTTCTCAGCCAGGAACCACCCGTCCGCGTTTGTGGCTTCTGGTTCGAGCACGTTGAAAGACCAATTAATTGAACTGATTGGCCCCATCCGCTGCATGATGCGCATCGCACCCGGCGGCATCACATCGCCCATCAGTACCAATTGGCTTATCAGATCAAGGCCATGATCTTCGGTCAGTCGCGCCCAGCGGCGGATCGTTGCACCGTGATCTTCGCCCTTAGATTGCCCAAACCGGACATCGAAATTATTCTGGATGAACGCAGGCGCTTGTCCGGTTTTCATCGCCGTCGCGGCTTCCTCTGGCCCGCCCGGCCAGTTATCAGGCGAGTCCGATGGGCGTCTCGCGTTGGGTTCGCGGCTTGTGCCAAACAACCAGAATGCAGTGAGCGCGGGCTTTCCGCCGGACAACACCTCGCTGCGAACCTGCGTAACATTGCGGCCTCGACGCACGATTTGCGCGTTGAGTTCAATCTCTTCCCCGATTGGCGCCACAAAGGCGATTTGCGCGGCGCGCAGCGGTGGTAAATCAGGAAAGGCCCGGACCGCCATCGTGTAAGCAATCAGCGCTGATGCGCCGCCGTATAATGTACGGCCCTGCATCCAGTCGCTTGCATGGTCGAGACGGGCTGGACCGGGTGTTCCGGTTATCGGGTTCAAAAGGCTGGCGATCGTCATTGTCGGGTTCCTGCCGACCGATTGCGGTCACGTCTAGATTTCCGTTACGTCAAGTCTGCATTTTACTGACGTGGATCAATCGACTGTACGCTCGCCGCATATCTTAGATTGCCTTTGCTCGCTCGAATCGCTAGTGGGCGCGCTCCGTTGGTTGTAAGACCTAAGGGGTGGCCCGATGGCGGAGTGGTGACGCAGCGGATTGCAAATCCGTGTACGCCGGTTCGATTCCGGCTCGGGCCTCCATTTTTCTCGGCAGGTGCGCATTTAGCGCGCGCGAGTAACGCCGCTTTAGCTCAGGTGGTAGAGCACATCATTCGTAATGATGGGGTCAGAGGTTCGAGTCCTCTAAGCGGCACCATCACTTTCACAAGTGAAACAGCGCGAATCTTAAGTGCAATGCACCTTCAGCAACAACGCACTCTTTGGAGCTATAGTGGGGGTGTTTTGGGAGGAAAATCTGCCACGGGCGGTTAGGCAAATGGATCGGTCAAGGCTGCTGACCAACTTCAAGCAAATCGCAGGCGATAAGCCGATTGCCATCCACCCGATTGTGGCGCGCAGCGTCGATCCAGAAGTGCTGGAGAAAATGCGGGTTAAGGGCGAGTAGGGAAATGGTGTTGGGTTTGGCGATGAAGCGTGGCGCATGCAAGCAAGCGCAGGAGATGATGTGATGGTTTGGGGGTTGTTTGAGCCAAGAAGTTTCGGCGAATATTGGCCTGATGGAGAATTTGAAAATGGTGATGATCCGGAAGCGCTAGGTTGGGGCGGACGGCTGGACAACTATTACTCCCAGCAATCGCCGGAAGTTCAGCGAGAACTCTACGATGATATTCTCGATGAAGGTGGTGCTGGCTATGGTTACTTTGCTCACAAGAAATTTGTTCACGAAATCGGCACAACTTTCTCTCCATCCTATCCCAAGCTTAACGTCATTAGGCGGCATGAAGCGCCACAAACATTTGATACTGTCAAGAGTTATAAGAACTTGGGTTCATATATCACACTCAATAGTTTCATTGCTGCGGTTGATGAGGGCCTAAAGGCAGCGATCGAAACTCTTGAACCCGACGTACACCAGTTTTTCCCTCTAGAAATACGGATGCCAAAGGGGAAGGTATATCCTGTCCCATTTTTTACTCTGGTAGTTGGCCAATATTTCGACAGCTTTTCGTTGGCCGATTGCAAAAAAGGTTCAGCACACGAGCCACACCCTAACTTTTACCGCATCAACGACACCAAAAAGGGAATGGCTGGGGTCGCGTTGCGCAAGAGTGTTTTTGGCAACGCGCATTTGTGGCGAGAGCGCGGGCTCCGCACAGATTTGACCTGTTTCTCTGACGAGCTCCACGATGAGATCGCGAAAGCGGAGCTCAACATGCCGCGCAAATTCTATCCAATGATGGAGGTCTGATCGTGAGCGTTATCCAAGGCCTAGACACTATTCCGAAAGAGATCGCCAACGAATTCGGAGCCGAAATTACTCGGTTACTACCGGATTGGAGCATTAACGGAGAGTACAACTTCCAAGCAGAGCGCGTGAGAATCCATGACGTTTCGGGGAGATTGTCATGACCACACCGTTCACCGACCCGGTCAGTCTCTTTATCGATGAGCTTGCAAGCAAGCTACGCTTTTGCTCTGATAGCTAATAGCCACCAGCGCATCCGGCTATCGCGAGGATAAATCTCGTACCTTGGATCGCAAAGCCGGCAAGATGTCTGTCTCGAACCATGGGTTCTTCTTCAACCAGAAACCGTTGCGCGGGCTTGGGTGGGGTAGGGGCAGGATTTGTGGCCAGTATTCTCGCCAGTTGGCGACTGTTTCAGTGAGAGTTCGCTTCTGAAGTTCACCAAGATGATAATCCAGGGCGTAAGCGCCAACGACCAAGGTTAGCTCTATCTCCATTAAGCTAACCAAGATTTTCTCGCGCCATGCGGCTGCACATGCGGTTCTAGGCGGCAGATCTCCGCTCTTGCCCGTGCCCGGAAAGCAGAACCCCATCGGCACAATTGCGAATAGGTCCGGATTGTAAAACTGTTGAGGGGTAACGCCCAGCCAATTTCTTAGCCGATTACCCGAGGGATCATCGAACGGAATACCTTTGTGATGTGTGATCCTGCCGGGCGCTTGCCCTGCGATCAGGATTTTGGAGCTTTTGCTGAACTGGAAGATCGGCTTGGGACCCAGGGGCAACCCGTCACAGATGGTGCATGTGCGTATAGTGTCGGCGAGGTCGGCACTGCCCTCGTCAGCTTGGAAGGTCGTAGAGTTCATCACATTACCTCGCCAACACAGTTCGAAATTCTAAAGACTAAAGCACAACCTGCGCGCCGATCATCAGTATCGAAGCCCAGGAAATCAGATAGACCGGCGTACGAAGGGCTGGGATGGCCAACGTGTAAACGACGGCGTGTGCGATCCGTGCAAAGAAAAATACCTGTGCCCACATCCCTACAGTGTCGCCAATAGAGCTGTCTCCGATGAGGCCGGCTGCGACGACCACCGCTATGAATGCCGGCATTGTTTCGACCATGTTGAGATGGGCCCGTTTAGCCCGCTCCATCCACATGGGAGTCTCGGGCTCCTGTTTTGGAAAACCCTCGGGGTAATTGGTAAGAAAGGTTGGGAGACCCCAGACGAAAAGCCGTCCGACGATATAGGGTGTCCAAAGCAGGACGGTCAGCAGACCGCTCAGTGCGAGATAAGTGTAAGCTGTTTCCATGATTTATCCTCCTAATGGTAAGAATAGGGCGGCGAAAACACGATGCTTTGGCGCCCCTTGTATTTCTATTTGTGTGGGGAAGCAGGGCCGCGCGTTTCTCCACGGCCCTGTTCATTGATTACAGTTCGGTAGCAGCTGTGCTTCGAATTTGCCGCCAATTGGTCTCCGCTTTGGCGATGGTTCCTTCGGGATCGCGCTGATAGGCGTTGAAGATTGCTTCGCTCAGAAAGACGTACAGCTTGCCATCGCGCACATCCGCCCAGCGCGGATCACCGTCGAACTTTTTCCCGACAGACACACCAAATGTGCAGAAACCACCGTTTTGCGGGATGTACTGTCCTGGCGCAGCATTGAAGGTGTCGAGATTCTCTTGGGTTGAGAAATAATACGCTACGCCGTCGTGAACGGCTGTGAACTTCGCAGCGCCTTGGATACGGTTGCCAGTGCTGACAAAGGCAACGGTGTCGACGCCGTGAAGTGCAAGAGGAGCGCTTGCAGCGGTGAGGCCAGAAGAAACGTTGTATTCGTCTGCAGCGACAGCGACGGTTGACGACACGGCTGCCATGACGGCAAAGGCTGCGATGGAGGTTTGCTTAAGCATTGTAATACCTTTCAGATTGTTGGTTTCACATGTGGGGAGGGTTCAAGCCGCATCGATTTGTGAATTGACGATAGGGAAGTCGATTTGGGTTTCGGCCAAATGGTTGAAGTAGTTCGTGAAAATATTGGCCATGACTTGGCCGAAAATTTCCAGAATCTGCTGATCTGCAAAGCCGTTTGTGCGTAGGGTATGTAAGGTCGCTTCGTTGACACGGCCTTTCTCGCTGACGATTTCCCGAGCGAAATTGAGAACGAGCTGAGCTTTAGGATCCTCTGACTCCCCGCGGATATTGCGGTTCGTCTCTTCTTGCGAAAGACCGGCCATCTTGCCGAGCGCAGTGTGGGCAGAAGCACAGTAATCGCAGGTGTTAGCGCCAGCCACTGCGAGTGCGATCTGCTCGTTCGTTTGGGCGGACAGGCTTGCCGATCCCAGAGAGCCTGAAAGGCTGAGATAACCCTCTAGGACAGCGGGTGAGTTCGCCATAGTAGCGAAAATATTCGGCACCATGCCCAGACTTGACTTAACATTGCCCAGCAACTCAGCTGCCTTTGGATCAGCTGATTCGATATTCACAGGTTCGATACGTGCCATGTTTGCTCCTACGTTTGAGTGACGATGGAGCGCTTGGTACGGCTGTTGGACTTTAGGGCAATGTCGTTGCTCTAAGTAGAGACGAACGGCAAATTTGATTGGACGATGTGAAAATTTAGAGGTGAGACCGGCGATATTGTGTCGGAGTTACGCCGAACTTGGCAGTAAAAGCGCGGGTGAACGCGGCCGGTGATTGGTAGCCTGTTTCGCTCGCGATCTGCTGTACGCTGATCCTATTTGTTTCGAGCAACGCCAGCGCCTTCTGCAATCGCCAATCGGTGAGGTAAGCCATCGGACCTTGCCCCATCAGGTTTGCAAAGCGATCCGCGAAACTGCTGCGCGACATGCCAACCTCTTTGGCTAGGCTGCCAACCGTCCAGGGGTTTTGCAGATCCTTGTGAATGATCGCCAGTGAATGACCGATTTGTGGATCTCGAAAGCCGCTGAGCGCGGGTCGCAGTTGCTCGTTATCTTTGCTCTCTAACGCCAACCGCATCAACTCGATGAACATGACCTCCGAAAGTCGTCGGACTGACGCTTCCAAACCGGCACGATCAGAAAACATATGGCGGCTGATGAGGCGAAGAATATCATCCAGCCATGAGTTTTCAGCGCGCATCGCTGAAGTAACAATCAAATGGTCCGGTATAGCTTGGAGCATTGCGTGGTCGGCTTTCTCTCGAAATGTGAAGTGACCACAAACAAGTTGAGTGCTTGCCGTTACATCACCGTCCCCCACTCGCAAGACCCCGCTTCCATCGTACTGAACTTGCTCTAGCACTGTCTCGAGGGGCGGTGCGTCATCAACCGGAGCATCGGACAAAATATGTGTCTGGCCACGCGGAATGAGCACTAGATCGCCTGGATTTAAGACCTTTATCTTATTGTTGGGGAGTGTGACCGTACATTGGCCCTGTACGACAAGATGAAACCTTGCCGCGCCTTCCAGCACTGGGACCGTCACAGCCCATGGCGGCGAGAAATCGGTGCGAAAGTAGAGAGCGCCATTCAGATCGAGCGTGTTCAATATGTCGTTGAGAATATCCATACCAATAAGATAGATGTTCGCAGATCGTCCGGCAAGATTCCGTTAAT
The DNA here is from genome assembly GCA_947493165.1 of uncultured Erythrobacter sp. Lineage (GTDB taxonomy): Bacteria > Pseudomonadota > Alphaproteobacteria > Sphingomonadales > Sphingomonadaceae > Erythrobacter. The sequence goes on along the minus strand of CANLPY010000002.1, from coordinate 437,277 downwards.
TCCCTCACGATGCAAACTTCTTTGCAGATCGTCCAGAAGATGCCATGCGTGTGTCAGATATTTCCTCGATCAGTACTGCTTGAACTGGATGGAAGGCCGACCTTAGGTTGCAATTCAGGGGGCTTGGCGCTTGTACTTGCTGCGGGCAACGTACTCGCAGTGATCTTAGGCGAAGGGCCGTCCTTATTGATTAAGGACGGCCCTTCTGGTTGATGCTTATTGTGCGGAGGTTTAGGCCGCTTTGGCTGCCTTCGCCGCGTCGGTTGCCACAAACAGTGACAGTGCAAAAAGGCCGATATCCTTCAGCAAGAATTGACCGGGCATAACGGAGATTCCAAGTCCACCGACGCTTGGCTCAAAAACGCCAGGAGTGCTGAGAAAGAATGAGGCTGTTAAAGCGAAGGTAGCCGCTGCCAGATAGCCACCAATTTGTGCCAGTCTCGGCGCGAAGAAACGGGCGGCAATGAGCAATCCGATGATGATTTCAATCGTACCGATGAGATTTGATATACCCTGATTGGAAAACAAGTTTTGTGTGAAAGCGATCAGTGGGCTGTTGGTTATGAGTCCGCTAATGGCTTCCGCTTCATAGGATGTGAATTTCATCCCTCCGAACCAGAAGAAAATCACTGGCAGCGCAATTGTCGCAGCGATGCGCGGCAAGTTGCTGTCTTGGGGCTGGGCGGTTTGAGTGTCATTGTTGATGGTCATTGTCGTTCTCCTAAATTTGCGACTGCAACATTTCCCTGTTGGCTGGTCACAATGAATACGTTACTATTTAGTCACAAACAGGCGTTGCCATGGGTGACTAATCGGTAATTCGAACGGAAAGTAAGATAAGTTACACATCGGTAACAAAATAATGGAGAGCCCCAATGGGACGGACAAAATTATACGATCCCCAGTCGGCGCTAAGCGCTATTAAGATGCAGTTTTGGCAAAATGGATTCGAAGGGACATCGCTTCACGACCTTGAAGTGGCCTCCGCGTTGCCCAAACAGACGCTCTACCGGGAGTTTGGAGACAAACAACAAATGTACCTGAAGGCGCTTGGCGATTATGAGCGCACCGAAATCCGCGATGCTGCGCGCATTCTCGCCTCTGTTTTGGATCCCAAAAAAGCATTTGCAGCACTGTTTGAGGCGATCATTGATGAGGTCGAAAGCAGCGATGGCAGGCGTGGATGCTTCTTATGCAATGCCAGCGCCGATCGCACGTCTATTGATCATGAGATAGGCATCCAAGTAGCGGCCATGTTGGAGCGGTGGCGGCAGACCTTCCAGAAGGCGCTGTCCGCTGGTCAAGATGTAGAGCAGCAAGAGAATGAGTTATCCGGCACGCTTTTGGCAGGTTATATTGGCCTTAGAATTTTGGCGCGGTCTGGTTCGCCGCCACATCGGCTCAGGGGAGTAGCGGAGCAGCTGCTTAGCCTAATACCGCAACTATCGAGGTAACTGCATTTTGCGGAACCCCTATCGGCGAAGCCGCGCGAATACTTCTGCCGAAATTCTCGCAAATTTCCAGGAAACGAATCACAGGCGCGGCAAGGACTTTGGGCGCCTCAGAAGATTAATGAAAGGCTCGCCGAAAACGCTCAGCATCTGCCGTGATTTGCGCGTTTACTCCAAGTTAACTCCCATGAACGGCGATTCCGGGTTAGTTAAGGGAAAGCCCTGTGTTTTCGCTCAGTTGCGGCACCGTGCAAAATTCCTAATTTTTTAACCATTGGGGTCAACTTAGGTCGAACACCTCTTCCGCTATTCCGTCCCTATCGAATTGCGCTTTGTGGCGCTTACGAACGGAAATTGGATTGAGACCATGAGTAACAGGTTCACATTTGGAGTTGCCAGCATTGCGATCGCATCGTCGCTCGCCAGTGCAGCACATGCGCAAGAGCAAGGAGAATTGCCGCTCGCGCCTGCCGGTGCACCAGGGATAGACCTTGCCTTTGATGATGTGGCAACGCCATTGACTGCGGCGGTGCGTGTTGAGACGGTGAACGTCTCTGCACCTGAATTGATCAGTGTTCCTAATCAGTTTGACGCGCCGATCTCTAGCGGTGTGGTGACCGCCCGCTCAATCGATCCAAATTATGGCGATATTGATGCCTTCTATGGAGATATCGGCGCGTTTTATGGCGATATCGATGCGTTCTGGGGTGACATCAATCCGTTCTATGGTGACATCGGCGCGTTCTATGGCGACATCAATCCATTCTACGGCGATATCAGTCCATTCTATGGAGATATCGGCGCATTCTGGGGCGATATTGATGCGTTTTATGGCGATATCGGCGCATTTGATGCGACGAACCTGAAGCTGCTCGGCGAATTCTGGGCAGCAAACAGCGCGCAATTAGCAGCTACTGATCAGGTTTGGGGTAAACTTAAATATGAACGAGATGGCGGAAGATACTTCCTTGAATACGATGGTACGCCCGATAGGATCTTGAAAGCACTTGATACGCTGATCAGTCAGGCTGAGGCACAATTCGGCGCTACTTATGAAGCCGAAACAGGCAAATCATTCCGCGGCGATCTGGTGACGGAAATTCTTGCTCGTCACGGTGTCTCGCTCAATAATAAAGTTTCACTTGCGGGCAAGTCTGCCGGTGATCGCGCAGCCTTCTTCCTTGATTGGCACGACACTTTGCAAGGCTATTCAGGCATTGACGCTGTCGATCACTGGATGCGCACGATCAATTGGACCCCGGCGATCACTCAGATCCAGGGCGAGGGCAAGCAAGCCATCATCGGCGTGATTGACGGCAGCTTTAGTGCCGACGCTGATCTTGCTGACAACATCGCTTGGTCAGGCGGTGGTTCGACAACCGTCAATGGCCACGGCGCTGGCGTTGCTAGCTTAATCGCGGCCGCACACGACGGCGAAGGCGTGATGGGTATTGCACCGAAGGCTAAGCTCGCCACTTACAACCCATTCGATGCCGATAACACGGCCACATGGGACAATGTGCAATCCGGCATCGAGCAGATCCTTTACAGATACGTGGGCGGGAACGATACCGGCTATGTCAGCGCCATCAACCTGTCGCTCGGCGAAAGCGGTTGGGCGGTCTCACAAGGCCTGGCTGATGTGCTTAACAGCCAGCACCTCGCACGCTGGAACCACGAGACAACGTATGTTGTCGCTGCTGGTAATGACGGGATCACTCAAACGGCTGATATCGATTGGAACTACGCCAGCGACACGACCTTCATTCTGGTCGGGTCGGTCGCTCCAAACGGTCAGATTTCGAACTTCTCTAACCGTCCAGGCAGCACCTGCTTGCTGAACCGGGGCGTATGTAACGCTGGCAACGAGTTGTTCAGGCGCACGGTGGTTGCGCCGGGCGAATTGATCCTTGTTTCCGACGGCCAAGGCGGCACGGTCCGCCGGTCGGGCACATCATTTGCCGCTCCGCTCGTATCGGGCGCGATCGCGCTGCTGCACGACCGCTGGACATGGCTTGCACGTAATCCTGAAGAGACAGCGGACATCATTTTCCGTTCTGCTCAAGACCTTGGCGCACCCGGCCCGGATGAGATTTACGGTTGGGGGCTGCTGGATGTGGCGGCCTCGCAATCACCGCTCGATTTTGGCGCACTGACTTACAGGACACACCAAAAAATCCGCGGTGTTCAGTTCGCTGTGACCTCATCTGTCTCGTCGTTGCTTGGCGCTGGTATCCCAGCTTCTTGGGAAACCAATAACGCCTACATCACTGCAATTGAGCGGATCGGCGACACGTTCCGCGACTTTGCGATCCCAGTCTCGTCGTTCACCTACGGCAGCACAACCAACGCACTTGGTCACGGCGACCAGCGTTTCCAAGACTTCATCAACAGCCGCTTTTCAAACTGGCTGCTTAGCAAAGGGGCTGATAAGGATGGTGATGGCAGAGTTGGTGTTAGTCAGCTGACATCGCAGGCTGCTCCGACACGCGGTGAATGGCGCCTCCAGTATGACATGATTGCGCCGCGCCTAACCGACGCAGGCACATTTGAGCCGGTTCACACCGCCGCGACACTGATTGATCCAAGCGGAGCGTTCTCGTTCACCTTGGGCCACGGACACGGTGCGCTTTCGCTCAATGGTCAGCGTTTTGGCTTGATCAGTGATCACGATACCGATGTGGGCGGCGTCAACCCTGTGCTTGGATTGGCATCGGGTGAGGCATTTGCTTCTGCCAGCTACAAAGCAACCCCGACAACAACGATCACGGCGGGCTTCAGTGAAGAGCATGAGGACTGGCGCGATCTGGTTGGTGTTTCCGATCTGCAACGCGAAATCCAACGCAACCTTGGTGCACGCGATGCTTCTGCTTTCACCATGGGCGTAGAGCAGAAGATTACCGATGCTGTGTCGGTCAACATGCAATGGACGAACCTTCGCGAAGATGACGCTCTACTTGGTGCGCAAACTTCTTCTGAGGAATTCCTCGGTAAGGGTTCAAAGACCGAAGCGGTCACCTTGTCTGCGACGTTCGATTTGGGCGAAGGCTTATCGTTTGACCTATCGGCGACAGGGGCCAGCACTGATACCGCCGATGGCCAATTGCTGTTCAACAGCGGCCGGGTGATGAGCACGGCGGGGCAGATCACGATGAATAAGCGTGGTCTGATGGGTGATAGCGACGTGCTGCGGGTTTCGATCGGTCAACCACTGACCGTCGAATCTGGCGAACTGCAATTCGACTCAGATCAAGTGATTGACCGCGAGACCGGCGAACTGGGTATTGTCACCCAGACTATCGGCATCGAAACAAAAAGACGCATGACTGGGGAAATTGTTTACGCTTCTCCGCTAACTAACAATTCTGAGTTCGGTTTATTCGGTCGCTACATCAGTGCCGGAGATGCCGGAGACGAACAGAGTTATGTGGTGGGCGCAAACATTGGAATGCGCTTCTAAGCACAGCTCAATGAAGGCCAGCATGGCAGCCTGCGATGAGACGATCGTAGTGTAGAACATGCTCTGGTTTGGGGGATGAAGATGGGTAAGTTTACGAAAGGAATCAGCGCTTTATGCGCGGCCCTCCTGGCGTTTGCTATGCCGGGGTTCGTCCCATCTGCCAGTGCTGAAGATGATAAAGCCTTCGAGGCTACGATTGCCGAAGCCAAATCGAAGATGATGGCTGATTCGTCGGCTGCACTAGAACTCGCTCGCGAGGCCAAATCGCAGGTCCAGGGTGAAAGCAATGAGGCAGTTAAATCTCGCCTAACCGCTCAATGGTTAGAAGGTGAGGCTTTGATGCGCCTCAACCGCTCTGACGAGGCGCAGGCCATTATTGACGCAGCGTTGAAGGAAGTCGTCGCCAACCTTCCTGGTGACAAACTGCACGCTGATTTACTGCGCTCTAAAGCATCGCTGATGGCCGGCCAAGGTGAGTACGGCGAAGCTTTGTCTTCTTTCCTCGAAGCGCATGACCGCTACAATACCTTGGGCGAGGCGCGCAGCCGCGCAATCGTGCTGCAAAATATCGGCTCACTATACAATGATGCACGCGATTATGAGCGCGTTCTTCGCTATTATCGTGACGCAAATGAAGCGTTTCCAGGTGACAATGCCCTGTCGCTATCGGCCCATAATAACAAAGGTAACGCGCTTAAAGAGCTTGAGCGGTTAGAAGAAGCAGAAGAAGAATTCCGCCTTGCGCTTGCGGCGGCAGGCAAAATGTCCAGCCCGCTTTTGGAAGCGCGTATCCTTACCAATATTGCCTCCACCCAGCATCTGAACGGTCAGATCGCAGCAGCTGAAGATACCGCCGCCCGCGGGCTGCGCATTGCCTATGATCAAGCACCCGAATGGTTGCCGTTCCTTTATGGTGTCCGGGCGCAGATTGAATTGTCGCGCGGCGATTTTGTTCGCGCGGAACGGTATATAGGTCGCACTTTTGATGGGCAGGATTTAAGCGAAACCGCGCCGTTGTTCCGTGATTTTCACGATACCGCATACAAAGTCTACTCCGGTCGCGGCGAGTACAAATTGGCCGCAGACCATCTTGCGGCTTTCCACCGGATCGAAGGTAGGGCGCGCGATCTATCCGCAGTGGCCAACAACGCTCTGCTAGGGGCGCGCTTCGATTCTGAAAATCGCGAGCTTCGTATCTCAAAGCTGTCGGCGGAAAAAGAAGCCAACGAAGTTCGTTTGGCTAGCACGCAAAACCAAGTGATCTTGCTCACCGCAGCGATTGCCTTGGTCATTGCAGCCTTTGTTGCGGCCATGCTGACCTTGCGCACAGTTAACCGGAACCGTGCAGCGATCAGCGCCGCCAACCAGAAGCTGACCTACGTTACGCAGCATGACGGCCTGACCGGGCTGTTCTCGCGCGATTACTTTCGTCGCCAGCTGACGGACACGGCCAAGGTTTGCTCGGAAACGGGTGATGAAGGCGTGCTGATGCTGATCGACCTGGATCGCTTCAAGCAGGTGAACGACCTCTATGGCCACGCGGTTGGCGACAAACTCTTGCAGATCGTCGCGGAGCGTTTCCGTAAAGCTGCTGGGCCAGATGCCGTCATTGGCCGCCTTGGCGGCGATGAATTTGGTCTGTTCTTGTCACCGCCAACATCGGTTGATGATGCATCGAAGATCGCTTCGGAGATCATTGGCGAAGTCAGCGAAATGTGCACGGTGGATGGGTTCGAATTTGCGATCGGTGCATCGATCGGTATCGCGGTTATCTGCGGCGAAGTTTCCGACAGTGTGCTGATGACCAACGCAGATCTTGCGCTTTATGAAGCCAAGCACCGTGGTCGTGGGACGTTCGTTACGTACGAACAAGCGATGCGGGCCAAGCTCGAAGATCGCTCAAAGCTGGAAACTGATCTGTCGTTCGCGCTAGAAAACGGCGAGCTTTCGATTTCCTACCAGCCTATCATCAATGGCTGTGACCGTGAAGTGATGGGTTACGAAGCGTTGATGCGTTGGAATCATCCAGAGCGCGGTGTTGTGCCTCCAAGCATCTTCATTCCCGTTGCTGAAGATGCGATGCTGATTGAGCCACTGGGCGCGTGGATGTTGCGTTCAGCGTGTAATGAGGCAACAAATTGGCCTGAACACGTCAAACTGACAGTGAATGTTTCGTCTCTACAGCTTTCAACTGGGGCATTTTTGGCGACAGTTGTGGAAGCACTTGCATCAAGCGGGCTCACGCCGAACCGCTTGCTGCTTGAGCTAACCGAGAGCTTGATGCTTGAAATGGATGAGGAGCTGGAGTCGCAGCTGCGCAGCCTCAAGGATATCGGTGTATCGTTTGCACTGGATGACTTTGGCCGTGGCTATTCCTCGCTCAATTATATCGAGAAAATGAACTTCTCGATGATCAAAATTGATCGTGATTTTGTGCAAGCTGCTGCGGCTGGCTCGCGCAAGAGCCAGGCCATTGTTACCGCCATTGTCTCGCTTGCAAAGTCGCTTGAGATTGATGTGACAGCAGAAGGTATTGAGCAGGAAGAGCAGGCAACCGCCATGCTTGAGCTTGGATGCTCATGCTTCCAGGGCTTCCATTTTGGCCGACCTGAACCCGCGGAAAAGACCTTGGAATTGGGTGAAGATGATGAGGCGGACCGCAAGGTAGCTTGATTTCAGCGTCGCTAGGCACGCGTCAATTCCGTCAGATGCAAATGATGCAATTTGCAAAGCTCAGCGCGGCTTCTATGCTTAGGCCTTCCACAGCGATCCGTTAGACGAAACCAACCCTGGCGCTGCGGATGGGGAGGCAATAATCCAAAAAGACACCGCCAGCCGATTGAGCGCAGCAAATGACGCGCCCGTCGATCCGCCGCTAATAGATCTTCCAATTGAGACCCATGACAGCGGTTTTTACGATGGTTTCAGCCGCGCAGTTACGATCCCCTCCAAGATTATCGTATCGCTTATCATATTGTGGGCGATTTTCTTTCCCGTTAGCGCTAGCGAGACGTTGACGGCCGCTAACACCTCCATCATCGCGAGTTTCTCAGGTTGGTATGTCTACCTTGTGGCGCTTATCATGCTGGTTTGCCTTGTCGTTGCGATCGTCCCGCAATCAGGTTCTTTGCGGATTGGTGTGCCTGACGAAAAGCCTGAGTTCTCACGCTTTTCATGGTTTGCTATGCTGTTTGGCGCCGGCATCGGGATCGGAATGCTTACGTATTCAACTGGTGAGCCACTTTCTCATTTCAGCAACAATCCTGACATAATTCGCGGAATAGTCGAACCGCGCAGCGCAGAGACCGTCCGCAGTGCGTATCTCTACACCTTCCTGCACTGGGGTTTTGCCGCGTGGGGCACGTACGCCATGGTCGGCCTAGCGATTGGATATGTCGCCTATCGCCGAAATTTGCCGCTGACCATTCGCTCTGCGCTCGCGCCCATCTTTGGCCGGGCTATGTCTGGGCCGGCGGGCCATGTGGTTGATGTTTTTGCGGTAGTGGCCACAATTCTTGGTGTTTCGGTGACAATGGGATTGGGCGTCGAGCAGTTTGTCGCTGGTCTCTACCGTGTTGGCTTAGGTGATTGGCTAATGGTACCCAAGGCGGACGGTAGCGGATTAACCGCGTCCGCGGCCGCAATCGTAGTAGCTTTGTTAATTCTGGTTGGTGCCTCAACCATCAGCGCGCTGTCTGGCGTTGGGCGCGGAATTAAGTGGCTTTCTAATCTGAATATGGGCCTTTCGTTCGGCCTGCTAGCGCTTTTCGCAATAGTGGGATCGGGCGTATATGGCCTGCGATTGCTGGGCGTGGGGCTGTGGGATTACGTTCGCACTTTGCCGCAAATGGCACTCACGCTGTTCTCCAGCGATGGCAGCGCAACTGGCGATGCTTTGGTTCAATGGCAGCTTGATTGGTCGGTGTTTTACTGGGCGTGGTGGATTGCCTTTGCACCCTTCGTTGGCATGTTTATCGCGCGCATCTCGCGCGGGCGCACGATCCGAGAATATGTCTTTGGTGTTGTTCTCGTCCCATCATTGATGTGCTTCATCTGGATGGCGCTTGCGGGCGGGACTGCGATCGACCTAGAGTTATCTGGCGCAGCGGGCGGCGCGATCGTCAACACTGGTATTTCAGACCAGCTCTATGCGACCCTCGATGCTTTGCTTAGTCCGGGTATGGCTCTCATCGTCTCCTCCCTCGTTGTGCTTCTCCTGATGACCTATTTGGTGACATCGGTTGATAGCGCGATCCTAATCGTCAACACGATCAATGGCGCGGGCGAGGAAGAAGGCCAGCGGCGCTATCACATCCTCTTCTGGGGCGCGGCACTGGCATTTGTGGTCGGCTCCATGCTGATTTTGGGCGGAATAGATGCGATCCGGATCACGATGATAATCGGGGCTTTGCCATTTTCCGTGGTGGTCGCGCTGATGGTGCTATCTATTGCGAAGGCGATCATTTTCGACATCCGGCGCAAGCACCATGGTGTGCCCACTACTGCAGAAGCGTGCGAAGAGTGGAATGAGAAAGTATTGGCAAACGAATAAGTTAAAGTAGCAGTGATATCGATGTAAGAGTAAATAAACAATCATTTGCCATAACTTGAGAATTGCCACTGCTCATACTTGGTGTATAATTGACAACGTTATGAATAAAACTTGCAATACGTAAAGTATGCGATTGCTATTTCAGTTTAATTTATCGATAAACTCTCTTGTGGTTATTTTGCAACATGACCACATTTAGTCCAGAGAATTGCTGCGCTAGCTGTGGCCGGGGCGCGTCGGGCTTGTTAACAGCCGCGTCGGGCGGGCGAAGTCTTTCGAACTGCGCCTGATTATTGCATGGCGGCCTATTCTTGGCCTGCCGGCTCTCCAAATGTTCTACAGGGGACACTCAAAATGGTAAGATTTGTAAGCAGCGCCTCGGCGAGCGCGCTGGCTATCGCTGTCGCTTCGCCTGCTCTCGCGCAGGAAGCACCGGCAGACACCGCTGACCAAGCGGAACAACGCGGCGGGGTGCAAACCATCGTCGTTACAGCGCAAAAGCGTTCCGAAGATCTTCAGGATGTTCCGGTATCGGTTTCTGCGATCGGTTCAGAGCAGCTTGAAGAGCTAAATATCGACACGTTCGATGACTATCTCGACCAGTTGCCAACGGTTACCGCTGGTGGCGGTGGCCCGGGTCAAAGCACAATCTATATTCGCGGTCTTGCATCGACGACGCCAAACCTTTCGGTTGCTGGTGTTGCCGGTCTAGCGCCAAACGTCGCGCTATATTTGAATGAGCAGCCGCTTTCGCAGCCTGGCCGTAACCTTGACGTGTACGCGGCTGACCTTGAGCGGATAGAGGTTCTCTCTGGTCCACAAGGCACTTTATTCGGCGCGAGCTCGCAAGCCGGTGTTGTTCGTCTGATCACCAACAAGCCGAGCCTTTCAGGTTTCGACGCTGGCTTTTCTGGCGGCATCTCCTTTACCAAGGGCGGCGAGGCGAGCTACAAAGCTGAGGCGATGGTCAACGTCCCTGTGGCGGACACATTTGCGCTGCGCGGTGTTGTCTATCTCGACGATCAAGGCGGTTATATCGATAATGTCGCGGGCACGCGTTCGGCCCGTGAAAGTGGCCGGTTCCGTCCTTCTGGCACGGTCCGTTCAAACGGACTTCCCGTTAATGCCAATCGCGGAGGCTTCCAATCAGACGCGGCAACGCTGGCACAGCTTGATGCCAATGTGACTTTTATCGAAGCCGACAATTCCGGCATCATCGAAGACGATTTCAACGATACGCAATATGCCGGTTTCCGCGTCAGCGGTCTGTGGGAAGTGACGCCTGATTGGACCGTGTCTGTTTCGCACCAGCGTCAGAGCATCGAATCTGACGGCGTATTTTTCGCGGATCCTGAGCTTGGCGGCCTCGACGACCTCGAAATTCAGCGCTTTGAAGAGGAGCGTCTGGAAGACGATTTCTCCAACACAAGCTGGACGGTCGAAGGTCGTATTGCGATGCTCGATGTGGTCTACACGGGTGCTTACACCGAACGTGAGGCGAACCAGCGTGCGGACTACACTGATTACCTATTCGTCGGCCAATACCTGCCATATTATATCTGTGACGGGTCGGTATCTTATCCGGGTGCAGGCGGACCAAGCGGCACTTGCCAAGCGCCAAATCTGTTCATCAACTCCGTCAGTGAAACTGAAGTTTTCACACAGGAACTGCGCTTCAGCACACCTGAAGACTGGCGCTTTCGCGTAACCGCTGGTGGTTTCTATTCTGACCTTGAGTTGAAAGAGCGCGTTGATTTTGCCTATCCGGGCAATGTTCTGGCTCAACCGTTTGGAGCATTCGCACCGAACTTCCCCCAAGCTGGTTTTGTAACCGATCCAGGCCCATTTCCTGCTGAAACGATCTTCCGCAACGACATTCGCCGTACCGATGAGCAATTCGGGATCTTTGGCGAAGCGAGCTTTGACATCGTGCCAGATGTTCTGACCGCAACATTCGGGGCGCGTTATTACGACATCGAGGTGGACTTCGAAGGCAGCGCCAACGGTTCATTCTGTAACTCTGGCGCGGCGCAAGATGCCAACGCGTTTGGCACGAACATTAACGATCTGTATGATGGCGATGGTCAGTTTACCTTCATCGGCTCGTGTGACGCGACCTTGCGTCAGACGTTCACTCTGGGTCAGAGCATTGCTGATATCGAGGCTGCCGGTCTCAGCACCGCTCAAGCAACGCAGGTATTCAACGCTTTGCAAGCGCCCGACGTGGCTGAAACCAGCGGTGTTATCGTGAAGGGTACGCTTACGTTCACCCCAACCGAGGATTTGCTGTTCTACGCAACCTATTCTGAAGGCTTCCGTCCAGGTCTGCTCAATCGTCCTGGCGGTGCGCAAGGGCCCAACGGCTTTACCGTTCCGTTTGAACTAGAGACTGACGAAGTTCAAAACTACGAATTTGGTTGGAAGATGGATCTGATTGACGGCCAATTCCGTTTGAACGGTAGCGCGTTTTACGTCGACATCAGCAACCTTCAGACGACGATTTTTGATCCAAGCATCACCAACCTGTTCTTCTCGGATAATGCGGCGAATGCTGAGATTTACGGCTTGGAAGCTGACTTCACTGTCGCGCCATATGCGACACCTGGTCTGACAGTTTCCGGCGCATTTTCTGTGCTCGATACCGAGATTACAGAGGTTCTGACACCAACGAATGACGTGATCGAAGGTGGCGAACTGGCTTTTGCACCGGGCTTCCAGGGCAATCTGCGGGTACGTTATGAATGGGATCTGTCGGACACGCTCGAAGCTTTTGTGCAGCCGCAAATGACGCATTCAGCATCAAAGTTCACTGACATTATTGAGATCAACAAGCTTGAGCTTGATAGCTTTACCACTTTCGATTTGTCGGTGGGTGTTAAGGCTGAGCAGTGGCGCTTTGAACTCTTCGGTGAAAATCTTAGTGATGAGCGCGCCCAAGTATCAGGTAACTTTGGCAATGATGTTGCCCGTATCGTGACCAACCGTCCGCTGACTGTGGGTATCCGCGTCGGCTACGATTACTGATCGCACATACAATCTAACGCTGGCGGCGGGAGCGGATCAACATGGTCCACTTCCGCCGCTTTGCGTTGGAGGCCGACGCTTGTAAGGCACGCAAATGGCGACACGGGAAGATCAGCTGAAATCCGCGCAAGAGGCGCTTACGTCAGGCCGTTTTGAAGACGGTTTCGCGCTGTCACAGGCGCTGCTCGCCGAAAACGCGGGTGATGGCGATGCGCTGTATATTGCAGCAGTCGCTTGCCGTTATCTCAAACGTTTCGGTGCCGCAGCTGAACATCTAGGTGCGCTGCATTCCGCCATGCCTGAATATGGCCGCGCGTGGCAGGAAGAAGGGCACCTAGCTCTCGCTAAAGGAGACGCGCGCGCCGCTCTGGGAGCGTTTCAGCGAGCGGCCAAGTTTAACCCTGCCCTGGCTGCAAGCTGGCGTGAAATTGCGAGCCTGGCCAGCGCACAAGGCCGCCCGCAAGAGGCTGCCAATGCCAAGGCGCAGTTTGACCGTTTGGCCGCGCTTCCACGTGAATTGGTGGCGGTGACAAACCATTTGGCCGAAGGACGCTTGTTGCGCGCAGAAGAAATCTGCCGGCACTTCCTGCGCACCAATCCGCATCCTGCGCCGGGCCATGTTGAAGGGATGCGCCTGCTCAGCAAAATCGGGCTGGAACTTGGCATTCTGGATGATGCAGAGTTTCTACTGGAAAGCGCGGTTGCGTTTGAGCCCGACAACATTCAGCTTCGGCTTGATTATGTCGATGCGCTGCGCCGCCGCCAAAAATTCGAGCGCGCCTATGAAGAGGCCGAAGCGCTCCATTCAACCGACCCTGCCAATCCGCTGTTCCAATCGCGCCTCGCCATTGAGAGCATGCAGACCGGCGATTACGACAGAGCGTTTGCGCTGTTCGAGCAGGTTCTGGAAAAGCTACCCAACGATCCGGCTACGCTCACCAGTATGGGGCATGCCCTAAAGACCATGGGCCAAAGTGAGAAAGCGATCGCGCGTTACGGCCAAGCGATTGCGGCAAAGCCTGATCAAGGCGATGCTTATTATGCGCTCGCCAACCTAAAAACCTATCAGTTCTCAGATGAGGAACTGGCCGCTATGCAGGCGCAGGTCGCGCGCGGGGACTTGGCCTTTATGGACCGCGTGCATATCCAATTCGCGATTGCCAAAGCGCTGGAAGACCGCGGCGATCACGCGGGCGCGTTCGTTTCTTACAAGACGGGCAATGATCTGAAGCGCGCGCAGACCCGCTATAGCGCTGACGCTATGACGGCAGAACTGGCCAAGCAGCGTGAGATTTGCACGAAGGATCTGTTCGCCGCACATGCTGGCGCAGGCCATGATGCCCCCGATCCAATCTTTATTCTTGGTCTTCCGCGAGCCGGATCGACCCTGCTTGAGCAAATCCTCGCCAGCCACAGTCAGATCGACGGGACGCTGGAACTGCCTGATATTCTTGCGCTCGCTCACCGTCTGCGCGGTCGCAAGGCTGGGCAATCGCTCTACCCAGCGGTGCTGCATGACCTGCCGGGTGAGCAGCTGGCAAAGTTTGGAGAGGAATTTATCGCCAACACCCGCGTTCACCGGGCTGGTGCGCCATTCTTCATCGACAAGATGCCAAACAATTTCCGGCATATTGGCCTCATTCATTTGATCTTACCCAATGCCAAGATCATCGATGCGCGGCGCGATCCGATGGATTGCTGCTTCTCCGGATTCAAGCAGCTGTTCGCCGAAGGGCAAGAATTCACTTACGGGCTCACCGAAGTCGGGCGATATTACTCAGACTACGTGGAGTTGATGGATCACTGGGATGCCGTACTGCCGGGCAAGGTCCTGCGCGTAAACCATGAGGATGTGCTCGACGATCTGGAAGGGCAAACGCGGCGGATGCTCGACTACCTTGGTCTGCCATTTGAAGAGGCCTGCTTACAATTCCACAAAACGGATCGGGCCGTTCGCACCGCATCAAGCGAGCAGGTGCGCCAGCCGATCAACCGCAAAGGGCAGGGCGCGTGGAAGCCGTTTGAACCGTATCTTGATGATCTAAAAGCCGCCCTAGGACTGCCTGCTTGAGCGGGGCACCTGAAAGCAAGAGCGTGCTGGTACTGGGCGCCAGCGGCACGATTGGGCGCGCGGTGGTGCTGGCCTTGCTTGATGACGGGCACCGAGTCACCGCGGGCCTTAGGCGCTCATCATCAGGCGCAGAGATGGAGGAAGTGTTTGTCAGTGCTTGTGCAGCCTGCCGGTTTGGCGATGTGACCGAACCGGCTTCCGTCACTGATGATTTCTTCGCCGGAGCGAAATTTGATGTGGTGATTTCTTGCCTCGCCTCGCGTAGTGGGACGGCAAAGGACGCGCAGGCGATTGATTATCAGGCCAACGCCAATGTGCTCGAAGCGGCAAAGAATGCAGGCGCAAAGCACTTCATCCTGCTCTCAGCGATCTGTGTGCAAAAGCCTTTGCTGGCGTTTCAGCATGCCAAGCTGGCGTTTGAGGCAGAGCTGATCGCATCTGGCCTAACCTATTCGATTGTCCGCCCCACCGCCTTCTTCAAATCTTTGTCCGGGCAAGTCGAACGGGTCGTGAAGGGCAAGCCGTTTGTGGTGTTCGGCAATGGTGAGTTGACCCGCTGCAAGCCGATTAGCGACCGCGATTTGGCGCGTTATATTTCCGGCTGCATCACTTACCCTGCGCGGCACAACTGCATCCTGCCAATCGGCGGACCCGGCTCTGCGATAAGCCCGCTGGATCAGGCCGCAACGCTTGGTGACTTGCTTGGGCGCGAGGTGAAGCTGCGCCGCGTGCCGGTTGGAATGATGAGCGCATTTGCGCGGGCTTTTTCGTTTGGCGAACGTTGGTCAAATTGGTGCGCGGAAAAGGCAGAATACGCGCGGATCGCGCGATATTACGCGACTGAAAGCATGCTAGTGCACGACCCTGAGACTAGCCAGTACGATGCCGACGAAACACCGGAATTCGGCGCAGACACTTTGCGCGATCATTATGCCAGCCTGCTGGACACTACGAAATGAGCAGCGGCGATTTGGTATTCACGGCTCTTAGCTGCGTCTTTTTCATGGCGCTGGTTGGATGGATCAGCTGGCTGAAAACACGCGGGACTGCGGACACCAAAGACGGTTATTTCCTTGCCGGGCGAGGCCTTGGCGCGACCTTTATTGCAGGCTCGTTATTGCTAACGAACCTATCGGCAGAACAGCTGATCGGACTGAATGGATCGTCATACGGTTTTAACATGTCGAGCATGGGTTGGGAGGTGACGGCCGCGGTCGCGACCATCGCCATGGCGCTGATCTTCCTGCCAAAATACTTGGCAGGGGCCTTCACAACCCTGCCGCAATTCTTGAATGATCGGTTCGATCCAACGGTCCGGCGCATGTCGGTGGTGCTGTTTATGCTCGGCTACGGCTTTGTGACGATCCCTAGCGTGCTCTACTCAGGCTCCGTCGCGGTGCTGCTCTTGTTCGATATCCCTGCGCTTACTGGTCTTGCCTATTTTCCGGCATTGGTTGCAACGGTTATTGTCATCGGGGTGATAGGTGCGGTTTATGCGATCTTTGGCGGTCTGCGCGCGGTTGCGATTTCTGATACACTGAATGGCGTGGGCCTGCTGATCATTGGTGTGCTCGTTCCGGTGTTTGGTTTGATGGCGCTGGGTGATGGCAGCATGGGAGATGGTCTCGCTCAAATCACGACCCAGAACCCGGAGAAATTAAACGCAATCGGTAGCTCAACTGATCCAACCCCGTTCGGCACGCTGTTCACCGGCATGATCTTCGCCAACCTGTTTTATTGGTGCACCAACCAATATGTGATACAGCGAACGCTGGGCGCGCGCAGCCTCGCCGAGGGACAAAAGGGCGTGTTGTTCTCCGGCTTCTTCAAAATCCTTGTCCCGTTTATGATGATGATCCCCGGCGTGATCGCGTTCCACATGTATGGGCCGGGGCTGGGCACGATTGATGAGGCATATCCAAGGCTGATCCGCGATGTGCTGCCGGTTTACCTTTCCGGCTTCTTCCTAGCGGTGCTGCTGGGCGCGGTGTTCAGCTCTTTTAACTCGTTGCTGAATTCGGCGGCGACATTGTTCAGTTTGGATGTCTATGCGCCAGCGCGCGGCGACAAGGCCACTGACGCCGAGCTAGTGAGGGTCGCAAAAATCGCTAGCATCGTGATCGCGCTGTTCTCATTCGTGGTCGCGCCGCTGCTGTACTTCTCGCCAGAGGGGCTGTGGCAGATCATCCGCATCTTCACTGGCTTCTACAACATCCCCACCATCGTGATTGTCTTGGTCGGCCTCTTCACGGCGCGCGTACCGGCGCTGGGCGCGAAGCTGGTGATCATCTTCCACGTTATCACCTATGGCCTCATTCGCTTCGTGTTTGACGATTCGATCACGCTGCACTTCATTCATTTGTATGCGGTGCTGTTCTGGATTGAGGTTGGCATTATGCTCTTGTGTGGTTGGCTGGCTCCGCGCGAGAAATTATGGAGTTTCACTGCCAAGGCCGAGGTCGACATGACGCCGTGGCGCTTTGCAAAGCCGCTGGCGGTGACGCTGTTCAGCTGCGTAGTAGCGACATACCTACTGTTTTCACCAATCGGCTTGGCATCTGCGAGTGGGATGGGCGCGCTGTTTGCTGTGTTGATAGGGATACTGGTAATAGCCAACGCCGCAATCTGGGCCTTGGCCGCGCGCCGTCTTGCGCCGGCCTAAGCGATAAGGGAAGCTAGCACGCGGCGTTTGCCCTTAAACGGGCGGCGACCATGCATGACTTGGAAATTATCGAGCAGCGCGACATCGCCGACATCCCAAGCAAGGTTATAGGTGAGCTCATCGGCGATACGGATAGCATCAGCCATATCTTCGCTGGTGATCGGGTCTCCGCTGCCAAAGGTGATCGCCCGGTTCGGATCGTTGCGGCTATCAGCCCAGCCACGGAATGCTGCGATCAGCTGATTGAAGAAGCTGCTGCGGCCATCGCCTAAGTCGCGAACGCCCGGCAAGGCAGCAGTGGTCACGCGCAGGCTCGTGTTCTCAAGCCACTCCCATGAATAACCCAGCGCAGTAAGGCGCGCTTCCGCTTGGGCTTTGTCCGAGACGCTCAACGTGCTGCGCCAACTGCGCCCTTGGCCAGAAACGGCATCATCGCCCGCTGGCATGACATTTGTATAACGCACGCCCTCCGCTTCGATGCGCGCGACGAAATCAGGGTTGGCAGCGCGCAATTGATCCAGCACCCAGTCCGATCGGCACAGCGGCGTCGCCCCGCCTTCGCCGGGTGCAATCTCACAATAGAAGAACAGTTTTGCTGGATATAGCGGGGTCTGCGCCATCTCGTGATGCAAGAATATTTCGGTGTCAGGCGGAGCTTCATTGGCTGTGAACACGCGCGGGGTCACATTGGTGCGCACCGCGTTGGAGAGCGAATCCTCGTAGGTAAAGCCTGGCTCTCCATAACCTTCAATCGCCGCGTCGAATGCGAGAGGGTCGGATACGTCGAATCCACGAAACAGCAAGGTGCCTGCGTGATCCAAAGCCGCATCAACAGCCGCTTTGTTTGCGCTCAAAAATGCGGCAAGATCACCGCCGCCGGCGATGATTGCTGGAAATTCGCTTTGGTCACTCATGTTGTCTGCTCAATCATAAATCGGGTGGAAAGTGCCAAATGCAGCTTCTGCAAAATCGCCCGGATCGTTGAAGCGGCGGTTCTGGTTGAGCGAGGAAATCGCGGCCATTTCGGCCAAACTCAATTCAAAGTCATCAATGGCAAGGTTTTCTCTCATCCGTTCTGGCTTGGTCGTCTTTGGGATAACCGCTGTGCCGCGCTGCACTGCCCAGCGCAGCATCACTTGCGCCTCTGTCTTACCATGCGCCTGTGCCGCGACCATGACAGGGGCAGAACCAAGCACGCTCTCATCACGCTTTGCCATGTCCAGCTCGAAATAGCTTTGCGCGGCCAGCGGAGAAAACGCGGTGACGGGAATGCCGTAGCCATTCGCGCAGCGGATCAACTTCTCCTGGGTCAGGAACGGATGCGCTTCGACCTGCAGCATGGCGGGCTGAATGCGCGCATAAGTCATCAGGTCATGGATCAGGCCAGTGTTGTAATTGCAGACGCCGATCTTCCGTGTGAGGCCGGTCTCGACTAGCTGTTCCATTGCACCCCAAGTCTTATAGAGCGGAACCTTGGCCAGCTTCATCCCTGAATTGCTTGCCGGTTCATGCACCCACTCTGGCGGATAGCGCGTTTCAATCGGCACATATTGCAGCGCAATCGGGAAATGGATGAGATACAGATCGAACTGTTCCAGCCCAAGATCGCTGAGCGACTTTTGGCAGGCCTCCTCGACATGTTCAGGCGCGTGGAACGTGTTCCATAGCTTAGACGTGATCCATAGTTCTTCGCGCGTCACCAAACCTTCGCTGATCGCTTGCGCGATCCCATGACCCGTCTCAATCTCATTGCCGTAATCCGCTGCGCTATCGAAATGGCGATAGCCAGCGCGGATTGCCTCGACGACAGTGGCGGCGGTATCTTCGCGCGGGATTTTCCAAAGGCCAAAGCCAACGGGCGGCATGGTTTTGAGCATAGTCTAGCTTTCGTCTGTAAATTTAAGGTCGACCGGATGCCCAGTTGCAATCGATTGCTGAGCCGCTGCCCCGATTACGACCGAACGATATCCGTCTCGCGCCGTGATTAGCGGCTCCGTGCCGTTCACCAAAGCTTCGTGAAAATCACGCAATTGGAAATATGTCGCGCCGTGGTGGTCGCCAGCTGCGAGCGCATCCGCAGGTGTGGGGACGCTTTCACGCAATGGTCCGCTTTTGTCGCGCGGAGACCATATCACCTCGCCTCGCGGCAACTTTACTTCCATCTTGCCGATGGGGCCAACCGCGCTGATTTCCTCCTGTTGTTCAGATCCCTCGGCAAACATGCACAGGTCAAGCGTTGCGCGTGCGCCGTTCGCAAAATCGAGCAACACGAATGCGTTGTCGATGATGTCGGGAGTCTTGCCGTCATAAGTCTCGTCTAGGTGGTTTACGTCCTGCGCGCCGCTGGCGAAAACGCGTACGGGCTCATCTTGCAGAATGTGCCGCATAAGGTCGAAAAAGTGACAACACTTTTCCACCAGAGTGCCGCCAGTGTTGGCGTTAAAGCGGTTCCAGTCCCCGACTTTCTCAAGGAAAGGGAAGCGGTGTTCGCGAATGGCGAGCATTTTAAGATCGCCCGCTTCGCCGGAATGTACACGCTCGATAAAGCGCGTGACCGGCGGCATATAACGATATTCAAGGCCGACCCAGAACAGCCTTTCGTAGTTGCGCGCGGCCTTGGCCAACGCTTCGGCATCCTCGATCCGCGTGCACATCGGCTTTTCCAAAAGCACCGCGCACCCGGCGTCTATCACTGGCTTAACCACCTCAAAATGCGTGAAATTGGGTGTAGCGATAATGACCGCATCTGGCTGTGCATCGGCTAACATTGCCGCGTTATCATCGTAGCAATTGATGGTCTGGCCGAGTTCGCCTGCGAGAGCGAGAGCCGCCTCGCGCGAACCCTCATCAGGATCAGCAATGGCGACCAGCTCAGCCCCTGGCACAATCGCCAGATTTTGCATGTGCTCGCGGCCCATCATGCCGCAGCCGATTATCGCGTATTTACAGGTTTTGTTCATCCGCCCAGCGCCGTAATCGAAACACCTGCCGGGTCAATCGTCTTGCCGGTCTGTTCGAAATGGATCGGCTGGGCGGAATAATTGAACGCGAACATGTGTGTCGCGGTGCGGCGGATGCGGAGCCCTTTTGGCAGAGGTGCGATTGCAACATCTGCTTCATCAGCCATGCGGCTGAGCACCTGCGTCAGCAGGGCCCGATCTGGCCAAGCGGCGACATAGCGAAGATGATCCTTCTTGAACGCTACCCCGCGACCGTCTTTTAGCGCGAATTCCGGCGCGAGGTCGGTTTCAATCTCTTCCAACCAGCGCGATATTTCAAAGTTATCGCCCGGCTCAGTTGCACCATCGCGCAGACTTTCAACGCGAGTGACTTTAAGCGGGATCAGATCCTGCAATACGCCTGGTGCGAGCTGGTCTGGGATGCAAAAGCTTCGCGTTTTGCTACCAGAACGCGGGCCAATCAGGATGGGGCAAGTAAGAGATTGCAACAGCTCGGCAAGTTTTTCGGAAACAATCGGCAACGTCGGGATCGCTATCATCTTGTAGTTCGACAGATCGGCTTTGTCTGATACGATATCGACGTCGAGCCCTAGCTTGCGCAGCGCCGAATACCACTCGTACACCAACTCAAGATATTTGAAGCTTTGCCCTTGCGGCTGAATGTCGCAGACCCATGCCGACTCATAGGAAAACACCAAGGCAACCGGGGCTTGTGCCATACGCTGCTCGCCGATTTCCTCAATGATTCTTGCGGCCTCGCGCGCTTCACCCGCAGCGGGCGCATCCACACCATCGGGACGAAGCATTCCAGCGTGCATTTGCTCCTGTGCAAACGGAGCCTGACGCCAGCGGAAATAGCTGGTGAACTCCGCCCCATGCGCCATCGCCTCCAGCGTCCACAGTTTCACCATGCCGGGCAGCGGAGAGGGGTTGTAGCGGGCCCAGTTTACCGGGCCGGGCTGCTGCTCCATCACGCCCCAGCGGCCATTAGAGCAACCGCGATAAAGGTCATGGTGGAAGGCGGCGATATCAGGATGGCCTTGGCGCAGATAATCGCGCTTATCAGCATCATCGAACCAAAATTGCTCAAGGAAGCCGAGCGGGTAGCTATCCCATGTGGCGATATCTATATCCCGCGCTGTGTCGTAATGATCGAACTCAGTGAAGAAGCCCATGAAATTGTGCGTGATGTCGCAGCCGGTTGAGCAAGCGCGGATGATATCCACCTGTTCACGGTTAAAGTTTGCGACTTGATCCGAGGCGAACCGGCGATAGTCGAGCCAATGCGCGGGGTTTGCCTCGGTAACAGTCAGATTGGGCGGGTCGATCTCACTGAATTCCCGATATTCCATACTCCAAAAGACATTGCCCCAAGCGTTGTTCAGCGCCTGAACATTGTCATAGCGTTGAGCGAGCCAGCTTCGAAAGCCCGCCGCAGCGCTGTTTGAGAAACTCAAGACGGTATCGTGGCAGCCATATTCGTTGTCTGTCTGCCATGTGGTCAGGGCCGGATGCTCACCATAGCGCTCTGCCATGGCGGTAACGATCCGCTTGCATTCCTCGCGATAGCCAGCGTGGGAAAAACAATAGTGTCTGCGCGAGCCAAACCCGCGAGGGCGACCGTGTTCATCAATGGCGACCATGTCTGGCATTTGATCGACCAACCATTTTGGCGGAGTGGCCGTGGGCGTGCCAAGAATGATTTTCAGTCCAGCTGCGCTCAGCGTCTCAATTGCCTGGTCTAGCCAGTCCCATTCGTAGCGTCCGGCTTCCGGCTCAATACGGCTCCAAGCGAACTCTCCGATCCGCACCAGCGATAAGCCCATTTCGGCCATGCGGCGCGCATCATCAGCCCATTGCTCCTCTGACCAGTGCTCAGGGTAATAGCAGCAACCCAGCTTCATCATGCGCCTTTCGAATGCGATCCCAATCAAAGCCGTTTCGGGCCGGGCGGACCAGAATGCAAGCTTGCGCCTGTCTCGGGCACTTACTGGTGTACCAGAGTGCACAGTGAGAGTGCATTTACAGATATAAAAATATCTTTATATCCATGCGGACGATGAACAGCGATGCGATGAACATTGATACCATTTTTCGGGCGCTTGCTGACCCGACGCGGCTGCGCATTGTCCGCCTGCTCGCGGCGATGGAGCTAGCCGTGGGTGAGCTCGCGCAAGTTCTGGGGCAAAGTCAGCCGCGCGTTTCGCGTCACGTTGGCATTCTTTGCGATGCCGGACTTGCAGAGCGCAGGCGCGAGGGGAGTTGGGTTTTCCTGCGAATGGCCAGCAGCGGTGATGCGACGTCTCCAGTAGTGGAGGCAATTGCCCGTTTGCTGGTGATCGCTGAGCGCGAAGATCCCGGCTTTGCTTACGCTTGCGAAGATGATCGGCGTAAACTCGCCTCCATCCGAACCGCGCGCGAGCAGACGGCTGAAGGCTATTTTGAGCGGCACGCTGGCGAGTGGGACGAATTGCGCCGTTTGCACAGCGCTGATGGCCTAGTTGAGAAAAAACTGAGCGAGGCATTGGGCGATGAGCCAGTTGGCACATTGCTGGATATCGGCACGGGCACTGGGCGCATGGCAGAGCTGTTCGCGGGCCGGGCTGAACGAATCGTGGCGCTCGATAAGAACTTGGAAATGCTCCGCATTGCCCGCGCCAAGCTTCAACATTTCCCTGCTGACCGGATTGAGCTGGTGCAGGGCGATCTCGGCGACCTTCCCTTTGCTGCAGCCAGTTTTGACACGGTGCTGCTGCATCAGGTGCTCCACTTCGTTCAAGACCCCGCGACTGCATTGGTAGAGGCAGCCCGTGTCACTCGGCCTGGTGGGCGCATCGCAATTGTCGATTTTGCAGCCCACAACCATGAAGAACTTCGCACGCGGCACGCCCATGCACGGCTCGGCTTCTCAGACCGTCAATTGCAAGATTTGCTGCGCGGCGCAGGTTTCACCGCGCGCGCGCCGCAATCGCTGGACGGCAAAGAATTGGTGGTCAAGATCTGGATTGGCCAGCGCCGCAATATCCCTCTTTCAACCCCCGTCAAGGAACGAACCGCTTGAGCCCGACCCTCAATCAAATGCATGAAGCGCGCACGGCGCTCGACAGTCCTCTTTTTAAAGGACTGCCGGGCGACATTGACATTTCGTTCGAATTTTTCCCGCCTAAAACGGATAAGATGAGCGAGAAGCTGTGGCAAAGCCTTGAAACGCTTAAGCCTTTGCATCCTCGTTTTGCATCGGTGACTTACGGCGCAGGTGGATCGACGCGAGAGCGCACGCATGAGCAGGTTGTTCGGATTCAGAATGAAGCCGGAATTCCTGCTGCTGCGCACCTCACCTGTGTTGCGGCAACCAAAGATGAGGTGAACGAAGTCGCCCGCCATTACTGGGAAAGCGGCATTCGGCACATTGTCGCACTGCGCGGAGATTCTCCAGAAGGTAACGGGCGTTATATTCCGCACCCCGGAGGATATGCGAATGCCGTTGAACTGATCGCGGGCCTCAAAGACGTGGCTGATTTCGAGATCTCTGTTGCCGCTTACCCAGAGGTGCACCCGGACAGCCCGGATGCGCAGAGCGATCTCGACAATCTCAAGGCCAAGTTCGATGCAGGTGCGACCCGCGCGATCACGCAATTTTTCTTCAACACGCGCTGTTTTTTTGAATTCAGGGACAAGGCCGCCGCAGCGGGCATCAATGGCGAAATCGTGCCGGGCATCATGCCGGTGGTCAGCTTTGCTGCGGTCCAGCGAATGAGCGGGTTATGCGGAACGGATATTCCGGTCTGGATGGAGGGCTTGTTTGATGGCTTGGACGACCGGCCCGAAGCACGCCAATTGGTGAGCGCGACCATTGCAGCTGAACTCTGCCGCAGGCTGTATGCAGGCGGCGTGCGCCAGTTCCATTTTTACACGCTCAACCGCGCAGAACTTGCCTATGCGATCTGCCATATGCTCGGCAAACGACCAGTGGGGAGCGCAGCATGATCGCACAGAACACCGCGCGCGAGAGGCTTAAATCGGCTGCTGAAGAGCGCGTGCTAATCTTTGATGGCGCGTTTGGAACGCAGATCCAAGAGCGCAAACTGTCAGAAGCGGATTACGCGGGCGATTTGAATCTGGTAGCCGATCAAAAAGGTAACAATGATATTTTGGCGCTGACCCGTCCGGACGTGATCAAGGATATCACGCGCGCCTATTTGGATGCTGGATCAGATTTGGTGGCGACCAATACGTTCTCCGCCAATCGGATCAGCCAAGCGGATTATGGCGCTGAGGATCAGGTGGCCGCGATAAACATTGAATCGGGCAAGATAGCCCGCGCGCTTGCCGATGAGTACCAGGCGAAGGACGGTAAGCCGAGGTTTGTAGCCGGCGCAATCGGGCCAACCAACAAGACGCTTTCGCTGAGCCCCGATGTTGAAGATCCCGGCTTTCGCGAGATCGACTTCGATGGACTGACGGCGGTCTATAACGAGCAAGCTGCTGCTCTCGTAGAAGGCGGCTGCGACTTTATCTTAATCGAAACGGTGTTTGATACCCTCAATGCCAAGGCGGGGATCATGGCGGTGAAGCAGCTTGAGGCTGAGCTTGGCCGCGAAGTGCCGGTAATGATTTCGATGACGCTTACCGACCTGTCAGGCCGCAATCTGTCGGGCCATACTGTCGAGGCATTTTGGTATGCTGTGCGCCACGCAAACCCAATCACTATCGGTCTCAATTGCAGCTTTGGCGCGGATCAATTGCGTCCCCACATTCAATCGCTATCTGGAATCGCCGATACATTACTAATGGCTTATCCTAATGCTGGCCTCCCCAATGAATTGGGTGAATATGACGAAATGCCGGAAACCACGGCTGGTCTGGTCAAGCAATGGGCTGAGAACGGACAGGCAAATATTCTGGGTGGCTGCTGCGGATCGTCGCCTGAACATATCAGAGCGATCGCTGATGCTGTTAAGGGGCTTCCCGCGCGGGTCGTGCCATCGCCTGTTCCGATGATGCGGCTTGCGGGCCTTGAACCCTTTACTGTGGCGGCTTGATCCATGACTGAGCAAACCAGCAGCGCGCTCTTTATCAACATCGGTGAGCGCACCAATGTCACGGGGTCCGCCCGCTTCAAGAAACTTATCATGGCGGATGATTATACCGCTGCGGTCGAGGTTGCGCGCCAGCAGGTCGAAAATGGTGCGCAGGTGATTGACGTGAACATGGACGAAGGGCTGCTCGATGCGGTCCACGCCATGACGACATTTCTGAAACTGATCGCGGCAGAACCTGATATCGCACGCGTTCCGGTGATGATCGACAGCTCCAAATGGGAGGTGATCGAGGCCGGTTTGAAATGCGTATCGGGCAAGCCGATCGTGAACTCAATCTCGATGAAAGAAGGCGAAGAGTCGTTCCTTGAACAAGCGCGGCTGTGCATGGCTTACGGCGCGGCGGTGGTCGTGATGGCCTTTGATGAGACGGGCCAGGCCGACACGAAAACACGCAAGGTGGATATCTGCAGCCGCGCTTATGAACTGCTCACTGGCATCGGCTTTCCACCCGAAGATATCATCTTTGATCCCAACGTTTTCGCGGTCGCGACCGGCATCGAAGAACATGACCGCTATGGCCTCGACTTCATTGAAGCTGTGCGCGAGATAAAGGCTGCGTGCCCTTATGCGAAGACGAGCGGCGGGCTTTCGAACCTTTCATTCTCGTTTCGCGGAAATGAAACAGTGCGCCGCGCGATGCACTCTGTATTCCTCTATCACGCGATCCCAGCCGGGCTCGACATGGCGATTGTGAACGCTGGACAACTCGACATTTATGAGCAGATAGAGCTGCGCTTACGAGAGGCGTGTGAGGACGTTATCCTTATGCGTAGGAAAGATGCGACTGAGCGCCTCATCGAGCTTGCCGAATCCTACAAGGGCAAGTCCGTAGAAGACGAAAAGAAGGCCGCCGAATGGCGCGGCTGGGACGTTAAGAAACGGCTTGAGCACGCACTGGTCAAAGGCATAGACGCGCATATCGTCGACGATACCGAGGAAATGCGCAGCGCCACGGCCAACGCCGGAGGCCGCCCGATCGAAGTGATCGAAGGCCCCCTGATGGACGGCATGAATGTTGTCGGAGACTTGTTCGGCAGCGGCAAAATGTTCCTGCCGCAAGTCGTCAAATCCGCCCGCGTAATGAAAAAGGCGGTCGCTCACCTCATTCCGTTTATCGAGGCTGAAAAAGACCTGCTGCCCGAGGCTGAACGCAAGGCCAAAGGCAAGATCATCATGGCGACGGTCAAAGGCGACGTGCATGATATCGGCAAGAACATCGTCGGCGTTGTGCTGCAATGCAATGGCTATGACGTGATCGACCTTGGCGTCATGGCGCCTTGGCAAGACATCCTCAAATCCGCCAATGACAATAAGGCCGATATGATCGGCCTGTCGGGCCTCATCACCCCCTCGCTTGATGAGATGGTGACAGTGGCCGAAGAAATGCAGCGCGCTGAGATGACGATGCCGCTCTTGATCGGAGGCGCCACCACCAGCAAGGTGCATACAGCGCTTCGCATCGATCCCGCTTACAATGGCCCGGTGATCCATGTGCTTGATGCGAGCCGAGCAGTAGGCGTCGCTTCAAAGCTGCTCTCAGACACGCAGCGCGATGAATTTGTTGAGGAAACCGCAGGCGAATATGTGAAAGTTCGCGATGCACGCGCTGGCAAAACGCCCAGCGTGCTGCTGTCTTTGAAAGACGCGCGGGCCAATTATTATGACGCTTACCTCAGCGATAAACCCGCCCCGCCGCTAAAGCCTGGTGTGCACGTGTTTGACGATTGGGATCTTACGGATCTTAGACAATATATCGACTGGACGCCGTTCTTCCGCGCGTGGGAATTGCACGGAAATTATCCGGCGATCCTTAAAGACGAAGTGGTCGGCGAAACCGCCAGTCAATTGTTCGATGATGCCAATGCGATGCTGGACCAGATCATTGCGGAAAAATGGCTGACAGCGCGCGGCGTTGCGGGCTTTTGGCCGTGCGCGCGTGATGAAGATGATGTCACCATCCACCGCGTGCGGCGCGAAGAACACGTGCGGCTTCCATTCCTGCGCCAACAAGTCAAAAAATCGCGCGACCGGGCCAATATGTGTCTTGCCGATTTCATTGATCCAGATGGTGATTGGATTGGCGGGTTTGCTGTCGGCATTCACGGGATAGAGCCGCACATTGCGCGTTTCCAAGCCGATAAGGATGATTATTCCGATATCTTGCTAAAGGCTCTGGCAGACCGCTTTGCTGAGGCGTTTGCGGAACGCTTGCACTTGCACACCCGCACCGATCTGTGGGGCTATGCGCCCGGTGAACAGCTCACCAATGAAGCGCTGATCAAAGAGCAATATCGCGGCATTCGCCCAGCACCC
The DNA here is from genome assembly GCA_947493165.1 of uncultured Erythrobacter sp. Taxonomy (GTDB): domain Bacteria; phylum Pseudomonadota; class Alphaproteobacteria; order Sphingomonadales; family Sphingomonadaceae; genus Erythrobacter. The sequence continues at coordinate 409,682 of CANLPY010000002.1, read as the reverse complement.
GGCTATCCGGCGTGCCCTGACCATTCGCTGAAACCAATATTGTTTGAATTGCTGGAAGCGGAAAAGAACGTCGGCCTGACGCTTACGGAGAATTTCGCGATGTGGCCCACCGCTGCGGTCTCTGGCTTTTATTTCGGCCATCCTGAATCGCAATATTTCGGCGTGGCGCGGGTTGGGCGTGATCAGTTGGAGGATTATGCAGCGCGGCGCGGGGTCGATATTGCTACGGCGGAGCGCTGGCTGCGTCCTAATTTGGATTGATTGTGCGAGGTTTAGCGGCAATGCTCGGGCCATGTATGCTCGATCGCTTGCTCCGCTGTTCCTTATTCTACCTATGACATCGGCCTGCGCGACCATACCGGACATTGACGCCGGTCCGCCGCCCGCGACGGTGGTGGCGGCGTTCGACCGAGACACGATCACACCGCTGATCGTCGAGGGCGTGCGCAATCGGGAGCGGGGCGAGGCGGTCGAAGCCAATGACCCGGTGCGCATCGCCAGTATTTCAAAGCTGATTATGGCGCTGGCGACTTTGCAACTGGTTGATGAGGGCAAGGTCGATTTGGATGCGGATGTGTCGGACTATTTGGGCTGGGAGGTTCGCTCGCCCAACTTTCCCGATGCCAAGGTGACGCTCGCACAATTGCTCTCTCACCGATCTGGCCTGCGCGACAAGGCTGGCTATGTCATTCCGCTGGGGGAAAGCCTTGAAGCCAAACTGGCTGAGCCAGAGGCGTGGTATGCCAAGGCTGCGCCGGGCGACGCTCCGTTTGAATACGCCAATCTCGGATCACCCGTGGTCGCCACCGTGTTAGAAGCCGCGACGGGGGAACGTTTTGATCGCTTGGTAGAGCGCACCGTATTCGCGCCATTGGGTGTGAAAGCGTGCCTCAACTGGATTGGCTGCGATGAAGATATGACCTCCCGCGCGGTCACGCTCTATCGCGATACGGGTGAGATTGCGCGCGATGATCCCGATGACTTGCCGCCAAACTGCACGATACCCGTCGCCGAGGGCGCGGAATGCAGCCTAGAAAACTATGTGCCGGGAACCAATGCGTCTGTCTTCAGTCCGCAAGGCGGTGTGCGGATCGGGATGATGGATCTGGCCAAGATCGGTCAGGCGCTGATGCTCGCCAATGATGGTGATCTGTTCACCGCTGCAACTTTTGGAAAAGTGGCCAATTCGCTGCAGCTTGGCACCAACCCAGATCAAGAATTTTTCTGCACCTATGGCTTTGGCTTGCAAATCATTGAAATGGGCGATGTGAGCGAGCGGGGCTGCGCGGACCAATTGTTCAACGCTGGCGTGCCTTTTATCGGACATGCGGGTGAGGCGTATGGCCTGCGGTCAGGACTGTGGTTTTCCGGTGATGGTGCGCGCGGTATCGCTTATTTTACGGCTGCGGTTCCGCCGCGTCAGAGCGCCGAGGATGAGGGCGGCTTTGACCCGCGTGAGATTGCCCTAATGGCTCAGGCGAAGGCTCTACTGGCTGAGCAAGATAACGCGCAATCTAGTGACTAACCGCAAGAATATGTCGCTTTTTCCCGGATAATGCGGCGCTGCGATTGACGCACATTTTGGTATGCGCAACATGCGTCATGCCCGCCAGAAGTGATTCTGGCATCTTTCGCGGGAGAGATTTGGCCGACTTGCCCTCCAAGGCATTCGGGCAAGGCGCCGAAGGAGCAACCGCCCCGGAAACTCTCAGGCAAACGGACCGCGCTGGAATGGGCACTCTGGAAAGCGCCAATGTGAGCAATCGCATGGCCACCGAAGGGGAAGGCTGGTTTGCGAATTCGCTGGCTGGCTAAGCTCTCAGGTTTCCCGACAGAGGGGGCAGGAACCACGCGGCTTTGCGGCGCGTTAAACGCCTGTTCGGGGACTGATTTTGAGCGACGATACATCAAACGATACAGGCGAAGACATGCCGCTGGCACAGCTGCCGCTGGATGCCTGGCACCGGGCACGCGGCGGGCGCATGGTCCCGTTTGCGGGCTATGAAATGCCGATCCAATACACCGGCGAGCATGGCGGCATCGTGGCTGAGCACGAATGGACGCGCACCAATGCGAGCCTGTTCGATGTGTCGCACATGGGCCAGCTTGCGCTTTCAGGCGAAGGCGCGGCGGCAGAGCTGGAAAAGCTGGTTCCAGGCGCTGTCACCTCTTTGAAAGAGGGACGGATGCGGTATTCCATGCTGCTGACCGAAGCGGGCGGGGTGATTGATGACCTGATGATAACCAATGCCGGGCCGCATATCGCACTGGTGGTCAACGGGGCGACCAAGTGGGACGATATCGCCCATCTGCGCGAGCATCTGCCCGACACCATTACGCTCAACCATTTTGATGATCAGGCGCTGCTCGCGCTGCAAGGTCCAAAGGCGGGCGAGGTGCTGGAGGCCTTGATCCCGGGCACGGGCGAGCTGACATTTATGCGCGCAGCCTATTTCAATTGGGATGGCATTCCGCTGTGGGTCAGCCGCGCTGGCTATACCGGCGAGGATGGCTTTGAAATTTCAGTTCATGCAGACAAGGTTGAGCAATTGGCGCAGGCTCTGGTCGCTGATGAGCGGGTGCGGCCAGCGGGCCTTGGCGCGCGGGATTCGCTGCGGCTGGAGGCGGGTTTGCCGCTCTATGGGCATGATCTCACCACCGATATCGATCCGGTCAGCGCTGGGCTAACTTTCGCGCTGTCGAAAAAGCGCCGCGATGTGGGCGGATGGATGGGGCATCAAGCCTGCCTCACGCGTCTTACCGAAGGCAGCCCGACCGTGCGGGTCGGAATGGCATTGGAAGGGCGGATGCCCGCGCGCGAGGGCGCAAAGATTTTTAGCGGCGATACCGAGGTTGGTATTGTAACGAGCGGAGGCTTTTCCCCCTCGCTCGGTCACCCGATTGCAATGGGCTATATACAGCCCGCTCATGCCGCAGATGGCGCTCAGCTGGAGATTGAAGTCCGCTCAAAGCGCCTGCCCGCTACTGTTTCACCGATGCCTTTTGTGCCACACCGCTATTTCAGAGGGAGCTGACCCGAATGCCACGTTATTTTACCGATGAACACGAATGGATTGATGTCGAAGGCGAGAGCGCCACGGTCGGCATTACGGATTATGCGCAGGAGCAATTGGGCGACATCGTGTTTGTCGAGCTGCCTGATACTGGCAGCCAGGTCGAGAAGGGCGGCGAAGCGGCCGTGGTCGAAAGTGTGAAGGCGGCAAGCGATGTCTATGCCCCGATCACTGGTGAAGTGATGGAAACCAATGGTGCGCTGGAAGATGAGCCTGCGCTGGTCAACACCTCGCCTGAAGAGGAAGGCTGGTTCTTCCGCATGACCATCGGCGACGCGAGCGAGCTGGAAGGCCTGATGGACGACAAGGCGTATAAGGCGTTTGTTGATAATCTGTGATTTGTCGTTTGCACGGGCATCTGAAAAGCCCGGCTCGCCGTATCTGTTGGCGCACCGTGACGCCGCTTTTTAGCAATAAAGCGGTTTGGAGATAATCAATGCGTTACCTGCCTCTCACTGACACCGACCGCAGCGATATGCTGGCCAAGATCGGCGCGAATTCGATTGACGACCTATTCGTCGATGTGCCCGCCGTGGCGCAGCTAGACGGTCCAATCCGCGATCTGCCGATGCACGCCAGCGAGATGGCGGTTGAGCGGCATATGAAATCGCGTGCTGGCAAGAATTTGGCCGCGGGGGATGCTCCGTTCTTCCTCGGCGCAGGCGCCTATCGCCACCATGTGCCCGCCAGTGTTGATACCGTGATCCAGCGCGGCGAGTTCCTGACCGCTTACACCCCGTACCAGCCTGAGATCGCTCAGGGCACGCTGCAAATGCTGTTCGAATTCCAAAGCCAAGTTGCGCGCCTCTATGGCTGCGCAGTCGCCAACGCCTCGCTCTATGATGGCTCAACCGCTTGCTGGGAAGCGGTCGCAATGGCCGGCCGCGTCACAAAAAGGCACCGCGCCGTCCTGTCTGGCGCGCTGCACCCGCATTACAGCGAAGTCGTCAAGACGATGGCGCAGTTCACCGGCGACACAATTGCCGATGCCATGCCCGCGATCCAGACAGAGCCGGACAATGCTGGCCTGATAAGCCGGATTGATGACGACACTGCCTGTGTGGTGGTGCAATATCCTGACATTTTGGGCCGCATACCGGACCTTACCGAACTGGCCGACGCTGCGCACGCAAAGGGAGCCTTGCTGGTTGTCGTCAACACAGAGCCCGTGGCGCTTGGCGCAATCAAATCACCCGGTGAAATGGGCGCAGATATCGTTGTGGGCGAAGGCCAGTCGATCGGCGTTGGCCTGCAATTTGGCGGGCCGTATCTCGGCTTGTTCGCGGTGCGCGATCCCAAGCATGTGCGGCAAATGCCGGGCCGGCTTTGCGGAGAGACCGCGGATGCGGAAGGTAAGCGCGGCTTCGTGCTGACGCTTTCCACGCGTGAACAGCATATCCGGCGCGAAAAAGCGACGAGCAACATCTGCACAAATTCCGGTCTGTGCGCGCTCGCCTTCAGTGTGCACATGACGCTCCTCGGTGAGAAGGGCTTGCGCGAACTGGCGGCGGAAAATCATCGCCTCGCTTGCAAGACCGCAGATCGGTTGGAACAAATCCCCGGTGTTAGCTTGCTCAACAGCGCGTTCTTCAACGAATTCACCGTGCGATTGGGCGGTAAGCCGGCGCGCGAAGCTGTGCGCGCACTCGCCGATAAGGGCGTGCTCGGCGGCGTCTCGCTTGATCGGCTCTATCCGGGCGTCGAGGCGCTGAATGATGCGCTGCTTGTCGCGGTCACGGAAACGACCACAGACGAGGATATAGAGGCCTTGGCCACCAACCTTGAGGAGGTGCTATCATGAACGCGCCCAACAAATCCGGGTGGAAGCCTGAAATGCAAGTGAGCGAAGATGGCCTGCACAATGGCCCATCGACCACCACGGGCAACCGCGCGCTAATGCTGGAAGAGCCGCTGATCTTTGAAATCGGCCATGCGGAAACAACCGGCGTTGATCTGCCCGAAATCGACAAAACCCACACCAACCGCTTGGCGGGTTTTGAGCGCGAAGAGCCTATCGGGCTTGTCGGCCTGACAGAGCCTGAAACGGTGCGGCATTACACCCGTCTTAGCCGCCAGAATTACGGGATCGACCTTGGTTTCTTCCCGCTCGGTAGCTGCACGATGAAGCACAATCCGCGCCTTAATGAGAAAGTCGCGCGGCTTCCCGGTTTTGCGGATATTCATCCGATGGCGCCGCAGCAAAGCGTGCAAGGCGCGCTGCAAGTTATCCATGAATTGGGCGATTGGCTGTGCAAGCTTACTGGTATGCCCGGCGTCGCGATGAGCCCCAAGGCGGGTGCACATGGCGAATTGTGCGGTATTCTGGCGATCCGCGCTGCGCACACCGCGCGCGGCGATGCACGCAAAGTCGTGCTGGTGCCGGAAAGCGCGCATGGCACCAACCCGGCCACGGCGGCCTTTGCTGGCTACGCGGTGGAAGACATCCCAGCGACGCCAGAAGGCCGCGTTGATCTTGATGCGATCAAAGCCCGCTTAGCGCCTGATGTAGCTGCGGTGATGATCACCAATCCCAACACCTGCGGATTGTTTGAAAAAGACTTTCGAGAAATTGCCGATGCGGTCCACGCGGTTGGCGCCTACGTCTATTGCGACGGCGCGAACTTCAATGCGATTGTTGGCCGTGTGCGTCCGGGCGATCTTGGCGTGGATGCGATGCACATCAACTTGCACAAGACGTTCTCCACCCCGCATGGCGGCGGCGGTCCCGGCTCTGGCCCTGTGGTATTCTCTGACGCTCTGAAAGACTTTGCGCCGCTGCCAATCGTGCGCAAATTGCCTGATGACGAAGGGTATGAGCTGGTCGAAGAGGAACAGCGCAAACATCGCGGGCAAAGCTTTGGGCGGATGACGGCATTCCACGGGCAAATGGGAATGTTCACCCGCGCGCTCACTTACATGCTCAGCCACGGTGCAGACGGTTTGAAACAGGTCGCGGAAGACGCTGTTCTCAACGCAAATTACATCCTGCGCAGCCTTGAAGACATTCTCCATGCGCCGTTCGCCGACGCTGGCCCGTGTATGCATGAGGCTTTGTTTGGCGACAAGGATTTCGGCGGGGGTCTCTCCACTCTTGATCTGGCCAAAGGGCTGATTGACGAAGGCTATCACCCGATGACGGTTTATTTCCCGCTGGTGGTTCACGGGGCGATGTTGGTTGAACCAACCGAAACCGAAAGCAAGGCGAGCATTGACCAATTCATCACCGCGTTTCGCAGCGTGACGGAGCGGGCGCTGGCTGGCGATGAGACGCTGAAGCAAGCGCCATATTACGCGCCGCGCCGGCGGTTGGATGAAACGGCGGCTGCAAGGAAGCCAAAGCTTGCTTGGAGTGAGCCTGAGGATTGATGCGGCGCTGACTGCGAAGGATCAGTTGCTAGGCGTCGCCGGTCTGGGATTAAGCGTCCGGTCCAAGCTCTGGCTTGTGAGCGATTTTGGCTTTTCCTGCCGCACCCGGCTCGACCGAAATTCTGATCTGTTGCAGGTTGAGCACCGCGACAAAAAAGCCCAGCACGGCCAGCGCGCTTGACCCCAGCATCGCAAAGGCTGCGCCTTTTGCCCCATCCCATGCAATCGCTGTGCTGAGCAGGAGCAGCGCAAGCACGGTTGGCACTGCGCGCACGATGAATGCCGTGTGCGCCTTACCAGCGGAAACCAGCAGCGATTCCAGACTGGCCCCGACCAACTCCACAGCGCCCGCGATCGATAGGATCACCATCGCCCAATAGAAACCAGAGAAATCATCCTCCGCGATGGTCTCAAGGCCCCAGCGCCCAAACAGCAATGCCATGCCGACCGCAAGGCTGCCCGCGACCACCGCGATATTGGCCATGCGCCGCGCAATCTCAACCGCGTTTTTCTTATCGTGGACCAGCTCTGGCAGGATCGCTTTGGAAATGGTCTGCGCGAGTGTCACCAACGCTTGACCCAATTGTGCGGCCACTCTGAAACCGCCTGCCAGCGCCGCCCCGCCAAATGTGCCGACCAGCAAGATGATCATCTGCTTGCCTGCAATCGTCAGGCTGCCTGACATGTTGGTGGACCAGACAAAACGCCATGCATCGGTATGCCGCGCCGGGATTTTGGTGAGGCTGACCTTGTCCCATTCAATCGGCGCGCCTCTTGTTGCGACGATCCACAATGTTATCGCAACGGCAACCTCTGCCGCCGCCCACGCAAGCACGAAGCCTGCGACATTGGGCATGAAGTATGCTGCCAATATCGCTCCGGCCGCGCGGATCGCGGGCTGCACGGCTTCTGCCCCGGTTGCGGTCGCATATTTGAAATTGAGCCGCAGCAGGCCCGTTGGCGTCGTGCGGATCGAAAGCAGGGAGATAATGCAATAGCCAAAGGTCAGCCACAACAATTCATCAGGCAAGGGTAGCCACAATTGGGCGGTCCACACCACGCCAGCGGCGATCACCGCGCCCATCAGAACTGACAGAATGTCGAGCGCGATGGCAAAACCGGTTGCCTCGCCTGCACCTTCTCCATTCGCGCCCCAGCGCACGATAAACTGCCACGTCTGAAAGTTTGCAAGGCCCGTCACGGTCTGGCCAAGCGCGACAATAATCGCGAAATGACCAAACTTCTCAATCCCCAGCGTGTGGGTTGCGAGGTAAAGATAGACGAGGCTCATCGCCGCGTTGAAACCGCGCCCTGTCAGCAGCCAGCCGATATTCTGGAAAAGACGCTTCATCAGCAGGGCTTAAGCCGGCGGTCAGCCGCGCTTCCCCTCCGTTTTGGAGAGAATGCGCTCGGTCACTTCAAAGGTGCGCTCATTATCAACGTCGATGGCATATTGCCCGTTCGACAGCACAATCGGCACCAGCTTGATCCCAAACCGCTTGGATATTTGCGCGAATAACTTTTCTTTAGAGCCTGTGCCCATGCGGAACCGGATCAGGTTCATCAGGCCGAACGCTTTGATAATGCGTGCGGGGAATTTCACGAACTGCCCACCTCCGCGCATGATCTCAGCGGCTTTCAGCGCCTCTGCGCTGCCCATCCAATACATATTGCAATTTGAAAAGCCGCCATCCCTAAATTGATAAAATTTCGATTGTCCCTCGGGATCGGCAGCCTGCACGTCTTCCTTGCGTGCAAGGCCAGCAGCCGCGCCTGCTTTTTCGGCGAGCGCTTTTTCGATGAATTCGCCGTAGCCTTCCGGCGTCACCAGACAATTGTCAGCCGTGGTGATCAGCAGCGGGAACTCGGCGCCCGCAGCACCGGAAAAGACGCTGTCGACGATGTTGAACTTGCCTTCTGCGAAGCTGAGCCGGCCGTCTTTGATCAGTTTTGCGACAACAGGCTGCGCGGCAATTTCATCCGGCTCATGCGCGACAATGCGGATATGCCCGACCCGGTCACATGCGGCGACTTGTTCCACCACGCGCGCGACCATCGGTGTGCCGTTGACCGGCACGACGCATTTTTGCGCCACGCCTGCGCGCTGCGCCAGCGGATCGAGCACGCCGGCGCGTTTGCCGGCCATGATGAGGGCTGTGACTCTTTGTTTTCCATCCATATTGCTCACCTTTAGCGTTAATCGGTTGTCGGCGCAAAGCCGCGTGCGATGAGTGTTGTGCAACACCGGTTCGCGCGCCAATAGGCTAGCTATGCGGATTATCTTCTCTCGCAAGGGTTTTGACAGCGCGGCGGGCGGCGGACCGTCGCCTATTGTGGATGGTAGACCGATCAGCCTGCCCATCCCAGCGGGCGCGGCCAGCACCACGACATACGGCGATTTGGGGCTTGATAAATTGGCCGCGCAGGCGAGCCGAGGAAAGCTGAGCTCAGATGATTTGTGCCACCACGATCCCATGTTCAGGGATGATGGAACGTGCTGGTTTGGCCAATGCGGTGCGGCCCAAACCCATCTGGAGCGGCAAGGCGCGGAGCGGGGCGATGTATTCGTTTTCTTCGGCCTGTTTCGGGCCGCAGGCGAGCAACCGCATCACCGTATTTTCGGCTATCTGCGCGTCGAAGAGATGATATCGCTTGCGGGCGGTGCGCCGCAAGAATGCGTGGATGCGGGCCACCCGCATGCGCTCGCGATGCATGGTTCAAACGATGTAATCTGGCGCGGGGAAGGGCGGACCGCAAGCCATGCAAGTGATGCGCTGAGGCTGACACTGCCAGGCGCGAACCCATCTGTGTGGCGGCGGCCCAAATGGCTTAAACCCGGCGGGCTATCCTATCACGACCGGCCATCGCGCTGGGCAAAACGAGGCCAGCTGCAAAGCGTCGCGCGTGGTCAGGAATTTGTCGCCGATGTTGGTAGGCGCAAAGAGCCGCGCGAGTGGCTGGACCAGGTTATTGCTGAGATCAATAGGTCGTGATGATGGCGGAGAAATCGAACGCTTCGTTTCCTGCGCCAAGAAAGTCCTCATAGAGCGCCGCCGCGCGCGAGCCCAACGGCACCGCTGCATCAGCCGTCTCAGCAGCTTCCATCGCGAGGCGCAAATCCTTGACCATCAAAGGGGTGGCAAAGCCGCCCGCATAATCATTGTCTGCAGGGCTATCGGCGCCCACGCCCGGCATTGGCGTGTAGGCGTTCAATGACCAATTGTAGCCTGAACTTTGCGAGCTGATCTCGTAGAATTTCTGAGGATCGAGGCCCAGCTTCTCGGCCATTTTCATCGCTTCGGCTGTGCCGATCATGGTGATGGCGAGCAGCATGTTGTTGCAGATCTTGGCCGTCTGACCCGCGCCAGCATCGCCTGCGTGGATCACCGCTTTGCCCATTGCGGAGAGGATCGGTTCGGCGCGATCAAACGCGGCCTTCGTGCCGCCAACCATAAACGTCAGCGTGCCGCCATTCGCCGCCGCAATCCCGCCAGAGACAGGCGCATCGACCATGTCGTATCCGGCCTTGCTCGCGTGCTCGGCGACTTCACGGGCGGTGGCGACATCGATGGTCGAGCAATCGAGCAGCACCGCACCAGCGGGCGCTGTGCCGATCATATCGGTGCGATAGACATCGCGCACAATCGCGCCGTTAGGCAGCATGGACACAACCGCTTCCGCTTCTTCGCAGGCTTCAGATGCACTGGTGAAGGTCGCGCAGCCTGCAACCTTTGCAGCAGCCAAAGCGGCTTCGCTTAGGTCAAAGGCCCGCACATCATGGCCCGCCTTCACAAGGTTGGCGGCCATTCCGCCGCCCATATTGCCAAGGCCGATAAAGGCTATTTTCATGTCACTCTCCCAAAAGTGAAAGCACCGCTAATCCGCCTAAGATCATGAGCGGTCCAAATATGAGCATTAGGACCGGTTGGACATAAGCCATCACCCGATCCCAACGGTTGAGCGGTAATGGCTCTTCTTCGCCTCCCGCCTTTAGAATTGCCGCCTCAATTAAGCTTATTCGCTCTTTGCGACGATGCCGCCATCCGTCGAACCCAAGCCAGACGAACAGCAAACCGAATAATATCAGGCCCAGGCCCTTGAGGGCTATCTCCCCTTCCACACACCCTCACGTTTCTCGATAAAGGCCGCCATGCCCTCGGCTTTGTCCTCGCTTGCGGTCAGGATCTGGAAGATGCGGCGCTCCATAATCAGGCCCTGATCCAGTGTCATTTCAAACGCCGCATTGACCATTTCCTTGTTCGCGATTGCGGCCATTGGCGGCATTGATGCGATGGCCGTGGCGGTTTTGAGCGCATCGGCCAGCAGGTCCGCCTGCGGCACAACCCGCACCACCAGGTTTGCGCGCTCCGCTTCTTCCGCGCCCATCATCCGGCCCGTCAGGCACATTTCCATGCTCTTCGATTTGCCAATTGCGCGGGTGAGGCGCTGCGACCCGCCCATTCCGGGGGCCACGCCCAGCTTGATTTCGGGCTGGCCAAACTTCGCATTGTCCGACGCAATTATGAAATCGGCCATCATCGCAAGCTCGCACCCGCCGCCCAGCGCAAAGCCGTTCACCGCTGCGATCCACGGCTTGCGGGTCTTTTTCACAATCTCGGATGTCCAAGGCGAAAAGAAATCATCGAGATAGAAGTCAGCTGCCGCCTTGTCCGACATTTCCTTAATGTCAGCGCCTGCGGCAAAGGCTTTCTCGCCCGATCCGGTCAGCACTGCGCAAAGCTGGCTATCATCGGCTTGATAGGCGGCGAAAGCATCAATCAGCTCTTCAAGCACTTTTGAGTTGAGGGCGTTCAGAGCCTGGGGCCGGTTGAGCGTCATGAGGGTGACGCCCTTTGTGCCTTGGGCATCTGGTTCAACGGTGATTGTTTCGTAACTCATAGGGGCTTCCATTCCTCATCATCGGGCAGCGGGGCAAAGATCGCATCGAGCAGCTCTTCGCTCACCTCTTCCGGCGTTGCGGGGTTCCATTTGGGATCGTGGGTTTTATCTGTGATGACGGCGCGTACGCCTTCGGCAAAATCAGGGCGGACCAGAACGCGGCTGCCGATGCGATATTCCATCCGCATATTGTCGGCGAAATCGGTGAGCTTGGTGCTTGTCGCAAGCTGGCGCAGCGCAACCTTGCAGGTCTGCGGTGATTTGGTGCCGAGCGTGTCACGCTCTTTCTGCGCCCAGTCCGCGCCGCCATTCTCATTGCTCTCGATTTCTGCCTCGAGGCTGGCGAGAATGTCTTCGTAGCTGTCGCTGGCAAAGTGCTTCGCGATCTTAAGCGCGTTCTTCTCGATCCGCGCCTCCGGCGGCGTGCCGACCGGTTCGGACAGGATGCCGGAGATACGGCCGGGGCGCTCGGCGATCCGTGCCTTGATATCGTCGAGCATTTCGCTCGGAACGTAATGCGTCGCAAGGCCCGCCCACAGGCTCTCTGATCCATCCAGCCGCGCGCCTGTGAGGGCGAGAAACTGACCAATCCGACCGCCTAAGCGCGAGAGATACCAGCCGCCGCCGACATCGGGGAACAGGCCGATGCCGGATTCGGGCATTGCGAAGCGGGTGTTCTCGGTCGCAACGCGGAACTTGGCGGGCAGCGAAATGCCGACCCCGCCGCCCATCGTGATGCCATCCATGAAAGCCACAATCGGCTTTTCATAGGTGAAGATCTGATGATTGAGCTGATACTCGTCGTGGAAGAATTTGCGGCCTGACACGCCGCCATCGTTCAGCGCACTGTCGCGGAGCATAGCGATGTCGCCGCCCGCGCAAAAACCGCGCGTTCCCTCGGCATGGTCGAGGATGATGGCCTGCACTTCATCATCGCTCGCCCATTCGGAAAGCGCCACACTCATCGCATGGCACATATCGAGCGTGAGCGCATGCAGCGCCTTGGGCCGGTTCAGCGAAATATGGCCGACAGCGCCAGATTTTCGGATGATTACGTCTTGTGTCATTATCTGCCTTTACTGGCGTAACAGGTCGCGTCCAACGATCATGCGCATAACCTGATTGGTCCCTTCGAGGATCGAGTGCACGCGTAAATCGCGCCAGAACCGCTCAATCGGGTAATCTTTCAGATAGCCATAGCCGCCGAACAATTGCAGCGCATCGTTGACGACCTTGCTGCCATTATCGGTCGCAAGCCGCTTTGCCATCGCAGAAAAGCGCGATTTGTCGGGCGCGTTGTCGGTGACTTTGGCGGCGGCGAGATAGAGCAGCGCGCGGGCGCTCTCCAGATCGGTCGCCATGTCAGCGAGCATGAACTGGGTGTTCTGGAAGTCGGCAATTGGCGTGTCGAACTGCTTGCGATCCTTGGTGTAAGCGACTGCTTCATCGAGGCATCTTTGCGCCCCGCCGAGCGAACATGCGCCGATGTTAAGGCGTCCGCCATCCAGACCCATCATTGCAAAGCGAAAGCCTTCGCCTTCATCGCCCACGCGGTTGGCGGCCGGAATGCGCGCGTCTTCGAAGATTACCTGCGCGGTGGGTGAGGCGTTCCAGCCCAGTTTCTTTTCTGGCGCGCCAAAGCTGACGCCGGGCGTATCTTTGTCGATCACGAGACAAGTAATGCCCTTGGTCTTGTGATCACTGGTCCGGACCATGGTGACATAAACATCATTGACGCCGCCGCCGGAAATGAACTGTTTCGTGCCGTTCAGCACGTAATGGTCGCCATCCAGCACCGCGCTGGCTTTGAGGCCCGCTGCGTCCGATCCGCTGCCCGGTTCAGTCAGGCAATAACTCGCGATTTTGTCCATCGAGATGAGATCGGGAAGGTATCGCTCCTTAATCTCTGCGCCGCCGAACTGGTCGATCATCCATGCGGCCATGTTGTGGATGGAGATAAATGCTGATGTGGTCGGACAGCCATAGGCCATAGCCTCCATAATCAGCGCCGCTTCCAATCGGCCAAGGCCGATGCCGCCGCTCTCCTCCGATACGTAAATCGCGCCAAAGCCCAGCTCCGCGGTCTGCTTAATCACATCACGCGGGAAGATGTGTTTCTCATCCCATTCGCCAGCGTTGGGCGTGATGTTGTCGGCGGTGAAACGCTGCGCCATCTCCTGAATGGCGAGCTGATCGTCGGTCAGTTGAAATTGTCCTGTCATGGCGAACGTTCTACCCGCCTTAGCCGCGCGAGAAAAGCCGTGTGAGACTGCGAATTTCAGCAGGGGTGTGCAATTTATGTAACGCTTATGCGGTTCGCTGCGTAATTATTGATATGACGCGCAAAAACACAAAGCTTATCTTGGTCTATAATGCTGACACGGGCCTGATTCAGGCATTGATGCACGCGGTGCATAAACAGGTGCGGCCAGAGACCTATCCGTGCTCTTTGTGTGCTCTCACCTATGGCGCGATTTCTATGCGCGGGGATTGGAAACAGTTCTGGCAGGGGCTCGCGGCAGACGTGTTGTTCTATCACCGCGATGATTTTGCAGAAGATTTCCCAGAGCTTGGCACAGGAGGCGTGCGTGAAGTGGCGCTGCCTTCGATCCTATATGCAGATACAGGTGGCGAGCCCCACGTATTGATCCCGGCGCAGGAACTTGACGCGATGACTGGCGTCAATGAGCTGATGGCGGCCGTAGAGTTTGCGCTCGACAGAGTATCTAGGGACGCCGCCTAACCTTCCGAACTGTCGTCCAAAACGCAGCGCATCACTGAACAATCGCTTCTGCTTCAATCTCGACCTTCCATTCCGGGCGACAAAGCCATGCGACCCCGGCCATGGTTGCCGCTGGCGGATTTTCGCCAAAGAAACGCGCATGGATATCGCCCACGGCGGTTTGATCAGCCGGATCGGTTAGCAACATTCGCGTGCGCACAACGTCAGACGCGCTGCCGCCCAATCCCTCAATCGCTTTGACGATCAGTGTCAGGCAGCGTGTCGCCTGCTCGGCGGCGTCCCCCGGAGTGCTTGACCCGTCATCTTCAACCGGACCCGTGCCGGCGACAATAATCCGGTCACCAACCCGCACAGCGCGGCAAAAGCCAAATTGCGCCTCGAATGGAGAGCCGGAAGTGGTGCGTTGGCGTTCGCTCACTCGCAGCGTTCCCTTGGCATTGGCGTGCCTGCTTGCTCTCCATCGGCATCTACCGGGGTCAGCATATTGCCGCCATTGGTAAGCGTCAGACGGGTGCGCTCGGTCCACGTCTCCCCTTCGCCCGACATTGAGAGTTCGACCACGACCTGATTGTCGTTCTCAACCTTCACGCTTTCGACCTCGCCGACACTTTCGTAAAACATCAGATCGTTTGCGGTGACTTCGAGCCGCAAGTCGGATTCCGGTGCGCAGGTCCCTTGGACATAATCCCATTTGCCGCGAAATTGCTCTGGGATTGTGGCGACAGCTGCAGCCGTGATCGCTTCCGGCGACGATGCTGGATCAGGCGATGCGGCAATTGGCGCAGCGGTCGTTTCGCCGTCCACTGCCAAGCTTTCCTCTGCGTCCTGATCCGCCGGCGAACAGGCCGCCAGAACAAAAGCAATCGATCCAATCAGAAGTCGCATCGGCCTTATCCCATGGTTGGAATGACAAAAGCGTTCCCGCCATCAGGCGTCCCATCCCCTGGGCCATCAGGCCAGCGCTGGGTGACTTTCTTGACCTTTGTCCAGAATTTGAGGCCCTCCATGCCATATTGATCCGTGTCGCCAAAGCCGCTGCGTTTCCACCCGCCAAAACTGTGATAGCTGACCGGCACGGGGATCGGCACGTTGATGCCGACCATGCCGACATTGACCCGCGATGCGAACTCACGCGCGGCGTGGCCATTGCGAGTGAAGATCGCGACGCCATTGCCATATTGGTGGTCGCTCGGCAGGCGCACGGCCTCTTCAAAATCCTTGGCCCGCACAATTTGCAGCACTGGGCCGAAGATCTCTTCCTGATAGCTTTCCATCTTTGGCGTGACATGATCGATCAAGGTTGGGCCGATGAAGAACCCTTTCTCATGGCCTTGCAAAGTGAACCCGCGCCCATCGACGACTATCTCGCCGCCTTCCTTCTCCGCCGTGTCGATCCAGCTTTCGACCCGCGCTTTATGCTCAGGTGTGACAACCGGGCCGTAATGCGCATCCGGGTCATTCGAGACACCAATATTGAGCGCATGGATCGCTGGGATCAGCTTTTCTTTGAGGCGCTCGGCGGTGTCTTCGCCCACTGGCACAACCACTGGCAGAGCCATGCAGCGCTCACCCGCTGAACCGAATGCTGCGCCGGACAAATCATTCACCACTTGGTCAAGATCAGCGTCCGGCATGACGATGCCGTGGTTTTTTGCGCCGCCCATCGCTTGGATGCGCTTACCCGCGGCGACACCGCGCTTGTAAACATAATGCGCAATGTCGGATGAGCCGACAAAGCTGACCGCGCTGATATCTGTGTGGTCTAGGATCGCATCGACCATTTCCTTGTCGCCATGCACGACCTGCAGCAGGCCCTCTGGCGCGCCCGCCTCAACGAACAATTCCGCAAGACGCACGGGCACGGATGGATCGCGCTCTGATGGTTTCAGGATAAAGGCGTTGCCCGCTGCGATCGCCATGCCGAACATCCACATCGGGATCATCGCAGGGAAATTGAACGGGGTGATCCCTGCGCCAATGCCAAGCGGTTGCCGCATGGAATACACATCAATACCTGGGCCTGCGCCTTGGGTGTATTCGCCCTTGAGAACTTGAGGGATGCCGCAGGCGAACTCGATCACTTCAAGGCCGCGCTGAACATCGCCCTTGGCATCGTCGATCACTTTGCCGTGTTCAGAGGACAGCAGCTCTGCCAGCTCTTGCATGTTGGCTTCGATCAGCTCTTTGAACTTGAACATCACGCGCGCGCGTTTTTGCGGATTGGTCGCTGCCCATGCGGGCTGCACTTCTTTGGCGGTCGCAACAGCGCGGTCGAGCAGCGCTGCATCGCCCAGCGCAACCTCAGCCTGAATTTCGCCCGTTGATGGGTTCCAAACCTGATGCTTGCGTGTGGCAGCAGGGCTGGCGGCTACCATAAAATGATCGATCTGACGCATGGGGGTGTTCTCTCCTTGATTGCGCTGGTCAATCGCAGTCGGCGCGCGCGTGTGCAAGCCTTGTGAGGCCCCGCGAAAGGGCGGGTATCGAACGCGCTCAATTTGCGAAACGATCTTTCTTGCGGTTGTGCGGCAAAGAAATTTTGTGCACCCATGCCCGCGCAATGCATCTGTTTGAAGCCTTTGTTGTGGTGCACGTCATAGCCGGAACGCTGGGTCTGGTCGCCTTTTGGGTTCCCATTGCTGCGCGCAAAGGCGGCAAAGCCCATCGCAAATGGGGCCGTTATGCCTGCTATGGCTTCATGGTCGCGGGCGCGCTTGCCATCGCGATGGCGCTGCTGTCGCTATATGGGTCAGAACAGCGCATCCCGACGATCACGGATAGAGAGCTGTTCGCCGGATTGTTCGGCTGGATGATGCTCTACCTTGGTTTTCTGACGATCGGTTTTGCCGATTATGGACTGGCTACGGTGAAGCATGGGCGCGAGCGTGAGCGATTGCGCGCGCCCCGGTATCAGATTGTGATGCTGGCGGTGGTTGCCTCTGGCCTGTGGTGCGGATATTTCGGCCTGCGTGTCGGACACCCGCTGATGGTGCTGGTCGCTATCGTCGGCCTAGTGGCCATGGCGCTGCAACAAGTGTTCGTGTGGCGCGAAAAGGTCGGGCGCCTTGATTATGTGGGGGAGCATTTTCGCGCCCTGATCGGCATGGGTATCTCAGCCTACACTGCGTTTCTTTCGGTCGGACTGATCCGCATGATCCCTGAGCATGTGTTCAATCCGATGATATGGGCCGGACCCAGCATGGTGGGCGTTGGTCTAATCATCTACTTCACGATCCAGACCAAGCCAAAGATGCGCGCCGCCACTTGAGCGGGCGCGGGCGGCACAGCCTGCAATCTTTATCAGAAAGCCCAATCCTAACAGTTGGTGCGATTTCCCAATCATGCGCAAATGGCGTTTATCTTGGGTTAATGTGGATCTGCAAAAACCGCAGTTTTCTGCCGTTTTTCGAGTTTGGCACGGCTCCTGCAATGTTGTTTTCATCCAGTGGGATCGTCCCACCAGATACAAAACAAACACTAAGGAGACTTCAAATGTTCGCTACTGAAACCACTCACACTGCAATCGCCGCTGTATTCTCACTGGCTATCTCTGCAGTTCTTTTCGCAACCGCAATCGTTCCAGCCAGCCCGGCTCTGTTCGCTTAACAGCGCCCAACTTCACAAAGGAATTCCCCCATGTACGCCAACGCCAATCGCACCGCCGTCCTCGCAGCTGTTCTGTCGCTGAGCATGTCAGCAGTTTTGTTTGCAACCGCTATCGTTCCTGCAAGCCCAGGCCTTTTCGCCTAACGCAGAACACGCTATCCGCCCGGTCTCAATTGGATGCCGGGCAGGGCCAGGGGGGACTAGGGATAGACCGCTGGCCGTTTCGCCATCAGCGCTGCAACGCTCTCTCCAAATTCGGGTGACTTGAGCTGAGCTGCAAAGATTTCACTCTCAGCATTCATGCATTCAGTAATCGCCGCATTCTGATTTCGCACCAGCGCCTTGGCATGGCGCATCGCATTCGGCGCAGCATTAGCAACCAGCGCTGCCAGCGCCTGCGTCTCAGCCGCAAAATCGCCATCATCAAACACCCGTGATGTCAGCCCCATGCGCAGCGCCTCCTCCGAGGTTAGCGTGCGCCCCGTCATAAACACATCATTCGCCGCAGCCATGCCGATAATAGCAGGCAGCAGCATGGAAGATGCCGCCTCTGGCACAAGGCCCAGCTTTACAAACGGCGCAGCAAAGGTTGCAGAGGCCGCCGAATAAACCAGATCGCAATGCAATGTCAGCGTCAGACCAATGCCGATGGCTGGCCCGTTCACCGCCGCGATTAAAGCTTTCGGGCAATCCTTAATCGCGTGGAGAAATTGCGCGACCGGAGGTAAGCCATCGCCGCGCGGACCCGTCGCAAAATCCTGTAGATCATTGCCTGAGGTGAAATAGTCGCCATTGCTGGTAAACATTAGCGCGCGAACATCATCATCGGCGGCATAGGCATTCACTGCATCCGCCATTGCTTGATACATATCTTGCGTAATGGCGTTTTTCTTTTCCGGCCGGTTGAAAGTGACTGTGGTCAACCGGTGCGCGGTTTCGACGAGTATGTGATCGGTCATTTGCGGAAAATTCCTTGAGGTTTTGAGCGCCTAGTTCGCTTGGCAAGCGGCGCGCGTCAAGCGGCCTATTTCGGCGGCATACGGATTGCGCCATCCAAGCGGAATTGGTGGCCATTGATATAGGTGTTGCGCGCGATCTCAACGATTAGCGATGCGAACTCTTCCGGCTCACCCAATCGCTTGGGGAAGGGGACGCTGGCGTTCAATTGATCCCACATTTGCGGATTGCGATCCTTCATACCCAGCATCAGCGGCGTCGCGAAAATCCCGGGCATGACTGAGTTTACGCGGATGCCAAGGTCCATCAGATCACGCGCCATGGGTAAGACCATGCCGTTCACCCCTGATTTGCAACTGCCGTAAATCGTCTGTCCGATCTGCCCATCTTGCGCAGCGACGCTTGCGGTTAGGGTAATGGAGCCGCGCTCTCCATCATCATTGACCGGATCGGAATTCGCCATGCCGAGTGCAGAGATGCTTGCGACGCGGTAGCTGGCGACCAAAATGCCCTGCGCACCGAATTCATAGTCTTCGGTTGGCAAACGCTTGTATCCGCCACTTGCCTTGTCCCACCCGATCGTCTTGCCGCGCTTGCTCGCCATCGCGCAATGCACGGTCACGCGTTCTTGACCATTGGCGGCGCGCGCGGCGGCAAAGCCCGCTTCGACGCTATCCTCGTCCATGATGTTTACGTGGTGGAACGTGCCGCCAATCGCCTTTGCGTGGGCTTCACCATCTTCATTATTGATGTCGAAAATCGCGACCTTCAGGCCTTTTTCTGCGAGTGCGGCTGCGCTTGCCTGACCAAGGCCAGAGGCACCGCCTGTTACCACTGCCGCCATTCCATCTGATAATTTCATGTCTCTCACCCATGTTTGGTTTCCCCAGCCCTTGTAAGGCACATGTGCGCACTCGCAAGCTGGCGAAATGGCAGGCGCGCAGCTAGGGGCAGGCAATGGACTCGTTTCTGATCGCTATGCTGCTTGTCTTCACGATTGCGCTGGGTGGGCGCGATCAATTGGTCGTTGCGCGGCTATCGGATGCCTTGGGAAACACGCTGCCTCTGTTGCTGCTGGGATTAGTGGTTGCCGGGATAAGCGCGGGCGTGATGGCGTTTGCAGGATCGGCCATTGCGGCCATGCTGCCACCACGCGCGGCGGATATGTTGGTTGCCTTTGCTTTGGCGGCGGCGGCGGTAGAACTGCTGCGGAAGGTGAAGCTGAAGCCCATAACCGAACCAACCCGCTCGCTCGGCGCAATCGGCATCGTGCTGCTCGCCCGGCAATTGGGGGATGGGGCGCGCTTTGTCGTTTTCGCATTGGCGGCAGAGGCAAGCTATCCGCTGGTCGCCGCGCTGGGCGGAGCGATCGGAGGCGGCGCAGCGATAGCGTTAGGGTGGACTATCGGCGGTGTGGGTTTAGCCAAACTCCCGCTTAGGGCTGTGCGGATTGCTTTGGCCGTTTGTTTGATAATTGCGGCACTGGTGATCGGTTTGAACGCTCGCTTTATGATCTTTTGATCGCTTTATACGATCACTGCGGCTTGGAATTCCGCGAAACTATAGCGCGCCTCAACCGTTGGAATTATGAACACGCGCCACGGCGCCAAACGGATTTAGGAGGCATATATGCATGATCCAAAAGACAATTCAAAAACTGCGATAATTAATGAAATCAATGCATTGCTTGCAGATCATTTCGCTCTCTATATCAAGACAAAGAACTTCCACTGGCACGTGACAGGCCCGCGTTTTCGCGATCTGCACCTGTTGTTTGATGAGCAGGCGATTGAAATTCAGGGCCAGATTGATGCGATTGGTGAGCGTGCCCGCAAAATGGGCGGCGATACGCTGACTTCGATTGGGTCAGTGGTGCAGCACACCCAGATCAAGGATCAGGATAACGCCTCTCTTGCAGCAGAAGATATGATCGCAGAATTGCGCGACGACAACACGAAATTGGTTGCGCGTCTCAAATCGATGAAGCCACTCGCTGACGAAGCAGGTGACAATGCAACCGACGGCTTGATCGATGATTGGACCGATATGGCCGAAGAACGCGTGTGGTTCCTCAATTCGCTGCTGAAATAACCCGGCACCATCACACCGGCTGGCAACGAATACATATGCAGATGGGCCGTTTCCGGGTAGCCGGGGGCGGCCCTTTTGCTATGCGGGCGGGATGACAATAGAAATGATTGAAGACGCCAGTAAAATGGATATCGCTGATTGGGTGGCAAAGCGGCTTTCAACCGCGCTTGATGCGTCCAGCGATCCAGTTGCGATCACCGTACCGGGCGGATCGACCCCGTTTCCGATCTTTGAAGCGCTGGTAAAGCATCCGCTGGATTGGTCGCGCATTGCCTTTTGGCCCAATGATGACCGCGTCGTGTCAGAAGATCACGCCGCCTCGAACACCGGGAAATTGCGCGCAATTTTTGAACCAGCAGGCGCGCAGGTTGTAGCGCTTGGCGATGCTGAAACGCCGCCGCATTTTGCCCTGACATGGCTGGGAATGGGCGGCGATGGCCATATCGCCTCATTGTTTCCCAACACTGATCCGCAAGTGGATGACGCGCAAATGATCCGCCGCCTAACGCCCGATCCGCTGCCGCCAGAGGCGCCATTTGACCGGATTACCCTGACGATCCCGGCGCTGCTCGCCAGCGATCAAGTGCTCTTCACGCTTGGGGGATCAGCGGATAAACGCACCGTGTTTGAAGCGGCGATGGCCGGCGAGCATGACCTGCCGATCGCGCGCGTTTTGGCGGCAGCGACGCAGCCTGTCACATGCTTCACATGATTGAGCGCTTGATCGAACGCCTCTTTCCCGCCCCATTGCACCGGGCCATGCTCCCGCTGGCGCACAAAATCCGCCACCGCTGGCGCAAGTTTCGCAGAACGCCGCTTGCCGGGTGCTCTGTTATCGTCACTGACTTTGGTGGCAATCTGCTGCTCTTGCGGCATAGCTATGGCCCGCAAGGCTGGGCTTTGCCGGGCGGGGGATTGAAGCCGGGTGAAGATCCGGCCACGGCTGCGATGCGCGAAGTACGAGAAGAAGTGGGATTGACGCTAAGCTCCGTCACAAAAATCGGTGAGATTGAGGAAGAAATATCAGGCGCACCGCACACCGCGCATCTTTTTACAGCGATTTGCGATGACCACCCCGTTCCAGACGCGCGGGAGATATTGGAGGCGCGGTTTTTCCCAACTCATTCCCTTCCTGAACCTCTGAGCCGAACAACCCGTATCCGGCTCGACCATTGGCGCAAAGTTCAGGGTCAGTAACTAAAGCAGGGAAAGCTGGGCAGTGTCGCTTTTGGGCGCTTCCTTGGCTTTGCCGCGGTCAAGGTTCGACAATGTCAGACCCATCAATCGGATTGGCAGCGGCAGCGGCAGAGCCTCTTCCAGCAATGCCCGCCCGATAGCAGCGAACTCCTGCTTATCTGCGACCCAATGCGGCACGGATTTGGACCGCGTCATTGATTGAAAATCGGTGTATTTCATTTTGAGCGTTACCGTGCGCCCGCGCGCTTTGGCGTTTTCGATCCGCTCCCACACGATGTCGATGATGTTCTCCAGCGTTTCGCGCAGGGCCGCGCCGCTTGAAATGTCATCGCTAAAGGTCCGTTCTCCGCCCACAGATTTGCGTTCCCGGTGCGCGCTGACCGGGCGCAGGTCTATGCCGCGCGCGGCGCGGAACAGATAGTCAGCAGAGCTGCCAAAATTCGCTCGTAGAAAGTCGATATCTTGCGCCGCTAAATCCCCGCCGGTCGCGATGCCTAGCCGCTTCATTTTCTCCTCGGCCTTTGGTCCGACGCCGTGGAAGCGGCGGATCGGCAGCGTCGCCACAAAATCCGCGCCTTGCCCCGGACGAATTACGCACATTCCATCGGGCTTGTTCTGGTCGCTGGCGATCTTGGCGAGGAATTTGTTGTAAGAGATGCCTGCACTCGCGGTTAGCCGCGTCTTGGCTTTGATCTCTTGCCGGATCAGTTCGGCAATACGGGTGGCGCTGCCGATACCCAGCCGATCTTCGGTCACATCAAGATAGGCTTCATCCAGGCTGAGTGGTTCGACATGCGGCGTGTGATGTTCAAAGATTTTGCGGATCGTGCGGCTCGCCTCTTTATAGGCGTCAAAGCGGTGGCGCACAAAAATCAGATCAGGACACAGCCGCTTGGCGGTGACGGATGGCATCGCGCTTTTTACGCCAAACTTTCGTGCCTCATAGCTGGCGGCTGCGACCACGCCGCGCCCGCCTGAACCGCCAACGGCGACCGGCTTACCTTGCAGTTCAGGATTGTCGCGCTGTTCCACGCTGGCAAAGAACGCGTCCATATCGACATGGATAATCTTGCGCAGACCGCCATTGCCAGCCGAGGGCGCATCCTCGCCATCTTCAAGTTCATCTGCCGCATCGCTGCTCATTTAGATGCAAATACCGCGCTTTGCCGCGATGCGGAACCTCTCCCGGCCTGATCATGCGCAATTCGCCCTTCCCATTAGCCGGTCGAGCGCGCAAGGAGCATCGCCTGATGTCTGCAACCCTTGCCACTTCTGAAAGACGCCCGCTGGGCGAGCGCGAAATGATCGTGCTGATGGCGATGCTGATGAGCCTGCAAGCCTTTGGCATTGATGCGATGTTGCCGGCGCTTGGCGATATGGCGGATGAAATGGGCGCGGGCGGCAATGATCGCCAGCTGGTTATCAGCGCATATTTTCTGGGCGCGGGGATCGGCGCGTTCTTCCCCGGCGCATTTGCAGATAGGTTTGGCCGCCGCCCGGTGCTCGCCGTTGCGCTAATCGCTTACATCGTGCTGTCGCTGGGCTGTGCGCTGGTTAGCGATTTTGGCGTGATGGTGGTTATGCGCGTGGTGCAGGGCATCGCCTGCGCGGGCCTTTCTGTGGTGCCTGCTGCGATTGTGCGCGATCATGTTGGCGGTGACCGGATGGCCCGCTTGATGAGCCTTATTATGATGATCTTCTTGCTCGTGCCAATTGTTGCACCG
The DNA here is from genome assembly GCA_947493165.1 of uncultured Erythrobacter sp. Classification (GTDB taxonomy): domain Bacteria; phylum Pseudomonadota; class Alphaproteobacteria; order Sphingomonadales; family Sphingomonadaceae; genus Erythrobacter. The sequence goes on along the minus strand of CANLPY010000002.1, from coordinate 386,025 downwards.
GCGATTGGCCAGGGGATTATGATCATCGCGGGATGGAGAGCGATCTTCGGCGCGATGGCGCTGATGGGCGTGATCGTCGGCGCGTGGGTGTGGATGCGCCTGCCGGAAAGCCTCGCCGCTGAAAACGTGCAGGAAATTGACCCGCCAACGATCCTGCGCAACATGGGGCAAGCGCTCACCGTACGCGGTTCTGTTGGTTATGTGATCGGCAGCGCGCTCGTGTTTGGCAGCCTGTTCGGCTTCCTCAATTCCTCGCAGCAACTGATCGGCGAGGCCTTTGGCATGGGCAATTATTTCGCGATCATCTTTGGCGGCGCGGTGATCGGGATGGTCGCGGCCAACTTTACCAATTCGCGCATTGTCGAACGGTTTGGCGCGCGCCGGGTCGGGCATACGGCATTGCTGGCCTTCATTGTGAACAGCGCGGTGCTGTGGTGGTCAGCCAGCAATCAGCCGCAAAGCCTGAATGAGTTCGTGATCTTGCTCAGTATCAACATGGCGATGCTGGGCTTTATCGGATCGAATTTCTCTTCGATTGCGATGCAGCCTTTTGCGAAAATCGCAGGGGCAGCGAGCAGCGCGCACACCGCGTTACGCATGGGAACAGGCGCAATTTTGGGCGGCTTTATTGGCTATCAATATGATGGCACTGCGCAGCCGCTGGCGCTGGCTATGCTGGTCTGCGGATTGATCGGTCTTGGCTTTGTGTTGTTCAGCGAGCGCGGTGTCTTGTTTCGGCGACCCAACGCGCCTTCTTGATTTTGCCGCACGCCGATCCGGGCATGCGACTTCCTCGCTCATGCGAGCTGACGGTCGCGTCGCTGCGGGCGGGCACGAGACCCTTGCGGCAGCTTCACTGCCGTTTCATTGCTCTGCTTCGAGCTTCCGCCACGCCAACTCTGCAAATTCGCACAGCAAAGGGCGGGTGTCGCGCGGGTCGATAATATCCTCGACATTGTATCGTTCAGCGCTGCGGAAGGGAGAGGTGACTTTGCTCAGCCGCTCTTGAATTTCGGCAAGCAGGGCCGCGGGATCCTCTGCCGCCTCCAGCTCGGACTTGTAGGCGACTTCCAACCCGCCCGCGATGGGCAGGCTGCCCCAATCGCCCGATGGCCAGCAATAGCGATATTGGAATTTGTCGGCATTGCTCATCGCGCTGCCCGCGATCCCATAGGCGCGGCGCATCACAATGCTGGCGAGCGGGACGCTGGCCTTATAGATCGCGTTCATCGCTTGCACGCCGTAGCGGATCGTACCCGCCATTTCCGCCTCACGCCCGATCATAAATCCGGGGTTGTCGACGAGGTGCACGATTGGCAGACGGAATTGATCGGCGAGTTTGACGAAGCGCTCGACCTTTTCAGACGTCTTCGCCTCCCAGCTGCCGCCGAGATAGCTCGGATCGCTCGCCACAACTGCGACCGGATAGCCATCCAGCCGGGCAAGCGCGGTGATCGCGGCGCGGCCCCAATTCCTGCCAATCTCAAACACCGTGCCGGTATCCAGGATCAGGTCCATCGCGCGGCGCATGGAGTACACCTGCTTGTCATCGCGCGGGACGAGGCTGAGCAAGGCTTCCTCACGCCGGTCCACCGGATCGCTCGGCTGCGCGCGGCGGGCGTGCTGGCCGACATGTTCGGGCATAAAGCTTAGGAAATGGCGCGCGCGGGCAAAGGCTTCGGCTTCGCTGGCAACCTCATCATCAACCACGCCGTTGCGGGTGTGAATATCAACGCCGCCCAGCTCTTCCTTGGCCTGCACATGATCAGCAGAGCCCTTGTAGCTTTCGCCCAGCCCATCAACCACGGCGGGGCCAGCGGCGAACAATTGCGAAAGGCCGCGCACCATAATTGAGTAATGGCTCGCGACAATGCGGGCCGCGCCAAGGCCAGCGGTCGGGCCAAGCGCGAGCGCGACGACGGGGACAGTGTCGAGGTTTTCAACAACATCGCCCCAGCCGGGCACGGCGGGGATATAGGTCGCGCCGATTTGCTCCAGCGTTTTGACGCTGCCGCCGCCGCCAGTGCCGTCGATCATCTTGACGATCGGCAGCTTCAGCTCGTGCGCCATCTTTTCCGCCTGCACCATCTTGCGCGAAATGCCCGCATCCGCCGCGCCGCCGCGAATGGTGAAATCGTCGGCGGTCGCGACGATGGGGCGGCCATTGACGGTCGCTTTGCCGAACAGGAATGGAGCAGGAGTGACACCGGCCAGATCGCCGTTCTCGTCATAGCGGGCGTTGCCGGCGATTTTGCCGATCTCGCGGAAAGAGCCGGGATCGCACAGCGCAGCCAATCGAGCGCGGGCGTCCATCTTGCCCCGGCCATGCTGGCGCGCGACTTTGTCCGGCCCGCCCATTTCCTCGGCCATCGCCTCGCGTGCGCGCAGTTCTTCGAGTTCTTTGGCCCAGCTCATCCCGATTCCCACTCCCCTTCAGGGGAGGGGGTTAGGGGGTGGGGAAAGCGTGCGCAATGGTTCCTGCAAGCCCCTCTCCGCTGCGACTAGGCAGCAAGCTGCCAAGTCTCACTGCCTCTCCCCTAAAGGAGAGAGGTTGGAAGCACGATCAGTCCTCCGCGACCGGCTCCACCACGCACAGCACAGCCTCGACCTGAACCTGCGCATCCTTACTGGCGGAAAGCTCGGTGACGGTCCCCTCAAACGGCGCGGTGAGCGCATGCTCCATCTTCATCGCCTCCAGCACCATCAGGCGGTCGCCCGCTTTGACTGTTTGGCCTTCGCTTACATCCACCGCGATAACCTTGCCCGGCATGGGAGCGAGGATCGCTCCGTCGGCGGCGGAGGCGTTGCCGGTGCCGTCATGGCGATCCGGAGAGACGCTGAATGCGGCTCCATTCTCAAAGTAAGTCCGCTGATCGCCATCACTCACGACTGTTTGGACCTGCATATCCCATGCATCATTAACGGTCAGGGGCACGGCTTTTGCTTCGCCTTCGACTTTAAGTAGCACTTCTTCTTTCGGACTGCGGTTAAGGCGAAAACCGTAGAGTTTGCGACGCATAAAGTCGTCGAGAAGCGGGTTTGCATTGACTAAAACAAGATCGTCAGCGGCAGATTTGAGAAGGTCTACGCTTGGCTCAGGTGGAGCAATCAAACGGTCCTGATTGTCGCCAATGAAGCCGGTGCTCAGCTTTGCTGCTCTAAAGTCAGGTTCGGCCAACAGCCGCGCCAGAAACCACGCATTCGTCCTTACCGGTTCGACTTCGACCGAAAGGCAAGCGTCCGAAAGATCATCAAGGGCTTCTTCGCGATCTTCGCCCCAACTGACCAATTTAGCGACCATTGGATCGTAAAAGGGTGAGATTTCATCGTGCTCTTCGACCCCTGTTTCGATGCGATCTCCCTCAAGATGGAGATGATCCAACCGCCCCGTACTCGGCAAAAACCCTTTAGCCGGATCCTCTGCATAGAGCCGCGCTTCTATGGCCCAGCCGTCAATGCTCAGCTCGTCCTGCTTCAGCGGGATCGGCTCGCCGCTGGCGACGCGCAGCTGCCATTCGACCAAGTCCACGCCGGTGATCTCCTCGGTCACGGGGTGTTCGACCTGAAGCCGCGTGTTCATCTCCATAAAGAAGATGCGGTCGGCGCGCAGGCCGTCCGAGGCATCTGCGATGAACTCGATCGTGCCTGCGCCTTCGTAATCGACCGCCTTGGCGGCGCGCACGGCGGCGGCGCAGATTTGTGTCCGAGTGGCCTCATCCATGCCGGGGGCGGGGGCTTCCTCGATCACCTTCTGGTGGCGGCGTTGCAGCGAACAATCGCGTTCAAACAGATGCACCACATTGCCGTGTGAATCGCCGAACACTTGCACTTCGATATGGCGGGGGGAGGTGATCCACTTCTCCAGCAGCACTTCGTCATTGGAGAAGCTGGCCTTGGCCTCGCGCCGGCAGCTTTCGAGCGCGGCCTCGAAGTCGGCAGCGGCATCGACCTTGCGCATCCCTTTGCCACCGCCGCCCGCGACCGCTTTGATCAGCACGGGATAGCCGATGGCGTCGGCCTCTTTGGACAGGCGCTCGACCGATTGATCTTCGCCGAGATAGCCGGGAGTGACGGGCACGCCCGCATCCATCATCAGCTGCTTGGCCGCATCTTTCAGGCCCATCGCGCGGATGCTGTCCGGCTTTGGGCCAACCCAGATCAGGCCCGCGTCGATCACGGCTTGCGCAAAGTCGGCGTTCTCTGACAGAAAGCCATAGCCGGGATGGATCGCCTCGGCTCCGGTCTCTTTGGCCGCAGCAATGATCTTCTCGCCGACGAGATAGCTTTCGGCCGCGGGTGAGGGTCCGATATGAACCGCCTCGTCGGCTTGGCGCACATGCAGCGCCTTCGCGTCGGCATCGGAATAGACCGCGACGGTGGCGACGCCCATTTCGCGCGCGGTGCGCATGATACGGCAGGCAATTTCGCCGCGATTGGCGATAAGGAGCTTTTTGATCATGCACGCGGGGTTAGTCGCGCTCAGCGCCCGCATCAAGCGTCTGGACGAAAGTCGCTGATGCCCCAAGTGATCGGCCCATCAGGATGCTTCTCGCGGTTGATGGCGGCAGACAGGAACGCGCGCGCGCCGTAGATCGCCTTTTGAGAGCGCGGCACGTACACCCGCTCATTCCATGCTTCGGTCCCGCGCTTGCGCACCTTGCGCCCGATTGCGCCGTAAATGCGCGCAGCGCTCAGCACGGCCCAGCGGCTGCGGAAGGGCAGCTTTTCAGCGCCAACCCGCGCCGCTGCCTCATGCTTTTCAACCAGCTTCACCAGTTTTGCGGCCATATCGGCAAGCTCCTGCCGGTGGTGCGGCTTGGTATGCTGGCCGGGCTCAATATCTTCCTCAACCAGCCATTCTGCAGGTAGATAGCACCGGCCCGCCGCATCATCCTCCACAATGTCGCGGGCGATGTTGGAAAGTTGAAAGGCAAGGCCAAGGTCACACGCGCGGTCCAGCGTTTCCCGATCATCAGGCGATACGCCCATGACCACGGCCATCATTACACCAACCGCGCCCGCCACATGATAGCAATAGCGCAGCATGTCCGCCTCTGTGCGCGGCCGCCAATCGGCAGCATCCAGCGCGAAGCCTTCGATCACATCGTCGGCCATTTGCTGGGTGAGGCCGCATTCCTGCGCCACCACGCCCAGCGCATCGAAAGCCGGGTCACCAGTGGGTTCGCCGTTAAGAGCTTTGGTGGTCAGCAGCCGGATGAGGTCGAGGCGTTCTTTGGCGCTGGATTGATCGCCTAAAGGGCCGCCCAAATCCTGATTGTCGGCAATGTCATCTGCCCTGCGACACCAAGCATAAAGCAGCCATGCGCGCTCCCGCGTTTCCTCGTCAAACAGCTTGGATGCGGCGGAAAAGCTCTGCGAACCGTGCTTGATGGAAAGCCGGGCCTGTTCGACCAAAACCGCGCGTTTGAGTTCGTCGATCATATCGCAGGAACCTCGCCAGCCCGTGCCCTCCGCCCTTCCACCCGGATGGTATCCCAGTAGGCTCCGGGTGGAAGGGCGGAGGGCGCGGGTGGCAACGGCACGCAGACAAAAATTTCGGACATTCCCATGACCAGAGCTTCTTACAATTCCTCAGCCTTCATCCGAAAAATCGGAGTGTGCGGGACGTATGCAGCCATCTTCTCCAGCAGATCGGGCAGGGTATCCGATGCGATGAGGATGTTCTGGTGCGCGGGCCGGACAAAGCCGACCTCTGCCATCTTTGCGTTGAAGGAGATCAGGTCATCGTAAAAGCCAAAGGCGTTCAGCAGGCCGACCGGGTCGGAGTGATAGCCAAGCTGGGCCCAGCTCATCGCTTCCCACAATTCGTCCATTGTGCCGACCCCGCCGGGCAGCGAAATGAAACCGTCGGAGAGGTCGGTGAAGCGCTGCTTGCGCTCATGCATCCCTTTGACGGTAATCAGCTCGTCACAATTGTGATTGGCGACTTCGGAATTGACGAGTGCTTCGGGAATGACGCCAATGACTTCGCCGCCTGCTTCCTTTGCGCCGCTCGCCACCGCGCCCATCAGGCCCAGCCGCCCGCCGCCATAAACGACGCCTATCCCGCGCGTGGCAAGGCCTGCGCCGACGTCGCGCGCAAGTTCAAGATAGCGCGGGTCTTCGGGCGTGGCCGATCCGCAATAGACAGCGAGACGTTTCATGCCTCCGCCTTAGTCGCCAAGTCCTCCAGCACAAGACCGGCGGTCGCCTTTGCACTGCCGACCACGCCGGGAATGCCTGCGCCCGGATGTGTGCCTGCGCCGACAAGGTAGAAATTGTTGATCACATCATCGCGGTTGTGGCCGCGCAAGTAAGCGCTCTGCCAAAGAACTGGCTCAAGGCTGAAGGCGCTGCCCAAATGCGCGTTCAAATCTTGGCTGAAGTCTTTCGGCGCATAGTGGAACTTTGTCACGATCCGGTCGTGAATATCGGGGATCAAGCGGCGGCCAACCTCATCAAGGATCGCCTTTTCCAATTTTGGCCCCTCGACATCCCAATCAATCGGCATCTTGCCTTGGTGCGCAACGGGAACGAGCGCGTAAAATGTGCTCTTGCCCTTGGGCGCCATGCTGGGATCGGTCACGGTTGGGTGGTGCAGATAGATTGAAAAATCCTGCGGCAGAACGCCGTGTTTGTAGATGTCTTCAACCAGCCCCTTATAGCGCGGACCGAACAAGATCATGTGGTGCGGAATGCCCGGCCAATTGCCTTCAAGGCCAAAGTGGACAACGAATAGCGAAGGTGAATAGCTCTTGCGGCTGAGTGACTTGGCGTATTTTGGGCCGCGCACGCTTTCGGATAGCAGGTCTTTGTAGGAATGCATGATGTCAGCGTTAGAGGCGACTGCATCAAAGCGTTCCCTCCAGCCGCTTTTGGTCTCTACCTCGGTGGCTTTGTTGCCAAGGGTGTGAACCTGGGTCACCCCATCGCCGATGCGCATTGTTCCGCCAAGCCGTTCGAAATGGCGGGTCATCCCTGCGATCAGGCGGTTGGTTCCGCCGCGGGCCCACCAGACGCCGCCGTCTTTTTCAAGCTTGTGAATGAGCGCGTAAATCGCACTGGTCTTCATTGGGCTACCACCGACCAGCAGGGTGTGAAAGCTGAACGCTTCGCGCAGTTTCTCGCTTTTGATGAAGCTTGAAACCATGTCATAAACGCTACGCCATGCCTGTTTTTTGACCAGAGCGGGCGCAGCCTTGAGCATTGATTTGAAATCAAGGAATGGCTTGTGGCCAAGCTTGACATAGCCTTCTTCGTGGACGCCTGCGGAATATTCCAGGAAGCGCTGGTAGCCGACCACGTCATCCGGGTTCAGCTTGGCAATTTCAGCTGCCAGCTCTTCTTCATCGTTGGAATAGTCAAAGTTCGTGCCATCAGGCCAATTGAGCCGATAAAATGGGTGAACCTTCATCAGCTCAACATCTTCGGCGATGTCGTGGCCGGTCAGCTCCCACAGCTCTTTAAGGCATGGCGGATCGGTGATGACGGTGGGGCCTGCATCAAATGTAAAGCCCTCTTCCTCCCAGAAATATGCGCGGCCACCGGGCTTGTCGCGCGCTTCGACAACGGTTGTTTTGATGCCAGCTGATTGCAGCCTAATGGCCAGCGCCATGCCGCCAAAACCAGCGCCGATGACACAAGCGGTTCGGCCTTCGTATTTTGCAGCGATTGCCGGATTGATGCCTTTTCCAGCGGTAGGCGGCGCAGTGAGGTCCAGCCCAGCGTTTATTGGTGCATCGGCGTTCATTCGGAGTTCTCCGTGTCGGAATTCGTTTTGAGGGGCTCGCCCCGTTTGAACAGTGCGGCCATCGCGCTTGGTATAGATACGGGCGGCTTGCCCCAAAGGACGCGGACCTTATCACGCGCGGTTGATCGGGCAGCATAAAAGCGCTCAATCAGCCCTTCGTGCAAGGTGTAAAACCGCTGAAATATGTCGACGCGCCGCTCTGGCTTGGTCGCAAAAAACAACATGCGCGCCAGCAGCCGGTAATAGGCAGTTCTTTGCCAATGGCGCCGCGCGCGTGTTTCAAACAGGGCAGCCAGCTGCGGGCCGGTTAGGTCAGCCTCTGCCGCGATGGCAAGCGCGTTTTCAACCGCGATCACCATTGTGTAACTGGTGAGCGGGTGGACAAATCCGCCGCGCGCGCCGGCAATCGCGACGCCTTCGATACGAGTGTCGTTTTGGTAGGCGGCAAAGTCTCCGCCGGTCAGCACTGGCAGCAGGCCGTGTTCATGCCCGACAATATCGCCATCATTCCAGCCATGCTGGCGGGCATAGCCATCAATTCGGCCTGACAGGGCGCTGCGATCCAGCTTTGCATCATCGGCGTAATATGTGTCTTCGATAAACACATCATGCGCGCTCAGGGGCAGGACATAGACAAAGCGGTAAGCTCCGTCATTGCCAAAAGGCGCAACCTGATCGACGCTGGCGTCCATGATGGTTGGGCGGCTGAGACCGTGCGGCTCTGCCAGCCGAACCTGCCGGCCCATGAAGATTTGCCAGCCGCCACGAAGGTGCGGGCTGGGGGTAAAGCTGCGGCAGTCGATGACGGTGCGGGCGTTGATCCGTTCGCCGTCGGATAACGTCACGCCGCGCGCGTCCACCTCATCTGCGCGGTAGCCAAGGCGCAACATGTCTGCTGGTAAGACCCGGGCAAGACCCTCGTGGAAATCGGCGCTCGACATGGAGCGATAGCCGGTTTTCAGTGTCCGGCGATATTTCGGAAAGGCAACATCATACCCTTCGTTCCATTCGTTTTGCCGAAAGGTATCGAGCAGCGCGCGGCCCGCCAAATCAAGATCGCTGTCAAACCAGCTCCAGCGGTGATTGCCGCCGATCATTTTGCCGCTTTCGATCAAGGATATGCGCAGTTCAGGCCGCTCGCGATACAGGGCCAGCGCAATCAGGCCGCCTGCTAAGCCGCCGCCAACAATGGCCACATCGATGCTGTTTCCGCTCATTGGTTCAACGCCCTAGGGAAAGCGCGCGCCTGCGGCAATCCTCAGATGCGGGCGCTCAACTATCCCCGAAGCAAAAGGGCAAATCGCTTGCATCAGGCAAGGCGGTGATTCACACTTCGCAAATGGCTCAATTGATCCCAAATCGCACCGCGATCCTTGTTTCTATCGGCATAACAATTGCCGCTGTGCTGATCCTGTTGGCGATGGACCGACCGCCGATTTGCGAATGCGGATACGTCAAGCTGTGGCATGGCGACATCAACTCGATGGGTAACAGCCAGCATATCGCCGATTGGTACACGCCCAGTCACATCATCCACGGGCCGATCTTTTACGCGCTTGGCTGGCTGTTGTTTGCCAAATGGCAAATTGGCGGAAAAAACGCTGTTCGCTGGGGTTTGCCGCTCGCCGTGTTTTTAGAGGCTGCATGGGAGGTGCTTGAGAACACCCAGATGGTGATTGAGCGTTTCCGCTCTGTTACCGCCAATTGGGGCTATTCAGGCGATAGCGTACTCAATTCATTCGCAGATATCGGCTGGATGGCATTCGGGTTCTATCTAGCCATGCGGTTGCCGATCAAAGTGACGATTATCCTGTCTATCTTCATGGAGTTACTTGCTGCATATGTGGTGCGCGATGGCTTAACTCTAACGGTTATCATGCTGGTGTTCCCGATTGATGCGATTGCTGAATGGCAGGCGGCGGGTCATTAAAGCTACGACTTGATTGCGGGGAACCGGCGCACCGCCTGCGGGTTGAGTGAGTGGAACGGAGCATTTCATGCCAATCAAGACAATCACTTGCAGCCTTGCTGCGACACTTTGCGCTGCGCTCGTCAGCGCGCCTGCATTCGCGCAAGGAACAGATGAAGACGAGCAAACTCAAACCCGCGGACCCGCCACTGCCGGGCCAGACGGACCGCCATCAGATGCGCGCGGCGGCCCTCCTCCCGGCGTAATCCCTGGCGATATTGTGTTTGATGATACGTGGATCACTTTGGGTGTCGGCGCTGGATTGGTGCCGAGCTATTCAGGTTCAGACGACTATGTTGTCTTCCCATTACCGCTGATCGTTGGGCGCGTTGGCGGCGTCGGCATCAGCCCCAATGGACCGGGTCTTAACCTAGATCTGTTGTCACAACCGCCCGCAGATGGCCCGCCCGGCCCAGACACAGATACACCGTCATTTTCTTTCGGCCCCTCATTCCGGTTCCGCAATGATCGCGCCGATCAGATTGAGGATGAGGTGGTTCTCGCTGCCGGAGAACTCGATACAGCCTTTGAAGTTGGTGTGAATGGCGGAGTGACTTTCCCTAGCGTATTGAACCGACTTGATCGGCTCAGCCTATCAACATCGGTTCGCTGGGACATTCTGGGCGCGCATGATGGCATGTTGGTAGAGCCCAGCATCGGCTATTTCACGCCGGTTGGTCGCGGATCAGCTCTGCAATTGTCACTTGGCGCACAGTTCGTCGACGATAGTTTTGCGGATTACTATTACTCTGTCAGCGCAGATCAAAGCGTCGCCAGCGGCCTTGCAGAGTTTACGGCTGATGGCGGTTTAAACAGTCTGGGGCTGACGGCAATTGGGACAGTAGATCTTGACGGAAATCTGACAAATGGCGGCTGGAATGTCTACGGGATAGGTGGTTATTCCCGGCTGGTCGGCGATGCAGCTGATACGCCGTTTACGTCAGTACGCGGCAGCGCGAACCAATTCTTCGGCGGGATTGGCGTGGGATATACTTTTTAGTTTTTCGCAATTGCATCCGCACTCGCGATTTCCTCGCTCACGCGACCTGACGGTCGCATCGTTGCGGGCGGGCAGGCGCCCTTGCGGTCGCTAGCGCGACCGAGCTCCGCCAACCAAGCGAGCGGCCTAGAATGGTTCGAGGCCGCAGGCCTCGCAAGGCCGCCCGAGCTTATGCGAGGAAAGCCAAGGCGGACGGATGTCCGCCGCCCGGCGCTTGAGGGCGAAAACAAGAAACCGAGGAGCTCGCACGCCGGATGGCGTGCGAAAATCAAAGAATCCGATCAATCCTCAGATTCATCCTCAAGATCATCCGTGTCTGAGCCTTTGGCTGCTTCGGCCAAGGTCGGTCGAGGACCGGGCAGCGGGGCCTTGCGATCACCTGTTTTCAGATAGGTGTCAAACCATTCCATCATCCGCAAATTGTAATCATAGCGGCTGCCAGCCCGGCGGTTGCCATGCGGTTCCCCCGGATAAAGGACAAAGCGGACCGGCGTATTCGGCTTGCGGATTTTGAGCGAACGATAAAGCTCAAACGATTGGCCCGGATCGACGCGCGTGTCGGCGTCACCGTGCATGATCAAGATCGGCGTTTCGGCCTTGTCGACATGGAAGATCGGTGAAACCTCCAGCATTGCCTGCCAATCATCCCACGGCCATTTCAGGCTGTGAACGTTGTACATTTCATACGGGATGTCGCCCGTGCCAAACTTGCTGATCTGGTTGGAGATACCAACGAACATCACGCTGGCGGCATATTCGCTTGAATGCGCGGTTGCGCCCCAAGCGCTGGCATAGCCGCCATAGGAGCCGCCCGTGATCCCGGTGCGGTCGCCATCAGCGATACCTTCTGCAACCAGCGCGCGCTTTGCATCAACAATATCGTTGAATTCCTTACCCGCATAATCGCCTTGGTGCTGCTTAGCAAAATCGACGCCATATCCGGTTGATCCGCGATAATTGGGCAGAAACACGGCATAGCCTTGTCCGGCGGCAACCTGACCCGGTTTGGAATAGGCGGTCTGCCAACCATTGCTTTCGTGCGCTTCTGGTCCGCCGTGAACATTCATGATCGTCGGCGCACCGCCCGCAGGCGCTCCGCCAACCGGTTCAATCAACACGCCTTCAACCTCTTGGCCATCCCGCGCAGTGTATGTGTAGGTACGCTGCTCGCCAAAAGTGATCTCGCTGAGCCACGGATTGTGGCTGGTCCAGCGGGTGAAATTGCGGCCATTGAGCACAAACAATTCAGTCGGGTGCTTGGGCGTGTCAGCGGCAACAGCCAGAGTGCCACCTGATGCATCCAAACGGCGCAGGATCAGAACTCCTGATGATTGTTCGCTGCGCACGCTGCCATCTGCATTGTATGTGCGCAGCAAGCTTTGCGCGCCCTTGTGGATGATTGTCGCGAGCCGGCCATTGGCGAGCCATTCGGCATCAACTGCGGCTTCAGCTGCGCCAGCGTTCAGCGCACGGTAGCTGCCAGTGGCTGTGTCAACGAGGTGCAAGGTTGTCGCAGCCGGATCGTTCACGTCCACGCCTGCGATCAGCGACAGCTGTCGACCATCGGGTGAGATTTCTACATCGTCAATCTTGCCCGGTGTCTCAACCACGGCGCGGATATTGCCTGTGCCAAGGTCGATAATGTTCACCCGATTGCTGGTAAGACTGTCGTCGACCAACGGTGTTGGAGCCGTCTCAATAATTCCGAACGCGCTGCCCGGTGCAATATCAAATGCGCTCACGAAACCGGGGACGTTGATCTGACGCGGGGCTTCATCAATTTCTTCGCTTACGTTTGCGGCAAACAGGCGCGCAGCCTTGAACTCTTCTTCATAGACGCGTGCGTTAAAACCCGCTTTGTTTTGCTTGGTGCGTTGCTTGTCTTCTTCCGCATCGGCGAGCAGATAAAGCGTGCGTCCATCATCGCTCCAGCGATAGCTGCGAACATCTGCGTCTTCGATCCCAGCGAGCTTTTTGTACGTGCCGCCATCAATCGGCACACCCCAAACGGCGCGGTCTTCGTCTTCTTTGGACCACAAGAAGCTGACCATTGCGCCATCAGGAGAGAATGCGATGCCGCCTGGCGAAACATCATTCGGCAGGTAAGCCCGGGCTTGATCGGCTGCGGCGGCGACCTTCAATTCCTGAGTAAACGTTCCGTCATCCTCGCCCTCGGTCACGTCTGGCAGGCTTGAGGTGGTGAAAGCGACTTTGCTGCCATCGGGAGAGACGACCATCGCGCCGACGCTTTCCAGTTTGGCGACGTCTTCTGGCGTCATCGGGCGGGCTTGCGCAGTCGCCGCGAGTGAGACTGAAGCGAAAAGGGTGGCGGATGCAAAGGCTAGCCGGTTCATCAGAATATTGTCCCCGTTTGGTGTAATATTACATCCCTGCATAACGTTCAGGGGCAATATGGCAAATATGTTTGAAGCGCCGTAATTGGGCCAAAGGGTTGTGCCGCGCTCAAATGCATGTCTATCAAGCAGAAAACCAAGAGAGGCCCAGTTATGAAATACCTGTCGAAACTAACGGTTCCCGTGGCGGCAGTGGCCGCAGTCCTTGCAAGTTCTGCCGCTGCAGAAACAATTGTGATCCGCGCCGGATCCGTGATTGCTGATGCGGATAGTGAACCGACCGGACCGGCCATCATCTACATTGAAGACGGGCGTTTAGTAGCGGTTGATACGGTCCCTGCGCCGCCAGGACCAATCGAGGCTGATCGGATAATCGACCTCTCTGACAAGACTGTCATGCCGGGAATGATTGATCTGCACACGCACCTTTCCGGTGACCCGAGCGGAGAGTTCTGGCGCGCAGCAACCAACCCGCCTGAATGGTACACTTTGATCGCGGCAAAGAACGCCCGGCTGACCGCGCTTGCTGGTTTCACCACAGTGCGCGATCTTGGTTCGCGCACTGATCAAGTCACACAAAGCCTGCGCCGGGCCACTGAAACGGGTGTGGTCGCTGGCCCGCGCATCGTCACATCTGCCCGCACAATCGCGATTGTTGGGGGTCACGGCGACACCAATGGGTTCCGCAAGGAAGTGAATGATGCGCTCACATCCGACTTTTCCTGCACAGGCCCGATCCAATGCGCAGAACGGGTGCGCACCGCTTCAAAATACGGCGCTGACCTGATCAAGATTACCGCAACTGGCGGCGTTCTATCTCAACAGGGGCGGGGACTAGAAGCGCATTTTACCGCTGAAGAAATGAAGTCGATTGTCGATACCGCCGAAACGCTCGGCCTGAAGGTGGCAGCGCACGCGCATGGCGCACGCGGGATCGAAGCGGCAGCGCGCGCCGGGGTCCACACCATCGAACACGGCACTTATATTGATGAAGATGCCGCTGCCGCCATGAAAGCCAGCGGCACGACGCTTGTTCCTACGCTGATGGCGTTTGAAGGGATCAAGAAAAACGTTGGCACAGGCTATTACACACCAGTTGTCGACGCGAAGATCAACGAAGTCGGCCAAGTTGCCGGAACCATCGTTGAGCGCGCCCGCGAATATGGCGTGAAGATCGCATTCGGTACGGATGCAGGCGTGTTCCCTCACGGTGAAAACGCGGGCGAGCTGGCGCTGATGGTGCAAGGCGGCATGTCCAACCGAGAGGCTTTGGCAGCGGCAACCACGAGGGCGGCAGAGGTTCTGGGCCTTGAAGATCAAATCGGCAAAATCGCGCCGGGCTTTTCTGCCGATATCATCGCAGTTGATGGCAATCCGCTGGCTGATGTCACCGTGCTGGAAGACGTTGGTTTCGTGATGGTGCGCGGCCGGGTGATTGAATAGGCGCGCGCCGCGATGATCTGGACTTTGTTGGCACTTTGGGCAGGCGTCACGCCCCAAGCTGAGCCCGTGCAATGCGAAGCCGAGATGGTGGTGCTGGGAGCAGGGCAGGACGCAGGGGCTCCGCAGATCGGTAATGCCGATGACAAGGCGCCGCGCCTTCTTCCCTCATCGCTTGGCCTGATCGACCGGAAAGCGGGCAAACGCTACCTATTCGATGCAAGTCCGGCCATTACAGAGCAGCTTTCAATGCTCGATGCGATTGAGCCTGCGCAGAAGGGCACGGGCAGGGGCAACGGCCTAGGCGTAGACGGCGTGTTCCTAACCCATGCGCATATTGGGCACTATTTGGGACTGGCATATTTTGGACGCGAGGCGGCTGGAGCACATAATGTGCCCGTCTATGCCATGCCGCGCATGGAGCAATTCTTGCGCACCAATGGGCCCTGGAGCCAGCTTGTCAATTTAGGCAACATTACATTTGAGCGGCTTGAACCACCGGGTTGGCAGGATGGACGAGCAGAAGGCGTACGCGCCGCATTTCTAGGCGGCTCAATGCGGGCAATCGCTTTGCCCGTGGAACACCGCGACGAATATTCTGAAACGGTTGGCTGGGTCATAGCCGACCCTGAGCGGTTCTCCGTTCTCTATCTGCCCGACATCGACCGCTGGTCCGAAGATGGATTATCGCCTGAGATCGTTCGCAAGGTCGATTATGCGTTTGTCGACGCGACGTTCTGGGACGATAATGAGCTGCTTGATGAAAACGGTGTTGGCCGGGACATGTCAGAGATTCCGCATCCTCGTGTGGTTGAGACAATGGATCTGCTGCAACATTTGCCGGATGATCAGCGGGCAAAATTGCATTTCATCCATTACAACCATTCCAATCCGATCCGCGATCCAAGCAGCGCCGAAAGCAAAGAGGTCCTGCAACGCGGCTTTAACATTGCTCGCCGCGGCGATCGGTTTTGTCTTAGCGGGCACTAGGGCGTTGATCGAACAGGTGTGCACGCTGGTCGGCCAGATGCTTGCTCTGCCCGGCAGCTCGGTTTAGCGGTTTGCTGCAATAGAACTTAGTTAACGGGACTGAACCTACATGAACATGCGCGCCGCGTTCCTTGCTGCGACTGCACTGGCTTTGCCAACAGCGCCAGCCATCGCTCACAATCATAGCGAAACAACTGAAGTTGCAGCTGATCAGGCGCAATCGGAACGTGATAGACTGTTCACACTGTTTGCCGATTCTGATGAGCGCAGCCTGGCGCTCAACCCGCTCTCGCGCCTGTTTCGAGGCGATGATACGGACGCGGACAAGCTCGGCGATTACCTCACGGATGCGCAATTCATCGCTGGCCGCACTGACACTCAGCTTAACATGGCGCTGCTCGCGCAGATTGACCGGTCAAAGCTGTCTGCCACTGATGCGCTTGCCTATGACGTGTTCAAATATAATCAAGAGCAGTCGCTGAAAGGCAGCACAGACCGCATTCGCGCGCTTACAGAAGTGCGCCCGGTCAACCACTTCAGCGGCTTTCACACCTTCTACCCAAATTTTGCCAGCGGCGCGGGTGCAGCGCCGTTCAAGACGATGGCGAATTATGAAGACAATCTGTCGCGCCACGATGATTACATCGCGATCAATGACCGCGCGATTGAGAAATTTCGGGACGGCATGGAAAGCGGTGTGCTGGAAACCAAGCTGACCATTGGCAATGTTATCTCGCAGCTGACGACGCAGATCGAAATTCCGATTGCGGAATCGCAGTTTATGGGGCCGGTCAATGCGTTCCCAGAAGACTTCTCTGACGAAGATAAAGCGCGGCTCACCGCAGCCTATGAAGCAAAGACCGCTGAGATTTATGCTGCGCATGAACGGATGCGGGATTTCCTACGTGATGAATATCTTGCCGCCGCGCGTGACAGCGTGGGCCTTAGCCAAATGGAAGGCGGGGAAGAGCTTTACGCGCAATTGATCGAGAGCACGACGACGCTGCCACTTGATGCCGATACGATCCACCAACTTGGTCTTAGCGAAGTTGCGCGCGTCAAAAGCGATTTGGAACAGGTGAAGGCCGAGGTTGGTTTCGGCGGCACGCTCAACGAGTTTTTCGATTTTGTGCGCACCGATCCCCAGTTCAAGCCGGAAAGCCGTGAAGCGCTCACGCAGGCCTATTACGACATCGGCAAAGAGGTCGATAAGAAGATCGGCGAATACTTTTCTTTGCTGCCTAAGTCGCAGCTTGAGATTAAGCCTTATGACCCCTCAATCGAGCAGTTCAGTGCAGGCGGATCATACCAGTCAGGCACGCCAGATGGCTCACGCGCTGGAGTATTCTATTTCAACGCCTATGACCTGCCGAGCCGGCTAACCACCGGGAACATGACACTGTATTTGCATGAGGGCGCGCCGGGCCATCACTTCCAGATCAGCCTGGCACAAGAAAACGAAGATTTGCCCGCCTTCATGCGCTTTGGCGGGACCACCGCCTTTATCGAAGGGTGGGCGCTTTATGCAGAGACTTTGGGCTATGAAATGGGCTTCTTCGAAGATCCGTGGAACCGCTATGGTACGCTGCAGGATGAGCAATTGCGCGCCATGCGTCTGGTGGTCGACACCGGCCTGCACTCCAAGGGGTGGAGCCGAGAGCAAGCAATTGATTTTATGCTCGAAAATTCCGGTATGACCCGCACCGAAGTGGTCTCAGAAGTGGAGCGGTATATCGCCATTCCAAGCCAAGCCTTGGCGTATAAGATTGGCGCGCTGAAAATTCAGGAGCTGCGTGCCGGCGCTGAAGAACAACTGGGCGATGGCTTTGATATCAAGGAATTCCACGCTCAAGTGCTGAACACGGGCGGGCTGCCGCTGGCTGTGCTGGAGCAGAAGATCAACCGTTGGATTGCGAGCGAAAAGGGCGGCTGATTTCAGCTACTCAATCGCGCCTTCCAGAGTTTCAAAACCCTCGGCGAATTCGCGTTTGAAATCCTGTACCACCGCGCCGCTGCTGCGCACTTCGCTGACCAAGCCAACCCCTTGGCCAACCCAGTAAGAGCATAGCTCTTGGGCCTCAGCATTGCCGCCAACCGCGGCTGCATCAATTGCGCGCAGCACCGGTTCGCTAAGCAGGCTCATTAGCGGCATGGGCAAGGCGGGCAGGCCTGCCTCATCCCATTTGGTGTGCCAGCCCGATCGCAGCTGGCGTGAATATTTGCCCGTGCGATATTTGGAGCGGACCGTATCGCGGCTGGATGCGCCGACCATCTTGTCGCGGAACACTTCGCTGGTCTCAGCCTCTGGCGTGGCAAGCCACACGCTGCCGCACCATGCGCCCGCTGCGCCCATCGCCATCATTCCGGCCATTTGCCGGCCGTTCATTATCCCGCCGGCCGCCAGCACCGGAATGTCTGCGCCCGCCTGCTCAATCGCAGCGATAACCTCTGGGATCAGGACTATGGTGGAGACATCGCCGCAATGACCGCCGCCTTCGCCGCCTTGCGCAACGATCAGGTCCACGCCCGCATCGATTTGCTTCATCGCGTGCTCTTTTGCACCCACAAGAGCTGCGACTGGAATGCCATGTTTCTTGCCCGCTTCGATCATCGCAGGCGGGGCGGTTCCCAGCGCATTGGCGATCAGCCGGACTGGGTGGTTAAAGCTGACCTCAAGCAATTCCTGCCCCAGTGATGTGTTGGGAGCTTGGCTGCCGCCCAGCGGTTTTGCCATATCCTCGCTGATGCCGGCTTCGCGCAAAATGCCGCGTGTCATGTCGCGATATTGCTGAGGGATGGCAGCGATAATCTCATCCGCGCTGACCGAGTGATCGACCGCCTGAACCTCTGGGATCAACACGTCGATCCCGTATGGTTTGCCATCGGCGTTGTCGTCGATCCATGTCAGCTCCGCTTCGAGCTGATCGGGGGTGACGCTGACCGCGCCAAGCACGCCAAATCCGCCCGCACGGCTGACCGCTGCGACAACATCGCGGCAGTGCGAAAAGGCAAACAGTGGGAATTCACACCCAACCATCTCGGTCATACGGAACGGCATAGTCGTCTCTCTCCTCAATTGGACAGACAGTTCGCACAGGCTTATCCTGCTGTCATCCCTGACGGAGCAAGACCTATGCGATTTTCGATTCTGCCACTTTCGCTAAGCCTGATGGCAGCTGCGTGTTCCGTTCCGGAGCCTTCGGCGCAGGTTGCTAATGAAGCGCAAGACCGTGTGACTGCGATCCTCAATGCCGGTGTGCGCACCCAATTGGGTGAGGCAAAGTTCCTGTTCGATCCGCTTTACGACAATCATTTCGGTTCGCTTGCTGAAATGGACGATACGCTGATTGAGGCGATTATTTCAGGCGATGCGCCCTATAATAACGTCGATGCCGTGTTCGTCAGCCACGCACACGGTGACCATTTCTCGCCTGAATACTTCAACCGTTTGATGGCCGCGCAATCAGGCATTCAGATCATTGCGCCTGAACAAGCGGTCGCGGATATGCGGGCGCATGAATTGTGGGATGAAGGTTTTGCAGCGCGCATAACCGCGATTGCGCTTTCCAATGGTGAGGCGGCTCAAAAGTTCGATGTTGCCGGCGCCACCGTCGAGGCAATTCGCACGCCCCATGCAGGCTGGCCAGAGCGCCATTCCGATGTACACAACATCACATTCCGCGTATCTGCGACCCGCGCGTCGGGTGAGCTGGTTCGTGTCATGCACATGGGCGATGCCGACCCTGCAAAACAGCACTTTACGATGAATGCAAAGTTCTTTTGCTGCGCTCGCACGAACCTTGTGATGGTGCCATTTTGGTTCTTCCGTGAGGAAGATGCAGGGATGCTGATTGACCGCACACTAAACGCACAGTCAGCGGTCGGCGTCCACGTTCCTGTGCAAACGCCCGCGTGGCTGGCCGATAGCGAGTGGAAGCATTTTACCGCCGCCGGTCAGAAAGCCGAAATTCCAGCGTTTGAAACTGCGCAGAATTAGGCGATCAAATCCAGTTGGGCGAATTCGCCTCCAGATAGGTTTTTAGCGGGCTGCCATCCGCAGCTGCCGCTAGCGCGCTGTTGTATTGCGCGGGGACAGCGTCGCATTCGAGCGCTTTCCACTGGACCATGATCTGCGCGTTGCGCTCCGTGTCTTCGCTTGTCTCTCCGGCGAAGTGGTTGCAGGCGGAAAGGCGGTCAATCATCGATCCGGTTTCTGCTGCCATGGTCGGTACCCGCTCAGCCAAAAGCGATGGGTTCGCCAGGAAGTAGACGATTGGCTGCTGGTTTTCCTTTGCCAATGCACTTTCGAACAAGATCGCTTCTTTGTCTGTTTGACCGAAGGCGCTCAGGCCGATGGCTATGCGTCCCTCGTTTTGAAAGAAGTGAAAGACGCCGCCCGCTGCGTCATACGAATACAAGCCACCCCTCATATCCAGAGTGTTGCCCTCTGCCTTTTCTGGACTGCTTAGGACAAGTCCGTCATCTTCCAATGTTACAATCATGGCGCCGTCTTCAGTCGCGGCTATCATAACAATCTGATCATTTTCAACGCAATCGACCTGATATTCCTCGCCCGTGTTAATGCTGGTCAAACCTGCTGTCGCACTGGGCAGGCCTGCTTCACGCGTTCCGGGCGCAATGAAATTCATGGTCAGATATTCATCTTCGCGTTCAGGGTTGCTTATCTTGTAGTGGCGCTTACCCGCGCTCGCATCCACCGGGTTCAAAGTGATCGGCAGTGGTCCGCCTTCGGTGATAGCGAATGTGGGCTCATTCCCCGCGGCTGGATGAATGCCAAAGAAACGCCGACCATCTGTTGTCAGGCAGAGATTCTCGATCCGTGTGTAGCTTGGCGAGGCATCGTCTGGGCCTCCATCGAGCGCCCAATACGTCCCCTTTTCGGTGGACTGAGTGAGAGGTGCGAATGAGCCTGCGTCTTCATTGGCCAATGCCGGACTTGCTACCATAGCGGCAGCCAGTGCCGTGCCACCAAATATTACGTTTCTCATTGATCGATCCCTTACCGTAACTCCCGTCCTCGGGAACCCATTGTCAGCATACATTGTTGCGCGGCAATTTAAACTCTGAGCAGCGGCATACCCTCGATGAGCGTAACCTTTGAGCTTGCAAGTGCGAACCTTGCATAAATAAGCCGGATAAAAAAGGGATATCAAATCATGCAATTTACACTGAAACGGACCGTGCAGATCACGGCGGCTCTGCTGATATTGGCGGCTGTGACACAGGCGCTTTACACTGCGCTCTACATTGCCGAAGCTGATATTCCGCGCCAATGGCTTTGGGGTCTTGAAGGCCTGCTGTTTGTCTTACTCGCCGCTTTCGCGGGATCCGCAATGGCCGATTCAAAACGTTTCAGCCTGGGCTTTTCAGCGATTTTGGCGGCTGCGATATTGAATGTGGTGCAAGTGGGCGTGGGTCTCACAATGTTCGGTCCATTCCGCGACGCGGCCACCGCTGTTGAAGGAACTGCACCGGCCGCAAGCGGGATCGTCGCATTTTCCTTCATGGTCTATAACGCTGCGAAAATCCTGCTGGGTCTCGCTGCAATGGTGTTTGGCATGGCTAAGATGATCGCGGGCGCCAAAGCGCTGGGCGGATTGACTGCGGCGATTGGTGTGGTCGCACTGGTCACCAACACCTTCTCAATGGCGATGGGGCGCAGTGTGTTTGGCGAATTGCCGCTGGCGGGCGGTTCTGGCGTCTTGGCGACATTGCTGCTGGCACTGTGTTTGTCTGCCGCCGTTGGCGAAGACTAAGGCCAACGCAAAATCACGCTGAGCCGGGCGCATATCCGCTCGACTCTGGCGCGCATCGCGCCTACATCATCAGTCATCCCCGGGGAGCGTAGCTTTGCGCTGAGAGGGACAGGTTGCGCTGTCCGACCCGTTGAACCTGAACTGATTAACATCAGCGGAGGGAGTGGGCGGCGCATCAAAGACTTCGCGCGTTTGGCCCGTTCTCCGCTATTTGGAGAGACTGCGATCATGGCCGACATCAACTCACCTGTAGAAATCCCCCCCTCGGGAGAGAATATTAACGTAACCACCGGGCCGATCCGTGGCAGTCGCAAGGTCCATATCGGCGCACGCACAGGCAGCGGAATTCAGGTTGCCATGCGCGAGATTGATCTTGAGGGCGGCGAGGCACCAGTGCGCGTCTATGACACCTCCGGCCCTTATACCGACCATGATGTAAGCATCGACATCAACGCCGGACTAGCGGCAAAACGCCGTGACTGGATTATGGCGCGCGGTGATGTAGAAGAGTACGACGCGCGAGAGGTGAAGCCAGAGGATAACGGCCAGCTCGGCCCGGACCGCAGCGGCGGCGTCCCGCAATTTCCGAATGCGGTGAAGCGCCCGCTGCGCGCGAAAGCAGGCATGAACGTCAGCCAGATGCACTATGCCCGCAAAGGCATCATCACGCCTGAGATGGAATATGTCGCCGAGCGGGAGAACCTAGGCCGCGAGATTGCCGCTGATCTGGTGCGCGATGGGGAAAGCTGGGGCGCGGAGATCCCCGATGTCATCACTCCGGAATTTGTCCGGGACGAAGTGGCACGTGGCCGCGCGATCATCCCCAACAACATCAACCACCCCGAAACAGAGCCCATGGCGATCGGGCGCAATTTCTTGGTCAAAATCAATGCCAATATCGGCAATTCCGCCGTGGCCTCTGACGTTGCGACCGAGGTCGACAAGATGGTCTGGGCCACCCGCTGGGGCGCGGATACGATCATGGACCTCAGCACAGGACGCAACATCCACGACACCCGCGAATGGATCATCCGCAACTCTGCCGTGCCGGTCGGAACCGTGCCGATTTACCAAGCGCTGGAGAAAGTGGGCGGGGTTGCCGAAGACCTCACCTGGGAGATTTTCCGCGACACCCTCATCGAACAGGCCGAGCAAGGCGTTGACTATTTCACCATCCACGCAGGCGTTCGCCTCGCCTATGTGCCCATGGCCGCAAAACGCGTCACCGGCATCGTCTCTCGCGGCGGTTCAATCATGGCGAAATGGTGCCTCGCGCACCACAAGGAAAGCTTCCTCTACGAGCATTTCGACGACATTACGCAGATCATGAAAGCCTATGACATCGCCTATTCGCTGGGCGATGGCCTGCGTCCGGGCTCCATCGCGGATGCCAATGACGAGGCGCAATTCTCCGAACTCTACACTTTGGGAGAGCTCACCCACCGCGCGTGGGAGCAGGACGTTCAGGTCATGATCGAGGGGCCGGGCCACGTCCCCATGCACAAGATCAAAGAGAACATGGAAAAGCAGCTGCAGGTCTGCGGCGAGGCGCCGTTCTACACCCTCGGCCCGCTCGTCACCGATATCGCGCCGGGATATGACCACATCACCAGCGGCATCGGCGCGGCGCAGATCGGCTGGTACGGCACGGCGATGCTTTGCTACGTCACGCCGAAGGAACACCTTGGCCTGCCCGACCGCGACGATGTGAAGGTGGGGGTTGTGACTTACAAACTCGCCGCGCACGCAGCCGATCTTGCAAAGGGTCACCCGGCGGCGAAAGTGCGCGATGATGCCCTGTCAAAGGCGCGCTTTGAATTCCGCTGGAGGGACCAGTTCAACCTGTCGCTCGACCCGGAGACCGCCGAGCAATATCACGATCAGACCCTGCCAGCCGAAGGCGCGAAGACAGCGCATTTCTGCTCCATGTGCGGGCCAAAGTTCTGCTCGATGCAGATCAGCCAGGAAGTGCGCGATTTCGCCGCGAAGCAGAACGAAAGCCCCGAGAGTTTTCTAGCCGCAGAAAAACTGGGCGCAGACACCGCCGAGGCCAGCAAGCAAGCTGCGCTCAAAGGCATGGAAGAAATGAGCGAGAAATACCGCGAGGGCGGAGATTTGTATGTGAAGATGGAGGAATGATGTGGATCACCATAGAGATCACACTAGCTGAGCGTATGAAATGACCCAATGTCCAGTTTGCCAATCGCGTGATGGCTTTCCTTGCAAACAGCGGGACGGAATGGGTGCAGATGGCTACCGCTACGATTGCGACGTTTGTGGGAGTTTCATTTTCTCAAGAAGTGCTGCGGCATCTCAGTATTCGGATTTTACCCTGCCACTTCGTGCGGTGCTTTCGCGCCGACTCAGGCTGCAAACAGATAGCTTGGGGCCTCAAGATGATGTTCTGGTTGTAACGACATACGACATCGAAAATTTGATTGAAGAAGCGCCCTCACTTCCATCGCCTGCGCAACAAGCGAGCGGAATTATCCGCTTCGTCGGCGACTATGTGATCAAAGCCGCAGAGCCTCTTAGTCAGTTTCCGCCAGAATTTCATCCTTTGGTCGGTGCTGTGGATCGGCGCTCAGCCGAGAAAATTTCGAGCGAATTGATCGAAAGAGGGGTCCTCATCGGTATTGATGCCAGTGATCTACAACACCAATACCAATCGATTGACCTCGATTTGACCTTAGCAGGCTGGGAAATTTACGAGTCGGAAAAGCGAGGGGTTACAAAGGCTAAAACCGGTTTTATTGCGCTTAAATTTGGTGATGCCACACTTGATGGCCTTTTAGATCAACACGTGAAGCCCAAACTTCAGGAGATAGGGCATCCTCTGATTGATCTGCGGGATGTCTCTCGCGCTGGCATCATTGACAACATAATGCGCGCCCATATCCAAGACGCTGCTTTTATCATTGCCGATCTCACTCACGATAACCCAGGAGCTTACTGGGAGGCGGGATATGCTGAAGGCCTAGGCAAACCCGTTATTTATATCTGCGAAAAGTCCAAGTTTGATGATCGCCAAACTCACTTCGATACAAACCACTGCACGACTGTTATGTGGACGAAACACGAACCTGATGAGTTTGTGGAGAAGCTTGCAGCTACGATCCGACGTTCGCTCGATTACCAGTGACCTTCCTTCCCCGTCATCCTGAACTTGTTTCAGGATAACAGGAGCCAAGCGCAAACCCGCGAGGGTTATCCCGGATCAAGTCCGGGATGACTGGTGAGGGGTGATGCCTCTAGGTGAGCACGGTTGTCGGTTGGTCAGGACTACCGCAACCCCATCTCCATCCCCAAATCGCGCCAGTCTGCGTTATCCCCCTCCACCAAACTGATCTTCCAATCACGGTGCCAGTTTTTGAGCTGTTTCTCGCGGGTGATGGCCTCGTCCATCGTCGCGAACATCTCCACGTGCACCAACCGCTTGCAATTGCGGCGCCGCGCGAAGCCTTCGAAGGAACCCTCTTGGTGTTGGTGGTATCGCGCGGCCATGTCTGAGGTGACGCCGATGTAGATGTAGCCGCGTTTGCCGCTGGCTAGAATGTAGACGCAGGGGTGTTTGGCCATGGTGCAAGGGTAGCGGTTTGTCTCCATCTCGTCATGCCGAACTTGTTTCGGGATAACCCTCAAGGCTTGGCGCGTGGTTGATGGGGTTATCCTGAAACAAGTTCAGGATGACGGTGCAGGGCGCGGGGTTCAGGATGACGTTTCTCTAGTGTATGGCCTTCTCATGACCAACCCAATCACCACCCTAGCCGCAACCCTCACCCTAGCGCTTGCCGCCGCGCCAGCGCTTGCACAATCCGTGCCTGCTGAGCCGGAGTTTCTTTCCCATGCCAATCCCGAAACGCCCTTCTCTCGCGCTGTGCAGGTGGGGGATACGCTCTACCTTGCGGGGCAGCTCGGCCTTGCGCGTTCCACCGAGGCGGACCCAACAAACGGTATTGAGGCCGAGACGCGGCGGGCTATGGAGCGGATTGGGGAGACTTTGGCGCTTTATGGCCTCACCCACGATGCGCTGTTCAAATGCACTGTTTGGCTCAGCGACATCGACGACTTTGGCGCGTTTAACGCTGTCTATCGTGAGTTCTTCAAAGAGGGCCGCTATCCCACCCGCTCGACCATGGCGGTCAAAGACCTTGCCGCTGGCGCCAAGATCGAGATCGAGTGCGTGGCGCACAATCCGAAAGAGGCGCAGGTTCGCGCTGTGGATTGGGATATGGCGGTCACCTATCTTTACGCGGGCGAGGCGAAGGCTGCCAATGTCTATACGCCTGAGGAAGCGAGCGTTTGTGTGGGCCGGTGGAGGCTTCACGCCAATGCCCTAGATGACGGTTTTTTCCCTAAGCCTGCTCTCGAGGCCTTTACGCGGCCCTTGATCCTGGAAGAGGCGATCGCGGCGGCCGACCTTTTCCGGGTGGATGATATGGACCGCGCCATTATGGAAAGTGCAGGGCAGGAGGCTGAGGTTCGGTTGCGCAAGGCCTTTGGCGGGAACGTGCAGGCGTTTGGCCAATATTTTGAGGCGCTGGGCGAATGCTCTTACCGGGCTGAAACGGTGATTGAGGGCAGCGCGGGTCAAGAGGGGGCCAAGTAAGGGCCGCCTCCGGCTGCGCCTAACGGCCCGTCCATGCCGGCGCGCAGGTCTTCCATAATGGCGCGGGTCGCGACGGCGCCTTTTGTTGAACGTGCCCGTTAGCAGGGCGAATTCACTGGTTTTTAACGATAAATGTCTAGTCTTCTCGATAAGGAGAACACTATGTTTGGTCGTAAGGGGTTGCAGAAAGAGCCCATCGTGCTGCGAACTTTGCCCGAAGTCAGCAAAGCGCAAGGGCACCAAGGCGGGATGGAGTTTGCTCAAGTATCAGGGGAGTTCTTTTTTGAACTTCTCTATCAGCAAATGGTCGCCTCTGGTGATCCCAGCGATCCGGTTGGATTAGAGAATTTCATTGGACTTCTTGCATCTGCAGGAGGCGTTGCTTGCATCGCTACCGCATTGTGCGAACTTGAAGTCGTAAAAGGGCATGACACCAATCCCAATTTGGTGCTTGAGCGCCAAGAGGGCGGGCAGAGTTATTTTGCCGGCGATCTTCCTAGCCGCTATCTCTATGAAAGCGAAGCATCGTTGCTGAACATTGCACTTCAATGGGCAATGAAGCACGGCGCGCAGATCGAGCATGACTTCCTTCACGAGCCCGTCGATCACACAATGCAATCTGTTGGCTCCTCGCAATTCGGTGTGCCTAGATTGCCGCCAGAATTTACACCGAATGCCTTGCCAATCGATCTGGCGCTTTGCGCTTGGCCTCAGGCCGACATTGCTTTTGAAGCGGCTGGCCTTGCTATGGAATGGCGACCAGCTGCGCTTGGCTTTGCAATCGGAAAAGCAATTGATCTTGGCGCAAGTTCGCTTGATCCAATGGTTCTGGCAAAGATTGCAGTCGAATGCTCCGTTCCGATGGCGGCGGTTGATCCTTCGCAATTTCTTCCCCGTTTAGATGAACTGCGCCAGCACGCCTGAGCGTGGTGGTGTGCGCCTTCCTTGAAGGTTAGTGCTGCCGTTTAGATTGCCCCGTTTTGCTAAACGGCGGATCGCGCAATCGCGCCAAGCGGGATCAGGCCGGGGCCCAATCCCCATTTGCCGGATCAACCGTTCTTCATATTCTCCAGCCCCTTGATTACTCCGGGCTTCTGGCTCGGCTGTGAGGCGTTGGTTTTGACCTTTTCCTTTTTGGGTTTGCGGGCTTCGCGGCTCTTCTTTTGTTGACCTTTGGCCATCATATTTTCCAATCTCAGCGGAATGCTGAGTGTATGCTTTTAGCAGTTAATATGAACTTTGACCAAAATAAAATAAAATATTTTAATTGAATTCGAAGTATTGAAATAAATTATTTTGATCTTATCTAAATATTACTAGAAGTCAAAATCGACGACATATAGTATTTATCAGTATTTCTGTCTTTCTTTTCCGCCTCTTAGTCATGCACAAGTGGTCATTTGTGATCGCCTGCATGGAATAAGGAGACGACCTCATGGCTCATTCAGGAAAAATCAAATCATACGATGTCGCTAAAGGCAGCGGCCTCATCACTCCGGTAAAAGGAGGCGATGCGTTGCCGTTCAACAAGGCTGATCTGCAACAGCAGGCGCAAGAGCCTCGTTCAGGCCAAGACTTTGGCTACGAAACGCGCCAAGTGAACGGCGGCACCACCTATGCAACCAATATGACGCATGGGTCCGCTCAGCCAGAACAGAGCCAAGGCGAACAGGCCAGCAAGCAGCAAAGCTAGGGCCGGGAACTTGGCCGGGGGCGTTTTTGCGTCTCCGGCCTCGTCCTTGGCGGGCATCGACACTCTCAGAAAGGAGCTGGACCATGGATCTCAACGAACTCCTGCACGCGCATCAAATTGCCGCGATGAAGGCGTATAGGGCGGACAATGCCGATGAACGCCAGAACCATTTCGATTTGATCGCACTTTACGCCAAGCGCATTCGGCTGATGCGCAAGGGCGTCGGATCGCCTCACAACGGCACCCCTTTCGTTTGTGGCGAGCCGCCGCGCCCGGACCTGTCATGACACGGATCGCCGGACCGGGCGAGACCGCGGACAAATTGGCCGAATGGGACGATGAAGGTGCGGCGCAGCGCGCTTTTGGTAATGCTTTGCCCGGGGGGATTACGACGCGCCTTGTTCGCGAATTTATGGTCGGTCCGTATTGCTACACCGGCCTTCAACTTGCGATTGCAGAGCGAGATCGGCAAAACGCGGCTGCGGGTCTGGGTGGCTAACTAGCCAAAGAATTCCCTAACCTCGCCCCAATTTCACTAGCACCCGGTCCAGCTCCTGCAAAAACCGCGAGCGGTCGGCCTTTGAGAACGGCGGTGGGCCGCCCCCGATGCCGTCCATCCCGGCGCGCAGGTCTTCCATAATTGCGCGGGTTGCGATGGCGCTGCCGATACTGGCGGCATCGAAGGGTTTGCCATTGTGAGACAGCACCGCCGCGCCCGCCTTTAGGCACCGCTCCGCCAGCAGAATATCGGCGGTGAGCACCACGCTTCGCGGGTCCGCATTTTCCGCAATCCAATCATCCGCCGCGTCAAAGCCGTCGTCGACCACAACGCGCTTTATTCGCGGATGGTCGGGGATGCGGAAAGGAGAATTGCTGACGATGCGCACCTCAGCCTTAAATCGCTCTGCGACGCGGTAAACCTCGTCTTTAACCGGGCAGGCATCGGCATCGACCAGGATTGTGATGGGGGCTTGTGCTTGGGACATTGCCGAGGTTCTAGCGCCAAGATGGGAAAGAGTCTTTGTTTGGCTTCAAGCGCCAGCGCTCACATCCGTTCGCTTGGCTTTCGGCCTAACCGGCCGGCGCGGGGTCGCGCTTGCGGCTCGCTGGTCGCTCGCCGGACCATTCCAGGCCATCAAGATTGCGCCAAGATACTAGGCGCAAGGCAGCTGGCTTGGTTGCGGAGCACGGTCAGGCGTTTTTGTGTTCCGCATCGCATCCGCGATGCGATGTCCTCGCGGCTTGCGGACAAGTCCGCGTCGCTGCGGGCGGGCGGGCGCCCGTGCGAGGCATCACGGCCTCGAACCATTCCAAGCCTGCGACGATTGGATCATTTCCTTTCCGATTCTTCTGGAACCTGCGCTTCCAATCCCCATATCCATTACCACAACAAACCCCCTTAAGAGAGGAGCCTCGCCCCCGATGCCAAACACCGAAACCATGCAGTTCCAGTTCAACTCTGACAGCAGCGTTATGGGCACAGCAAACGTCGCAGAGCGGATTGAAAACGCCGTGCGTCACAAGCTTGCTCGGTTCGAAAATCGCCTGACCCGGCTAGAGGTGCACGTCTCTGATGAGAACGCCCGCAAAGGCGGCGCGGATGATAAAACCTGCATGATCGAAGCGCGCCCGCGCGGGGACAAGCCAATCGGCGTCACCGAACACGCCAGCGATGTGGACACGGCGGCTCGCAAGGCTGCGAACACTATGGCCCAGCGGCTGGAACGCGTGCTGGGCAAGCAGGAAAAGCACAAGCACGACCCGCGGCCTGATAAGGAGATCTGAGGGCGCAGACAAAAAACTCAATCCTGCTGTGTCAGCCTCACCAAATCCCAGTCATAGCCGAGTTCTCGCACGCGTGCCTCCAGCGCGGCGCGCAGTTCGGCGCTGGGTTTTGCCTCGCGGGTGAGCATCCATAGATACCGCCCGCTTGGCTCCCCCACGATTGACCACGGGTACTGGCCATTCGTGCCGGGCTCGCCGCGGTCCAGCACCCAATAATCGCCATAGAACGGACCAAAGAAGCTGACCTTCAGCTTTGCGCCGTCTGACCCGTCAACCACTTTGGCTTTGCCGGTGGACTGCTTGAACTCGCCTTCAAGCGACCCTTTGTAGCAAGAGTTCACGACCTTGATCTTGTCGTCCTCTCGCAGCGAATATTGCGCCGTCACGCCCTCGCACCCTTCCTGAAAGGGCGCTTCGTAGCGGCCATATTCGTACCACGTGCCAAGATAGGCAGGCAAAGCGACGGCGCGCGCAGGCTCTGGCACGGCTGGGTTGCCAACCGGTCCCGGAGAGCCGACGCAGGCACCCAGTGCCAGCAAGATCGGAGCGATGATGAGCGGGCGTAGAGGTTGAGCAGGTATCATGTATAAGCAAACGAACCGCGCCCACACATGTTCCAAATTGGCCGGTGCGCGGCTCGACTTACCGCTTACAAATACCGCAAAAGCCGGTAATAATTAGGCGTTTGTGTAAAGTGCTGCTAAGGCGCGCTTGCTGACGTCGAAATTTGCGACGGACTTCGAGATTTGTGATCCGCCGCTTGGGCCTTCGGCTCCCCGGCGTAAACCAGACGACGACTTCCTTTCAACGGACGATTTGATGCATATCCCGCGCTCAAACGTGTGCGGGCAACTACTTGTTCTTGAAAGGGACAAATCATGGCCAAGACTGGCACCGTAAAATTCTTCAACACCGACAAGGGCTATGGTTTCATCCAGCCTGACGATGGTTCTAACGATAGCTTCGTGCACATTTCAGCTGTTCAAGCAGCTGGCATGCAGTCGCTCGATAAGGACCAGCGCCTCAACTATGACGTTGAAGCTGGCCGTAATGGCAAGGAAAGCGCTGTAAACCTTTCGGCTGCTGACTAAGCACTTATCAGGTTTGATCGGGGCCGATTAGGCGCTGGTCACGACAGTATAGAGGGGCGCGGGCTGTTTGGTCTGCGCCCCTTTTGCTTTGGAGCGGTGAAATCTGACCAACCGCTATTACCCGCCCAGCCTATTAACCGCCCAGTCCATTAACTGCATGGTAGCCATGTACGGTTAACGCATCTGAAGGCCTTCCTTCTAGCGAGGCGAAAGATGGACTCGCGCACCGCCTGGTCCGCGCGAACGGGTGACTAAGGGGCCAATGACGATGCATCGTCTACAGCAAGTTTTTGCAACCGCCGAAGGCGAACAACAATTCGAAGATCAGCTGCATACGCTTTTTGCAGTATCTGACTTTGCCGCCGCTGAAAAATTGCTCGCCGCAGAGCTGGAGACAATGGATAGTCCTGTCGCTGCGCTGTGCCGCGAACTGGGCCCTGAAACGTGCGAAGTCACTGGCTTTGAAGATCTGCTCGACAGTCTCGACGGCCTAGAAGGTGAGCCAGTGAGCACGCTTGTGATCGTTGCTGCCAACATGGTTGATCTCGCCTTTGAGAAAGGCAAAACGCACGATCCGTTCTTATCGGCCATGATCTATACGGATGAAGGCTATGCGTTTTCCAGCACGCCGGCCGCTGATCTTATCGCGGAATGCCACGGTGAAGAAGGCCCGGCGTGGGCAGGTAAAGAAGAAGACTTCGAGCTTTACCTTGAGATTGATGGGTTCGGCCCGCTCAACACAGCCTTACTGTTTCACAAACAGCGCCACTTCTTTCGCGATGACGCGCCAGATCAAGCGCCGCTGCGATATGTCGAATATGTGCTTGGCTGCTGGTGGCGCGCATTGCGGTGTCAGCAAGCAATTGCCGCTGCATTTGAACGCGATCTATCGGGTGCGGGCCTGCGCGCTGTTGTAAGTCTGGAAGATATGCGGCCAGAGTTTGTTAGCGTCATTCAAGAAGGTAAAGCAGCACAGGCGGTGGAACGCCGCCCGGTTTTTGAAGCTCCGTCGCTGGTTCCTGATGATTTCATCCAGCGCAAAGAGGTGGTGGAAGAACAGGAAGTGAGCGGCTCTGACTTGCGCCGCAAGATTTCTGAGAACGCAGACAATGAAGGCGAGGTCTCACAGCCACGTGGCTTCTTCGCGCGTCTGTTTGGTCGCGGCACTAAGCGCGATAAAGCTGCATAATTGCTGACTTGCGGCGGATGCGCGGGTTTGGGCCGAATGCTGCATCCTTTTGGCACATACCCCGATTGATTAGGCGAATGTGCATAAGTCTGCTAACCCGCTTGCCTGTTTCCAAGAACCAGCGTCGCCGCCGATTCGCTGCGGTATTGCTAGCCAACGCCTGCGGGTGCTGGGGCCAAGCAAGCGCTAACCAGAAAAAGAGAGACCAAGCATGGCCCAGACCTATGAATTCTACACCGAGCGCGCCGACGAAGCGGCTGCTGCTGCGCAGAAGGCTGATCTTGCTAACGTGAAAGAGCGCCACTTACGCGCCGAGGAAACATGGCGCGGTCTGGCAGAGCAAGCGCGCAAGACGGTTGCAGACCGTGCGCGGGCTGATGAAGAACGCGCCGCGCGCCGTTTGGCAGAAGCCGAAGCAGCGGCTGCCAAGGCCGAAGCAGAGGCTGCAATTGAGACTGCTTAAACGCAGTTTCTCAATCTCAGGTCGGCTGGACTAGCCCAGCAAACTTCCCAAAATCGCTGCATTGCTGCGGGGCGTTACGTTCCCTTGCGGCCAAACACTTTCGCTCGCAGCCCTCGCCCTGATAGGCTTGGCATACCCGGATTACTGGCTGATGGCGCGCTGACCTGTGTTGGTGTTGGATCAGGCCGTGGAGGTTGCGGCGCGGCGCCGCCGTTGCCAATGGCGCGCACTTCAAACGATCCACCGGCGTTTTCAGCCAGCTCGCGTTTCTCGCGCCACTCATTTGCTAGTTCTGCTTTTTCGCTCTCATCTTCTGGCATGATGTCAGGCGGGAATGAGCGGTCATCAAAGACGTTTTCATCAGGGACATGGTCCGCTGCGACAAAGCCGTATTTGATGTGTTTAAGCGGGGTCAATTCATAGAATGGAACGCCCAATTCGCCCTCTTCAGGATCAGCGTCACGATAGTCGACGCGGTAGGAAAGGCTGCGATCATCCGGTCCAAATGTATCACCATCGGGTATGATATAGCCGTTTTCTAAAGAGGCGATGCGCAAGAATGCGAGAATGGTCTCATAGTTGGCAGCCCACGGCAGCACGTTTGGTTCAACCAGAATTTCTCGGCCTAACCAGTGCCGAGCGCCAAATGTGCGTATGCCCATCTTCTGTGGTTCGCCTGGCGCAGCAATTGGCCCAAACAGATAAGGGTGAACGTGCAGCGGCCCTGGTGCATCACTGTTGGAGGCGTAGGCTTCAAAATTGTCATATTCGAACAATTGATCTGACTGGGTCCAGTGAATGGCGGTTGGCTTTGCGTGATCTGTGACGATCCGCGTCATCAATGTCAGAACCTCTAGCCTGCGATTGAACTGCTCTTTGCTCGCACCCGCCTTAGGCATCCCAACCTCGCTCAAGAAGGCAGCGATCTTGGGATCATTTTCGACCCCGCCCATGACACCGTGCGATACTTCGACCAGAATATGGCTTTGCGATGTCGTTATGCGCTCGCGGATGTCGGGACACATAATGCCGGTGATAGTCGAGGCGAGGGGGCCCCGAAATGCATCAGCATTTGCTGGACCATCCATATATTCAAAGGTCAGCATCAATTCTTCATCGCCGTTGAACAGCCGGTAAAATTTACTCGGATTGCTCTCTGGCACATTAAAGATCGCGCCGCTTTTCATCTCTTCTATGCGGGCGAAATCACGCACTGCCGCTTCGAGAATGTCGTGCCGCTGATCAAAGACCAATGCGGTTTGCAATCGGTTGGGATATTGCATGTGCCTTGCCTTGTTTTCTTAGCGCAAGGCATAGCGCAGCAGGTGTAAGCGTTGGGTTAACTATGGCCGCAGGCCGCACCTTGTCTAAATCAGGCCGAGCTCCTGCAAAATCCCTTCTGATTTCTTCTTCACGCCAAAAAAACCCGCTTTGGCGTGCGGCCAGGTCAAGCGATTAAGCGGCTGGAGCAGGTTAATGATGTGCCCGTCTTTCGCCATTGAGGCGAGATCCGGCCACAGCGCATCACGCGTCCATCCGGTTGGTAGATAGGGCAGGGCTATGCGCTGAATGCCCGCATCGACCAATATGTCCGCAAGCGACCTATTGTCAGTCCAATGCGCCGATGGGCAATCATAGTTCTGCGCAGCGGCAGTGACCCCGCCGGCCACGCTCTCTTGCGCGAATGTTGCAGCTGCCTCGGCCACGCCAAGCGTCGAGCGTGCGTCAGGACGGGCTGCGCCGATCACCAAGGCTGGGCAGACGGGCAGGTTAAGCGGAACATGGCTAGCCGCATCGTCATGCAGCAGCAGGGCAAAGGGCTGATCGAAAGCCGCATCATCAGGCGTATCAGGCAGATCGAGCGGCTGGCGAGTGTGCTCTGGCGTTTCTTCCAGCGCGTTTGTTTCATCCGCTAAGCCATTTGCAGAAAGGGGGCCTTCGCGATGATTGGCAGTGTAGCGTTTAATATTGTCAGCCCGCGCCAAATAGGTTTTGCCTTTGGTGTGCAGTCCTGCGACCCAGCGCCAGCTCAGCGTGTTGGACGCCGCATCGCCATCAATCAAATGCCGCAGAAAAAAGTCCGCGCCCAATTGCCAATCCAGCTTCAACGTGAAAATCCAGATGCTCGCAAACCACATCCGGGCATGGTTGTGTAGATAGCCCGTTTCCACCAGCTCACGCGCCCAATGGTCAAACGCTTCTATTCCAGTGTTTCCTCGTACCGCCTCGTCATAGGCTTTGCTATGACTTGAACTGCTCTGAAGTTTGCTGAGCGCAGCGCCGCGATCTTTGCAATATGCCGTCCAAACGCTTGGTCGCTGTTCAAGATAGCCCTTGAAATACACGCGCCAGAACACTTCAGCGACGAACTGTTCGCTCGCTTGCGGTCCATGTTGTTCAAGTGCCGCTGCACAAACCTCCGCCTGGCTCAGCAGGCCAGCGTGAAGCCAAGGCGACAATTGGGATACATTGCTGCGTTGCGTTCCGTTATCGTAATTGCGGGTGTCGGCGTAATTGCGCCCAGCTCGCGGAAGAAAATCTGACAGCTGGTCCAAACCAGCGCTACGTGTTGGCGTCCATTGCATAACCGAACCAACTCGAACTGCGCGGGCTAGTTCCCTCTCCAGCCCACCTCAAACTGGCCATTATCTGATTACGCGCTCGCAACATTATTTCGCACTTGCACAATAAATTTCGGAACATCCAAGCGGGCTGTCCGTTCGTATCTACAAGCGGACCGGCAAAGCGGCCAGTCCCCATTCGATCTGAATGACACAAAATTCCCCTTAAAATTCAAGGATGACATTATGAACACCCTTAAAATCGCACTCGCATCAACCGTCGCACTTTCACTTGCCGCATGTGCGCCAGAAGCAGAAAGCGATGCAACCACAGCAGATGAGACCGCAATGGCTGAAAAGGCCACCGCCGGCACGATCGTTGACGTTGCACAGGGCGATGAGAGCTTTTCAACTTTGGTCGCAGCCGTAACCGCAGCAGGCCTTGGCGAGACATTATCAGGCGAAGGTCCGTTCACCGTATTCGCGCCAACCAATGATGCGTTTGCCAAGCTGCCAGAAGGCACGGTCGAAACGCTGACCACCGAAGACACAGATACGCTGGGTTCAATCCTGCAATATCACGTCGTGAGCGGTGCAGTGGATGCAGCCACGCTGACAAGCGCCATCGAAGGCGCCGGTGAAGATGGTTACGCCGTCGAAACCGTGGGCGGCGGAACGCTGACCGCAACAATCGTCGGCGGTTCAGTCGTGCTAACCGATGCCGCAGGTGGAACCGCGACGATCACCGCAGTGGACGTCGAAGCATCGAACGGCCTGGTCCACGTGATCGACACTGTGCTGATGCCGCAGTAATCGCGTAAACAGCTTTGATTTCGAGAAAGGCGGGCCATAGCGGCTCGCCTTTTTTGTGTCTGTTATTCGCATAAAAACGTGTCCACTGCCCAGTTGCGAAGGGTGACGTGCCCGCAAAGCTATCGTAGTATCGAGTGAAGCAAGATGATGAGCCCATGAAAATTGATCCCGCGATTAGCGCTTTCGCGCTCCTGACTTTGATGACCGCTGGGTGCGGCGGCGGCGGCGATGACCGAGCTGATACGCCGAAGCGGTTCGATGCTATTTCAGCCGATGAAAAGTTGACTCTGATCGGCACGGAACCGTTTTGGAACATGACAATCGAAGGCGATCAGCTGACATATTCGACGCCGGATAATGCTGCTGGAATCATGATTCCTGTCTCCCGCTTTTCGGGCAACAATGGTTTGGGGCTTAATGGCACTTTGGACGGCGAGGCCCTGCAGATTGCTGTTACGCCTGCCGTCTGCAGCGACGGGATGAGCGACCGCGAATACCCTTATACTGCGACAATCAACTTAGGTGATGCCATGCTGAATGGCTGCGGCTACACCGGAAATGTAATGAGCGAAACCGGAGACGGGAACGAATGACCGACGTAAATGATGGTGCTGCGAATACCGAAGGGGTCACCGACGAAAGAAGCACAGCTAATGGAAATGGCGCGAGCAAATTCTCGCGCTATTGGTCGATGTTCTTTTGGGCCGCGGCAGTGTTCAATCTGATCTTTGGCCTTGCCGCCATGCTCAGCCCGGATGCGACCATTGATGCGCGGATGATTGGTCTGCTAGTTTTCAGCTTTGGTATTGTTTATTTCCACGTCGCGCGCGATCCAATGCGGTTCGGTCCGGTCATTTGGGCGGGCGTATTGTGCAAGATCGGCGTGGTCGCACTGCTCGCACCGCAAATATTAGGCGGTACAGTTCAGCCGATGCTCGCAGCTGGCCTAGTGGTTGAAGGACTTTTCGCCCTTGGCTTTCTTATTTTTGTGCTGTCGGTTTTGGACGAATACGAAATATGATTGTGCTTTTCTAACCAGGCGCGAATGTAAGGATGCGTAATAAAATGCGCTTTTGAAATTAAGCTCTGTAATGTCTGTGACTTGCGCTGAACCGCTCGCACGACTCAGCTAAATCTCGGAACATGCCCCCGCGTTTGTCGTTGTTTAAGCAATGATAGACGAGCCAGCGCTGTAAAGCATTGCTGGGGAAAGATTTAACGTGAGTACCGACGACGAGAGCAATCGTACGGGCCCTAACCAGGTCACAATGCGATTTGATGATGCACCTGAACGGTTTAAGGCCGGCCATCCGGGCGACCAGTTTTCTGGCGCGTCAGGTGTCTTGTTTGAACAGGCTATGGCGCAGACGCGCATGGCGATTTGCCTGTGTGATCCGCACCAAGATGACTTGCCGATCGTGTTTGCTAATCGTGCGTTCCGGCGCCTGACAGGCTATTCGGAAGAGGAAATTTTGGGCCGCTCGTGCCGGTTCTTGCAAGGGCCAGACACAGATCAAGAACCTATCGGCCGCATCCGCGACGCATTGGCTAATGAAGATGTCGTGGTGGTCGAATTGCTGAATTACCGCAAGAACGGCACGACCTTCTGGAACGCGCTCCACCTTGGCCCGATCTACAATGCAGAAGGCGAGCTGGTCTATTTCTTCGGCAGCCAATGGGATGTCTCTGACGTGCGGGCGGCGCGCAGTGAAGAACGTCATGCAAAAGAGATGGCGCGTGAATTATCGCACAGGATGAAGAACATGTTCTCGGTCATTTCCGGGATCGTCAATGTCACCGGGCGGGTGCGCGGTATCCGCGATGAAGCGGCTGAGATTAACGCCCGTATCCAAGCTTTGGGCCGAGCTTATGAAACGACGCTGGATGACGCTTCATCTGGCAGCATCGATATCGGCGAAGCGTGCAAGGCGGTTCTCAAACCCTATGAACGGGAAGAGGGGCGGATGCAGCTGCATGGTGAAGACGGGCTAAGAATGCCGTTCACTATCGTTTCGATTGTTGGCCTTATCCTCCATGAGCTTGCCGCAAACGCGATTAAGCACGGCGCGTGGTCTGGAGAAAAAGGCTCAGTTAGCGTCCATTGGAAACCGGAAGATGGTAGCCAAGCTTTATTGATAGAATGGCGTGAAACCGGCGGACCGTCGATTGATCCGGCTGATCTCACGCCGGGCACAGGAACAGCCATTGTTGATCGCTTGCTAGCCACTGCTGGCGGGACGATTGAGCGGACATGGGGCGAGAATGGCATGTCCGCCTCCATCATGGTGCCCGCAGGGAAAATCTGATGGCTTCCCACTACTCGGTCTTACTGCTTGAAGATGAGCCCCTGATCCTGATGGATCTGGAGTTCGCAGCAGAGGATCGTGGCTTGCATCCGTTCACCGCAACGACCTGTGAAGCGGCGCTTGCTCTGGTGGAGCAGAACGGCAACGACATTGATTTGGCTATACTGGACGTTTCATTGGGCGGCGGGTCCACCTGCTTTCCAGTGGCCCGCCAGCTTGACCGCCATGGCATCCCTTATGTTCTGCATACGGGCGACCTTGATCGCCATAATGAGCGAGTGCGATTGTTGCAGGCGCCATTGATCGCCAAACCTGCTCCGGCAGAGGCTGTGGTTGGCGCAGCGGTCGAAAACTTGTTGAGCGTTACACCGAACGGTTGATCGGCCGGCCGAAGCTTGCAGTGGAGTGGATAACGGCCGCGACAGGCGGGCGTCCCAATGCCCGCCTTGCGCCCTGTTAGAACAATCCCGGGATTTCAAACTGCGCCGCGTTTGGCCGGTCAGGTTGCAGCAGCGTCTGACGAAACCCGCCCTGCGCGCCTTGAACACCAGTTGCAGAAATGGCCGTGCAGGAGCGTCCGGCAAGGAAATCGAGTGCAGTTGCGATGGACGCTTCGCTTGGATCTCCAAGCTCAGTGAAGATATCGTCGCTCGCTTGGCAGGTGTTCGGAATGGAGCTGGCGATCCCGCGGAAGTAATCTCCATCACCATCAGCATTTACAGTCTGGAAGGTGACAGCGCGGACACGCAGATCGCAGGCTGCTTGGTCAAATGCGAACTGTCCAACTGGTTTGCCGGATGTGTCGTCACCGATCAGCGCCATGTTGTTACCAAGGTATGGGATCATCGAATTCATCACAAGCTCACTGGCAGAGGCTGTGCTCCGGCGTCCGATGAACGCGATTTTCGTCGGCGCTAACGAGTTTGCTTCCGTCTCAAACAGCTCGGTTGAATTTTCCGAAGACTTGGATGGGCGCAGCACGGTTTCGCTAAACACTTGGCCAATGCGCCCACTGCCCAGCAAGTCGCCGAAGGTCTCAGCTGCGCTCACCAGACCGCCGCCATTATAGCGCAGATCAATAATCAGTTCGGTCGC
Source organism: uncultured Erythrobacter sp. (assembly GCA_947493165.1). Taxonomy (GTDB): domain Bacteria; phylum Pseudomonadota; class Alphaproteobacteria; order Sphingomonadales; family Sphingomonadaceae; genus Erythrobacter. The sequence continues at coordinate 347,140 of CANLPY010000002.1, read as the reverse complement.
GCCTTCTGCTTGGAACAGCGCAAAGGCACTGCGCAGTTCATCCGCCGTTGATGACGTTATGAAGGTGCGCAGGTTCAAATAGCCGACCTTTTTGCCGCCATCATCAATGATGGATGCGCCATAGCGGTCAGACACTGGATCGAGCGAAAAGTCGGCTTTTGAAACGCTGGTTTCGGTTGTTGTGCCGCTCGCCGTTCGAAACTGCAGCACGCGCGAAGTGCCAGCTGTCGATGGACCAAGCGCATCAATCACAGCCTGCGGACCGCCCGATCCCATGAGCGCGGTTACAGTTTGGAGGTTGGCGCTGGTGGTTCCAATGGCGAGCAATTGTGTGCCGCGATCAATGCCGGCAGCCAGTCCGGGCGCGCCTTCATATGCCTCAAGCACAAATACGCGGTCATTGACTGTGTCATAGGCCAAGCGGATGCCAAAGCCAGCGGTCGCGCCTGAATTGATCAGTGCGTTCTCTTCTTGAATTGATGTCGCGAAGGTAAAGCCAACATCGCGTGCTTGCGCGCGCGCTGGCGCAACAAGAGCATCAAGGTAAGATTGTACATCGGCAAAGTTCGCGGCATTGGCTGTCGTATCGACCAAGTCTGGGAACAGGTACCATTCATCGATCACAGCGCGGGCGAAATCCTGCTGCTCTCTAACAGAGCAGCCCGTGCCGCCCGATCCGCCGCCGCTGCCACCACCGCCACCACCAGAGATGCCGCCGCCAGTGGGCGGAGCTGCGCCGTCGCCATCGCCGCCTCCGCAGGCTGCGAGTGAAACGGCAAGCGTGGCGGTTAGGATTGACCTACCCATGGTCATACGGTGCGACTCCGGACGTTATTGCTGTCGTGACTGGTGCTTTAGATCTCTTGAGCATGGCGGATGAACCGACTCTGAGCAAGATTATGAAGGTTAACGAGTGCAAATTTTGTGACGTCGACATGCGAACGGAACCTTGATCCCACCCGTAAAGCGGCATTTCCAGCTGAATTTTCACAAATTTACGCAAGTTTTCCTCAGAAACCGTGGCAATTCTCGCCCTTGCACCTCGTCTTGGCTGCGCTGAGCGCCTAACTTACTTAAACGGACTAGGAGGAAATTGTCCCGATGAGTGACCTGCCCGATTGGCTTAATTCAGCTATACCTGCGCCTGCACGGCACGGGGGTTTGGCGATTGCTGAACTGGGTGGTGAGCGCAATTTGGGGCGCGGTGGCTTTAAGTTGAGCAGCCCTGCATTCGGACCGGGTGAGGAGCTTGATCCTTGCTTCACCGCTCAAGAAGAAGACGCCGTGGCGCCGCCGCTTGAATGGAGCGCGCCGCCTCCTGGATCGCAAGAATTGGTTTTGATTGTAGAGGATGGCTCAGCCACTGGGTCTGATCCTGCCTGTCACTGGCTCGTGTGGGGCTTAAAAGGACAGAAGGGCATGCTGCTAGAGGGTGAAGTTCCTCCGCGTGCCGGTAAGAATACGCAAGGCAATTCGGAATGGCTGCTGCCTGATCCGCCGGTTGGCGAGACACGGCATTATGTGTTTCAGCTGTTCGCCACCGAATTGCCGCTGACATTGATGCCCGGAGCGACACGTGACGACTTGGTCGCATCGCTGAAGGGTACAATCACCGGGTGCGCCGTGATGGTCGCGCCGTTCACCGGGTCAGAGACCGAAGAATGGGTTGATGACGAAGACTAAGTTTGAACTACACGTTTTGATTTTTTGAAACCTGCCACCACTACAAAGGAGAGGCTCATGGCTGGAAAGACCAACGCACTGCAAAAACCGGTGCAACTTTCATCTGAACTTGAAAACGTAATCGGCAAAGGTCCGATGACACGCGCTCAAGTGACTTCAAAGATTTGGGAATACATTAAAGGCAACAGCCTTCAGGACAGCAAAGACAAGCGTCAGATCAATCCTGATGCCAAACTGGCTGCTGTGATCGGTAAAGACCAGATCTCAATGTTCAAAATGACGGCTGCTGTATCTAAGCACCTCACCTAATTCGTGGAAGTTTACCGGCGGCGAAATGGCCAATTGGTCACGCCGCCGGTCCACAAGGCCAGCCAGATCAATATTGGCTGCGCAATCATCCTTGGCACATGATAGCCAAGGCCTAGGCCGCCATCAGCGCTCGCCAAATCCATCGCGAAGTGATTGATGTTCGCTGGCCACACGCACAGCGCATACAGCGCGAGCCCTATTCCCGCAGCAGTCCTTAGTTTCCTCCAAAATGGCTGTAGCAAAGCGGCGGCTCCGGCAATCTCTGCAACACCCGTCCAGTAAACCACGCTTTCAGGCGCGGGGACCCATTCCGGCGTGATCGCCAGAAACGGTTCTGGTGCGGCGATGTGTGCATAGCCTGCATAGGCATAAAGAAACGCGATTAGGACGCGCAAAGCGGCTCGGATTGGTTGCTTACGGATTGTCCCATGGTTCTTCATTTGGCGCGATCCTTTTTTTATGAGCCGGGCCGCCACCCGTTGTTCTCAATCAATTGCTTTACAAGCAGGCTTTCCATTGCCGCGTTGCTTGCTAAACCAAGGCGCAATTCCGTCCTGCCCTTTCAAGGAGCCGTACCCCGTGAAGAAACTTGTCGCTAGCTTATTCGCCGCAACTATCCTTACAACTCCGCTGAGCGCGCAAGAAACAGACCCGGTGGTTGAAGCGCTTGATCCTGCAGAGGCGCTGGCTGAGGCGGCTCTTGATGCAGCACCCGTGTTTGACGGACATAATGACGTGCCGATCCAGCTGCGCGCTCGCTTTGATAATCAGATCAACAATTTCGATTTCGTCGACACGACGGATACGGGGCCAACGCGGCCAGATGGGCGTGTAATGCACACTGATCTCACGCGTTTGGCAGAGGGGAAAGTCGGCGCGCAATACTGGTCCGTCTATGTGCCGACCAACATCAGTGAGCCTGCGGCTGTGCAGATGACGATGGAGCAGATCGACGTGATGAAGCGCTTAATCGCGCGCTATCCTGATCAGTTGCAATTCACGCTGACAGCCGATCAAGCCGAAAGCGCGATGGCAGAGGGTAAGATCGCGTCATTTCTGGGCATGGAAGGTGGTCATTCTATCGGCTCTAGCTTGGGCGTGCTGCGCCAGATGTATGATCTTGGGGCGCGTTATATGACAATCACTCACTCTAAAAACACGCCGTGGGCCGATAGCGCGACGGATGCGCCAGAGCATGGCGGGCTGACGGCGTTTGGCAGGGACTTGATCCGCGAGATGAACCGCATCGGCATGTTGGTTGATCTAAGCCACGTCAGCGAAGAAACGATGATGGATGCGCTCGACGTGGCGCAGGCTCCGGTGATCTTCAGCCATTCCGGCGCTCGGGCGATCAATGGTCACGCGCGCAACGTGCCTGATAGCGTGCTTGCGCGCCTGCCAGAAAATGGCGGGATCGTAATGGTTGTCGGGCTGCCGGGCTTTCTTAGTGAGGATGCGCGCCAATGGTTTGCCGCGCGTGAGGCTGAACAAGCCAAGCAAGAGGCTTTACTACAAGGCCAGCCTACATTGGTGACAGCTGCGATGGAGGCCTGGGATGAAGCCAATCCAGAGCCGCAAACCCCGCTTAGCCAAATGGCCGATCACATTGACCATATCCGCGCTTTGATTGGTGTGGAATATATAGGGATCGGTGCGGATTACGATGGGATGCCCACCGGTCCGGTCGGAATGGAAGATAGCGCCGGTTACCCCGCGCTGTTCACCGAATTGGCGCGGCGCGGATATTCTCAGGTTGAGCTGGAACTGATTTCGAGCCGCAACGCGATGCGCGTTCTTCGCGAAGCGGAGCGTTATTCAAGCAGCGTCTCTACCATGCTGCCATTTGAGACATTGATCCCCGAGCAAGAGTGACCGGCGCTTAATCATCGGCGGTTTCGGGTAAGTTCTTGCGCTAGGTAGAGGCCATCTCCTCCAGCTCGCGCTCGCTCATACTCTCGTACATTTCGATCGATGCGCCTTACAGATCGGATTTGGCCGTGAATTGGCGCGGCGCGGATATTCTCAGGTTGAGCTGGAACTGATTTCGAGCCGCAACGCGATGCGCGTTCTTCGCGAAGCGGAGCGTTATTCAAGCAGCGTCTCTACCATGCTGCCATTTGAGACATTGATCCCCGAGCAAGAGTGACCGGCGCTTAATCATCGGCGGTTTCGGGTAAGTTCTTGCGCTAGGTAGAGGCCATCTCCTCCAGCTCGCGCTCGCTCATACTCTCGTACATTTCGATCGATGCGCCTTACAGATCGGATTTGGCCGTTTCGCTGCGCTTGGCTTTCGGCGTCAGGCATGGCTCAGCTGTCCTGAGCCTCAATTTCTGACCCAAGTTTGAGCACTTCGGCGCCGTCTTCTTGCTTGATGAGATAGGCAGGGTTGTCTGTATCACCATTTCTGGTGACTTCGTTGCCTGCCAAAGTGCGGGTAACTTCGCGTTCGAAACGCTCTTTGATTTGACCGGTCGCTTCGCCGTTACCCCAGTCCCATTTTACATATTGATTTGTTTGGAAGCTGTTGGAATTGCTCATAATTATATCCTCAGTGTCGTTTTCAGGATATAACCCACCAATCAAATGTGTGTTCCCAGCCTCGCCGGGCTACTCTGATTGGGCGATCTCATTGAACCAGTCTCATTGAGATCGCAATTCAGATTAAGCGGTCAGCCGTAGATTGCAGGAATAACCCAGACCAATGTCATGGCGATGATAGCAGCGACTAGACTGATACCCAGAACCCAGCGCATTGCGCCGGTTGTGTGCGCCCCGCGCGCATCATCATCTTCAATGTGAATTTCGTCTTTATCGTTTGTCATAAGTCCTCCGGGCCATTGCTTTGTTTATAGGCGGATTAACCCGCTCGCGCCATCCTCTTTCCGAGCATCGCATGTATTTGTGAGATTACTCGCGCAGCAGCTCGTTAATGCCCGTTTTGGACCGAGTCTGAGCGTCCACAGTCTTTACGATCACCGCACAATAGAGCGATGGGCCGGGCGATCCGTCGGGAAGCGGCTTTCCAGGCATACTTCCTGGCACAACCACGGCATATGGTGGGACTTCGCCCATGTGCACTTCGCCGGTGGCACGGTCGACGATTTTGGTTGATGCACCAAGGTACACGCCCATCGAAAGGACGGCGCCCTCACCCACTCGAACGCCTTCAGCCACTTCGCTGCGCGCGCCAATGAATGCGCCATCACCAATAATAACAGGTTCCGCCTGAAGCGGTTCAAGCACGCCGCCAATGCCAGCGCCGCCAGAGATATGAACGTTCTTGCCGATTTGCGCGCATGAGCCGACGGTGGCCCAGGTATCGATCATTGTGCCTTCATCTACGTAGGCGCCGATGTTAACGAAGCTGGGCATCAACACCACGCCCTTAGCAATAAAGCTGCCGCGCCGCGCAACCGCGCCTGGAACAACGCGGAAGCCTGCATCGCGGAAACGGTTTGCGCCCCAGCCAGCAAACTTGGTTGGCACTTTATCGAACGCGCCTTGGCTGCATGATCCGCTATCCATCACAATGTTTTCATTGAGGCGGAAGGACAAGAGCACGGCTTTCTTGAGCCATTGATTGACCCGCCATCCGCCAGCACCATCAGGCTCAGCCACGCGTGCCTCACCAGTATCCAGCAGCGACAAAGCATCATTGACCGCATGACGAACCTCGTGACCCGGTGTAATCTCTTTGCGTTTTTCCCACGCTTCTTCGATCTGGGTGATGAGTTCGTCTGACATACTAGCTCCAAACTGGATTTTCTTGAATTTGCATTCGCCCGCGTTGGGCGCTGAACTTGCGCTGCTAGCCCGCCGTGCCTCTACCGACAAGTACTCAGGCGCGTTCATTCGGCGTTCGGCTTGCTTTGTTAGTTAGCAAGCCTTGCTTTCGCAGCAGGCTTGATCTTAAGCTTTGTCCCGGAAGGGGCATTAAAAGGACTTCATAATGAAGAATGATCCCGAATGCCCAATAACGTGGAGGTTGGTTGTCACGGCGACCGCCTGTGCAGCGCTTAGCGCATGCGGCGGCAGTCCATCAGGCCAATCGGGTGGCCCTATATCTGCGCCGGCACCAACACCTCCGCCACCTCCGCCGCCACCGCCACCGCCGCCTCCACCACCGCCAAGCAGTTTCGATACGGCTGAGGTGCGGCGCTCTGATGGTCCGGCATTTCACGGCGCAGTGTCTGCGTGGGAACAAGGCTTCACAGGCGATGGCGAAGTTATCGCAATTATCGACACTGGCCTCGACACTGATAGCCCCGAATTCGCAGGCCGAGTGAATGCCAATTCTGCGGATGTCGAAGGCAATCGCGGCGTTGATCCCGATGATGATCACGGGACAAATGTTGCTCTTGTTGCCGCGGGTGGTCGCAATGATACCGGAGTGATTGGCATCGCGTTTGATGCTGAGGTGTTGGCTGTGCGCGCTGATTCCGTCGGCTCGTGCGGCGATGATACGCCGCAAGATGCGTCACTAGGCTGCCTGTTTAACGATTCTGCGATTGCAGATGGGATCGATTTGGCGGTGAATTCGGGCGCTGTTGTCGTGAACATCAGTTTGGGAGGCGGACGGGCGAGCAGGCAAGTGCTTGATGCTGTTCGCCGCGCCGCGACGGCAGGGGTTGTTGTGGTTGTTTCCGCTGGCAATTCAGGCGATGGATCAGATGCGGACATTCCACCTGATCAACCCGATCCCTTCGCCTCCAGCCTGCAAGAAGCGGGCGATGGCAATGTCATCATTGTCGGTTCAGTTGACGAAAACGGCGATATTTCTGATTTTACCAATCGCGCTGGCGATTTCGCAGGCTCTTACATTAACGCGCGTGGTCAAGCGATCTGCTGCGTCTATGAAGATGGCGAAGTTTTTGTCGAGACAATCGACGGCGATCAATTTGTCACTCTGTTTTCAGGAACGAGCTTTGCCGCGCCGCAGGTTTCAGGCGCTGTGGCTTTGTTGGCCCAGGCGTTCCCCAATCTAACGGGACAAGAGATTGTCGAAATCCTCCTCGACACTGCAACAGACGCAGGTGATGTCGGGATCGATGCAATTTATGGCACCGGTGTTCTCGACATCGCTGCCGCGATCGCACCGTCCGGCGCAACCACTGTAGCGGGCACAGGTTCTGTGCTGGCGTTGGCTGATGATGTCGCGATTGGATCGGCCGCGATGGGTGATGCCTTGGCGCGCACCGGTCTCAGCACCATTGTGACGGATCGCTATGACCGGGCTTACACTCTGGAACTTGATGGGCGGACGCGCAATTCTGCTCAAGTGCAACGCCTTCGCGGCGTGGTGGAGCAGGGCGGTATCAACCGCGCGGCGTCGGCAGGACCGCTTTCGATGGCCTTTACTGTGGCGGAGGGGCCGCGTGCCGGCGGATTGGCGTGGGCAGAGCAATTGCAGCTATCGTCTGAAGAGGCGCAAATGGCCCGTGTGTTGGCCGCGCGTGTCGCTGCCAAAATCGCACCAGATACGCAGCTCGGCTTTGCCTTTTTCCAAGGTTCAGGCGGCTTGGTCGCGCAATTGCAGGGCGCAAAGCGGCCGGCGTTCCGTATCGCGCCGCAAGCGGGCGGCGATGATGGCTTTTTCCAAAGCAGTGAGTTCGCGCTCGCCGCGAGGCAACAGATTGGCCCGTGGGGGCTAACGGTTTCTGCCGATCGCGGAGACGCGTTTCTGGGCGCAAATCGGCAAGCGGGAGATGTGCTTTCCGGCGTTAGAGAGCGGCGCCCAACAGCAAGCCTAGGCGTCGCAGCAGACCGGGAGATTGCTGGTGTGGAGGCTATATTCTCGCTCACATGGATGCAGGAACAAGACACGCTGTTGGGCGGGCACTTCCATGATGCGCTAGGCATTCGCGGGGCGGATAGTGTGTTTCTCGACGCTGAATTTGGCCATCAATTTACACGTGATTGGCGCATTGGCGGGGCCTATCGTCAAGGTATAACCCGTCCGCGCGGCAACGCTCAGATTGGTCAAGGCTCGCAATTGCTCAGTCAGGCGTGGTCATTCGATGTGACAAAATATGGCGCGCTGGTCTCCGGTGACAGCATGGGCCTTCGCATCAGCCAGCCCTTGCGGGTAAGCGGCGGCGCGCTGCTGCTAGATCTGCCGGTGGCCTATGATTACGCCACAGAAAGCGCGATTTTCGGTCGCCAACGCCTGTCGCTTAGCCCTGAAGGGCGCGAGATGATGGGCGAATTGGCATGGCACGGACCGTTCGGCTTTGGCCGGGCTGGGGCAAGCCTGTTTTACCGCCGTGATCCGGGACATTTCGCTGGAACGCGCGACGATGCAGGCGCCGTTGTAAGCTTTAGCGCAGAGTTCTGATTTATGAGGCGTGGGACGCTGGAGGGTTACTCCGGCATCCCCGCTTCAAGCGCAAACTGATAAGCACGCTCAACCAGCGGCGCGACCCGGTCGCTCATAGCTTTGGCGTGAGCGGATGACGCAGTGCCATCAATCACGCGTTTTTTGATGCCCTGCATGATCCCTGCAAGCCGGAACAGATTATAGGCAAAATACCATTCCATCGGGGGCACGGGATATCCCGTGCGCGCGACATAGCGATCGACTGCCTCTTGCACCGTCGGAATACCCAGCGCAGGCAAATCTAGACCCAGCAGACCGGCGCGGCCATCGTCAGAAGGCTGGAACCAGTTGAGCATCAGATAGCTGAAATCAGCAATCGGATCGCCCAGCGTCGAAAGCTCCCAATCCAGCACTGCGATCACGCGGTTCTCGGTCTTATGAAAGATCACATTGTCGAGCCGGTAATCGCCGTGCACAACGCTGCTTTCATGCTGCGGCGGGATTGTTTGTGGCAGCCATTCGATCAGCCGCTCCATCTGCGGCATATGTTCGGTTTCAGACAGCTTATACTGCTTTGACCAGCGCGCAATTTGCCGTGCGCAATAGTCGGTCGGTTTGCCGTAATCACCCAAACCGATTTCGTCGGGCTTGTTGAGGTGCATGTCAGCAATGGTGTCGATCAGCGCATTGTAAAGTTCGCGGCGCTCCTCCGGAGAAGAGGCTGGCAAAGCCCCGTTCCAAAGCGAGCGGCCATCAGCCATGCTCATGACAAAGAACTTGGAGCCGAGCACTTCTGAATCTTCGCACAGACCATATGTTTTTGGCACTGGAAACCCGGTTGGGTAAAGGCCGGTCATGGCCTTGTATTCGCGGTCCACCGCATGCGCGCTGGGCAACAACTTACCGAACGGCTGGCGGCGCAGCACGTAATTCGCCCCCGGTGTTTCAATTTTGTATGTCGGGTTGGATTGCCCGCCTTTGAACTTGGTATAGCTGATCGGGCCGGAAAAGCCTTCAACATTGGTTTCAAACCACGCCGTCAGCCTTTCCAGATCAAGCCGATCTGCCTCTGGCACTTCGACCGTGCCGACCATTTCCTTGTCAAAATCGATCGCCGAGGCGGCATCGCTTTGTGAGCTTTCCGTCATCAGTCAAACACCACTACGCTGCGCGCGGAATGCCCCTCGCGCATTTTGTCAAAACCAGCATTGATATCTTCCAATGCGATCCGCTCCGCGATGATCGTGTCAAGATCGAGCAGGCCGCGCATGTAGAAATCAACAAGGCGCGGCAAGTCGACCGGGAAGTGGTTCATCCCCATTATCGCGCCCATCAGCTTTTTGCCTCCAAGCAGGTCCATCGCGCCAAGTCCTACTTTGCAATCCAGCGGCATCATACCGAGGATCACCGCCGTGCCGCCGCGTTTGAGCGCCGCAACCGCGAGGTCAGCTGAGGCCTGACGCCCAACGGCCTCTATCCCCCAATCGACGCCGCCGCCTGAGATTTCCATGATCTGCTTGACCACATCATCGGCCAGCGCGTCGACCGTGTGGCTCGCGCCCAAGGTCTCCGCCAAAGCGCGCTTTTCGGGAAGCGGATCAGCCGCAATCACTTTGCCCGCGCCCGCGATTTTCGCGGCATTGATGGCGGCAAGGCCAACCCCGCCGCACCCGACGATCAAGACTGTCTCACCGGGAGTAACTTTGCACGCGTTGAAGATTGTACCGGCGCCAGTCGTAACCGCGCAGCCGATCACCGCTGCCCGGTCTAACGGCATCTCTTTATCAATTGAGACGCAGGCGTTTTCGTGGATCAGCATCTGTTCGGAAAAGGCCGACAGGTTTAGCATCTGGTTAACAGGCTCGCCGCCATTTCGAGTGATACGCATCGCATCACCCTTGCCGCGGCGCGTCGCTGCGCCAAGGCACAACGCCATCCGCCCGGTAACGCAAAACTCACAAGTTCCGCAAAATGCGCTGAGGCAGGATACGACATGGTCGCCGGGCTTTACGGTGCGCACTTCGCTACCCACAGCACGGACAATTCCGGCGGCTTCATGGCCCGGAATGGCGGGCAGGGCATGGGGGTAAGCCCCGTCAATAAAGTGCAAGTCTGAATGGCACAGGCCGCAGGCCTTGGTATCAATCAAGACTTCATGCGGGGCAGGGGTGGCGAGTTCAATCTCACCGATCACCAACCCCTGACCCGGTGTTTCCAGAATGGCAGCTTTCGCCATATTTCGCCTCTCCCTTAGCCCGTTTGCTTAGCGCGTGGCGCCCATATCACCCGAACTTGCGCTGCCCGCATCGTTGGCAGCCCGGCCGCCGCCGCCGCGCAAGGCGTTGGCGGTCGGACCTTCTTCAGGGACATGTTTGCCAAACTCCATGCGCGCAATGGAGCGAGCGTGAACTTCATCCGGACCATCGGCAAGGCGCAGAGTGCGCTGATGCGCGTAAGCGTTGGCGAGGCCATAATCGTTCGACACGCCGCCGCCGCCATGGGCTTGGATCGCATCATCGATGATTTTCAGAGCCATGTTTGGCGCCTGAACCTTGATCATGGCGATTTCTTGCTTGGCCGATTTGTTGCCAACCTTATCCATCATGTCGGCCGCTTTCAGGCACAGCAGGCGGGTCATGTCGATATCAATACGGGCGCGCGCAACACGCTCTTCCCAAACCGAATGCTTATAGATCGGCTTGCCGAAGGCTTCGCGCTCTTGCAGGCGCTTACACATCTTCGCCAGCGCTTCTTCGGCGACGCCAATGGTGCGCATACAGTGGTGGATACGGCCTGGGCCAAGGCGCCCTTGGGCGATCTCAAATCCGCGACCTTCGCCCAGCAGCATGTTGGAAACGGGTACGCGAACGTCCTTCATTTCGACTTCCATATGGCCGTGGGGCGCATCGTCATATCCGAACACAGGCAGGTGGCGGATTATGTTCACACCCGGCGCATCATTAGGCATCAATAGCATTGATTGCTGTGCGTGACGGCCTGCGGTTGGGTCAGTTTTACCCATTACGATGGACACTTTGCAGCGCGGATCGCCCAGACCCGAAGACCACCACTTGCGGCCATTGATTACATATTCGTCGCCATCACGCTCAATGCGGGTTTCGATATTGGTCGCATCCGAGCTGGCCGTGAAAGGCTCTGTCATAAGGAAGGCAGAACGAATTTCGCCGTTCATCAGCGGGCGCAGCCATTGTTCCTTTTGCTCGATCGTGCCGTAGCGATGGAACACTTCCATATTGCCGGTGTCAGGTGCAGAGCAGTTGAAAACTTCGCTTGCCCAGCCGATGCGGCCCATTTCTTCGGCGCACAGAGCGTATTCGAGGTTGGTGAGGCCGGGGCCTTCAAACTCAAAACTCTCTTCGACGTGATGGTGGCCCTCATTGCGCGGCGGCATAAAGAGGTTCCAAATACCTGCGTCTTTCGCCAGCTTCTTTTTGTCTTCAATGATCTGGATGACTTTCCAGCGGTCACCTTCTGCATCCTGCGCTTTGTAGGTATCCATATTGGGGCGAACATGCGTTTCGATGAAATCGCGCACGCGGTCGCGCCAATAGACCTGACGTTCGGTTGGCTCAAAATCCATGGGGGTTTCCTCTCTCTATCTTCGAATCTGTTGGGCGAACCGTGGCAGAGTGCAACTGAAGCGCCAAGCTCTCATTTGGGTAGGCGATGCGGTTCCGTTACGGCACCTGCGTCTCGGCTGGACGATCTGCTTGGTTTCGCTCATTCATCGCCGCGATACGCGCTTCGTGATCGGCGCGATTGATCGGGAACCGGGCTAGCCAGAATGCGGCGATGCACATTAGGACGGACGTTGCCACCACATAGAATAGAATGAGGTTACCAATGGTTGCCTCGGGCACTTCACCAGGGGCCGCATCGCGGGAAAAACTGATGAAAGACAGGACTTGGCCAGTAAGAAATAAACCAAGTCCTGTCGCGCATTTCTGGATTAGCCAGTTGCCTGAATAGAACGCGCCTTCAGCTCGTTTTCCTGTCCGTTCAAGATAGGCTTCGACAATTTCCGCGATCATCGAGCTTGCCGAAATCAGAACCACAATGCCCAGCGTGTTGCCAGCCATCAAAAGCAGTAGCAGCGCAATACCGGAAGTGGCGGTATCAAGCGGCGGCCATACCCCTGCATAAAGCGCCATATATGGGATCACCGTAAACAGTACGGTCCCAAGAGCAGATAACGCGGCGCTTTTGGGTTTCCCGAAGCGTTTGTGCATTGGTCCGACCACAAAGAACATCAGAATGGCCGAAAGGAAAAGCGCGAGCGGATAAAGGCTGAGCGCGGTCACCCCCTCGGGCAGCAATGGTATTTGCGCCGTATCCAGCCTCCACACATACAGCGTAAGATAATTGGTAAGCGAGAAGGTCAGTCCCTGATTTACATAGGCCGCAAGACCGCCCGCGGCGAATATCAAAAACGCCCGTTCTCGGAATGCCTCGAATATTTCCTCGAAACAGCCCTTGAACGTAAAAGGGGCGGGTTTTGTTTCGGGCAAATGCGCGACCAGTTTGTGCTGACCCCAGGCCGAACCCATGACTGACAGGACGATCAGACATCCGCCAGTTACGGCCCAAGCTCTGTACCCTTCCCTGTTTAGCAGGCCATCCTCGCCGGTCATGAACACGGTGTATGCGAGCACCATCATCAAGATCCCACCAAGCCAGCCAGAAATATAACGAAACCGGAACAGGGTCGTCCGCTCATCATAATCGCTAGTGATTTCGGGCAGCAGGGAGATGGAGGGTACCTCGCAAGCAGAAAGCAGCACGCGAACAACGACCGCAATACCGAGCAAACCCAAGAAGGTCGGTGCTTCTCCGCCAGGCGGGGACCACATCATCACCCATGCAAAGGCTAGTGGGACGGGGGCGGCGTAAAGCCACGGCAGGCGCCTGCCCCATTTGGTGTAAGTGCGGTCAGAAAGGTTGCCGAGGATCGGATCAATCACCGCATCGATCAGCAGCGCGCAGAGCAATGCTAGGCTGACCAGGCCCGCATCCATCCCCATCACTTGGCTATAGAAAAATAATAGGAAAAACTGAAAGCCGGTGTCTTTGACCCCAAATGCGACCGCCCCAAAGCCATGAATCAGCTTTAACTTTAACGGTAGCTTGCCTTGAAGGAGACTCATCCAGCAAGCCCCGCCGTATCTGCAAATTGCGCGAATCTGATCACTAAAGCTCTCCCAAACTCTTGACGCAAGCGTAAGCAAAGCGCTGTTCGCGTCAATGGAAACTGGTTGACGCTACGGCATGCTATAACCTGAATTTCAGCGCTTGCAGCCTTGCCCCAAATGACCATAACGTAAGCGTCAAGTGGGAGCCTAATTGAGAGGAGAGCCGGCGACATGTCCGATCTAGAACAATTCCGCAGCGAGACGCGTGAATGGCTGGAGGCGAATTGCCCAGCTGAGATGCGCAAGCCCGTTCGTGATGAGAGCGACATTTACTGGGGTGGCCGCCGCGCGACCTTCAAGAATGACGCGCAAAAAGCGTGGTTCGACGCCTGCCTTGCGAAGGGATACACCGTGCCTGCCTGGCCTAAGGAATATGGCGGCGCAGGCCTTGCCCCGGCAGAAGCCAAAGTGTTGCGCCAAGAAATGAGCCGTATCAATGCACGTCCGCCGCTTAGCTCATTTGGCATCTGGATGCTTGGTCCGGCGCTGCTGCATTTTGGTACGGAAGAACAGAAGAAGCATTTCTTGGGCGAGATCGCGCGCGGTGAAATCCGCTGGTGCCAAGGTTATTCAGAGCCTGGCAGCGGTTCAGACCTCGTCAGTCTGCAAACCTTTGGCGAAGACAAAGGCGATCACTGGGTCGTCAACGGTCAAAAGGTTTGGACCTCATACGCTGATCAGGCCGATTGGATTTTCTGCCTCGTGCGCACTGACAAAGAAAATAAGTATCAAGGCATCACCTTCATGCTTTTCGACATGGAGAGCGAAGGCTGCGCAACCAAGCCGATCAAGCTGATCAGTGGCAGCTCGCCTTTCTGCGAAACCTTCATGGACGATGTGAAGGTGCCCAAGAGTTATGGCGAGGGCATTCCGGCCTATGTTGGAGAGATCAATCGCGGCTGGGATGTGGCGAAATATCTGCTGGGTCATGAGCGCGAGATGATTTCAGGCGCCGACGGCGGCAACACCGGAACCATTGGCGCGGCGATGAAGCGCCACGCTGGTGAGCTTGATCCGGTGCTGCGCGCAGAACTGGCGATGTTTGATGTCGATGCGCTGGCTTACGGCGCGATGGGCGAGAAGTTTCTGGATGAAGTCAAAGTTGGCAAGGCGCACCCTGCGCAGCCCAACATGATGAAATACGCCGGGACTGAGCTCAACAAGCGACGTCACGAATTGATGATGTCAGCTGGCGGATCGCGCAGCCTCGAATGGGAAAGCGAAGAGACGAATGGCGGTAAACCATCGCGCAATTGGCTGCGCACCAAAGCGAACTCAATTGAGGGCGGCACATCGGAAGTTATGCTCAACGTGATTTCCAAGCGCATTCTCGACCTGCCCGGATCATAATCTGGCTGGCACAGCACTACCGGGCCGCTTGCGCATAGAACGCAGGCGGCCTCACAAATAAAACGTATGAGAGGACCAAGGGACCATGCCCCTTTACCACGATGACGATCAGACAATGTTGGCTGATAGCGCCGCCCAGTTCATGGCTGAACAAGGCAGCATAGAAAAACAGCTGCGCCACTGGCGAGACCGCGATTGTCCCGATGGCTTTGGCCATGCCCTGTGGGAGCAATTTGCTGAAATGGGCTTCACCGGCATTCTCGTTTCTGAAGAGGATGGCGGCATGGCAATGGGCCATGTCGAAGCTGGCATTGTGCTCGAAGAAATTGGCCGCAACCTTACACCATCGCCGTTTCTGACCAGCTCTGTGCTGGCGGCAACCGCGCTTAAATCGGGCAGCGATGATTTGCGCGGTCGCTATCTGCCAGGCCTGATAGAAGGCAAAAGCGTGTTCGCCGTTGCAGTTGATGAAGGCTCAAAGCACCGTCCAGAACGGATCGCCATGCGGGCTGAAAAGTCTGGCAATGGCTTTAAGCTGTCGGGCCAAAAGGATTTCGTGATCCAAGGCGCCAGCGCCGATATGCTGGTGGTTGCTGCGCGCACATCAGGCAGCGACGATGACGCAGACGGCATCACGCTTTTCGCGGTTCCGAAAGACGCCGCCAATATGAGCCACGACGCGGTGCGCCTTGTCGATAGCTCGGTTGCGACCCACACCAAGTTTGACGGCGTAGAGCTGGACGGTGACGCCGTGATTGGCGAAGTTGATGGCGGCCGTGACATTCTCAACGCGATGCTCACTGCGGGCCGTATCGGCTCTGCGGCAGAGGGCGTTGGCGTTGCTCGAGGGGCGATGGATATCACCGTGGAATATCTCAAACAGCGCAAGCAATTTGGCAAGCTGATTGGCGAATTTCAGGCTTTGCAGCACCGCGCCAGCCACCTCTATTCAGAGGTTGAAATTGCCCGTGCCGCCGTATTCAAAGCGCAGCAATTGTTTGATGGCGACAGTGAGAAGGCCGATCTGATGGCTTCTGTTGCTAAGGCCAAAGTCGCCAAAACCGCAGGTCTTGCAGTGCGCGAAGGTGTGCAAATGCACGGCGGCGTCGGCATGACCGACGAATATGACATTGGCCTGTATATGAAGCGCGACCGCGCGCTGGGTGAATTTTTGGGTGATGCGTACTACCACGCTGGCCGCGTTGCCGAGATGAGCGGTTATTGATTTAGGAGAGACACAATGATGAACCTCAATGAATTGTTCGGCCTGCAGGGCCGCGTGGCCCTCGTAACAGGCGGCAGCCGCGGCATCGGCAAGATGATCGTCGAAGGTCTGCTGGAAGCGGGCGCAGAACGGGTCTACATCGTCGCTCGCAAGAAAGAGCAGGTCGATGAAACCGCTGCTGAACTGGGCGAAAAAGTCATCGGTTTGGTCGGTGATCTTAGCCAGATGGACGGTATAAGGCAGCTCGCAGATGAACTCTCCTCTCGCGAAGACAAGCTTGATCTGTTGGTCAATAACGCAGGCGCGGCCTGGGGTGAGCCATTCACTGAGTTTAGCGAGGCGGGCTGGGACCGCACGATGGATCTGAATGTGAAGACCCCGTTCTTCCTCACGCAAAAACTGCACCCACTGCTAAAAGCGGCTGGCACGGCTGAACGTCCGGCGAAGGTGCTGATGATCGCATCGATTGATGGGATGAAGTCGAACCCGTGGCCGACTTATCCCTATCAAGCGTCCAAGGCCGGTCTGATCCACCTTACCCGGCGGATGGCGGCTGAGCTGGTCGGCGATAACATCATCGTCAACGGCATCGGTCCAGGCGCTTTCCCAAGCGCGATGAACCGCGCAGCGCGCGACAATGAGGACATGGTCAAGAAGGGCATTCCTTCAAAGCGGGTTGGCGTGACCGAAGATATGGCGGCAGGCGCGATCTACCTGCTTAGCCGTGCTGGCGATTATGTGGTCGGCACGACGCTGGCGATTGATGGCGGCGTGGTCAACGCGAACATCGGCGCAGGTAATTTTGTTGATCCAGCGGGCTGATAGTGATCTGGGGTTTGAAGCGGCCCCAGCTTTTAGACTGAAACTGTAACCTTTGGCGCGCGGCTCTCGAAAGTAATCGAGAGACCCACCGCGTCAAAGGATACTCCCCATGCAAAAGACCAAGCGCCACTTTCAGCTCCTGCAAGCCGCCTCGCTGGCGGTGTTCTTTGGCCTTGGTATTGCCGCCATCCCCAACGCGGATGCACAGCAAGCTGACACTGCGCCGGCTCTCGACGATTTCAGCGATTTGGCTGTAGAAGCCGAGAATGAGGCCCCGGTAGCTCCGCAGGCCGATGCTGCGCCAGCGCCGGAACAGGAGCTGAGCGAGGAAATGCAGGCCACGTTGGAAGAGATGGACGCAGTGATCCGCGCGCTGGATGGCGATGCGGAACGCACGGGCAACAGCTGGCAATTATCAATCGAAGAACGTACGATTTTGGTGGTGACGGATACGAGCCAAGGCCGGATGCGCGTGATTTCGCCCATCGCTCCGATTGAATTGCTGCCAGAAGGGAGCCTGCAACGCCTGATGCAGGCCAATTTCGATACTGCATTAGACGCGCGCTATGCCGTTGCGCAAAACTTGGTCTGGGCCGCATTCATCCATCCGCTGGATACACTCAGCACTCGTGATTTTGCCTCAGGCGTGCTGCAAACTCACCGGCTGGGTGAAACGTTTGGCACCACATTTTCCAGCGGCGCGCTTAATTATGGCGGCGGGGATAGCGGCGCGATTATTGATGAACAGCTGCAAGAATTGCTGGATCAGCTGGAAGACCGCGAAACGACCTAGGGCCTGAACTTAGCCCATCAATTCGCGCACAAACGGGATCAGCCCGGTTTGGCGCGTGCGGCGCATCCGCTCTGCGTGCAAGATCTCGCGCACTTTTGCGAAGCAGCTCTCGCGGTCATCATTGATCACGACATAGTCATATTCAGCCCAATGGCTGATTTCCGCTCGCGCGCGCTCCATCCGCCCGTCGATTACATCGCCGCTATCGGTGGCCCGCGATTCTAGCCGCTGTCGCAGGGCGGCGAGGCTAGGCGGCAGGATGAAGACACTCACTGCGTCCTGCTGATCTTTTTGATAAAGCTGCTGTGTTCCCTGCCAGTCGATGTCGAAAAGGAAGTCTTGTCCTTCTTTCAGAGCGTTACGGATCATGCCCTTGGGCGTGCCATAACGGTGATCGAAGACGTGCGCCCATTCGTAAAAGTCGTCCTCTTCGACCATCTGGTCGAATTGTGCATCGGAGACAAAGTGATAATCCACCCCGTCTGTTTCGCCAGGCCGCGGCGGGCGCGTGGTGGCCGAGACGGATAGAGCAATCTCATCATCAGCCTTCAGCAGCATTTGCGAAAGGGTGGTTTTGCCGGCGCCTGATGGCGAAGACAGGATAAACATCAGGCCGCGCCGATTAAGCGTGCCGGTTTCAGTCTCAGAATGCGTTATGTCGTTTCCCATATCGCCCGATGCCGCAAAGCGTGAACGGAAATCAAGTGGGATGGTCTTGGCCGGCTCAAAAAATGTGCGGGCATTTGCCTGCCGGCCTTAGTCTTTGCCAGCGGCCTTTTTCGACTTCTCAACCGATTTGCCGCGATCGTACAATGTCTTCAGCACCAATCCGCCTGCAACCAATCCTAGGCCGACAGGTGACCGAGTGGCGAGTTTGCTGACGCCATACAGCGCAAGCGTTGTCATGATCCCGCGCCCGTCCAGAATGTCGCGGGCTTCGGCTTCGTCAGGGCTGGTTTTGACCATGCCTTTCTCTACCCGCTTGCGAAACAGCGACGATGCGCCGCGCAAAACCACATCTGCGATCAGCAGATTGGTCGCCGGGTTGGTGCTGGGCCCGACCATGCTGTCACGCGAGTTTGCTGAGGTCTGGGAATCGTCCAGCGGAACAAGGTCTGATTGCGGGGTGTCCGGTTTGGTCATCACTGTATCAATGCTTGAAGGCGCTTAAGTGTCCGCGTTTGCGCAAGCAAATGGGCTATTTCTTGCGGCCAAAATCAACAGTAACCACGTTCGAGCCGTCATCTGCGCCCTCAATTGCCTCTTCTTCGCTGCCTTCCGCGGCGTCGTTTTCGGCATCCTCATGCTCTTCAGGCGCCATATCTGCGACAGTCGCTTGAAATTGCAGTCCGAAATCCACCGCAGGGTCCACAAAGGCCGTTATCGCGGCATAGGGCACGGACAATTTGGCGGGGATTTGATTGAACGATAGGCCGACAGAAAAGCCGTCATCGCGCACTTCAAGTTCCCAGAACTTGTTCTGCAAAACGATTGTCATCTCATCCGGAAAGCGTTCGCGAAGGTGCTGAGGGATCGAAACCCCGGCTGCACCAGTTTTGAACGTGATGTAAAAGTGATGCGTGCCAGGCAGTTCACTGCCGCCAGCCACGATTTCGCCCAGCACACGGCCGACCACGGCGCGCAGCGCCTCTTGAACGATCTCGTCATACGGGATCATGCTATCTGGTGTGTCTTCGCTCATTTCGAGAATGAAGGTGGCGAGGCTGGCCGCGCGGGTCAAGCGTTTTGCGTGTTCGTGCGATGAGTTACGCCCGATATGCTTGCGCCGCGCCGCTTTCAGCCTATAGCCCACGGCATTATGCAGACAGAAATGCGAACCGGCTCAGTCGAGCGAAACACAGCAGAAACCGAGATTGCGATTGCGGTCAATCTTGACGGAACGGGCACGTATGACGTGTCGACCGGCATCGGCTTTCTTGATCACATGGTGGAGCAATTTTCCAAACATTCGCTGATCGATGTGAGCATGAAAGTGCGCGGCGATCTGCATGTCGATCAACATCACACGACAGAGGACAGCGCGATTGCTCTGGGTCAGGCGCTGTCAGATGCGCTAGGCGATAAAGCCGGAATTGGCCGCTATGGCAGCGCGTATTCGCCGATGGATGAGACGCTGGCGCGCGTGGCGCTCGACATTTCGGGGCGGCCATATTGTGTGTGGAATGCACAGTTCAGTCAGGAAAAGCTAGGCGAATGGGACACTGAACTGATCCGGCATTGGTTCGAGTCCATCGCGCAGTCGGCGGGCATCACTTTGCATATTGAGCTGCTTTACGGCGAAAACAATCACCACATTTGCGAGAGTATTTACAAAGGCTTCGCCCGCGCAATGCGAATTGCCGTGGAACAAGACCCGCGCAAAGCTGGCGCTATACCAAGCACCAAGGGGCAGCTTGGTGGGTAAAGGCGGGGTTTCGGCTGCGAAGCAACCGCAAGGGCGCCCGCCCGCCCGCAGCGACGCGATTTTCAATCGCATGAGCGAGGATATCGCGCGCCGGATGGCGTGCGGAAATAGGGAGGCATCGTGATGCCGACCGAAAAAGTCGCGCTGATTGATTATGGCGCGGGCAATCTTCATTCCGTTCACAATGCGCTGAAAGCGGTTGGTGCGTCAGTTGAAGTGACTGCCGATCCCAATGTGGTGCGCGCGGCCGACCGGATCGTGCTGCCCGGTGTCGGGTCGTTCAAGGCGTGTGCCGAGGGGTTGAAATCAATTTCTGGCATGGTCGAAGCGATGACCGAGCGGGTGCATGTGGGCGGCGCGCCATTCCTTGGTATTTGTGTGGGAATGCAATTGCTTGCCACCCAAGGTCTGGAACACGGCATCACCCCCGGCCTTGGCTGGATACCGGGTGAAGTCCACCTGATCGAGCCTAGCGACCCGGCGATCAAAATCCCGCATATGGGCTGGAATGATGTCGCGTTGATGCCGCATGCGCGGGACCATTTTGTGGTGGAGGAGGGCGAGGCGTATTTCCTCCATTCCTATCACTTTTCTGTCGATGATCCGCATCATGTTGCCGCTATGACGGACCATGGGGAGGGATTGGTCGCGGCGGTGGCCAAGGACAATATTCTGGGCGTGCAATACCACCCGGAAAAGAGCCAAGCTTACGGGCTTGAGACTTTGGCGCGCTTTCTAACTTGGAACCCTTCATGATCATCTTCCCCGCCATTGACCTCAAAAACGGCGAAGTCGTGCGGCTGGCAGAGGGCGATATGGACCGCGCCACCGTCTATGGTGACAATCCGGCAGCGCAGGCCACTCTTTTTGCGGAAAGCGGCGCTGAATATCTGCATGTTGTCGATCTCGACGGCAGTTTTGCGGGGCGGACCGAGAACCGCGAGGCTGTGGAAGCCATCATCGCTGCCTTTCCCGGCCATGTGCAATTGGGCGGGGGCATCCGCGATGCGGCGGGCGTTGAGGGCTGGTTCAAGCTTGGTGTGAGCCGCGTGGTGATGGGATCAGCCGCGCTAAAGAACCCAGAATTCGTCAAAGAGATGGCGAAGGAATGGGAGGGCGGCATTGTCGTCGCCGTTGACGCCAAAGACGGCATGGTCGCGACCGAGGGTTGGTCGGACGTGTCCGATGTGCCGGTGGTCGACCTTGCCCGCCGGTTCGAGGACGCGGGCGTCGCTAGCCTGCTGTTCACTGACATTGGCCGCGATGGTTTGCTGAAAGGCGCGAACATTGATGCGACGCTGGAGCTCGCGCGGCAGGTCGATATTCCCGTCATCGCCAGCGGCGGGGTGAAGGGCTTGGACGACATTCACGTGCTCTCGCTGCACGCAAAAGAAGGCATCGAAGGCGTGATTACGGGCCGCGCCTTGTATGAAGGCAAGCTCGACCTGGCAGCAGCCATCGCGATGGCCCAAAGAACGTAGGCGCGGGGATGATGTTTCTACTCAGCCATGGATTGCATCAGACGGCCGCGTCAGCGACCGCTAGGTCAAGTGGCCTTCCGCAGCGACGCGGACTTGCCCCTAAGTTGCGAGGAGATCGCGAGCGCGGATGCGCTTGCGGAACACAAAGATGACCGTCCGCATCCGCGTCATACCTTGCCTTGATGTGGCCGATGGCCGCGTTGTCAAAGGCGTCAATTTCGTCGATCTCAAAGACGCTGGCGATCCTGTTGAGCAAGCACGCGCCTATGACGCGGCGGGCGCGGATGAGCTGTGTTTTCTCGACATTTCCGCCAGCCACGAAGGGCGCGGCACTCTGCTCGATATGGTGCGCCGCACGGCGCAGGTGTGTTTTATGCCGCTGACCGTGGGCGGCGGGGTGCGCAGTGTAGAGGATGCTCGCGAATTGCTGCTGGCAGGCGCAGACAAGGTCGCAATCAATTCCGCGGCAGTGGCCCGCCCAGAGCTGGTGCGCGAAATTGCTGAGAAGTTCGGCAGCCAATGTGTCGTCGCCAGCGTTGATGCGCGCCGCGTGATCTTACCCGTGGGTGAAGCCGTGCCGCAGTGGGAAATCTTCACCCATGGCGGGCGCAAGCCGACCGGGATCAATGCGGTAGACTATGCCAAGCAGGTTGCAGCCCTTGGTGCAGGCGAATTGCTCGTCACCAGCATGGATGGCGACGGGACACAGGCGGGTTACGATCTGGAGCTCACCCGGACCATCGCCGATGCAGTCAGCGTGCCCGTGATCGCCAGCGGCGGCGTCGGCACACTCGATCACCTGGTCGATGGTGTCAGCAAAGGCCATGCGAGCGCGGTGCTGGCCGCCAGCATCTTCCATTTCGGCACGCACACCATTTCTGAGGCGCACGAGGCGCTCAGAGCCGCCGGCTTGCCTGCGCGCGGCGTTTGAGAGAAAGGACAGGCATGAGCACACACACCGACACCCTTGGGCGCTTGGAGCAGACCATTGCCGCGCGCCGCGACGCCTCTCCTGACACAAGCTATGTCGCCAAACTCAACGCCAAAGGTTTGCCAAAAATCGCACAAAAGCTGGGCGAGGAAGCAACCGAAGCGGTGATCGCGGCTGTTTCAGGCAGCAATGAGGAATTGGTGGGTGAAAGCGCGGACTTGCTTTTTCACTTGCTGGTTCTGCTGAACGCAAAGGGTGTTTCGCTAGATCATGTGCTTGCCGAACTGGACCGGCGCGAAGGGCTGTCGGGCCTTGATGAAAAAGCCTCTCGAGGAGACGCATAATGCCGATCGACGCGACCTTGCCGTATGACGACGACAACATTTTCGCGAAAATCCTGCGCGGCGAGATCCCATCGAACACGGTTTACGAAGACGACTTCGCCTTCGCGTTCGAAGACATCAATCCGCAAGCCGAAGTGCATGCTTTGGTGATCCCTAAAGGACGTTATGTCAGCTGGGATGATTTTTCTGCCAAAGCGTCGGATGCCGAAATCGGCGGTTTTGTGCGCGCGGTTGGCGAAGTGGCGCGGGCAAAGGGGCTGGTTGAGCCGGGGTATCGCTTGCTTGCGAATATTGGCGCGCATGGCGGGCAAGAAGTGCCGCATCTGCACGTGCACATCTTTGGCGGGCAGCCTTTGGGACCGATGATCTTGAACAGATAGGCGCAACTGACCGCAGCTGACCGCAAGCCAGATTCGTTTCATCGCCGTTCATCTGCCGCATAGCAATGCACTCTTCCCAGCGAATCCGTGCTGGGTTAGGTGACATGCGATGGTTAACCCTACTCCTCCCGGTGGAATTATCGACGGCATGCGGCATCTTTATGCCGTGCGCGTCTATTACGAGGACACCGATCTGTCCGGCATTACCTATCATGCTAACTATCTGCGGTGGTTTGAGCGCGCCCGCTCCGATTTGTTACGGTTGCTGAAAATTGATCAGCGCGGGGCGATTGAGGCGGGTGAGGGCGCTTATGCTGTCTCTGAAATCAATCTCAAATATCTGCGCCCTGCGCGGCTCGACGATGACGTTGTGATTGTGACGACATGTACAGAGCTTGGCGCGGCCAGTTGCCGGATGCATCAAGTGGCGCGGCGCGGCGACGAAATTCTGGTGGACGCGCAATTGCGCGTCGGTTTTATCACTCTCGAAGGGCGACCACGGCGGCAACCTGCTGATTGGCGCGCAGCCTTCACTTCATTTATGGAACCCGAGACGAAATGACTATGCTTTCAATCCTTGCTGCTGCTGCGCCGACCCGGCTTGATCCGGTTGAGCTGTTTTTAGACGCAGATATCGTGGTGCAATTGGTGATGGCGGGCCTGCTGCTCGCCAGTATCTGGGTATGGATGATCATAATTTCGTTCAGCCTGAGGATCGGCGGAATGGAGCGCAAGGCCCGTGGATATGAAGAGGATTTCTTTGATACAACGGACCACGAAGCGGTGTTGGGTAAGCGTTCGCAGAAGGAGGTCGCCTCGGCTCGTGTCGCCGCAAAGGGCCTGCGCGAATGGAAAGCGTCAACCAAAGCGGCATCCCTGGATAAGGATGCAGCCCGTCAGCGAATCAGTTCCGCGATGGAAAGTCAGGTTGCATATGAAGCGGACGAGCTGGCAGAGAGACTCGGTTTCCTCGCGACGACTGGATCAGTCGCACCGTTTGTCGGCCTGTTCGGTACGGTGTGGGGCATCATGAACAGCTTTTTCCAGATTGGCGCGCAGGAAAGCAGCTCTCTCGCGGTGGTTGCACCGGGCATTTCTGAGGCTCTGTTCGCGACGGCAATTGGCCTGTTCGCTGCGATCCCAGCAGTGATTGCTTACAACCGCTTTAGTAGCCGAGTGAACCGGTTTGAGGCGCGCTTGCAGCGCTTTGCTGACCGCTTCCATGCTGGGCTCAGCCGCGAGTTGGATAAAGTATAATGGCAATGTCGATGCCTTCCCGCGGCAGATCACGCCGTTCGCGCCGCGCGCCGATGGCGGAGATCAACGTCACGCCTTTTGTCGATGTGATGCTGGTGCTGCTTATCATCTTTATGGTGACGGCGCCTTTGCTCGCCTCTGGTGTGCCGATTGAGCTGCCGGAAAGCCGCGCCAATCCGATCGAGCAAACGCCTGAGCAGATCACCGTGTCGGTCGATGGCAATGGCGTTATCTACATTGACGATGCTGCGGTGGAGCCGGGCGCTTTCCCAGAGGCGCTGGCGCGGATTGATCGCGGCGGTGATGGCCAGCAGCCGCAAATTGTGCTGCGCGGTGATCGCGCGCTTGATTACGGCAGAGTGATGGCTGTGATGGGTGAATTGAACCGCGCTGGCTTTTCATCAATCTCGCTGGTCACCAGCGGTTCAGTTACGCCGCCATAGCGCCGAGGAGTGATGAGCGAGCAAGTGATCCAGCCTGCCGGTTTTCGCGGCGAAGAGCGTATCGGTCTGATCGTTGCGCTGGCGCTGCATGTTGGCGTGGTCGCGCTGCTCTTGCTTCAGCCTGTGCGCGATGAGCTGGTCGCGATCCCTGAACGTATGACGGTGAGCCTCGCGAGCGAGGTCAGTCTGGAATCGACTGCGCCTGATCCGGTGGCGGAAAGCCGAGCAGCGATTGCGCCGGAGATTTCGGATGAGATCGCGCCGCCCCAGCAGCAGCCCGATGTTCAGCCCGATAACAATCGGGCGGCGCCTGACGTTCAGCCCACCTCTAGGCCGACAGCGCGACCGACCTCCCGCCCAACTTCCCGTCCAACATCACGCCCAACTAGCAGACCAACTTCGCGTCCTACATCACGGCCCACCGCCGCTCCCACACCGCGCGGTGGAGGCAGAATCGGTGATGATTTTCTGCCCGGTGCAGGCAATTCAACCAACACAGATGATACGCGCATTCCCGCGTCACAAATCGGCGCGAGTGCGCAGGCCAGCTTGCGTTCTGCTATTACCCGGCAATTGCGCCCGCACTGGACAGCGCCGCAGGGCGTTGACGCTGAAAAACTGGTTTCGGTGGCGTCTTGGCGGCTCAATCCGGACGGCTCGCTAAACGGTAGGCCCCGCTGCAACACAACGGAAAGCAGCATCACGGCTTCTAACCGGCCACAGGCAAACCTGCATTGCGAACGCGTGATTAGAGCGATTCAGCTTGCAGCACCTTTCGATCTTCCCGAACAGTATTACAACGGCTGGAAAACCATTTCGGCATGGCGTTTCGACAGAAGGCTTTGATAATGAAATTCACTTTACCCCGCCCCTTGACTCTATTGACGCTGGCGTTGCTGGCAGCGCCCGCCGCTGCCCAAAACGAGGATTTGGGTGAGCCCGTTGGTGAAGGCGGCGCCGTCGAAACAGTTTTTGAAGAAACCGCCAGCGAAGAAGGTGGTTTGACCGGTTCCGTAACCGACGAGAGTGATTGGGATGACCTAGGCATTGCCATTCCCGCCTTCGCAACCGAACGTGATCGCCAGACAGCGGCCAATGCCGATGGCACAGCGGCACTGGGCCAGGAAATTGCCCGCGTTATCACCGCCAACTTGCGCAACAATGGCATCTTCAAGCCGACGGGCCCCGATGCTCTACCCAAGCCTAGCTTTCCGCAGATCAGAGCGCCCTCATGGGGCAGTTGGAGCGGGCGCGGTGCAGAAATGCTGGTGCATGGCTTCGTGAATGCGGGCGCTGATGGCCAGCTAACGGTCGGATGCTATCTCTATGACGTTGCTTTGCAGGATGAGCTGGAGCGCAAAGGATGGGTCGTTCGCCCGGCTGATTGGCGGCGCGCGGCGCACAAATGCTCTGACCTCATCTATGCGCGCTTGACCGGGGAAAGTCCGTTCTTTGACAGCCGCATCGCCTATATCGCTGAAACAGGCCCCAAAGATAACCGGGTTAAGCGGCTCGCGATTATGGACAGCGACGGGGCAAACCACCGCTTTTTGACATTGGGCAGCGCCACCGCGCTGACGCCGCGATATTCGCCTGATTACAAACAGCTGCTTTACCTGTCTTATGTCGATGGCAACCCGCGTATCTATGTTTATGACATTGGCACGGGCAAGCAGACATTGGTGGCAGATACTGGCAACCCAACCTTTGCGCCGCGTTGGTCACCCGATGGCCGCAGCATACTGTATTCAATGGCTGTGGGCGGTAACACTGATGTCTACCGCGTGCCTGCAAATGGGGGGCGCAGCGTGCGGCTGACCAATACGCCGGGGATCGACATCGGTGGATCATATTCACCCGATGGCCGCCAGATCGTGTTTGAAAGCGATCGTTCGGGCTCTCAGCAATGTTATGTGATGGATGCTGATGGATCGAACCAGCGGCGTATTACCTTCTTTGGCGGCCGCTGCGCGACGCCTGAATGGAGCCCGCGCGGCGATCAAATTGCTTTCACACGGATCGCGGGCGACTTTAATATTGCTGTCATGACGCCAGCGGGGCGTAACCTTCGGGTGCTGACGAACGGATGGCAAGATGAAGCTCCGACGTGGGCGCCGAATGGACGGATCATTCAATTCTTCCGAACAGCGCGCAATTCTGGTCGGTCTGGTTTGCATCAGGTCGATCTAACCGGACGCAACGAACGCCGTCTGCGCACACCGGTGGATGCTTCTGACCCTGCATGGGGCCCAATCCGGGACTGATGCGATTGTTTACCCTGATTGGCTTTTCCAAGCTGGTCACATTCAAGAGAGGATTTGCCATGACTATCCCAACCAATGACACCACTGGCCGTTCATCAAGCAAGATTGCGGCAATTGCGCTGTTATCATCAGCCAGCGTACTGGCCGCTTGCGCGAAAGAAGCGCCCGAAGACCTGCCACCAACACCGGCGGCAACGGTTGCTCCTGCGACTACATCAACCGCTCCTACAGCATCAGTGGCCGGTCCCGGCACGCAGGCTCATTTTGAGAGCACGATCGGTGCGAGCAACACGGTTGTCTATTTCGATACTGACCGGTTCAACATTGACAGCCAGGATGCGACGGTTCTGCAGACTCAGGCGCAATATCTCGGCCAATATTCGCAGGTTCGCATTACGATTGAAGGCCACGCCGATGAGCGCGGCACGCGCGAATACAACCTAGCGTTGGGCGAACGTCGGGCCAATTCAGCTAAGAATTATCTGGTTAGTCTGGGCATCCCGGCCAGCCGCATCACCACTGTCAGCTTTGGTAAGGAACGTCCGATTGCATTGGGATCGAATGAGAGTGCGTGGGCGCAAAACCGCCGCGCTGCCAGCATCGTTATCAACTAAACCGAAAACCTAGGGCAGCAGGTCGAGATCGACAGCCGAAAGGCTTGGTATTTCGGCCTGCACCGCCAACGGCGTCTGCGCGAATGATCCGCGATCAGTCCCGCTTACGCCGACCACGCACAGCGCAGCCAATGCGAAAACTGAAAAGGCGCTGGAAATGGCGAGTTGCGGGCTCATTGTGACCTCTATAAAAATTCAAGTGCGGCAGGCAATTAGCGTCAAATGATGAACGCTTCATTGCAATGCAACATTTCACATTGCAACTGGTTCCCACATCTTCCAATTGCGCTCCAGCATCCCTAGACTAGGGCCGATGTTTATCCGACCAACTGCAATTCACCTGTGTAATCATGCCTAAGCCGCGCCGATCCAATGATTGGGGCTTTCCGCGCTGGCGTTCCTACGATTCCTCGCGCGAGGCTGTGACGCAGCGTGAGTGTGACAGGCATGGCTGCGGTGAACCCGGCCTGTGCCCTGCGCCCAAATCGCCCAACAGCCCTGATCGTTGGCACTTCTGCCAAAAACACGCAGCGGAATATAATAAAGGCTGGGACTATTTCGAAGGGCTCGACAAAGAGGAAAAAGCCAAGCGCGCCAAAGATGAGCAGCGCGAAAACTCCGGCTATGCTGAGGCATCGCATTACGGCTGGACCGGTTCTGGAGATGGCAGCCGATCGGACGATGAAATGCGCGCGCTCGAAGTGTTGGGGCTGGACGCGGATGTGGACTTTACAGCGATCAAGAAAGCCTACCGCGCCAAGGCCAAGCTCGTGCATCCTGATGTGATGCCCGGCGATGAAGAGGCAGCCAAGCAGTTTCAGGCAATCCAAGTCAGTTACGAAGTGCTGCGTCAGGCCGAAGAACGCCGGACGTGGAAGGGGTAGAGTATGCGGTTTATCGGATGGGTGTTTTGTGGGCTTATCGCTACTGGCTTGCATTTGGGATCACCGCCCACGGCTCAGGCCCAAGAAGTCGCTGAGACTTCGACTAAAGGAGACGCGGCGAGGGAACTGCTAGCAAAGTGGGACGATCCTGCAGGCCCTGGTTTGGCGGTGGCCATCGTTGCCGATGGCGAGACAGTGTTTCAAAAGGGATATGGAGCCGCTGATTTAGAGCACAGTATTCCTATCTCAAACCAGACCGCGTTTCACGCTGCATCTCTGTCAAAGCAATTTACCGCATTTGCGATCTCAATTCTTGTTGATCAGGGCAAACTTAGCCTCGAAGATGATGTCCGCGAGATATTGCCAGAGCTGAGCGCATTGCCGGAGAAGATATCGGTTGCACAGTTGCTGGATCACACAAGCGGCCTGCGAGAAGTCGGTACATTGCTGTTGATGGCTGGTTGGCTCGAAGACGACATCGTTACCCAGCAACAGCAATATTCGATGATCGCGCGCCAGCGAGGGCTCAATTTCTTACCAGCAGAACAAATCGAATACAGCAATACCGGCTATGCCCTGCTGGCGAAGATCGTCGAGAAAGTGTCTGACCAAGCGTTTGATGCCCATCTAGAGCAGACGATATTCACGCCGCTTGGCATGGACAATACGGTGGTCCAGACCAAACGGTCGTCATTGGTACCCAACGTCGCAAACTCCTACAACGTGTCTCGCAGAGGGATCACAAAGAGCATTCTTAATCGAGAGATTGTTGGCTCCACAGGGGTGATCACGACGATCGCCGATCTGATGAAATGGTCGGCAAACTTCAAACTGATGACTGTCGGCAATGAGCGCGTTTTCGCCCTGATGGAGCAGCGCGGCGTAACCTCAGATGGAGAGGTATCGCTGCTGTCGCGCGGACAGGAATCGCGGATGTATGGCGGCTTTGAAACATGGTCACACGGCGGTCGCATTGCTGGGTTTCGGTCGTTCCTTTTGCGCGTGCCCGAGGCAAACTTCACGGTCGCTTTGCTCAGCAACCGTGGTGATTTCGACGCCGCCGGGACCGCTTTCGCGCTCGCAGATATCTACTTGGCCGATAATCCCGACTTTGAGAAAGCAGCGGAACCGGAATGGAGCGAGGCGACGCAACGCGAGCTGGATAGTTATGCAGGCCAATATGAACTCTTTCCCGGAGCGGTGTTCGATATCTCAAGCGCCGAAGGCAAATTGCAGTTCTCGCCCTATGGGACCGGCCAGCAATTGACACTTGCCCAATCGGGCAAAGGCGAATTCGTCTTGAACACTGCGAGCCAACTTTCGATCAGATTCGATAATGAACCTGGTGAGCAAGCGCAGGAGCTCAAATATGTGATTGGCTTGAACGGTGAATTGACGGCCCACAAAACAGCCATAACACCGGTCGATCCAGAGACGCTGAACTTAGAGGAATTCAGCGGGATGTTCTTCAGCGAGGAATTGCAGACGCGCTATGAATTGCGTGTTGTCGACGGCACGCTCACCGCCTTTCATTTGCGATTGCCCCCAATTGCGTTGTCAGCATTCACCTTGGATACCTTCACAGGCCCTGGTTCGGGCCTTCAGGAAGTTGTTTTCCAGCGTGACAGCGAAGGCCAAGTCACCAGCGCTTTGGTGTCCGCAGCGCTAGCGGAAGGCATTGTTTTCGAGAAGCTGCGGTAAGCCGCTTACTTCCGGTCAATTGCCGCAATCGGATTGTCGTTCCACCATGGGGTGTCCGTCCAAGGCCGTGCGTCAATCTCGTGCGTCCAGCAGTTCTTGGGCTGCTGCGCCAGGTGCCAATAGGTCTCCGCGAGCGCAGCCGGCTTGATCACCCCATCCTCACCTTTTGAGGCTTTATAGCCCTCGAAACTATCGCCCAGCATTTTGCCCAAAGTGTCAGGCGCATCAACCGAACCATCGACCACGACGTGAGCGACGTGAATACCTTGTGGACCGAACTCTGCGTTTAATGTCTGGCATAGCATCCGCCGTCCAGCCATCGCTGCGGCATGGCTGTGCTGTCCGGCATTGCCGCGCACGGCTGCTGTTGCTGAGGTGACGAGAAGGGAGCCTTTTCCGCGTTCCGCCATGGCTGGGAACACCGCGTGGGCAAGCCTGAACAAGCCAAATGTGCCCAGGCGCCAGCCCAGCTCAAATGTGCGGTGCGGGGTATCGGCAAGCGCCCGGTTTCCGATCTGCGCGCCCAGATTGTAGAGCGCGCATTCAATCGGGCCGGTATCACGCTCAACGCGCTCGACCAGATTTTCAATTGAGCCATCATCGGCAGCGTTAAGCAGCACGCCAGACGCACTGCCGCCCGCTGTTTCGATACCCGCTACTACCTTTGCCAGACCCGCTTCATCAGAGCGCCGCGCGAGCACCGCATGATAGCCGCCCGCTGCGAAGCGAGCAGCGACGTGGCCTCCAATGCCCGCTCCTGCGCCAATGACGAGAAATACGGGCTTTCGTGTCGATGATGCTGCGGCTGCCAAATCTCTCTCCTGAATTTTCAGGAGAGAGTAGGCCAGCAATCAGACGTGTTCCAGTGCCTGTTCAAAATCGGCGATAAGGTCATTTGCATCCTCAATCCCAATACTGATCCGCACCAGATTATCAGTGATGCCGAGTGCGTCTTTGCGTTCCTGCGGGACAGACAAGTGCGTCATCGCAGCGGGATGGCTGGCGAGCGTTTCCGTGCCGCCTAGGCTCACCGCGAGTTTGGCAATCTTGAGCGCATCGAGGAATCGGAAGCATTCTGCCTCACCGCCTTTGATAAAGACGCTGAAGGTCGAACCTGCGCCAAGGCAGTGCCGGTCATAAATATCCTGCTGACGTGCATCCTTGATCATGCCGAGATAGCCAAGACCTTCGACCTTTGGATGTTGAGATAGGAATTCGCACACCTTCTGCGCATTCTCGCCCGCGCGTTGCATACGCAGCTCAACGGTCTCTAGACTGCGGCACAGCATCCACGCTGTGTTCGGATCGGCAATGCCGCCCATTGTGTTACGCAGGGCGCGGATCGCATCAATGAAGCGTTTCTTTCCCGATACGCTGCCTGCGACGAGGTCTGAGTGGCCGCCGACATATTTGGTCAGCGAATACACGACGAGGTCAGCCCCATGGTCCAGCGGGCGCTGCCACAGCGGCCCAAGGAAAGTGTTATCGATCGCAATGGGGCACGCATCAGCATCAAAGTGAGCATCGCGCGCGCCGCGCACCGCTTCGATGTCGACCAGCGCGTTGGTCGGGTTGCCCGGGCTTTCAAGGTAAATCAGCGGCACTTCGCCGCCTTGGGCCTCGGCCTGAGCTTTGGCTTTGGCCATCACCGCATCAAGTTCTTCGCGGGTCGCCCCGGCAGGGAAATCGACATAAGTGACGCCGTATTTGGCCATAGTCTTGGCGACAAAGCCTTCCGATGCTGCGTAGAGCGGGCCGGAATGCACGATCACATCGCCTGCCTTGCATGCAGCCAGCATCAGTATAGCGATTGCGGTCATCCCGCTTGAAAAGCTCAGCGCTTCCTCAGCGCCGTCCCAGATCGCCAAGCGGTCCTCTAGGATTTCCTGATTAGGCGCGTTGAAGCGCGAATAGACCAGGCCTTCCGCGCCGCCCGGACGCTTGCCAGTAATGCCTTCAAAATGCCGCTTGCCCGCCGCCGCGCTCTCAAACGCAAAGGTAGAGGTGAGAAAGATGGGGCTTTTCAAAGAGCCCTCGGACAGGGCCGGGTCAAAGCCATATCCCATCATCTGGGTTGATGGCTTCAGCGTGTGCCCACCAAGGCTGGTTTTAGGCTGCTTGGGCTTGCGACGCGGGGTCGGGGCGTCAGTCGGGTCAATAGCGTCCGTCATATGTGGGTATCCTTCCTAAATGCGCGCTCCCAGGAAGGCAGGAGCTGATTGTCAGGGCGGCGCGGCTCCCGTTCCTAACCTCCGCAGGAACGCCTCTCCATTTCGCCCATCAGGAAGAGGAAGTATCGCGATCAAGTTACAAGTGCAACCGGTTGCGTTTTGCTTGCTCAAACCAACCAGGCAATTCCCCACACCATGCCGACGATCAGGAACACTCCGATCACATCGAGCACCAGGCCTGCGCCGACCATCCGTTCAATCTTGATCCGTCCGGTGGACCACGCAATCGCGTTTGGCCCGGTCCCGGCGGGCAGCATAAAGCCCCAGCTTGCCGCCAGCGCAGCGGGCATTGCCAGCAGCATGGGATCAGCGCCCAAGGCCACAACCAAAGCGGCGACGACGGGAATAATGCCGGTTGCGGTCGCAACATTGCTGGCAAATTCAGTGATTACGATAATCATAGCCACGACGCACAATGCGACCACGAACAAGGGCAAGGTTTCCAGCGGCAACAGCGCCTCTGCCAGCCATGTGGCAAGGCCAGAGGCTTGCATTCCAGCGGCGAGCGCCAACCCTCCACCAAACATCATGATCACGCCCCAAGGCGCGCGGTCTGCCTCGCGCCAGATTAGCAGCGGACGTCCTGTGCCATCAGGCAGCAGGAACAGCGCGAAGCTGGCAATAATGGCTATCGTCCCATTGGTCCATGAACCATCGGGCAGAACCGGCTTAACCCACGGCACCGTCATCCAGGCAAGAAATGTCAGCGCGACAACCGGGATCAGCCGGCGTTCTGCGCTCGTCCATGCTGCATGTGTGTCGATGGACTTGCGCGCGGCGGCGACATCAAACGGGTGCTGCGACACCTTTTGAAACTTGGCGATGATGAGGGCGGCAATTGGAACCCCAACGATCACGATGGGCAGGCCAAACAGCGTCCATTGAACAAAGGTAATCTCTACCCCGATCATCGTGTCGAGCAGGCCAACTGCAATCGCATTGGTGGGCGACCCGACGAGCGTTCCCAGCCCGCCAATGCTGGCGGCAAAGGCAATGCCCATCGGGAGCGCGCCTGAGAGGCCTTCTTTGTTTGGAGCATCGCTATCGCTTGCGACCACGCCACCCGCGCCCTCCGCGTGTTTTTTCTGTCCTATCGCTTCGCTACTTGAGGACCGGCCACCCGGATTAGCCGCATCCACGGTTGTTCCGGGTGGAAGGGCGGAGGGAGCGGGCGGCGCGGCGGCGCGGGCAACCTCGCCTCCAGACAGCACAGCCAGCGCCATGGGCATCATAATCAGGCTGGTCGAGGTGTTGGAAATCAGCATCGACAGCAGCGCCGCCGAAATCATGAAAGCGAGCAGCAATTGCGTTTGCCCACCGCCGCTGCCGACCGTCTTCAGGATCGTCAGGCTGAGCCGTTTGTGTAGGCCCGTGCGCTCAATCGCGAGCGCTAAGAACGCCCCGCCAAGCAGCAAGAACAGGATCGGTGAGTAATATGTGCTGGCGACATCGCGCGCGTTCGAAACGCCGGAAAACGGCAGAACGACGAAGGGTAAAAGGGCGGTAACCGTCAGCGGAACCGCCTCTGTCATCCACCAACTGGCCATCCACACGACCAATCCGGCGACCAGCCATGCTTCACCCGGCATTCCGGCTGGCGGGGATGTAAAGGCGGTGATCGCGAAGATTAAGGGGCCAAACACACGGCCAATTTGCTGCGCGGTCATCCTTGCTCAATCCCCAAATCAGGTCCGCTTGCGGTGCCTCTCATGCTGTCTTATGCGCAGCACATGGAACGCGGTGCAAGCCTGATTGCTGGGATCAAAGCGGCAGCGCTAGGGTCATTGTTCGGCACGGGGCTACTGACCCTGATTACCTTTGTAGCAGGCATCTCGTTGATGAGCGAAGACGTCTTTGCCGGACTACTTGTGATATTTCTGCCGTTCCTGATCGGATTTGGCAGTGCAGGCTTGGGCTTGCTGGTTTTCGGCCTTCCGCTAACCAATGTTCTTAGGCAGCGCGGCAAGGAAAGCCGCAACGCCTATGTGGTCGGGGGAGTGTTCGCTGGTCTGATCCCGCCACTATTGTTTGCTCTGGTGGTTGGGGAATTCGACTTCTCGCTTACGATTGTGTTCGCTTTCGGCGCGCTGACCGGTGCGCTTACTGGGCATTACTGGTGGCGCTTTGCGCGCAAACCTTTGGTCGAAAGCGATACGACTGATCTCATCGCTCAGTTTGAATGAGACACGAGGACTGTATGTTTTGAGTAATGTGGTGCCGCGCCGGCGGGGGCGGCCAGCGCGGCGGAACTGTCAGCCGTTCGGGGGAAACGGCCCAATCCCTTGAGACTGTGTTACACGATGTACGCGCGCGCGCGATGTCATTGGTCGGTTACGGTTCGATTTTCATCGATATTGGAGCACCGCACGGTTCAATCGTCGGATGGAAGCAGGATGCGATTAAAGCACACTTGTTCGGCTTCTTCGTCCTCAACTGCATCCCAATTGCTGGTCGATGGCTTAAGAACTTCCACGCTTTCAACCGCCTCATCGCTAAGGCAGGTTTCGACCCGAATAAGTGAGCGATCAACCAAAGCCCACTCGCCTTTGCTGGCACGCTTTGCGTGCACCGCCAATAGAATGCCCCTGCGATACGCTGAGTGCTGAGAAATTGCGTAGGTCCGCGCGCCCACATTTGGGTTTCCAGCGATGTATTCCACTGGCGTTAGTTTCAGATCGTACAACGAATTCATGCAGATATAGCCATCCGGGCATTCCGGTGAGCCGGTAAACTTCATCTGGTCGATCCGTGCCATGAAGATTGAGTAGTCTGCTTGTGCGTCAAGAGCGCCGACAGTCGAATTTTCATTCAGCGTCGCACATCCCTGCAGCACGATTGCACCAAGCAAAAGGGCGAGAGTGCTAAGCACTCCCGCCCTTTTGCGAAGTAACTGCGTGATGGCTGCGATCACTTAGGCGCCAGCACCATCAGCATTTGCCGGCCCTCCAGCCGCGGGAACGCTTCAACCTTGGCGGTTTCTTCAACATCTTCCTGGACCCGTTTGAGCAGGTCCATGCCGAGATGCTGGTGCGCCATTTCGCGTCCGCGAAAACGCAGAGTGACCTTTACCTTGTCACCATTGTCGATGAACTTGTTCACGTTGCGCATCTTCACATCATAATCATGCGTGTCGATATTGGGGCGCATTTTGACTTCTTTGATGTCCTGCGTTTTCTGGGTCTTACGCGCGGCATTGGCCTTTTTCTGGGCTTCATACCGATACTTACCGACATCAAGGAACTTGCACACGGGCGGGTCTGCGTTGGGCGAAACCTCAACGAGGTTTAGGCCAACTTCATTGGCCTGCTCGGTGGCTTCAGCTGTGAGCATAACGCCGATATTCTCGCCGTTTTCGTCGATCACGCGGACCTTGGGAACTTGAATGAAATTATCGTAGCGAGGGCCGCTTTTAATGGGCGGGGCCATCGAACGCCGAGGTGGACGGGCTATGTGTATTCTCCTTTGATAGCCAACATGTGCTGCGCGCTATGTAATGGCAAAGCTTACAAAGTGCCAGATGAGTCTGGAGTTTTGTTTTGGGCTAACTAGGCCGCATCTCTAAAAAGCGGGAATGTGACCAATTTCCCCTTCGCGGGCAGCACAGCATCGATCTGGCTCGCGGGTTTCAGTGCGTCCAAAATCACCGGATCGCCGGCATCCATCCCGCCCGTGAATGCGCCGAATGCCGGCAGGATCATGCGGTCGGAGCCGGTTTTGCTCCGACTGATCACACCGCATGGCCGCGCGATGTGCCGGTTCCTGACTTTGATCCGCATCTTGGGGTGATAATGCCCGGACAGCTCCGGCTGCGTCTCGCCCGCCTTTGCCTCATGCCTCAGCACAATCCCGCCAATCTCCAGCTCCTCGGTCAGCTGCGCGCCGAAAGAGCGCTGCATATTCTCGTCGTGATTGCCGGTGATCCAAACCCAATCGAGCGCGCGGGTCAGCGATTCCAACATGCCAGCGGCATAGGGATCGAGCCGTTGCGTACCAGCGTCATCGTGGAAGTTGTCACCCAAAGTGATCACCCGGCGCGCGCCCGTTTGCTTTACGCTATCTGCAATCCGTTCCAGTGTCTCACGGCTATCATAGGGCGGCAGCATCTGGCCGTGCTGCGCGTAAAAACTGCCCTTTTCCAGATGCAGATCCGCCACCAGCAAAGCGCGCTCTTTCGGCCAATAGAGCGCGTTCGACTTGGTCAGGACAAGCTCTTGCCCAGCAAAATCAAAGGGAGCGAACGAAACGGGAACCATGGTTATCATGTGACGCCGTGTGATTGAATTTGCAAGGGCATTGATCTCCCTCAATTTCCGTTGACACCCAAGGTGTAATAGTCATGGTCTGCCGGAAATCGGATGGGGAATGACGTGATGACGGATTGGGGAACGCAAACAGGCCGCGCGAAGGAGTGGTTTGAAAGCCTGCGTGACCAAATCTGCGCTGCCTTTGAAGCGGTTGAGCGCGATGCAGGCTCTGACGCCAGCTTTGAATACACGCCTTGGCAGCGCGAAGAAGAAGGCAATGATGATCCCGGCGGCGGCGTTCAAGGCCTGATGAAGGGTAAGGTGTTTGAGAAGGTCGGGGTGAATGTTTCGACCGTGCGCGGAAATTTCAGCCGAGAGTTTGCTGGCCAGGTTAATGGCGCGAGCGCAGACAATCCCAGTTTCTCCGCAACTGGCATTTCGCTGGTCGCGCATTTGATGAACCCGCATGCCCCCGCCGTGCATATGAACACGCGTTTCCTGACGACGGGCAAAGCATGGTTTGGCGGCGGCGCGGATTTAAACCCGCCGATCCCATATGAAGACGACACAGAAGCGTTCCATGCGAGTATGCGCGCGGCGTGCATGGCGCATAACCCGACCTATTATGATCGCTACAAAAAATGGGCAGATGATTATTTCTACATCCCTCACCGCGAAGTGCATCGCGGCGTTGGAGGAATTTTTTACGACCATTTGGAATGCGAAGACGACGCGAGTTTTGATCGCAATTTGGCCTTTACACAGGATGTCGGCAAAGCCTTTTTGGACATCTACCCCAAGTTGGTGCGCGCCCGGATGGAGAGTGACTTTACTGATGCAGACGTAGCGCAGCAGCTTGAGTACCGCGGACGCTATGCCGAGTTTAATCTGGTCTACGACCGGGGCACATTGTTTGGCTTGAAAACTGGCGGCAATATCGACGCTATCTTGATGAGCCTGCCTCCCAGAGCGACTTGGAGTTAAGCGGCTTTATTTGGACTGCGGATAGCGCTGGTCTTTTAAGCTGCACGCTGCGTGTCTGCTGGCAGCCAACGTTCCAACGCCTCTTTCAGCGTTTCGACAGAGATTGGCTTGCCAAGGTGTTCCTGCATACCTGCTGCAATGCAGGCCTCTACATCCTCATCAAAGGCGTTGGCGGTGAGCGCTACGATCGGCAATGCGGCGCCATCAAACCCGCGTTCCCGCAGAACTCTGGTTGCTTCCAATCCGTCCATGTTGGGCATTCTTACATCCATCAGAACCAGTTCAAACGGTTCGCCGTTTTCTCGCGCTTCGGTGACCATACCAACCGCTTCAGCGCCATCTTCAGCCATTATGAGAGTGAAGCCAATTTGACGCGCCATTTGCGACATTAACTCGCGGTTTATGTCAAAGTCCTCTGCCAACAAAACGCGGCGTTCGGCCAATGCTTCACTTTGTTTGGATGGCGCAGGGCTGTGTTGGGGCGATGGGAGTGCTGTTGCATCAATCTTTGCTGATTTCGCGATGTCTTCGCGGCTCGCTTCGATCAAAGGAATGGAGAGCGAGAAAGCCGAACCTGTGCCCGGTATGCTCTGCACTTTGAGGTCTCCGTCCATCAGTGCTGCGAGCTGTCGGCAAATCGCCAGGCCAAGTCCTGTTCCGCCGCGATCTGTGGTCGAACCGCCATCAGCCTGAGCGAAGGCAGTGAAGATCACCTCGTGGTGCTCTTGATCAATGCCGATGCCGGTATCAGCAATCTGGATCTCAAGCCGTCCGCCGCGGTGAGACGCTGAAAGGCGAATTTTTCCTTCGTCGGTAAAGCGCACTGCATTGTGCATCAGGTTTGTGATGATCTGCCGCAGCCGCAGGCCGTCGACCATCACCATTTTGGGCAGATTGGCGTCGACAATATGTTCAATATGCAGATTTTTCTCTCTCGCCATCGGCTCCGTCATTTGCGCCACCCGGTTGATCAGGTGACCCAGATCAGTTGGCTCTGGATTCACGGTCATGTGCCCTGATTCAATCTTGGAAAGATCAAGAATGTCGTTCAGCAAGGATTGTAGCGATTTGCCGGAATCGGCGATCAGATTAACATGACGGCGCTGCACTGGATTTAGATCGCTGTTCTGTAACAACTCCGCAAAGCCCAGCACCCCGTTCATCGGTGTGCGAATTTCGTGACTCATTTTGGCGAGGAATGCGCTTTTCGCATCTGCCAAAGCACGGGCCTCATCGCGAGCTTGGCGGATATCTTCCAGCATTATTTCTTCTTCGGTACGATCACGGAAAACGCCAAACAAAGCGATGGGCTTTCCTGAGAGATCGAACTCAACCCTAGCCACAGCTTCTGTGTGCCGAATTTCCCCATCTGGCCGCATTAAGCGCGCTTGAAAGGTGTAAGGTTTGCCTGTTTCGCGCGCAGATTCGACCGAATAGCTGACAATTTCACGGTCTTCCGGATGGAACAGCTCGATTGCTTTATCTAGCGGTGGGATTTCACCCGGGTCAAACCCATGAATAGCAAAGGTGCCATCAGACCAGAAGATTGCATCATTGGTGAGGTCCAGTCGCCAATGCCCAACCTTTGTTGCCGTCTCCGTTAATTTGAGCAGACGGTTCTGTTTTTCACTTTCATCCATTCGCTCGCGCAGTTCCGCTGTGTGGCGCCCGATCCGCATGCTCGCGCTCACTTCGCGCAGACCCATCGCGAGCAATAAGCTGCCAATCACCGCTTCTGCGGTGTAAAGCATCGTATCGCGGCCCAATATGCCGAGGATGATCACGACCAAACCTGCCAAGGCGGCGGTCAACGTGATAAGTCCAGACGCTGCGGCAAAGCGTTCAAACGCTGTGGGTTGGTTGATCGTCATACAGATGTCTCTACTGCATCATGATTTTCGACCGACTGCACAGCAATTACGTATTCGTTCTGAGCGGGTTTTCGCTGAATTCGTCTGCAATCGCGAAATAGCGTTGCAATCAGCGCGTCACCTGCGCACATTCGATTTTATGCTAAGGCAATATGAACTGGTGGAGCGGGTCAAGGAATACGACCCGGACGCGGATGAGGCAGCGCTCAACCGTGCCTATGTCTACACCGTTCAAAAGCATGGTAGCCAAAAACGCGCGAGCGGCGATCCATATTTCTCGCATCCGATTGAAGTAGCCGGACTGATGACGGACCTGCAGTTGGATGAGCAGACGATCATCACCGCGCTGTTGCACGACACCGTCGAAGACACGTTGGTCACGATCGAAGAGATCGAAGAGTTCTTTGGTGCTGATGTTGCGCGGCTGGTAGATGGCGTAACCAAGCTGTCCAAAATTGAAGCCATGCCAGAGAATGAGCGGGCAGCGGAGAATTTGCGTAAATTCTTGCTCGCAATGTCTGAAGACATCCGGGTTCTGTTGGTCAAATTGGCAGATCGGCTGCACAATATGCGCACGCTGCATTTTATCAAAAAGCCGGAAAAACGCCAACGCATCGCGCGCGAGACGATGGATATTTATGCGCCCCTCGCTGAGCGGATCGGCATGTATGAATACATGCGCGAGATGCAGGCACTCGCGTTTGAGCAGCTTGAGCCGGAGGCTTTCACCACTATCACCAAACGGCTGGAGCAGCTGCGCAGTCATGATGGCGGGCAAGTCGATGCCATTGCACTGAAGGTGAAGCAGGTGCTGGCAGAAGCAGGTCTAAAGGTTGAGGTCAGCGGGCGGGAAAAGCATCCCTATTCAATCTGGAAGAAGATGGCCGAGCGCCACGTCAGCTTTGAACAAGTGACTGACATCATGGCGTTCCGGGTAATTTGTGAGAGTGAGGCGGATTGTTATGCCGCAATGGGTATTTTGCACACAACTTGGCAATTCCTGCCGGGCCGGTTCAAAGATTATATCTCCACCCCCAAATCGAACGGCTATCGTTCACTCCACACCTCGCTAATGTATGAAAACTCCATGCGGGTTGAGGTGCAAATCCGCACCCGCGATATGCATAGCCGCAATGAATTTGGGCTGGCCGCGCATTGGGCATACAAGCAAAGCGATGAGGCCGATGGCGAGGTTGCATGGCTGCGTGACCTGATAGAGATTGTCGATGCGAGCCATGATGCAGAGGAATTGCTCGAACATACCCGCATGGCGATTTATCAGGATCGCATCTTTGCCTTCACGCCCAAAGGTGCGCTTTTCCAGTTGCCCAAAGGCGCAACCTCTGTCGATTTTGCTTTCGCGGTTCACACAGACCTTGGCGCGCAGACGGTTGGGGCAAAGATCAATGGGCGG
Organism: uncultured Erythrobacter sp.; assembly: GCA_947493165.1. Taxonomy (GTDB): domain Bacteria; phylum Pseudomonadota; class Alphaproteobacteria; order Sphingomonadales; family Sphingomonadaceae; genus Erythrobacter. Next base: position 305,964 of record CANLPY010000002.1, on the reverse strand, counting down.
CACATGCCGCTGCGCACTGCGCTGAATAACGGTGACGTGGTGGAGATTATTAAGGGAAAACAGGCCGAACCGCGCCTGTCATGGCTCGGCTTTGTTGTGACGGGTAAGGCGAGGGCAGCGATCCGCCGTGCTGTTCGCCTGAAGGAACGCGCTGAGGTTGCTGATATCGGCTCAAAACTGTTCGGTGAGATCGCATCCAAAGTGCCAGCGCGGATCGGCAAGAAAGCCATTCGTGATGCTATCGGGCGGCTTGACCTTGATGGTCCCGAAGATCTGATGTTCGCAATTGGCGCCGCCAAGTTGACAGACCGCGAAGTGATGGAAGCGCTGGTTCCCGGTTGCACGGCCGAATTTGAAGACGATGGGGAATGGTCAAAGCGCGACAAGGTTATCTCAATTCGCGGATTGACGCCGGGCGTCGCATTTGAACTTGCCGATTGCTGCCATCCAGTGCCGGGGGATAGGATCGTTGGTCTGCGGCGCAAGGGTGAGACGGTGCTTGTGCACTCGATTGACTGCCTTGAACTGGCAAACGGGATCGACACTGATTGGCTCGACCTGTCATGGGGCAAACGTTCGCAAGGGGCGGTGGGGCGTTTGCGGGTGACGCTGTATGATCGCACTGGGACCTTAGCTGAAATGGCGGGCATTTTTGCTCAGAATAAAACCAATGTGACGAGCCTCAATCAGGTGCAGCTTGACCACCCGTTCACCACCTATGAGATTGACGCAGAGGTTCAAGACTTGGCACACCTCACTCGCATCTTGAGCGCGCTGCGCGCAAGCGATGCTGTGGCCCAGGCGGAGCGGATTTAGATGGCGGTTATCGGTCTTGATCATGTGCAACTCGCCATTCCGGCAGGCGGCGAGGATCAGATGCGGGCCTTCTTTTGCGACCTGCTTGGGATGACGGAAGTGCCAAAGCCGGACAATCTATCGCCAAGCGGTTTGTGGTTAGAGGGCGGCGGGGCGCGTCTGCACGTCGGCGTCGACCCCAATTTTGTGCCAGCGCGCAAGGCGCATCCGGCATTTCTGGTCGATGATTGTGCTGCCTTGCGGGAGCGGATTAAGGCGGCAGGGCACAGCGCGCATGATGATAAGCCGGTAGAGGGTTATATGCGCTTTTTCACCTTTGATCCCTTCGGCAATCGCATCGAGCTGATGCAGCGGCTCTAAAGCAGCTCTAGTTCAACCTTTATCAGCTCGCCTTCGGTCAGGTGTTCGGCGCGCATGACTTTCTTACTGACGAGCAGAACCCATTGCTTTTGACCGGCTTGGTCTTGAGAGGGAGGAATTTTCTGCGGAAACACGGAGGTCTTCCATTCCGTCCCGCCGATCCGCGCGATGACTTTGACCGAGCCAAAGCCGCGCTGTTTGCCGAACTCCATCCGGTGAAGCGCAGCATGCGTCGTGATCACTTCGGCCTGCTCGCCAGCGACATTGACGAGATGATACGTCCCGCGATCCCCCTGCCATCGCTGCAAGGGGAGGGTGGCTCGAACCGTCTCTTTCAAAGTTCAACCAATCGAAGCCGCAGGCTTCGCAAGGCCGCATGGCCGTCCGCAGCGATGCGGCTGCAAGCCGCGTGAGCGAGGATATCGCGCGCTCGGATGGCCGTGCGGAACACTAATCAATCTCACGGATGGGAACTGGAATGTTGCAGATATCTGCGCCGCCAGCGGGCACGATAAAGAACGGATCGCGGCGGTTCGCGCGCGCCTCGGCATATTTTGCGAAAGTCTCGCTTTCGGTCGAAAGATACTCAAATTGCGGCTGCGCGTCATCGGGCAGATCGCTTGCGACCCGAACCGAGAGGATCGGTGTGCGCTTGTCCGCCTCTTCCTCGGTGTAGAATCCGAGCACGCCCGAGCCGCGCGGTAGCGAGGAGAGGTGCTCCATGCCGGCGACAATCCGGCCCACAAGCGCGATATTGCGATCCAGATGCCGCGGCGCATGACCAATGACAGTGTAAAGCTCCGCGCCTGATCCCGTGTCGGGGGAGTAGTTCCGGCCAACGCCCACCATGCCGTAGCAATGGACGGGCCATGCTTTTGAATGAACAACGCCGCCGTCCTGCGCGAACCCCCATCCCAGTTGAAAATGCTGACGTTGCGAGTATTTGTCGGCGCGCAGATATGGATCAAGCTGATCTCTAACTTTTCTTGGTATTGCTTCGTCGCCTGCTGCGAATAAGGCTTTCAATTCAAAAGGGGTTTTACTTTTCATCCACGCATCGGTGATGTCCCAATTTGTTGTGACATAATCATCCTCCCCCATCACATTCAAACCCTCAGGCAGAAGCTTTGCTTTCTCAGGGTCTTCGCCATTCGCATCGCCCCATTGCACGACGTAATTGTCTTGCACGCGGTTCACTGAAATCCCGTCATACCACTTCGCGCGGGCGAGCTTGCGGATGTTGCCGACCCACCCTTGGGAAAATGGCGCAGGCATCAGCTGGATCACCACCTCGCGCTCGTTGCCATCGCGATCAGGCGTGAGCGTCATCACCAGCAAATCCTCTGCCGCAATGCTGACCCATTCGCTGTCGGGTGCGGCGTCGACGATCTGATTGGGGGACGGCGAACCATCGGGTTCTTCTTGCGCGTGAATGGGCGGAGTAAGCGCAAGCAGCGCTGCAGCGGCAATCATTGTCCTTTTCATGAAACACCTTTTGGCACCGCTTCGCCGCTTGCGAAAGAGCTAAGGCATCGCTATCGACCCGCACCTGCTGTTACAGCATGCGGAGACGTGGCCGAGTGGTCGAAGGCGCACGCCTGGAAAGTGTGTAAAGGGGCAACTCTTTCGTGGGTTCGAATCCCACCGTCTCCGCCACACACCCCCAGCACTAGTCTCAGCTATCAATGCGCTTGCGCAAAGCGGCGGGGTGCGGGCGGTTAAACAGGCTGAAGCGATCGTCACCGACGGTCCGAAATCGTATCCAGCAGCGATGCGAGAACTTGGCATTGAAGATCGCCGCGAAATGGGAAGATGGCTCAACAACCGAGTGGAGAACTCCCACTTGCCGTTCCGACGAAGGGAGCGTGTCATGCAGCGTTTCAGGCGAATGAAATCGCTACAGAAGCTCGCTTCGCTTGACGCCAACGTCCACAACCACTTCAACCAAGAACGTCACCTCATCGACAGGCAGACCTACAGGACCTGCCGCTCAGCTGCCCTCGTTGAGCGGCAAGCCAACATGGCTTGAACTCACATCGGGTGAGGGATCGCCTAGCCAACCAAAGACCAATTGCGATTAGACTGACCGCACCCTCAGAAACGATAGGGGATGCGCAGGCTGACGGCCATATCAGGGCTATCATTGGTTAGCCCAACGCCGATGTTTGAGACGAGCGCGATGTTCTCTCCCAAAGAGAAAGTTGCGCCAAAATTCATCAGCGCGACGTTGGCCTGGCTGCCCACGACAACGCGGCTATCTTGACCGTCCGGTGTCAAACGCGTGCGTTCCACGATCCGCTGCGTGTAAGACATCGAAATGCTTGATTTATCGTTGAGCGCAAACGCCAGCCCGCCGCCGAATTGAAAGGCATCGCCAATCTTCACGTCACCCGGTTGATCGCCCGGTACCTCATTGATGTCATCAAAACTGCGTTTGAAATTGTGAAAATAGGTTGCGCTGCCAAATACGATCATCGGATCCAGCGTTTTGAGCATAGACCAGCCAATGGAGGTCCCATAAACGCCCGTTCCGAATGACAGCCTTTCAGGGATCTGCAAATTGCCTTCGCTTCCCTGCACTTCGACGAACTCAATCCCAAATGGATCGCGTCCTGTTGGGAATTTGACCCGGGCGTTCAATACGACATCGGGCAGCTTCACCGTCTCAGGGAATAACCGATAGCTAACGCCGACGCTGGCATCGCCAATGCCAGTGCCGCGCACTGTCCGCTCAACCAACCCTGCGGCAGATCCTCCTGCGCCGCCTGATTGAAAGTTTGAAGTGCGCGATAGTAGCGGCAGACTTACGTCGACGAACAACCGGTCGCTGAGCCCAATGTCGACCGATGGTTCTAGCGTGAAGATGTCAGCGTTGATCCGATCAATGCTGATCGTGCCGAGGAAGATCGCATCAAGCGCGAGGAACCCGTCCAGATTGATCCGAGCATTGTCGAAATGCGTGTACGACGCACCGAGCTCAAAGCTAAGCCTGCGGCCAAAAGTCCCTTGCTGCTGCTCGGTCACATCCTCCTGCGCGGCGGTGGGTGCAGGGGCCTTTCGGTCGCCGGATACGCCGCCGCCAGCGTCATCTTGCGCGGGCTGCACAGTCACCATTTGACCGATGTTTGGCGCAACTGAGCCGGCCATGCCTTTGAACGTCGGGTCAGATGGCCGTGCAAAGTTCTGATTGGGAATGAATTGCCCGCGAATGTTTGCAGCGTCCGCACTTGAGATGGGATCAGCATTGATCTGCTCAAGCCGCAAGAGCCGCGCCTCCAACGCTTCAACGGTTTGCCGAGCCTCTGCCTCGCGCGCCTCCAATTCGCGCACTTGCTCGCGCAGATTGGCGATCTCTTCCGGGCCGCCCATGTCTCCGCCTCTCGGATTGGAAATCTCGGAATCGTCGCTGAGCACGCCTTGCGGCGGTATATACTGCGCGATCGCCTGAGTGGGCAGGCTGGCAGCAACTCCAGCAATTGAGATGGCCAGGATTGAACTGTGTGATGGAAGAGTAATGTGCATGATGAATGCTCCCATTCTGTGCGGCTGCGGGCGTGATGGGCGCTGCGCCGCTGATGAACACTTAAGGGTTGAGGAGACGCCACAGGGTGGCGGGATCGGGTATGCCGGTCGCATCTAGCGAGCTCTGGCGCTGAAATTCTCTCAGTGCGTCGCGCATCTCCGGCGTGAAGCTTCCGCTCTCTTCGCCTTCGTAAAGCCCGCGGGTCTTAAGCGCGGCTTGCGCGCGGTTGAGGATCGCCTCGTAGACATAGGTGCGATGGGTATCGTCACCCACCTCAACCATCGGAGAGAATTGCGCGATGCGGAACGGCTTCAACCCGTTGACCATCCGCATCACCACGCTGATCACAGTGTCTTGGGAATGTTCCGAACAATGAGAATTCAAAATGATGTCGAACGCAGTCGCATTGTGCCACGGCGTAAGATCGAAGGTGTTGGGTTCATATCGGTTGGCGGCACTCAAATAGCCTTCAAGAAAGCCGATGATGCGTTGATATTCAGGCGATGACTTATTCGCCCGAGCTGACATGAACGCCGCGCAATCGACGCGCCCTGCGCCTTCTACGGCGAAGGCGCCCTCTGGTGTCTCGTTGGCAAACGCTGCCGAACTCAATGATGATGCGGCAATGGCCGCCATTATCCACTTTTTCATACTATCCTCCCCAGGGGGCCTTTCGCCCGGATTAAAAATGCGAACCCGATCAGAAGCCATGACCTTTCATGGCGCTCAGTGCGTTATCGAGGCTCAAGCGTTCAGCTTGCGCGAAAGTATCCGTGGCCAGCACAATCGACGCTGAGTTGAAAATTGAATTACCGTCAGTGTTCAGCATGGTCTGCTGAAGGACTTGCCCGGCATCTCCGCCCAGCGACTGAAGCGAGCTATCGAGGCCCTGAGCGCCGGTCATGACAATGCCGAGCCGATTGCCTGCCACCTGGAATTTGAGCTGATCGCCATCGACGAATGCAAACTCGCTGGTGCCATTTACCGCTTGCAGTCCGGCAACTGATTGGTCCGGTATGGCTGAGGCAGGCACGATTGCGATTTGCATATTGTTGCGTGCAGAATTGCCCGAGCCTGCAATGACATTGGCTTGCGCTGCGCCTTGATGTGACCCGATACCGCCAATTGTCAGCGAACTGTCAGAGCCGTTCAGCGGAACATAGCCGGAGTGAATATCTGTCACATCCATATCCGGATCGCCGTCTCGCACCCAACCGATCATCAGTGTGGGAACAGGGTTTCCATCACTGGCTAGGTTAAGGAAATCGACATTGAACACGAGGCGTGCGTTGGTGGTCACGCCTTGGGCATCCTGCCAACTGGTCAGCAGGCTGATGCCAAAGAAAGATACGTCATGCTGGCGCACAAATTTACCGCGCATGTCAGCCAGTTCGCTGTCAGCCATGGCTTCACCAAGTGTACTGAATGGGAGCGCCGCATCTTGTGCGAATGCAGGGCTGGCCGTTGTCAGACATGCTGCCCCGAAAAAGGCCAATCGCGACCGTGACCGAATTGAGTTAGGGCTGCACATTTGAACGCTCCGTTAGAATGAGAAATTGAAGGCTGCTTGATTGCCAAATTCGGCGGTTTCTGCGGCGGGCAGCTGGGCGTGATGCGCCAACAGGCGCCTTGCTGAGAGGGGCGAAGGCGGGTTGATCAGCGCATTGGCCGGATCGTATCCCTCGCCAGCGACCACGAAGGCGACGCTATTCCACGCCTTCTCGAATTCAGAACGGGTCATATTTCGATTGCCAAGCGCCGGATCGCCAACGGCGACGCGCTCTGGCCACGCCTTTCGGATGACCACGAAGTGCTTGTATCCCTTGATATCAAGCAGCGCGATTGAGGGGATTTCGAGCCCCGTAAGCCTGTCGTAATCGAGGCGGAAACCTTCGGCCTCCATGCCGATCGACAGGGCATAATTCTTCATATCGAGAAGCGAGAAACCTTTTTCTCGCACGATGTCGGGGTCGGCAATTTTGAGCATGTTGACCAGAACCTGCTGCTCTGTGGTGTCACGGCCAAAGGCTTCGTTGAAGATCGTGGCCATCACCGCTGCGCCGCAGCTGAAATCTGTGCGTTGGCGGACCAGACCAATGAACTTGCGGTCCTTCCAACTGGTTACCGCGATCGGTGTAATTCGCGCACCGTCAGCCGTTTGCCCCAACCAAATCGGCGCGTTTTGCGCTGGCGCCGTCATGCAACCAGACAAAGCGAGCGCGCACATCGGCGTTGCAAGCTTGAGTAGAAGAGACGGAATACCGGACATCGGAGCTAAACTTTCCTTTTGATTGTTTGATTGGTCGCCCGCGAAGGGAGAGCGGAACGGGCATCGCTGCCGCTCTCCCCCGACGGACTTGCGGATCAACTGGGGTCGTCGCCGCCGCCGCCACCATTGCCGCCGCCTTGCGACGCAGCAATCGTGAGCGAGTTCAGCTGTTGGTTCCCAACACCAGAAGCAAAGTTCACCCCGATGTTACCAGATGCGCCGGCAATCGAGAGACCGCTAACAGTGTTGATGCTGTCCTGCTGTTCGACGAACGAAAGTGTCGTCGCCTGGATCAGCCCAGCGTTCGCTTCGGCAAGGTCTGCATCGTTCGCCACGGCGAGCGTCATCAGATTTGCCTGCTGGTTCAAACTACCCGCAGCCGCGTTCACACCAATGTTGCCCGACCCACTAATGGTCGCACCCAGGATGCTGTTACGATCACGGAAGTTGTTGAACGCACCGCCGGATTCTGGATCATCCTCGTCTAGGATCAAACCGGGCGTTGCAAAGTGCGCGACAGCCAGTTGTGACTGCAGTGACGTGGTTGAGGCTTCGGCCCAGCCACCAGATGCTTCTTCGTCAGAATTGCTGGAAACAGCAATCGACGCAGCATTCATCTGGTCGTTGAAATAGCCTGCGGCCAAGTTGACGCCAATATTGCCTGAACCTTCGACATCGAAGACATCAATGGTGTTTACGATCGGCGCAAAGAACCCAGCACGGATCTGAGGCTGCAATGGACCATCAATCAGATCATCGTTCGGATCATTGCCAGCTTCGGCATATCCAGGGCCAAAGACGCCATCGACAAAGCCGTTTTCGCCATTGAGCTCGTTTTCCTCACGATAATTCACGAGGACACCTTGCTGCAATTGCTTGGCATCGGTCACGGCAACAGCTGAGCTGTCTACGTTAATCGTGCCCCGCAGACGCACGGCTCCGCGCAGCGCCACATCCTTGTTGTATGTGACGTCGGTGGTGACGCTGGTGTCGATGTTGTTGGCATAGCGCAGATCGACTTCGACTGAGCTTCTGCCATCGGCACCGCCGCCGTGGTCGTCTTGTGCCAAAGCTGGTGTGGCTAGGGTCGCCAGACCGGCTGCTGAGGCCATTAGTATGCTTCTCATTGGTCTTCTCCTTAAGTCTTTGGGTCGCTTCAAGGTGATCCCTCACTCAAAATTGTCAGAGCGAAGGTGTTGGCCGAGGAATTTCCCTCGCCCCCGATCAGGTTGACCTGGATCAGGCCGCTGCCGTCGCCGAATGCATTCTCACCTATGGTGATTGTGTCATTCGCAGGCAGGGACCCATCCGGGACGCCCCCTTTCGGTTCTATGGGCGCGCGCGACTGCTCAAGGAGCTGGTCGGACATGGCGCCGCTATTTCCCACCGCCAACGCGGCCAGATTTGCCATCTGGTTCTGCGATCCGGCGGTGATGTTGATGCTGCCGAGGCCTTTGGTGCCGGAAAAGGCACCATCCCCAACGGTAATACTTGTGGCGTGATCGGCTGATTGAGACCGGGCGAGCCGTTGGTGAACGGTCTGCGTAACGATGGCGATGTCGCCAATCGTGATGGTTGCATCATTTATCTGCTGGTGGTTATCGCCTGCCGCGATGTTCACCGCGATGCGGCCGCTGCTTCCTGCGGCTGTATCAGTGGGCACAGACACTTCATCAGTGGTGAGCGGTTGCACCTGCGCTGCAACTTGAGGCGCGCAGATAAGTGCCAATCCGCAAAGTGCCGAAAAGCGCGCGGATGCTTTCAACGCGATCATTGACCGCCTCCTGCACGCGTAGCTGATAGACTGTCGCTCAGCACACCGTTCAGGTTGCCCATTGCGCTGCCAATTGCTCCGGTCGCGCGATTGATGGCGCCTCCTGTCGAAGATGTGTGAACGTCGCTGACTGTCGATGCAGAACCGCCCGCGCCAGTCATACTGGCCAACGCGCTCATACCTTGAGCTACCTGTCCACCGGTCTGCCCAACGTAGAAATTGGTGCCCGCCACAATGCTGGCATTTTCGTCATCACCAATCGGCTGCAAGCCTGTGCCAATACTATCGAGAATCAGCGTTGTTGGGCCGGCGTTTACGGTATGCGCGTGTCCTGGCGTCCGCGGGCCTATGGCGGAACCATAAGGTACATCGCGCGAATAAATGATGTGGCCTGGTGCGGCTGTCTGCGGGTCAGAGTTTACAGGCGCATCCTGCGCGAGTGCGACGCCTGCCAAGCTGAGGCCCGACACGATGGCGGTGGCAGTGCTAGCTAATAATGCGCGCGAAATTTTTGAGTGAAACAACAATTGCATCGCAGAACTCTCCCTAAACGAGGCAAAACTTGCCTCCCTCCCCGAAACGCGAACGTCTTGGGAAGTGTTGGTTGAAAATGAAAATTCAAATTCAACAGTGCGACTTGTTGTTATGAAAGCCTTATAGGCCGATTCGTATTTGATGAAATCACAACGGATAATTAGTTATGATTGAATAGTTATAAGTGATTATTATTTTGGCGTTTTTGTATTTTTGCGACAATTCTATTGTAGGTATGCGTCACTACGCCAAACGATAGGCGTTTAGCTTTCGCCACAATTCTTCGCGGCATGTAATGCCAAGCTTGTCGTAGCAGCGGCGAATGTGTGCACGGATCGTATGGATCGAGTTTTCATGCTCGTCAGCGATCCTTTGCGGGGTTGAACCCAAGAACAGATCGCGCAGGATGTAGGCTTCTGTTTTGGTGAGGTGGAACACTTGTTCCAGGTCTGCCAGCTCTGGCTCCACCGTCTCTGTGGCAGGCTGCAAACTCAATAGCACCACGGTGTCGCAATAAAGGCCTGCACGGATCAGCATGTGCCCATTGATCTTGGTGCATGGCAACGCCAACGTCCTCACGTTAGTTCCGCTTACATTCAACAGATCTTCGAAATTGCTATTGTAATGGGGGTTGGCGGTGCGGATGTGTCCATTTTCAAGCCTCAGGCAAGTGCTAGCGTCGAACATCTCCAACATGCCCGCCGATCCTGCATAATAGGTCCCATCACGCCCTATAATGGCTCTCATTCGGCCATCGAGCCTAGTAAAGCCGTCCAGCAATCGCTGTAGCTTCTTGGAGTTGATCGGAGAGGCTTTGAGAGACTCTTCGGCGAATGGTAGGAAATCTGGTTGAACGCCGTTAGTGGTAACAGCTATCTCGTTCAGGTGCGGCATGAGTCTTAACCCCAAATATTGACTAGACGCCTTTGCCTAGTTAATTCTTGTTACTCAATATTCGCGACCCAGAATTCTTATTGATTCTCAATTGTCTTGTTTTTGTGCGATCCCTGCCGAATAGGCGCAATAAAGCCCGCAATGCCATAATGTGACATTGTCGAGAATCTAAGGATCATGATTATCTGCTTCTGAGATTAAGTATATGCTACATTGGCATATCGTGCAAATTTTGCGACAATTGCCATTTAGTGTTCAATCCTATTTGCTTTCGTTGGTGTTGGAATTTGAGGATTATTGCCACGTTTTGTCGGGAATCTGCCGGTCCTTTCGTTATCGCGATTGCGCTGTTCGCGGAGTTTGAACCGGCGCAAGCGCGAGCACTGTCAGGGCAAATGCAGCAATTATGGAAGGAGACCGTGATGGTTGAGTGCCCAGACGCAAGAAACAAGCCGGTCCGTTCCGCTACTTCAACTCGCAGCCTGAGATCACCCGGACTGCGAGACGTTCGATTGCGCCGCCACGCGGTGGCGGAAGGTGACATTGACTCGCTCTGACAGGATTAAATACGGCAGCCAAATCGCGGCGCTGATCAGGACCTTATTGATATTCCCATTAAGCAGCGAAGCAAGCGCGGCATTCACATCTGCGGGCGCACCGCTGCCGCCGATAATATTGGCGATCCCAAGCTGGAGCATGATGTCGAGCATCCAGACAAACAGCAGCATCTTGGGAAACAAAGGTACCATTCGCAGGGCCATCGCGAAGCACACCATGTAGAAGAAATTCATCACTACCGTGCCGAGAGTGGCAAACCAAAACAGTGTGACCCCCCAATCGGGCGCTGCGCTGGTAAGGGCTGGGATGGCGAGGAAATATTCGCCTGTGCGCATTACGACATTGAGCATCATGCCGATGGTCAAGGACGCCATAAAGCCGATCGCGCCAAAGCTGGGGTGACGCGCAGCCTTCACCGGGCTGATGTTGCGCCATGTGCCAACAAAGGCGAAACGATAGGATGTGCTGCTTCGCGCTTGGCGACCTTTGAATGCCGCACGGCCAAGCAAAAAGCCCGCAATCGGGGCTATCGAAACCAATGCATAGGGAATGATCAGTTGCAGGTGCTGAAGGAATGAAACCGCTGGCGTTGGCGATAACGCAATGCGCGCGAGCGCAGCCAGCGCCGTACAGGTGAGCCAAACCAGCGCGAAGACGGCTAGGCTCCTTTTTACGAAAGCAACCGCTTCTTTGCTGCGTTCAACCGCATGTCTGCTGAACCCGGCAAATGCTTGTTTGATGTGGCTGCGCATCGGCATCATGCCCACCATCTAGCACAAGGTTCATCGCAATTGCGAATCGGGTTGATCGGCACCCGGTCCAGCTGGTCGCAAACGTGATATATTCGTTACGTTTGCGAGGCTTAAATTCCGCACGTTAACTGAAGCGATTAACGAAATGGGCACTTCAAACCTTTGATAGTAAAGGATAATATTTGCTTACGACTTTGTTATTGACTGTGCCTAACAAAAGGTGAATTTTAATGGCGTTCCAAGTGGAATTGAGCGCGAAATCGGTGTGAGCCGATATAAAAACATGGGGTCGCGCCGATATCCGACTAGTTCACATGGGATGGGGCAAACCGGAAATAGAAGCCGGTGCTCCACATTATTTAGAGCAGGCCTTTGGGGCTGCTCATACTGTGTGAGGGAAATACCAAATGATTAAGAACTTTCTCCGTGACGAATCCGGTGCATCAGCTGCTGAATATGCGCTGATCCTGGCTGTTGTTGGTGCTGCAATCGGTACCGCAGCGTTTGCTTTGGGTACCGCGATCAACACCTCGATCACTGATGCTACAGGTGAGATTGATACTGTAAACGCTCTCTAATAGCATTTACCGATGCGCCATCCGGCCCGTTGAAATTCGGGCCGGATGGCAGTTGGTTTAGTTTTTTAAAATTTGGGGGGGAAGAGCCATGAGGGGCAGAAATCTGCTCATCATTGGGGCTGCTGTGTTTCTTGCAGCGATCGCGGTGTTTCTCGTTAACAGCTATTTTAGCGGTTACGAGCGGCAGCAAGAAGCGGTCGCGCAGAACGAAAGCGTAAGCCGTATTGTCGTTGTCACCCAAGACATGGGTTTTGGCACGGCAGTCACGACAACCAATGTGCGTTTGGCCAATTGGCCCGCGGGCTCTGTTCCAGCCGGAGCCTTCACCTCCATCGAAGACGCTATGCAGGGTGGGCGCGTTGCGCTGCGCCCAATGGTTATTGGGGAGCCAGTACTCGCCGCCAAAGTCAGCGGCGAAGGCGGGCGGGCATCGCTCGGATCGCTGCTTCCCGAAGATATGCGCGCAGTTTCTATTCCAGTGAATGCAGTCGCAGGCGTCGGCGGCTTCGTGCGCGCAGGCGATGTCGTTGACGTTATGCTCACTCGCCAAATCCCCGGAGACGGCGCAGAGCGAACCGATCAAATGACAACCGTAGTGCTTGAAAATGTTCAGGTGCTGGCCATTGATCAGGTCGCAGATGAAAACGCAACCGAGCCGACAATCGGGCAAACGGCAACACTGCAAACAGATATTTATGGCTCGCAAAAACTGTCGCTGGCAACCCAGATCGGCAGCCTGAGCCTGGCGCTGCGCAATATCGAAAATCAAACGGTTGGCGCGACCGCGCCGGTCTTGGCCCGCGATTTGGGCGGCGCGGGGATCGTTATCCCGGAACGCCGCCGAAGCGCGGTTCGAGTGAGCGCTCCAAGCGCCGCTCCCAGAGCACAACGCTCTAGCTCCACATCGCGCGCACCAGCGCGCCCTCGCGGGCCGTCGATGACGGTCGTGCGCGGCGTTGAAAGCGAAAATTATCAGGTGAAACGCAATGGCGGCTTCTAATCTCTTTCGTTCGGTGACGGGGGCAGCCATGCTGCTCGCGGGCACGCTGGGCCTGACAGTGGGCCTAACACCGGCATTCGCGCAAGCGTCTGGCGATCAGGTCTCTATCCACGCTGGCGCAGTCGAAGTGCCGGTCAACAAAAGCCAGGTGATCACGGCGGACCGCCCGATTGCCAAGGCGCTGATCGGCAATGACGAGATCGCGGATATTTTCCCCATCTCGCAAAGCTCTGTCTATGTGCTGGGCAAGTCGATGGGCACGACCAGCCTGACGCTTTACGACAGTCAGAACTTTGTGATGGCGGTCATGGATATTGCGGTCGGCCCCGATGTTCTGTCCTTGCGCAGCCAAATGGATGCGTTGATGCCAAACGAACAAATCGACGCCAGCATCTCCAATGAATCGATCATTTTGAGCGGGATGGTGAAAAGCGCTGGCGCTGCCGATCGCGCAGTACAACTGGCGCGCGCCTATGCTGGCGATAATGTCGTCAATATGATGACCTTGGGCAGCAGCCAGCAGGTTATGCTGGAAGTGCGCTTTGCTGAGGTTTCGCGCAGCGTGGGCAAGGATTTGGGCGTAAGTTCATTCTTTCGCTCCAACGGCAATACATTCCAAGGCGCGATTGGCGGCGGATCGCAACTCGTCCCTGATCCCGATACCGGGGCAGGGGTGCTGCAATTGGATTCGATCACCGGTACATTCGGTATCTTCCGCCGTTTCTTCACCGATGTTGCTGGTCTGAATATTGAGGCTGTGCTGGATGCGCTGGAAGATCGCGGATTGTCCAAGACATTGGCTGAGCCAACGCTGATTGCCCTTTCTGGTGAGAAAGCATCCTTCCTTGCAGGCGGTGAATTTCCAATTCCTGTTGTCCAATCCAATGGAGCGGGTGCAGGCGGCGGCGGACAAGGCGCAATTTCTGGTGCAGTGACCGTCGAATTCAAGCCGTTTGGTGTCAGCCTCGGGTTTACCCCGACTGTGCTTTCCGATGATACGATTAACTTGATTGTCGAACCGGAAGTCAGCTCAATCGATCCGACCGCTTCGATCAATCTGAACGGTATTTCCATTCCTGGCCTGCAAACCCGGCGGGCAAGCACCGTCCTGGAACTGCGCGATGGGGAAAGTTTTGCCATCGCTGGTTTGCTACAGCGTGATTTCCAGACGACCGTTAGTCAGGTGCCGGTGCTGGGATCGATCCCAATCATTGGTTCGCTGTTCCGCTCATCCAGTTTCCAAAAGGGTGAGACTGAACTGCTGATTATTGTCACACCGCGATTGGTGGCTCCCATTAAGCCGAGCCAAGTGCGCCTGCCTACAGACCGTGTGAAAGACCCTGTCGCGGCTGATCTGATCCTAAACGGGGTCGCTTATCGGCCAGAGGAGCTGGCGCCGATTGCAACCACTGCTCCTGCGGCTCCAGACAGCACCACAACCACCAACGAACCTGCTGATGCAGGCGAGGGAGATGGCTATGAATTCTAAGTTTGCTGCAGCTTTGCTGCTGGGCGGCGGATTGGCGATTTCCGCTTGCTCGACCGTCGATAAGGAAACCTTTGGCTATCAGGACCCAACTTGGGGTGAGGCAAACCGGGCAACCATGGCTGCTCAGGTCATCAACCCAAATCCCGAATATGACACGCAGGTTCCCGAAACCAGCGCGGTCAATGCGACCAATGCGATTGATCGGTATCGCGCGGGCCGGGTTGAGCAACCGGATCGCATTTCAACCACCGAGGCCGTGTCCGAAGGACCGGAATAAGAGCAAGCGAGAGAGGCAATCGTGACCAATCAAGTTCGACAATTCTGGCAAGATCAAAGCGGTGCGGCCGCTGCGACTTACGCGCTGGCGTTGACGGGTTTGATCGCGGTAGCCGGTGTTGGCTTTGACTATGCCCGGATGGCGGGGATGGATTCAGAGCTGCAGAATGCGGCGGACCAAGCCGCACTGGCTGGCGCGACCCAATTGGATGGTCAAACCGGTGCATGTTTGCGCGCTGCCACGGCTGCGAATGCTTTGGTCGCGAACGAGACTTTACTTGCTCAAGGCGACAACGCCGTCACCATTCCGCTTGAGACAACCTGCGATGCAGCCGGGCAAATCCGGTTTTGGCAAGATAAGGCCGGGACTGTCGCGGCCAGCAATGATGGCAACGCCAATTACATTGAGGTTTCAGTGGATGCGCGGCGAGTAGATTACCTGCTGTTACCGGTCACAGGTCTGTTGACTTCTGGCGATCTTAACGCCGCTGCGCTTGCCGGATTGGGTTCTGCGATCTGCAAACAGCCGCCATTGATGCTATGCAATCCGCGCGAGGCGACCGATCCTAATTTCGACGTGGGTTTCTACATCGGAAAAGGTGTGAAGCTGGTCCAGAATGATGGCGGCGGCTTTGTGCCGGGTAACTTTGGCTATCTTGAAACGAACGCTGGAAACGGGGCGAGCGCAACTGCGGCGACCCTTGGCCGTTCAGAGGTTCCCGGCGATTGCATCGGTACAGACACTGTGACCACGAAGCCCGGTGTGCAAGTGAGCGTGCTCGATGCGCTTAACACGCGCTTTGATATTTATGAAAACGGCATCAACAATGCCTGTCCTGGTGACGAGGCGAGCTGCCCGCCATCTGCCGTTTCGCGCAAAGATTTGCTGAAAGGCAACGGCAATTCATGCGGCACGAACGGGAATAATGGCTGGCAGGTTGGCCCGAATCCATATCGTCCGACCTCGCCGACCACTCCGCTAACCAATGCTCAGGCAGACGCGCTTCAACCGATGGGTTACCCGCGCGACATGTGCCACGCCGTGGGTAATGCAAGCGCGTGCGCCGATGGCCAAATTGGCACTGGCGTATGGGATCGGAATGCGTATTTCCGTAGCAATTCCGGGATCTACCCCGGCGGTATGCCGGCCGCGCTAGGAGCAAATCCAACTCGCTACGATGTCTATAAATACGAAGCCGCCAATGCGAGCACGCTGGCGGTGCAAAATGTCGGCAATTTGCGCGCGCATGGCGCACCTGTTTGCGGAGCGCCGGGTGTTCCTGTCAATTCAGCTGTGCCGGATCGCCGCGTTTTGAGTGTGGCGGTGCTCAATTGTGGCGGCAATTCGGGCAAGTTCGATTCCACCCCAGTTGAGTTCATTGACGTGTTCCTGGTCGAACCTTCGGTGCAACGCGGCAATGGCGGCAACAAGATCACCGAGAAAAGCGACCTCTATGTCGAAGTCATCGGTCCATCGTCGCTAGGCGGCGGATCAACAGCAGGGCAGGAGATCCGCAAGGATGTCCCGTATATCATCGAATGATGGTGCTGCGTCGGCCTTTCAAGCGCGATGAGCGCGGCGCGGCGGGCGCTGAAATGGCGCTGATGCTGCCCATTATGCTGGCGTTGATCTTCACTACGTTTGAAGCTGGGCACTATTTCTACACCGAACACAAAATCGTGAAAGCGGTTCGGCAGGGCGCACGGTTTGCCGGACGCTTGCCGTTCGACAATTACTCTTGCCCAGCGACTATTGATGCAGCTGCCGTTTCACAAATCCAAACGGTAACGCGCACAGGCAGTTTGACTGGCGCAAACCCTTTGATTGCAGATTGGGAAAATACGGACATCACTGTGACTGTCGCCTGCAACAGCGCAACGACGACTGGCATTTACCAAGCCAATGCCGGGGGCGCTCCAGTCGTTACCGTGGCGGCTACGGCTGACTATGGTTCGCTTTTTGCGCAGTTGCTTGATCAAGGCGATAGTCCGATTGTGCGGGCCTCAGCTCAAGCTGTGGTGAACGGCATATGATTAAACGCGCGACCTTCTCTGAATTCGCCCGCGATGAACGCGGTGCATCGGCGGCCGAGTTTGCGCTCGTCTTGCCGCTGCTGCTGTTGTTCATTCTCGGCACGATCGACGTCGGTCTCTATGCTTGGTCGTTCAACCAATCGGAAAAGGCCACACAAACGGGTGCGCGATGGGCGGTCGCGACTGATATGCTGCCATCGGGGCTTGCCGATTATAGCTTTGCGGTTAGCGGCGGCATACCTCAAGGAACGGTTGTCCCGGCGAGCGCATTCCCCGGGGTTTCATGTGATGAAAGCGGGTGCACATGTGCTGGCCAATGCGGCTTTGACACCACGCTCAATCAAGCGGCTTTTGATGCTTTGGTTGCACGGATGCAGCAGATAAAACCTGATATTACAGCGGCCAACGTCACCGTCGACTATGAATATTCAGGTCTCGGTTTTTCCGGCGATCCGAACGGCCCCGATGTCGCCCCAATCGTGACCGTCAGTTTGGAGGACCTCGATTATCAGCCGGTCACTTTTGCGCTCTTTGGCGGCACACTTGATCTTCCAGACCTGCGCTATTCTCTCACGGCAGAGGATAGCGAAGGCAATGTATCAAATTGAAGCGAGCAAACATTGGGCAGAGTTGAAGACATCTATGAGGTTTCAATGAATCGCGCAGTTGATCTGCCGGGCCGTGTGGTTGTGCTGGCGCAGCCGCGCACGGTTGCGGGGCTTGGCGAACTGAGCGACATGCTGACGCTGGTGGAATGCGGGCTAACCGATATGCCCCAGGCAGAGGCTCTGGACCAAGCTGACATTGTCGTGATCGAAGTTGATCCGGCGCAAGAGGCCTCGATCAATCGGATTGGTCTTATCAATGCAGCGGCTCCCGGCATTCCGGTGATTGCTGGGGTCATATCGCTCGATGTGCGCAGCACGCGCGCCCTTATGAAGCGCGATGTTATTGACGTGCTCGAAATACCGTTCTCAATCGAGGATCTGCTCGGTTCGCTCGCTGAAGTGAATTTGGATGCGTTCCGCAAGGCTGCCGAACCAAACCTGCTCGCTCCGCTGATCACAGTGATCGGTTGCGCAGGCGGCGTTGGCACAACGACCGTGGCGACGCATCTAGCCGGGGCTGTATCCCGCGAAGGTCAGCCAGCGACGCTGATCGACCTCGACCTGCAAAAAGGCGATGCGACCAGCTATTTGGGATATAGTAACCGCTTGTCTTTGCAGGATCTGCTTGAGGCAAAGTCGCGGCTGGATGTCGAATTATTCAATTCGGTGATGACCGTTCGCGATGATATGCCCGGCGTTCTTGCCGCGCCGACTGACATTTTGCCGATCGAAGAAATCGACTTTGAGCAATTGTCACCCATCTTAAAGATGGCGCGGCGCGATGCCAGCTTGGTGGTTGCCGACATGCCGATTGCCATGACGAGTTGGAGCCTTTCAACGCTTTTTGCCAGCCAAGTGATCGTACTGGTCGGCAAGTTGACCGTTCACCATTTGCGCAAGCTGCGGCGTCAGATCGATTTCCTGATGTCGATGGGGATCGACAAGCAAGCGATCAGAGTTGTGCTGAATAAGGCTGAGACTGGCATGTTCAAAACCCTAAAAGTCGATGAGGCAGAAGAGGCGCTGCGTCATCCTATCTTTGCATCGCTGCCTGATGATGCGGCCTTGATCGGGCAAGCTCAAGATCGCGGCGAGCTGGTGTGGGACCAATCAAAGCGCTCCAAATTTGCCAAAGCGATGGATCAATTGGCAGCAGACTTGCGCCCTGATGAGGATGAGGAAGTCTGAGCATGTGGAAGATTAAACGCGACACCGCCGACGATTTTGAAATCGACGAACAAGACAAGACAGACGCCGAGGCAGGCGCGGGCGAAGAAGCGAATGTTGCTTTGCACCCAACGTTAAGCCGCCGTGAAGAGCGCCTCTTGGAAATCAAGATGGCGATCCACCGCGGATTGCTCGACAAGATTAACCTATCGATGCTGGACAAGCTGCCGGAAGAGCAGATCAAGGCAGAGATAACCGCACTGGTCCCAGAATTGTTGGCCGTATTCGATCACCCATTGAACCGCGAAGAACGCGGCGCGCTGATTGATGATGTCATGCATGAATTGCTGGGGCTGGGGCCGATTGAGCCGCTGCTCAAGGATGAGAGTATCACTGATATTCTCGTCAATGGCTGCGATATCGTGTTTGTCGAACGCGGTGGTGTGTTGGAGCAGGTGAAAACCCGCTTTCAGGATGAAAAGCATTTGATGCGGATCATCCAAAAGATCGTCAGCGCGGTTGGCCGCCGCATTGACGAATCCTCACCATTCGTTGACGCTCGCCTTGCCGATGGCTCGCGCGTAAACGCTATCGTCGCCCCCCTCGCGCTCGACGGGTCGCTTCTGTCGATAAGAAAATTCGCAAAAATCCCGATCAATATGGGCAAGCTCATCGAATTGGGCAGTGTGCCCGAACCGATGGCCCATGTGCTGGAAGCCATCGTTAAATCGCGCCGCAACGTTCTGATCTCCGGCGGAACGGGCTCTGGTAAAACGACAATGCTCAACGCCATGTCGTCTTTCATTGACGAGCGTGAGCGGATCGTGACGATTGAAGACTCAGCAGAACTTCAACTGCAACAAACACATGTCGCGCGGCTCGAAACACGCCCGCCCAACATCGAAGGGCGTGGCGAGGTCAGCCAGCGTGATCTGGTCAAGAACGCGCTGCGGATGCGGCCTGATCGCATCATCGTAGGCGAGGTTCGCGCCGGCGAAGCGTTTGATATGCTTCAAGCGATGAACACCGGCCACGATGGCTCTATGACAACGGTTCATGCCAACTCTGCGCGCGATGCTTTGTCGCGGGTAGAACAGATGATAGGCATGAGCGGGATCGACATCACCGGTAAGTCAGCGCGGTCTCAAATTTCCTCTGCTCTTAACGTGGTGGTGCAGGTTTCACGCCTTGCCGATGGTAAGCGGCGCGTGCGCAGCGTATCAGAACTGACCGGCATGGAAGGTGAGACGATCACCATGCAGGAAATCTTCCGCTTCAAGAACACCGGAGTTGGCGAAGATGGGGAAATTCTGGGTCATTTTGAAGCGACTGGTATCCGTCCAAAGTTCCTGCAGATCGCGGCTGAATACGGCGTAGATCTGTCACCTGATCTGTTCCGTCCGGATCTAAAGCTGGGCTGATAGATGAACCCGGAAATCATCCGTATCCTGATTTTGCTGACCGTTTTTGCGGTGGTGTTCCTGGTGTCCACCCAGCTGATCGGCGGCATGAGCCAGCGGCAAGCGCAAAAATCCGCAATTAACAAGCGGATGGAAATGATCGGTCGCGGGATAGACCGCGATGAGGTTTTGGGGGAGCTGATCAAACGGCGCCCCAAGACGTTTGATTACCTGCCAGAAATGGCCCGGAAATGGGCGGTGTCGTTTCAGCGCATGACGTTTATGTCTGGCATTCAGATGAGCTTCGGCCGGATCGTCACCTTGCTGGCGATCGCAGCCATTGCCCTGTTTGTCGGAACGCTCGTGATCCTACTGCTCATAGGGACGACGCTGACATTTGGCACTATTCAGATCGCGCTGATCTTCGCGGTTGCGCTTGGGCTGTTTGTGCCGATTCTCATCATTCAGAAAATGGCGCAAAATCGGCGCAAGTTGATGGAAAACCAGTTTCCGGTCGCGCTCGACATCTTTGTCCGCGCGCTGCGCACCGGGCATCCGGTTGCCTCGGCGATTGATCTGCTGACGACCGAAATGGAAGATCCCATCGGCAGTGAGTTTGGCCTTGTATCTGATGAAGTGGCTTACGGCACTGAACTGGTCGATGCATTGTCTTCTATGGCCGATCGCTGGGACTTGGACGATATGCGGATGTTCGTGGTCTCACTTTCTTTGCAGAGCCAAACGGGCGGTAATCTAGCTGAGATCCTTGAGAATATTTCCAAGGTTATTCGCGACCGCGCGCAGATGTTTATGAAGGTTCGCGCGCTTAGCTCTGAAGGACGGATGACGGGATGGATGCTCACCGTTTTGCCGGTGTTCGCATTCGTCACGACGTTTTTGGGTTCACCCTCATTCTATCTCAACGTGGCTGATGACCCGATCTTTATCTACGGAGCGATTGGCCTGTTGATCTTGTATGTGATTGGCGTGCTGACGATCCGCCGCATGGTCGATCTGAAGGTCTGATATGATTGATCTCATCGTCTCGAACTGGGTTTTTCGCACCGGCGTTTTGCTGGCAATTTTTGCGATTGTCGCCGTCGGCGCAGCGGTGTTAGTGAATTATCTCACTACCCGGGTCAGCGTATCGCGCGATCTTCGTTCGATGAAAGACACAGGCTCCATCATCTCGGAAGAGGGGCTGGCGCACAAGAACCGCCAATCTGCCTGGGCCAAGATTGTCGAACGGATCGAAGCGAGCGGTCTGAACCTCGCTGATTCGAACAACAGCGAAATTGCCAAGTCGTTGCGCTCAGCGGGCTATATGTCGCCATCTGCACCGCGTATCTACACGCTGATACGCCTGCTGATGATTTTCATTCTGCCTGGTCTGTTTTTGATAGCAACTTTCACTTTCAGCGAAGCGCCTTCGATACTTCGTCTCTATATTTCTTGTGCGGTTCTGGCGGTCATAGGAATTTATGCGCCGAACCTATATGTCCGGATCAAGGCGTCGGGCCGCCGCCGTGAAATCATCAATGGCTTTCCAGACAGCTTGGATTTGATGCTGGTTTGCGTTGAGGCAGGGCTAGGTTTGGAGTCCGCACTCGATCGGGTCAGCAGGGAAATGGCGATCAGCCACCCGCTTATTGCCAGTTTATTTTCCGAGACTGTGCTGCTGATGCGCGCTGGCGCTTCGCGTGATGAAGCGCTTAGGAAGCTTGCCGATAACGCGGGGGTTGATGAAATCCGCTCGTTTACGACTTTGCTTATTCAATCAGACAAATTGGGCACGAGTATTGCGACCACCTTGCGTGTCTATTCCGCTGAAATGCGAGAGGCGCGCAGGCTGCGGGCAGAAGAGAAAGCCCACCGCTTGCCGGTCCTGATTTCCATTCCTTTGGTCGTTTGTATGCTGCCGACAATGATCGGCGTTCTGGCGCTGCCAGCCGTTGTGCTCACGGTCCGAGATGTTTTCCCATCGATGTTAGGGGGAGGGTGATATGAAACTTTCAGCCAAATTTGTAATGTCCGGAACCGCTTTGCTGATGCTCGGCGGTTGCCAAGGCGTGCTGGCGAAGATCGGTTTGGGCGGCAATCGCTCCGTCGATAGCAGGGCAATGGCTAGCGCGTCGGACGGTACGCGGCTTGAGCTTGGGCTCGCCGCGCTGCGATCTGGTTCGCCCGGTAATGCAATCTATCACTTTGAACGAGCAATCCTCGATCCGACACTAGCGCCAGAGGCCTATAACGGAATGGGCGTTGCTTATGCGAAATTGGGCCGTGAGGATTTGTCTGAGCGCTTTTTCAACGTAGCGATCATGATGAAGCCGGGCGATGCGCGTTTTGCTCGCAATCTTGACCGCCTGTTTCAATCGGACATCGCGCAATCCGCCCGTGCGGCTGCTACTAAAAAGGCTAAGACGCAAGAATTGGTCGCTGCGGCGACACAGGCGGCCGAGGCGCAAGGTTTGATCAGCGCGCCATCTCCAGATTTTGTGCGACAAGGCGCGGTCACGATTGATCGCCGAAAGACGCTGCATAGACGAGCGGCGAATGGTGAAATTCTGATTGGCGGTGCGATGGCAGATCAACAAGCCAATGTCGCCGCTGTCGAGGTTGCTACTCGTACAGAACGCGAGCAATCCAGCCCGGCAGATGTCGAGATAGAGACGCGTAGGCCTAGCCGGGTTCAGCCGGCGACAAAGACCGAAGTGTCTATGATCGAAGGCCCGCTTGCAGCCAATTTTGAGATGCCAGACTTTTGTCTAGTTGCGGCAAAAGAATTGGAAAAGCGTCAAGAACTGGCTGCGAAGAAAAGCGCTAAAAAGACGGTTGAGTTCCCCAAGAGCTCGCAATCCTATCCAATTCGCGTTGCTTTTGGCACAGACTGAAGCGACGCGAACGCGCGGCCAGATCGGCAATTGTCCACGCACTTAGGCGAATAGAAAATGGAACAGTCTATAGCTTTCGTGCTGTCTGCTTTGCTGGTGCTGGCCGCGTGTATTGATCTGAAATATCGCAAGCTCCCCAATTGGCTGGCTGGGATGATTTTGCTGGTTGGCATCATCGGCGGTGCTGCCACATTCAGCGCTGCTGGACTTGGTTGGAGCATGGTCCATGCCGCCATCGCATTGGTCGCAGGATTTGGTCTGTTCGCCATTGGAATGGTCGGCGGTGGCGATGCAAAGACCTATGCTGCACTTGCTGGCAATTTCACTCTTGGTCAGGGGCTGAGTTTACTGGCTTACACGTCAGCTGCAATGTTCGTCATCGCTGTGCCTTGGATTATCGCCGCACGCATACGCCGCCGGTCACGTAAGGCGGCAGGAAAAGAGATCACTGAAGATGATTTCGCCAAAGTTCCACTGGGTGTTGCAATTGCTGCCGGTGGACTAGCGATGTTGTGGGTTCCCTAGCTGACTTACGTTAGCCGGACGATGATCCGATCACCAGTTGGATTGTACCGCAGATCAATTCCGGAATTGCGCAGTCTTTCGAATGAGACGAGGCCTTCTTCGGGTAAGGTGTTAAGCCGCCTGCCAATCCCAGATTGGTTGCTCAAGAGATTGCGAAGGTCGCGGCTGTTGAGCAGCAATTGCGCGTTAGGATTTATCGTCACGGGAATGGTGCCGATAGCTGCATCGCCCAAGTACACGCTTTTGCGCACTTCGATGTTGCCAGCATTATCGGACTCAATCGAATTGTTGCGGCTACCGGTGCTTGTGAGCTCGAACCCCGAAGGAATGACGGCTGGACCGCCTGCTGCATCCGCTCCAGCTAATGCGGCATCAGCGCCCTCGTCTGAACTAACAGTGCTATCGCTAGGCGTGGTTTGCTCCTCAATAGCTTCTTTAATTGCGCTATCGTCATCTGTGATTGCGATGGGCTGTTTACCCACATTGGCGCCGATTTGTGATGCCGGTTGGTTGGTAGCCAGCCGAATTCGCTGCGTCTCTTCAAGAGCCAAATCTCGCTGTCCAAACAGCGCGTTGTCAACGCTGGGCTTCATCGCCGCATAAGCCAGCGTCAGCACAATTGCTGCGAAATATACCCACAGCATCCGCTCAGAAATGCTGATGCGATCCATCAGCTATGTCCGGTCCAAAGTACCATCGAAAGGGTGCCCCCAAACAATCGAATGATTGGAAGAGCAATAGCAGTGAATGCAGCGCTGAGCCAGACCGTATGCAATCGCACTATGAAGTGAGCGTGATTGAAGGAGGCAAATAGGTGCAGTGTGACAGGTCTGTGCCAGTCGAGTGATTCGCGCGATTCTTTGCCGAATCGTGTTCCCGCTAAGCAACACTACGTATTTTCGTCCTCGTCCTTAATGGTAAAAGCTTTACTAATCATAAGGTTAACAAAGTCTTACAACCTTGGTAAACGCGCTTGTAATAGAGTTCAAATGCTGTTCAAATTCAATCCTATAAAAGGGTCGTAATAACAGGGGTCCGCGCTGCGGCGACGGGTCAGAATTAACGACGATACGCAATCACGATTTGCTGTTCATTCTCTTCAACAGAGAGCCTTTTGTGCTTGTGATCGTCACTTAACTGCCGCGCGCAGATCAGGACGGACGCATGACTAATTTCGAAGAAGAATTCACTCAAGACGGCGCACAAGACGCAGCAGCGGACGCATCATTTGATGTCGGCCCTGGCGTTGAAGAAGCGGTTGTGCCGGCGCAAGATCGGGTGATCACGTTGCCGCCAGGAGCGGAGCTGGAAAATCTCGAAGTTGATGGTCGTGATCTGATTATCATTTTGTCAGATGGTTCGCGCGTTGTGGTTGCCGATGGTGCTGTGTTCGTCCCACAGATCGTCGTCAACGGCGTCGCCGTTCCTCCGCTGAACATCGCTGAATTGCTTACCGGAAACGAGCCTGAGCCAGCGGCTGGTCCTGCGCCAAGTTCGGGCGGAAACTTCGCCGGTGATGAAGGCGAAATCCAAGCTGCTTACGAAATTGGAGACTTGCTTCCTTTCACCGATTTCAGCTTCCCCGAAGAGATTGAGGAAGAGATATTTCCAACGCTAGGCGATGAAGAGCCTGAAATTGAAATTCAAACGCCGGACAATCCAGCTGGCGCGCAGGATGTCACGGCAAATGTTGGCGAAGATGGCCTGCCACCGCGCGAAGGTGAGCCTGCGGGAACGGATGAAGCAAGCGATTCCGAAACCACCAGCGGCACTATTGTTTTCAATTCACCCGATGGCCCATCAGACATTCTAATCAACGGCACCGAAATTACTGGTCCCGGCCAGACGATCCCTAGTCCTTTTGGCACGCTGACAATCATCAGCTTTGATCCTGTGACAGGCGAAATCGACTTCGAATATACGCTGGGTGATAACACCACCAATCCGGGCGATGCCGACATTTTCAATGTCACAGTGATTGATGCCGATGGTGATGAAGCGAGTGCGACGCTCACCATCAACATTCAAGACGATGGCCCAATTGCGGCTGACGATACCAACACGGTTCCGGCGGGAAGTTTTGAGCCTGTAAGCGGCGATGTTCTGATCAATGACGTACCGGGCGCAGATGGTTATGCCGCCAGCGGCGCGGTTTCCGGCTTCAGCAATGATGGGGGCTCGGCCGAACCAGGCCAGCCATTACAGGGCGAATTTGGCGTCCTAACGCTCAATCCCGATGGAACATACAGCTATACCCGCGATCCGGGCACTCCAGGCGGCGTCAGCGATACATTCACCTACACGATCGTTGATCAGGATGGTTCGACTTCTACCGCCACGCTAACAATTGACATCGGAGATTCGCCCGCGGCAATCACCTTTGTCCCGGTAGTGGGTGAAGGCACAGAGGTTTCCGAAGGCGGCCTGCCGCCGCGCGGTGATGAGCCTGTCGGCAGCGGCGAAGGCGCTGATGCGGACCCGAACAACAACAGCGATCCTAGCGAATCCACTGGTTCTGCCATTACGTTTGAATCGCCCGATGGTATCGGTGAAATCACTATTGGCGGCACGCCAGTAGTGATCGGCGACGAGCCGCAAGAAATTGAGATTGATGGCGGCACGCTGATCATCACCGAGGTTACCTTTGATCCGATCACCGGCGAAGGTTCGATCACTTACGACTTCACACTTGATGACAACACCGACGGCGATGATACGACGTTTGATGTCGACATTGTCGTCACTGACCTTGATGGCGACAGCGCCGAAGACACGCTGACCATAAATGTTGTCGATGATGTTCCGACGGCTATCGATGATACTGCTAGTCAGACGGAAGAAGACGCACCGGTCACGGTTGATGTCTTCGCCAATGACATTCCAGGTGCAGACGGCGTCGCGCTTGATACAATCACCGTAGTTGATGACACGCTCAGCGGCGATGGCACGTTGGTCAACAATGGCGACGGCACTTTCATTTACACACCTGCACCCGGTGAAGAGGGCAATGTCACGTTTGACTATACGATTACGGATAGCGATGGGGATACCTCCACCGCCACCGTCACAATCGAATTGCTTGAAGATTCTGAGCCTGAAATCGGCATCAATGAGCTTGGCGCTGCGAGCGAAGATACGGTTGCGGAAGCGGGCCTTGATGCGCGCGGCGATGAACCGGCTGGCTCTGACGCGCCAAGCGACAGCGAAACCTCAAGCGGTGTGATCGCGATTGCGACCGGCAATGATACAATTGGCTCGCTTGTCATCAACGGCGTCGATGTAACTGAAGGCGGCACTGTCACGACTGATTTGGGCGTCCTTACAGTCACCGAAAACAATGGCGTTTACAGCTACACTTACGAGCTGACCGACAACACGCTGGCCGACCCGGATAGCGACACATTCACGCTCACTGTAACTGACAGCGATGGCGATACCGCTTCAACAGACCTCATCATCAATATCGTTGATGATGTTCCGGCGGCTGAAGATGATGCCAATTCGCTTGACGCAGGCGAATTTGGCCCAGCGACTGGAAATGTCCTTGGCAATGACACGCAAGGCGCTGATGGCGCTGATGTAACGGGCTTCACCGGCCTTGGCGGTTCGGGCGCGCCCGGCGACACAATTCAGGGTGAATACGGCGTCCTGACGTTGAACGCTGATGGCACTTACAGCTACACTCGCGATCCGGGCACTCCTGGCGGCGTTACAGATACCTTCACATACACAATCACCGACGGCGATGGCGACACCGCGCAGGCGGATCTGGTCATCACAATCGCTGACGCACCTGTCGTCTTGACCTTGCCGGTTGAAGGCGATGCGGGAACGCAGGTCGAAGAAGATGGCCTTGCTGGTCCGCCAGCAGGCAGCGATGCAGCCTCTGATAGCGAGCTGACAAGCGGCGTATTCACCTTTACCGCGCCTGACGGCCCGGCGACCGTCACCATTGGTGGCGTCGAAGTAACCACGGTTGGTCAGACTTTTACTGGCGCGTTCGGAACGCTCACCATTGACGCGATCGAAGATGGCGCGATCAGCTACACCTATGAACTGACGACCAACACGGATGGCGATGCCACCTCTGATAGTTTCGATGTTGTTGTTACCGACCAAGACGGTGACACAGCCGACGGCACGCTGGATATTGCGATTGTCGATGATGTGCCAACTGCCGTTGCTGATACAGACAGCGTCACTGAAGACGGTCAGCTAACCGCCACTGGCAATGTGCTTACCGATGCTGAAGCCAACGGCGATGATGGTGCTGACACGACCGGCGCTGATGGTGCGAGCGTTACCGGCGTTGCCGCAGGCGATACTGGCGCCGATGTTGCCGGTGATGTCGACGCCAGCGTTACCGGCGCATATGGCGCGATCACCATTGGTGCGGATGGCAGCTACACCTACGAGCTCGATAATCAGAATGCTTTGGTGCAAGGCCTCGACGCGACTGAAACCCTAACCGATACATTTACTTACACCATCACAGATGGTGACGGCGATACATCGACGACGACCGTAACGGTCACGATCAATGGCGCGGACGATCCCGTTGTAATCAACGATCTGGTTGTTGGAGAGCCAGAGCTGGTTGTTGACGAAGATGATCTGGCAGACGGCAGCTCGCCTGATGCCGGTGCGTTGACGCAATCGGGTTCATTCAGCGTTGATAGTCAAGATGGCCTTGCAACGCTGACGATTGGCGGCGTTCCGATCTTTGGTGCTGGTGTGACTTATCCTGTCGCCATTACCGGTGATTATGGCACGGTCAGCATCACCTCTGTCACGCCAGTGCTCGACGCCAATGGCGATACTGTATCGCTTGATGTGGCGTACGAATATGTGCTGAGCGAGAACACGATTGATCACTCAGATCCGGGTCAGGATTCCTTGACCGACAGCTTTGATGTTGTCGCCACGGATACCGATGGTTCCAGTGCGAACAGCACACTCGACGTGCAAGTTATTGATGACGTGCCAACGGCTGTTGCTGATAGCGATTTCGTCGCTGACGACGTCAAAGGCGAAGCGACCGGTAATGTACTGACCGACGCCGAAGCCAATGGCGATGATGGCGCGGATACGCCCGGCGCGGACGGCGCGACCGTTACGGGTGTGGCCACTGGCTCTTCCACAGCTGACGTAACCGGCAGTGTCGGAACGGCGATCACAGGCGCATATGGCGACCTAACTCTCAATGATGATGGCAGCTACAGCTATGTGCTTGACCAGACGAATCCGCTTGTCGAAGGACTAGACGGCACGGAATCTCTGATCGAAGTCTTCACCTACACGATCACCGATGGTGATGGAGACACCGCCACCACCACGCTCACAATCCGTGTCGATGGAGCTGACGACCCAGTGGTCGTCAACGGCCTAGACCTTGCAGTGCCAGAGCTGTCATTCGATGAAGATGACCTTGCTGATGGTTCCTCGCCTGATGCGAGCGCGCTTACCAAGACCGGCAGCTTCACGATTGAAAGCCAAGATGGTTTGGCAAGCCTTACCGTTGGCGGAGCCACCGTCTTTGGCGCTGGCGTCGTATTTCCGGTTACGATTGATGATCCCGTATATGGCATTCTGACGATCACCGGCGTGACGCCAGTGACCGACGCCAATGGCGACGTTGTCAGCGCTACGGTTGAATACAGCTATACGCTGGATGACAATTCGCTGCGTCATGACTTGGCGGGTGAAGACAGCTTAACTGACAGCTTTGAGGTTATTGCGACCGATACTGACGGCTCTAGCGATAGCGCCAGCCTGGACATTCAGATCATTGATGATGTTCCAGACGTGGAAGCCTCTGGCCTTAGCGCGCCATTGCTCATCACAGATGATACAGATGTGGGTGACAATGGTACCGACACGGCCAGCGCCAGCTTTGCAAATCTATTTGACACTACATTCGGTGCAGATGGCCCAGCGGCGAGCGATGACACCACTTATGCGCTGTCGATCAATGGCGGCGATGGTACGGATTCCGGCCTGAATGACACCGCCACTGGCGATGATATTCTGCTGCGCGTCAATGGCGATGCAATTGAAGGTTATCTTGCAGGCGACACAGGCGTTGTTGCCTTCACCCTCACGCTTGATCCCGCGACCGGAGAGATCACGCAAACGCAATCACGCGCGATCCAGCATGATGATCCTACCGATCCAGCTGAGACCGGAAGCGCTGCCGAAACGCTCGCCGCTGATCTGATCAGCTTGACTGCGACCGTTACCGATGGCGACGGCGATGTAGACAGCGCCAGCGTTGATATTGGCGGTTCATTCGCGTTCGAAGATGATGGCCCGGCCTTTGGCACGACGTTGATCGGTATCACTAAGGATGAAGATGATCTGGCTGGCGGAAACGGCGATAGTGCGCCCGGAGATAATGGCAACGTGGCTGGCACAAACTTTCCGTTCCAAATCGATTTCGGCGCGGATGGGGCGAATGCCGATGAAATCACCGTGTCCGTCACGGCGGTTTCTTCAACTTCGCCCAACATTGGCGATATTGCGCTGACATCAGGCGGAGACGCTGTTCAGTTTGATTGGGATGCGTCAACCAACACGCTAACCGGGTTTACAACCGACATTGGCGATCCGGTGCTTACGCTGGTGTTTGATGTCACTGCGGGCACTGTCGATGTAAACTACTTCAAGCCGGTCGATCATCCAGCAAGCGATGCCGATGGTTCAAATGATGGGCCCGAGGCAGGTTTTGAAGACAACATTCAGTTGACCTTCGATATCACGGTTACTGACGGTGACGGCGATACCAATTCCTCATCGCTCGTGCTCACTATTGATGATGATATGGCGATTGCGGTTGCCGATACGGCGGCACAAACCGCAGAAAACCAGTCGTTCACGATTGATGCGCTGGCGAACGATGCATTTGGTGCAGACGGCGTTGACACAAGTGATCCGACCAAGGTCTTTGTATCGGATCAAGGTACGCAGGGCACGGTTAGCTATGATCCTGCAACCGGCGTGTTCACCTATGTCCCTGCGCCGGGCGCGGGCTCCAACGGCAACACCACCGATACGTTTGACTACACCATTATCGATGGTGATGGAGACGCATCGACTGCAACCGTTACGGTCACCTTGCAGCCGGATTCTGAGCCTTTGGGCGGAGAAGCTGTTGCAACGGTTGATGACGATGGTCTTGCAGGCGGAAACGCTGCCTCAACCACGGGTGATCTGGACGCGAACCTCGGCGATGCGCCGACGGACCTCAGCGAGGCGACCTTTACCGGTACAGTCGACTTTAGCGTCGGCAATGACACGCCGGCCACGGTCACCTTTGATGCGAGCCTTAATGGTTCCACAGCAGCTATCGGCCAAGAAACCGTTGCTTACGCAGTGGTCGGTAATGTTTTGACGGCAACCGTCACGGGCGGCGCGCGCGATGGAACGGATCTGTTCACGGTTGAAATTACAGACGCTGCAACCGGCGCTTATATCGTCACTCTGCTCGATAATGTGATCCATGGTGCTGGCGATAATGAGAACAACGCGCTCGCTTCAATCGACTTTACAGTCACTGATAGCGATGGCGACACCGCGCTGACGAACCTCGGTATCGTCTTTGATGATGATGCTCCGACCGCGGCCGATGATCTGGGTGCAGTTGACGAAGGCGGAATGACCGCGGGCAACGTTCTTACCGGTGATGTTGCGGGCGCAGATGGGTTTGGCCCGGACGGTGCGGTTGTCGCGATTTCAAACGGTTCGACCAGTCAAACCACTGTGGATGCGGCTGGCAATTTGGTGCTCAGCACCGCGCTCGGCACGCTCACAGTAAACGCGCAAACCGGCGCGTATACATACGAATCCAATGCAAACTCGACCAATGTCGATGTGCTGGATAGCTTCACTTACACCATCACTGATGGTGACGGCGATGAAGTGACCGCCAATCTGGTAATCAACATCTCCGATGAGCCAAGCCTGGTTTCTGACAATGATGTTCTTGTGAATGAAGCTGGCCTTCCAACCGGCAGCGATGCTGGTTCAGGCAGCGCAACTGATACGGATGGGCAGATCAGCGTTATGGGCGCATCGGGCACTCTGGTATTCTCGCTTGCGGGATCGGTTGCCGGGCCAAACGCCAATGAAGTGCAGATTGATGGCGCATTCGGCACGATCGTCCTGAACACTCAAACCGGCGCTTACACCTACACGCTGGATACGCCGTTTACCGATACCGTTGATGAGAATGGCGCGAATGTCGTCAACGCTGCAGAGGCGTTCACCTACGAAGTGCGCGACACCGCGGGCAATTTGATCGGCGGTGGGTCGATTGATGTGAGCATCATCGATGATGTTCCGACCGCGACAGACCAAGCTGCTATTTCTGTTGCTGAAGATGCTGCCGGCACGATTGGCGGCAATGTTGTTACCGATGGCACGCCGGATACACCGGGCGCGGACGGCGCAACCGTTACAGCCATTACGATTGACGGCATCACGACCATCGTTCCGCAAGATGGCAGCGATGCCACGGTCGTGACCGCAAATGGCACTTATACGATTAACCAGACGGGGGCTTGGACGTTTGATCCGAATCCGAACCTTGATCAAACAAGCGGCGCGATTGACGCATCCTTCACCTACACGCTGACTGATAGCGACGGTGATTTTGATACAGCTGAACAGCCGATCACCATCACTGATGGCGCTGGCCCGGTGGCGGGTCCTGATATTGCGCTGGCACTTGATGATGCAAACTTGGCCGATGGTTCAACACCGGCCAACGCCGATGATGCGAGTGACACAATCACGTTCACGCCAGGCTCTGATGATATTGCATCCATCGTATTTGGCGGTGTGACCGGACTTGACCCTGCGCTTACTTGGGTGCGGGTCAGCGATACTGAGATTACAGCTTCAGACGGTGGCCGCTTGGTCGTCACACTTGACCTTTCAGTTGCTAACAACGTGGCAACGGTCACTGCGACGCTGAACGATAACTTTGACGACCACCCAGTCGCCAATGCAGATGATCTGTTCGACCTTGGCGATGTCAGCGTTGTTGCAACCGACACCGATGGCGACACTGCGTCTGCTACGGCATCCATTTCGGTGTCTGACGATCTGCCGACTATCACGGCGAGCGCGCCTGCTGCCGATACGTTGACCGTGGATGAGAGCTTCCTCGGTCTTGATGCCAAGGCCGATTTCTCTGGTCTGTTCAATTTAGATGCGAACGCCGATAATCTAGGCACGCCTGTGACTTACGCGCTTGGTACTAACGCTGGCGCAACCGGCTTGGTCGATACAGCCACCGGTCAAGCGGTTGTTCTGACGCTAGAAGCTGGCGATGTTGTGGGCCGCAATGGCGACGGCGATATTGTCTTCACCGTTTCTGTTGATGCAGCGGGTGAGGTTACTCTCGATCAGCAGCGCGCGGTGGTTCACGCTGATAGTGTGGACGATAACGATCCGGCGACTTTGAACGCGGCCAATCTGATTACGCTGACCGGCACAATCGTCGACAGCGATGGCGACAGCGCCAGCGCGACGGCTGATATTGGCGGTGCGCTCACATTCCTTGATGATGGTCCATCGCTCAGCAATGTTGGGCTTGGTAGTTCTGTCAGTGTTGATGAGACCGGCGGGCTGGACAGCGCTACGTCCACGGATTCGATCCTTAGCTTTATGAGTGATTTTGGTGAAGATGGCGCTAATGGCACGGCCTTCACCCTAGGAATCGTTAACTCTAACAGCGGTTTAGCGACAGCTGTCGGCGATTATCCGATCACTCTGGTGCAAACCAATGCGACTACGATCACCGGTCAGTTTAATGACGGCACGAGCGTCCAAGATGCCTTCAATGTCGTTATCAATGCCGATGGCACAGTTACTCTGACGCAAATCGTCGCGCTGGAGCACAATACGGATGGTCCGGCGGGGCCAGCGCATGATGACACTCTCGATCTGGCTGGTTTGATCAACGCCACTGTGACCATCACGGACGGCGATAATGATACTGACAGCGCGACGTTAGAAATCGGCGGGGCGCTGACCTTCTTCGATGATGGCCCGTCGGTGACTTTGAGCGGCACGGACGTAGACTTGACGGTTGCTGAGGCGACCACCTCATTCAATCCGAATTCTGCGTCGCAAAATTTCAGCAATGTGTTTGCCTTTGATGGCGGCGAAGATGGTACGGGCGACATTTCCTATGCGCTTCAACTCTCCGCCAATGGCGTTGATTCTGGCCTCGTCACGACAGACAACCGGCCAATCTTCTTGTTTTTGGAAAATGGCGAGATTGTTGGTCGCTACGCATTCAACGGTGATCCGGCTCCGACCGGTGCGATTGCATTCACCGTGTCGGTCGACGACACCACAGGCATAGTAACGCTCACTTCGTTTGCGCCGATCAATCATGCCAACAGCAGTGGCGATGGTAATTTCGCTGCGAATGTCCTTTCCGATGACCTGATCCAATTGGTCGCGACAATCACCGATACTGATGGCGACACCGATAGTGTTGCTCACGATATTGGCAGCGACCTGCTGATCACTGACACCAGCCCGACCGCCGCCGCTGACACAGACACCGTCACAGAGGGCGGCTTCACACAAGGCGATGTCACTACGAATGACACTACTGGTGCGGACAGGGGGCTGGAAGTCATCGGCGTCGCGGCTGGTAACGTCGCAGGTCCGCTAGCTGGTAATGTCGGCACGTTCTTCAACGGCCAGTTCGGCCGGCTCGATCTGAATGCAGACGGCACTTACACCTATGAATCCTTCCCTGATGTGGTCGCGCCTCCGGGCGCGGTAGACGTATTCACCTACACCATTACCGATCAAGATGGTGACACCAGCACGACCACTTTGACGATCAATATCTCAGATGTGTCGCTGGTTGGTGATGATGAAACCGCTGTCGTCAACGAAGCCGCACTCGATACCGCGGTGGATGGTGATGATCTTGCCGCTGGCACTGTTACTGGCTCCAATCCTGGCAGCACGGATGAGACCGTCTCTGGTCAAGTCACCGTGGCTGGCACGGGCGTTACCTACGCGATCAACGGATCGGCCACGGGCAATAATGGCGTGATCTCGCTGGATCCAAACACGGGCGAGTTTGTTTACACGCTGACCAGCCCGGTTGCCGGTTCAACCGCGAACGATGGCACCAACACCGTCGAAGATGTTGAGAGCTTCACTTACACCGCGACCGACGCCAATGGTAACACAGTTACAGGTACGATCACGATCGACGTGATTGACGATGTGCCTACTGCAAACGCAGACACAAACACTCTTACGGAAGACACGGTTTCGGTTGGTGGCAATGTGCTGACCGATGGCACCCCTGATGAATTCGGCGCAGATGGTGAGGGCACTCCGCCGGTTGTGGCTGTCACTGGATTTGGCGGAGCAGTGGGAGCGGTGAACGGTGCGACCGCTGGCGAGTTCGGCACTTTGACGCTGAATGACGACGGCACCTACACCTACAATCTCAACACCGCTCTGGTGCAAGGTTTGGACGATGGTGAAACCGAGACCGACACATTCACCTATACAATTGTGGATGCGGATGGCGATCAGTCGACCACCACTCTGACGATCACGATTACCGGCGACAATGATGCGCCGGTGGCGATTGCGGATACCAACTTTGCAATCGAAGATGCGGCTGCTCCAAGCACAGGCAACGTTCTGCAAGACATTGTGCACACCGGCGCCCCGAGCGGCACGTTTGCCGATGTCGCAGATACTGATGTTGATGGCGATACACTGACTGTCTCCACGACAGGCACATTCGCAGGTACATACGGTACGCTTACGCTGAATGCCGATGGCAGTTACAGCTATGATCTGGATGATAACAATCCAGCTGTTCAAGCCCTTAATGAGGGCGATACGCCGCTGACCGATACGTTCAACTACACCGCAACTGATGGTGATGCGTCGAACGCCTCGACACTCACGATCAGCATCTTTGGCACCAATGATGCGCCGGTTGTTGGCACTGCTGTCGTCGCAACATCGGATGAAGGATTGGCAGGCGGTCTCGCAGATACTGCGGGCAACCCAACCGACACCACCAATTCGAATGTCGCGAACGGCACAATTGCGATTAGCGATGTTGATGACACAGCCTTCACGGTCACGCTGGTTGCGCCAACTGAAACGCTCAGCTCTGGCGGCGAGACGATCACGTGGTCATTGAGCGCGGATGGCAAGACGCTGACCGGTTCGACCACATCGGCAGGTGCGGTCCTGACGGTGGTGATTGATGACGCAGGTGCGTTCACCGTAACGCAGCTTGCTCAGATCGATCACGCTGATACAACCAGCGAAGATGTGACCAACTTTACCGTCGACGTCAGCGTCAATGACGGAACGGACACGACGACGCAGATCAATGCGATCACGGTCAATCTGGAAGATGACAGCCCAGAAATCACAACGCCGATTGATGATGAGCAAGTGCTCAACGATCCAGGCGAAGCGCCACTGGTAGGCGATCTGAACTTCGCCCCAGGCGGTGACGGACCGGGTTCGGCAACTATGATCATGGCTGATGTCAGCGCGATCACAGTGGGCGGTTCGCCGATCATCACATCGCAGACAGGTAATGTGCTCACCGGCTTCGTTGATAGCGATGGCAGCGGTGATTTGAGTGCTGGCGATTTGGAAGTGTTCACTCTGGCAGTTGATCCAGCAGCTGGCGCGTCAGGCGAATATACATTCGACCTGCTTGTCCCTGTTGATGGCGAAACCACCAAAGTCACGCTTGGCACAGGTACAGCGTTTGGCGTGGGTCCGAGTGACAGCGTGCTTGTAACTCAAGCGGGCGTGGGTGAACTCACATTCGTCACTGGCTGGAATCCGACCGCAAGCAGCGGCGAATTGACGCCGGCAGAGCTCGCGAACTTCCTTGCAGGTGGCACACCGCCTCTCAATCAGGATCCAAGCGTCAATGGTTCAACTGCGGGCTTTGGCTTGGGCAGCAACAACTTTGACGAAGGTCAATTCGTCCGCTTCGATTTCGGTGCCTTGGATGATTATGATGGCGCTGGCACCTTCACACCGCCGGGCGGCACGAATGTTCTCAATGCGAGCTTCGCAACATTTGATCTGAAGAACTTCAGTTCAAATGGTGGCAACAATGATGTTGTTCATTTCGTCGCGCGGTACACCGATGGAACTTCTGAGACGTTCACCTTGGATGCAGCTGCGGGCGATGCCAGCTTGCTTACGATCAACGCGCCTCCGGGAGCGTTGCTGTCTTACGTTGACGTTTACAATGAAGAAGGCTCGGTCAAACTGAACCTGATCGATGTCGGCGTCACGGAAACGACGGTTGATGTGGATATTCCTGTATCGGTCAAACTAACGGACAGCGACGGCGACAGCGCGATGGACGATTTCGTCATCACCCTGTTCGACGATGCGCCAGATGCGCAGGATGATCTAAACGACGCGATCCTTGTAACAGAGGATATCAATGCAGCGTTCGTTCTCGACTTCAGTGGATCGGTGGATAATGCCGAACTGAATCTGCAATTGAACGCGGTCAAGGATGCAGCGTTTGAATTGTTTGAGAGCACCACGGGTGACCTCGACATCACACTCGTTACGTTCTCGACCACGGCTCAAACCGAAGGCACATTCAGCGATTTCGCTTCCTTTGCAGCGGCGCTTGATGGTTTGAATAACGAACTTGGCGGTACCCGATCCTTTGCTGGTCTGACAAACTTCACTGATGCGGTTGAACAAGTTATTGCTGACTTTGTTCCTGATGCCGCCGCCAACAATCAGGTCTTCTTCTTGAGCGATGGTAATCCGAATGAAGAAACCGGCACTAACGGCAATTCATTGTCGGATGCCGCAGCGGCAGCTTGGCAGGCATTCATTGATGCAAATGACATCAATGTAACCGCAATCGGCGTGGGCGGAGGCATCAACACCGCTCGCCTGCAAGATGTTGATCTTGATGGCGAAGGTGCTCCGATCCTTGCCGATGAGTTTGACGATTTGGTCGACACACTCATTTCAGTCGTGACACCTGAAATTGGTGGCAGTGTTCTGGACAATGATACAGCCGCAACGAACGGCATTTCGGTGATCGCGATCACTGTCGATGGCGTCAATTATGCCTTTGATGGTTTGAATACGATCACGCCGGGCGCTGGCACGCCGATCGCTGGCACTTTGTTTACAGCGACAACCGCATTTGGCGGTGAGCTGACGTTCGATTTTGCAGATGGCAGCTACACGTACACCCCGCCAGCAACGACAGTGCCGGAAATTGAAAACTTCCAATACACTGTGATTGATGGCGATAATGACATCGATACAGCGGTTCTACGGATCGATATTGCTGCAGTAGCGGAGAACAACAACTTTGCCCTGAACGATGTGGTCATCACCAACACCGGTTCGACTGTCGAGATTGATGAAGCATTCCTGCTCGCAAATGACGAGGCAGGCACGGCCATCGCTTCAGTCGGTAATGCGAGTGATGGCAGCGTTTCTCAAGCAGGCGGTACAGTAACTTTCACGGACACTGGTGATGCTAGCGGTGGGTTCACCTACGCAGCAACCAATGGCGGCGATACCAACAACGCATTTGTCACTGTAAACCGTGAGCAAGCAGGTCAGTCTCAGCTTGATGGAACTAGCGGGGACGACATTTTGATTGGCCGCGATGGCGCGAATGACATCTTGGTTGGTAACGAAGGGGCAGATATCCTGCTCGGCGGTACTGGTGCTGATGTGTTCACTATCAATGATGGCGACTCAATCGCCACTGTCGGCGGATCAGGCGACAATGGAACGATCACCGGGTTCGATACGATCGTCGACTACGATGCATCGGTTGATGACATCAATTTCACGGACAATGGTTCGCGAATTACAGCCTTCAATACACCGGGCATCAATGGAGTGGACTCGACCCTTACCATTGGCGGCCAAACTATTAAGTCGCACTCGATTAGCGACGGGATCATCACCTTCTCGACCAGCAATACGTTCTCTGGTGCGGTCACATTGATGACAGAGAGTGATGTCGCGGCAGTCGTTGACTACCTTCAATCTCAGGGAACCTCAACCGATATCGGTGAGAACCGGGTTGTGGCCTTTGTCGTGGGTGGGGATACATTCCTGTTCAATCAGGATCGTCCAACAGGACCGCTCCAAACAGAAGATTCGTTGGTCAAAATCGAAGGTGTCGTGCTCACAGACCTTGGTGCACTTGTAAGTGCCGGTGCAGTCCGCCCTGTCGTGCTCGACCTCGATGGCGATGGCGCAGAATTTGTCGGCATCAGCGCAGGCGTCACCTATGATTACGATGGGGACGGCACGCTCGAGGCGACGGCTTGGGCTGGAGCGGATGATGCGATCCTGGCCTATGACGCCGACGGCAACGGATTGGTCAGCGATGCGTCTGAATTCGTGTTCGGCAATGCGCAATTGACCGACCTTGAAGCGGTTGCCGCGCGATTTGACGACAATGGCGACGGGGTTCTGGACGCATCTGACGCGGCATACTCGCAGTTCGGCATCTGGCAGGATGCTGACCTCGATGGCGTGAATGACGATGGCGAGTTCACCTCGCTTGAAGATGCGGGCATTGCCTCGATTAACCTCGTTTCTGATGGGGTAGAGAGCCAAGCTGCGGGCGGTGATGTCACCATCTTCGGCAAGTCAGCCTTCACCTATACCAATGGTCAGACCGGCGAAGTTGCTGACGCAGCGTTTGCCACTGATCGCCAAAACCGCACGCTTGAGCAAGCGGCTGCTGCCGCCGCTGGGTTTGCTGCCTTTGCGGTTGCTGATCACGCGACCAGCTTTGTCCCGGTTGAAAGTGTAGAGCTTGAGGCGGCGCCGACATTCAGCGTTGGCGTGCCCTCCAGCGCGCTGCCTGAGCCTGCGCAAATGCCCGGCTTTGATCTATCTGATCTGTTGCCTGGTGTGACAGAGATGGGTGGCGATCAGATTTCGGTTAGCCTTGTGGCTGCCGACGATGGCGATTGGACCGCTTCCAGTCTGACCTTGGCTTCGGATGTGGAACTGCAGGATGCAGAGCCATTGCTTGCCCAAGCAGCAGAGACAGACGCATTTGCCTCTGGCCCGGTTGCTGGCGGCTTTGATGGTGCGAGCGTTGCCCAAAGCATGGAAGCGCTGCTGTTGCTGGATACGGTCGCAACCGAAACTATTGATGGCACAGAAGTTGAGACGGGTGAGACAGTCCATGCTATCCTTGCGGATATCGCGGCTACCTCACAACTCGATCAGATCATCGATAATTTGTCGCAAACACCTGAACTGGCTGATAAACCAGTCTTCGAATTTGCCGGACTCGACTCCGACTTGCTTAACCAGACGTTCGACCTTTCGATCAACCCAGCCCAATCGCTGGACATGATGGACGGTCAACTGGAGCAAGCCGCAGCGGCCTCCGCGCAGGCATAATCAACTCGTACTGGACCCATTGGGGGGGAATATGATTCTACGAACAAAGACAGTGCTGGTATCTGCGTTAACCATAATTTCTGCTGCTTCGGCAACGGGAGTGGCAGCGCAGGAATTGACCGGCGAACTCGCTTCTAACGACATTGGTACGCTGCGTTCTGCGGTCGAGACTCGCTATGATGCGGCTCTCGCTGCGACCAATAATGATGCTGTCGCCTCCGCTAATGATCCACGGTATCTATGGGCATCAGAGGCCAAGGTGCAATGCGCCATCGCGATTGGCTTTCTCAAATCGAGCACTCGTGATGAAACAAGCTTGAGCAAGTGCGATTATGCGTATCAGCGCATGTCGCTGGTTCCAGCGCCGCCAGCGCTTCCGCCCGTCGCTCCTCCGCCTGTGCGTGAGGAATGCGAAGAGCAAGATCCGGCGCTGATCTTTTTCGACTGGGACTCGTCTGTTCCTGCAGGTGATGCCCAGCAGGCCATTCGCACAGTCTCTGAAACGGCTGAGCGCTGTAATTGGAACTCATTCCGCGTGGTCGGCCACACCGATCTGTCTGGCAGCAACGCCTATAACGATGCACTTTCCATGCGCCGCGCCGATGCGATTGCCAATATGATGGCCAGCCTTGGCATCGACCGCAGTCAAATGTCGGTCAGTGCCGAAGGCGAAAGCAATCCAAGAGTTCCGACTGAAGACGGCGTACGCAGCCCGCAAAATCGCCGGGTCGAAGTAACGGTATCCCGGTAAGGGTGGGGGAAAATCTAATGTTTAAGTATATTCTACCAGCCACAATGGCAGCCCTCCTCGCCGGAGGATCATCAATTGCGATGGCGCAAGACACAGCCGGTGCGGTGACGATGCAAGAAGCGATTGATGTCGCTGTTCGCACCAATCCAGAAGTACAAGAGGCGCAGTTCAACAAGGAAGGCATCCAGTTTGAGCGCAAGCAGGCTCAGGGTCTGTTTGGTCCGCGCGTTGATATTGAAGGGTCTGCGGGTATCCGGCGCCTTGAAAACAATACGCGGCGCAACCTCGGCATTGCTGATCAGGAACTGTTTCCGGTTGAAATCGGTATCACGGGCGAATGGACCGTGCTTGATTTTGGCCGTCGTCGCGGTGAATTGCTGCGTCAGGCAGCACGCGTTGATGGCGCATCCTTGCGCGTTCTTGAGCGGTCTGAATTCATCGCGTTGCAAGTGTCCCGGCAATATCTTGATGTTCTGCTGCAACAACGTGTTGCTGCTGCGGCGCAGGACAATCGCCGGTTCCACCAGATGCTGCTTGGCGATCTGACACAGGGTGTTGAGCAA
The DNA here is from genome assembly GCA_947493165.1 of uncultured Erythrobacter sp. GTDB lineage: Bacteria > Pseudomonadota > Alphaproteobacteria > Sphingomonadales > Sphingomonadaceae > Erythrobacter. The sequence continues at coordinate 264,744 of CANLPY010000002.1, read as the reverse complement.
GGCTCAATCAGTGTTGCCGACCAACAGCAAGCCGAAGAGCGTTTGCAAGCGGCCGTCGTGCGCGAGGAAGAGGCTCGCCGTACGCTAACCGATGCGCAGATTTCTCTGCGCTCGCTTACTGGACTTGATCTCAATAATGTGGTCCTGCCGCCTGATTTGAGGGCCGCTGTTCCAGCAACGCTCGACATGGCTGTGGGTCAGGCTCGTTTGCGTAACCCGCTTGTCCGTGAAGCTCAAGCTGATGTTGATGCTGCGAACGCGCGCGTCGGTGCGGCTGAGGGAGAGCTTTATCCAACCGTGGGCGTCGAAGTTCGTGGCCGTGTTGGCGATGATATCGATGGCTTCTCCGGCAAGACTAATGATGTGCAAGGCCGGGTCGTGCTTCGCTGGAATGTCTGGGATAGCGGTATCAACCGCGCCCGTATTCAGGAAATGACACGCCGTTCATCGCAGGCTCGTTATGCGCTTCATTCGCGTCAGCGCGAGGCAGAGGAAGATGTGCGTTCGGCATGGAATGCACGCGAGTCTACGGCACGTGTGGTTGAGGCTCTGGACCGTCAGGCAAGCGTCTCAGACGACCTGCTGCTGTCTTATCGCAGCCAATTCAACATTGGCCGCCGCTCACTTTTGGACGTTTTAGATGCACAAAACACTAGGTTTAACACCCAGGTTCGTCTCGAAACGGCACGTTTCTCCGAGATTTTTGCCCGGTATCAAATTTTGGCCGCGACAAACAACTTTATCGATGCTCTTGGGGTTGCACCCGGTGCCGGTGCAGGAGAGACTGAGCGCGAACGGTTCGATTATGGACCACCGGTCGAAGCCGAACTGCACCGCCGCGTATATCCCAAGTAATTGGGGTGTAGAGCTGGCCTAATGGCGAGAGACAGAGTTGAACATTCACGAGAATGCAATGCCAGATCCTGGGCCCGATCCTGGGCCAGATCCTGGGCCCGATACCGAGCCGGGTGCGGAGCTGAAAAGCGCTTCCGCACCTGCTTCGGAGGATGGGCAGCGGGCCAGGCTGGATAGCCTGTCGCTATGCGTCGTAGAGATTGCTCTGCGCTACGCATCAAGCTTATCGCCGGCAGCATTCTCGGCTCTGCCAAAATCACCGGATGGCCGTTTGCCGTGGCATCAAGCCGACACAGCGCTGGACTTGGCTGGCGTCAATTTTGACGCTGTCCGGCAGCGCAAGCTGCCTAAGCAAAATCATGGCTATCCAGCGCTCGTAGAGCTGGATGATGAGCAATTTGTCATCGTGCTGGAAGCGAGCGAAGGTGAGCTGCGCATTTGGGACCCGGCCGCCGGCGAAGAAACGTGGCGCGCGCATTCAGAGCTGGCTGGTGAATTCGCCGGGCGGCTTTATTCGATTTACGCCAACCCAGATCTTCAACGTGAAGAAGAAGCGCCTTGGCATGCCAAAGCGCGCGGACATTGGTTTTGGGGGGAACTGCGCAAGGAATACAAATCCTTCAGCCCGGTGATCCTTGCCTCTTTCAACATCAACCTGTTGGCCGTGGCACTGCCGCTGTTCACCATGAACGTATATGATCGGGTGATACCGAACCGAGCGACCGAGACCTTGTGGATTTTGGGCCTTGGTGTTGCGCTTGTCTTCGCGCTTGAGTTTGCGCTGCGGCGCGGGCGTACAGCTGTTCTCGATCAGATTTCGCGCAGGCTTGATCTTAAACTGTCACAAAAAATTTTCGGCCGGCTACTCGCCACTCCGCTGAATGAGCGGCAGGGGAACACCGGCGCACTGGCTGCGCGGGTTTCTGAATACGCGATTGTGCGCGATTTCTTCGCTTCGACCACGGTTGTTTTGATGATCGACGTAATGTTCTTGTTCGTCTTCGTCGGGGTCATTGCCATTATCGGCGGTTGGCTCGCGCTGATCCCGCTGACGATTATTATCGCCATGATTATCGCGGGCTATTTCCTCCAGCGAAAAGTCACCGAAGCCGCACAAGACGCGCAGGCGGACTATGGCTTGCAGCAAACGCTGTTGGTGGAATCGCTAGGCGGCATGGAGACGCTTAAAAGCATGGGCGGCGAAGGCGGCGCGCTGGGCCGCTGGTATCGCTTGGCTGAGGCTGGCGGTCACTCGCAAGAGCGGCTGCGCAACGTCAATTCCGTTGCAGTCGGCCTCGCTCAAACATTCCAGCAGGTTTCCACCGTATCGCTCATTATTGGCGGCTATTACCTGTTTGCCGCTGGCGAGATTTCGATGGGCGCGATCATCGCCATCGTCATGTTGGCCTCCCGCTCGCTCGCGCCGGCTGGCCAAATCGCCTTTGTGCTGACGCGCGGACGGCAAGCGAGTGAAATGCTCTCCAGCATTGAACGCCTCTTTGAATCGACCGATGAGCGACAAAAAGGCGGATCGCTGTCTGCCAGCGCGATTAAGCAGCCGACGATCCAGCTGGAGGGATTGCGATTTGCTTATCCCGAAAGCTCGCGGGCGGCGCTTGACGGGATCAATCTGGAGATCAAGCCGGGTGAGCGGGTCGCGATTGTCGGCCGCGTTGCCTCAGGCAAGTCGACATTGGGACGGGTGCTGTGCGGTCTTTATGAGCCAACCGAAGGCTCTATGCTGGTGAACGGTTTGGACGCGAGCCAATACCGGCCAGAGCAATTGCGCGAGGCGCTGCGCTATGTCGGTCAGGACGCGGCTCTGTTTTCTGGCACGGTGCGCGATAACCTTGCGCTGGGCCGCGGCGATGCAACCGACGAGCGGATTGTTGCAGCTTTGCAAGAAACCGGAGCGGACAGCTATCTCGCGCGCGAAGGCGGCGGGTTTGAACGCGCTGTTGGTGAGGGCGGCAGCCGTTTATCTGGCGGACAACGCGCGTTTCTGTCGCTGGCCCGGGCAATGGTGACACCGTGCGAATTGCTGTTCCTTGATGAGCCGACCGGCGCGATGGACAGCCAGACAGAGAAACACTTTACCGAACGTTTGGGGGCATCGCTTTCGCCAGAACAAACGCTGGTTATTTCGACCCACCGCCCGGCCTTGTTTGCTCTGTGTGATCGCCTGATCGTGCTTAGCAATGGCAAGATCGCAGCCGATGGTCCGATTAAGGATGTGCTTGCCTCAGCTGGCGGCGCAGCGGAAGGGTTGGCGCAATGAACCGTTGGCGCCGTTTAGGTATCAGAACGCTGGCTTTGGTGCCGGTCTTTGCTGTGCTTTCTTCACCCGTGATGGCACCGCATACAGCCAGCATGGCTGCGGAAAACGTGCGGATCGCGCCAGAACTTCAGCGCTCGCTTAGCGAGATGTCGACCGGCGAGGACCAGGAATTGGTGCTCGAAGGGATGGACGCGCAATCCCGCAATTCGCGTATCCCGACTGTTTCCGGAATGCTCAGCAGCCTGAGTGCTTACAGCCCGATTGCGCTGGGCACTCAGCAGCACGCGGTCGCTCTCAAATGCCTGACCCAGGCGGTTTATTATGAGGCCGCGAATGAGCCGAACATGGGCAAGAGAGCCGTGGCGCAAGTTGTGCTCAACCGGATGCGCCACCCGGCCTATCCCAATTCCGTGTGCGGCGTGGTGTATGAGGGCGTGAACAGGCGCGTTTGCCAGTTCAGCTTCACCTGTGACGGCGCGTTGCTGCGTAAGCCATTGCAGCGGCAATGGTCTGAATCGCTGCAAGTCGCCAAGGATGCGATTGCCGGTAAGCAGCTGCCCGAAGTCGGCACCGCAACCCACTACCACGCCGATTATGTCGTGCCGAAATGGGCGTTTACGCTGGCCAAGCTCGACGTCATCGGCCGCCATATTTTCTACCGTTTTCCCGGTAGCGCGGGCGAACCGCGCGCTTTCCGAGCGAACTGGGCGCGATCAGAACGTATCCCTCAGATTAACTGGGGGCGGATTGAGTTGGCGCTGGCAGAGGCCGATGGCGATGCAGAATTCGAATTGGAGCCGCTGGAAGATACGTGGACGCCGGGGCTTACGGTGGCTCCGGCCAAGACCGATCGCCACGCGCTGAACGATGTGGGCGGGCGGATCGACACGACTAAGGAATGGCGTTTGACGATCCCTGATCCGACTGAGATGGAAGGCAGCTATCGCTCGACTTTGGCAGAGCAAGGCGAAGTAATGGAAGAAGCGGCGGAGCCCGTTGAAGCTGCGCAAATCGCTCCGACACAGGAGCCTGCGCAATGAGCATTACGCAAAGCTGGGACCGGTTAGACGCCTCGCGGAAGCTGATCATCATATCGGCGATTGGAACTTTGATCTTAATCGTGTGGGCAGGCTTTGCCCAAGTTGACAGCATCACTCGCGGATCAGGCCGGGTCATACCGTCCAGCAAGGCGCAATTGGTACAGCCATCAGAGCCTGCTGTGATCGAAGAGATTTTGGTCCGCGGCGGTCAAACGGTGAAGGAAGGGCAGCTGCTCGTCCTGCTCGATGATGCGCAATCGGCCTCTGAATTGGGCCAATTGCAGACCGAAAACCAGCGATTGGCAGTGCGCGCGCAGCGATTGCAAAACGAAGCATCTGGCGGATCGTTGGGCTGCGAACCGGGCACCAATTGTGCGGATGAACGCAGATTGCAGCAGGCCCGCACATCAGCGGCTCGCGCGAGAGAAAGCTCACTGGCGGCGGCTATTGAGCAACGGCGACGGGATTTGAGCGAAGCGCAAGCGACCGCTAATTCGCTGCGTGACAGCGTGCGTTTGGCCCGCGAACAGGTCCAGATGCTTGAACCGCTGGCACAGCAAGGCATTGTGCCGCGTACCGAATTGCTCACCGCTCAGCGCGAACTGGTGGATGCGCAAGGCCGCCAAGCAGCGGCGCAGCAGGCGGCCGGGCGAGCCTCTGCTGCGATCCGTCAGGCACAGGCTGATCTCAGCTCTGCTAAGCTCGATTTCCGCCAGCAAGCGCTTAATGAGCGCAGCGAAGTGACCACGCGCATGGCTATCAATGATGAGACCATTCGCGGGGCAGAAGCACGCCAACAGCGAAATGAACTGCGCGCGCCAGCTGACGGGATCGTCAATGACGTGCAAATCACCACCGAAGGCGGATTTGTGAACGCTGGCGAAAAGATCATGCAGATCGTGCCGGTGGGCGACAATTTGCTTGTCGAAGCGCGCGTTGCGCCCAGCGACATTGCCTTCATCAAAGTTGGTGACCGCGCAATTGTGAAAGTCACCGCCTATGATTTCTCAATCTATGGCGGCCTTGATGGCGTGGTTCAGCAGATTTCCGCGGACAGCATCTTTGATGAGGTGGAACGCGAGGCCTACTACACCGTCGTGATTGAGACCGATAAGTCCTTCATTGAGCGAGGCGGCCAGTCATTCCCGATTGTGCCAGGCATGATTACAGATGTTGAGATTTTAACCGGACGGCGGACCATCCTCAGCTATCTGCTAAAGCCTGTATCCAAGGCGTTCGACCGGGCTTTGACTGAAAGATAATGTTTGTTCTGGGCAGGGCTTCTTACCCCCGCGCCGGATCAATAACCGTGCAGCCACGCGCTGGTTGAGTTGAAGCTCAAGATCGGTTTGTAGTCGTGCGACTGTGACCCATCGAGTATTTTGTCCGTCGCATTGTCGAGGATCAGATATTGCCCCTCATGGCGGACGACTAGAAACGCGTGATCCTGACCGCGAATGGTGTCTTTCACGATAGACAGATACATGTCTTTGCGCGCTACACCAGCCGCCGCCAGCAATTGCATCTTGGTCAAAGCGTAGTCTTCACAATCGCCTTTACCCAGCGCCAGAGTGCGGCGCGCGCCAGCCCAATGATCGGCCTTGCCGAATAGCTCGCGGTCTTCGGTGTAGTCGATTTTGCGGTTCACCCAGCGGTTAATATCGGCAATTGTCTCTAGCGATGTGCCCGGTTTGCTGCCGAAATTCTGGCGCAGCACGCGCGAAACCGACTCTTTCCGCACCCGTTTCCACTGACGATCAAAACTGGTTTTGCCGATCTTTATCCGTTTTGAGGCAAGGAAATTGTCGCCGCCCAAGGTTTTAAGTGCAGGCGGTCGCGTGCCTGTGGGCATGGCCGTTTCCGCTCTATTAGGAATCACAATAATGCCGCTGGAGCCTAGACCACCTGAGCCTAGACCGTTCGGGAATGCGGCAATTTGCGAGCCGCACGTTTTTGACGCGCTTGCGATGCCTTTGCTCGCAGGAGCCAGCGTCTCAAGAGCGAATGCCGGTACGGTCTCAGCAACCTGTGGCTTTGCCCCCGCTTGCTGAGCGCGCATCTTATCTAATGCGCTCATTTCATTACCGAGGATCGCCGCACTCTTTGCTGCGCGCACTGTGGTGGCGCGAACCTGACTAGCAAAAGATGGGGTGGAAAAGGACGCGGCTGGAGTCCGCGTAGCGCAATAAATGTCTACAGCCACGGTTGCGGCAAATGGTTGCACCGCAGCAGTCATCACGCCTGCATTGGCCTGTGTCCCCGCAAAGGCTGCGCTCAGGGCAAGCCCGCCGAACAGGGCTTTGGCGCCCGGATTGATGTGCGTGGTCCACGTCATGCAAACCAATTCGCACAAGGACCAACAAGGATGAGTTCTTAGATAAAGTTAATCTGGAGGAAACCTTGTTTTTTCCAGGTCTAGATCGTCTAGATCATGGAGGTCTCTTAAAAAGTTGATTTAAAAAGAATAAATTTGACATCCATTGACCGTTGCTGACGTTTCAATGACCGAATTTGGTTTTCATTATCCATTTAATCTAACGCCTCGGTAAGCTTCTATTAGGAGGCGCTAGGTTCAAATCCCTGCGCAAAGATACTCAAGCTGTCGCAGCGCTGCACAGCGGTGCAAATGCTGCTAAGCTCACCAAAGTCACAGGTGGGGATTTGATTGATGGTCATGATTTTGGTCACATTGGTGCTGGTCGCAGCGACTATAGCCATTCATTATGAAGTGCTGCGGATCACATCCTCGCGCCTTTCCCACCTGCATTTGCCGCCGCGTATGCGGATCATTGTGATCCTTGTCGCCGCGCTGGTCTCACATATGGCGCATATTGTTATTTACGCGCTCGCCTTCATGGGGCTGGAGCGGTGGGGCGGGTTCGGCACAATCGACGGACCAAGCGGCCATGCCTTTGATGATGCGTTCTATTTCTCGATAACCAGCTACACCACACTGGGCATTGGCGATTTGTTTCCAACGGGACAATTGCGGCTGTTATCCGGTGTGGAGGCGCTAAACGGCCTTGTCATGGTCGGTTGGACGGCTTCTTTGACCTATATTTACATGGAGAAGTTCTGGCACTTGCACGGTCAAGCCATCGCCAAAGCGAAGCCGAAGGTTAAACCAAAACGCTAGATCCGGGTTACGCCTATTGAGCCGCTAGGCCGGCAGCGCGAGATGCTTTGCCCCGAACACGGCCTGCCAATTTTCGATCTCATCAATCACCGCTTCATCCAGCGCGCGCGCAATTTCGGTGGCTGCGGAATAGGTCAACATGTCATCAGAGCCTGTCAAAAGAAGGTTGAGCCGAATATCGATTTCAGCAAGTTTTTCTGCCGTCACACGAGAGATCGCCGCGAACCGCTCAAAATCGCCGAAGTATCGCACGCCTGCAAGGTTGGCGCCTAATGTTGGGAAAGCAACACCAAGGAAGGTGAAAAGCTTTGACGTGGCGTATGGCCATTCGGCCGGCAGCACTCCCGCCACCGCGCCCAGCTTTAGAACAAGATAAGCAGAGACCGATATGATCGCCAAGAAGAAGCAAATCTCCGCAGCCTTATCGAGCCGATGATGCGCCGTTTCGAGCCGCTTTGCTTTTTGCTGATGATAGCTGAGCTGACCGCTGACGTGCTCGCCAATCACGTTCTTTAAAATGTTGCGCAAATAGTCCTGATCGATCCTGACCTGCGGCAAGCCGACCTCGCGCAATGTGTGCCTCGCAAAATGCTCTGGCCATTCAACCGATGACCCGCGCGGCCATCGTCCTGTGGGGCGCGCGACGCCGATTAGCAGCAGGCTTGGCGCATGGCGTAGATATTCAGCAACCCGCCGTGTTTCGAACCAGCGGCGATGCCATGAAAACTTATGACCGGCAAAGGTGACTGCCAAAATACCGATCAGCAGCAGCAATTCAGCCGACGCAAAAACCCACTTTTGATTGCCAAGGCCGAGCGGCAAATACGCCACGCCCACAATCACCGCCAAGGTCGCCAAGAGAAAATTAAAGCACATTCCGCTGCGATAGGCATCGGATAGGCGGCTCGATATTCCATCCGCCCACGCGAACATCGGTAACAGCGTGCCCTGAACACCTTGCGCCACCCTGTCATCGCGCGGCAGTGCGTCTTGAACAGTCTGTATCAGATGCGCGCCAGAGCCTTGCTCAATTTTGGCAGGCTCTTCGTATTGCACTTGAAGCGATGCCAGTGGGCGATCAGCGCCGCCGAAAACCGCTTCGATCCGGCGGTAGAAGCTGAATAGAAGGCTGCTGGTGCCGCGCCATTTCTCTTTCTCGATTGCTGAAAGGTGCGCGCTGTCGAGCGCGATGGCCGCCTTGATAGTTGCTTCTAACCGCAATGGATCAGCCTTAACCCTGCCGCCTTGGCTCAGATGCCCCAGCTCTTCTGGTCGGGTGTGGATTGACCAGTTTTCCGGCAATTGCGGGTCCATAATCAAAACCGGCGTGCCGCTTTCCAGCGCAGCTACGATTGTATGGCCAGTGCCTCCGGGCAGATTGATTGCTTTGCCATCCCAGACAGCGATGATCAGGTCAGCGCGTTCAATCATAACCCTGCCAGCCAGTGCGACATTTTCCGAACACAGCGCGTCAAAGGCGCGCGTGGTCTCATGGTCATCGGGGCTGGCGAGGCTGGCTTCGAAGAGCGTGCGGATCTGCTGGTCGCGATCAGCCAATTCGAACAATCTGGATTGGTCGACAAGTTCGCGAATGTTGGCCGCACGCGCGGCAACGGCTTTATCGCTAATCGGTGTATCAGCGAACAGAGCCGCTGCATCTGCAGGCGTGGTTGGCAGGGCGTTGATCGCCATATTGACCTGCGCACCGAACGGGAGCGGCGCAATCAAGTCCCATTTGCGTTCAAGCGCAATCTTGGCGGCGATCTGATCGACCCCATCCACCAGCAGGCTGTGCAAACGGACGCCTGCCAACTCACCCGCCATTGCGATCCGCATCGCATCGATTTGCGAAAACAGGCTCTCCAAGGCTTTTGTCACGCCATCACAATTGGCCGCCAAAGCAGGGTTAGTCTGGCGATGTCCGGTAATGCCCAGTGAGAGGTGCTGGCGCCATTTGATGTCGGGCATGGGATTCATGTTCGCAGCTTCTCCCGTTGCCAGAACAGCGTCGTTGCGCGCCCCCACCTGGCCCCGCTGCTACGTTACTCACAAGCTGTGCCCAGTGACAAGAGGGGCCGTTTCTCGGACCGACTTGACCAAGGGGACAACCTTAGGGCACATTGCAGGCTAGAACTACGGGGGCGTGGATGGGAGCACCGTTTCTAAAAGGCTTATGTGCATTCACCGTGCTGTTGGCTGCGGGCGCTATGCCGCGTCCGGCACAAGCACAGACTGATCATTTTGAGCAATTGGGCCTGAGCGACCCAGCTGGCTGGACTTTCAACGACGTCTACGATGCCTTTCGCAAGACGGACAAGTCGGAAGATCAACTTGAACGCGACGCTCTAACCGCGGCCACCGCCTGCGAGCGTGGTAATCTGGGCGCTTGCGTGCACCTCGCCGATGCATACCGTTACGGCGAGGGAACCGGCAAAAATCGTCCACTCGCCACGCGATTGTATGCCGAAGCGTGTGTCGGTGAAATCAGCGAAGCCTGCTTAGGGCTGGCCGAATTGTTCTGGTATCGGGATGACGATGCGAAGTCGGCTGATCGCTACGTCAGCTATTACCGCGCCTGTAACCTGGGCAGCTCTGCCGCCTGCGTTGAACTGGCGAGACTGGTCGAAAATGGTGCGGTCGGCCCTGAGGGCGAGATTGCGGCAGCTCCCGCCGCGGGAGACGCAATATTGCGGCGCGATTGCGAAAGTGGCGGTCTGGCGGCTTGCAGAGCAATATCGAAAAAGCTCCTCAATGAAGAAAATAGCGTTGAAGAACGGCAGGCAGGCGACATCTTGCAGCGCGAAACCTGCGATGCGCGTGAAGCGGGCGCATGTGAAGATTTGATCGTGCGCTTGTCGCGTGCCGATTACACAGACGCCGCTGATTACAGCTATTATCTCAATTTAGCGTGCGAATTGGGCAGCGCTTTGGCCTGTGCACAGGCGGGCGAGCGGGCCTATCGGGCGCGCAATCAATATGGCGCCGCGCAAGGAACCGAACCAGCGCAACCAGGCGATCCGGTAGCCTATTACGAACGCGCCTGCGCCCTGGAGACATATTACTGCGCTGCCCTTGCTGCGCTTAAGGACCGGGAGCTTTACGAAGGGCCGTGCTGGGACGGAGAGATGGCCGCTTGCGCCAAGGTGGGTGCCGCATTCGCCGATGCTCTATCACCGTTTTACCAAGAAAGCGTCGCGATCTCTTATCTGGATCAAGCGTGCAATGGATTTGCGACGCAGGCTTGCTATCTCGCAGGCGAGCTTATGGTGAAAAATCAGAGCGAGGCCTACAGCGGGCGTCCGGCGCGGGCGGTCAAATTCCTCGACCGGGGGTGTATGGACGGCGATCAAGCGGCCTGCACTCTGCTCGCGAGCCAGTTGACGCAAGATGATGGCTGGATTGCAAAGGATGAAGAACGCGCGCTCAAAATATATATCAAGCAATGCGAGCGCGATAATGCTTTCGCCTGCGACGAAGTGGAAAAGCGCGCAGGCTTTTTCGAAGATGCGCCAATCTTTGCAGCTGACGATACATATGTCCCGCCAGAGATGTGGGAGGCGTTTATTCCGCCAGAAATTCCTGAGCGTGATGAAGAGGATCTTTGCGAGACCGACACCACTGAATTTGGCGGAGCAAGCTATACCGACACGGTTTGTGACCGCGACACTGGTTATGTGCTCAACGGTAAAGCGATGCGGCCCGGCCAAGTGCCGTGGCAGGCCGTTTTGTGGCGACCCGAGCGGCTGGGCAATCAGCGGTTGAGCGCTACGCAGCGCATGTTGTGCGGTGGTTCTTTGATTGCGCGGGGCTGGGTTTTAACAGCCGCCCATTGCCTGCGTGATCAAAACAAATCGATTGTCGGACGCGGATATCGCATTCGTCTGGGGGTCTACAACCCCAACAACAATGAAGGCGTAAGCTTTCCGATTACGCGGATTTATCTGCACCCCAGTTACAACAGCAGGAATTTCGCATTTGATGTTGCCTTGGTCCGCTATGATCACCGTGCGGGCAGGAAAGGTGCAGCGACCCATCGGATTAAAACGGTAAAGCTTGATCCAACCCCGGTGAGTAAGCGCCCGATCGCCGCCGGAATGAATGTCTATACCTATGGTTGGGGATGGACGCGGGCCAGCAATGGCCGATCAACTAACAATCTGCGCGGCGCTAAGATGCAGCTGGAAAATCGTAACGCCTGCACAAGGATCACAGGTTTTAAAGGTTGGCGCCGCGATGCCGCACTGTGTGCGGCCGGGCGCAATGGTGAGCAAGCTTGCAAAGGCGACAGCGGCGGCCCGCTGATCTTTTACGGCGATGCGGACCGAGTGCCAAAACTGATCGGAGTGGTGAGCGCTGGACGCAAATGCGGCACAACGGGCGAAGCGAGCCGGTACACCCGCGTTGCTAAGGTGCGTTCGTGGATCAGCCAAGTGATGAATTCAGGTATCTGATCCTGCTCGCCGCCCGCCTTTTTTGAAAAAGCAAAGCGGCGAACAAGGATCAATTGCATCTGCCATTTAAACCGGCAGTCTGATGCCTATTCTTCGTCGGTCACGCCCGGGCCAATAGGATTCCCGGTGCCTTCCAGATCGCCTTCGGCTCCATCGGTGGTCTCTGTTGGAGCTTCCACGGCAACAGCTTCTGCTGGTTCTGGATCAGGCGTTGCCACTTCTTCGGCAGGTTCGGAAGCCTGACAAGCCGATAGCGCAAGCGCAGCAGTGCCTGCGAACAAACTGGTAAAAGTCTTTCTCATAAATTTCCCCACAATTGAGTTATGCGCCCGCTCTAAGAGCTATCATGACGTGAATGGCAAAAGCAAACTGTCAAATTCCGCAGAGCCGCGCACCGGATCAAGCAAGGGATCGTTCGGGGCGAACAACACGCCGGGATCTTTTGCTTCGAAAGCTCGCGAAAGTAGCGTCAGGCTTTCTTGAATATTGCCCCACTGCGCTTGAACCTGCGCCTGCTGATAAAGCGCAGCATCGCCATATTGCTCTAGCATTTCGGCAAAGCTGGCCTGTGCAGCGTCGTTATCGTCCAACTTCCGATGGGTGATCGCAGCGCCCACTTGGCTGAAAATCGGCACGGGCTCAGCTTGGAACGCCGCAAGCGCGGCTGGGAAACTTTCCTGCATGTAATGCGCATTGCCGACCGCATATTGCGCGCTTGCCAGCTTTGGGTTCAATTCTAGCGCGCGCGCCATTCGGGCGATGGTCTTTGGGTAATCGCGTGAGAACAAGGCGATAAATCCGGCAGACCTAAATGCCCGGGCATTGAGCGGGTCAAGCTCTAGCACTTCGTCGATCAGCTCGGTCGCAAGTTCTTGCTGGTCGCCATAAGCATAAAATGTCGCAACAGAACGCTGCGTATCAGCATCGCCAGCGGACAATTGCTGCGCGCTTTTGTAATGCTCATAGGCGGACTTGCGATCCAGCTTGCCGTTGCTTAGCGCAAATCCGAGCGCAAGATGCCCCCTGCCTAGGTTGGGTTCTAGCTCGATAGCTTTTTGTGCAGCGGTGATCGACCGGTCGTAGAGCGAGTTTATCTCCGCTGCGTCAGATGTGGCGTTGGCAATCCCTGCCAGCATAGTGGCGCGCATCGCATGGGCGAGCGCATAATTCGGGTCAGCCGCGATGGCATCATCAAATTGGGCCAATGCGGCTCGGTCAGATTCTTCGCCGGATGACAGTTCATAAAAGGCATGGCCGCGCAGATACGATTCGTAAGCAGCGATATTCTCAGTTCCGCCGATATCGGCTTGCTGTTCAAGGCTTCGGCGCGCTTCCTCTTCGCTGGTGACTTGTGTGACCAGGGCAAATCCGACCGTTTCGGCAATCTCAGTTTGGACGGCCAGCACATCATCGAAGCTGCGATCATAGCTCTCCGCCCATTGCACCAAGCCATCGTCAATGCGCACCAATTCTGCTGATATACGCACGGTTTCCGCGACGCGCTGAACGCTTCCGCGTAAGATGTTACGCACGCCTAGCGCGCGGCCAATGGCGAAGTCATCCTCTTCGCCGATTGCCGCTGAGGATGTAGGGGCTGAGACCCGCAGGCGCGGATTGCGCGCGAGAACGGTGCGCAATTCGTTGGAAAGCCCGTCAGAAAACCATGCTTGGCTCTCTTCGCCGGTCAGATTGGCAAAGCGAAGCACCGCCATAGAAACATCGTTTTGATCGGTAGCGGCGCCAAATAGGCCAAACTGCCATGCACCCAAGACTGCTAAGCCGCCTGTAAGGCCCAATCCGCCGATTATCGCTGTCCTCCGCGACAGGGCGGGGGAGGTGGATATAGGCTGACTAGCGCTGGTTGTTTGTTTTTGCCCGTTACCGGCCACTTGCGCAGTGACCGCGCCGATTATCTTATCAGCGATTGGAGCGCTGGGCTTTCCCTTCCAAGCGCTGACATCGAGCAATTGAATCTGGCGAAATCCAAGCGGCGCCATTGTTCCGTCGAGCGATAACGGCACCAAGCACCCGCGCTCCCTCCCGCTTTGCGCTTCATCGCGCACCCAATTTGAATCCACCGATGTTTTGGACCACAGAACGACCACGCAATCCGCGCCTTCCAGCGCTGCCTCTGTGGTCGGCAGATAATGCTCACCACCTTCCAGCAGCCCATCCCACCACACATCAAAGCCAGCGTTTTCAAGCAGGTTGATGACCGGGCGCGCGTGTTCCAGATCAGTTCGGCTGTAGCTCAGGAAAATGCGCGCGCGCTCAGGGCTCGCGGTATCGCTGTCAATGTTCCCTGTTGTCATCGCCCACTCCGATCACAGCCCATTTGCTAGTCTAGGCCCAAAGGTCGCGGCTGGCTAGCGTTCGGCTTGCCCCGATGCGCTCTTTGAAGTGTTAAGGCGTCCGCTGATCAATCCGCGCCCAATGACATGGGCCTGAATTTCGCCTGCGCCTTCGAAGATGTTCAAGATACGCGCATCGCACAGCACTCGGCTGATCGGGTATTCCAGCGCATATCCGTTGCCGCCGTGCACCTGAAGCGCGTTGTCAGCGTTCGCCCAAGCGACCCGTGCGCTCAGCAGCTTCGCCATGCCCGCTTCAATATCGCAGCGCTCGCCGCGATCCTTGTGCCGGGCAGAGGCATAGGTCAGCTCGCGCGCCATCACCGTTTCCGCCGCCATGATCGACAGCTTGTCTGACACGCGCGGAAAAGCGAGCAGGTTCTTGCCAAACTGCTTGCGCTCGAGCGCATAATTGAGCGCCAGATCAAACGCATTCCATGCCACGCCAATGGCGCGCGCAGCAGTTTGTATCCGCGCGCCTTCGAATGTCCGCATTAACTGCTTGAAGCCTTGCCCTTCCGCGCCGCCGAGCAGGCTGTCTGCGCCAGCTGTGAACCCGTCAAAGCCCAGCGCATATTCCTTCATCCCGCGATAGCCAAGCACTTCGATCTCGCTGCCGTCAATGCCATTGTCTGGGAAGGGCGCAGCGTCTGTGCCGCGCGTTTTCTCCGCGAGCAGCATGGACAATCCGCCATAACCGGGCTTGTCGGGATCGGTGCGGCACAGCACCGTCATCAAATCGGCGCGCGCGGCATGAGTGATCCAGGTTTTCGCGCCGTCGATCGACCAAGTTCCGTCAGGCTGCGGCCTTGCGCGGGTGCGGACAGAGGCAAGATCCGAGCCTGTGTCGGGTTCAGTGAAGACAGCTGTTGGCAGAATCGAACCATCCGCGATTCTTGGTAGAAGGCGCGCTTTTTGCTCATCCGTGCCATTCTCACCGATCAATTCGCCTGCGATTTCAGAGCGTGTGCCGAGTGAGCCTGCGCAAATCCATCCGCGAGACAATTCTTCAGAAACCAGCGCCATGGCCAGCTTTCCAAGGCCAAGCCCGCCGTGTTCTTCAGCGATGCAGACGCCAAACACGCCGAGCTGCGCCATTTCGTCCACCACTTCGATCGGGATCAGCGCGTCGTCCAGATGCCACCGGTGCGCTTTGGGTGTGATCCGGTCTGCGGTAAAAGTGCGGAACTGATCGCGGATCAGATCGAGTGTTTCATCCCCTAAGCTCTCATAAGGACGCTCACCATCGGCCAGCCTTCGCGCGAACTCTGCGCGGGTCTGTGCTGTGCTGCCAGCGGCCATAAAACGCGCGGCAGCCGGGCTTTCGGCAAAGCTGCGTGCGTCTGCATCAAGACCAAATTCTGCTGGGCGAACGACTTCGTTTGCGCTCATGCTCACACCGCTGGCGAGCTGCGCGCAATATTCACCAAAGCCGATCCTCAGGCATAGTTCGTCAATTGGACGCAGTTCGCCATTGTCAGCTGCCGCCTTTGCCCAACGGCTTGCTGAAACAAGCGCTTCTGCCGTTGTGGCGATCCATGCATAACCGTGCAGCGCGCGCTGTTCCTGCTCAGCGAGTGCGGCGTCCATTTTGCCATTGGTTAGCACTTTGGCGGCAACTTTTGAGTGAACGCGGCCGCAATAGGTTTGAGCCTTCGCTGCGGTTTCGGCTGCGGTAGAGATCCAGTCTGTCATCGCGCGCAACTTACGCAAATCGTGATGATTTACCACTGGCGAGAAGCAGCTATGCTCGGCATACCATTGTCTGTACTTGCAAGCGTGGTTTGACAACGTTATCAAAACAGCGGGTTTGAGGAGGGTTTATGATAGTTCGTATTGCAGGCGTGTGCTTGGTCAATGTGTTGGGGGTTGGCCTATTGGCTGGATGCGCGGCTCCTGCTGCAGAGGTTTCCGATGATGTTGAGGCGGTTGAGGCCAATATCGCCACCACCGTTATCACCGCAGAAACTGCCGCAGCCACGGACGAAGAATGGGGCACTTTCAAAGAGTATTTCGCAGGCGCGACAGCTGGCACGCGCGATCTGCTTTCCGGTACTGCGACGATCAATCCGGGCTTAGAAATCCATCCCCCGCACCGCCATGCCGAAGAAGAATTTCTGATGGTGGTTGAAGGAAGCGGAGAATGGACCGTCGGTGAAGAGACATTCCCTGCCACTCAAGGCGATATGATCTACGCCGCCGCATGGGACCTGCACGGTATTAAGAACACCGGCGATGTGCCGCTGACATTCGTGTTTTGGAAATGGAATTCGCAAGGGCTGCCGACGCCGCCTGACCCCGGGCAGTAAGTGCAAACATTGAAAGGTATCGGCGCTAAATTCGCGTTTCTGATGGCGGGCCTGTTCGCGGTGTCCGCTTGCGTAAATCCTGCCCTAAGCCCGCAAAGCGCGTCTTCGGCGAGCGCAATTGCGCATCAGCAATGGCAGCCGGTGACGCTTGATTTTGAAGGCCCTGAGGCGGGGGAAGACGGCGCGCTTAACCCGTTCACGGATATGCGGCTGGAGGTTGTGTTCACGCATGATGAGCGTGACGTCGCCGTTCGCGGGTTCTTTGCCGCTGATGGCAATGCAGCGGAGACAGGCGCTGATGCAGGCGCTATCTGGCGCGCACGTTTTATGCCCGATGAGGTAGGTGAGTGGCGTTACAGCGCGCGGTTGGTGCAAGCAGATGATGCAGCGATCTCCTCTGCCGCGCCAGCGAGCGCCGAAACACTTGGCGAGTGGCAAGGCCGCTTTATTGTCGCGCCTCCCGCTGATGATGCGACAGGTTTCTATGCTGATGGAAAGATCGTGCAGGACGGACGCTATTTCCGCGTCAGCGGCGCAGGTAGGCCGTGGCTTAAAGGCGGGGCGAACAGCCCTGAAAACCTGCTAGCCTTCGTTGATTTTGACGGCACATACCGCGTGGCTGACAACGCCAGAGATGGCGAATCCGATGCAGGCGGCATGATCCATGGCTTTGCGCCGCACGCGCGCGATTGGCGCGCTGGCGATCCCGTATGGCAAGGCACCAAGGGCAAGGGGTTGATCGGGGCGATCAATTACCTCGCCGATCAAGGTATGAATGCGGCCTACTTCCTAACGTTAAACGTCGATGGCGATGGCAAAGACGTGTGGCCCTGGATCAACCCCAACGATCCCACGCGGTTCGATGTGAGCAAGCTGGCGCAATGGGAGATTGTCTTTCGGCACATGCAAGCGCGCGGCATTGCGCTGCATATCGTAGTGCAGGAAACTGAGAACGAATTGCTGCTTGATGGCGGCGACACTGGGCGGCTGCGCGGGCTATACTTCAACGAATTGATTGCTCGGTTTGCGCATCATCCGGGGCTGTTTTGGAATTTGGGCGAAGAAAACGGCCCTGTGCATTGGCGGCCCGAGGGGCAAACAGATGCGCAGCGCATGGCGATGGCAGATTATTTTGCAGCCAATGATCCCTATCAGCACCCCGTTCTGCTCCACACCCATGCCGAAGCTGCTGATAAGGATGCTATTCTCACACCTCTGCTGGGTCACCCAACGCTTGATGGATTGTCATTTCAGGTGGCTGAGCGCGAGACTGTAAATGCCGAAGTGCGCAAGTGGATGAATCAATCTGAAAGCGCCGGGCAAAGTTGGGCGATCACTATGGACGAAATCGGCAAATGGCCGGTTGGCGCGCGTGCGGATGAGGATGATCCCGCGCATGACAGCCTTCGTCGTCACGCATTATGGGGCACTTTGCTTGCAGGCGGCGCGGGCGTGGAATGGTATTTTGGCGCGCATCAAAAGGGCAATGATCTTACGACGGAGGATTGGCGCAGCCGTGCAAACCTGTGGTCGCAAACGCGCATCGCGCTCGGTTTCTTTGACAGCGAGCTTGAATACACTGCGATGCAGCCATGCGAGGGGCCTGCTTATTGTTTGGCTGATCCGGGGCGGACCTACGCGATCTATTGGAGCGCTGAGACCCCGCAAATCGCAGCCGGTGCGGTTGTTGCTGGTCGTTATATTGCGCGCAGCTTCGATCCGGTCTCGGGCAATTGGGATGACGCGGCGCAGCAGATCGAACTGTCGCCAAACAGCGACTTAAAGCAGGTTTTCGGACAGCCGAGCGAGACTGATCGAGTGCTCCTGTTAAGCCGGGTCGGAGCGCAATAGTGACGTTTGTCGGCAACCCATTGCTCGCTACATTTGCGGGCGTAGCTGCGCTTTTGATCCTGATCTTGGTGCGGCGCGTAAACGCCTTTGCTGCCTTGTTGGTGGCCGCGCTGGCAACGGGCCTGATGGCCGGCCTGTCACCCGAAGCCGTGATCGAGGCGGTGACGAATGGGTTTGCCGGGGTGCTGGGCTTTATCGCGGTAATTGTTGGCCTTGGCGCGTTGTTGGGCGTGTATCTGGAGGCAAGCGGAGGCGCTGCGGCACTGGCGCGCACGGTAATCGGCAACAGGCCCGCAGGCCCAGCTGGAATTGCGACGGGCTTTGTCGGCTTAGTGATCGCCATTCCGGTATTCTTCGACGTTGGCCTGATTTTGCTGTTCCCGCTGGTTCAAGCATTAGCCCGGCGCGCGGGCAAACCGGCGATATATTTCGGCCTGCCCTTGCTCGCCGGCTTGGCGACCGCCCATGCCTTTATCCCGCCTACGCCTGGACCAGTGGCGGTTGCCGAGATCCTTTCGGCAGATCTTGGGCTGGTAATCATTTGCGGGCTGGTCGCCGGGATCCCCGCTATGCTGATCGCCGGGCCGCACTACACGCGCGTTGCGGAGAAATTGGGCTGGTTGCCATCAGCAGATGGATCGCTTGATCAGATTGCTGAAGGAGCACCTGTCAACATTGCGCTTGCGACGAAAGCCGCCTTGGTTGTGGCGATCCCACTGCTGCTGATTGTCGCCTCCGCATTGGCTGCGCAATTTGGCAATCCGCCTGCATTGCTGGCCTTTATCGGTCACCCATTTGTCGCTCTGCTCATCGGCTGCGCAGTGGCGGCTGTTGCGCTGAAAGCGGATGATGCGGCGGGGCAGCTGCGTTTGAAAGAGGGCTTGTCGCGCGCCTTTGAACCCACTGCCGTAATCCTGTTGGTGACAGGTGCTGGCGGCGCATTCAAGCAAGTGCTGGTGGATACCGGTGCGGGAAAGATACTCGCGGAAAGCTTTGCAGGTTTTGGCATTGGGCCGATCATTGCAGGCTTTGCCTTGGCTGCGATTGTACGAGTAGCGCAAGGCTCAGCCACGGTCGCGATGTTGACCGCAGCGGGTCTAAGCGCGCCGCTGGCAGTTGCTGCTGGACTTGAAGGCTGGGATCTTGCGCGCATGGTCATTGCGATTGCGGCAGGTGCCAGCGTGGTCAGCCATGTCAATGACAGCGGTTTCTGGCTGGTGTCGCGCTATTTCCGCCTGAGCGAAGGGGAAACTTTGCGCACATGGACAATCGCCTCAACGCTGGTCGGACTTGTCGGGTTTGTGATGGTCTTAGCGTTAGGTCTGCTGGTTTAACCGCTCGCGCAAGTGCGCAGTGATTGCCTCAACGGTTCCGGTTGCATCGATGCGGATTGCATTAACGGGCGGGCTCAGCGCTGCAAGTTGGCTATCCAGAAGACTGGCAGGCATGAAGTGATCGGCGCGCCCTGTTAATCGCTCCGCCAAAACATCCTTAGGCGCATCGAGCAAGGCGAATATCACTTGGCGCGGCGTCCCTGATGTTAGGCGCCGCTGCACGTAAGACGTCAATGCAGAGCAAGCGAGCACAAGCGTGGTGGCAGTAGAGGTGTTGATCGCCGCCATTAGATTATCGAGCCACGCTGCGCGATCTCTATCATTCAGCGCGATGCCATCGGCCATTTTTGCGACATTCTCATCCGGGTGAAAGTCATCCCCTTCGAGCATGGTAAGTTGCCGTGCTTCTGCCAGACTCGCTGCGACGCTGGATTTTCCGCAGCCGCTTGGCCCCATGATGACGATCAAGCGCTGTGTCGTCATGCTGGGCGGCAAAGCCCGCTTAGAATGAGCAAGTGCGGGTCGCATCTATATCAGGTGCCAAACGGATGTCGGAAATGCCGATGTTTGCCGGGCCACTCGAACGTAGTACCATGCCCGTGCTGAGCGTGCTGAGATCAGCGCCAAGATCAGCAAAACATGCAAGCGACAACCGCACTTCGCGCCATTCGCTCGAACGCACTGTTACCGGCAGGGCAGCGCCGCATTCGCTGCCATCTTCGCAGCCCATCGCGACCCGCATTTGCGCCGGAGCTTCGCCAAGATTGCGGACGAAAAACGCCAGTTCCATCGCGCCGTTCGATTGGCGTGTGAAGTCTACAGGTGCCTGCGATCCGATACGCATATAGGGTTCAGCGGAGGCCCAGCGGATTGCCAGCGAATCCTCTTGAGCCAAACGATCCGTCCCGCTGACATTCAGCGCGCCGCCATCCCATGAGGTGGAGTTTAAGCGCGTTTGCGCTCCCGCGATCACGCCATAGAGCGACCATGGGTTAGGTGAACTGCCCGCTGCGAAAAGAACATCGGCAGACGCGTTACCGTTCAAATCAATACCCGCATCCTCAGAAAGCTGCGCCAGCGTGCTCGTATCTGAGAGGCTGAGGCCGTAACCATAAGCGAACAGCGGATCGTAGTCAGCATCGCCTACATTAATCGTCGCTTGAGTCGCCAGCTTTGGCCACGAGAAAGAAAGCCTGCCGGTAAAATCATAGCCCGCTTCGCTTTCAAACAGCATGTCGCTTACGCCCGCCCCCTCGCTGCCGGGCAGCCATGCGGCCACGAATGCATCAGAGGCGTTGATTTGCGGATTGGTCCACATTGGGCGGCCGGAAAGAAACACCGAAACCACCGGCATCCCCTTATCCTGATAGCTTTTGAGCAGGCCGGTGTCGAAACCCTGATCGATAAAACCGACATGCGGCCGGTCGCCTTGGAATTCGGCATAGGCATCTTCGCCATAAACCGCGATCACAACATCCGCATCGTGGTTGCCAGTGCCATCGGTATCGTAAATCACTTCGCCGCCAGCTTTGGCAACAGCCTCGCGAATGCCCGACAAGATTGTTTGTCCGTTGGGAAATTCATCATTGGTGTGTGTGCCGCCCTGCCATGACAAGGTCCAGCCGCCAGAGGATTTGGCGATACTGTTGGCCCCATCACCAACGACGAGCACCTTTTGCGCGCCGCTCAATGGCAGAACAGAACCGTTGTTTTTAAGTAGGACCAGCGATTTGCGCACGGCTTCACGCGCAATAGCGCGGTGTTCAGCATTGGCGAGCAGACTGACATTGCCCGCATCTGCGCGGGTGCTTGGCGCGCCGCGATCGAACAATCCGTAATTCAGCTTCACACGCAGAATGCGGCGCACCGCATCATCCAGCCTTGCCATTGGGATGCGGCCAGATTTCGCGTGGGCTAGCGTGGTTTCGTACAGACCGCGCCAGCTATCAGGCGCCATGAACATGTCTATTCCTGCGTTGAATGCCTCTGGGCAATCAGAGTTAGAACAACCTGGGATTTGGCCGTGCGCGTTCCAATCGCTGATGACGAAGCCGTTGAAACCCATCCGGCCTTTCAACACATCTGTGATCAGCGCTTTGTTTCCGGTCATCTTGATATTCTGCCAGCTGGAGAACGACACCATGACGGTTTGCACTTGTGCATCGAGTGCGGGCAGATAGCCAACCGCGTGGATATCGCGCAATTCCTCTTCGCTGATGCTTGCATCGCCTTGATCGCGTCCGTCATCGGTTGCGCCATCACCGATATAGTGTTTTGCGGCGGAAAGGATTTTGCCTGGGGCCATAAAGTCAGCTTCGCCATAGGAGCCTTGCAGGCCCTCTACGATCCGATCCGAATATGAGACGACGATCTTTGGATCTTCCGAAAACCCTTCATATCCGCGCCCCCAGCGATCATCTCGCGGTACCGCAAGGGTCGGCGCAAACGTCCAGTCATGGCCCGAAACTACCAGTTCGCGGGCTGTCGCGGCCATAATCCGTTCAATCAGATCGGGATCGCGCGCTGCCCCTAAGCCAACGTTATGCGGAAAGATGGTTGCGCCCAAAAGGTTCGCGTGACCGTGAACGGCATCAATGCCCCAGATCACAGGAATGGCGATTTCCACCCCCTCAGGATCGTTTGACGCGTTCCAATATTCGTCAGCCAGTTCCAGCCATTCTTGCGTTGCCGCATAGGGCAGGGGGCCTGGCGCAGAGTTACCGCCGCTCAGCACTGATCCCAAACGATACTGCTTGACCTCGTCGACCGTAACAGAGGCAGAATCGGCTTGGATCGTCTGACCGACTTTCTGTTCCAGCGTCATTTGCGCCATGATTGAATCAATGCGCGCCTCAATCGCGGGATCAAGCGGGGCAGGCGTCAGTTTGGGCCAGATTTCAGGGTTGATGGTGGCCGCTGTGACTTCTGCTTGCGGGGCCGCAGCTTGCGAAGCCGATGACGCAACAGATTGCACGCGATCAGCGGTAGTGCTTTGCGTGCAGCCCATAACTATAAGGCTGGCGCCCAGCGCCGCAGCTGATTTGATCGATTGAGTGCGCATTATGATCTTCTCTCTCCAATCGCGGCCTTTGGCTCGCGAATCCCCGATTTTGTCCAAGCTTGGTATCTAACCAGCGTTTTTTGACAAGGTTGTCAATATTGGAATATCACGGGTTAGAGAGGGATCGAGTCGCATGGAATTGTCGCGTCGGACAACATTATCGGGTTTGTCACTGGGATTAGTTGCCGCTTGCGCCGGACCGCGCGGGGTTGGATCATCCATCGCTGCGCTTGAAGCCAGCGATGAAGCGCAAGTTACTTTTGACGTTTTCGATCCCAAATTCTCCGACATAGTGGATGTTGATGCGCCGGCGCGTTGGCTATCAAAGGGACATTGGTGGGCGGAAGGCCCGGCTTGGGACAGCGAACGACAAAGCCTATATTTTACCGATGTGCCCCGCAATCGTGCCTATGCGTGGAAGCGCGAGACTGGGATTTCAACGTTCCTTGATCCATCCGGTATTGCGCCTGAACAAGCCCAACGCAAGGGCGACCTAGGTGCCAACGGATTGCTGATCGGTAACTCAGGCGAATTGCTGATCTGCAATCACGGCAAGCGCTGTGTCGAAGCGCTGGATTTTGACACCGGCCAAAGGCGTACCCTTGCTGGCAGCATTGCGGGTAAACGTTTCAACAGCCCCAACGATCTGATCCAAGCCAGCGATGGAACGATCTATTTCACGGATCCACCCTATGGATTGGACGGGCTAAACAACTCGCCATTAAAAGAGTTGGACCGCAATGGTGTGTACCGGCTGCATCCGGACGGCGAAGTCACCCTGATTGTGGACGATATGACCTTCCCCAATGGCGTTGCATTGTCTCCTGATGAGCGGTTCCTGTATGTAGCGCAATCAGATACAGCAGCGCCGCTGATCCGGCGCATCGCGACACCGTCGCCAAGCAGTTCTGCAATAGACCGGGGAGAGGTGTGGTTCGACTGCCAGCCATTCATGCACGAAGCGGGTGGTCTGCCCGACGGTCTAGCGTTAGCTCAGGACGGATACGTATTTCTGGCTGGACCGGCGGGCGTGCTGGTGATCGACCAAGAAGCGCGCTGTCTTGGTCGCATCAACACCGGCCGAGCAAGCGCCAATTGCGCCTTTGGCGAGGATGGCAGGACTGTGTTTATCACAGCCAAGGACAGTTTGGTCGCGGTGCGCACCAAAGCCGTAGGCCTCGGCAGGTTTTGACGTGGCGACAGCTTTGCCAGCGAACCAAGCGATGCGGCCTTTCCCTGCAATGAAAGGCGCGAAAGCCAAACGTTTGGCCGGGTACGGCATTGGTGATTTTGGACTGAACATCTATTGGCACAGTCTTTCGTTGATATTGGTGTTTTGGTACACAAACGTCGTGGGCCTTGATCCAAAGGTTGCTGGCTGGGTCTATGCTGCTGGCTTGCTTTGGGATGCTATCTCTGATCCTCTAGTTGCGACCTTTGCTGCTGCCAATCGCAGCCGGTATGGCGTCTATCGCCCTTTCATCCTGTTTGGCAGTTTCGCTCTTGCAGCTAGTTTCTGCTTGCTGTTTTGGAAGCCGCCATTCGAAGGCGTTGCGCTGCTCGTTGCCCTTGTCGCAGCAGGCATGTTGTTCCGCACATGCTACACCATTGTCGCTGTGCCGTATTCGGCGCTTTCGGCGCGGTTGACCTTCAGGTCTGTGGAGCGGGCAGAGCTTTCGGGTGTGAGGATGTTTTTCGCATTTTGCGGAATGCTGTGCGTAACAACCTTCTTTTTCCCTCTCAGCCGCGCTTTGTCAGACGATGCGCAATATTCGGCCGAAGGGTTCTTTCTTGCTGCCATAATCGGCTCTGGACTTGCCACGTTGGCGTTGGCTGGGTGTTTCTTCGCGACCAAGGAGAAGCCGCCGCTGGGCGGTGAAGTGATTGCGCGGGGCTGGGATCTGCATTCATTCATCGATGCCTTCAGGCACAACGATGCTCTGCGCTTACTGCTCCTAGTTTTGTTCGTGAATTCCGCAGCTGGGGCAGCGCTAAACATTCCAATGGCTTTTTATATTCAATCGAACGCGCAAGAATTTGCCAATAAGGAGGTGGTCCTTACCGCATTTGCGATCGCCACGCTTGCTGGAACACCGGTTTGGACATTAGTTGCGCGCTCTCTTGGTAAGCGCAAATGCTGGATTATCGCGACAGGCCTGATGGTGGCATCTGGCCTCTCGATGCTTATCCTTGGTCCGGTCTTAATGAACGGCGTGCCCTTACAAATCGTTGCGTTCGGATTTGGCAATTCTGCCTTTGCCATCATAATTTGGGCGTTGATCCCGGACACGGTTGAATACGGACAATACGCGCATGGGCGGCGAGATGAAGGTCCCGTGTTTGGTGCCAGCCTATTTGTGCAAAAGGCCTCTGGCGCGCTCGCAGGGCTAGGAATTGGCTATTTCCTTTCAGGCATTGATTACGATCCGCAACGTGAAGTGCAATCGGCGCAAACAGCAATCTCCTTGGGCAATTTTCTAGCTCTCGTTCCAGCTGCACTTTTGGTCATTGCTTCAATTACGCTGCTGCTTATGCCACTAACCCGCGGGTTGCATGAGCGGATCGTCGACGAGTTGTCGAAATAGGGGGCGGGATGGCAAGCGTAAAAACTGAAAAGTCAGCAAAAATGAAGGATGTGGCCGATCTGGCCGGAGTTTCGATCAAGACCGTTTCACGCGTTTTGAACAATGAACCACATGTGCAAGAGAAACTGCGCCGTAAGGTGCGTGAAGCCGCTCAAGAGCTGGACTATGTGCCGAGTCAGTCAGCACGCTCGCTGCGCGGCAACCGATCATACAACATCAATTTAATTTGCCACTTGGCCGGTAGTAATTACGTGAATGCCATTCAATTTGGTGCGGTGATTGCCTGCCAAGAGCTTGGCTATCAGTTGTCAATTAGCTTGCTTGAAAACCTTTCTGGCAAGACCATACCAGAAATTCGCGCTGCGTTTGAAGTGCTGGTGCGGCGCAGTCGCCCTGATGGCGTGGTTTTGCTCGCGCCTTATGCCAATGACGAAAAGATCGGCTTTGTGCTGAAAGACATGGGCATCCCTGTGGTTAGGGTCGGCCCGGTCGATTTGCAAAGCCACGGCATGATGGTCGAGATTGACGACTATCAAGCCGCAATCGAAGTGGTTCGTCACCTAACCAATCTAGGTCACAAGCGAATTGGTTTTATTCGCGGCAGCGATGATCAACGCGCCTCGCACGTTCGCCAATCTGGCTTTACTGTAGCGATGGAAGCAGCTGGCCTCGATCTCAGCCCGGATTTGATCCGTCCCGGCGCATTTGATTTCGAAAGCGGTTATGAAGCGGGCCGGCATTTCTTGGGCATGGAAGACCGGCCCACGGCTGTGTTCTCTTCCAATGATGATATGGCTGCGGGCCTTGTCGCAGCATTGCATGAAGCTGGGATCAAGGTCCCGCAGGAAATGTCTGTGGTTGGCTTTGATGATGCCGATATCGCAACGCGTATGCGCCCGTTTCTAACGACTGTCCGCCAGCCATTGAGCGACCTTGGCGGGACTGCTGTCAGAGTTCTGGTTGAAGGCGTTACAGACGCTCGTGGGGACGGCGCAAAACGCATCGTTCTCGACCATGAATTCGTCCTACGGGACACCACCGCTCCGCACCCTGAAACTTGAATCAACTGAAAGTGAGAGAAACGTGAAATTGAGAACCGAAGCCGTGTTCGCCCTAGCTGCAATAATGGGCGCTTCCTTCTCGGTCCCTATGGCCGCACAGGCACAAGATGCGGTTGCAGAGCCTGAGTTTGCTGCCGACTTTCGAATGAAGCGCTGCGTCAATATGGGAAATGCGCTTGAAGCTCCCAATGGAGCGACATGGGGCAAGCTCTATTCAAAGGAAGATTACGAAAGGATCGCGGCGGCTGGCTTTGACACTGTGCGCATCCCTGTTCGCTGGAATGATTACACCGGACCAGCGCCGGAATATCGCATTCACCCTGATTTTGCAGAAGTGGTTGATAACAACATCAGATGGGCGCTCTCAAACGACCTCAATATTGTTCTCAACATTCACCATTTTGACGAACTCATGGAGAACCCAGCAGAGCAGATGGAACGCTTTGGCAAGCTTTGGGATCAGATCTCGCTGCGCTATTCCAAGCTGCCAAAGAGTGTTTGGTTTGAAGTTTTGAATGAGCCGCACAAAGAGTTGAAGGGCAAAGTCATGCGCCAGATGCAGGCTCTCGCCCTTGCTACTATTCGCCGCGACAACCCTGACCGCATCGTCATGCTAGGGGGAGAAGAATGGTCGGGCATCAACTCGCTTGCCACAAATCTCGCCAGCGACGATCCCAATGTCGTTTATACCTTCCATTATTACGATCCGTTCGGTTTCACGCACCAGCAAGCAACCTGGCTGGGTGATGATATGCCCAAGGGTAAGCGCGGTTGGGGATCCAGCGAAGACAAAGCTGAATTGGCGAATGCAATTGGGATTGCGACGGCTTTCCGCGATGCGGTAAAGCGCCCGGTCTTCCTTGGCGAATTTGGCGTGAACGGACCGGTTGATAACAAACAGCGGGTCAAATGGGCTGGCGCTGTCAAAACCGCGATGGAAGAGGCCGACATTCCGTGGTGCCTTTGGTCATACGGCAATACATTTGCGCTCTACAGCGATGAGAATGGCTGGGACGCCGATATGTTGAAAGCGCTCACATCTGATTAGCGGACGGCTAGCTAGAGGGGCTTTGGGCCCCTCTAGGCTGGCAAGAGATGCGTGAAGCTGCGCCCGATTGAGACAAGCGGATCAGCAGGATTGTCATGTTCGACATAGAACCGCTCAATGCCCGCCTGTGCGGCGGCTGGTAGAATGTCTTTAAAGGCGATGACGCCGTCGCCAACGGACACCATTTCACCATCTCTGGCGCGGTCCTTGATATGGCACGATGTGAAGCGTCCGGGTGCTTTTTCAAACAATGCGATCGGATCGACATTGGCTTCTGCCGCCCAGAAGAAATCAAGTTCCATCGTCACCAGATCAGCCTGCGTCCGCTCTAACAGAATGTCATAACCGGCTTCGCCATCAACCTCATCGAATTCAAATTCGTGATTGTGATAGCCTAGCATAACGCCCGCTTTCTTGGTCTGCTCACCGCGCTCGTTCAGCAGGTCGGCTAGGGCGCGGTAGCCATCAGGCGTGCGCTCTTCCTCTGGGATCCAGCCCAAATAAAGCTTGTCCTGCCCTAGCGTGCCGGCAATCTCCAGATCAGTGCTCAAACCCTCACGCAGTGCTGGCAGGCGGACGTGGCCGGAACGGCTGATAAGGCCAAGATCATCCATCATTGCGCGAACATCGCCTGCTTTATGGTCGAACAATCCCGCCGTCTCGCAATCCTTTACGCCAATCTCAGCCAAGGCCTTAAGCGTCGCCTGTGCATCTGCCTCAAACAGATCGCGCACAGTGTAAAGCTGCACGCCCAAAACATCGCCGTAAACGGGTGGGACAATGCTCTTATTCTCACCCTCCGCGACGTCTGCCGGTGAACACCCAGCAGCCAAACCAAGGCTGAGCGCGCCTGCGCCAAGCATAAAATGACGGCGGTTTGCAAGCGGGTTCATGTCAGGTTTCCTTCTTGCATACGCTTGGCGGCGTAATCGACCGCGCGCGCGGTCAGCGCCATGAATGTCAGCGATGGGTTCTGGCAGGCTTCTGATGCAAAGGCGGAGCCGTCTGTGGCAAAAACATTAGGCACGTCATGGCATTGGTTAAAGCCGTTCAGCACTGATGTTTTGGGATCGCGGCCCATGCGCGCGCCGCCCATTTCATGGATGCAGTGGCCGGGCACTGGCTCTTCTTCGAAGGCCTCAATACCGGTGCAACCGGCCGCTTCCAGCATCGCCACAGCATCGCGTTTCATTGCGACCCGCATCTTGCGATCGTTTTGAGACAAGCCAACGTTCAAATGAATTTGCGGGATGCCGTAACTGTCGGTTTTGGTCTTGTGCAACGTGACTTGGTTTTCGGCCACAGGCAGCATCTCGCCAAAGCCTTGAATGCGGAAATGCCAATTGTCCGCTGGCTGACGCAGCTGCTGTTTCAGCCCTTCGCCGAAATCATTGCCGCCCAAAGCGCGGGTCCATGATGCCCGTGAACTGGTGCCTTGATAGCCATAGCCGCGCACAAATTCATTATCGGTCTCATTGCTCAGATTGCGAAAGCGCGGAATGTAGATGCCGTTTGGTCTGCGCCCGGCGAAATATTTGTCCGAGAAACCGGGATAAGAGCCTTGAGCGCCAATCCGAGTGTGGTGGTCCATCAGATATTTGCCCAAAGTGCCGCTGGAATTAGCAAAGCCATTTGGATGGGCGGCTGAGGTGGAGTTGAGCATGATCTGAACTGTGCCCAGCGTTGATGCACACAGGAAGATCACTTTGGCGTGGAAATCTGCCGTCTCCTTGGTCTTGCGGTTGATCGTGCGCACACCGGTCGCTTTGCCCGTTTGGTCGTCATACAAGACGCGCTCAACCAGCATGTCAGACAGCAAGGTCATATTGCCAGTGCGTTTGGCCGCGGGTAGCGAACCGGAAACGCTGGAGTAATAGCCACCGAACGAGCAGCCGCGTTCGCATTGGTTGCGGAACTGACACGTGCCGCGGCCCAGAGATGTTTGCTCGTCCGTCGGTTTTGTCAGGTGAGCGGCACGGCCCGGTATCAGGTTGCGTCCGGGAAAGGCGGCTTCGATTTTGGCTTTGGCGTCTTTTTCAACGCAGGTCAGCTCCATCGCTGGTTGAAAAATACTGTCTGGCAGCTGCGGTAGCCCTTCGGCAGATCCGCTGATCCCAACGAATTGTTCGACCTTGTCATACCACGGTGCAACATCAGCATAACGGATCGGCCAGTCTGTCCCGTGGCCGTCTGCCTTGTTGGCGCTGAAATCCATCTCGCTCCAGCGATAGCTTTGGCGCGCCCACATGAGCGATTTGCCGCCAACCTGATCGCCTCTTAGCCAAGCAAAGGTTTTACCATCCTCAACCGAATAGGGATTTTCCTTGTCGTTGATGAAAAAGCCGCGCGTGCTTTCCCGAAAAGCATAGCATGTCTGCTGGACTGCATATTCTTCATCCGCGAGCTTTGGATCGACCTGGTCGCGGTGTTTCATATCCCACGGGTTTTTATTCTCACCGACGTAATCGACGCTGTGCTCGGTCATTTTGCCGCGCTCCAGCACAAGGGTTTTCATACCCTTTTCGCAGAACTCTTTCGCCGCATATCCGCCGGACATTCCCGATCCGACCACGATTACATCAAAATCTTCAGCACCAGACATGGTTGTATTTCCTGATTGGGTAGAGGTCACACGCCGCGATTGAGCCAGGCTCTATCGACCTCGGCGAGCGGAATGCAGGCCTCATAGCGGCCTGGTACTTCCTCAAATGAAAGCTCTTGGGTGGCGATTTCAGAGGTGTAATACCCAAAGATCGTCATATCGCGGATTTGCTGCCACTCGAATTGTCCAGCGGCGTCTTGATCATCAACGAATTTGGTAAGCGCTGCGTCTTGTTTATCCGGGCTAAGGGCGGCGAAATCACCGCCGCCAATCTCGTCCAAGGTGCTTGCAAGGCCATCCAGACCGGCGGCAAACTCGCTTTGCTGATCCTCGGTGAAGAAGTCTGCGAACACATCAGCGATATATTGTGGGACGCCCGCAGCCGATGCGCCGGGCGTATCGGTAGCCGGGATGATCCGATCTGCTAGCGCGGCAATCATATCCTTGTGCGTGTCAAGCGACGCAGGGGCGGAGCTGCACCCGGCAAGCCCCGCCATGCTTGGCAAAACTATTGCTGCGCCTGCTATCGTTATCGTCCCGCGCAGCATTGAGCGGCGCGACATGGATGGGGTAACTGTCGTCATGGCTGAGCATCCTCGGCGGAGTTTTCGAGCTGTTTTCGGGTGAGGTAGAGCAAGGCGAAGATACCGATCAGCACCACTGGGAAGTAGACCAATTGAGAGAGCGCTCCTTGTCCCGCTGCCACCTCAACAGCGGTGCCCTCAAGCCCGCTTGCCTCAGCGCTTGCTCTCGCACTGTCGATCCACCCACCGATGATCGGGTTCCAGATCGTCAATGCAAACATACCTGCAGCCCCGACCAGGCTCATTCCTAGAGCGCCGGAGCGCGGCACATACTGCGCTGTGACGCCAATCATCGTTGGCCAAAAGTAACACACGCCGACCGCAAAAATGATGGCCGATATATAGACCATGGCCCCGCTTGCCGAAGACATCAAAAACAGTCCCAGCGTGGTCAGTATGGCGCTCATCAATAAAACGCCAATAGGGTTAAGCGCGTGAATCAGCGGCCCGGCAAAGTACCGCCCGACCGCCATGATGCCTGTCACCATGCCGAGCACTATCATCGCTTGGCCCGGAAGGTTTCCAAGCTGTGCACCAAGGATGCGATCAACCCATTGCTGAGTTCCTAGCTCTGAAGTGGCTGTGATGCTCATGATCGCCATAAACACAATCAAGAGCAACGCATCGCGCGCCCGTCCTGCACGCCACAGCATCATCACAAAAGTCAGCCCGAGCACCAGAAGCAGCGGCAGTACAAACGTTCCTGGCAGACCAGCGATCAAGTTGTTTGGCGTGCCGATAAGGATAAGAAGACCGAGGATCGCACTCATCAACAACACGCCTTTTGCGTCCAAATCGATGATCCTTTCGCTTTCAGGTACATCCGGGAAGCGCGTAGTGAAAATCATGACGCCATAAATTGCTGTAGGGATTAGCATCACCGCAATTTGAGGTTGCCAACCAATTCCCGCATTGGTCATGACGTAGGAGACGACCGCTCCGATCACTATTCCCCCAGGGAACCAAACATGGAAGCGGTTTAGCCATTTCGTTTTTTGCTCTTTATACAGGTCTGCAACCAATGGGTTGCACGCGGCTTCCACTGAGCCATTGGCGAAACCGATGAAGAACGTGGAGATCAGCAAGCCTAAGAACCCATCAGCAAGAATGGTGAGGACAAGGCCTAAGAGATGGCCGGCAAACGCCAAAATCATAATGAGGCGTGGGCCAAGCTTGTTGTAAAGGAACCCGAACACGACCATCGCCAGGGGAAAGCCCAAAAAGGCCATACTGTTCACCCAGCCAAGTTGAGTATCGCTAAGCGCGAACTCATCCGACAGTTGAGTCAAGATCCCCGCTCGTATGGCGAAGGTCATGGCAGTGACGATCAGCGAGATACAGCTTAGCCAGAAAAGCCGGCTGCGATCTATTCCCGGCTCTGCTCGCGCGCCCATTGCTACAGCTTCCATGAATTTCCCTCTCCAAATCGCATCTAGCTATCGATGCCTAGCGCGCGTTTAATCATGGCCTCATCCACATCGCCGCCCGCGAAATCATCAAACGCGTATTCGGTCGGCCGGATAATATGGTCTGCGATAAATGGCGCGCCTTCAGCGGCGCCTTGTTCCGGGTGCTTGTAACAGCACTCCCATTCCAGCACGGCCCAACCATCAAAGCCATGATGGGTGAGCTTCGTGAAAATCTGGCGGAAGTCGACTTGCCCATCGCCCAGCGAGCGGAACCGGCCGGCGCGGTCCTGCCATCCCTGATAACCGCCATAGACCCCGGTGCGCCCGTTGGGCCGGAATTCTGCGTCCTTCACATGGAATGCTTTGATGCGGTCATGATAGCGATCAATAAAATCTAGGTAATCAAGCTGTTGCAGCATGAAGTGACTGGGATCGAACAGGATATTGGCGCGCGGGTGATTATCGACAGCGTCCAGAAACGCCTCAAAGCTGGCGCCGTCATGCAAGTCTTCACCGGGGTGAATTTCATAAGCGACATCAACGCCGTTATCCTCATAAACATCAAGGATTGGCTTCCAACGCTTGGCAAGCTCGGCAAAACCGGCCTCGACGAGGCCCGCTGGGCGCTGCGGCCAGGGATAGACCAAGTGCCACATTAACGCTCCGGAAAAGCTGGCGCACGCCTTCAAACCCAGCCGGCGCGAGGCGATTGCGGCCTTTTTGACCTGATCAACTGCCCATTCTTGGCGGGCATCAGGCTTGCCGTGCAAATGCTCAGGCGCAAAGCCATCGAACAGATCATCAAAAGCTGGGTGGACTGCCACCAATTGCCCTTGGATGTGGGTCGATAATTCTGTGATGGTGAGGCCATGCTCGGCGCAGCGGCCAGCCAAATCATCGCAATAATCCTGACTTTCTGCGGCCAGATCAAGATCAATGCACCGCGGATCATTGGACGGAATTTGAATGCCCTTATACCCAAGCCCCGCGACCCATTCGGCAATATTATCGAGCGAATTGAAAGGCTCTTTATCGCCCATGAATTGTGCGAGGAATATGGCCGGGCCTTTTATCTCTTTCACGACAGCAATCCTTTTGTGTCTGGTCCAACGCTGGGTGGTTTGATTTCATGCCAAGCGCCGTTGGCGGCATTGCTGGCAATCGCTGCCTCCAAAAAGGCCATGCCGCGCAAAGCCTCTGCAATGCCGGGCACGCCCAGCGTCGAAGGCATAACGTCTTCGCGGATCGCTTGCGCAAACCCGCTGTAGAGGTTGGCAAAGGCTTCAACATATCCCTCAGGATGACCGGATGGCAGGCGGCAGCGTTTGAGCGCCGCCTCGCACAAGGGCTTATCAACGCCTGCGCGGTGGACGATGCTTTGACCGCTAGCGCGCCGTTCAGTCAGCGTGTTTGGCTCCATCTGCCGCCAATCAAGGCTGGCGTGCTCTCCATAAACACGGATGCGCAGATCGTTTTCATCGCCAGCGCAAATCTGGCTGGAAACAAGCTGACCGGTCGCGCCATTGTCTAACGTGAAGCTGATTTCGCCATCATCATCAAGCGGCCTTGTCGGGTAATGGCTGCGCAACCGCGCAGATAGCCTCGCCATGCGCGAATCCGCGACGAATTCCGCCAGAGAGTGAGCGTGGCTGCCAATGTCGCCGAGGCCGCCTGCGGGACCAGAACGCTTTGGATCGACCCGCCATTCAGCCTGCTTGTTGCCGCTGCGTTCAGTCTCGCTCGCCAGCCAGCCCTGCGTGTAGCTGACGAGAACTTTGCGGATCGGGCCGAAGTCTGGATGCGCTGCGAGATGCCGCGCCTGCCATACCATCGGATAACCAAGATAAGTGTGGGTCAGGCCGTAATGCACGCCGCTTTGCTCAATCGTGGCGGCCAAGTCTTCAATTTCTGCAAGGCTAATGCCCGCTGGCTTGTCAGACATTACATGGATACCCGCCTTCGCAGCCGCGCTGGCCATCGGAGCATGGGTATCATTCGGAGTTACGATCGACAGCATTTCCATCGCGCCAGCATTACGAGCACCGGTTGCCGCGAGTTCCTGTTCGCAGCTCAACATTGTGCCTAAGTCTTGATAACAGCGGTTATCGGGCAGGCCCAATGCGGTGCAAGTGGCAAGGCTGTTCGCAAAATCGCGGCTGAATGCACCGCTAACCAGATCAAGGCGTTGATCAAGGGCGGCAGCCATCCGGTGTACCGCACCGATGAAGGATCCTTCACCGCCGCCAACCATTCCCATTCGCACTTTCGCGTAGCTCAAGAGGTCCCTCCCCAAGACTGATCTTGTCTTACGTTGTCAATGTGTATTACTGTTTAAGCAAAGGCGTCAAGTGATTGTGCGGTTTGGTCACCATTGATCAGAAACGAATGTTGCAATTCTTGCGATTGACAGCGTGCATCCACATGCGATCTTGGCCAGGGGATAGAGGAGCAGTGATTGAGCGCGAATGAGGGGCAATATGCGATCAACCGCGTGGTTGTGGTTGGCGGCGGAACAGCTGGCTGGATGACTGCGGCCGGGCTGGCCAGCATGCTCGGCCCTAGCGGTTTGCAAATTACGTTGATCGAATCCGAAGCGATTGGTGTTGTCGGCGTAGGCGAGGCGACTCTGCCGCATATCAAGAACTTCAACGACACAATTGGCGTCAACGAAGCGGAGTTCATGGCAGCAACCTCAGCCACCTTCAAACTGGGTATTGAGTTTGTGAATTGGGGCCGCAAGGGCGACAGCTACATCCACCCATTCGGTGAATTTGGACTTCCAAATGATGGTGTAGCTTTTCACCAATATTGGCGCAAATTCGCAGATCAGCCGGGTATTGGGGCGCTGGACGAATACTCACTGCCAGTGATCGCGGCGCGCATGGGTAAATTTCAGCCGCCTAGCGAAGATCCCCGCTCAGTGATGTCGACCTATCGCTATGCGTATCAGTTTGATGCGCTTCAATACGCGCCCTTTATGCGCAAACATGCCGAAGCGCGCGGCGTCACCCGGATAGAAGGGAAAGTGGTGGATGTTGCCCTAGAGGCGGAAAGCGGACGCGTATCGCACATGACGCTTGATGATGGGCAGGTGATAGAGAGCGATCTGTTTGTTGATTGCACTGGTTTTTTCGGCCTGTTGATCGAAAAGGCCCTGAAAACTGGATATGACGATTGGAGCAATTATTTGCCGGCTGACCGCGCGGTAGCTGTGCCTTGTAAAAGCGCCGGGCCGCTGCTGCCGTATACGCGCGCCACAGCGCATGAGGCTGGCTGGAGTTGGCGCATCCCACTGCAGCATCGCACCGGCAACGGCCACGTCTATTCCAGCCAGTTTTTAAGCGATGATGCCGCGTGTGATACCTTGCTGGGCGGGCTTGAAGGCGAACGTTTGGCTGATCCGCGTTTCTTGCGCTTTGTCACGGGTAAACGGCGCAAATTGTGGCACCGCAATGTTGTTGCGATTGGGCTGTCAGGCGGCTTTCTGGAGCCATTGGAATCGACCAGTATTTATCTGATACAAGAAGGCATAACCAAGCTGCTCGAACTCTTTCCGACAGACCAGAAATACCATGTTGAAGTTGAGGAATACAACCGCGCGATGGACTTGCAGTTTGAGCGTGTGCGCGATTTTCTGATCCTGCATTACAACGCGACACAGCGCGACGATTCTGAATTTTGGAACCATATGCGCACGATGAACGTGCCTGATAGCCTGCGTGATCGGCTACAGTTGTTCCGCGCTCACGGCCACGTGTCATCCTATGATCACGGCCTGTTTCTGATCCCCAGCTGGATCGCGGTGCTGATCGGCCAGCGGATCATACCTGACAGCTATGATAGCCGCGCCTCTCGCCAAGCTGACGGCGAGATTATGCGTCACCTGCAAGGGTTAAAAGGCCATATGGCAAAAGCGGCAGCGTCGATGGAAGATCACGCAAGCTACCTTGCGCGCAACAAGATGATGAGCGCCGCCGCATGAGCGGTGAGTGCATTCGTGTGGTCGGGCCGCGCTTGCGGGTTGGGATTGTTGGGGCGTATTTAGCGGCGCGCTGGCTGGAGCCGGGCCGAATTTTGGAATTAAGCCCTGAGCCAGAAGAAGAGCACGGCGAATTTTTAACACGGCCAAACGTGCATCGCTTTCACGGTGAGATTGGACTGCCGATTGAAAAAGTCATGGAGCGATGTGGCGGCGCGCCTGCATTTTGTACGCCGGCAGAGTGTGCCGATGGCGCGACTAATCTGCCGTTTTCTGCCATCGGGCTCGCCAATCGCGGGGTCGACTTCCACCAATACTGGCTGCGTGCCGATCAAATTTGCGATCAACCAGAGTTGATGGAGTTTTCCCTATCACTGGCGCTCGATCGTGCGGCAAGTCCTGCACCTGCTTCACGCATCGCGCAATTGCCAGTGGAATTCGGCGTGCGGCTTGACCGGGCGCTTTATGGCGGTGCTTTGATCGCTTTTGCTGAGGAATGCGGCGCGCGGACCATTGGCGATGAAGGGGGCTGCCTGACAATTGATTGCAGCGATGCAGGTGGCGCCCCGCAATGGACTGGCGATGCAATTTCGGTTGGTCAAATTCCGCAATTGCCAGGCATGGAATGGCATATTTTGAGTAGCATGGTGCAGCGCCTGGTTGGGCTTACTGCGCCATTGGCTGCCAGCAATCCTGAGCGGGATGAATGGAACCGGTTGGCGGCTGCGCAATCTGAGCGCATGGGCGATATGCTGGAACTGCTTTCGATTGATGATCCCTTGGCAACGGAACGTCTGGCGCTACGCCGCAAGGTTGAAGTTTTTGGCGCATGTGGCCGTATCCCCAGCGAGGATTATGAGGTGTTCACTCAGTCAGAATGGCTCGCTGCGTTATGGTTCCGCGGACTTAGGCCGCGCCGCTATCACCGCATGGCAGACAATATGGTTGAGGCAGAATTGATCGACTGGATGGAGCAATTGCGAACTCAAATTGGGCAGATAACCAAAGAAATTACGGGGCAGGTGCAGGCGGCATGATGGATGATCTTGTAGATGATCTGGCTGGCGGTGCAGTTAAGCGCGTAGTCATTGCTGGCGGGGGAACCGCTGGCTGGATGACGGCCGCCGCGCTCGCCAAAATTGTCAGTCCTTCAGGTGTTGCCATCACGCTGGTCGAATCCGAGGCGATCGGCACAGTCGGCGTTGGCGAAGCGACCATTCCGCCGATTATGAAATTCAACACCCAGCTTGGGATTGATGAACACACTTTTGTTAAAGAGACGCAGGCGACCTATAAACTCGGTATTGAATTTGTTGATTGGGGCGGCCTCAATCAGGCGTATTTTCACCCCTTTGGCCGCTATGGCTTTGATCTAGAGGGAATTGATTTCCACCAATATTGGTCGCGGCTGAAATCTCAGGGTGAGACGCACGGCTTGGACGAGTATTCGATCAACATTCGCGCAGCTTATGCTGGCAAGTTCCTTCGGCCGGAACCGGATCACGGCGCAGTGATTGGCCAGCTTGGCTATGCCTATCACTTTGATGCCTCGCTTTATGCTGCGTTTCTGCGCCGCCTCGCTGAGAGTTTGGGGGTCACCCGGATTGAAGGACGGATTGAGCGGGTAGAGCAGGACGGTGAAAGTGGACTGATTAGCGCACTTGACCTTGATAGCGACCGCCGGATTGAAGGCGATTTGTTTATCGATTGCACCGGCTTTAGAGGCTTGCTGATCGACGGCACGTTCGCATCCAAACATATCGATTGGAGCCATTGGCTGCCGTGCAACCGCGCTGTTGCTGTGGCGTGTGAGAAGATTGCCGATCCAGTGCCGTACACCCGCTCAACCGCGCGCGAAGCGGGGTGGCAATGGCGCATCCCATTGCAGCATCGCACCGGCAATGGCCATGTCTATTGCGATGAATATCTAACCGCTGAACAGGCGGAAGAGACCTTGCTTGCGAACCTTGACGGTGCGCCAGTTTCATCGCCTAATCATTTGCGTTTTCGCACTGGCCATCGTGAGCAGTTCTGGGCCGGAAACTGCATTGCCATAGGGCTTGCGTCCGGCTTTCTTGAGCCGCTTGAATCGACCAGCATTCACTTGATTCAAATGGGCATCGCAAAACTTATCGCGCTGTTTCCGCAAAGCCGCGATGCGGCGGTAGAGCGGGCGGAATACAACCGTCTTATGCGCGATGACTTTACCCATGTGCGCGACTTCCTGATCCTGCATTACAAGGCGACAAAGCGCGATGATGCGCCGTTTTGGGATTACGTGCGCGAGATGGAAATTCCTGAAAGTCTTGCTCAGAAAATGGCCCTGATGCAATCGCGTGGTCGGTTCTTCAAATATGATGCTGAACTGTTTGATGTGACCAGCTGGCTGGCGGTTGCGGAAGGGCAAGGGTGGGGACCGCAAGGGTACAATCCGGTGGCAGGTGGTTTGTCGGATCAAAACGTCTGTCAAAGCCTTGCCAATATGCGCAGCACATATGCCAAAGCGGCAGCCGCAATGCCCACGCATCAGGCTTATATTGAGCGCTTTTGCAAAGCGGCGCCCACTTCATTTTCGATGGAAAAATCATGAACCCCCACTTACTCAATCGAGTTGTGATTGTCGGCGGCGGGACCGCCGGTTGGATGACGGCGGCGGCGCTGGGTCATTTGCTTGAAGGGTCACCAACCAAGGTCGCTTTAGTCGAATCCGAAGCCATCGGAACCGTTGGCGTGGGCGAGGCAACGATCCCACCGATCATCGCGTTCAACACGATGCTGGGCATTGATGAGGACGAATTTGTCCGGGAAACCAATGCGACATTCAAACTGGGCATTGAGTTTGTAGACTGGCTGGAAAAAGGGCACAGCTACATCCACCCGTTCGGTGATTTTGGCCGAGATTTCGATGCGATTCCATTTTACCAATATTGGTTGCAGCGCAATCTGAACGGCGAGAAGGATGACCTGTTCTCATACTCGCTAATGGTGGAGGCATGCCGTCGCGAAAAGTTCATGAGGCCGATCACTGATAGGCCGCAATCGGCCTATGCCGGCATCAATTACGCGTTTCAATTCGATGCCTCGCTTTATGCTGCGTTTCTGCGCCGGTTTGCTGAAGGAAAAGGCGTTGAGCGGATTGAGGGGCGGATCAGCAATGTGGCGCAAGATAGCGCAAGCGGCCATGTGCAATCGGTTGAATTGGATTCTGGGCAGAGCATAGAAGGCGATTTCTTTATCGACTGTTCGGGCTTTCGTGGGCTGTTGATCGAACAGGCGATGCAATCAGGCTATGAGGATTGGCGCAAATGGCTGCCGTGTGACCGGGCCGTCGCGATCCCGTGTTCGCGCGACGCCTTTCCCATTCCCTACACCCGTGCAACAGCGAGGGAGGCGGGCTGGCAATGGCGCATCCCTCTGCAACATCGCACTGGCAACGGCTATGTCTATTGCAGCGAATTTCTCGACGATGATGATGCCGAATCGACGCTGCGCGCAAACCTTGATGGTGAACCGATTGCCGATGCTAATCGCCTGCGCTTTGTGACCGGTCACCGCAAAGAGTTTTGGAAGGGCAATGTGCTTGCACTGGGGCTGGCGGCAGGTTTTATGGAGCCGCTAGAATCGACCAGCATCCATCTGGTGCAAACCAGCATCGCTAGGTTGCTGACGCATTTTCCTGACAAGCGTTTTAGCCAGCCAGACATTGACGCGTTCAACGCGCGAACCTTGCGGGAATACATCCGCGTTCGGGATTTTCTTGTGCTGCATTATACAGCGACTAAGCGCGATGACACTGCGTTCTGGCGGCATTGCCAGCAGATTGAACAACCCGACGAATTGCGCCGCCGCATCGCGCAGTTTGAACAGGGTGGGCGGATTTTTGAGGAGCCGAATGATGTCTTTGGCACCGCCAGCTGGCTTGCCGTGATGTATGGACAGGGAATTGTGCCGCAGGCGAGTAACCCGTTGATTGCCAAGGTCGCGCCAGAGCGAATTGATTCGATTGTGAGGCGGATTGGCGAGACAATCGATAACGCGGCCAGTGATATGCCGACACATCAGCAGTTTATCGAAGAAAACTGTCAAGCAAGAACAGTTAGTTAAGGAGTGACGTGTCATGGATGACACGCAATCCACAAGAATTGACAATTGCAGTTGACAAGGTTGTCAATTTGGGGTCCTATTGCGAGATAAGTTGGAGTGACCTCCGTATAGGAGGCTCTATTGGGGAGGAAATTTGGTGAAACAGGTTCGCACACGCGTCGGCGCTGGCGTTATTTCTAAAACATTGCTTTCGGGTGTTTCTACACTTGGCCTTTTGGCAGCGGCTCCGCTTGCTGCGCAAGAGCAGGATGCAGGTGAAGAGGTTGCTGAAGACGAAGAAGTTATTATCGTCACTGGCATTCGCGCATCATTGGAGAGCGCGCAGGACCTAAAGCGTGATGCTGATACTGTTGTCGATGTTGTTACCGCCTCCGATATTGGCGCGCTTCCAGACCGCTCTGTTTCCGAAGTTTTGCAACGTGTTCCTGGCGTTTCGATCATTCGCTTTGCTGGTCCAAACGATCCCGATCACTTCGCTATTGAAGGTGCTGGCGCGGTTATCCGTGGCTTGCCGCTCGTTCGTTCAGAGCTGAACGGCCGCGATGTATTCGGGGCCAGTTCTGGTGCGGTTCTGGGTTTTGATGATGTGTCGCCTGAGCTTCTAGCCAGCGTCGCCGTCTTTAAAAACTCCTCTGCTGACCTCATCGAGGGCGGCGCTGCTGGTACGATTGATCTTCGCACCAGACTGCCATTGGACTCGGCTGGTCAGACTTTCTCAGTTTCTGCGGAACTGAACTATGGCGATATTCGTGAAGAGGCCTCGCCAACACTCTCTGCTCTGTACTCAAACAACTGGGAAACCGGTGCTGGTACATTCGGCTTCCTCGCCAATGTCGCTTATTCGGAACTGCAATCGCGCGCTGACGGTACCGGTTTTGGTGATCCGCTTGATCGCGATGCCGGTCCTGACGGCACGCTGTTTAACGCGGATGATAATCTGATTACCGATGCAAGCGGGAATCCCCTATTCATCCCATCAGGTGCTAGCATTCGGCAGCAAGAATTTGACCGTGAGCGTCTGACTATCGCGGCCGCCGCACAGTTTGAAAGCCTTGATGGTCGCTGGCTCGCCACGGCACAATTCTTCCGTTCAGACTCAGACTTGGTCTGGGGTGAGAATGTCATTGAAACTGTCGCTGATAACGCAGGGCCGCGTACGGGCCTTGACCGCAGCGATTTCGTTTTTGACGATGAGGGCATTTTTCAAAGCGGGACCATCACCGATAACTCACAATGGCGCGGGCCAAACGCAACTGCAGCGCTGGTTAGCGGTGCTGGACCGAATGGTGGTCAGCAGCTGAACACCTTCCGCACGCGGCGTGAGCAAGATCGGACGGAAGATTACGGCTTCAACCTGAAGTTTGCCCCGCAAGATAACCTGCGCTTCAACTTTGATGCGCAGTACATTGCAACCGAAGCAGAGATTGTTGATCTCTCGCTGTTCGGCTCATTCTTCTCACCAGTGGCGATCGATCGTTCAGTTGGGACTGTGCCGGACGTGAACTTTATCGGTCCAGATGGGTTCTTTAACGATCCAAGCAATTTCTTCCTGCGCGCCTTCCTTGACCAAACAAGCCAGAACGAAGGCGATTCGCTCGCATTCCGCGGCGATGTCGAATATGATTTCTCCGGTGATGGCTGGTTGAAATCGGTTCGCGGTGGTGCTCGCTACAATCAACAAGATTTGGAGTTGCGCCAGTCAGACTTTAACTGGGGCAACATCTCCGAAGTTTGGACAGGCCGCGATATTCAGGGTCTTTCAGGCGGTGATTTCAACCAATTCCAATCGGTGCTGTTGTTTGCTGGCAACCCGAACCCGGAATTGGATGCGCTTGTTGCGCCGCTTCTTGGCTCATTCGCGTTCGACAATTTCCAACGTGGTAATGTTTCTGTGCCGGGTGGCACAATCCCATCATTGAACGGGATTGATGCAACCGATTTTGCCGGTTACCAGGCTGCGGTTTCAAACATTCTTGCCACATTGGGCGGCAGCCCATCGGGCGCTAACGTGGTGTCAGAACGTCCTGGCGTGATCGCTGGAACGCCATTCTTGCCCAGCGAAATCGGCAGCATTACGCGTGATAATATCGCGGCCTATGTACGGCTCGATTTCGGAGGGCCGGAAAGCGATAACGGCATCAAGCTGAGCGGTAATGTCGGCTTGCGTTATGTTCGCACAGAACGGACAGTGGATACATCTGTCACGGTTGATCCATTCGACACGTTCTTCCCGCCATCCCTCATCGCTCAGTGTGATCCGACCAGTCCGGCGGCACAACAACCGAACTTTACACCTCCGGCTGCCTGTTCGCTTGATCTGGCTGGATTTGAAGCTGCGTTTGGTGATGGCCGGTTCGTAGAAACGCAGGTCGATACGTCTTATGAAGAATGGCTTCCTAGTTTGAACCTCAAACTCGACCTGCCAAACTCTCACTTGCTCAGGCTCGCTATCTCGCGGACGTTGTCGCGTCCCGGTGTTGATGAGCTGAATGAGCGGATTGATATTCAGCAATTGCCTGGCCCTGTCATTCCAGACGGCGTCGGCGGCACGGTGAATACATTTGGCGGGTTCCAAGGCAGCGCAACCGGTAATGCCGCGCTATTGCCGCAGCTCGCTTGGAACTTCGACATTGCTTGGGAATGGTACTTCGCTCGCGCTGGTTCGATTACGGTGACTGGTTTCCATAAGGAAATTGAGAACTTTATCGCGACTCAGCCGGTTCCCGTTCCGATCTCATTCGAAGGTGTCGATCTTCAGGTTCAGCGTAACACTGTTGTCAACACCGATCAGAATGGCTCGGTTACGGGTGTGGAACTTGCTTACCAGCAGTTCTTCGACTTCCTCCCGGGCGCGTTCAGTGGCTTGGGTATGCAGTTTAACTACACGTATATCGATGCAAGGGGCGTCTCGAACGAGATTGATCCGGCGTTTGCCAGTGATGATCCGCCAACAGCGCGTTTTGACATTGATGACGGGATCTTCCCGCGCATTTCAGAACACACGATTAACCTCGTTGGTCTGTATGAAAAAGGCCCGGTACAGGCCCGTCTTGCATACAACTGGCGCAGTGAATTCCAATTGACCGAACGCGATGTGATTTTCCCATTCGCCTCGATCTATCAACCGGCAACAGGCCAGTTGGACGCATCAATCTTCTTTGATGTGACGGATAACATCAAACTGGGCGTCCAAGGCGTGAACTTGCTCGATGATATCACTGAGACTGAGCAGTCAGTTTCTGCGACAGGCCAGCGCACCTTGCGCAACGCCTTCCGCAATGATCGACGCTTTACGTTTATTGCACGTGCAAGCTTCTAATTAG
The DNA here is from genome assembly GCA_947493165.1 of uncultured Erythrobacter sp. Taxonomy (GTDB): domain Bacteria; phylum Pseudomonadota; class Alphaproteobacteria; order Sphingomonadales; family Sphingomonadaceae; genus Erythrobacter. The sequence goes on along the minus strand of CANLPY010000002.1, from coordinate 221,383 downwards.
AGGCGGCAGCCTCTGATTGGTAACTTTTAAGACCCTCGGATGGCGTTCCCATCCGGGGGTTTTGAGTTTTTGGGATCGAAAGGTCACGGCGAATTGGCGGATAAATACCGTGTGATCGCTAGGGAGAGAATTTGTGACGCTTGAGACGATCGATATCGTGATCATCGCCGCTTATGCGGTCGCTTTGCTGGGCATTGCCTTGGCGGTCAGCCGCGAGCCTGCGGGCCATGATAAAAACACTGAGGATTATTTTCTGGCTGGCCGCGCGCTGCCGTGGTGGGCCATTGGCGCTTCGCTGATTGCTTCCAATATTTCAGCCGAACAGATCGTCGGGCAATCAGGACAGGGCTTTGCCATAGGTATCGCGATTGCGGCCTATGAATGGCAGGCCGCGATTGTTCTTTTGATTGTTGCGAAATACTTCCTGCCGATTTTCTTGAAGCGCAAAATCTACACTATGCCGCAATTCCTCGATCAAAGGTTCGGGCACGGCGTGAAGAACGTGATGAGCGTCTATTGGGTTGCGCTTTACACAGCGGTCAACCTCACCGGTGTTTTATGGCTGGGCGGCCTCACGATCAGCACGCTTACTGGGTGGGAAGTGCTGTATTCCATGATGGCACTGGCTGGATTTGCATCTCTTTACTCGCTCTATGGCGGACTGAAAGCGGTGGCCCTGACCGATATTATTCAGGTCGTGATCCTGATCCTTGGCGGGTTCGCGATTACGTGGTTTGCGCTGGACGCTTTGCCGGCGGACGGTGCGCTTGGCGGGTTCAGTTTCCTGATGCAGGAAATGCCAAAGCATTTTGAGATGATCCTAGAGCCCGGCGATGCTGGCTATGACGCTTTGCCGGGGATTTGGACGCTGCTGGGCGGGCTATGGGTGCTGCACTTCAGCTATTGGGGCTTTAACCAATATATCATTCAGCGCGCGCTGGGGGCAGAAAGCCTTGGCGAGGCGCAAAAGGGATTGGCCTTTGCATCTTTTCTGAAATTGCTTGTTCCGTTCATTGTTGTGATCCCGGGGATCGCAGCGGTTATCCTTGCTCAACAAGGCATGCTGGACGGCGATGTTTTGAACGAACGCTCTGACCAGACGTACGGCCAGCTAATGGGTTTTGCCCCGGCGGGTCTTCGCGGGCTTGTGTTCGCCGCGCTGATCGCGGCTGTGGTCAGCTCGCTTGCCTCAATGATGAATTCTATCTCCACCATCTTTACGATGGACCTTTATCGCGGCTGGCGCCCGGAAAGGGCCGAACGGCATTATGTGACGGTTGGCCGTCTTTCCGCGTTTGGCGCAATGATCATCGCGCTTATCCTCGCTGAACCATTTCAGGGTAGCTTCGAAAGCGCGTTTCAGACTGTTCAAGAATACACCGGCTTTATTGCGCCGGGCGTGGTCGTGGTCTTCCTGCTGGGGTTCTTCGACAAGCGCAGCAATGCAGCCGGAGCCTTCACCGCTTTGTTCGGTTCGGTTGGGCTCAACTTCCTGCTGAAGTTTGGCGCGCCAGACCTCGAATTCATCATCCGTATCTGGATTGTGTTTTTGGTGTCGCTGGTTGCGGCGGCCATCGTATCGCGCTTTACGCCAGCACCCGATGAAGAGCGTACAGTGAACCTTCGCGATATTGCCTTTGCGACAAGCACTTTGTTCAACACATTGAGCGCCCTTACAGTTGCAATCCTGATCGGACTGTACGTCTGGCTGTGGTGAACTAGCGGCAATATGGCAGGCAAGTGCGCGCGAGTTGCAAAAAATCGCGTCACTTGCCGTTGCGTCACCCCTTTTCAGTCCCTCGCAGTGCTGTCACTATGATCGCGAGGGATTGATCAGGAGAGCTAGGCCATGAATCTGGAATTCACCCCAGAAGAGATTGCATTCCGCGACGAAGTGCGCGCGTTTATCGCAGAAAATTACCCCAAGCAGCTGGAAGGATTGACGCAGCGCGACGATCTGGACCCGGCTGATATGGTCGCTTGGCACAAGGTGCTGGGCGAGAAAGGCTGGTCGGTTCCTGCATGGCCGGAAGAATATGGCGGCACGGGTTGGACCCCGACCCAGCGCTATATCTGGTCAGAGGAGAACGCGCGCGTGAATGCGGTGATGCCGCTTCCGTTTGGCACTTCGATGGTTGGCCCGGTGATCTACACCTTTGGCAGTGACGAACAAAAGGCTCAGCACTTGGCCGGCATTCGCAGCGGCGATGTGTGGTGGTGTCAGGGTTATAGTGAGCCGGGCGCAGGGTCTGACCTTGCCTCGCTCAAGACGACAGCCGTTCGTGATGGCGATCACTATGTGCTCAACGGGCAGAAGACATGGACCACATTGGCGCAGCACGCCGATTGGGGTTTCTTCCTGTGCCGCACCGATCCCGATGCCGCGAAGCCGCAGCAGGGCATCAGCTTCATCCTTGTCGATATGAAAACGCCGGGCATTGAAGTGCGCCCGATTAAGCTGATTGATGGCGGATATGAGGTCAACGAGACATGGCTCGATGATGTGCGCGTGCCGGTCGAAAACCTTGTGGGGCAAGAGAACATGGGCTGGACCTATGCCAAATTCCTGCTCGCGCATGAACGCAGCGGGATTGCTGGTGTCGCTCGCTCCAAACGAGGTGTTGAGCAGCTGCGCGGTATCGCCAAGTCAGAACAATTGGACGGAGCGCCTTTGATGAGCGATTTCGATTTCGCGCGTAAAGTCAGCCAGCTGGAAATTGACCTGTCAGCGCTTGAGATCACCGAATTGCGCACGCTCGCGGGCGAGCAGGCCGGCAAGGGTCCGGGGCCGGAAAGCTCCATTCTAAAGATCAAGGGCACAGAAATTCAGCAGCGCTTGACCGAACTGACGCTAGAGGCGGTCGGCCATTATGGCACGCCGTTCTATCCGAGTGTGTCGGATGCAGGCTCGAACGAATATCCGGTTGGTCCAAGCTATGCCGAACATTCAGCGGCAAGCTATTTCAACATGCGCAAAACGTCGATCTACGGCGGGTCGAACGAAATTCAGCGCAACATCATCACTAAGATGATCCTCGGCCTATAAAGCGCGAAAACGCGCAGGAGAAACAACGTGGATTTCAATTTCACTGAAGAACAAGACATGGTGCGCGACAGCCTGACCCGGCTGGTGCGCGAAAACTATGGCTGGGAAACGCGCATGGCGGCGATCAACAGCGAAAACGGGCTAAACCCCGGTACTTGGGCGCAATTGGCTGAGCTCGGCTTGTTCGGCATGCCTTTTGCCGAAGAGGACGGCGGTTTTGGCGGCGGGGCGGTCGATGCAATGATCGTGATGGAAGAATTCGGCAAAGGACTGGTGGTTGAACCATTTGTGCCAACCGTAGTCTGCGCGGGCGGTTTCCTAAAGCACGCTGGCACGGCGGCTCAAAAAGAAGAGCACATTGGCGGCATCGTTGATGGCAGCCAGATCTTCGCATTTGCTTATGCCGAGCCGCGCGGCCGCTATGACTATGCCGATCTTGAAACGACCGCGAAGAAAGACGGTTCGGGCTATATCCTCAATGGCCACAAGGCGGTTGTGATCGGCGCGCCGTGGGCAACGCATTTGATCGTTACCGCGCGCACATCGGGCGAACGGCGCGACAAGCAAGGCGTTTCAGTCTTTGTCATCGACAAAAGCGCAGACGGCGTGGTGACACGCGATTATGCCACGGTTGATGGCCGCCGCGCTTCGGAGGTCTTCTTTGAGAACGCCTCGATCCCCGCTGAAGCCCTGATCGGTGAGGAAGGCGGCGGCCTGCCGCTGATTGAGCGTGTGACCGATGAAGCTATCGCTGCGCAATGCGCCGAAGCCTGCGGCGCGATGAAGGTCGCTCACACGATGACGGTTGATTATTCGCGCGAACGCAAACAATTCGGCGTTCCCATTGGATCGTTTCAAGTGCTGCAGCACCGCATGGTTGATATGTACACCGAGTATGAGCAGTCGGTCTCCATGACCTATCTCGCCACGCTAAAGCTGGATGCGCCGGAGGCGGAGCGCAAGCTCGCCGTATCAGCGGCCAAGGTGCGGATTGGCCAAGCCGCGCATCATATCGGGCAGGAAGCGATCCAGATTCACGGGGGCAATGGAATGACCGATGAATATGCCATCGGCCATTATTTCAAGCGCCTCACCATCTTCGATAGTGAGTTCGGCAATGTTGATCATCACATGAAGCGGCACATGACGCTTGCCAACGCCTGACCTCGCGCTCGCACGAACAGATACGAAGGGGCTCAGCATGGTCGCTGGGCCTCTTTTTATCATGTCGTCTGCATGAAGCCCAAGTCAGGGCTGGCGAACCGGCCAATGTTTGGCGAAATTGACGGCAGCTCGCTGGCGCTGACGCCGAACCAGCGCGCCAATGTTGCAGAATATTCATCGACGGACACAGCCGGTAGTAAGCGGCCACGGCCAACTTGGTCATCACTATCGACGGAGACTTGCGGCGCAGTGCCATAGAAACGCCCGCCATTGACGCCGCCGCCCATGATAAAGTGATGGCTGCCCCAGCCATGATCTGAGCCATCGCCATTAGAGGCAAATGTGCGGCCAAAATCTGATGCGGTAAAGGTCGTCACCTGATCCTGAATGCCAAGATCAAGCGTCGCCTGATAGAAACGGTCAAGTGCAAAATCTACTTGCGACAAGCGCTCATCATGATTGCCGATCAGACCATCATGGTGATCAAAACCGCCCATGCCGACCATGAATACCTGGCGGGTTACGCCCAGCCGGTTGCGTGCGGCAATCAGCCGCGCGACGACGGATAATTGCGCGGCAAGGCCGTTGCCGCTGCCAAAATCGGTGCTCAAGGTGGTGTTATCCAGCGCGTCGCTGATGAAGCCGCCATATTCAATCGAGCGGGCGTTGATCATCGAATAGTCCGCCTCCAGCACATTGCCATTGCTGGCCCGCAGCAAGCTATCGAGCGCGCCCGATGCCGATTGAGATCGGAACACCCGGCCCCGGTCCAGACCGCGGAACAATGTCGCCCCGTTGTTAGAGACTTTGTACGGCGCGGCGTTCTCACCGGTCATAAACACCGCATTGTTGGTGGCGTTGATCAGCGTGAACATGGAGTTTGTGTTGCCGCCTTGAGCAAGGTCGCCCATGCGTCCGCCCCAACCGGTGGTGGAGCCTTCTGGCTGCGAGCTTTGCCAGGTTGATTGCTGATCATTGTGCGAAAACAGTTTTGCCGGACGCGGAAACTGCGAATTGTTGTCGCTGTCATATTGCGCGCGCGTAAGCGGCACGACCAAGGGGCCAACGTTCAGCAGCGGCGCCATCGCACCTTGGTCGAACCGGGCTTTCATACGCGGCATTGTCGGCGCCAGCGCATATTGGATATCATCGGTAAGGGTTTGATCGTTCGGCGTGTTCAACACGGTACCAGCAAGGTTGCCGCGCGACAGGGCAATGCCGCCGCCTTGATCGCCTTGCCCGCCGCGAATATCCGCATAACGGGCATAATTCGTTGCATCATACGGGATCAGCGTGTTGCCGTGATCGTTTCCGCCATAGAGGAACACGCAGACCAGCGCCTTGTACCCGCCCGCAGAAGAGAAAGCCGCAGCCTCTCCAATACCAGCAAGGCCCAAGGCATAAGATGACGCCACGCCCGCACCGGCGAGCTGGCTGGACCGGCGCATGAATGCGCGGCGCGAAAGTTCGTTTCCTTTGCCAATATACATTATGCGATCCTTATTTTTGAACGAGGTAGTCGTTGGAAGCCATGATCAGCAGCACGCCAAGGTGGACGCGGCTGAGCTTCGTTTCGGTGTCACTGGTGGCGGTGACTTCGATCTCATCCAGAACTGGCTGAATGATGGAGCGCGTGTTCTCGCTCAGCTGGCCCGCCGTGAGAACAAGGTCGAGATGATCGAGCAGAGCCGTGCTGTCGTCCGCCAAATCGATTTCAGCGGTGTATTGCGCAGCGACATTGCGGAGCCAAAAGACCGAGCCATCGATGACCCGCTCCATCGTGTTTACATAGCCTGCAACCGATGTTTCATTCACCAGTTGAAATTCTGGTGCGAGCAGATTGCGGTCGGCCGCTTGCGATCCGGCCGGCACATAGCCGGGCCGGAAGAAGTTGAAGACCGACGGTGATCGCATTGGCGACTGGCCAAGGCGATTGACGGTATCTGACGTGTTGCGCAGGTCAAAAAGGCCATCAGCTGATTGAACGCCAAAGGTGCGGCCCCATTGGATGAAACGCAGCATGGGTTCGCGCAACTTGCCGAAATTGGCGTTGGCGATGTTGGTGCTGGATAGGGCCTCATCATCGAGCAGGATCGCTTTGAATACGGCTCGCAAATCGCCGCGCACTCCGCTGCCATTGTTGTTAAACGCGCTCGCAACGCGGTCGACATAGGCAGGTGTCGGGTTGCTGGTGACCAACCGCTGGATCATCTGCTTACCAAAGAATGGCCCAACATTGGGGTGGTTAAACAGGGTGTCGAGCGCGATCCGCAGCGATTCCTGTGCGCCGGTATTGGCCGGGATTGTGGTGCCTAAGAATGATTTTTCCGCGTCAGAATGAAAACTCTCATTACGCGGGAAACGCCATTTGGTCTGATCGGCCGTCATCGGCTGGCGGGTGTAATCGGCATCAGGCACATCGAAATTGCCGCCTCCGCCATCCCGGGTGAAGCCAATACCAGTGTAGTCATAATCATACCCGGTGAAGACCTTTGAAATCCCGGTCACATCGTCGTTGTCGTAGGTTTCAATCGGCTCACCGCCGGTGGTTCGCGCGGTGCCATCATTGTTGAGTTCAAACAGGCCAATCGTGAACAATTGCATGATTTCGCGGCCAAAGTTTTCATCCGGCACGCGGCCTGAATTCGGGTCTGCCTTGCGATTGCCAAGAGTGTTCAGGAAAATACCCATTGCCGGGCTGAGCGTTATGCCTTCCAGCAAATCGCGGAAATTGCCGAATGCATTGGTGTTGAGGATGTCCCAATATTCGCCCACCGCTTGGGATCGCCAGGTGTTGTTGATGCTGTTGATGGAGATTACGAAAAATTCTGAAAGCGCAAGCGCCACGCGTTTGCGAACAGAGCTTCCGCCTTGCAAAAGCTGGCTCCACAGCATGTTATCAGCCAAGGTGGAATTGAAGTAATACCGCTCGCTATTGACCACATCAAAGCCGTTGCTGGCGAAATATTGCCGCGCGGTCTGATCGTTGTTGCGGCTCATCTGGCGATCAAGCCAAGGCTCATAACCGTCAGAACGCACAGAGGCGATTTCCGCTGTTGATGCTGAAAGTGAGGCCTGAAGCAGGAAGCGAGCGGCCTCTTGATCGGTTTGCGGGGTAACGACGGTTGGGGCTGGTGTGCTTCCTGTGCCGCCTCCGCCTGCCGCTGTGCCGCCACCTGATGAGCTTCCTGTGCCGCCACCGCCGCCGCATGCCGCGGTGGCCACCGCTAGAGTGGAGACCAGCCCTAATTTCGCCGTTTTGCCCGCGTCATCGGCCAGAGGTGTGATGGCCTCTGCGTCGACAGGTTTGTCGAGCGTTGGGACTTCTATAACGTCGTCACTCATACTGGCTGCACTCCAGGTTTCCCGCTATTCAGCGGAGCTTGGTCCAAGTTAGTCACTTTCCTATCAGCGGCGATGAAACCATTTCCTAAATATAAAGGCTAACGTGGTTTTCATAACTTCAGGGCTGAAGTAACTACCGCGATTGTCCGAACATTTTCTAAATTGTCACCGGCTGAGCAAATCGGCTCAGCTTGGTTTGGGCACTGAGCAGCCGAAAGTTAGCGCATCTTTCTAGGTATTTGGTGGCAAAGACTGATCGGGCGTCTTTTGGTTTGCTGGCACTGCGTTAGCTTACTTGCGGCTAACACAGGCTTACGCACGATGAGCTGTGATCCAGCCGTTCAAGATTGTCCCGAGTCGTGCCAACAAACCGTGCATTGCCAGCGGTAGGCGGAGCAGCTGCGGGTTCCCTTTGACAGGCTTTGCGATTGCGGCGATTGGCCGGTGATGGATACGAGCGAGCCAAGAACACTGTTAATTGGGGGAGGGCACGCGCATCTTGCGGTGCTGGCTGACTGGATCAAGAACGGTCTGCCTTCGCCCGATGCTGCCATCCTCACCCCATCACCGCATCTGCGTTATTCCGGCACGGTTCCCGGCTGGATCGCAGGCGAATATGCCCGCGATGAAGGACTGGTTGATGTTGCGGGGTTGGCGAAGGCTGCTGGGGCGCAACTTATTTTGGACCGCTGTGTCAGCCTAGACGCGAACACTCGCACAGTTCTGACCCAGAACAATGGCGTGCAGAAATTTGAGATCGCGTCGATTGATACTGGAGGCGTTGGACGAGCAGGGAGCGTGCTGGGAGACGACCCGCGCGTAATTGACGTGCGCCCGATTGATGGCTTTGTTGATGAGGTCGCGAGGCGCCTTGCGAGCAAGGCCGTGCAAAACATAGCAGTCATTGGCGGCGGGGCAGGCGGGGTGGAGCTTGCTTTTGGATTGCGCAACCGCACCGGCGCATCCAGACTCACGGTCATTGAAGGCGCAGGCGGCCTGCTGCCCAGCTTTGGCTCCTCGGCTCGGCGGTTGGTAAAGGCAGAGCTCACCGCGCAGGGCATCACCACGCTTTTCGGTGACGCGCGCTTTGTCGATGATGTGCTGTTTGCCGGTAAGCAGCCGCTTGAACACGTGGAGCTAATCATCGCCGCGCTGGGCACTGCTGCTCCTGATTGGCCACATGTAAGCGGACTTGCGACGAACAACGCTGGCTTTATCGCGGTTGACCGCTACCAGCGCTCACTTTCCCACCCGCATATTTTCGCCGTCGGGGATGTCGCCGCTCGGCAAGATCGCGAAGTGCCGCGCTCTGGCGTCCACGCGGTTCATGCCGGACCAATCGTCGCTGCGAACATCCGTGCAGCTGCGCAAGGCAATTGTCCAAGCAAATCGTATCGCCCGCGCCCCGCCAGCCTTTATTTGCTCTCAACCGGGGATGGAGCGGCCGTTGCGACCTATGGTCCTATCGCTGCCAAGGGGCGCTGGGCAGGAAAGCTGAAACGTTGGATCGACAAACGCTGGCTTGCATCCTACGCGCGATTAAGCGGAAAAATGTAACCAAGCGCCGCGATCTAACGAAGAAGATGACGAAAATAGCACAGCGGCGATAGCCCGCCTGACAGGGACTTTTATGAAGAAGATCATCATCCTACTTGCGCTCGGTGCGCTGGTCGCCTCCTATTTCATCTTTGATCTGGGCCAATATCTGACTTTTGAAGCTATCAAGGAGCAGGTCGCGGGCGCGCAGCAAACTTACGCGGAAAATCCGATCAAAGTTATCGCGGTGTTCTTTGCGATCTATGTCGTTGCCACCGCCGCTTCCTTTCCCGGCGCGGCGTTTCTTACTCTTGCAGGTGGCGCACTGTTCGGATTTGCGACAGGCCTCATCGTTGTATCTTTCGCGTCGACATTGGGCGCGACTTTGGCGTTCTTGGCGTCGCGGTTCGTTCTGCGGGACACGATAGAGGCCAAGTTTGGCGACAGATTGAAAGGTATCAATGATGGTTTGGAGCGTGACGGAGCGTTCTATCTATTTACGCTCCGCATGGTCCCGGCAGTTCCGTTCTTCGTAATCAACCTTGTAATGGGTCTCACGCGGATCAAGACGCTAACCTACGCGCTTGTCAGTCAAGTTGGTATGCTGCTCGGAACGGCTGTTTACGTCAATGCTGGCACGCAGTTGGCCTCGCTTGAAAGCCCGAGCGGCATATTCACACCTGTGATTATCGGCTCATTTGTCCTCTTAGGCATCGTCCCTTGGATCGCCAAAGGCATCATCGGGGCGATCAAGCGCCGCAAGGTATATAAGGGCTTCACCAAACCCAAAAGCTATGACCGAAATATGGTGGTGATTGGCGCCGGTTCAGCAGGCCTCGTATCCGCATTGATTGCTGCCACGGTGAAGGCAAAGGTGACACTGGTTGAAGCCAATAAAATGGGCGGCGATTGCCTCAATACAGGCTGCGTGCCCAGCAAAGCGCTGATCAAAAGCGCGAAAGTCGCCGCGACCATGCGCAATGCTGATAAGTATGGCCTCGCCGCGCATGAGCCAGAGGTGCCATTCAAACACACCATAGCGCGCGTCATGGGTGCAATCAAAGCGATTGAGCCGCATGACAGTGTTGAACGCTACACCGGCCTAGGTGTCGATGTGGTCGAAGGCTATGCGAAGGTCATCGATCCCTGGACTGTCGAAATTGCCCGTAATGATGGTGAGACCCAGCGGCTTACCACGCGCAGCATCGTTATTGCGGCTGGGGCTGAGCCATTTGTGCCGCCGCTCGATGGCCTAGACAATAGCAATTACCTCACTTCGGATACGATGTGGGATGCGTTTGCTGAAATGGATAAGGCGCCTGCCCGCGTCGCTGTGCTTGGCGGCGGCCCGATTGGGTGTGAGATCAGCCAGTCGCTTGCGCGGCTTGGTTCTAAAGTGACACAGATTGAGAGGTCAGAGCGCGTGCTGGGCCGTGAGGATGAAGAAGTGTCAGAGCTCGCCCAGCAATCACTAGAGGAGGCAGGGGTTAACGTCCTTACAAATCACAATGCGGTGCGGGTCGAAGGCGGCGCTATCGTGGTTGAGCATGACGGCAGCGAGAAAACCATTGCCTATGATGCATTGATCGTCGCCGTCGGGCGTTCTGCGCGGCTGACCGGATATGGTCTGGAAGACTTAGGCGTCGACACCAACAAAACCGTCAACACTGATGAGTTTCTGGCGACCAAGTTCCCCAATATCTACGCCGCTGGCGATGTCGCCGGACCTTATCAATTCACGCACACTGCCAGCCATCAGGCATGGTTTGCCAGCGTCAACGCACTGTTCGGCCAGTTCAAGCGGTTCAAAGCGGATTACCGGGTCATCCCGGCGGTCACTTTCCTTGATCCAGAGGTGGCGCGCGTGGGCCTAAACGAGCTTGAGGCGAAAGAGCAGGACATTGAGTATGAGGTTACCCGCTATGACCTTGATGATCTGGACCGGGCAATCGCGGAGAGCGAGACCAAGGGTTTTGTCAAAGTGTTGACCCCGCCTGGCAAAGACACAATTTTGGGCGCCACCATAGTCGGCAGCCATGCCGGCGAGTTGCTGGCCGAGTACACGCTGGCGATGAAGCACAAGCTGGGCCTCAACAAAATCCTCGGTACGGTTCACCCCTATCCGACGATGGCAGAGGCGAACAAGTTTGCTGCCGGAAACTGGAAAAAGGCCAACAAGCCGGAAAAACTGTTGGGCTTTGTCGAGAAATATCACGACTGGCGACGGGGCTGATTGCGCGCTGGCTTTGCCCAGCGTTTTCAGCGACAAGGCTGTGAAAGATTGCGCGGCAGTCTGATTGTGAGCCTGAGGGGCGAGTTTGGAATTTTTCGATCAATTTCGCGGCGTCCTTGGCCTTGTGGTGCTCGTGTTTGTTGCTTGGGGCCTATCTGAAAACCGCGCAGGCCGCCCAACGTGGCAATGGATCGCTGGTGCACTTGCATTGCAAGGCGCGCTAGCCCTGCTGATTGTGCGCGTCCCGTTTGTGTGGAGCGCAATGGAATGGGCCAATTCGGGGGTGCGGGCGATTGAGCAGGCGGCGCTTGATGGCTCGTCTTATATGTTCGGATATTTGGGCGGCGCGCCGCTGCCCTTTGAGCTGAAAGAAGGCGCGGACGCGCCGCTGGTTGTCGCCTTTCAGATATTACCACTAGTGATTGTGCTGTCCGCGATATCCGCTCTGCTGTGGCATTGGGGCGTGCTGCGCTGGATGGTAAATGGTCTATCTTATGTGCTGCGCCGCACGCTGAAGGTCAGCGGTGTTGTCGGCCTTGCTGGCGGGGCAAACATGTTCCTGGGTGTTGTTGAAAGCCCGCTGGTGATCCGTGCCTATTTCGCGCGGATGAGCCGGGCGGAACTGTTTCAAGTGATGGTGCTAGGCATGTCGACCATAAGCGGCGCTGTGCTGGTGCTGTATGCTTCCACTTTGTCGCAAACCGTTCCAAATGCGGTGGGCCATATGATCTCAGCATCGCTGGTGTCGCTTCCCGCGGCTTTGCTGATTGCAAAGCTGATGGTGCCGGGAAACCCGAGCGCGGATAAAGCCGATGACGATGCAACTGAGGTTGATCGCGATGAGCCGGGCCTCAAATACGAAGGCAGCATTGACGCCATCGTGAAAGGTACGATGGACGGGATGCAGCTGTTTCTGGCTGTGATTGCGGTGATTATCGTAGTGTTCGCGCTGGTTTCTTTGGTCGATCAGGCGTTGTCGTTGCTGCCCCTTATTGGCGGTGAAGCGCTGACTTTGGGCCGCATTTTTGGCTGGCTGTTCGCGCCACTGATGTGGATCATCGGGGTCCCGTGGGAGCAAGCGCAGGATGCTGGCGGATTGATGGGGACCAAGGCGATATTGAATGAATATGTGGCCTTCCTTGAGCTTTCCGCCCTGCCTGCTGATACATTTGATCCGCGCAGCCTGTTGATCGTCACCTATGCTCTATGCGGATTTGCGAACCTTGCCAGCATTGGTCTGTTGGTTTCAACGATTGGCACTTTATGCCCTGAACGCCGCGCGGAGGCCGCTGGACTGGGTATGAAAAGCTGGATCGCAGGCAATTTGGCCACCGCTATGACGGGCGCGTGGATTGGCCTTGTGACATTTGGTTCGTAGAGCCTGCTGCCCATGTTTGATGCCAAGATCCGCCCGCTTATTGACCCGCCACTAAACCGGTTAGGCGCAGGATTGGCGGGCATGGGTGTCACAGCCAATATGCTGACGTTCGCTGGGCTGGCGCTGGGGCTGGGCGGGGCGATCGCGATCGGATTCGGGCAGGTGTGGCTGGGTCTTTCTCTGGTGCTTGCGAACCGTCTGCTTGATGGGCTGGACGGGGCGGTTGCGCGCGCGACAGAGCCGACGGATTTGGGCGGCTATTTCGATATTGTTGCAGACTTTGCGTTTTATGTGTCGATCCCGGTGGGGTTTGGCGTACTTGATCCGGCGAACACTTTGCCCGCTCTGTTGCTGACCGCGAGCTTCGTTTTGACCGGCACAAGTTTTCTAGCTTTTGCGACCATTGCAGGCGCGCGCGGGTTAGAGACAGACGCACACGGCAAGAAAAGCTTCTTTTATTCTACGGGACTGGCGGAAGGCACTGAAACTATTGCGGTCTTTATCGCAATGTGCGTGTTTCCAACATGGTTTGCTGTGCTCGCATACGTCTATGCAGGTCTGTGCTTAGTGACCGTGATTCAACGCAGCGCAATGGCGGTTCAACAGTTCAAAAAGTAACCCGATTTATTGCAGCCGACCTGCAACATTTTCGCGCAGTTCGTCGATCCGTTCGGCGTTTTTTCCAAGGTCACTCAGACCAACTCGGCTGACCGAGCGAAAGTCGATCTGTGTTTCTCCGACGCGGGCTGTCACATCATCTTTAAATCCGAACCAAAACGTCTCAGCAACGCCGTCTACCCGACCTGCTTCAGTGTCAGCGCTGACTTCGGCAAAACCCATGTCTTCCATCGCCGCAGCAACTGCTGCGACTGCATCGGCTTGGTTTGCACCGCCGAGTGGCAGCGGAGCAAGGTCAGCATAAGCGCTGGTAATGATTTGAGCGTGCGACTTTGATGTCAGTTCTGGATCGCCGTCAGCCCACGGCTCAAGTTCGCCCAGCGGTGTCTGATAATCACTGATTGGATTGGCTGCGCTCTGCGCGCGATCCGCCATTGCACTGGCTGAAAGGCCGGGTGGATTCGCGGTATCAGTCGACACATCGTGGATCGCCGGAACCGCGCCCGCCTGACTGCGCACCATAGCGAGCATCACGAATGCGCAAATCGGAATGAACAAGGCGATCATGGACAGGAGCCAGCCCTTGCGCGGTTTCTTCAGCGCAGCGACTACCAATGAAATCAACGCGGCAAACGCCACAACGCCGAGTAGCATTGGCCCAACTTTCACGATCAGAGTGCCGAGGCTGAACTGCCAGCTCCACAGACCGAATTTTGTGCCCAATGCAGAGACGGCGAAATAGACCGGCAGCAGCAATGCTAGGAATAGGACAGCGCGAGTATGCCAAGGATTTTTTATCATGACCGTGTCTTTAGCGCGGCGATCAATTGACGCAACTGCGTCAGGCAATATGCACTGGATACGTATTTCATTGGCTTTGCGTATATCGCTGGCGCTAGGTGCAGCAATAGCGAAAAATGAATTGGGTTAGAGAGCAATTATGACCACCGAACTTTCATCACGCCTTTCCGCCGCTCCGGTAGTGCCTCTTATCGGAGAGAACGATCCTGACGTCGCCGTCCATACGGCTGAAGCACTTGCTGCTGGCGGACTATCTGTCATCGAAGTTGTCATGCGTAGTGACGATGCGCAAAAAGGGATGGAAGCGATCATTGCGAAAACAGAGGGTTTGATTGTCGGCGCAGGGACAGTTCTCACACTAGACCAAGCAAAGTCGGTTTTGGACAGCGGCGCCCAGTTCATCGTTTCGCCTGGATTGGTTGATGAAATCGCGGAATACTGCCTTGCACAAGACGTTCCGATTTTTCCCGGTACGATGACTGCGGGTGAGGTGCAGCGCGCCTATGCAATGGGTCTGCGCGATGTGAAGTTTTTCCCCGCAAGTCTCGCTGGAGGTGTGCCAATGCTCAAAGCGCTTGGATCGGTGTTCCGCGAAATGCGCTTCATGCCAACTGGCGGTATTTCGGCGGCTAATTTGAGCGAGTATCTCGCGCTTGATCATGTGCTTGCTTGCGGGGGAAGTTGGCTGACACCGAAGGGTGCGACCGAAGGCGGTGACTACGCTGCGATCACGAAGCTAGCCAGCGAGGCCGTGGCTATCGCCAAAGGCTAGCTTGCAAAGCTGCACATGCTCGCGCAAACCCATGCCTCATATCAAAATCGGGTGCGCAGCGAGACGAGATGACGCAGGCTGAGACTTGGCAGTTCTGGATCGATCGCGGCGGGACCTTTACCGATATCGTGGCGCGTGGGCCTGATGGCCATTTGACAACCCACAAATATCTGTCCGAAAACCCAGAGCATTACGACGATGCCGCCTTGCACGGGATTCGTGAGGCTCTTGCAGTGGCGCAGGACGAACCGATCCCGCTTGACCGTATCGCCGCGATCAAGATGGGAACAACAATCGCCACCAACGCCCTGCTAGAGCGCGAGGGTGAAGACACATTGCTGGTCACCACCAGCGGTTTCGGCCATGTGATCGAAATTGGCTATCAATCGCGGCCACATACCTTTGCTCTCAATATTGAGAAGGCGCATTTGCTTTATAGCGAGGTGGGCGAAATTGGTGAACGCGTGCTGGCTGATGGCACTGTCGAAATTCCGCTGAATATTGAGGAAGCGCGCGAGCTCTTGAAGGCCGCATATGACAGCGGTCTACGATCTGTTGCGATTGCTCTGATGCACAGCTTTAAGTTTCCAGAGCACGAACGGCAGCTTGCCCAGATCGCCCACGAGATTGGCTTCACGCAAGTATCAGCTAGCCATGATGTCAGCCCGCTAAGCAAGATTGTGCCGCGCGGCGAAACAACCATTGTCGATGCTTACCTTACGCCAATTTTGCGGCGCTATGTTGATCGTATTGCGGATGCGTTTGGAGGCGATGCGGCCGCTGGCCAAGTGCTGTTTATGCAAAGTTCTGGCGGACTAATTGACGCAGCGCAGTTTCGCGGTCGTGACGCGATCCTTTCGGGCCCAGCGGGCGGCATCGTGGGCTGCGTCCATACTGCAAAATTGGCCGGTTTTGACAAAGTCATCGGCTTTGACATGGGCGGCACGTCAACAGATGTTTCGCATTACGCCGATGAGTTTGAAAAAGTCTACGAGACCAAAGTGGCTGGTGTGCAGATGCGCGTACCAATGCTGCATATTCATACCGTGGCGGCGGGCGGCGGATCAGTCCTCCGCTACGAAGATGGGCGAATGCGTGTTGGGCCAGGATCAGCCGGTGCAGACCCCGGACCCGCGAGCTATCGACGCGGCGGGCCGTTAAGCGTCACCGATATCAACGTCTGCTTAGGTAAGTTGCGGCCCGATCATTTCCCAAAGATATTTGGGCCGGAGCAAGATCAGCCTTTGGATGACGATGCAGCGAGAATGGGCTTCGCTGCGATCGCAAATGAGATCGGCGATGGACGCTTACCAGAGCAAGTCGCCGAGGGTTTCCTTAACATTGCGGTTGAACACATGGCCCAAGCGATCAAGAAAATCTCGATTGCGCGCGGCTATGATGTTCAGGAATATGTGCTCAATTGTTTTGGCGGGGCTGGCGGACAGCATGCCTGTTTGGTGGCAGAGCGGCTAGGTATTCGCACCATCATGCTACACCCGTTTGCCGGGGTTCTTTCAGCCTACGGTATGGGGCTCGCGACAATCGAAACTGAGCGCCAACAGGTCATTGATCGCGAAATATGTGATGAGTTGCCGCAAGAACTGTCATCCACCATCGCTCAATTGCAAGCTGAGAACGCGGGCGAATTGGCAAGTCAAGGTGTGCCAGATGCAGATCTGCATCACGAAGTGGCAGCCCTGCTGCGCTATCGAGGGACAGACACGGTTATCAAAGTCCCATTTGCTCGCACGGCGGACATGCGTCAGAGTTTCGACGAGAATCACAGTCGGCAATTTGGTTTTTTAGCGCCAGGCAAAGATGTGTTGCTTGATACCCTAATTGTGGAGACGCGGCAGGAGCGCGCAGCGCCGCTGGAAAGCCTGGTTGCGACGGGCAATAGTGCTTTGGCTGAGCCGATTGCCAGCGGGCAGGTCTTTACCAAAGGCGAATGGCGCACTGCCCCGATTTTCGACATCGCAAGCCTTGGTGCGAGTGACACAATCGCTGGGCCAGCCATTATAACCGAGCCAACTGGGACGGTGATTGTTGAGCCTGGGTGGACGGCGGCACTTAACCAATATGGGCATCTAATCGTATGCGCTGAGAGCGCGGATAAAAGCGCAGTTGGCGCGTCTGACAGCGCTATTGAACGCGACCCCGTAACGTTAGAGATTTTCAACAATCTCTTCATGTCCATCGCTGAACAAATGGGCATAGTTCTGCGCAACACCTCGCAATCTGTGAATGTGAAAGAGCGGCTCGACTTTTCCTGCGCGATCTTTGATTCTGGCGGTAATCTGGTTGCAAATGCACCGCATGTTCCCGTCCATCTTGGCTCAATGGATGCGTCTGTGAAAACGATCATTGAAAGCGGGCAGGTCATCCAACCCGGCGATGCATTCGTCCACAACAACCCGCATAAAGGGGGCTCTCACCTCCCAGATATCACGGTTGTTACCCCGGTGTTCGATGAAGCATCCGGCGATATCCTTTTCTTCACCGCATCGCGTGCGCATCATGAGGACATCGGCGGGATTGCTCCGGGTTCCATGTCTCCGCTCGGGCGCACGATACATGAAGAGGGTGTGCTGCTAGATAACGTTAGGCTGGTCGAAGGCGGCGCGTTTCAAAGCGAAAGACTGGAACACATCCTAAGCGATGGACCATATCCTGCGCGCAACATCTCTCAAAACATTGCCGATTTAATGGCCCAAGTCGCTGCCAATAACGCTGGTGCGAATGAGCTTGCCAAACTGCTTCAGAGCTACGGCCAGGCTAAGGTCAACGCCTATATGGGATTCATTCAAGATGCTGCTGAGGAAGCGGTCAAACGCGCCATTGCTACGCTGGATGATGGCGAATTTGCTCTAGAACTCGATAACGGGGCGATGATCAAAGTTGTCGTGCGAGCGGACAAAACTGCTGGCCGTGCGACTATCGACTTCACCGGGACAAGCGAGCAGATGGATAACGCCTTCAACGCGCCGCGCGCAGTCACCAATGCGGCTATCCTGTATGTGTTTCGCTGCCTGATAGATGATGAAACCCCCTTGAACGCGGGCTGCATGAAGCCGCTTGATGTGATCATTCCGGATGGCTCTTTGCTCAATCCGGCATTTCCAGCAGCGGTGGTTGCGGGCAATGTTGAGACGAGTCAGGCCGTGACAGACGCTCTGTTTGCCGCCTTAGGCAGGTTGGGCACGGGGCAGGGTACGATGAACAATCTGACTTTCGGCAATGACCATGTGCAATATTATGAAACGATCTGTTCAGGCGCGCCAGCTGGGCCGGGCTTTGACGGGGTAGCAGCAGTGCACACACATATGACCAACACGCGGATGACTGACCCTGAGATACTCGAACAGCGCTATCCTGTGGTGCTTGACGAGTTTCGGATTGAGCGCGGCTCTGGCGGCAAGGGCGCAAATAATGCAGGTGACGGGGTGCGCCGAGTGATCCGCTTTCGTGAGGGCATGCAATGCGCAATCCTATCAGAGCGGCGCCGCGTTGCAGCGCCCGGATTGATGGGCGGAATGGATGGCCGGTTGGGGCGTAATTTTGTTGAGCGGGCGGATGGTAGCGTCGAGGATCTAGGCGGCTGCGCCCAGACAGTGATGAAGGCGGGCGAGCAGATCGTCATCGAAACGCCAACTGGCGGCGGGTTTGGCCCCTTGGGCGAGCGCAAAGGAAGCAATCCTCAATGATCAGCCGCATACGCAATATCGGGCCGGGGGCTCTGGTCACGGCGGCATTTATCGGGCCGGGAACGGTAACAGCGTGTACAATCGCTGGCGCGAGTTTTGGTTATGCACTCCTCTGGGCGCTTGTCTTCGCGACCGTCGCAACGATCATACTTCAAGAAATGTCGGCACGCCTTGGCACCGTCGCTCAGCAAGGGCTGGGCGAGTCCATCGCCAAGTCGTTCGAAAACTCGCTTCTCAAATGGCCATTGGTGCTGCTTGTGGGAACGGCGCTCTATGCTGGCAATGCCGCATATGAAGCGGGCAATCTATCTGGCGCGGCTTTGGGTATTGCAGCGATTGCTGGGGAGAGCGATGGCGTATTCAAGGCGGCTGTGCTGGCCATTGCGGTTCTGGCTGCGGCGCTTTTACTGGCTGGCACTTACAAGCAGATCGAGCGGGTGTTGCTGGGATTGGTCGCGACAATGGCGCTGGCATTCGCTGCGACATTCGTGATTATCAAGCCAGACATGGGGGCGATGCTATCAGGAATGTTTGCGCCCTCCATTCCAGGCGATGCACTGCTTACTGTAATTGCGCTGATCGGTACGACCGTCGTCCCCTACAATCTCTTCCTTCACGCGTCAGCCGCCAAAGCGCGCTGGAATGGAGCCGATGATTTGAGCGCCGCGCGCGCCGACACCAGCATTGCCATAGGCATCGGCGGGGTCATTGCGATCCTGATCGTTTCAACCGCCGCTGCCAGTCTGTTTGCAGCTGGCATCAATGTAGAGAGCGCCGCTGAAATGGCGAGCCAGTTCGAACCATTGTTTGGTTCGTCATCCAAGTATTTACTGGGCATTGGTTTATTCGCAGCTGGCCTTACCAGCGCGATCACCGCGCCGCTTGCTACAGCCTTTGCCATGACTGAAATTCTGCGACTTAAAGGCGGTCAAAAATCAATCGCGTTTCGCAGCGTTGCCCTGAGCGTCATTGTGATCGGAACCGGTATCTCATTGCTAGGCATCAAGCCAATTGAAGTGATCGTCGCAGCGCAATTTGCCAATGGATTGTTGTTGCCGATTGTCGCGGTGTTTTTGCTCTATGTGATGAACCAAAAGGCGATCCTTGGCGATCATGCCAACGGACTGTTTGCCAATGTGCTGGGTGCTGGCGTCTTGCTGATCGCAAGCGGCCTGGGGCTAAGACTGGTGCTGCGCGCAACCGGCTTGATGTGAGGCTCAGTGCAGGTCGCCTGGTACATCCACATCGCGCAAGTGATCGGGTGGACATGTGATGATTTCGGCGCGCTTGAGCAGGCCGCCAGCGCCGCGATCTCCGGTATACTGCATCAGTTGACTAAAATGCTCGCGGCCGAATAATGCGGGCGGGGTAGGGGCTAGGCCATTGTGCGAAGCGACCAAAGCGTTTGGAGCGACCATGGCTGCAAGCGCTTGGAAATGCTCGAATGTAACAAACGGCATATCAGCCAGTGCGATTAGCAGCGCAGATGATCCGGCGTCGTCAGCCAGTGTGGCCGCCATTGCCGTCGACGTACCGAGTCCTTGTGCAGCATCAAAGTTCACCGCGATTTCAAAGCCTGCCTCACGCCAGCCTCCGCAACACTGATGGTCTGGCGCGGAAGCGATGACCCAGCGCCTACTTGCAGCGACGCCATGCAAAGCCTCGCTCGCGTGCAAGCCCAACATGCGGCCATTGAGAATAACCGCCAGCTTATCTTTGGCGCCAAATCGGCGCGATTGCCCCGCGGCCAGTATCGCTACGGCGAGGCCTCCGGATTCAGGCATCGCCTGCTACAAAGTCGGTTGTTTGATAGACGCTGACAATTTCACTCAAGGTAGAGAGCGCAAGAGTTTCTGGATCGCGCGAGGAATGAAACAGTCCAATCGGGGCATGGATAGAAGCGATTGCCGGCTGGCTAACACCCGCCTGTGTCAGCGCCTCGCTGCGCCAGATATGTGCTTTGTGGCCTCCCATCGCGCCGCAATAAAAATGCGGCAATTCCAGCGCGCGCGCGAGCAATTCCACTTCCCAATCGTGGTCATGAAACAGGAATACAAAGGCCGTCCAAGCGTCGCTTTTGAGCAGGTGCGTATCGCTGGTGCGCTGTAAAAGATGAACGGCGAAACCATCTGCCGCCATCCGCTCACACAATTCGGCGTCGGGTGTGTGAACTGAACTACCAAGATCCATCGCGCGAGCAAGTTTGGCGAGCGCCTCTACGCTCGCGCCATGGCCGATGATCGACAATTGGGGATGAGGGTGATGGCCGAATATGCCGGTTCCAGCCGACACATCGGCGACTGTGGCTTGCCAGCCATCGAGGCATTCAATTCCCGATTTATCGATGGCGACAGTAAAGGGTGCGCGCGCTGCGATGGAGGCGTTGCACTGTTCGACAAAACCAGTGTCAGAAAGCGGCTGAAAATGAACATCTATGCCGCCGCCGCAGGGCAGTGCTATATCGATAAATGGGGAGCCTTTGCCGAAGCGAACAACACGGGGTGCTTTTTCGCGCAGCGCCTCCAGCGCTTCTGAAACAACCGCATTTTCGATGCAGCCGCCTGATAGCGAACCAGCAAAACTGCGGTCCTCGCACACACCCATATGCGTGCCAGGATTACGAACCGAGGAACCCTCAACCGCCATTACTGTCACCAGCACGCTGGCTCGGCCTGCGCGCTGGCATTCTGCTAGAAAAGCGAAGACCCGGTCGCGGTCCATCGGGCGGTATTACTCAGCCGCCTGCTCAGGTGCATCACCCGCCGGCGTCTTATCGGGCGTGGCATAGCTGGCTGCCTCGCCCGGCTGAGCGACGATGATTTGCTCAACTGGCTCTTCGACCTCTGATCCGCACGCCGAAAGTGCTAGTGTGCTGATAGCGAGTGCGGCAATAGAGATATTTCGCATGATATTCGTCCCCAATCCGGTCGCTTAGGTGAATTGCTTCGCAAATGGCATTTCGCGCAAACGCTTTCCGCTTGCTGCAAAGATTGCATTGGCGAGAGCGGGGGCAGCTGGCGGTGTACCCGGTTCGCCTGCTCCGCCTACCGGCACTGCCCCACTGTTAATGATGGCGACTTCGATAGCCGGCGTCTCATCCATGCGCAGCATCTTGTAATCATGGAAATTGCTCTGCTTGGCCGCGCCGTCGACGAGATCGATTTCTCCGTAAAGCGCTGCTGTTAGGCCAAAGACAATCCCGCCTTCGATCTGGTTGCGAAAGCCATCGGGGTTCATGACATAGCCTGCATCTGTCGCCGTCCAGACATTAAGGAGTTTTGGCTTGCCAGAGGTCAAATCCACTTCGATTAGTTCGGCAGCGACAGTTCCAAAGCTTTCTACGATAGCTACGCCCTTGCCAGTTCCTTTGGCGCGCGGTGCGTTCCAATCGCTCATCTCAGCGACCTTTTCGAGCACCGCCTTATGGCGTTCGGTATTGTCGCCTAACATTGCTAAGCGGTATTCCAGTGGATCAGCGCCTGCTGCATGTGCGGCCTCATCAATAAAGCTCTCAATGAAGAAGCCTTGTTGTGAGTGATCGACTGATCGCCATGCTGAAAACGGCAAATGCAGCTCTGCCGGTGCTACGCGCACAGACGTGTTTGGGATGTTGTATATGCCCGGTACACTTGCTTCTGCTGGATCGTGCCGCTGGGTAAACACGTTGTTATACGCCACCAGCTTTCCGTCAGCGTCTAGTCCGCCTTTGAAGCGGCTGAGATCGGCCGGGCGATAGAGCGCCTTTTGCGTGTCTTCCTCTCTCGACCAGATCATCTTGACAGGATAACCCGTGGCCTTGGCGATCCGCGCAGCCATCGTCACATAATCGTTTTCAAGACGCCGCCCGAATGCGCCGCCCAAGAATGGGTGGTGCACGGTAATGTCGTCGGCATCAATGCCGAGCGCACCGGCCGCCGCGCTGCGCGCCATCAGTGGCACTTGCGTGCTGGTCCAGATGTCGCATTTTGCACCTTCGTCGGTGTCGCGTACCCATGCGGTGCAATTGACCGGCTCCATGGGTGCATGAGCGAGGAAAGGCGCTTTGTACTCCGCCTCCAACTTTGTCGGAGCATTGTCAAAAGTGCTTGCAGCATCTCCGCGTGATGCCGCCATATCGCCGCCATCATCGCCCGCGTCGTCCAACGCTTTTGCGAAGGCGGCGAACTGATCGGCGGTTGTCTTAATCGGGCTTTTCGACTGGCTGTATTCAGCCGTGACCGCGTTGAGTGCTTGGCTTGCATTCCAATAACCATCGGCGACGACCGCGATGAAACTGCTCATGTTGAGGATTTGCTGCACGCCTGGCATGTTCTTGGCAGCCTCTGCGTCCATTGCCGTAACGCTCGTACCCGGAACTGGTGGACGGCGCACAGCGGCGTAGGACAGATCAGCAGGATCAAATCCTGGAATTTTCGCATCCATCCCAAAATCCGCCTTGCCTGTTACCTTGGCTGGGATGTCGGTGCGGCGCTTGCTCTTGCCCATAAGTCTGTAATTTTTGGGGTCTTTGAGCGCAGGCGAGCTGTCCATTGGTTGCTCAGCAGCTGCTGCTGCGAACTGCGCATAAGGCGCTGATTTTCCGCTTACCTCGTGGATCAATGTGCTGTCGCGCGTCACGATTTCGCCGGGCGGCACACCCCATTCATCTGCCGCCGCTCCTACAAGCATTTTGCGGGCCGCAGCGCCTGCGATACGCATCTGATATTGGCCGGTGGAACGAATAGAGGAACTGCCGCCAGTGATCATGACATCAGCCAGTCGTCCAAGCTGTGTAAACAGGCCGTCCCAAGTCGGTTCTAACCAATCGGCCGCGTTCATTGTGAAGGGTGCTGCGAACAAGCGAGCCGTATCGCTGATGATGTAGCTGCCGTCGGTTGGTGCTTGCATCACCTCGACCATTGACCAGTCCGCATCCAGTTCATCCGCTAACATCTGCGCGAGCACTGAATGCGCGCCTTGGCCCATCTCGCAGTGCGGGACAATCGCGGTGATAATATTGTCAGCGCCGATCTTGACCCAGCTGTTGACCAGCTGTTCGCCTTCGCCGCCCGCCACGAGTGGTGCAAGTTTGCCAACCGGGTTCCCCGGGCGAACGCCTACACCGATAAGCAATGCACCGCCTGCCAACACGCCTGCACCGATGAAACCGCGCCGGCTCCATTTCGCAGCAGCGCTGCGCTCTGACTTTTTGGTTTCCAGCTCGCTCATGCTGCTGTCTCCTCAGATGAGGGCTGCTCAATACCGGCGGCAACCTTGATCGCTTGACGGATGCGTTTGTAGGTTCCGCAGCGGCAGATGTTACCGCTCATTGCAGCGTCGATATCGGCATCGCCGGGGCTGGGGTTGTCACGTAGGAGAGCCGTGGCCGCCATGATCTGACCCGACTGGCAGTATCCACATTGCGGAACTTGCTCGCTGATCCAAGCTTCCTGGACCGCGTTGATGCCGCCATCTTCGCCCGATATGCCTTCGATGGTTGTAATCTCACGGCCCTCTGCTGCGGCAAGCGGCATGGAGCAAGACCGGATCGGTTCTCCGTCCAAATGGACGGTACAGGCTCCGCATTGTGCAATGCCGCAACCAAACTTCGTACCGGTCATGCCAAGCTTTTCGCGCACGACCCATAAAATTGGCATCGCCGGATCGACGTCCAAACTTTGCTGCTCGCCGTTGATGGTGAAAGTGATCATTCGTTTGGCTCCATCGGGGTGCGCATGAGATTAGGGCGCGTTATTCAGTTGCACATTGCTACCAGAATGCGCGGCTTTGAGAAATAGCCATTTTGCTCAGTTCCTAACCCGAGCGGAGCTATTGGCATCATCGGGCGGTGCGGCTGTGAGGTTTGTGCCGAAACGGCAATGCATGGCTCACAAAGCGATGTTTTTCTTGGAACTCTATCGCGCGCCAGTTCTTGTATCGGTTATCATTGGTCTTTTCAGCGGCTAGGCAGGGCGGCATTTCTCGTCTAAGCAATCGCTTATGGGATCGACGAAGGTTTAGCGTTGAAGAGGAATACGAATTATGAAGCGTAACGCATTGATGGGCTCAATTGCCCTAGTTGGCATGTTTGCCCTTTCGGCATGTGGCGGCCGCGAAGCTGACGATACAACTGCTGCTCCTGCAGAAGCAGAAGTCGAAGCGCCGGTTGCTGAAGAAGCGCCAGCAGAAGCTGCTGCTCCGGCTGAGCCAGAGGTTGAAGCCAACGGCACGGTCATCGAAGTTCAAATGTACACGCGCGATCCAGATGGCGGAACCGGCATGCAAGTGTTCAAGCCAAAGCTGCTCACAGCGCAGGTTGGTGACACGGTTACTTTCGTACCGACCGATCCAACCCACCAGTCTTCTTCTATCGAAGGCATGATCCCAGAAGGCGCTCGCGGCTGGGAAGGTGAGATCAACCAATCGGTTTCTTACGTTCTGCCAACACCAGGCGTGTACGGCTATCAGTGCGTTCCGCACTACGCGGCAGGCATGGTCGGCATGATCATTGTCGAAGGCGAAGGTCAGGATGCGAACGTCGAAGCTGCGAAAGCGGTCAGCCACCCTGGCCTCGCTGGCCGGGTCTTCGAAGAACTGTTCACCGAAGCTGGCCTCTAAGCCGCTTTAGAGCACTACGAGAAAGGGCGGTGTGGTTAGGCCACGTCGCCCTTTTCTTATGGGGTAAGTCCAGTTCGGCAGGCTAATGCGCCTTTGCGAGCACCAAACGTCAGACGCCGGACGCCTAGCGTCAGGCGGCGACCGCCATCCGCGCGAGCTCACATTGCGACCAGATTTCGCTCAATGCGTTGACCAACCGGTCGATATCACCGTCGTCGTGAACGGGTGAAGGTGTAATGCGCAGACGCTCTGTCCCAACCGGCACGGTCGGGTAATTGATCGGCTGAACATAGATGCCGTGATTATCCATCAGCCAATCGCTGATCATTTTGCACTTTTTAGCATCCCCGACCATCACCGGAACGATATGGCTCGGATTGTCGAGATGCGGGATGCCCAGAGTATCAAGCGAACGGCGCACGCTGGCCACCCGGTCGCGCTGCAATTCACGTTCTGCATTGCTTTGTTTCAAGTGACGAATGCTTGCCGCCGCGCCCGCTGCTACGGCAGGGGGAAGGGCGGTTGAAAAGATGAACCCGCTGGCAAAACTGCGCACGAAGTCGACCAGATTGCGGCTCCCGGCGATATAGCCGCCCATTACACCATAAGCCTTGCCCAAAGTGCCTTCGATCACCGTGATCCGATCCATTAGCCCTTCGCGTTCGGCAATGCCGCCACCGCGAGGCCCGTACAGGCCCACCGCGTGGACCTCATCGATATAGCTCATCGCGCCGTGCTTCTCGCACACGTCAAGAATGTCAGCGATTGGCGCAATATCGCCGTCCATCGAATACACGCTTTCAAACGCGACCAGTTTTGGCACGTCAGGACCATATTCACTCAGCAGCTCATCAAGATGCGCCGCGTCATTGTGATTCCAGATCTTATAGGGCGCTCGGCTATGGCGGATGCCTTCGATCATGCTCGCATGGTTGAGCGCGTCAGAAAATACGACGCAATTGGGAATCTTGCTGGCCAGCGTCCCGATCCCGGCCCAGTTGGACACATAGCCGCTGGTGAACAGCAGCGCGGCCTCTTTGCCGTGCAGATCGGCAAGTTCGGCTTCCAATTCCACGTGATAGTGGTTCGTACCAGAAATATTGCGCGTGCCGCCTGCGCCCGCGCCGCATTCCTCCAGCGTGTTGTGCATCGCATCGATCACATCAGGATGTTGGCCCATGCCGAGGTAATCGTTGGAGCACCACACGGTGACCGCGCGCGTTTCATCATCGATAAAGCGCGTTGCATGAGGGAATGAACCCTTATGCCGCTTGATATCGGTAAACACCCGATACCGGCCCTCTTCACGAACGCTGTCCAATTCGCTCTTGAAATAGCCCTCATAGTCCATGGGTCGATCCCTCTGCTTGTATTGAATTCTGAGTGTTTGAAGGTGCGCCGCCTACTTTCGCCTGCGCGGCCATGCGTTTTGGCAATGCCCAACCCCACAGCGCGCCGTCGCGAAATGGCAGGGCGAGAAAGACGTGTTCGATTGCGCCCAGCAGGCACAGAGCGAACAACAGGCTGGCGCCGATCATCGCTGCACTGCCAACGGGCGCGGCCATAGCGAGCGAGGCAAACCATATGGCGATAGCCGCGATTGCTAACGTGGATAGCGCCAGCATTACCGTCATCCGGTTGCGGCCAAAATAGGTCTTCAAGTAGTGAAGGTGCGGCGGCAAAATCTCTAAGCTGGTGTTGGGCACGCCAACAAACATATTGAGCTTGGTCGACAACCGCATGACGAACAACAGCACAAACACCGTCGCGCCGATCTGATTCGAAGCATTCCAGCTGAGCGAAATCAGCGTCAGCGCGGTCAGCGCCAGCGCAATCTCATGATAGATTACAGTCGCGCTGGCCTGCGCGAAGCGATCAAAGCCGCGTAGAGTAGGGTCGCTTACCTCGCGCCGCGGCCCAGCGACAGCGCCTGTAAGAAAGCCAACTTCATGCCAGCCCCACACCATTAGCGCGCCGACAAAAGCGAGATAGACCGACAGGGTAGAGGTCGATTGGGAAGAGATCAGAATAGCGATCAGACCGGCAATGCCAACGCCGCCCGCCACCACCAAGCTGGTGGTGAAGGTCGCCCGGTCGCGGTTATCTGCCCAAGCGATTAGCCCGGTTGCAAAGAACCAGATCAGCAGTGTCACCGCGAAGGGGACGATATGTCCGCTCCAACTTACCACGCAGGCTGGAGCCGGATCGTTTGCGGAAGTTCATTCGTTTTGGTCCGCTGGAAATACATCTTGGCAAAGTTCCAGCCTGCCCCAGCGACGCCGCTGATGCGTTTGGCCATGCCTCCGATGCCGCCTTGCGCTTTGCCTTCTTCGATCCGCAGAGCCGCCTGACGCAGCGCTTCCATATTATTGCGGAAGGCGGGGCTATCAATGTCCAGCTCAACCGGGAACACCTGACGGCTGATCTGATTCGTGACCTTGAAGACCTCATAATCATATTCGGTCGGATCAACGCCCAGCGCCTTGTGGAAGACGGGGCGGGCGTGATCGCGCACATACATGGTGGCGTAGACCGACAGTAGGAAGAAACGGATCCACAGCTTGTTATAGCCTTTCAGCAGCTTTGGATCAGCATGTAGAAGCATGGCAAACGCTTCGCCGTGGCGAAATTCGTCATTGCACCATTCTTCGAACCAATCGAAAATCGGGTGGAATTTGTTTTCTGGATTGGCCGCGAGGTGCCGGTAGATCGTGATATATCGCGCATAGCCGATCTTTTCAGACAGATAAACCGCGTACCAGATGAATTTGGGTTTGAAGTATGTGTACTTCTTGGTCTTGGTTAGAAAGCTAAGGTCAACGCCGATCCCTGCATCTTTCAGCGACTCGTTAATGAAACCAGCATGGCGGCTTTCATCGCGGGCGAGCAATTTGAACAGCTGTTTTACATCAGGGTTTTTCGTGCGCCGAGCGATCTCTGCATACAGGATGCAGCCGGAAAATTCCGACGTCATTGAACTGACGAGAAAGTCAGTGAATTCGGCACGAAGTTCTGGCTCAAGGTTTTCGATCACACCGGTGAAGCTGTCATTGTGCTTAAAGTGCTTCTTGTTGGGATCGCCCACCATATCAGCGATCAATTGGTCCCATTCTTCGCGCACCAGCGACACATCAATCGCATCCAGCGCATCAAAATCCGTGGTGTAGAAACGCGGAGTGAGGATCGTATCCTGGGTCGCGATCTCCATCGCGTCTTCGGTTGTCATGGCGGCGTGAGCGTTCATTTGATCCTCCCGGGATTGAAGCTAACCTCGTAAAGTTCTTTCAAATCGAAATAGGCCGCGATCCGCGTAATCGCGCGATCAAGCGGGCCTGCGCGAGTGACGGTCGCTGCGCGCTCAAAAACGGCGCTGTGGCCAAATGGGATCTGGATCGGGTCGCCATGCACGCGCACTTTATCGCCGGGTTCGATGGCGTAATCGCCATCCAGTTCGACATGAGCGTGAAAATGGTCTGAGCTTTGCTCGACCGATATTCGGCAAGGCGTCTCGAATGATTGGTTTGGCATTAGCTTTGATCCCTTTCCAGCAATGCGGCAAATACGGCCCGATTGGTCGAGCCGAATGATCCCAGTTCCACGGATTTTCCCGTCGTGGTGTCGGTCAGCGAGAGTGAGCCATCATCCCATTGAGTTAGATCAAATGGCGGCTGAGCCCCGATGCCTCGCACTTGGCGGGCTTGCGCAAGGCTGCGCACGGTTGAGCGAATAAAGCCGCCTGTACCTGGTTCATAACGGGCGATTTCTTCGCCGGTGGTGGCATCGACGATGCTGACCGCGCCGGCTTCTGCATCAAAGAAATTGAGCTGGCGGCTGGCGCTTGCCTGTGTGCCCGCTTCGGCGCGGACTTCGCTGGGCACGGCTACGCGGTCGAAGATGCCGAAGCTGACCGACGCCGCGAGCGCGACCGAAATTACCATTACAGCGCCCATCATAATGATCGGGGCTTTGTGAATATCGCCATGTTCATGATCGTATTCGTAATGGGCAGGTGCGCTCATGCTGCGGCTCCCGCTAGGCCGGTTGTGTCGGCATTGCCGGTGCTGACTGCACTGGCTTGCGGCGTAAAGTCACCGCGCTCAATCGCGTTGAATTGGGCGGAGGCATTCGCCAGCTCGCTTGCCACTTGATCTACATTGGCAATCGCGCGCAGCATCGGTTGCGGGCGAGAGATTTGCCACGGACGAGCATGCGGCCAGAGAAGCAAAAAGCCAAGCACAGTGCGCTCTCCGCCAAGCTCAAGGGCGATGTCGCCATACCCTTTGCCGCGCGAGGCAAGATGGGCTGCAGTCACCTTTTTGAGCGGTACATTGATGCGCTTATCAACCGCCATACCGATCCGCATCATCACGCGGGCATCGGTGATGATGTACAGCGTGTTCTTCACGGTCAACCATGCCGCAGCATAGAGTATCGCGAGCACGAATGCCCCAAAGCCAACGACCAGCGCTGCGCTATCCATGCTGCCAACCGCCAATGCGATGGCAGCCAGTACGGCGAAGTAAATGCCAATCGCGCGGGTGTGGAACGCGGTACGTGCAAGCACGCGCAGATCAGGGCGACCTTGCCACAGCACGCGCTCATCAGCCGCTGGCGTACCCATCGGATCATCTTGTGCCGATGGGTAGGCTGGCACTTGGGTTATCTCGCTCATATCCAAGGCTCCGCGCGCTCTGGCTTAGCGTAGAGGTAGCCGCCGCCGTAATACGCCTGCACACGCTCTTCTTCATCGCGGGTGATCTGACCCGGCGTGGAAAGCGTTGGCACATCATCGAATTGTTCAGCGGTAATCGCATCAATGTCGATCAGCGGGGTGAGATCACCAAGCAGCAAGCCTTTGCCTTGGACCTTGGCGACGAACATCGGCGCGAGCACTTTCTTGCCTGAATTGGTTGTCACTTCGAGATAGCGAATGATGTGCTCGGACTGATCAACCCACACATCACTGACGTTCCCGGCAAGTTTCTTGTTCGCGTCATAAACAGGAAGGCCAACGGGATCGGTGTCCATTGGAGCGATCGCAATTTCATGCGCAGCGGCAATTGGCACGATCCGCGGACGGCCATCGTCGGTGAGATCAGGATAAGTTGCACGCTTTGCGTAAGCGCCTGGACCCATGCCTGATTTCATCGCATCGCCATCAGGTTGATACGGCGCACCGGCTGAACCGAATGTGCGCGTGCCGGGCACATCAACTGCATCGCGCGGCACAGCTTCAGGAATGTATTCACCGCGGCCATGCGGCAGCTTGAACACCTTATCGGGGCCATCGCTTAACTTCTTGCCCGAAGGATCAACCCGGCCGCCAAGCTCTTCCTCAAGCGGATAGCCTTCACGGCGGCTTTCGCGGTTAAGGTAGATCACGAGACCGATGAAGAACACGAAGAAGGTCAAAAAGACCAATTCGGCCACGTCAAACGTGCCCACTATGTATGTCGCATTCATCTTACACTCCTCTCATTCAAATTCAGGTCGGGAATTCGCGCAGCTCAAACGGAGCGGGCGCGTTCTTCCCAGCGTTACGGTTACGACCGACCAGCGGCCCGATGGCGACAAGGCCGATCAGCAGCAGCAGGATTTCGATAGAATAGACGGCGGTATAGCCGGTTGCGCGGGCAGCTTCGGTTCCGCCTGATGCCCATGCGGCAATGTCGCGGATTGCGCCGCCCAGCGCGACCGCTAGGCCCGCACAGCTTGCTTGCACCGCGCCCCATGCGCCCAGTGCCAGACCTGCCGTTTCGCTTTTGGCGATGCTCATCGCTTCAATCAGCGTGCCGACCGAAAACAGCCCCAAGCCAAGCCCGATGGCAAAGGCGCCGCCATACAACATAGCAACCGAGGCAAAGGGCGCGGCAAACAGGATCAGCAGGAATGCTGCGACCCCGGTGACAAGGCCAGCGCCTGCGACGCGCAAGGGATCATCCCCGCGCGATAGCCAGCGGCCCGACACAACAAAGCCGAGTAAGGCTCCTGCGGCCCATGCACCGGTAAGCGCGGTGGTTGCGCCGACTGACAGACCAAGAATTTCGCCGCCATAGGGTTCAAGTAACACGTCTTGCATGGCAAAACCGGCCGCGCCGATACCAATGGCGGTCAGCAGCCGGGCGTTGCGGCCATCACGCACAAATGCGCGCCACAAGTCTTTAAATGCAGGGGTTTCACGATCAGGCGCGGTAAGCTCTTTGTTGCGCGCTTCCTGCTTCCACAAGGCTACAACATTGAGCCACAGTGTGAGCACGGCTGCACCTTGGATCACTTGAACAAGGCGCGTTTCAGAAAAGTCGACTAGCAATCCGCCGATCACAAAGGCGGACAGCATCATGCCGACCAGCAACATGACATAAAGCAGCGCGACCGCGCGGGGCCGCTTGTCTTCAGGTGCAAGATCAGTCGCCAGCGCAAGACCAGCGGTTTGCGTGGTGTGAATGCCGCCGCCGGTCAGCAGGAACGCCGCAGCCGCGCTGATGAGGCCCAGCGTGAATGTTTCTGGCTTGGCCAGCAGCAGCAGAGCAAACGGCATAATCGCCAGACCGCCAAATTGCGCCATTGTGCCAAACCAGATGTAGGGCACACGGCGCCAGCCGAGCACAGAGCGGTGGGTATCAGATTTATGGCCGATCAGCGCGCGGAACGGTGCGACCAGCAAGGGCACAGCGATCAGCAATGCGATGACCCAAGCAGGCGTGCCCAGCTCCACGATCAAAACGCGGTTCAACGTGCCATTGAGCAGCACAGTTGCCATGCCAACGCTCACTTGAAACAGCGCAAGGCGCAGCAGGCGCGACAATGGCAGATCGGCGCTCGCCGCATCGGCAAACGGTAGCCAAGCGGCAGCCGCTTGGACCCATTTGACAGAAGGGGCGAGGGGTTTGCTCATCAGGCTTTCACCAACTCCATCGCTTGCGAGGTGTAGAACCCGCTGGAAACGCGGTGCGAGCGGCCAATGCGCCAGCCATCAAGGTTGGTGAGGCGCGCGCGCAGCTCATCTTCGTTGATCGGCACAATTGCTGGCGAACGATCGCTTTTCGGGAAGAATTTGCCTGCTTTGTGCATCGCGCCAAGAAGGCGCGTGTGCGGGGCAAAGGTGAATACCATCGAAGTGGTGCAACGCTCGCTCAATTGCTCAAGCGCATCGACCAGATCGCTGGCGGAATAGTGGATCAGCGAGTCCATCGCGACGACATGCGCAAACTCACCCAAGGCAGGATCAAGCATATCGCCAGCGCGCCATTTGATCCGGCCATGCCCGATAAAGCTTGGGGTTCGCTCTCGTGCGACTTCAACAAGGCCCGCTGCGACATCAATGCCGGTTACTTCTGCGCCGTGACAGGCCGCATCAATGCTGAGTGCGCCCGTGCCGCAGCCAGCATCCAGCACGCGGGTGCGGCGCAAATCGCGCGGCAACCAGCTTAGCAAAGTGCTGCGCATTTCATCCCGGCCAGCGCGCACAGTGGCGCGGATTCCGCTGACTTTCGCGTCAGAGGTCAGGTCGATCCAGGCCTTGCGCGCCGTGCTGTCAAAATAGGTTGCCAGCTTATCGCGCTGCATATCAAACCCAGAAGGTGAGCGTGTAGCCATCATTCAAACCCCAAAAAGTCAAAGATGTCGCGATCCTTCATCGGCGTTGCGCTCGATGGGTCGACGCCGGCCCACAACATTGCGGCGAGACGCATGTATTCGTCTTGCGCCTGCTGAACCTCTGGGCTGTCGTCCATTTCAAACAGGGTACATTTCTTGAGGCGCGAGCGGCGGATTGCATCAACATCGCGGAAGTGTGCAAGGCGCTCCATGCCAATCTTATCGCAGAACCGGTCAATCTCATCGGTCTCGCGCGATCTGTTTGCGATCACTCCGGCGAGGCGTACGTCATAGTTCTTTGATTTTGCGGCGATGGCGGCAACGATCCGGTTCATCGCGAAGATGCTGTCAAAGTCATTGGCGGCGACCACCACTGCGCGTTCTGCATGCTGCAAGGGAGCAGCGAACCCGCCGCACACAACATCGCCCAGCACGTCAAAGATCACCACATCGGTGTCTTCGAGCAGATGGTGCTGTTTTAAGAGTTTGACTGTCTGGCCGACGACATAGCCGCCGCAGCCTGTGCCCGCTGGAGGGCCGCCAGCCTCAACGCACATAACGCCGTTATAGCCTTCGAACATATAGTCCTCGGGGCGCAATTCTTCGGAGTGAAATTCCACCGTCTCCAGTACGTCGATCACGGTCGGCATCAGCTTCTTCGTGAGCGTGAACGTGCTGTCATGTTTGGGATCACACCCAATTTGCAGCACCCGGTGACCCAGCTTTGAAAAGGCCGCCGACAGGTTCGAGGAGGTCGTCGATTTGCCGATGCCGCCTTTACCATAGACTGCAAACACTTTCGCGCCCTTGATCTGATCTTGCGGGTCAAGCGCCACCTGCACAGAGCCTTCGCCATCAGGTGCGCTGAAACGGGTCTTTGGGTCCATCAGGTTCATAGGTTTCTCTTTCTCATCATTCCGCCGCGAAAACGCCTTCGAGACGGTCTTCGAGTTCATCACTGGCCTCGCGCAGAGCGGCGAGGGTTTCATCATCGGGTGTCCAAAGCTCGCGGTCGCACGCTTCAAGCAAGCGGTTCGCGACGCGCGCGGAGCTTTTGGGATTGAGCTCGGAGAGACGGCGGCGCATCTCTTCATCAAGCACGAATGTTTCGCTGATTTTCTGATAGACCCATGGGGCGACCTGGCCTGTGGTGGCGGACCAACCCATCGTGTTGGTCACGTGGCCTTCGATGTGGCGCACGCCTTCATACCCGTGGTCCAGCATCCCCTCGTACCATTTCGGATTGAGCGTGCGGCTGCGGGTTTCCAGATCAATCTGTTCAGCGAGCGTGCGGACCTTCGCGTTGCCACGCGTCGCATCGAGAATGTAAACCGGCGCATCCTTGCCCTTGGCCTTCGCGACCGAGCGGCTGACCCCGCCAAGTCCGTCGACATATTGATCAAGGTCGGTGACGCCAACTTCGACGCTTTCGAGATTTTGATAGGTGAACTCAACTTCGGCGAGTGCGCTTTGCAGCAATTCGCGCTGTTGCACCGGCGCGCCGTTCACTCCGTAAGCATAGCCCTTATGCGTCTCAAACGCATTGGCGAGCTCATCTGGGTCAGCCCATACGCCGCCTTCGATCATCTGATTGACGTTGGCGCCATAGGCTCCTTCCGCATTGGAAAATACCCGCAGAGAGGCGGTTTCCAGGTCGCAGCCATGCTTCGCCTGGTGGGCAAGGCTGTGTTTGCGGACAAAGTTGGCTTCCAGCGGCTCATCAGCTTGTGAAGCGAGCAAGGCAGCCTCGGCCAGCATCCGGGTTTGAAGCGGTAGCAAATCGCGGAAAATGCCAGAGAGCGTCGCGACCACATCGATCCGCGGACGGCCCAATTCTTCTAGCGAAATGAGCTCCGCGCCGCACAGACGGCCATATCCATCACGCCGAGGCTTGGCACCGATCAGCGTCATCGCCTGCGCGATTTGCACGCCTTCGCTCTTCATATTGTCTGTGCCCCACAGTACCATGGCGAGGCTTTCGGGGAAGGGCTCTCCGCCATTCACATGGCGAGCGATCAGTTCTTCGGCCTGCACCCGGCCTTGCTCACAGGCAAACGCGCTGGGGATGCGGAATGGGTCAAAGCCATGGATGTTGCGGCCTGTCGGCAGAACCTCTGGATTGGCGACCACATCGCCGCCCGGGGCTGGCTCTACATAGCCGCCGTCAAGCGCATGGACCAGCGCGGTCAGCTCATCACAAGCGTCGAGCTTTTCGCCCAGTTCATCGCGATTTGCCTCATAACCTGCCGCATCCACCATCGCATCGAGCATATCTTCGCGCGCATCGCCCGTAGGAGGCTTGCCTAAGACATGCAGACCGTGCGGGATCAGCGTTTGTTCCAGCTCATACAAATGGCTGGAGAGTTTGCTGATGTCGCTGCATTCAATGTCGAGCGCATCGCATTGATCCGCGATCAGCGTTTCCAGATCAGCGCGCTCCTCGCCGTCAACCGCGCTGCGCCACCGTTCAACCGTCTGTTTAAGTTCAATAAAACCTTTGTAGAGACCAGCCTGTGCCAGCGGAGGGGTAAGGTAGCTGATCAAAGTCGCCGCCGACCGCCGTTTGGCGAGAAGGCCTTCGGATGGGTTGTTTGCGGCATAAAGGTAGTAATTTGGCAGGTCGCCGATCAGGCGTTCCGGCCAACATTCGCTTGTCATTCCAGCCTGCTTGCCGGGCATGAATTCCAGTGCGCCATGTGTGCCGAAGTGCAGCGCCGAATGCGCGCCGAAGTCTTCGCGGATCCAGCGATAAAAGGCGCTGAATGCGTGGGTAGGCGCGAACGTGCCTTCAAACAAAAGGCGCATCGGATCGCCTTCATATCCGAAAGCAGGCTGCACGCCGACAAACACGTTGCCGAAATGTGCGCCCAGCACTTGAATGTTAGCGCCATCGCTTTGCGCTTTGCCGGGTGCGGGTCCCCATTGCGCTTCGATTTCGGCAAGGTGCGGTTCGCGGCGAACATGTTCATCCGCCGGGATCCGCGCGGCAACATTGGCATCGCTGCCGTAGCGCGCGGAATTGCCCTCGATTATGGCTTCGCGCAGAGCATCAACCGTTTCTGGCACTTCCACGTCATAGCCTTCATCGCGCAGGCGGATCAGTGTGGCGTGGAGCGACTGGAACACCGACAGGAATGCCGCAGTGCCGGTCGCGCCGGCATTGGGCGGAAAGTTGAAGATGACGACGGCGAGCTTGCGCGCGGCGCGCTCCGCCTTTCGCAGTGCAATCAGCTTTACGGTTTTGTCCGCGAGCGCTTCGGCGCGTTCGGGGCAGCCCATCATCGCGCGCACGTTTTGCGACTTGGGTTGCTCGCAATGGCGCGCGCAGCCTTGGCAGGTATCGCCCGCACCGGCCCGGCCGCCAAAGACGCTCGGGCAGATTGAACCGTCCAGCTCCGGCAGAGCAACCATCATGGTCGTTTCGAGTGGCAGCAGGCCTTGATCGCGCCCGCGCCATTCTTCCAGCGTTTGAAACTCAATCGCGTGTGCGGCGAGATACGGAATGTTGAGGTCGCTG
Source organism: uncultured Erythrobacter sp. (assembly GCA_947493165.1). Classification (GTDB taxonomy): domain Bacteria; phylum Pseudomonadota; class Alphaproteobacteria; order Sphingomonadales; family Sphingomonadaceae; genus Erythrobacter. The sequence continues at coordinate 185,076 of CANLPY010000002.1, read as the reverse complement.
AGGGTTTCGACCGCAGCTTCGTTGTCATTATAGGCCGGGCCTCCAACTAGGGAGAACCCGGTGAGGTTGACGATCGCATCAACAGTCGGCTTGCCGCGGTCCATGAAGAATTTTTCAATCGCCGGGCGAGCGTCAAGGCCGCTGGCGAAGGCCGGGATGACTTTGAGGCCTGCCGCTTCAAATGCAGCAATCGCGGTGTCATAATGGCCGGTGTCGCGGCCCAGCAGGTAAGAACGCAGCAGCAGCACGCCGACCGTGCCATTTTTGCCCTTCGTGCGGGGCAGTAAACGCAGGCCTTCGGAAATTAATTGCTCGGTCGCTGGGTGATAAACGCCAACTTCGGGATATTCACGCGGTGCCTCGGCCGGGGTCTCGCCGCGCCGTGCCAGCCGCTCGCCGTCGGCGTAGCGGTCAATCAGACCGCGAACCATCGCAGTGACGTTTTCATCTGACCCAGCGAGCCAATATTGTAGCGTTAGGAAGTATGCTCGCACATCCTGCGCGGTGCCGGGAATAAAGCGCAGAATTTTCGGCAGGCGGCGCAGCATCTTCATCTGCCCCGCGCCAGAGCTTGCGTTTTTCTTTGACGAGCCGCGCAGCTTCTTGAGCAGCGCGAGCGGGCCCTTCGCGGGCGCATCCATCCGGTATCCGCCAAGCCGGGTCAGCTTCACGATTTCACCGGCTGACATGAGGCCCAGCATCGCATCGCAATTCTCGCGGCGCTCTTCCAACGCTGGCAGGATTGCGCGGACATGATCGTCAAGGAACAGCATCGTCGCAATGACAATGTCAGCTTCAGCGATGGCCGCCTTGGTCTCATCAAGATGGCATGCATCCCGGTCCCAATCCGCAGCGGCATACAGGCTCAGCGTGATATTGTCCTGTGCCAGCTCATCGCCCGCGCGCTCAACCGCGCCTTTAAGGTGATTGTCGAGCGTGACGATCACGACCTTGACGGGCGGCTGAGCCGAGGTGGGGCGCGCGCTACCGTGCATAATGCGCTTTCGCATCATACAGTGTTTCAAGATCGATTTCAGCGCGGCCTTGGTCGGCGGCAAAGGCTTCTGTGTTGCGGCGCGCTTTGCCGCGAACAAAGAATGGAATTTTCTTCAGCTCGCGCTCTGCCTCAGATGTCCAGATCGTGTCATTGGCAGGCTGCGCGATTGGCGCAGGAGCAGGCGTTTCGTCCTGTGTGGCGGTGTGCTTACGCGGTGCATGAGCGGCGTGATGCGATGGGCCGTTTTCATCGGAAAACTCAAAGTCATCGCGGAACATGGTGAGCAAATGCTCTTCCAGCCCCATCACCAACGGATGCACCCATGTGTCGAAGATAACATTTGCGCCTTCAAAGCCCATTTGTGGGCTGTGACGCGCTGGGAAATCCTGCACATGCACGGGCGCTGAAATGACGGCGCATGGCATTCCGAGACGCTTGGCTATGTGGCGTTCCATCTGCGTGCCCAGCACCATTTCAGGTTGAGCTGCAATGATCGCATCTTCGACTTCCATATGGTCGTCGGTAATCAACGGCTCCACGCCGTAGAGCTTGGCCGCAACACGAATGTCGCGCGCGAATTCACGGTTGTAGCAACCCAGCCCGCAAACCTCGAAACCCAGCTCTTCATGCGCGATCTTCGCAGCGGCGACGGCATGGGTCGCATCGCCAAAGATAAACACGCGTTTGCCAGTCAGGTAATTGGAATCGACCGAGCGGCTCCACCACGGCATTCGAGAGGAATTGTCGCCGAGCGCAGGGGTGGGATCAACCTCTGCAAACTCGGCGACTTCCTCGATAAACGCGCGCGTAGCGCCCACGCCTATCGGGACCGTGCGAACGGCTGGCTGCTTAAGCTCGCGCTCAAGCCAGCGGGCCGCTTCATCTCCAATTTCTGGATAAAGAACGATGTTGAAATCAGCAGCGCCGATTTGTGTGATGTCGCGCGGACTTGCGCCCAGCGGTGCGACCAAGTGAACGTCGATGCCCAGGTCAGTCAGGATTTTGCGGATCTCAACCAAATCATCGCGGTGGCGAAAGCCGAGCGCGGTTGGGCCAAGAATGTTGATCAGCGGACGACGACCTTCGCGCGGCGCCGGTTTGACCGAACGATCCGCCAGCACGCGAACAATCTGGTAAAAGCTCTCTGCAGCGCCCCAGTTTTCCTTGCGCTGATAGCTTGGCAGTTCCAGCGGGATGACGGGGCAGGGCAGGTCCATCGCTTCGGACAGGCCAGCGGGATCATCCTGGATCAGCTCTGCTGTGCAAGACGCGCCGACCATCATCGCCTGCGGCTGAAACCGCTCAGCTGCGTCATAGGCCGCATCTTGGAAAAGCTGGGCTGTATCCTTGCCCAGATCGCGCGCTTCAAATGTGGTGTAGGTAACTGGCGGGCGCTTACCGCGCCGTTCGATCATCGTGAACAACAGGTCCGCATACGTATCACCTTGCGGTGCGTGGAGCAGATAATGCATCCCCTCCATCGCCGTGGCGACGCGCATAGCCCCAACGTGGGGCGGTCCTTCATATGTCCAGACGGATAGCTGCATCACCTATACCTTCAACACGTCGCGGCGGCGCAGGGGACGGGCGAACAATTCGGCCAGATCGCCCGCCTGCTCAAACCCGTGAATGGGTGAGAAGACGAGCTCGATGGCCCATTTTGTGGTGAAGCCTTCGGCCTCCAACGGGTTGGCCAGACCAAGGCCGCACACAGTCAGATCAGGCTTGTCCTCGCGCACGCGGTCCAGCTGCTTGTCCACATGCTGACCTTCGGAAAGGCGCACGCTTTCTGGTAGCAATTCAAGTTCCTGCGCGAGGTGCTTGCGGTGCAAGTAAGGGGTGCCAACCTCAACCGGCTCCATGCCAAGCTCTTGATTGAGGAACCGCGCGAGCGGCACTTCCAACTGCGAATCTGGCAGGAAGCTGATGCGCTTACCGCCAAGCTGTTTGGCGCTGTGTTCAATGGCGCGCTTGGCGCGTTCGCGCGGGCCAGCGATGACGTTGTTAAAGTGCATTTCATCAATGCCGAATGCATCTGCGGCTGCGCGCAGCCAATTGGCCGTGCCTTCAGCGCCGAAAGGGAACAGCGCATCGAGACGCTGTGCGCCGCGGCCCTCCAAAGCCATGGCTGTTTCAGCCAAGAAGGGCTGCGCCAGTAAATAGCGTGTGTTCGGCCCAACGCTGGGCAAGTCTCCAGACTTGCGTGCCGGCAGCGCTCCAACGTGGTTGATGCCCAATTGTTCGAACAGGCGAAGAAACTGGTCTTCGACAATATCTGGCAGTGAGCCGACAATCAGCAGTTCTTGCTCACCATTTGGATCGCCCGCAGGCATTTCTGGCACAAGCGAGGCAAGGCAAGCGTCTTCGCCTTGTGTGAAAGTGGTCTCTATCCCGCTACCGGAATAGTTGAGAATGCGAACGCCGCCTGCGTGCTTTGCGCCAAGCCGTTCAGCCGCTTTGGCCAAATCCAGCTTGATCACTTCAGAGGGACAAGATCCGACAAGGAAAAGTGTCGAGATATCTGGACGCCGTTCCAGCAAACGGCCCACAACTCGGTCCAATTCGTCCTGCGCATCGACCATTCCTGCCAGATCGCGCTCTTCCATGATGGCGGTGGCAAAACGCGGTTCGGCAAAGATCATGACCCCAGCGGCAGATTGCAGCAAATGCGCGCAAGTGCGTGATCCAACCACGAGGAAGAATGCATCCTGCATCTTGCGGTGCAGCCAGATAATGCCGGTAAGGCCGCAGAACACTTCGCGTTGGCCGCGTTCTCGAAGGATTGGAGTTTGGTTTGACGGGCGCTTTTTTACCGCGAGGTCGGACGCGCAACCGCTGGATGGGGGAAGGGCGTTCATGCTGGAAGTACCTTAGCGTCAAGGCTGCCTTGCAGGCGCGCGGCGCGCAATTTCAATAGGAATTGCACCGCATTAACGACATAGGCCGCGTAGGCAGCCAGCGCGACCATCATGCGCGCTTCAACCGATCCGATCGAGCCGAAAAGCATCACAAGGTAAAGCGTGTGCAGCGCCAGCACGAGCATGGAAAACACATCTTCCCAGAAAAACGCTGGGGCGAATAGCCAGCGGCCAAAAACCACTTTCTCCCAGACCGATCCGGTGATCATAATAGTGTAAAGTGTGAGGGTTTTGATCACGATGGAGGCGTCGGCCGCGAACGCGTCTTCACCGCTCAACAAAAAGCGAATGACAAGACCTAGGCTAACCAGAAAGACGAGGAATTGGAGCGGTGCGAGCACGCCTTGTACGATGGTCCAGACTGAGTCGTCGCGTCTGCGTCGCTCCTCTATTGTGTAGAGTGCCCCCGGCTTTCCCTCTGGAAATCCACCATTTTGACTTTGGGTATCCCGTCCCATTCTTTGCGAACTGCCTCCGCTTTCAGAACACAGGCTTAGGACGAGTCGATAGTGTGTGTCAATTAAACTGGACGACAAGTTAGGCTTACACTCCATTCGCCTGTTAATTTGCCAGCAAGCCCGAAACAGCGTATCGCGAGTCGCAGTTGATTGTTCTGGAGCGAAAAACGCATCCAATTCATTGACCATGACGCAATCTGCGCCGCATCCGGGCCTGTTCGACCCGGCAGACCCGGAGAGTCTGACGAATGGCATCTGTGATTGACACTGGTTCAGCCGCATTACGCAAAGTAATTGGCGATCCCTTCTCGCGTTTGAAGCGCAGAGGGGCGAATGAGGATGGAGCGGGCGATCAGGCGTTAGATGACGAAACAATCGGTTCGCTGATTGAAGGTGAGATTATCCCCCGACTGCTAATGGCTCATGGTTCAGAAGCAAAGAGCCCGGCAAAACGACCTACCGCTGAAATTGATCCGTTCGATGCGAGCCGCTTTGTTGCGATGCCGCTCCACACCGAAGCGGCCGAATTGCTTGAGGTCGTCCAAACCTATCTCGACAAAGGTGTTGGCGTTGAAGCGATCTATGTTGATCTGCTCGCCCCTGCTGCGCGCAAACTTGGTGAATTGTGGGAAGCAGACGAATGCGATTTCGTCGATGTTACAATGGGTTTGTGGCGCCTGCAGGAAGTGATGCGAGAAGTCGCTTCTCAATCCCCTGGCGCTATGGGCGCTATGGCTGGGGCGCGCAGCATATTGCTGTCCGCTATGCCGGGTGATCAGCACAGCTTCGGGCCAGTCATGCTAGAAGATGTGTTCGCCCGTGCGGGATGGAGCAGCGAAGTTCTGGTTGAACCAAGCCGCGGCGATTTGCTGCGCCGCGTTGCTGAAAAGCCGGTTGACGTGGCGGCGTTGACTATAACGCGTGATTGCCCCAGTGCTGCCATTGCTCAGATCATCAATGCGGTGCGTAGCGTGGCTGCAAACCCGAACATGCAAATCATGATTGGTGGCCGAGTGGTCAATGAAAACATAGACCTTGTTCAAGAGGTCGGAGCAGATGGAACAGCGTTGGATGCCCGTGAAGCAGTCAAAGTGGCGGATGATCTGGTACAGAATGCGAAATCAAGCCTACAACAGTTACAATAAGGCAGGGCGCGGATGCTGACCCGCAAGCACAGTATTGAAGGTAAGAATCCATTCGGCCAAGCGGCTGAATTGTTCGATTCTATGGATGCTGATGCAGCAATGAAGCTGGCGATGGTGGCCGGCGATATCACTCTTATTCTTGATGATACCGGAACCGTTCTTGATGCGGCCTTCGATCACGATCACTTTTCGGGGTTGGGCAATCTAACCGGGCAAAATTGGATTGAAACGGTCACAGTTGAAAGCCGCCCAAAGATCATGGAAATGCTGGCTGCAGCGCGCCGCGGCGAGGTGCAGCACTGGCGCCAAGTGAACCACATCATCGAAAACGGCGATATTCCGATCCGTTATGTTGTCGTGCCGGTTAATGGCGGCGAACATCGCATTGCATTTGGCCGAGATCTGCGTGAAGCGGCGAAGTTGCAGCAGCGATTGCTGCAAGTGCAGCAATCGCTTGAACGCGATTATATGCAGCTGCGGCAGCTCGAAACGCGTTATCGGATGGTGTTTGAATCTTCGCAGGAACCGGTGGTTATAATCGACGCTGCTGGTCACCGCGTGCGGGAAGTCAATCCAGCTGCAGAGGCACTATTTGGTGCGCGGCAAGGCGGGCTGATTGGCAAGAAATTGCTATCGCTGTTTGATCGCAAATCGCGCGATGATGTGCTCACCCTGATCGGGGCCGCGCAGGCAGCCGGTTCAGTAGCGCCTAGCTCGGTAACTTTGGCAAAGGGATCTACCCCGGCGACACTCGCCGCATCCAGCTTCACACAAGATCGTGAGCGCTATTTGCTGCTGCGCTGCTCAACGGATCAAGGCGCGCCGGTAAAGCGTGATGCCAAAGCTCTGCCCGATCTGGTCGAGCGCATGCCTGATGCCTTCTTGGTCGCTGATCACGATATGAAGCTGGTTAGCGCCAACGCTGCCTTTGTTGAAATGGTGCGAGCGGGCAGTCTCGATCATGTTCGCGGCCGGCATTTGTCGGAGTGGGTTGGGCGGCCTAGTATCGATCTGGAACTGATTGAAAAACAAATCGATCAACATGGTGCAGCGCGCAATGTCAGCACAATCCTGCGCGCCCGTGATGAAGATGCTGGCGAGCAGGTGGAGCTATCTGCGGTAAAAACTGGGTCGGATACGCCGCTTTATGGCTTTGTGATCCGTCCTATCGCCCGGCGTCTGCGTGATTTGCCGCCGGGATCAGCAGACATGCCGCGTTCGGTTGAGCAATTGACGGATTTGGTCGGGCGCATGTCGTTGAAAGACATTGTCCGCGAAAGCACCGATTTGATCGAGCGGCTATGTATCGAAGCCGCCCTGTCATACACGTCTGACAACCGCGCCTCGGCTGCCGAAATTTTGGGGCTGTCGCGCCAGAGCCTATATTCCAAGCTGCACCGTCATGGTTTGGGCAATTTGACCGGCGAAAACGACTAAATTCACCTCAGACGCGTGCAAAATTTGCAAACGTCACCATAAAGTGTCAAAAAAATTTGACGCATAGGTGTGTCAGGCATAGCCTGTATCTATGGAGAGAACCGCCAATTCGACTCGCTCGCCGCCGATTCCGGCGCTCCGCGATGTCGTTCAGCTTCTCAAACCTATAACTTGGTTTCCGCCCATGTGGGCCTTCATGTGCGGCGCGGTGTCATCCGGCGCCAGCCTTGATGGGCGGTGGTGGTTTGTAGGCGCGGGCGTATTGCTCGCTGGGCCATTGGTATGCGGCACCAGTCAAGCGGTGAACGATTGGTTCGATCGGCATGTCGATGCCATCAATGAGCCGGACCGCCCCATCCCGTCTGGCAGGATTGCTGGACGTTGGGGCCTCTACATAGCCTTGATTGGGACGGCGCTTTCGGCGCTCGTCGCGTGGCTAATCGGTCCATGGGTGCTGGTTGCCGGGATCATCGGACTTGCTTTCGCATGGGCTTACAGCGCGCCGCCTTTTCGCTTGAAGCAAAGCGGTTGGACAGGGCCCGCAGTTGTCGGCCTGACATATGAGGGGCTGAGCTGGTTCACCGGGGCCAGCGTTATGGTTGGCGGGTTGCCTTCTGCGCCCGTGCTGGTGGTGCTGGTGCTCTACAGCATTGGCGTACACGGCATTATGACATTGAACGATTTCAAGGCAGTCGAAGGAGACCGCGCTACCGGTCTTAAATCGCTTCCCGTGACGTTGGGCGTCGCCAATGCGGCGCGGCTGGCGTGTTTCACCATGGCGGGGGCACAAATCGCAGTCATCGCCCTGCTATGGCAATGCAATATGCTGATCTCGGCATTCACCGTTGGTTTTGTGCTGATAGCGCAATTTGCAGCCATGCCGCGCCTTCTCAGCAATCCGGCCAAATTTGCCCCGTGGTATAACGGGGTGGGTGTGACGCTGTACGTGCTGGGAATGTTGGCGGCAGCGCTTGGCCTTGGCGGATACATCTGATGCAGGCAGCAACACCTGAGACGCGCGGATTAGGCTGGATGTCCATCGCCCGCATCGGCTTGGTTCAAGCTTCTATTGGCGCCATTGTCATGCTGGCGACCTCGATGCTCAACCGCGTTATGGTGGTTGAATACACTTTGGCAGCAGCGATCCCTGCCGGCCTCGTTGCGTGGCACTATGCCGTGCAATTGGGCCGACCGCTGTTCGGTCATGGCTCTGACAAAGGGCGCAGACGCACCCCGTGGATCCTTGGCGGAATGGCAGTTTTGGCAGGCGGCGCTTTGCTCGCGGTGCAAGCGACCGTGATGATGGATAGCGCGCGCGGTATGGCCACGTTTGCCGCCATACTTGCCTTTACAATGATTGGTCTTGGCGTGGGCGCAAGCGGCACGTCTGCGCTGGCCTTGCTGGCATCCGGCGTTGCTCCGGGCAGGCGAGCAGCGGCAGCGGCGACCACGTGGATCATGATGGTCGCAGGCATCGTCATCTCCGCGATTATCGCTGGGTCGCTGTTAGAACCTGCTTATCCGGGAGAACCGTTTTCGCCAGAGCGGCTGGTCAATGTGGCCAGCGGCGTCGCCGTCTCCGCCGTGCTCGTCACTGCGCTGGCCGTATTCCGATTGGAGCGTGAGCAAGAGAGCTTTGCTGAAACCGCTAAATCCGAGCCTGCACCTGATTTCAAAGCGGCCTTGCGTGAAATCTGGCATGAACGTGAAGCGCGGCGTTTCACTGTCTTTATCTTCGTGTCGATGCTGGCCTATTCAATGCAAGACCTGATCTTGGAGCCGTTCGCCGGATTGGTATTTGATATGCCAGTAGGCGAATCCACCAAACTTGCTGGAATGCAGCATGGCGGTGTGCTCATCGGAATGATTGTCGCTGGCATCGGCGGCAGCGCCTTTGCCGGGCGAATGCCAATTGACCTTCGCATCTGGATCGTTGTTGGCTGTGTCGGTTCTGCACTGGCGCTGGCCGGACTGTCTGTCGCTGCAACATTTGGCATCGGCTGGCCATTGGCCGCCAATGTCTTTGCGCTAGGTTTCTGCAACGGCCTGTTCGCGGTTGCAGCTATTGGCGCGATGATGGGCCTGGCCGGAGCGGGCGAAAAAACCCGCGAAGGCGTGCGCATGGGCGTGTGGGGCGCAAGCCAAGCCATCGCCTTTGGCATGGGCGGGCTGTTTGGTGCTCTTGGCGTCGACATTGCGCGCAAGGCGGGCGCTGCCAGCGGCGCTGCTGACGGCGCGGCGTTTCAACTTATCTTCGCTGCTGAGGCAGTTTTGTTCATTCTCGCTGCTGCGCTCGCCATTCGCGCGACGCGCCGTTCCCAACCCATTCAAAAGCAGGTGTTTGCATGACTGAGAAAATCTATGACGTGGCCGTGATCGGCGGCGGGCCAACCGGGGCAACAGCTGCAGATGATCTGGCGCGCGCAGGGCATTCGGTCTTGCTGATGGAGCGTGGCGGGCGTATTAAGCCCTGCGGCGGAGCAGTGCCGCCGCGCTTGATGGAAGAATTTGAAATCCCTCAAAGCCTGTTGGTCGCGCGCGCGCGCTCCGCCCGGATGATTGCGCCATCAAGCCGCGCGGTCGATATGCCGGTCGGTGAAATCGGCTATGTCGGCATGGTTGATCGCGAACATTTTGATGAATGGCTGCGCGAACGGGCAGAGAAGAGCGGTGCGGAGCGGCTTGAAGCGACATTCGACCGCATTGAGCGCGATGATGAAGATGGAGCGATCATCTGCTTCCGGCGCGAACGGGGCGCAGAGATTGAACGCGTGCGCGCCAAGTTGGTGATCGGCGCGGATGGCGCGCGCTCCGCCGTGGCCAAACAGAATATCCCCGGCGCGGAAAAAATTCCTTGCGTCTTTGCCTATCACGAGATCATTGAATCGCCCGATATTGCAAACGATCAATACGATCCCTCGCGCTGTGATGTCTTCTATCAAGGCAAGCTCTCGCCAGATTTCTACGCTTGGGTTTTCCCGCACGGTAAGACAGCCAGCATTGGTGTTGGCAGCGCGAACAAGGGCTTTTCACTGCGCGGCGCGGTTAGCACGATGCGCGATGATCTGGGCCTGTCGAAATGCCAAACAGTTCGCCGTGAAGGCGCGCCGATACCGCTGAAACCGTTGAAGCGCTGGGACAATGGCCGCGATGTAATTGTCGCGGGCGATGCCGCTGGCATTGTCGCACCTGCATCAGGCGAAGGCATTTATTACGCCATGATCGGCGGGCGTTATGTCGCAGAAGCGGCAGAGCAATGCCTGGCCACTGGCGAGGTGAAGGCGCTTAAGCTCGCTCGCAAGCGCTTTATGAAAGAGCACGGTAAGGTGTTCTGGGTGCTGGGGATGATGCAATATTTCTGGTATTCTAGCGATAAGCGCAGAGAGCGGTTTGTGACCATGTGTGACGACAAGGATGTCCAGCAGCTTACTTGGCAAGCGTATATGAACAAGAAGCTGGTGCGTGCAAAACCGATGGCGCACATCAAAATCTTCTTGAAAGATTGCGCGCACTTGCTTGGGCTGAAAGCTGCTGCATAAAGTGGCTGCGTGAAGATCGGATCATTTCCGAAACAAGTTAGGGAAGCAGGGCCTAATGGGTAAATACTGGGTTCTCCCCGTCGTGATCGCCAGCATTGCTGCGATTGGCGTGGCGATGTTGGGCGCAACCATCACTGATCTTGGGCCGTGGTATCAGTCGCTTGAAAAGCCGAGTTGGAACCCGCCGGATCAACTCTTCCCCATCGCTTGGACCGTTATCTTTGCATTTGCGACCGCATCTGCAGTGACGGCATGGCTCGCCGCACCAACGCGCCGGGTGTCTGACGTGCTGGTTTGCTTGTTCTCGCTCAATGCGTTTCTCAACATCACGTGGAGCTTGATTTTCTTTCGAATGCAGCGACCTGATCTCGCTTTCATAGAGTTGCTCTTGCTGTGGCTCTCGATCCTTGCATTGATCGTTTATTCCTATCGCTATTCCAAGACGGCAAGCCTGCTGCTTGTGCCCTATCTCATCTGGGTGACGATTGCGGGCGCGCTGAACTGGCAAGTTATTGAGCTGAACGGTCCGTTCGGCTGAGGCCGTGACTGTGCTAAGATGATCACCGGACTTTTCCAATCTGGTCACGCGGCAGACATCATTCTAGCTGTTCTGGCCGCTGAGGCGATATGGCTAAAGCTGCGCGCATGGCGCTGGACAGAGATCATCGGTCTGCTTGGACCGGCGGTGCTGATCGTGTTGGGGCTGCGCGCTGCTCTGATTGGTGCGCCGTGGTATTGGATTGCGATCCCGCTTGCCTTGTCGTTGCCACTGCATTTGCTCGACCTGCGCACGCGGTTCGCCCAGCGCAGCTAAAGCGGCCGATTTTCAAGAGCAAGATACCAGATAAATGAAAACCCGGCCTCCGTTGGAGAAAGCCGGGTTCCCTCATCGACGATCTCTGACTGCCGGGAGAGGCTGGAAGGAGCGCGTCGCAGGGCCATAAAGTGCCCCGATTGTTTGGCGCGTCTACATCGGAGCGTAATGGTGTTCCTGCGCCCAGACATACCAGTTATCAACCACGGTTCCGGTCAGAAGAATGCCTATTCCGCCGGTCAGCGTTGTCAGAACTGCGAACCACCAAGCCCAACGGTGGATCGATTCCATCGTTGCGTTGAAGCCCATCGTCCAGCGCCAGAACAGAGCTGCGCGTTCTGATGCAGTGCCGCGATCTGTGATCTGCTCAATCTCTCGCTCACCGCCATAACGGCCAACCGCAAGGATCGTCGCGCCGTGCATAGCGAACAGCAGTGCTGAGCCATATAGGAAAGCGATCGAAAGCGCGTGGAATGGATTGTAGAACAAATTGCCATAAATCAGCGAGAAATTGTTCGTCCAATCAAGGTGTGAGAACACGCCGTACGGAACCGCTTCATTCCAACTGCCCAGCAACATTGGGCGGATGAAGCCAAGAACCAAGAACAGCCAGATGGCGCTAGCGAAAGCCCATGGGATATGCATGCCCATGCCAAGCGCCTTTGCCCGCATGTATGTGCGCGCCCACCAGCATAGAACGGCAATGGTCAAGAACGCGCCGGTAAGAATGAACCAACCGCCTTCGTTCAGGGGCACGAACGGGCTAAAGCCATATTCGGGACCGGGAGGGTTAAGCGACAGCCAGAAGAATTCACGCATGAAGCCTTGCGGGCTCCAATTGACCTGAGCCCAAAAGTTCAGGCCAATGATCATGATCGCAGCACCGCCAAAAGCGAGTGAGATCAATCCCAGCCAGCCCAAATAAAACGGCCCGATTTGCGATTGTCCGATCTTACCCAGCCAATAGCTGTAAAAGGTCGAGTTGATGCGCTCTTCATCGCCAGCGGGCAGGGCAATGCCCATTTCGGGCTCCGCCTTGACCTGGATCTGAGTAAAGATGTTTTGATAGCGAAACATTGCTAGATTCTCCTCAGGACCAGATCGGAATGGCTTTCCAGAATTCCCAGAATTCTGGCCAGCTGCCGACATAGAGTGGACCGGATATGACGATACATGCAGCGCTCCAGAACCCGGCGTTTAGCGCCAGGATCAGGCCGACACGGTGGATACCCAATGTGCCGACGGAATAGCCGATGAAGTCGCGGAAATAGGTGTCTTCATATTCCGGTGAACGAACCTCTTCGCCCTTGCCCGGGTTCACCGCTGAAAGCACCAAGCCTCCGTGCAATGCCAGAGCAAGACACGTTGTAAAGAAGAACGTGATCGCGATCATGTGCAGCGGGTTGTAGTGGAAGTTCACGTATTGGTAGCCGACATTCGACACCCAATCCAAGTGCGTCCAGATGCCATATGGAAAGCCGTGGCCCCACGCGCCCATGAGGACAGGACGGATCACGACCAGCGTGACATAGGCCAACACCGCAAAGCTAAAGGCGAAGGGGACGTGAAGCCCCATGCCAAGCTTGCGCGATATTTCCACTTGGCGCAGCGCCCACGAACCAAACGCGACGATCGCGCAGCCCGTAATCACTTGCCAATAACCGCCTTCAGCAAGCGGCATAAATGCAAGGCCGGCTTCAATCGCCGGCGGTTCAATAGAGATAAGCCACGGGTTCAGGGTTGGTCCCTGTGCCGCCGCCGCGAAGATCAACATTGTCCCCATCAGCGCGGAAATCGCAGCGGTTACACCGAAAAATCCGACGTAAAATGGCCCCACCCAGAAATCGAAGAGATCCCCTCCGACCAAGGTGCCGCCACGCACGCGGTATTTGCGCTCGAAACTCAGGAGCATACATCCATCCTCCCCGCCAAAACGGCAGGTTATTCTCGTTACAGATCAGTTGTTGGAGGCAGGCGAACCTGCCTCCACTCACTAATGAGGCTCGGCTAGCCGGAGGCTTCCGAGCTCTCGATCACTGCAGCTGCCTGTGATGTTCCAGAGCTGGCTCCATCGAGCCAATTGTAACGGTCAGTGCTGAGCAGGATGAAGTGGATGCTAAAGGCCAAAACGGCCAAGCCCACGTGCAAGGCAACAAGCACCCTGCGAACATCGAATTGATGCCAAATTCTCCACATAGGTAATTCCTAACTTCTGAGGATCAAAGGAGCGGAAGCCAGGGCTTATTAACCCAAAGCAAAAGATGAGCGATAACCGCAATGCCAACGTAAAGCGCAAAGGTGCCCATAAATGCTTTATGGATCTCTTTGGCCTCCTCGTCGGTCAGATACGTGCCAACGCTCGGGCGATCAGCCGGATCGTTCATTGGTATTCTCCGTATTCCGTTGTTGGAGTGAGGGCTAAACAGCCCCCGACGATATCCCCGCGTGATCCCCCACGTGGATTTTGGAGCCTGTTCCCAGGCAATCTCGTAAATCGGTTGTTGGCCCGCCCGTTCATGCGCTTTCTCCTGCGAGGAGTGCATCGGCGAGACAGTCTGATGTGACGATCTTCTCACCGCGTGTGCGCGCCGATCTTTCGGCAGCATCGCGCAGACGCTTGGCGGCAGAAATGCGCACCAGAACAGGTTGGGCCTCGACCAGCTCATCCAGCTTGATCTTGGCATCGTCATCCCAGCTTAGCTCAGCGAGGTCGCGAGCGGGTGTTGCCGGGACTTTGTCCAAGTCGCTGCCTAGCGGCAGAATGTGGAACAGCGCATCGAACAGCGCATTGCAAACCTCTTGCACCAGATACGTCGCGCCGGAATATCCCATGAAGGGCGTGCCGGTGTGGCGACGTATAGCGGCGCCCGGGAAGCTAGCCGGAATATAAATCCCGCGCGGACCAAATCCGCTGGGCGCTTCAGCCAAATACATCCGCTCATTATAGCTGCCGAACAGCACCATCGGTGGATTGGCATGGATATCTGCGCGCACATCTTCGTTCTTGGGTTTGACCCCGGCGCTGCGCGAATAAGAGAACGCGCAGGGCAGGCCCATATCGCCTTCTAGGAAGCCGCGCACGCCGCGCGCATAGGTCTCATTCGCGACGATCCCGAAATTGGCGGTTCCGAAGAAGTCCTGAGTGACCGAGCGCCATAGATCCCACAGCGGCTTGATCGTGGTGTGCTTCTCGCGCTCGATAAACGGCTCTGGGTCAAGGCCCAGCTCTTCGCCAATGGCGCGTAGGAATTTGGTGGTTGAAGTGAGACCGACGGGCGCTTGGAAATAAGGCCGTTCCAGCGTCTCACACAGATTACGGCCAAATTCGCGGTACATGCAGACATTGGCATCAGCCATGCCTAGTTGGCGTATGTCTGCCAAGTGACAGCCCAGCGGGAAGACCACGCCGACTTCTGCGCCGATCCCTTCGATCATTCGGCGAATTTCCGCCAAATCGCTGGCCATGTTGAACATGCCATAAGACGGGCCGATGATATTCACGCGCGGCTTTTCACCTTCGCGGCGCTCGCGCTGTTTCGGCATCTTCTTGGGGCCAAATTCGGTCCAAAGCCACGTCAGCGCACGGTCAGCGCTTTCCCATTGATCTTCATCAATCGTGCGCGGCAAGAAGCGTTTGATGTTGGTGCCTTCAGGCGTGACCCCGCCGCCGATCATCTCTGCGATAGAACCGGTTACGACGACTGCTGGAAGCTCTGGATCAAGCGTTTCCCAAGCGCGCTTCATCGCGCCCTCGGTGCCCGTCTTGCCAAGCTCTTCTTCGCCAAGGCCAGTTACCACAATCGGCAATTCGTGTGGCGGCAATCCGTCTGTGTAATGCAGCACGGATGTGACCGGCAGGTTTTCACAACCAACCGGGCCATCGATGATGACCTGCAGGCCCTTGACCGCGGTGAAGACGTAAGTCGCCCCCCAATAGCCGCCGGCCCGATCATGATCGATGATAAACGTCATGTGCCCACCGCCTCAGCCGCTTTGCGCGCTGCCTCGTTAAGGGCCGCGTATTTCTTGCGGAATTTCGGACGGTCGATAGGCGTTTCTTCCCATACGCCAGCGGCATGTTCAGTGCCGACGCCTTCGAAGAAGTCGCGCATCTTATCGAAGCGCTCTTTATTCGCCATCGCCGCGTTCACGACTTGGGCTAGGCTGCCTGCGCCCGCAGGTCCCATCAAAGGACGGGCGGAAATGAGGTTGGTGAAATAGAGCGCCGGAATAGCTTTCGCTTTCGCGTGCTGCACAACGGGGGTCGTGCCAATCGCAAGGTCTGGGCGGAATTCCTCAACCGCTGCGATATCCTCTTCCAGGCTCGCGCGGAAATTGACCCGCACGCCTTTCGCTTCCAGCCATTCGCGATCTGGATTGGACCAGCGAGTTTTTGGGCAAGCGCTGCCGACATATGGCACGTCCGCGCCGCTTTCGATCAGCAGGCGTGCAACCAGCAATTCTGAACCTTCATAGCCTGACACTGTGATCCGGCCTTTGACCGGCATGGCAGACAGCGCGCCTGAAATGGCGCCGGTCATTGCGTCCTTAACTGCGTCGACCTTACCTTGCGGCAGGCCGAGCGTGTCGCCGATGCTTTGTAGCCAAGCGACCGTGCCATCTACGCCGACCGGAGCAGAGCCGATGACGGGACGGCCAGCGGCCTCAAATTCGCGTACGCTTGCGGTGTAGAACGGGTGAATTGCAGCGACCAGCGAGCAATCCAGCGCAGCATAAAGCTCGCGCCATTCGCGGGTTGGCACAACCGGACCAGCGGCCAGCCCCAGCGGTTCAAGCATTTGCCCAATACCCACTGGATCAGCTGGGAACATTTCACCCAGCAAGGTGACCGTCGGCTTGTCAGAACGCTCAGCCGGTGCAGCGACAGGGCCGGCGGCCACTTCCTCGCGTGCATATTTGAGCATTGCGCCTGCGAGCACGTCTTTCGCTTCGGCATGGGTGGGGATACCAAAGCCGGGCACATCAATGCCGACGATCCGCACGCCGTTAATTTGGTCTGGTAGTAAGCGCAGCGGCACCCCGCTGGCCGTTGGTACGCATAAATTTGTGACAATGATCGTGTCGTATTGATCAGGGTCTGCAAGCCCTTCGACCGCTTCCTTGATGTCCTCAAACAGCTTGCCAGTGACGAGTGTTTCTGAAGAGAACGGCACATATCCGACTGTGCGCCGCGCACCGTAGAAGTGCGAAGTGAACGTCAGGCCGTAAACACAGCAGGCCGAACCTGAGAGCACAGTTGCCGTGCGGCGCATGCGCAAGCCCACTCTAAGCGACCCGAAGGCTGGGCACATGCTTTGCGGTTGGTCATGCGGCCCCTTGCTTGGGTCCACCGGATAGTCAGCCGCATATTGATCGAGAATGTCGCTTTTGCCGGCGGCCTTGGCCGCTTCGATCATCTTATCCTTGCCTGCATGACAGCCGCCATCAGTTGATGCGGGCTCGCTGCCGGAACCAAGGTCGATCCGGTCAGGCGCGCGCCCGTTTTCTTGGGCCGCATCAGAGGTGTGCAGATCAGTCAGTGGTCATACCTCGTCATAGACGACTTCAAGCGACGGCTTCTCTTCAAAGACACCGCCGCGCATGTCAGCTTGGGTTGCAGGAACCAATTGGATATCGCCGCCTGTGTCCTCAGGTGAGAACAGACCGAGCAGGCCATCTTGATCGAGGGGAGCGGGCTGTTTTGGAGGCGCTTCAGCAACGTTGGTCGCGAGCTCTTCAAACAGGCCAGCCCATTCGCCGCCGGGGACACCGATGATCTGGTAATTGGCCGACTTGCGGCGAATATCTTCATTAGCAGGGATCGCGGTGAGTACCGGAATATCCACCGCATCGGCAAAGGCTTGCGCTTCGCCGGTTCCGTCATCCTTGTTAATGATCATGCCAGCTACGCCGACATTTCCGCCCATTTTGCGGAAATATTCGACCGCGTGGCAAACATTGTTGGCGACATAAAGCGATTGCAGATCGTTCGATCCGACCACGATCACTTTCTGGCACATGTCGCGCGCGATCGGCAGGCCGAACCCGCCGCACACAACGTCGCCGAGGAAATCAAGCAGGACGTAATCAAAGCCCCATTCGTGAAAGCCGAGTTTCTCAAGCAGCTCAAAACCGTGAATGATGCCGCGTCCGCCGCAGCCGCGACCAACTTCTGGACCGCCCAGCTCCATTGCGAACACGCCGTCACGCTGGAAGCACACGTCTTCGATTGACACGTCTTCGCCTGCGAGCTTCTTTTTAGACGAGGTCTCGATAATGGTCGGGCAGCTCTTGCCGCCGAACAGCAGGCTGGTCGTGTCCGATTTGGGATCACAGCCAATTAACAGCACGCGCTTTCCTTGCTGCGCCATCATGTAGCTGAGGTTGGACAGAGCAAAGCTCTTGCCCGAGCCGCCTTTGCCGTAAATCGCGATAACCTGCGTTTCGCTGGTCACTTCGCCCGTATGCACGGGATCAGGTTCCTGGCTCGCTTCATCACGTAGTGCGTCCACATCAAGCATTGTCATGCGCAGCCTCTCCAATCGAGAATCATTTTGAGGCAGTCGGGATCGCCGAATGCGCGTGGATAAGCGGTAGCGGCGCTTTCGGCAGGCTGCCGATCGCTAACCAATCCGCTAAGATTAAGTGTGCCCGCTTCGATCAGAGCGCTGGTTTGCGCGAGGTCCTGCGGTTGCCATTCTGCGGCAATGCGAAGGCGCGCTTCCGCCATGAAGGCAGGCGCAAAATCAAAGCCAAGACGTTTGGAATAGAAGCCTGCGAGCGTGATCTCTCCGCCTTTGGCAAGGCGCCGGATCAAAGCGTCAATCAAGTCAGCATCGCCGCTTGCATCATAGATAGAGGCGTAATCTGTGCGCTGATCCTGATCAGGGGCGACCACAGTATAACCTTGGGCTCCATCGCGCCTGCTGGCCTGCGTTTCCCACACGGTTGGTGCGGGCGCACCAGTTGCGATGGTAAGGCGCGCCAGCAACCGGCCAAGTACGCCGTGACCGATTATGAGCTCAGGAGCTGCGCCGCCATTGATGGCGTGAAGTGCAGTTGCGGCCAATGCGATGAGCACTCCCGAATCGCCTAGCGACTCGGAAACAGGCAAAGCGCGCTGTGATGGAACGATCAGCCGCTGCGATGTTCCGCCGAACAACCCGCGCGCTTCTTTGTAGCAATTTGCGCCAGGAACGAAGACCCAATCACCGATTCGGTTCTGCGCATCTGAGCCTGCATCAATGACGCGGCCAACCGACTCGTATCCGGGCACCAATGGGTAGCCCATGCCCGGAAATGCGGGCATTTCGCCGCTCCACAACAGCTTTTCTGTGCCGCCGCTTATTCCGCTGTATGCTGTTTCTACAAGGACATCGGAGGCTTCAGGCGCGCACAACTCAAGCTGCTTAAGCGCCAAGCGCTCAGGCCCCTCAAGTGTAACGGCTAGTGCATCCATCTCTTGTCCTCAGCCCCTTCGCCGCATCAATGCGATCGCTCTTCAAGGAGGAATTTCCTGTATGTGAACTACGCCTTACAAGCCTAAGTGTCAAACAAAGCAGACACTTTATTGTCAGGCTGACGCGACGATGATGCCTGCGACCACGGGTTGGGGTGTGCTGACCACTTTGGTATGTGCGAAACCGGCTTCCTTCAGCAACGCAGTGATTTCCTGAGTCGTGCGCGGTCTGCCTGATCCCATCGCCCACAGGTATAGCCCGAAAAATGCATCCCCCATTGCCTTTGCGCCGCGCACGCCAGAAAGCGGTTCGGCAATCAACAGACGTTTGCCTGGCGTCAGCGATGCGTGGATATTTCGCAGCAGAGTAAGCGCAGGCTCATCATCATGATCGTGCAAGATCCGGCTTAACGTGATGAGGTCATAGCCGCCGGGAATTGGATCAGTGAAAAAGTTGCCGCCATGCGTCGTTACGCGGTTTGCGCCCAGCTCATCTTGCAATGGCTTGAGAGCGCCTGTCGCCACTTCGGGCAGATCGAATACACCCAGTTTGGCAATTGGATGCTCCGCCCCGATTGCACGAATAAAGGCACCGCTGCCTCCGCCAACATCGAGCACAGAAGCAATCCCGCGAAAGGGGAAGGCAGAGAGCACTTGCTCCGCGACAAAGTGCTGAGACATTGCCATCAATTCGGAATATTCGTTGGTCTCTTCGCCGCGCTCGGCATGGCCATGAAGCGCGCCCGCATAGGACCAATATCGCGACAACTCGGTTGGCTTTGCGCGATTGTTGCGCAGGAGCGCAAGTGGATCAATCAAGTCGCGGTAAAGCAGGCGGTGGTGGCGGATCATCGCCTTTGCGCCGCTGTTTGAATGCAACGCTGCACCTTGTTCGCCAAGCATCCAACGGTTCGGCGCAACCTCCTCAACCAAGTCGAGCGAAGCGGCTGCGCGCATCAGGCGGTCAGCTGCAATCCCATCAAGGCCGGCCTTCGCTGCGATGTCAGGTAAGTTGCTCGCACCGACTGATAGAAAGTCGACAAGCCCGCTCTCCACCATGGCGTACAGCACTTTGGAATACGCAAAGCCTGCAATCAGATCGAACATCCCGGCAGCGCGCTTGCGTGCCACGGTGCGCATGAAGGGAATGCGTGATGCCCAATGCTGGAATTTTGGACTGCCGATGACGGCGTTACGCCGCGTCGCCCAGCGCTCTTTCCAAGTGGTGGATGTCATCAGTGGTGGGATCTAAATATGCGCATATGTCCAAAAGATTGGACATATTGGATGTAAAGGTCAATCATATTGCGTGGGAGATACGCCTTTGAGTGCGCGAGTCGCAATTATCGGAAGCGGAATAGGTGGGCTAGCGAGCGCCGCTCTGCTTGCTGCGCGTGGACATCAAGTCGCTGTTTACGAAAAAGAGGCCTGGACCGGAGGTAAAGCGCGCCGGATTGAGGTTGATGGTCAGCATATTGATGCCGGTCCAACGGTTTTCACCATGCGCGATGTGTTCGACGGCATCTTTCGCGAATGCGGCACGCGGCTCGATGATTATATCTCTGTCCGACGAGCCGAAGTGATCGCGCGACATGCGTGGGATGACACCGGGCATCTTGATCTGTTTGCTGATCCACTGCGCAGCGAGGCTGCTATTGGCGATTTCGCAGGCACCAAGGCGGCGCAGGGCTATCGTGATTTCCGGGCAGAGGCAGCGCGCATCTATAATGTGCTCAACGAACCGTTCATGCGCGGACCAAAGGCCAGCACGCCGCTGCCGATGATGGCGCGAATTGGGCTGACACGGCTGCCAGAGATGGCGGCGATGAAGCCGTTTGAGAGTATGTGGCACGCGCTCGGCAAGCATTTTGAAGATCCGCGCCTGCGGCAATTGTTTGGCCGTTATTCAACCTATTGCGGATCATCTCCGTTTGAAGCGCCCGCCACGTTAATGCTGATAGCCCATGTCGAGGCAACCGGCGTGTGGTTGATTGATGGCGGAATGAATGCGCTTGCCAACGCCTTGCGCAAACTGGGTGAAAGCAAGGGTGCGGTCTATCGCTTTGAAACGCCAGTAGCCGAAATTCTGACCAGTAAAAGCGCGGTGCGCGGATTGCGTCTGGTCTCTGGCGAACAAATCGAAGCCGACCGGGTGATCTGCAATGCTGATCCAGCGGCGCTTTCGTCTGGCAAATTTGGCGGACGGGCCGCGCTCTCAGTCGCCAAGATGCCGCCGCACAAGCGCTCACTATCGGCCTTCGTGTGGTTTGCTCATGCCAAAGCCTCTGGCTTTGATTTGCAGCATCACAATGTGTTTTTCTCACCCGATTACGCCCGCGAGTTTCAACAAATCGCCAGCGGCCAAATGCCAAGTGATCCGACCGCCTATGTCTGCGCGCAAGATCGCGGCGCATCGGCATACTCGCAAGCGCCGAGCGATAAGCGTGAACGCATTCAGATCATCGTCAACGCGCCAGCAAATGGCGACATCTACAGCTACACCCAAGAGGAGATCGCGCAATGCACCGATCAGATGAGGAACAGTCTGACACGCTGCGGACTGGAGCTGGAAAGCCCGATGCCGCATCAACTGGCGACACCGGAAGACTGGGGGAAATTGTTCCCGTCGACAGGCGGAGCGCTGTACGGCCGGGCATCGCACGGTTGGGCGGCATCATTCCAGAGGCAAGGGCCCAAGACCAAGATACCGGGGCTTTATTGCGCGGGCGGGGCAACGCACCCGGGGGCCGGCGTGCCCATGGCCGCATTAAGCGGGCAACTGGCTGCGAACACACTGTGCTCGGACCTCGCTTCGATGCGGCGGTTCCACCGGGGTGCTATACTTGGTGGTACATCGACGCGATCAGCGACGACGGGAAGTACGGCCTGACAATCATTGCCTTTATCGGCAGCGTTTTTTCACCCTATTACAAGGCCAGCGGGCGCGGCCATCCAGAGGACCATTCATCGCTCAACGTTGCGCTTTATGGTCCGCAATCGCGTTGGGCGATGACAGAACGCCCGGCCGAAGATGTCTCTCGCAATGCCAAGGAATTGAACATCGGACCAAGTTCGATGCGCTGGACAGGAGATGCGCTCGAGATTGACATTATCGAGCGTGACAAGCGGCTAGGCGTGCCATGGCGTAGGCCAGTTCGCGGGCGGGTGCGGATTGTGCCGGAGATGCTGAATCCAGTTGGCTTCGCATTGGACCCTGAAGAAAAGCACATTTGGCATTGCCTTGCGCCGCGAGCGCGGGTCGTCGTTGAAATGGCTGATCCCGATCTGTCGTGGAGCGGTAGCGGCTATATCGATCACAATCGCGGCAGCGAGTCGCTCGAAGAGGGGTTTCGGTCTTGGCATTGGTCTCGCGCGCATCTGTCCGATGGGGCGGTTGTGTCTTACGAGGGAGAGCGGGCCGATGGTTCGCGTTTTGCTAGCGCGATCCGCTTTGATCAAGCCGGTGTTCCAGAACAGGCAGAGCTGCCAATGGTAGCGGGCTTGCCCAATTCAAAGTGGCAGGTTCAGCGCAGAACCCGTGCCGATCACGGCGATGCGAAAGTCGTAAAAACGTGGGAAGATACGCCGTTTTACGCTCGCTCTACTGTGTCTTCGAGGATTTATGGAGAGCCAGTAATTGCGGTGCAGGAGAGCTTGGACTTGCGCCGCTACGCCTCGCCAGTGGTGCAGTTCATGCTGCCGTTTCGGATGCCGCGTCGAAAGTTCTAGTCAGCGTCTTCTACGGGGTCGTTCGCAGCTTCCTTAGCCTCCTTCGCTCGGCGATTGGCGCGGTCTTCCTCCAGCGATTTGCTGACCGACCAATATTGCCACCCGGCAAAGCCTAGCGCGATCCCGTAAAACATCGCAATTTCGATCCAGCCCCAATTGTGCCCTTCCATCGCTGTCTCCCGTGTTCGCTTAGCAGCCTATACCATGAAGATCGGCGAATGCGGCGATCAAGCGCGCGGCATTCTCGGGGTCTTCTTCATGCGCAAGATGGCCAAGCTGCGGCAGCTCTTCGAGCCGAGCATTGGGAAGCAGTTGAGCCGCTTCGCGTGCGGCGCTGATGGGCACGGCCTTATCGCGTACCGAATGGACCAGCAGCACAGGATTTTTGATGGATGGCAAGCGCGATTGTAGCGCGGGCAAATCCCAGTTTGCCATCATCGCCAGCGCGCCTTTCGTGTGGCGACTGTTAGCAAGTAGCGCGGCATAACACGCCATACCCGCCTCATCGATCCGCGAATTTGTGGCGCGCCTGAGGAATTTCTCCGCATCCTCGCGCCGCGATACGCTCTTAGAAAACAAGCGCGGGACCAGCGGATTGACGAATAGCATTTTGGCAAAAGCTGGAAAGAGCTGCGCAGCCAAGCCGGGGAAGGGACGCAGCGCCGCGTTTAGGCCGATCAGGGGAATATCGAGCTTTCGGTCGAGCGCGATTTGCAATGCCAAGGCGGCACCGGCTGAATGCCCGACAATCATATCAGGCTGAACGTTTAACTCATCCAGCAATTGCCCGAGTGCGCGGGCCATGCTGGGCAGCGCCATCGTCTCTGGACCGTGTCCGCTGGTAAAGGCGTGGCGCGGCAGGTCCGGTGCGATCACGGTGAAGTTTTCAGCCAGTGACGGCATGACGTCGCGCCAAGAATGGCACGATGCGCCCGTGCCATGGAGCAGCAGGATCACTGGGCCGCTCCCCATCTGCTGTGCATGCCAGCGCGCACCGCCTGCTCGCACGAATGTGCTGCTAGCGCGATGCGGCCAGATTAGTCCATCGCGCTGCCAATCGAGCGCGCGGCTCATGCGGCGGCTTTGTTGGCTGAAGCGGTCGCAGCGGCAACGGCCGCGTGCAGCATTTTCGCATCCGCCATTGGCAGGGCGAGGAAGCGTGCGCCCATTGATGCGGCGAGATCTGGCGCGTGGGGCCCGGGCCGGGCGGCGATGTCGATCACCAACGCCTCGTACCCGCTGTGTAGGATTGCTTTGGCGGCGGCATCGGCATCTGCACCGGCCTGCTTGCGACCGGGTGAGCCATCAGCAGCGATATTGCCGCGACCATCGGTGAGGACAACAAGGCTTGGCGTGCGTCCGCGCGCAGCGATCATGTCGGCCAGATCGCGGGCCATCGTCAGCCCGTTTGCCAGCGGTGTACCGCCGCCACCGGGCAGTTCCGACAAGGCGCGCCGTGCTCGGGTGAGTGATCGGGTGGGGGGCAACAACAACTCCGCACCCTCTCCGCGAAAGGCGATCAGAGCCACTTCGCTGCGTGTAACATATACCTGCGCCAGCATGAGTTCGACGGCGCCCTTTGCCTCGGCCAGACGCGCAGCTGCGGCAGAGCCAGAGGCATCGACGCAAAAAATCGTGACCCGGCCTGCGCGTTCTTCAAAGCGCTTTACCCGCAAGTCTTCCCTGCGCATGATGATCTGCTCGTTTGCGCCAGCTTCATCTATTTCCCTACCCAATTCTCGGCGGCGCAAAGGTTGCCAAGGAACAGCCGCCCGCAGACTGTCGATCAACGCAAGGCGCGCGCCGCCACGCGGCAGGCCGGGCCGCGTACCCAGCGGTTTGCCGCGCAGGGCGGATTTGCGCTTTTGCCCAGTACCGCTGCTTTGTGCCGCACGTTTCGCCTTATCGCTTGAGAGCTGCGCGAGCAGGTCAGCGGGAATGGCAGCTTCAGCGGCTTCGACCAATATGTCCTCCAGCGCGCGATCACCCGGATCGGTATTCTCCTGCGTGTCATTGTCTGGCGCTGGATCATTGCTTTGTTCGGGCGGCTCGGCACTCTCATCTTCGGTCTGAGGGAATTGGGTGGCGCGCGGCGCTAGAACGAGCCGCACGGCGACGGTCAAATCCCTCTCTGCGATGGTCTTCCGGCCCTCAAGGGCCGCATTGGCCCGGGCTACCTCTTGCACGAATATCAGTGGCCGGAGGCCGTCCACGCCAAGCGCAGCGGCAGTGTTTGCGAGCGCGGTGAGCGAAGCTGCATCAGGCGCAGCAACATCGGCCGGCGTGGTGGACTTGGCTGCCTTGGGTAGCTCCACGCTGTCTCGCCATTCGGACTGCGAAAGATCACAATGGAAGGCCGTCCGCTCCAGCATTGTGCGGGGAGGCCTTTCCTCGGCTTCGATTCCATCGTCGAGAAGAATCCAACCATGCGGCGCAGCGCTCGCATCAGTCTCGAACGCTTGGACCAACCGCCCGGCGAGCGCATCCCTCATCCGCTCTGCCATAGGTAGCAGCAAGGTCGCGCCAGCCTCTGCCGCTTCGGACAGAATGCCGCGCTGATGCACCGCGCGGCCGCTTGCGAGGCTCGCGGCTATGTCCACTCCGCCAAGCAGCCGCTCATCATCGACATGAGCGGGCAGTCGGCGCAGCCGCGTGCCAGCATCCCGGATAGCATTGAGCAAAGCATCGCGCATCGGCCCACCGCCGCGCAATTGCATTCCGCCCAGAGTTTTCGGAGAAATCAGAAACAGCCGGGCCGCTAGCAGCGCATCGGCGAGCGGATCACTTGCCGTTGCAGCCGCGTTCATCCGAACAATTCGTCAATCGCGCGGGCAATGCGCACGGTTGAGCCTGTTTCATCCAGCACATCGCGGCGCAATCTATGCCGCAATGCCGACGGCGCGACTGCGATCAAATGCTTGCGCTGCACAGCTTTTGCGCCCGCAAGCGCAGCCTCTGCCCGTGCTGCCCGCATCAGCGTCAACTCACCGCGCAGGCCATCTGCGCCCACTGCCATGCACAGTTCTGCGGCGTCTTGCATAATCGCGTCGGGGGTTTCCATTTTCGCGAGCTTGCTCTTCCCGCGAGCCACTTTGCGCAGGATTTTATCTTCTTCACCCGCCCAGCTTTCAGCAAAAGCGTGCGCATCGCGTTCCTGCTCTCCGCAGCGCCGCATGATTTCAACTCGCTGATCAATTTCGGTTGGAGTGCTGACTTCAACTGATAAACCAAACCGGTCGAGCAATTGCGGGCGAAGCTCGCCTTCCTCTGGGTTGCCGCTGCCGATCAGTACGAATTTCGCGCGGTGGCGGACCGATAGCCCCTCGCGCTCGACCACATTTTCTCCCGATGCGGCCACATCCAACAGCAAGTCGACCAGATGATCTTCGAGCAGGTTAATCTCGTCGATGTAGAGGAACCCGCGGTGCGCCTTTGCCAGCAATCCCGGCTCAAAACTCTTCTCGCCAGCGCGCAGAGCTTTTTCCAAATCAAGCGCGCCGATCACCCGATCCTCGGTCGCGCCCAGTGGCAGATCGACGAATGGTACGGCACGCTTGCGCACTCGGCCCGATGTGCAAGGGTCTGGGCAAGTGCCTCGCTGCTCTCCTGTGCAGCCGTAGCGGCAATCCTCAACCGCTGGGATCGGCGGCAAAAGCCCAGCAAGTGCGCGCGCAGCGGTTGATTTGCCAGTGCCCCGGTCGCCGAACACCATTACCCCACCAATTGCAGGCTCAATCGCCGCAATCAGAAGGGCTTGCTTCATCTCGTCTTGGCCGACGATGGCGGAGAAAGGAAAGCGTGCCATTGGCTACCTATTGAACGGTCGAGGAAGGTTGAACAAGCAAAAGTGACAATTTTGCCTGACAGTTAAGACTTTAGCGTTTCGCTGCTCGGTTCAGCATCAAGACCGGGATCAGGCCAGCAGCAAGGATGATCAGACTGGCGGTGGAGGCTTCGGCTAGCTTTTCATCACTTGCCAAGCGATAGACGCGGGTCGCCAGTGTTTCGAGGTTGAACGGGCGCAAGATCAGCGTCGCGGGCAATTCACGCAGAGTATCAATAAACACCAGTGCGGCGGCGGCGGCGATGCTGGGGGCTAGAAGCGGCAAGTGAATGCGCCAAACGACTTTGCCCGGAAATGCTCCGAGCGAGCGGGCAGCAGCATCAAGCGATGGCGGCACTTTGGCAAACCCTGCGCTCACTGAATTGAATGCCACGGTGAGAAACCGTACCGACAGAGCATAGATCAGGATCGCAGCCGTACCGGTCAGCAACAGGCCGTGGGTGCCGCCGAAAGTGTCTCTTGAAAAGCGCGTTATCGCTTGGTCAAAAGCGCCCAGCGGTGCGAGCAATCCCACCGCAAGCAGCGCGCCGGGCAGCGCATAGCCAAGGGTTGCGACGCGGATTGCGGCGCTCGTCGCGCGGCTGGCAGAGCGGCGCTGCGCGAAGGTCAGGAGCAAGGCTGCGATGACGCAGACGATCGCCGCTGAAAGCCCTAAGAACAGGCTGTTCCGCGTGTAATCCCACAAATTGCTCGCCCCAATTTGGTCGCCAACATCTAACGCGAGAAACACAAGGTGCAGCGCCGGAATACCAAAGCCAATGAGCACTGGTAGCGCACAAGCAAATGCCGCGAGCCATCGCTGGACGGGCGTTAGATCGATCAACGCTTCATCGGCTGTGGCTGCATCCTTTGTGTCGGTCCGGCCGCGGCGGCTGCTGGCTTCCAATGCGACCAGCGCGATCACGAACAACAGCATAAAGCCCGCCAGTTTCAGCGCCAATTGCTTGTCACCCATCGCCAGCCAGCTGCGGAAAATACCGGTGCTGAACGTAGGGATGGCAAAATATTCCGCGACCCCGAAATCAGCAAGGGTTTCCATCAAAACCAGCGCCAGTCCGCCCGCAATCGCTGGGCGCGCAGCGGGCAGGGCTATTTGGGTAAACGCGCGCGTAGGAGCCGCGCCAAGGCTGCGCGCTGCCCGGAATTGCCCAAGGCTTTGCGCGGCAAAAGCTCCGCGCGCGAGCAGGTACACATAGGGATATAGAACGATGGCAAGGATGAATGCAGCGCCAGGAAGAGATCGAATTTGCGGAAAGTCATACGCGCCAATTTGCCAGCCAGTCATCGCGCGCAGGGTTTCCTGAACCGGGCCGGTAACGCTTAGCAGATCGGCATAGATATAAGCGGCAATGTAAGCAGGCACAGCCAAAGGTAGCACTAATGCCCAGGCCAGCACGCGGCGGCCGGGAAAGCGGGCAGCGCTAACGAGCCATGCTGTGCCAATGCCGATGAGCGCGGTTAGCAACCCCGTCGTCACCATCAGCGCGCTGGTGTTGACGAGGTATTTTGGCAGAATGCTGGTGGCCATGTCGGCGAGCGCGTCAAACCCGCCCGCTGGCGCCGAGATCACGATTGTGATGATCGGAATGGCGGCCAGCGCAGCGATCAACCACGCGCCAATGGTCCAAAACTCGAGAGCCCTCACAGCAGAAAAGGGCGATGCGCTATCGCCATTGCCGGTTGCGCGCGGCAAAGCATTGAGCCTAAGGCGGCTCACCACAACTGGTCCGGGACTGAGATTTGAGCCTCGAATTTCGCCATATCGCCCATGCTTACGGTGCTAACAGGGCGTTGTATGACATAAGCTTCACAGCGCCCCAAGGAGAGATCACCTGTCTGCTTGGATCGTCGGGCTGTGGCAAGTCAACTTTGCTAAATCTTATCGCTGGTCTTTTGCCGGTTCAGCACGGAAGCGTGCATTTGAATGGCGAATTGCTGGCCGATAACAGGCATTTTCCGCCACCTGAGAAGCGCCCGGTGGGGCTGGTGTTTCAGGATGGCGCGCTGTTTCCGCATATGACAATTGCGCAAAATGTGGCGTTTGGATTGGCTAAAAGCGCAATCCGCGATGCGGAAGTGAACGAATGGCTGGACCGGGTAGGCCTTGCCGGGATGGGCGGGCGCTATCCGCATGAGCTTTCTGGCGGGCAGCAACAGCGCGCGGCCTTGGCGCGGGCTATGGCACCTGAGCCGCAGGTGCTGTTGATGGATGAACCCTTTGCCAGCGTAGATATAGTAATGCGCAAGAATTTGCGGCGCGAATGCCGCGTATTGCTACGCGATCGCGGGGCGACGGTGATTATGGTCACGCATGACCCAGAAGAAGCGCTGGACATTGGTGATCGGATCGCAGTGATGGATCGCGGCAAGATTGCGCAATTTGGCACGCCACATGAACTGTATGATACGCCTAGCAGCGCCTCTGTTGGGGCGATATTTGGCGGCGCTCAAGTGATTGCCGCTAAGCGGGTTGAAGGCGGATTGCAAAGCGATTTCGGCCTTTGGCCGCTGGAGGCGCTTGCTGGCGATCCGCCGGACAGCGTGCATTTGGAATTGCTTTTGCGTGCTGATGGGTTCGACTTGGAAGAGCTTAAGGCCGGCGGGCTGGTGGTGCGGGATATTCGTCGCACCGGCGCGGCTCAGCAGATGGTTCTTGTAAGCGATAGCGGTGCGCAGCTGACGGTCGAAAGCGAGGATGCTGCTGGCCTGACAATTGGCTCGCGAATCGCCGTGCAGCCAAAACGATCGAGCATTCTCGCCTTTCCCGCAGCCCCTGCAGCAGACTAGATCAGAGAATAGGCTGATAAGGTTGGCCTTTTGGAGTTCCACGAGATGGCGCTTGCGTAATCAGCCTATATTGCTAATCATTCGCAATAAGATATTTCAAGGAAATACGAATGACTATGAATTTTGCGCGCGGCGCGCTTATCGCGGCTGTCGCTGGCGCGTTGGCAGCTTGTGCCCCCACTTCTGAAAATGACCAAGCGATTGAAGACGTTGAAATCACCGGCGAGGTAAACCTTTATTCCTCGCGCCATTACGACACTGACTTGGCGCTTTACGAAAATTTCACGCGTGAAACTGGCATTCAGGTCAATCGCATCGAAGCCGGCGCAGATGCCTTGATTGAGCGAGTCCAGAGTGAGGGTGAGTTTTCACCCGCTGACTTGTTGGTGACGGTAGACGCTGGCAGGCTGTGGCGCGCGGAAGAAGCGGGCATGTTGTCACCGGTCGATTCCGATCTGCTCAATGCGCGGCTGCCTGAATATTTGCGGCATCCTGATGGACTGTGGTTCGGCCTATCAACCAGAGCGCGCGTCATTATTTACAACAAAGCCGCTGGCGAGCCCGAAGGTCTGAGCGATTACGCTGATCTGACCGATCCGGAGCTACGCGGGGCGATTTGCGTGCGCTCGTCATCCAACATTTACAACATCTCGCTGCTCTCCAGCATCATCGCCAATCAAGGCGAAGAGGCAGCGACGAGTTGGGCGCGCGGCGTCGTCGCGAACTTTGCGCGCGATCCGCAGGGCAATGACACGGCGCAAATCGAAGCTGTTGCCTCTGGCGAATGCCGCATTTCGATCGTCAATTCCTATTACCTCGCGCGATATGCGGCAGAAGATGCAGAGAACCCCGAACTGCTCGATGCCATCGGAGTGATTTTTCCCAATCAGAACACAACCGGCACACATATTAATATCAGCGGAGGCGGGGTGCTGAAGAATGCGCCAAACCGTGAAAACGCGATCCGTTTCCTCGAATATCTCACCGAGGAGCAAGCCCAGAAATATTTCGCCAATGGGAACAACGAATACCCAGCGGTTGCCGAGGTTCAAGCATCGTCTGCTGTTGAAAGTCTAGGGGTGTTCAATCCCGATACGCTGAATGCGGCTGAGATTGGCAAGAACCAACCGCAAGCGGTGCGAATCTTCGACCGTGCAGGCTGGAATTGACGATAATGTGCAAGCTCGCCCGCTAGGGGCGGGCCCACATCCGGGTTAGATTGGCGATACTTTTATCAAGCGTCAGCATAGCTGCGGGATCGACATTGCCTGCTGCGCGCAAAGTGGCGCGAGTGTTGTCGAGATCGAACAGTAACTCGCGCTTCGCGCCGTCAGCAATCAGGCTTTCTATCCAGCCAACGCAGACATGACGCTCTCCCGAGGTAACAGGGCGAACCTCGTGAATGCTGCTGGAGGGATAGAGCACCAATTGGCCCGGCTCTCCGGCAATTTCCTGCGTGCCGCCGGAGCTATGGATGACCAATTCGCCGCCTTCATAGCTCTCGCGCGGCGACAGAAAGAGCGTGAACGACAGATCGCTTCGCATCCGCCCTTCGCCAGCGCCCATCAAAGCGTTATCGATATGGGCGCCGTATCTCCCGCCGTTTTCTGTCTTACTCACTAAAAAATGCGAGAACCGCCGAGGCCGTGCGGCGGAGAGCAGAACAGGGTTTTGCGTGATGTGCGGCAGTATGGTCTCGCGCAGCGCTTGTCCTGCCTGATCGTTCATAACGGCCTGACTGTTATCTTTGACCGTTTTTGCAGTCGCGCCCGCCGTTTCGCGGCCATCCACCCACGAAAGCGCCTGCAATTGGCTAGCAATGGCCGCCAGTGCGGCTTCGTCGGTAATGGTAGAGATTGTGAGGATCATGGGCGCTGTAATTGGCGCAGCAGTTTGCGTGACGCAAGCCGATTTGCGATGTTCGCTTCGATACTGGCAAGGCGCGCTTTCAAGGCGAAACGCTAAACTGTCTTGAAGAAACTGGCTGGAACCGCCAAATCCCCGCCCAACAGTTCAATGCGCATTCCGCGCCATGGCCCTGCCGCACCGCGCGCCCGGCCATCCCAAATGATTTGACCGAGGCCCGATTTGACCGAGCTTATTCTTGACCGCGACCAATTCACCGAAAGCGGTGCGCTATCCGTAGAAACCGTCACTTATGTCCACCACTGGACGGACAGTCTGTTCACTTTGCGCTGCACTCGACCATCGTCGTTCCGGTTCCGCTCTGGCGAATTCGTGATGATCGGCCTGCCCGGTGACAATGGTAAGCCGCTGCTGCGCGCTTATTCAATGGCCAGCCCTAGCTATGCTGAGGAACTCGAATTTCTATCAATCAAGGTGCAAGACGGACCGCTCACGTCAAAGCTTCAGCACATTAAGGTCGGCGATCCGATCTATCTTGGCAAAAAGCCGACAGGCACGCTTGTCACAGACGCGCTGCTGCCCGGAAAACGCCTGTTCATGCTGTCAACCGGCACGGGGCTTGCGCCCTTTATGAGCCTTGTTCGTGATCCTGAAATCTACAATCTCTACGATGAGATTTTCGTCGTGCATTCGGTTCGTCAGGTGGAAGAATTGGCCTATCGCGAGCTTCTGGAAAGCCAGCTTGAAGGCGATCCTCTGCTCGAAGACGAAGACCGTGCGCGGTTTCATTATGTGCCAACTGTGACGCGTGAAGAATTTCACACCACCGGGCGCATCGGCACTTTGATCGACAATGGAAAGCTGTTCGAAAAAAGCAGCGGGCCAAAACATTTTGTGCCGAATGAGGACCGCGTGATGCTGTGCGGGAGCATGGCGATGATTAAAGATCACGCCGCTGATCTGGAAGAGCGCGGCTTTACCGAAGGCAGCAATTCGCAGCCGAACCAGTTTGTGATTGAGCGCGCGTTCGTAGGCTAATCGGGGAACGGATCGCGGCGTATCTTGCCGCATCCACTCTGGCCTCAGAATTACTCCTCCCGAATGCCGCGATAACGACCTTGATAATAGAGCAGCGGCTCATGGTCGGATGTGAAGCGCGCGCGCGTAATCTTACCGATCAAGATTAAGTGATCGCCGCCTTCATGTAATGCGTGCGTGCGGCATTCAAAATTCGCCAGCGCATCATGGATGATTGGCACGCCGTTTTCGCTGGTGTCGAACTCAATTTCGGAAAAGCGATCCGTGCCCTTAGTCGCGAACAGAGTTGAGATATGCTCTTGCTCGCTGCGCAAGATATTGACGGCGAAGTGTTCGCAAGATTCCAATGCTTCCGTCGTCGATGCGCTGCGAGCCGGGCACACCAGCAGCAGCGGCGGATCAAGGCTGACCGAGGTAAAGCTGTTTGCGGTCAGTCCCACAGGCTCACCATTATCGCCGAGCGAGGTTACCACCGTCACCCCGGTCGCAAACGTGCCCATTGCATCGCGCAAGATGCGCGGGTTAGAGCCGGAGCGATATTCTGTGTGAGTGCGCGAGTGCATGTGAAAGCGCATGTGCGTGCCGCCACGTCAATTTGCAAGGACCGAGCGCCTGATGTTCGTATTTCTTAGGTGCGTGGGTACGATGTAGGCTTTACAAAAACGCGCCGCGCGCCATGAATTGCAAAAGACAACTTGATTTCGCACCGGAGAGAGAAACCATCAATGCTCAATACAGCCAGCCGCACCGCTTATAATGATGATCATGCGGCTTTTCGTGACACTGTTCGCAAAGTGTTTGCCGAACATATGGAGCCGCATCTAGACAGTCATGAGGAAGAGGGAATCGTTCCGCGGTCCGCTTGGAAGGCCTTGGGCGATGCAGGAATGTTGTGCCCCACTGTCTCTGAAGAGAACGGCGGACTGGGTTTAGATTTTGGATTCAACTGCGTGCTCGCAGAAGAGCTTTCTTACATGGGCAGCTCTGCCGGATTTACGCTGCAAAACGATATCACGGTCAATTATTTTGAACGGCTGGGCAGCGCTGAGCAGAAGGCGAAATATCTGCCGGGCATGATCAGCGGCGATATCATCACGGCCATTGCGATGACGGAGCCGGGGACGGGCAGCGATCTTCAAGGCATCCGCACCACGGCGGCTGAGGATGGCAATCACTTGGTCGTAAATGGATCGAAGACCTATATCACCAATGGCCAGAATGCCGATGTAGTGATCGTCGTTGCAAAGACCGATCCGAGCATGGGTGCGAAAGGAACATCGTTGGTTCTGGTTGATGCTGGAACGCCGGGCTTTGAACGCGGGCGCAATCTCGACAAGATCGGGCAACATTCCGCTGACACGTCAGAGCTGTTCTTTGCTGACTGCCGCGTGCCCAAAACGAACATTCTGGGCGGCGAGGGCAGCGGATTTGTGCATCTGATGGAAGAGTTGCCGCAAGAACGTCTCTCCATTGCTGTTGGCGCGCAGGCTGGCGCGCAGCGGGCGTTCGATGAAGCGGTGAAATTCACGAAGGACCGCAAGGCGTTTGGCAGCACCGTTTTCGAGTTTCAGAACACCAAATTCACTCTGGCGGAATTGCAGGCGAAACTGCAAGTCGGCTGGGCGCATCTTGACTGGGCCATAACCCGTCACCTGTCAGGCGAGCTTACTACTGATGAAGCGAGCGCTGCCAAGCTTTGGCACACCGAAATGCAATGGGAATGCGTCGATGCCTGCCTCCAATTGCATGGGGGAGCTGGTTATATGAACGAATACCCGATTGCCCGGCTCTGGCGTGATGCGCGGGTTCAGCGCATCTACGGCGGAACCAGTGAAATCATGAAGGAAGTCGTCAGCCGCTCAATCTGAGCGCGCGTTAAAAGGACAGAAGGCCATGACCGACCCATTGGATTTTTCTGCGAAGACCGTGCTCGTGATCGGCGGATCAAGCGGGATCGGCAATGGCATCGCGCATGGATTTCGTGCGCGCGGGGCGACGGTGCATGTTACCGGCACGCGCCCTGATGAAGGTGATTATCTGGAAGCTGAGGACAGCGACTTCACCGGTCTTACTTACCATCAGCTTGATGTGACCAACCGCGATGCGGTGAAGCATTTGCCTGACGTGACTGGTGAGCCGGATGTGCTGGTGCTGAGCCAAGGGATCGTGCGCTATGGCAGGCAAGAATTTGAGCGAGAAGGCTGGGACGATGTGATCGGCGTCAACCTAAATTCGATCGCTGATTGCGCCCGCGCGTTTCATTCTGGTCTGGCTGACAAAGACGGCGCGCTGATCATCGTCAGCTCGGTCGCTGGATTTGGCGCGGCGATGGGCAACCCTGCCTATGCCGCATCGAAAGCGGGGGCTGTCAGCATGGTCAAAAGTCTGGGCGAAGCATGGGCGCGCGACGGTATCCGCGTAAACGGCATTGCGCCCGGTTTTGTCCCGACCAAGATGACCGCTGCCATCACGGAGCACTCTGAGCGGCGCGAAGGCGCGCTTAAATCCATCCCGCTGCGCCGCATGGGCACGCCCGATGACATGGCCGGTGCAGCGCTGTTCCTCGCGTCGCCATTATCAAGCTATATGACCGGGCAGACCTTGATCGTGGATGGCGGTCTCACTCTTTCCTAAGGACACGCAGATGAAATTCACCCGCCTTGGCCGCTCTGGCCTGATGGTATCTCGCCTGTGCCTTGGCTGCATGACCTATGGAGACAAAACCAAGGGCTGGCACGGCGATTGGCTGCTGGGTGAGGACGAGAGCCGTCCATTTTTTCGTCACGCGCTTGAGGCGGGGATCAACTTCTTCGACACAGCGAATATCTATGCGGGTGGAACGTCTGAGGAAATTACGGGCAAATTGCTGCGCGAAATGGCGCGCCGGGATGAGATTGTGCTGGCGACCAAAGCGCATGGCCCGTGGCGTAATGCGCCCAACACTGGCGGTCTTTCTCGTAAAAGCCTGATCCAAGCGATTGATGATAGCCTGACGCGGCTGGACATGGATTATGTCGATCTGTTTCAGATCCACCGCTGGGACGACAATGTTCCGATTGAAGAGGTGATGGAGACGCTCCACGAGATCGTGAAGGCGGGCAAGGCGCGCTATATCGGCGCATCGACCATGTTCGCTTGGCAATTTGCCAAAGCGCAGGAGACCGCGCGCGCGAACGGTTGGACCCGGTTCATTTCGATGCAGAACCAGCTCAACTTGATCTATCGAGAAGAAGAGCGTGAGATGCTGCCGCTGTGTGAGGCCGAGGAAGTCGGCGTGATCCCATGGAGCCCACTTGCGCGCGGGCGGTTGGCACGTCCCGTTGGCGAACAGACGGTGCGCAGCCAGACTGATGGAGTGGGCAAACGCATCTATGATGATGC
This sequence comes from uncultured Erythrobacter sp., assembly GCA_947493165.1. Classification (GTDB taxonomy): domain Bacteria; phylum Pseudomonadota; class Alphaproteobacteria; order Sphingomonadales; family Sphingomonadaceae; genus Erythrobacter. The sequence continues at coordinate 149,664 of CANLPY010000002.1, read as the reverse complement.
CGATGCAACGGACCATGCGATTATCGATGCGCTGGATCAGATCGCTCAGACACGCGGTGCCAAAATGGCAAGCGTTGGCCTAGCATGGCATTTTACGAAGCCATCTGTCGCTGCTCCGATTATCGGCGCGAGCAAACCGCATCACATCGATGATGCAGTGGCCGCGCTTGATATTGATTTGAGCGGGGAAGAGCGCGCGGCTTTGGAAGGCCCCTATCGGCCGAAATTCCCAACCGCGATGGGTATGCCGATGCCGCCGATGTCGCAGGTTTCTGTCTGCGAGCCGTGAAGCGGGTCTACACGGGTGGTTTTGCTGCACGCCGCAATAGGCGGGATGCTCCGCGCCAATATGGCGTGGTTACTCAGCGAGAAATTGGAACGTTTCACCCCGAACGATGCCGGAATTCGGCGATTTGGGTCGCGCGACTGCAATTTTTCCCTCAAAACCTAACTTGCTTTTAACCATATGTGTTGACCATAGTTGCTACGCAAAGATTGGGCATGGTGCATGTAGGTTGTGCCAGTTGTCACCAGCTTGTCATTCGAGATGAATGTTGGGGCATGATGGAGGGATTGATGATTGCAGCACGAACAGGGCTGATCGGCGTGGCTGCCGCGCTGCTTCTTGCCTCTGCTCCGGCGCGGGCAGACGTGATGGAAATCGGTGAAGACGGCGCTCGCTGGATTGCGGGTGATCGTGCCTCTGTTGTGCCTGCCGGAGTGCAGGGCACAATCGATGCCTCCAATCCTGACAACATCATTGTGCCAGAGATGATTGTAGCGGATACGCGTTATCACGCCGCGACCATTCCTGCTGCTTTTGCGCCCAAAGTTCATGAACTTGCCGCTCGATATGATCTCAGCCCATCTCTGATCGAAGCGCTTGTGTGGCAGGAAAGCCGGTGGCGTCCCAATGCCGTCTCACATGCTGGTGCAAGGGGGCTTGCGCAATTGATGCCGGGTACGGCGCGCTATCTGGGCGTTGATCCTGATGATCCCATGCAAAACTTGGAAGGCGGCGCACGCTATCTGCGCGAACAGTTAGACCGGTTTGACGGGAACTTGGAAAAAGCGCTCGCCGCTTACAATGCTGGGCCGGGCCGCGTCATTCGCGCCAATGGCATTCCTAACATTCGTGAGACCCGCAATTATGTCGCCGCCATTATGGGGCGCTTGGCTGGATATTCCCGTCCTGAAACAATCGCCTATCAGCGATAGATCATAATCGTTCTTGGAAAAAGCAGACATTTGATGAACACTTTGATTTCGCGACTTATTCAATCAACTGCCGCATTGGCTGCGCGCATTGCCGCAGCTTTTGTATTGCTGATAGCGCCGGCCACCGCTTTCGCACAGCAACAGGTTGCCGATCCGCAAGGCTCTGGCCCAATCGTGGCGGCGCTAGGCTGGTTGCAAGGGACGCTGCTTGGCAATGTCGCCACCGCGATTGCGGTTATGGCTGTCGCTGCGGTTGGCTTCATGATGCTGACGGGCCGGATGAACTGGCGCTTTGGCGCGACGGTTATTATCGGCGTATTCATCCTGTTCGGTGCATCAACGATTGTCGCCGGCATTCAATCGGCGGCTGCATAAGGCATAGTCATGAGCAATCTCACCCGCCATCCCGTCCATCGCGCACTCACTCGGCCGCAAATGTTTGCCGGGGTGACGATGAACTTTTTCATCATCAATCTGATGGTGACGACGATTGCTTTTTTGATCCTCAAAAACTGGTGGATCATGATTGTGCCCGCCGTGGTGCATGTGATCGGATATTTCTCGTCGCTGCGTGAGCCGCGCATTTTCGACCTTTGGATCACTAAAGTGTCAAAATGCCCGCGCGTGAAGAATTACAAACATTGGGGCTGCAACAGCTACGCACCCTAAAGATACGAAGCAGGCCTCATAAGGAGGGCCCGGTATGGTCAAATGGATTGGAGCAGCAAGCTGGAGCGCGAAGGAAGCGCTGGCTGGCGATCGTCTGCCCTATGAGCGGTTGATCGATGAGAGCGCCGTGCTGCTGCGCGATGGTTCAGTCATGACTGCAATTCAAGTGCCAGGCCTGTTGTTTGAAACCGAAGATTCTGGCGCGCTGAATGCCCATGCCGCAACCCGCGAAGTGATGCTGCGGTCAACGCTTGATGCGCGCTTTGTGCTGTATCATCACGTTATTCGCCGTCAGGTAGAGGTTGAGCTGGACGCAGAGTTTGCTGACCCGCTTTCACGCCATATTGATGCGCGCTGGAAGGAACGCTTGGCTGGCGGCTCGTTGTTCATAAACGACCAGTTCGTTACGCTGATCCGTCGTCCTGCGCGGGGTAAAGCCGGCCTGGCGGAGAAATTCTCCAAGATGTTCAGCCGCGCAGGGCGGCGCGATCTTGAAGCTGACCCCAAGGATGTGCGCAGCTTGAAAGCCGCAGCAACTGGCCTTGTCGCCTCGCTTTCAGCTTATGGCGCAAGCGTGCTTGCGGATTACGATGCCCCTAGCGGTGACGGCAGCAATTCAGAAATGCTGGAGCTGCTGTCTGCGCTCTATAATGGTGAGATGCGCCCGGTGCGGCGCCCGGCAGAAGATACTGATATTGGCCATATGCTGCCATATCGCCGCGCAAGCTTTGGCATTGATGCGATGGAGCAACGCGGTTCTGGCGAGCCAGATTTTTCCGCGATCCTTGGTCTAAAGGATTATCCAGAGGCGACATCGCCGGGCCTGCTCGATGGCTTGCTGCGCCTGCCGTATGAGATGATCGTGACGGAAAGTTATGCTCCGAACGAGCGGACGACCGCTCGCGAGCGTATTGATTTGGCATTGCGGCGTTCGCGTTCGGTTGATGAGGACGCAGCGGCTGAGCGTTCCGATATGATGGCGGCGCGCGATGCGCTGGGCAATGGCGCGGTCGGCTTTGGCGATCACCACCTCACCGTTCTGGTGCGCGAGCGCTCGCTCGACCGGCTTGATGATGCGGCCGCAGCTTGCGGTGCAGCCTTGGCGGATACTGGCGCGATTGCGGTGCGTGAAGATACCAATTTGGAGCCTGCGTTTTGGGCACAATTCCCGGGCAATGAGGATTATATTGTGCGCCGCGCGCTAATTTCCTCAGCCAATATGGCGAGCTTTGGCAGTTTCCATGGGTTTGCCCTAGGGCAGGCCGCTGACAACCATTGGGGTGATGCTGTCACGCTACTGGAAACAACCAGCGCGACGCCGTTCTTCTTCAACTTCCACCACGGTGATCTGGGCAATTTCTCTGTCATCGGGCCGTCGGGTTCAGGTAAGACCGTGGTGATGAACTTCCTCGCCGCGCAAGCGCAAAAGTTCCGACCCCGCACCATCCTGTTTGACAAGGATCGCGGGGCAGAGCTGTTCGTGCGCGGGATCGGCGGGCGGTATGACCGGATTTGCCCGGGCGAGCCAACGGGTTTTAACCCACTGGCATTGCCCGATACGCCGACCAACAAAGCGTTCTTGCGCGATTGGCTATCTGTTTTGCTCGATGCTGACGGGCCGGAGGAATTTGCGACGATCAGCGCCGCTGTTGATGCTGCATATTCGAACGATGCCGGTCTGCGCCGTTTGCGCCATTTCAAAGAATTGCTTGCCGGGGCCAAACGCCCTCAACCGGGCGATTTAGCGGATCGACTGTCAGCATGGATCGGCACTGCGGTTGAACAGGGCGGCGAACACGCCTGGCTTTTTGATAATGAACGGGACCTGCTCGATCTCGACCAGCGCGTGCTCGGTTTCGATATGACTGCGCTGCTTGAAAATCCGCGTCTGCGCACGCCGACGATGATGTATCTGTTCCACCGCATTGATGAACGGCTCGATGGTCAACCGACCATGATCCTGATTGATGAAGGCTGGAAAGCGCTCGACGATGAGGTTTTCGCCGCGCGCATTCGCGATTGGCTGAAGACTTTGCGTAAACGCAATGCGCTCGTCGGCTTTGCGACGCAATCCGCTGGAGACGCGCTGGAAAGCCGCATCTCAACCGCATTGGTCGAACAGACTGCCACCATGATCTTCATGCCCAATAGCCGCGCCCGGCCAGAGGATTATTGCGATGGCTTTGGACTGACCGATCACGAACTCGCGTTGATCCGCACTTTGCCTGCGCATTCGCGTTGCTTCCTAGTGCGTCAGCCCGATGCCAGCGTCGTTGTGCGCCTCGATTTATCAGGTGCGCCCGAAGTGCTGACCGTTCTGTCTGGCCGTGAAAGCGCGGTGCGCCGCCTTGATCTGCTGCGCGAAGCGGTGGGCGACAAGCCGGAAGATTGGTATCCGGCGCTCACCAACAACCCTTGGCCTGATGGTCCAAACCTTGCCTCTGACAATGCACAAGCCATGCGTCAGGCGGCCGAATGAGCGCGAATTGCGATACAATTGCCGAGAATATGGGCACAGGCGTCGCCGCTGCACTGACGGCGGTCGATTGTGTCGCCAATGAAGTGACGAGCGATGCCTTTGGCCGCATGTTTGCCTCAGGCGGGTCGCTCGCGACTGTGCTGACCATTCTGCTTACGCTTTATGTCGCGTTTTTCGGCATCAGCCTGTTGATCGGACGGTCTAACCTTAGCATTCGTGCGCTTACTCCGCGCATCCTTACCATTGGTCTGGTGCTGACGTTTGTTACCAGCTGGGTTGCTTATCAAAGCGTCGTCTGGAACCTTGCGGTTGGCGGACCAGATTGGCTTGCAGGCGTGCTGACTGATAACGACGGTTCGGCAACGCAAACCTTTGCTGCAAAACTCGATGTGGTGTTTCTCGCCGTGCAAGAAGCCAGCACGGGGCAGACGGATATTGATGCATTCTCCCCGCCCGGAATGATGTGGCTGGGCGCGATGCTGCTATTGCTCGGCACGGTTGGATTGCTGGTGACAGCACGCATTGGCTTGGCATTGCTCGTCGCTCTCGGCCCGATCTTTGTAGTGATGGCGTTATTCAATGGCACACGCGGATTGTTTGTCGGCTGGCTTAAAGGGCTAGTGATGCTTGCGCTGACGCCGCTGTTCGCGGTGCTTGGCGGATCAATCATGCTAGAGCTTGCGGTGCCGATCCTTTCCGCACTTGTCGCTGTTCCGGGAGAGATCGATCAGCAAGCCGCGATGGCGTTCTTTTTGATAGGAGCTGTCCACGTTGCGCTCATGTTCATGACGTTAAAGGTCGCGACCAACATGGTGGCAGGCTGGCAAGTGTTCGGCTTTGCTCAGACGAAAGAGGAAAGCAGAGCTGTTGATGTGGCAACGCCTGCGCCAGCGGCGCAAGTGGGCGCGGCGGACAATCATGCAACGCAAATCGCGCCGGTGGTGAGCGCGCCTGCGCAGCGACGGATCGACATGCCCAATATCACCGCCGCGCAGGCTGCCAATGATACCGGCGCGGGTGCTATTGGTGGCGGTACAGCGCGCACGACAAAGGTGTACGCAACCAGTTCAGGCGGCACGCAAAGCGCCCCGCTAGGCCCAACAACTTCGCGCACGCGCGGGATCGGCAACCGTTTCCGCCCAGCAACATTGCGCAAAATGGAGACCCGTAAATGACCCGCGCGCCGACACTCCGGTTCCCCTTGGTGGCATTGGCTTTGGCGTTCAGCCCGCTTATCACCGCCCCGGCAATGGCGCAGGATTCGCGCCTAGTCACCGTCGTCTATGATGAGGCTGAAGTCGTCCGTGTTTCGGGCAAGACCAATGTTCAAGCGACGATCAAATTTCGCAAGGACGAAGCGATTGAGAATGTCGCCATTGGTGATAGCCAATCATGGCAAGTGACGCCCAATAAACGCGCGAACTTGCTTTTCGTAAAACCATTGTCACCCAATGCATCGACCAATATGACCGTGGTGACGAACAAACGCACCTATCTGTTCGATCTCGTCGCAAGCCCGCGCAATCGCCCGCTCTATGTGCTCCAGTTCGCCTATCCTGAGGACGAAGCGCGCGAAGAGGCAGAGCGTCAGGCCCGCGCAGAAAGCGAAGCGCGCGAGCGCGCCAATTCGGTAGAGCTTGCCGCAGCCAATGATCCGTTCGCAGTCGCTGATCCATCCCGCCTCAACTATGCGTGGGCGAGTGAAGGCGATGCTGAATTGCTGCCAACGCGCGCATTCGACAATGGCGATGTCACATTCTTAACCTGGCCAGAGGGCACATCGCTTCCCGCGATCCTTGTTACCAATCATGAAGGCGAGGAAGGCCCGGTTAATTTCACTGTGCGCGGAGATACGGTGGTAGTCGAAGGTGTGCCGGCGCAAATCATTCTGCGCTCAGGTGCAGACAGAGCCACGCTGACCAACACGGCCCCGATCCGTTCTGTCAGTGTTGAGCCAAGCGCCAATGCACAAAACCGCCCGAACTATGTCGCGAAAACGGAGATGAAGTGATGCGCCTTGCAATGCGTCTGCCGCCGAAAAAGGGTGAAGCGAGCTCTGCTGAAAGCAGCGATCCGCGCGAACAAGAATCAGCGGAAATCATTGATCTGGCGAGCCGCAATGGCTTTCCCGCCGTAACCGATCGCAAGACCAAGACCGATGGGCTGGGCCTTGCCGCGGGTGTGGCGATTGTCTTTGGCTTAGGCGCGGTAACGCTGTGGAGCATGAATGCAGCGCGTGTTGCTCCGAATGATCAAGCAAGCCAGCAGGCAGCGCAAGTCCCGCCTCCAGCGGCCGCGCCTGTCCCAGCACAGCCGGTCAATATTGCTCAAGTCGCGCCTGCAACGGCGCCGATTAATCCAGCGCCAGCACCGGTCTTTTCAAACAATCCCAACCGTGTAGTTGGCCCTGCGGTGAATCCTTATTCCAGCCCGACAATGGTGTTTGATGCCAGCGCTGGGTCAAATGCGGCACCAGCAGTGGGCGCTGCGATTCCATCGGCGACGACCGCAGCAGCAACACCAACCAGTGGTGCAGGCGGCCCAGCGGGTGAATTTGCCAGTCGTGTAGGCGGTGTTGGCGGCGCCCCAGCCAGCGCGCGCGCAATGGCCAATCCCGGTACAACCGTGACGCAGGGCACTTTGGTTCCGGCGATCTTGGAGACCGCGATTAACACCGATGTCCCCGGCTTTGTTCGGGCAGTTGTAAGCCAAGACGTGCGCAGCTTTGACGGATCAAAAATCCTCGTGCCGCGCAGTTCGCGTCTGATTGGTCAGTATCAATCCGGCGTGCAGCAAGGGCAGAAGCGCGCCTATGTGATTTGGACGCGGCTGATCCGACCTGATGGCGCATCGGTCAACATTGCTTCACCGGGAGTTGGATTTGACGGAACAACCGGCCTCACTGGAGATGTTGATACGCATTTCTTTAGCCGGTTTGGCTCTGGCTTATTGCTTTCCGTCGTCGGCGGCCTCGGCGCGATTGCGACCGGCGGCGTTGGCGGAGTGATTGTTGCTGGCGGCTCGCAGTCGGCAGCAAGTGCTGCGGTGCAGTCTGATGGCCAGCGTTCTCCGACGATCCGGGTGAAAATGGGTGAGCCGATACGCGTGTTCGTCGCCCGTGATCTCGATTTTAGCCAGGTCAACTGAGTAAGCCTACCGATCATGAGCGCGGACATCCATCCTCTTGCCCAAGCTGGCACGCTGAACGGAACGCCTGATGGTGCAGTCGAAGCGCCGATCACGGGTGAGCGCAGCGTGTATCTGGATGCGTATCTTGCGCCTTTCCGCCGCTGGCTCGACCGCGACACGGTGACGGAGATTATGGTCAATCAACCCGGTGAAATCTGGGTTGAGGATGCCTCTGATCCCGGGATGAAGCGGATTGAAACGAGTGATATCGATGATCGCTTGGTGCAACGCTTGGCTGAACAAGTCGCGCGCGTTAGTCACCAAGGGATCAACCGCGAGCATCCTCTGCTCGGTGCAACCTTACCTGATGGCGCACGCATTCAGTTTTGCGGTCCGCCTGCATCGCGCAAGCATTGGACCATGGCGATCCGCCGCCACCGCCGGTTAGACTTGCCGCTTGATGCCTATGACACTGGCCCGCTTCTCGGCGAGCAGGAAGTGGCCATGCCTGACCCGCAGAATGAGCCCATCGCGTATCTGCGTGAGGCTATTCGTCATCGCCGCACGATCCTGATTTCAGGCGGGACCAGCACGGGTAAAACGACATTCCTCAACGCGATGCTAGGTGAGATTCCTCGGCAGGAGCGCGTAGTTCTGGTTGAAGACACGCCAGAGCTCAAATTTCCTGGCGAAAACTCGGTTGGCCTTGTCGCCGTGAAGGGCGAACTCGGCGAGGCGAAGGTTACCGCCAACGAATTGCTGCAAGCTGCTTTGCGCCTGCGCCCTGACCGTATTGTTTTGGGCGAATTGCGCGGCGCGGAAAGCGTATCCTTTTTGCGAGCGATCAATACCGGTCACCCGGGCAGTTTCTCAACTATCCACGCCAACAGCCTGACTGGCGCGCTTGAGCAATTATCGTTGATGGTGATGCAGACAGGCATCGGCCTGACGCGGTCAGACACCATCGCCTATGCTGCCAGCGTGATCGATGTGATCGTGCAATTGGGCCGGGATTCGGATGGCAAGCGCGGCATCACCCAGATCGCGGATTGCCGCACGTTGGTGTGACATCAGAGGGGTTATGCAACACCAGTACAGCGCCAATCTTTCCTTGATGAACATGTGACAAGCGCGCCCACGTGATTTACACGCCATGGCAGGGCAGCATTGCGAATTGGGCATTGGCAGCGTCGATGCGCCCGATGCACGCCCCGCATATGGGCATGTTACACTACCGATTGGATGTGAAATCACAATGAGCAGTCAACCAATCTCAGCCAATGATCAGGAGCCTGCTGATCACGGTTCAGATGGCGCGCCATCATCGCGCGAAGGCGATGCCTATTTCAATCGAGAATTGAGCTGGCTCAGCTTCAACGAGCGAGTTTTGGCTGAGGCTTGCAACCCAAGCTATCCATTGCTCGAGCGCCTGCGTTTTCTCTCTATTTCAGGTAGTAACCTCGATGAGTTCATGATGATCAGAGTTGCTGGCTTGGTTGGTCAAGTGCAGCGCGGGATCACACGTCCAGCCATTGATGGACGCACGCCGTCGCAGCAATTGACTGCCATTCGCGAACAGCTTGAGAGCATATCGGATTTGCAGCAAAGCGTTTGGCGAGAGCTACATGATCTGCTGGGCAAAGCGGATATATTCGTCGCTGACGACCACCGGTTAAAACCTGCCGCGCACGATTGGCTCAAGGCATATTTCCTTGATGAAGTCTTGCCGGTCATTACCCCTCAAGCGCTCGACCCTGCGCACCCATTTCCTTTCATCGCCAATGAAGGAACGGGCCTGCTATTCACGCTGCGGCGCGATGCTGATCAGGAACAGATCATTGAGATGATCCTGATCCCCAGCGCTTTACCGCGCTTTGTTCGTGTGCCGGGCGAAGAGGCGATCTACATTTCCATTTCTAGTCTGATCCAGCGTTATGCGGAAAAGTTGTTTCCTGGCTTCACCATCATCGGTGATGGGCTGTTCCGGGTGCTGCGCGACAGCGATATTGAGGTCGAAGAAGAAGCCGAAGATCTGGTGCGCTACTTCCGCACTGCGATCCAGCGTCGCCGGCGGGGTCAAGTGATCCAGCTGGAAATTGAAGAGGATTTCGATCCTCAAGCAGAGCAAATATTGCTTAAGCAACTGGGCATTCATGAAGCGGCTGTGATCAAAACCGATGGGATGATTGGCATTGATGGGCTGGCTGAGATTGTCGATGAGGATCGGCCTGATCTCAAATTCGACAGCTACAGTCCGCGCTATCCAGAGCGTATTCGCGAACATGATGGCGATGCGTTTTCTGCCATCCGCGAAAAAGACATCATCATTCATCACCCTTACGAAAGTTTTGAAGTGGTGGTGGATTTCATCCGGCAAGCGGCGGCCGATCCTGATGTAGTCGCCATCAAACAGACGCTCTATCGGGCCGGTTCGCAATCAGCGGTTATCAATGCGCTCATCGCGGCGGCAGAGGCGGGCAAATCCGTCACTGCAGTTGTCGAGTTGAAGGCCCGATTTGATGAAGAACAAAACCTGATGTGGGCAAACAAGCTTGAGCGCGCCGGTGTTCAGGTGATTTACGGGTTTGTCGATTGGAAGACTCACGCAAAAGTGGCGATGGTTGTCCGGCGCGAGGAAGACGGTTTTCGCACATATTGTCACTTCGGAACGGGCAATTACCACCCGATCACAGCCAAGATTTACACCGATCTATCCTTCTTTACCGCTGATCCGCGCCTGGTCCGGGATGCGACCAAGATGTTCAATTTCGTTACTGGCTATGTTGAACCGTCCGACCTTGAAGAAATCGCCATCGCGCCGCTCAATTTGAGAGAGAAGATTTGCCAGCGGATTGATACCGAAATCGCCAATGCGCAGGCCGGAAAACCCGCTGTGATCTGGTTCAAATGCAATCAGATCACAGATCAAGGGATCATTGACAGGCTCTATGCCGCCAGCGCTGCGGGCGTAAAGGTTGAGCTGGTGGTGCGCGGTATCTGTTGCCTGAAACCCGGCGTTCGCGGTCTCAGCGAAAATATCCGCGTCAAATCGATCATTGGCCGTTTTCTGGAACACAGCCGCATTTATGCCTTTGCTAACGGCGCAGCGATGCCGAGCGCGAACGCGATGGTCTATATCTCATCAGCGGACTTGATGGGACGCAATCTCGATCGCCGGATTGAAGCGCTGATCCCGATCACCAATCGAACCGTGCACGATCAAGTGTTGCAACAGGTGCTTCTCGCCAACATGCTCGATACCGAGCAGAGCTGGTGGCTCAATGGTGATGGCAGCTATGAGAGGGTCGTGACCGATGCGAAACCGTTTAACTGCCACCGGTATTTCATGACCAATCCATCCCTGTCAGGACGGGGCGGGTCGCTGGAGGCGGGTGCTGTGCCGAAACTGTCGCTGCGCAAGGGCCGCTCTGGATGACATTGCGGGCGAAGCGGGCTGACCGTGAAGGGGCATTCTCCGGTAATAAAGCCGAACGCGCGATCATCGACATCGGATCAAACACAGTGCGCTTGGTGGTCTATGGCGGGTCAATGCGCGCGCCGACTGTTCTGCTCAATGAGAAAGTCACCGCACAGCTGGGGCGAGAAATTGCCGAAACGGGCAGGTTGGCGGACGAAGCTGTTGAGGTAGCCATGCGCGGTCTTAAGCGCTTCGTCTTGCTGTTTGATGATCTGGGTATCGAAGATGTTGAAACGGTCGCAACAGCTGCGGTTCGTGATGCGGAAAACGGCCCAGATTTTGTTTCTGCGGTGCGCGCCCTTGGGCTTGATCCACAAGTCATCTCTGGCGAAGAAGAAGCGCGATTGAGCGCGCATGGTGTTCTCGGCGCATTTCCGGGGGCAGAGGGCAGCGTCGCTGATCTTGGCGGGGGCAGCCTAGAGCTCATCACGATTGCTGATGGCGAGACAGGCGAAGCAACATCGCTACCACTCGGCACTTTGCGCCTGCCCGAATATCGCGGCGATAAATCCGCTGATATGCGTAAATCGCTGGAAAAGGCACTCAAGAAGGGCGGGTGGGGAAAGCCAATCAATGCGCCGCTTTATCTGGTTGGTGGCACATGGCGCACGATGGCTGTTTACGCGATGCAGGAGCGCGGCCATCCGCTAACCGATCCGCATGGCTTTGAATTGCCTTTTAAGGACGCGGTGAAGCTGGCAGAGAGCCTCGCGAATGAGGATGTCGAGGCGTTGAAAGCGCGCGACCGGATTTCCTCTATGCGGGCTGAAAAGCTGCCTGATGCAGCCGTCTTGCTGCAATCAATCATGGCAAAACTCCAGCCGGAAAAGCTGGTGTTCTCCTCATGGGGTTTGCGCGAGGGTCTGCTCTATGATGGCTTGCCGCCTAGTGGCCGCGCGCAAGATCCGCTGTTGGCCGGGGTTGCTGTGTTCGCTGCGCAGCGCGGCGCTCCGCCGACACTTGCAACGCGCATTGCCGGGTGGACGGTTGATGCAGCGCCCGCGCGCAGGCACGGTTCTGAACGTTTGCGATTGGCCGCGACTATGCTGGCTCTCGCAAGTATGCAGATTGAGCCGAACCTGCGCCATCCGCTCGCGGTTGAATGGGCTTTGCACAAGCGTTGGATCGCTATCGATGCGGAAGGGCGCGCAATGCTGGCGGCGGCGAGCATGGCGAATGGCAACAATTGTGAGATGCCGGACGAACTGACCGCGCTGGCCAGTGATAAGGCGTTGGAAGAGGCGATTACTTGGGGGCTCGCGGTGAGGGTGGCCCGGAGGATTGGAGCCCGCTCTCGCCGATCTTTGCAGGTCAGTCGCTTGGTGTTGAGCGACGATGGATTAGTCTTGCGATTGGCAGAAAGTCACCGGGACTTGTTCGGCATTCCGACCGAGAAAGATATGAAGCTGCTGGCAAATCAGCTCGGTGTTGAATTTGAAGTTCAGATCGTTGCCGATGAATATCTTCATGCGGTGGAAGCGGAACCAGAACCGGTCAAATAACGGAACCTCAGGCCTCCGGCTTCTCGCTGGCAAAGGGTGAGAAATTTGTTTCCGTATCGAATAGGTCAACGCCTTCGGCTTTCTTCAACCGGTTGACGACGAAATAGGTCAAAGGCGTCAACAGCGCTTCCCAAGTGACTTTGAGCAGCCAATTTGTGATCATCACAGTGATCACCGCCTCGCTCGTCCAAATGCCCCAAAACGCGATGGGGTAGAAGATGAGGCTGTCGACGCCTTGACCGACCACAGTTGACCCAATGGTGCGGGTCCATAGCGCCTTGCCCTTAGTCCAGACCTTCATCTTGGCCATGACATAGGAGTTGACGAATTCGCCCGCCCAGAATGCGATGATGGAGGCGAGCACAATCCGCCACGTGCTGCCGAAAACGGACTCGTATGTTTGCTGGCAGATATCGCCCGGCGCTGCCGTGCCGTTGCCAGTCATTTGGAGGGTCGCGCTGGCCGCGCATTCCCATCCACCGAATGCTGGCAGGCCGACGACTATAAAGCTCATGAAAGCAAGGAAGATCATCGCCGCAAACCCAGTCCAGATCACGCGGCGCGCGCGGGCAAACCCATAAATTTCGGTCAGAATATCGCCAATGACATAGCCAAGCGGGAAGAACAGAATGCCTGCGCCATAGATAAATACGCCATCAGGAGCGGGCCACATGCCATCGGGCCAGAACGGCACGTCCATAAACGTTAGCTTTGCTGCACCGATGACATTGGACAGCAGCAGAATGGCGACAAAGGCTGCCATCACCAGATCATAGTACCGGAACGTGGGTGGCGGTGTGCTGGTCGCGCGGGGAGGGGTTTGGGTGTTTTCCATCGAAGAATTCATCGCAATGTGCCTAACGTGATTTTACAGCGGCGCAAAGCGCGCTATTGGGCGGCGGTGCATGATCGCATGCGCGCCCGTAGCTCATCTGGATAGAGCGCGAGACTTCTAATCTTGAGGCAGCAGGTTCGAGTCCTGCCGGGCGCGCCAATTCTCTCGATTTATTCACTCGCTTTGCCGCCGAAAAGGCACACGCCAAGCGCTTGAGCGCGCTGTGGCTGCACCTCAGCATCTCCTGAAACCTACTGTTCAGGTGGCGCCTGTCAGGTTCTTCGCATCGTTGTTCAAAAGGAGATCTACCATTATGCGTATGACTTTAGCATCGCTTGCTCTTGCTGGAACTTTGATTGCAGCACCGGCTGCTGCCCATGACCGTGACCGCGAGATCGTCGTGCGCGGTTACAAGGCTATAATTTCGCCCAATAATTACAGCAACAAATGGTGGATCGACTATCAGACCGATATTAGCGAGGCGAAGCGCGAGCTCGCCAGCGATTTGCGGCGCGCAACCGATGAAGAAGATCGCCGCGATGCGCATGAGGAATATCGTCAGGAAATCCGTGATGCGCGCCATGATTATCGCAAGGAAATGGCTGAGCGCGGCTATCGTGTCGCGAATTTCAAAGAGAACAACCGGCGCTTAGCGCGGCGGTAAGGCGTTTGATTAGCGCGGCTTAGCGAGTGCGCGCCAATCCAAGCCAAACGCCTTACCCCCGCTGCACGGTCGCAAGCAGTTCGGCTGTTATCGGATAGCCGGCGTCTTCCATAATACGAAGCATCGGCTGATCATTGCTGTCATCCACTTGCGGGATGATGGTTTTGACCGGGATCGCTTCGGCTTGCGCGCGCGCGTCTTCATAGCTGGCGAAGAGCGCAAGTCGTTCAAGGTTTCGGCGGGTCGGGAATATCAGTTTGATCTCACCCGTTTCGGCCATATCGAGCGCACCTTGCGCGCTGACCCAGAACAGGCGCGTAGTCTCTGAATTATCCGCCTCAACTTCAACATCGCCAGTGCCAAGATTGGCAAGATAGAACCGTGTGTCATAGACCCGCGGAATGTTCTCATTTTTCGGAAACCAGCGAGCGAATGGCGTGATCTGATCAAGGTCGAGCTTCCAATCAAAAGCTTCCAAAACGGGCGCCAGTGCGCCTTTTTCGTCGAGGAACGCGCGTGCCTCTAATGCTCGCTGCCCCGTGATGTCGCCAGACAGACCCAGCGCAAGGCCAGTTTCCTCCAATGTTTCGCGCACCGCGGCAATTTGGTGCGCGGTCTCGTCTAGCGGTCGATCCCCGGCAAACTTCTGCGCGAGATCGAAATCAGCCTGATCAACCCGGCCACCGGGGAACACTGCCATACCGCCTGCGAACGCCATGGTGCGAGAGCGGACCGTCATCAGGACTTCGGGCGCGCCGCCGTCCGGTGCATTGCGGAATATGACGATGGTGGCGGCGGGTATGCCTTCGGGCGATTGTGTCGGATTGTTTGCCATGGTGCATCGTGATGCCGGGTGCAGAGGCGCTTGCCAAGCGTGGAAAGTGGATGACCTGTCGGTATCCCTTACAATTGCGCTTACGGTTAATTTGTCTAAGCCATCTAAGGTCTTGAAATAATGGAAAAAGTCATTTTTGGCACGGGGGGTGCATAGTGTTGTGTACCCCGTGTGGTCTTCGATAAAGAGGTGGGACTTTTCTGGTCTCTAGTCCCATCTCCCCGAATATAAAAAAGCCCGCCTCGTTTGGTTCACGAGGCGGGTTTTTTGTATCTGGGATCGGCGCACCTCGGCGCGGTTTGGGGAAATTACCCTTCCGCTTTGGCGACCTTCTTCTCGTCCATAATTGTTTGCAGCTCGCCAGCTTCGAACATTTCCATCATAATGTCGCTGCCGCCAAGGAATTCACCTTTCACATAAAGCTGCGGGATGGTTGGCCAGTCAGAGAATGATTTAATCCCCTGACGGACTTCCATGTCCTGCAACACGTCGACACTTTCATACGCCACGCCGCAATGATCGAGGATCGCGACCGCGCGGCTCGAAAAGCCACATTGCGGGAAGAGCGGCGTGCCCTTCATGAACAAGACGACGTCATTGTCGCCGACAATGCTGGAAATGCGTGAATTGATGTCAGACATATTTGCCTAGGCCTCTGAAAGCGAAAAGTTGAAAGCTGTTAGAATTTAGGTGGGGACCACAGTGGTCACTTGCAAGGCATGCAGTTCGCCGCCCATCCGCTTACCCAATGCCGCGTAGACCATTTTGTGTTGCTGCACCCGGTTCTTGCCAGAAAACTGCGGAGCAGTGACAGTTGCAGCCCAGTGATCATTGTCACCGGCCAGATCATGCATTTCCACAATCGCACCAGGAAGCGCGGCGACAATTAACGCCTGGATATCGGCTGCTGCCATGGGCATAAAATCAGCTCTCGCTCATAAATTGACGCTTGGCTTCAATCGTCATTTCTTCAAGCTTTGCGCGAATTTCGTCTTCCGACACATCACATTCCGCCGCAGTCAAATCGCCCAGCAGTTTGCGTATGACGTCTTCATCGCCAGCTTCCTCAAAATCAGCCTGAACGACCGCTTTTTTATAAGCGTCGGTTTCTTCCTGCGTCAGGTTCATCAGACCAGCAGCCCATTCGCCCAGCAAACGGTTGCGGCGCGCAGCCACTTTAAAAGCGGTTTCCTCGTCCATCGCGAATTTCGCTTCTTCAGCACGTTCGCGGTCTTTAAAATCGGTCATCAGTCCCTCCGGAAATATGTCTTGTTCAAATAGGGCCGGGCGGCGCGCGCTACAAGCGGCAATAGCAAAGCCGATTGGTCCCGTAATTGACTAGTCCATCGTCACCACGAGCTTGCCGACTGCTTCGCGGCTCTCAAGCTTTGCGATGGCGTCGCCTGCCCGTTCTAGCGGGAAGGTTTCAGACACCAGTGGATCGATCTTGCCGGTCTTCATTAGCTCGAATAGCTCTTCGACCTGTGCCACAAATTTGGCTGGTTCGCGCGCGGTGAAGGCGCCCCAGAAAACGCCGCAAATATCGCAGCTTTTCAGGAGCGTAAGATTGAGCGGCATTTTGGCGATGCCAGCGGGGAAGCCAACGACAAGAAAACGGCCCTCCCAAGCGATAGAGCGCAGCGCAGGTTCAGAATATTGGCCCCCGACAATGTCATAGACGATGTTGGCCCCATCTGGTCCGCACGCAGCCTTGAATGCATTGGCGAGTTCTTTGGATGCGGCCTTATCCATTTCTTCGCGTGGGTAAATCACAACTTCGTCCGCGCCAGCTTGCTTGGCCACTTCGCCTTTGGCTGCGCTTGAGACAGCGGCAACCACGCGCGCGCCGAATGCTTTGGAAAGCTCAATCGCGGATAAGCCAACCCCACCTGCCGCGCCAAAGATCAGCACGGTGTCGCCTTGCTTGATGTGGCCGCGATCTTTCAGGCCGTGGATGGTTGTTCCGTATGTCATCAACAGCGATGCTGCTTTTTCGAACTGCACGCCTTCTGGCACAGGGAACATCCGTCCAGCTGGCACGATCACCTTTTCGGCTAAACCGCCATTGCCGATGCCCGCCATTACGGTGTCGCCAACGCAATAGCCTTCCACACCTTCGCCAATGGCTTCGACCACGCCAGCAATCTCGCCGCCGGGCGCAAACGGGCGCTCTGGCTTGAACTGATACAGATCACGGATGATCAGCGTATCGGGATAGTTGATCGCGCATGCTTTCACATCCACCAACACTTCGCCTTTGCCAGGGCTTGGCACATCGACTTCGTCAAGGGTCAGCGTGTCCGGTCCGCCTACTGAGTGAGAGCGTAGTGCCTTCATGCGTTTATCTCCGTTCCTTTGGTGAGCCAGCTTTGCGCAGAGGCACGCTGGCTTTCATATGATGTGATAGCTGTTTTGCGCTCCAGCGTGAGCGCGACTTCATCAAGTCCGTGCAGCAAGCAGTGTTTGCGAAATGGGTCGATGTCGAATGTGAAGCGGTCTTGGAATGGGGTGGTGACGGTTTGCGTATCGAGATCAACATCGATCGGCTCGCCAGCCTGAGCAACCTCCATCAATCGGTCGATTGCTTCTTGCGGAAGCACGATCGGCAGGATGCCGTTTTTTACTGCATTGCCAGAAAAAATATCGGAATAGCTGGGTGCGATGACAGCGCGAATGCCCAGGTCCAAAATTGCCCAGGCGGCGTGTTCGCGGCTAGATCCGCAACCGAAATTGTCGCCCGCAATCAGGATTGGCGCGCCAGAATAAGCAGGATCATCAAAGACATTGCCTTGCGTTTCGCGGATACTTTCAAACGCGCCTTCGCCTAAGCCTTCGCGACTGATCGTCTTTAGCCACTTAGCCGGAATGATAATGTCAGTGTCGACATTCTTTGCGCCGAACGGGATCGCTCGGCCAGAGACGCGCTCGATCGGTTCCATCAATCGGTTTCCGGCTTTTCACCTGAAGGGATTGGACCGGGCTGGGTCGGCTTGTTTTCCTTCTTTGCGCGCTTGTTTGAATAGAGCAGTGCAGCGGCGATGGCGGCAGATCCGATGGCTCCGGCGGCGATGGCAGCTTTTGATTTTTTGGTCATAGTCTTCTCATGGGGAGGGGGCGGGGGAATGGCAAGGTGTTGCCATTGTTTTGATAGCGGTTTGGGCGGTTAGAGAAAAACATCTCGGCCCAGTTTGCCCGGTGGACGCCGATGCAGCGGATCAGTTTTGCCGAACCAATTGCGACCATCGAGCGTGCGGGCCTCAATACCAGCGACTTCGGATGGTTCGAAAATGCGCATATTCACGCCGACTTTGTCGTCATCGAAATGCTCTGTCAGAACCCAATAGGTGGTCGTTCCGCAAGTGGCACAAAATTGCAACTCGACTGCTGGGTTTGGGTAATCAGCGCGGCGATAAGAGCTTGTCGCGCCTGATGTCTGCACGTCGGCTTCGGTGAAATATCCCCATGCTCCGCCTGACTTTGCGCATAACGAACAATCGCACAGATTGACGTACTCTGGAGCGTGCGAGACGGTCACTGTGATTTTACCGCAATGGCAAGAGCCGCGCATCAAGTCAGCTCACGCACATCAGTCAGACGGCCTTTTACCGCCGCTGCGGCCGCCATAGCGGGGGACAGCAAATGCGTGCGTGCGCCTGGTCCCTGCCGGCCGACAAAATTGCGATTGGAGGTGGAGGCGCAGCGTTCTCCTGCTGGCACTTTATCAGGGTTCATGCCGAGACAGGCTGAGCACCCCGGTTCCCGCCATTCAAACCCAGCATCGGTGAAGATGCGGTCGAGCCCTTCTTCCTCAGCCTGACGCTTTACGAGGCCGGATCCCGGAACAACAATGGCCCAGCGCACATTGTTTGCCTTTTTGCGTCCACTCAGCACGGCGGCTGCGGCGCGCAAATCCTCGATCCGGCTGTTGGTGCAACTGCCGATGAAGATGTTCTCAACCGGAACTTGCGTCATCGGCGTGCCCGGTGTGAGGCCCATATAATCAAGGCTCTTTTGCGCCGCGACGCGCTTACTCTCATCAGCAAAACTATCAGGCGAGGGAACCGTATCGCCAATTGCCACAACATCTTCAGGGCTGGTGCCCCAGGTAACGGTTGGCTCAACCGTGCTCGCATCAATCACTACCGATTTGTCGAATTCCGCGCCGGGGTCACTGTGAAGCGAGCGCCAATAGCGAACCGCCTCATCCCAATCGTTGCCGGATGGAGCCATCGGCCGGCCTTTGAGGTAGGAGAAGACCACATCATCAGGCGCGATCAGGCCAGCGCGCGCGCCAGCTTCGATGCTCATATTGCACACCGTCAGCCGTTGTTCGACGCTCATCTGCTCGAACACTTTCCCGCGATATTCGATAACATAGCCGCTGCCACCTGCGGCCCCGATTACGCCAATAATATGCAAGATCAGGTCTTTGGCCGTGATGCCTGCAGACAATTCTCCGCCAACCCGGATTTCCATAGATTTCGATTTTTGCAGCAGCAGCGTTTGCGTGGCGAGCACATGCTCCACCTCGCTGGTGCCAATACCAAATGCGAGCGCGCCAAGCCCGCCATGGCTGGCCGTGTGCGAATCGCCGCAGACAATCGTTGTGCCGGGTAATGAGAAGCCTTGTTCTGGCCCAACGACATGAACGATCCCTTGTTCATCATCAGCATCGCCAATGTAACGAATGCCAAATTCCGGGGCGTTCTTCTCAAGCGCTTCCAGTTGGGCCGCGCTTTGCGGGTCAGCAATCGCTACCTTCCCGCCGCTCGCATCGCGCCGCGCGGTTGTCGGCAGGTTGTGATCGGGAACTGCTAAGGTCAGTTCTGGTCGGCGTACGGGGCGGCCCGCAATACGCAGCGCATCGAATGCTTGGGGACTGGTGACTTCGTGTACCAAATGCCGGTCGATATAAATGATCGAGGTTCCATCATCGCGCGTCTCAACAACGTGAGCGTTCCAGATCTTGTCGTACAGAGTGAGCGGTTTGCTAGCCATGAAGACTGGATTAGCGGCCTTGCTGCAACACTGGCAAGCGGCATGGGTGATACAGATACATTAGTCATGGAAAAGAAATCTATTTCGGCGTAACTTACATTTATGTCAGCAACGCCATTTACACATCCGGTCAAAGTCCTGCCTGAAGATATCGATTTCATGGGGCATGTGAATAACGCGCGCTATCTAAATTGGGTGCAGGATGCGGTGCTGGCGCATTGGAACAAGCTGGCTCCGGCAGAGGATGTGGCGAACAAGGCGTGGGTCGCGCTCAAGCATGAGATTACCTATCGCAAGCCCGCTTTCCTTGAAGATGATGTGATCGCCAAAACAGTGCTCGAACGGTTTAATGGCGCGCGGGCGTTTTATCGCACGGTCATTTCACGCGGAGAAGATGTGCTCGCAGAAGTGCAATCAAGCTGGTGCTGTATTGATGTTGAGACGCTGCGTCCGGCGCGCATCGGCGAGCATCTGCGAGAGTTCTTCCTTCCCGAAGTCGATTGAGAGCGGCGCTCAACTAAATGCGATCAAGGCCAGTTGGCGGGATCAAGCGCCAAGAGCTCTGACAATTGCGCATAAAGCGCCTGTTCTTCGCGCAGCAAAGCCTGAGGTTTTTCGAAAAAGGTAACGATCGCTTCAGCGAAGAACTCTTCATGGTTGGTCGCGCCGTAGGGGTCGATCAGGGTTCGTTGCCCGCGCTCGACCTTATTCACATGGTCGTTGAATGCGTTCAGCATCGCTTTTTCCCACCCCTCATAGGTCTGCCCTTTGCGAAGGATTGGGATGCCGTTCGTATGGCCGGTTAAGCTGTCAAATTGATGCGCGAACTCGTGGATGACGACATTGTGCCCGTCTTGCGGATCGAGGCCGCCTTGCAAGGCATGGTCCCAAGACAAAATCACCGGTCCACGAGCCCAACTTTCGCCGAGCATAGCAAGGTTCTTTTCCTGAATGACATAGCCGTCAT
This sequence comes from uncultured Erythrobacter sp., assembly GCA_947493165.1. GTDB lineage: Bacteria > Pseudomonadota > Alphaproteobacteria > Sphingomonadales > Sphingomonadaceae > Erythrobacter. The sequence goes on along the minus strand of CANLPY010000002.1, from coordinate 128,890 downwards.
GGGTGCTGCGGCGGGTTTGGAAAGCCGAAGGGTAGATCAATACAGTCCTGAGGGTGTCGTACCAGGCGGTTGTGTTGACGACCAATAGACAGGCTTGGGCCGCGATGGAGAGTTTCATCTCCTCCGTCACCTCAAGACCATTTTGACCGTGAAATATTATTTGATTGAGAAACAGGTTTATGCGTCCCTCTAGTTTTAGCCAGAGAGGTTCGGGAAGCTGGCGGACTAGCGGCACGAGCTGCTGAACCACCTTGCGTTGGTCCGCAGTGAGCGGTGTCGTCAGCAATTGATCGCGTTGCAGCTGCTTTGATCTGCGGCGGTGCCACAAGAAACCGGCGATAAGCAGCGCAACTAGAATGAGTGGTATAAACGACATCGTTTTGAAAGATAAGGTTCGACGCGCGAATTTGGTAGAGTGTGAGAGGGAGGCAGCCGACTGTTCGGTTTGCGCTGCCCTCATGAGGCTGTATACGAAGCCGCAATGACACGGCCTGCGTATCTCTAACTGTATGAACGCTGATCTCTCCCTTCCTAGCCGCACAAGCCAGAAGGCCATCGGTCTAGTTTTGGCTGCGCTGATCGCTGGCGGATGGCTGGGATTACACGCCTATTCGATGTTTGTTTTTGAGCTGAGTTGGGCAAGCCTGCCTCAGGCGTTTTTGATGGCGATTGTGCTGTGCTGGCTATCGGTTGGCGTGTTCATCATCAGCCATGATGCAATGCACGGAACGCTGGCTCCGGGGCACAAACGTTTGAACTCTGCCATTGGCGGGGTCTTGCTGTTCTTATACGCGGGCTTTGCGTGGCGGAAGATGCGAGACGCTCATTTTGAGCATCACAAGCGCGCCGGCCACCCAGGTGATCCCGATTTTGATGAGAACAATCCAACCAGCTTTGTGCATTGGTATTGGACGTTTTTCCGCCGCTATTTCAGCTGGCAATCGCTGCTATTTGTACACACAGTAGTCGGCATATACTGGTTCGTTTTTGACGTGCCGTTCATGCAGATATTCGTCTTATACGGAGCGCCCGCGCTGCTATCATCGCTGCAATTGTTCTACTTCGGCACGTTCAGACCGCACCGGCACTCAGGCGCGAGCTTTCCAGATGATCATAACGCGCGGAGCGATCATTTGGGCACCCTTGCCAGTCTCGCCAGTTGCTTTCATTTTGGCTATCATCTCGAACATCACCGCCGTCCCGATGTGCCATGGTGGGCACTGCCACGGGCCAAACAGGCAGGTGTGGGTGTAGGAGCAGAGGCATGAGCTGGCTCGAAGTGCTCTTGGTCGTCATGTCGGCGCTGATCGGCATGGAGTTGTTCGCTTGGTATGCGCACAAATACATCATGCACGGCTGGGGCTGGGGGTGGCACCGAGACCATCATGAACCGCATGATGGGTATTTTGAGAAGAATGATCTTTTTGCGGTGGTATTCGGCACAATCAACGCGGCGATGTATATTTATGGCTCGCTCTATTGGGATGCGTTGTGGTGGTTTGCTGTTGGCATAACTCTTTACGGCCTGATCTATGCCTTCATTCATGATGGACTGGTGCATCAACGGTTTTTCCGCTGGGTTCCGAAAAAGGGATACGCCAAAAGGCTGGTGCAAGCGCACAAGCTGCATCATGCAACCATCGGTAAAGAAGGCGGGGTGAGTTTCGGCTTTGTCTTCGCGCGTGACCCAGCAAAGCTGAAAGCAGAATTGAAGGCGCAGAAAGAAGCAGGCCTAGCGGTGGTGCGGGACAGCGCCGGAGCTTAGCCTTTCGCCTTATTCACTGCGGGTTACAATCCATGAACCTGCAATCACTAGTACGCCAACCGACACCCATATCCACGGCTCGCCAAGCGTATACCAGGTCACGACTGCGCCTGTCGCCATCGCACCCACCGCCATAATTTTGGCGCGCCGGTTTATCGCGCGCCTTTCCCGCCAGTCGCGGATTTGTGGTCCCCAAGTGGGGTGATCGAGGATCTTCTGCTCCCAAGCCGGATTGCTGCGCGCAAAGCAGAACACTGCGACAAGCAAGAATGGGACTGTAGGAAAGATTGGCAGAACCGCGCCGATCGCGCCAAGCGCCACGAAGAAAATACCAGCGGCAAAGTAAAGCCGCTTCATGATGTCACGCCGCAGCTAATCTGGCGGCGTGTTCCTGAACCAGCGCAATCATATTGGGCACACCTTGCGTGCGGTTCGATGACAACTGGCTTTTCAGGTCAAACGGTGCGAGCGCTTTAGCCACATCCATTTGCGCGACTTCGTTTGCGGACTTGTCTTGCACCGCAGCGATCACCAGCGCGACAATCCCTTTTGTGATTGCAGCATTGCTGTCTGCAAGGAAATGCAGCTGATCGGTCTGCTCGGTTGGATAGACCCACACCGCCGCAGAACATCCGCGCACCAAGGTCGCATCGGTCTTGAGCGCGTCTGGCATATCCTCCAGCTCGCGGCCAAGCTCTATCAGCAAGCGATAGCGTTCGTCGCCTTCGAGGAAGTCATATTCTTCTAAGATGTCAGAAAGGGTTCGCATGGACCGCTATGTAGGTATGCCAGCCAGGATGTCTATTCCGGCTTTTTGAGAAGTCGTTTTTTCGCTGATTGCACAAAGCCGTAAATGCCCAGCACAACTGGGATAACGAGAATGCCAAGCACCAAATCCTTGTCGAACATCGGCCACACAGATTTAAGGCCAATCAATGCATAGCTGATGATTGCCAACGCGTAATAGCTCGCCGCTACGATTGAGAGGCCCTCAACCAATTGCTGCAGCCGCAATTGCATGCCCGCATTGCGATCCATTGAGCGAAGCAGCTCAGCGTTCTGGTTCTCGATCCGCGTTTCGATCCGGGCTCGCAGCAATGTTGCGAGCTGCCCGGCGCGCTCCGCCAGTTCTCCTTGGCGTTTCGTCACCGCGCCGCAGAACCGTAAGGCTGGGGCGAAGCGGCGCTGCGTGAAATAATTGAGCGAAGCAAAGCCTTCGATCCGGCGACTTTCCAATTCGTGCAGGCGCTCTGTCACCAAACTGCCATAGGCAGCGGTCGCGCTCATTCGGAAGCTCGCTTCGGTGATCCCGGCATTGAGGCTGACGGAAAGTTCAGAAATCTCACGCATCAGCGCATCATCACGTTCTGCGCCATCAGCAATACGTTGAGCCAGATCGGTGAGTTGTTCTTCTGCCTTATTAAGAGTGGGCCAGATTTTCTGCGCAACGGGCAGGCCTAGCAGCGCCCGATTGCGATAATTGCCCAGCTCCTGAACCCTCTGAACCAAGCGCGTAAGATCAGCGGGTTGAGTGCTGTTTGAGGCGATAATCATTGCCCCAAACCCGTCCGGCTTTAGGCGAAAATCTGACCAGATTCGGGCCGATTGGCCGACATGGCAGGACACCAGCTCGTGCATTTCAAAACCGGTCCGCGTGACCAGCTTCTCCGCCTCTTTCTCTGTGTCGACAACCAATGCGCGGGTGGCGCGCAAGACTGCGCCGGGCATGCTTTCTACCCAATCGATCGCAGCGGCCAGATCAGCATGCTCTTTAGGCTGTAGGAATTCTTCAGCGGTCCCATCATCAACAAAAAGGCTGATCGTCGTGCCTTCACTGTGTCGTTCCCATGTGAAGGCTACCCGTTCGCTTAACCGGCCAGATCGGTGAGTGGTGTTCCCTGTTCCGTTGAGCGAGCCAAAGCGGGCCTCAATCGTTGCCGTTTCAGCCTCGCGTTCTTCTGGTTCCAGCAACACAACCCACTGCAAGTACAGGCAGGGCACGCACAGCATTTCCCAGCGACGCAAATGCATCTCTTTGACGACTTGTGTGCGAAGTTCGTGTTGGCGCATACGGTCCTAACTACCGGAAGCTCTGAGAGGTTCCGTAGGGCTGAACGCGCAGTTGCGCAAATTGGCTATCAGCCGGATAGTCCACCGGGCCGCGTGAAGGCGTAATAGATTACGTAAAACCAGCTGAAAAAGCCATGCACTATGGCCCAGATTATGGATTGGTGAAGGCTCCAAGAAATCGCAACGGCGATCGCGCTGCCAAGGCCAATCCCGGCGGTCGCCGCGTTTCCGCCGTGGCTGCTCATAACTCAACGCCGCTGGCAATCGCTTCAAGCTTTTTTATGCGTTCTTTCAGGTCCGCCATTTCAATACGAGCTGCGCCCATTGTCGCATTGCCTTCGATCTCGCCGGTCTGGCCGTTCACGCGCTCAAGCTCATTGCGCTTAAGCTCAAGCCAGCCCTGCCAGCCGCGCAAAAGCGCAAAAGCAACGACGCAAATACCCACCAAACAGGTTCCGGCAATTACGAGGTAGGGGTCGAAAAGTGTCTCGATCATTCGCTCATATCCTCCGTATTCTTGCTGCGCGTAGAGCCTTCGAGTCGGCGCAGGCTTTCAATTTCGCTCGCCAATTGCTTGGTCTTTTTTGCATCCGGCGTGTTTTCGTCGGTTACGATCCGCTCAAGCACTTGCACACGCTTGCGCAGCTCATCGCGCTCCTCCTGTGCTTCAATCAGAGCTTCGCGATCTTCAGTCGCGATCTGATTGGCGCGGTTGTGTTCACGGTTAAAACGCAGCACGCCCCAAACAAGTATGGCGACAATGGCGATGAGGACATACGCACCCATTATGCGTGCTCCTGCTTGGCTGGCGCATCGCGCAGCTGTTCAATTTCGGCTTTGAGATCATGCGAGCGATCCGTCGCGATACGTTCCAGCACGCGGACGCGCTCTTCCAGCGCGCTCTTGTCATGCTGATCAGCAATCGGATGCGTGCTGTTCTTGCGGCGGCGCAGGAACAGCCAGACACCCCCGGCTCCGGCCACCAACGCCAAGCCCACCATTTGCAGGGCATCCATAACAAGCGGTGTGTCTGCTCCAAACATCAGGCAGCTCCTTCGTCCTTGAGGTGCTCAAGCGAACGCTCACGAAGCGCGTCAATTTCACTACCCAGCGTGTAGCCACCATCGGTGACGATACGTTCGACATTGGCGAGGCGGTCTTTGACCGAACCCAGCTCAGCGCGAAGTTCAGCGTTCTCTTGGGTCAACAGGCTAATGCGTTGCTTGGCTTCTTCACCAGTGCCTGGTTTGAGGCTTTGTCCCCACATCCCTTCGAGCGGATAGCCGTGTTTAATCTTTAACCGGGTCGTATGGATCCAGCCGAATACCCCAGCCGCGCCCAGTGCGAGGCCAGCGCCGATTACCCATGGAAGGTGAGGAACAATAATCGCAGCTGCGTCCATGGTCTTAGGCTTTCGTCTTGGTGTTGATACTTAGCGGTACGCCTGCGTCCGTGTTGGGCTTGCCAGGAATGTCGCGCAGGGCATTGATCTCATCAGAGAGCGAGTAACCGCGGTCGGTCACGATCTTTTCAAGCACGATCATGCGGTCTTGCATCATGTCGAGTTTTTCATTGAGTTCGTTGTTTTCGGCCTTGAGCCGCTGAGTTTCAGCTTTGGCTTCGCTGTTGTCGCGCTTCTTTGACTTACCGCCCCATTCATCCTCTAATTCGTAGCCGTGTTTGGCGCGGATCCAATTGTTCACGATCCAGCCAAAGGTCGAAATTGCGATGATTGCGATAACAAATCCAGGCCCACCCCAACTCATTAAACTTTCTCCTGCTTGGTTACGTTAAGCTGTACGCCGCTATCGCTCTGTTCAACTTCGCGGACGTCGCGAAGAGCTTCAATTTGGGTTGCAACATCATAACCGCGGTCAGTCACGATCCGTTCAAGCACCGCGACGCGGTCTTCAAGACGCTGCACCTGGCTCGAATATTGTGCGGCTTTTTCGGCAGTCGCTGCGGCGGTCGTGTTGACCTGCATGGCCGCGACCTTTTCTTTGTGCTTTGCCCAGATGGCGACCATCGGAATGGTGCAACCGAAAATGATGGCAATTATGGGTATCAATTCACCAGGCAAATTAGCCTCCCTCATTCGTTATCTACTCAGCGTAGATTTTCTATTTCTTCTGCCGTGCGGCGGGCCGGATCTGTCGCAATGGTTTCGAGCACCGCCAGCCGGTCCTTCATATGCGCAACGGTCTCTTTGAGTTCGTCATTCTCGGCAGTGAGTAAGCGGCTTGCACCAGCGTGTTTGTGCTCTAGTTCAGCCATTTCCTTGCGATGCTCTAGAATGGTGTGAACGACCCCCCACACCGCTGATCCTCCGAACATGGCCAACATAATGCCAGCTCCGATCATCCAACTTTCCATGATCCATTCTCCTAAGTTGGGTCAATTCAGCGCAGGCGCTCGATTTCAGCCGTGAGGCGAGGGTTGCTGGTGACATAGTGAGTTTCCACTTCGGCCAGCCGGCGATCAACATCGCGGAACTTTGCACGAATTTCGCGAGCGGTCCGCTGCGGACTTTGGCGCACGCCTTGCCAGTACTTTTGCTCTTCTGGATCGGCGTAGAGGTGCGGCGGCTTCTTGTTCAGTAAAACGCCAGCCAGGATATATGCGCCAATGGCCACAGGGCCGAGTGCAAACACGGTCACAGCAACCGCACCCATCCTTACCCAGAAGGCATTGAAGCCGGTGTAATCCGCAATGCCGGAGCACACGCCCATCAATTTGGCATTGTGCTTGTCGCGATACAGGGTTGTGCGGGGGCTGTTCATTGCGGTGTTCCTTTCTTTTCAGCCATCATGCGATCAAGCTCGCGCAGCTGTTGGTTGTCTGTTTCCTGATCTGCCATCAGGCGGCGCGTGCTTGGGGTGAAGGATGGGTCGTCACTGGCGACCAAACGTTCAACTGTGTCCATCCGCTCATCAAGGCGCTTGGCGAGCGAATAAAGCTCTTCCAGCAAATCCTCATCATCTGTGGTAATGGTCGCCGCTGTCTTCCATTTGGTGACATTGTGCAGGATGACCCACGGAAGTCCGATGAAAATCATTCCGACGATCACGATTGCGATTAGTCCGTCCACCTTTATTCTCCTTTGCTGGAGCTATCTTTGCCCAGCGCCTTTTTCATCTGTTCCAATTCATCATCGATTGCGTCTGCCCCTTCGAGCGCGGCAATCTCGTCCGACAGCGACGGAGTGCCGGAATGATCGGCAATGCCCATCGCTTCGGCGCGACCTTCAGCAAAATCGACCCGGCGTTCCATCTGGTCGAACTTTGCCAGTGCATCGTCGGTGCGCTCTGTGCTCATCAAGGTGCGCAGCTTAACCCTGTTCTCCGCGCTTTCGAGGCGCGCTGCAATTTGTGTCTGGCGGCTGCGGGCTTCGCGAAGGCGATGCTGCAGCTTTTGAATGTCTTCTTCGTAAGCGCGCAGCGCATCATCCAGTACGCCAATTTCTTGCCGCAGTTGGTCGCCCATGTCGGCGGCCTTCTTCTTCTCGACGAGGGCTGCTCGCGCCAGATCTTCACGATCTTTTGACAGCGCCAATTGCGCTTTCTCGGCCCAATCAGCCTCCAGCATATCCAGCTTTGCAACGTGCCGGTTCATTTCCTTTTGATCGGCAATCGTGCGCGCCGCGCTTGCCCGCACTTCGACCAATGTTTCCTCCATCTCGAGGATGATCATGCGGATCATCTTTGACGGGTCATCCGCCTTGTCGAGCATATCGGTAAAATTGGCAGCGATGATATCGCGGGTGCGGCTGAAAATGCCCATAAAGGCTACTCCATCTAAAAAATTGTTGTCGCGCTTTGCGTTACTACCATCGTCATGGCGGCTTGCGCGAGTTTGATCTGTTTGTGGGCCGCGGCGCAAGCGTTCGATTTCTGCATCGAGGCGCGAGACGCGTTTGCCCGGCGGAATTTCTCCAATCTTTGGGCCGTTTTCCGCTTTGGCCTCTAGTTCAAGTTTCGTTTCGGCGTTCATAGTCTGGGGGCGGGCCGGAGTGTCGCTGTGTTCAGCTGCAAGCGCAGCCTTAGGGGTATTCGCCTTGGAGGGACTGCCAATGGCGTCAGAGCGCTCCGGCCCTAAACTTTGAGATTTGCTTGGGTTGTTCATGCGATTTCGATCAGGTGCATCTGGCTATCAGGCGCAAAGGCGACCATCGGATCAGCCTGCATCTGAGTGGAGACAGCGATCAAAGCAGTCATCGCGGCGATGCTGGCGAGCGAGGCTTGGCCCAGTTTGCTCTGAAAGAAGCTGCGATTGTACATGGTGTCGTTTCCTTGTGATAATCTGGTATTCGGTGTTGTTCATTTATCAGCAAGCAGCGTGCCAAACTCTGTAAAACACTGACAAATAGGCATTTAACCGAGCAATAAGAAAATTGGTCTGGTGACTATTGCCAAACATTGGGAATTTTCACTATAGGTTGGTGTGTGGAACGGGAAAATCAGTTTATTGGCCAATCGGGGGCTTTCCTAGATGCGGTAGAGCGGGCCTCCCGCGCGGCGCCTATGGATCGGCCTGTGCTGGTCATCGGTGAGCGCGGCACAGGTAAAGAACTGATCGCAGAACGCTTGCATCGCCTTTCTACCCGCTGGGGTGAGCCGCTGGTCACCATGAACTGCGCCGCACTTCCCGAAACTCTGATCGAAGCAGAATTGTTCGGTCACGAGGCTGGAGCGTTCACCGGTGCTACCAAAGCGCGCGCGGGAAGGTTTGAGGAGGCCGACAAAGGCACGTTGTTCCTTGATGAACTGGGCACTTTGTCGATGGGCGCACAAGAACGCCTGCTCCGCGCTGTTGAATATGGAGAGGTTACGCGCATTGGTGCCTCGCGCCCCATCAGGGTTGATGTGCGCATCGTCGCTGCGACCAATGACGATTTGCCGGCGCTGGCTAAATCTGGGGAATTTCGCGCAGATTTGCTCGATCGGCTGAGCTTTGAAGTCATCACATTGCCACCGCTGCGGGTCCGCGAAGGTGATGTGGTTGTTTTGGCAGAATACTTCGCCCGGCGCATGGCCGCAGAACTGGATTGGCAAGGTTGGCCTGGCTTTGCGGAGCATGTGATGGGCGAGATGGAAAACTACGCTTGGCCGGGCAATGTGCGTGAACTGCGCAATGTGGTGGAGCGCGCGGTCTACCGCTGGGATGACCCTGAAGCGGTGATTTCGCATGTGCAATTCGATCCGTTTGAAAGCCCGTGGAAACCGGCTGCACCGCCGCACCGCAGGGATGAGCATAGGTCTGACGGTTCAGGCAGTGCGAGTGCAGGTTCGGTGTCTAGGCCGGCATCGATTGAATATGAGAGTGTGGATGATTTGCGTAATGCAGTCGATGCGCATGAGCGCGCGATTGTAGAGCATGCTCTGGGCAAACATCGTTGGAACCAGCGCCAGACGGCCAAGGCGCTCGGCCTTAGTTATGACCAATTGCGCCATTGCATCAAAAAGCACGGGCTAATGGAAGAGCAGGCGGAATAGCTGATCTTGCTTTGGCGGATGCCTCAACCGCTTGTTTACCCATCGCCACTACTCTTCGCCCCTCAGGCAACGCTTAAGGGGGGTGTAATGCAAGCGCTCGTGGATATTGTTGGCAATGTGGTAGGGGGTGTCCGCTTTCTTTTTCTGTTGTTTTTCATCACGATCATGGGGTTTGGACTGCTCATGACCGGAGGCACAGCCTATGTTGCCCCGAAGGTTGTTGAAAGCGTTTCTGAGCGCGCCGAGAAGGTGAGCGATCGCGCGATTAGGGCCGCCGAAGATGCGCATCGCAATGAACAACTCGCCGCCGAAGGTTGGGGCTATGATAGTGGTTCCAGTGATAATGATGGCTGGGGCGAAGGCGAATAGATGCGGGTATAGTTAACTTGGCTCGAAACTGTCGTTCGAGAACAAACAACTGACCGTGAATCCTGGGCAATTCACCTGCCATTTCGATCATTTTTGCGAATTGTACCATTAACTGTGGTCTCCGTGCTTGCGCAAAAGTCTAATCGCGATATCAATTGACTTAGCAGCAGTACACTGCGCGGGGTCGTTGTTGGGAACCAGTGGCCTCGTTTGATATACGAAACGGGAGACGGGGATATGGGTCTTAAAAATTTTTCTACATTGGTCAAAATCGCAGCGCTGGGTAGCGCGGCTGCTATGATCGCCACGCCGGCATCTGCGCAGAAAAAGGGCGACAAAATTCCCAACAGTTACATCTGCGTATTTAACACGCAGGATGTATCGCGCGGGACTGTTCGCGCTGAAGCGGTGCGCGCTGCGGTTGCCAACAATGGCCAGCTTAAGCGTATCTACGAGCGCAGCATTCGCGGATTTGCCGTCAATATGGCGCCGCAAGCGGTGGCAAATATGCAGCGTCGTTTCCCCAACATCGCTTATTGTGAGCAGGACCAAGTGGTAACCACGGTTCAGCGCGGCAAAAAACCGCCTAAGGATGGCGGCGGCGATACCGCTGCTCAGGAAACGCCTTGGGGCATTGCCCGCGTTGGCGGCGGAGCATCTGGTAATTTTGCGACTGCTTGGGTGATCGATAGCGGAATTGATCTCGACCACCCGGATCTCAACGTTGACAGAGCACGCTCAGCGAACTTTGTGGGCCGCAATCCGGATGACCAGAATGGCCACGGCACGCACGTTGCAGGTACTATTGCCGCGATTGACAATTCAATTGGTGTTGTGGGTGTTGCGCCGGGCGCTCCGGTTGTCTCTGTGCGCGTTCTCGACCGTCGCGGCTCCGGCTCAACCTCTGGCGTGATCGCTGGCGTTGATTATGTCGCGGCTAACGGCCGGGCGGGTGATGTCGCGAACATGAGCCTTGGCGGAGGGATCAGTGCGGCGTTGGACCAGGCCGTGGTAGATGCGGCCGCATCTGGCGTGCGCTTTGTTCTTGCAGCTGGTAATGAGAGCCAGAACGCAAACAATTCGTCGCCAGCTCGCGCAAATGGTCAGAACATCTATACGATCTCTGCGTTTTCTGAGGGTGATCGGTTCGCCAGCTTCTCGAATTTTGGTAATCCGCCGGTTGATTTTGCAGAACCCGGTGTAGCGATCAAATCAACTTGGAAGAGCGGCGGCTACAACACAATCTCTGGCACATCGATGGCAGCACCGCATTTTGCCGGCATCCTGTTGCAAGGCAATGCTGTGAGCGGCGGACGTGTCAGCGGTGACCGCGATAGCAACGCTGATGTCATCGGTGTGGTGCAATAAACGCTAACTCAAATTTAAATCAAACAAAGGGCTCGGTGATTACCGAGCCCTTTTTGGTTGCAAAACACGAATGGTGCGCCTATCTCGCCTCCATCACGACATCGTCGAGACAAACGAACGTTGGCGCCTTCGGGGGCCGGCACCAAACCGGTTTGTCTCATTCGATGCCACGCACGGAGAAATGATGGCCGATCTGGCGCGCCTTTATGAAGTAATTGAACCCGAAGCCAAGGCGCTTGGGTTTGATCTTGTGCGCGTAAAGATGATGCCGTCCGAAGCTGGCGATGGCGGCGAGGCGCTGCAGATTATGGCGGAAGATCCGGCGACCGGGCAGCTGATAATTGAACAATGCGCTGCCCTGTCGCGCCGCATTTCTGCTGCGATGGATGCGTGCGAAGAAGAAGGCGAGGTGCTGGTTGAGGGTGCTTATCACCTCGAAGTCTCATCGCCGGGCATTGACCGTCCGTTGACCCGCGCGAAGGATTTCGCTGATTGGGCCGGGCACGAAGCCAAGATTTCCATGGTCAAAGGGTTTGACGGTCCGCGTAACATTCGCGGTTCGCTAACCGGGATTGATGGTGATACAATCATCGTTGAAGACGCCAAAGCGGGCGAAACCCGGATTCCGCGTGACCAAGTTCATTCGGCAAAGCTGATCCTCACGGATAAGTTGATCGCCGCAACCAAGCCGCTTGACAGCAGCGGTGCAGAAGACATTCTAGAAGAAGAAAAGGCAGACGACTGATGGCCAGTGCGATTTCCGCCAATAAGGCAGAATTGCTTGCAATCGCGAACGCGGTCGCATCGGAAAAGATGATCGACAAAAGCATCGTCATTGAGGCGATGGAAGAAGCGATTCAGAAAAGTGCGCGTAACCGCTATGGTGCGGAGAATGATATTCGTGCAAAGCTGGACCCACAAACCGGTGATCTGACGCTATGGCGTGTGGTTGAAGTGGTCGAAGAGGTTGAGGATTACTTCAAACAGGTTGATCTGAAGCAGGCGCAAAAACTAGAAGAAGGCGCGGCTATTGGTGATTTTATCGTCGATCCACTGCCTCCAGTTGATTTGGGCCGTATTGACGCGCAATCCGCCAAGCAAGTGATCTTCCAAAAGGTTCGCGATGCTGAGCGTGAACGCCAGTTTGAAGAGTTCAAAGACCGCGCTGATGAAGTCATCACCGGTGTAATCAAATCGGTCGAGTTCGGCCATGTGATCGTCAACCTTGGCCGCGCAGAAGGTGTTATCCGGCGCGATCAACAAATTCCGCGCGAAGCCGCTCGTACCGGTGAGCGTGTGCGCGCGCTGATTACTAAGGTGGAACGCAATAATCGCGGCCCGCAAATTTTCTTGAGCCGCAGCGCGCCTGATTTCATGCGCAAGCTATTTGCGCAGGAAGTGCCTGAGATTTACGACGGCATTATCGAGATTAAAGCCGCTGCTCGTGATCCGGGCAGCCGCGCAAAAATTGGTGTCATCAGCCACGATAGCTCGATCGACCCAGTCGGTGCTTGCGTCGGGATGAAGGGTAGCCGCGTTCAGGCTGTCGTGCAGGAATTGCAGGGCGAGAAGATCGACATTATTCCTTGGAGCGATGACATTGCCACTTTCGTAGTGAATGCGTTGCAACCGGCAACGGTGGCCCGTGTCGTTCTCGACGAAGAAGAAAGCCGCATCGAAGTGGTTGTGCCTGACGACCAGCTTTCGCTCGCCATTGGCCGCCGCGGTCAGAACGTGCGCCTTGCCAGTCAGCTTACCGGTCATCAGATCGACATCATGACTGAGGAAGAGGCGAGCGAGAAGCGCAGCAAGGAATTCTCTGAGCGCTCCAAGATGTTCGAAGAAGAGCTAGACGTTGATGAGACGCTTTCACAGCTGCTTGTTGCTGAAGGCTTCGCAGAGCTTGAGGAGGTCGCTTACGTGCCGCTGGAAGAACTGGCTGCGATCGAAGGCTTCGATGAAGATCTGGGCGAAGAGCTTCAAAACCGTGCGAAAGAAGCGCTTGAGCGCCAAGACGAAACGCACCGCGTGGCTCGCCGTGAATTGGGCGTCGAAGATGCGCTTGCAGATATGCCGCACCTCAACGAAGCCATGCTGGTCGTGCTCGGTAAGGGCGGCATTAAGACGCTCGACGATCTGGCTGACCTTGCCACTGACGAGCTGATTGCGAAGAAGCGCGAAGCACCGCGTCGCCGCAACAACAATGCAGATGGCCCGCCGACGCGCCGTCCGCCACAGCGTGAGCAAGACAAAGGCGGCGTTCTGGGCGAGTTTGGCCTGACTGAAGAGCAGGGCAATGAGATCATCATGGCCGCTCGTGCGCATTGGTTCGAAGACGAAGACGACGCAGCGCCCGCTGCGGACGACGCGACAACACAGGAGGCCGCGAATGCGGACTCCGACCAATGAGCGCGTAAGCTCCGACATCGTTGAAGCTGGTGGGAAAGCCAGCGAGGGTCAGCATACTGCTTCTGGCTCCCAAGAGTGTTGTGCCACATCTGGCTATACGGCCAGTGCGAAAAAGGGTCATCGTGGAGGCGGCTCTGCAAAGTCTAAGAACCGCAAGCGTAATGCGGACAAGGGCAGTGCCGCGCCGGAACGTCGCTGCATTTTGACGGGCAACACGGGGGCGCAGGATGATCTGCTGCGGTTGGCGGTTGCGCCCAATGGCGAGATTTTGCCTGATCCATCAGCAAAGGCGCCGGGGCGTGGGGCATGGATTTCGTTGGATCGACAAGCTCTTGAAACGGCCATACAAAATCGCCAATTAAAAGGGGCGTTGGCGCGGGCGTTTAAAGGCGGACCTGAAGGTGCGGGGCTTTCCTACAGCGACGAATTGCCCCAGCAGATCGAATCTGCGCTGCGCCGATCACTCATGGACCGCTTTGGTTTGGAGCTGCGCGCGGGGCAACTCGTGTTGGGGTCTGGCCGAATTGAAGATAAAGCGCGGGCCGGCGCACTGCATATGCTGCTACATACGAGCGATAGCAGCGAAGACGGGCGCAAGAAACTGGACCAAGCTTGGCGCGTGGGGCGCGAGGCAGAAGGAAGCGGAGAGCGCGGAACAGTGTTGCCACTGGACCGCGCGGCTCTGTCTGTGGCATTGGGCCGCGATAATGTCGTCCATCTCGCGATCAGCGGGAAAGGCGGAGCGGATCGCATGAACCGGGCATTGTCCCGCTATATGGCGTTCTCAGGGGCTGCCCAGACCAGCTGCGATAGCAGCGCAGACACACCATCATCCGGGTCGGCCTTGCCGCATCAGGACGACACAGAAGAATGCACGAAGGACTAACGAGCTAGAATGAGCGACGAAGAGAAAAAACCTGCCCGTAAACCGTTGACCTTGAAGGGGGCGCAGCCTGGAGAGGTCAAGCAGACCTTTAGTCACGGCCGTACCAACAAGGTCGCGGTTGAGGTCAAGCGCCGCCGTAAGCTCTTAAAGCCGGGCGAGACACCCGAGCCTGCGCCGACGCCTGCTCCTGAGCCAGCGCCGGAGCCGGCTGCGAAGGCACCCGCTCCTGAACCTGAAAAGAAGGTCCCGGTCAAGAAGGCTCCTGCGGCTGAGACGCCGCAAGAGCGCGTTGCGCGTATGCAGCGCGAGGCCGAGGAAGATCGCCTGAAGCTTGCTGAAGATGCGCGTAAGCGCGAGGATCAGCAGAGCAAAAAAGCGGCTGAAGACGAGAAGAAGCGCGCCGAAGACAATCGCAAGGCCGAAGAAGAAGCTGAAAAGCAAGCCAAGCTGGATGCGGCAGATGAAGCCAATGCCGCTGCTGACGCAGAAGCTGCTGCGGTTGATGCGAGCGCTGCGGCGGATGATGCGCCTGTTGCCAAAAGTGATGCGACGCCAGCGCCAAGTGCGCGCAAGTTTACGCCGGTTGCACGACCTGAGCCAAAGCGTCCTGAAAAGAAAAAAGAAGAGAAGAAAAAGCGCGGCGCGGCGGCCGAACGCCCTGATAAGCGCCGCTCTGGCAAGTTAACCGTCACCAAAGCTCTGAACGAAGATGAGGGCCGCCGGGCGCGCTCACTCGCCGCGCTGAAGCGCGCGCGTGAGAAAGAACGCCGGGCTCAAGGCGGACCGTCTAAGCCGCGTGAAAAGCAAGTTCGCGACGTTGTCGTACCAGAAGCGATCACCGTGGGCGAACTCGCCAAGCGTATGGGCGAGAAGGGCGCTGATCTGGTCAAGGAGCTGTTCAATCTCGACATGATGGTCACCGTCAACCAGACGATTGACCAAGACACCGCTGAGTTGCTGGTTGAGCAATTCGGCCATAATATTGAGAAGGTTTCTGAAGCTGACATCGATATTGTTGCTGAAGAAGATCAAGATCCAGAAGAAACGCAGAAGCCGCGTCCGCCTGTGGTTACGATCATGGGCCATGTCGATCACGGCAAGACCAGTCTGCTAGATGCGCTGCGCGGCACGAAAGTGACCAAAGGCGAAGCAGGCGGGATCACGCAGCATATCGGCAGCTATCAGGTTACCACCAAGGATAAGCAGACGATCACGTTTCTCGATACACCGGGCCACGCGGCATTCACTGAGATGCGCCAGCGCGGCGCGAATGTGACCGATATCGTGGTGCTGGTTGTGGCAGCGGATGACGGCATCATGCCTCAGACGATTGAGGCCATCAATCACACCAAGGCATCCGGCGTGCCGATGATTGTTGCGATCAACAAAATGGATAAGCCAGAGGCCAACCCGGACAATATCCGCAACCGGTTGCTGGAACACGAAGTGATCGTGGAGAGCCTGTCTGGCGAAGTGCAAGACGTGGAAATTTCCGCGCTCAAAGGCGATGGCCTCGACGAATTGCTTGAAAAAATCGCGCTGCAGGCCGAACTGCTTGAGCTGAAAGCTCGTCCAGACCGCGATGCTGATGCGACTGTTATCGAAGCTCAGTTGGACAAGGGCCGGGGCCCTGTTGCCACAGTGCTTGTCACGCGCGGCACTCTGAAGCGAGGCGATACCTTTGTTGTCGGCACAGAAAGCGGCAAGGTTCGCGCAATCGTCAACGATCAAGGCAAGCAGATCAAAGAAGCTGGCCCATCTATGCCAGTTGAGGTTCTGGGCCTTGGCGGTGTGCCATCGGCGGGCGATATACTGACCGTGGTTGAGAATGAACAACGCGCCCGCGAAGTGGCTGAATATCGTCAGGAAAAGGCAACCGAGCAGCGCACCGCGCTTGCTCCGACCAGTTTCGATACGATGTTCAACAACCTTCAAAGTGAAGTCATCGAATTCCCTGTTTTGGTGAAAGCCGATGTGCAGGGTTCGGTTGAGGCGATCAACAATGCGCTGCACAATCTTTCTAATGACGACATCAAGGTCCGTGTGCTGCACGCAGGCGTGGGCGCGATCACAGAGAGCGATGTGACGCTG
Organism: uncultured Erythrobacter sp.; assembly: GCA_947493165.1. Lineage (GTDB taxonomy): Bacteria > Pseudomonadota > Alphaproteobacteria > Sphingomonadales > Sphingomonadaceae > Erythrobacter. Next base: position 112,440 of record CANLPY010000002.1, on the reverse strand, counting down.
GCTGCGGCCTCGAATGCTCCAATCCTTGGCTTTAACGTGCGCCCTAATGCCAAGGCGCGCCAGCTGGTCGAAAAGGAAAAGGTGCGGATGATGTATTACGACGTCATTTATCACCTCACAGAAGAGATCGCGAAGGAAATGGCCGGCGAGCTTGGCCCGGAAAAAATCGAGCACGTTGTTGGCCGCGCCGACATCAAAGAAGTTTTCAAATCCGGCAAGAAAGACAAGGCGGCAGGCCTGCTCGTTACAGAAGGCGTTATTCGAAAGGGTCTTCACGCGCGTCTCACCCGCGAGGATGTTATCGTTTCGGCAACGACCATTGCGTCGCTGCGGCGCTTCAAGGATGACGTTGATGAGGTCCGTTCGGGTCTCGAATGCGGCGTGGTGCTGGAAGACACAAACGACATCAAACCGGGCGACAGCCTAGAGGTGTTTGAAGTCGAGGAGCGCGAACGGACGTTGTGACACCGGTTGGAGTTATCTCATTGGCGGTTATCTGGATTGCGATTGTAACGACCTATGGTGTTTTCGCATCAAGATGCTGTACTTTGACACTTGAACTGATCGCTAGGCGACTTGAGTCCCGCGGCCATTAGAACTCGACGCAAGGGCGGCTGAATGGGCAAGATTTACGAATCCAAGCGTTCCCCATCGGCTGAGCTTATGGGCTCTGAATTCGTATCGTTCGATGCGGAAGAAGGCGAACTGACCACGCGTTTCAATCCGCCAGCCAGCTTTGCGTCACCGCGCGGAGCAGTGCAGGGCGGGTTGATCGCGGGCTTTCTGGATGAAGTGATGGGCGGAGCTTTATTGGCCGTGACGGAGGGCAGCGAGCACGGCACAAAACTTCCGCTCAATCTCGACATGAACCTGACCTTTGTGTCGATGGTTCCGATTGCGCCGATTATCGGCAAGGGGCGCGTGGTAAAGCACGGCCGCCGCATCGCATTCCTCGAAGGGGAGCTTTATGCTGAGGCCGATGGCAAACTGCTGGCGCGGGCAACGTCCACAGCAATTCCCACAGATATTCCGAGATCTGACGCATGACCAGTGACAATGGTTTTCCTGGCCTTGCCGACGACTCCGTGCTCGGATCACCGCATTCTGAACTTCTCGGCGCAGAATTCGTCTCCTTCGATGAGGAAACCGCAACCGCGACCATGCGGTTCACCGTGAAGCGCGAAATGACCACTTGGCGCGGGGGCGTGCAGGGTGGTCTCGTCGCAGGCTATCTCGACGATGTGATGGGCTATGCCTATGTCGCTGCTACAGGCGGCGAACAAGCCCCGCTCAACCTTGAAATTTCCATGCAATTGCTCGGCCTTTTGCCTGCGGGTGCGACCATTGTGGGCACGGGCCGCGTGGTGCGCGGCGGGCGGCGAGTGATCTTCCTTGAAGGTGATCTGAAATCCGAACAGGGTCAAGTGCTCGCCCGCGCGACATCGACGGCTATCCCGACCGCTCGCCCTGTTCCGCCGCCTGACGGGATCGAATGATGGCCCGTTATCTCGCCCTATTAGGTAGCATCAATATCGGTGAAAACCGTGTCAAAATGGTCGATCTCAAGGCCGCTTTTGCTGAAGAGGGTTTTCCCGATCTCCAAACTGTCGCGGCCAGCGGCAATGTTATCCTAAGTGATGATCATGAGCCGCTTTACATTGAGATGCAGTGTGAGCGAATTCTTGCTGACAGGTTTGGTTTTAAGAGCTGCGTTATGGTGCGCACCCACGATCAGGTTCGCACGGCGGTCAATGACAATCCGTTCCACGGGAGCGGGCCAGCTCATGGCTCTGACAAGATGGTGCACTCAATTTTCCTCAGCCAGCAACCGGATCAGGATCGCTTTGAAGCATTGCTTGAAGAGCATAAGGGCAAAGGCAGTGAGCGCCTCGCGCTGGGGGACCGTGTGCTGTATCTCGATTATGTCCACGGGGTTGGCGTTTCCGATTTATCCAGCAAATTTCTTGAGCGGCGGCTTGGGTGCAAAGGCACCGCGCGCAATATGAATTCGCTCAAGAACATCCTTACAAAGATGGAAGGGTAAGGCATGGCTCGCAAACAAGAATACACTTCCGAACAGCAATCGGTCCGCGTCCTGAAAGTGGGTGAAAGGGTGCGCCATATCCTTTCAGAACTGCTTGCGCGGCAAGAGGTGCATGATGAGGTTTTGAGCGCTTCTAATATCGCTGTGACCGAAGTGCGCATGACGCCTGATCTGCGCAACGCCACGGCTTACGTGAAGCCGTTGATGAGCGCGGATGAAGATGAAGTGGTTGCCGCTCTGCGTCAGAACACCGCCTATCTGCAGCGCGAAGTTGCTAAACGGCTGGGTCTGAAATTCGCGCCAAAGCTGAAGTTTCGCAAGGATGAAAGTTATGGCGAGGCGGACCGGATCGAAAAGCTCTTAGATGATCCGATCGTAGCGCGCGATTTGGATGATACTGGCGCGAAAGATGATGATGGGAAAGAGGGATAAGTTTGCTGATCGCAAGCGCAGCGCTCGCCAGCGCGGCTGTTCCCTCCATTGGTGACAACACATGGCGCGATATCGACTTTGCCCCGTGCGGTTGGAAACTATATGACAAGGCAGTGGGTGATCTGGACGGCGATGGCCGGATGGATTCTGTGTTGATTTTTCAAGAAAACGATCCCGCAAAGATGATGGGAAACACGGGTGGTCTGGGCATGGAATACTATGATGCCAATTCGCGAGTGGTCATCGTCGCATCGTAAGTTGAGCCGGGCCAATATCAGTTGGTTATCAAAGACACTGCGATCATTCCCGATCACGATCAGCCCACAATCAGCGATCCCTTTGAGGCTATGCGGATTGAGGACGGCTGCTTGCATCTCAGCGTCGCCTTCTTCGCCAACGCGGGCAGTTGGAGTATGTTCAACCGCCAATTTCAGTTCCGCTGGGACGGTGAGACGACGGCACTGGCTGGGTTTGAATCTTCAGATGTGCATCGAGGCAGCGGTGGGATGCGCCGCACCAGCGTGAATTACCTCAGGGGACGACGCAAAGATGCGATCGGAAATATTACCGAGGACACCGACGACTGGAAATGGAGCGATCTGCCGAAGGATGCCAAAACGGCTCTGGGATCAATCGGCAATGGCTTTGAATTCGAACCCTAGAAGGGCGTGTCAGCGCGGGATCATTTTCGCCTTTAGGCTGATCGTCACGGTTTTGCCCACGACCAAGCTATAAGATGTCATGCCGTAATTGCGGCGATTGATCTTCATCGTCCCTGTCAGACCAATTGCTTTGCCCACCGCTTTGGTTGGATCCTGATCGAAGGTCACAAACAGTGTTTCATCGCGCGTCACGCCGCGCGCGGTCAATTTGCCGCTGATCTTGCCTACTCGCGCGCTGGTCATGACCAGATTTGTTCCGACGAAGCGCGCGGTCGAGTATTTATCGACCCAAAAGAACTTTTCTGACCGCAGCCGTTTAAGCGTGACTGAGTCCGGCGCGGTGATATCTTGCGTGTTGATCGTGACATTGACCTTGGCCGCATTTGGTCGGTCCGGCACGAAAGTCACATCACCTGTTATCGTGTTAAAGGTCGCCGTGCGGCTACCAATGCCAAGGAATGGCACTTTGGCGGCAATAGAGCTGACGCTGGTATCAAGCGTATAGGTTTGCGGCGCATTGCCTAACAACAGGACAGCAAACAGCGGGACGGTGGCAATTTTGAACTTGCCGTAAAAGGCCTCAGGAACGCGGGTCATTAGAAACTCCTCTATGAGGGTATTCGTTGGCTTTGCCGAAAAGGTTGCATCCGGTGCACACGGTTCCATTTGAGCTTTTCCGAACCTAGCCAGCTCCGCCACCCGGCATCACATATCCAACGGGCGCGTCCGGGCCGAGCGGTATGCCAAGATAGAACCACAGCACGATCAACGCGGTTCCCGAAATCATCAACCAGATCGAATAGGGCAGCATCATCGCGGTTAGGCTGCCAAGCCCGAAATCTTTCTGCCACCGCTGCGCAAAGACGAGGATCAGCGGGAAGTAGACCATTAGCGGAGTGATGATGTTGGTCGCGCTGTCACCCACGCGGTAGGCAGCTGTTGCGCCTTCTGGGCTGATGCCCAGCAGCATGAGCATAGGGACGAGGATTGGAGCGAGTAAGGCCCATTTCGCGCTGGCTGAGCCCACAAACAAGTTGAGTGCTCCGGTGAAGATCACCATCAGACCGAGAACAATCGGTAAAGGCAGACCGGTTGCTTCGATCCCCGCCGCGCCGTGCACAGCCGAAATCAAGCCCAGATTGGACCAGCCAAACATAGCCACGAAATGCGCAGCGGCGAATGCAAGGACGAGGTAATAGCCCATGTCCTTCATCGATTCCGACATCATTTCGACCAGATCGCGGTGGTTTTTGATCGAACCTGTGGCCCGGCCATAGGCCCAGCCGGCGAGCAGGAAGAGTATAAAAAACGCCGCAACCAGCGATTGGTAGAAGGGCCGCAATTCACTGTGAATTGAGCAATCCGCGAGCGGCGCACCGTCTTCGGTTAGGCAAGCGGCCTCGTTGATCAGAGGAGTGCCCGGCGCGAATACCATTAGTGCCCACAGCGCGACGACGAACAATGCAGCTAGACCAGCTTGGCGCAGGCCTTTGCTTGCCAATTCACCGTCTTGTGCGGTCGGATCGGGGCTAAGGTCATCTGAGTCAGATCCAGCAGAGGCTCCGCCGGTCCATGCGCCAAGGCGCGGCTCAATGACCTTATCCGTTACATACCAAATGATCGGCAGATAGATCAGCGTCATCGCGCTGATGAAATACCAATTGCCCGCGATATTCGCCGTCCACGATGGGTCGAGCGCGCTTGCCGCAACGGCTTCTTCGGTGATCCCGAACAGCAAAGCGTCTAGCTGACCGGGTGAGATATTAGCAGAAAACCCGCCGGACACTCCGGCAAATGCGGCTGCGATACCAGCGAGTGGATGCCTGCCAGCGGCGGCGAACAAAATGCCTGCAAGTGGAATAAGCACGACGTAGCCTGCGTCGGCCGCATGGTTGCCGATCATCGCCACTAGAGCAACCACCGGCGTGAGCAACGCTGTTGGCGCGCCTTTAACTGCCTTCGCCATGCCAGCGGCAAAAAAGCCGGATCGTTCAGCCACACCGGCGCCCAGCATCACGACAAGCACATAGCCCAGCGGGTGAAAATGAGTGAACGTCTTAGGCATATTGACCCACAAGCGCTGGATGTTTTCCGGCGCCAACAGGCTGACGGCTTCAATTCTTAGCGGCTGCCCTGTCGCTTCATCAAGCGAGGTGGGATGAAAGGCCGATACGCCCAACATGGAACAAAGGATCGAAATGACGACTAGCGCGAGGATGAGATAGAAGAAGATAAAAACCGGATCGGGCAGCTTGTTGCCGGTCCGCTCGACCCATCCCAAAAATCCGCCCATGCCTTCGGTTTTGTCCGGTGTCGGCGCTGCACTTGCCATTGATGTCATTCCCCAAAATCTATGCCGTGTGTGGGGCTAGCATTGCCGTTTGCACCTGTCTGCCCTGTTAATGAGCCTTGGCCACAACTGGCGCAGCGCAAACAACCGGGCTAGCCTAACGCATCATGGCCAAGCTTTACTTCTACTTTGCGAGCATGAATGCGGGCAAAAGCTCCACATTGCTGCAGACCGCGTTCAATTATGGCGAGCAGGGAATGCGCGTCTCGCTGTGGACAGCGGCAATTGATGATCGCCCCGGATTTGGCGCGATCAGTAGCCGGATTGGCCTGTCCAGCGATGCCCGGCGGTTTGACGGTAAAACAGATATAGAGGCGTACGTGCTGCAAGAGCATGCGGACGAGGCGATCGGTTGCGTGTTGCTGGATGAAGCGCAATTTCTAACCAAAAAGCAGGTGTGGCAATTGGCGCGCCTAGCGGATGCGCATGGAATACCTGTACTTTGCTATGGCCTGCGCACGGATTTCCAAGGAGAGCTGTTCCCCGGTTCAGCAGCATTGCTGGGTATTGCGGATGCCTTGGTCGAATTGAAGGCTGTGTGCCATTGCGGGCGCAAAGCGACGATGAATTTGCGTGTCGATGCCAGCGGGGCAGCTGTGAAAGAGGGCGCGCAGACCGAGATCGGAGGAAACGATCGCTACCTCGCCTTATGCCGGAAACATTTTTCCGCAGCGCTGGCGGGTTAGGGCGCAAGCGCCTATTTAACGGGGATGTCTGATACGCTAACATTCGCATTATTGCTGATACCTTCGCTGATTGTCGCCATCGTGTTTCACGAGGTCGCGCATGGCTATGCCGCGCTGTTGCTGGGTGATCCGACTGCGCAGGAGCAAAAGCGGTTGAGCCTCAATCCGATCCGCCATGTCGATCCAGTTGGCACACTGCTGGTTCCCGGTGGTTTGGCGCTAGCTGGCGCACCAGTGTTCGGTTGGGCAAAGCCCGTACCGGTTCAGCCGTGGCGGCTCAGCAATCCGCGTTATGGCATGATGGCGGTTGCGGCAGCTGGGCCGGGCACAAACTTCGTACTCGCGTTGATTGGCGCCATTGTCTTGGGCTTGTTCGGCGCTGAATTGAACGCTGGGGCCAATCTGGAAGAGCCGTCGTTGCTGGTGCAGGGCGTGTTTTACTTTATCCTGATCAACGTCTTCTTGGGACTATTCAATCTGCTGCCCATTCCGCCATTTGATGGATCGCACATCCTTGAAGGGCTGCTGCCCCGCAGCCTCGTGCCCTATTACGCGAAGCTGCGCCCGTTCGGCTTTGTCCTGTTTTTCGGCCTCGTCGCGGTGACATGGTTTGCGCCGCAATGGGGCGTGTTAGAGAACACCGTTGGCCCGGCGGTGGAGTGGACGATGCAGAAATACTTGTCTGTCTCGGGAGCTATATCAGGCTAGGCCTTGCCGTTGGCCTCACCGCTGATCGCGTCGATAAAACCGGCCTGCGGATGGCGCGCGAGCAATTGTTCGAGCCAAGCCTCGCGTGTTTCTTTCGCGACGCAGGCGACGATGCAACCGCCAAAGCCCCCGCCGGTTAGCCGCGCTCCTGCCGCGCCAAGCTCCTGTGCGCTAGCGACCAGTGCATCGATTTCTGGCAGGGACATCTCAAACAGGTCGCGCATGGAGATATGGCTCTCGTTCATCGCCTGGCCCAGTGCGGCAATATCGCCCGCCTTCAGCGCATCAATCGCGGTCCAGACGCGGGCTTGCTCGGTCGCGCAGTGCAGGGCGCGGCGCTTGGCGACCGGGTCTAGTTCCTCCTGCTCGATTTGCTCAACTTGTAAGAGGCACAGATCATTGGTGCCGAAATGCGCCTTGGTTGCGTCGCATTCGACCTTGCGAGCGGCGTAGCGTCCATCGGTGAGCTTGCGCGTCAGCCCTGAGTGAACGACCACTAATTCGTGACTTATGGGCAGGGGTATGAGGTCATATTCGAGATGCTTGGTATCGAGCGCCATAGCGGTGCCAGGGGTGGCAAGCGCGACGGCCATCTGGTCCATAATACCGCAGGGCACACCCATATAGTCGTTCTCAACCCGGCGCGCGGCCACAGCCAGCTCGACATCGCTTTGCGTCCCTCCACCAGCGGCGCGCGCGGCCTTCAAGATGGCGACAATCAGCGCTGCACTGGATGACAAGCCTGAGCCTTCGGGAATGCTTGATTGCACGTCTAATGTCGCGCCGCCGTTTAGCAAGCCGATGTTTTTGGCCTCTCGCACAGCGCCAACGACAGGGTCAGACCATTCGCCGACCGCATCATCGGAGAGGTTGCGGATCGCTGGCGCCTCATAACCGCCAGATGTGACCGCAACAGTATCGTCATCGCGAGGGCTTAGGGCGACAGCAAGGCCGACCGATAGAGCCGCGGGCAGCACCATGCCGCCATTGTAGTCCGTGTGCTCACCGATCAGATTCACGCGCCCGGGGGCTTTCGCAGAGAAGGCATCAGCCATTTTCGCTCGCCTTTCTTAGAGCGACAACGGCACTTTCAGGCATCACATCGACCGTGAATGTCCCGGTGTGTTGTTCAACACTGGCGAGATATTTCACACGGCCCTTGGCGCGCAATAGCGGATAGAATTGCACGGTGAAGTGATAGCCATCAGCGCCTGAGCGCGGCGCAGCGTGAAATGCCATCATAGTCGCGGCCGGCTGTTCGAACAGCACATCATAGCGGCGTGTCACTTCGCCCAACCAATAGGCTAAACCATCCAGCTCTTCTTCAGAGCAATCCCATGGGCCAGCGCGGCGCGCAGTGGGCGCGATCCAGGCCTCATAGGGAAAGCGGGCAAAGCGCGGCACGAAGGCGGCGATCCCGTCTTTCTCGCCAAGGCCGTAGTCCGGCATAGCGGCGTCTATCTCAGCGCAGAGGTCATAGCCGCCTGCAAAGGCGTCTATCGCGCGCCTTTGTATCTCAGGCACGCGCTCAAATCCGTATATCTGGCCGTGCGGGTGGTGCAGCGTTACGCCGACTTCATCACCGCGGTTCTCAAACGGCAGCACATATTCGCAGCCCGCATCAAACATCGCCTGATAGCGGTCGAGCAGAGCGGCGATCAAGACGCGCCTGCGATCTTGGCCGATGGTGTGCAGGCTGCCGGTTGCATCGGGTGAATAGACCACCACCTCGCATGCGCCCTTGGCCGGTTCAGCGGCGATGCCAGCAATATCGCTCGCATCAGTGGCGCTGGGGTGAAAAGCAGCAAATTTGTTTTCAAACACAGCGATTTCGAAATCCTCAAACGGGATTTCGGTTTCTGGTCCGCCTGCTCGCGTTGGCGCGAGGGGGTCATCGGAGGCGGCGGGCTTGAACGTGCGGTTCTGCCGGTGCGCGGCATAGACGTTCCATTCGTCTCGCAGGGGATGGTGGCGGATCTCTCCGCCTTGCGCGATTGGATCAGCGTTCTCCGATTGCAGTGCGCCTTCGTGTGGCGTGTAACCGTATAGCCGGAGCATCCGTCCATCGGCTTTAAGATGATCGCGGCGATAGACCGGCTTTCCGCGTATGGCGTGCGTGAGTTTTGTATTATCGCTCATGCGGCGGCGTTCCGTGCGGTGAACCAATCGCGCACGCGCTGCTGCGCCGCGTTATCCAGATGGAGTTGCAATTTGCTGCGCCGCCACAGAACGTCGTCAGCGGTCTGCGCGAATTCGTGCTCTACTAGATATTCAAGTTCGCGCGCGTACAAGTCGCCTCCCATATGTGCGCCCATATCGTTGAGGCCCTGCGCACCGCCCAGAATCATATCGACCCTTACGCCATAAGCTCTGGCAAGCCGCAGCGCGGCCCCATCTGGCAGCCACGGATAGCGCGCAGCAAGGTCATCAACGAAGGCGTCGAACCGCATTGGATCAATATCACCGCCGGGAAGATGCGTATCAATCGTCCAGCTTGTTTTACCATGGCCCAGCTTTTCGAGCGCGTGCTCGGCTAGCTTGCGGTAGGTCGTGATCTTGCCTCCAAAGACAGACAGGATCGGCGGAGCGTTCGCGCCACCTTCATCCTTTTCTTCGAGCTCAAAAACATAGTCGCGTGTCACGGTCGAGTTGCTTGCCGCCTTGTCGTCATACAACGGGCGCACGCCGGCATAGCTGGAGACGGCCTGATCCGGCGTAATATCCGTGCGCAGATATTCATTGGCGGCATCGCAGATGTATTCCGCCTCTTCCGGCGAGATATCAATCCCGGACGGATCGCCGTCAAACCCCTGATCGGTGGTGCCAACGAGCGTGAATTCACGCTCATAGGGGATGGCAAAGATGATCCGATCATCCTTGTTCTGGAAGATGTAGCAATGATCGCCGTCAAACAGCTTCGGGAAGATCAGGTGGCTGCCTTTGACGAGCCGAAGGTTTTCGTGATTGTCGCGCGGGAGCGCCCTGCCTAACACTGTATCAACCCATGGCCCTGCGGCGTTGACGACCTGTTTTGCGCGCACATGTGTTATGCCCGCGTCATCGCGCAGGTTCGCGCTCCACAATTCACCCTCACGCGATAGCCCGGTGCATTCTGTTCGCGTGCGAATATCCGCCCCGCGTTCTTTCGCATCTAGGCAATTGAGCGCGACTAGGCGCGCATCCTCCACCCAGCAATCGGAATACTCAAAGCCTTTGACCAACCGGTCTTCGAGTATGGACCCATGTGGAGCTTCGCGCAGATCGACCGTACGGGTTGGCGCAAGCAGCTTTCTCCCGCCTAAATTGTCATAGAGAAATAAGCCAAGACGCAGCATCCATTTGGGACGCAATCCTTTGTCATGCGGTAGGACAAAGCGCATTGGCCAGATGATATGCGGCGCGATTTTGAGTAACCGTTCGCGCTCTATCAGGCTCTCACGAACCAACTTGAACTCCATGTGTTCAAGGTAGCGAAGACCGCCATGCACCAGCTTGGTCGATGCGCTGGAGGTGTGATTTGCAAGATCGTCTTTTTCGACTAGCAAAACCTTCAAGCCGCGGCCCGCGGCATCACGCGCAATGCCCGCGCCGTTAATGCCGCCGCCAATCACTAAGAGGTCGAACGCTTCTTTCTCGGGGTTTGAAGTCTTACTCATGGATTAGTCAGTCGCTTCCAAATGATAGATCAGGCCAGTGTCGGGGAATGTCAGCGGCGGCTGGATCCCGTAGCCCATTAACGCTGCGCCTGAGAATGCACTACCGTCTGCCAGTAGTTTGGCGGCCTCAATTATAGAGGGCCTGCTGAGCGAGGGGTTTACCAATGGCCAAACTAAGCGGACGCGGTAATCGCGCGCAGGGTCCAATCCTGCGAAACGGAGCCGTGCGGGCAAAGTGTGAAGTTCAGTGTCGAGCTTGGCGTGTAAGAACAGCGCTTCGCTTTGGTCGCGTGCTACGCAGCCGATTGAGTTTTTGGTTTCGCTTGAGGGTAAGCGTACAAACCGCCCGTTATGGATTAGCTCACGGTGGCGTTTGTGCAGGGTAATCCCTGCTTTAAGGGTCGCAAGGTCAGCCTCGCTTTCCCTGCGCAGGTCCAGTTCCATCCCCATATGACCAAAGATCGCGCTAGCAACGCGGAAATGCATCGCGAACTTGCGCCCAGTGATGTGACAGGTTTTAGGGCCGACATGATTGCCCAGCACCCGCAATGGCAGAAAATGGCTGGCCCCGCGCATAATCTGATGCCGGGCGTGGGCATCGTTATTGTCCGACGTCCAGACCCGGTCAGTGTGGCGCAAAACACCATAGTCTGCGCGCGCGCCGCCTGATGAACAGCTCTCAATCTCAAGTTGCTCATGCGTGTCGCGTAGACGCTGGATCAGTTGGTATACGGCACGGGTTTGTTGATGCATCACCGCGCGGCCATCCGCGTTGCTGGGGAAGGGCGTGTCGCGGTTCATATCCCACTTGATATAGGCAATGTCGTATTCGCTCACGAGGGACGAGATCTTATCGAACAAATAGTCGCAAACGTCTTCACGTGTCAGGTCGAGTGTGTGCTGCCCGCGAAACGGCACATCGCCGGTGTGCGGAGCGCGAAGCACCCATTCGGGATGCGCGCGGAATAAGTCGCTGTCTGGGCTGACCATCTCTGGTTCAAACCACAGGCCAAACTCCATTCCCAGTTGCCTTACACGGCTTACAAGAACGTGGAGGCCAGCTGGATAAACGTCAGACGAGACCCACCAATCGCCTAGGCCAGCGGCATCACCGCGCCGCCCCCCAAACCAGCCATCATCAAGCACAAATCGTTCTGCGCCAACGGCGGCTGCTCGCTCGGCTAAATCAAGCAAAGCAGTTTCGTCATGGCCGAAATAGACCGCTTCCCACGTGTTGTAATGAACTGGGCGGGGCTTTGATCGGCTACGCTGGTCGAGCACACGATCGGGCACGAAATCGTGCAGCCGGTTTGAGACATCGTTAAAGCCCGTGTCCGACCAGACAGCAACTAAGTCTGGACTTTGGTAGCCTTCGCCTTGTGCAAGTCGGATCTCTCCGGGGAAGAGCAGGTCTCCCATTTGCAAAACACTGCGTCCATCCTTGTGCCGATCAACGCGAAGGCGGCTGTTCCCGCTCCACGCTAGATGAAACGCGGCGGCTGGTCCGCTTAGTTCCGTGGTCGCCTGAGTGCCTGCAAACAGGCCCGGATAACTATCATGGCTAGTGCGGCCAGAGGAGTTTTCGCGCACTATACTGCCTTGGAAAGGAGCGATTTCTTCGATCGCAAACTCACCCGCCCATTGCCCGGTGAAGCTGAAAATTCGCTGTAGTCGCGGGTCGATTGGCAGGCACAGCGCCGCGCACCACTCCAGTTCCAACACGGCGTCAGATTGGTTTTCGATCCGGGTGCTGGCGCTCAGAACACCGGTGGCTTGATCAATCGCCAGCTCGTGCGTTGCGGCAATCTTGTTCTTGGTATCCTCCAAATGAAGCGTAAGCGCATGATCGCCGCTCTGCTTAAGCCTCACAAGCCGCAGATCGATTGCCCAATCACACCCATTGCGATGGGCGAGCAAACCGTTTGGTCCCGGAATACCCGTGCCCATTTCGTTGAGCATCGATCCACGCAAAGGAACCGCCGCTGTTCCAGGAGCGTGTTGCTGTGTCGCAAGGGTCGCGAGGTCAGCAGGTGAAGCGCCCGGCATGTCCGGCCCAGCATAGAGGATTATAGGCCGCTCGCCTTGCGTCGCCTCAATCGCAACGAAAGTACCACCGCCACGCAAAGCGCAATAATTGGGCGAAGTGGACAAGGGCGCAGCGGGCTTCGTCATATGGCGGGCGTCATTCCCGCTCATACTGCACTTGTCCAGTGACTTGTGCTGCAAACCCGATCCTGTAGGGCTGGATCGCTCAAAGTGCCTATCAAAAGCGCCGCCGGAGAGAATTTTCAATGAGTGCAATCCAGATCGCGGTGTTTGTCGGTATTACGGCGCTAATCGCCTTTGCCACTTATTTGCATTGCCGGGGAAAGCTGGCTGAGGGGCACAAGAGCGAGAAGGACTATTTCCTCGCTAGCGGCGGGCTGAAATGGTATTTCATCGCTGGCTCGATCACGCTGACGAACCTCTCCACCGATCAGTTGATCGGGATGAATGGCAACCAAATGGCGCTGCTTGCGTGGTGGGAATTTGCCGCGGTGGCGGGCCTGCTGATCCTCACTTTTGTGTTCCTGCCAGTCTACTACAAAAATAACTGCACCACGACGACTGAGCTGCTGCAGAAGAAATACAATGACAAGCATATTCGCGCGCTGATCAGCGTGCTGTTTCTGTTCGGCAATCTGTTTATTTTCCTGCCCGCAATCCTCTATGGCGGATCGCTGTTCCTGCTCTCCATGGTGGGGCTGGATACGGGGCTGGAGAACCTGCTGATTGTAGCCGTGATCCTGGCTGTTGTGGGCGCGTGCTACGCGATTTTCGGCGGTCTGAGGGCGGTTGCGGTGTCGGACACCTATTCCGGCGTGCTGATCTTGGGCCTTGCTTTGCTGGTCGTCTATCTAGCCCTACAAGCCATCGACTTCGATCTCACAGGTATTCCGACAGATCGGCTCACTCTTATTGGCAGCAATGACAGCCCGATCCCGTGGCACACCCTGCTGACGGGCATGATCTTCATTCAGACGTTCTATTGGTCGACCAATCAGACGATCACTCAGCGCGCCATGGCCGCGCCCAATATCAAAGAAGCGCAAAAAGGCGTGCTGACTGCGGCGGGCATTCGCCTGCTGATTGTGCCTGCGATTGTCGTCATTCCGGGCATCGTGTCCTACAAGCTTTACGGCGATGTGGGCGATGCCGCTTACGGGCGGATTGTTGGCGATGTTCTGCCGGTGTGGCTATCCGGCGCGTTCGCGGCGGCTCTGGCAGCGGCAGTACTAACGACGTTTAACTCCATCCTTAATGCTTCTGCGGCGCTCTATGTCTGCGATATTCACGAGGCCTATGTCGACCGGCCAACCTCGGTCGCAAAGCTAAGCGCGATTGTGTCGATCGCAATGTCGGTTCTAGCGCTCGCTTTGGTGCCATTTTTCGCCAGTCAGGAAAGCCTGATTAACACGGTGCAGGAACTTTATGGATTGCTCTCAATGCCGATACTCAGCGCCTTTGTGGTGTGCCTATTGTTCAAGAATGTGAAGGCCGGCGCTGCGATGATTGGCGTTGTCACCGGCGTCGCGTTTTACGGCTTTTGGAGCATGGTGTGGGAGCCTGCGCATTACATTCACGGAATGGCGGTGACCTTGGCGCTCGCGGTCCTCACCGCGCTGGTGATGAACAAGCTGGTCTACGGCGAAACGCCAGTCTTCTCTCTGGGCGGAGAGGATTCAGAAGAACCTATGAAACAGACATTTGCTTGAGAGATTGGGCACAAGCCCCTAGCGGGGCGGCATGAATACCCGGCCTAACCCTAAGCATCCTTCACCGCACGGATGGCTGATTCTCGATAAGCCACGCGGGCTTGGCTCGACTCAGGCGGTGGGTGCGGTGAAGCGCAATTTACGCGAAGGCGGCTATGCAAAGACCAAGGTTGGGCATGGCGGGACACTTGATCCGCTAGCGGAAGGCGTCCTGCCCATTGCGCTTGGTGAGGCGACTAAGCTCGCGGGCCGTATGCTAGATGCCAGCAAGATTTACGATTTCACGATCCTCTTTGGCGCGGAGACCGATACGCTCGATACTGAGGGGGACGTAATTGAGCGCAGCGACGTCATGCCGTCACCTGAGCAAATCGCAGCAGTGCTCCTCCAATTTACCGGTCCGATCGAGCAAGTGCCGCCCGCTTATTCTGCGCTCAAGGTGGATGGCAAACGCGCCTACGACTTGGCGCGCGCGGGGGAGACGGTGGAACTTAAAGCGCGCGCTGTCACTATCCACTCTCTGACAATCACTGGTGCGCATTCGGAGGGAGAAATCACGCTAACCGCCCACGTTTCCAAAGGCACATATATCCGTTCTCTCGCACGCGATATTGCCCGCGCTCTTGGAACTGTCGGACATGTGACCTGCCTACGCCGCACAAAGGCGGGCCCATTCACCGAAAACCAGTCGATTTCGCTGGACAAACTCAACGAAATTGGTAGTGGCGCGCCATTGAAAGACCTTCTCCTGCCGCTCGAGGCGGGGCTGGACGACATCCCGGCCTTAATTCTCGATCAGACTAGCGCGCAGGCGGTCCGCCAGGGCCGGGTCCTGTCTGAACTGCCCCAAACCGATGGGCTTTATTGCGCGATGCTGGACAATGTGCCGGTAGCGCTCGTTGAACTTATCGGAGGCACGACGAAAATCGTGCGGGGTTTTAACCTTCCCGATGTCGCTGAGTAAGAGAGATATAGTATGTCGGTAACCGCCGAAGAAAAAGCCAAGATCATCAAGGATAACGCCCAAGGTAAAGGCGACACCGGGAGCCCGGAAGTGCAGGTAGCAATCCTGACCCAGCGTATCCGCAACCTGACCGATCACTTTAAAGGCAATCACAAAGATAACCATTCACGCCGCGGCCTTCTGATGATGGTCAACAAGCGCCGTAACCTGCTCGCCTATCTAAAGAAGAAAGACGTTGAGCGGTACAATTCACTGATCCAAAAGTTGGGTCTGCGGAAATAAGAATTTTGCGGACGGCTCCCTCACGGGGGCCGTTTTGCTATTGGGAGTATCGCAATGAAAAGTGGGCACTGATTTGGTGCCCGCGATGCGACCGAAAATGTGGGGTTGTTGGCATCCGGCTGGCGGCCTCAGGGGCATAGAAATAACAGCCCCAAGCCGGACCGGGACGGTACACCCGGAAAATAGTAGGCCCCTCGCGAGCAATATGGCCGCGCGGGTTCAAAAGGAAAATCAATGTTCGACAAGAAAACTGTATCGTTGGAGTGGGGCGGCAAAACCCTCACCCTCGAAACCGGCCAGATCGCCCGTCAAGCAGACGGCGCCGTTATGGCCACTTATGGCGAAACCGTGGTGCTGTGCGCAGTCACCGCCGCCAAATCCGTGAAGGAAGGCCAGGATTTCTTCCCGCTGACCGTTCACTATCAAGAAAAATTCTCGAGCGCCGGCCGGATCCCGGGCGGCTTCTTCAAGCGCGAAGGCCGCGCGACCGAAAAAGAGACGCTGACTTCGCGCCTGATCGACCGTCCGTGTCGCCCGCTGTTCCCTGAAGGGTTCTACAACGAAATCAACGTGATTTGTCAGGTCCTTTCCTATGATGGTGAGACCGAGCCAGACATTCTCGCGATGATTGCGGCATCGGCTGCTCTGACCATTTCCGGTCTGCCATTCATGGGTCCAATCGGCGCAGCACGCGTCGGTTACTCAAACGATGGCGAATACATCCTCAACCCGACTGTGTCGGACGCTCTAGGTGACGAAGGCAATCTCGACCTCGTGGTCGCTGCGACGCAAGACGCCGTGATGATGGTTGAATCTGAAGCGAAAGAACTAACCGAAGAGCAAATGCTCGGCGCGGTGATGTTCGCTCATGAGGAAAGCCGCAAGGTTATCGGTGCGATCATCGATCTCGCTGAACAAGCCGCGAAAGATCCATGGGAACTCGACCCGGTTGAAGACAAGTCTGCTGCTCTTGAGCAACTGCGCGGCGCCATCGGCGACGATATGGCAGCGGCTTACAAGCTGACCGAGAAAAGCGCCCGTCAGGATGCGGTCAACGCTGCTCGCGCAAAGGCGCGTGAGCACTTTGCCGACCTCGAAGAAAGCGATCCAGCGCAATACATGGGCATTTTAAAGCTCGTAAAAAAGCTGGAAAGCGACATCGTTCGCAAGGCCATCCTTAAAGATGGTCAGCGTATTGATGGCCGTAAGACTGACGAAGTTCGCCCGATTGAGGCGATGGTCGGCTTGCTTCCGCGTACGCATGGCTCGGCGCTATTCACCCGCGGTGAGACGCAGGCGATCTGTACTACGACTTTGGGCACCAAAGACGCGGAGCAGATGATTGATGGGCTGGAAGGCCTCTCATACAACAACTTCATGCTGCACTATAACTTCCCGCCGTATTCGGTTGGCGAAGTGGGCCGCTTTGGCTTTACCAGCCGCCGCGAAACCGGCCACGGTAAGCTTGCCTATCGCGCGCTGCACCCAGTGCTGCCAACGGTTGAGGACTTCCCATACACCATCCGCGTTTTGTCGGACATCACCGAGTCCAACGGCTCATCTTCGATGGCGACCGTTTGTGGCGGCTCGCTGTCGATGATGGATGCGGGCGTTCCGCTGAAGCGTCCAGTGTCCGGCATTGCGATGGGCCTGATCCTTGAGGGCGAAGATTTCACCGTCCTATCGGACATCTTGGGTGATGAAGATCACCTGGGCGATATGGACTTTAAGGTGGCGGGTTCTGAAGAAGGCATCACGTCGCTTCAGATGGACATCAAGGTTGCTGGCATCACGCAGGAAATCATGACGCAAGCGCTTGAGCAAGCGAAAGCTGGCCGTGCGCACATCCTGGGCAAGATGACCGAAGCTCTTGGTTCTTCACGCGGTGAAGTTTCCAAGCACGCTCCGCGCATCGAAACCATGCAGATCGACAAGTCGAAGATCCGCGACATCATCGGCACGGGCGGCAAGGTCATCCGTGAGATCGTCGCTGAAACCGGGGCAAAGGTCGACATTGACGATGAAGGCACGATCAAAATCTCGTCCTCCAATGCTGATGAAATTGCAGCTGCGAAGGCATGGATCGAAGGCATCGTTGAAGAAGCCGAAGTCGGCAAAATCTACAACGGCAAGGTCGTCAACATCGTTGATTTCGGCGCATTTGTGAACTTCATGGGCGGCAAGGACGGTCTCGTCCACGTCTCTGAAATGAAGAACGAGCGCGTTGAAAAAGTCACCGACGTTGTTTCCGAAGGCCAAGAAGTGAAGGTCAAGGTTCTCGAGATCGACAATCGCGGCAAGGTTCGCCTGTCGATGCGCGTTGTTGACCAGGAAACCGGTGAAGAGCTGGAAGACACTCGCCCACCACGCGAAAACAAGCCACGCGGCGGCGGCGGTGATCGTCGTCCACGTGGCGGCGGCGGTGGCCGTGGTCGCGGCGGAGATCGCGGCCCACGTGGCGGCGATAAGGGCGGTAATGATGGGGGCGGTAACGACGGCCCAGCATCAATGCCCGATTTCCTAAAAGACTAAGCTCTTTCTATCAGCCAATTCAAAGGGGCCGCTTGGGGAAACTCAGGCGGCCTTTTTATTTGCCGCAGCACCTATGTGCTGCGATTTCCTCGTTCACGCGATCTAAGCATCGCATTGATGCGGGCGGCCAATCGGCCTCGCGGCTCGCTCATCGCGAGCGCTGCTCCGCTACCGCGCTAGAAACGGTGGTTAGGCTTCAAGAATTCCATTAGGGGTGAGCGATGCTAAAACGCGAACTGATCGACACCGTTGAAATCCCCGATGGGGAAGTGCTTGAGCTCTACAGCCACGGGCGCGATTTCATGATCGTGCTGGGCTATAATGAGCTGATGAGCACACGCATGCGCTTCTCTGAGGAGCAGCTGGCCGAGCTTACGTTTGACCGGCTGGACAAAGAAAATCCGCGCATCCTGATCGGTGGGTACGGCATGGGCTTTACCTACCGCGCGGCGCTCGCACGGATGGGGGATAAGGGCGAGGCGATGGTCGCTGAAATCTCCGACAAGATCATCGAATGGGCGAAGGGGCCGATGGCGGAGCTGACCGGCGATGCGCTGGATGATCCGCGTCTGGATCTCAAGATTTGCGATGTCGCCGCGCTGATCGATGATGCGAATGATGGCACGTGCGAGAAGTTCGATGCCATCCTGCTCGACGTCGACAATGGCCCCGACGGAATGGTGCGCGCGGACAACAACCGCATCTATTCGCGCACAGGCCTGGCCAAAGCGCGCGATGCGCTAACCCCGGACGGCGTGCTAGCTGTGTGGTCCGCCGCGCCCGACCACGGCTTTAGACGCCGCCTACAAGATGCTCGCTTAAAGGTAGAAGAACGCCGCGTACGCT
The DNA here is from genome assembly GCA_947493165.1 of uncultured Erythrobacter sp. GTDB lineage: Bacteria > Pseudomonadota > Alphaproteobacteria > Sphingomonadales > Sphingomonadaceae > Erythrobacter. The sequence continues at coordinate 93,523 of CANLPY010000002.1, read as the reverse complement.
CGCGCCCCAACAACAAAGGCGCGCATCACGTGATCTGGTTTGCGAAGCGGTAAGCGGAATGCAGACGGACTTGAGAGCATCTGTGATCCGATAGTGGCAATCTAGATGGTAGTTTTGGGTGGTTTTGCGACAGTCCGGTTTTTGAGCTGCATCCCGCAAAAGTAGACCATATTCTAGGACGGTCCAGATGGCCGCTGGCGACCCACTTGCGGACTGGGCTCTTCACTACTGAGTTGGAGTGATAGTCACCGACCGCAACCAGGATCTCATCAGCTAAAAACCACCACCTGAATTACTAAAGCCTGACCCTAATTGAAAATTACATGCACGTTGAGTACGTTGAGGTGATGTATTTGATCAAATCTCTTGGGGAAAAGCACCGCACGGCGGCCCTTCGAAAAGGTAAAGTGCGAATCGGTACTATCAATTATTACAGGCAGATCGAGGATGCCGAACGAGCAGATGGAGAAGAAGGTTTAGGAAAAGTAGTTTGGTGTGGTCAGCACCTTAGTCAGGAGAACTTCAATAAGATATTTTCGCCGTTTGATGGGATTGAAATGATCAATGGTTGGTCAATCGAGAATAAGGGGTGTCCGATCCTCGCTTCATATCCGAATTTCAATGCATTCGTTTATTGTTATAGCGCCGTAGAGAACTTGGGCGAGATTGCCTCAACCGCTCGGGGTAAAGGCGACTCATATTTTTGCGTTGCCAATCCGGCGAGGTTTGTGTCGTCGGTTCGAGAAAAACTGACACCAATCATTCGACGTGCCGTTCAGGACCGTGCCGCTCCAGAAGAAAGAGAACAAATTCTCAACACGCTGGAAATCCTCGATGTGAACTATCGGATTAACTACGATGACGAGCGAAAGGATCGATTGGTGGATGAAGCAAACATCGATGATTTCAACCCGATGGCCTTTCATCCGCAGGATTTTTTCCAAAAAGCAACATCATACAGCTACGAGCAGGAGGTCCGTACCGTTTGGCTTCCAATCGCAAAGCATCCAATAACTGGAAAAGACGTTCCTCTCTCTATTCCTCCTGAATGGAAACATAGGGACATAAAAGCTGATCAGTCTGCTTTTTCCGCTGACCTCATTGAGTGCCCAATTGACATAGAGACATCGACAGTAAAAGAATCAGGAGTCTAAATGTCCGCTCTCCACTCCCAATTTGCGACATAAGCAGACGGCTCAACGCACGTCCGCTTTTGTCGAACGCGATGCTTGCGTTTCTTGGCTGAGATTGGGGTCGCTAGCGGACGTCCCGCGCCTACCGCCTCAAAAGTCGTAAATCAGCGTGATCCGGCTCAGCGTGTCGGTTTGCACCGCGCCCAGTGGCGGGTTGGTGTCGTGCTCCACGGCGTAGGAAATGCGCGCTGACAGATTGTCGCTGAGCGATGCCTGCAGGCCGGTGGTGCTGGTGTAGGTGCTGTTGCCGGATTGGATGAAGGCGCTCGAATCTTGAGTGAGTTTCAGGGATTCTGCGATCTCCCAATCGAAATCGAGCGCCGCGAGCCCGGCGATATTGCGTGAGACTTCGCCCGTGGTGTTGCGCGTGACGCGGTAGGCGGGGCCGGCCTGCACAGTGAGCGTCGGGTTCTCCGTTAGCACGCGGTAGCCGAGGCCGCCCGAGGCGGAGACGCGCGCGGAAAAGCCCTGGAACCGGTCGCGCTCCCATTGGCCAAGGCCATAAGCAAACAGGCGGTCGCTGATGTCGACATCGGCCTGATAGGCGGCGAGGAACTGCTCGCGCGTGGTCACGCCATTGCTGCGCTGGAAATCGGCGAGGAATTTGAAATTCTGCTGCCAGCCCAATTCTTGGCGGCCCAGCTGAATACCAGCGGTGACCCCAGTGTTGGACGAATTGCCGGTGGAGCGAAACGCGCCAAATTCGCCTTTGCCAGACCAGTTCTGCAAGATGCCCGCGTTGCGGATGGCCTCTTTCTCCGCCTTCTCCTCAGCCAGCTGCTCAGCGGCGGTTTTGATCGCTACGCGCTCTCTAAAGGTTGCCATGATAGCGTTCAGTTCCTCGGCATTGCCCGGAAAGGTTTCGTCCGCGAGGTCGATCAAAACCTGCATCGCCTCAACATCGTCGTTTTCCTCAGCCTTTTCGATCATCGCGCGCACGGATGCGGGAATTTCTGCATGAGCGGCGCTGGGAAAGGTTAGTGCTGATCCGGCCAGCGCGGCGGCGACCAAGGGCTTCGACAAAGTCATCAGATAGGTTCCAATTACACGGTTTGTTGGTTGCGGCCGACCTATCAGACACCACAAGTTTAGGCCGTAAAAATTCGTAAATTGCGCTGATTTAGGAGTGATTTTGAGCCCAGCATGCACACTCGCTTTTACGGCGTTTTTATCCGGACCGCGCCTGTGAAGTCACGCTTGCCGACTTGAACACCAAGCATGCGCAGAATGTCATAGGCGGTTGCCGCATGGAAATAGAAGTTTGGCTGGCTGAAGCTGAGCAAGAAATCCTCAGCCGTGAAATCCATACCCATATCTTTAAACTCAAACCGCATGTCTCTTCCGATCCAGCTTTCCATTTCGGCTTCATCCAATCCTTCGATGAATTCCTTCGCTCCGTTCAACTTTTTGCGCAGATCGTCAAAAGACGTCGGCGGCGGGTTAAGGTCAGGCGAATAAACGCCAGCACGAACCCCTTCGATCGAGCCTTGGGTGTGTTCTGCGATACATTTCACTTGATAGGTGAAGGGCAGCATATCATCAATCAGTCGCGCGCCGATTACATCACTATGGTCGCAACCTTTTTCCTCACACCATTTTTCCGCTTTGTTGATCAAGTGCTGTCCAGTGCCAAGCATTTGCAAGGCGCTTGGGACGTAGGCTGCATGTAGCGAAATAGGCATCGTGGAACTCCGTTTGAAAAGTCGCTTGAGGTAAGGAAAAGGCCCGCCGGATCACTTCCAGCGGGCCTCTTGAATTCAATTGCGTACTAGCGGACGCGCGGGCCGCCGAATGGCAGCGGTGGTGGGGGCCGGCGCGCACCACGCGGCAATTGTGCCTGATACGCTCGTCCGCAATGCTCCACGCAATAGGGAAAGCCTGGGTTCACGGATTCGCCGCAGAAGTGGAAATCCGCCTCGCCCGGATGCCCCATTGGCCAGCGGCAAACCTTTTCTGAAAGGTCGAGCAAGCTGGTCTTGTCAGCAATATCCGGGCTCGGCTTGGCTGGGACCAAGCGGCGCGGTGGTGCTGGCGGAATGGGAGGCTGTTGGTCACCGGGCCCCTGACGCAGAAAGCCACCAGGGCCGACCGAAACGATTTTCGGTAGATCAGGTGTGGGATTTGGCACAGGTTGTGAAGGAATACCGCTGGCTGCAGCATTCGGTGGGCCGCTGGCAGACGGTGCAGCACCTGTTGCAGGGCCCTTATTCGGCGTAGCCCTGGCCGCGGGTTTCGCGGCCTGTGTGGGCGGTTTCTTTACCGCTACCTTTGGCGCAGCCTTTTTCGCAGCCTTTTTCTTTTCATTGGCTTTCACCGGTGAAGGACGTGATTTCAGCCCAAGCCGGTGCGCTTTACCGATCACGGCATTGCGACTGACCCCGCCCAATTCCTCGGCGATTTGACTGGCAGTTGACCCGCCTTCCCATAATTTCTTGAGCGTAGCGATGCGCTCGTCAGTCCAAGCCATTGAAACTCCATTCCATCAATATTGCGCGTTGTTCGCGCCAAGAACGTCGGCAAAGCGCCGCGTTCTGAAAAACCTCACTTTGGCATTGCGAAGGGCACTATTCGAAAGCGCCCTTGCAAGCCGTACCCCAGCGCCCTAACCGCACCGGATATGGCCGATCAAGCAGAATCCAATGCCGTTACTGAGGCGACCCAAACGGGCAACTCATCTGAAAACATCAGTGCGACTGCTGTTGCACCATTTCCGCCGCGTGGAACCCCGATCATAACCGGGATCAACCGTGTTGGCGTGTGGAGCCTCTATATTAAGGAGGTTCGGCGGTTTCTCAAGGTGCAGACGCAGACTGTTTGGGCCCCAGCGGTCACAACACTGCTGTTTCTGGTGATTTTTACCGTCGCGTTGGGCCGTGGCGGACGCGAAGTGCTTGGCGTGGGCTTTGCCAGCTTTGTCGCGCCGGGCCTCATTGTGATGGGCATGATGCAAAATGCCTTTGCAAATTCGTCCTTTTCGCTCTTGTCAGGCAAGATCCAAGGTACAATCATTGATCTGCTGATGCCGCCTCTGTCGCCGGGTGAGTTGATGAGCGGTATTGTGATGGCGGCGGTTACGCGCGCTGTCGCGGTGGGCGCGACGGTTTCGCTTGCGATGCTGTTGTGGCCGGGCGTCAGCCTTGCGCCAGTGCATTGGTGGGCGGTGATTTGGTTCGGCCTAATGGGGGCAGTGATGCTTGCCATCTTGGGCCTCGCAACATCGATCTGGGCGGAGAAGTTTGACCATAACGCTGCAATCAGCAATTTCGTGATCGCTCCGCTGTCGCTGCTTTCCGGCACGTTCTACGTTATCGATAATCTGGCGCCGCTGTTTCAAGCGATCAGCCGTGCGAACCCGTTCTTCTATGTCATCTCTGGCTTCCGCTATGGGTTCTTGGGACGCAGCGATATTGGTCCGGATAGCGCAGTTTTGTGGGCCGCCGCTGGAATCGCCGTGCTGAACATGGTTATGGGCGCAATTGTTTACGCCGTGCTCAAATCGGGTTGGAAGCTGAAGAGCTGAACCGCCTACGTACCAAGCGGAATTGTTGAATTAATGCGTCAACGAGCGGCGCATTTGATAGCGTCCGTCTTTGAACTGCTCAAACAATTGTGAGACAGTTGGGTGCTCGACAGGCCCGCCTTTGGCATCATCAAGCAGGTTTTGCTGGCTAACGTAGGCGACGTAACTTTCCTCATCACTTTCGGCGAGCAAGTGATAAAACGGCTGATCGCGCCGCGGGCGGATGTCTTCCGGGATCGATTGGTACCATTCTTCGCTGTTCGCAAAGACGGGATCGATATCAAAAACTACACCGCGAAAATCGAACAAGCGGTGGCATACGACATCACCGATGCCAAAGCGTGATCGCAATTGTCGCGGTGCGGTGAGCGTCCGGCCAGCTTGGCTGGAAAAGAACTGAGCGCTTTCCATGGCGTGAATATGGACCTTCATGGCGGTGAAACAAGCGCTTCGCCAATTCCCTCCCCAGAATTGCGCATAAATTGGCCTGTTTGGCGGCGAAACGCCCCTTGGCAAGGCAGGCGGCCTGCGCTAACGCGCGCCCTCCTTACAGGACGAGCTGCCAATCTGCGCAGCGTGTTGGGGATCAGGAGAGTTGCCGGAGTGGTCGAACGGGGCAGTCTCGAAAACTGTTGAGCCCTTAGGGGTTCCGAGGGTTCGAATCCCTCACTCTCCTCCACAACGCCATTCTCTTACTTGCCCCCGCTCGCCTGTGTTCCAAAGCACAAAGCAAGAGCACCTAAGCTCGGTCATGTCGGGGTCACCCTTTGGTAAGGCAGCCACAGTGTGATCGTGCAGCCCATATTGCGGGCGGAAATGCACCTTAAGTTCCCATGCAGTGACTGCGCTCTGGCCTGCATATTACGCAGGCCCTTACCTTCGTTTGCTGCCTCGAAGGCAAAACCGTGTCCGTTATCGACGACAAAGGATTCGATCCCTTCGATGCCATCTTGTGTTCTTTCCTTACATCCTATTGTCAGCTCTGTTGCTTGTGAATGCGACAACACATTCCCGATCGCTTCCTGCATGATCCGCAATACATGAAGTGCGTTGCTCGCATCGAGCCACACAAGTGGTTCACAATGCCCAACCTCCCATTTGCAATTAATCCCCGCGTGCTTGAGGTCGGCCGCCATGCGATGACGCAAATTCCCGATCAATGCGATAATGTCGCCTTCTACTGGCTCTAACGAATCCACCGTTATCTTAAGGTCATCAAGAGCGCTTTTGAGCGTTTTGATCGTACTTTCCGGCATATGTTGTTCACGGGCCACTGCTAGAGCTGTGATGAGGTTAGAGCCAATCCCATCGTGCATCTCTTGCATAAGGCGTCCGTGCTCATTCGCGATTGCGGTCTCGACAACCAATTGCTGCCGATCAGCCTCGCTACGCGCCAGATCTGCGCGCGTTTCAGCAATCTTTTGCTCCAAAACAATATTTGCGCTTTCGGAGGAATAGAAGGCATCGATGGCCCTTTTGCCAAACGAGAGAAGGAACGCGAGAGCATACATTATCCCAGTAAAAACAGAGAGGTATATCGCGCTTCCGTTTCCTCCATACGTGTAGCCGTAATATGCATCGACCACTCCAAAGATCGTGGCCACCAGCATCGCCAGCGCCAGCGCGCCATTTTCCACGTCGCGATACCGGACAAGGTTTGCGACCGCAGTCACAAACAATCCAAAGGTGATCACAAATGTCGGCAAATAGAAGAAGTAGAAGTTGGGGCTGTTAAAATAGTAGGTTGCTGAAAGCACCAAACCAATTGCGAGCAAGGCTGTAGTGATCTGATTCCGGTATCGGAATTTCAAGAAATGCAAATAGAACGCAGCGGTAAAGGCGCTCCCATAATAATTGGCGTTTTCGCTCAGATAGGAAAATAATGCGGGATCAAACGGAACCCGGTCGGCATAATAATGGTGATAGCGTATGAACCATGTGATTGCGGCCAGCGCGAGGAACAGTAACTCCGTCTCGTGTTTCCGCCTAAGCCAATAGAGAAGCACCAGCGCTCCAATCAGCAGCATGGCATAATTGGCAAACGCTGGAGCAGTTATCCGCCAAAAGAACTGTGACGCATAAAAATCTTGTAGTTTTGTTGCAGGGCCAATGATAACTCGGCCAATTCCAATCGCTTCCTGCGACACGGTTTCAATTCGAATTTCATTGGTCTGCGGATTTATTGCTCCGGCGGGCAAAAGGATGAGATGCGGCCGGTTCCAAGACAACTTGTGATCATCAAGTCTGGCATAATTGCGATAAATTTCTTCACCATTTAGGCGTACGCGAAACTGATTGCGCGTCCCGATCAGATAGAGCGCATTCGCCCCTTCGCCAACGTCCTCGCCAGCAAATACAAAACGTCCGGTCATCGCGTGATACGCGCCGAATGACCAATCAACCGATCCCAGTTGATATATCTTGGGATTAACATCTTTCTGCCACCCTGTAGAAGGTGGGACCGTTCCCTCCACAAGTGCGAACTCACCCACCGTGAATTCCATCGTTTGGCTTTCAGTGTCACTCTGTGCGGCCAACACGTCCGGCCAAAACGCCAAAACAACCAACAGGATGATCTTTCGTATCACGCGCGCTCCCGGTCCTTCGGCTAATGCCGCCGAAGTAGCCCCTGTGAAGAAGCTTCAAACAGCGCTTCGGCGCGGCTGTTCACCTGCAATTTGCGATAGATTTTCTTGATATGGCTGCTCACTGTGTTGCTGCTGATGGCCAGCAATTCGCCGCATTCGGCATTGGAAAAACCGCGTGAAATCAGGTTGAGAACCTCATATTCACGCTCTGATAATGGCGATTCCATCGACATTATCGGCTCTTCAGGATCTTTCTTTATTTGACCAAGTAGTTGGCGCGCAATGATTGGGCTGATCGGGGAACCACCTTGACGGATATTGCGGATCGCCTCGACGCAGTCCTCGATCCGTTCATCTTTCAACAGATAACCGCGAGCCCCGGCTTGGATCGCGTCAATCACCTTGTTCTGGTTGGCAAAAACCGTGATGACCAGAATATCGGTGTCCCGCTGAGTTGCCGATTCCTGCTCAATTATGGTTATGCCGCTGCCATCGGGCAGTCCAAGGTCGCACAGCAACACATCATATCCGCCTGCTTCGACAAGTTCCGTTGCATCGGCGACATTGGCGGCCTGCGCAATCATCGACATATCATCGCAATCATCAATCGCGCGCGATAGTAATCCCCGCATGGTTGGGTCGTCTTCAATGATTGCCACACGGATCATACCACACCTCCCTCTCGGAAAATCACGCCAGAACGCCGTTCGTGACCCAATTCCAGTAATAATGGATAACAGCGTCTGGCATAGCAGCATAGCCGGAGCCATCACCTGATCAGGTGATTTTCAATTTTCTCCAGCCCCTTACCCTCCTCGCCTCAACTCGGGGCCATCAACGGACGGCCGCTTTGTTCGTCTCGGATGTTGATGAGACACCACAGGGGAAAATCCATGAAAAAGACACTTTTGCTTTCAACCGTCCTATCTGCAGGCTTCGCAGCGACCATGTTGGTAACGCCGCAAGAAGCGCGCGCTGATGGGACCGCGCCATGCAATGATGGAGTGCCTTTAAATTCCACAGAGTGCGGTACCAATTCGAGTGCAACTGGACTCAATGGCGCGACTGCGGTTGGGGCGAACTCTTCTGCTGGCGGCGATGAAAGCACAGCCGTTGGTGAGGCCAGCAATGCAAGCGGTGACCAGTCGACGGCGGTAGGGGAAGATGCAATCGCGACTGAGACGGATGCAACCGCAGTAGGTAACGGTGCACAGGCCACAGCCGACTCTACAACTGCGATTGGGGCAGATTCCGTCGCTAGCGGGGCAGACGCCACCGCTTTGGGCGATGGTGCAGTGGCCGACTTTATCGATTCTACTGCATTGGGGCGAAGCGCAGCTGTCGGCGGCGTTGGCGCAACGGCGGTTGGGGCAGATGCCAATGCCGGTGCAGCGGGCGCCATTGCCATTGGCAGTGATGGGACCGATTTGGACCTGCTTGGCGCGCAGGCGACTGGAGCGGGGGCTATCGCAATTGGGCAGGATGCTCTTGCGACAGCATCCGGAAACACAGCTTTGGGGGCGTCTGCCACCGCAGCAGGGTTCAACGTTGTCGCAGTAGGGGTTTCTGCCGAAACTACGGGCGACAATAGCACGGCACTGGGGGGCTTTGCTGACGCAACAGCTAGCAACAGCACGGCTATCGGCGGGGTCGCTGTAGCATCAGCCAACAACAGCACGGCTGTAGGCACTTTTGCTGACGCAACGGCGATTGGCAGCGCAGCTCTAGGGTTCAGTGCCAATGCTGCTGGAGGACAATCCCTTGCCTTTGGCGCAAACTCAGACGCCACAATGGCAGGCGGGATTGCGATTGGCGGCGATGGAATGGATGCAGGAACTGACGGTGCGCAGGCGGTAGGAGTAGAGTCGGTCGCTTTAGGGGCAGATACAAACGCGGGCGCAGACTTCGCTATTGCTATTGGCTCTGATGCAGCTGCCTCCGGCCTCAGCGCGATTAGCTTAGGAATTTCAAGCACATCGACACGGGACAATTCCATCGCTATCGGCCTTTCAACAGATGCGACTGCCGAAGCGGCGGTTGCCATCGGGACAGACGCTCAAGCAAGTGGTTTTAGCAGCGCAAGTCTAGGCCAATCAGCCAATGCCAGCGGTGATAGATCTGTTGCTATCGGCCGATCTGCAGAGGCTTCAGCGGACAATGCCACTGCGATTGGTTCCGATGCTATGGCAAATGGCAGTGGAGCAAATGCGGTCGGCGCTGGCGCGCAAGCGACTGGATTCGGTGCAAGCTCTTTTGGCCGTGGAGCGGCAGCAAGCGGTGACGGTGCACTCGCGCTTGGTGGCGATCCGGGCGAGTTCGGTATGGGCGCTCAGGCGCTGGCAAGCCGAGCGATTGCGATTGGCGCGGATGCGGTTGCGAGCGGTGCAAACAGTTTTGCTGGGGGGGGCGCGGCGAGTGCGACCGGCGCTGCCTCGATTGCGATTGGGGGAGATGGCAATGATGGTGATGCATTGGGTGCGCAAGCTACCTTTGACCGGGCGAGCGCGTTTGGCTCTGACGCTCAGGCGCTGGGCGTGAACGCAACGGCGCTGGGTAACCGCGCCACTGCTGGCGGTACCGATGCGGTGGCGATTGGGGTGCGCTCATCGGCGGTGATCAACTCAACCGCTATTGGCGAGCTAGCCAATGCAACCGGCGGTCAGTCGGTTGTGGTCGGCTCTCAGGCCGCCGCAGCGGGCGCAGGCAATACTGCCGTGGGCTTCCTCGCCAGCACCGCAGGCAACCGCTCCACCGGCGTTGGCGTGCTCGCCTCAGCCACAGGCTCCAACAGCACAGCGGTAGGTTCAAACTCAAACGCGTCGGAGAACTTCTCAACCGCCGTTGGTTTTCAGGCGCAGACCACAGCAGCCAACCAAGTGACGCTAGGCGGCACGGGCAGCTCGGTAAGGATCGGCGACATTGATGCAAGCACAGCAGCGCAGGTTGGCCCGGTTGATGTGGTCACGGTCGACAGCGCGGGCACGCTGGGCCGCCAGAGCGTTGCCACAGCAGCCTCGGTCGACAATGTCCGCGTGGCGCTTAATGCTGTTGCCCAGGTCTCAACCGCCCAATTCGATGCGCTCAGCGGACGGGTCAACACCCTGTTCGACCTGACCGACACTATCGACAGGGATGCGCAGCGCGGCATCGCCTCAATCGCCGCCCAAGCATCTCCGCACTTCCCCAGCGAAGCGGGCAAGACCAGCTATGCCAGCAATGTCGCCACCTATCGCGGCGAGGTGGGCTTTTCAGCCGGGCTGATGCATCGATTTGAAGGCGACTTCGCCATCACCGCAGGGGTCACATACGCTGGCGGCAACTCCACCAGCGTGCGCGCAGGCGTCGCAGGCGAGTTTTAACAAGCGTTGATTGCAGTTCCATAGGCAACTCGACAGGCCGGGTGTAATATCTCAGCCTTATGTTCAGACCCCGCTCATCGAAAGGTGAGCGGGGTTCTTTCCGTGAGCGGAAAAAGCCGCCTAAATGCGGACCCGCCATTTGACAGGAAGTGCTTGGTGGATGATCAAGATTGATTGCTATTGATTGTTTGTAGTTGACTGGCTATCCAACCACCATGAGATCGGCATGCGCTTTCGGAATGAATGAGATATCTCTTCAGGATATTACGCCGCGCCGCCGGTTGTGCAGTCTGCAGGTAGAAGAGCTCCCGCTCAAGCATCTGCTCTTTTCCGCAAGTTGAACTGGAACCGGAGACAAAGACCGATGAAGATTGATCGCCGAACAGCGCTGGCCGGGGTAGCCGGTTTCGGATTTGTTAGCGCAGCGGGTGTGCCAGGCATTGTTAGGGCGCAGAGCGGAGATGACTACCGCGACAAATCCTTATCTCCAGCTCGGCGCGCCAAAGCACTTGTTGGTTTGATGACCTTGGATGAAGTTGGAGCGCAATTGAACTGTCCTCGTGCTGCGGATGTGATGGCAGATGCTAAGCAATTTGAGGCGGATTTTCCGTATTTTGCTCATGGTATTGGCGGGGTTTATTCAGCGAGTCTTGAGGCGCAGGCCGAGGATAACGCGCTTGCGGTTTTGAAATTGCAGCGCGAAGTGGTCAGCCGCAGCCGCTTTGGAATTCCGGCCTTTATTTTCGAGGAATGCCTTGCTGGACTGCTTGCTGACGGGGCGACCCAATTTCCACAAGCGTTGGCGATGGCTTGTGCGTTTAATCCGTCACTGGTCGAAGAAGTGTTCTACGCCACCGCGCGAGAGGCGCGTTCGCGTGGTGCACAGGCGTGTTTCTCACCCAACATTGACATCTGCACTGATCCACGATGGGGGCGTTCGGAAGAAACCTGGGGTGAAGACCCCTACGTCGTTTCCGTTTCTGCCAGAGCGATCGTGGCGGGATTGCAAGGCGCGCCAGCCGACTATCTACCATCTGATCGTATTGCGACCAGCGTCAAGCATTTTGCTGGCTATGGGCAAGGTATCGGAGGGCGCAATTTTTCCCCATCACATATCGGGCCGGTTGAATTGCAAAATGTCGTTTTACCGCCGTTTCGTGCTGCAATTAAAGATGCCGGATCAGTGGGCCTGATGGCGTCACACGGAGAGATTGACGGCGTTCCGGCTCATGCTGATGCCGCTCTCTTGTCAGATTTGTTGCGCGATGACTGGGGCTTTGATGGTTATGTCGTATCCGACTGGGATGATGTGCGCCGCATTCACAGCCTACACGGCGTCGCCGAAGATGAAGCAGAAGCTGCTATCATGGGTCTGAAAGCTGGTGTCGATCTGGAATTAGCCAATAACGGTGTCTACCTGATGCTGCCTGACCTGGTGCGTGCGGGCCGGTTGGACGAGCGCTATGTCCGTCGCGCGGCCGAACGCGTTCTTGCGGCAAAATTCAAATGCGGTTTGTTCGACCTGCCATGGGCGGAACCTGTCAAGGCGGCTAACTTGGCACGCAGCGCAGAACATCGCTCCCTCGCCCGCAAGATGGCTGAAGAGTCGGCGGTGCTGCTCAAGAATGAAGGCGATCTCCTCCCGCTCGACCAACAGCAAGTCAAGAAAGTGTTTGTAACTGGGCCAAATGCAGCATCGGTTCATCTCGGCGGGTATTCGCCGAAGCCGTTTGTTGGAGTTAGCGTGCTGGAAGGGATACAGGCGTTCGGAAGAAAGGCTGGATTTGAGGTCTCCTATGCGCCTGGTTGCCACATTACGGCAGGCGACGAGGGTGATAACGAGATTGAGACTGATGCTTCGGATGAAAGTGTAAGAGCTGATTCCGCTCGAAATCGTGAGTTGATAGCTGAGGCGGTCGAAGCAGCTAGAGACGCAGATGTTATTGTAATGTGTCTCGGCGGTAACGAAGCGACAGCGCGAGAGGCTTACTTTGCTGGGGATTCGCGCGGTGACCGCGATAGCCTTGACCTGATTGGGGAGCAGAACGAATTGGCCGAAGCCCTGCTAGAGCTGGGAAAAGAGACTGTTTCGGTTCTGATCCACGGACGGCCGCTTTCGCCACGATATCTGGCGCAGCATTGCCCAGCCATTCTGGATGTTTTCTACGCAGGCGAGGAGGGCGGTCATGCGATTGCGAACATCCTGTTCGGCGATGTCAATCCTAGCGGCAAATTACCGGTCACGATTGCCCGTAATGTTGGCCAGCTTCCCGCATTTTATTACCAAAAGCCTACCGGCAAATTCCGTAATTACGTATTTTCAGACTCAAGTCCGCTGTACCCCTTTGGACACGGGTTGAGCTATACCAGTTTTGAAGTTGGAGAACCGCGTGCCTCTAGCGTCTCGGTTGCTCGAGGCGACAAAGTGCAAATTGAAGTTACGGTGCGAAACACGGGTGTGCGGGCAGGGCAAGAAGTTGTGCAGCTATATATCCGTGATGAGATCGCTAGTCGCACCAGACCAGTCAAGCAACTGCGCGGTTTTGAGAAGGTAGCGCTGGCCGCAGGTGAGACGCGCACTGTAACTTTTAAACTACATACCGACGATTTTGGTTTCCGGAATGGCGAAGGTGATCTGCTGGTTGAGCCGGGCCGGTTTGTTTTGATGTCTGGGCCGGACAGCGAGAATTTAAAGTCCAGCATCTTCACAATAACCTAACAATTGAACAGTTCAGGGTGGTCGTTAGCGATACCCAATCCCCCCTATCAAAAAAGGGGCGCCCGATAAGGCGCCCCTTTTGTTGTATCTAAGATCAGACCATACGATCAGAACTTGAAGCTAACGCCTCCGACAATCCGGCGATCCGCAAAGTCCTGCTGGCAAAGCAGCGAGCCTCCGGTGATACAGAATTCGTCATTGCGCTCGCGCAACAGGTTGATCCCATCGATCCCGACTGCGAGCTGGTCGGTGATGTCGTAGTTGATGCTGGCATTCAGCTGACCACGCGAGTCAACGATGCGTGGAAGGCCGAACCGGCGAGTATCGGTGCTACGGAAGGACGAGCGCCAGCTATAGCGGGCACGGAAGTTTAAGCCATACTTGTCATAGAAGAGTGTAGCGTTGAACGCATATCTTGACAGGTTCGGCAGAGTAACCAGCTGCTGCACAACGTCATCATCGAGCGTGGCGGTCGACATATCGGTGTCGGTGCGCCCCAGCAAGAGGTTTAGAGCGTTGCCCCCGCCGCTTCCGTTGAAGAAGTTGCTGACGTTTCCGCCGTCCTCCTGATAGGTGAAGTTGCCAATAAAGCCGAAGCCTGAGGCAAAGCCCAATGTATCTTCAAAGTCAGACAAATCATACTGGAACGCGACTTCGACACCGGTCTGCGTCGCAACACCATCCGAGTTGATCGTCGTGGCTACAGGTACGCAGATACCAATCCCCTGGATCGGAGAAAACACATTCCTGTCGGCAAATGGGTTGAAGATGCCGCCCCCTTCGCACGGCGGCGTGATATCGCGCTCAATGCCGTTAGGTCCGTTTACCTCCACGGGAAACTCGGTATTTTGTGCGAACAGGTTGGTCCGGCGTTTATGGAACAAACCGAGACTTAAGAAGCCGGTATTTGTGAAGTAGTACTCACCCGAGAGATCGAACGACCAGACCGTTTCCGGTTCAAGATTGGGGTTACCTACGCCTACTGCCGTCGAAGCGTTGCCGCCAAATGCAACCGAAGTTGAAAGGCTGTCGAAGTTTGGTCGGCGCAAATCACGAGAGACACCTGCACGGATCAAAAGATCGTCCGCCGGCTCCGCGACAAGACTGAAGCGGGGTAACCAGAATTCATAGTTGGATGATTGTCTGATGAGACCAGCAACAGAGCCGTTCACAACATTGTTACCTGTTGAGTCGATATCAGTTGAAACCCAGCGAACACCAACATTACCGCGGATAGGGATGCCAGCAAATTCCGTGTCGTAATTACCTTGGAAATAGGCTGCCAGAGTGCTTTCTTCGATATCAAAGAATGCAGTTAGGGTCTCGGTTGGTGCATTAATCAGTGGCAAGCTGACTCCGTTTGCAGCGTTCTGCGCTTCGATCGCCGCATTGACGGCCGCCAAAACTCCGTCGGGATCCTCGGCAGCAGCCCTAGGGTCGATCTGCAGATAGTCAGGAATAAACAGCGTCCGGTTCCCGCCAGCATTGTCGAAATTGCTTACTCCTGGCACAACGAATTGACTAAGTTGATCTAGGGTTGGCCGGAAGAAAAACGGCGATCTGGTTGAAGTGAAATTGTTCCGCAGGCTGCTGTCAATATTCTCGGCTTCGGACACGCTGTAGCGCCATCCAGCGTCGATCGAGGAGAAGAATGGCAAGACACCATCTGAGTCAAAATTGAGATCAAGCCGATACGCCATTTCGCTATTATCGTTGCTATTGGCGGTACGGTTGACTTGCCTGATCCGATAATTTGCTGGGTTCAGCAATTGCTCGGTCGTCGGCGTTTCGGCCAGCCCTTGCGCGATGCCAAACTGCAAAATGCCACCTGAAACATCGAATTCAGCTGGAACACCGTTGTCGCTGCTCACGTCTAGTGACGGCTGGGGGCCATTCGGATTGATAAAGTCTGTTTGAAACCCAAGACTTGGAAAGTCAGACTTGGAAGTCGAGCGGGAAATCTCGGCAAGTACCGTGAAACGGTCCTGCTGCCATTCTATGCCCCCTGCAAATACCGCGCTGTCTGTCTGGCGCGAACCCGTCGTGGTGGACGTTCGCAAATTAGGGTCGATCGTTCCGTTCGGCGTTACACCAACTCCCAAGATGCCCGAAGTGACAGCTTGAACCTCGCCCAGCACAAGCGGGCCGTTGGGGCCACGAACCGTGCCGAAGTCGACGGTCTCGAAAGAGGTATTGTTCGTGTTGTTGATAACCGCGCTCGAGGTTGTTCCGGAGAAGAAGGCGCGTGATCCTTGTTCGACGCGTTCCTGATCGTTGATTGTAGCATCGACATAAAGGCGCAGATTGTCGGACGGCTTCCATTCTACCGAGCCAGTCCAGTTAATCGTTGTGTATTCCTGATTGCTGATATCCTGATCAAGGAACTGCACGCGCAGGAAAGGGAAGGCTTCGGAACTGGCTGATGCGCCGGGCAGCACGGTGCGGTCCCGGTCTACGCGTGCGAAAAACTCAGATACGTCCAGTTCAGCATAGCTTGCGCTCATAACGATGCCGATCTCGCCTGCGCCGGTGTCCCAGCTGTTGCCGATCGTGGCGGAAATGCGGGGCGTGATCGTGTCGAGAAGACTGCTGTGCTCACCCTGTGCGCGGAAAGCCAGCAGCGGCTCGTCGATATCCAGCGGGCGTAGCGTGCGCAGATTGACTGTGCCCCCGACCGAGCCTTCGATAGTCTTGGCTTCAGGAACCTTGATAACTTCAACCGAGGCGATCAGCGCCGCGGGCAAATCCTCAAAACTAATGCCAGAACGACCAGTACCGGATCCGACTGTTGATACGCCATTGATTTCAACCCTGTTCGCGCTGGTGCCACGGATTTGTACGCCAGTGCCCACACCTGCGTCCCGCGTGATTTGCACGCCGGTGATGTTTTCCAAGACCTCAGCAAGGTTTTGATCTGGCAGTTTGCCGATGTCCTCGGCCTGAATTACCTCGACGATATTATCTGAAGAGCGCTTTTCATTGAGAGCGGATGCCAGGGATTGGCGAATGCCGCTAACGATGATCATATTTTCAGTGGCACCGGTGTCATTATTATCCGATGACGCTTGGCTATCGTTTTCGTTGCTTTGCGCAGAAGCGACGGTGGACAAGCCCAAGGCGGTGGCGAGGACAGCGGTTGATACCGCCGTCCGCAGCGAGTTCTTCACAATTCTTTGCATCATTTTCTCCCTAAGAATATGCGTTTATTTTTCAGTCAGGTTTTTACCTTCGTCTCAAGCCCTCCAGCGGTTCAACTTGAGTAAGGCGCAGGTTTAACTCCCCCCACGCGCCGAATGAAATCTTGGCCTGCGCTCCCACGCCTGCTTCATGAATGCCGGTTATCGCTCCGGTAGAGACCAGAGTGCCTGGTGTGAGTGCGCGGCCTTGCTGATCGACATGGTCGAGACAAAACTGCAAGGCCTGCGATGCTTGAGCGCCTAGCTCCGCCAGCACGCGCGTTGCGATCAACTTCCCATCAATCCAGATCGAGACATCAAGTTTTTCTTTGACAGCTCTCCAGTTCACGATCTCAGCGCCGATCAACAGACCATTATTATTGCCAAAATCGCAGACTACCGCTGTCGGCCCGTAATCATTAATCGCGGGTACGGGACTGCTGGCGATCTCGGCACCGATTAACATTCGGTCCTCATCTCCGTTCATGCCAAGTTGGACCACCAATTCGGGCTCAATAGCTGCAAAACCGCCGCCGAAGACGGGCATTGTGACGCATGTGTTGGGGGCGGAATTCTTGACTGACCGGTTAAATATCGGCCCAGCAAGCCAATCCGCGTCCAGTTTGTCGCGCAGATTGTGCGGGATTCCGCCGACCTTCCAACCTGCGACATGGTCTGGCCAATGTTCCAACGACAATTGTTGCACATGATACGCTTCTTCGAGGCTCGCAGGGGGCGTCCCAGGAAAGCCTTCTAAAGCAGCTGCGCATTTTCTGGCGGATAGTAGTCGCTCAGAAATGGCTATAGCGGAATCGTTCGGCGCTGAAACCTCAGCGACTTGCTGAGGCTGCACGCCGTGATACGCATTTAGGTCGGACGCGTCAGCTCGCGCCGCCTCTAGAACCCTCTCCACACACTCTCCTCACTCCTAACAGGTCAATTTAGCGGCCTGCTGGTGCTAGTCTCTCCGAGTTGAGCCAATATTGACACCGGTATCATTCGAGGTCAACACTTGTCTTGATTAATGGTGAGCGAAAGTGACGAAAAGGGTGTTCGGTGACTGTTATTCAACGCTTATGCAGTAGCGATAGCTGCCGTGGTAACGCCGCTGACAATATTTTCATGGATGTTGTCCCGTTAGGAATTATTGCTCCTTTCAATTGGCGCAAGGTAAATGGCTAGGTCGATCTGGTGACGCTCTAGCTATCCTATTGTTGTGGTCTTCGCTGTGCAAACTCGCAAAACTGAGCACAAATGATCTGTTGCGCCTTGATAATGGATTGAGGACGTTGCAGGTGACATAGGCGCGATGCGTTCTATTATGGTGCGCAAGAGATCGGTTGAGGATTTTTCGATGCACGCTGCTGAACGCGAAGAGATCATCCTCAAAGCTCTGCGTGAAAAGGGCTTTGCGACTTATCGTCATCTTGAGGCGAATGTTGATGCCTCTCCAGCGACTATTCGCCGCGATTTGGCTCGGCTCGAAAAGCATGGGAAAATTACCCGATTGCATGGGGGCGCTAAAGCTGTTGATCCCGACGTCACGGCACCTGGTAGTCCTCCCGGCTTGGTGGGAACACCCTTTGAAAAATCGCTCAAACAGAACATTGAAGCGAAGCGTGCCATAGGCCAAGCCGCAGCGGCAATTTGTGATCAAGGCGAAGGCATAATCATAGATGGCGGGACCACCACCTATCAGATGTGCAGGCACTTGGAGGATCGCAAGCTGCAGGTTCTCACCAATTCGCTACACATCGTGAATGCGTTGTTGAGACAGGAAACGACCCAACTGATTGTGCCATCAGGGCAGATCTTTCGTGAACAGAATATCATTTTGGCACCTGCTGGTGAAGTAAGCATGCCGAATTTTCATGCCAGTAAGCTGTTCCTTGGTGCGGCTGCAGTCAGCTCGCGCGGCATTTTTCAAGCTGACGCGTTGTTGGTCGCTAGCCAGCGCCGTTTTCTGGACAGAGCAGATGAAGTGATCCTTGTTGCGGATAGCGACAAATTACAAACTTCTTCTGGTGCGATTGTGTGCCCACTCGATCAAATTGATAGACTGATAACCGACGATGGCGCTGATCCGGACTTGATCGACCAGTTACGCGAAGCTGGCCTAGAGCAGATCGATATTGTCGCGTCTGATATCTGACTAACTGTTATACAGAAGAGGCTTCGACCAGAATATCTGGAGTGATCTGGTCAATCTTTGTGGTCCCAGTCAATGACATCGCCACACGCATCTCCGCCTCTATCAGGTTGAGCATGTGCGTTATGCCTCTCTCACCTCTTGCGCCTAAAGCATAAGCCCAAGCACGACCTAGCAACACGCCTTGTGCTCCCAGCGCCAACATGCGCACAACATCGAGCCCTGAGCGTATCCCTCCGTCTGCGAGGATTGTCAGCTTGTCACCAGTTGCATCGACAATGGCGGGCAGCGCTTTGGCCGTGGAGGGCACTCCGTCCAATTGCCGGCCGCCATGGTTGGAAACAACCAGTCCGTCTGCGCCTAACTCTGCTGCTTTGATCGCATCATCGGAATCAAGCACACCCTTGATGATAAGCGGTCCTTTCCATTCGCTGCGTATAAAATCCAAATTATCCCAAGTGACTGAGGGATCGAAATTGTCACGCATCCAAGCGAAGAAGTCTTCGATTCCTGATTTATCACCCAGCACCGGCGCAACGTTGCCTAGATTGTGCGGACGGCCGCGTATTCCAACATCCCATGCCCAACCTGGCCGCATCGCGCCTTGAATAGAGCGCCGCGCCGCGCCGGGGAGGCCGGGTGCCCCCGCAAGACCTGAGTGATAATCTCTATAACGGCTGCCCGGCACAGGCATGTCGACGGTAAACACCAATGCAGTGCACCCCGCAGCCACAGCTCTGGCCATCAGATCGCGCATAAATGCCCGGTCGCGGATCATATAGAGCTGAAACCAAAAAGGTGCCGATGCGGCATCTGCGACTTCTTCGATATTGCAGGCAGATACCGTGGATAGCGTAAAAGGAATGCCTGCTGCATTCGCGGCTCGCACCGCCTGACATTCGCCGCGCCTGGCATTCATACCCGCCAGTCCAATCGGAGCGAGCGCAACCGGTAATGCCATATCCTGACCAAACAAACGCGCCGTTAGATCAATCTGGGAGACATCGCGCAGCACTCGCTGACGCAAGGCCACGTCTTTCAGGTCTGCGACGTTCCGTTCCAACGTCACCTCGGCATAAGACCCGCCGTCAATATATTCGAACAGAAAGCGTGGCAGGCGTCGCCTTGCCAACTCGCGATAGTCCTGAGCGCTCGCGGCTATCATGCCACGGCCAACCGTGCTTGCTGCCAAGCGGCTTTGTAGCCTGTAATATCGTGCTCCAGCGGTTCGACATTGATGAGTTCTCCCCTGGGGCGCAGATCGGGGGCGATCAGCCTTAGTGCGCCAAAACTAACATCGTTGTGCGCGTTGGCGATATAAACTGTGGTCTCAGGACGGAGTGCGGCGAGCGCTCGGACGAAGACTTCTGCTTCTGCAAAACGTCCTTCGACGAGCAAGCACTCTTTAGAGCCTATTAGATCCAGCGCCGTATCTGCCACCAAGGCAGCATAAAGGCATGCACCCGCGCGGCGCGCATACCAATCGTCTGGCCGATTGTTCCAGCCACCTTCGTGATCGGGGAAGGGGCCATTTCCAACTGCTAGTGTAGGCAATACCATCGCGTGATCAGCAAGCACATTTGGCACGGCAGCCAGCAGATGGGGCTGATCCGGTTTGATATCGACCCGCCTCGTATCTATTTTGATCAATGTCTCGATTTCTCGTCCGCCCATGAAGCGGGCTGAAGGAACCGGATTGCCAAACGCGTCCACATTGACGAGGCAATCGCGAGCCTCCGGTAGGGTCCGTAGGTCCATATCCTCGCTA
Source organism: uncultured Erythrobacter sp. (assembly GCA_947493165.1). Lineage (GTDB taxonomy): Bacteria > Pseudomonadota > Alphaproteobacteria > Sphingomonadales > Sphingomonadaceae > Erythrobacter. The sequence goes on along the minus strand of CANLPY010000002.1, from coordinate 73,051 downwards.
GCAAGCCGCATCGCGATGAACCATGTGCCGGTCGATAGAACAGTCGCATCTCGTTCAGCGATCTCACGAAAGCCGCGTGCGGCATGCAAAGCTGCGTTGGAATCGTGTAGGCCAGCGAGCACCTTCACATTGCTTGCTAATCCCGTCTTTTCTGCAAGCTCAGGCTTAATTGTCCCGACGACATCTTTGGCCTTGGCAATTGGCGCAAAGCGTTCCTCCCAGTTCTGCTTCTTGGCGAGGCTCGAAAAGCCTCCGCCCACCGGGGCCCACAAGTCGGAATGACAACCCATGCTGGTGGCTTCGGTGCATCCATAGCCAGTCAAATACCAAGTCCAATATTGAGCCCATGGAAGATAAGTGCTCTGCGGCATCAAATCAGGATAAAGTTTTGCCATCCAGAACAATTGCGCGCCAAAGTTGAGGCCGGCAGGCAGCTTTGGGGAGCCCGTTTCGGCAAACGGCGCTCTTATTGCCTCGTATTCGGCAGCCAACTCCGGCGGCAGTTCTTGCTCATAGTCGAATGGCAGGGTCGCCAGCGCGTCGCCATGCAACGCGGCAATGCCCGCACCGTGAGCAACCGGCACAATATATTCAACCGGGTGGTCGGCGAAGCTACTCAGTGCTGACAATAGTAGGTCTTCAATACCTGTCGCATCAAGGCGGCGAATCCCATCGACTTCGACGGTTTCGTTTGGACGGGTTTTGCGCGCTACCATCTCACCATCGCGCGACCAGAGGCTGACCTTGGCAAGCGTTTTGCCGATATCAACAACAATGGCAAACCCGTTTTTCAAAGCTCTTCCCCTGAACGCCCAAATGAACTGCAATGATTGTAGATTAGCGAAAATGATTGCTTTTGAAAAGCCTCGATGGTAGCGAGTCCCTTATGAACATGCACGCGTCTCTGGCCGAAGCGGCTATTCCGTTTGTCATCCCCGTTAACCGTTGGGATGAGCAGGTTGCATCTACCATGACTGAGGCAGACCTATTGCTCTATCGGTCGAATTTGCTTGGTGCGGATTTGACGGTCACCAACTTTGGTGGTGGTAACACCTCTGCCAAAGTGACTGAGGTTGATCCTTTGACAGGCCAAGAAGTCGAAGTTCTCTGGGTGAAGGGCTCGGGCGGTGATATTGGTTCGATGGGTATGGATGGTTTTTCCACGCTTTATCAGGAAAAGCTGCTCGCTTTAGAAGCGCACTACAACGGCGATGAAGATGATGACAAAATGGTCGGCTTTCTCCCGCATTGCACCTTCAATTTGAACAGCCGAGCGGCCAGCATTGATACGCCGTTGCACTCGCTACTGCCTTACCAACATATTGATCACGTCCATCCCGATGCCATCATTGCATTGGCTGCTTCAAGCGGCGGCGAGGCTGCCACCAAAGAGCTATGGGGCGACAAAATTGGCTGGCTGCCGTGGAAGCGGCCAGGCTTTACATTGGGAGTGCAAATCCGTGACTTCGCCAAGGCTAATCCGCAGGCCAAGGGGGCGATGCTGGCTGGACATGGGATCATTTGTTGGGCTGACACTGCCAAGGATTGTTATGATCAGACTGTCCGTCTGATTGCCGAGGCGGCGGACTATCTCAACGCCAAATTGGCGAATGGGCCGGCCTTTGGTGGTGTCAAAGTCTCGCTTGCTGAAGGCCGGGATGCGACAGCGGCAAAGCTTATGCCGCGTATTCGCGCGCTCATGGTTGGTGATCGCCGAAAGGTGGGTCATTTCTCCGATGATGAGGCAACATTGGAGTTCGTGGGTAGTGAGGATTTTGAACGGCTGGCGGCGTTAGGGACCTCATGCCCAGACCACTTCCTACGGACAAAAATCGCCCCATTGACTTTGGACCCTGCGCAGCTTGATGACGATGCCTATCTGGCGCAATCTATTGCCGAATACCGCGATCTATATTCTGCCTATTACGAACGGTGCAAGCGCGACAATTCGCCCGATGTGCGCGATGCAAACCCTGTGGTCGTGCTGGTGCCCGGGGTTGGTCGGATGACTTTTGCCAAGGATAAGGCCACTGCTCGGATTGCTGGCGAGTTTTATCTAAATGCGATCAATGTGATGCGCGGCGCAGAGGCCATTGGCGATTATATCGCTCTGGATGAGCAGGAAGCGTTCGATATTGAGTATTGGTTGCTTGAAGAGGCAAAGCTTCAGCGCATGCCGGCGCCGAAAGAAATGGTAGGCAAGATCGCTCTCGTAACTGGCGGCGCTGGGGGGATCGGCGCAGCGGCGGCTGTGCGTTTGTTGCGCGAAGGGGCATGCGTCATGCTTGCGGATCTCGATGGTTCTGCGGTGGAAGCGATGTGCGCAGAATTGAGAGGCGAGTTTGGCGACGACGTCGTTCGCAGCGTCACCTGCGACGTAACTGACGAAGTTCAGGTTGCTGCAGCACTGTCAGCCTGCGCTCTCGAATTTGGCGGCCTAGATGTATTAGTGGCCAATGCGGGCATCGCGTCATCAGCGCCAATCGACGAAACTTCGCTCGAATTGTGGAACAAGAACTTTGATGTCCTAGCGCAGGGTTATTTCCTAACTGCTAAACATGCTTGGCCGATGCTGGAAGGCATGGCCGAACAGGGTGGTTCGAGTGTGATTTTTATCGGGTCGAAAAACGCGGTTGCTGCAGCCAAGAATGCCAGTGCCTATGCCAGCGCAAAAGCGGCGGCAAACCATCTGGCTCGTTGTCTTGCGCTTGAAGGTGCTGATCACGGAATTCGCGTAAATGTCGTCAATCCTGATGCGGTGATCAAAGGTAGCCGGATCTGGGATGGAGATTGGCGACAGGAACGTGCAGGTGCGCATGGCATCGATTCTGGCGAAGAGCTCGAGGAACATTATCGTCAGCGTTCTATGCTGAAGCGCTCTGTCCTACCTCAGGATATTGCTGAGGCGACATATTGGCTTGCTAGCGACGCCTCGTCAAAATCGACCGGTAATATGATTAACGTTGATGCTGGCAACGCACAGGCCTTTACACGCTGATAAAAGCCCAGGGAGAGGGTCACATGACAGGTATGCCAATCTCTGCCGAATTGGTGGCAGAGCATAATGCTGCATCGCGCGATGCTCTGGCTGATGAGTACGATGCGCTGGGGCGCAAGCTTGAGCGGCGCGGTGTCGCGATTGATTCAGTCAAAGATAAAGTGAAATCTTTTGGTGTTGCTGTACCTAGTTGGGGAACAGGGAGAGGCGGAACGCGCTTTGCCAAATTTCCTTTGGCGGGAGAGCCAACCAACATTCATGAGAAATTGGAAGACTGCGCAGTCATTCACCAGCTTGGCCGCTCAACCCCTGGCGTGAGTCCTCACTTTCCATGGGATTGTGTAGATGATTATGCGGCTTTGCGCGACGAGGCTGACGCCTACGGGTTGCAGTTTGACGCGGTCAACTCCAACACGTTTCAAGATCAACCCGGTCAAGCGCATTCTTACGCAACCGGCTCACTTTCCTCGACGGTTGAGGAAACTCGTCAGCAAGCTGTCGAACACAATTTGGAATGTATTGAGATTGGCAAGCAGATCGGCTCAGATGCGCTGACCGTATGGGTAGGTGATGGCACGAATTTCCCAGGTCAACAGGATCTTGGCCGGTCATTTGACCGCTATCTAGAGGCTGCATCTCAGGTCTATTCAGCATTGCCGGGCGACTGGAAAATGATGCTGGAGCATAAAATGTTCGAGCCTGCATTCTATTCCAGCGTCATTTCTGACTGGGGCAGTTCGCTGATGGCTGCTCAGCAGCTTGGGGACCAATGTAAGTGCTTGGTCGATCTGGGTCATCACGCACCGAATGTGAATATCGAACAGATCGTTGCTCGCCTCCACCATGCTGGAAAGTTGGGTGGTTTTCACTTCAATGATAGCAAATATGGCGATGATGATCTGGACAGTGGTAGCATCAATCCCCACCAGTTGTTTCTGGTTTTCAATGAACTGATCGAAGCGCAATGCAGTCCGCGCGACGGTTTCGATCCATCCTACATGATTGATCAATCGCATAACGTGACTGATCCAATTGAGAGCATGCTATCTTCTGCTGAGACTATCGCTGGATGCTATGCTCGCGCTGCAATGGTTGATCGTGATGCACTGCACGCAGCGCAGAATGACAACGACGTTATGCTCGCCTTCCGTACGTTGCGTGCCGCCTACGAAACTGACGTCACTCCTATTTTGGCGATGGCCCGCGATGAGCTCGGCGGGGCGATTGATTGGCTCGGTGTTTATCGCGATAGTCAATATCGTGCCCGCAAGGCGCAAGAGCGTAAGGCGGTTGGATTAGGGGCTGGTATCGTTTGATTAGTTCCACCCGAAGATGAAACGATACGTCTGACTTCCAGGAGAATGTTGATGAGTAAACTGCGCTCACTCGCTATTGGGCTTTTGCCGCTCACGGTCGTTTTGGCCAGCTGTGCGACTACCGTCTCTGATACGTCTACAGCCTCCCTAAAGGCGGAGCCTACATCAGCATTCAGTGACGAGCAGGTCAAACTAGTCGCGAATAGAGCAGCGAACTGGCAACTCGCCAATTTGGACAATCTGGATAGCTATATTCGCTTTATCAGCCGGGAAACGCCTAACCCGCGTGGCTGGGTCATGGGTACATTCTTCTTGGGCTTAGCGGATTATGCCGAAACGACGGGTCAAACGGAATATTTCGATTCGCTTACGGCAATTGCCAATCGTGAAGAGTGGAAATTGGGTAATCGGCTTTATCATGCTGACGACCATCTTGTCGGTCAGGTCTATTTCCGACTTGCGCGTAACGGCGTGCAAGGCGCCGACTTGAAGCCCACTCGTGTCGCGCTTGATAAGATACTTGCTGACCCGCCTAAGACGCAAATGATGCATCCTGACAAGGCTGGCGATCCTGGCTGTTCAAAGCGTTGGTGTTGGTCAGATGCATTGTTCATGGCGCCCGCGACGTGGTGGGCTGCAAGCGAGACGTTTGGCGAGCAAACATATGCTGACTATGCCCACAGTGAATTCCAAATCGCGACTGAACTGCTGTTCGATAAAAATGTCGGGCTATATTATCGTGATTCTCGTTTTTTTGATCGCCGCGGAGCCGATGGCGAGAAGCTTTTTTGGAGCAGGGGCAATGGATGGGTGTATGGCGGTCTCGTCAACATTTTGCGCACTATGCCAAGCGACGATCCGAGGCGTAGGTACTATCTAGATCTGTTCCGAAAAATGTCGGATCGGCTTGTGGAGATCCAAGCGGAGAATGGTATGTGGCGCGCTTCGTTGCTCGCATCGAGTGCAACTCCGCCAGAGACCAGCGGAACCAGCTTTTTTGTTTATGGTTTGGCATGGGGCCAAAACGAGGGCTTTTTAGAAGGCGAGAAATACCGTGCGTCGGTTGATGCCGGTTGGCGAGCGCTTGTCGCGAATGTCGACGAAGAAGGCCGCCTTGGCTACGTTCAGCAAGTCGGTGACCGACCAGAAGGCGTTCAGGCTGATGACCGCCAGCTTTATGGCGTTGGTGCTTTTCTGTTGGCCGCAGGTCAAATCCTACAGTCTGATCAATTCTGATCAAATCGATCAAGAGTTAGTCGCTCAGGCGCAATAATCGCAAAATTGCGATGCTTTTTTGCTTCATAACACAACAAACAATCAAAAAAAATCATCTACCGTCAATATCGCGCATTGACAGAGTTAGAATCAATCGCTTTGATGCCTTTGGAGAAGAGGATCAGGGGGAGTAGATATGTTTTTTAGCCATTTCGATGGGGCGTTAGATTTTCATAAAACTGTTTTGAAGCTGAGCGTCGCTAGCGCAGCGCTTTTGACGCCGTCACTCGCTTTCGCTCAAGATGCGGAAGAAGCTAGCGCTGACGATCAAGTCGCGGAACCAGAACAAGTCACAACATCGCCTCAGTCAGATGAGGGCGTGATTGTGGTTAGCGGTATCAGAGCCAGCCTCGAAGATGCGCTGAGCATCAGGCGTAACTCAGACGTGATCCTTGATGGTATTTCTTCCGATGACATTGGGTCGACCCCCGATTTGAACCTAGGTGAGGCGCTCGCGCGTATTCCCGGCGTCCAAATTAATCGTGAAGGCGCGCGTCGAGATGCGACCATATCGGTACGCGGTCTGCCTGGCCGTTTCACCAAAACAACTGTCATGGGCCAAACGATCGCGTCGACTACGCGGGGCAACAACACCGGGAATCCGTTTGGCATCTTTGAAAGTTCGATCTTCAATGGTGCGAATGTCATAAAATCCTTCACGCCAGACACACCGGCTGGCGGTTTGGCTGCGCAGGTAGATCTGCGGTTGAATAGCGCACTGAGTCGGCGTGAAGGTTTTGTGGTTCGTGCGGAAGTTGATCATGAGGAAACAACCGGTGATGAAGTGCCCAAGTTCTTCATTTCCGGTGCGCAGCGTTTCGGTGATGGCTTCGGTGTTTATGCCAACTTCGCCTTTTCTGAGCAGAGTTTTCGTCGCGACACCTTGCGCCTCAACAATTATCGTCAATTTACCAATGCTCAGGTTGCCGGGTTTGCTAATGGGACCAGGGCCAGCGGCGTAGGTGCTGATCAGAGTGCCGTTTCTGGCACGCCGAACGCAGCCTTTAATATTCCAGAGGTTGGTGCCAATGGGCTTGACAACGCGGTTATTTATCCGCGCGCCTTGCGTCAATTTGTTCAGAACAACCGTGGTGAGCGGTTCTCATTCTCTGCTGGTCTGGCTTACCAAGTCTCAGACAACATAGAATTGCGTCTGGATGGCATTTTTACTCGCCGAGATTTGGGTGAATCCAATCAGGACATTTCGATCTTTGAGGGGCACAATGGTTTCAACTCCCTTGTTTCGCCGCTGTCAGACCCAGTCGACGTAGGTGTTGTAGACTTTGATGAGAATGGCACCGAGGAAAATGTTTTCATCGTCCCGCGCGTTCTGATTAGTGATTCGCAAACAGCAATCGAAAATCGCAGCTTTCCTGCACTCGATCAGTCTTGGGCGATTTATCCGCAATTCAGCTTCGAAAATGAAGACTGGCGCGTCAATGCGATCGGCACATACTCAGAGGCTCTTGGTCGCTCCAGCTTGAATCAATACAGTTTGCGTGTGCGCTTCCGTGGAGGAAGTGCAGCTACGCGCGACATCGACTCAAATCTTGATGGTATTGATGATCGTGGCAACAATTCGATCTTGATTTTGGATCAAGGCCTCGGAAGTCTTGGCGGTATTTTCGTCGACAACATCGTCGATCCGCGGTTGTTGGAGCTGGATCAGACTCGCGGAAATACTCGAGTTGAGACTGGGGCCGGTATCGGAGCTCGGGACGATTTTGCTGGATTTCTTCCTCCGGGACCAAATCAGAACGGCTTCAATCAACCGACATCGATTTTGGCGCTGGGCTTCACTGAGGGCGTAGATCGCGACTTGAAGTCGTTCGACTTCGATGTGGCTCGCAAGTTCGAGAACAGCATCTTTAGCGAAATCCAAGTTGGTGGCTATTACAGCGATGAAACGTCTAGGCGCTTTAGGTCGGAGTTTGGCGGTCTGGGTTTGAATTATGCTGCTGCTTTTGATCCTAGCATTCTTGTTCAGAACGACGGCGTTGCTGAAGGCGGAGGCTATCTTGGTGGTGATATCCCTGGTGTTGAGCTGGACAACTTTCTTTCGCTCAACATCCCTCTGCTGGAATCGCTACTTGGTTCAGCAGAGCAAGCGCCGCGGCCGGATCTTCAGTTCAATCCATCGGCAGGCAATATTCGGGGTTACTTCCCGCAACTAACGCCGGAAAGCGCTGCGACGATCACGGCGGCAGAAATTCTTGCTGCGTTGCCATTGGTTAGAGCGCCCGGAGGTAACACTTATCTCGCACGGCCACAGATTTCGAGGTCGACTGTATTAGACAACAATTTCAATTCGTCGCGCGAGACGATTGAACTGTATGCTATGGCTAAGTTCGATCTGGGCAATGTCTCGGATACCCGGCTTCGCGGTAATTTCGGTGTGCGATACGTCAGGACTGACCTGGTTGGTCAGACCAACCCGACTTTCTTGCAGTTCTACGATAATTTGAACGAGATCCGTGCTAGAAACGGTGGGCCTGCACTGGAATTCAGGGATCCTAGCGACAATGATGCGCTGGTTTTCGGTCAAGCAAGCAACACATTTGAGAGGTTCCTGCCATCGGCTAACCTAATCTATGAAATCACCCCAGATTTGGTAGCGCGTGCAGCTGTTTACGGCACCTTCGAAGCGCTTGATCTTGCAGAGTTTACGCCGACGCCGACTCTCATCGTCGAGAATGATACGTCAGGTGATATTGACGATTTGGATCCAGAAGACCGTATTCTCGGTTCTGACGGGAATCCGATTCCTCGGACTTCAGTCAACATCTCGACTCTCGACGTGCAGCCTCGCCGTTCCACAGGCTTCGACTTAGGTTTGAGTTGGTATAACCGTCCCGGCAGCGTGGTTTCGATCGGTTTCTTCCGCAAATCGCTTGTCGGTGACATTACCCGTCAACGCAACTTCTGCCCAGAAGGCGAAGACTTGGCAGTAGAGGGGCGCACATTCAACAACATTAGGCTTGCGGATGTGAACTCCGCCAATACTATTGAACAGTCATTTGCTGGGCAATGTGTTTTTACCAATGCCAATGGTGATCCGCAGCGCATCCGTGTGTCGCGCACCGTCAACAACCCAGACACGATCAACGTAACAGGTTTCGAAGCGCAGATTTTGCAGAACTTCGATTTCTTGCCTGGTTTGCTCGGAAATACCGGTATTTCAGCTAACTACACCCGTGTTCGCTCTGGCGGTGACAATGATGTGCAGCTCTTCAATGTGGCCGAAGATACTTACAATATCATCGGCTATTACGAAGATAGCTTCCTTGAGGCGCGACTTGCCTTTAACCATCAGTCACAGATTCAGCGTCAGGGCGGTTCTTCGTTTATTGGCGGAAACACCATCATTGCTCCGCGTGGCCAGCTAGACTTTTCGGGCGCTATCAAGCCTATGAAGGGGCTGGAGATTCGTGCCGAGGTGTTCAACATCACGCAAAGCTCGCGTCTCGAATATCTCGGCGTTGAAGAGCTTTTCCGGCTCTATGAATATGACGGTCGGACCTATTCTTTGTCAGCAACTTATAGGTTCTGATGGGGCAATATCTCTCCCAGAGGGCCGGCGGCGGGGATTACGCTCGCTGTCGGCCTGACTTTTGCGCAATGAGGTGAAATTAGACATGTTTCGAATGCGAAAGTTAGCCCAGAAGTTTTTGCCTCTAGCTTTAGCGGTCGTAAGTGTTCCATCAGGTGTTTGGGCTCAACCAAGTGATAGGCTTGCGGATGACCAACTCAATTTAGCCAGCGAGGTGGAGGCAATTGACTTCCACTGGTCCGGACACCGCGTTTTTGCTCAAATGATCCAGCGCGGCGAACATCAGTTCATCGTCTACTACGATGCTAGCCGTCAGATGAGCATCGCGCATCGGGCCCATCAACGCACGCCTTGGCGTTATCAGAAAGTGTCCAGCTTTCTTGGCTGGGATAGCCATAATTATGCGACGATCGATGTGGATGATGAGGGGTACATCCATGTCATGGGCAACATGCACAATGATCCATTGGTCTACTTTCGCTCGACCGAACCGTGGGATGTGCGTTCCCTAAAGCAGGTTGATCATATGATTGATCCTGAGCGAGACCAGAATGTTACCTACCCAAATTTTATGCATGACCGTGAGGGGCGGCTCATAGCGATCTATCGTTTGGGTGGCAGTGGAAACGGGCGTTACTATTATCATCGCTATGACACAGCGACCAAGACATGGTCATTGATGCACGACGGACAATTCTTCGATGGAGAAGATGAACGCGGAGCCTATTATATCGGACCGCAATTGGGCCCAGATGGCAACTTCCACATGGTTTGGGTTTGGCGCGAGACGCCGTCTGCAGCGACCAACAATAATCTGTCCTATGTTCGAAGCCCGGATTTGGTCAATTGGGAAGATTCCAATGGTCAACCAGTGACTTTGCCCCTGGTTCGAGCAAGTGGCGAAATCGTCGACCCCATCCCGACTTTTTCTGGTTTGCTGAACGGCCAGAAAAAGCTTGGTTTCGATGCACAGCGGCTGCCGATGATTTCCTATTACAAGAATGATGCCAATGGGGATACGCAGATAATGCTTGCGCGCAAATCTGGCAAAGGCTGGTCTAGGTATCAGATCAGCGATTGGACTGACAGCAAGCAGTTCCTTGATCGCGGCGGCAGTTTGAGTGTGTCGATCCTTGTGCCTGAATCTCCCTTCGTTGCTGATGATGGTACCATTAGGGTTCGGGCATCTCGCGATGGAAATGAGATTGAGTTTGTTGTCGACCCCAAGACCAATAGAACGCTGCGCGTCGGGAGCTATAAGGCCGTACCAGATGTCATCCAGACGTTTCAGGATGATGAGGAGTTGACGCAGTTTGTCCGTAAAGCTGAAGGGGTGCCCGAAGATTCCCTGTATGATTTTTATCTCAGTTGGGAGGCCAACCCGCCTGCGCAAGACCAAGCGCGCGGGCAAATTCCCCAGCCATCCACGCTGCGCTTGCACAAAATCCCGCGTTAGTTTTGGTGTACCGTGATGGCTAAGACACTTCGCACTTCACCTCTCCGTTCGGCATTGTTCGGGGCGGCGCTGTTGGGGGCTTTAAACGGCTCACCTGTGACCGCTCAAACAGAGCTTCAACAGCTGAGAGCGGAATTTCTAGCCCCCCCCGCGGAATCCCGGCCCTGGACTTGGTTCCACGTGATGAGCGGCAACATGTCGCGGGAAGGGATCACGAAAGATCTCGAATCTCTGGCCAACGTCGGCGTGGGTGGAATTGTTTTGTTCCACGTCACTCAAGGTATTTCGCACGGGCCAGTGAAATTCAATTCACCTGAGCATCTTGAGTTGATTGAGCATGTGGCCGCAGAGTGTGAGCGGTTGGGTTTGAAATTCTCTTTTCACAACGCCGATGGCTGGTCCTCGACGGGAGGGCCATGGATTAGCCCCGATCAATCTATGAAACGGCTCGTTTGGACAGAGCAACTGGTTTCGGGCGGTGCACAGCAGCTTACTTTGCAACAGCCGATGACCAACGAAGGGTATTATCGCGACATAGCAACGATCGCATATCCTGCTCTGTCAGGAGAAATTGCGGATAGTGAACGAGAGCCGCGAATTAGTAGCTCCGATGCGGTAGTCAATTTTGCGCGTGTGACAGACGGTGATCCTAACACAACGCAAGAATTGACCGTTCCAGAAGGACAGACTGGCTGGTTACAATTTAGCTATCAAGAGCCGGTTTCTGTACGTCATCTACGGCTTGCCAACGTGCCTGTACGAGATTTGCAGATTACCTTGCAGATCTCAGATGACGGAGAAAATTTTCGCTCACTTTTCGCGTTTCCTAAAACTCGGATCCTCAAGAATGAGTGGGAAATCGATACTGCTTTTGCTGCGGTAACGGGCAAGCACTTCCGCTTGCTAGCTGACCGCAGCTTCGCGTTTGGCGAAGTCGAGTTGTCGCAAGGTTCACGGCTCGATAACCCGGCGGCGCATAGTACGCTCGGTTATAAATTTGGACAGGACGTGCCTCGGCCACGCGGCTTTGATGCGAGTGCTGTGATCGCGCTTGATACCGTGATTAATCTGACCGGCAAGATGGCTGCAAACGGAGAAATCAGAGCAGATCTTCCTGCTGGTCAATGGACTGTAATGCGTTTCGGCTACACTTCTACTGGCGCACGCAATGTAAATCCGTCGCCAGAAGGAAGCGGATTGGAAGTCGACAAGTTTGATGCAGCGAGTTTCCGCACACATTACGATACACTGCTGGCGCCAATTATCGAGCGCACCCGTCAACGTGCACCGACTGCGCTCACCGGAGTTATGATCGACAGCTACGAAGTTGGCGGTCAGAATTGGACTGGCGGGTATGAGGAACTATTTGCCCGTGCGCATGACGGCGTCGATCTGATACCATGGTTACCTATCTTTGGCGGGCGGGTTGTCTCAAGCGGGCCTGAAACAAGCGCGATGTTCGGCCGAATTCGCCACTTCAACGCAAGTTTGATCAATCAAAACTATTACGGTGAGTTTGCTCGCTTGATGGAAAGGGATGGACTGGAAAGCTTGATCCAGCCCTATGGCAATGGCCCGCTTGATGAAGTGAGCGTGGGTGCGATCGCATCTATTCCAGCTGGCGAGTTCTGGGTCCGCCGAACCGATTTGTCCAATCTAAACGGAGCGGTCTCCGCGGCACGCATGTACAACAAGCCAGTCGCGGCCGCTGAGGCGTTTACTGCTGTGTGGACCGACAATTGGGAATTTGATCCCGCGTTTGGTAAGAAATGGGGGGATCGTGCTTGGGTTGCAGGCGTCAACCAATTCTTCTTTCACCGCTTTGCCCATCAGGCCAATACGCATGTTATGCCCGGCATGACCATGAACCGGTGGGGCTCTCACTTCGATCGGACTCAGCCATGGTGGGATAAGGGTGGCACGGCGTGGTTCACTTACATGGCGCGGGGTCAACATATGCTGCGGCAGGGGCACGGCGTTGCAGATATTGCTATGGTGGTAGGATCGGATAGCCCCGTTGAATGCCCAGACAAGCCAGCAATGATCGACGTGCTTCCCCGCGGTGTTGAGTTTGATTGCGTCGATACTCCAACTTTGCTGGCGCGCAGCAAATTTGAAGAAGGTCGCTTCGTGCTGCCCAATGGCGCTCGGTATCAGATGCTTTGGTGGCCGCATGACAATCCTCCAAGAGCGGATGAACTTGCGCGATTGCAAAAGGCCAAGGCTGCCGGTGTACCCGTTGCCATGCAGCATTTGGGCGATGACCCGAATGATGTATTCGAGCAGGCTGGACTCCTCCCCCGAGTTTCGAGCGATGGTCCGCTACCTGGCTTCACACATCGGCGTGTCGGCGAGCGCGACATTCTGTTTGTTATGAATGACGCCGACAAAGCGCGAGAATTCAATTTATGCCTGCGGGTTGGCGGGAAGGCCGGTGAAGCCTGGCATCCGGTGACTGGAGCGATCTCACCTTTGGCTGGGAGGTTGCCAGAGACAAAAAATGCTGATGGCTGTTCGCAAATCGATCTGTCACTAGCTGCGTATGAATCGCGCTTTCTCGTGTTCGATGAGACGCTGGCATTTGCACCGCGTGATGTGGACAGCACTGAGGTGCACAGCGATGTCGTAGCTAAGTTGACTGACGGCTGGTCGATCACCTTCAGTCGTGAATATGGAAACGCGGGCAAGGTCTCAAGTTCGTCGCTTTTCGACTGGAGCCAAAGCGATAATACTGAAATACAGCATTTCTCCGGTAAGGCGACGTATCGTAATAAGGTGAACCTTAGCTCTGATTATACCGTGGGAGCCAAGGCGATAATCCTAGAATTGGGCACGGTCGAGAGCGTTGCCAGTGTCACCATCAACGGGCGCGAACTCGGCACTGTCTGGACCGCACCTTACCAGATCGACATTAGCCGAGCGTTGCGAGCAGGCGAAAACACGATCGAGATTGAGGTGGCAAACCACTGGATTAACCGCTTGATTGGTGACGCGGCGTTTCCCGACACCAGCGGATACCAGCCTGAAGGAAACGTACCGGAACGTGATATGGTGGAATGGTATTCCGCCAATCAATTGCCACCAGATGGTCCTAGGCGCACATGGGCGACACACTACTTCCAGAATGCGGATGATCCGCTGATCCCTTCGGGTCTAATTGGACCGGTTACCATCGTGCGGAGTGGTAATTGATATGCGTTTATTGCGGGCTTGCGCGATTCCATTTGCGGCGCTGTTTTTGTCCTTTGCGCAAACGGCGCTGGCGCAGACGGTTGATGGAGCAGGCGCGCGCTTTGAAACGGTCACCTTAACTGTTGAAGGACCGGAAATGGATGAGCGGACGGGCAGCAATCCGTTCGCTGATGTTCGGCTAGATTGGATTGTATCTCACGGTGAGACAACTTGGACCATACCCGGCTACTTTGACGGATGCGGCAAGGCGGCTGATAATGGTTGTACATCCGGCAATATCTGGCGAGCGCATTTTGTCCCGCCATTAGAAGGGAATTTTGATTGGGAGGTTGAATTCCGGTCAGGGCCGGACATGGCGGTTTCACCATCACCGGGGCAAGGGCTGGAAGGTAATGGTACAACTGGCACTTTCATGGTGTCCGGCCAATCAAGCGATCCGGTGCGGGCGCGCGGACTGCTGCGCTACACGGGCGAGAGCTACTATCGCTATTCTGGCGATAGCAGTGTGTTCTTCAAATTCGGGCCTGATGCACCGGAAAATATGCTGGCATATTCGGGTTTTGACGCCACGCCCAATTTCAAGGACTTCCGAAAAAGCTGGCTGGCCCATACCGACGATCTGAAATCTGATGGAATATCTGAGCTCTGGGGAAGCGACCGATCGGGCGCAGGTTTGCTCGGCATGTTTGATTATCTTGCTGATGCTGGCGCGAATTCAGTGTCTATGCTGCTATGGAATGCAGGCGGTGATGATCGCAATGTCTTCCCGCATTTGCTTGCTGTACCCGTTACGCAATACGAAAAAATGAAACCTCGTGAGCAGTGGGATGCGGGACTTGTCCAAGATCGTTTTGACCTTTCAAAGCTGGATCAGTGGCAGCGTGCTCTTTCATACGCAGACATGCGCGGGCTGCACTTGCATTTCAAGTTGCAAGAGACCGAGAATGACAGCTTCATGGATGATGGCGCGTTGGGCCGGACGCGGAAGCTTTACATGCGCGAAATGGTTGCCCGGTTTGGCCATTTTCTGGCGCTGACCTGGAATTTGGGTGAGGAAAATGTCCAACATCCCGGTGATGTTCGCCACATCGCAACCTATCTCGGCGCACTTGATCCGTATGACCATCCACTCGTGCTTCATTCCTACCCCGACCAAAAGCAACGTTACCGCGCGTTTCTGGGGCCAGATACACCGCTGAATGGCCTTAGTCTGCAGGGGCGTCAGGATGATATTTCCGATCTGCGTTTCGATGTAATAAACTGGATCAACGAAGCCAAGCTGGCGGGCAAACCGCTGGTCATGGCCTATGACGAGCCGGGCCGTGCCGATGGCGGGGCTGGCGTTGATCCTGACTATCCCAATGCGCAGTTGCCGAGCGAGCGCGAGCTAAGCCTTGATCCCGATCTGTTTCTGCGTTCTGGCCTGTGGAATGCTCTAACTGCAGGGGCCAATGGGGTAGAGGCCTATTATGGTTACAAGACGGGGTGCAGCGATCTTGACTGTCAAGATCACCGCACTCGGGCACGACTTTGGCGAGAGGGCCGCATTGCCCTTGATTTCTTTCGCCAGCATGTCGGCGATCGCGCGGCCAGCATGAAGGCTGCTGACCACTTGACGCGGGCACGGGAGGACTTTGTCTTTGCTCATCCGGGAGAGTTCTATGTCATCGTCCCCGGTGAAGAAGCAGAGTTGATCATGGAAACAGGTGGCATCGAAGGGCAGTTTTCAGTGCGCTGGTTTGACCGGGTCAACGGCGGTGATTTGCAAACTGGATCTATCGCCCAAGTGACCAATCAGCGTCGCCGGACCAAAATGGGAATTCCGCCAGAGGGGGGCAGTGGCAAGTGGGTTGCAGTCGTCGAGCGGCTCGACACTGGAATACTGGTTGAGGCAGAGGACTTTTTTTCCCAACGCGCCAACGAAGTCCGCAGTTGGTGCCGCTCTGATGATTGCCCAGACGGATGGGAACGCATTGGCACGGATGATTACATCGCTTTGGTGCCTGACACACGCAAAACGCACGATGACGAATTGGTTCGAGGTGAGAACTTCAGCGGTCAACCGGGGAAGATGGCAATTGTCTCCTACAATGTTGATTTTCCATCGGCCGGTCGGTGGTATTTGTGGGTACGAGTGCATGCGCTTGGCACTGAAGACAATGGTATTCATGCCGGTTTGAACGGCGATTGGCCTGAAAGCGGCGCGCGGGTCCAGTATTGCGAAGGGCGTGGCCGGTGGCATTGGGATAGCCGCCAGCGTACCCGTGACCAACATTGCGGTGTGCCTGGCGGCCTTTGGTTGGATGTGCCCAGCGCAGGCACCCATAATGTCGAATTCTCAATGCGCGAGGACGGCTTTGTCTTTGATGCTTTCTACCTTACCCGGAGCCCCTATATGCCGGCCGCTCTCAAACGTGCCAATGAGGCCAGTATCAAGGCTCAGCAATCCAAGGCGAAAGGGCACTGAATATGAGAAAGCTGCTGGCGGCTTGCGCGTCAATTGCGATTTGTCTTGGAGCGTCAGGTCTCGGTAGAACTACTGCCCATGCCGGCGAAAGCCCAGAATACGCTAAACGCGCGATCATTACTGGTTGGGATGAACTGGCCGCTGGATCTCATGTTTCCGATGGGACGGAGCGAGCGAGGAACGGCAAAACTCGTTTTGAAGGCCCACTGGGCGCGCAAGGGGTGACCTATAACGGCTACCAATATGTGATCTTCTACTCGGCACGCGACCGAACCAAACTTCGCTCCGAGGCAGCGTCTTATGTCGTGGTATCGCGGCGTAAGCTGGGCGGTTTTGCGTGGGAACATTCGATCCTAACCGATTATAAGGTCACGTCGGATGATGCGCATAACCGCCAGACGATCGCAGTGTCTTCCGGCGATGGCCGCATCCATATTTCCTTTGATCATCACAATCGACCTACGATGAATTACGCGGCAAGTGCTGCCGATGTAGCAACAAAACCCGAAACGGCCGTGTGGGACAATGATGTCTTTAGCTATGCCGAGAATCTTGGGCGTGACCCCGATGAACGTCTGAACGTGACCTATCCCTCGTTCTCACAATTCCCCGGCGGTAACCTCATTGTCTATTTCCGCAGCGGCGGATCTTATGGCGGAGAGATGCGACTGGCACGCTATGAGGCTGCTTCAGGCCAATGGGGAGAGGTTCGCAACATCTCTTCCCGGTATGGCACGTTTGACGGTAAAGAAACGACCCGTGGACCCTATCTGGGTGATGCTAAAGCAATGCATGCTGGCTCTGACGGCTCGCTCCACGCATCTTGGGTGTTTCGCGAGCGACCGTGCGAGTACACGACCAGCTCACGAAGTGAGATTTTTTGTAACCACGGCTTGTTTTATGCATGGTCGAAGGATGAAGGTCGCACATGGTTGCGCGCTGATGGATCCCAAATTGCGGATACAGGCGCAGGCGAGGCGATCTCGATCGACAATATTGGCGGCCCCGTGATTGAAGTGCCGAAAGGATTGGGGCCGAGCAACCCTTCGATCACTTCAACCGTCGATCAGGTGACGGGCGAAATGCATACTCTTCTGCGTCATCTGGATCGGCCCGGAGGCGACAGCTATTACTATCACTATCTCGGTCGGCGAGACGGTGCATGGACGCAGAGTCGGACCAATTTTGATGGCAATACAGCCTCCCTTGCTATGGTCGGCGACCGACTTTTCGCCTTTGTCGGGCGAGATAAGGGGCAAATATACTATGCTGATCGCCAGCAGAGTTTCCGCAAATGGAAACGCATGGGCATAGAAATCGATAAAAAGCGCAAGTTTGAACCACTCGGTGGTTTTATAACTTGGGATTTATCGCTGATCGAAGAAGGCCGTGCGACTTTGTTGTGGCATCGCGCTCCAAAAGAACGCGGCATGTCGGCGCCGCTGCAGGTTTTCGATATCGCCTTTGAATAAGGGGGGGGAGGGCTGTACGCAAATGAACCGGATTTCGCACTTTCGCCAGGCTGCTGCGGTAAACGGTCTGTGTCCTCTTTTTGCATGCGCCGCTGCTTTGCTGGTCCCTGCGGTGCATGCTGGCAATCCGATTATTCCTAATCAGGGCGTGGATGATCCGCATCGATCTGGTGGGTGTTGCCGAGTACCAAGCTGATCTTGGACCGATTGAGGCCCAAGAGTTATTCGCGGCTGATGGCTTCGCCAAACGTCAGAGGGATAGCGCATCAAATGGTTTCGATGTGGCTTTGAAGCAGCAGGAAGGCACGCTGACCTTCCCGAACATTCATGGGCTGGGCGGTATGGACAGTCTGGTGCTTCATATGGTGGGTGAGAGCGATGCCTCGTTCGAGCTGTCTGTCTCGCGCAGAGGGGCGGATGCGCCTATTGTGAAGCACCGGTTAAAAGGCGCAAATCGCTGGCGTATTCCGCTCGGCCCGCTTGGTCGAACGGAAAGCCTGATTATTACGGTCAAACGCGGCGGACCCGCAGACTGGAAAGGGGAGTTGGCGCTTGACCGTATCTCTTTCGAGTAGCGCTTGAAGGCGCCAGCTTAGTCGTGAGAAAACTGTTTTGGCAGCAAATAGGGAAACTGTGTCGCAGGATCGATATCCACTTTCATGATTGGGGCCATAAATTCGGCCCACCGTTCATTAACAGGATTGTCAGCAAGGTACGCTGCGGTCGCTTCGAAATCATCGGTTTCAAAATAGCCAAATAATGTCAGGCCATGCTTGAAGATGTGGTAATTGCGGATCCCCGATTGTCGCAAAGCCTCAGTCATTTCAGGCCAAATCTCGTCATGGCGCTTCTTGTATTCATCCTCATAACCGGGTCGGATTCCCAGCACCCATGCGTGCGATGTCATAGCCATTCTCCCTCTTCCATTTTCGCTGTCTTCCTTGCATAAACACTCATCAAAACTCAACTTCATTCAAAAACAGTCATCTGACAAAGTGATCGGAGCTCTTCGCAATGCTAGACCGTAAATTCGCCGCTGATCAGCAACGGTATCGCACCATGCCTAATGCGGAGCTGAGAGACAGCTTTGTAGTGAACGGCCTGATGGCTGATGGCGAACTGGTGCTGACGCTTTCAGATATTGATCGCGGTATTGTTGGCAGCGCCGTGCCTACCGACTCGCCGCTCGAATTCAGCTCCTTCGACGAGCTGGGCGGCGGAGCGTTCACCGCGAGGCGCGAAGTGGGTGTGATCAATATTGGCGGGAAGGGCACCATTCGTGTGGGTGAGCAGAACTTCGCGTTGGACCGCCTCGACAGCCTCTATATCGGGCGGGGCGATCACGCAGTGCAGTTTGCCAGCGACAATGCGGCCGATCCGGCGCGTTACTATTTGGTGAGCTATCCTGCGCACACCGCCTATCCCAGCAAGTTAGTGAAGCAGGCCGAGGCCAATCGGATCGACTTAGGCGAAAAGGCAACCTGCAATGAGCGGACGATCTTCCAGCCTCTACGCCCCGGGATCATTGAGAGCTGCCAGCTGGTAATGGGTTTTACAAGCCTAGCTGAGGGGAGTGTCTGGAACACGTTCCCGCCACACACGCATGATCGCCGGTCAGAATTTTATTTCTATTTTGATCTCGCTGATGATGCGCGTGTATTCCATTTCATGGGTCGCCCAGACGAGCTAAAGGCGCTGCCACTGTCCAATGAAGAAGCCGCGCTATCCCCGTCATGGTCGATGCATTGCGGTGTCGGCAGCGGCGCCTACAGCTTTATCTGGTCGATGGGCGGCGAAAATCAGGAATTCGACGACATGGACCATGTGCCGCAGGCCGCTTTAGCCTGAGCTAGCGCGCCCTATTTCGCGAAGCGAGCCTGTTCCTCTATCTCTGCATCAAACCGCGCTGCAAAGTCGGCGGCAATATCTGGATATTGTGCCGCAACATCATTGGCTTCGCCCGGATCAACCGTCAGATTGTATAGCTCAACCGGCGCATCGGTATTGACCCGAAGCGCTTTCCATTTGCCGATCCGTCCAGCTTGTTGTGTAACCCCGATGACGCCGGAGTTTGGATCGCCCAACTGGCGAGAGAAGGCCCAGTAAAGCATCCTTTCGGGTAGGCTTACACCGTCATCCATGATCAGCTGTGCTAGCGAGATGCCATTGGCCCCCATCGCTTTCGCCGCGCCCGGCTTACCAGCAAGCTCACCTAGAGTCGGCATGACGTCAGCAAACATGACGGGCGCATCCTCAATACGGCCCGGTTTGATCATTGACGGCCATGTCGCAATGAACGGCATGTGGATACCACCCTCGGTGAGGTCACGCTTACCGCCGCGAAACGGACCTGCAGCAGCTATACCAATCGGATCGCCGCCTCCTTCGGAATGCGGGCCATTGTCAGAAGTGATGATGACCAGTGTGTCGTCTTTAAGGCCTTGCGCTTCTAGTTTTGCGACCAGCTCTCCGACATAAGAGTCAAGCGCAGCGATCATACCAGCTTGGACCGCATTGGGCTCATCTATCGCCAGCGGATAATAATCAGGAAACTGATTATCCGGCGTTGGACCTTTAAGGCCATTATACGGTGTCTCGGGAAACTTTCCGCGATAGGGCGCGACGAATTCCTCCGGAGCGGCCATTTCAGAATGCGGCGAGGTGTAACTGACAAAGGCAAAGAATGGCTGCTTGCCATCTTGCTCACCAAGAAATTCCAGAGCATCGTCCGTAAAAAGCCGCTGGGCATAGCCGTCGCGCGCACCGGCGCGATTGTCGGGCACTGGCACCATCTGGTTGTTCTCGAACATGAACATTGGGAACTGGCGGTGCGCTTGAATATTATGGAGCAGCCCTTTCCATTGCTGGAAGCCCATCGACATCGGATCGGTTTTGCCAAAGGTAGTGCCGATCCCGAACTTGCCGAACAGTGCTGTCGTGTAACCTGCATCGCTAAGCAAATGCGCCATCGTGCGGTCACCTGGACGCAGCGAAATGGTGTTCGCTGTGCTGTGCAAGCGCGAGGAATCGCGCCCCGTCATCAGCGAAATTCGCGAGGGCGAGCATACCGTACTTCCGGCATAGCCATTAGCAAACAGCATCCCTTCACGGGCCAGCGCGTCAATATTGGGCGTCTTGATGATCTCATGCCCGGTGATGCCGAGTTGGCCGTAACCCATATCATCGAAGAGTATGAGCAGAACATTGGGGCGCGGCGCGGCGGCTTTCGCCTGCGAGGCTTGCGTGCCGGCGCCTTGTGCTGTGTTTGCTGCGTTAGTTGAGGTGTCTTTAGGTGTTGAGGCAATGCTTGAGCCGGCCGCGCAGGCGGAGACCGCGAAAGCGCTGCCTGCTGCAAGAAGAGATAGCAAGTTGCGTGTCATTGACGTGCTCCTTCAAGAGCTTGCAGCTCCTTTTCTAGCAGCGTTTCAAAGGCATCAAGTGATTGCACGCCTTGCGGGTCCAGTTCCCATGCAGCAAGGAATGCGTACTCAAATTCGCCGCTGTCAAACGTGACAAATTGCGTAGAATTGGCGAAGCCGCCATAGTTGGCCTGCCCAGCTCGGTAAAAGAGCGCCATTCCTAGACCATCCTCGTTCTCACTCTGCTGATCGCCCCACGTGGCAACATAACGCCAATCAGCGGCGTCATCGCCTGATTGCAGCAATTTGACCCCGTCATGCATGACGATGCCGCTCGTGAGGGGTAGGCCGCCTGCCGATTGCACTTTTACTCGAGTTAGTGGGCTGCCATTTCCGATTGAATAGTTGGCGACAAAACTGCCGGTCGCGCCATCAGGCGTTTCGATGCCGCCTGCCGTGATCGTAAAGCCGCCAGTGTCTCCACCATTCTGTTCAATTGCGACGGACAATTCCGGCACGCTGACAAATTGTTCCGGCTGGCCATCGCGCATTATGCCGATCCCACCAATGCCTAGGCTTGGTCCAACTTTTAATACGTCCATGCCCCATGGTGCGAGATCGTGATAGCTACCGTATTCGTCGATCTGTGCCAGTGCAGGTTCGCCAGTTTTCTTGCCGAAGATATCACTGACCAAACGCCCATCGAGATAAAGTCGGTAACCGACCAGTTCATTTTCCCAACCGATACCTTCATACGGCATCATGCCGTCGCCGATTTCATGCGATGTGGGGATGGTGAAAGCCTCAAGCGAGGCATAGGCGCTTTGGTCATTCTCGCGCACTCGCAAATCGATCGCGACTTGGCCTGATGCTTCCTGAGGTGAACCATTTGCGCCGCTCTCATCGGGCGCGTTGCAGCTTGCTGCCAGAGCGGAAAGCGCTGCGATTGTGACTAGTCTTGCCGTTTTCACTCAAACTTCTCCTCGCGCCGCAACAGCGGCTAATGGTTGATAAGCGCTAGCTTTGCGCGACCGCTTCTCTCCTGACGAGAAGTATCGCAGAGATGAAATAAGTCAGGGTCGGCCAAATGATCAGAGACTGGAAGCGGTCCAATTCGCCTGTTGTTAGTGCAAAGATACCCAGGCCAATAGCGACGGCGAGCGAAAGTGCGGCGACGCCAAAAAACGCTCGGTTTCCACCCGATTGAACAAGCGCAGATTTCTGATGCTGAGCGAGATAGTCTTGCTCTGCCTGTTGTCGGGCTGCCTCATCGCGTTCCGAAGCAGCGAGAACGCCTGCGTCCACTGATTTTGCGCCCATTGCAGAGGCCAACAGTGGATATAGCACCAAGGCTGTCAACCAAGCGGGAACGAATAGGAAAAGGACATGGACGCCCATTTGATAGCCTAGCAGCGCCGCAACACCGACACTGGCGATCCAAGTTACTAGCGCTGGAACATTCATGGCTGCGCTGGTTGCGCAAAGCCAATACCGTGTCAGTCCAAGCTTCTTGAACAAGAAGTGTTCGGCAAAGATAAGGCCCCCGATCGGAGCCATGACTAGCGCCATGATACCAAGGAAGTCGAGCAGCTTTGTGAACACGAATGGGAAGCACGCGATAACGGTAGTTATCACTCCAACGATCAGCGTCACCCGCTCCCGCGACCAAGCGGGATGGAGCGATTGGAATGCCAGACCAGACCTGTAAATTGTGGGGTTTGAAGTGGTCCAACCGGCGATGATCACAGCGAGAATGCCGATCGGGCCGAGAGCCTGAAATGCGACTGCCCCGGCGTCCAGAGAAGTAAGCGGTGTTTTTAAGATCATCGCTGCGCCTGCGCCCATAATTCCGGCTGCCAGCCATGCGGCAAAGTGGCCGATGAACATACCCAAAGATGAATACCAAGCGTAGGACGAGCGGCGCGCAAAGCGCAGGATCGACATATCACCAAGGCCGCCATGGAATGCGAGGTTCGCGCCCCAAGCAATGGCGACCACATGCCAGAAGCCCATTTCCGTACCTTGATCAATCCAGATGCTGGTTTCTGCCAAGTTCACGAATTCACCATAGCTGCCAACGCTTGACACCGATGGCGTGCCAGCCAGGATGACGGGCAGCAATGCCGCCCCGCCGACGAAGAACATGGCGATCATCCAAGGGGCGGCTACTTCTGAGAAACGCGCAACAAAGCTGAACCCGCGCATCGCAGCGAAAGAGACGACGGCCCCCACGCCCAAAGCAATCAGGATGAATGTTGCGCTGGTCGGATACCATTCAACTTGGGGAGGAATTCCAAACAATATTCGTACAGCACTGGCCGAAACGGTAATCATGGCCCCAGCTAAAATACAGAATAGAATACCATTAATGACACTGTAGATTTTGATGAAACCCGGCCCGGCGATCTTTTCCAAATAGGCATAAAGGGTCAGCCTCGTTTCAGTGGCAATAGGCGCACAAATAAGTACCCAGCTCAACACCGCCAGTAGGTTGCCGAGAAGCAGGCCAGAAATGACGTCGGCAGCACCGACACCCCAGGAAACGAACATCGCACCAATGACAAATTCGGTGCCCGCCACATGCTCCCCAGCATAGGACGCCGCAAAATACCGACCTGGTTTTAGCGCAGCCGGCGCGACTGGCTCGCGTTCAAACTCTTCCATATCCACTCCCCTCGGATTTTTCGAGAAGACTAGCCGCCTTTTCCGCGTATGCAAGAAATTGATTGAAAATGATCAAAAAAGATTGGTGTTTGGAATTAGTGGTTTTTTGAAAGACTGACTTTCAGCGGGAGATTACTCCATCATGCCAAAGAAGCGCGGCAGCGCCTCTGACAGTTGCGGAACTGCTGTGGTCAACGCAAGGGCAGCCAGCATGGCGAGATAAAGCGGGATCATTGGCTTTATCATGGAAGCAACCTTGGTGCCGCCAACCGCAGCTCCCACAAACAACACGGTTCCTACTGGAGGTGTGCAAAGCCCGATGGACAGGTTGAAGATAAGGATCATGCCGAAATGCACTGGCGAAATGCCCAAGGCTGTTGCGACGGGCAATAGGATCGGCGTAAATATCAGGATGGCTGGCGTGATGTCCAAGAACGCACCGATGACCAGCAATATGACGTTGATAAGCAACAGTAGCAGCAGTGGGTTCTGCGAAATCGTCAACAAGCCTTCCGCAATGGCGCCGGGCAAGCCCGAATAAGCGAGCATCCAAGCCATTCCGGTAGACGCAGCGATCAGGAACAGGACGATGCCAGTTGTTTCGGCTGATTTGACAATGATGCCGGGCAAATCCTTCCAACCCATTTCGCGGTGCAGGTAAATACCCAGAAACATCGAATAGACGACTGCGAACGCACTCGCTTCTGTCGCGGTGAACAGGCCAGAAACGATACCGCCGATTACAATGGCTAGCATGGCGATGCTAGGGACTGCCGGAGTGATAGTGCGCAGCGATTCACCAAGCGATAGCCGCTCTGAAACGGGATAGCCTTCCTTGCGAGCGACCAGCATCGCCGCGATGATCAGAGCCAGCCCGGCGACGATGCCAGGACCATAGCCAGCCAGAAATAGCGCGCCGATTGAGACACCGCCAGCAGCGACAGCGTATACAATCATTACGTTCGAAGGCGGGATTAAGAGCCCTATGATTGACGCCGTCGTTGTCACCGATGCGGCGAACGGTGCGTCATATCCTTCTTTCTTCATTGCTGGCACCATGAACGATCCGATCGCTGAGGTGGCCGCAACTGCGGAACCTGAAACCGAGCCAAACAACATGCTGGAGATGATGTTGACCACAGCCAATCCGCCCGGAAGCGCGCCAATCAATCCTTTGGCAGCATTTATCAAACGGCTTGCAACACCTCCTGCGCCCATCAGGTAACCGCTCAAGATGAAGAAGGGGATCGCAAGCAGGGTGAAGCTATCAAGCCCGGCAACCATCCGCTGAGCGAGAGTGGTGGTAGCCGGATCAATCGGCATAATTGAACCCAGAGCAGCAAGCGTTGCCAAACCAATGGCGAAGCCGATCGGCACGTTGAGCGCCACGAGTAAGAAAAACACCACTATGAGGATTAGACCCGTCGTCATTGCGGTTCTCCCGAAGCCGGTTCGTCCTCAGTCGAAATTCCTTCGATGAGGAAGGAGATCGCTAAGTATGAGATAACAAGGCCGCTCAGAGGCATGATCGTGTAAACGGTCCACATGGGCAGACTGAGAGCAGCGGAAGTTTGGCCCAGCGTCGCTGTGATTTTTACGAGCAGGCCGCCACCATAAACCATCACGGTGAGGGCAAAAATTGCACATGCGAGCCAGATCGCGCGGGCCGCATTGACCCGCGAACCGGGCGACAGCCGTGCAGAGATCAGATCAACACCCACATGCATGCGCTTGGCAAAGGCATAGGCCATAGACACCATGCCCAGCCAGATGAGCAGGAACCGAGCAATCTCTTCAGTCGCAGAACTGGGAGCCTCCAGGACATATCGCCCGATGACCTGCCAAAGGACCGTCAAAACGGTCGCGCTGAAGAGCAGTACAAGAATGCCGGCGAGCACTTTTTCAATCACGAGGCGCATTATGCATTCTCCGACATGGCTTCGATCCGCGCGGCAAGCTCTCCGATGGGGGTTCCGTTATAGCTCGCTTTCAGATCCGCTACCGCTTTGCGAAAGGGCGCTTTGTCAGGCCGGTTGATAACAACACCGCTGGCTTCAATTTCGGCAAGTGCATCATCAGAGGCCTTACGCCACAATTCGCGTTGATAGCTTTCCGATGAAGTCATTGCCTGTTTGACCCAACCTTGTTGTTGCGGCGTCAGGCTGTCCCAAACGCTTTGGCTCATCACGATAACATCGGGCGCACTGACATGTTCATCGAGCGAGTAGAACTTCGACACTTCATGGTGCCGTGCGCTCAATACGCTGGGCGGGTTATTCTCCGCTCCATCGACCACTCCTTGTTGCAGTGCGGCATACAATTCTCCGAAGGCAATCGGCGTGGCCGCACCGCCAAATGTTTCGACTGTTTTGACGAGCGCTTCGCTGGGCAACACGCGAAGCGTCATGCCGCGGATATCGTCCGGTGTGTTGATCGGCCGCTCCGCCATGTAAAAGCTGCGCGCGCCGGCATCAAAATGGCCAATACCCTTAAGCAAGACGTCGCTTAACCCATCGAGGAGTTCTTGGCCGATCTCACTTTCCAGAACGCGGCGCTGGTGCTCGCTGCCATCGAAGATATATGGCAAGGAATACACGCCCAATTTAGGTGCGAAACTCTCAAGCGATAGCGAAGAGACCTTTGTCATAGAGATTGCGCCAAACTGGACCAGTTCAACCAATTCGCGTTCTGTGCCAAGCTGGGCATTAGGGAATATATCCACCAGCATCGTATTACCCGACAGCCGCACCAGCTCTTCACCGAACCTCGACATAGCAAGATGCACTGGGTGCTGAACATCTGACGTATGGGCCAAGGTAATTCGCTCGGTTCCACCAAATTGTGCGCATCCTGGCGTAAGTGAGGCGAGCCCCGCTGCAGACCACAATTTCAGATGTTTGCGCCTTGAATGCACAGCAACCCCTCTTTCAAAGAATCAACGGGCCAGCGAATTTGGCCGACACATTTATTCGTGATATCCCAGCCTAATGGTAACCGGTGTCACAGCAACTGCAAGCCCGATTTGTTTCATTGCTAATTCGCTTCAAACTTGTCAGCAGGGCAAGGTAAAGCATTGGGCAGTGCGCACGATGCTTGGTGAAGGGGGCGCTTGAAATTGGGAGACGATGATAACTCGCGCGGGCAGGGCGCGCCTACGATCAACGACGTGGCAGCGCTGGCCGGTGTTTCAAAAAAAACAGTGAGTCGCTTCATCAACAAATCGCCGCTCATGAGCGACGCGACGCGAGAGAAAGTAGAGCAGGCGATCCAGCAGTTGGACTATGTCCCCAATCCGCAAGCCAGAGCGTTGGCGCTGCGGCGTAATTTCATGATTGCCCTGCTGCACGACAATCCTAATGGCCAGACCGTCCTCAATTTCCAAAAGGGGGTTTTGTCCGCCATCAAGGACACCGAACTGGCGCTAGCAGTAAGGCCGGTTGACCGAATTTCGCCAGGTCTTCTTGCAGATATAGAGTCCTACTTAACAAAACAGAGACCACTAGGCGTTTTGATTTTACCTCCGATTTCGGAACGGGATGATATTGTTGAACTGTGTAAGCGCCTCGACGTGGCTTATATTCGTATCGGCTCAACCGCGCTTGATGATCCTGCAAACTGCGTCGCATCGAATGATCGCGAGGTCGTACACGAGCTGATTAGCGCCATGCTTGCAAAAGGTCTCAAAAGGATTGGATTTGTTCGTGGGCCTGAAGGTTTTCGTTCACCTATTGAACGTGAGAGCGGCTTTCGCGATGCCTTCACTGACTGCGGAATGCCCCTTGAAGAATCTTTGATAGCGCAGGGTAACTATCGGTTCGGTTCAGGGTTGGACGCAGGGCGAGAGTTGCTTGATCGCAATGACCGTCCAAGAGCGATTTTCGCGAGTAATGATGAAATGGCCTCCGGCGTTTTGCATGCGGCTCACGAGCTTGGCTTAGCAGTGCCAGGTGATCTGGAAGTTCTTGGCTTTGATGATACAGCCACAGCTTCCCATGTGTGGCCGACCTTGACGACAGTGCATTGGCCGATTGAGGAAATGGGACGGTTAGCTGCAACGAAGCTTGTGTCTGAGTTCTTAGGTAATGCTACGCATGATTGTAATTTGAATCAGGTGGTCGTCCCCTCTCACATCGTCGAGCGCGCATCCGCTAAGTTTCATTAGTCCCGCTCAGGCGGTCGTATTAATTTTCCGGAAATGGCTCTTATGCCGCTCTACATTCATACCTCGCTTGCATATTCAATCGAATATGATCAGTAATGATCATGCGCAGTTTCAGTGTTAGTGAGGGAGGTCAGAATGGATCGGCGGGAATCATTAAGGGTTGTGGGCGCTGGACTGCTTATTGGAACAGCGCCTCTATCGGGATCGTTGCTGGCTCGGGATAGTGTGCAGCGCAGCCACTTTGCTGACAATGGCTTTGGGGAAGGTGTTGCGGTCGTACAGCATCCAGCTGGCGAACATCTGAATGGGAAGACGTACGTATCCTATCAAGGGCCGCTGGAGGATCCGTACGTGGCAGTATACGATCACGCGACTGATGCGTGGGATGGTCCGTATCAAGCTGGTGTCAGCCAGTTGGGTAAAGGGCCTGAGTTCGCCGACAAAATCGACAGTCATGGCAAGCCCACGCTGCTAATTGACGATGCTGGCTATATTCATATCTTCTATGGGGGGCATGGCGGATCAAAGTCCAACGGTCTCACCAATATGCTTGGTGGCGCGCACGCGGGCGACAATCTTCATGCGGTTTCAAGGCGGCCATTCGACATTAGCGAATGGGATGATCTCGACAACATCTCTCCATTTGGAACTTACAATCAAGCTATAAAGATGGATAATGGCGATATCTTTCTGTTCTACCGCCACGGCGCACATCGCAGCAACTGGGTTTATCAAAAGTCGACAGATAATGGCCGGACCTTTGCCGATCCGGTGTCTTTCATGGAGCGCAAACGGCGGACTGACATTGAGGCGACTGACAGCTGGTACCCTTACCTCACACGAGGCAATGGTAGCGATATAATCGTCAGCTTTGATTACCACGTCTGCCGTGATAAATTTTCGCAAGGGTTCGCGCATAGAGGGGAGCGGCACAATCTCTACTACATGGTGTTCGACACTGAGACGGAAACCTTGCGAAATGTGCAGGACGAAACCCTGCCGATGCCAATTGATCGCGAGGCGGCGGATGCCCACGCACGTGTATTCAAGTCCGACGAGATGTGGACATTCAACCAGTCATGCATGCTTGATGACCAGGGCTTCCCGCATATCGGGATTGTGATGGGTCATAACATCGGCGAGCGTCATGGCGGTCCAAAAGCGATGCGCCATTTCCGCTGGAACGGAGAAGAATGGATCGGTGGACTTGATGCCGGGTTGCCGTTTTCTCGCGGCGATATTGATGCGATTTCTCAAGATAGAGTGCGTTTCCTACTCGCATCTTCAGAAAAGATCCGGGGGCGTAGCCATGGCACAATTGCTTGGTGGGAAAGCGAAAATGGCGGGGCGACATTCAAGAAAGGAAAAGTGTTGCTTGAACGCCCCGGTCGCGGCGTGAAGACCAGCGCGTTCATCCGAAACGCGCATCCCGATGCACGCATTATCGTAGCGGAAAGTGCTCCTCCCGGATCGCGCATGCGGCCGATGTACCTGATCGGCGACAATGGGCCGATAGGTCGCGTCCTGAAAGGGCGGATCTAACCATGAGGCGCGACAATGTGGTTTTGCGCCTGCGCCAAACATTGGGTTTGGCAATCGCTCTTTTTGCGATGCTGGCGGTTCCGGTACAGGCGGAGATTAAGCATGGCTTGAGAGACGAGGCTGGACGTCATTATGTCCCTCGCGGTTTTGTCGTTAACACGAATGACGGCAATCAATCGGTGACGTTCGATGCAAGCGATTATTGGCGTATGGCCCGGTTGGGGGCGAACACACAGGTTATTCGCCTTGAGCTTAGCCGGTTCGGTACAATGCCTGGGACCACGTTTGATCCTTCGTATCTTGAAAAGCTTGAAACGCTCACGCGGCTGGGCAGCGACGCTGGCATGACGACCAGTTTCAAGATGACGCTGTACGGCGTTCCAGATTTTTCATGGGAATCATTCTGGAACAACGATAACGGCATTCAAGACGATTACTCCAAAGCATGGCATATCATGTGGGATCGGTTCGCCGACAATCCCGATGTGATCGGTTACGATCTCGTCAATGAACCGCGCAAGCTTTCGATGGAAATTTCCTACGACGATCTCACACGTGAATTCCTGATTCCCTATTACGAGCGTCTTATCGAAGAAGGACGCACCTACAATCCCGACAAACTTTTCCTTTGTCAGACAATTTTCATGAACAAAGGCGAGGCCATCGAATTTAATCAATATGCCGAGATCAAGAACCCGATCAGCGGCGGCAATGTGGTTTTCGCCCCGCATATTTATCAGGACAGGATCGATTACATCGAACCGATCCTGCGTCGCTTCGAGCGAGAGGCGCAGATACTCGATGCACCTATACTGGTGGGTGAGTGGGGTTTTCCGACCCTAATGTCGACTGACATATCGGTAGAAGATCAGCTGCACTACCAGCGGTTTTACATCCGTACTGCAGAGTTGTTTGACGAAACTGGCATGGGTACGATCAAGGCATGGTTTCTGGGTAACCCACGCTATCAGAATTTTCTGCCCGGCGGTCCATCGACATGGGCAATTTTTCAGGACAATCAGTCACGTGGAACGGTGGAGCGCAAATACATCACCGATATTATCGCGCGTCCATATCCCAAGATTATCGCCGGGGATCTGGAGCGGTTCCGCTATGATTTTGCCCAGCGCGAGCTTTCCGCCACTATCACGCCGGATAACAGTAAGGGCATCTCTGCATTGTTTGTCGGTGCGAACCGCCATTATCCCGATGGTTTTTCGCTGCATCTGAGCAACGGCCTTGTGCTGACGCATGCACCGGGAAGCGATGAAGCTTTCCGGATGGCGCGGTCAGGCGAGGGCAGCAAATTGTCGGATTTCGTCTGGGATGAAAGCGCACAACAAATTCTCGTTTTGCGCTGGCCGAACACGGCTGATCGAGTCGATGTCCGGGTGACGGCAGGTATCTGGAAAGATTTGCCATCTGCGCGAATTCCAAGGCCGCGCGGCGGCTTGTGACCTAGATCTACTGCGGTTTCATGACGTCTGCGCGCGGGTTTTGCGGAATTAAATTCTGCAAACGTTTTTTGACCGATTCCATGCCATTTTCGGCCGCGATGTTGTGCCATTCCATCGGGTCACTCTTGTGGTCGTACAATTCCTCCGAGCCATCGGCGTAGCGAATGTAGCGATATCGATCATCGATCACTGCGTAATTGCCTTTTCCGTAGACAGAGACTTGCGGCTGGATCGGCAAGGTTCCTGCTCCAGTAAGTAAAGGCGCGAGGCTGCGGCCGGCATTTTCCTGATTGGATGGCAATCCGAGCATTTCGGTGACGGTCGGATAGATATCAATCAATCCGACAGGATCATTGATCACTTTAGTCTCGATTCCCGGACCAGAGAAGATCAATGGTACACGCGTCGACCTTTGCCAAAGGGACATTTTTGCGAAGCGTTGCTTCTCGCCCAGATGATATCCATTGTCAGATAAAAGACAGACCATCGTGCTGTCTGCATATTTGCTATCCTGTAAGCCCTCGATGACCATGCCTACACAATGATCAACGAAGGCTATGGATGCGAGATAGCTCTGCAAGATCGGGCGCCATTCCTCGTTCTGCTGCGCCCATTCAAGAGTTGGCATCTGCGGCACTGCGGCCAGATTACGACCGGCCGCCGGAACGTCCTCCAGATCGTTCGCGCGCACCAGGGGTAACTTGATCTCGTCGAGCGGGAACATGTTGAGCCAACGTTGGGGCACGTACCAGGGAACGTGGGGACGGACGAAACCTAGCGCGAGCATGAATGGATCAGCGCGATCTTGTTGAAGGAAATCTACGCCCCAACGGGCTGTGATATGATCGATCATTTTCTCGTCGGTATCGGGCCAAGCCCCCCAGTCAGTATGAGTTTTGTCGCTTTCCCATTTAAATCGCTGGTCCGGCTTGGGCCCATAGTCTCCGTTTTCAGGCAAGCGGGGGTGGTATTCTTCAAACATGCCTTCTTGCCCGCCCTGATGAGAAACCTTGCCGCGACCTGCTGTGTAATAGCCGTGTGAACGCAGATATTGCGGCAGCAGCAATGTGGGCGAAACGGCAGAGATTGCAGGATCAAGTTGGTCATCGCTGATTTGGCCGTAAATACCTGTTTGGGCGGGGTATAGGCCAGAGAACAAACTAGCGCGTGATGGCCCACAAATTGGCGCTTGCGCGTGTGCGTTTGCGAAGACCGTACCTGATGCGGCAAGCGCTCTTATGTTCGGAGCCTTCACTTGTGGGTAATCGCCAATAGCGGTTATCCAATCATTGAGGTCATCAATTACGAAGAGCAGCAGGTTCTTTTGATCGGTTTGGCTTTCCAACGACCGGTCAGAGAAGCTGAATTTGGAACAGCTAGCAAGAGCCGCCGCGCTGGCCAACGCGCTAACTGAAAACCCTCTGCGCGTGAATTGTGCCACAATTATTCTCCCAATTTCCGCGACACTTGCTTGCCCGTGCGCGTTTTTGATTGTATTTGAACGAACGTGTAATGCAAACGTCTTCTGGTGGAGTTGTGACCTTGCCGCATTACCGGTCGAGAGAGTGTGAGCCCTTGGAGAGAGCCTGATCTGATGAAAAAAACAACACAAACCGCCTTCGCTGCACTAGCCATCAACGTTGCGATGGCGCCTGCCTTCGCATCAGATCAAAGCAGTTCAGACCCCGATTCAGCTATGGCATCGTGCGCAACGTTGCTTGCTTCAGGCTCTGCATCTGCGTTGGAAATTCCCACCGAAGCGGCTGCAAAAGAAATAGGCTGTGCGGTCGCTAATTGGCAACTCAAGGCCAACAGCGATTTGAGCTACATCGACGGCAAATTCCCGCAATCATCCTATAATCGCGGCTGGGTGAAGGCAGCCTTCTACATTGGCTTGGATCGCTTTGCTGAAGTTACAGGTGACAAACATCTCTTGGGGCAGGTGCGTCAATACGCTTTTGATAGCGGCTTGGAACTTGGCGATCGACAATGGCACGGTGATGATCAGGCTGTAGCAGCTGTCTACGCGTCAGTCGCGCTAAGAGATGAAAACCCCGAGATTGTATCGAAATCGATGAAAGAATTCGACCATATCATCGGTCAAAACTACACGATGAGCTTGGAATTTATCGAGCCCGAGGACGGTCACACCGAGGGCACCTGCCAGCGGCGCTGGTGTTGGGCCGATGCGATTTTCATGGCACCGCCGGCTTGGGCGATGGTGACCAAAGTTTCAGGTGATGCAAAATACTTGGATTACGCGGCGAGCGAGACCCGTGCGGTGATCGAATATTTGCAGGACCCAAAAACCGGATTGTTGTTCCGCGATAGCCGTTATTTTTACCTCAAAACCCCCAACGGACAGCCAGTGTTCTGGAGCCGGGGTAATGGATGGGTCTTTGCGGGCCTGGCGCGCTTTATCGAAGCCATGCCGGAAGACCATCCGGACCGTCCGCTCATGGTTTCAACGTTCAAGACTTTGGCCGATGCTTTGGTGTCGATCCAGCGTGACGATGGTTACTGGCCAACATCTTTGATGGATGCACAATATCTGACAAACCCCGAAACTAGCGGAACGGCGTTCTTTGGCTTCGGCCTGGCATGGGGTCTAAACAACGGAATTCTTGATGGAAACAAGTATACTGCTGCGCGGGACAAGGCGTGGGATGCAATGCGTGCCGCCATTTCAGACAGCGGGAAGGTTGGTTGGGTGCAGCAGATCGGTAAGGATCCTCAGTTGACAGATAAGGACTCTACTCAGCTTTATGCAGTAGGTGGCACTTTGCTTTTCGCCTCTGAGATGATCGACTGAGAGGTGATACTATGATCAGGAAACTTATGGTTGCTGGCGCAATCGCGGCGCCGACCTTGATGCTAACTGGATGCGGTGGATATGCCGCTACCACCTCTACAACGCCTGTCGTTTCGCCAAACTCAGCGCAAATGAGCGATCACTTTGCTGAGAATGGCCTCGGTAACGCTGTGGCAGTGATCCAGCATCCGGCTGGCGAACATCACGATGGTATCACCTATGTTAGTTACCAAGGTCCGAAAGAGGATCCCTATGTAGCATCATACAATCACGAGACCGGCGAATGGTTTGGCCCTTTCAAAGCCGGTATCAGCATCATGGGCAAGGATCCAAGCCGGAAAATCGATAACCACGGCAAGCCGACAATGATTATCGACAATGCCGGCTATATTCATATCTTTTTTGGTGGGCATGGCGGGGTGCTGGATCTGCACGGTGAAAATCCACTCGGGAATCACCACTATGGCGAGAACAAGCACGTTGTATCCAAACGACCACTAGACATTACCGAGTGGGAAGAGCTCGATACGATCCCTCCCTTTGGCACTTACAATCAGGTGGTGAAGATGGACAATGGCGATATCTATCTGTTCTATCGCCATGGCGCGCATCGCAGCGATTGGGTGTATCATAAATCAACCGATAATGGCCGCAGCTTTGGCGAGCCTGTATCGTTCCTGAAGCATAAGCGCCGTGATGACTTGGCCGCGGTTGATAGCTGGTATCCTTACGTCACCAAAGGGGTGGGCGACGAAATCGTTGTCAATTTTGATTACCATTTGTGTTGGGACGGCGCTGGCGCACCTGATGCGCGCGGCCACACCGCTAATCGCCAGGATATGTTCTATATGGTTTTCGACACTGGCGACGGCAGCTGGAGTAATATTGAAGGCGAACAGTTGCCTATACCGCTGACCCGTGAAGTCGCAGAAGAAAAGACATTGGTGGCTCGCTCAGGCGATCTATGGTCATTCAATGGCCCTGTTACGTTGGACAACAAAGGTTACCCTCACATCGGGATTACTATGGGTGAAGATCTTGGCGTCTCCAAAACTGGCGGCCCAAAGGAGATGCGCCATTATCGCTGGACAGGCACCGAATGGGTCGGGGGCAAAGCGGGTGTTTTGCCTATCGCCAACGGCGCGATAGTCGCAAATGATCCAGAAGATGTAAGCTTTTTGCTGGCATCGCGAAGCGACGATGGCGACGGTATTGTCAGTTGGTGGCGAAGCGCTGATGGTGGGATGTCTTTCAAGCAAACTCGCGAAATGCTTCGGCGCCCTAATGTGAGCTTTGCGATCAGCACTTTCATACGCAATGCGCATCCCGATGCCCAGATTATGGTCGCGGAAAGGTTAGCCGGTACGGATCGCCGCAATATGTACCTTCTCGGTGAAAGCGGATTGGTGCAAAGGCCCAAGTCCGAAACGGGTATAACCAGGCCATAGGGCGAGGCAATTGAGTTACCGGAGTTCAAATCGGCGAGGAACAAGGCAGGGGTCGATATCGGCTTACGCCGTGTTGATCGGTGCTGTCGTGACGTCATCGCTTTCTCTTTCCGCTTGCAGCCCGGCGGACGGGGATGAAACCGCTCAATTTTCTCCCGCTTCTGCGCAGGACTTTGCGCCGGTCGCCACCTGCACCGCTCCGCCTGACACGCCTGTGCGCATTGAAGGCGGCACGTTCGTTATGGGCAGCAGCGCCCTTTATGCAGAAGAAGGGCGAGAGCGACAAACTAGTGTCGATGCGTTTTGGATTGACCCGCATGAGGTTACGAACCGCAAATTTGCAGAATTTGTGGCGGCAACGAATTACGTGACAGTTGCTGAAAAACCGGTCGATCCGGCTCAGTTTGGTGTTCCAGTGGATCAGATCCCCGCCTTTATGTTGGAACCCGGATCAGCGGTGTTCACACCGCCCAACCAACCCTCGCAAAACTACGGTGATTGGTGGGAGTATTTGCCGGGGGCCAACTGGAAAAGGCCCTATGGCCCGGATGGACCCGGCGCTGTACCGGATCATCCCGCCGTACATCTCGCTTGGGATGATATGATCGCGTATGCCGATTGGAAGGGTGGGCGTATCCCAACAGAGGCTGAGTGGGAATATGCTGCGAGCGCGGGGGCCGAAAAGTACACTGATCAGCCGGGCCCTGAACAAGCCAACAGCTGGCAAGGCGTGTTCCCGGTAGTGAATGAGGCCAAGGATGGCTTTACAGGAATTGCTCCAGTCGGATGCTTCAAGGCCAACGCTTTTGGGCTTTACGACATGGTCGGCAATGTCTGGGAGGTGACCGGCGATTATTTCCGCCCAGGCCACAATCCGGCAGATTCTGACAATCCGCGAGGGCCGAGCGAGAATGCAGCTTACGATCCGATCAATCCGGGGATGGTCAGCAGAGTGATGAAAGGCGGAAGCTATCTGTGTGCGCCAAACTATTGCCAGCGCTATCGCCCGGAAAGCCGCCAAGGGCGTGATCCGGGGCTGGGCGCATCAAACGTTGGTTTCAGGCTTGCCTATGACAGTGCGCCTCAAGGCTGACTGGCACAGACCTTACTTTGATCAAGCGGGATATAGCGTTCGTTTGGTCAGGTCACCATCCAGCGCAAAATGCCGGGCGACGCTTGAGGCGATTACATCTTCCAGCGCGCCCGTCGGCTTTAGATCACGGCCTTCGTAAAGATCGCTTTGACGAAGGCCTGGCCAGTCACCTAATACTTTGCCCCCGCCAAGCGAGCCCCCGTACAGCAGGGTCGCCGAAGCTGTTCCATGATCAGTCCCGTTGGTTCCGTTTATCGCGGCAGTACGTCCGAATTCGGTTGCTACAATCACCATTGTCTCTTTCCAGAGCGGGCCGAGTCCATCTTTGATAGAAGCAATGAGCGTATCAAGGCTAGTTAGTTCGCGCCTCAAGCGTTGGCGTTGGCCAAAATGTGTGTCCCAGCCGGTTGTTTCAATCATTGCGATGCGCGCACCCTCGTCGGCCGATAATATTCGAGCGGTAAGCGCTCCGACATCAGCGGCGCGCCGCATATTGCTGCGACCGTCCATACCTTCTGCTAGTTCGCGTGTGGCGATGCTCTCTTCCCATAACATGTGAAGCCGTGGGTCTGCCATGTACAGGTCGCCAATTCGTTTCATGTAGCCGTCTGCGGCATCAGGGAGGCGCGAGGGAGCATACGAACCTGACTTGTTCGGGCCTTGCAACGCTAGTGGGATGGTCTGCGCGATTGCGATGCCCGAAGCATCGGTTTCAGGGATCAAGCCCACCAGCCGATTGAGCCAGCCATCCTTGCGTTCGTAGGGCCGGGTGCCGCCGCTCTCTAGAACATTCTGCCCATCGAAATGCGAACGGTCACGATATTGTGAGGCGACAGCGTGAACGGCCATCATCTCTCCATTCGCGAACATTCGCGCTGATTTCTCTAGGGAAGGGTGCAGCGCAAAAAGGCCGCCAACACGCTCTGTATCTGCATAATTTTCGGCTAATGCGCCGCGAAGCCTAGCATAGTCAGGGTCGCCAACCGGAGCGACAATCCCCAGCCCGTCGGCCGCGCCCCGCTGCAAGACAAATATCAGCCGCTTCGAGCCTGAGCCCGCGGCTGCGAATGACACCGATGGCATGGCCGCAGCGCCAAGCGCAACAGCCGTACCGCCAAGCAATTTTCGTCGGTTCAAATTCATCGCCACATAGCCTCCGGGCTTGCCAGCAACAGCGCCATTGCCTGTGCTGGGCTTTCTGCACGCGCCACCGCCAGTGCGCTGCTTTTGCTCCAGATTCCGGAATAGAGTTCTGGGCCTAATGAGCGAGCGTCATGGCGTGCGCCTCTTCGCCCAAGGGTTTGGGCGGCCTCGACGCGGCGATGCAAAGATTCTGGCACGGCCCAGCGGCTTGCCTTGTCTTCAAACCCAGCAGGTGATCCCGGTTTCCACAAATCTTGGCCTAGATTGATCATGAGTCTGCGGATCTGCATCGGGTCAATCTGGTCGGGTTGGATCGCTCTTGCTGATGCGATAGACCATTCCCAAGGAGTGAGAAATTTGTCTCGTTCCTCGACCCAAACTTCTGGAGAGTTGATCAGGGCCAAAGTTAGTGATCTGAGATCGCCGCCGCTGACTAGAAAGTCGGTTTCCAGTCGCGTGACCAATGCCGGGGGAGGTGTGTCCGATGTAAAGTGCCGCGCAAGTTTGGTGGCTATGTGTTTCGCGGTCGCTGGATGCGCGGCAAGATCATCAAGGATGTATGCGACTTCCTGCGCTCCGCTGGCCCGGTATGTTTTTCCCAGCACAGTCTTTGCCCCTGGTTCGTGCAAAGCTTCGACAAATGCGTAAGCCAGATCACTGCCGCGGCTGCGCTGGTTGCGCCGGTTGCGCCGTGCAGCTGGCACGGTGTGACCAGTCAGAGCCTTTGCGAACTCTGTTACATCCTGCTGAGTGTAGCCAGATCGTACCCCCAGAGTATGCAATTCAAGGATTTCACGGGCGAGGTTTTCGTTAAGGCCGGCCCTACGCCTACCCCGTTCCGCAGCCCTTAAACCTCTGCGGCTATTCGGACCAATCGATTGTGCCTGATCGAGATACAGCAACATTGCAGGGTGTGTTTCCACAGCCGCCAACATGTTTGCGAATTTTCCGAAGATATTGGGCCTAATCGCTTCAAGTTCGAAACTGCCTGCTAAAGGTCCAGCGCCGCGTTTCTCGGTCGATACGGCAAAGTGGTTAGCCCAAAAATGGACGAGCCGCTCAGCAAACTGGTCCCGCGTATTTATTGCGGAAACGATTCGCGCCCCGACCGCACTACGAACGTGGCCCCGCAAAGCTCGCCGGGCGTTGCGTTTCAATCCTTGGTCGTCGTTGCCAAGTCGGCGAAATTCGCCAAATTGCCTTGTGATTTTATCTGAGCCTGGCAAGCTTCGCAGCGCTTGGGGAAGAGGGTCGTAATTATCGATCTGCGCGATCAACCACGACTTTGGTGCACCCGCATAGGTTTCGGTTGGTTTGCCGCCGTAACCGAAGCGCCTGACGGCAATGCTCCAATTTGATTTTGTCATCCTTTCCTCCCTTCATGATTGCATATGATCACAGATGAAGAGAGATGAGAAGCAGACATTCGTCGCAAATTGTCGCACAATCCTCGGGTCAGCGCGGCCTGGTATTCGCTAGAACGCCATGCACCTCGTTTTTGGTCTAAAAGCACGTTTGCGCCGTATGGCCAATTCGGGCAGCTACCACAGACTTAGGATGTTAGCATTATCCTGAATTTGGCCCGCTCGGGTTTCCCTTGTTTTTGCCGACAGGCTTGCCCTTACCTTTTCCCTTGAATGGTGGCTTGTTCTTATCTGCGAAAGGTTTTCCTGAAGCTGACTTAGAGCCTTCATTCTTGCCGCGCTTGGATGAGGTGCGCGGCTTGTCACCCCGGCCCTTGTTGAAAGGCTTGGCACGTACGCCCGCACCTTGATGTTTGCGATTGCTGCGTGCCTCCACGCGCGGGCCTTCTGCCGATTCCTCGATTAGGATCGCGTCCTGCTCATCTTCGCTATTTTTAGTGCGTTTCAACGTGTCAATGAACTTAGGCGCAATAGTGCGAGGAACCTGAAACCAGCTTTCATTGGGGCCGATGCGAATGGCACCGATTTCGTTTCGCGTGATGTGCCCGCGTCGGCAGATCAATGGCAAAATCCAGCGCGGCTCGGCGTTCTGGCGCCGGCCAATACCCATCTTGAACCACACGACATCTTCAAAGCCAGGACGGTGGCGTTCTGCCTTGGCTTTTGCGCGCGCTTGGGGTGTGTTGGCAAGCAACTCTTCTGGTTGAGGCATCTTTGCCCGATGCGCCTGAACCAGCGCTGCGGCGATGTCCGCAGCTGGCATCTGCTCCATCAACTCAGTCGCAATAGCGCGATCATGATCTTCATATTCAGCCGGAGCGGTAAGTTTCTCCATCAGACGCACGTGGTCTTGCTTGCGGATTTCCTCTGGCGTCGGCGCACCGAGCCACTTCGCTTCAATTTTAGCCCCGCGCAGCATACTTTCTACCCTCTTGCGGCGATTGTAAGGCACGATGATTGCAGCCGTGCCCTTCTTGCCTGCGCGTCCGGTACGACCAGAGCGGTGTTGGAGAGTTTCGGCATCGCGCGGGGTATCGACATGGATCACAAGACTTAGGGTCGGCAAATCGAGGCCGCGTGCGGCGACATCGGTCGCGACGCAAACGCGGGCACGTCTGTCGCGCATGGCCTGAAGCGCTTGGTTGCGTTCTGACTGTGAGTGTTCGCCAGATAGTGCGACCACGCCGAAACCGCGGTTCTGTAAAGTGGCGTGCAGTCGCCGAACGCTCTCGCGCGTGGCGCAAAAGCAAATCGCGGATTCCGCTTCGTGAAAACGCAGCAGATTGACCACAGCGTTTTCGATTTCAGAAGGTCCCACGGTGATTGCTTGATAGCTGATATCGCCATGCCCGCGATCCTTACCGGCCAGCGAAAGCCTTAGCGCATTTGACTGATATCGGGCAGCAAGGCGTTCAATTGCACGCGGCATTGTGGCGGAAAAGAGAAGAGTACGGCGACCGTCTGGCGTTGCGTCGAGGATTTCTTCCAAATCATCGCGAAAGCCCATGTCGAGCATTTCGTCCGCCTCATCCAAGACAACGCCGATCAGGCCAGATAGATCAAGTGGACCGCGCTCCAGATGGTCACGTAGCCGGCCCGGTGTGCCAACGACAATGGCTGGACCTGCGCGCAAGGCACGTCGTTCTTTGCTGGCGTCCATGCCGCCGACGCAAGTGGCGATGCGCACTCCAGCTTTCGCGTAGAGCCAGCCAAGTTCGCGGCTAACCTGCAATGCCAATTCGCGTGTGGGGGCAATGACAAGAGCAAGCGGCTTTTCTGTCAGGGGTGTGCCTCGAATCTCGCTTAGCAGTTGATCCGCTAAAGCGATCCCGAAGGCGACAGTTTTGCCAGAGCCGGTTTGCGCCGAAACAATCAGGTCGCGTCCTGCTGCATCGGGACCGATTACAGCAGCTTGAACGGGGGTGGGTTCAGCATAGCCGCGGTCAGCCAAGGCCTCGCCCACGATTGTTGGAAGGGTTTCAAAAGGCATGTGTGTTCACGATGATAACTGCGCGGAATGAGGCGCGGAGGAATGGGAGACATGAGACATGCGCGTATTCTGCGCTCGGCCCAAGGTTACGCTTCGGACAGTGCCGACAACGCCTTCGTAGCGGCCCATAGCGAGAAAATGGCGCTTCGGCTTGTGTTATTTGTGGCCCGTTGGCGCGCATTGCAATGAATGCTGGCCAACATATTTAAATTGGTATGACAGAAAGTCTCAAATAGATATGAAGGATAGGTTGACATATAGTTATGCCAATGCGAGTTATTCGGTAACCAAAATGGGAATTCACGGGAGAGAATTATGGGTTATCTGTTAGGGGCTGCGGGGCGGCCAACAAAAAAATCGAAGGTTTTGGTGGGCTTGATGGCTGGTTCAGCCATCGCGTTCGTGCCTGGTGCAGCATTCGCACAAGATAGCGAGTCGGTTGCGGAGAATGGTGAAGAAGACGCCATTATCGTGACTGGTATTCGCAGTTCTTTGCAAAGCGCAATCAACGAAAAACGGAATGCTGATAGCCTTATTGAAGTCATTCAATCGGAAGATATCGGTAAGCTGCCCGATCAAAACCTCGCAGAGGTTCTTGAAAACGTCACTGGGGTGCAGATCACCCGTACAGCAGGTGTTGGCACCGGAGTGCAGATCCGGGGTACCAACGATAACCGGGTGGCAATAAACGATGTGACTACCCTTAGCTCTGGCACCGGTCGGGGAGGCATCAGCTTTGAAGATATCAACCCGGCAATCATTGCTTCTGTAGAAGTTATCAAAGCGCCAGAGGCCAAAACGATTGAGGGCGCTGTTGGTGGTACAGTCAATCTGCGCACCATCCGGCCGCTTGATCTGGCCGATAGAATTCTTTCTGTCCGGGTGCAGGGTGAATATAGCGAGCTTTCGGATACGATAAGCCCGCGCATCTCCGGTAGCTTTGGCAATGTCTGGTCAACCGGCGCCGGTGAAATCGGCATCGTTTTGAGCGGTAGCTACACCGAGCTGGAGGCGACGTCTTTCCGTCCCCGCGTTGACCGCGACAACCTGATAACTGCAAATAATTCGGTTACGGCCAGTGGGGCTCCTGGCCCAGATTTTCCATTCCTCAACATTCAGTTCCTGAACCAGGAATTAGAGAATTTTGAGTTTGAGACGATTAACTTTTCGGGTTCTCTCGAGTGGGCCCCATCCGACAATGTGAAGCTCTATTTCGACACAATCATCAACGATCAAACGCGCACGCAAGATAGCTCCCGTATTCAGGGTTCTGGTGTAAGCGCCGTCGACCGCAACAATGTTCCTGATACTTTCGAAACGATTGAATTTGGCTCACTTGATGGGGTCGCGCTGGGCAGCATTCAGGCTGCATTGACGGGGACCATCCAGCCGAATCTCGCCGTTGACGATGATGATCCCAACCTGCGTTTTTCTGGCGATGTGGGTGCCCGTCTAACAGACAGCCAAGTCTATCGTTTGGGCACAGAATTTGAAACTGGACGTTTTTCCGCACGGGTTGAAGCGTCACGGGCGGTTTCAAACACAACGAACCCAAACCTGAGTACCCAGCTGAACTTCATCAACCCGAACCCGCTCACGCCGCTTGACGGCACCAGCAACGACAACAGTGTACCGTTCATCTATGATTTGCGTAACGGCGCGCTGACTTTTGGTATCGATTTTGACTCGCCATTTGCGCCATCAGTGGCTGATCTTCTCAATCCTGCAAACGTGGTGCTTGACCAAGTGCAAGCAGGTAACAATCGCACTGAGAACACTGAGAATGCGTTTCGGATCGACTCTAGTCTGGATGTCGATGATCTGACACCATTCTTCACCTCGTTTGATGTTGGCTATCGCTACAACGACACGTCGACCGACTTCACTCAGCTTGAGACTAATTTCGGTACCGGGGCGATTGCGAATAGTCCAAGAGGTACGCTTTTTGCTGATCTTTTGGTTGAGGGACCAAGCAACTTCGGGGAGTTTGATGGACGTGCCTTAGCGTTCCGGAACTTCTTGCTCATTGATCCTAACCAATCATTCAACAATCAGGCCGAAGTTTTTGCTGCTCTTCAGGCCGTTCTCGATGGCACTCCGGGTGGTCAGGCTGCAATCGCCAATGGGGGCAGGTTGCTGAGTGATCTTGACCCTAACACTCCCAACAATCTGGGTGCATCCTTCCGAGTTGAGGAAGAAACGCACTCGATTTACGGTCAGGCAAACTTTGAAGTCGGCAGGTTGCGTGGTAACTTTGGTTTGCGCTGGGTCAGCACCAACATCAATTCACTGGGTAACAATGTTGGTGGCGGCATCGTTACGCCTGTCTCATCCAGTGGTAATTACGTTGAACTTCTCCCAAGGGTAAACGTGATCTTTGATGCGACTGACGACATCGTAATCCGAGCCAGCTACGGCGAAGATATCAACCGCCCTGATTTTGACGATCTGTCCTTATCACTGGCATTCCCAACTGGCGGCAATAGCGCGGTTAACCAAGGTAACCCCAATTTGGCACCAGAAACAGTAGAGTCTTACGATGCGTCTATTTCATGGTACTTTGCACCATCATCCGTTTTGAGTGTGGGAGTATTCCACAAGGTTCGGACCAATCTGTTTGTGGCTCAGTTGGATGATCCGTTTGAGGATGCAAATGGTTTCCGTGATATCACCCCGCCATGTGAAGGTGGTGGTATTTTCAATCCGATTGCGGGTCGCAACGTACTGTCACCAATTCCGGGCAACGGTATTTGTGCGCCGCTGCTTACAACGATCAACGATCCGGGTAGCACAGAGCAGACCGGCGTCGAAGTTGCGTTCCAGTATGATCTTTCGCAGTTTGAAGATGTGTTAGGCTTTGCCTCGGGCTTTGGTGTTGTTGCCAACTACACCTACCAAGAATTTAGTGGTGGTGAGGCAACCAATTCAAACTCAGGCCGCGGCGAAGATATCTTCCAAGCCATCAACCCAAATATCGCTGTTCCGGTAACTGCTGTGCAAGGCCTGCTAGACTTCTCGCCGCATGCGTACAACGTTACACTGTATTATGAGAAATTCGGCTTGTCAGCCCGTGCTCGTTATACGTGGCGCGATGCGTTCCGCACGCTTGATACGGCGGCGGGAGCTACACTGAACTCAACACTTGGTTTTCCGCCTGTCACGGAGGCGCGGGGACAGTTGAACGCAAGCATCAACTACGACGTTACAGACTATCTGAATGTCGGTGTCGAGGGTGTGAACCTCACTAAATCTCGGATCACGCAAAGTTGTGTCAACGAAGGCGCTCTGTTGTGTTTCCAAGGCCTGCCAGATCGTCGCATCCAGTTTGGGGCAACTTTGACGTTCTAAAAAGAGCCCTGCGCAAGTGGGTAGACCT
The DNA here is from genome assembly GCA_947493165.1 of uncultured Erythrobacter sp. Lineage (GTDB taxonomy): Bacteria > Pseudomonadota > Alphaproteobacteria > Sphingomonadales > Sphingomonadaceae > Erythrobacter. The sequence continues at coordinate 28,855 of CANLPY010000002.1, read as the reverse complement.
GATCCTGCTCGCTTGCGCCAAATTCAGACAGCGCTGCCTTCCTATTAAGGGTGTGTATGCGTTGGCCACTCGCGCAGAGAGTGGCTCGAATGTCAGGCGTCTCCGCCTCCCTGGAGGCGCCTGATTTTCGGGAATTGGTGCGATTATGCTGGCAATTGAACGATGCGGCTATCGTCCTCCGGTGGCCGTGGAAATGAACAGTTCAATTGAACTGGTAAACTGGTATAAGATTGACTGTATATCATTCGCGGGGCAATTTGCGACCATGGCCAGCAAGAGACTTTTCCAGTCAGTGGCGACACAAATCGCTGATTTGATTGATGAGGGAGCTTATCCTCCCGGTACGCGCTTACCTGGCGAGCGTGAATTGGCGGAGAAGCTTGGCGTTAGTCGTGTGACCATTCGCGAAGCTGAAATTGCGCTTCAGGCCGTCGGCAGGCTTGAGATTAAGACCGGATCTGGTGTCTATGTCAGCGAAGGCCGTGCCACTCTTGGAGAAGCACTCCCAGAAGCCAGTGCGTTTGAGGTGACAGAGGCCAGGTTGCTGGTGGAATCTGAATCTGCTGCATTGGCTGCGCATCACATCTCTGACGATGGCATTGCGAAGCTTGAATATCTGCTCGAACTGATGGGATCAGGCAACGAGGAAGAAGCGAATGAGGCTGATGAGCAGTTTCACCTAACCATTGCAGAGGCTTCTAACAACGCTGCAATGGTCCATACCATCACGTCCTTGTGGCGGATGCGCGAGGAGATTCCGGCAGTTAAATCGACCTATGAGGCCGTGTGCGTGCAAGATTCAGAATCGCGCACAGAGGAACACCGCGCGGTGTTCGATGCGCTGAAGGACCGCGACCCAGCGGGAGCCCGGGCGGCGATGCGAGTGCATTTCCAGCGCCTGCTTGAAGCGATGCTGGAAGCCACAGAAAGGCAGGCCTTGGAAAAGGTTCAGCAGCAAGCCAATCAAAGCCGTGAGCGCTTTTTAGCATCAGCCAAAATCGGCTAAGCTGATTGGTATTATATTAAATCGAAAACTAACATGCCAGATTGATTGACAGTGTCTTGCTCTGCCCTATACTCCTGCAGGTATAAGAGGATGGGAGTGCTTTGGGATGTTAGCGAGGCTATGCCTTGTCGTTGTTGGAACGTGCATGTGCACGGCCCCCGCTTTCGCTGAAAGCTACCTTGTTCAAAACGAAAATGAATATGCAGAAACTCTTAATCGGGTTGAAGCGGGTGATATTGTCATTTTGGCGAATGGCGAATGGCGTGACTTCGAACTGGTAGTGAGCGGTAAGGGTACGGCCGAAAAGCCGATCAGTGTCGTCGCGCAAGATGTGGGCAAAGTCTTCCTCACCGGCCAGTCCAGCCTGCGCATTGGCGGCGAGCATATCTTGGTCACTGGTCTTGTTTTCAAAGACGGCTACAGCCCGCGCGGTGAAGTAATCTCGTTCCGCCGGTCGAAGAACGAGGTGGCGCGCAACAGCCGCGTCACCGAAGTAGTGATCGACAATTTCAGCAAGCCGGACCGTTATGAATCCGATTATTGGGTTGGCATTTACGGCACGAACAACCGCTTTGATCGCAACCATATGGTCGGCAAGACCAACAAGGGCGTGACGCTCGCTGTGCGGCTCGACGGCGAGGAAAGCCGTGAGAACAACCACCGGATCGAATACAATTACTTTGGTCCGCGCCCTGTGCTTGGTTCGAACGGAGGTGAAACGCTACGCATCGGCACGAGCAAATACTCAATGTTCAACTCCAACACATTGGTCGCTTACAATGTGTTTGACCGCACCGATGGCGAGGTGGAAATCATTTCATCTAAGTCTGGCGGCAATGTCTTTCGCGGCAATCTGTTCCTGCGCTCGCGCGGCACGCTGACTCTCAGGCATGGCGACAACAATGTCGTCGAAGGCAATGTCTTTATGGGGCACGGTAAGGATTACACCGGAGGTATCCGCGTGATAAACCGCGGCCAGACGGTGCGCGGCAATTACATGGAGGGGCTGCGCGGAACGGCATTTTCCAGCGCGCTCGCGATTATGAACGGTGTGCCTAATTCGCCGGTCAATCGCTATGTCGAGGTTGAAGGTGCTCGGATCGAGAATAACACGATTGTCGATAGCGCCCGGATCGGTTTCAATGTCGGTGCGGATGAGGAGCGTTCGGCTGCGCCCAGCAATTCGACCTTTGCAAACAATTTGCTGAGCGGTCTTGAGGGACAGTCATTCCTTGAGGTTTATGACGATATCTCCGGAATTGCGTTTAGCGGCAACCGCGTTGCGCAGGGCGAAGTCGAAGAGCAATTGGCCGAGAAACTCGACCGCGCGCAAGTTGCAATGGAGCGCGCCGAAAACGGCTTGCTTTATCCGACTGATCCAAAGCTTAAGGCGCTGGGTGCACCGCGCAACCTTAAGGTCGTCTCGCTCAATCAGGTTGGTGCGAAATGGTATCCAAAGCCGGGCGATGAACTCGCTTTTGGTTCATCTGGCCGCGTCATAGAAGTGCAGCCGGGCGAGGGCAGTCTCGCTGAGGCCGCGATGGCCGCCGAAGATGGCGATGTCTTGCGGCTAAGCAGCGGCGACTACACCGTTGATCGTTCCATCCCGCTTGGCAAGACAATCGCCATTCGCGGTGCTTTTGATAAGGGCGCGGAGCCGCCGCGTATTCTGTTTACGCGGCCTTCTCTGATTGAGCTGCGCGAAGGCGGCAATCTGCAACTCAGCAATCTTGTGATTGATGGCGAGCTTGCCCCGGACTCGGTTGGCAATTCTGTCATCCGCACCACCACCTTCCCGATTCAATCGAATATGCGGATTGAGATGGACGGCGTGTCTGTTCGCGGTCTGGTCGTGAACAAATCATTCAACGTCCTGACCCTTGGCAAGAGCACGCTCGCGGACCGCGTGACGATCCGCAACAGCAACTTTGCTGATATTACGGGCACGGTCGTATCCGCCGCGGCGGAGACCGAGGATTTCGGGCAGTACAATGTCGAATATCTCGACATTACGAACAGCAATTTTGCCAATGTTGGCGGCGCGATTGCCGATGTCTATCGCGGCGGGCGTGATGAAAGCACCTTTGGCCCGTTCGTCAATATTTTAGGCAATAATCTGGTGAACGTCGGTAGGGCTGTGACCAATGGCTCAGGCGCTGCGGTTAACTTGCACGGCGTGCAGATCGCTGATGTTGCCCGCAACGCGGTCGATGGCTCCGCCCCGTTTCGAGTGGTGCATACCGTTGGAACTCCCAAGACTGCCATCATCCAAAACGCATTTTCGAATACGCCGCAATTGGTTCTGGAAGAGCTTAATTTCGAAGGCGAACACCGCGCCAAGCAGGCCGGGAATATCTTTGATGCGGAAGGCAGCGAATGAAGCGCACCCTTTTCTTTGCTGCAGCTATTGTCTGCACCACGCTTACGCAGCCGGCCATTGCCGCTGCACATGACGAGACCGCCGCGCTTGGGGGAGCTGCGGCGGTCTCGGACTTGCCGCCGCTTTACAAGGCCGAACTGGATAGGGCCCGCAGCTTCGTTGATCAGATGATGGAGCAGGGCGTGGTCCTGCCTCAGCCAAAGGATCCCGGCGGCGGCTACACCCACGAACAGCACAAGCGCAATTACAAGGCGATCTATCTCGCCGGGCAATTGTTTCAGATCACGGGCGAGCAGGCCTATGCTGATTACGCCCGCGATATGCTGCTTGGTTATGCGGATCTCTACCCGACGCTTGGCGAGCATCCTGCGCGGAAAAATCAGGGGCCTGGCCGGATTTTCTGGCAAGTGCTCAATGACGCCGTGTGGCTGGTGCACTCTGTTCAGGGTTACGGCGATATTCGCGACACGCTGAGCGATGCTGATCGTGAGCGGATCGACAATGACGTGTTCCGCCGCGCAGCCCATTTTCTCTCGGTCGAATCGCAAGCGACCTTTGACCGCATTCACAACCATGCGACATGGGCGACCGCTGGGGTCGGTATGACCGGATATTTGCTCGATGATCAAGACATGGTCGACCGCGCGCTTAAGGGTTCGGACAAGAGCGGCAAGGTAGGCTTTCTGCGCCAGACAGAGCTGCTGTTCTCGCCTGAGGGCTATTATAACGAAGGACCATATTATCAGCGTTACGCGCTGATGCCGTTTATGGTCTTTGCCGACGCGATTGAGCGTAATGACCCAGGGCAAGGCATCTGGGAGCATCGCGACGGCATCTTGCTGAAGGCGCTGCGCACGACCGTGCAGCTGAGCTATGGCGGGTTCTTCTTCCCCTTTAACGATGCGATCCGGGACAAGAGCCTGAAGACCGACGAGCTCTATCACGGCGTCGCAATCGCCTATGCGCAAACTGGCGATCCTTCGCTGCTGTCGATTGCCGAGTTTCAAGACCGCACAATCCTGAGCAAAAACGGGCGTCTGGTCGCGCGCGATTTGGCTGCGGGCAAAGCTGAGCCATTCCCGTTCCGCTCCATGATCTTCGGTGATGGGCCTGAAGGGGATGAGGGCGCTCTGGCGGTATTGCGCCAAGGTCCGATGAACTCCAATGGCGAGCCATCGACCGTGCTGATCGCGAAGAACACATCTCAAGGTCTGGGGCACGGCCATTTCGACAAGCTCGGGTGGCAGCTCTATGACAATGGCAATGAAGTGATCCGCGATTACGGGGCGGCGCGCTTCCTCAATATTGAGGCGAAAGAGGGCGGGCGCTACCTGCCGGAAAACTCCAGCTGGGCGAAGTCCAGCGTAGCGCACAACACCTTGGTTGTTGACCAGCGCAGCCATTTTGATGGCAAGGTAAAGATCGGAAATCAGAACGCGCCAACCCAGCTCTATTTCTCCGATGCGACCGGCCTGCAGGTTAGCAGTGCCAGCATCGACACCGCCTATGATGGCGTCACGCTGACCCGCACCATTGTGATGCCGGATATTCCCGGGCTCGAAGCTCCGATTGTGCTCGATTTGACGCGCGGCGAGAGTGACAAGCCGCATCTCTATGATCTGCCGCTGCATTACAGCGGGCACATCATGGAGCATGACCTGGCGGTGCAGAATTTCACCGCCGAGCGCCCGGTCCTAGGCGAAGCCAATGGCTATCAGCACATTTGGGCCGATGCGATTGCCAAAGAGAGCGACGGCAAGGGCGCGCTCACTTGGCTGCTCGATGGCCGGTTCTACACCTACCGTTTTGCCGCAGATGGAGCGCTCGACGTGGTGCTGGGCGAGAGCGGGGCGAATGATCCCAATTTCAACCTGCGCCGTGAGCCATTGATAATGCTGCGCGCAAACCGCCCGACCGGTTCTGTGAGTATTGCTGCGCTGCTCGAAAGCCACGGCAGCTATGACGGCGCAGCGGAACAGACCGTTGCCAGTCGTAGCCGTATTGCTGATATGCAGCATGCCCACGTCGACGGAAAAGACGTAGTCGGGATCACTCTTAAGAACGGGCAGCGTTTCGCGATTGCTGTTTCACACAACAAAGATGCGCAAGCGGCCCATTCGGTCATGCTGGACGGAGAGACGATCGCATGGCGCGGATTTGCCGCAGTGATCGCTCGCGCAAGCGAGGGGAACTGAAGATGCTAAAGGGTAACTTGCGATATGTGATTGTCGTGCTCATCGCTGTTGCGACTATTATCAACTATATTGATCGCGGTGCGCTAGGCTTTCTTTGGCCAGAGATTTCCGAAGATCTCGGCCTGACTAAAGCGGATTATGCGATAATCCTCAACGTTTTCACTTTCGCTTACGCCTTTGGTCAAACCTTGTTTGGTAAGATATTTGATTGGATTGGCGTGCGGTTGGGCTTTGTCCTGTCAATCGTGGTCTGGTCCGGGGCCACGATGCTGCATGCTGTAGCTGGCGGCCTAATGTCCTTTGCGGTCTTTCGTGCCATTCTGGGTGTTTCGGAGGCAGGTAACTGGCCCGGTGCGACGAAGGCCAACGCTGAATGGTTTCCGATTAACGAGCGTGCGCTAGCGCAAGGGATATTCAATTCCGGCGCAGCTATTGGCGGAATTGTCTCTGCACCGATCATTGGCTTGTTGTTTGTCTTCCTTGGCAGTTGGCAAGCAACGTTTATAGCTATCGGCGCGCTCGGCTTTCTATGGCTCATCCCTTGGTTGATCGTCTACAAATCCGGGCCAGACGCACACCCTTGGATCAGCGAAGAAGAACGTCAATTCATCCTCACTGGGCAACGCAATGCTGATGTTGATGACGTTGCAGATTATGCGCCAAATTCGAAAGAAATCCTCTCTCGAAAAGAGAGTTGGGGCGTTATCATGGCGAGTTTCTTTCTCGATCCGATCTGGTGGTTATTCGTCGGTTGGCTGCCGCTCTATCTTAACGAGACCTACGGTTTTGGAGTGGAAGAAATCGCGATCTACGCATGGATTCCATATGTGGGCGCGATGCTGGGTGCATGGTTCGGCGGTTTATTGGCAAGTAACCGCATCAAGTCAGGTTGGAGCGTAAACCGCACACGCAAAAGCGTAATCGCGCTTGGCGGTGTTATCATGCTGATCTCGCTGCTTGCGACGACGCAAGCTTCAGCGCCGCTGTATGCGGTTCTGCTTATGGCTGCGATTCTGTTCGGTTTTCAAACGGCGGTTGGTAACATTCAAACGCTGCCCAGCGATTTTTACAGCGGAAAGTCGGTTGGCTCTCTTGCAGGTTTTGCCGGGACCGCAGCAAAACTGGCAGTGGTTGGACTTAACTTTTTGATCCCCATCATCACAGTCAACAGCTATGCACCTGCATTCATCGTGGGCGCCGGTTTGGCGATCATGACAGTGCTTTCGGTGCTGATCTTTTGCCCAGACATTAAACCATTGAAGCCAAAACGCGCCTGAAGTGGCGGTTAGATTTGAGACGGGAAATTGAATATGAAATTTGCAGGCAAAGTTGCAGTGGTAACCGGGGGCAGCCGCGATATTGGCCGTGCGGTATGCATCAAACTCGCAAGTGAAGGGGCCAGCGTTGTTGTGAACTACAACAGCAACGAAAAAGATGCAGATGCAACTGTAGCTGAAATTGAAACAGCTGGAGGTCGGGGCATCGCGTTTAAAGCTGATGTGACCAAACCTGCCGAAGTTGATGCGTTGATCGCAGCAACACGCGAAGCCTTTGGCGACGAAATCCATGTGTTGATCAATAATGCGGGCGGCCTAGTTGCACGCAAGACGCTTGCTGAGATGGACGAGGACTTCTTCAATTCCGTGATGCAACTCAACACCACCTCGACTTTCCTCGCCTGCAAAGCGGCCGTGCCGTTCATGGGTGAAGGCAGCGCAATCGTTAACCTCGCATCGCTTGCTGGCCGTGATGGCGGCGGTGGCGGCGCGCTCGCCTATGCGACGTCAAAAGGTGCAGTGATGACATTGACCCGCGGACTTGCGAAAGAGCTTGGGCCTAAGGGTATCCGCGTGAACGCGCTGTGCCCCGGCATGATCGCCACGGGCTTTCATGACAAATTCACGCCGGATGCCGCGCGCGAAAACGTTGCCAATGCCACGCCGCTAAAGCGTCAGGGGCGCGCTGAAGAGACCGCTGATGCGATCGCCTATCTTGCATCGGATGAGGCGTCATTTATTACTGGTGCGAATATCGACATCAACGGTGGTCTCGGATTTTCCTGAGGCAACGGTTCGGATAATCTCACCGAAGACTGATCTTCAGTCTTCGGTGAGATGATGCTGCGGTAATACCAATTGCCATGCAGGACGCTGCGTGAAAACGCAGGCCCGACTGGCTTCTAGTTTAGAGTGAATTCGGCCTCTTTAACGTCGCGGCTGTTACCGCCAGACATGACTATGAATTTGCCCGGTTCCACTACGCGCTCCATCCGGTCATTCCACAAGCTAAAATCGGTTGGTTGCAATTGAAAGCGCACGGTGCGTCGTTCGCCGGGTTGCAATGTCAACCTGTCGAACCGCACCAGTTGTTTAACTGGGGTGGTTACCGATGCGTGGACATCTCGTAGGTAGAGCTGAACAACCTCGTCGCCTGCAACCTCTCCTGCATTAGTCACATCGACTTCGATGGCAACGGGAGCATTGATTGAATGCGTATCCCCCATGACGCGCGGTGCGGAAATGTCGAAATTGGTGTAGCTTAGGCCAAAGCCAAACGGGTAAAGCGGATCGAGTGTATCGAACAGATAGCCACGGCGTGCTTGCGGCTTGTGGTTATAGAAAACCGGAACTTGCCCAACATTGCGCGCAACAGTGACTGGCATTTTGCCGCCCGGATTGGCTTTGCCGAACAATACGTCAGCAACTGCGTTGCCGGTCTCCTGACCCAAATACCAACCTTCTATTATAGCAGGTGCGGTTTCATTCAGCTCAACGATTGAGAGTGGACGGCCATTAAGCAAAAGAGTGACTACGGGTTTCCCCGTGGCCAGCATGGCGCGCGCTAGGTCCATCTGCTGCCCGACCAGCGTGATGTCGGTGCGATCACCCAAATGTGTGGTGGCCCATGCTTCGCGGCTGGTTTGCTCGTTCCCGCCGATCACCATGACGATGACGTCAGTATCCTTAGCCGCTTCAACCGCTTCGGCGATCAGGCGCCGGTTTTCTTCTTCAGGCACCAGATCAACGGGATCAGCCGCCCAAACTCTACTTTCGGTGATCCTAACTCCTTCTGAAAAGGTCACGTCAAACTTGCCCTTTGCTGCGTTTTCAATGCCCTCCACAACGCTCACGACATGGCGCGGGATATCGCTGTATCCCCCAAGCGGTGTGTCTTTCGCATGCGTGCCCACAATCAGCAGCTTGTCGATCGCATCTGCTTGAAGCGGCAGTAGACCATCATTCTTCAGCAGCACCATCGATTTGCGTGCAGCATCTCGCGCCAGTGCAATCGCTTCGGGATTAGCTTCGATCTGTTCGGCATAATCTGCATCGGCATATGGGTTTTCGAACATGCCAGCGACGAACTTGAGCCTCAAAATGCGGCGCACAGCATCATCGATCAGTTCAACTTTGACGCGGCCATCTGCAACCAGAGCTGGGAGTTCACGAAATGCGTCAGCATCTGCCATTTCATTGTCGACACCAGCCTTGATTGCACGTTCTGCCGCTTGCTCTGCATCTTCGAGCATTTGGTGGCGGGTAACCATCTCGCGGATCGCGAAATAGTCACTAACTACTGCGCCTTCAAAACCCCATTCGTCTTTAAGGATTGTATTCAGCAGCCACCCATTCGCATGGCTAGGTATGCCGCCGATTTCGTTATATGAAGGCATCACAGACAGTGCATTTGCCTCTTTCACGGCCCGCTCAAACGGTGGGAAAAAGTACGTCCGCAGCGTGTGTTCAGTGAGCTCAGCTGGGGCAACATTCGTGCCGCTTTCAGGCTGACCGTGACCCGTCATATGCTTTAGCGTGACGAGAACTTTGTCATCTGCGAGTGGCAGATTGCGTCCTTGAAAACCGCGGATGGCGGCTAAGCCAATTTCCGAAACGAGATAGGGATCTTCACCGTATGTTTCTTCAATCCGACCCCAGCGCGGATCACGAGCAATATCGACGACAGGCGACAGTGCCAGTTGCGCCCCGCGTGATCGCATTTCGCGCGACGCAACGCTGTAAACGTTTTCGATCAGTTCCTTGTCCCAAGTGCTGGCAAGGCCGATCGCCTGAGGAAAGCTCGTCGCGCCCCTTGCGACATAGCCGTGCAGGCCTTCTTCATGCATTAGGATTGGGATGCCTAGACGGGTTTCATTCAAGGCCCAGCGCTGCGCTGCGTTGACGTATTCCACCGTATCGCGCGCGGTTCTGTTGCGGCCTTCTGCTGATGCGCCCGCTTCACCGGTGTTAGATTGATCCACACCGCGAAAGTCGGACGGTCTCGCAATCATGCCTATTCCATCTGGAAATGCCGCACTTGCATTTACTGGATCGAAATCGCCTTGGGCATTTTGAACGCGCTCTTTCTGCTCCCAGATCGTCAGCATCTGAGCAACTTTTTCTTCGAGCGTCATTCTGGCGAGCAGATCTTCGATTCGCTGCTCAAGTGGTGCTGTTGCGTCTTTGTAGATCGCGGTTTGCGTAACGGAGAGCTCTTGCGTGGCAAGCGGTGGGGGCGAGATGACCCCGCTAGCGACAAGGGCAAGTCCTATGGTCGCTGCCGACCCTGTTACGTTGCGCAAAAAACTCTGCATACTTCACTCCAGCATTTATGGTAGCGCTACCATACGAAGATCAGATCACATTGCAATGCCTTCATTGCGCCGCTACGGTTTGAGTGTGAGGCGAGCATGGCGCGTACCAAGAGACGAACAACACAAGCCGTAAGAATTGATGACGTCGCACGCCAAGCAGGCGTATCGGCGATGACCGTTTCGCGCGTCGTGAACGGAGAGAGCGGGGTTAGGAAAGGCACGCGCGAGAAGGTCTTGAAGGCGGTCAATGCACTTAACTACCAGCCCAACAAGTCTGCACGTCGTTTAGCCAAAGGTAATGATGTCCACATCGGATTGATTTATGCTAACCCATCCGACAATTATCTGGGCCGATTTTTGCACGGCGCATTGGGCGCAGCGCAACGGACAGATAACCACCTAATCGTTGATATTTGCGAAGATAGTAGCCCGGCCGCCTTTGTGGCCTCTGCCCTTCGTTTGGCAAAGGCTAATATTGCCGGAGTAATTTTGCCTCCGCCGATTTCTGGGTCACAAGAGGTGCTTCGCGTATTTGATGAGTTGCAGATACCGGTCGCCACTGTGGCAAACGGGCAAAAAGCACAAGAACACAACGACATAAGTATCGATGATGAGCGTGCTGCTGCGGAAATGACGAGACATCTGATTGAGCTTGGTCATCGCGATATTGCATTTGTCCAAGGCCAGCCGGATCAGGCTGCTAGCGCGTTGCGCGAGCAAGGTTTTCGGGCAGAGATGGCAGCGGCTGGACTGCTGATTAGGGAAGAGTACATCGCTGCCGGTCAATTCACCTATAGATCAGGGGTGGAGGCGGCGGAATGCCTTCTTAACCTATCGACAGCGCCGACTGCTATTTTTGCAAGCAATGATGATATGGCGGCTGCTGCGATTGGCGTGGCGCATCGGCGCGGCTTGGCTGTGCCGGATGATCTTAGTGTCGTTGGCTTTGACAACAGTCCATCTGCTATTTCTGTTTGGCCGGAATTGACCACAATGGATCAACCAGTCAGCGCCATGGCGGCGGCTGCATTTGATTTGGTTTTGCGCCGGATTAATGCGCATGAACCAGTTAGTGAACTGGCCGAATATGATCAAATCCGGCAATGCCAGTTGATCGTGCGTAAATCATCAGGTCCGTGCAAAGATTCAGTTTGAGCTAGATTTTCTTTTAGTTAGCGCTAACATTTGAATCGCTTTTATGCGGGAGAGGATTCGAATGGCTGGAGAAAGATCGGAAAGCGTACGCTTTGTGAGCTTGATAGTCTCGGTGGCGACATTGGGCGGTTTTCTGTTTGGCTTCGACAGTGGTGTGATCAACGGTACTGTCGATGGTTTGCAAGAGGCGTTTAATTCGTCGACTATCGGCACTGGCTTCAATGTCGCATCGATGTTGTTAGGTTGTGCAGTCGGCGCCTTCGTGGCGGGCCGACTTTCTGATGTGATTGGCCGACGAGCAGTGCTTTTAATTGCTGCCGCGTTGTTCATTATTTCGGCATGGGGTTCAGGGGTCGCGACGGATGCGACGACGTTCGTGATTGCCCGCGTGCTTGGCGGTCTAGCAGTTGGCGCGGCAAGTGTTATTGCTCCAGCCTATATCTCTGAGGTTGCTCCAGCTGAGCGGCGTGGGCGATTGTCTTCAATCCAGCAAGTTATGATTATTGTTGGACTGACCGCAGCGTTTCTTTCGAACTATTTTCTTGCTGAGTTCGCCGGTGGTAGCCAGGTCGAATTTTGGGGCGGTTATGCTGCCTGGCGTTGGATGTTCTGGGCTGAATTGGTCCCTGCAACGCTTTTCTTGATATTGCTATTCTTCATTCCTGAAAGCCCTCGCTATTTGGTGGCCAAGGGTCGCGATGCGGAAGCACAGAGCGTATTAGGTAAGCTGTTAGGCGATGCTGTTGCACCGACAAAGTTAGACGAGATCAAATCAAGTTTGGCGAATGATCATGCACCAAGTCTCTCTGATCTTCTCGCGACTCAAACCGGAAAAATTCGACCAATTGTGTGGGTTGGTATTGGGTTGGCAGTATTCCAGCAGTTTGTCGGGATCAATATCGTGTTCTACTATGGCGCGGTGCTTTGGCAGGCCGTCGGATTCACCGAAAACGACGCGCTTAAAATCAATGTTTTGTCCGGCGCTTTGTCGATTGGTGCGGTTTTCTTTGCGATCGCTTTGATCGACAAGATTGGCCGAAAACCGCTGCTTTTCTCGGGCTCACTGCTGATGGCAGCAGGCCTCATCGTGATGTCACTTGCTTTTGCTTCTGGCTCCATTGTCGATGGCGAACTTGCGCTTTCAGATAAGGCCGGTTTGGCCGCATTGATCGCGGCAAACGTCTATGTTGTGGCGTTCAACTTCAGTTGGGGGCCGGTCATGTGGGTGATGCTGGGTGAGATGTTCCCGAACCAGATCCGAGGTTCAGGTCTAGCCGTATCCGGGTTCGCGCAATGGGCCGCAAACTTCCTGATCATCATGAGTTTCCCATGGTTGTTGACGAATATTGGCCTTCCGATCACTTATGGATTTTATGCAGGCGCAGCGCTGATTTCTGCACTGTTTGTAGCGATTTGGGTCAGGGAAACTGCGGGTAAAGAACTCGAGGCGATGACAGGTTGATCGGTGTTGAAGCTGTCATCAAAAGAGGTGGAGCTGCAGGTTGATCCTTGGCGTGGCGGGAGCGTGCAAACCTTCACTTGGCGAGGAATAGACGTGTTTCGCCCAGGGCAAGTAAAGGGCAGTCCGCTTAGTCTAGGTTGCTTTCCACTCGTGCCGTTTTGCAACCGTATCGCGGACTGCCGCATAGGGTTCGATAATCTCACTCGGATGTTGCCCGTCCCTCCCGATGGAGTCGAAACCGTTCATGCCTTGCACGGGATCGGTTGGACCAGTCCGTGGTCAATCGCGGAGCTTTGTAATGACTACGCTGTATTAAGCTTGCGACATGACGGAGCTTTGTGGCCTTGGGCTTTTACGGCTGAGCAACGCTTCGAAATATTGGAAAACGGCTATTCGCATACAATTTCCGTTATCAATCGCGACGTTCGGATCATGCCGACTGGCCTGGGCCTTCATCCGTACTTCCCGCGCGCTGGGGCCACGCTAGACTTGCAATCTACCGGTGTTTGGCAAACGGGTGTAGATCGCTTGCCTGCTGACCATATTGCGATCGGTCAATCGCCGAATTGGTTCGCGGGACGAGGCTTCGACGATTGCTTTACCGGGTGCAGTCATCCGATCACAATCCGCTGGCCGAGCCACCAGCTTACCATGTCTCCTTCACCAAATATGTCTTTTACTCATGTCTACACCCCGCCAGGCGAGGATTTCTTCTGTGTGGAGCCTGTCAGTCACATTCCTGACGCTGTGAATAGCGATCTTGATCATAGTTTGACGGGCCTTGTTATGCTCGAACCCGGTCAAAGCATGTCGATTGCGTGCCAGTTTGAATTGGAAGGACGTGCCTGATGTGGCTTGGAATTGATCTTGGAACATCTGGCGTAAAGTCAGTGATCACCGACAGCGCAGGCGTGGTTGTCGCGCAGCACGCTGCTCCTTTAGAAGTGCAACGGCCGCAGGCGCTATGGTCTGAACAAGATCCGGCAACCTGGTGGACGGCAGCGAAAGCGTCAATTCTCGCGCTTCCTAGCGACCTTCGAGCAAATGTTCGCGGTATTGGTTTATCGGGTCAAATGCATGGCGCGGTCTTGCTTAATGAAGCCGATGAGGTTCTGCGCCCTGCTGTGCTTTGGAATGATGGTCGCAGTTCGCACCATTGTAAGACGCTTGATCCACGAGCCCGCCAACACACTGGCAATCTGGCGATGGCCGGTTTTACCGCTCCGAAACTATTGTGGGTCCGTGAGCATGAGCCAGAGATATTCGCCGCAACAAAAACGGTGCTGTTGCCCAAAGACTATTTGCGATTGATCCTTACCGGCGAAAAGGTCGGCGAGATGTCGGATGCGTCTGGCACGCTTTGGCTAGATATCGCCAACCGCTGCTGGTCACAGGATATGTTAGCTATCACCGGACTCGACCAGAGTTTCATGCCAGCATTGGTAGAAGGCACGCAGACGTCAGGAAATTTACGGGGTGCGATAGCTACAGAGCTTGGCCTTCCGATCGTCCCTGTTGCCGGTGGCGCTGGTGACCAAGCAGCAGGTGCAATTGGCGCAGGTGTGACCGAACCTGGTCAGGCGTTTCTGAGCTTAGGGACATCGGGCGTTGTGTTCGCTGCATCCAACGCGTTTGAACCCGCACCGGCAAATGGCGTGCATGCCTTTTGCCATGCCTTGCCCAATCGATGGCATACAATGACAGTAATGCTCTCAGCTGCCGCATGTCTTGATTGGGTCACAAAATTGACGGGCTATTCGAACGTTGGCGTCGCTTTGGAGGCAGCGGCGAATAGCGCTGCTGCGACTGAGAAATTGCCGATCTTTCTCCCGTACCTTTCGGGGGAGCGGACACCCCACAATGACCCAACGGCCAAGGGTGCGTTTATCGGTTTGACTCATGAAACCGGTCCCGCGGAATTGGTTCGCTCCACTTTGGAGGGCGTGGCCTTTGGCCTTCGCGACGGCATTGATGCGATGCCGAACCGGCCCAACGAACTTTCGGTTATCGGAGGCGGTTCGCAATCAGTATATTGGGCTCAAATCCTAGCTGACGCTCTCGCTGTTCCGTTAATTTACCGCGATGCTGCCGATGTCGGACCAGCGAACGGGGCAGCGCGCCTTGCGCGCCTGGCTGTGACTGGTGAAACCATCGGCGAGGTTTGCACACAACCTGCTGAGCAAGCTCGCTATCTGCCCCAAACCCAAGACAACGGCCGATTAGAGCGGTTCCGTTCTCTCTATTCTGCCCTCAAATCCAGTTTCGGAGAATTTTGATGAGTTATTTCGCAGACATTCCTAAGATCGCATTCGAGGGAGGGCAAAGCACCAATCCGCTTGCCTATCGCTATTACGATGCAGACCGGTTGGTCCTTGGTAAATCGATGCGCGACCACCTTAGATGGGCGGTGTGTTATTGGCACACCTTTGCTTGGCCAGGTAACGACATCTTTGGCGCTGGCACATTTGATCGGCCATGGAAGCCGGGTGAACCGGTGTCTCGCGAACTTGCTGGGATAAAGCTCAATGCAGCGTTTGAAATGTTTGATAAGCTTGGCGCGCCTTTCTATTGCTTCCACGATGTCGACGCGATGGCGGATCATGATGATCCAGCGAGTTACACGCGTGAGTTGGACGCAATCGTCGACAAAATGGAAGGGAAGATCGCTGAAACTGGCGTGAGTCTTCTTTGGGGCACTGCAAACCTATTCAGCCACCCACGTTACGCGGCTGGTGCTGCGACCAACCCTGATCCAGATGTGTTTGCATGGGCAGCACATCAGGTGCGTTCAATGATGGGAGCAACGCACCGGCTTGGCGGGGCGAATTACGTGCTCTGGGGCGGCAGAGAAGGCTATGACACAATCCTCAATACCGACATCGGGAAAGAGTTAGATCAATTCGGTCGTTTCATGACGATGGTGGTTGAACATAAACATAAGATTGGCTTTGATGGAGCCATCTTGATCGAACCAAAGCCGCATGAACCGACCAAGCACCAGTATGATAGGGATACGGCCACTG
This sequence comes from uncultured Erythrobacter sp., assembly GCA_947493165.1. Classification (GTDB taxonomy): domain Bacteria; phylum Pseudomonadota; class Alphaproteobacteria; order Sphingomonadales; family Sphingomonadaceae; genus Erythrobacter. The sequence goes on along the minus strand of CANLPY010000002.1, from coordinate 13,043 downwards.
TTTATGGCTTTCTGAAGCGGTATGGCCTTGAAGATGAGGTTAAGGTCAATATTGAAGCTAACCACGCAACGTTGGCGGGTAATAGCTTTGAGCATGAAATTGCGACTGCCAATGCGTTGGATATAATGGGGTCCATCGATATTAATCGCGGCGATCCGCAAAATGGCTGGGATACAGACCAGTTCCCTAACAATGTTCCTGATCTGACGCCTGTCATGTACTACGTTCTGCAGGGGGGCGGTTTCGACACTGGCGGGTTTAATTTTGATGCTAAGATCCGGCGCCAATCAGTGGATGCTGAAGATCTATTCTATGCCCATATAGGGGGCGTTGATGTGCTCGCGCGCGCATTGCTAGCGGCAGCTTCACTGATCGAAGCTGGTGAACTGAGCGGCTTTGTAGAGGAGCGTTATTCTGGGTGGAGTGATGCATTTGGCCGAAAGGTCATCTCAGGTGAGATGTCGCTGGACCAAGTGGGTGACCACGCCGTTGAACAAGGACTAATGCCAAAGCCAAAATCGGGCCGACAAGAGCATCTGGAAAACCTCATCAACCGTAGTCAATAAATGCAGGTGGCCAGCTAGGCCACTACATTGCTGTGCCACTTTGAATTCGATTGCCGATGATTCTCCGCAAGCTCTCGCGGCCAGCAAGGCTTTGCTGCCAGCTTGACTGGCCGGATGAGCGACAGCTTTGCCACCGGCGGTGCGGGCCGTGCGGGCGATGCGGGCAACACCGGTGATGAACCAGTGGCCGGGCAGGGGGCGACCCTTCCGAGGTGATCCGGTTCTTGATGGAAACCGCTGTAGAGGAATACACCATCGCGGTTAGTGATGGCTCCGTTACCGATGTGGGTGAGTATCAGGATGCTTGGGGCTTTGTTGTGGTCGCCCGAGAGTTGGCAGCGAATATGACAGGGCCGCGTACTGATAGTGTCCGGGCAGAGCTGGATGCGATGATGGAATCATGGCCCGACGGCGCGCCAATCATCCCTGATGAGCCGGCACCCGTTGGCCAAATCTCGGCTAGTGCATCGCGCGTTGCATTGGCGTTGCCACAGCCAAACTAGCGGCACCGCTATGCGATAGCGCTGCTCATACCGTCGCGCTGCATATCGATACGGCCTAAGAAGCTGTGCCACTTCATTGGCTTGCCGACATGCCAGCCTTGAACATAGTCACACTTAAAACTCGTCAATAATTCAAGAGTTTGTAGATCCTCCACGCCTTCCGCGACGATCTCAAATGATAGGGCATGTGCAAGGTCAATTGTTGACTGAACCATGATCCTGTCTGCTTGGTTTTGCGCGAGGTTACGCACAAAACTCTGATCAAGTTTGATCTCTTGCGCAGGGAAGCCTTGCAGATAGTTCAAAGTCGCTTGGCCAGTGCCATAGTCATCAATCGAAATGCGAGCGCCCGCCTCGGTCAACTGGTTAAGCGCGCGTTTGGCAAGGTCAGGGTCTTGCAAAGGTGCGCTTTCGGTCACTTCGAGTGTGATCGAAGGCACGCCGTCATCACGGGCTTCGATCAGTGTTTTCGTAATCGCGTTGATAAAGTCGCGATCAGACAGCAATTGTGCTGATACGTTTACTGCCAGTTGCATCGGTACGCTCGCGATGCTTGATTCCCGGCTGCGCTTAATCGCGTTGTCGAGCACAAACTTGGTAAGCTCAGCGATTTGTCCTTTGCTTTCCAAGATAGGAATGAAGTCGGTTGGGGAGATCGTTCCAAAGGTCTCGCTATCCCACCGTATTAGGCACTCCGCGCCGTAGATCTTTTTGTCTGAGAGGCGCAACTTAGGCTGATAAAGGACATACAACGCGCCTGACGTCAGGGCGTTATCAAGCTCGCTCAGAATACGCTGTTGGAACTGCGCTTCGTCTTGCAATCCCACAGCCGTTGAAGACCAGTTGATTGATTGGCGACGGGCATATTCAGCAGCTGTAATTGCTTCGCTTATCGATCCTGTCGAACTGCCGAAGCGCGCGTTGATCTTGAGCCGTTTCTCATCAAGCTCAATCGGCGAATTGAAGACTGAGCGAGCTGCCGCAAAGTGGTCTTCAAGGGTGGATGTTTGTTCACCGGGGATGAACCACGCAAACATAGCCCGATCCAGCCGATAGACCGGTCCGCCAGCAGCCAATAGGGCAAGGCGTTCGGCCAATTTGGCTTCGAGGCGCGGGGCAGTGGTGCTGTCGATAACAGCTTCGATTTGAGCAAAGTCATCAATACGCGCGACTGCAATTGCTCGCTCGTCCCCTTCCACCATCTGCGCTTCCATCGCCCGCCGATTTGGGAGCTGCGAAGCTGTATCTGTCATTCGGGCGCTTTGCAGAGCTAGACCGGATGCAAGTGCGCGATCTATAGACAGGAACGCTGCGATCAATAATGCGCCGGCGAAAAGCTCAATGTAAATCAGTGAGAATTGATCCAGCGCTAGCGCAACAGCCGTTGGAACACTTGCCAAGGCGAGGATTTGCCATGAGGCCATACGAGGCTGGTTGCGGGCGATCATAGTTAGCAAGAACAGCGCTACTGCGGCCATTGGCAACCAAGGACCGCTGTCGTTGCGAACTCTATTTTGAATTAGGGTTTCAGCTGCCTGCGCCTGAATCACAACGCCAGATTTTACTCCGAATAATGCGGTGGGATAGCGATCACCTAATTCGATTGCTGTTGAACCCACTATGATGCGCTTTCCTGAAACCTGTTCGCGCGGGACTTTCCCTTCCAACAAATCCACAAATGAAATACGGTCAATCGTCGCAGGGTCGATTGCTTGATCGAGCCGAAAGAAATCCCCAACGCGTCCTGCGCGTTCGGCGACCATGGTAGGCAATGAAGGCCGCGGCGTCTGGTTAGTCAAAACACCAGAGGGATAAAATTCAATTTGGCCTTCAGCGTTGGGAAACACATTCACTGAAGCGAGAAAAGAATGCTCCCGAAGAGCTTTAATCGGCAATGCTTCAGTGATGATAGTCCCTGCATTGCTTTGGTTCTCTTGACGAAACGTCGAGAGGATTACCGATCCATCCAAATCGGCCAATGCTTGAGCGAATTGGTTGTCTTGCTCAGATGTTGACCGAGAGGAGAAATCGACATCAAAGGCAATTTGAGCAGCCCCTAAGCGGTCTAGCTCACGCACAGCGTCCGCATAATAGCCGCGTGGCCAAGGCCATTGATCCAGCGCTTGAAGAGATCGACCGTCGATCTCGAGAAGCACAATCTCGCCTGATGCAGGCGAAATTCGTAACGTGTCGCGGGCGTCGCGAATACTTGCTTCGAAGGAAGCCGACAGTCCGCCGAATGTGGCAGCTACGGCAATCATCAACGCAATTGCAAAAGCAAACGCGCGGATCGCGCGGTCCTGCACGAGGGCAGAGGCTCGTTTCAACCACATGCGAAGTCTCCCCAACGCGAGAAATCTCGCTTTTGTAGGATTGATCTACCGCAAAAGAGTTTATGCGAGGTTAGTCAAACTCCCGCTGCAATGCCCTTGGGGCCTCTCAGTTTCTAGGTCCTCCTCGCCCACGGCCTCGATTGCCTCCGCTATCTTGATCATCTTCGGGCTCGTCTACGGCCTCATCTACGGCCTCATCGTCGCTGTCATCGTTACCCAGCAATCCCAATCCGACATCAAAGTTGCCAGGGCCGGATACCACGACGTCTGCATCTACGCTCGTATATGTTGCTCCATCAGTACCCGGCGTGTTTTGGTTTGGATTGCTTTCCTGAGAGTTCCCGCCAGCATTGCCATTGCCATTGCCATTGCCATTGCCATTGCCATTGCCATTGCCATTCCTATTCCCGCCAGCATTGCCATTGCCGTTCCCGCCAGCATTGGGATTGTTGCTATTGCCCGGTGCAGCGTCGCCTAGGCCAAGGTCGGACCCAACATCCACGTCGACATCTGCCTCGTCCTCATCAGCGTCTGGCGTGTTTTGGTTAGGATTGCTTTCCTGAGAGTTCCCGCGAGCATTGCCATTACCCAAGCCGCCCGCCTTGTCGTTTATGAGGCCGAGCCCGAGACCCGCCCGATCGTCGTCGCTGTCATCATTTTCTAGAGCATCTTCAGAGATATCTTCTCCATCTAGGTCATCGCCAGCATCGCTTAGGTCGTTTTCTGCGACTTCTTCTTCGACTACATCATTTTCGATTGCATCGTCTTCCGCGGCGAGATCCTCTTCGACCGGATCGACGCTTGTCGAGTTGTCCTGACCACGGCCGTTGCCGTTGCCTCCGGCATTGGAATTGCCGTTGCCGCGATTGCCTCTTTCTTCCTGGCTTTGACCGGGCCGATCATCCTCAACAATGAATATCTGATCGGGAGCCTCCGCTTCATTGCTTGGATTAGGGGCCGAATTCTCGAGGTTATCGCCAGCATTTCCCAAACCATTAGCGCGGCTATTTGCTGACGCATTGTTAGAATTTGGCGCTTTGGTGTCGACTTCAACCTCGACAGTCGACGGTGCACCGCCAGCACTTGCCAGATTGCTATTGCCATTTGCATTCAGAGTGGCCTGATCGTTCGCATTGCCCCGTGATGAGCGATTGCCTTGCGATCGGTCGGCACCAACCGTAACTTCATTTGCCTGAGGGTTGGCCGGTGTTGCGCGCAGCTGTGAGACAAAACTCGGCGTACCGCGCACTGTCGCGTTTGCCGCGCCCTGCGAGCCTTCGTCACCGGAGATAACGATGAGTTCACTTACATCATCGGCTTCGACCAGGCCGACCAATCCTGGTGTGAGCAAAGCTGCTTCGAGGTCGTCGCCTGTACTCACTTCTACCGCGCCTTCAGTAACCTGAACGCTGGTACCTTGTTCGGTGACGGAGACGTTAAACGTTGTGCCCTTGACGACGGCAGCCATGTAGGGCGTCCCAACACCGAAATGCGGTGTGCTTTTCTTTTCAATTTTGAAGAGCACATTGCCAAGGTACTGGAATATCTGTGTAACCGCGCCGGTTTTCTTCGGCTCTGCGATCCGGATATGAGCGCGTGGGGAGACAACAACATATTCTTTACCACGGACCAGAACTGCGCGGCTGCCTTTATCGGTGCGGACGACATCGCCTGCGCGTAGTTTTGCATCTTTGCGGGCGGAAACGACTTGGTCACCGCGTGTGATCGTCACTGTTCCGCTTGCCTCGGAAACGGTCCAACCTCCGCTGGCATAGGCGCTGGTGCTCGCGAGGAGCGCCGCTGCAACAATAGTGTGTTTTACTAGTTTGAACATTTCCAACCCGTATATTTTTTTGTGCACGCTGCCGCTTTTGCACCGCTGGGTCTAAAAGAGAGTTCAAGCGAGTTCCCTAACACAGACTTAAAATGCGCTAAGCGTAAGCTTTTCTTAGGTGACCGTGGTTAGACGTGCGGCTTCTATCAGGAGTCGTTAATGGTGCTTATCAGGGTCGGAACGCTAGGTGCATATCTGTGCATCGCGGCCCCTGCCGTGAGCGCTCAAGACATCAGTGGTCCGCCGCGAATTGCGATGCAGAATGTGTTGCATGTTGCTGAACTTCAGGAAGAAGCCTCAACCGAAGAGCAAATCGGTGCTGTCGTTATTGTCGGTAACGAAGCGATCGAAGATGTTCGATACCAAAGCGCGGTTGAGGAATTTTTCGGTGAGCCGCGTAGTGAAGAAGTGCTGGCGCGCCTTACGAAGCAAATCGCGGACTTGGCGCGCGATGAGGGTTACCCTTACGCTCGCACGTCCATCATTGAAAATCCCAATGGTTTGGGCGTCGTGCAGATCTCGATTGATGAAGGCCGCGTCGATGTGGTCGAGATTGAAGGGTACCAAAACGCCCGCGCATTCAGCATGTTGGGCGGTCTTGTTGGCAAGCCGGTTAGCAAAGCTCAGCTAGAGCGTGCATTGCTGCTCGTCAGCGATATTCCTGCTGTCCGATTGCGCGGTGCAAATATTAAGCGTCGCGACGGACAAAGCGTTTTGGTCATCAAGCTGGACAAAAACGACAACAGTTTCCGTGTGGAGGGGGATAATTATGGCACAGAAGCCTTTGGTCCTTATCGCGCGGTCGCTTCTGCGGTTCTAAGCGATACACTCTCTGCGTCAGATCAGATCTACGCATCGGTGCGCATCAATCCGCTCGACTTGGAAGAGCTGCTGTTCGCCTCCGCATCTTACAAAACTCAACTGAGCAATTCTGGGCTTACCATTGCGGCGAGCGGATCAGTGGGTACCACATCGCCTGGCGGGCCGTTCGGTGACAGCGAGATCAATGGCGATTCGCTGCGCGCAAGACTCTCGCTGAGCCAACCCGTTATCCGTTCTAAGGATGTCAGCCTGTGGGTTAACGCCACAGGATCTTACATTCAGATCGAACAAGATGATCTGGGACAATTGCTGCGCGACGATACGATTGTAACGGCATCGATTGGCCTCACTACGCAATGGGCGGTGGCGGGAGGGCGGCTGCGTGCAGGCATTACGCATGAGCGGGGGCTTGGCATTCTAGGGGCAACGCGGCGCGGTGATCTGCTTGCTTCACGCAGTGATGGAGACGGGGTCTTCTCCAAGGTTAATTTTTGGGGTGATTTGCGTCTACCTGTGGCACCGCGTCTTGACGTGTTCCTTTCTGCTGGAGGGCAGATTGCAGATAGGCCGCTGCTTTCTGGCGAAGAAATTGCGCTGGGCGGCGCATATCGCACGCGCGGATACAATTTCAGCGAAGTATTGGGTGATGAGGGCGTATATGGGCTGGCGGAGCTGCGCTATCGCGTGGCCACTGAAAACCTCCCGTTGGATACGCTGCAACTCTACGCCTTCGTCGATGGCGGGACTGTTTCAGACCTTGGCGTGGGTGTGGGCGAAGGCTCACTTTTTTCCGCGGGTCCGGGCGTGCGCGCTCGCATCGGGCCGTTTGGCTTTGAAGTCGAAGGTGGGTTCCCTCTAGGTGGTAGTGCGGAACGCGCAGCGGAGAACGACCCTCAAGTCAACGTGCGCGCCGGGATAAGCTTTTAGTCGTTTGCGAAGGACTACAGGGAACATGCGAGGCTGATACGCATTGGCTGTGCATGGCGACAGTGAAAGTTTGGTTTGACGGGGCATGTCCGCTTTGTCGGCGCGAAATCGCGCTGATGGAGCGGCTTGATCACGATCAGCGTATCGACTTCATAGATGTGTCGGGTGAGGGCGGTGATCCAGATTGCCCGATTGATAGGGCACAATTGCTTGCTCGGTTCCATGCCCAAGAAGGCGGGCAAATATTTGACGGCGCGGCGGCATTCGCGGCGATGTGGCGCGCGATACCTGTGCTTCGCCCACTGGGTCAGTTGGCCCGCAATCGGCTGGTGCTTGCTCTGCTTGAGGCGCTTTATCGTGGTTTTCTGCGCGTTCGGCCCAAGTTGCAAAGACTGTTTGTCTGACCCAGTTTGCACAGAATTTCATTGAATGAAAACAGGCTTCGCTCCAAGATCTCGCCAAAGATAAATCTGATTTGCAAGAGAGGTGCACGCATGAGCTATTTCGGGGCGATGCAAAACGAGATTTACAATGCTGGACTGCAAGGCATTCTGCCGCAATTCCCGGTTGATTTTGCAACGCTGGAAAAGCGCGCGCATGAGGCTCTTGGCCCTTCGTTAACGAATTACGTCGCGGGTGGCTGCGGGGATGAGCACACCCAAGACGCCAACGCCTCCGCCTTCCATCATTGGGGCATGGTCCCGCGCATGATGGTCGACACACAAGAGCGTGATCTATCCATTGATCTGTTTGGTATGAAGCTGCCAACGCCATTGTTTATGGCGCCAATCGGTCTGACTGGAGAGGCAACGCAGGATAAGCATGGCGACATTGCAGCAGCGCAGGCGTCCGCAGCGACAGGTGTGCCGCTATGTGCGTCGACGCTGGCCAACGATAGTTTGGAAGATGTGAACGAGGCGTGCGGCGATACACCGGGCTTTTTTCAGCTCTATACTCCTCGACATAAAGGTCTGGCAGAAAGCCTGATCGGGCGCGCTGAGGCGGCTGGGTATAAGGCTTTGGTCGTGACGCTAGATACATGGGTAACCGGCTGGCGACCGCGCGATCTCAACGCCTCCAACTTCCCACAATTGCGCGGCAAAGTGCTACACAATTACTTCTGTGATCCCGTGTTCCGGTCTCTTCTGGAAAAGCCACCCGAAGTAGATCCGCAGACGGCAATCATGACGTGGGCGGCGACCTTTGGCCAAGTTCTGACTTGGGATGATATGAAATGGCTAAAGTCCGTCACAAAGCTTCCGATCGTGCTCAAGGGTATTTGCCATCCCGATGATGCCAAAATGGCTGTCGATACCGGCGCAGATGGGATTTACTGTTCCAATCACGGCGGGCGGCAAGCCAATGGCGGCATCGCGACGATCGACTTGCTGGAAGACGTGGTGAAAGCATCGGGCGATGTGCCGGTGCTTTTCGATAGCGGCATCAGATCAGGCACAGATGCGATTAAGGCCCTTGCAATGGGCGCGACAGCTGTTGGCGTCGGGCGGCCATATACTTATGGTTTGGCCTTAGGCGGGGCCAAGGGCGCGGAGTTTGTGCTTCGCTCTATCCTTGCAGAGGCGGATTTGCTGATGGCGGTCAATGGCTATTCAACGCTAGCAGATGTTCGCGCAGCCGGCGTTCAGCGCACCAATTGAACATTCCGACTGCGCGAGCCCGTAGCTGTGCGGCGAAAGCGTTACGGGCAAGGTGTTCCTGTCCGTTGGCCAGCATGTTCGCCGCGTGCGCGCATGTTTTGGCTCCACAATCCCTCCAATTTCATTTGGCAACCTGCATCGCGGCGCACTTCGGCGAAGTACCGGCCGACTGAAACGGAATCATCCAGATAGCCGTGCTGGGTGATCGAAACCGCGATAAAGCGCAAAGCAATGAATGCAGAGGCAGTTAACTCAGCCGCGCTAACCGACATTTTCGAAACCGCAGGGCAGATCAAAGAGGGGCGGCTGACCGGGCAAAGCTAGAACGATTATGCTAGCTTAGTCCAGGGCGATATGCCGATAGGTGGACAGCGCGTATTCGCTTTGACGACCGCGATTTCTATCGCCCACAATCTAGGAATACGACAGTGCTTGCGCGCTATCGCTGGTCCTGGCTCAGCCCTGTCAAATGTACTTGCAAATTTTCGACTCAGTTTTCCACATAATCAGTGATAACACTGAGTTAGCTAATGAAGCGAATCGGGTCGATTAAGAGCCCAAGACGGGGAAGCACGCATGGAAATTCCGACGATCAGGTCGAGTGGCCCAGACTGTTTGGGGCGCACAGTTCAGCAAAAAGACGAAAGCTCACGCCGGGCTCGCTATGGTCGAATTAGGCCAATGGAAGCACAAGGCCCGATCCGCCGTGCGCTTTCGAGGGTTATCTCGCGCTGATTCAGCCGCCTGATTTGGCCACTGTGACGAGCTTCGTTTCAGTATACCCTAGGTAACCTTCAACACCGCTCTCAGAACCAAAGCCGCTATCGCCGATGCCGCCGAAGGGTGTTTCAGGAGAGCCGACAGCGAAGTGATTGATCGCGACCATTCCAGCCCTAAGCGAGTTGCCTAGATAGTGGCTCTCATCGAGGTCAGCGGTGAACGCATAGGCTGCCAAGCCATATCGCAAAGAATTCGCAATCCGTACAGCTTCTTCAATATCGTCATACGGCACAATGCCCGCGACCGGACCAAATGGCTCTTGCGTCATCAATTGACTGTCGGCTGACGGCCCCGCAACCACAGTTGGTTGGAAAAAATGCCCAGGGCCATCTACGGCGGCACCACCGGTGACAATCTCACCTTTTTCACCGCCTAGCGCTCCCATAAGATCTTGCATGGCAGCAACGCGTCCAGCATGTGCCAGCGGCCCCATTGCCACGCTGTCATCCTTGCTGGCATCACCCACCTTCAAGTTGCTCGCATACGATGCAAAATTGCTGACGAACTGGTCATAGATATCGCGCGCTACAAGAAAACGTGTCGGTGAAACGCACACTTGGCCAGCATTGCGAAATTTGGTGGTGGCACAGGCCGCTACAGTCCGCTCCAAATCCGCGCTCTTGCCAATTACCACGGGGGCATGTCCGCCTAGCTCAGCGGTAAAGCGTTTCAGGCCTTGCGCTGCCATCGCGCCCAGTTGCTTACCGACTGCCGTTGATCCGGTGAAGCTAATTTTGCGCATCGCACGAGCTTTAATGAGGTGCTCTGAAATTTTGGCTGGATCGCCATAAACCAGATTGATTGCGCCTCCAGGCACGCCCGCGTCCACAAAACATTCAACTAACATCTGCGCGCAGGCAGGCGTGGTTTCAGCGGGCTTCAATACGCACGAACAGCCGGCTGCTAATGCTCCGGCGAGCTTCTTTGCAGGCAAGTTTACAGGGAAATTCCAAGGGGTGAAAAGCGCCGCAGGACCGATCGGCTCTTGTGTCACGCGTTGCTGCAACAGGTTCGGCCCGCGCACGGGTACCAACCGGCCACCTTGACGTTTGGCTTCCTCGCCAAGGAAATCAATAATTTCTGCGGCACTGCCAATCTCCGCCAGCGCTTGCTCAGTCGGCTTGCCAACTTCTAGCGTCATAATCCGGGCTATTTCCGGTGAGCGCTCACGCAGAAGCTCCGCTGCCCGGCGCAGGATTTTATGACGCTCGGCTCCTGGGGTGGCAGCCCATTTGGGAAACGCTTCTGCCGCCGCAGAAACCGCCGCTTCCAGCTGTTCGTTCGATACTTTCGGGCATTCGCCGATTGTTTGCTCTGTTGCGGGATTGCTTACAGACATGGAGCCATCTCCTCCATCTGCCAACCATTCTCCGTCGATTAACATCTTCAGTTTCGGATAGGTGGTCATGGCGGGGCTCCAGATTGTGCGCAGGTCGAATGCAGCGCGTTGATTGTGTAAGTGCTGTCTCACCAAAGCTCGCGGACGAAAGCAAGCATGTTTGTTTCGATTGTAACTTTGTTGCGTCTCGCATATTAGGATTCGCGAACATTCTCTCCACATGTCCCAAGGAGTTCGGCATGCTTGTTGGCGTTCCCAAAGAAATTAAGACACACGAATATAGAGTTGGCCTTACTCCAGAGGCTGCGCGCGAATATATAAACGCTGGCCATCAGGTGATCGTGGAAACTGGCGCCGGACTTGGCATCAGCAAGGATGACGATGTTTATCGCGCCGCTGGAGCCGAAATTGCCACTGACGCAGCAGAGGTTTTTGCCAAATCTGACATGGTGGTGAAGGTGAAAGAACCGCAGCCTAGCGAGTGGGTTCAACTTCGCGAAAGCCAAATTCTTTTCACTTATCTGCACTTGGCGCCTGACCCCGATCAAGCGCGTGGGTTGATGGAATCTGGAGTGACCGCGGTTGCTTATGAGACGGTGACAGATCGCAATGGCGGATTGCCGCTGCTCGCTCCGATGAGCGAAGTCGCGGGCCGTCTATCGATTGAAGCTGCCGGCATGGCTTTGCGGGCCAACAATGGCGGGCGGGGCACCTTAATGGGCGGCGTGCCCGGTGTGCTTCCGGCAAAGGTCGTGGTTCTTGGCGGCGGCGTTGTCGGCACGCAAGCTGCGCGCATGGCAGTTGGGCTGGGCGCCAACGTTGAGATATTCGATCGCTCTTTGCCTCGCATTCGTGAGCTTGACGAGATGTTTCAAGGCCGTGTGAGCACGCGTTATTCAACATCTTCGACGATTGAGCAGGCAATCACCGATGCAGATGTAGTGGTGGGCGCAGTTTTGATACCTGGTGCGAGTGCGCCGCATCTCGTAACCCGTGAGATGTTGGGTCTCATGAAAAATCGCGCGGTTTTGGTCGATGTTGCGATCGATCAGGGTGGTTGTTTTGAAATGTCTAAGCCAACAACTCATGAAGAACCGACCTATGAAGTGGATGGTATCATTCATTACTGCGTGGCCAACATGCCTGGCGCTGTCCCGCTCACATCTAGCTATGCTTTGAACAACGCGACGCTGCCGTTCGGACTGGCGCTAGCGAATAAAGGCGTGGCTGCATGTGAAGATGACACGCATCTCGCCCTTGGCCTGAACGTGCATAAGGGCAAAATTGTGAATGATGCAGTCGCAGAAAGCCTTGGTTTTTAGGGCCTTCCTGGGACTTGCAAAAAACTGAACACTAGCTGCTGAAAATGCGGTTTTGTTGCGGATCATAAATGCCATTTGTGCGTTGAAGAGGTGAGGCCCAAGACAGGTCTCGCAATCAATTTGCAACGCCTCATTGGAGAAGGCACGTGAAACAGATCGATCCAAGGCCGATGGTCCGCCAAGTCAATCACGACATCGACTTAGATTCCCATGTTGCGCCTGTTTCGACCAGCGACAAGATCGCTTTTTCTTTCGTCAAAATGCTGCGGTTCTTTGCCGACACGTTTTTTGCAAAACGGTATGGCCACCGCGCGGTTGTGCTGGAAACTGTCGCAGCTGTCCCTGGCATGGTTGGTGGCCTGTGGCTGCATCTTAAAGCTCTGCGATACATGCGCGACGATGAAGGCTGGATCCGCACCTTGCTGGACGAGGCTGAGAATGAGCGGATGCATTTGATGACCTTCATTAAGATCGCAGATCCGAGCCGTTTTGAGCGCGCCTTGATCGTCTCAGTACAGTTGATCTTCTACAATTTTTACTTTTGGCTGTATCTGTTTGCACCGCGCACAGCGCACCGGGTTGTTGGGTACTTTGAAGAAGAGGCTGTGATTAGCTACACCCAATATCTTGCTGAAGTGGATGCAGGGACACATCAAAATATTCCTGCACCTCAAATCGCGATTGATTACTGGCAGCTCGGTTCAGATGCGCGATTGCGTGATGTCATCATCGCAGTACGCGCTGACGAGGCGGAGCATCGCGATGTCAATCATGACATGGTCGCCCAAATCGATCAGAAGCGGGCTAGCTAAGCTCATCGCTTGACGAGTGGCGCGTTGTGGTGTTGCCCTCAATCGTCAATGGATTGAGGGAGATGCCCAGTGAAGACCCGAGCCGCCGTAGCATTTGAAGCCAAGCAACCGCTTGAGATTGTCGAGCTTGATCTAGAAGGTCCAAAG
>CANLPY010000001.1:1402500-2320620 GCA_947493165.1 uncultured Erythrobacter sp. | reverse complement strand
CTTTGGACCTTCTAGATCAAGCTCGACAATCTCAAGCGGTTGCTTGGCTTCAAATGCTACGGCGGCTCGGGTCTTCATCGGCACTCTCTCCATGTCGCTCACTCAAAGCACCTGACCATTGCGCCATTTGAAATTGCGATGCGAAATTGATGGGTTATCCAACCAAAAACCCTGTTGGCACATCTTCATCGGTGATGACCCGGCCAACAAGAGCGAACGCTCAAATTATCATCCTGCGATAAATGAGAATATTTACCCCATTGCAGCCACAGCAAGTCGGCGCTTCGGCGGCCCCGGGCGATAGGGCGAAAACCAGACACCGATAATCTGCTTTTGCGCGTATTTTCCCCCGGGATTCCTCAGGTTGCTCCAAGCTCCAAACAAACGAATTCCCAGCCACCCAAATGGGAAAATTCTCTGGTTGAGATCATGAACATCCAGGCGCGAATGGCGCCCTCGCTGGTCAAGGCGAACGGACTCAAATGATTGTGCCTGATGCGACTTCTTGCTAATGACATGTCTTGTATACCTTACGCCACTAGATGTAATGCAAACATGACGGACACACTGAAGACAGATTTTTCGCCAAATCAGCCGCTATCATTTAGCGGTGTGCGATATGCGTGCACACTGTTCTTATGTGCCTGTCTGGCAAGTCTCTTGACCGCTGCAGCCCAGGCGCAAGACGGCAGTCCCTGCATGCAGATAGAGCGGCTAGGGTCGGTCGAAATCGGCGATATTGACGCGCTTGGTGAACAATGCGCGAAGGCGCTTCCGGGTATGTCAGCCGCAGACCAGGACCGGCATATACGGTTTTATCTTAGAGAGATGCCGGACTATTTTGAGTCAGACAAAACTCTGCCTCTCGCAGAAACACTGACGCCAAATGCCCGGCGGATGCTGTTGTCCTATGCGACCGTTGTTCAAGGGACAAAAGGCAATCTGGATATGGCCGAAGCGGACCGTCTGATCAGGGCATCGAGCAAAGCCAATGATCTGGTTGCGCTGTCCCATCTCCATTTCGCCAAAGGCGCTCAACTGAACCGAATAGGAGCTTCGAGCGATAGCGTTGAGCGCCATCTACAAGCTTCGCTGAGGTTGGCTGAGAAAAGCAATTTGGTGAAGAAATATCCGCAAATTCTCAATGCCTTGGGGATGCGGGCCAGGAGCGATGGAGAATTCGATCTGGCGATCGACCTTTATCAGCAAGCTTTAGAGGGCTACGAAAGCATTGGGCGGTTCGAAAATACGGGTGCCGCACTTTCGAATATCGGGAACATATTCAACAATATCGGGGGCTCAAAAGAAGCCATTCGGTTCCATAAACGTGCGCTCGAGAGTTTCGAGCAATTTGATGGTGCAACATCTTTCCAATATGCCAGCGTTTATACCAATCTTGGCACCGCCTATAAAATGAACAGTCAGTATGAATTGTCGCACCAAGCCTATCTGCGCGCCAAGGAATACCACAATCCGGGTGAGATTGATTTTCTCAGAGGACACGTGGAACTCAATCATGCCGAAACTCTGTATCGCTTAGGCAAAGTCGACGCCGCGATCGCGATGTTGGAAATGGCCGCGCCAAAAGTTTTCGAGTTAGGTGAGCCGGTTGAAGGAGCCAATGGGCTCTTGCAGCTTGCTGGATATTATCTTGAGAAAGACGAAATTACCAAAGCGCAAAACGCGCTAAATCTTGCCCGCACTGCCCTTGAGCCCAATGGTGGCGGCGTTGAAGAAGTGGAGAGCTTCTCGGGCGATACCTTTTTGAAAGGCACGTATTCCAAGCTGATGGCCGACCTTCTCACTCGGCTTGGGCGATCCGCAGAGGCGGCTCCGTATTTTCAGGCGGCCTCACGTTACAGCGACATTCGCTTTGAAGAAGAAAAGATGAAGGCGGTCGCGAATTCGGAAGTTCTCTTTGAAATTCGTGAGCGCGATAGCAGGCTGGAAAAGCTTGAGGCCGAGGCAGCGCTGGCTTCATCGGAACTGTATCAGTCACGGCTCGCAATAGCGCTGGCTCTGGCCGTTTCATTGCTCATCGGCACGCTCGCATACGCAAGCTTCCGCTCTTACCGGATGCAAAAAGCGATGGTGAAAACGCGCGATATCTTCCTTCAGGAAATCCACCACCGCACCGGAAACAACTTCCAGATGATGTCCAGCCTGCTGCGGAGTGAGGAACGCAGCCGGGCTAGGAATTCTAAGGCAGCGGTGGACACAAACAAGACTGCGAACCGCATTCACGCCATGGGGTTGATCCACAAATACCTCTACAATTCGGACGCTTCCCCCATCACCGGAGTGCGGCCCGAGACGTTTCTCGTCGAATTGCTCGATCTGCTTGACGAAGGTTTGGGCCGGGACGGCATCGATCTGACCCATGAGATCACGCCGTGCGAGATCGATGTGCCGGTTGCCACCCCTCTTGCATTGCTCGTGTGCGAGCTTGTCACCAACGCTTACAAGCACGCCTTTCCAGACGGCAAAGGCACCATCGCAGTCACGCTATTGATGACAGAGGGCGATCTGCGATTGATCGTCGCAGACGACGGCCGCGGCTTCGATGTCAAAGAAGCGCACAACAAGCCAGATTCTGAGGGCATGCACCTCATCGAAGATCTGACCGATCAAATCGGCGGGAAGCTGGATCTCGCTTCCAGTCTTAAGGGAACAACTTGGACGATTGACGGGATTGCGGCCGGTACACAGTTGCCAAACTCAAACCAGCATCGCGAAGCCGCGTAAAGCTTGCGATGTCCGCAGAAGGCGGACGAAGGGTTACACTGAATTGCAGCTGAGGCGTTCCCGTGCCAATTCACTATCAACTAAAGTGTACATTTGAAAATGTAAGCTGGAAAAGACGATTCTTTCCCGTCAAAACGAGTGCCTGCATAACGCGCCTTCGCTGAGTGTTATGGTGCGCCAATGCATGATCCTTTTATACGCCTAGCTAGGATGTTTCTCGTTTCGAGCCGGCAAGGCACAATCCAGCGATACGTGCGCGCATCCTTGAGGCTAACCACAGGGTAGCTGCCGAGCGACACCTTCTTTTGCGCTTTTCCAATTCGATATCGAAACCGCCAATGTTTGCCACCAGCGGGTGTGACCTCGATATATAGGCCACGCTCGTCAGCAACCTTGTACGGCTTTGCCTTCGGTTTGAGAGCTCGAAGTCTGGTATCCGTTCCAAGGGCCAAACCCCTTGGATTTCTGCGGTTTTTATAGATAATCTGAGAGAACAAGGGAAGAACAAATGGTGCAGAAGAGGACTCACATCAGCCAACTAAACCCCCGAAACAAATATCCAAATTTGCGTGCATAGACCGAAAGGCCCGCGGAAGAGCCCGCATACCGCTCCAGCTGAGGGGCGCCGACCGCCGAGAGGGCTCTGACTTAAGTCTCTACCAAAGCGTCACTCTGACAGCCGGTGACGGAGCTTGCCTGAAATATTTCACTCATACAATCGCGCGCGAGTTTTGAAGCAAGCCCTTTGGCCGAGCCGGTCATTTTTCGGCCAAGGGTTACGGTTTCCTCGCGCAGAGGGCTTTTCAGTTCTATTGCTTGGTCAGCGCGGTAATCGTGTTGCCGTCTTCGGTTGCCTCGACTGTAAACTCGATTGCATCACCCACAGCCACATCGCCGCGCACGTCTTCGCTGGCATCGAAAGCCATCACCATCTGAGGCCAGCCAAGCTCTGCAACGGGTTCGTGATCGACAGTGAGAGTGTCTGCCTCGGGATCAATGGCGGTTACGGTGCCGATGGCACTGGCGGTTTTTGTACCCTCGCTCTCATCCATCGCTGACATATCATGTCCTTCCATCGACATCTGGTCCGCGCCCATTTCGTCCATGGTCTCCATCTCCTGCCCGCTGTCGCAAGCAGCGAGGGCCAAGGGCGCGGCCAGCAACATAACTAGGTTTGAGGTACGCATTCTTCTTCTCCTTCGGATTGTGTTGGCCGCTCTGGCCGGGGGCGCCGCATCAAGAGATATGCGGCGGGGATAACGAACATGGAAAGCAGCGGCGCGGTGATCATGCCGCCCACCATCGGTGCGGCGATGCGGCTCATGACCTCCGATCCTGCGCCGGTTCCAATGAGGATCGGGAAGAGACCGGCAAGAATGACGGCCACGGTCATTGCCTTGGGACGCACGCGCAAAAGAGCGCCCTCCCTGATGGCTTCGCCCACGCCGTGCGCATCGAGGGCGCCGCTGCGCCGGGCCAGCGCAGACTTAAGGTAGATCAGCATGATGACGCCGAACTCCGCCGATACCCCGGCAAGGGCAATGAAACCCACCGATGTCGCAACAGACTGGTTGTAGCCCATCAGATAGAGCAGCCAGAAGCCGCCGGTCAGGGCAAAGGGCAGCGTGCCCATAACCAGAAGCGCTTCGTCTAACCGGCGGAAGATCAGATAGAGCAGGATGAAGATGATGCCGAGCGTTGCGGGAATGACGACCTGCAACCGCTCATTCGCGCGAGTGAGATATTCAAACTGGCCCGCGTAGGAAATGCTCACACCGGCAGGCAGATCGACGCCCTCTGACACCGCCCCCTGAAGATCGCTTACGACCGAAGTCAAATCGCGTCCACGCGTGTCGACATAGACCACGCTGATGAGACGGCCTTGCTCATTCTTGAGCATGGGCGGGCCATCGCTGACGCTCACCTGCGCGACCGTTCCGAGCGTGATTTGCTGTCCAGACGGTGTCAGCAAAGGCAGCGCGCGCAATTCTTCGAGGCTGTCGCGGATCTCGCGCGGATAGCGCACATTGATCGGATATCGCGCCAGTCCTTCGACGGTCCGTCCGACATTCGCGCCGCCGATCGCGCCTGACACAATCTGCTGAACATCGGCGATATTCAGCCCGAAACGCGCCGCAGCGCCCCGGTCTATGTCTACATCGACATAGCGACCTCCCGAAAGACGCTCTGCCAAAGCGGAGCTGACGCCGGGAACCTGTTTTGCGACATTCTCGACCTGCAACGCCACGCGCTCGATTTCGGCAAGGTCCTCGCCAGACACTTTCACGCCGATCGGGCTCTTGATCCCGGTCGCGAGCATGTCGATGCGGTTGCGGATCGGGGGCACCCAGACATTGGCGAGCCCCGGCACCTGCACCGCGCTGTCGAGCTCTTCCACGAGCTTCTCCGGCGTCATTCCCGGCCGCCACTCTTCGCGCGGTTTGAAGCGGATCGTTGTCTCGAACATCGTGATTGGCGCAGGGTCGGTCGCTGTATCTGCACGTCCGGCTTTTCCGAACACGGTATCGACTTCCGGCACAGATTTGATCAGGCGGTCGGTCCGCTGAAGCAATGCGGACGCTTCACCAGGAGACAGGCCAGGCAGAGCGCTCGGCATGTAGAGGAGATCGCCTTCGTCGAGCGGCGGCAGGAATTCTCCTCCAAGGCGGGTGAACGGGACCAGCGCTGTCAGGAATACGAGGCCTGCCACAACCAATGTGGTTTTCGGTCGGCGCATTACCCAATCAAGACCGGGCCGGTAGGCGTTGGTCAGCACGCGATTGAGTAGGTTGGTGTCCTCCTTGGGTATCTTCCCGCGGATCAGCCAACCCATCAACACAGGTACCAGTGTGACAGACAAAATGGCGGCCGCCGCCATGGCGTAGGTCTTCGTGAAGGCCAGCGGCGAAAACAGGCGGCCTTCCTGCGCCTGCAAAGTAAACACCGGAAGGAACGAAAGTGTGATGATGAGAAGGCTGAAGAACAGCGCTGGCCCCACCTCTTTCGATGCCTCCGCAATCAGTTTCCAGCGCTCATTGTTGGACATCTGTTCGCCCGAATGGTCCTCCTCCCAATGCTCGATGTGCTTGTGCGCGTTCTCGATCATCACGATCGCAGCGTCGACCATTGCGCCGATTGCGATGGCAATGCCGCCCAAGGACATGATGTTCGCATCGACCCCTTGGAAACGCATCACGATAAAGGCGGCCAGCACCCCCAATGGAAGCGTGACGATCGCCACCAATGCTGATCGCACATGCCAAAGGAACAGCGCGCAAACGATCGCGACAATGATAAACTCGGCGATGAGTTTTCCGGTCAGGTTTTCGATCGAGGCGTCGATCAGCTTCGAACGATCATAGGTCGTGACAATCTCGACCCCTTCGGGAAGACTGGCTTGGAGCACGTCGAGCTTCTCTTCGACAGCCGCGATGGTTGCCCGCGCATCCTCACCCTGTCTGAGCACGACAATACCGCCTGCGACCTCGCCTTCGCCATTGAGTTCGGCGATCCCTCGCCGCATTTCGGGGCCAAGCTGGATCGTGGCGACATCGGACAAGGTGACGGGGATACCGTTACCCACCGATTTCAGCGGTATCTGTCTGAAGTCGTCGAGAGACGTGAGATAGCCTGATGCGCGGACCATGAATTCGGCCTCGCCCATTTCAACCACCGATCCGCCGGCCTCCTGATTTGAGGCCTGGATGGCACGCACGACATCGCTGTAGGTGACGCCAAGCGAAGCCATCCGGTAGGGTTCCAGCACGACCTGGTACTGCTTGACCATGCCGCCTACGCTGGCGACCTCTGCAATGCCCGGAATGGTCTGGAGCTCATAACGCAGGAACCAGTCCTGAAGACTTCTGAGGCCAGCAAGGTCGCTGTTCCCTGTTCGGTCAACCAGCGCATATTCGTAAATCCAGCCAACGCCCGTTGCGTCCGGCCCGAGCGAGCTTGTCACACCTTCGGGCAATTCGTTTTGCACCTGGTTGAGATATTCAAGCACGCGCGAGCGCGCCCAGTAGAGGTCCGTACCGTCCTCGAAGATCACATAGACGAAGCTGTCGCCGAACATCGAATAGCCGCGCACCGTTTCCGCACCCGGCACCGAGAGCATCGTCGTTGCGAGCGGGTATGTGACCTGATCCTCAACGATGCGCGGAGCTTGGCCCGGATAGTTCGAGCGCACCACGACCTGCACGTCGGAGAGATCGGGGATCGCATCGACAGGCGTTGCGCGCACCGCCCAGAAGCCGGCGAGCGCAACCGCGATGGCCGCCAGAACGATGAAAAACCGATTGGCGATCGAGGCATCGATTATGCGCGCGATCATCGGTCGGTCTTCCGAATGGATTCGATACGCGGACCGGTGTCGTGCTGCGAGAAGGTAAACTCGACCTTGTCGCCCGGTTCAATACCGTCAACTAGAGCGGCATCGGCGAGAGCGAAGGGCATGACCATGCTCGGCCATTCGAGAGCGGGAACCGGAGCGTGATTGAGAGTGATGGAACCGCCTGTAATCTTGGTGATCCGTCCCGTGGCGGTGTACGTCCTCATCTTTGCCGAGCCATCCGACGCCATGCTCATGGTCCCATCGATCGACCTGACGTCGATCCCGCCAAGACTTGCTTCGGAGTCGATCAGGAACTGACCTGAAGTGACGACCTGCTCGCCCTCCGCAAGGCCTGCGAGTATCTCTGTCCTGCCATTCGCTTCGCGCCCGATTTCGACCTCGGCAGGCAGGAACGCGCCTTCATCCTGCTTGAGCATCACAAGATTTCGGCGTCCGGTTCGAATGACCGCCTCCGACGGTACCAGCAGCGCACGCCGAGTGTCGGGTGAAAGCGACACCTGCGCGAACATCCCCGGTTTCAACCTGCCGCGCGGGTTCGGCAGCTCAGCCCGTACGGTGATCGTCCGGCTTGCAGTATCGGCGTTGGGCAAAATGGCCGTGATACGTCCTGCAAATCGTTCATCGGGAAACGCTGCCAGAGCGGCGCTGACAGTCTGGCCTTGCCGTACGTTTGCGGCCTGTGCCTCGGGCACTGAGGCTTCCAGCCATATCGGGGAAAAGCCTGTAATCTCGGCCAGTGTCTGACCTTCCATCACCGTCATGCCTGGCCGCACACCGAGCATGGTGACAGCGCCGCCTACCGGAGCCGTGACAGTGATCGTGTTTTGCGCTCTGCGTGTGCGTTCAACCGACGCGATCATTGCGTCGGTCATGCCGAGCAGGCGCATGCGCTGCCGCATCGCATCTGCAAGTGCCTGATCGCCGGTATCGAGCACGGCAATGTACTCACGCTGCGCACCGCCCCAGTCAGGGACGAGAATGTCGACTATCGGAGCGCCGCGACCCACGACATCGTCCTGTGCTAGGCCATAGGTGCGTTGGACATATCCGCCCGCTCTTGGCTGGACGATGGCAACATCTCGGCTGTTGTAGGCCAGGACGCCCGTCACGGTGATTTCCGGCTCGAGAACTCCGAACTCCGCCGCTGCCGTGCGAATGCCGAAATTCTGGACAAGGCCCGGATCAATCCGCACGCCCGCTTCGGCGGCTTCTCCCGCGCATTTGGGTACCAGCATCATGTCCATGAAGGGCGACTTGCCAGGCTCGTCAAAACGCTGGCCGGGCACCATCGGATCGTACCAGTAGAGTACGTCTTCGCACTCCGTCTCGGCGGAGCCCGACATCCCACCCTCGCTCTCACCTCCTAGCAGCGAGAGCGCGTATCCGGCGCCGAGGCTGACAAGCGCGACGGCTGCGATGATTGCATAGGTTCGCTTTGAAGGGTCCGAGCTGTCGACTTTATTGCTCATGGCTGCTGCTCCCCGTAGGTCAAGCGAAGCATCTCGGCCCATTCCACCGTGACCGCTTCGCGTTCAAAGATTTCAAGATCGAGCAAGGCCAAATCCGCCTTCGCTGCAATCACATCGATCAGGTCTGCGTTTCCAGCAGCAAAGCTTGCCGTTTCCAGTTCGACCCTTTGCCGGGCCAGCGGCAGCAATTCATCGCGCGCGCGTTCCCATTGACGCTTCGCACTGCGCCATGAGGCGAGATCGGATTCGAATTGCACACGCAGTGCCCGCAACCGATCGTCGCGCTCTTCCTGCGCCGCAGCAGCTTCTGCCTCGGCGGCACGAATGCGCGGCTTTTGACGTCGATCGGTGAAGATGGGCAGGGTAACCGATCCCATGACAGAGAATGCGTCTCCGAAGGCAGGGTCGCGTCGGCCATAGTTTACGCTCACTCCGAAGTCGGGGCGCAAGTCGGCGCGCGCGAGGTCGGCGTTCGCTTCTGCGCGTCCGGTGGCAGCATCGGCAAGACGGATGACGGGGTTAAGGTTCAGAGCTTGTTCGAGGCTGCCGCTGTCGACATCGGCCGCTGGCGCATTACCCGCGATAGTAGGGTCGTCTGTGTGAATGTAGCTCGAGAGCATGGCGCGCGCGGTATCTCTTTCGGCTTCAATTCTCGTGATTGCATCTTCAATCACAAGGAGCTCGCGGCGAATGGCTAGGCTTTCGGCCGGACGGGCGGCACCCGACGCGACAGCGCTGTTTGCCACCGGCTGAAGCCTGCGCAGATCGCTCAGCGCCGTATGGGCGAAGGCGAGCTTCTCCTCGGCATAGTACAAGTCGATCCAGGCGGTTGATGTGGCGATGTCGATCCGCTGCTGCGCAACTCCAAGCCGCATTTGAGCGACGGCTAGATCTGCGCCCGCTACGCCTCTACGGGCTCTGCGCCGTGCAAGGTTCGGGATTGGTTGCTCAATGCCAACAGCAATCTGCGTTGGAAGCTGGCGATCAAACTCGAACGCCACAGGCCCGGTGATTGGCAGGTTTGCAATCCCGCCACGCAAGATAGGATCGGGCAACTCATCTGCGGCTTGCGAGGCATCTCGCGTGCCGTCGATACGCAATTGCGCCGCCTGGAGCAGCGGCTGATCTTCGCGCGCTGCCCGCAAAGCTTCTTCATAGCCAACCGGCTGCGCGAGCACGACCTGCGCCGGCATCAGGGCGGCGGCAAGGATACCGCCTATGGACCGTTTCATGGAAAAATCTCACTTGATTTGCGTGCCGAGGTCCGGCGGCAATGGCGGTGCATTGCAGCGTCAAGACCACGTATTCAGAAGGCGCAATTCGCCTTCAGCTTATGCAATCAAGTCAGGTTCGTGGAGGGGGGTAATCGGGCGCAGAAGCGCGACTAAACAGAGGTGAGGTAATGTTCGACAAATACACAGGGCTGTCGGAAAACGCCTTAACAATATGCGAACGCGAATCGCTTCCCACCCAAACGGGGGACACGGCGTTCATTGCCAGCAAGCAATCGAACGACATCTCCTGACAGGGGGATTCAGAATCATCGTCGTGGTGGTGACCCGTCTCACTCTCTTCCGAGTGGTGCATCATCTTGGCGCAATCAGAAGCCAGCATCGGCTCTGTCTGAGGCATCGCCGATGCTGCCGCCGATCCTTGAAAGATCAGGCCCGCGCAAAGAAAAATCATCGTAAGGGCTCGCAGAACCATCATTTTACGAAATCTAGAGACTGCGAGCGGATTCGACAAGTGAACAATAGCAAAGGCTTCGAAGCCTGTAATCTATAGAGAAAATCGTTCGCCATCGCTCTAGGCCGCTTCTTCCGATTGGTTGGCATTTCTCTTGAGGAAGAGCCACTCGGCCAGAAAGACGACGGCAATTCCGCCAACCGCATACCCAACGATCGCCGGATCACTTTCGAGTTTGACCCATGTGAATGCGATCAACACGACGGCGTCGGCGGCAAGCGCGGCCAATAGAATTGATGCGCGCGCGCCGATTTCCTCGCGAAGATTGCGGAACACGCCCCAATGAACGAGCATGTCCATCACGAGGTAGAAGAAGGCGCCCAAGGCAGCGATGCGAGACAGGTCAAATAGTACCGCCAACGCACCAGCGACTACAACTGTGTAGACGAGCATGTGGCTTCTGATGCCGCCGCTCATACCGAAATGGCTATGCGGGATCATCTTCATCTCGGTCAGCATCGTCAGCATCCGCGACACGGCAAAAACGCTGGCGATGACACCTGAAGCTGTTGCCGTAATCGCGATTGCGACGGTGAAGTAGAAACCGAGGTCTCCGAGTGCGGGTTCTGCAGCAGCAGCCAACGAATAGTCGCGCGCCTCTACGATCTGGGCAATCGAAAGACTTGAGCCCACGGCGATAGCGACCAGCAAATAGACAACGACGCATACCGCGATCGAGATCATTATTGTGCGGCCGACATTGCGGTGGGGATCGACGATTTCACCCCCGCTATTGGTGATCGTGGTAAACCCCTTGAAGGCCAGGATCGAGAACGCGACCGAGGCTAGCAAAGCTTCTCCGCCTGACATGGTGACAGGTTCGCTGAACGCGCCCGAAGCGAAGCCACTGGCCCAGATTGCAGCGATAGCAAACACTGCGATCCCGCCGATCTTGATGGCTGACATGATTAAAGAGAGCCCGCTGACGGACCGATTTCCAGCGGCGTTCACAAGGTACGCGAAGACAATCAATCCGAGCGCCAATGCCGAGACCAACAGACTGTTTTGCTCAAGCTCGAACGGTCTCAACGCGTAAGTGGCGAAAGTCCGCGCCACGAGGCTCTCGTTGATGACCATCGACAGCGCCATCAGCAGAGAAGCTGATGCGGCCACCACGCCTGGTCCATAAGCTTTTTGCAAAATCATCGCGATGCCGCCTGATGAGGGCCAGCGGTTCGACATCTTGATATAGCTATAGGCGGCTAGTGAGGTGACGAGTGCCCCGGCAATGAATGACAGCGGGAAAAGCGGCCCGGCCAATTCCGCGATCTGGCCCGTGAGCGCAAAGATACCGGCGCCGATCATTACGCCGGTGCCCATGGCGACACCGCCAAGAAGGCTTATTGAACCGGTGTCGCTGGTCTGGTCATCATGCTTGTGCTTTTGCAAAACAGTCCTCGTGGTTCGCCCGAGTGCAGGCGATGGAATCAGGTATCGGTACGAATTATTCGATCGCACCCCTCAAAACTTTTTCGAGCAATCAATATGTTCTGAGGAAGCCTGTGCTTGTCAGTGACTAAACGGGGTGGTGGAAATCTCGCGGGCGAACGCGTGATCCTGGCCGAGAAGGATCATAGGTTTGCTCCGCGCAAGCGCAGTGAATTGACCACCACCGAGATAGATGACGCGCTCATCGCAAAGGCTGCAAACATCGGGCTGATCAAAATCCCAAAGAACGGATAAAGCAGACCTGCGGCGATCGGCACGCCCGATGCATTGTAGATCAGTGCGAAGAACAGGTTCTGGCGAATGTTGCGCATGGTAGCCCGCGCAAGTTTGCGCGCGCGTACAATGCCGTCGAGATTACCCTTCACCAGTGTAATACCCGCACTCTCGATTGCGACGTCGGCTCCGGTGCCCATCGCGATACCGACATCGGCTTGAGCAAGCGCTGGCGCGTCGTTGACCCCGTCTCCGGCCATCGCAACCTTGGTGCCTCTCGTTTGCAAATCGCGAATGAGCTTAGCTTTGTCCTCAGGCAAAACGCCTGCCTTCACCTCATCTATGCCGAGCCGGGCTGCGACTGCTTTTGCGGTCCGCTCGTTATCGCCGGTAGCCATGATAATCGTGAGACCGAGTTCATGAAGAGCGCGGATCGCATCCGGCGTTGTTGCCTTGATAGGATCGGCCACTGCAACGAGCCCTGCGATCTCGCCGCCAATGACGACGAACATTACGGTTTCACCGTCATCCCGCCGCGCATTGGCTTGTTCGCTCAGCGCTGTGCCATCAAGGCCCATGTCGGTAACGAGCGCGAGATTGCCGAGTGCAACCGATTTGCCGGCAACGTGGCCAACAACACCTTTGCCAGTGATTGCTTCGAAATCCTCGGCGCTTGCAAGCTCGAGACCGCGCTCTTCAGCGCCGCGTACAATCGCTTCGGCCAGCGGATGCTCAGACCCTCGTTCGAGCGAGGCAGCCAAGCGCAAAAGTTCCGTCTGCTCAAAACCGGGCTCGGCGATGACCGCGACCAGTTTGGGCTTTCCTTCGGTGAGCGTGCCGGTCTTGTCGACGATAAGCGTGTCGATCGTCTCAAATCGCTCGAGCGCTTCGGCATTCTTGATAAGCACACCGACCTGGGCGCCGCGGCCCGTTGCCGTCATGATCGACATCGGCGTTGCAAGACCCAGAGCACAAGGACAGGCAATAATCAGAACGGCAACAGCCGCCACCAGCGCGTAGGCCAAGGCAGGCTGGGGTCCCCAGATGGCCCAGGCAATGAAGGCAAGGACGGCAATCGCGATGACTGCCGGAACGAACAATCCAGCAACCTTGTCGGCATATTTCTGGATTGGCGCGCGCGAGCGCTGCGCGGCAGCAACCATATCGACGATCTGGGCGAGCATCGTGTCTGAACCAACGCGCTTCGCCTCGATGACGAGACTGCCCGTACCGTTGATTGTCGCGCCCGTGACACCGTCCCCTTCGACTTTCTCGACCGGAACGGGCTCGCCGGTGATCATACTTTCATCGATCGATGACCGGCCCTTGAGAACCACACCATCTACCGGGACTTTTTCGCCCGGTCGCACTCTGATCCTGTCGCCTACGGCGACCTCTTCAAGCGGGATCTCATCCTCTGTTCCATCGTCCCTGATCACACGGGCTGTCTTCGCGGCGAGATCGAGCAGCGCGCGAATGGCTTTGCCGGTGCCCTCGCGGGCGCGCAGCTCCATCACCTGGCCCAATAGGACCAGCGTCACAATGACCGCTGCAGCCTCGAAATAGACACCCACATGGCCCTCGGCATCACGAAAACCATCGGGAAAGATGTCGGGAGCGCCGATCGCCACGACACTGAACACCCAAGCCGCGCTGACGCCCATGGCGATGAGCGAGAACATGTTGAGATTCCATGTCCTGAACGAGTTCCAACCTCGCTCCAAAAACGGCCAGCCACACCACAGAACAACGGGGGTCCCTAGAACAAATTCCACCCATAGTGTGTTGCGCTCGCCCAGAATGTCGCGGACTCCTGGCCAACCCAGAAACGGTCCCATGGTGAGCACCAAAAGCGGGAGCGTGAGGAACGCGCCGATCCAGAACCTTCTGGTAAAGTCGACGAGCTCCGGGTTTGGCCCCTCTTCGACCATAGCGGCCGATTCAAGCTCGAGTCCCATGCCGCAGAGCGGACACGAGCCCATTTTGGTTTGTCGGACTTCGGGGTGCATCGGGCAGGTGTAAACCGCGCCATTATAGCCTTCCGGGATAATATCGTATCGTCCGTCCCCGGCGTTCGTATTGTCGTCGTTGTGATGCGCGCAATGAGCGTGGTCCATCATCTGCTCCGTCCGTTTGTGTGGTGCTGCCGCGTTCGCGGCTGACGCAATGCAGTCAGAGTTACCGGCTACGACCTTGGAAGAAGCGGTAGAGCGGGACGGCCAGCACTGCGATGTACCAACCGTAAAGAAAGCTGCCGATCGCCCCGGCCATAAAACCGGTAAGCGTGAGCCATTCAAAACCCGGAAGCCACGGCGCCCAGGCCTCATGCATGCGGAATTGCTCCGGAGAGAGCAGCCCGAAGCCAACGCAAATGAGATAACTGATCAGAAGAAAGGCACTCAGCGTCCATCCCCAGCTAACGATCGAGGTTTTCAAAGGTGTATCAGACATATCGGACTCCAATTATATAATACTATAGGGGGGTATGGTATCTGACTAATGAGATTGCAAGAGAAGTAATTCTGGGGGAATGGTCTCGGCCAACGGAGAAATGACGATGAGCGACACGGAAAACAGCAAGTTTGCGAATACGATAACCCGCATGCGGCGGGTCGAGGGGCAGGCTCGCGGTATCGTCAAGATGATGGAGGAAGACCGCTATTGCGTGGACATTCTCCAACAGATCATCGCGCTTGAAGCGGCGGCGCGACAAGCGCGCATCAAGGTCCTCGACATTCACGCAAGACACTGCATTGAAGAAGCGATCGCCTCGGACGATAAGGCTGATCAGTCTGAGAAAGTCGCTGAGCTTGTCGCATTGGTCGAAAAGATGGCCAAATAGAGATTAGTTACACCGCCGAGGCGTGGGGAATTGGGGGAAGGACCCCGGCGGCATCTCATCAGCTATGATCGTGACCCGATTGCGGCTTGTCCTTTTCCGATGCTTCGCGTGCTTCGCCGCGTTTCTCGCCGTGGTCCATCGCCGAGTGATCGCTGCTTGAGTGATCCATGCTCGAATGGTCCATCTGCGAATGGTCGCTGCCTGCATGATCCCTCATCTGACAGGTCATTTTGCCGTCTTCGCCTTTGACCATCACCCCCTGCATCTCTTTGCCATTGTGCATCATCTTGCACATTTGTGGGCGTTTCGTTGCAGTTTCGCGCTCCTGTGCGAGCGCGGGCGATGCCGACAAGCCAAAAGCGATCAGTGTTGCGGTGAGATATTTCATCGTGCTTCTCCGATAGTGTTTGAGTTTCAGGGGTAGGATGCGAACACGCTTTGGCCGCTAGGTCCAAAAGCGATCACATCGAAGGGCTGGATACGGTTTTCGAATTCCATACCGGGCGAGCCGACTGGCATCCCGGGAACGGCCAGCCCCGTGATATCCTCGGGCCGTTCGCGCAGCAGTCGCTCGATCGCGTCGGCGGGCACGTGGCCCTCAATGATATAGCCCTCGATTTCCATCGTGTGGCACGACCAGAGCTGTTGCGGTACGCCGCGTTCGGTTTTGATCTTTGCCATTTCGGCCATGTCGACCGAGTCAACCTCGGCATCGGCCGCTTTCTCGAAGTAATCTGCCCATTCCAGGCAGCAGCCACAGTTCGGATCGCGAAACATCGTGTAGGTCGCAGCCTGCGCAGCGTTCGAGCAAGCTGCCAGCAGTAGCAATGCGGATGCCACAAACGACCTTCTACGTTGCACTAAAGACCGGATTCTCATGAGTTTGGGACTTTCTTGGAATATCCGCACCAAAGCGAAATCGCCCCGGTCGCGGTTGGGAAAACGCGCAAGCGCTCAGCATCCTCGAAGATCTCTTGCAGATGTTCTTCGATGAGTCCGTCTGCGTTGGGTTGCGTATCCTCAAGCCCGTCGAGTTGCTGAACAGTCAGTCTGAAAAGCCGGCGCATCAGCGGCGATTCTTGGCGCATATAGTCGGCAATTAGCACCATACCGCCGGGCTTCAGTAGGGCGGCGATCTGCTCGAGGATTGCGCGCTTCTCCTCAGGAGGGACTTGGTGGAGAACGAGGCTGCTTATGATCTTGTTGGGTTGCCAACCCCGGTCGAGATTGAGGGTGTCAAGGAAGCCATTGTGCCACTGGATGATGTGAGAGGCGCTGCCGAATTTTTTCTTGGCGATAGCCAAGACGTCCGGGTCTGGTTCAACCCCCAGAAGTTCAGCTGGCGGGCAGCTCGACATCATCTGGCGCAGCAAGGTGCCTGTTCCGCTGCCGACATCGATTACCTTGTCGAATGGCTTAAGGTCGGCAGCGCGAACTAGGGCGTCACGCCAGGCGCTTTCTCGAGTCAAGATTGCGATAGCCGCGTCGTATAAAGGCGTAAGCCAAGCCTTGCCGAGGGCCGGAGTGAAACTGCGGTCGCCGCTTGGCAGGCTCGTGCGGGGCATCACATGACCCCCATATGGTTAGGGCCGTGAACCATCTCGCCGCCGTAGTACCCCTGGACGATGAGCGCCCCGGCGATGATCGTCAGTACCAGCCTGAGCCACCAACGATTTTTGCCCGGTGAACTCAGCCACCAGGCCAACAGGCCCGCCGCAGCAATCGCAGTGCCATTCCAACGATGGATCATCAGCGTTTCGGATCGGTCAGAAAGTCGCCAGCCCGCCGCGAACCAGCCAAAGGCCGCGCTACCAAGACCACCAATTGCACCTGCGGCCACCAGAAAGCGGACTGTGGAATGCAGGCCAAGGTTGGGCCTGACGATCAGCGCGAACTCCGCGAGCGCGGCGACGAGAAACAAGGCAATAGGGAAATGGGCTGCAATCGGATGTAGTCTGGCCAATAGATCGCTGAACGACGCCAGGCGGTTCTCCTCGATCTTTTGTTGCATCATCTGAGTAGCTGAAACGCTGTGATCGCTGTTCGCGCCGTGCAAGCTTGCATCCGCTCCACCGGCGCCGGTACCGGCGGCTGCCGTGGCACCGCTGGAGCTGGCTTCCATCATCATCTCTTCATCGGACATGTCTTGTTTATGGCCCTCATGCGCGCCGAGAGGCGCAGCAGTGAGGGCTGCGAATAGAAGAGCAAGGATGGTAAGATGTCGCCGGGTTTGCATAACCCTGATACGCAGCCGCAGAGCTTAGCCCTCAAAATTTTTTTAAGGGCTTGCGCCAAGTTCAGCGTATAGGTCGGTATGGCAACCAAGAGTGTGAAATGAACAGACAACCCTCATTCGATGCCGCTTTGGCATCACTGTCGGAACAGACCGGTTCCGGTAATCCTCACCAGATTATGGACGGGGTGTGGCATCGGGCCGGACAATTGGGTGAAATCGCAGAAAGGCGCCGGCGTGCGGCGCTCTTCTCCGGATTATTCGTCGTCGGACTGGGGGCAGGTTTCGGGGCGAGCGAGGTTCCCCGCAGTCTCGATCCTGGGACAACTATCGCCGTCGCCAGTTTTGATTCAGGCGAACGACTGTCTCCCGCAGCACTTCTCGAAGGCGGGCGCTAGGATTTGAAAACGCAGCACATACTCTTTGCCATCCTGCTGGCAGCCTTCGCTGGTTGCCTAGGTGCCTTTGCATCAGATTACTGGCGCGACGAGGAGCCCAGCGGCGGATTGCACCAGTTTGTTCATGATGAGCTAGAGCTTAGCCCCGAGCAGAACTCGCAGCTTGAAGCTCTCGAAAGCCGCTATGCCGTAGAAAAATCGGAGCTCGAAGCCTCCTTGCGCGCAGCCAATGCCCGGCTTGCAAGGGCAATGGAGGCCGAACACGAATACGGTCCCGAAGTGAGCGCCGCGATCGACGATGTCCACGAAAAGATGGGGGAACTTCAGAAAGCGACGGTGCGGCACGTCTTCGACATGCGCGAATTGCTGGATCCCGACCAACAGCTTTTGTTCGACCGTCAGGTCTCCGATGCTCTGACCGACGCTCCGCGCGATTGATCGCTTGTGTCTTCGCACGGAGGCGACCACGACCCGGGGCTGATCCGGCAGGCTTCTGAGGGAAGCAGGGCAGCATTCAGTGCGCTCGTCGAGCCACATATTGGCCGGCTGTTGGCGCTTGCAGCGCGCATGCTAGGAAGCCGGCAGCACGGCGAAGATGCTGTTCAGGATGGTTTGGCATCTGTCTGGGTTTCGAGGCATCACCTCGACCCTGAAAGGCCTGTCGGCCCATATCTCACCACTGTGGTCCTCAATAAGTGCCGTGACCGGCTCAGAACCAGAAAAGCGAAACGCTTCTTCGGATTGGGCTCGGTTGACGATGCAGCTCTCATCGCGGATGAAAGCCCAGATCCGGAAAACCGAGCGTCCGCCCGTCAGGAACTTGGTTTGCTTAGAGCCGAAATCGAACGGCTCCCGATCCGCCTGCGCGAAGCCCTTGTGCTGGTGAGCATCGATGGTCGCAGCCAGGCTGAGGCTGCAAGTTTGCTCGGTGTTAGCGAGAAAGCGATCGAAACCCGGGTCTACCGCGCCAGACAACGCTTACGAGAAAAATTCGATCAATTCTGAGGGATAAGGCCCTTCCGTTCGTAACGAAAGGAAACCCCCTTCAGGAGCCTTTCAAGTATGACAATCATAAATCGCAGGAAGTTCCTCGGCACAAGCGCCGGTGGCTTGGGCCTGCTTGGGCTTACCGGCGCCATGCCCGCATGGGCACGTGGCGCGGATATCTCGGCGGGAAATGCTCGCAAAGGGCTGGACGAAGTGTCCGGGCCGAATATCGATCTCACTGTCGCGCGCTCTGCGTTCGCGACGGGCAACAGGCGCGGCGGCGCCATCGCCGTTAACGGGACGATCCCCGGTCCGCTGTTGCGTCTGAAAGAAGGCACGACCGTCCGGCTCAATGTCCATAACCAGCTTGAGGAAGATACCTCGATTCACTGGCATGGCCTACTCGTGCCGTTCGAACTCGACGGTGTCCCCGGCGTGAGCTTTCCCGGAGTCAAACCGGGAGAAACCTTCACCGCAGAATTCCCGATCCGTCAGGCGGGCACCTACTGGTGGCATTCGCACAGCGGCCTGCAGGAACAGGCCGGGCATTACGGCGCGATCGTGGTCGATCCCGCTGGACCCGATCCGGTCCAAGCCGACCGTGAATATATCGTGGTGCTGAGCGAATTCAGCGCCATGTCCCCGCATACGATTTTCGACAAACTGAAGAAGGGCGAAGGCTACTTCAATTACAACCAGAATACCTGGACCGACGATTACCCGCTGTCGGGCGAGGATCGCCGAATGTGGGCCAAAATGCGTATGATGCCGACCGATATTCTCGACATCTCTAGCGCAGGCTACACATTCCTGTTGAACGGACACGGTCCTCTCGACAATCTGGAATATCTTTTCCGTCCCGGCGAGCGTGTGCGGCTGCGCTTCATCAATGCCGGCGCCATGACCTTTTTCAATATCCGTATTCCCGGCTTACCGATGACTGTCGTTCAGGCGGACGGGAAGGATGTCGAACCGGTCGAGGTCGACGAGTTCCAGATCGGCGTTGCCGAAACCTACGACGTCGTCGTGACGCCGGGCGAGCAACAGGCTTACACGCTGGTGGCAGAGTCCATGGACCGCTCGGGCATGGGTATTGCCACCCTTGCGAGCACACCCGGCGCGCGCGCCACCATTCCGCCGCTGCGCGATCCGCCACTTTTGACCATGACCGATATGGGTATGGGCGGCATGGACCACGGCTCCGGCGACGATGCCGGCATGGCGGGTATGGACCACGGCAGTGGCGGCGACATGGCCGGTATGTCGGGCATGAAAATGCGCGATACCTCGCGCTTGCCTGCCGATGTCAAGGTCGGACCCGGTCTCGATTCGGTCGCGCCGAACCCGATCGATCGCATGGGCGATCCCGGTATCGGCCTTGCCGATGTCCCCCACCGCACGCTGGACTATCGTAAACTGCGCGCCCTGACACCGCATCGCCAGACCCGCACACCCTCGCGCCGAATGGAAATCCACCTGACGGGGAATATGGAACGCTACATGTGGTCGTTCGACGGCAAGAAGTTCTCGGCGGTTTCCGACGAGCCAATTCGTTTCGCATATAACGAGCGCGTGCGTGTCAAGCTCATCAACAACACGATGATGGCGCACCCGATTCACTTGCATGGACATTTCTTCGAGCTGGTCAATGGGGCGCCACCTGACCGACAACCGCTCAAGCACACAGTCAACCTACAGCCGGGTGGCAGCGCGCAGTTCGACCTGACGGCGGATGAGCCTGGCGACTGGGCCTTCCACTGCCACCTTCTCTATCACATGCATGCCGGGATGTTTCAGATCGTCACGGTTGCCAATCCGGACGGAGAGGGCGCATGAAGATTCGTATTGCCAGCCTGCTCGCATCGGTCGCAGCCAGCTCAGTTCTCGCCTCCCCCGCTGCGGCGCAGCATGCCGGTCATTCGTCCGCGGAGCCGCAGCAGAGGGCCGAGGCGCAGGCTGACGCCAAGGTAAAGTGCGAGGAAGAAGCCGCGCGCCATCGCGCGATGGGGCATCCGGTGACTGAAGGAGCATGCGAACCGGCTGCTCAGCCTGAAACCGCCATGGACCATTCCAAGATGGACCACATGACCATGGACCATGGTTCGATGTCCGCTCAGGACGGTCATTCGGGTATGACGATGCCGATGGAACAGACCGGGCAGGAAAGTGGACAGGCGAACCACGGTGCGATGAACCACGGCAATATGCCAATGTCCCAAGGGCAGCCTGTCATGACGATGCCGATGCCG
Source organism: uncultured Erythrobacter sp. (assembly GCA_947493165.1). GTDB lineage: Bacteria > Pseudomonadota > Alphaproteobacteria > Sphingomonadales > Sphingomonadaceae > Erythrobacter. The sequence goes on along the minus strand of CANLPY010000001.1, from coordinate 2,299,935 downwards.
ATGGGCCAGTCCGGTCAGGAGGCCGGGCAGATGGACCATAGCCGGATGAATCATGGTGCGATGCCGCAGGATCAGACCGCTCACGGTGAGATGGACCATGGTCAGATGCAGGATGATCCGGCCCCGGGGCAGGCGATGCAGAATATGCAGGGGATGGATCATTCCGCCTTGCAGATGGACTCCGGGCCGGAAATCCCTCTGCTGCCGCCTCCTCCCGAAGCCGGGAGCGGCCCCGCCCGTGCGGCCGTCTCTATCTGGGGAGAGGAGGCCATGAACGAAGCGCGCAGCGAGCTTGTCCGCGAGACCGACGGCGGGATGCGCTTCTGGTTTCAGGGCGACCGGCTCGAATACCGTGCCCGCGAGGGAACGGATGGATATCTGTGGGACATCCAGGGCTATTATGGTGGCGACATCGACAAGTTCTGGTTCAAGTCCGAGGGTGAGGGCAGCTTCGGGGAACCCATTGAGGGCGCCGAGGTCCAGGCGCTCTGGAGCCGCGCCATTGCACCCTTCTTCGATTTCCAGGCCGGGGTGCGCCAAGACCTGACCGGTCCGGAACGCACGCACGCGGTGATCGGGATCCAGGGTATTGCGCCCTACCAGTTTGAAGTCGATGCCGCGGCCTTCGTCTCCACCAAAGGCGATGTAACCGCGCGGATCGAGGGCGAACTCGACCAGCGGATCACGCAGCGACTAATCCTCCAGCCCAGAGCGGAACTCGCGCTATCGGCGCAGGACATTCCCGAGCTGGGCATCGGTGCCGGCCTCGACCGGATAGAGTCAGGCCTGCGTCTGCGCTACGAGTTCGCTCGTGAGTTCGCACCCTATGTCGGCGTATCACAGGAATGGCGCTTCGGCGGCAGCGCCGATTTTGCGCGTGCCGAAGGAGAGGATCCCAGCGTTACCAATTATGTCGTCGGCGTAAGGTTCTGGTTCTGAACTTAGAGAGAAGGATTACATGGAAATGACCAAGATTTTTTCACGGATCGCATCGATCGCGCTCGCTTTTGCGCTAATGCCTACAGCTGCATCGGCGCAGCAGATGGATCATTTATCCAACGAGGGGCACCAGATGCACGCCATGGACGCTTCGGCCGACGATGTCGCGGGCGCGGAGGAGGCTCTTAAGGCCTATCGCACCGCGCTTGAAGCGCGCGACGCCGATGCAATGTTCGCGCTCTTCGCGGAATCGTCCGCTATCTTCGAAAACGGCAAGGTCGAAGGGAGTTTTGGCAACTATATGGAGCATCACCTCGGCCCTGAGCTTCATGCGATCAAGAGCTTTACTTTTAGCAATCCGACGCTGACGGTGACCCGTATGGGGCATATGGCTTATGGCTATGAAACCTACGGGTATCGGATCGAGCTGGAGGATGGACGCGTATTCGAGCGTGATGGTGTTGCGACATCGGTACTCTCGCACGATGCTTCGGGCTGGAGAATTGTGCAGTACCATTCGTCTTCGCGAGCACCGCGGAACTGAAAGAAAAGACTTGAAGGATAGCGAAGCTTGGCAACGCGTTCGTCAAAGCTGCGCCTGCATGTGCTGGGCAGCAAGATTCACAAGTGGCTGGCGATTTTCGTCGGACTTCAGGTCCTCTTGTGGATGGTCACCGGTGCCTTGATGTCGTTTCTCGACATCAAGGAGGTTCGCTCCGAGCACGTCGTCTCGCGCGAACCGCAAGCGCTGTCTGCCGACGCTCCGATCCCTGCCTGGGTCGCAAATGAGGGCACCCTTGCTGCTGTAACGACGCGTTCGCTTGATGGCGAAGCCGTAATCGAGGTCCGCCTGGTCGACGGAAGCGTGAGCGTGCACGATCCGGCGACGGGGCGAAAACTCTCGCCCATCTCGGCTGAGACGGCGAGATCCGTTGCCCTGCGCGCCTGGACTGGACCTCGAACGACGATTGAGGCCGCGCGACTTGTTGACAAGCCGGTAGGGACTGAATTTCGCGGACCTTTTCCGGCCTGGCAGGTCACTTACGGGGACGAGGCATCGACACGCATTTATGTCGATGCCTCGAGTGGTGCAGTCGGGGCGGCACGCAGCGATAGTTGGCGCCTGTTCGATTTCATCTGGGGCTTGCACATCATGGACTGGACCCAGCGTGACCGCATCAACAGCTGGTGGCTGCTCCTGTTCGGCATAGGTGGAACGGTCATCGCGCTTTCGGGATTTGTCCTTCTTGCGAACCGCATGCCTAAGCTAAGACCCAGGCCGAGCAAGAGATGATTGAGTAACCGGCGGCAACCGGACGTCTGCTTAGATCGTCTTTTCTGTGGCGAAGCGTACGAGGGCCAAGGTCAATGCAGGCACGATTAACCACATCGCCAACGGTATGAGCGCTAAATTGAACGCAGGGTCGATCGGCATCATATGGCTATATCGCCAAGCTAAGACACTTGTGGGCGGTAAAGATGTGGCAATCAATGACCACTCTGAATGCGAGACTGACAAGCACGAGCGCTTGAAGCCGCTTTGAAGTAAAGCCGTTCTCACATTTGCAAGAAGGCGCTCCCAACGGTGACCTAGGGCTATAGTCTTGGAGGCTATGGGCATTCATACCGACTTCAAGCGTAAAAGAAAAAGATCCCTGCTTATTGTATCGCTGACCGAGAACCTATCAATGTTCAGTAACGCAATCTGGAGGTTGGTTAAACTGCAGTTAGCCAGAAACCTCGAGGCAAGAGCCAGCATCAATCCCCGAAGCAAGGACACATTTCCCATTCGCTCTTACCCTAACTGTGGGTCGTGCCTTCTTCATCGTGCTGGTCCTTGTGCGCATCGCGCAGGATATCGATCCCGCCATAGATCGCGATCCCGGCAACAGCGATGCCGACCAATAGATCTGGCCAATTCGCACCAGTAAGCATGACGACCAGCCCTGCGAGAATAATCCCGCCATTTGCTACAAAATCGTTGAAGCTAAAAGTCGTTGCGGCACGCAGATTGACGTCCTTCTTCTGGAGGTTTTGAAGCAGGCGGAGGCAAATGAGGTTCACTACGGCTGCGATCGCAGCCATGGCCATCATTTCGATGCCGCCAGGCTCGGAGCCTTCCAGAAAACGACGTATTGCATCGGCAATAACACCAGCGGCAAACAACAGGAGCAAGCCACCTGAAAGGCGAGCCGCGTTGCGCTTCCACACTCGAGAACGGCTAAGTGCGAAAAGGCTCAGGATATAGACAAGAGCATCAGATGCATTGTCGAGACCATTGGCGAGAAGCGCGTTAGAATCGGCAAAATATCCGACGAACAAGAAACCGACGGCCAACGCGGCATTGAGCCACAGGACAATCCACAGAGTTCGCCGCTTTTCAGCACTATCAAGCTCGAATTTATGATCGCCGCTCATGGCATTTCTCCGTGACCCTTTGCCTGCTCGGATTTCTCCGCGAAAATCAGGCTCACAATGGCAGGCAGCACGAACAGTGTGAGCGCTGTTGCCGTTATCAGTCCGCCGATCACGACCGTGGCGAGCGGGCGCTGCACCTCGGCCCCGGTTCCTGTCGCAAGCGCCATCGGAACGAAGCCGAGCGAGGCGACGAGCGCCGTCATCAGAACCGGGCGGAGGCGTGCAATTGCGCCTTCGACAATCGCTTCACCAAGCTCCAAACCCTTTTCGAGCCGCTGCTTGATCGCGGTGATCATGACGAGGCCGTTCAAGGTCGCAACGCCGGAAAGGGCAATGAAACCCACGGCCGCCGAGATCGAGAACGGCATGCCTCTCAGGGCCAGGAAGAAGACCCCGCCAGCTAGCGCCATCGGAATCGCGCTGAACACCGCGAGCGCCGAGACCCATCCGCCAACCGCCATGTAGAGCAGCAGCAGGATGACCGCGAAGGCGAGCGGAACCACGATCAGTAGACGTTGCTGCGCTTGCTGCAGGTTCTGATACTGCCCGCCCCATTCGATAAACGACGCGGAAGGCAGATCGACGTTTGCGGCCACTTCGGACTGGGCCTGCTCGACAAATGAACCAAGATCACGCTCCCGCACATTGGCGGATACGATGACCAGTCGTCGTCCCTGTTCGCGGCGGACCTCGGCCAGCCCATCGATGACCTGAAACTCGGCCACCGCGCGCAGCGGAATACTCCCGCCATTCGGGAGGACAATCGGCAAGGTGCCGAGCTGGTCAAAATCATTGCGATTGGCATCTGACAATCTGACGACGACATCGAACCGGCGGTCGCCTTCGAACACCAGCCCGGCGTTGCGACCGCCAAGTGCGATGGCAACCGACTGGGTCACATCCTCGACGCTTAGCCCGTAGCGCGCGATCGTTGGCCGATCGAAGGCGATATCCAGCGTTGGGAAGCCAGAAACCTGCTGCACCTTGACGTCGGCCGCGCCTTCGACGCCGCGCAGCACGGCGGCGACTTCGTTTGCAGCGGAAGTCATGGCGGTCAGATCATCGCCATAGAGCTTGACCGCCACATCGCCGCGAACGCCTGCAATGAGCTCGTTGAAGCGCAGTTCGATGGGCTGGCTGAACTCGTAGAGATTGCCGACAAGGCCGCCGAGCGCCTCCTCCATCTCGCTTACGAGTTCATCCTTGGACAGCGAGGGATCGGGCCATTCTTCTCGCGGTTTGAGGATCACATAGGCATCCGAAATGTTCGGCGGCATCGGATCGGTTGCGACCTCTGCCGTGCCGGTGCGCGAGAACACTAGCTCAACCTGCAAGAACTGTGTGAGGCGCGCCTCGACCTGGCGCTGCATTGTGAGCGACTGCTCGAGCGGAGTAGAGGGGATGCGCAATGACTGCACCGCCAGATCACGCTCGTCGAGTTGCGGCGTGAATTCGCTGCCGATGAAGCTGAAGACCAGCGCTGCAAGTGCAAATACGCCGACGCCGGTGCCAATGACCGGCCATGGACGGGCGAGGGCTTTGCGCAGCAGTGGACCATAACGTTCCTTTGCCACGCGAATTGGCTTCACTTCTTTCTCGTTGATTTTCTTGTTCAGCAAGAGAGCGATCATCGCCGGGACAAATGTCAGTGACAGAATAAAAGCCGAAGCCAGGGCAAGCATGACGGTGATGGCCATGGGCGTGAAGGTTTTGCCTTCCACACCAGTGAAGGTGAGAAGAGGCGCAAAGACCAGAAAGATGATCGCCTGGCCGTAGACGGTCGGCTTGATCATCTCATGCGCTGCTGCGCGGGTCTCTGCGAGGCGTTCACGCAGCGTTAGCAGGCGTCCTTCAAGCTCCTGCCTATGGGCAAGGCGTGCGATACTGTTCTCGACAATGATAACAGCCCCATCCACAATGAGACCGAAATCGAGCGCACCAAGGCTCATCAGGTTGCCCGATACGCCGAGCCGGTTCATCCCGATCGCTGCCATCAGCATCGACAAAGGAATGACCAGTGCGGCAATGATGGCAGCGCGGATGTTTCCGAGAAGCAGGAACAGGACGACGATGACAAGCAAGGCGCCCTCGACCAGATTGTTGCGAACCGTAGTGATGGTCGCATCGACCAAAGTGGACCGATTGTAGACAATCTCAGCCACCACTCCGGCAGGCAGCGATGCGCGAACTTCCTCAAGTCTTTCTGCAGCGCCGGCGGCAACCGTCCGGCTGTTCTCGCCCGCTCGCATCAGGACAGTTCCGACGACCGCTTCATCGCCGTTGAGCGAGGCAGCCCCTGTGCGAAGGTCACCGCCAATCTCGACTGTGGCAACATCGCCTACGCGGATCGGCACGCCTTCGCGAGTGACCACCACCGCCTGCTCGATGTCTTCTACCGAATTCAGCCGGGAATCGACACGGGCCAGGAGCGCTTCGCCGGCACGTTCGACGAAGTTCGCGCCTTCCGCCTGGTTCGCCGCTTCGAGCGCAGTAATCAACTGGTCGAGTGAAACACCGTAGCCGCCCAGGCGATCCGGGTCGGGTTGCACCAGATATTGCTTTTCAAAGCCGCCGATCGAATCCACGCCCGCGACGCCGTCGGCCGAGCGCATCAGCGGCGCGACCACCCAGTCCTGCACCGTGCGCAGGTAGGCGGCTCTCGCCACCTCCGTGTCCAATCGCTCGCCCCGGTCGGTGACAAAGCTGCCGTCATTCTGCCAGCCAATGGCGCCGCCTTTTGGCGCATCCGTTCCACCCGGATGCTCGAATTCGATGGTATACATCAAGACTTCGCCAAGGCCGGTCGCAATCGGACCCATCGACGGCTCCGCGCCTGCAGGAAGCGAAGAGGCGAGCGTGGCAAGCCGTTCCTCCACCTGCGAGCGCGCAAAATAGATATCCGTGCCTTCCTCGAAGATCGCAGTGACCTGGCTAAAGCCATTACGCGAGATCGAGCGGGTCATTTCCAGTCCCTCGATCCCGGCGAGGCCCGTCTCGACAGGGAAGGTTACCTGCGTTTCGATCTGTGAGGGCGAGAGCGCCGGTGCTTCGGTGTTGATCTGTACTTGAACATTGGTGATATCCGGCACTGCATCGATCGGCAGTTTCGCAAGATTGAACGCACCCCAGATCGCCACGCCGAGTGCCAGAACCACGACAGCCCAGCGGTTGCGCACCGACCAATCAAGGACGCCGCCAATCAGGCCGCCATTGCTGTCGGCCTCTTTTTCGAAGCCGCTTTCAGAACGATCAATGTCCATGTTCGGCTTCCTCTTTCCCGAGTTCGGCTTTGAGCAGGAAGGCGTTTTCGGTCGCGATCCGCTGGCCATTCTGCAATCCGGACTCGATCACGATGCGCCCTCCCGAGCGCGATCCCGTCACGACAGGCGTCGCCCGAAAGCCGGTACGCGTGCGAACGAACACGACTTCACGGCCTTCGACCATCTGAACTGCGGATTCAGGCACCGAGATCGAGGTCGCATCGGTTTCACCTGAGGGCTGGATGCGCGCTTGCAAGAATGCGCCTGGCTGTAATCCGGGCACTGCCCTCGCAAGGGAAATAATAGCGGTGGCGCTTCGGCTTTCCGGATCGAGCGCGGGGGTTATCGAGCGCACACGTCCGCCGATCTCCCTGTCCTGCCCGAGCTCCAACGTAGCTTCATCGCCCGGCCGAATTCTCGCAGCATCGCTGGCAGGCAAGGCGACCTGCACCTGCAAGCCGCTCGCGTTCACGATCTGGAACATTTCGTCACCAGCGGATACGTAGGAGCCGAGCACGATCGGCGCGCTGGTGATCTGCCCTGAAATCGGACTCGTCACGGCCAGCGAACGTCCATCCCCGCTGACACCAGCAGCTGCGGATGCGGCTTGTGCGCGTGACAGCTCCGATCTTGCCACTTGCAGATTGGCCTGCGCCGCTTCGAGATCCTGCCGGGCCGTCACATTGGCCTCGAACAGCCGCTTTTCGCGGTCGTAGAGCGCAGACAGTTCATTGACCCGCGCACGCGCGGTAGCGACCTGCGCAGCCAGTCCGGCAGCATCAGCGCTCTCGATCCGCGCGATCACCTCCCCCTGCCTGACATAATCGCCAAGCATCTTGTTCACGCTTCTAACGACTCCGGAAGCGCGTGCATCGATGCGCGCACTGGCATTCGGCGCCGCGGCGACCGTTGCGGGGAATACAAGCTCCGTCGCAGCGCCGAATTGGACAGCTTCGATTTCGATGGAGGAAGCCGCGATTTGCTCTTCGCTAATTTGCAAAGCGCCTTCGGAACTTCCGGTTTCTGCTCCGCCTTCCTCTTCGCTCTGTCCTTCTTCGGAGTGGTCGGCAGACCCTGACGGCCAGAAGCCCCAAGCAGATACGGCCGCCAGAACAAGGATGCCGACTATTGCGATAAGATAGTTACGTTTCATGGGAAGGGATCTCACTGTGCGGTGAGCCAGATGAGCCGCGCCGCGAGCAGGCCGCGGGACTCTTCTGCCTGAATCAGATTTTCACGAATGGCGTCGCGCGCTTCGGCAGCTGCCAGGACTTCGATCAGCGGAAACCGGCCATTGCGGTATCCTATCTCGACAAGTCGGAGTGCTTCCTCGGCCTGCGGCAGAGATGCGCTGGAAAGGGTTTCCACCCGCGTTTCGGCGGCCAGATAGAGCGTTCGCGTCCGCTCGAACTCCACGCGGTAGTCCGCCTCGGCTATCGCTTCGCTCGCGCTTGCCGCGCGATATTGCGCTTCAGCGGCTGCGATGTTGCCCTGGTTACGGTTGCGGAAGGGCAGAGGAATGGAGATCCCGACAATGAAGGCTTGATCGTTGCTTTCTTGAAATCGGCGCACGCCTGCCGACAGCGTGGGGTCGGGAACGCCGAGCGAGCGTTCACGCGCAATTTCGGCTTCAGCAAAGGTGGTTCGCGCATCCGCAATGCGCAGCTGCAAGGGATCTTCGGAACCCAGCGGAGCGAGCGGCGGCGCTAAATCAGGAAAGACGTTCGATACCACCGGGTTGGGCCGGCCGGACACCCAGAGAGCCGCGAGCGCCTGACGTGCCGCTAGATCGGCAGCTTGTGCAGCCTGCAGCTCAGCTTCCGCTTCTGCAAGCGCTGCACGGGCGCGCATGGCACGCAGCGGTGGCTCCCGCCCGACCTCGACAAGCACATTGGCGATCCGGGCCAGCTCACGGTTCCGCTCGACGATTTCGAGCGCCAGGACGAGGCGCTGGCCTGCGGCGACAGCTTCGACATATCGCTCACGAACGCCCAGCGCGAGTTGCGACAGGGCGAGGTCGCTCTGCAAGCCGGTGAAGTCGGCCGATGCCTGTGCGCTCGCGATGCGCGCCCTTCGTTTGCCGCCGAGTTCAAGCTGCTGGCCGATCGCCAGAGTATATTCGGAAGAGCGCAGGCCGGAAAATGCACCGGAACCTGCAATGTCTTCCACCTCGAACGACAGCGAAGGGTTAGGCCGAAGCCGCGCCTGGTCGATAGCCGCACGCGCGGCTTCTGCTTCCGCTTGCGGGCCGTAGACGCGCGGATTGCTGTTCGAACTTGTACCCTCTTGACCGTCAACGCCCGCTCTGGCGAGCGCTTCATCGAGAGTAATTGTTTCCTGTGCCGATATCGGCAAACCCGTACACACGGCAATCAAGGCCGCGGCCAGTGCAATGCACCGCATTTCTTATCTCCTGACTGAAACCAATCGAGCGCGCTCGAAAGCGAGCTCGCAAATGATTGTCGGTCAGGCTTTGGGAGGCTGTATCAGGACTGGGGGAGCACGGGAGGCGAGCGATGACGTGGCAAGCGGGCCCCTCAGGTTATCCGAACTCCAGAAAGGTGATCGCAGGAGCATGCTGGTGTCAGCGAGACTAAAACTGCAATTGTGGTGGTGCGTGGCCGAATGGTCATGTCCATCATGGTCTGGTGTTGCATCGTTCGTATCAAAATGGTCCGCGCCATGCGCATAGATATGATCGGCTGCATGAGCGAAGCTTTCACCTTCCCCGGCATGCACGTCCGGGAGGGACAGCACGCTGCTGAAAAGGATCGCTAATACGGCGAGAAAAGGCAAAATCTTGCGTGTCACTTCAACGAAGATCTTAGAAACACGTGAAGATTTGTACAAGTTTATATCAATCATGGAACTTGGATGGCTGAAAATGCTCATAGTTGATCGTGCTCCAATCCACGCGCCGCCCATAGCCCTATGCCGCCAAGCAATATCTCGATAAGAGCTTCACGCAGCGGTTGGACGGCAAGCAGATCAGCGCCCTCCATGAAAACAGCCGCAACTCTGCTTAATCCCACGCAGATAAAAATTGCGGCAGCAGTCAGACTAAGCTGACGCGAAGAGAGGTTGATGCGCCCCCCAAGGATCAGCACAACGCCTATACCTATCTCGCCGCCTCCGATCATGGCGCGCATAGCCACCCGGGCAGATGGCTGGTCGAGCCCAATCGCATAGTAGCTCATGATTTCCGGCTGAATAAGAGTTACTATTCCGAGCGCGAGAAAAATGCAGCCCGCAAAAGAAGGGTAAACGCTGCCCAAGATCCGACGAAGATTGCTGATCACAGGAACCGCCTTGTCTGGCGTTTATAGTCCAAATAGTCCTGACCGTATTGCTGCTCCAGCCATGGCTCTTCGAAGATAGGAGCGAGCAAATACATGGCCGCCCAGAGCGTCAATAATATCCAGACAAGCAAGGTGTTGGCGAGCAGGCCCCAACCAATCATGCCAACCCATGTCGCAACGTAGACAGGGTTCCTGCTTATGCTGAACCAAGCAGTGGTTTTCAGACCGTGCTTTTCGCCAAATGCATTGCGCCAGCCCATCTGGAACGTAATCCAGAATGCCAGAGCAAAGCCTACAACCAACAGTGCGAGGCCCACAGTGTATTGGAGCACGGCATCAGCGGGAGCGACAGACTGAAAGTCGAGAAGGGAAAGGGCCAGCAATGGGTAAAGGAACAGGCGAAAAAGCGCCATGAAGGTGCGGTGCTGCCAACTGTCCCCTGAAGGGGGAGGGAAGAACTGAAACTCTTCGCTCAAGACCGCAAAAATGGAGAGCCCGATTATCGCGCAAATCGAGCTGGCCGCTAATCCGAACAAACCCCAAGAGACCCATGAAGGCAGGTCAATCATGTGCGGCACTCCTACAACCAGCGCCGCGTCTGTTTGCGGTAGGCTGTAAATGCGCTTCCGAAATTCTGCTCCAGAACTCGCTCTTCAGGGATTATCTGGAGGAGCGTGATAGAGAGGGCGTAGAGAATTGGCCCGCTGAATGCTGCGAGGTTTTGAAAAGCCAAGGCTCCACCCACAAGCACGAGTAGCATACCCAAATACATCGGGTTTCTGGTAAAACGAAAGAGGCCTGTTGTAACGAGTTGCTGGGCTTGCTCAGGCGTAATCGGATTTACCGTTGTGCTCGCCCTCCCAAACGATCGAACTGCCAAGAAGAGCACCAGCGCTCCAGCCGCAATGACGGGAACCGATAGCCAAAAGAGAGGCACTGATCCGTAAGCAAGCGCGGGCAGGTTTGTCGCCAGAATATAGCCAGCAAGGCCATAGAACGCGAACTGCATCAGGGGCGGGAAATACAGCTTTTTCTGTTTCTTGGATCGCTCTGAAATCTGGGTTTGAGGCATTTTTCGACTCGCTTGCTTATGATTCGAATCAAGTGATACAGTCTACAGCGACTGTAGGAGCAAGCGGGAAAAACACATTTATATGAAACCGATGACAATTGGCCGTCTTTCAAGTGCGGCAAAGGTCAAAGTGACCACCATTCGATATTACGAAAGTATCGGCTTGATGGGCACGCCAAACCGTAGCGCAAGCGGGCAACGGCTCTATGGCAGCGTCGATGTGGACCGCCTCTCATTCGTCAGGCATGCCCGTGAGCTCGGCTTCTCGATGGACGCAATCAAAGACTTGATTGGATTGCAGACTGAACCGGACCAAGACTGCTCGGCAGTTGACACAATCGCTCAGAAGCAACTTGCCGAAGTTCAAAAGCGGCTGGCACAGCTAGAGGCTCTGGAACGCGAGCTGAAACGCATGATCGAAAATTGCAGGGGCGGTAAAGTCGGCGGATGCCAGGTCATGGCGGCGATCAATGACCACTCTGAATGCGAGACTGACAAGCACGAGCGCTTGAAGCCGCTTTGAAGTAAAGCCGTTCTCACATTTGTTAAAAGGCATTCCCAGCGGTGACCTTGGGCTCTAAGCTAACGTCCGCAATTGGGTCAGGACTGGAATGACCGCGAGCTCGAGGCAAAGGCTAGTTGAGCTTACCTGCGATCCACTCGTCGAGGTCGTCCTCAGACCAAGCCACGGCATGCCCACCCAGTTGCACAGGCTTGGGGAACCTACCCTCACTCATCCAGCGATAAATCGTTGAACGGCCAAGCCCGACCCGGCTCATCACTTCTGGAAGACGAATGAGGCGTGTCACGCGGCGCGGCTCGTCCAGTCTTTCTCCCAAATGCTCACCCATGATGACTTCCTTCGGCCACTGAAAAGACATCTCCGAGCAACACATCCTTTCGCTCAAGCTCATCAATATGATCAGATAGCAGCCGCGCAACACGGTGCGCAGTGCCTCTGGCCCAGCGGGGCCTTACATCTTGTAGCCGGCCCCCAAGCTCGCAAGCCAAGGCTATCGGCAGAGCGGTCAGGAAGTCTTCCAGAAACCGACCAATCTCGGTTCCCTGCCATTCTGCCGACTGATCGGCATCGGTGAGCAAGAACATCGACAGAGCTTGCTGCGGGCTAACACCGCTGGCCTGCAAGATTCGCGATGCCTCTCCCAAACTCGCCGACCGCTTGCCCGTCAAAACCCTACGCAAGGCGTCCTTATGAATCTGCGCATCACGCGCAATGTCGCAGCGTGTGCGCCCGCTTGCTTCGACCGCGCTTGTCAGTAGCCGTCCGAGATCAGCGCGGGTCTGTTCTTCGGAAAACTGCACCATGTCGGTCATTGCCGATTCCTTCCTTGAGCTGTGGCTTCAGGATCGAGCTATCGATCTAGGAAGGGTGTAGGAAATACAAAAGAACATAAATAGAACATCAAGGAATTGCCGAATCAGTCAATTCTCATGATTCGCGCGGATTCCGGCAGGTTACGCGCACAATGCGGCATGCCTGGCGCACCAGATGGCGCAGACCGCTCCATACGACGCCCGGTCGACGCACATTCCGGCCTTACAGCCTTTCAATGTCGCTTTTTGCTTGGTGCGGGCGACAAACTCTCAGTTTCGCTTTTCCTACACCCCGCCACTCAATCGAGGAAAGAACATACAGCGAACGCATCGCTGCTTCTTGTTCCCAATGGAGTTCCTCGATGACCAAGACCCTTACTCTCCCCCCAAAGGCCAAAAGCAACATTCGGACACGCGATTATATCGTGCCTGCGGCCGTTGCCCTGGCCTGCGCCGGCGCGGCCTATGCCGGCGCTGATACGACCTTCGATCCCGCGCTGCAGAAGTTCACAGACTTTCTCGAAGGCTCCGGCGGTAAGATCATTACCGTCCTTAGCCTCGCCGGTGGCCTCATCGCGCTGGCCTCAGGCCGTTTCGCGCTTGGCCAGGTCGCTGTGCCTGTGGGCGTTGGCATCGGCGTTGGCACCGGTGTGCCGATCGTCACCTCTGTCGTGACCGCGACCATCTGATCGCTGGTTACGCTGAAAGGAGGGCGGCATGGCCGACACATACCTGGTGCCTCAGCGGCTCGATGATCCGGAGCTGATTGGCTTTTGGACAATCGATGAGTTTGCGGGACTGCTGATCCCGTTTGCTTGGGGCATTCTAGCGCAGCACATTCTCATCGGGACTGGCCTCGCGGCCGTAACCTGGTTCGCTCTTCGGAAAGCGAAAAGATCTGGTGCAAGCTCGAAACTGGTGCACGCTGCCTATTGGTATTTGCCGGGAAGCTTCCTCGGCTTGAAAGCCACGCCGCCCTCCCATTGCCGCCTGCTTGCCGGCTGAGGGAGGAAGCAAATGAAATCTGAATTCGCCTATGAAGAGGCGCAGCGCCATTTGAAGCAGCGCAACCGCTTTGCGGCGCTGGCAGGCGTGCTCGGCCTCACCACGGTCTTCGCTGTCGGTACCGCAGCAACTCGCGATGAAGCGCTCATCCTGATGCCGATCACCTCGGAACGGGTCGAGCTCTCGAGTAGCGGGATCGACGCGACATATCTCGAGCTTGTTACCCGTGACACCGCTCTCATGTTGCTCAATCGCGCGCCCGAAAGCCTCGATTATTGGATGGAGAGCATCCTCAAGCTTGCTGATCCAGCAGCGCGCGGAAGTCTCAAGGCTGAACTGATCAAGATCGTTGATGAGCAGCGCGGCTCGGACATCAGCCAAGCCTTCGTGATTGCGCAAATCCGTGTCGATCCGGACACACTCACTTCAACTGTAAGCGGGACGCTCAAGACCTTTGTCGGCGCGCAAGTGATCGCAAGCCAGACCCGCAGCTTTGAGTTCATCTGGCAGCGTCGCGGCCTCAGCCTTGGGCTGACCGGTTTCCGCCAACTTCCCAGCAAAGAGGAGGAAAGCCAATGAGCTTCTCCACCCGATCGACAGCCCTTACAGGTGTGCTACTCGCTTCAGTCTTGCTCATCCAGGCTTCCCCTGCGCATGCCGATCAGTTTGTCGAAGCCGCTGATGGGGCAACGATCGATTGCGTCCTCGCGCGCGGTGCGCTCACCCGGATTGCGCTGATCCAAGACGGCTTTGCCAATGTCTCAAAGATGGCAAGCGGCTATCCCTATAATGATTTTGAGGTGACGCATGAGCCAGTGCGCGGCGACATCTATGTCTCCGTCCCGCAGCAATATGCGAGCGCACGGGTCAGCTTCTTTGCCACCAGCAGTAAGGGCCATGTCTACAAATTCGCCTGCAAGGTCGAAGGCGACGAAGCGAGCCAGCTCTTCGTCACCAATCCAGCGCTAGCCAAACCTGATGATGGCGACGGCTTGAACTCCGCACCATCCGAAGACGAAGCCGCGATCCGTCTAATCGAAGCGATGGCGAGCGATGCGGTGCTACCCGGTTTTCGGACGCGCGCCGCTTTGTCGCGCCCGCGCCGCACAGGCGGTCTCGAAGTTCAACAGGTCGCAGAATATGAAGGCGGGGAACTCACCGGCCAAGCCTTCACCCTGCGCAATCTCGGGCCTGAGACAATCGATCTTGCAAGCGAACGCGATGGGCCCGCAGGCGCGCTCGCCTTTGCCTATGCCAACGAAACGCTCGCACCCGGCGAGACGACGCGGGCCTTCCTTGTCTTTGCCAAGGGAGGGCTGAAGTGATGGCCGAGAGCAAAGCCAAAGCACCCGACAGCAAAAGAGCGGGTCTCAACAGCGCGATCGCCAAACGGCAAAAGCTGCTCCTCGCCGGGATCGGCTCAGTAGCCCTCATCGGCGGGTCGATGTTCATTTTCAGCGGCGATGAAGCGGAAAATGGCGCGGATGGCGGTGCGACCACCATCGATACGGGCGGGTTGGTCAACCGCAATCTCTCTCAGCGGGAATTTGTGGCGACCTATGGCAATCGGCTCGATGCGCAGGGCCGCGCGATCAAGGACCTGCAAGAAACCCAGCTTCCCAAAAGCTCGATCGAACAGGAACTCGATACACTGCGCGGCGAAAACGCGCGCATGCTCAGCGATGGCCAAGCCGCAATCGATGCGATCTCAGCTGAAAATGCGGCCCTTCGTTCGGAGCTCGAAAGTGCGAGAGCCAATCCTCCTGTGGCGCCTGCCGCGCCGATTGCTCCGCCTCAGCCTGGCTCCAAGCCAACAGCATTGGAACCGGCACCGCTTACCGAACCCAGGGCAAGCCTGCTCAGCTTTGAAAGCGCGACGTCCGCACCTGCGCCACGCACCGCGAGCGACGGATCACCGCCGCTGCTCTTGGAATCAAGCAGAGATTATCTTCCGCCCAACAGCTACGCGCCTGCGACGGTCATCGTCGGGGTTGATGCGTCTACGGGTGTGACCAGCCAAAGCGATCCGCTTCCTGTGGTGCTGCGCATCACCGGCCCGGCGCGCTCTGTCCTCAAAGGAAAACGCCTCCTCACCACGGATTTGACCGGTTGCCTCGTCAATGGCGCGGCGCGCGGCGATCTCTCAGCGGAGAAAGTCTACGTCAAATTGGTGCGTATGACCTGCGCGCAGCCGGGTGGCCGTTACGCAGTCAGCGAAGTCAAAGGCTTCATCGCCTTTGCAGGCAAATCAGGCGTGCGCGGCCGCGTCGTCAGCCGCGAAGGCAGTCTTGTGAGCCAAGCGCTGCTCGCCGGAATCGTCGGCGGATTTGGCCGAGGCTTTTCTGCCAACGCCAATGGCATTTTCGCGGGTCGTATCGGCGAAGATGGCGAGCGCGCCTCGCTTTCACCCACCGACATTCTGGCTGGCGGTTTTGGTCAAGGCGCTGGCGAAGCTGCCGACACCGTTAGCCAATATCTCATCGAACGCGCCGAACAATATCAACCCGTCGTCGAGATGCCGACCGGCATCGAAGTCGAGATCGTCTTTCTCGACGGCGTCCATGTCAGGAGCCCCTCTCAATGAACTTTCACGATTTTCGTCCCGGTCTGATGACACGGGCTATTCATTTCTCGATTGCAGCGGCGAGCGCCGCTGCCGTGCTCACCAGCGGTGTCGCCATGGTGACCGCCATCCCGGCCCATGCCGCGATTGCGCGCGATGTCAGCCAGGCGCTCAAGCTCCGGCTGCCAAAAACGCCGATTGATGCGCTAGATTGCAAGAGTTTTGCGCCCTGGTGCGAAGTGGTCTCAGGCGACACGCTTTTCTATATCGACGAGGCGGCGCGCTATCTCTTCGTCGGACGGCTCTATGATCTTGAAAAACGCCGTGATGTGACGGCCACTCGGCTGATCGAGCTCAACCCCGATCTTCTGGCCGCAGGAGCCGCGCGCGGCGGTGGAGGCGCTGATAGCGCGGATCAAAACCACCCAGCGAAAGCCGCCAAGTCCAAAGTCGATACAGCTGGCCTCCCGAAAGACGGCGCAGTGCACTGGGGCAATCCCAGGAGTGAGAAGCTGATCGTCTTTTCAGACTTTCAATGCGGCTATTGCCGCCAGCTCACCGGCGCCCTCAAAGACACAGGCCTTTTCATCGAAGAACGCCCGATCTCGATCTTTGGCGCATCAAGCCGCCTGATGGCTGAAGGCGTGCTCTGCGCGCGTGATCCCGCCAAAGCGATGCATCAGGCTTATGCCGGGCAGACACACCCAATACCCTCGAGCTGCGATGTAAGCGAGGCGCTAGATGCCAATGAGGCCTTTGCCAAAGCCAATGGCTTTTCCGGAACGCCCGTCATCGTTCGCGCGAAAGATGGTGCAGTGCTTCACGGCTACCGCGATGCGCAAACGCTGATCCGTTTTGCCAAAGGCGGAGCAGACCAATGAGTCCGCGCACCTACAAGCTTGCGATCCTTGCTGGGCTCGCTGTCACAATCAGTGGCTGCGCAACCTTGGGCAGCAATGTGAGCGGTGATTTCGCTTGCCGCGCGCCGGGTGGCAGCTGCGCGCCCACATCGGCGATTGATGATGCCGCGACCAAGGCGAGCCTGCCTCAAGAACCTGTCACTCAGGTGGCCTCGCCAAGCAGTGACCGCAGGCTGCGTATTGTGGTCGCTGCGCGGCGCGACGCCAGCGGACATGAGCATGAAGCGCGCATTGTCCATGTGCCTTTGCCTCAGCCGCCGCATTCGGAGTGGCGGGCGCCACTCTCAACGGGCCAGGTTCTTCGCGCGCTCGGCCGTGCCAGCCAAGGCACACAGCAACAGCAACCCATTGCTCCACCTTCCAGTTTTACCCCCCAGCAGCTCCCGGACGTTCTGGTTATCCCCTCCCAGACTTTTCCGGAGCTGCCCGGCGCGAAAGCGCCGGCCGCAGGGGCACCCGGCCTTTCCCCCTCCCCAGGCCGGGTGCCCCAATCGCCAACAGATGATGGAGAGACGCTATGACCCTCTCACTAAGCTCTGCGCGCGATGCGCTTCTTTCAGGCCTGTTCGGCGATGCCAAAAAGGCCGACCAAACGGCGGCGCATTTTTCGCTTGAAATGCTGTCGGACTGGCTACCCTACCGCGTCTTCGATGAAGGCGCCGGGCTTTATCGCAACGCCCATTCGAAAGGCTTTGCGCTTGAAGTAACCCCGCTGATCGGTGCCGACGATCGCACGGGCGAAATCCTGGGCCAGTTCTTTTCTGAAAGTCTGCCGCGGGGCGCATGCCTGCAAGTGCTCAATTTCGCGAGCCCGCGCATCGGCTCGATTGTCGCGCCCTGGTTTGCTCCGCGTTACGAGCAAGGCGGCATCTATGAAGCGATAGCCAAAGCGCGCACCGACCGGCTTTACGATCTTGTCTGGCAATCTGGCTCCGAGCACGCGCCTTTCCATGCCCGCCATACACGATTGATCATTTCGCTTGGCGTGCCAGTTCCAAGCAATGTGAGCGACGCAGAGCTTAGCGAATGCCGCAAGGGCCTGATGGGCATGCTCAATTCGCTGGGCCTTTCGTCAACCCCGCTTGAGCCCGCTGGGCTCTTGGCGCTGATCGATGAACTCACATCGCCCACCACGGCGCGCGAGCCTGAGACTACATATTGGAACCGCGAAGACACGCTCGATGCCCAAGCGATCCGACGCGATATCGAACTGGAAGTCGAAGATGATCGG
This sequence comes from uncultured Erythrobacter sp., assembly GCA_947493165.1. GTDB lineage: Bacteria > Pseudomonadota > Alphaproteobacteria > Sphingomonadales > Sphingomonadaceae > Erythrobacter. The sequence goes on along the minus strand of CANLPY010000001.1, from coordinate 2,281,893 downwards.
TTGATCCTTCGCACCGAGCGCTTTCGCGAAACCGGGCGAAGCCGCGATGGCGTGCCGCAAATGGGCGAATGCTATCCCGACCGCTTTGACGTTCGCCATTATGGCGTGCGTTCGACACCTGAACGCTGGGCGCCGTGGGAATGTGCGCGCCTTATCGGTGATATGTTCACCGACAAACTGCGCTTCCCTTGCCCTGCAGCCACGATGCTGTGCCTGCACTATCCCGATCAGGAAGCTGCTAGCGCTCGCGCAGGCTATAAATTCATGCGTACAACCAGCCTTTCTGAAACGAAAAGCGCGCGCTTTCTCCCCAATCTCTCGCAGCAATCGGCCGAATGGAAACACGTTCAGGCCGAGCTTCAAGCGGGCAAGAAACTGGTCAAACTCTTCTACGGTGTCACCACCATCTCCCCGCTTGGCGAAGGCGATGCGCATGAGCGCACAATCAAGGCAATCTACAAAGCGGCCGGATGGGATTTGGCCGACGAACGCTTCCTGCAATTGCAAGGTCTGGTCGCTGCGTTCCCGCTGAGCCTTGCAGACGGCCTTGTTCAAGACATGGCGCGTCTCAAACGCTTTCGGACGATGCTCTCAACGACAGCTGCCAATATCGCGCCGATGCAAGGCGAGTATCTTGGCGGAGAAATCCCGCATCTCTTGCTGCTTGGAAGGCGCGGCCAACCCTTTTTCTGGTCGCCCTTCGAGAACAATGCGGGCAATCACAATATCGCGATCTGCGGTAAATCCGGTTCGGGCAAGTCGGTGCTGCTCCAAGAACTTTGCACCGCTTTGCGCGGTGCCGGCGCGAAGGTTGTGGTGATTGATGACGGTCGCAGCTTTGAGCATTCAGTAAAGCTGCAGGGCGGTCGCTTTGTCGAGTTTACGCTCGCTTCGGGCTTCTCGCTCAATCCCTTTTCGATGGTCGATGATGCGCGCGCCGAGATCGACGAGGATTACAGGCTCGATTGCTTCGCCATGATCAAAGCGATCATCGGCCAGATGGCACGGCCAAGCGCTGCGCCGTCGGACACCGAGCGCGGGCTGATCGACCAGGCCGTGACCCATGTATGGGATGCACTTGGGAGCGGCGGGGCCGTGGATGATGTCGCCCACGCGCTTCATTTAAGCGAGAACCAAGCGGGCAAGGAATTGGCCACGGCGATCGCGCCCTTTTGCCAGGGCGGAAGCTATGCCGGGTTCTTTTCGGGCAAAGCCAGCTTTGCGCTCGAAGATGATTTCACCGTCTTTGAGATGAGCGATCTCGCAAGCCGCGAGGAGTTGAGGAGCGTCGTTCTCTCAGCGATCATGTTCATGACCGGTCAGGCGATGACGCGCAGTTCGAGGGCGACCAAGAAGCTGCTCCTCATCGATGAAGCCTGGGCCATGCTCAAAGGCGGGTCGATGGGCGAGTTTGTCGAGACTTACGCTCGAACAGCGCGCAAATATGGCGGCGCTCTCGCGACCGCCACCCAATCTCTCAATGACTATTACAAATCGGATGGCGCGCGCGCCGCGCTTGAAAACAGCGACTGGATGCTCGTGCTCCAGCAAAAGCCCGAGACCATCGCCGATTTCCGCAAAGAAGCACGGCTCGATATGGACGACCGGACCGAGACGCTGATCCGCAGCCTCAAGCGCTCGGGCACCGAATATAGCGAGATCTATGTGAAGGGCCCGGAGACAGAAGCGGTGGGAAGGCTGGTGCTCGACCCGCTCTCAGCCACGATCTTCTCCTCTGATCCTGAAACCTATGCGGCCATCCAGAGCCATGTCGGAAGCGGCATGCCTCTGGAACGTGCAGTCTCTTTGGTCGCGGGCGTTTCGGGAGAAAGCCAATGACGCTCGAAACCAACACGCTTGTCGATCGCACACCGTTGCCTCTGACGAAATGGGCACAGCGTACGCGGCGCTCCTTCAATTGGCTCGCGCTCTTTCAAGGCAGCTGCTTTGTGCTGATCGAATGCGTCATCTTCGCAGCCAGCACTCTGTTACTGGTGCTTGGCCTGCCGCTGTTCGTTTTTCTGCTGCTCGCAGGCTGGGATCTCACCACGCTGTTCGCGCAGCTTGGCAATCTTGCTGACCATTACCGAACCGCTGAACCCCTAGCGCAGCGGCTCTTTGCATCGGATTTGCAGATCGCCTTCCTTATAATCGCGGGGACGCTTGCCCTCTTTAGAATACCAGGTTTCCTGCGTCGGCTTGAGCGCCGCCTCCATGAAGACGAGGTGTCCCATGCCTGATGCAAACCTAACCCGCCCGCTCCTTCTCAAAGCGCTTGTCATGTCAGCCTGCATCGCCGCTTTTTTTTGGGGCGTATGGATCACGCGAGAGATCACAAGCGAACCACCCGTCCAACGCATCGTCACAGTCCGGCTTGCCGAGACGATCGGGACATTTGTCGAAGAAGCCGCGCGCGCTGATGCGGATCCTGCGGCGGTCCAGGCGGCAAGCCTTGCCTACCTCAAAGCAGCGGAAAGCGCGGTTGACGATATGGGACGCGATGGCCGCGTCATTCTGGTTGCCGAAGCTGTGCTCGCAGGCGCGGCCGAGGACGCAACACCCGAGCTCGAAGCGCGCATCGCTGAAAAGCTCAAAGCGGGAGAACGGCCATGAATCTGCCTCTTCGCTTCAAGCGCCCGTTGCTGCTGACCGGCCTCATCCTCTTGCCATTCGCATGGGCACCGCTCGATGCCTTTAGCAAGAGCCACGCCTTCCTCATCAATGCGAGCCCAAGCCTGCCCAATTGGGCGTTCTGGTTAAACAAGAAGACACCGATCACGCGCGGCAGTCTGATCTTCTTCGAGCCACCAAAAAGCGAGCTCGTCGAAACCCATTTTGGCAAAGAACCACAAATGTTCGGCAAGCGCGTGCTGGGCATGCCCGGCGATATGGTCAGCCATGAAGGCGACCAAGTCTTCATCAATGGCGAACCCATTGCTACGCGTCTCGACAGAACCAGCCTCGGCATAGCGCTCACGCAAGGGCCGCAAGGCGAGATCCCGGAAGGGTGTTTCTACGCCGGAACCGATCATCCGCGCGGTCTTGATAGCCGCTATGCGGAAATAGGTTTTGTCTGCGGCAGGCAGGTCACTGGCAGCGGGAGGGCCATCCTGTGATGCGCGCCACTCTGTCTTTCATCGCGCTTTCTTTCGCCATCCTGCCGACACAGGCAGAAGCGCGCGACTACGGTCAGCGCGGCGCGCTCTTTCCGATTGTCGAGCGCGACCTGCTCGAACAAATCCACTCGCGCCTTGTGGCAATGGAGAAGTCGGGCGAGACCGCGCGGCTCAATCAGGAATTGAAGCGGCGGACGATTGCGCGGGTTAGTCGGCCTGATCCTGTTCCCGGTCTCATCCGCGCGCATGAAAGCCGCAATTGGATCTTCGATCCAACCATCACGCTGGCTGCCGATATTCGCGGGGCAAAAGGCGAGCTCATCCATGCTGCCGGAACGCGGGTCAATCCGCTCGACAGTGTGAAGCTGCGCGCTGACCTTCTGTTCCTCGATGGCGATGATCCAGCGCAGATCCGATGGGCGCTTGAGCAAGACTCAAAGGCCAAGCTGATCTTGGTCAAAGGCGCACCGCTCGAACTCATGAAAGCTCGTCAACGCCGCTTCTATTTCGATCAAGCCGGCAAACTCACGGCCAAGTTCAACATCAAAGCTGTGCCAGCACGAGTGCGTCAGCAAGGACGCATACTTGAGGTAAGCGAGATCGCTTTGCCAGTGCGGAAGGTGCGGCCATGAGCGGTTTCCGCGCTTTCCTGGCTCTCGTGATCGCCTCGTTGTCGTTGGCCTTCGCTTCGCCCGCTTCCGCTGATTCCGGGCCGGGCAAATGCACCGGGCAATTCGTCAATCCGATCACCGATATTTGTTGGTCGTGCCTGTTCCCGATCTCGGTGGGCGGGCTAGAAATCTGGCCTAGCAGTCGGCCCGATCCCGACAATCCCGACCTGCCCGTTTGCCTGTGCGGTATCCGGCCCGGCATCGCCATGGGTTTCTGGGAGCCTGTCCGGCTTGCTGATGTCAGCATGAAGCCATGGTGCTTCGTCAATCTGGGCGGGATGAAGCTCGATCCCGGCTTCGATATCGGCTTTCGCTCGATTTCCGGACCGTCTGCGGTTGGCGGAGCAAGCCAGTACTATTCAAGCTGGCACGTCCACTGGTACGCCTATCCTCTTATCTATTGGATGGAGATCGTTGCTGATTTCCTGTGCCTCGAACCCGGCTCAATCGACATTCTCTACATCTCCGAGATTGATCCGCTGTGGCAGGACAGCGAGCTTACCGCGATCATCAACCCTGAAGCGGTGCTCTTCGCCAATCCGCTCGCACTAGCCGCCTGCGCTGCCGACTGCGCGGCTTCGACCGCCAATCTTCCGCTTGATGAAATGTTCTGGTGCGCGGGCTGCCAGGGTTCAATGTATCCGATGAATGGCAATGTCTCTGCCTCGATCGGTCATGTGCAAGCCTCGCGGCTCGTTCTTTCACGCTTTGCTTACAAGCTGCACCGCCAGCTCGTTTCATGGGGCACGATGGGCTCCAAAGGGCTTTGCGGCAAATACCTCATGCCTGTGATGCGGAAGCAGCAATATCGCTTCCAAGCCACCAACCCTAATCCGGCAACCAAAGGCCGCTACGCCTGCCCTCCCATCGGGGCCTCAACCACCTTTCAATCCCCCGGACAGATGATCCCCGCCATTGGCGAAGACATGGGATATCTCGTCTGGCGCAAAAGGAATTGCTGCGCGCTATGAAACATGGCTTCCCGCTTTTCGCCATCACCAGTCTTGCGATCGCTGCAACTGTAGCTGTCGCATCAGCTCAGGATGCTTCACCCGAACTCGATCTTGCTGAAATCCGAGCGCGCGCAAGCGAACACACGAACGACGCCGAAGCGCTCGCCACCGCAGTGCGCACCAAAGCCGATATTTTGGCACAAGAAGCCAAACAAACCCAGCAAGAGGCAAATGACAATCGCGCTGGCTACGCCGCGACAGCCCAGGCGGCAGTGGATGGAGGCCCGCTTGATCTGGATGGTATGATCCGCGCGCAAGCCGATGCAGAAGCGGCGAGCCTCACTGAGACACCCAAATTCATCGCCTTTGCTTCGCTAGGCATGCCGGAAGCTTCGCTGAAAGCGCTGGTGCGAGACGTGACCAAAGCGGGCGGTATCACTGTCCTTCGAGGTTTCCCTCAAGGCGACAGCAAAGCCTTTAAGCAGCGTCTTGCAGCAATTTGGAGTGATGGTGATGAAGCCGGCGCGCTCGGGATCGATCCGCGTCTTTTCCGCGCTTTTCAGATCGAAGCTGCACCGAGCTTCGTCATGGTCGCCAGCGACTTTGCGCCCTGCGATGGATTCGACTGCACCGATGCCGTGCCACCCCATGACCGCGTGGCTGGCAATATCAGCGTTGAAGACGTGCTCGAAACCTTTGCCAGTGGCAGCGGTCCCGGTGCTCGCCTCGCCCGCCTTCATCTCCGCCGCATACAAGGAGAACAGATGTGATCCGGCTCCAAGGCATGAAAGCGCTATTGTTTGCTCTGTCTTTGCTCGCGGTTCCGGCCTCGGCTCAGCAGCAGGAGGCCAGAAGCGATGGCAAAGCCTTTGGCGAGAGCCTGCGCGGTGAAGCGCAAGCTGCAAGCAAAAGTGAGCCGAACGCATCCGAGCTTCCCAATTTTGACCGCAACGCCGTGCGAAATCTCGAGCGGCTTGCTGACAATCCTGACCAGATCGAGGGAACGGCGACGGCCGCATCGCGCAATCATCAAGGCCATCGATTGGTGCGCGATAGCATGGCCAATCGCGCTCGGTTTGAAAGCGATGATATTGAAGCGGTGATTGCCCGCAGCTTGGCAATCAATACAGCACCGCTTGATTACACCAGCGGTATGTCGATCTCGGGCAGTCAAGGCGAATGCGTCCCCTTGCCGCCTGGCTCCGGGTCCGCTGGCACTTACACAGCAACATGCAACACAGGCACACGGGTCGAGCAAGCCCAGGGGCAATGCTCTGTCCCGCTAGTCGCAAGCGTGACCCAGCGCCAGCAATGGCACTATCTCTGCAACGATACTGGCATCCAACAAGGTCTCCCATGGTGCTCTACATTTAACAGCGGCTTGTGCCGCATCACCGGCTATCGACCAGGCCCATGTCTGCAGTGGTGGGATAACGGCTTTAACCGTTACTGCTCTGAACCGGGCGATCCTATCGCTGAGATTTCCTGCGACGCGCCTGACTCGCGCTACACGCCCTATGCGATCACCACGCAAAGCACGGTCGACGCCGCTCCAGATGAAACCCAGTGCCAGCCTTTTGCGGAGGATGGAGATTGCACACTCGATGCGGAAATCTGCACCGATGAGAGCCCGCGAACCCGGATTGTTGATGGAGTGGCTGTCACCCAGAGCTGCTGGGAATGGGAGCGAAGCTACACTTGCACATCGCGCGAAGCGGCAAGCGATTGCTCGGAGATCGAAGCGCTCGGCACCTGCCGCTTTGTGCGCGAAGAATGCATCACAGAGGAGGTTCCCTGTGAGACCTGGGAGCGCATCTACGAATGCCCGCTTCCAGAAACCGAGAACTCTGAGCAATTTGTCTGCGATGGCGATGTCTATTGCATCGATGGAAGCTGCGAGACCATTGAGCGCACGCCCAATGATGAGTTCAAAGATGCGGTCACCGCGCTCAATGCAATGGATGAGGCGCGTGGGCAGTTCGATCCCAATACGCTAACGTTATTCCGCGGGACCAGAAACACCTGCTCGTCCAAAGTCCTTGGCGTGCTCAATTGCTGCAAGGGCAAAGGCTTCCCGCTGATCCCCGGCATCAGCTTGCTGGTCGCGCTTGGCTGCGACCGCGAGGAAGTGCTGCTCCATGAACGCGATGCGCAGGGGCTTTGTGCCTATGTCGGGACCTATTGTTCGAAGAAATTCCTTGGTGTCTGCCTGACCAAGAAGAAAGCCTATTGCTGCTTTGAGAGTAAGCTCTCGCGCATTTTGCAGGAACAGGGCCGCAAACAGCTCCCCAAACCATGGGACAAGCCCAAGCACGAGCAGTGCGAAGGATTTACCCTCGACGAGTTTGCGCAGCTTGATTTGAGCCTCATGGATTTCAGCGAAGTCTATGCCGAATTCACCGAAGCGGCGCGCCTCCCCGATGAGCTCGAAACGAGCATCCTCATCCAGCAAAAGATCGACGACTATTACGCAAGGGGCGGTCAATGATGAGCGTAGCATCACGGCTTGCGCTAATCCTCATCTCGGCAGTCGTGAGCGCAGCGCCAGCAAGCGCACAGCGAGTTGAGAGCACCGAGAGAAGCACTGCAGCAGACACGCTCTACTGCCAGGAGCGCAAGCTCGGCTATTGGTTCTATTGCGCCAAGCCGATCCCCAAAAACGAGCCACAGCAAGAGGTAGTACCGGAGCAGGAGGCGATACCAGCCGCCCAAGAATTGGAAGCAATTACCAGCGAGCTGCGCGAGTTGAAAGCGCGCGCGATCCTCTATCCGACGAGAGACAATGTCGCAGCGTACATCCGCTTCCAGCGCGCGCAGCTCGATCGTGCTTCGCTCTTCTCCGACGTCTGGCAGCGGGCCATCTGGCAGGATCCTGAACTTGACTACACGTTGCAGCGCCCCGTTGGAGCAGTCGCCAAAAAGCAGTGGCAGGATGTGCGCGCGGCCGAGCGCGACAATGTGATGGGCAGGCTCTCGGAGCGTTATGGCCTATTCTATTTCTTTAGCGCCACTTGTGGCCCCTGCGAAGTGATGAGCCCGATCGTAAAAGGCGTAGCCAGCCGCTGGGGGATCACCATACGCGCGATCTCAACCGATGGCGGGCCGTCAAGGCATTTCCCCGACTACAGGGTCGAGACCAATCAAAGAGAGCGGATGGGCCTTGAGACCAAAGCAACGCCCGCTTTGGTCCTGTGGGACAGCGAGGCCAAACGGCCGATCCCGATCGGATACGGTGTGCTGTCCGCTGATGAGCTGCAAGACCGCATCTATCTCCTCACTTCAAAGGAAGCCGGACATGATTACTAGCATCCGCAATGCAGCGCTCACCATTGCCGCGGCCAGCATGGTCGCAGCGCCTGTTGCCGCAAATGTCGGCGACAGCATGGACCGTTTCATGGATGATATGGGCGCGGCGGCGAACGTCACTGGTCCGACCGCCTTCGAAGGCCAGTCCGCAGGCTACTATAGTCTGGGCAATGTTTGGACGCGATTTCCGCAAAAGACGACCAATATCGCCAATCTGCAATTGCCAAGAGCGCGTGCGGGGTGCGGCGGGATCGATATCTTTGCCGGCTCCTTTTCCTTTATCAATGCAAGCGAGATGGTCGCGCTGATGAAGGCAGTGGCCAACAATGCAGTCGGCTTCGCCTTCAGTCTGGCGATCGATACCGTCTGCCCTGAATGTAATAAGATCATGCAGGAGTTTAGCCAAAAGGCTCAGCTCATGAACAATCTCTCGATCAACTCCTGTGAGATGGCGCAGGGGCTGGTGGGAGGGCTCTGGCCCAAAGGCGATTTGGCCGACAAAGCGATCTGCGAAGCGATCGGGAATTCTGAAGGCATCTTCACCGACTATGCCGCTGCCAAGCATGGCTGCGGCACGCGAGGCCAGCGCGCTTCAACCAATGAAAGCGCCGGTAGTGACTATGCAGACGTCAATCCCGGCGTAGCGCGCAACTACACCTGGCACGTCCTTAAAGAGAGCGCCTTCTTCAACCCCAGCGGCACTTTCGACCGCGAGCTCGCCGAATACGCCATGACGCTGATCGGCACGGTTATCTACGTCCCGCCCAAGGATGACGAGCCGGGCAAGTTTGTGCCCTTCGCTGGCGATGCGTCTTCGACGCTGGTGAGCGCGCTGCTTGATGGAACCCAAGGCCAAAGCGTGCGCGTGTTCCGCTGCGATGAAATCGATCTCTGCCTCAATCCCACCTTCCAGCAGATGAGCCTGTCAAACGCCAAGGCGATCCGACCACGCGTGGCGCAGCTCATTGGCAATATGGTCGATGCGATCCGGACAGACACGGCCATCGGGAATGCCGAAAAGGAGCTGCTTCAGGTCGCCTCGATCCCGCTCTACAAGATACTAACTGTCCAAGCCGCCTATGGGCGCGGCATGCCGACCGATGACCGCGACACGCTGGCTGAGATTGCAAGCGTCGACCTGCTCTTTGCAATCCTTGACCGGATCGTCTCGGAAGCTGGCCGTTCGATGGCGAGCTTTATTGCTGCGGACGAAGCCAAGTTGGCGATCTGGCGCGGACAAGTGACCGAAGTGCGTAGCAGTCTCATCCAGCGGCAAGCGACAGGCCAAGCCAAAGTCTCTGCGATCATGCAGATCATCGAGAAGACAGCGATGATCGAAAACGCGCTCGCCGCGTCGATGTCACCGTCCATGTCGGCTGCGCTCGACTGGTCGCGCGGCCTGCAATCGCGCTCGATAGTGCCCTGAGGCAAAGGCAATGGTTGAGATCTTCACCACGGGCGGCGGCGAATACATCGTCAATGTCCTGAACGCCGTAGCCGCTTGGACGGGTGCCGGAGGCTATAAGAGCCTGATTCAGGTGGCGCTCGTTATGGCTATGACGCTGGCGGTTATAGTCGTTGCATTCAATCAGAATTGGCGCGCTTGGCTCAACTGGTTCCTGGGAGCGACACTCATCTATATGTGCCTGATGGTGCCGCGCATGGATGTGCAAGTGACAGACCGCGTCAATCCCAGCCTGGCTCCTGCAACAGTCGCCAATGTCCCACTAGGCCTTGCGCTTATGGCGAGCTTCACCAGCCAAATTGGCGATTATCTAACGCGTTCGGCTGAGACCGTGTTCGGTCTCCCCGATGATCTCAATTATTCGAAAAACGGTATGATCTATGGCGCGCGCCTCCTCGAAGCGACGCGGAGCCTGCGCATCGCTGATCCTGAATTTGCAGCGAACTTTGATGAGCATGTGCGCCAATGCGTGTTCTACGATCTGCTGCTTGGCCGCTATTCGATGAAAGAGCTCTCAGAAAGCGATGACATCTGGGCCACGATAGCGCCGGGAAGCCCGGCGCGTGCGCAGAAGTTCCTGACCCGCCAAGGTGATGACAGCGTGACAGCGAATATCGTCACCTGCCGTGAGGCCTACACAAGCCTCTCTGGTCAATGGGCGAGCATGATCGATGAGATGACGCTTGTTGCCGGCCGCCAGCTCTATCCGAGGCAAACCGAAGCGCTAGCCAAGGCCAAGCTCATCGCAGACTTACCCGTCGCTTACCAATATCTGACAGGCATTTCGAAGGATGCGAGCAGCATCTTTCGCCAAGTGCTGACGATCAACGCGATGAATCAGGCCATGCATGGCTTTGCCGGATCAAGCGGCGCTTCAAGTGTTGATGTGTTTGCCCAGACCCGAGCCGATATTCAGACCGAACGCACCTATTCTTCGATCGCGCATAACGCGATGAAATGGGTGCCGATCCTCAATGTCGTGCTGACGGTGGTATTCTATGCGCTCTTTCCTGTTCTCTTCCCGCTTTTTCTCATGCCAAGGACCGGGCCGATTGCGCTGAGAGGCTATGTCACCGGCTTTTTCTACCTTGCTGCCTGGGGACCGCTCTTCGTCATCCTCCACATGATCTTGATGCTGAAAGGCGCAGGCGATGTTGCGGCAGCAAGCGGCTCAAGCGGTCTAAGCCTTGCAACCTTTTCAGGCATGACCGACGTCAACAATGATATCGGCATTCTCGCTGGATATCTTGTCGCCTCGATTCCCTTCCTTGCAGGCGGGGTTGCGCGCGGCGCGATGGCCATTTCGGGTCAAGCGACCAGTTATCTCAACCCTAGTCAAAACGCCGCAGAAGAGGCAGCGCGCGAAGCGAGCACAGGCAACGTCTCGCTCGGCAACACCAATCTCGATAATTCGAGCGTGTTCTCTCGGCAATTTGCGCAAGGCAGCCTCGCGCCAAATATCGCTCATGGCGCCGCCCAAACACGAGGTATTGGCGAGAACGGCACCCAGACAACCAGCTTCCCGCAAGCCGAGTTCGCAAATGTCCCGACTTCGAGCTATCCCTTCACACCGACGCTTGGGCAAGATTTTTCCAGCCGCCTCTCGACCATGGCGAGCGAGAGCCGCAGCCAGAGCGAGACCTTCTCAAATCTCGCTCAGCAATCGACGAGCTCGGCGGTTACGCGATTCAGCGAACTGCGCGATGCTTACACCCGGTCGCGCTCGAATGAGACGGTCAGCGGAACATCAAGCAATGACAGCATTGGCAGAACCTTCAGTGAACTCGATAATGCATCGAACACACTCCAGCAGCAATTTGGCCTATCACGCCGGGCGTCGGACGACATCACGGTCTCATGGTTCCTGAATGGAAACGCGGGGGCCGAGGGAAGAGTAGAACGAAAGGGTACGCGTGGTTCACTCGGTCTGAGTGGCGGAAGGAACCAGACCTGGACCGACAGCGATATCGGGATCGCCTCGGAAGATCGTTCACGCATCGAAGGTGCATTGAGCCAAATTTCAGAAAGCCAGAACTGGTCAAACTCGAGAGAAGGTTTCTTGCGCGAAACGAGTTCAAGCTCAGAAGCGCTTGTCTCGAGCAGCGCCGCCGGTGTCACAACCTCACTGACTGAAGCGCAAAGCTACACGCTCGAAGCACGGCGGGCTGAAGAGATAGCCAATCGGTTGGAGAGCCAGGCCAGCTGGTATGAAAGCACCAATGCAGCCGGAACCTTGAATCTAAGCCAAGCCTACCGCGAATGGGGCATGGCTGAGATCGATGCCAATCGGGATTATTACGGCCAAGCACGCTTTGATGACATCGACTTCCAAATGAGCGCGCAAGGGCAACAACTGCAATCCCGTTTTGTGGAAAGCTACGCTGATGGCTTCAATGACGAGATCGCGAGCGAACTAGTCCTACCTGATGCAACGCCAGTGGCGCGGCCTAATGTTGGAAGCGCAGGCGGGGTGCGCAGTTCGGTTCGCTTCGGCGGCTTACCGAGCTCGCTCGAAGATCCGTCAGATGCCAGAGATGAGATCGCAGGCGACGTTAGTCAGAGGCAAAGCGAAGGCTTTCGAAGCATCGAGCAAAGAAGAGGGAAGCTTGAGCGGACTACACGAGACGCACGAGGCGCGTCTGCCAAAGCGGCGGACGATGTGAAGGAATGGTAGCTAGATCAAGCCGTCGTAGATCACCACGTAGCTTACAAATGCGATGAATAAGGCTGCGAAGAGGTAAATGCCTTTTCGTTCCCAAGGATCAGCCCAGATCTTTTTCCAAGTGTACGAAGTAAGGCGATCCTCAGCGATAGCGCGGTCGATCTCGCGAAAGCCTTCCCAATCGCCTTTGCTCTCTGGCGGAGTTTTGTCGGCATTGCTCATCTGTCAGTATCCTTTCGCCAAAAACCAAAGCCCCCTCTGCTCCCGAGACGAGAGTGTAAGCCAAGTTTTGCGAAGCTCAAAATCTGGTCGACAATCAACTGGACTTAGGGTCTGTTGGTCAAACCATTCGGGCCTTTGGCGCAATTCTGAGCGGAGATCGACGGACGCCTGCTTTCAGGGGTATTCAGATAGGCATTGAGTCGCTCAATGGTCCTTCGGCGTGGTCTGCGCCCCATCCTCAAATCGAGCACAAATCGGGGATCGCCTACGGCGCGTCTTCCAAAACGCGTTGCCGAAATATGGTTTTCCTTCAGATGCTTTTCGATCCGTTCCAGCAGCGTCATACCTTTCTCACTCCGACTCGCAAATCCCTTGTGTTCTTGTTATGTTCTTACTAGGATGATTTCCGCGAGTCTAGGAAGAAATCCTACGATCAATCCTGAAGGACCACACAAATGGAACATATTAGAGAGGAACTTGAGCGGCTGATCACCAAAGGCGGATACGGCTACGCAGCGGTTTCAAGGCTGCTTGGACGCAATCCAAGCTATATCCAGCAATTCATAAAGCGCGGATCGCCGCGTGTCCTCGACCCCGAGGATCGCAAGACACTTGCAAGCTTCTTTGGCGTCGATGAACAAAGGCTCGGTGGTCCTGCTCAAACACCAATGGACGGAATGATCGAAGTTCCCGTTTTGGACGTGGATGCCTCAGCCGGATTCGGCGCTATTGCATCTAATGAGACCAGCTACACGCGCTTTGGCTTTGACGAGAAATGGCTCAGGAGATTGACCGGCGCCAAGGGCGCAAGTCTTTCAATCGTCAGTGTCCTGGGGGATTCCATGGAGCCCACGCTTAGCGATGGCGATGAGGTTCTCGTCGATGCGTCCGACCATGGCTCCAGACTGCGGGATGGAATCTATGTGCTGCGCTCTGACGACACGCTGGTTGTAAAGCGCATCGCCATCAAGCCGGGCGCAAAGCAGATTACGATTTCCAGTGACAACCCCGCCTATCCTTCGTGGAATGATGTGGATCGTGAAGGAGTTGAGGTGATCGGCCGCGTCATATGGTTTGGGAGGGCTTTATGACCTCGCGTGCCAAAAGCCGGGATGGCACCGGTCATTTTCGGCAGCGAGGAAGTGCACCTAGCAGCTCGCGCGAACTTCCGCATTACGACCACCTGAGAGCCGGCTACCCTTTTGATGGCAGCGGAAGCCGGCTGGGACCGAAATTGTCCGAAATGTGTATACAAACTTCGGACAGGAGTATTGAGCCCGATAGCCAGACAGGTTCAGGGCGAATGAGCAACTCTCGACGATTGCGATTTGCGGGCCGGAAGCTTCAGCAGGTACCACGCGAAAGCGGACGAAGGCACATCTGCTCGAGCGACAATTTCGCGCGATTTTGCGGGTGTAAGATCGCTCTTTCAATTGTAATTCGCAGCTAGCTCGGCAATGGTCCGTGTACCATGTTTAAAGCATTAGCCCGCCTTTTCTTGATGTATTCGTGCGATCACCACTCGCAATTCGTGAGAATCGCGTAAATTCATGAACTTGCCCATTTTTCTTGATTTCCAAGCGACGACACCGATGGATGCGCGGGTGCTCGAAGTGATGCTGCCTTGGTTCAGAGCGCCTGCCAATTCACACTCGGTGCAACACGAGGCAGGTTTGGCGGCAGAAAGAGCAGTGGACCAGGCACGGGCTCAGATCGCCAGCGCAACTGGCAAGACTGCAGAGGGCATCATATTTACGCCCAGCGCAACCTTCGCTTGCAACCAGGTTTTAAGAAGCTTTGCTGGAACTGATGCGCGCATTGCTGTGAGCGCTATCGAGCACCCTTGCGTGATGGAAACTGCCAAATGGTGCGAAGCTATGGGCGCGTCCCTGGATATCCTTCCGGTTACGGAAGAAGGCGTAATAAATCTCGATGCGGCCTACGATCTCATCGCCGGTGCGTCGTTTGTATCGGTTATGGCAGTCAACAACGAGGTTGGAACCATACAGCCGATTGTCGAGTTGGCAGAGTTTTGTAACGCTCAGGGTATCATCTTTCATACCGATGCCGCGCAGGCTCTTGGTCGTATTCCCATCGATGGGCTCGGGCCTGACGCCATTATCACTTTATCCGGCCATAAGGCTTATGGTCCACAGGGCATCGGAGCAATCTGCGCTTCGCCCGACATGATCGAAAGAATGACTCCACTTGTCACAGGTGGCGGACAACAGGGCGGAATGTTTCCAGGCACCGTTCCGACCGCGCTTGCCGTTGGGTTCGGACGGGCGGCAGAGCTCGCGATAGCCGAGCGGGTTCACGACTGGGATCGCTGCGCGGATCTCACGGACCGATTTCTTGAGCGGCTCGGGTCGCGTGACGTCCGCATTGCGATCAACGGGAATGCTTCGGAGCGCATTCCGCATAACCTCAATCTGAGTTTCAATGAAGTCGATGCCGATGCGCTACTGGCCTTGTTGCCTCAACTGGCGCTTGCTACGGGTTCGGCCTGCAGTTCCGGGGCGATCGGCAAGTCCATAGTGCTCGCCGCTATGGGCCTGCCGGAAGCTCGGCTGAATACGGCGGTACGGATCGGCTTTGGGAGAATGAGCCTCGAATCCGAAATAGATGAGGCAGCGGACCTCATCGCCAATGCGATTTCACGCTTGCTGGAGAAGTCATGAGCAAAACAGAAACACTGGTGTCAGATCAAACGCCGTGGTCTCTTGATGAAGGCAAATCGCGCCTTTTCTCAGGGCATGAATCCTTTGCGTGTCGATATGGATGGCTCGTCAAGCTCTACCAAGCGTTGGAGGAGAATCCGAAACTCTTCGCGAACGATGAAGGCGCGATTTTGGCGCTTGGTCTCGGGCGCAACATGGTCAAGTCTATCCGTTTCTGGGGGCAGACTTTTGGACTGACGCGAACCGCATCAGGCCAGACGCTCAACACCGATCTTGCGCATCGCCTGATGCATCCCACGAAGGGTATTGACCCCTATCTGGAAGACAATGGCACGCTGTGGCGACTGCATTGGCAGATTGCGGCTCATGGCGGCCTGGGGGCGTGGGTGATCGCATTGCAGGACGTGTTCGATGCGCGGATCACGCGTGAGCACCTCATTGGTCTTGTCGAAGCCGGCGCGGCAGCAACGAAAGGCGCTATCTCGGCCAGTACGGCTAGCGTTCATGTCGATATTTTTCTTCGCACCTACGACTGGTCGCGCGGCGACACGCTATCCGCAGCCGAAGAAGGCGCAGGCTCGCCGTTTCAGGAGTTGAAACTGCTCGAAACCACTCAATCGAGCGGAGGAACCATCGTTAGTCTCAACCGCGGGCCGAAGTCTGATCTTCGCTTGGGAGATTTCGCATTTGCGCTTCGCGACTACTGGGCCGGCACCGGCGCTTCGTCCCAGCAGCTTTCGCTTCGAACGCTGCAATTGGACAAACGCGGGCCGGCTGCAGCATTCAGACTGGATGAAGGCAGTTTGCAAATCCTCGTGGAAGAAGTGGCTCACAATACGAGTATGGAGCTGGAAAGCGACGGCGCCGGGGGAAAGGCGCTGATTTCGCCAGATGACAAGCACTTTGAAGAACTGGAGGCGCTTGCATGGCCCGCACGCTAATTGCCGATCGCATCCAGGTTCACCCGCGCTATGTGCGGGCTGTCGATATCGAACGCGATCTGACCGATCCTGCGTCGCTTGAGGGCTATATTCTCACCTCCCGAGCGCGTGAGGCTCTCATGCGCTTGTCGACAGGGCTTTCGAAGAGTTCAACGCAAAGAGCCTTTAGGATCACCGGCCCCTATGGCTCGGGCAAATCGTCATTTGGATTGCTGCTCGCCAAGCTCGCCGGAGATGCCGCTTGGAAAGCGGAAGAAATAATCTCGCCCGTTCTGGGGAAGAGCGGACTGCCCGACTGCGAGATTCTAGTCCTCACCGGAAGTCGGACCAGCCTGGCGCGCGACTTGCTCAATGCGGTTGGCGAGAAAGCCTCTGCGCTTTTTGGCGAAGATAGTGAAATTGCATCGCAGTGCGGACAACTGCGCAGCGCGGATAACGCGAACACAATATCGACCAAGGCGGTGCTCTCCCATTTGACGCGTCTCGGTGCGGCGATTGCGGAAGCGGACGGACGCAGTCTCTTGGTGCTGGTCGATGAGATGGGCCGCTATCTCGAATACGCTGCGGCTCACCCGCGCAGCGAAGATCCGGCACTCTTTCAGCAATTGGCAGAACGCGCGAGCGGTCGCGCGCATCCGGCACTAGGTGTAGTCGCCTTTCTCCATCACCGCTTCGATGATTATCTCGGCTCGAGCGAAGGCTGGACTAGCCAGGAGTGGGCCCGGAGCGCCGAGCGGTACGAAGAGATTGCCTTTTCCGAGCCACGCGAGCAGGCGATCTACCTCGTCGCGAATGCACTCGAGCGAGAAAACGAGCATGCAGTTGCGGTTCGCAAGGCGGCCAAATCCTGTTTCGAGAGCGCAGCAAAGCGCTCGCTTTTTGCGATCGATGATGCCGAACTCGTCAGGATGGGCGGAGACCTTTATCCACTGCATCCGGCCGCCCTATCGTGCCTGACGATGGCAGCAAGTCGGTTCGGCCAGCATGATCGCTCGGTCTTCAGTTTTCTTCAGTCTTCCGAGCCTGCCGGATATCTGCAATTTGCGCATTCGACCGCTTATGGGGCAGACCAGTGGTATAGGCTCGACCAAGTCTACGATTACATGAGCACTTTGGGAAGCCTCCGGTTCGACGGTGCCGATCGGGATCGCCGCTGGGCCATGGGTCGCGAAGCAGTCGAGGGCTTGGTCTGCGGCGACAAAGTCGAGATACGAGTTTTGAAATCGGTGGCTGTCATCGCCGCGCTCGAGCCGTTGGCAGGGCTCCGGAGTGACGCAGACACGCTTTCATGGGCGCTCGATATCCCATGCGATGATGTTGAAGAAGCCCTTTCCGAGCTTGCTCGGGCTGGTATCCTTTATGCTCGTGCGTCGTCGAGGGACTATAGCTTGTGGTCGAACAGCAGTGTCGATCTATCGCACTGGTACGCAGAGGCACAGCGCGCGATCAGCAAGCCATCGCATCTGAATGATGACATCGCTTCAATACCCCCGCTTCGTCCGGTAATTGCACAGCGACACTATCATCGAGCGGGAACGCTTCGCAGTTTTCTGCCAGCGTTCGGAGAAGCGCCAATAGTTCTCCCGGATAGTATCGATGGCCGTATCGCGATTATCCCTGTAAATCCTGGTGAGCAAATCGAAGACCGCCGGCGTCACGCCACGGCGCTTTCGGAACGCTTGGGTCCGCTTGCGCTCGTTCATTTGAAGCCGGTGTCCGAGGCAGATCTAACCCTATCACACGAGCTCAAATGCTGGAGATGGGTCGCGGAGGCCTGCAAGGAACTGCGGATGGACGATCTCGCGCGAGGTGAAGTGCAGCGCAATATCGTTCAACGAGAGCAGCAGCTCCAATCCCGTCTGTCGCCGTTCGATTTTGATGCGAATGGCGAGAGCTGGTTCTATCTCGGAACGCCCATGGCTTTCCGGAGCCGCTCGGAACTGAGCCGCAAACTGAGCGCAATCTGCGACGATGTTTTTAAAAAGGCGCCGAAGCTGCGCAACGAGCTTATCAATCGCTCCAAGCTGTCGACGGCGATCGCCGCGGCTCGCATGCGCCTCTTGAAGCTGATGATCGAAGAGGAAGGCAAAGAGTCACTGGGCCTGGAGGGCGCACCTCCCGAGAAGACGATTTACCGCTCGATGTTGCAGGCTACGGGCATGCACCGGGAAGAAGAAGGTACGCTCGCCTTCCACCCACCTGCGAAGAGTAGCGAGCCAGGCTGGCACCACGCTTGGAAACGTGTCGAAGACCTGGTGCGTTCAGACGATCCAGTCTCCTTCGAAGAGCTGATCGAAAAACTGGCAGAGCCGCCCACGGGGTTGCGTGCGGGGCCTGCTTTGTTGCTGATCGCCGCGGTCATGCTACACCATCGCACGACCATCGCCCTGATTGAGCGCGGAACTTTCCAGCCCGAGCTGTCGCAGGCGCATTTTATGCGGCTTGCGAAGAACCCAAAGCATTTCGCACTCCGAAAAGTCGCAGCGGAAAACAATGATGACCTGCTGCAACGACTGAGTAACGAGCTTTCAATCTTCGCTACTGACCGGCCAGAACCCGAGCTTAAGCCAGTGGTCGAGCGGATATTCGTTTGGTGGCGCGATCTCAATGCTTACGCTCGTACCACAAACGAAGTGAGCGGGATCGCGAAGTCCGTTAGACTTGCTTTGAAAAAGGCGCGCGACCCGATCCAGTTCGTATTCCTTTCGCTCCCTCAGGCATGCAATGCGGTCGACGAACCCGGGATTGACGACGATCACTTCATTGAGACTTTCGATGCGGCATTGTGCGAACTCGAAGAGGCGCTGCCACGCCTTCGCATTCGAGCCTCCGAACACATCAGGTCGGCTTTCGGTGCGCGCTCCTTGAAGAAGCTTCGCGAGCAATTGCGCTCGGACTACGAAGATCATCTGGCGAAGCTGGGCGACTACAAGCTCAAAGCCTTCGTCGAGCGGGCGATGAACCAAGACCTTACCGAGGCGCTTTGGCTAGACCGGGTGGCGAGCCTGCTTGTCGGAAAGCGTCTGGAAGGCTGGGACGACACCCATCTCGACCAGTTCGGGTTCGAAGTGAATGCCGTTGCACAGGAACTTGCAAGAAGGCTTGCTATTCTGCGTAAGGAGGCGGCGGGAACGACACCGATCACCGCGATCCATATAACCACGTCCGGCGGAGCTGACCGTGCCTATTTCCTCCACGAAGTCAGTGAGGCGGATGAGAAGACAGCGACCAAGCTTCGCAAACTTCTTGCCGGTGTAGACCGGCCCGAAGCGGTGCTGATTAAGGTTTTGCAGTCCATGCTGGCGGACAAAAACAAAGAGGACGCTCAATGACACGCCACATTCTGAGCCTTTCCGGCGGCAAGGATTCCGCGGCACTGGCCATCTACATGCGCGACCGCGTGCCGGACATGGAATATATCTTCTCCGACACCCGTAAAGAGATCCCCGAGACTTACGAATACCTCGAGCGCATCGAAGATTATCTGGGCAAACGGGTTCATCGCCTCAATGCAGAACTAGGCTTCGATCATTGGTACGATGTCTACGGCGGCATGATCCCCTCCAACCACCGGCGCTGGTGCACCAAGATGCTCAAGCTCAAGCCATTCGAGGAGTTTGTCGGCGACGATCCGGTGGTCAATTATGTGGGCTTGCGCGCCGACGAGAACCGTTCAGGCTATATCAGCCACAAGCCCAACATTACGGCCGTCTATCCTTTCCAAGAAGATGGGTTGAAGCTGGCGGACATCCGCGAGATCCTGATGAGTTCGGGTATCGGCTTGCCGCCCTACACCGAATGGGGTCGCACGCGGTCAGGCTGTTTCTTCTGCTTTTACCAGCAAAAGATCGAATGGGTGCGATTGAAAGAAACACATCCTGATTTGTTTGAGAAAGCCAAGGCCTACGAGAAGCCGTTCGAGGGCAGTGGGAACACTTTCACATGGAGCGAACGCGAAAGCCTGGCGGAACTTGAGCAGCCCGAGCGCATGCAAGCCATCAAGGACGAGAATGAACGCCGCCGCAAACGGAAGCAGGAGCGCGGTGAAAACCTTACCCTAGCCCAAGTGTTCGGCGATGACGTGGAAGAAGTGGAGGAGAGCGGCTGTCTTATTTGTCAGCTGTAGATTGCTGGCCGGGGTCAGGCTTGGCCGGGTCATACACATGAAGAATAATTTGGTTGTGCTGCTCCTGATCCCACTCGTCTCCGAGAACGAGCTTAGCGATACCGCGCAGCGCAGTGAGTTTTCTCGCAATTGGATGGTCACCGTGCAGTTCGTGCCAAAAAAGGTCATCAGAGAGTTTTTTGTCCAACGCCGCGCGCTGCTTTTCGAGCGGGAAAATCTTCTTTTCTAACGCCTTTCTCTGGCCTTCATTGAGGTCTGCCAACCCCTCGCTCAACTCCACAATCTCATCGTCAAAATTGGCAGAGAGCGTCTCGCACAAGCTGTACAGTTTTTCGGTATCCGCGATGCCGAGCCGCACACAGGTATCGGTGCCGTATGAAGTGAGGCGCAGCTGCGGGTCGTCAATATCAACCTGTTCTTGTACCTCGCCTTTGCAAAATAGCTTGATTGAAGCAGATGCTTCGCGCGTCATTGGCGGCATTGCTGGCGCACCGACCCTGAACAAATTAGCCCCAAACTCCTGCTGAAGACGGAACGAGAACGGCGCGCGCAGCCGATCGCGGCGCTTCACGTCATAGCCATCGCACTTGAGATAGTCTTTGAGCTCTTTAAGCGCTACGCTTCGGTAGCTGGAGAACGCCCAATGAATGCGAAAGACTTCGTCGCCGTCGACGAACCCTTCCGTGATGGCGTCGATGACCTTTCCTGCTCCGGCAAGTTTCTCGGTGGTCCCCGGGACAAGCAACACGGCGGTATCGGGGTTTGGAGGACGGTCCTCGTTCGGTGCGAAGGCAAGATCACAATCGGCGCTGAGAATTGCGACCACGCGCTCCTTGTCGGACGAGAAGAACAGGTCTCCCATCCTAACAAGCGGCATTCCAGCAAAGTCGCTATCAGGGGCAGCCCTGGGATGGTCTCCCAGTTCTCCCATATTGCTGCAGATCAGAGCGCTATGGTAGAGTTGTTTGACGATCGTAGATGGCTCCGTGCTTGCAAACGGCTTCCGCTCGAACTCGGTCTTGTCGAGGCCGCGCTCAGCGGTACGGACCTCGTCCGCCTCCACGGTGCGCGACGCCAACTCGGCGGCGAACAGTGTTGCGATATATTCGCCCAGCGGGTCACCGTCTTTCATGAGGGCGACGTTCTGGAGATGGGCGTAGTCATCGATGTCGAGCTCATCGACCAGCTCGAGAAATGTCCGAGCTCCGTCTTTCACCGCACTCGTAAGTGCGTCGTGATAGGCATCGATCTTGGGCGCCATGGGGCGGGCGCGATCTAACACGGCCAAATGACTGTAAATTTGGCGCCGCGAGGAAAGCTCTTTCTTTGGAACGAAGGCAAACGATGCACCGCGAATATTCGCTTGCTTTCGAAAAGTTCGCCGCTCGCGTGCAACATTCTCGCGATTGGACATGAGTATGATCTGCTGGAGAGCCGAGCGCCCCGGCTGCGCGATTAATTGACGAGCGATCTCCTCTGCAAGAACGGGCCCTTTGCTAGGGTCTTCGAGATAGTAGTCTAGAAAGATTACCTCGCATACGGACAAATCGGGAAGCCCTTGAGAGGGGTCGACAGAGATCACCTCAGCGACAAGGCTTTGGAGGCTTCCACGGAGTGACCGGTGGAATAGATAGTCATCCCAACGCGCGCGAAATGCGTCCGAGTTCTCGGCGAGCTCACCGAGAGATCCCAAACGCTGTCCCGACTCTATAAGTGCCGCCAGATTGACAGCCGGATCGCCGTCGCGCTCAGCCCCGATCGCCGATAGATCCTCGTCGAGGTCGTCGGCGCCTTCCAACAGGGACTGGGCATCGGAGGGATCATCAAACAGATCGAACGACGGAACAGCAACCCCGTCATCAATGATGGCTACCCGGATCGGGAACGGCGGCTCGGTCGCTTCGTTAGCGGGGTCCGCAGTCTGAGCCTCGGGAGTGTCGACAACCGCCGTGTCCGCCCCGTTTTCTTTATTCGTCATCGACAGCAATGTCCCCAAAATCGAAAACAACCGAGTGAATAGTGCCGTCATCATTGGCAGACCCCAAAATCAGCTGTCCGCCGTGATATTCAGCGATCTCTCGCGAAATGTGGAGGCCGAGCCCCTTGCCTTGTTTCTGCTTCTTCGTGCTGAAGAACGGCTCGAACACCAGGTCGCGTCGTTCTTCCGGAATTCCAGGACCCGTGTCAGTGACAGTGATACGATTGGTGCGCAGATCGAGCTCGACGCTCACTGTCCCGATCGGCTTGTCAGCATCGTCCTCAACGATACCGGCTTTTCGATCAATCTTATGCTGTGCATCAATCCAGAAGACAGAGTTCGCGAGCAGATTCTCGATAACTTGTACGAACATGCCCTTCACGGCCTTGACGGTTAGTTTGCCGTTCTTTGGCCGCACAGAAATCTCGAACTCGACACTTCTCGATTGGTTTCGACGAGCATAGCCAGCGACAATCTCATCCACCCAGGAAACCAGTTCGAAGAGCTCCTTGGTCTGCCGCGCATTTGTTGATAGCGGATCGAGAACCTTCAAACGCTTCTGAAGCGTGCGCAGCTGCGATCCCAGCACGCGCAGTGAACTTTGCGTCGATCTCTCGTTATCGGAGCGCCGAGCATCCGCAATCGTTGCAAGTCCCGCACTCGTCGCGCGGTAAAGCTCGTGTGCGAGCGACTCGATCATCAAACCTATGCTGGCCAGATGGAAGACACGGCCGCGCTCCTCGGCCTGACTCCGACCGACCTGCTGCATTATATCGGCAGCAGTGCGAAGCTCTTCAATCCGCTCGACAAAATGCTTCTTGAGCTCGCGCGCCTCGGGAAGATCGCCCAATACATCTTCGAGCATCGGGATGAGCTCCATCAGGCGCTCATCTTTGTCCTGAAAGCGCTCTAGCGCCGTTGTCGCGGTCTCGCGCCGCGCATCTGCAATGTCGCGATCGATTTCGACAAGGTAGAGACGGTACATCTCCGTCATGCCAGCGAGAATATCGCGAAAAGCACGTTG
Organism: uncultured Erythrobacter sp.; assembly: GCA_947493165.1. GTDB lineage: Bacteria > Pseudomonadota > Alphaproteobacteria > Sphingomonadales > Sphingomonadaceae > Erythrobacter. The sequence continues at coordinate 2,258,748 of CANLPY010000001.1, read as the reverse complement.
TTCGCTGTTATCTTTCAAGCCTTCGCGATTGGTCTGGTCAATCAGGAAAGGGTTGCCGCGCGACGTGATATTCGCGCCGCCGATAATCTGCCCGCGGTTGAGCTTGAAACCACTGGTCGAGAACGCATCGCGATCAAGATCGAGCCAGTCGTCGTCGGCGCTCCCGTATGGGTTAACTCGATAACCGTCGCGATAGACTGCGACACCGCCCGCCCACTCCTTCAGAATCTCGCGGACGACCTTGAGCGTACCGATCCCTTCGATTTTAGTGAGAATGCGTCGGTTGAACCAATAGATCTCGACTTCGAATGGGCCCACCCGGCGGATCGTCTCAACGTCCGCACCGGTCATTGTCGCGAGTTCGAGCGCGGACAGCGAGAACGTACGCTGCCGATCGTGCAAGCGATATTCCATGAGCCCTTGAACGCCGACATCGCCGTCGTCATCGATCTCAAGTGACGCGGTAAAGTGACCGTGCGCTTGCTCCAGAAGAAAGTCGGCGAAGCGCGGTATCTCAACCGGCTCGCCATTGAAAGTAAGGGTGAGCGGAAGCCTGCTATCTTCGTTCAGCGGGTCCGTGAGTTTCGAAAATTGCCTGACCGCAAGGTCCCGAAGTTTTTCCACGCTCCACTCCGAGCGGAGTGCATAAATGCGAAGACGAGTACCGTACTCATCCTCGTCCTTTTCCCGGCCTAAGCCTGCTTCAATTTCAACGCTTGAGAGATCGTCTTCCTGAGCGTCCGCAAAATCGTTCCAATCGACCTCGAGCTGGTTCCAATGGTCTTTGCCGTCTTCACCGGTAATCACCTCGAGGATTTCACCGAGCCGCATGGCAGACAGACGCCCGATACCTTTCTCGCCAAGGATCACTTGATCGTCAGATTCACTTTGGGCTTCGCGTTCATTGGCACGATACCGGGTGCCGATGGTCAGATACACATCCTCCAAGATTTCGAGTGACATACCATGCCCATTGTCGTCGATCTCGATGAGGTTTGCGTGCCTCAAGTTATCGAGGAAGCGAGCGCGGCTCCGACTGCGTTTGAGCTTCTCGCGAAACTTATTTAATTTCGGTGAACCCTCAACGAGGTTGGCCATCGCATACTGTTTTAACTCTTCCCAGTCGCGACGTTTATCGCCGAGTTCCTGAATGAAGCGCTCACGGATCCTGGCAGGTGTCTCTCGATCCTCGCCCAGTTCGCGAATGATCTCGTCATAAATCTCGAATGGCAAACGCTGGAGAATATCGACCGTAATTGCTGTCGATCGAGCATCCAGAGCGTTTTTGATGAGCTCGTAGAAAGCGATAGCATCGGAACTAATGAGTTCCGACCCAAGATGCAGCATAGTGCGAGCTGTAACCCGAAAACGCAAAAAAACCCCCGAATTCTTTTGGCGTCTGTAGCCAGTAGTAGTGAACGGTGCAATCGTGAGCTGTCAATCGTTGCTCGTCTTCGGGCTTGACCCATCTTCTGACCTGATCGATGGCTGTACAACTTAGCGTAAATCGGGGGCTTAGACTTGCAGGCGAAACAGCTTTTTGATGAATTTCTTGCGGCATCGTGCGAAGATGATGTCGACAGGATCCTAAAGAAGTACTTGCTGACTGAAAAAGCTGAGTATTGGCGCCCCTATGGTGACAACGAGGCCTTCTATGGCGTGGTCGAAAACCAGCAAGCCAACCCAGTGCCAGCGTTAGTCGAGAAGGTAACCAACGGAATCGACGCTATTCTTGAAAAGAAGGTTCTCGAAGACGGTATCGATCCACGCTCGTCCGAGGCACCTCAAAGCATTGCAGAAGCTCTGGACCGATATTTTCCCAATCACAAAAACTGGGACATTGGACAAGTTCGGCGCGAGCGGGCCCGCGATTTACAGATCGTGGCCAGCGGGCCGCGCAAAGACACTTCGCTTCTTATCTATGACGACGGTGTCGGCCAGGCGCCGGAGGACTTTCCGACCACCTTTCTCTCGCTCCTTCGCGGCAACAAGAACGATGTTCATTTCGTACAAGGAAAGTACAATATGGGCGGCTCAGGCGCAGTCGTCTTCTGCGGAACGAAACGTTATCAGCTCATCGCGAGCAAGCGCTATGATGGTTCGAAGCCTCTCGGCTTTACCTTGCTACGCCAGCATCCACCACATCTGGTCGACGCAGCCAACCGCAAGAACACTTGGTACGAGTATCTCGTCATTGATGGCGAGATACCGAGCGTTGAAATCGATGAACTTGATCTTGGTCTTGAAGAGCGCATGTTCAAGACGGGCTCCTTCGTTAAGCTATACTCCTACGAGCTACCGCGCGGCGCGCGTTCAATCATCTCACGCGATCTCAACCTCAGCCTTAACGAATACCTTTTCGAGCCTGCGCTGCCGTTCCTCACGGTCGACAACAATGAGCGCTATCCTGATAACGTAAACCCAGTGACTGTCGTAGCTGGCTTGAAACGCCGGCTAGAGGGCGATGACCGCACAATCGAAGCGCAGTTCTCGCTGGAGGATACGAGCAAAGAATTCGGTAAGCTCGTGCTCACCGTCTATGTCTTCAGCCCGCGCTCCCGCGGCAAGGGGGTTAAAGAGACGAAGGCTTACATTCGTCGCGAGTATTTTAAGAACGACATGTCGGTGATGTTCGCACTCAATGGCCAGGTGCATGGCAGCTTTACGTCCGAGTTCATTACCCGCAGCCTGAAGATGCCGCTGCTGAAGGACTACATTCTTATCCAAGTTGACTGCACCCAGCTCCATCTCGGGGTGCGCAACGAGCTATTTATGGCCTCGCGTGATCGCCTAAAAAATAGTGCGACCTCCGATGCCCTGCGAGCGCATTTGCGCAAATTGCTGGCAGACAGTGAGCTCAGCGATATTGCGAAGAGTCGAAAAGCCAACCTCAGTCTGGATAGCGAGGATACAGGAAAGATGCTGCGCGAGGTGACGCGCAATCTTCCGATGAACGATGCTCTCACGCAGATTTTGCGTCAGACTTTCGACCTGCCAGAGGCCAAGCCGGGCGATGCGAAGGCCAAACCCAAAAAGGATGAAAAGCGAAAGGACAGCGAGCCGCGCGCGGCCCCACCCTTCGATCCAAAACGATATCCTTCTGCCTTCAACGTTAAGGGCGGGAAGGATGGAAAGGGCGGTTTGAAACTCTTCAAACTGCCCAAAGGCGGCACACGGACAATCGCCTTCGCGACCGACGTCGAAAACGAGTATTTTGATCGCAGCGATGATCCAGGCTCGTTGACTATCAGCTTGGCGAAGCCAGGCGAAGGAGGGAGAGGAGATAATCCAGATCCTCTACCGGGTGGTGATGGCGATGAAATCGATATCTCGCGTTCCAGCCCAAAAGATGGAACGATCAAGATCGGGCTACGTGCTTCCAAAGAAATGCAAGTCGGTGATGCTGTCGAAATGACGGCAAGTCTATCGTCGCCCCGAGGGCCTCTCACAGAAACGGTCTTGGTGAAAATCTCAGACCCGGACCGCAAGCCGCCGCGCAAAAAAGACGACGCGCCTCCACCGCTTGGGATCCCAGAGCTTGTGCTTTGCTCCAAGGAAGGCGGTGATGGTGTCAAATCGTGGGACGAAATTGAGGCTTTGGGTGTCGGGATGGACTATTCTGAAGTGGTCTACCCTGTGCTCGACGACGACAAGCTCTCTGAGATCATCGTCAATATCGACAGCAAAGTTTTGAAAGACTTCAGAGGCGGAGCAAAATCTACCGAAGCGAGTGAGCTGGCTGAGCGCAGGTATATCAGTGCCGTCTATTTCCATACGCTTTTTCTCTTCGCGACGACCAAATCGCGCAGCTACGAATTGACGAAGGGCAATGAGCATAGTCGCAGCGACGTTCAGCTGGCCGATTACGTCTCGGACCTATTCAAGTCATCGTATGCGCAGTTTCTGCTAAACTTCGACACAGCTGACCTTCTCGACGCCTTGGGATAAGCTCAGCAGGAGAGAACTTGTCAAGAACGCTTGGGGCATAGAAGAGGGGGGCATCGGATATGATAATTTCGCATGAGAAGAGACTTTTGGGTTATCTGGGAATCGTCGCGGTGGCGATCTCGCTTTCGGCGTGCGCAGGGAAGCCCGCTCCGCTCACAGCCTCATCTTCCTTCAGCGACACTCCGTCGTTTGTTGCGGCGCAACCCGAAGCAGACGCGGGAACAGTCGAAGCGCAAGAGATGAGATCGCTTATCGATGAGGCCACTCGAATAGTGTTGTCCGACACTTTTGCCCGCAACTTGACCTCCATCGACCAGCCAATCGCGCTGTCACCATTCGGGCGTCGGGTGAGTTCGGTCACGGTGCTTACACTATTGCTTGGTTCGGATCCTGCATACTCCTACGTGTCCACACAGGTCCGATGGGGTGCAAGCGGGGGCAATTCAAATAATGGGTCCGGCGCGGGGTCGATGATCAATCTGACGAACGAGGTCCGATCGAATTGGCAATCAGATGATCCTCGCACGCGTTCGCTTGCAATAAACTCGATGGCTCATGAGCTATCCCACTCACTTAGTCATGATCCCGGTCGTCTGGATTATGTGTTTACAGACAAATTCTTCAGCCTGTATCTCTTCCACCGCTCGAAGGCGATTGCTTCCTACAGCATCGGCACTGTGGCGCAGTGCACTTGGCTGGCTGAGAAGGAGCCCAATCTTGTCCTCACAGAGTGCTATCGTCGCTACGGACTGCGAAACTTCACGCCCTAACAGAAGGCTTGGCTGAAGAGCTGATATATCTGGAAGTGGGGGAACGGCGGCTTTTGGAAAATCAGCTGGTATGGTTTGATGACCGAAATTGGGGCCCAAAAGCAGCCATCAGATTCCCCGGTCAAGCGTCCTACTTTTAGTACGCTCTAGCTCATTGCCAGCGCTCCTCTCGCCTCGATCAATTTGATCAACCCCGCCGCCTTTGGCCGCAGCAGCACGCAGACGCGATGTCACCTCAAGCGCAGAGGCTTTGTCCCCCTTGTTGTGAGCAACCGCTGCAGTCAGCTTTTGAGTGTTGTCCAAGACCAAAGTCAGATGATCGCGCAGCCGGGTCACCGTCACCAAAAACGTCTTTTGGTTCGATAGATTGCGCTCTCTACTGTCCATAACAGCAATCCCGCGATCTGAGGTGAAGCCCTGCGCCATGTGAGCGTTTAGCGCGTAGGCGAGATCGATGCGCTTCAGCATAGGATCGTCCTTTCCAAGCGTCACATGCTCACCCTTTGATGTCTCAACCGTGACCTTGCCCTTATCGATGGCAATGACCTTTGCCTGGTCAGCGTTGAACAGCCCGCGCTTGTGATCATTTCGCGTCCAGCGAATTTTGTCGCCACGATGGATTTCGAGCTGTCGGTCGTTGAATAGAGCCAGAGTGTCATTGGCCTTGTCTGCCCTTATCCGCGAAGGATCGAAGCTGAATTGTTTCCCGCGGGCGTTCTCCAAAGTGACCGTTTTGCGTTTCGGATCGCTGCCTAAGATGCGGTATTTTCCCGGCATAAGACCAAGCGCCTTTTGTCTCTTTGAAACCTCAAGAATGCGGCCGGTCTGATAGGCTGCAACATGGCGCAGCTCTTCATAAGTGGTGTTCACGCGCTCCAGTACAGCCAACCGAGCTTTCTCCGGCCCGATCTGCCCGCTAGCAAGAAGACCTGTTTGCACAGCCTCATTGACAGCTGAGCGGATCCTGCGCCCCGAGGCATAGATTGATGTGCGCGCTCGGTCCTCTGGCTTCAGCGAAAGCCACTGCTCGGCAGCAACAATCGCGCCATCGCCTTTGGCTTCGATCGTATAGGGCTCAAGTTTGGCAAGCGCAGTTCGAACATCACCTTTCTGCGCAGCGGCTTGGGCTTCGCGAACAACGGGATTGCGCGCGCGTAGATTGGTGTTCATTTGGGCCTGCGCAATCCCAGCCTTCTGCAAGAGCGCAAAGGGCTTGCCGGCATCGACAGCTCCAAGCTGTTGGCGGTCGCCCATAAACACCAAGCGATTGACGCCGGCTAGATTTACGAGCGTCACGAGCTTTTCTTTGTCGCCGTTGGCGACCATGGAAGCCTCGTCCAGAATGAGCACGCTACCACCGAGCGCCTGCTTCGCTTCGGCTCTGAGTGTGCGATTGGAGGGATCATCCAGCAAAGGCTTCCAGCCCCCCAGAAAGCGGGCAAGCGTTTGTGATGTAATCCCTGTATCGCGTTCCAGCATTTGGACGAGCGTGTTCTGGATTGCGAGACCAATGACAGGCCGTCCCTCTTCGCCGAGCACTTTGGCAACCGGCCCCAGCACGCTGCTTTTGCCAGCGCCTGCAACGCCCTGCACCGCAACGGTTCGATCCGATGAAGTGAGGATAAGGCGCGCAGCCGAGATTTGGCCGTCATTCAGTCTAAAGCCGTGTCCAATCTCGGCTGAGGCCTGCACGCGGGTTTCTGCCTCTTCAGCGCCAAGGCCAGGCGTGACCTGCCCTTTCCCCGCATGAACCTCGGTAATAATGCGCTGCTCGGTTTCAATCGCTTCGCGCGATGCGAGCCAGCCCTTATGCTCGCCGCGTCCCGCTACAAGATGACCAGAATTGACGAGCGCGCGAGTGCGCGTTTCGATTGCTCCGATGGTCGTTGGTAGCCCAAAATCCAACGCTGCCTTGTAAAGTGCCTCACGTTCAAATGCGGCCTCGCGCTGCGACAAATGCCGTACGGCTGAGGCAACCGCTTGCGCGGCTGCGATCGTCTGCTTGCCCTGTTTAAGCACCGAGGCGGGCACCAATGGATCTTCAGCTGCCCCTCGAACATGGCTCGCAAACTTGGCAAGCAAAGCTCGGCCCCGTTCCACCAGTGTCGCGAAACCCGAATGAGGCTTTTCTGGCATGGAGGATCGCACGCGCGCGCGCTCAACCGTGGGAGTTAGATCGAGCCCGATGGACTGCGCGGTTTCCTGCCACATGCGTCCAAGCGTATCGCGATCCTCGATCGGCGCTTTGGCAGATCGGGTATCAAGCGCAGCGATCCGCCCCGCTTCAAGGGCTGGACCTTGCCTTGCTTCTAGCACTTCTTGGCGCCTAGAAGAGAAGGCCATGACATCCTGGCGCGAAATCCCGCGCGCTTCGAAATTGCCGTGCTTGAGAGTTAGTCCGGTTTCATAGCCGAGCTTTTCAACTTCGACGCGAAAGCGCGCCATCGCGATGGAATTGAGTGTGGTGTTAAGCTGCCAAAGCCTGTCGTTCTTGAGCGTTCTCCATTTGCCATCCTTGCCTTGCGTCACATTGGCAATCACGGCGTGGAAGTGGAGATTGGGTTCCTGGTTGCGATTGGTGTCGTGCTGAAAAAGCCCAATTGCCAGATTGTCTGTCTTTTGGGTCTGAACCTTGCCCTGCGCCATGATGCGGGTTTCGGAAGCGTTCTTTTCCGCCCATTGAAGCGCTTCGACAACCGCCTCACGATAAGCGCTGAGGATGCGCTCATCTTTGCCCACAAGCGCAAGAAGCGACCAGCTCTTGGGAACAGAGAATGTAAGGTCGGTGCCCGGCCTATGGGCCTGCCCAAGGTTGCCAACTTGCGTTCCATCGGGGAGCTCACCGCGCAACAAAGCGTCGAAGGCTTTGGCGTATACCTTCCCCTCTAGACCAAGCCGCTTTGCGCCTTCACCGAGCCATTCACCCGAGCGATCAGCATCAGCTTTGGCGTAATAGTTGTCGGATGCGAAGTAGTTGGCCGCTGCGGAGGACGAGCGGACATTGGCAACGGAGAGCATGGGCAGGCCTCACACAATTCAAGTCCCTCTGTCCTCCCCGATTATCGCAATCACATCTCAGCGTCGAAGTCGCCGAGATCGTGATCATATTCTTCGCGTGCCGCGCCGCCCAAGAGCGAACGCTGCTGCTCTTCTTGAAGCGTCTTATCCGTCTTTGCTCGTTGCTCACCTTCACGCTGCGCGGCGTCAGGATCGGGCCGATCAGTGCGAGGCGCAGGCTCTTTCAGAGCGTCTGATTCACGGTCATCGACTTGCTGCTCCCTAAGCGGAAGCTCGCCTTGTACCTTGCCCAAAGAGGCTGCTCTTTCGCTTCTGAGCGAGGCTTCAACAGCTTGTTTGAGGGTTGTCGTAGAGCGAGACCCCGAACGTTCTCGCTTGTCAGTCTTTACCTTCTTGTCACGCGCGCGAGACTGCGCTTTGGGACGCTTCGCTGGCTCACGCTTGCGATCCGTGGCTTCCTTCATCTTGCGCGGATCGCCGCCGTCTTCTCCTTCCTCTCCGCCCTTATTTGCCGTAGCCTCGGAAGTCTCCTCGCCTTCCTTGAGAGTTTCAGCCTTTGCCTTTGACGTTGGTCCTTTGGCATCCTCGTACGGGATAAAACCTTCGGCCCGGCGCGGCCAATCTCGGGGTTGCAAAGAGACAGGCGCCGCCGGAAAACCATCAGGGAACTTGATGAAGCCCTCAAGGCTTGGAAGGCCCATAAACTCATCAGGCAAAAGCAGCGGAACCACCTGCCGACGCGGCGTCAGACTGACCGCATCGCGCGCATTGTTGTAGCCATAGCTGTACCCTTCTTCCATCTCGCGAACCTCGCGGTGGCCGATAATGTCGGAGCACCATGTGGCGGTCTCGCGATCAGCAGTTGCAAGGATAAGCTTGGTCCTTGCAAGCGAGGACAAGGTCATTGCCATGTTCTCGCCGTAGACCTCCTTGAGCTTCGCGAAGGTATGGACACCCGTCACGATAGCACCGCCAAAATTGCGCGCAGTCTGCAGACCTTTTTCGAGCGACGGCAGGCGGTGAAGCGCGCCGAGCTCATCAATCAGAAACCACAGTTGCAGGTCACGCGTCCGGCGACCCGTCATCAGCGTGTTGATTGCTGTATCAAGCCACAGCGTCAGCAATTGTGAGAGCACGCTCATGTCTACATAGCGCGCGGATAGGAACAGAAAGGAGCCCGGTTTTCCTTCGCCAGTCACCCACTGCCGCACCGAAAAAGCGTCCCCTGATTGAGGCAGCATTTGCATCGCTTTTGCGTTCACATTGAAGACGGCGCGGACCGATTCCGCCATGCGAGCAGCGGCAGGCGTGCTGATCGGTCCAGCCATTGTGTCCTCTACCAGGCGGTGCAGATCCGAGAGATCTGCATTCATCAATTCATCGGCAAGCGCGGCATTGGTCCCGCGCCCTGCTTCTTTCAGCTTGATACATGTTTCAACAAATAGTGTGCGCGCAGCGAGCACCCAAAACTGTTCCGAGCCGCCTCCATCATGGGGCACAAGCGACTCCGCTGCTGCATGAAACTCCGCGCGCGATGTGCAATCATCGAAGACGCTCCAGCTTGGGCAGCGTGTATCCAATGGGTTCAAAATGATATCGCGTTCGGGATCGAAGAAGGTTTCGATGAAGGCGCCGGTCAGGTCGAAAATGACCGCACGTTCGCCTCTTTGTCTGATTTCGGAAAGGAGCTCGAAAAGGGCGACCGTTTTGCCCGTGCCTGTCGTGCCGACCAGCATGGTGTGACTTTGCTCTTTACGCCAGGGCCAGCTCACGCCTGCAAGGTGCGCGGAGCTGTAGAGACCGGCTGAAGCTAACGCGCTGCTGCCTGCAAGCCGCCACCTCCATCCCAAATTGCTGCCATATTCGCGAGCGCGTTCATGGCGATTGTGATCGTCGATTTCGCCTTCCAGTTCAGCAAGGCTTGCAAGCGATGCGCCGCGCACATGCTTCCTTTGCTTGGAGCGCCAACCGAAATGTTCAGCGACCCACCAAAAGGCAATGAAGGCAGGAACGAGACCCCACGCCGAGGTGACAAGCGCAGCCTCAACCGCCCCCTCAAATGCGGTCATTGCCTCCTTCATGGGTGGGTATTCTGTCACTACGCTGAGCGGGAACGCGACCATGCTTCCATCAGCCAAGGTGAGGTTCACAAGCTTGTCGGGATCGAACTCCATGAACGCGAAGAAGGACGAATAGATATGCATCCAGACAAGGTAGGTTTGGTGGTCACTGAGGCCGCTTGTAACCTCCCAATAGATCAGTCCTAGAATGACAAGCAGGGTGATGATCAGCGGGCCTTTGAGCCCGGCTGCGAACATGAAACCAAAGTGCCCAAGCAGCTGGCTTCCACGAGTGAAGTTGACGAGATTATGCTTCATCGTGGCCCCCTTGCGGGCGCGGCGCAACGAGCCCCAAACGCTCCAGCCGGAGCTGATAGGCCGCGACAGTCTGCTCGCGCAGATTGGGCACAGAATGGTGCGTGAGCAGCGCATCCAAAGCTACGGTGATGAAGATGTTCTGGCGAACCGGATCGGTCGCTGGCGTCCTCAAATCGGCTTCCGTGTCACGCTGCCAGGCATCAAAAATGCAATCGCCAATCACGATGCTTGAACTTACCCGCCGCTCATCGGCCTGAGCTTTAATCCACTCGGCAATGAGAGGCGTGACATAGGTCACAAAACGATGATGTCTTTGCATGAATCCAAGTTCCCTTTGCTAAAAAGAACCTGGTTCACTCTTCGGAAAAGCGAGTGCCACTCTGGCACGCGCAATAGGGTGTAGGAAACTGGAAAATTAGGACAGAAATTCAATGTGCTAAGTGAATTCAGCACACTCTGGCACAGTCGATAAAGCCATTGGCACACGACTGGCACAGAAGTGGACATTGCCAAATTCATGATAAACTTCATGATCTTACTTGCCAGCCCCGCTGCGTACGGTGTGCTACCGTTTTCCCACTGCGAGGTCTAAGTCCAGAAACGACGGGAATGGGTTTTGAACGGACATTGGCATCCGTGCCAATCGAGCGAAAGCAACAGCCCGGGACGCTGAAGCGAACCGCAAGCGCCAGTTCGGAAGCAAGCATCCCAGCCAAGACGCACCCCTGATAAGCTAACGGCAAAGAAGCGCGTGCGAGATAAGGGAGCGGGGTTTGTCGCTCCCGTCAGCCTCGCGCCGCTTCGACCCGTTGGCGCTCAGGAGTGCATGCGGGGCCGGGACCATATACGCCGCGCCCGCAGGAGCGCCGCCGCAGGTGGTGCGGGACCGAGCGCGTCACCAGCACCGCTCCTCACCACTCTCTCTTCTTCCACCGGCGAACACAAAAAAGGGGCAGGAACCGTCACCGGCTCCCGCCCCATCGGACGTTCAGAACTCGTCGAGCATTGCGCCGTGCACCGTGTGCACCACCCGGCTGGCCAGATGCGCCGGCAAGGCGTTGTAGTCACCCTCGTCCAGGGCGAAGTATCCTAGGTCATTATCTTCCACGACGTGCTGGTCGAAGAAGCTGTGCAAGGCCCGCCGTTCGGCAGTGGCCAGTGCTTCGAAGTAGCTGTTCGAGTTTGATTGAAACGATGCAAGTGCAGTCATGAAATCCTCCTGATATTTGTCGGTAAGACGACGAGAGGAAGGCAGATGGGTGTTCGGTTGGCGGGTCAGGGATCGCCCGGCTGGGCGACCGCCAAGCGGCTGTGGGGGCAACGATTTTGTCGGACTGCAGCGAAGCGAAGGGACGCCAAAATAGTGGGGCCCCGCCGTCCTTGACGCGCCAGCTGCACGCCCATCATCCTTGAAAGTCCGTGAGCTAGACTCCCCTCCCGTTCGATCTCAGGTATTCGCGAAAACCAAGGGGGAAATCGCTTTCCTACAGGACGGGTGATAGTCCACGTCAGCCGAGGAGAGGGTCATCGGAGGGGAAGAAAGAAGTATCCTCAATGCCATCGAAACGAAGCGCTGTAGCCGCACTCCAGAAACTGGAGGCCGACAGGCTGGCACTCGACCAACGTCAGAAAGAACTCGAGAAACAGGCAGCCATTGAACTGGGCCAGGTTATTCTTGGAACGGGGTTAGAAACCTTCTCAAAGAGGGGCCTATCCGAAGTTGCAAATGAGCTCGGAAAACTCGGCGAAGAGGAAGCCATAAAGCGGCTTGTTCAAAAGCAAGCCTCCGCATCACGCACAGCTCAAAGCCACTGATAGTGAATACGAGAAAGGGCCCTATCCGGTTTGGACAGAGCCCTTTCTTGGGAGGCTGGATGACTTAGATCAGTCGATCTCGGGAGCATCCTTGTTCTCGTCGTTCTCGCCGGAGCCATTGCCCCTTGAGAGGAAGTCGACCTTGTCGGCGAGGATCTCTGTGCCATAGCGTGTGACCCCGTCCTTGTCTTCCCATTGGGTGTAGTGGATGCGGCCCTGGACGCTGACCAGCTGGCCCTTGGAGCAGAACTGTCCGACGGTCTTGGCGAGGCCATTGAAGCAGGTCACACGGTGGAATTCGCTTTCCTTAGCGGTGTAGCCGTTCTCGTCCTTGTAGGTCTTGCCATCCTTGTCTCGCGCGGGGCGATCAGTAACTACGGTGATCCCGGTGACGTTGGTGCCGCCCTTGGTCTCGCGGGTATCGGGATCGCGAGCGATGCGGCCGGTGAGGATTGCGATATTGGTCATGGGTGTATTCCTTCAGTTCCTCAAACCGGAGACCATCTCCGGCTTGCGAACATCCAGAAGAAGCAGGGCATGGGAGGACTGCACCGCAGGAGCGAAGCTCTAAGGGGAACCTGTTCATGACGGGTGGTGCGGGCAGGCGCGCGAAGCGCGACAACACGGTCGGAAAGGAACGGGTTGCGGCTCCTCAGCTGACCTGGTTCAGGACTGTTCGCGAAGAAAGCCGGATGGGTATCGGGTGCGGGTCTGAAGGCTCGCGTGACCCCTCTTCAATCAACCTACACCATCGCCTCCCGATGCCGCCAGGAGATCCATGAAGTTGCGCGCAGCCTCCCGGTCTTCCTCGTTGTCGAACGCCACGTCGAGGTCGGGGGCCGACCCGAACATGTGCAAGAACGACCACAGTGCAAAGCGCTTGTCCCTGTCTTGCTCGAGACCGAGGTCGACCCGGCAATGCTCGATCCCGGCAGCCAAAGTGTCTGGCGCCACGTTAGACAAATTGGTCGAGGCAAAGTAGCGAAGAAGAAGGTCATCGAGTTGCATTGCCGATCTTGTAGCTTGGAAAATCGGATGCGGGAACGATAAGTGCCGCGCCGCAGTTTTCAGTAACCGCGTCCGTCCAGGAAGATTGCTGCACAGGCGCGCTGGTTACGCGCGATGAGCAATGAAGCTGTTCAGAGGCGTATCCATTCGGGCATTTCATAACCCTACAATGGAATTGATTGCGTTCGGTACTCCCCTGCCATTGCGACCCGTAGGACTCGGAGCAGCAATGAGTTCTGCGCCTCATGGGCGGCCTTGAATGGGGCCGCCCTTCTTCGGCGATTGGGAATTGATCATCCAAGAGGTTTAGTTGCTCTTTCCCCGTCAAGCGGGACTAGTGCCCAACGGCCCGCGACGATCAACAACCGTGATGCGCTGCTTCTTGGCTTCGATCACCAGGCGTTCGGTCACGCCGTTGCCCGGAAATGCCACCACGTAGCGAGGACTAAGACCGAGCATTTGCTCGTTGCGCTTGAACCCTGCACGAGCACCCAGACGACGCTCAAGCCCGAATGTTAGCTGCTGCACTTCATGGCGCTCGGCCCAGGACGCAGCCAATCTGTCAGCTCCTTTGCCGTCTCCGCCATGTACGAGAAACAGGTCAGGAACGACCTCGCGAACCTTGTCGAGCGTAGCCCAGATGTTGCCCGCGTAGGTCTTGGCTTCAGCCTCGCTTTCAAAGCGGTTGCGACCACCGGCAAACACGACCGGAGTACCCTCGGGTGAATGTGCAGCCTGACGACGTTCCTTGCGTACGCGCAAAAAATCGCGGGCATCAATCAATGCCGATGTCATGTTCTTCGAGTGGCGCGCACGCGATCCCGATACGGGCTTCCAAGAGGAACCGGTTTCGTCGCGATAGAGACCTGCTGCAACCTCACGCATCTGCTCGAAAACCTGCATGCTGGCTTCAGCCGACTGGGCACGCAGGGTCTGTTCCTCGAGGTTTGACGAATGCACTTCGGAGCCGTCTGCGGATGCCAATAGGGCGCGAATTTCATCCGAAGCTCGATCTACTTGGGTTGTTTTGCGGCTGGCTGCACGGTGAAAGAGATTGACGAAGCCCCAGGCGAGATCCTCGGCGTCGGCCTCGAGCGCGGTGTCGGCAAACAGCGCGAACAGATCTGACCAGACTGCTCCAAGCGTGTGAGACATGGCTTCCTCGCAAGGGAAGTCGCATTCGTTGAAAGGGGCAGGCGTGATCGAGAAGCCGGATAGATCGAGGCCGGCAAGCTGGGCGGCGAAACTGTCATACATATCTTTAGTCCTCCTGAGACCGGCGAATGCCGACGGAGGAATTTCCGCGCGGGCCTGTTCGCCGTGTCCGAAAAGGACCGGGACAAGGGACCACCGCACCGCGTCAGCGGGAAACCCCGCAAGGCAAGGCTGGCGCGGGCCACACGGGCCGCAGCCTTGCGCGGGTTGCTGCGGGACCTGACCGGTCCAGGGCACGAGGACCAGCGAACAGGCTGTGCGGGATCGTGTCGGAGTGGTGCAAGAGTGGTCTGGGAGTGATCCAGGATCGGTTCGGGAGCGCTCGGCAAGGCCAAACTGACTCGGTGTGAAGGCAAGTGCCAGTACGTGCGGGCTGGCTGACGGAGTTGCTTTAGTTCAATCTCCTATTCAGGCTGCGTCAGAAAATTCGACATCAGCTTCATTGGCACTCGATTGGTGACCGCCCATTTCGAGCAGCAAGGTGGCTGCCTCCTCGGCCTTTGCGGCCGCAGTCAGGATTGCGCGCCCGTCCTGTTTAAGAATCTTGAGCCAGGACGCGATGTAGCTAGCATGATGATCGAGATGCGAGACGGGCAATCCCAGTTCGGCACCAAGAATGGCGGAGGACAGCTCGGCGACAAGTTCTTCGACGGCATAGGCATCACTGCCGAAGCGGTTCTTGAGGCCTCGATCGAGTCGCGAAGAATGTCCAGTCCAGTGCGACAGCTCATGCGCAAGTGTTGCGTAGTAATGGTCATAGGCTTCGAAGAGTTCGGCTGGCGGCATGGTGACGCGATCACGCAGTGGCTCGTAGTAGGCTTGCGCGCCGTGATGGCGCAAGTCTGCGTCGATCTCAGCGAAGAAGGCATCGAGCCGCTCTTCGCGGCCTTCGGGCTCAAGCGCGGCAACCAGTGGCTTGGGATGGTAGAATTCGGGGAGGCCATCGCACTGGTCGGGATTGAAGACTGAATAGGCTTTCAGCACGCGCCGGCTCTCCGTATCCTGCCCACCTTCAGAGTTTTCGACTTCCTTGGTGTAGCTTTTGTAGAAAATCGCGATGGTCGATTTCTCGCCTTTGCGGACCTGACCACCGAGTTTCTGGCACTGGCGATATGTCATCCAGTATGGTGAGGCGTAGCCGCAGGCATCAGCAACCATCCAGAGCCAGAAGGTATTCATGCCGCGATACGGCGTCCCGCAGGAGCGCAGCGGGCGAGAAAGCGGCACGCCGCGCCACGGCTTGACCCAGGGCTTGGTTCCCTCTTCAAACTTTTCAATAATGGCGGCAGTGATGCGCTGAGCTGGCGATATCGAAGCTGTGCGGCGTGACTTAATCATTGGAGGTCTCCTGATGACCGGGACACAGATTTCCCGGCTCAGGAAAGACGAAGCTCTCTCTCCTCTCCTTCAGTTATGTCGGATATGCGCCCCAAACCAAGACGTAGCCATTCGAGATCTTAGCGCCCGAAAGCAGACATTCTCCGAGGCCATTCCGGCCTAGGAGAACGAAGATGACCTATTTACAATTCGACCCTGCTGCCCAAAACCGAGTGCCTTGGAATTTCGGCGCGAAGATTGGCCCCAAACGCCCCTTCAATCAGAAGCAGATCTGGGCCATTCGCTTCTTCCTAGATCGCGAAGAGCGCATCAGAGACCGGGCGTTGTTCGACTCGGCAATCGACAGCAAGCTGCGTGGTTGCGATCTCGTTGAGTTGAAAATCGGCGACTTGGTGAGCGGTCCCGAAATCAGGAAACGAGCGATGATCACGCAGCGCAAGACTGGTCGGCCTGTTCAGTTCGAGATTGCGACAGACGCACGTGCAAGTCTATTCGCGTGGCTGGAGCTCAGAGGAGGTGACGTTGAGGACTTCGTCTTTCCGAGCCGAGTTGATGCCACTCGCCACTTGAGCACGCGACAGTATGCTCGACTGGTTGACGAGTGGGTAAAAGGGATTGGCCTAATGCCTGAAGAGTATGGAACCCATTCGCTTCGCCGCACAAAGGCCTCGATCATTTACAAGGCCACAGGCAACATAAGGGCGATCCAAATCTTGCTTGGTCATTCGAAGATCGAAAACACCGTTCGATATCTAGGCGTTGACATTGAGGACGCTCTCACGCTCGCTGAAAAGACCGAGATCTGACCGCTATGGAACGCCAGTCTCGCTTGGACTGGCGTCCGCTCCGCCGCGAAAAAGCAGGCGGCTCTGATCGCTATTGCCAGCCTTTGTCTAGCGATAGGTGTAGGGATTCTGCGCGACTATCTCATGACGCAGATCAGTCGGGAAGATCATCCCAGATCGCTCCTTCCTATGCGCCAGAATTAGAACGGATGAACGAGAATCTCGCAAGTTTTGTACGTAGCTTACTTACGCCGCCCCTCAAGTCCGCCGAGGCCGCATATGCTGCAGGAACGACGAGCAATGTGAGGAAAGTCGAGGTCGTTAAACCTCCGATGATGATGAACCCCATTGCGTTGCGCCATTCGGCGGCGTCGGATTGCGCGAGGGCCACAGGTAGCATTCCAAAGACGGCTGCCAGCGCAGTCATCAGCACGGGTCGTAGACGCTCTGGGGCGGCACTGCGCATCGCAGCGCCAGCCTCATCGCCTCGGTCGCGATACTGATTGGCGAGATCGACCAACAGGATACCGTTTTTCATCACAATACCCATCAGCGCGATCATCCCAATCTGCGCGAACAAGCTCATCTCTTCGCCTGTGGCCCACATCAGAAAGTACGCTCCGGAGAATGATAGCGGCGCGGTCAGCATAATGATTATCGGCTGACCAAAGCTGTTAAACTGGCTCGCCAGCACAATGTAGAGCGCCACAAGCGCCAGTCCGAAGGCAAAGATGATGGCCTCGCCCGTTTCGGCCAAACGGCGGGCGGTGCCCTCCATTTGGGTGGCCAATCCAGCGGGGGGCGGGTTCGCGGCTAGCAAATCTTCAACCTGTGAAACGGCGACGCTTAAAGGCACACCAGGCGCGGTGTTTGCCAATACTGAAATCTGGCGAGATCGATCAATCCGTTCTATTTCTGCGGCGCTCTGGTTCACTTCAACCGTGGCAACCGAAGCGAGGTCGACAAGCGTTCCTTGCCCCGTGCGCAATGGCAGTGTTTCGACATCGGAAAGGCTTTGCCGCGCGCTTTCATCAAGGCGGACCCGCACATCATATCGGCGCTCTTGATCGTTGAATGTGCCAGCATCACTGCCCCCGATAAGGGTGCGAGACGCAGCAGCTAGGCTGCGAGCTGAAATTCCCAAATCTGCCGCTCGGTCGCGGTCGACCACAATTTGCAATTCTGGACGCCCACCTTCGAAAGTTGATCGCACATCGACAAAATTGGATTGAGCAGCAAGCTCGCCTGAGAGCAATTGGGCATAGTCGTTGATTGCGGCGGAATCCCGTCCCGTGATGATTAGCTCAATGGCGGTCTGTCCAACACCTGCCCCGGATACCCAAGGAACCTCGCCGATGGCAATTTCGCGTGCGCTTGGCACACTTTCGCCAAGCGCATCGCGGGCAAATGTCATCAGATCATCTTGTGATAGATCTCGGGAGCGTTTGTGCGATAGGCCGACATAGATATCGAGCTCGTGCACCTTCGGGTTGCTGCCGCTGCCTGCGCTTACAAATACGAGGTCAACCTCAGGGTGCTCTCGTAAGGTTTCATCGACCTGCCTTGCAGCTTCCTTCGCGCCCGAAATGCCCGTTCCGAGTGGCAGTTTAACCGTTGTCAGAAATTCGGACCGATCAGTGGTCGACATGAATGTGCTGGGAACTTGGGATGCAAATAGTCCGCCAATAAACACGCTGGCGAGCGCGCCTCCGAGTACCAGATAACGGCGGTCAATCGCCCATCCCACCAACCGTTCGTAGCGTTTGCGCATCCCGACATGGAAATTCTCGATCCTGCCTAGCCAGCCACTCTCGGGATGTTCGGGGCGCAGCAGCCGGGCCGACATGGCTGGTGTCAGCGTGAAGGCGACCAGCATCGACACGCTGACCGAAAAGACGATTGAAAGCCCGTATTGGAAAAAGAACCGCCCAACGATCCCCTCCATAAAGGCGATCGGCACAAATACCGCCAACGTCGCAAATGTCCCGGCCAAGACCGCTAACGCCACGCGTTTGGTTGCCGAGTGCGCCGCCTCGGTGGCGTCAACGCCTTCATCGACATCATTTTGCACTGCCTCGACCACGACAATTGCATCATCGACCAGCAGGCCGATCGCGACCGTCAGCGCCAGCAGAGTGATCATGTTGATGGTAAAATCGAACGCTGCAAAGGCAACAAAGGTGGCAACGATTGAGGTTGGAATGGCGAGCAGCACAATGATCGTCGCACGCCAACTCAGCAGAAACAGGAAGGTCACTGCCACAACCAACAGCACCGCGATAAAGAGGTCGAACAGAACATCGCCAATCGCCTGTTCGATAAATCGCGAGGTGTCACGTGCGATGACAAAGTTCACCCCTTCGGAATCGGTGGCTTCAATGTTCTCGATTTCTGCGCGTATCTGTTCGGCGACGGCGACTGTGTTTTCGCCGCTTTGCTTGCGCACTTCGAGTACCACGCCGAGTTCACCGTCGAGCTGAGCGTAGCTATCTTCGTCTTCGACAGAGTCTTCCACTCGACCGATATCGCCAATGCGCACCGTTTGCCCATTGGGCCGATAGGCTACCGGGATCGCCGCAAACTCCGCCGCATTTGTCGCCTCGGCCAATGTGCGAATACCGAACTGCCGGGTCCGGCCATCGGTTACCAGCCGCCCGCCCGGCAGCTCTGCGTTCTCGCGCTGGATCGCGGACAGCACATCATCCGCTGTCACTCCGCGCGCTCGCATTGCTGATGCATCAAGCCATATGCGCATCTCGCGCTCGCGCCCACCGACCAGCTCAACCGAACCGACACCGGGAACCCGCTGCAAACGCTCTTTGACCCCTTCATCGGCGAATGTGGTTAGATCACGGATCGGCAAGTCGCCGGAAAGGAGCACCGAAAGGATCGGTGCTGCATCAGGATCAACTTTTTCGATCACCGGTGGCTCAGCATCAGCGGGCAGGTCCCCTCCCAGCCGGGATATCTTGTCGCGAACTTCCTGCGCTTTCAGGTCTGCGTCTTCCTCAAGCTCGAACTCCAGATTGACGATGCTGACACCTTCGGCGCTGATGGATCGCATCTTTTTGAGGCCGGATATGGTGTTGAGCTGCTCCTCAATAATATCGGTGACTTCAGTCTCGACTGTTCCCGGAGAAGCACCGGGCAGAGTGGTGGTAACGGATACGTAGGGAAACTCGACCTCAGGGAAGAGATCAACGCCAAGACGGCCAAAAGAGACAATGCCAAGCACGACAAGCGATGCAATCAGCATCGTCGCAAAGACCGGTCGCCGGATTGATACGTCGGCTAACCACATATTAGGTTTCGCTTGGCGTGCGGCGCGGCTTGACTGGAGCGCCTACACGCAATGTGGCCGGAGGATTGAGTATGACCTCGTCTCCCTCGTTCAACCCCGACTGGACGCGAACTCTGTCAAGATCGATACTCTCGTAGGTTACCTCGCGGCGCTGCGCCTTGCCGTCTTCGACCACCAATACAATAGCGGATGCATTGTCGCCTTGAATGGCGGTGCCCGGCAGGATGATCGCCGGTTCGGGAGAAACTTCAATCAAAGCACGTGCGGCCAACCCCGAGCTAATCCGATAATTCGGGTTGCTGATCGGAAGCCGCAGTTCAACCATTCGGCTTTCCGGATCGACGCGGTCATTAATGATGTAAACGATGCTATCGAACGGCTCATCGAACCCTTCGATAAACACGCGAGCGGGCATATTGCGACGGAAGGAATCCACATATTCCTGCGGGGCATTTACGATAGCCGCGACAGTCCCAATCTCCTGCAATTCAAGCGCTGCGGATTGCCCGCCCGTCGAAAACCGGTTGTTGAGATAAACGCCCTCATCGACCAATCTTGCCGTTACAACGCCGTCATAAGGTGCGCGCGTGATCGTATCACTGAGCGCCTGCTTTGCGGTCCCAAGAACGGCCTCGGCTTGGGCCATCTGCGCACGGGCAACGGCCAACTCGGTTTCGGCAGCGTCGACTTGCGCTTTTGAAACGAAACCTCTGGGGGCCAGCGCGATCACGCGTTCATATCGGCGCTCTGCCTCAATCGCTTGTGCGTCGGTTAGATCAACTGCCGCCTGAGCTTCTGCGACGCGCCTTTGGTAATCAGCCTGACGAATTCGGAAGAGCGGCTGCCCGCGTGTTACCCGGTCGCCGACTTTGACGAATATCCGTTCGACAGGCCCTTCGGCCAAGGCACCAATTGCGCTGCGCTGCTTTGCCGCGATGGTGCCGAATGCCTTTACCGGCTCTGCCAAGAGTTCAGGCTTTACGATGATCGTTTCGACTTGGCGTAGTTCTAATTGCGCCGGTTCGGTCGCATCGACAGTTTCCGAGTTGTCCGAACACGCTGCCAGAGCGAGCGCGCAAATGGCGAGCCAAGACAGGGCTCCGCGCCTCAGCATGTATAGGCACCCCGGCCACTTGCTACGAGCTTGCCCTCAGGGCCAGTAATGTTTGTCTCTGCAACGGATATCTGCCGCCCAATCTTCACAATGCGCCCCGTCGCCGTGAGCGGCCCTGATGTGGCAGGACGATGATAATCGACCCTTAGATCGGCGGTCGCTTTGACCATCGTCCCCATCGCAAGGAGTGTGTAAAGTCCGGTAAGATCGATAAGAGCCGCCAGAACGCCCCCGTGAGCAGCGCCTAACATGGGGTTGGAAACAATCTCATTGCGCCATGGCATTAGGAGCTGAAGCTGATCGGCTGAATGCGACTTGATCTCGACGCCCAGCCATTGGTGGAAGGGCGCGATGCGCAACATCTCTTCCAGCTGTTCGCGCTCGATAAGGGCTGGCTCCTTGGTCATGTAGCCTTTTCCGTCGTGCCATGATGGCGTTTGAGAAAGCCGACAATCGCCGCCGAAAATGCATCGTTGGAATCCCCGACCACCATGTGCGTTGCACCGGCAATGTCTGTGTATTCGGCATGGGGAACCATTTTTCTTAGGTGCGTGACTGACTCCTCAGAGACGAGGTCGCTCGATCCCCCGCGAACGAGATGCAGCGGGAGCGACAGATTCGCCGCCGCCTTGCTCAACCCTTCAAACTGTCTTTCTTGATGCTCTGGGTCCAATCGCTTTTCGCTCATTATGTTGCGGATAAATTGGGGGTCCCAATGCCAATAAAAGCGTCCATCGGCCTTTTGCCGCAAATAGTGTTTGAGGTTTCCTCCAGCCCCGCGCTTCTGGCGATGCGGCATGTAGCTGGCGATAATTTCTGCCGCTTCTTGTGGGGAAGCAAACCCGCGATCAATATGCTTCTCCATGAAGCCGACCACACGCATGACCCCGCTTGGCTCCATCCGCGGTGCTATGTCGACAAGAGTGAGTGAAGCGAAGCTGCCCGAAGCAAGTTCACCCTCGGCAATCATTCCTGCAAGCCCGCCAAGCGATGCACCCACGACCGCAGGCTTGCGATCAAGCTGCGACGAAACCGCAACGAGGTCAGACGCGAAATCGCGCAGGTCATAGGAGCCGTCTTCGGACCACGCACTGTCACCATGACCGCGCAAATCAAGCGCAATGACGCGGAAGCCAGCCGAGGTGAGCTCACCGGTGACACGTTTCCAAGCGCGGCGGGTTTGTCCGCCGCCATGCGCCAGCAGGACGGGGGGTGCACTTTCGTCTCCTGAGACCTCGGCGGCGAGCGTGATCGCCTCATGGCCTCTGATGGTTTGCGCGTTGTCTGACATAACTGTCAGTTGCTACATTGTAATGCACTTTACAGTAAAGAATTTTATTTTGTTCAGAGGGCTGGTATGGGTCCGATGATGGTATCGAACTCGAAACAAGACGCTGACGCAGCCGCAGAGAGCTTTCTGACCGACACTGATCGGTTCGTATTTCTGCTAGAGGATGTGACCTCGCGATTGCGGCGCAATTTTGATTTTTCGGTCGAACAGTTTGGCCTCACTCGCACGCAGTGGCGCACCTTGGCCTATGTCTACCGGACACCCGGAATGACCCAGACGCAGCTGGCAAAGCGGCTGGACCTCGAGCGCGCCAGCATTGGTCAGGCAATCGATAGGCTTGAGAAAATGGAGCTGGTCGAACGACGAAGTGCGCAGAATGATCGGCGCGTATGGCACGTACACCTGCTGCCTGCTGCAATCGAGTTATTGCCAGCATTGCGCAAGGAGGCGGACGCTACATATGAGAGACTGCTCTCTGGTTTGGAGCTCAACGATCTGGAGTGCTTCGGTAAAGCCTTGCTGAAGATGCGCGATAATCTTGATGTCGATTAGGCGCTGGTTGGCAGGGACGAGCCACCTGTCGGATTGGCCTAGGTAAACTTCTGCAATTGGGTCGGGAGCGGAATGGCAGCTTCTGTACTACCCAAACCGAAAAGCAGACTGACAGGTTCCGGCCCAAAAACTGACATGAAGAAAGGCGGCCCGTCCCGAGAGGGACGAACCGCCCGCCGAGTGACCTGGACCTGTCAGGAGGGGTCAGGCAGCCTGCTCGGCAATTTCGTTCACGGTCTCGTCATCAGCCGGGTCCGCAGTTTCATCCTCGACCGGTTCCTCAGGTGAACCGAAGCGCATGATCTCCGGCACCCACGCTCCCGCTCGCGTCTTCACATCCGCCTCTCCGATGAAATTGCCGGAGAAGATGCGTTCAGCTGCGCTCGCCAGTTCTGCTTTCTTCGAACCTGCATAGCGGCTGACGAGTTCAGCGCCGCCTGCTGCATCGAGCGCTTCGAGTGTGCGCGCCTTGGCCACACGATCGAAGAAGTTCGCCGCCGTTGGCCGCCACCAATGCGCGGTTTCGATCTCAAGCAGCGACCCGAGGATCTCGTGCAGCGGTGCCGAGCGATCGCCTACACAGGCAAGGCTCGCGACCAGGGTGCGGGATACGACATGGCCGAGCCAGGCGGAACGTGCTTCATCGCTCAATGCGCGGAAGCGTTCGAACCGCTCGACATCGGTCTCACCGGCGCGCCAGCTCTCGTCGAGCGTAGCGGCGAATTCAGCAAGCGCTGCGCTTGCGGGCGCATCCTTGGCCTCGAAACCGGTCACCGGTCCGGATGCTACCGAGCCGACCAGCGTCGATGCCTTCTTCGCGCGCCAGTCATGCCCATCGGCATCTGCGAGCGTGAAGACCATGAAGTCGAGCGCAAGCGCAGGATCGTTGGCCAAGTGGATTGCCAGGATATCGCGACGCTGCATCGCGAGCTCGTCGAGCAGGCGCTGCGAAAGCGCACCGCTCTTGCGCTTGGATTCGGCACCTGCATCCACCGATTCGACTACTCCGTCATCCTCGTCGATGATTTCTGCCTCCGTGTAGTACTGCGGCACCAATGCCGGTTCACCATTGCGAGAAAGCACAAGGAAGGCTCCAGCCTCCGACTTGAGCTCGTCGGCAAGGACCGGCGGACAATCGTTGAGATCGCGCATCGCGCGGTCGATCGAGACAAGTTCTTCTTCCGCCTTCGCGACCTCGCTTTCGTCGCTGTCCTCATCTTCGAGGATGGCCGCCGTCCGGTCGTAGTCCGCTTCAAGTTCGCTGAGCTCGCGGGCCTCCTCTTCGGTGAGCGGAGCCGGTTCGCATGGAAGCCGGTTGAGACCCTCGACGAGGTCGTGGCTGACATAGTTCCCAAGCGTGGGTCGCACCCAGGCAAGTCCGTGTTCTTCAGCTACCCTTTTCGCAGCATCATCCATCGCTTTCTGGGCAAGGTCTTCGAGCAGCACGACATCGATCCAACTCTCGCTGGCTTCGTCGTCGAAGAGTTCGCGTTCGATGCGGCCACCTGCAGCGAGGTACGCATCGCGCCCGACCAGAACCGCGCGCGGATCGGAGCCACGAACAGTGGCATCGAGCACCATGCGGCGGATCGTCTCTGGCGTGACTTGGTACCAGGCATCCTGCAGCTCGGCATAGACGTGTGCCTGACGATCAATGTCGGAGATCGCTCCATAGGCCTGGGCCATGTCGAGCGTGATCGCGCCTTGGGCGAGCGCTTCGAAGACACATGGTGCGAGGCCAGCCAAACGCAGACGGCCCTCAACGAAGCGGACTGTGAGACCGAACCGGCGAGCCACGTCTTCGGTGCTCGCTCCCGCTTCGATGATTGCGGCGAAAGCCTGCGCTTCGTCGGCAGGGTTCATCGCAAGCCGCTGGAAGTTCTCGGCGAGGCTCGCTTCGCGCACTTCGCTTTCCTCGCCTTCGATGACAAGGCAAGTGACTTCGTGGTTCTTGGGAAGTGTGCCTTCTTCGGCCAGAGCCTGGAGCTGAGCAAGACGGCGACCGCCGGCTTCGACTTCGAATTTGCCGCGCTTGGCTTTTCGCACGACGAGGTTCTGCAAGAGGCCTCGGGCGGCAATGTCCGCACGAAGCTGCAGGTCGGCAAGGACGTCGCTCGACTTGCGCACATTGCGCGGGCTTTGAACGAGCTTCTTCAAGGGAATAGACTGGATCATGGATTGTCTCCTGATGGATTGAAGAGCCACGCGAAGGTGCATGGCCCGACAAGCCACCGGCACCCTCCCCTCTCTCACGCTTGACCTTGGATTTGCTCCTCAGGCTGCAATAGTCGGGAGAATGGAGGATGCCTTCGACACGGGGACGAAAAGCCGGGTGCGGTAACGAATGATCTCGGTGAAACAGCCCTTGGTCTTGTACCAGTCGAGTCGCTCAGGTGCATACCCGGTGAGTTCAAGGCGTTGCTCGCCGCCGACCAGAGAGCGCTTGATGGTCAGTGCGTCATGACTGGTAAGCGGCTGGGGCGTTCCGCTCGACAGGACCAGTTTCCCGAGTTCGGCTGGAGCCGGGCCGGACACACCTTTCAAGCCGAACGTTTCCGCGATCTTGGTGAGGTCGATATCGAGGACTTCGCGCCCGATGATCGAGCTGCCGTCCTCGGCGACAAGCCGCGTGACGCGAACATGGTCGCCAGGGAGCCGCTTCCAGACCGGGAGCAGCAGTCCCGCGGCAAGATGCACTCGTTCGGTCACCGGCGAAGCGGCTGCGGCGTTTTCTTCTTGTGTCCATAGACGGGTGAACTCGGTCACGCCGACTTCCTCCCATAAGCTTTCTCCAAGAGCTTCGAGCGTCCAGTTGACCGATTGAAGCGGTCGGAGAAGGCGACGGCGTTCGATCACCGCGCCATCATCGGCAATGAGGCGCCGCGCCGGAATTGACAGCGCCACCTTGCCCGAGCGCGCATTGCGCAGTGGAATGGCCTGGGGCGACCCGATCTCGTGCATCCCCACGAGACGCTTGAAGCGCAGCGGACGCAATTGGCGTTCCACTTCGAGCGAAACGAGGCGGGTTTCGGCCCCCGAAACAGGATCGGTGCGGAGCACTTCATCAGACGGCACCGCGAAGCTGTCGACGCGGACAGTTTCCAGCCCCAGATCAAGCGTGCCAGCCTCGCGTGCGGCCTCGATTCGCGCTTCAACAAGTCCGAGATATTCCTCGAAGATGCCGTTCTGCAGGGCAATGGGAAGTGCGAGTATGCGGTTGAGCCAGCGTTGGATGGAGGGAAGGTTATCGCTCAGGCCGCCATCGGGGTTCTCGAGCTTGAGTCCCGTCCTCTCGACCAAGTCCCCGAAACCGACCGCCTCGAGTTTGCCATCGTAAAGCAGGTGGAACCAGCGCGAGAGCGCGTCTTTCGCATAATCGCTTTCGAGATTGTCGGCAGGGTCGAACAGGTTCTGTCCCCCTGTCTGACGCTGACCGCGTGTGAGAGCGCCCAATGCATCGAGCCTTCGCGCGATGGTCGAGATGAAGCGGCGTTCGCCCTTCACATCGGTAGTGACCGGGCGGAACAGCGGCGCAGAAGCCTGGTTGGTGCGGTTTGTCCGGCCAAGACCCTGGATTGCATTGTCGGCACGCCAGCCCGGTTCGAGGAGAAAATGGACGCGGCGCTGCTGGTTCTTTGCATCAAGGTCGGCGTGATAGGATCGTCCCGTACCCCCTGCGTCCGAGAACACCAGAATCCGTTTGGTTCCGTCCATGAAGCACTGTGCTTCAGCGACGTTGGCGCTTGCGCTTCGACGTTCAAGCTGCTGCTGACCGTCGCGCCCCAAGACCAACCTGCGCGTGCGGCCTGTGACTTCCGCCACGGCCTCGGTCCCGAAGTGCTCGATGATGGCATCGAGTGCTGTTGCGATGGGCGGCAACGCGCAGAGCTGCTCGATCAGTGCGTCGCGCGCGGCGATGGCACGCGAGCAGAGAACGGGATTGCCGTGCTCGTCGCTCATCGCTTCGGATCGCAAGTTGCCCTCTTCGTCAGTGAAGACCTGCATCAGGCGCACGGGGAAGCTATTGGCGAGATAGTCGATGACATATTCGCGCGGAGAGAGATCGATATCGAGCGCTTCGCGTTCTTCGTCCGAGAGATCGGCCAGGCGCCGGTCGAGCATAGCCTCGGCGGTCGAGACCAGCTGCACGACCACCGAATTATCGTCGTTAAGCGCCGCTTCCATCGCCGGAATAAGGCTCGGCAGCTTCATCGAAAGCAGAAGCTGCGCAAAGAAGCGCTGCTTGGTACCTTCGAATATCGAGAGCGCCGCAGCCTTGGCGTTGCGATTGAGCGTATCGCCGCTGTCCTCGTCGACTACGCGAGTCGCTTCGAGCGCTTCTTCGAGATTGCGGTGGATGATCGCCCAAGCCTCGGCATAGGCATCATAGATCCGCACCTGCGCTTCGGTGAGCTGATGTTCGAGGATCTCGTATTCGACCCCGGCAAAGGACAATGCGCGTGCAAGGTAGAGCCCCTGTGCCTTGAGATCGCGGGCAACCAGTTCCATCGCCGCGACGCCGCCGGCGCGAATTTCGGTCATGAATGCCTCATGCGTCGGAAATGCAGTTTCCGGGCCCCACAATCCAAGCCGGGCTGTGTAGCCCAGATTGGCAATGTCCGATGCGCCGGTTGCGGAAGCGTAAAGCACACGTGCTCGCGGCAGATGGTTCTGAAGCCGGAGTCCTGCCATCCCTTGCTCAGAGCCTTTGACTTTGCCGCGGGTGGACGAAGAGCCGAGCGCATTGGCCATGGCATGCGCTTCGTCGAAGGCGATCACGCCCTCAAAATCCTCAGCGGCCCAGTCGAGGATTTGATCGAGCCTCGTGTCTTCGGCGCGTCCCGAACGAAGCGTTGGATAGGTTACGAATAGGATACCCTCGGGCATCGTCACCAGATTTCCGAGCTTCCATCGGGAGAGCGGCTGGATGTCGAGGGGTAGCCCGCCAAGCGCTTCCCAGTCGCGGCGCGCATCTTCGAGCAGTGCCTCGTTCTTGGTGATCCAGATGTGACGGCGTTCGCCCGAGAGCCAGCGGTCCATGATGACACCCGCGATTTGGCGCCCCTTGCCTGCGCCTGTACCGTCACCGAGGAAAAAGCCCTGGCGGTAGAAGTGTCCGTCCTCCGCGAGTTCGACCGTCGTCCCCTGTTGGCTCGGTCGAAACTGCCCGGGAAGGTCGCGGGCAAATGCCTCGCAAGCGTAGACCAGACTTTCGCACTGTGCTGCCGATAGCAGTTTGCCCTCCTGCCAATTCGCGGGAAGCAAGGGGCGCGCTTTCGGCACCGGTGCTGCGACCGAGCCCATCGCAACCGATTCTACGAGCGGCGTCGGGTGGACGAGGGCATCCTGCATAATGACACGGCTCGGCCTGTAGGGCAGGTAGATACCCGCCTGCTCGGGAACGGGTGCTGGCTCGTCCAATGCTTGATAGTCGAGCGCGACTGCCGCGCTTTTTTGGGCGGCTCCAGTCACGAAGGGAGCGACCGGCTTGCGCGATGCAGCGCCGCCTACCGAGGTCGCAACCGAGCGTACCGGAAGGCGATGGAGGTTGGCGTGCAATGGCACGCGATCGGGCAAACTCGCCAAGCAGGAATGGAGTTCAGTAAGATCGGCGAACTCCCCCGCGATCGTGGAGGCGTCCAGAAGAGCCGCCTTCTCGATGACGACCATTCTGACAGCGATGCCCGTTCCGCTTCGTGAGAATACGCCTGACAGGCGGATATTGAGCAGCAGCGTAGCCCGCTCCTGATCTCCGACAAAAGCCGTGGCATCAAAGCCGTCGGGGAGAATGGCAACAAGGCGGCCTCCTACCGCGCAAACCCTCAGCGCACTGCGCAGGTGGCGCATTGCCGTGCGGCCATCGACGCCCCGCTCGCGGCTTCGGGCGAAGGGAGGGTTCATCAAGATGACGCTGGGGCTTGGGCCATGGGCGAGTTCGGCGATCAACTCGCCATCATATGCTGAAAGCCGAGCGCGAGAGAAGATATGCGCTAGCACATCGCGCCGCCCGGAATCGATCTCGTTGAGGCTCAGCGAGCACCCTCGGACGTCGCCCCAGAGCGCAAGGGCGCCATTGCCGGCTGACGGTTCAAGAACGTGATCGCGCGAGCCAAGGCATGCGGCTTTGGCCATGAGCCAGGCAAGGATCGGCGGCGTCGAGAACTGCTGAAGTTCGATCTGGCATTCGCTGCGCACGTGGCGAGGCGGCAAGGCGGCACCGAGCCAATCGAACCGTGCTGCGGTCTCGTGGAAGCTTGTATCAAGCTCGATCCGTGAGAACTCGCGAAGCCAGAGCAAGGCTCCAATCTCGACCGCGTTGTTATAGTCGTCGATCGTCCACGCACTGCCCCAGTCCTGCACCCCGGTTTGAGAGGCGAAGAACTCGGCAATGTCAGATCGGGTGAGGTGGCATCCATCCGCAAGTCGCCGGGAAATTTGCTCACCGATTGCGAAAGCGAGCGGAACCGTGCTTGAGGTTTCGCTGTCGGGGAAAAAGTCTGACTGGAACATGGCTTGTCGTCCTCCTGATTGAGGCATCGGGACACGTGCCCTCTGCCGGGTCAGGAATTCGAAAAGCTCTCTCTCCTCTTAGCGAGACCCCTTTCGGCGCAGCCATGACTGAAGCTCGTCGTTCCAATCGGTCCCGCGCGATTTGGGCCGTCGAACTTGGATGTGTCGCCCCTCACGCAGATAGGCATCGTGCCCTCGGTCGGCTGCGAGGTCGCCGCCCGCATCGTGATCGACGAAGAGATGGAGTTCGCTCACGCACTCCGGGATCGCAACCAGGCCGAAGCGTTCATTGCCCAGCGTCGCCCATGTTGGGATACCGGTGAGCGCATAGGCCGACATCGCGCTTTCAATGCCTTCGGCGAGACCGAGCCTTCGCTCAGCAGGTGCGAACAGACGTACCGCCGCCTCACCGAGCGACCCCAGCGCACGTTTCGTTTTCTTGAAGTGTGCCTTGGTGTCACCGGATGCCGAAAGAAATGTCCGATGAATGGCGACGGGCCCTTCATCAAGGCTCACCGACGCGATCATCGCGGGCAGGAACCGCGCGCGACCTTTCGGCCCAAGCGGTGTGCGCGGATGAAACCGCAGCGCAGGCGATGCCGCAAGAATGTCCCGTTTCTCAAGATAGGCCTTGGCGAGACTCCCTTTAAGTGGACGGGCTTCACGCCAGATGCGCAGTGCCGCTCCTGAAGGCGACGTAGTGGCGTTGGTTTCAATTCTCACACAATCTTGCGAGCCGGAGAATAATGAAGCGGCTTCCACTCCCTCGCGGGCAAAAGCAGCGAGCACATCAAGTCGATCGCATCCCGCGAAACAGTGGAACAGAATGGCTTTGCGGCCAAGGGTAACGCCAAGCGAGGGGGTGCGATCGCTATGGGCTGGGCAGCAGGCCATGCCTTTAGTGCCAGACCACTTACCGCCTCGGCTTTCGCAGATCTTTCGTGCTGTTTCCTCAATAGACGCGCGAGACTGATGGGAATTCGAAAAGGACATGCGAGCTCCTTAGTTGCTCAATTGCCCCTTCTGTCGCTTCCCTCTCCTCTTGTTGATGCAACCAATCATATGGTTTCCTACACCCATACGTTCATAATATGTTCTCACGCCAGAATTATCAAGATTGAGAGATTGCGCAGTGAAAAGTTCGAAAATAGCGATCGGGATAGGTACGCTAGGACTGGCAGTCCCAAGCTGCGCCATCGCGCAAGAATTCCAGATTTTCGATCATGTTATGGGGTCGGTTGAAAGCGCGTCAGACCGACGAGCGGACGTTCAACACGATCCTAGAAGTCAGAAATCGCAGATTGAACGAAGCTTCAAAGAGGCGCTCTACGAGCCTCTGATCCGTCAAGCAGAAGCTCGTCACCGCTTGCCGCCAAGGCTCCTCCAAGCGTTAGTCTGGCAAGAATCACGGTTCAATCCGATGGCAATCAGCCCAGCAGGGGCAGCTGGATTAGCCCAGCTCATGCCAGCAACAGCACGGGAGCTCGGGGTTACCAATCGGCATGACCCCGCTCAAAACATCGATGGCGGCGCAAGATATTTGCGGCAGATGCTCGATCAGTTCGGTGCGATCCATCTCGCATTGGCAGCCTACAATGCTGGCCCAGGTGCCGTATCACGAGCAGGAGGCATTCCGAAAAATCGAGAAACCCCAGGATATGTGAGAAACGTTATCCGGCGATGGATGGCATACGCCAAACAATGAGCGCGATCTTGAAGAAGCTCAAGAGTTAGCTCGCTTTCAGCAATACCAAGTCACCGCCCAACTTGAGGCTATCAAGATAGTCACTCCACCACTGCGACATCTTTACGCGCTCAGACCAGTGCTTACCTCGATGATAAACACCACGGATCGCATTACTGTCTCCATGCGCGAGCGCGCGCTCAATCGCGTCTGAGCTCCATTTTCCGCTTTCATTGAGCAGGGTAGATGCGGTCGCCCTCAACCCATGCGCGGTGACCTCCTTCTTGCTAAACCCCATCCTTCTAAAGGCTGCGTTCAAAGCGTTTTCACTCATGGGACGTAGACCGGACCGGGCTGATGGAAACACATAACCTGATTTACCCATCATGGTGCCGAGCTCTTCGAAAAGGCTGATGACCTGCTTTGAGAGCGGAACCGCGTGCGCGCGCCGTGCTTTCATCTTGCCTGCTGGGATCCGCCAGACGCCTTCATCAAGGTCAAACTCCGCCCAATCAGCATGCCTCAGTTCACCAGGACGCACAAA
Organism: uncultured Erythrobacter sp.; assembly: GCA_947493165.1. Taxonomy (GTDB): domain Bacteria; phylum Pseudomonadota; class Alphaproteobacteria; order Sphingomonadales; family Sphingomonadaceae; genus Erythrobacter. Next base: position 2,227,477 of record CANLPY010000001.1, on the reverse strand, counting down.
AACATGCGGGGCAATCTTCAACGCAAACTTTGTGAGAGTGTAACCTTCAAAGTCGTCGATAGCTCTCAACAGCCCGCCTAGCTTCTCTGGATCAAGAATGGCGGCGTAGTGCGTCGGCTTTGGCGTGATGAGCGCTCCCTTCAACAGCGAAGTTGGATCAGATTTGCACCGAGTTGTCGCCACCCCGTACCGAAATACCCGTCCTGCAAATGATCGACATTTTTTTGCCGTCTCGTGCTTCCCAGTAGCTTCAAGACGTTTCAAAGGCGCGAGCACTTCGAAAGGTTCGATCTCGTGGATCGGCCGATTTCCGATCGCTGGTGCCAGCTTATCAAGAAAGTAGTTCGCCTTGACGATAGTCGCTTCAGCGCGGCCATTCTGAACCATGATCTGCTCTATGTACTCGCGGGCGACCGCCTCGAAAGTACTCGCCGAAAGAAACTCATCCCTAATCTTCTGTTTGCGCTTCTCCACCGCTGGGTCGCCGCCAGAAGCTATGGTCTGCCTCGCTTCCATTGCTGCTTCTCGCGCATCCTTGAGGCTAACCACAGGGTAGCTGCCGAGCGACACCTTCTTTTGCGCTTTTCCAATTCGATATCGAAACCGCCAATGTTTGCCACCAGCGGGTGTGACCTCGATATATAGGCCACGCTCGTCAGCGACCTTGTACGGCTTTGCCTTCGGTTTGAGGGCTCGGAGTCTGGTATCCGTCAGAGGCATGTGTGGGCCTTTTCATTTGGGCCTTTTGCAAAAGGCCCACAAAAGGCCCGCAAAAATGTCTGGAACGGCCGAGAACAGGTGGGACGATCCGGAACGATCCAAGGGCCAAACCCCTTGGATTTCTGCGGTTTTTATAGATTATCTGAGAGAACAAGGGAAGAACAAATGGTGCCCAGAAGAGGACTCGAACCTCCACATCCTTGCGAATACTAGCACCTGAAGCTAGCGCGTCTACCAATTCCGCCATCTGGGCACCCTAGCGTCCCAGATGCTGTCATCCAGTTCGCGGGTAGGCGCGGGCAACTACGAAGAGTCGGCCAGCATGTCAACGCACATACGGGGGAATCACGCCAACACTCATAGCAATGCTTGAAGTACGGCGCGGCTTGAGACATGGCAGTGCTCAAGGATTCTAGCTGAGAAAGCTCCAAGGTAGATGTCAAAAACCAACCCGTTTCAAGACAAGCTCGTAACCGTATTTGGGGGCGCGGGCTTTATCGGCAATTATGTCGCGCAAAGCTTGCTTGAGCGCGGCGCTCGCCTGCGCATCGCAAGCCGCAATCCGGAAAAGGGTTTCTCGCTGCAGCCACTTGCCGACCTTGGTCAGCTGCAATTCGCCCGCTGCGATATCACCAATGAGCAGAGCGTCGCCGCAGCAATCAACGGCGCAAGCTATGTCGTTAATCTGGTCGGTGTGTTTGCGGGCGACCAGACGAAAATTATGGGGGAGGCCCCTGGCACGATGGCACGCTTGGCCGCCGAACAAGGGGTTAAAGCGTTCGTGCATGTGAGCGCGATCGGCCCTGGCGCGGAGTCGAGCGCGGAGTATGCCCGCGCAAAGGCCCTTGGAGAGGGGCGCGTTACCGAAGCATTTCCAAAAGCAACAATCCTGCGCCCCTCCATTGTGTTCGGCAAAGACGATAACTTCATCAACATGTTCGGACAGATGATCTCATCGCTTCCCGCCTTGCCCGTTTTTGCACCGGGTGCGAAACTGCAATTGGTTTATGTTGATGATGTTGCCGAGGCAGTGTTGCGCACGCTCGAAAATCCAGCCAAGCACGGCGGCAAGATTTTTGAGTTGGGCGGCCCGGAACAGCTGACCATGTTGGAAATCAATGAACGGATTGCCGCTGCTCAAGGTCGTGAACGGAAATTCGTCGCCTTGCCAGATGGCCTCAGTTCCCTGTTCGCATCAATTCCTGGCACACCTATGAGGCGGGATCAGTGGTCCCTGCTGAAACCGGGAAATGTGGCCTCTGGAGACCATCCCGGCTTCAAAGAACTGGGCATTGAGCCAAAGCCGCTTGGTCTCTTCCTTGACAAATGGATGGTCCGCTATCGCAAGTTTGGCCGGTTCGGTCTTGAGAACACCCGGTCAGCTCGGTCATGACCTAAAGCGCCGCGCGATACAGCTTCAGCTTGGCAGCGTGAGCTCGTTCAGCGGCTTCTTTCGCATAAGCTGGGCTATCAGGCACAGTCCAACCGTGGTCGCCCGAAAACACCTCGACAACCGCAGGACGCCCCGCAGCGTCCGCTGAAGAGCGTAGCGCACCCTTGGCATCAGGAGCCTCTATATCGTCATCTTGAGCGATAGCGAAAAGGTAGCTTGCCTGCGTATCAGCAAGCAGCTTGTGCGGGCTCTCATCATCCTCACGCACCAATCCTCCCCCGTGAAAGCTCGCCGCTGCTTTGATGCGATCTGGCATACTGTGGGCCGAGTAAACGGTGAACGGGCCGCCCATACAATAACCCTCCGCGCCAATTCCGCGCGCGCTGTCAACTTCCTCTTGCGCGTCTAGCCATTCGACGATGGCCCGCGTGTCACTCTTGATTGCAAATGATGAGAGCTTCTCCCGCATTTCACTAGCGCGGCCCCATCCGCCATCTGCAAAGGCGGCAAAGTCAGGCCAGATCACGCCAGACGCATCACGATAATAGGGGTTCACGATCAAAACGGCATAGCCTTCATCAGCAGTGCGCTGCGCCATTTCCAAGTGCGATTGTCGAATGCCAGCGATATCAGGCCAATGAATTACAGCTGGTGCAGCACCGCCAGAACTTGGAAGGAAACGCGCATCCATTGTGCCGCTCCCGGTCGCAAACCTCACTTCGCGACCCGGTAAGCTTTCACTCATTCCATTGCCGCCACCACTAGCGGAAGCGTCGCTCGTCCCATCGCTGGGTGCGCACGCAGCAACAGCAGCCGCTCCTGTTAGCGCCCCGAACTGACGTCGGCTTAAGCGATCCTTGGCCCATAGTTCCAGTTTTGCGTCATCGCACATAGCGCAGCTCCTTCGATCATTGTCCGTATTGTAACTATGCCAGAGAGCGCGTGATGGACAAGTGCGCGATTGCGAGGCAAGTTGTCCCCAAGGGAGAGTAAAATGCTAAGAATGGGATTGGCTTTGTCAGCATCTCTAGTGCTGGCTAGTTGCGGAATGCTGGAGACCGGAGATAATGCGGAAGGCATCACCAATGCCACCTTGATTAACGCCGGTGACAACAACGCCGATTGGGTCACTCACGGGCGGACTTATTCAGAGCAGCGTTTCTCTCCGCTCAATCAGGTAAACGCCGAAAGCGTCAGCAATCTAGGCTTGGCTTGGTTTGCAGATATGGACACAGCGCGCGGACAAGAAGCGACTCCGCTCGTCATGGATGGCAGGCTCTATGTCACGACCGCTTGGAGCAAAGTCAAAGCCTATGACGCAGCGACGGGCGCACCGCTGTGGGACTACGATCCTGAAGTGCCCGGCGAAACGGCGGTTAAGGCTTGCTGCGACACCGTTAATCGCGGGCTAGCAGCATGGGACGACAAGCTGTTCCTAGGAACGCTCGACGGACGCCTAATTGCACTCAATCGCGATAGCGGCGAGGTTGAATGGGAAACGATCACCGTCGATCAGGAACAGTCTTACACAGTCACTGGCGCACCACGCGTGATCGATGGCAAAATCATTATTGGCAATGGCGGTGCTGAATTCGGTGTGCGCGGCTATGTTGCCGCGTATGACGCAGACAATGGTGAGGAGCTTTGGCGCTTCTATACTGTGCCAGAAGGCAGCGAGGACGACGGATCGCCTGAATACATGCAGGCTGCAGCCGAGACATGGAACACCGATGCTCTGGCTGGATCAGATGCGATTGGCGGCGGCGGAACCGTTTGGGATTCGATGGCCTACGATCCAGAACTCGACCTGCTGTATATCGGGGTGGGCAATGGTTCACCGTGGAACCGCGCCTACCGTTCCCCAGGCGAAGATGGCACTGGTGAAGGTGACAATCTTTACCTCTCCAGCATAGTCGCCATCAAGCCAAGCACCGGTGAGTATGTTTGGCATTACCAGACAACGCCGGGCGAAACCTGGGATTACACCGCCACTCAGCATATCATGCTCGCGGACATGGAAATCGAGGGTGAAAAGCGTCAAGTGCTGATGCAGGCGCCTAAGAACGGCTTCTTTTATGTGATTGATCGGGCCACTGGTGAGTTTATCTCGGCCAAACCATACGTATCAGTGAATTGGGCAAGCGAGATCGATGAGAATGGCCGTCCAGTTGAAAATCCCGAAACACGGATCGACAAAACCGGACAACCAGCACTTGTGACCCCGGGCGCACTGGGCGGTCACAATTGGCATCCAATGGCGTTCCATCCGGATGAAAATCTGGTCTACATCCCGGCTTTCGAAGCTGCGATGGTTTATGCGCCAGAATCAGACTGGAAGCCGGACCGCGCGCGCGGATTCAACGTTGGCTTTGATCTTGGCGCGGGCGATTTGCCGCCAGACCTCGGCATCAGGCGCGAAATCTATGGCACGGTCAAAGGGATGCTGGTCGCTTGGGATCCTGTAACGCAAGAACCGCGGTGGACCATCGAACATCCCGGCCCTTGGAATGGCGGGTTGCTCGCAACAGGCGGCAACCTAGTCTTCCAAGGCAATTCGGGCAGCGAGTTCAGCGCATACAACGCAGCTAGCGGCGACAAGCTGTGGAGCTTCGCAGCGCAGACTGGCATCGTTGCCCCTCCCATCACCTACACAGTTGATGGGGAGCAATATGTCGCGGTTCTGGCTGGATGGGGCGGAGCCTATGCCATCACCGCCGATGGCGAATTGATCAATGCCCAAAAGCCTGTGAAGAACATCAGCCGGCTGCTAGTATTCAAGCTGGGCGGCGATGCCGAACTACCAACGGAGCCTGAGCTGGCAGCGCTGCCGCTTGATCCGCCTGCAAGCCGTGCCAGTACTGAGACTATCGCACTCGGGAAGCAAAAATATGCCCGCTACTGCGCGGTGTGTCACGCACCAGCTGCGGTCGGTTCAACACTGCTGCCGGACTTGCGCCGCTCTGGAGCGCTGAGCAATGCCAAGACCTGGCAAACGGTCGTGCATGACGGCGCGCTGAAAGATAATGGTATGGTCGGGTTCTCGGATTCGATGAGCAAGGGTGAGATCGAAGCCATCCGCGCTTATGTCATCCACCGCGCGAACGAGGACAAGACGATTGACGGCGCTCAGAAGGTGGCGAGTAAGTAGATTCTAGCCCCGAAACACGACAGTGCGCGTACCGTTGAGGAGAACCCGCTCTTCAACGAACATGCGAACGGCCTCTGCTAGAACGCGGCGTTCAATATCGCGGCCTTTGCGGACAAGATCGTCGGCGCTGTCAGCATGGGTGATGCGCTCAACATCTTGGTGGATGATGGGCCCCTCGTCGAGGTCGGCGGTGACGAAGTGTGCGGTCGCGCCGATGATTTTGACTCCGCGTGTATGGGCTTGATGATAGGGCTTGGCCCCTTTGAAGCCGGGCAGAAAGCTGTGATGGATGTTTATGCATCGACCAGCGAAATGATTGGATTGTTCATCTGAGAAGATTTGCATGTAGCGCGCGAGAACGACCAATTCCACCTGAGCCTGTTCGGCGATCCGTCGCAATTCTGCTTCTTGGTCGGGCTTTGTCTCTTTCGTGACAGGCAAATGATGAAATGGCACATTACCAATGTCGCTGTGTGAAATTGCTTCGCGAGGATGGTTCGAAACAATAGCGACCGGCTCAATGTTAAGCTCGCCAGTGCGCCAACGGTATAGCAAATCCGTGAGGCAGTGATCGAATTTGCTGACCATAATCAGGGCTCGGCGCGGTCGGTCGCGCGGGGCCAGCTTCCATCGCATGGTGTACTCGTCTGCGACTACGCCGAACTCATCGCGCAATTGGTCAGCCGGGCAGTCCGCCGGATCAAAAGCAACGCGCATGAAGAAGCGATCGCTGTCCTGATCGTTGAATTGCTGCGCTTCGAGTACATTGCAGCCACGTTCGAATAAGAAAGCCGTCACCCGCGCTGTGATGCCAGGCTGGTCGGCGCAGCCCAAAGTAAGGATCAAGGCATCTGGCATATCAACGCCGAGCCAAAGCCTGTTCGCACTGTAGCATCAATGTTGCCATGATGTCGGAAACAGGTTCCTCAATCTTGACCATACCCACACTTTGCCCAGCCATTAGGGACCCGTTTTCGACATCTCCATCGATTACCGCGCGGCGCAATGCACCTGCCCAATAGTGTTCGATCTGCAATTGCGCTTCACCCATGTCGACCTCTTCGCGGTCGAGCATGCCGGCGACTTCGATTTGCTTCGCGGTGAATTCCTCTGTGCCTTTATTCTTCAATGCCCGCACAGGAATGACTGGAAGGCGCGGATCAACCTGTACGCTGGCATCTGCGTCACGAGCTTTGGCGCGGATGAACGCTTTCTTGAAATCAGGATGAGCGATGCTTTCACTCGCGCAGGCAAAACGAGTGCCCAGCTGAACTCCGCAAGCACCCATTTCGAGATAGCTCGCAATAGCTTCCCCTCTACCAATACCACCGGCGACAAAAAGCACATGATCTTCGGCAAGTTCAGGTAAGAACTCTTGCGCAAGAACGCTCGTTGAAACGGGACCGATATGTCCGCCGGCCTCCATTCCTTCGATCACAAGCGCATCTCCGCCGGAGCGAAGCAGCTTCTTCGCCAGCGCAAGGGTAGGCGCAAACACAATAACCTTAGCGCCAAATTCCTTGATCGCCTCTACGCTGCCCTTCGGAGGGATCCCGCCGGCAAGCACAACGTGAGTGACACCATGCCTCTTGCAGACCGCAATCAAATCAAACAACTGCGGGTGCATAGTGATTAAGTTCACGCCAAATGACTTGTCAGTGCGCGCCTTGGTTTCAGCAATCTCTGTATCGAGCAAGTCAGGCGTCATCGCGCCGCATGCAATCACACCGAAGCCGCCCGCGTTAGAGATGGCTGACACGAGATTTCGCTCGGATACCCAGCTCATCGCGCCACATAGAATTGCGATTTCACAGCCTAAGAAGTCGGTGCCGCGCTTCATCATGGCGGCAGATTTTGGAAAATCACTCATGGCGCGCGGGGTTAGTCGTGAAAGTGCAAAAACACAATCAGCGGCGATACACTATGTTCATCTTGCTCGCTGCTGCGCTGGCCAGTTCTCGTGCTTGATCAGTATTTTCGCCTTTGGCTAACACAATGCCCATCCGGCGATACGGCCGTGTGGTTGGTTTGCAAAAGATGCGCAGATCAACGCTTGGGTCAGTGTCTATGGCTGCGTTTAAACCTTCGTATGCGAAGTCAGTACTATCCTGGTTTGCGAGAATGACTGCAGAGGCGGCCGGGCTAGAGGGCGATGATTTGCTCGCCGAAAGCCCCATCACGGCTCTGGCATGCAAATCAAACTGCGAGAAACCTTGCGAAATCATCGTGACCATTCCGGTATCGTGCGGGCGCGGCGACAATTCTGAAAAGATAACGTCTTTACCGCGAACGAAGAACTCAACGCCAAAAATGCCCCAACCCCGTCCATTGCCCTGCAAGGCTTGGACAACCTTTGCGGCCATATCACGTGCTTTATCAATGGCCTCTGGAGCCATTGTCGCTGGCTGCCAGCTTTCCTGATAATCGCCGCGTTCTTGGCGATGGCCAATCGGGTCACAAAACTGGATGCCGTGCTTGTCCCTCACGGTCAGAAGGGTGATTTCATAGTCAAAGTCGACATATTCCTCAACAATCACCCGCGCGCGGTCGCCGCGCATATTGGCTACAGCAAAGTCCCATGCAGCGCGAAGATCTTGCTCAGCAACGACTTTGCTTTGCCCTTTGCCGGAAGACGACATCACAGGTTTGATAACGCATGGCAGGCCTGTGTAGGCAGCACAAACCTGTACGTCTTCGAAGCTCTCCGCATAGCGATAGCGTGACGTGACGAGCCCAAGCTCTTGAGCGGCAAGATCGCGGATCGCATCGCGGTTCATGGTGAGCTGCGTGGCATGCGCCGAGGGAACAACGTTAAAGCCGTCTGCCTCTAGCTCCGCCAGCACTTCGGTTCGAATGGCTTCAATTTCAGGCACAATCAGGTCTGGCTGATGGCGTTCAATCACTTCACGCAGCGCGTCTCCATCAAGCATAGACAACACCTCGCGCGCGTCAGCCAATTGCATCGCCGGCGCGTCATCATAGGCGTCACAGGCGATAACCCGCGCGCCAAGCCGTTTGGCAGAAATGGTGAATTCGCGGCCCAATTCGCCTGAGCCCAGAAGCATAATTGTCTTTGTGAAAGCCATAGCCCACGTCCTTAGCGGGCGGCGAAGCTCACTCCAAGCTCTGTAACCATTGCCCGTTCACGGCACACAATGGGTCCACGGGTATCTCCGCTAATACCGACACGCATTCCCCCGCTAGCGCGCGCCATCACCAACGCAAGCTCAGCGTGTTTATAAGCCTCATCAACAGACACTCGCAGCGCTGCGAGGCCAACGCTGGCAGACAAGCGAGGCTCACGTTGATTGGATCCAATGGCCAAAGCAGCGAATGTTTCCAGTACATCATCACACCAGATTTGCGCTTGTTCCGTGTTCATATTCGGCAGAATTACGCCAAAGCGACCACTATCGAGATACGCCAGATCCTGATCGTCATGCGCCATGGCTTGAAGAAATTGAGCGAATGCACACAAGACGTCATCGGCGGCGCTTTGACCATATTGCATGAAAATCGCTCGAAACCGGTCAACCTCAAACATCGCCAAAACATGATTGCCGCGCGCTCTCATAATGCGACGTAACTTCGCTGAGAATGCTCTACCGTTACGAAGCCCAGTTAAGGCATCAGTGTTCGCGCTCGTATGGAGTTCATCTTCCAGAACCCGACGCTTATCAATAGATCGAAGCAACCCCAAAGCTCCTCCGGTCGACCCATCATCGTTCTGCACCAATCGAAGGCTTAGCTCATGCCAATTATGCCGTTGTCGCGAGTCACCTTCGCAATCCGAAGCTAATGGGAATTCGGCTGCCCCTTTCACCGGCTCGCCAGATAGGGCCCCGGCAACAAATTCCCTCAAGTCCGCAGAATGTGATGCGCAGGCCAGATCAGCGACATGCGGATGAAATAGAAATTGCGTAAGGTCGAAACCTAACGCAGCGATGTTTGGCGAGGCATGCTCGATAAAGCCGCGCTGATCGAGCTTGATGACGACGTCACCCGCTGTTTCGGCCAACAGGCCATGCAGCACCGTGCCTTCGGTTGCACTTAATCCAATATCCATTGCCGTTTTGCCCCCGGCTTTGACGACCATCCTTCGTCCAACCGTTTCCGAGTCAACACCAACGATAAACTAACAAAAGAGATAATTTCAAAACGAAATCACTCAATTATTTATAAAACCCCCGTCTTATGTTAGTTTAATCAGTTTACTTGACTAAAAAACGAATCAACGTTGATTTTGTTTACCACGCATCACGCAATTTCGATGAATTATTTGAACACTACTTTGTAAAATGTATTCTCACAATTCGATCATTATACGCACCTTGTCTGGCGTCGTTCCAAGGACAGTAGCAATACGTAAACGGCTCTCATTGATCACTGCAGCGCTGTCATCCGGCATTGTAGCGCCCGAAAGTTCTTCAACCGAAATGCCCAAAACCTCGGCAATGGACGCCAAACGGTCAGGCAGGGGGCGCGCCTTACCTTTTTCCCACGCCCACACAGTTGGCTTGCTAACACCAAGAAAATCAGCAACTTGTGCGAGCGTCAGATTGCGTTCTTTGCGCAACCTTGAAAGCTTTAGACCCAGGGTTTCGCCAGTGAGCGGAGTCATGCTGAGCGGGGCACCTACATTGTCGGGCATAGGGGTATCAGCGCGCAATTCCGCTGCTGCAAGCGCGGCGGGACTAAGGGGTTGTGCGAAGGCTCCACCAAACAGCGAACCGCTCACCCAGACCACATCAGCGACTACCTCGCCGATTTGCGGAAGCTCGACAACCAAGGTCTCACCACGCTCGACCGGCAGGCTTGTTTCAAGCAACAATCCAGTTGCCGATATGTTATGAACTGTGACGTTCGCGCTCACCCCACCAGGCAACACGCCGCTTGTTTCCAGCCTCAGCTCTCGCCGGGGCTGTTCACGTTCTCCTTCAGCGCGGGATACGGCCTCCACCGGACCGAGATGTGCTTTCAAAACCATGCTTGCGACTCCTTTGCGAGCCACAAATCTTTGCGAACGGGGTTAAGAACTGGTTAGCGGATTAAACCTAACCGGATGAACCGAAGTAATTATCCGTTCAAATTCAAAGCATGCCGAAAATCAGGCCGCCTCTTCGTCAGAATCCAAGCCGTAGGCAGTATGAAGCACGCGCACAGCCAGTTCCGTCTCATCTTCGTCAATAATCACGCTAACCTTGATCTCCGATGTTGAGATCGCTTGAATATTAATTCCGCGATCAGACAGCGCTCTGAACATACTGCTGGCGACACCTGCGTGACTCTTCATACCCACACCGACGACGCTAATCTTCGCAATATTGCTATCTGTGATGATCCGATTAAACCCAATCTCGCTCATGCGGTCTTCAAGTAAAGCCTGCGCGCGCGCAAGGTCTGCCTGTGGCACGGTGAATGTGACGTCCGTCTCACCCTTATCGCGGCCTACGTTTTGAATAATCATGTCCACGTTGATGCTAGCATCGGCAAGAGGCTCAAATATATGCGCCACCGCGCCGGGCTTATCTGGCACGCGAGTGAGGATGATCTTCGCCTCGTTCTTGTCGTGTGCGATACCGGTTACGTGTTGGCGTTCCATATCGCCGTTCTCCACTAGAGTGTCCATTTCCTCATCCGAAACAATCAGCGTTCCGGGAATATCGTCGGCTGAAACGGCATCATCCGAGCCGAAGCTGGATAGCACTTGAATCCGCACGCCCTCTTTCATCGCAAGGCCAACCGACCGTGTCTGCAGCACCTTTGCTCCGACAGAGGCAAGTTCGAGCATTTCTTCGTATGTGACTGCTCTTAGCTTGCGAGCCTTTGCGACGATGCGCGGGTCGGTGGTGTATACGCCATCGACATCGGTATAGATGTCGCACCGGTCCGCTCTCACCGCTGCAGCAATGGCTACAGCTGAAGTATCGGAACCGCCCCGACCCATGGTCGTGATGCGGCCTTCTTGCGATATGCCCTGAAAGCCCGGGATGACCGCGATTTCGCCATTCTCAAGTGCATCAATCAAGCTGGGTGCATCAATTGTCTCAATCCTAGCTTTGGAATGTGCTTCGACCGTCTTCACCGGCAATTGCCAACCAAGCCAGCTGCGCGCCTTGCTACCAAGCGACTGCAATGTGAGCGCAAGAAGGCCGCTCGTGACTTGCTCTCCGCTCGAAACGACAACATCGTATTCCGCTGGGTCGTAAAGTGCGTTTGCTTCGCGGCAGAAATTCACCAGCCTGTCAGTCTCGCCGGCCATAGCAGAAACGACGACCACAACCTGATTGCCAGCGGCGGCCTGCGTACGCACAATATTGGCGACGCGGCGAATGCGTTCGGTCCCAGCCATTGAGGTGCCGCCGAACTTCATCACGATACGTTGCCCACTATTGGCCAATTTGCGTATGCTCCCGCTGGTGAGAATCTTCGCGCGCTGTTAGGGGGAGCGGATGACAAACGCAAATGTCTCGAATGTAACTATCCGCCCTGAAGAGGTGGAGCACTTTGCCTCGCTCGCGCGGGATTGGTGGAATCCAAAAGGCCCGATGTCATCTTTGCATCAGGTCAATCCCGTCCGTTTGGAGTTCGTCAGAGCTGCGATCGACGCGCATTGGGGCAGCGATATTCGTATGCCGCGACCTCTCGAAAGCAAGACTGCGCTCGACATTGGCTGCGGCGCTGGGCTGGTGTGTGAACCCCTCTCCCGTCTTGGTGCAGAGGTTACCGGCGTCGATGCCGCCGGTGAAAATGTGTCGGCCGCTGCCGCCCATGCCGAAGCAGTCGGTCTCAACATCCGCTATATGGCTGGCGAGCTCGCTAGCCTCAACATCGGGCAGTTCGATCTCGTCACTTGTCTCGAGGTGGTCGAACATGTCGCAGACAAAGCCGCTTTCCTTTGCAACGTCGCTGAGAGTTTGGCTCCAGATGGGCTGCTGGTTATGTCCACGCCTAATCGTACAGCAGCAAGCCGGGTTTTGCTCGTCGGCGCAGCAGAAGCGGTTGGTTATGTACCAAAGGGTACGCATGACTGGAGCGACTTTGTTACGCCGGCGGAATTGGCAGACCTTCTCTCTGAGGCAGGCCTTGAAGTGACACAGCAACGCGGCATCGCCTATCGGCCTGGTAAGGGGCTACACCTGTCAGACGATGAGGCACTCAACTACATCATCACCGCGCGCCATGCCTAACCACAACGGCACCGCCCGGATCATCGGCAAATATCCCTGAAACACCGGCGGAAATGAGCAAAGCCTGAAGCGCAGCCACATTCCCATGCGCTGCATCACCGCCACTGCTCTTGAGCGACTGAGGAAGGAAGGTGTTCTCTGGGCGCAATGTCCATGCGTGAACCTCTAGCCCAGCATTTTCCGCATCTGCGACAAGGCTGGTAGGCTTGCCATCTGCGCTTAGCACAGCCGATATGTTTACCCCAATCCCGTCTGCATATTGGGCAATATCTGCGAGCCCAGCAGGCGTCTTCATCTCGGCATAGCGCATATCTGGCTCGTCTGCGGGCCCTCCTTGAGGATGGATCAGCTGCACCAGTTTGAAATCGCCACGCTGATTAAGGCGCCGCAACGCACTCACTTCAAAGCTCTGGATGAAAATCGGATCGCTCGCGGTAATATCTAATTCGCGCGCGTCTCGTAAGAACACGTCGACCAAATCAATGCCAGCCTCTTCCAGCAGAAAGGTCGGGTGCTTTAACTCGGGATAAAGACCGATCTTGCGGTCCGTCTCCGCTTCCTTCGCGCGCACCAGTTTCACGATCTCTTCAAAAGTGGGAACCTGATACAGTCCGTTGAAGGCGACATTGGCTGGGCGGATCCCTGGAATGCGCTCTTTCGCGCGCAGAGTTCGCAATTCTTCGAGAGTAAAGTCCTCGGCAAACCAGCCCGCAACCAATTGCCCGTCGATCATTTTTTCGCGCCGTCTCGTCTCAAACTCTTCGCGGCTTGAAACGTCAGTTGTCTCAGAGAGTTCATTTTCGTGTCGTGAAACTAGAACCAAATCCTTAGTCACGACCAGATCAGGTTCAATGTAGTCAGCCCCCTGATCAATCGCACGCTCATATGCTGCGAGAGTGTGTTCAGGCCGCTCTGCGCTTGCGCCGCGATGCGCGATTATCAGCACATCGTTCTCAGCCATTGCAGGAGTAAGGGAAATCGTTGCCATTGCGAGTGCGCTCAAAAACCTTTTCATCAAAGTGAAGCGGACCATTCATCTTCCTTGAAACCAACCAGTATGCCACCGGAATATTCGACCACTGGCCGTTTAATCATTGAAGGGTGCTGAACCAGCAAAGCTACCGCCTTGTTACTATCCTCCGCTTCTGCCTTTTCCGCATCGGATAGTTTGCGAAACGTAGTGCCGCGGCGATTGAGCACAACGTCCACACCCTTCTTCGCGATCCAATCCTCCAGTTTGGTCGGATCAGCGCCTTCCTTTTTGTAGTCATGGAAGGTGTAGTCGTGCTCGTACGCGTCAAGCCATTTGCGAGCTTTTTTCACCGTGTCGCAGTTGGGAATACCGTAAAGTCGGATCATGTCGAAAACCCTGCTGGATAAAACAGATGCATCACGGTTCTGAAGTAAAGGTCCTCAAACCGCACGATGGACTGATTGCGTGAAATAGAGTGGTTCTTGGTCAGTGTCATCAAGCAGTGCCTAACTTAAACGCGGTTAATAGGACAGGTGCGCATCGGCAATCGCCACCGCCAGCGCGTCGGCGGCGTCAGAACCTGCAACCGCCACCCCTGGCAGCAGGATTTTGAGCATCGCTTGAACCTGGGCCTTGTCCGCAGCGCCGGTGCCGACGACCGATTTCTTGACGGCGCGCGCAGCGTGTTCGCGAACGTCGAGTTTAGACGCACCACACGCAGCCAGAACCGCTCCGCGCGCCTGCGCCAGCTTTAATGTCGATTGTGGATTCTTGTTGACGAACACTTCCTCACAAGCGGCGCGTTCTGGATTGTGCTCGGCGATGACTGCCTCCAAGGCTGTCACCAGATTGAAAAGGCGCGCTGGCATGGCCGACTTCGCATCGGTCTTGATCTGCCCATTAGCGATATGACTTATCCGCGATCCTTCGACGCGAATTATACCCCAACCCGTGCAGCTGAGAGATGGGTCAATTCCCAGGACTTTCATTGGGTCACAGTGGCGTTCAAAGACCGACCCTTAAACCCAATCGCCATGCAATTGCGAGCAGAAAGGCAGCTCCAAGCCCGATTGCAAATAGCCATTCGAGACGGCTCACACGTCAAGCTTGGCCATTACTTCGTCGGAAATGTCGTAATTGCCCCAGACGGTTTGCACATCGTCATCATCATCAAGCACATCGATCAGCTTGAGCAAAACACCCGCATCCTTCTCATCTAGGTCAACAGTGAGGTTGGGCTTCCAAGCAAGCTTGACTTCTTTGGCTTCGCCCAGCGCCTTTTCAAGGTCTCCTGCGACTTGATGCAAATCATCCGCAGCGGTCCAAATATCGTGGCCATCATTAGACGATTGAATATCTTCCGCGCCTGCCTCCATGGCGGCTTCCAAAACTTTGTCTTCGCCGCCAACCTCGGCGGAATATTCGATATAGCCAAGCCGCTCAAAGCCGTGCGCAACCGAGCCTTCAGTGCCCAGATTGCCGCCATTCTTACTAAAAGCGGTTCGGATAGAGGTGGCCGTGCGATTGCGGTTGTCAGTAAGCGTTTCGACGATGATCGCGCTGCCACCAGGACCATAGCCTTCGTAGCGCACTTCTTCGTAATTCTCGTCATCACCCGCGCTCGCCTTATCAATGGCGCG
Source organism: uncultured Erythrobacter sp. (assembly GCA_947493165.1). Lineage (GTDB taxonomy): Bacteria > Pseudomonadota > Alphaproteobacteria > Sphingomonadales > Sphingomonadaceae > Erythrobacter. The sequence goes on along the minus strand of CANLPY010000001.1, from coordinate 2,212,413 downwards.
CTGGATGTTGTCCTTCGGCATCGATTGAGATTTGGCCGTGTTGACTGCCAAGCGCAGCCGCGGGTTCATGTCCGGATCGGGCGTGCCCATTTTGGCCGCCACGGTGATTTCGCGGCTCAATTTCGAAAACAGGTTTGAGCGTTTCTTATCCTGCGCGCCCTTGCGGTGCATGATGTTCTTAAATTTGGAATGGCCTGCCATGGGAACTCTTGGAAATCCTGCTGGAAAGAATAAAAGCGCGGCCTAGCCCAGCCACGCCTTTCCTTCAATATCGCTGTTGCGGCTTACACTTTAACTGCGGTGCCGCTGGCGCTAACCATAAGCATCGAGCCTGTGTCACCGATCACCTCATAATCGAGGTCGACGCCAACAACGGCATTCCCGCCGCGACTTGCGCATTCGGCCTGCAATTCTTCGATCGCCTGATTGCGGGCGTCGGCAAGAATTCGTTCGTAACTGCCAGAGCGCCCACCCACAATATCGCGGATATTAGCGAACAAATCACGGAACAGGTTTGCCCCGACAATCACTTCACCAGTTACTATCCCAAGATATCCTTGGATGGGTTGCCCTTCGAGCGTGGGCGTTGTGCTGACTGTAATGCCACGCGCATCTTTCCATTGTTCGGCCATAAAATCCTCCTGCAATTACTGTATTACCTATATAATACAGAAGGAGAAGTTTTCAATGCCGATGGCGACCGGACTTACCCAAGCCCAAGCGCGGCCTTATAAGTATCCAGCACCATTTCCATTTCGTTGCGGTCGTCCGGTTTCATTTTCCGCAATCGCACAACCTGCCGCATGATTTTGGGGTCATATCCGACCGCCTTCGCCTCTGCGTAAACATCACGAATGTCATCAGCGATGCCCTTTTTTTCTTCTTCAAGGCGCTCGATCCGTTCGATCAGCAGGCGCAGGCGGTCATCGGTGGCTTCAGCCATCTGTCTTAGTCTCCGGTTGCATGAGAATCACTTGAACCTGCGAATACGCGGTCACTTGCCGGCTTGAAAGACCGATTTCCACAAAGCCGTTTGGATTTAACCCAAATCAGGTTTGTTGCGCGTCAGGCTTTTTTCCATGGCCGCAATCTGCTCGCTCGTCGCCGGGCTCTGCCGGGTCGCCTTCCACTTATCCATTGGCATTCCGTGAATTAATTTTCGCGCCTCTGCCTTATCACCATCAAACCCTGCATCGCGGATCCAATCCGCCAAGCAATTGCGACAAAATCCAGCCAGACCCATCAATTCGATGTTCTGCGCGTCATGGCGGTGCTGTAAGTGTTTGACCAAACGTCGGAACGCGGCGGCAGCGATAGCATCATCAAGTTGGTCTATTGAGATCTCGTTCGAACCAAGCGCATTCGTATCCATATTAAGCTAATCCTTGAGTTGAAATCCGCCTGTGTCATAGCGGACAATATGACAAAGAGCGATCTCACCCGAATGGACCCGCGCGGCCGCAAAGTTAAAATCCTCGCGACGGTTGGTCCCGCCAGCCGGTCTCCAGAAATGCTGCGCAAGTTATTTAAGGCAGGCGCGGATGCTTTCCGCGTCAATATGAGCCATGGCGACCATTCCGACCATGAAGCCACGATTTCAGCCGTACGCGCGATGGAAAAAGAATTCGGGCGGCCAATTGCGATCCTTGCTGACCTGCAAGGGCCAAAACTGCGCGTTGGCACGTTCAAGGATGGCAAGGCAGTGATCCGCCATTCAGGGCATTTCACGCTCGATCGTGATGAGACGCCTGGCGATGAAAACCGTGTGTGCCTGCCGCATCCTGAATTATTCGGCATTTTGCAGAAGGGCCAGCGCCTGCTCATTAATGATGGCAAGATCAAGCTGCGCGTGATTGAAGCGACGCATAGTAAGATCCATTGCTCAGCAGAGGTCGGCGGAGTGATTTCTGACCGTAAGGGCGTAAACGTGCCCGATGCTGAAGTGCCAATCCCCGCGTTGACGAACAAGGACCGCAAGGACTTGGCTTTTGCTGTTCAACAGGGAGCTGATTGGATTGCGCTTTCCTTCGTGCAGCGCCCCGATGATCTGGCAGAGGCCCGAAAACTTATCGGCAATGGCACAGCGCTTTGCGCGAAGATTGAAAAGCCAATGGCGGTTCACCGCCTTGATGAAATCATCGAGATGTCCGACGGGATTATGGTCGCTCGCGGCGATCTGGGCGTCGAGCTCGAACCGTTTGAGGTTCCACCGCTGCAAAAGAAAATCGTTAATGCCTCGCGCGGCGCGGGCAAACCGGTGATCGTCGCTACGCAAATGCTCGAAAGCATGATCGAAAGCCCTACGCCAACCCGTGCTGAAGTCTCTGACGTCGCGAATGCAGTCTATGACGGTGCAGACGCTGTCATGCTGTCTGCTGAGAGTGCTGCGGGCGATTGGCCAGAAGAGTCTGTGCTGATGATGGACAAAATTGCGGACCAAGTAGAGCATGACGAAGCCTATCTGGGCCGCGTACGCTTCCTTGATACACCGCCCGATGCCACAACCGCCGATGCCCTTGCGCACTCTTGCATGACCATAGCTGATACTGTCGCGATCAGCGCAATCACTGTGTTCACTAGCTCTGGCTCAACCGCACGCCGGGTCGCGCGCGAGCGGCCAGACACTCCGATGCTGGTGCTCACCCCGAGCATGCGCACGGCACGTAGACTGGCGCTGCTTTGGGGCGCGCATGCTGTAGCGACCAAGGATATCGGTAGCTTTGAAGAGATGATCGCCAAGGGTAAGCGGATGGCTCTGCGCCATGGTTTTGCGAATGCTGGTAGCAAGCTGATTGCGCTTGCCGGTGTGCCGTTTGGAACGCCAGGCAGCACCAACTTGTTGAACGTCGTAACTTTAAAAGGTGACGAGCTGGAAAAGCACGCAGGCTAAGCCGATGCACGCCCGGCACCTTGGCTAGTTAGCCGCCTAGTGCCTTGCGAAGCGAGGCAGCACCTGTGGGATCAAAATACTCTCGCAGCGCAGCAATTTTCCCGTCACGCACATCTGCGACAATGCAAACAATTAAGTCCAAATCACCATGTTGACCAAAACTGGCTCGCACGCGGTGCTCTTCAACGAAGCCGCTATCTGAGGCTTGGCACGAAATCTCCTCATAGCGGAAATCAGGCGCTGCCTTTTTCACTGCAACCGCGAAACCCAAAATCGTGGCTAAACCCATGGCCGGCCCGCCGTTCTGGCTTCCCGTCATAGTGTCGGCACAAACCGCCTTTGCAGCCTCCGCATCCCCCGCCTCGAAGGCGTCAAAAAGCGATCTTGCGAGCTCAACGTTGCTCATTGTGAGGCCCGTTCCAACCGTCGCCTCGCAACATCCTCTCCCAAAACCGGCAGCAGATCACCCATATCGGGGCCGTGGTTCATTCCAGTCAGCGCTTGTCTCAATGGCAGGAACAATGCCTTGCCCTTACGACCAGTGCTATCCTTCAGCTTTGCGGTTAAGGTCCCCCAAGGATTGTCGCCCCATTCAAGCGCTGAGACGGCCTGTGAAAGATAATCGCGATCTTCATCTGAAAACTCTGGCAGATCAATCGGACCAGTCACAATACGCCAATAATCGTGCGCGCCTCTAACAGTCTCGAGGTTAGGCTGGACCGCAAGCCAGGCCTCTTTGCCCATTCCTTCAGGTAATCGGTCTGCCACCTCGTCGAAGGGAAGTTGATGCACGATGGCGGTGTTGATCCGGTCAAGATCGGCATCGTCGAACTTCGCGGGCGCTCGGCCAAATGTGGAAAGATCGAAGGTGTCGAGCAGCGCTTCCCGACTCACAATGGGTTCTACTGAGAGCGAAGTGCCTAGCCGCGCGAGCAAAGCGATGATCGCTTCTGGCTCGATGCCGCGCTCACGGAAGCTATCGCATCCGAGCGATCCCAGGCGCTTCGACAACTTACCCTCGCGACCCACAAGCAAGGCTTCGTGCGCGAAATCAGGCAAGCTATTTGCTGCGCCAGATGCTGCAGAAAATTGTGCAGCATAAAGTGCGGTAAACATCTGAATTTGAACGGCTGTATTGGAAACGTGATCTTCGCCCCGCAGCACTTGCGTAACACCCATTTCAATATCATCAACAGTGCTCGGCAACATGTAGAGCCATGAGCCATCTGCACGGCGAATAACCGGGTCAGAGAGCTGCGCTGAGTCAAATTTCTGCTTGCCGCGTACGCCATCTTCCCACTCGATGGGCTCATCGTGATCTAGCTTAAAACGCCAATGTGGCTCTATGCCTTCCGCTTCCTTGGCAGCACGGTCTTCATCGCTCAGTCCAATGGCGCCCCGGTCGTAAATCGGCGGCAACCCACGACCGAGCAAAACCTTGCGCTTCAGTTCCAGCTCTTGCTGACTTTCGTAAGCGGGATAGATTCGTCCTGCCGCATGGAGCACTTCGAACGCCGCGTCATACCTATCAAGGCGAAGCGATTGCCGCTCTTCCATATCAGCCGATATGCCAAGCCAGGCCAGATCCTCGCGGATGGCATCGACGTATTCTTCTTTTGAACGGGCTGCATCAGTGTCATCAATACGCAGCAGGAATTTACCGCCAGCTTTGCGCGCAAGCATCCAATTGTGTAGCGCAGTGCGGATATTGCCGACATGAAGGCGGCCCGTTGGAGCGGGCGCGAAACGAGTAATAGTCATGCCAAATGCGGTAGCCAGCACGCCGCCCGTGAGCAAGCGTTGTGTCTGTTCAGCATTCGCGCGCTATTTCGGCTTAATCACGAAATTGTGCTCGATATACAGGAACACTTCGGTTTGGCTCGCCTGCTTGAAATAAAGATCTGAATCCAGCCCTCGTATCTCAATACCATAATCATTGCCGAACATGGCAGCATACCGCTTAGATTCGTCGGCAATTGCCCTCACCACAGCACCGCGGTATTGATCGGGATTATCAATCGCGAGATCAGTGCCGCCTGTCTCAATGTAGGAGCGACCAGTCGCAGGCACGGAATCTTTAAATGCCAATACAGCTTCGTCGACTTGGTCGACGCCTTTGAACTTTCCCCCCACTGGAAGACGTGCGTATATTTTTACGCGTGTTGTGTCGGGCCGGCTGCCTCGACCATAAGGCAGTTCTTCCATGCTTTGCATGGTCAACGGCGCAAGTGTGTATTCGCCTGCTACTAAAGAGATGCCCTGCACGCGGGCGCGCTCTATCGCTGCCGTCAACATGGCGGTCACTTCTTCGCTACGCACTTTCGCGTCGCGTGAATCCGAGTTTACGTAGATCGGCTTCACAAAGAAGTCCGCCTTGCGCGTGAGCCCGATCGCTGTCTGCTCATCGTCGTAAAATTCGTCATAATCTGACCGATCAATCCGTGACCCAGTGACCACAACTGTGTCCTGAGCCATCCCAGCAATCGGCGCAAACATGCCCGCTAAAACCACCAATCCAATAAGCTTTTTCATCTGCCCCTCCGTCTATAGACCAAAGGCTAACACGGCCAGCAGATCAGGCAAAGAGGCAGAACCGCAAAGAAAAACCCCGCCAGAGCGGAAGCTCAGGCGGGGTTTTTCGATAGGGCTGGCGAAGCAGCCAAACAGTCGTCGCTTATTCAGCGGCATCACCGCCGGGTGAAGGAACAGCATCGGCCACTGGCCCGCCCATAGCGGCCTTCATGGCTTCTTCACTTGAAACCGGATCGGCTTCGGGCTCTTTCTCAGCTTCACCCGCAGCAGCAAGCTTCTCCTGCTGCTTTTTCCATGCGGCCTTAAGAGCGGCATCACGGCTAGACGCAGTGACACGCATGCGGTTCATGCCAGCGCCCGTTCCAGCTGGGATCAAGCGGCCAACGATCACGTTTTCCTTGAGGCCGATCAGAGTGTCTTTCTTACCTTCAACCGAAGCCTGAGTAAGCACACGTGTTGTCTCTTGGAACGAGGCCGCAGAGATGAACGAACGGGTCTGCAGTGAAGCCTTGGTAATACCGAGCAGGATTGGCGTGCCTGTGGCAGGCTTCTTGCTCTTGGTCAGCTTGCTGTTGATCTCGTTCATTTCTTCAAGATCAACCTGTTCACCAGGCAATAGCGTGGTATCACCGCCATCGGTGATTTCGACCTTTTGCAGCATTTGGCGAACGATCACTTCGATGTGCTTATCGTTGATCTTCACGCCCTGCAAACGGTACACTTCCTGGATCTCGTTGACGAGATACTCGGCGAGCGCTTCCACGCCCATCACTTCCAGGATGTCATGTGGGTTTGGCGAACCAGAGATGAGCGTATCGCCCTTCTTCACAAAGTCGCCTTCCTGCACATCGATCACCTTTGTCTTGGGGATCAGGTACTCGACTGCATCACCTTCCTCTGGGACGATCGCGATTTTACGCTTCGCCTTGTACTCGCGAACGAATTCAATTTTTCCCGAAATCTTGGCAATAACTGACATGTCTTTCGGCAAACGCGCCTCAAACAACTCAGCAACCCGCGGCAAACCGCCGGTGATGTCACGGGTCTTTGCAGCTTCACGCGATGCACGCGCAAGAATGTCACCCGCATCAACCGTCTGACCGTCTTCAACCGAAAGCGTGGTACCAGGTGCTAGCATATAACGCTGAGCATCGGTTTCTCCATCATCGGTCTGACCTTCGCCAAGAAGGGTCATGCGCGGACGCAAGTCTTCCTTCTTTTTGCGGCCCGTCGCACGGTTTTCAGTCACAACGCGCTGCGCAATGCCAGTCGCATCATCAGTGCGCTCTTCGAGGGTCGTACCCTCGACAAGATCCTGATACTTCACGACACCTGACTGTTCGGTGATGATTGGCAGGGTAAACGGATCCCATTCAGCGAGACGGTCGCCCGCCTTCACCTTTGCACCATTCTTGAACATCAGCACGGTACCGTAAGGCACTTTGTGCATCTCACGTTCACGACCTTCAGCATCAATCACGGCGATTTCACCGTTGCGGGCGAGCGAGAGGATGCGTCCCTTCTTATCGGTGATCGTAGGCATATCACGCAATTCGATCTTACCGTCCGAAATGGACTCAAGATGTGATGTTTCGTTGAGCTGCGCCGCTCCGCCAATGTGGAAGGTCCGCATGGTCAGCTGAGTGCCTGGCTCACCGATTGATTGCGCGGCGATAACACCGACAGCTTCACCGATATTCACCGGCGTACCACGCGCAAGGTCACGTCCGTAGCACTTGCCGCAAACACCCTGCTCAGCTTCACACACGAGCGGTGAGCGAATCTTGGCAGACTGTGTTTCAGCTGCTTCGATTTCTTTCACCATAGGCTCATCGATAAGCGTACCTGCTTTGACGATCACTTCATCGGTTGCGGCATTGACGATATCTTCGGCCGTGGTCCGGCCAAGGATTCGTTCGCCAAGCGATGCGATAACTGAACCACCTTGCACGATGGCGCGCATTTCCAGCGCATTCTCAGTCTTACAGTCTTCTTCTACGATCACGCAGTCTTGCGAAACATCAACCAGACGGCGCGTCAGGTAACCTGAGTTTGCCGTCTTCAATGCAGTATCGGCGAGACCTTTACGCGCGCCGTGGGTTGAATTGAAGTATTCAAGAACGGTCAAACCTTCCTTGAAGTTCGAGATAATTGGCGTCTCGATGATCTCGCCCGAAGGTTTGGCCATAAGGCCGCGCATACCGGCAAGCTGCTTCATTTGCGCAGGTGAGCCACGCGCACCGGAGTGGCTCATCATGTAGATCGAGTTGATCTGCGATTCCTTGCCATCCTTGTCGAACTTTTGCGACTTAATCTCAGCCATCATGGCATCGGCCACTTGGTCACCGCATCGGCTCCAAGCGTCAATCACCTTGTTGTACTTCTCTTGCTGAGTGATCAGACCGTCCTGATACTGCTGCTCATAATCAGCAACCAACGACTTGGTCTCTTCGATCATACCTTCTTTGCTATCGGGAATGATCATGTCGTCCTTGCCGAAGCTGATGCCAGCCTTGAACGCGTGACGGAAGCCCAGCACCATGATCGCATCGGCGAACAGTACAGTGTCTTTCTGACCTGTGTGACGATAGACCTCGTCGATGACGTCACCGATATCCTTCTTGGTAAGAAGACGATTGATAATGTCGTATGGCACCTTGTGGTTCTTCGGCAGACATTCACCAATCAACATCCGGCCCGGAGTGGTCTCAAAACGGCTCATAACAATGTTACCAGCTTCATCGGCCTGCGGAACGCGGGCGATGATCTTAGTATGCAATGTGACTGACTTGGTTTCGAGAGCTTGGTGAACTTCGGCCATATCGCCAAAGCGCGGCAGCTTTTCGATTTTGGTCCCGTCTTTTTCTTCGATGAATTCAGGCGCTTTTTCCTGACGCTCCATAGAGAGGTAATAGAGACCAAGCACCATGTCTTGTGACGGAACGATGATTGGCTTGCCATTAGCAGGCGAGAGGATGTTGTTGGTCGACATCATCAGAACGCGTGCTTCGAGCTGGGCTTCGAGCGACAGCGGAACGTGGACGGCCATTTGGTCGCCATCGAAGTCAGCGTTGAAGGCTGAACAGACCAGCGGGTGAAGCTGAATGGCCTTACCTTCGATCAAAACGGGCTCAAACGCCTGAATGCCAAGACGGTGAAGCGTCGGTGCGCGGTTCAGAAGAACTGGATGCTCACGGATCACCTCGTCGAGGATATCCCAGACTTCCTTGCGCTCTTTCTCTACCCACTTTTTAGCTTGCTTGAGGGTCATCGAAAGACCCTTGGCATCTAGGCGGGCGTAGATGAACGGCTTAAACAGCTCGAGAGCCATCTTCTTTGGAAGGCCGCACTGGTGCAGTTTCAATTCCGGACCTGTCACGATGACCGAACGGCCTGAATAGTCGACGCGCTTACCCAGAAGGTTTTGGCGGAAACGACCTTGCTTACCCTTCAGCATGTCGGACAAGGATTTTAACGGACGCTTGTTCGCGCCGGTGATGACGCGGCCACGGCGGCCGTTGTCGAACAACGCATCGACAGCTTCCTGAAGCATACGCTTTTCGTTGCGGACGATGATGTCCGGCGCGCGCAGTTCGATCAGACGTTTGAGGCGGTTGTTGCGGTTGATGACGCGGCGATAGAGATCGTTGAGATCTGACGTCGCGAACCGGCCACCATCCAGCGGCACCAGCGGGCGCAGCTCTGGCGGGATCACTGGAATCACTTCGAGGATCATCCATTCAGGGCGGTTGCCCGAATCGATAAAGCTTTCAACGACTTTGAGGCGCTTGATGATCTTTTTCGGTTTGAGCGTTGACTTCGTGGTCGCCAGCTCTTCCATCAGATCGTCGCGCTCTTGCTCCAGATCGAGATCCATCAGCATGACCTTGACCGCTTCAGCACCAATATCGGCGCTGAACGCGTCTTCGCCATACTCGTCCTGCGCTTCGAGCAGCTCGTCTTCGGTCAGCAGTTGGAATTTCTCAAGCGGGGTCAGACCCGGCTCGATCACCACATAGCTTTCGAAATAGAGGATGCGCTCAAGCTGCTTGAGTTGAATGTCGAGCAGCAGGCCGATGCGGCTTGGCAGCGACTTCAGATACCAGATGTGCGCAACCGGCGCGGCCAATTCAATGTGACCCATGCGCTCACGGCGCACTTTGGTGACGGTAACTTCAACGCCGCACTTCTCGCAGACGACGCCTTTGTACTTCATCCGCTTGTACTTGCCGCACAGACATTCGTAGTCCTTTACCGGGCCAAAGATGCGGGCGCAGAACAGGCCGTCACGCTCTGGCTTGAACGTGCGGTAATTGATCGTTTCCGGCTTCTTGATCTCACCGAAAGACCAGCTGCGAATACGCTCTGGCGATGCGATCCCGATCTGGATCTGGTCGAAAGTTTCCGGCTTAGCGAGCTGGTTTGTGAATTTGGTCAGTTCATTCATGACTTGGTTCCCTCAGGGGGTGAAAACTCTTGGGTAGCGAAGGTGGGAGGGGCAGTGACGCCCGCTCCCCTATTCCGCTGCCTCCGGCCATTCGTCGCCGTCTTCGCCATCGCCAAGCGATGTAAGTTCGACGTTCATGCCGAGCGAGCGCATTTCCTTCACGAGAACGTTGAAGCTCTCTGGAATGCCCGCTTCGAAGGTGTCATCGCCTTTGACAATGGCTTCATAGACCTTGGTACGGCCAACAACGTCATCCGATTTGACGGTGAGCATTTCCTGCAATGTGTAGGCTGCGCCATATGCCTGCAATGCCCAGACTTCCATCTCACCAAAGCGTTGTCCGCCGAACTGTGCTTTACCACCCAGCGGCTGCTGCGTGACGAGAGAGTACGGACCGATCGAACGGGCGTGAATTTTATCATCAACCAAGTGGTGCAGTTTGAGCATGTAGATAATGCCCACAGTAACCTTCCGGTCGAATGCTTCACCGGTACGCCCATCAAACAGTACCGACTGGCCTGAACTGTCGATGCCCGCTTTGATGAGCATATCCGATACATCCGGTTCGCGCGCACCATCGAACACTGGCGTCCCCATAGGGACACCGGCCGAAAGATTGCCAGCAAGCTCGACAATCTGCTCAGCCGAACGGCTTTCAAGATCGTCATGATATTGCTCGCCGTAGACATCCTTCAAACGCTCGACCACCGCCTCGGGGGGTTTTGCGTTCTTGTAGTCTTCGGCAGCGTTCGGATTAGCTGCTTTCCACTCTTCGAGCTTATCAGCGATATCCATTCCCAGCCCGCGAGCCGCGAAACCGAGGTGCGTTTCGAAGATTTGCCCCACGTTCATGCGTGATGGCACACCCAGCGGGTTGAGTACCACATCAACAGCAGTTCCGTCTTCTAGGAATGGCATGTCTTCGACCGGCAGGATGCGAGAAATCACACCCTTGTTCCCGTGTCGACCAGCCATCTTATCACCAGGCTGAAGCTTCCGCTTCACCGCGACGAAGACCTTGACCATCTTGAGCACGCCCGGCGCAAGTTCATCACCGCGCTCAAGCTTTTCCTTGCGGTCCTCGAACTTAGCATCGATCAATGCAACGGCGTCGTCATATTGTGATTTAACCGCCTCGATCTGCGTCTGGCGACCATCTGCGGCGACCGCAAACTTGAACCACTCATGCTTTTCGAAACCCTCAAGGACCTCAGAGGTGATCTTCTCACCCTTCTTGAAGCCCTTTGGCGCAGCAGAAGCCGTTTGACCGACAAGCATGTCGCGCAGACGGTTGTAGGTTGCCCGGTTCAGAATGCCGCGCTCGTCAGCCGCGTCCTTGCGCAGACGCTCGATCTCTTCGTTTTGAATCGCGCGCGTACGGTCATCGATCTCAATGCCGTGACGGTTGAACACCCGAACTTCGACGACTGTACCAGCAACACCTGGCGGCAAGCGCAATGATGTATCGCGAACGTCAGAGGCCTTTTCACCAAAGATGGCGCGTAGAAGCTTTTCTTCCGGCGTCATCGGGCTTTCACCCTTCGGTGTGATCTTGCCGCAAAGGATATCGCCGGGATGCACTTCAGCACCGATATAGACAATGCCCGCCTCATCGAGGTTGCGCAGAGCTTCCTCACCGACATTTGGAATGTCGCGAGTGATGTCTTCTGGTCCAAGCTTCGTATCGCGGGCCATGACTTCGAACTCATCGATGTGGATCGACGTAAATACGTCGTCTTTCACGATGCGTTCGGAAATGAGGATCGAATCCTCATAGTTGTATCCATTCCAAGGCATAAACGCGACAAGGCTGTTTTTACCCAGCGCCAGCTCGCCCAGGTCGGTCGACGGACCATCGGCGATGATGTCACCGCTTTCAATCACTTCGCCAACCTTCACCAGCGGTCGCTGATTTATGCAGGTATTCTGGTTTGAACGCTGGAACTTTTGCAGCGTATAGATATCCACGCCGGACTGACCCGGCTCAACATCGCCTTGTGCGCGGATCACAATCCGGGTTGCATCAACCTGATCGACGATACCGCCACGCTTGGCCGCAATCGCAGCGCCAGAATCACGCGCAACCGTCTCTTCCATACCTGTACCAACCCAAGGCGCTTCCGCCTTGACCAGCGGCACAGCCTGACGTTGCATGTTCGATCCCATCAGCGCGCGGTTGGCGTCATCGTTTTCCAAAAATGGAATGAGCGATGCGGCTACCGAAACAAGCTGTTTAGGCGAAACGTCCATGAGCGTAATTTGCTCATTCGGCGCCATCAGGTTGTCACCCGCCTGACGAGCCGAAATCAGCTCCTCAACGAACGAGCCATCCTCTTTCAGCTCAGCCGAAGCCTGCGCAACGGTGTGCTTCTGCTCTTCCATTGCGGAGAGATAAATGACTTCGCTCGAAACCTTGCCGTCCTTGATCGTGCGGTAAGGCGTTTCGATAAAGCCGTACTTGTTGACCCGGCTAAACGACGCGAGCGAGTTGATCAGACCAATGTTCGGGCCCTCCGGCGTTTCAATCGGGCAAATCCGGCCGTAGTGGGTCGGGTGAACGTCGCGGACTTCAAAACCAGCGCGCTCACGCGTCAAACCGCCTGGGCCAAGTGCCGACACGCGGCGCTTGTGCGTGACTTCGGAAAGCGGATTGGTTTGATCCATAAACTGCGACAGCTGCGATGAACCGAAGAATTCACGAACAGCAGCCACAGCCGGCTTCGCATTGATGAGGTCATTCGGCATGACGGTCGATACGTCGACCGAAGACATGCGCTCTTTGACGGCGCGCTCCATGCGCAACAGTCCGACGCGGTACTGGTTTTCCAAAAGCTCGCCAACAGAACGCACCCGGCGGTTGCCGAGGTTATCGATGTCATCAACGTCGCCTTTGCCATCCTTCAGGTCGACCAGCTCCTTGACCACTGCAAGAATGTCTTCTTTGCGAAGAGTCGTCACCGTGTCTTCAGCGTCAAGATCGAGGCGCATGTTGAGCTTCACGCGGCCAACCGCGGAAAGGTCATAACGCTCGCCGTCGAAGAACAGGCCTTCGAACAAAGCTTCTGCCGTTTCCTTGGTCGGCGGTTCGCCCGGACGCATGACCTTGTAAATCGCCTCAAGACCCTCATCACGGTTTTCGGCTTTGTCAGCTTTCAACGTGTTGCGGATCCAAGGGCCGGTGTTAACCTCATCAATATCGAGCAGTTCGAGCGTGTCGATGCCAGCATTATCAAAAGTTTCCACATGCTCTAGCGTGATTTCGTCACCAGCCTCAATGTAAATACGGCCTGTGCTTTCATCGATCATGTCGCGCGCGGCATAGCGGCTGACGACCTCTTCAGTCGGCAACAACAGGTCTTTCAGACCATCCTTGCCCGCTTTGTTTGCAGCGCGTGGACTGATTTTCTGGTTTGCAGCGAACACTTCTTCGCCGGTCTTCGCATCAACAAGCGCGAAAGAAGGCTTCTGGCCGCGCCATTGCTCTGCATCAAACGGAATTTTCCAGCCGTCTTTGGCGCGATCCCAAGTCACCTTATCGTAGAAGAAGTCGAGGATCTCTTCGCTGTCTTGACCCAAAGCATAGAGGAGCGCCGTCACCGGGAGCTTACGTTTGCGGTCGATACGGACGTTGACGATGTCCTTTGCGTCATATTCAAAGTCAAGCCATGATCCGCGATACGGAATGACGCGGGCAGCGAATAGCAACTTACCGGACGAGTGCGTTTTACCGCGGTCGTGATCAAACAGCACACCTGGCGAACGGTGCATCTGCGACACGATAACGCGTTCCGTACCGTTGATAATGAACGTGCCGTTCTCTGTCATGAGCGGCATGTCACCCATGTAGACGTCTTGCTCTTTAATATCGAGAACCGAGCGGGTTTCAGTTTCCTGATCGACTTCAAACACGATCAGACGCAGCGTTACCTTCATCGGAGCAGCATACGTGATGCCTCTCTGACGACATTCGGTCGTGTCGTACTTTGGCTCTTCCAATTCGTAGTGAACAAAATCTAGCTCAGCCGTACCAGCAAAATCGCGGATTGGAAAAACGCTACGCAGCGTCTTTTCAAGGCCGGAAACGTAGCCGGTCTCTTTATCCGATCGCAGGAATTGCTCATAGCTTTCGCGCTGAACCTCAATGAGGTTTGGCATCTCCACGACTTCGTGAATATCGCCAAAGATTTTACGAATGCGCCGCTTCGCCGTTCCTTTAGCTGTCGCCTTGGACTTTGCTTTGCTTGGGGCTTTGGTTGCCATGGAAGAGAATTGCCTCTTTATCTATCGCCAGACAAATCTGATCTGGCTGTCAAAATGATCGCTGCGTTGCGCGAAATTCATTCCCAACGCAGACGCACAAAAGGCTGCAAGCAAAAGCGGCCATGCCAGGCCTGCAATGCTGCAGCTCCAATACATAACGTCGCGAAAAAGGAACTCGCCGCTTCCATTCCTAAACTGACCCCCGCGTATGAATCAGTTTTGCTCGAAGCATGCGTTCGGTTGATCATGTAGGAATTGGATCGCAGCGTGTCAAACAGAGTATTTGCCATCGGACCTACGCGGTCTGCACGCACCGTATAAGGACGGGTGGCGCACAGGCAGTATATAGCGCAAAACAATAAGGAGAATATCGTTTTTCAATATTATTGATTGACAATAATTCGACTCGCGCTTAGATCGAAATTATTGAATATCAATATATGACTCAATGGAGAACGATATGAAACCGCAGCTTACAAACACATTTGCCGCCCTCGCAGCCGCAATCCTCGCCTTAACCTCCATCGGCACGATCATCACTGTGCCGCCTACTCATGCGAGTGGTGCAATCGCGATGACAGAGCTTGCATGAGTTGGGATGAAAGGAACTCGGTTATGAACAGCAAACCTAACGACCCGCTTTTTCGTGCAGGTGAATTCTTACTTTGGATATTTATGGCGATCTTTGCCGCTGGCGCGTTGCTCATATTGCTCGGTTTTGGCACGTTTATGGTGTGGCAAACCGGCCTCCTAGGGCCTATCCCCGAGTCCGCCACCGGCCTCGATCCAACTCATTTTCCAGAGTTGCCTTTGGCCATGCTGCTCGCCTTTGGCGCTACAATCATGGCATTCTATTTTACGCTTCTACTGTGGCGTATTGTGCGAAGTGTTGGCGAAGGAGATCCGTTCTCCGCCGAAAATGCAGACCGACTTAAAACGATGGCCCTTCTCGCTCTAGCCTATCAAGCAGCCTCGGCGGGTCTTTTCTTCTTAGGAATCACAGTCGCTCGGATCAGCCCTTTAGAAGCGTTGGTGTCAGGTGAAGAACTTTCTTTGAGCGCTCTACTACTTTCATTAACGCTCTTCATCCTCGCCCGTGTGTTCAAGCACGGCGCTGCAATGCGCGATGATCTGAAAGGGACCGTCTGATGCCAGCCGAAAAAGGAACCAATATCATGGTCAAACTCGACGATCTGCTGCACGACCGCCGCATGACCCTCACAGAGCTCGCAGAACGTGTGGGCCTGACCCTCGCCAACCTGTCGATCCTGAAGACCGGCAAGGCCAAGGCGATCCGTTTCTCAACGCTTGAGGCTATCTGCCGCGAGCTCGAGTGTCAGCCGGGTGATCTAATGACCTATGACGAAAAAGGGCACGAATGATGTGGACGGATATCAAGCAGATTTACAGCTCGATCTGGGCTTTCGCACTTGCGTGCCCAATATTGTTCGCGATCCCTGTCGTGGTGGAATTCATCCAGCATGCGGTCGAGATGCAGGCGGGCATGTATACCGGGCCCGAGGGGGCGATTGCTGCTGAAAATGAGCCTTCGCGTATGCAATTTGGGATGCTGAAAGTTCTCTCGCTGCTATTGCCCGGATATTGGCTGGTCCGCTTCATGATGTTTGATCGTTCTGCCATTCTTGCGCGCTCTATCCAATGGCCTGCCATAGGGCTTTTCGCCGTCCTCTTTGCCTTGAACGGGGCAATGTCCGCCTTCACCCTGTTTGGGCCTGATGTCAGTGCGCTCTTAGGCCTCGAGGACACCGCCGAAACAACATTCAACGTGGTCTCAGCCATAGTTTTGCAGATCATCACGATATATCTTTTCGCTTGGTTTGTCGCGTGGCCCCTAGGCAATGGAGCGATTGGCCCATTTCGGTCAGCGCAGATTATGCAAGGTAGTTTTTTCTATTCAGTCGGACTTTTTTTGGCAGGGGTCTTGCCACTAATGGTCGTGCACTATGCATTGAGCGCAGCGGCGATCATAACCGGCGGGCCAGCTTTCGACTGGACGATCATGGCAGTGGATTCAGCGGTGGTTGGCTTTCTTGCGCTTAGCATGGTTGCGTCCAGTGTGATCGCTGCCAGAAACGCGGCTAGCCGGAAAGGTGTTTCGCTTTTGCCAGAAGGCACCGACAAGCCGCAAACAGCTTGACTCTTTTGGCCCTTCCGCTAATCGCCCGTGCCGACCTGCTCGTCAGGTCATCCGTCCAAGACAGTTGGTGAAAGCAATCTGGCTTTCTTAATTTCCAGCCTAGACGGGGAAATGAGAATTCAGCGGCGCAATTTCAGCGTTTGCAACCGTGTCACTTGGCACATCCTCCTTCCCCATCAATGGACCTTCGGTCTTGTCGGTTAGCGGCAAGTCCAATTGTGAGCCGGTCGCTCGGCATAAGCTGGGCGATCATTAGTGAAGGAGCAAAAGCATGGATCGTTCGCAAAAAGCCGACGCAGTTGCCCAGCTCAACGACGTCTTCAATGAGGTTGGTGTGGTGGTTGTCACTCGTAACCTCGGCCTGACGGTGGACCAGTCCACTGAACTGCGCGGGAAGATGCGTGAAGCCGGTGCATCCTACAAGGTTGCGAAGAACCGTCTCGCCAAGCTCGCCCTGAAAGACACCGATTACGTTGGGATTGAGGAATACCTCACAGGCCCAACCGCGCTTGCCTGGTCTGAAGACCCGGTTGCAGCTGCCAAGGCTGCTGTCGAATTCGCCAAAGCGAATGACAAGCTGGAAATCGTCGGTGGCTCAATGGGCACGCAGGTGCTCGATGAAGCTGGTGTGAGGTCATTGGCCTCGATGCCTAGCCTCGACGAGCTGCGCGGCAAAATCGTTGGCCTCGTCAACGCCCCAGCAACCAAGGTTGCTCAGGTCGTTAACGCACCAGCCAACAAACTTGCCCGCGTATTTGGTGCCTATGGCGCCAAGGATGCCGCTTAACAGAGACGCTTTCGCAAACGCGATTTTGAACCACGTTTATGGGGTTTGGTGGAATACAGAAGCCGCCCCGATTTATTGGAGTGAACATCATGGCTGATATTGCCAAGCTTGTTGAAGAACTTTCGAAACTGACCGTCCTCGAGGCGGCTGAACTGGCCACTGCTCTTGAAGAAGAGTGGGGCGTGAGCGCTGCTGCGGCTGTTGCAGTCGCTGGCCCAGCTGGTGGCGGCGATGCCGGCGCAGCTGCTGAAGAGAAGGACGAATTTGACGTCATTCTTACCGGCGACGGCGGCAAGAAGATCCAAGTGATCAAGGAAGTCCGTGCCATCACTGGTCTCGGCCTTACTGAAGCCAAGGGTCTTGTCGAAGGCGCGCCGAAGCCTCTTAAAGAAGGCGTTGCCAAGGCAGAAGCTGAAGAAATCAAAGGCAAGATTGAAGCAGCCGGCGGTACCGTCGAGCTCAAGTAATCCTGCCAAGGGTTTTGTAGGTGTCTTGAAGCGCCTGCAGATGGGAGGGCGGTGCCGCAAGGTGCCGCCTTTTTCCATTTTTCTTTCTGCAGACCATGTGCACGGGCCGATCGACAATTCGACCATCGCCAAGATCATCGCCGGAATTCTTCAAGACAAGGCCATTCTTAAGATGGTCCATGAACCGGCGGACTGTGACGCGGCCACCTCAGAAAGAACTGGAATATTCAGTACGCCAAACTAGCGCTTCCCTCGACTCAACCACGCGCGTATTCGGGTCGGCTTTATGCGCGAAACAGCACCTCTTGAAACCTACACATGGGGAAAAGAACTGCGCGAGACGATGATGCTCGCGGGCCCGCTTGCGCTTGCCAACCTGCTGCAAATGTCGATCTATATCGTGGATGTTATCTTCATCGCCCGCCTCGGGGAAGAGCCCTTAGCCGCGTCGGGTCTGGCGGCTGGTTTGTTTGGACTGGTCGTCTGGTCACTTGCCTCATTGGTTGGCGCCGTCGCTCCTCTTATCGCAGAGGCGATAGGTTCACGGACCCCATCTTTTAGACCTGTCCGCCGTGCCACACGCATGGCGTTTTGGCTCGCTGTAATCTCAGGCCTTGGCGGGATGGGACTTGCCTTGCTGCTGGATCCGGCAATGCGCCTGACCGGGCAAGAGCCGGCGATCATCCAACTTGCGAACGAATACAATCAAGTCATCATATTTTCGCTTATACCAATGCTGCTTGCCGCAGTTCTTCGCAACTACGTGTCCGCTCTGGGGCGTCCGGTCGTTGCAACCGCAATCACAGCGTTAGGCATTCCGGTGAATGCTCTCGCGAACTATGCTTTCATCTTCGGCAACTTTGGTGCGCCGGAGCTAGGCCTTACTGGCGCTGCGGTGGCAACGATCATAACCGCCTTCGTGACCCTCGCTTCTTATGTCGCTATAATTTTGGCCAATCCAACGCTGGCGCGCTTTCGCATATTCTATCGCTTTTGGAGGCCAGACTGGACACGGTTTGGCACAATAGTGCGGATTGGTGCGCCGATAGCGCTGACTGTTACAGCAGAAGCTGGAGTGTTCAGCGCCGCAGCCTTCCTTATGGGCCGGATCGGCGCGGCAGAATTGGCTGGGCATATCGTTGCACTCAATATCGCCGCTTTAGCGTTTCAAGTGCCATTTGGCGTGGGGCAGGCGGCGACCATTCGTGTCGGTTATCACTACGGTGCTCGCGAAATCGAAGGCATAAGATTGGCTGGGTGGGTCGCACTTTGCATCGGAACAGGTTTCATGGCCATTACGGCAATCACAATGGTGCTGATCCCAGAATATTTGCTTACGATTTTCGTTGATTTGGCCGATCCGAAGAACGCTGCATTGATTTTTTTTGCGCTGCAATTTCTCGTCCTCGCGGCAGCATTTCAATTGGTCGATGGCGTTCAAGCGGTGGCTGCCGGAGCGCTGCGCGGATTGCAAGACACGAGAGTCCCGATGTGGATCGCAATTTTCAGCTATTGGGTCCCCGGCTTCGGGCTGGCATTGGGACTTGGTATCTACACCCCGTTGGCAGGCGTCGGAGTCTGGATTGGATTGGCTGTGGGCCTCACCTTTGCGGCAATTTTTCTAACTTGGCGGTGGATGCTGCGTGACAAGCTCCACCTGTCCACGCGGCCCTGATAACGGTCGCCAGAAAATCTGAACGAAAAAAGTGCGACTGCGTGTGTTGACTCGCACTGCGCCGATCCCCATTTGCAGCGCACTGGCACTCTCAAGGGGAGAGTGCCAAGTTTTTTCAACCTCATAAGAAAGGTCATCAATCATGGCATTTCGTCCGCTGCACGACCGCGTTGTGGTCCGCCGCATCGAAGCCGACCAGAAAACCGCTGGCGGCATCATCATTCCAGACTCTGCCCAAGAAAAGCCAAGCGAAGGCGAAGTCGTCTCCGTAGGCGATGGCGCCCGTGACGATAGCGGTGCTCGCGTCGCTCTCGACGTCAAGGCTGGCGACCGTGTGCTCTTCGGCAAATGGTCCGGCACCGAAGTAAAGATCGACGGTGAAGACCTGCTAATCATGAAGGAAAGCGACATCATGGGCGTGATCGGCTGAGCCGCACACCCATTTGTTTTCTAAGTCAAATCAACTCTTTCAGGAGAAACAATCATGGCTGCCAAGGACGTAAAGTTCTCGCGTGACGCACGCGAAGGCATTCTTAAGGGCGTCGATACGCTCGCAAACGCTGTTAAAGTGACCCTCGGCCCGAAAGGCCGCAATGTCGTAATCGACAAGAGCTTTGGTGCACCACGCATTACCAAGGACGGCGTCACCGTCGCTAAGGAAATCGAACTTTCAGACAAGTTTGAAAACATGGGCGCGCAAATGCTCAAAGAAGTCGCGTCCAAGACCAACGACTTAGCTGGTGACGGTACCACCACTGCAACCGTTCTAGGCCAAGCGATCGTCCGCGAAGGCATGAAGTCGGTCGCTGCTGGGATGAACCCGATGGATCTTAAGCGCGGGATCGATACTGCCGTGACAAAGGTTGTCGAAGACCTTGTCGGCCGTTCAAAAGAAGTTGCTGGTTCATCCGAAGTTGCACAGGTTGGCGTGATCTCGGCCAATGGCGACAAAGAAGTTGGCGAGAAAATCGCAGAAGCAATGGACAAAGTCGGCAAAGAAGGCGTGATCACGGTTGAGGAAGCCAAGGGTCTCGAATTTGAGCTTGACGTTGTTGAAGGCATGCAGTTCGACCGCGGCTACCTCTCACCGTACTTCATCACCAACCCGGACAAGATGACGGTTGAACTCGAAAACCCGTATATCCTGATCCACGAAGCCAAGCTGTCTAATCTCCAAGCGATGCTTCCGATCCTTGAAGCGGCTGTCCAGTCTGGCCGTCCGCTACTGATCATCGCAGAAGACATTGAAGGAGAAGCGCTGGCGACCCTAGTGGTCAACAAGCTGCGTGGCGGTCTCAAGGTTGCTGCAGTTAAGGCTCCGGGCTTTGGCGATCGTCGCAAGGCGATGCTGCAAGACATCTCGATCCTTACAAAGGGCGAAATGGTCAGCGAAGATCTCGGCATCAAGCTTGAGAACGTCACACTCGGCATGCTCGGCGAAGCCAAGCGCGTCACCATCGACAAGGACAACACCACGATTGTCGATGGCGCTGGTAGCGAAGACGACATCAAGGCCCGCGTTGCTGAAATCAAGGCTCAGATGGAAGCCACAACCAGCGACTATGACCGCGAGAAACTGCAAGAACGCCTGGCTAAACTGGCCGGCGGTGTTGCTGTGATCAAGGTTGGCGGCGCTTCGGAAGTCGAAGTGAAGGAACGCAAGGACCGCGTTGATGACGCACTGCACGCGACCCGTGCTGCTGTTGAAGAGGGTATCGTCCCTGGCGGCGGTACTGCTTTGCTCTATGCTTCGAAGGTTCTGGAAGGCCTTAAGGGCGAGAACGACGACCAGACCCGCGGCATGGACATTGTCCGCCGTGCGATCCTCGCGCCAGTTCGTCAGATCGCTGAAAACGCAGGCCACGATGGCGCGGTTGTTTCCGGCAACCTTCTGCGCGAAGGTGACGAAACGCAAGGCTTCAACGCTGCAACCGACGTCTACGAAAACTTGGTGGAAGCCGGCGTGATCGATCCAACTAAGGTTGTTCGCACCGCGCTTCAGGATGCAGCATCTGTTGCTGGTCTGCTGATCACCACCGAAGCAGCGATCACTGACGCTCCGGAAAAAGACGGCGCAGGCGCCCCTGCAATGCCTGATATGGGCGGCATGGGCGGTATGGGCGGCGGTATGGGCTTCTAAGCTCGCGCCAAAACCTTTTGCTTTAAAGAAAGGCCCCGGTGGAGCGATCCGCTGGGGCCTTTTTCATAGCTGCCGCGCAAATTCGCACCTTCCCATTCCTTTAAACCTGACGCATGATCGGCGATAACGTGGGAAACAAATGGAAATAGATGTCATGAAAAAATATGCTGCTCTGCTCCTCGCTTCAGTTGCCGTGACCGGATGCGATATGATGGGCGCACCGGTTGCAACGATAGAATGCGCCACCACTCAGACCGAATGTTTGAACCAATGGTTCGACGAGAAGTTTGAGGAGGAGCTTAAGTTCAGCCCAATCCGTCAGACAGCTCTCGGGCGCAAAACAGATTATGACAAGATCGACGATTTCAGCGTCGAGGCTCAGCAAGCACAAATCGAATGGTGGCAGGCGGCTACTGCAGAAATGGAAGCCAATTTCGAATATGACGAGCTGACCGACGAGGCCAAGCTCTCATGGGACATGTGGCAATTTCGCAAAGACCAAGCCGAAGCTGCAGCAGAATTCAATGACCAAGCCTATATCCTGCACCAAATGAATGGCACGCATGCGGCCTTGCCCAGCTTCTTGCTGAGTCAACACAAGGTTGAAGACGAAAGCGACATGGCAGCCTTCATCGCGAGGCTTGGGGGGATTGGCACGGCTATCGACCAATTGCTCGTTCGCGCTCAAGCCAATGCAGATGCTGGCACCCGCCCCCCGCGGTTTGCGTATGATGCTGTGATCGACGAATCCACCAAGCTGATTAGCGGTGCGCCGTTCGATGACGGCGAACCATCAGCCCTGTGGACGGGGACGGAAGACCATCTGAAAAAGTTACTTGAGGACGGCACAATCACCAACGAACGCGCCGATGAACTGCGCGAAGATGCGCGCACGGCGCTAACGGAAAAAATGGCCCCAGCATACCAGCGGGTGGTCGATTGGTTTACAGAAGATCGACCCAACACTCTGGAGGAGGCGCAAGGGGTTAGCGCGCTTACCAAAGGCACGGATTTCTATAATTATCGCTTGGGCCTGATGACCACGACAGAGCTGACCGCAGATGAGATTCATGACACTGGCCTCGCGGAAGTGGCTCGTATTCGCGAAGAAATGATCGCCATCAAGGACACCGTTGGTTTCGAAGGCAGCCTGCAAGAATTCTTCTCTTTCATCAGAGAGGACGATCAGTTCTATTTCTCTAACGATGATCAAGGCGCGCGCGACTACATTAAAGCCGCCGAAGAACACCTAGCGTTCATTGATACGAAATTGCCCGAATTTTTCGGTGTTTTGCCCAAGGCTCCCCTTGAAGTGCGGCGTGTCGAACCATTTCGCGAACAGGATGGAGCCCCTCAGCATTATCGCCCCGGCACGCCTGATGGGTCGCGGCCGGGTATCTATTACGCGCACCTTTCTGACATGCGAGCGATGGCAATCCCGCCGCTTGAGGTGATCGCCTATCACGAAGGCAACCCCGGGCACCACATGCAGTCCTCAATCGCACAGGAGTTGACCGGCATTCCCAAATTCCGCGCTCAAGGCGGATATATCCCTGCTTTTGGCGAAGGGTGGGGTCTGTATTCAGAGTTGCTGGCCAAAGAGATGGGGGCTTACAAAGACCCATATTCAGACTTTGGACGCCTGACGACAGAGATGTGGCGCGCCATTCGCCTCGTCGTTGATACTGGCATTCACTCCAAGGGTTGGAGCGAACAGCAGGCAGTCGACTATTTCCTCGCCAACTCACCAATTCCAGAAGCCAAGGTAAGAGCCGAAGTGCAACGCTACTTCGTGATGCCAGGCCAAGCGACCGCATACAAAATCGGGATGATCCGTATTCAAGAATTGCGAGCCAAAGCAGAGAAAGAGTTGGGTGAAAAATTCGATATCCGCGGCTTCCACGATACTGTGCTGGGCGGCGGCTCTGTTCCGCTAAGCGTGCTTGAAAAGCAAGTTGATCAGTGGATCGCGAAAACGAAAGAGACGTAAGTAAACACTCTAAAACAGAAAGGGCGGGATGGCTAAAATGCCGCCCCACCCTTTCTGTTTGCTAAGCCTACAAAGGCTCTCAATCAGCTCAACTCAACCACCCTTGCGGCTGTTTATAGCAGCTTCGACAACCGCCTCATCCCAAGTGACCTCAGTCTGAGTTTGTGGATTGAAACGAGCGTCACCATATTGCGCAGCTTCGGCGGCGGCGATTTCCTCGGCCGTTAAGTGATCGCTGGGCTGCAAGGCAAACACATCTATACCGCGGGTAATCTCCGTTCCGTAGATCCGGCCATTGTACCAATAAGAAGACCAGTATCCACCAACCACAAGCTGTTCTTCATTGATAGCCCCGCGATCAAAATAGGCGATTTCTTTGGGGTTCGCGCTATCTGTGAAGTCCATCACACTGATCCCGCCCTGATACCATGACTGCACAAAGATATCGCGACCGGGGACAGGAACGATGGAACCATTGTGAGCGACGCAGTTTTCCTTGTCACCTTGCGGTGCTGGCATTTTATAATGGCTGCGGAACTCAAGCTTGCCATCCACCACATCGTAAATGGCGTTTGCCCCCCATGTTAGCGGATCGGAAGCACGGCAGCGCGCGCGGCCACCACCGCCCCACTCATCAGTAAAGATGACTTTGGTGCCATCGTTATTGAAGGTTGCGGAGTGCCAATAGGCAAAGCCTTTGTCGAAGACGGCATCAATCCGAACCGGGTTCATCGGATCAGAAATATCCAGCAAGATGCCATTGCCAGAACATGCACCTGCAGCCAGATTTTTCGACGGGAACACCGTGATATCATGGCATTCATCAGTAGGACGCGTGTCTTGAGCACCCTCTTCGCTTTCGCCGCCAGTCCAAAGGCCTGCGATGCTGCCCGTTTCAGGATCGGCGAATACACGCGGTGAGCTTATTATCCGCGACTGCGAAGGGTCAGCCAAAGGTATTTCGATTACGTCGATGCTGAATAGCGCGGTACGAGTATCGCCCGCGATATCACCAATGCATCCGGCGAGCTCTTCTTCATCGCGAATGCGTGACGTGCCAGAGTTGTAAACAACAATCTTCTCGTCATTTGCGCTAACGATAGAATGCGTGTGGCTGCCCCGGCATGTCTGGACCTGCCCAACCTGGCGCGGCCTTGCGAGGTCAGAGATGTCAAACACCCGCAGCCCGCGGAAACGCTCAGGGCTCACGTCTTCAGCGACGCCTTGCAGGCCGCAATCAACCCGGCCACGAGTCTGCTCAACGCTCATAATCAGAATGTCGCTGACAACCGAGACGTCGCCTTGTCCGCCCGGACATACGACTGAACTGAGTAGGTTAGGCGCACCGTCTTGACCCAACCGATAGATATTAAAGCCATGATAGCTGCCAGCGACCATGATATCGTCAAAGAACGCCATGTCTGTGTTGGCAAAGTCCAGCAGAGGCGAACGTTCGGCAAACTGCGTAAGGCTCTCTTCCTCCGTGCGAAGCGGAGTTTCGCCTTGCTCTGGGGTGGACGCGGCAGCTTTTGCTGCAGTCTCTTTATCCTTTTCGTCCTTGGGCACTTCGGGGCGTAAGTCAGACGGGTTTGCTGGATCAAAGAAGCCAGCAGGCTTCGAAAGGCTTGCAACTTTGCGCAAATTCAGGATGGCTTCCCCAGCATTGTCGAATCCAGCGGTCAGAGTGGCGCGCGGATCAGGCGAAAGGGTCGCAAGAATCGCATCCATCCGGTCAATTTCGGACTTTTGGTCGGTTTCAATCTCTCCGGCGAACTTGAATAGCACTGGATCCGCAGCACTGCCTGGTTGCTCAAGCAAGTCTTCGACCATGTCGATCGCGCCTTCGTGGTGAGCGATCATCAGCTCTAGGAACAGGCGATCAAACTCAACTGCGTTCGCGGCTGCCAATGCTGCCATCTGATCCGGGCTAGCCATACCTGCCATCGTCATATGCGCATGATGGGCATGCGGGCCGGACATACCAGTGGGTTCGCCGCGTTCAGCCAGCCAAGTTTTCATGAACTGAATTTCGTCCGCTTGGCTGGCTTGAATACGGCCTGCAATTGCGACAATTTCTTCACGGTTCGTTCGTTCGGCAACTAGGACAGCCATTTGGACCGCTTGTTCGTGATGAACGATCATGCCTTGCATGAAAGAGACATCTGCAGGCGAGTATGTCGTCGCTGCGATTTTTGTCGCTTCGTCCGCTGACAAAACGCGTCCGTCTTGCCCTGGCGGGCCTGGCTGAACAATCGGTGCACCTTGCGCAATGGCGACCGCCGACGTGCTAAACAGCAATCCGCTGACTACGCCCTTCGCGGTCAGCGCAAACCCAGTCTTCATTAACATATGTCGTCCCATCTTTTGATATCCGGCGGCACACTGCCGAGGTCCGTGCACCAGTCAAGGTTGTTGGTCGAGTTTCATCGATAATTTGACCAACACGCTGATTGAAAAGAGCGGCCGACGAATCCGGTCGCTTGCGACGCACCGTTCATCGCAGGCGATGAAAAGAGTGCTTGCAGGCTAGAATCGCAAACCGTTAAGCGCACGATAACTCTATTGGAGTAGAATAACTTCATGCCTAAAAGCCGATTAAAACCGATTTTCGCAAGTATTGCTGCCACTCTTTTGATGAGCAGCCCAGCCGCAGCCCAAGGCAACGAACTTCTTGCCAGCTTCGACAACGCGCTCGGCACCGATGTCCGTGATCCGCAAAGCTTTGAGGCGCGATATGAAACAAGCTTCGAACGCCGGATCGCTGAGCTGGCTGATGGCGACAAAGGTCGTATAGGTGTTGCAGCAGTCGACCTTGCGACTGGCGATCAGCTTTATGTCTTGGGTGACCAACTTTTCCCAATGGCATCGACGAGCAAGATCGCAGTCGCTGCCACCTATTTGGAAATGGTCGAGCAAGGGCGATACTCCCTCACCAGCGAGTTTCCGCTGCTTATCCCAATTCGTTCAGCGAAATATTCGTCGCGCGCGGCACCGGTGCGCAAGGGCAATTATATGCAGGCGATTGATCTGATTGAAATCATGATCACTCGCTCTAGCAACCCGGCTACGGATGCCTTGCTAGCCGCTGTCGGAGGGCCCGAGCGGGTCAATGACTGGGTTCGGAGGCAAGGCATTGAGAATTTTAGCATTGATCGCGATATTGCAACTCTCGTACGAGATGATGGCGAATACGACCCGGCCGCGTGGATTGATCCGCGCGATTCCGCGACACCTAAGGCGATGGCTCAATTGCTGCAGGGCCTGTATCAAGGCAAGTTCCTTTCAACGGAAAGTCGGCGCGTTTTACTTGGTGCAATGAGCCGCACACGGACGGGAAAGCGCCGTATTGTGGCGAACATGCCTTCAGGCGCGAGAGTCAGCCACAAAACCGGATCGCTTAACAACACATCGAGCGACATCGGCATTATCGAATCGCCAGACGGACGAGCTATCGCCGTGGCGATTTATGTAACAGGCCAAGGATCACGCCTTGCTCGTGAGCGACGGATCGCGGCAATTGCCCGCGCGTTATATGATGGTTTTGGGGCCAGGGCTCGTACACAGCAAAATTGGAGCAATGCTAGTCGCTCAGGTGGCTAAACGCCGAGCCCTAGCCAACCAATTCGAGATAACATCTAGACAAAGAAAAAGGGCGACGCCAACGGCGCCGCCCTCTAGCTTTTGAGCGTGTACTCTGAAGCGCTGAATTACTCAGCAGCTTCGCCGGTCAAAGCTTCTTCAGCCGCTGCGGCAGCGCCTTCAGCAGCTTCGGTAGCGTCAGCAGCAGCGCCTTCAACAGCTTCACCAGTTGCATCAGCAGCATCGCCAGCAGCTTCGGTAGCGTCCGCTGCAGCGCCTTCAACGGCAGCAGCGCCGTCTTCAACTACTGATGTGGCATCAGCAGCCATTGCGTCAGCAGTTTCACCAGCTTTTTCAGCGGTTTCCGAACATGCAGCAAGGCCAAGAGCCGAACCAGCTACAGCGGCAGCAAGAATAATTTTACGCATGGGATTAAATTCCTCAATTAGCGAGTATGTCATGCAAATCCGGTCCCCCGGAAAATGCCAAAGCTTGGTCTAGTCCCCAAGCCTCAACGTCCAAATAATGGCAACTTTGTGGCAGCACAAGCCCTAATTGCCTTTTTTGCCGTTTTCCTGCCTTATTTGACCCTCGAACTGCCAACATTGAAGACAATTCGGTTATAGCATCAGACCTTGCACTGAACCGGCTTATCAGCCGCGGCGGAGGCTGCTAGCAGCAGGTATGGCCGAACAACCACATCTCTATCTCGTCGATGGCTCATCTTACATTTTCAGAGCCTATCACCGATTGCCGCCACTGACCGATCCAGAAGGAACGCCAGTGGGCGCAGTCTACGGCTACACGACTATGCTTTGGAAGCTTGCAGAGGATCTTGATCAAGCCGATGGACCGACACACCTGGCCGTCATCCTAGATAAAAGCTCTTACTCCTTTCGGAACGACATTTATCCCGAGTACAAAGCAAACCGCCCCCCTCCGCCTGAAGATTTGGTTCCGCAATTTCCATTGATCAGAGACGCCACAAAAGCGTTTAGCCTGCCTTGTATTGAGCAAGAAGGCTTGGAGGCCGATGACTTGATCGCATCATATGCTCGCGTCGCACAAGGCCAAGGTTGGAATGTAACCATCGTGTCGTCCGACAAGGATCTGATGCAACTGATTGGAGAGAAGAACGGCGCAAGGATCGACATGCTCGACACCATGAAGAGTGCCCGCATTTATGTCCCGGAAGTTGAAGAAAAGTTCGGCGTGCGGCCAGAACTGGTAGGCGATGTCCTCGCGCTGATGGGCGATAGCGTGGACAATATTCCAGGTATTTACGGCGTCGGCCCAAAGACGGCGAGCAAGCTGATCGCACAGCATGGATCGCTGACAGCGGCACTTGATTCAGCGCCTGATATGAAGAAATCCAAACTGAAGGAGCGGCTACTCGAAGGACGAGAAGACGCAGAGATGAGCCGGGTTCTGGTGACACTCAAAGAGGATTGCGATCTACCCCAGCCTCTCGATGAGATGGAACTGGTCAAAATCCCCGAAGAACCGTTGGCCGCTTTTCTGGAGAAGCATGGCTTCACCTCGTTACAACGGCGGCTCGGAGCAGGATCGGGCAGTCCAGAGCGGGCAAACAATTTGCATCCCGCACAAGCAGATAAAGCCGGCGACACGGGGAGCGTCGAAGGCAACCGTCAACCACTCCCCGAAATGCCAGCGGTTGATCGCAGCGCATATGCGACAGTCCAAACTATTGATGCCCTCAACACTTGGGTCGGACGCGCAATCGCGGCCCGAAAGGTAGCTGTCGACACCGAGACATCTTCTTTAAACGCAATGCAAGCGGACCTAGTTGGTGTCAGTCTAGCGCTTGGTCCGAATGATGCCTGCTACATCCCGTTCGCCCATGGGGGCACTGATTTGTTGGCAGAAAAGCCCGCGCAGGTCGAATTTGAGGCTGCATTGGCGGCGCTCAAACCGATGTTGGAGCACCCTTCGGTCACCAAGGTTTTTCAGAATGGCAAATACGATCTCAACGTGCTTGCTCGCTATAATATCTCTGTAAGCCCGATTGAAGACACCATGGTCATGAGCTTCGACCTTGATGCCGGACGCGGCGAAGCGATGGGCGGCGGTCACGGTATGGATGAGCTATCCGCGCGCCACCTTGGGCACACACCGCTTGCCTTCAAAGAGGTCTGTGGTGCCGGCAAGAAGCAAATTCCATTTGGCGAAGTGCAACTGGATCGAGCCACTGAATATGCCGCTGAAGACGCCGACGTAACGTGGCGGCTGTACCAGCATATGAAACCGCGCCTTACGGATGAGCGCGGAACTCAGATTTATGAGCGGGTCGACCGACCATTGATCCCTGTGGTTGCTGGGATGGAGCGCGAAGGCATCAAAGTCGATCGCGCCCAACTCTCAAAACTCTCAGAGGAGTTCGCAACCCAAACTGCTTTGTTGGAAGGCCAAATCCACGACCTTGCTGGGCAAGATTTCACTGTAGGGAGTCCTAAGCAGCTGGGTGAGATCTTGTTCGAAAAGCTCGGCTATAAAGGAGGAAAAAAAGGGAAAAGCGGTCAATATTCGACAGATCAAAGCGTTTTGGAGCGGCTCGCCGCCGAGGGCGCAGGAATAGCCAATAAAGTACTAGAATGGCGCCAGCTGACCAAGTTGAAGTCAACCTACACTGATGCACTGCAGCAGGCGATCAACCCGAAGACCGGGCGTGTGCACACCAGCTATAGTCTTGCTGGTGCGCAAACCGGACGTCTCTCGTCGACCGACCCGAACTTGCAAAATATTCCGATCCGTACGCCGATTGGCCGCAAGATTCGCGAAGCATTTGTGCCTGAGCCGGGCAATGTGCTGCTGGCGGCCGACTATTCGCAGATTGAATTGCGGTTGGCTGCGCATATGGCCGATGTTGAGACACTTAAAGAGGCATTTGCGAACGGTGAGGATATTCACGCGCGCACGGCCACCGAAATGTTTGGCGAGCTCACACGCGACACCCGCGCCCGCGCCAAAACGATCAACTTCGCCATTCTCTACGGCATCTCGCGCTGGGGCCTAGCGGGCCGACTTGAGGTGGAACCCGATGAGGCGCAGTCGATGATCGACACTTACTTCAAGCGTTTCCCAGGCATTCAACGTTATATCATGGAAACTTTAGAGACAGTGCGCGAGCGAGGTTATTCTGAAACACTCTTCGGCCGCAAAACGTGGTTCCCACGGATCAAGTCGAAGAATCAGGCCGAACGTCAAGGCTCAGAAAGGGCTGCGATTAACGCGCCTATTCAAGGAACGAGTGCCGATATCATCAAGCGCGCGATGGTGCGAATGCTCCCAGCACTGCACGACGCTGATTTGACGAATGTTCGTATGCTCTTGCAAGTTCATGACGAGCTCGTCTTCGAACTGCCAGAAGACGATGTTGAGAAAGCCAGTCCGATTATTGAACGAGTTATGGCGCAAGCGGCGCTTCCGTCAGTGAAAATTGACGTGCCCCTGCAAATCGAGATTGGTACAGGCACTTCTTGGGATGCTGCGCATTGATGCGTTGCGGAGCGAGTCAGACGAAACGAAGAACCAGCCCTCAAGAGACAAGTGATCTAGCATGCTCAATGATTTGAACCCAGCCAATTGGGACATCGACTGGAGCCAAGTCCTTATGGCGTCATTCGCCTTATTTGTGGGCTTGACAATTGCCTACATCATCTTCCGCATCGCATTCGCCATTATCGGTCGATTGACAAAAATGTCTGAAACCGAAGTCGACGAACTGATCGTCGACCGAATTAGATCTCCCATTAAGTGGTCATTTTTGGCCATCGGCGTAACCTTGGCTGCACAGGCTAACCAAGAGCTTGGCCGTTTCTGGGAGCCGCTCGCACAATTCTTACGTCCGGCACTACTGGGCTGGATAGCCTTCAATTTCGTAAAAGCGCTAACCGCGGTGCTGGAATTGCGAATGGATGCGTATGGCGATCCAGTTGCTATGCGCAGCCGCCGTACGCGGATCGCTGTGCTTTCGCGCACTGCAACATTCGCCATCATAATAATCACGGTTGGACTTATGCTGTTCAGCATTCCGTCGGTGCAGGCGATCGGCACCACGTTGCTTGCTTCAGCTGGTCTTGCCGCTTTGGCTGTAGGTGCCGCGGCTCAACCTGCGCTTAAATCTCTGATTGCAGGTCTGCAGGTTGCTTTGACTGAGCCCATGCGACTGGGCGATATGGTCAAAGTTGATGGAGAGACGGGCCGCGTGGAAGAAATCCACATGAGCTTCGTCAAAGTGCGTACATGGGATGAGCGCGCGGTAATCGTTCCAACTAGCCGGTTTCTCGACGACAGTTTCGAAAACTGGTCACGTAAAAGCGAGATGCTGACCGGACCCGTGTTTCTTCACCTCGACCCGGCGGCCGAAGTTGCTCCCATTCGCAAAGAATTCGAGCAGTTCGTCACATCACACGAACTGCATGATGGACGCACCGTCGCGTTGCTTATGACAGAAGCATATCCTGAGAGCATCGAACTGCGGCTGTCGATGAGCGCCGCGACTATCGGTGACCTTTGGACTCTGCGCTGTGACACACGCGAGCATATGATCGACTGGTTACGACTAAATATGCCCGATGCCCTTATCCGTCATCGGCTTGAGCTGCCGGGCGGCCGCCCCAAGGCTGGGGAAGCAGCCGCCCCAAATTAGTTTCAGCTGTGTTTCTTGGCACGGGTAGGTTCCAGCTTTTCGGGTTCTAGGAAACCAATCGGATTGACTTCCGCTGCTCGCTTCTTGAGCTCACCGCGCATCTTTCGATATTCAGCTTCCATCTTGCCGGTCACCGTTGCGCGCGAATCCTTGAGCGCTTCCTCAAAGTCTATAGCTGCGACCGTGTCAACGTCGCTGCCCAATCGCTTGAGTGCGTTCAGACCAGCGCGGCGAACAACATCTTCAAGGTCCGCGCCAGTGAAGCGTTCCGTCTTCCCAGCTACGTGCGCAAGGTCGACATCTTTGGCCAACGGCATGCCTTCTGTGTGGATCTCAAGGATATGTTTGCGGCCAGCTTTGTCAGGCGTTCCAACATAGACCAACTCGTCGAACCGGCCGGGTCGTAGCAATGCAGGATCGACCAATGTTGGCCGGTTTGTAGCGCCAACAACAACGACAGACTGCAGTTCTTCCATGCCGTCCATCTCAGCAAGGATTGTATTCACAACTCGGCCAGTGACCTGAGGTTCGCCTTGGCCGGAGCCACGGGCCGGGACCAGGCTGTCAATCTCATCAATAAAAATAACGCATGGTGCAACAGAGCGTGCGCGAGCAAACATACGGGCTATTTGCTGTTCGCTCTCGCCATACCATTTCGAAAGGAGATCAGAACTCTTCATTGAGATGAAGTTAGCTTCCGCCTCTTTAGCGACCGCTTTCGCGAGCAAGGTCTTACCTGTGCCGGGAGGACCATAGAGCAAGAAACCTTTTGCCGGACGGATCCCCAATCGGCGGAATGCGTCAGGATTTTTCAGCGGTAGCTCGATACCCTCTTGTAACTTATCAATCGCATCACCCACCCCGCCAATGTCATCCCAAGAGACATTTGGCACTTGGACCATGACTTCGCGCATGGCGCTTGGTTGAATTCGCTTGAGCGCGCCGAGAAAATCGTCGCGCGTGACACAAAGTTCCTCAAGCACCTCTTGCGGAACGGTACGCTCATCAAGGTCGAGCTTGGGCATTATGCGACGTACCGCATCAATCGCTGCTTCGCGCGCAAGTGCTGCGATGTCCGCACCAACAAATCCATGAGTGACGCGCGACAACTCGTTGAGTTCAACCTCATCCTCTAGTGGCATTCCACGCGTGTGAATCGCGAGAATTTCACGTCTTCCGCGCTGGTCAGGGACGCCGATGATAATCTCCCGGTCAAACCGCCCTGGACGGCGCAGCGCCTCATCAATCGCATCAGGCCTATTGGTGGCAGCAATCACGACCAAATTGGCACGCGCTTCTAAGCCATCCATCAAAGTAAGTAATTGCGCGACCAGTCGCTTTTCCGCCTCACCGGGCACGTTTTGACGTTTGGGAGCAATCGAATCGATCTCGTCGATAAAGACTATGGCGGGAGCGGCGCGCGTGGCCTCTTCGAACACTTCGCGTAAGCGTTTCTCGCTCTCACCGTAGCCTGAGCCCATGATCTCTGGGCCGTTGATAGTGAAAAATTCTGCGTCGGATTCGTTCGCGACCGCCTGAGCGAGCCGCGTCTTGCCCGTCCCAGGAGGGCCGTGCAGCAGAACACCCTTGGGCGGATCCACACCTAATCTGGTGAACAGTTCAGGGTAGCGAAGCGGAAGTTCGACCATTTCACGTAATTGCTGAATGGTATCTCCCATCCCACCAACATCGTCATAGTTAACACCGGCACGAGCATCGCGTGGTTCTTCGAATTCAGTACGAAGCTCAACTTCGGTATTCTCGTCGATATGCACGATGCCTTTTGGCGCAGTCGATGCGACAGAAAGACGAATTTGCGTCAATGCGTAGGCTGGCGCACGAAGCAATTGGCGGACATCAGACGGCATATTCTGGACAGGCTGCTGACCTGTCGTCGCTACCAGATCGCCTGCGACCAATGGACGTTTGAAGAAGTTGCGCTTGAGCGCCTGCGTCGGACCTTGAAGGCGCATTTCCCGCTGTGCAGGAGCAAACACGACGCGCGTCGCCGGGCGCGATTCTGCGGCCGTGATTTCCACATGTTCGCCCGAACCCGTGTCAGCATTGCCACGTTGCAAGCCATCCAGACGCACGACGTCAAGCGTGTCATCTTCGCTGTATGCAGCCATTGCAATCGCTGGCGTACTCCGCTTGCCAACGATCTCAACTACATCGCCTTCTGTGATGCCCAGTGTTTGGAATGCAGATCGCGGCATACGAGCAATGCCTTGTCCCGATTCTTCTTGCCTAGCGGGCGCAACCTGAAGCCGGGCTGTTCGAGCTGGGGGCGCAGTTTCGGCATCAGCCATATTTATAAATCCTCTCTAAGCTATCGGGCATAGCAGCGCGATGATTAGCTAGGAAGCCAATGATCATAATACAATTCGGATTCAGCTGCCGGCTGAACTACGCTGCTGATCGCAGAGCATTGCGACCTGCAGGAAAGCAGCCGCTCTAAGAAAAAGCCCGGTCCGAAGACCGGGCTGAAAAGTTTGGGAGAGGATGCCTTGAAGGCACGCCAATCAGATGGGCGCGGGCAGCTCTTTGTGCAAGTGCGAAAGCCGCATAGAATGTTGCGTGAACTGCAACTAACTGCCCAAAAATCAAACATCCGCCTGTTTAAAAGATATATTTAATGTTGCGAACCTCGCAACGCAGAGTCGGGAACACGCATAATTGTGCGTTGCAGCATGCGAAATGCCCTCAGCCATACCCCTCGAATCATGATACGTGTCGCTCATTCCGAAAACTCACCCGTGACAGAGCAAGGCCTAGATACTAGTTGTGCGGCAATCTGGCCAATACACCTTTAAGCAGGATACCCTATGACCAAGCTATTTCCGGACGCCGCTTCTGCTCTGCAAGACGTCTTGAAGGATGACATCCTAATTGCATCCGGCGGGTTTGGGCTTTGCGGTCTGCCAGAACGATTGCTGGATGCAATTAGGGATAGCGGCGTAAAAGGCCTTACATTTGCCAGCAATAATGCCGGGATCGACAATGAAGGGATCGGCAAGCTCTTGCGGACCAAGCAAGTCAAGAAGATGATCTCCTCATATGTCGGAGAGAACAAAGAATTTGAACGCCAATTTCTCGCAGGCGAGCTTGAAGTGGAGTTTTGTCCTCAAGGTACATTAGCTGAGCGGATGCGCGCTGGCGGCGCAGGCATTCCAGGTTTTTACACGAAAACCGGCGTTGGCACCGAAGTAGCGGTGGGAAAAGAGCACAAGCAGTTCGCAAACCGGGACGGGACGGAGGAAACTTTCATTCTCGAGAACGGCATTTTTGCTGACCTCTCAATTGTGAAAGCATGGAAAGCGGACGAAACCGGAAATCTGGTTTTCCGCAAGACGGCGAGAAACTTCAATCAACCCGCTGCTACGTGCGGCAAATTCTGTGTTGTGGAAGTTGAGGAGATAGTCCCAATCGGCGCACTTGATCCTGACGCCATTCACCTGCCCGGAGTGTTTGTTCAGCGGCTCGTCCTTGGCGCTCCATACGAAAAGCAGATTGAGTTCCGGACGACGCGGGAACGCGAGGCGGTTTAAACGGACCAGACGTGGTTAGATTCCTATCCCTCATATTGGCCGCTGTAGCCTTAAACGGATGTGTAGCGGTGGCCCTGCCCGTTGTCGCTGGCAGTGTATTGGCCACGCGCGATGTTATTGAGGAAGGGAACGCACGGCGCAGCAAATCTGCAATCGAGACAGAAAGCGCCGATACTACCGGTCCGATCCTGCCACCTATAGCAAATGGCACGGCCACAACCGAAAACGTCGGACCTACGAGCCAAGTCAGCCTACCGCCCCCTAGCAACTCACAAGCTGAAGTCAGCGTCACGGACACATACGGATCGTTTATTTCCTTTGCGCTGCAGAGAGCGCCCACAAACGCATCAAGCGACCAAGGCTTCAGCGAAACGTTGTCCGCGGTCTTACGTAATCCCAGCGCTCTGGATGGCGAACGAACCTCATGTGGTGACAAGAAGCCAGTCGTTTTGATCGACCTTGACCCGTCAGATGGGTCAGCCGACTTCAGCAAAGAGAATGCCCTCAATCTGACACTTGCCGCTGGACTAGCAAGTTTGCGCCAAGCAGATCTAGAGATCGCTTGGATTTCAAGTCTATCGGCCAGTAGTGCTGGTGCCGTCCGCAAGGCTCTAGTCGACACCGGCCTCGACACTGAGGGCGAGGACACGCTTCTGCTGATGCGTTACAAGGCTGACCGCAAACAGACCCGGCGCGGCGAGCTCGCCCAATCGCATTGCATCGTTGCTATCGCAGGTGGGTCACGCGATGATTTTGACGAATTATACGAATATCTGCTGGAACCAAGGGCTGCATTTGTCCTTGAGCAAATGATCAACAATGGCTGGTTCCTTACTCCGAACGCCCTAACCCAGAATTGAGAGCACTTCATATGTCAGATAAAAAGACCGGTTGGACCCGCGACGAGATGGCAGCTCGCGCAGCGCAGGAGCTCCAAGATGGGTATTACGTCAATCTTGGCATTGGCATTCCAACACTTGTGGCAAACCATATTCCCGATGGCATGCATGTGACCTTGCAAAGTGAAAACGGGATGCTGGGCATTGGTCCATTCCCATATGATGATGAAGTTGATCCTGACCTGATCAATGCCGGTAAGCAGACCATTAGTGAGCTACCGCATTCTTCTTATTTCGACAGCGCGACAAGCTTCTCTATGATCCGAGGAGGACATATAGATTTGACAGTCCTGGGCGCGATGGAGGTTGCCGAGAACGGGGATATTGCCAATTGGATGATCCCTGGAAAAATGATCAAGGGCATGGGCGGTGCAATGGATCTTGTTGCGGGCGTAAAAAAGATCATTGTCGTGATGGATCACAACAGCAAGGCTGGCGATCCAAAATTCATCCCTGAATGCACTCTGCCACTGACGGGGACGAACGTTGTCGATATGGTCATCACCAACCTTGGCGTGTTCCATCGTCCCGATCTCGAAAGCACGTTTCGTCTTATCGAACTAGCCCCCGGAGTCACTGCTGACGAAGTTTCAGCAAAGACTTCAGCCGCCTATGAAGTGGCCCTGAGTTAAGGAACCGCAGCTGATGTGGCTCAAGCAGCCTCGCCATCTTAAAGCACCTCTTGCGGGCATAAAGGTCGTGGAGCTTGCCCGAGTACTTGCCGGGCCTTGGTCTGGGCAACTACTCGCTGATCTTGGCGCAGACGTCATCAAAGTTGAGAGCCCCGATGGAGATGGGACGCGCCAATGGGGACCGCCTTGGGTCGAGCGCGAGGCACAAGATGGAAGTCTGCAGCGTGAAGCGGCGTATTATCACGCGTGCAATCGCGGCAAACGCAGTGTCACTGCCGATTTTAACGATCCGGACGATGTCGCGTTAGCAATCGAACTGTGCAGTCAAGCCGATGTGGTAATCGAAAACTTCAAGCCAGGCTCGCTTAAGCAATTCTCGCTCGACTACGATTACCTTACCGAATGGGGTGGCAATCCTGACGTCATCTATTGTTCGATCAGCGGTTTCGGACAAACTGGCCCGCGCCGGGATGAGCCAGGCTATGATTTCGTCATTCAAGCTATGAGCGGCTTCATGTCCCTTACCGGCGAACCCGATGGCGATCCGATGAAACACGGTGTTTCGATTTCCGACTTAACCTGCGGGCTTTACGCCGCCAATGCCATCCAAGCTGCGCTTTTTATGCGGGAGCGGACAGGCCAGGGTCAGTGGATTGATATGAGCTTGCTCGATTGCTCTGTCGCGCTGCTGGCCAATCAAGCGAGCAGCTATTTTGCCACAGGCACCAACCCGCCGCGGATGGGCAATGCGCACGCACAAGTCAGCGCCTACGGAGTGTTTCCCACCAAAGATGGTCCAGTTGTCCTTGCCCCTGCAAACGATGGTTTGTTCCGTAAACTGCTCAAGGTGCTGGAGCGACATGAACTTCTAGAGGATACACGTTTTGCGACAAACGAAGCTCGTGTGACCAATCACACAGAGGTAGATACGATGATCGCCGCTGAAACAATTGCTTGGAACCGGGACGCTTTGCTGCGTCATTGCGCCGAAGCTGGCGTGCCCGCCGGACCGATCAATAATCTCGATCAGGTGTTCGCTGACCCGCAGGTTGAAGCAAGGGGGCTGAAAGTTGAGCTTGACGGCCAGCCCGGTGTGCGCAGCCCGTTCATCTTTTCCAATGCGGACCTGGCTTTAGACCGCCCATCACCCATGCTTGGCGAAGACGAAGATTAGCAAACCAGTATCGAGCTTGTGCATCAAATGTGCCCAATTGGCCTGACACAACACCAAGTGCTTCGCGAACAGGAACGTGTATTTAGCGCTTAGGCGCTTACCATCTGACACCCGTGGAAAGCTGCTATTTCAGCGCCGCTTTCAGCGTGTCGACCAAGTCTGTGCGCTCCCACGGGAAAAAGTCTCCGTCCGGCTTACGCCCAAAATGCCCGTAGGCGGCACTCTTGAGATAGATCGGTTTGTTCAATCCTAGATGCGTACGAATTGCGCGTGGCGTCAATTCGCCTAAAGCCGTAATGCCCTTGATTGCGGCCTCAATCCGATCATCAGATACTGCGCCAGTGCCGTATGTATCGACGTGCAGTGAAAGCGGCTTTGACACCCCAATGGCATAGGCCAATTGGATCGTGCATCGGCTCGCAAGTCCAGCGGCAACGATGTTCTTTGCTAGATAACGAGTGATATAAGCGGCGCTGCGATCGACTTTCGTTGGGTCTTTACCGCTGAATGCGCCGCCACCATGCGGGCTAGCACCGCCATATGTGTCGACGATAATCTTACGCCCGGTTAAACCCGCATCACCATCTGGACCGCCAATCTCAAAGGCGCCGGTCGGGTTGATATGCCATTCGGTCTTATCGTTCAAAAACCCATCAGGAAGAATCTCACCAACAACGCCTCGTACGTAAGATTTGAGCTCAGCTTCTTTTGCTCCCTCATGGTAGCCAGCGGCATGCTGAGTCGACACAACAATCGCCGTGCAAGCAACCGGCTTTCCGCCTTCATACTGCAAAGTCACTTGGCTCTTAGCATCAGGCTCGAGAAAGGGGGCTGCGCCTGACTTACGGTCAGCGGCCAATCGCTCAAGAATCTTGTGGCTGTAGTCCAAAGTGGCAGGCATCAAGTCCGGCGTTTCATCGCAAGCAAAACCGAACATGATGCCTTGGTCACCAGCGCCCTCATCTTTGTTGGAACCCTCAGCGCCTGCATCCACTCCCATCGCAATTTCAACAGATTGACCGTGCAGATGGTTTTCGAGAACCAGCGTCTCATGGTGAAAACCTGATTGTGCGTAGCCGATCTCTTTCACCGTGTTACGGACCGTTCGCTCGATTTCTTCAAGCGCCCCATCAACCCATTTACCGTTCTCGTAGATACCTTTCGCGCGAATTTCACCTGCGAGAATAACACGCTGTGTCGTTGTTAATGTTTCGCACGCGACCCTCGCCTCGGGGTCTTTCGACAAAAACAGATCAACGATTGCATCGGAAATTTGGTCAGAAACCTTGTCCGGGTGCCCCTCTGAAACGCTTTCGGACGTGAACAAATATTCGTTTCGCATAAGGGCCTCTAACACTCGATATTTTGGGATATAAGGAAATCTTTATGTGTAAGAATCGCCCTAACGCCCCGATCTGAATTGCGCAACTAATCTCGGCGCAGCGAGCGCCAAAATCATAAGTGCAGCTGACCACATAAGCGGGAGACTGTTGCCGAGGCGCGCAAATAGGGTTGGGGGCTTTGCGATTGGAACGAATCCATCGACCCGGCCTGCTCTGCCTCGCGCTATGGAATTGCGCACAATGCCATCGGCATCGATTACAGCGCTGATGCCCGTTGTAGTCGAGCGGAGGACGGGCAGTCCTTCTTCGATCGCACGCATCCGCGACTGACCAACAAATTGTGGCGATCCCCACTCACCGAACCATCCGTCATTCGAGGGATTAAAAATGAAGTCAGGTCGATTGTCGCCATCAATGGTTTGGCCGGAAAATACGATTTCATAGCAAATTTGGATCCCAGCATTACCATGCTCGGCCAAGTCGAGTGTCATTGGTCCAGGCCCAGGCAGATAGTCGATTGATCCGGCCACTAAACGCGATAGCCCAAGTGGTTCCAACAATGACCGCATTGGCAAATATTCGCCATAAGGAACCAGATGGGCCTTCGCATATTCCGATTGAATGACACCATCTCCATCGAGCATGATGACGGAATTGCGCGCACTAACGGCCCTGACGAAGCCATTGCGCTCTTCCAGATCGAGGTTCACAACGCCCGCCAATAAAGAAGAATCCGGTCCAATGATCGAACCAATCCGTTTTCGCGCAAACTCTGGATCACCTGCGGCGGTCATCCGATCATAATAGCGCTGCGGATAACCATCTTCGAGATAATCAGGCACTGCGCTCTCTGGCCAAAGGACAAGGCGCGACTGCTCACGGCCTGGCAAAGTAAGTTTTGCGATGCGCTCAAACTGCTCTTCGAATTTGGTCGGATCGTTAATCTCTAGCTGCGGTATGAGAGGTTGAACCAATGCATATGCCACCGAGCTATCTCTGCGATCAATGATGGTGGTGATTGGAAAAAGCATCGTTGCACTTGTGAAGAGGCTAATCCCCCCGAACATCCACCATTTTTTTTCGATCACTGCGGCTGCGGCAACAACGGCGATGACAATGGCGAGGCCAGATAACGCATAGGTGCCGAGCCATGGCAGCAGAACAGCTAAACCGGAGCGGGTCCAGTCGCCCAACAGTATAAGGCCCAACGGTGGCCAAGGATAACCCGTAAAGACCCAACTGCGAAGCCATTCAGCGACGATCCATGCTGCGGAAAACAACAAGCCAAAGCGCACCAACCCCATCCCACGTTTCGCGAGGGTGGCCATTGCAGCCGCGATGGCCGGATATATCGCTAGATAAATGCACAGCAGCGGCACCGCGACCCAGCCGAGAAATTGCGGCATTTCAGCTTGGTAGTTGAACGCTGTCGCGATCCAATTGTTCGCAAGCGTCAGATGGGACCAACCGAACAGCCAACCGATCAAGGCTGATGAACGGAATGTCGGCGCATCCCAAAGGAGCGCGATGAAACCGGATAGCGCCAATATCGATACCGGCCACCAGCCGAGCGGCGGATATCCTAAAGCGGCAATCGCACCGAGAGCAAGAGATGTCCAATTGGGGTGCCGACGGGCAAATGCCGTTGCTGAAACTAGCCACTCGCGCATCAGTTGCGCCTTCTCGTGCAAAAACCCACTGAACGCGTCTTTAGTTCACTTGCTCCAGATTGTCGTCACTGTCGTCATCGCCGCCGATCGCGGGTGGCAATACAGATGCGTCAATTTCATCAGTCTTAGAATCGTTTGACGCTTTACCATTTGCAGCTTTCTTCGCACTCCGTGCTGTACTGCGCCCCTCACCACGAGGCTTGCGAACACGCCGCTTTGGCTGCTCTTCAGCGTCCGCCCCAGCATTCTCATCTGGCGCGCCACCTTCATCTCCACGTTCGCCTTCGCTGTGCTGATCATTGACTTGGTCATCGCGACGCGGACGACGGGTATTACGACGACGCGTTTCATTGCCTTCCACCTCGTCAGTATCGCCACCGGTGGAACCACGTTCTTCGTTGCGCTTTGCCCGAGCCTCATCCTGGCGGGCCTTGTTGTCAGAAATTACGCGAAGGTAATGGTCAGCGAATTGGAGATAATACTCCGCCTGCACCCGATCACCATTGTGTTGCGCATCTTGGGCAAGCTTTTTATATTTATCGAGCAATTGCGGCGCATTGCCGCGTGCCCGGCTATCGATACGGTTAAGCTGGTTGCCCCCGCCTTGATTGCGATTGCCGCGACCGCGGCGACGGTTGTTACGATTATTGTTCAAGGAGTTTCATCCTTATTGGCGGTCCGAAGACCCCTCTTCACCTGCGCCGAGATCCCCCGACGCGCCCCGCGCTGCACAAGCCGGGGCCTAGCCACGCGGCAAATCCAAGCGATAATTTGGAGCTGGGCCAAGCGATCTGCAGTCCTTGCCGATCGGTGACCTGATTCGGAGTTAGCGTGACTAACCGCATTTGCCAAGCCCCGATGCAAATTAGGCACCGATCTAGACAATGCGGCTCAGAACCAACGCTCTGGGCCGATCCTCCAAATCAAGCTGGAGTTGCGCCGCAAAACCGCACCTTTCGGCCAGCGCGCTAACTTGAAGAGCCTGAGCGGATCCGATTTCTAGGACAACAAAACCATCAAGGTTCAAAAGATTGCTAAGTTGTGGAATCAAAAGCGCGTAATCATCAAGCCCTTCAGGGCCTGCAAACAACGCCCCATGTGGTTCGTACTGAACGACATCTGGCGCAAGTTCAGCATCCGTTTCCACATATGGCGGATTAGCCAAGATCAGATCGAACCTCCCCATCCCTTCAGACCAATTGGGCTTGGTCCAATCCGCAACGCGTATTTCTACACGGTCGGCCAGTCCAAGCGTCTGCGCATTATCTGCCGCAATTTCGGCGGCTTCGCTTGATCGATCGATACCAACGCCTTTGGCAGCGGTTTCCGCCATAAAAGTCAGAAGAAGAACCCCACTCCCGGTTCCA
Organism: uncultured Erythrobacter sp.; assembly: GCA_947493165.1. GTDB lineage: Bacteria > Pseudomonadota > Alphaproteobacteria > Sphingomonadales > Sphingomonadaceae > Erythrobacter. The sequence goes on along the minus strand of CANLPY010000001.1, from coordinate 2,170,186 downwards.
AGATCAAGCACTCGCTTTGCGTGCGGCCGCGCGGCGAGAGCGGCATCAATGACAGTTTCGCTGTCAGAGCGCGGAATCAGTACATCGGGCGTTACCTTGAAAGAGCGCCCAAAAAACTCCTGCTCACCTGTTATGTAAGCAATTGGTTCGCGCTTCATTCTGCGTGCCAGTAGCTGCGCGAACCATTCTGGCGTTGGCGCATCCATCATCTGCAGCAACATATTTGAGCGCGTGGCCTGCAATGCAAATGCCATCAACAATTCCGCATCAAGCCGAGCAGTTTCACTAGTCTCAGCAAGCTGTGCCGCCGCAGCGCGCAACGCTTCTGCAACGGTCATTCTGCCAGCGCCGCGAGACGCTTACCCTCATCTTCACCAATCAGCGCATCGATCAGCTCGTTTAGGCCCGGACCTGCGAGGACATCTTCAAGCTTATGCAGCGTTAACCCAATCCGGTGGTCGGTAACGCGACCTTGTGGGAAATTATAGGTGCGGATGCGTTCCGAACGATCTCCTGAACCGACCATGGCCTTGCGCGTTTCTGCCTCTGCCCCTTGGGTCTCATCACGCATCTTTTCATAAAGCCTTGCCCGCAGAACCTGCATCGCCTTTTCGCGGTTCTTGTGCTGGCTGCGTCCATCCTGACAGGTCACCACAAGCCCGCTTGGCTCATGCGTGATACGGATCGCGCTATCAGTGGTGTTGACGTGCTGCCCGCCCGCTCCGCTTGCGCGGTAGGTGTCGATCTTGAGGTCGCCTGGATCAATATGCACATCAAGCTCGTCCGGCTCGGGCAAGACAGCAACTGTCGCTGCAGAGGTATGGATACGGCCACCGCTTTCGGTAACAGGCACGCGTTGTACACGGTGTACGCCGCTTTCAAATTTCAACTTCGCAAACACGCCTGAACCCTTGATATTGGCGACGATCTCCTTGAAGCCGCCGACCTCGGAGGCGCTCATGCTCACTGGTTCGACCTTCCAACCGAGGTCGGAGGCAAATTTCTCATACATTCGATAGAGATCGCCAGCGAACAAGGCCGCCTCATCGCCGCCAGTCCCGGCGCGAATTTCGAGCATCGCTGGCTTCGCGTCTGCGGTATCACGGGGCAACAAAGCAATCGCAATTTTGCGCTCCGCATCGGGCAGACGTTGGCGCAATTCGCCCAACTCCTCCTCGGCCATCGCTTTCATCTCTGGATCGGCCAGCATCTCTTCAAGGCCCGCGATTTCTTCGCGCATCGCTTTCACTTCAAGCGAGAGTTTCGCGACAGGTTCAAGCTCAGCGTAATCGCGGCTCGCACGCACAAACTCATCGCCTTCGAGCGTGCCCGAAGCCATGCGCGCTTCAAGCTCGGCAAAGCGATTGGAGATTTGTTCAAGGCGAGAGGCGGGGATTTGCATTACTTTGTGAGCACCAGCACTTCTTCTGGTTTAAGCTGGATGATAGAGCCATACGGCATATTCATAGAAGAGACTTTTAAGCGTTCGGTGAAAACCGTGCGTATACCATCCAAGATTTCATCCCTCAGCACCTCGTGGAGGGCTCCTCGCCGATCGTTCGGCTTTGTCAAGATTTCAAAATACTCTGAGTTGACGACCTTTTGTCGATTGATAATGATAAAAACGGCCGGAAGCGCTTTCATTGCTTTGCCAAACCTCTTCCGCGCCGACCCTGTGGCAAAAACCTCTGTATTCAGTGCCTGTCGTCGCAGAGCAGCGGACAATAATGTTGCCAAACCGAAATCGTCATCCACTTCTGGTACTATTGCGATTGCAGGCCCTGCCTCTTCTCGCTCTCCCACCAGCATCGCCAGCCGCTCAATCCCTGCCGCCCAGCCGACCGCAGGCGTTGCGGGCCCGCCAAGGCTCTCCATCAAGCCGTCATAGCGCCCGCCACCAAGGATCGTGCTCTGCGAACCCAAAGCGTCTGCCGCTGCTGAGCCCTCATCTGGAATGAATTCAAACGCGGTATGCCGGTAATAATCGAGGCCCCGCACCAACGCCTCTGCTCGTTTCCATTTGACCCCAGCTGCATCTAGGCCATCGGTTACAGCTTTGAAGAACGCGCGCGCTTCGTCAGATAGGAAGTCATCAATCTTCGGTGCGTCAGCCAAAAACGGCTTATCGCGGCGATCCTTGCTATCAAGAATGCGCAGAGGATTTTTTTCCAGCCGCTCTTGCGAATCTTCAGACAAATCGCCTTTCACGGCGCTGAAGTAATCGACCAGCGCCGCGCGCCACGCCTCGCGGCTGCTTCCATCGCCCAACGTGTTTAGGTGCAATGTTACACCTTTGATACCCAATTCCTTGAGCAGTTGATCAGCCATGCAAAGCAGTTCGACATCGGCCTGCGGTTCTGCGGCACCAATAATCTCTGCATCAATCTGATGGAACTGGCGATAGCGCCCTTTTTGTGGACGCTCATAGCGAAACAGCGGACCGTGTGTTGCCACTTTCAAAGGGGCATGCTGCTGCCAGCCATTAGTTAAAAACGCACGGGCGATCCCAGCCGTAAATTCCGGCCGGAGGGTCAACGAATCCCCGCCGCGATCCTCAAACGAATACATTTCTTTCGAAACGACATCGGTTGTCTCGCCAAGAGAGCGCGCGAACACCTCCGTTTTTTCGAACACTGGCATTTCGATTCGGCGGAAGCGGAAGAGACGGCGAACTCGCTCGAAAGTCTCGACGACAAAAGCGAAATCTTCAGCGTCGGCGCCGAAGATATCTTGTGTGCCACGAATGGCCTTGGGTGTGTTTTTTGACATTTCATTCGTGCGATTAGGGGCAACAGCACCTTGCCGCAATAGAGCGGCGCGGCTAGGGCGCATTCCAGCTCAGGGAGAGGGGCGACAACACAAGCAGGATAGCACAATGCGCATCGACAAAATCCCGACTGGCATCAACCCACCCGAAGACCTCAACGTCATCATCGAAGTACCAACCGGTGGCGAACCAGTGAAGTATGAGTTCGACAAGGAGAGTGGCGCACTTTTCGTGGATCGCATTCTACATACGCCAATGCGCTATCCGGCAAACTACGGTTTTGTGCCGCACACCCTAAGTCCTGACGGCGATCCATTGGATGCATTGGTTATCGCGCGAAGCCCCTTTATGGCGGGCTGCGTTGTGCGTGCTCGCCCGATCGGGGTTCTAAACCTCGAAGATGAACATGGCGGGGATGAAAAGCTCATTTGTGTGCCCGTCGACACAACATTCCCGTACTATTCGGATGTTGGCGAGACAAAGGATCTGCCGTCGATCATATTTCAGCAGATTGAGCACTTCTTCACCCACTATAAAGATCTTGAGGCTGAGAAATGGGTGAGGATCGGCAAATGGGGTGATGCAGCTGAGGCACGTCAGGTGGTCATCGAGGCAGTCGATCGCGCAAAGGCGTAATCATTCCTGTGGGCGGTCTGGATCGAGCAAATCTTTGTTTCGATCACCTCCTGATTGTCGCTCTTTGTCGACCATTGCACTGATTTCATTTTCGGGACGAACATCTTGATCCTCAAGGCGTTCTGGCTTGGGCCTGACCTTCGCAGATGGCTTTATCTCGACAGCGGAATTTGACCGACCAATAGGCAGCGGATCAGTACGCCCATCGAAGCGCAAACGATAAATTGGCTCAGGTAATGCAAAGCCCGCCTCTTCAAGCGCGTCCTTTACTGACGCAATGGCAAGACTGCGCGACTTGGCCCAGTCAGCCTCGCGCTGGTCAACCCAACCCAAGAAAGCGATCACAATGTTGGAATCGCCAACCTGCGTGATCCGCGCTGTTGGTTCGGGATCAGCCAGAACGAAATTAAGGTCGCCCAACATCCTTCTTCCTAAGCTCATCGCGCTGCGCGGATCATCATCTGCATCAATGCCCAGCTCGAATTCGAAGCGACGTTGAGGATTGCGCGTGAAATTCACGATAATGGCTTTGAAAACCTGGCCATTGGGAATGCGCAAGTGATTGCCATCAAGCGTCATCAAAACGGTCGCGCGGCTCGTAAGGCGGATAACCCGCCCTTCCCTGTCATCGATTAAAACATGATCGTTCGCGCGAAAGGGCTGTCGCAAGCTGAGCATGAGTGACGCAACATAGTTTTCAACCGTGTCGCGCATTGCAAAACCCAGGGCAATGCCAAGTACACCTGCACCGCCCAGAACCGCCCCTAAAAGCGCGCCAGCCCCAAGCATATCAAGTGCGATCACGATACCGCCGACCACAAACACAAATCTTATCGCACTACGTATCAGTTCGCTGAGAAATTGGTTTGGGGTAATCCGATCCCACAAAAACCCGAAATTTGCCAACAGATAGCCAGCAGCCCCGATCAAGAGCGCGGTAATAATGGCCAAGAGCAACAACGGGAGCGCAGCGACGAACCCTCCTGTAAGATCTGACATTTTCCCAAAAATTGAGAGATTCTCATCAATCGAAAGATCGCGCTCAACTTCATTTACTACCGCAACGACACCGGCAACCCGGCCAGCTATATTTTCTGCCCGGTCACGCGCATCTGCATCACTCACGGTCCCGCTTAACCGAACAACACCTTCGCTAACTTCTACTTTAATATCGGCGAAGGCAGGCAATTCCGCAAATATGCCGCTGATCCTGTCAGAAATACGCGTATCGTCGCCAGCATTCTGAGATTGCTCGATTGTTTTGTCAGCAGTCGGCGCAGCATCGACTTCACCGACTGGAGCGCTTGGTAAAATTGCATTCGCAGGCCAAGCAAGAAATATCGTGATGAGCGCAGCGAAGCGCAATGCCCTCGACAACAACGTTCTCCTATCCGAATGTTAGAAAGCGCGGTTGCACTTCAACAAGTGAGGATTAGAAGCGTTTGAAACCCATAAACGGTTCCAGGGTCGGAGCGTGTTCGACAGAATAGAGGCCCGCCAAATTAAAGCAGCTTCAAGTTATCGCCAGAACGGCTTTAAAGCATCCTGTGACAACAAACGGCAGACCGATCGCAAGCAACCACAGCCCTGAAATATCGCGGCGAAACGCGCTCCCAAAGTCGGGGTCGGCAGCCTGCTCATCAGAAAGATTTGACCAACGTTTCTCAAACCAGCGGCATGCCGGGATGATCGCAGCGACCAGCACGACCAGCGCCAAAAGCGGAAGGGTCGATGATGAACCAGTCGTCATCGCTTTGACCGTAACAAGAATCTGCAGTCCCGTGTAAACAAGCAAAGCGTAAGCGACGTGGTCGCTCATGGACTTGCGCCAGTCGCGGGTTCGCTCGCCTTGTCTCGCAGTATCGGCGCTCACTGGCTTTGTTTGTTGCGTCCAATCTGTCATTCTAGCCGCTCCCCAACGGAATCTCTTTTCAAAGGAAGTATCCCAAATTGTGGCGCGCCTTGCAAGGGAAGTAACCAAAACGAAATTAAGTTGCGCGCAATGCGTCTCATCGATCCAGATCAGACGTTAAGCAAAAATCCTGCCAAATCGACCACAACTCCCCTTTCCTGTGACAATTTGAGTGCTAAAGATGAGCGCGATGAGTGAAATCGAGACCATTGCTGAGACCCGCTCCGCTGATCAGGCAGACGCCACTGCGCCGCTCCCAAATGGCGGTCTTGAGGTCATCTCCATAGCGAAAAGCTACGACAAACGATCAGTCCTCTCGGACATATCGCTAACCGTGGCAAAGGGCGAGGTGCTTGGCCTGCTCGGCCCGAATGGTGCAGGTAAGACGACGTGCTTCTATTCGATCATGGGCTTGGTTCGCCCCGATTCCGGTCGGATTTTGATGGATGGTGAGGACGTCACGAAGCTCCCCATGTATCGTAGAGCTATCCTGGGATTGGGTTATCTACCTCAAGAAACCAGCATTTTCCGCGGAATGACGGTCGAGCAAAACATCAATTGCGTGCTTGAGATGGTTGAGCCCGACAAAGAGACACGGGCGCAAGAATTGGAACGGCTACTCAGTGAGTTTGGGTTGACCCGACTGCGGTCGTCGCCAGCGATGGCGCTTTCAGGGGGTGAACGTCGACGATGTGAAATTGCACGAGCACTCGCGGCCAAGCCTTCGATCATGCTTTTGGACGAACCCTTTGCCGGTATCGATCCATTATCGATCAGTGACATCCGTGATCTAGTAAAAGACCTCAAAGGTCGCGGGATTGGCGTGCTCATTACAGATCACAATGTTCGCGAGACATTGGACATCGTCGATCGTGCTTGCATTATTTATGGCGGGCAAGTTCTTTTCGCTGGCACTCCTCAGGACTTAGTTGCCGATGAAAATGTGAAGCGGCTCTATCTCGGCGAGAGCTTTACCCTGTGAACGGCCAGCGGACCTAGATCATGGCGCTGGGCCCAAGGCTCGACCTAAGGCAATCACAGTCGCTGGTGATGACGCCGCAATTGCAGCAGGCCATTCGCCTGCTTGCAGCCTCAAACCTTGAGATTGAGACTTTTATCAGTGAAGCGCTGGAGGCGAACCCCCTGCTGGAAGCGGGCGCTGTCTCAAGTGAAGATCGCGGCGAGCAAGGCGAAAACGATGATATCCCAAGAGAGGAATTCACATCGGATCAGCTGATCGGTCAGGGTCAGGGCGAAAGTGAAGCCCCACTCGACATAGACAGCAGCGCGCTGGACCGAGATCGTGACACTGGTGACGGCGCTGCAGGCGCGGCGTCGGCTGACGCGGAATGGGGTGCCGCTGCAAGCGTTGGCAGCGCTGGAGACACGCTACCCGATTTAGAACAAACGCAAGAAGCCGAGGCTACGTTAGCCGAGCATTTGAACGGTCAGGTCGGCGCGGCAAGCCACGATGATCGGATCGTCTTTATCGCTCGCCATCTGATCGGATTGCTGGATGAAGCGGGTTACCTGCCATTTGACCTTCGCGAGGTGGCCGCAGATCTGGGTGTGGCTTTGTCATTGGTCGAAGATGCGTTGAGGACTGTGCAATCCTTGGATCCCAGCGGTGTAGGCGCGCGTTCGCTCAGCGAATGCCTAGCAATTCAGGCGCGCGAGATGGACCGATATGATCCCTGCATGGCTCTGCTCATAGATCACCTCGAATGGGTCGCACGCGGAGAAGTGGCAAAACTGAAACGTATTTGCGGTGTCGATGACGATGACTTTGCTGATATGCTATCTGAATTGCGTAGCTTTGATCCTAAGCCTGGGCTGGCATTTGGCAGCAATTTGGCGAGCGCTGTGGTCCCCGATATATTGCTAACGGATAATGGCGAAGGCGGTTGGGACATTACCATCAACGAGGACACGCTCCCTCGATTGGTGGTCAATCGTTCTTACTTCATTGAACTACGCGAAGGATCACCCGATCCCGAAGCGCAAAGTTGGCTCAAAGAAAAACTTGCCGACGCGCACTGGCTAATCCGCGCACTCGATCAACGTCAGAAGACTATCCTCAAGACGGCCGCAGAGATTGTTAAGAAACAGGACGGCTTTTTTCGCGAGGGCGTTTCGCAATTACGGCCACTGACCTTACGCGAGATCGCAGAAGAAATCGACATGCATGAAAGCACAGTTAGCCGCGTCACAAGCAATAAATTCCTGCATTGTGACCGGGGCTGTTTCGAACTGAAATACTTCTTTTCTAGCGGCGTCTCTTCAAGCGATGGTGAAGGCGCATCCTCAGAGGCGATCAAAGCGAGGATCAAAGCTTTGATCGACGGTGAAGACGCCAAGAAAGTTCTGTCAGATCAAAAATTGGTCGACCTGCTGAAGGGTGAAGGTTTTGACCTAGCGCGGCGCACGGTTGCGAAATATCGCGAGGCGATCGGCATCGGCTCAAGTGCTGAACGTCGGCGTCAAAAGAAGCTCAATGGGCTTCGTTGACACCCACAAGGCGGAAAAGACTGATACGCGCAAACACGTGCGACTCGCCAGTTTCTGCTGGTTTACGGTAAATTAACCTTTTCCGTTCAGAACTTATGTGGTTAATGCATGGCAACACCTCTTAGCGAGGCGTTACCACGAAAGCCTTGGGGCAATTAGGGGACCACAAATGCGAGTGCTTTTGATTGAGGATGAGCCAACAACAGCGAAAGCTATTGAGCTCATGCTCACGACCGAAGGCTTTAATGTCTATTCTACTGATCTAGGCGAAGAAGGTCTCGATCTAGGTAAGCTGTATGATTACGATATCATCCTGCTCGATCTCAACCTACCGGATATGCACGGCTACGATGTGCTCAAAAAGCTCCGTGTAGCTAAGGTACAAACTCCGGTTCTGATCCTGTCTGGCATTGCCGAAATGGACAGCAAGATCCGTTCGTTCGGCTTCGGCGCCGATGATTATGTGACCAAACCTTTCCACCGCGAAGAACTGGTCGCCCGGATTCATGCCGTTGTACGCCGCTCGAAAGGCCACAGCCAATCGATTATCCGCACGGGTAAGCTTGCGGTAAACCTTGATGCCAAGACTGTCGAAGTCGACAGTGCCCGCGTGCACCTTACCGGCAAAGAATACGCCATGCTGGAGTTGCTGTCCTTACGCAAAGGCACAACGCTAACCAAAGAGATGTTTCTTAATCATCTCTATGGCGGGATGGATGAGCCGGAACTCAAGATTATTGACGTCTTTATCTGCAAGCTGCGTAAGAAACTCAGCCTCGCGTGCGGCGGCGAAAACTACATCGAAACCGTATGGGGCCGCGGATATGTTCTGCGTGACCCGCAAGACGAAGCCGAAGCCGCGTAAGCACTTCAAACAGTTTTTCAGTCTTCTTGGACGGGATATACGCCCGGAGTGGGAACACTCCGGGCGTTCTTGTGTGCAATTGAGCGCGTCTTGCAGCCCACGATTGTAGCCAAACAACAAGCAATAGCGTTGTTGCAAAGAAGCGTGCTGGACAGAGCAGCAGCGGTTTTCTAGCGCGCTATTATGACTGCAAACAAAGAAGGCGATCCGACAACACTCAACCGGCTATATGGCCGCAGCTTGGGCAAACCTTTGCGGCCTCGCCAACAGGGCTTAGTCGACAATTTGCTGCCTAAAATCGCCGTACCCGATGAAGGACCGGTGACCGCCGAGCGTTTGTTTGGACAAGATTGCCCGATGCATTTTGAAATCGGTTTTGGGAGCGGCGAGCATCTTGCATATCGCGCCGACCTGCTGCCCAATCATGGATTGATCGGGGCAGAACCCTTCATGAATGGTGTTGCTGCGGCTCTTGGGCACGTCGATGATCAAGGCCTAACGAACATCCGCCTTCATGCAGGCGATGCTTTGCATGTACTGAAACGCATTCCCGATAACTCTCTTACGATGGTATATCTGCTCCATCCAGACCCCTGGCCGAAAGCGCGCCATGCGAAACGCCGCATGGTCAATGACGGACCGATCCAATTGATCGCCGACAAGCTCAAGCCCGGCGGCGAATTCCGTTTTGGGACAGATCATGCGATCTATCTGCGACACGCCTTGATGGTCATGCAGCGTCACACCGACAGACTTGAGTGGGTGACGCAAGGGCCTGAAAGTTTTCAGATCCGACCATCAGGATGGCCAGAAACACGGTATGAGAAAAAGGCTCGAACGGTATTTGAGCACGAAGTTTGGTACTTCCGCTACCGCAAGCTCTAAAGTTTGCGCTCCGGCTAAACTTGCTGCAATTTGTTAGCCTCACAAAAGGGGCAATCAATGGAAGTGCGGCGACAGGTTTTAGCAGGATTAGCGATAAGCGCGGGCGCACTTTCAGCCTGTAAAAAGGTCACGGCCAGCTCCGACAATGATCGCATTGCAGGAGCAATGGAGGCCGGCGGACGACTGCTCGGCGAGCAGGATCTTGAAGAGGCATTGGTGGGCAGTTCCTACCTTGGGACTGGCGGCGGCGGGAGCCTCGCGGAAGCGCGGAAATTGATCGCGAGTGACCTAGCTGCCGGACATCGCTTCAGCGCCTTACCTGTCTCAGGACTTGCCGATGATGACCGGGTAGCTTGCCCATATGGTTTGGCTAGCCTTGCACCGCCCAACGAGGAAATGAGCGCGAGGCTCAATGCTCTTGGGGACAAGACCGGTGAACCAGTTCAAGCAGCATTCGAAACGCTAGAGGCCCACATCAATCAGAAATTTGCTGGTGTGATTTTAGGTGAGATTGGGCCTCTCAGCTTGGCCGAGGGATTGTCAATTGCGGCACGACTTGGCGTGCCCGCGCTCGATGCTGATACTGTCGGACGGGCCGTGCCAGAAATCAATCAGCACTCAGTCAAAGTCGCAGGAATCCCGCTGACACCAATCGGGGCGGCGACGCCATTCGGTGACGAAATTGTCGTTGGAAGGCTGGGAGATCCAACCCGCGGCGAAGATATTTTGCGAAGCATCGCCGTTGTCAGCGATGTCTGCGGAGTTGCGGATAGCCCCATTACTGGAAAGCAGGCGAAACAAAGTGGTACGCTAGTGACCGACAGCCTATCGCTCTCAATGTCTATCGGAGCGGCAGTTCGCGAAGCCAAAGCGGCGGGTGGTGATCCAATTGAGGCTGCGCGCGCGGCAGGAGATGGCTATTTGCTATTCACCGGCACCGTATCGGACACAAAATGGAGCGACGAGGATGGGTTTCTCGTAGGCGAGGTATTGATCAAGGGTGAAGGTGGATTCGCTGGGCAAAGCCTAAAGACTGAGGTTAAAAACGAGCATCTACTCGCGCGAAAAGACGGACGGGTTCTTGCAACTTGCCCAGACCCAATTTCTATCATTGATCTTGAGACCGCGGAAGGCATCGGCAATCCCGACTACACGAACGGCCAGCAGGTCGCCGTACTTGGCTTCCGCTGCGACCCGCTGTGGCGAACCGAAGCGGGGCTTGCCGTTTTTAGCCCGCGCTATTTCGGTTACGATCTGGAATATGTACCGATCGAGAAATTGGTCAGCCAATCAGCCGACCACTCCAGCACTAGCTAGCACAGCCAAAGTCAGTACATCAGGTGCAATCGCTGTCATCGGAACAATCTGTACCGGCTTTTCCATCCCGATCAGCATGGGCCCAATCGTCGCATCGCCGCCAAGTTCACGTAGCAATTTCGCTGAAAGGTTCGCTGATTGCAGTCCCGGCATGATGAGAACATTTGCTGGAGCAGACAGGCGACTGAACGGGTAGAGCTCCATTACCTTTGTGTTGAGCGCAGCATCTGGCGCCATCTCACCTTCATACTCAAAGCCTGGATCCTCGCGATCAAGGATGGCGACAGCTTCCCGAATATTACCGAGCCATTGGCCCGATGGATTTCCGAAAGTCGAATAAGATAGGAAAGCAACCCGCGGTTCATGACCCATCCGCCGGGCCACTGCTGCTGTTTCCTTCGCAATGTGCGCGAGTTCTTCAGCATTGGGACGCTCGTTGATGGTGGTGTCAGCCAAGAATGTCGTATGATTCTTGCCGATCATCATGTGCACGCCGAAAGGAAGCGCATCAGGTTTGCGATCAAGCACCAAGTTAATCTCTCGCGCGGTCTGAGCAAAGGTTCGCGTTAGGCCAGAGATCATGCCATCTCCGTGTCCAAGCGCGACAAGAAGAGCAGCAAAAACATTGCGCTCCTGATTAACCATTCTGCGCACATCGCGCTCTGTATACCCTTTGCGCTGCAGGCGCTTATACAGATATTCTACCATCGCTGGGATGTGCTCTGAAGTGGCCGAGTTTTGAATTTCAAAACTACCAGGGTCAGACACAGACAATTGGTGCAATTTGTCGACAACCGCTTTGGTCCGCCCCACCAAAACCGGGGTGCCATAGCCAAAATCGCGGAACTGGATTGCCGCGCGCAGCACCACTTCCTCTTCCGCCTCGGCGAAGACCATGCGCTTCGGATTGGCCTTCGCCTCGTTGTAAGCTCCGGTCAGTACGGCTGTCGTCGGATTGAGACGCGATTTTAGCGCATGACGATAAGCATCAAGATCTTCTATGCGCGCCTGAGCAACACCAGAATCCATTGCGGCCTTGGCAACTGCTGACGAAACAACCTCAATCAAGCGCGGATCAAACGGCGCCGGGATGATGTAATCTTTGCCGAATTTCTGATTCTTTCCATAAGCGCTAGCCACTTCTTCGGGCACCCGCTCACGCGCCAATTCAGCAATCGCGAGGGCTGCAGCGATCTTCATCTCTTCGTTGATCGTCGTCGCTTGCACATCCAGAGCGCCGCGGAAAATGAAGGGAAAGCCGAGGACATTGTTCACTTGGTTAGGAAAGTCAGAGCGTCCCGTTGCAATGATCGCATCAGGGCGCACAGCCTGCGCCTCATCCGGCATAATCTCCGGCGTTGGATTCGCCATGGCAAAGATGATCGGCTTATCAGCCATCTTCTTTACCCAATCAGGTTTAAGCGCTCCTGCTGCCGAAAGACCCAAGAAAATATCCGCTCCTTCCAAAGCTTCTTCGAGGTTAGTCGCTTTGGTTTCAACCGCATGCGCACTCTTCCATTGGTCAACATTATCGCGCCCCGGAGTAATCGGACCCTTTCGATCACAAACGATCACATTTTCATGCGGTATGCCCATCGCTTTGATCAGCGCTGTACAAGCAAGCGCGGATGCCCCTGCTCCATTCACGACCATTCGCGTGTCCTTCAAGTCGCGACCAGTGAGGTGGCATGCATTGATGAGGCCAGCCGCAGCAATAATTGCCGTGCCATGCTGATCGTCATGCATGACCGGGATATTCATCCGCTCGCGCAGAGCCTGCTCTATGATAAAACACTCAGGTGCCTTGATATCTTCAAGGTTTATTCCACCAAAGCTTGGCTCCATCAGCGCGACGGCTTCAATGAACGCATCAGGATCCTCGGTAGCAAGTTCCAGATCGATCGAATCAACGTCAGCGAACCTTTTGAACAGTACCGCCTTGCCTTCCATCACTGGTTTTGATGCGAGCGCGCCGAGGTTTCCCAAGCCCAAAATTGCAGTGCCATTCGAGATAACTGCGACCAAATTGGACCGAGCAGTGTAACGCGCAGCAAGACTTGGGTCTGCGGCAATAGCTTCGACAGGCGCTGCGACACCAGGGGAGTATGCCAAACTAAGATCACGTTGCGACGCCATGGGCTTCGAAGCCACGATCTCAATTTTTCCTGGTCGAATTGTCTCGTGATAGAACAGCGCCTCACGCGTCGTAAAAGTCACTTGCCGATCGTCGGCCATTAAAGTCTCCTGTCGAAATTCAATTAGCACTTAGCCCGCTAAGATGACAAACGATAGGGGAAAGGATCGCGCCAGCCGTTCCGAATCGCGCCAGGCCTGTCTAGGCCATAAAGATGTCCTCCAAACCTACACCGATGATGGAGCAGTTCCTTGCCCTGAAACAAGAGGCCGAGGACTGCTTGTTGTTCTATCGGATGGGCGATTTCTTCGAGCTGTTTTTCGACGATGCAAAGGTCGCCTCAGGCGTTCTCGACATAGCCCTAACAACACGCGGTGAACATGGCGGGGAAGCTGTGCCTATGTGCGGCGTGCCCGTGCATTCGGCAGAAGGCTATCTTGCGCGGCTGATTAAGGCAGGTTGCCGCGTTGCTATTGCGGAGCAGGTTGAAACACCTGATGAGGCCAAAGCTCGCGCAAAACGCGAAGGCAGGCCAGCATCAAAAGCTCTAGTGAAACGCGATATCGTCCGATTCGTGACAGCCGGCACTCTGACCGAAGAGGCTTTACTTGAGCCCCGCGCATCGAATTTCTTGGTCGCATTGGCTGAAATGCGTAGCACAATCGGAATTGCATCGTGTGATATCTCAACCGGAGTGGTTTCTTTGGAAGAGTGTGCACCTGATATGCTGGGCGCGCAGCTAGCCAAACTGAATGCAAACGAGATCGTGGCACCGAAAGGCTGGCAACATGGCCCTCACGTGGTGATCGAACGCCCGGCCAACCAGTTCCTTAGCGATGCCGGAGCTGAAAGACTTGCTGCAATTCACAATGTCGCCACATTAGATGGCTTCGGAGATTTCTCTCGGGCAATGCTCGCGGCAGCCGGTGGACTGATCGCATACTTGGAGCATGTCGGACGCGGCACGCTTCCCATGCTATTGCCGCCAGTTGCCCTAAATGCATCTGCCGGGATGGCAATGGATGAGGCAACTCGCAGTAGCCTTGAGATATTAGTAGCGCAAGATGGCGCCAGGTCCGGCAGTCTAATCGCGTCTATTGATCGCTGCGTGACAGGAGCTGGAGCACGGCAGCTGGCGGAAGACCTCGCTTCGCCGCTGCTCGATATCAAAGCGATTGAGGACCGCTTAGCGTTCGTCCAGTTCTGGCGCGACAGACCAATCGAACGCTCAGATCTACGCGATGCACTGCGGGCAATGCCAGATCTTGCTCGCGCTCTAGGCAGGGTCGTTGCGGGACGCGGTAGCCCTCGTGATCTAGGGCAGATCCGCGATAGCCTCACTGATGCGCAGCGGCTTTACGGCGCCTTGTCTGCAATGGACGACAAGCCCGACCTATTGACCGAATTGCTGCCCAAGCTCACTGGGCACAGCGTTTTGGCAGAGCTATTGCAGAACGCGCTAGTCGCCTCTCCACCCACCGAGCGTTCGAGTGGCGGCTTCATCGCCGATGGGTATGATGCCTCACTTGATGAACTTCGCAGAGTCTCTGGCAATGCTCGACGGGCAATTGCAGCGATGGAAGCGCGCTATCGCGATGATACCGATATTGCCTCGTTGAAGATTAAACACAACGGCGTGCTAGGCTACTTCATAGAAGTCCCCAGCCGCCACGCTGACGCGCTGATGGAACCTGAGAGCGGGTTCACCCATAGGCAAACGATGAAAGGCGCAGTGCGCTTCAACTCTATCGCATTGCACGAAGAAGCAACGCGGATAGGCGAAGCAAGCGGGCGAGCGATTGCTGCGGAAGAGGCTCATTTCGAAAACCTGATAGGCGAAGTGGTTATCGCTCAATTGGCGATAGCCAAAACCGCCGCGGCTCTTGCTCGTATCGATGTTTCTGCTGGTCAAGCGGAACGGGCGGCAGAAGGTGATTGGTGCCGGCCAGTGATCTCAAATGATCTAGAACTCAATATCTCAAATGGACGCCATCCTGTCGTCGAGGCGGCGTTAGCCAAGACAAATGAGCGCTTTGTCGCCAATGATTGTAGGCTTTCACACCGCGATCGCCTTTGGTTGATTGGCGGGCCGAATATGGGCGGTAAATCCACTTTTCTACGGCAAAACGCACTGATCGTTTTACTCGCGCAAGCCGGCGGCTTTGTGCCAGCCGAGGCCGCTGAAATCGGTTTGGTTGACCGGATGTTCAGCCGAGTTGGCGCCTCTGACAATCTCGCGCGAGGGCGCTCGACGTTCATGGTCGAAATGGTCGAGACGGCTGCCATCCTCTCGCAAGCAACAGAGCGAAGCTTTGTTATTTTGGACGAGGTGGGCCGGGGTACGTCGACTTATGATGGTTTAGCACTGGCTTGGGCGGTCGTTGAAGCGGTCCATTCCAACATTGAATGTCGCTGCCTGTTTGCTACGCACTACCATGAACTCGCTCGCCTAGCAGAAAGCTGCCCGTCCTTATCCCTCCACCATGTACGAGCACGCGAATGGAAAGGCGATCTGGTGCTGCTGCATGAGCTAGCCGAAGGACCGGCCGACCGAAGCTATGGCTTGGCCGTGGCAAAGCTAGCTGGTGTTCCTGCACCGGTAGTGAAACGCGCGGGACAAGTCTTAAAGAAGCTAGAGGCAGCGCGGACTGAGACCGGCGGTATCGCCGCAGGTCTTGGCGAACTGCCACTCTTCGCAGCAGCTACGCAAGATGAAAACATAGAACAAGGCGATGGGCTTTCAGATAAGCTGCTTCAGGTAGATCTTGATACCCTGAGCCCCCGCGAAGCCCTTGATTTCCTTTATGATCTGAAACGGGAATTGCACGCTACGAAACCTTAACCGCTAATCGTGTATGCCTTCGCATTATGTCGATGTCATTGTTCCAAAATCACAAAGGACCGCTGCTATTTGCCGGCGCTATGATCGGGTTCGCCGCTCTTTTCGCCGAATCTCAGCCGGTTTCTGACAAATCCAGAGAAGCTGCTCATCAGCCAAAGACTGTGGAAGAGCGAGCAAAGAATTCTGCGCTAACTAATAGTGTGGCGCTTGCCGATAGTCAGACTGATGAGGATCTCGCTGCAGCCGGCTGGGCGACAGATGACGATTTAATGGACGACACCGCCGGTTTTGACCCGGAGCCATTGATCGATGGTAGCCCGGATCGCAGCGCAGCTCCGGATTTGAACACCAAACCGGATAGTGAGCGGCCAGCAACTGTTACAGTTACGCAGGCTGATGGGCCGCCTCCTTCTTCGAGCTCTCGCAGCTATAGAGATAACTCCGATGGACCTCGAATGGTGCCAGGCAAGCCATCATCTAGCGGCGGTGGCCAGCCAATAATCCCCATCTCAGGGAATTAGTTGCATCGGCAGGCGACTTTATCGCGTCGCAACTGGCGCATCGCCCGTGTAATCGTAAAAGCCCCGTCCGGTTTTGCGACCAAGCCACCCTGCTTCAACGTATTTCACAAGTAGAGGTGCAGGCCGATATTTCGTATCGCGCGTCGTCTTGTAAAGAACTTTGATGATATCCAGGCACGTGTCGAGACCCACGAAGTCTGCAAGCTGCAAAGGCCCCATTGGGTGGTTGAGACCAAGGCGGCATCCTTTGTCGATATCCTCAATCCCAGCTGTCGATTGGCCGAGCACGAAAACAGCCTCGTTGATCATGGGCAACAAGATGCGATTGACCACAAAGCCTGGCTCATCCTGACTCAGCACCACTTCTTTGCCCAAACTCTTGGCAAAATTGGTGATTTGATCTGTCGTCGATTGAGCTGTCGCTAGGCCCGGAATGACTTCAATCAACCCCATCACCGGAACAGGATTGAAGAAGTGCAACCCGATGAAGCGTTCGGGATCTGGCGAATAATTTGCCATTCGCGTGATCGGGATTGAACTTGTGTTGCTCGCCATAACGGCATTTGCATCCAAGAACTTGCCCGCCGCTTCAAAGATAGCCTTCTTGATCGGCTCTTGCTCGGTCGCAGCCTCAATGATCAGGCTGGCTTCGACGAACGGTGCGTGTTCACCAATCGGCGTAACCTTCTCAAGCACACTTTCTGCAGCGTCGGCTTCAATTTTGCCGCGCCCAACCAATTTCAACAGAGATTTTTCTATGACAGCCTTACCTGCGTCTGCCCGAGCTTGATCGAGATCCGCCAAGAGCACCGACATACCGTGCTGAGCGACCGTTTGCGCGATCCCTGTTCCCATTTGGCCCGCGCCGATGACTGCAA
Source organism: uncultured Erythrobacter sp. (assembly GCA_947493165.1). Classification (GTDB taxonomy): domain Bacteria; phylum Pseudomonadota; class Alphaproteobacteria; order Sphingomonadales; family Sphingomonadaceae; genus Erythrobacter. Next base: position 2,152,921 of record CANLPY010000001.1, on the reverse strand, counting down.
TTGTCCGCATCAAAAATCCCTTCGCATGTGCAGCAAAGGCCGCTTGTTAGCGGCGCGAAAGGCCCTTGGCTAGCGATTCGCGCCAGGGACCCATTTCACGTCACCGCGACCCTCGTCATTAGCGACACGCGCTAGGACAAACAGAAAATCCGACAAGCGATTGATGTAGCTTGAGGCTGCTGGATTTACGTCTTCATGTTGTGCAAGTTCAGTCACAGCCCTCTCTGCACTACGGCAACACACGCGCGACACATGCACGCGAGCTGCAGCTTCACTGCCGCCTGGCAGAACAAAGCTCGTGAGCGGCTCAAGCGCTTCATTGAGCTGATCAATCTTCTGCTCGATCCAGTCCGTTTGGGCCCTGACCATGCGCAAAACCATATCGGACGGCTCAAATTTGCCATCAGCGCTCGGAGTGGCCAGATCGGCCCCCAGATCGAAGAGGTCATTTTGGATTTTGGTAAGCAAATCTCGATGCTGGATGTTTGGCACCGCGCAAATCGCCAAGCCGATCGCACTATTTGCCTCATCGACCTTACCGATTGCGGCAATTCTCGCTGAGTTTTTGGCGGTGCGGGAGCCGTCGACCAAACCTGTCGTCCCATCATCGCCTGTGCGCGTGTAGATTTTATTGAGCTTGACCATGAATTGTCGTCTTCCGATGGGAGGGGATGACTATCGGGAGACCGCGAGAATGATCGCCACAACGGCGATGGCAAGCGCTTGATATTTAATCCGCGCAAACATCGCTTTGTTCTGAGCCAATTGCATGTCTGTTGCGGTCTCACCTTCACCGGTCTCAAGATCAATTTTCGTCGTCTTTAGGAAGGCGATTACGCCTCTCACTAACGAAACGACCACGAGGATGCATAAAACAACCAGCACTGCTGCGAGAAAATATGTCATGATGGGTATTTAGGCGCTTTCCATTGAGATACCAGACGGCAAACGGCGCAATCGCAGTTGCTCTGCCAACAACCTACCATCCTCGCCTGCGTTCCTGAGATCCGCCAGAGAAGCAGAATTTCGCCTTTTGGCAAGCTTGCGTCCATCCGTATCGAGCAGCAGAGCGTGATGATGCCAGTGCGGTATTGGTAGATCCAAAAGCTCTTGCAGCAGCCTGTGGACGTGACTTGCTGCGAATAGGTCTGAACCTCGCGTTACGTGAGTGACGCCGTCTGCGGCATCATCCAAAGTTGCGGCAAGATGATAGCTTGCAGGCTCATCTTTACGCACGAGCACCACATCACCGAAATCTCGCGGATCGCAAACAATCGCTCCGTGCTCCTCATCGGTCCAAATTAACTCTCCGACGTTTGTCATGGCTTTGTCGAGATCCAACCGCATAACCGCTGGCAATGCTGGATCTGTCTCGGTCCCCTTGCAGGTTCCAGGATAAAGCGGTCCCTCGCTGCCGCCTAATAAAGTAGCCGCACCAATTTGCGCCCGAGTGCAAGTGCACCGGTAGAGCAGTCCTCTTCTAATCAAGCTAGTGACGGCACTGTCGTAACTATCGAGCCGCGTCGATTGCGCTGGAACCTCATCCCATTCAAGCCCAAGCCAGTCTAAATCTTTGCGGAATTCATCACAAAGTTCAGGGCGTGAGCGCGCGCCGTCAATATCCTCTATCCTCAAAAGAAATCGGCCGTTGTTACTCCGCGCCAAATCAAAAGCAGTGATTGCAGAATAGGCATGACCCAGATGAAGATGGCCGTTGGGGCTTGGGGCGAACCGAGTGACGAACATTGTGTTGCTCAATCGCACGCCTGCGGAAAAGAATCGAGCAGACAAAATAGTTTGTGGAAATCATAGCTTTCGCAGCTTTGACTCTTTCCAATGCCACGGCATATTCCCATTTGTCAGGGAAGGAGCACCAAGTGTTCAAAGCAGAACTGATTGAACGTGTAGCGCGCTTTCGTAGCGCAGATGAAGACCCAACGCGCAATCCGTCGGCATGCCCTGCGCTGGTGTTAAATGCAGATTATACGCCGCTGTCATATTACCCGCTAAGTATTTGGCCTTGGCAAACGGCGATCAAGGCTGTTTTTCTTGACCGCGTCGACATCGTAGCAAGCTATGACCGCGAGGTGCATTCACCATCCTTGGATATGAAAATCCCGAGTGTGATCGCGCTCAGACAATATGTGAAGCAGAGCGAATTTCCCGCCTTCACGCGATTTAATTTATTCCTGCGCGATCATTTTCAATGTCAGTATTGCGGCAGCGGTCAGCAACTAACATTCGATCACGTGACGCCGCGCCGTTTGGGCGGAAAAACCAGTTGGGAAAACATCGCAACGGCCTGTGCACCATGCAACATGAAAAAGGGTGGTCGCACTCCTAAGCAGTCGAATATGAACTTGGTGATGAAGCCGATCAGGCCAACCAGCTGGCAATTGCAACAATATGGTAAGATGTTTCCACCCAACTATCTGCACGAAACATGGCGCGATTGGCTTTACTGGGACATTGAGCTCGAAGAGTAAGCAACCACTAGGACTGGGGGGGGAGTTAGCCTTCGATAATCCGGGTTTCCGGGTGATGCTTGTCCAGATGCTTTTTGATGATCTTCAGGTTTTTTGAATTCGACCGATAAAGAAAATCCGCCGCATCGCCGACCACTGGCACCAGACCAAGTACAGTATCGACCGCAACATGCGCACCCATGCGCATCAGCTTCCATTTGGGCATATTAAGATTGCGAGCCTCCCAAACGACATATGCGCCAAGCGCTGTCGTGATGATGTCGCCCAAAACTGGAATAAGCCCCACCAATGCATCCAGCCCAACCGGTATTTTCGTGCCAGGAACCACAAAGCTGCGTTCCAGCAACTTTTCCATTGCTTCAACCCGTTGCCTAACAGACCCAGGATCCGTCCCCGTTGGTAGCTGAAAATCGACCACTTGCGGCCTGTTTGGCCCGTCCATAAACATTCTCCTGTCCTCTAAATGGTGGGCTGAGACAGTGGGAACAAGGGGTGCATGCCCCAGCGATTTGGTTCGAAAGACGTTACTGATCCTCTTACAAGCGACCAGCGGATTGGTGCACCTAGGGGAATGAAGGCTTCTTCCTCCACTAGCAGCGCATGCGCGTCAGCGAGCAATTCCGTCTTCCTGGCCGGGTCAAGTGCGCTCAGTGACTCTATTACTAAGGCATCAGCCGCCTCTGAACAAAGACCAATACGGAGACTGCAATTAAATTGATTAAGAAACCATCGCGGCGATGAATAGCGAGCCAACCGATCTCGCAGGACTAGGTCTGGACTCTCTTCAGGCAGAACTCGCTCAACATCTATGCCAATATCCCGCCAATCTGCTGCAACTTGGCGAAAAAGCAATTCACTGCCTTCGCCTTCGGGCAGTCCGATTTTCAAAGCCGCCTTCTCGCCGCTACTCGCCTCCCAGTCGGCCACCCTGCGTGCCGCAATAGCGCGGAGGTCCAAACGAGATTGTTCTGCCCAACGTTCCAAGCCAACCTCGGGAGCGCCAAGCAATTCAGGTGGAATTATCCAACTCGTCGACTGCCAGCCGCCGATCGAAAACGGCGACACAACGGCCTCTCGATCAATAGCCATGGACAAGGCTTCGCGGTGCTCGCGTCGCGCCAGAAACCCTGATTGATTGCGAATGAGAAAACCAAAGATTCCAAATGTTGGGTCAATTCGCACATTACCTTGAGCCAGCGGACCGAGCTGGGCTTCAGGAAAGTCTGTGAGCCTCCCGTTGAGCACGACATCGACGGCGCCATCAGCAAAAGCATCAACCGCTGTACCTGCCGGAAGCGCTTGCACAGTTAACACACGCGCAGTTTCCTCCCAATCCTCGCGCGGAGCCAATCCGCGGGATTCCGGTGGCATGGCATTCAACTGGGCCATTTGTGTGCTGTTGGGGCTCGACGCGATCATCGGACCTGCACCGCCACCGTCTTTTATCAACCCAAGCTCAGGCTGTGCCAGCACGCGCAAGAATTCTGGCATCGGGCTAGAAAGTCGGACCTCGATAACTCGTCCGGTCATTGCGCGGACTTCAGTGATTTTCGCAAGGTCCAGCCCAAGGCTGGTCCCCTCCAGACGGCGCAGGTTGTCGGTCAGTAAGACCCGAACGTCTGCAGCGGATATTTCTGAGCCATCGGGCCAATCCGAAGCACGAAGACGAAAGATATATCCAAGGCCATCATCAGTGACGATCCACCTCTCTGCTATTGCTGGAACGATCTGGCCTGACGAATCAAGCGACACAATTCCCTCGGTCGTTGCGCCGCGCAAATGCTGTGCAGCCGCAGAGAGCCGCACTCCTTCCGGGAACAGCTCACTCTGCGCGCCAATGATCACAACATTGACATCTCCATCAGCGCCAGCAGAATTGCACGCCGACAGAAGTAGAGCACATAAGAGGATGACACTTGACCGCATAAGAGCGATCTAGCCTAACAACAGTCTTGTGCAAGTTCAGCGCAAAACCATTTTAGATTAGTTAGACCTTGCGAAGGTTCTTCGGATCCGGCGGAGGTGGCGCGCGATGAACACTCGGCCGATCGAGGGTATCAGCTGGCGCACCCTGTTCCGGATTTGCGGGTTTGCGTGCCTCATGCGCGTCAATTTCTTCGTCAAATGCGATTCCGAAACGATCGTCTTGAACCCACGCTACGATGCCGGTCACAGGGCCAACATTGCGCAATTCGATATCCAAGCGGTTGCCGCGTTGCACCTTGATGTTGCCTTCACCCATCATGCCGCCATCCGAAAGATTTCGAACGCGAACACGGTGCGTTTCGGCATCCGACTCAACGCGAATGCCGGCAAGAAGAAAGAGGCTATCGCGCGATAAGCTGCGCGTCTCGACACCCGTCATCTCAATAATCTCCTACGCATCCACCAAAACGCCTGACATCAGGAGTCGTCAATTCTATCCATCCTGCAAAACGCGTCGCAGGCAGCACATGGAGCAGTGGCTACTGGTCGTTGGCTAATGATTATTTAATTAGAGCGCGAAACGCAGATCAAAAAGCCAGCCGTCCCAATCTGATACGAAGTGGGTATCAATCGTCTCTTGATATCTTTTCTTTGCGTTCATGCGCTTCTTGCGCCTCGACCGTCATCGTAGCCACAGGACGCGCAATCAATCGCTTGAGACCAATCGGGTCACCAGTCACCTCGCAATAACCATATTCACCCTGATCAATCCTGCGCAGCGCGGATTCAATCTTGGACACAAGCTTTCGTTGACGGTCACGCGTCCGCAGCTCAATTCCCCAATCCGTTTCGCTAGAAGCTCGATCATTAAGGTCAGCTTCGCGGATCGGGCCATCTTGCAATGATTGCAGGGTTTGATCGGCAGCGTCGTGGATTGAACGCTTCCATTCAATCAATAGCATCCTGAAATAGTTTTGCTGCTGCTCATTCATATACTCTTCGTCATCGCTCGGCACATAGCCAGGCGCGAGCGTACGTTTCGCTTTCGCTAGAATATCAATATCGTCAGTCGCGGCACTTGCCATATGGTCCTCGTAACCCAATCAATTCCCGCGAGACATCTCAAAAACTCGAGCCCGGATTGTTTCCGTTGGCTGCGCCGACCCCCAAGATAATCAACGCGTTGATCGGGCCTATAGGCGCGCACTTCATTGCACACAAGCCGCTTTGCTGGGCTACTCCCAATCCAGGTCGCAATGTTGAAAAATTGTTCGGTGGCAACACCCGCCAGCTGAAAATTTCTATTCGCGTTAATCAATTGTTGACCATGATTGGCGAAATCTAGTGAAAGCGGTCCAGCCCGGGGGGGCAGGTAACCGTTTAAACTAGGGGCAACCGAAATGGAATTGAAGCCAATTAGAAGTGTCGAGGCGACACCAATCAGCGCGAAAGAAAACGATGTGATCGTGGCGCTGTTTATTGCTGCTGCTTCGCAAGGTGATCTAGCCGCCCATTTTGATCTGGGCGTTACATTCTCTACCGGTAGTAACGGTGTCGATTGCGATCTCATCGAAGCGCATAAATGGTTTAACCTTGCTGCAGCACAAGGTCATGAGGAAGCTGCCTGGTGCCGCGCGGACATCTCTGATGAAATGACAGCGCGTGAAATTGCTGAAGCTCAGCGTCGTGCACGACAATGGCTATCTGAAGGCAAGCGCGAGGTAGCCTAATTCTTTTTGAACGGCATTCTTCGACCCAGAAACATCTGTTCGGTTGAGACGCCTTCGCGCTCGCGCTCTAAAAAGTCTTCAATCGCAGCGCGAAAGCCTGAGTCTGCGATCCAATGGGCAGACCAAGTCTTTACTGGTTCATAGCCTCTGACAAGTTTGTGGCCACCCTGAGCGCCGGCTTCGACACGGCCCAGACTGAACTCAATTGCGATGTCAATCGCTTGATAATAGCAAAGCTCGAAATGCAGAAAACGCACATCACGCGTGCATCCCCAATATCGGCCATAAATTGCGTCTTGCCCAATGAAGTTGAGCGCTCCGGCAATCGCTTCATCGCCGTCATACGCCAGAATTAAAATCAACTTTTCTCCGAGGCGCTCTCCGAAAAGAGTGAACGCTTCTCTGGTCAGATAAGGCGTCCCCCATTTTCTGGCTCCTGTATCCTGATAAAAGATCCAAAAAACGTCCCAATGCTCTTGCTTAATGTCATCGCCAGAAAGTCGGACAATCTTCACATCTTTTTGAGCAGCAGCACGCTCTTTTTTAACGTTCTTGCGTTTTCGGGATGCAAGCACGTCCAAGAATCCCTCAAAAGTGCTATAGCCACGGTTCAACCAGTGGAATTGAATATCGGCACGAACGAGCCAACCAGCATCTTCAAAGTGACTGATTTGCTGCTGCTCCACAAAGGTGGCGTGTGCTGATGAAAATCCATTCTGTTCGCAAACCATCTCGGCACCCTTCAATAGGGGCGCACTCAACGCTGGTTCTGACAGCAGAAGGCGTGGTCCGCTAGCCGGCGTGAAGGGGGCGGCGATCTGCAGCTTTGGATAATAGCTGCCACCTGCACGCTGATACGCATCGGCCCATGAATGGTCGAAGACATATTCGCCTTGACTGTGGCCTTTGGCATAGCTCGGCATTGCGGCCAGAAGCTTTCCATCCGGACCAGAAATCAATATCGGCGCAGCCTCCCAGCCGGAGCCAGGACCGACGCTTCCGGAATCTTCCAAGGCCGTCAGGAATTCGTGGCTAACGAATGGGTTTCCCGCCGGGTTGAGTGCATTCCAAGCATCAGCATCAACTGCACCAATGGAAGGAGCCAACCGCACGATCAAATCATCGCTGATCAAAGCACGCCCTCCCCCTCAGCAATTGGCGCATCAATCAAGCCGATGGATTTCTCTCGCAATTCCCGGCTGCGAATGGTCCAACTCAAGAGCGGATGGCCTGCCAACCGCCAGAGCGAACAGATCGAGTTAGGAATATTTCGAATATCAACCGCCAAAAAATCAGGTTGAGCCATTTCGATCACACCGGGACTGCGCCATGCATTGAGAAAACCCAAATCGAGTGAATCCGTACAGACGAGGCCGCGAGGAACATCTGGCGCGTTCTTTGCGAACCATGCTCCCACAAGGGGGTCAAAGCTCATAACGGCGAATGGGCCTTGATAAGTCGCAATAACTGCAAAAACCTGCTCACAGCTGCGACCGACATCAAATTGCGACTTGCTTTTAATCTCTATTAGAACGGGTGCTTGATGCCCGATATTTGCAAGAAACTTCGCCAGATGTGTTGGCGTTTCCTCGGTCCCAAGCAACGGTAGTTTCTCAAGCTTATCAGCCTCGATATCCGAGACCAGCCCCGTTCTATCTGTGAGGCGATCAAGCTCCCAATCATGAAACACAATCGGCTGATCGTCTTTGCTCAGCTGAATGTCGCATTCGATTCCAAGCCCTGCCAAAATAGCTGCGCGGGCCGCCGACAAAGAGTTCTCCGGCACACCTTTGCGATGCAAGCCACGATGAGCATATTCCCACCTTGTCAACCAATCGAAATTTCGTGGCTTATGCACTTCGCACGGCGATAATCGCATCAACCTCTACAGCCGCGCCCAATGGGAGGACTGGTACGCCAACTGCCGCTCGGGCGTGACGGCCTGCATCGCCAAACACTTCATACATTAGATCCGACGCACCATTCGCAATCTTTGGTTGATCAAAATAGTCTGAAGTCGAACTAACAAAGGCCCCGAGTTTGACGACTTTCTCGACCCGGTCCAGGTCGATCCCCGCCGCTTTAAGCTGAGCAAGGATCATCAGCCCGCATGCACGCGCCGCCGCCTGCCCTTGCTCAAGCGAGACATTTTGACCCAATCGGCCCGCGATCAGCTCGCCATCGACGAATGGTAGCTGCCCTGAAACATATGCAATACGATCCTGCAACACGACCGGAACGTAGCTGGCAACCGGTGCAGCCGCTTCCGGCAACTCAATGTTCAATTCCTTGAGGCGCGTCTCAATAATCATACTTTCGTCTCCTGCAATTGACCCTTTAGCCACGGAAGGGCGTGTGACCATTGATCAATTCTGGCGTCGGCATGCCCAGCTTTGTGCGCACACTCAATATGGGCAGCAATCATGGGTTCCCCGCATAAGTGAAGCCTCTTGGTCAATGGAACAATTTGCGACGCCGATTCATGATGTTGAGCCAAGTCGTCGATAAAGATCGCCTTGCTAGGCGCATATTCTTCAATGATAGCCTTAAGTGCCGGGCCCTTTGGACCCTGATTTGTGAAGACGCGCGCGTGAAGCCCAAAGGCCGCAAGCTGCTCAGCCCTTCGATCGCGTCGTTCGTCTACGAGGTTCGTGAGGACGACCACATCTGCCTCCTCAGCCAGTTGATTGATCCCCTCAATCGCTCCAGCAATGGGGGCCTGTTTGTCCATTTCGGTGTCAAAGAAGCCTCCAAGGAAGCGCCAAACATCCTTTTGCTCCAGCACCTTTCCTGAATTCTGCCACCGCAGCGCATTAGCGAAATTATTTCCCTCAAGCTGGAAATCTACGCCCTGGCTTTCTTCCAACCAGTCTTTGAAATGGACGACCATATGCAGGATTACTTCGTCACAATCGCTAATGATAAGCGGGCGGTTCATCGATTAATATCCTTACGAGCAAAAATTAATTCTTCAGGTGTGATTGCCAGCGCCTCTGCCGCACGCAACAAATCTGGTTCATGATTGGCTAGAAAATCCAGCACCGATGCCAGCATGGCCGGGTCGTCCAACCCTTGCCGCAAAGTGTCAGCATCAAGGCCAGTTAGACTAAGGTACCTTTCCGCTCGGTCGTCCTCGCTCATAACCCAACTAAGCGCAGCAAGAGCAAGCGTTTCGCTACTCAATTGCTTCTCCTCAATATTTTTAGACGTGCTTTTTTGAATTGTCGTAACCTCTTGCTCAAGCTACTCCCCGTGAATGAGGGAGCGGGGTAGTCAGTGGCAAAGCGAATCTTGGTTGTCGAGGATAATGACCTGAATCGAAAATTGTTCTGCGACGTCCTTATGGCTAATGGCTTTGAGGTTGAACCCGTCGCAAACGGCGATGAGGTTTTAGATACTGCGCGGTCAGTCACGCCTGATCTTATCATAATGGACATACAGTTGCCGGGCATTTCTGGCGTCGATCTGATCGAGGCTGCAAAACGCGATGCATCACTAGCGCAGATCCCGGTGCTGGCTGTGACAGCATTCGCCGGAAAAGGTGATGAAGAACGCATTCGCTTGGCTGGGGCTGCCGGCTACTTAGCCAAACCGGTCTCGATCATGCCGTTCATGAATGCAGTCAAAGAGCTGGTCTAAAGAGCTTCAATTGGTGACACAGCTCTTGCAGCCGATTGGCTTACACCCATCTCCAGCCGAACAAGCCTTTGCGATAAACGTTCTAGCAGCTAGAGCTTTCGCACAGCGCCAATCATTAGAAGTGAGATAAATAGTCATGGATTCTGCCCAAGTTGATGAGCGCATCCGCACATTGATTGAGCCCTTTAATAAGAAGGGAGTGACGGTTGAGGATTCGACCACATTCGCAAACGACCTCGAATTTGACAGTTTGACCGTCATGGATTTCGTAGCGGAGATTGAGGATGAATTCGACATAATTATCACAATGAACCAACAGGCCGAGATCGAAAATTACGGCCAATTGGTGAGTGCAGTGCACAAGATGCAGGATAGCTGATAAAAGGCCCAGCCCATGACTGAAGCGATGACCGATACGACACCCAAGGGTGATCTGTTCTCAAAATTCGATGAGCTTATTCAAACGCGGGAAACATTGCTCGCAAGCGGTGTTGAAGACCCGTTCAATCTCGTGATGGAAAAGGTTCTCTCTCCAACCACTGCGATTTGCAATGGGCGAGAGACAATTTTGCTCGGGACCTACAATTACATGGGGATGACGTTCGATCCGGATGTAATTGATGCTGGCAAGCAGGCATTGGCTGATTACGGTTCAGGTACCACTGGCAGCCGAGTGCTAAATGGCACTTACCAAGGCCACCGCGAATGCGAGGATGCGCTTCGCGAATTCTACGACATGGACCATGCAATGGTCTTTTCGACGGGATACCAAGCTAACCTTGGCATCATCGCCACGATTGCTGGCAAGGGTGATTATATCGTACTCGACATCGATAGCCATGCGTCAATCTGGGATGGGTGCGCGATGGGCAACGCCGAAGTCGTGCCATTCAAGCACAACGATATCGAAGCGATGGAAAAACGGCTCCGTCGCATACCCGAGGGTGCAGGCAAGCTTGTCATCCTTGAAGGCGTTTACTCAATGCTTGGCGACGTTGCTCCGCTCAAAGAGATGGTCGCGATTGCCAAGAAGTATGGCGCAATGGTTTTGGTAGATGAAGCGCATTCTATGGGCTTTATCGGTGAGAACGGCCGCGGGGTTTGTGAAGAGCAGGGTGTCATCGAGGATGTCGACTTCATCATTGGCACCTTTTCTAAGAGCGTTGGAACAGTCGGCGGTTTTTGTGTGTCCAACCATCCGAAATTCGACATCATGCGGCTTGTTTGCCGACCATATGTTTTCACCGCTAGCCTTCCACCGAGCGTGGTCGCCACAGCCGCAACTTCAATTCGCAAGCTGATGCACGGCTCGAACAAGCGCGCGCATCTTTGGGAGAATTCTAAACGTCTCCACCAAGGACTTACGGAGCTTGGTTTCGAACTTGGGACGAGCGAACCACAAAGCGCTATTGTTGCGGTGATCATGCCTGACCTAGAGCGCGGCGCGGGAATGTGGGAAGCGCTTTTGAAGGAAGGGCTCTACGTCAACTTGGCCCGACCACCGGCGACACCTGCCAATATGACTTTGTTGCGTTGCTCACTCTGCGCTGAACACTCGTCTGAAGAAGTCGAAACCATCCTGTCGATGTTCGAACGCGCGGGAAAGGCTACTGGAATTCTATCCTGACGTGCGGCGTTGGCGTTAGCTCGTTTCCGGCTCTTCCACGCTGATCTGAGTAGCTACCTCGCAAGTATTTCCGTCATTTGCGTTGTCGTTGTCGCCGCCTAGCTGTGCAATGGCGAAGAATCCACCGACGACTAGCAGCACGAAAATCGTGGTGACAGTCCCAAGATACTTGTCGATGACGCGCTTGATTGGCGCCCCGAAAAACTGAAACAGCAGCCCGACAGTAACAAAAATCAGCGCGCGGCCAGCAATTGACGCGAGCATGAATGGGACCAAGTCCATTTGCAGCGCCCCCGCTGTGATGGTCAGGAGTTTGAAGGGAACCGGGGTGGCTGCGGCGATCGTTACCGCATACACCCCATATTCGTTAAACGTGCATTGTGCGGCAGGTACGCTGTCGATCAATCCGATAGCAGTGAGCAGCGGTACGCCAACAGTTTCGTAGAGCGCATATCCGATTCCATAACCAAACAGCCCGCCGAGCACCGACGCAACCGTCGCGACCATCGCGAACCGCAAGGCTTTCCTCGGCTCAGCTAAGCACATCAATCCCAACAAGGGATGTGGCGGGATTGGGAAAAAGCTAGATTCGATAAAGCAGAAGAAAGCGAGCCACCAAACCGCTTGCGGGTGGGACGCCTTATCCATCGTCCAATTGTAGAGACCACGAAGCCAAGCCAATATTCGACACCTTTCAGGCGATGAGACGCCGGGTGCAGCGCTCTATAGCGGTGCCGCGTAATGCACCTGCATAGGTCACGCAACTGCAAATTAATAACCCATTTGGCACTTTTGTATTGACATTGTCACGCTATTTGGTTAGAAGAACTCAACATCGCGATAGTGTGAGTCGGCGTCGTTAGCCAAGGCTGCTCCCGCAAAACTCAACGTTCGTACCCCAATAATCTGGAGAACGGCAATGGCTCAAGAAGCGCGATCGCGTGCAATTGTCTGTGCTCCATCTTGTCGCAAAAATCCGCATTGGCGGAAAGCCTTTATCCAACAACTCGCATTGACTTCAGACGTTTCATGCGCGGCGAGAGCCGCTCGCGTTTGCGAAAAAACCGTTTATCAGGCGAAGGCAAATGACCCCAAGTTCGCAGAAAACTGGCAAGCCGCGTTAGAAGAAGGGTATGCGCGACTAGAGATGGAATTGCTCCGAAGGTTGCGTCACGGGGACCAACAGGCAGCCGACGAAACCAAATATGATTTCGCCAATGCTATGCGTCTTTTGAACTATCATCGCGAGAGTGCAGCGACTGCTCAAAGTATTCAGCGCAGCGTAACCGCAGAGGAAATCCGAGCGTCAATTGATCGTAAGATTGAAGACATTCGATCGAGAGTTAAAGAGCCCCGCGCACCTCAAGAGGACGAAAGTTGAAAGAGCCTCTCGATTGGCTGACCAATGCACCGATTTATGCTCGGGACACGCTCGCTCATACTTTTGACGAACAGGAGCGCGCAGAGTTCACCTATCACTGGGCTTTGTTCGCGCGCAGCGCTCAATTGCCGCCATCAGGTGATTGGCGGGTTTGGCTCGTTCTCGCAGGTCGCGGGTTCGGGAAGACACGAGCTGGCTCAGAGTGGGTCCGGTCTATTGCTGAGAGCAATCCCAAAGCCCGGATTGCACTTGTTGCGACATCATTGGCGGAAGCTCGCGCGGTGATGGTAGAAGGCGAAAGCGGAATTCTTGCATGCTGCCCTCCAGAGCGGCGGCCAGTTTTCGAGTCTTCTTTAAGGCGGCTCAAATTCGCAAATGGCGCACAAGCGCAATTGTTTTCTGCCTCTGAGCCTGACGCGCTCCGCGGCCCTCAACATTCGCACGCCTGGTGCGATGAGATTGGTAAATGGCCGCTAGCGCACGACCGCGCAACACGATGCTGGGACAACCTACTGATGGGGATGAGGCTGTGCGACGATCCTCGCATTACGGCCACCACCACCCCGCGCAGTGTGCCTCTCATTAGACGACTGCTAGAGAAAGAAGATGAAGGAGCGACAGCCGTAACGCGTGGGAACACCTACGAAAATTCAGCCAATCTGCCAGATCGATTTCTGACAGCGATTAAGGAAGAGTTCGGCAACAGTCAGCTAGCACGTCAAGAAATCGCCGGTGAATTGTTAAAGGATGTCGAAGGCGCTCTTTGGAACAGAGCTCTCCTAGAACAATCTCGCACATCACCGAACCCTGCAGAAATAAAGCGTGTCGTCGTCGCAGTCGATCCACCCGCATCATCGAATGGTGATGCTTGCGGCATTATTGCGGTCGCGCTCGGCATTGACGGTAAAGCCTATGTGCTAGCAGACTGTTCAATAGAAAAACCAAGTCCTGAACAATGGGCCCGCCGCGTCGCGCTTACAGCTGAAGAGTGGGCGGCTGACAGAGTTGTAGCTGAAGCCAATCAAGGCGGCTCAATGGTTGCAAGCGTCTTGCGCGCTGCGAACCATCAGCTGCCAATAAAGTTGGTGCATGCAAGCAGATCAAAAGCTGCGCGGGCTGAGCCCATTGCAGCGCTCTATGAAACTGGACGCGTCAAGCATTGCGGGCACTTCCCCCAGCTCGAAGATGAAATGTGCAACCTTAAAGCTGGCGGCGAATATGCAGGGGCAGGTCGCAGCCCCGATCGTGCCGATGCGCTCGTCTGGGGCCTAACCGAATTACTACTTGGTCGGGCCAGCAGACCACGCGTCCTGTCAATCTGACTACAAAAGGAACTTTGATGGCCTTGCTAGAAACAATCGCTGCCGCCTTTAAGGGTGGCAAAGATGCACGTGCACCATTGGCACCGAGCTTTCTGCCCACTTGGGCTCCAGCATTTGACACCGGGCAAAGCGGATCGGGTTATGAATATAACCGGGCAATTCGTGATGGCTTTGTTAGCAACCCAATTGCACAGCGCGCTGTCAGGATCGTTGCGGAAGGGGTAGGCCAATCTCCGCTTACTGCAAACGACTCCGATCTTAGGCAGCTGGTCACAGCTACAAGTGCGGGCCAATCATTGATTGAGACTATTGCCGCACATGTCTTGCTCCACGGCAACAGTTTCGTTCAAATCATCAAAGATGGTTCAGGGACGCCAGTTGAACTGTTCGCTCTCCGGCCTGATCGTGTCACCATCAAATCAGGAGGGGATGGTTGGCCATGCGCATACGAGTATCGGCCTGGTGAGGTGGCGAGCAAGATTTCTGTCGAGGATGACAATGGCTGGCCTAATATCATTCATATCAAGGCGATGCATCCTGTCGAAGACTTATATGGCGCAGGTGCACTCGCAGCGGCCCATCAAGCCATCGCTGTCCACAATGCCGCGGCTCAATGGAATAGAGCGCTGCTAGAAAACGCTGCGCGGCCATCTGGTGCCTTGGTTTACGATTCTGATGATGGAATGGCCTTGTCACCAGACCAATTAGAGCGACTGAAAGACGAGCTCGCCACGGCATTTTCAGGGTCCACCAATGCAGGGCGACCAATGCTGCTGGATGGCGGGCTAAAATGGCAGAGCATGGCGCTTTCTCCTGCCGATATGGACTTCGCGACGCTGAAAAGCGCTGCAGCTCGTGATATTGCCCTAGCCTTCGGCGTACCACCAATGTTGCTTGGGCTCCCGGGGGATAACACGTACTCCAATTATCGTGAGGCAAATCGCGCGCTGTGGAGGCTGACTCTGCTGCCTCTTGCTGACAAAATATTCTCGGCTTTGGATGAAGGCCTAAGACCGTGGTTCAAAGATGGCGAGCTGTCGGTTGATCTGGACCGCGTCCCCGCGCTCTCAGAAGACCGTGAGCGACTCTGGAAACAGGTGTCGGATGCTGATTTCCTAAGCGATGAGGAAAAGCGCAAATTGCTAGGCATTCGACCAGACGGAGCATTCCCATGACTGAGGCATCAATCCGCTTCGCAGGCTATGCAAGCGTCTTTGATATTCCTGACGCATCGCAAGACACCGTCCGCCGCGGGGCATTCGTCAAGACGATAAGTGAACGCTGTGATCCGCTGCCATTATTATGGCAACACCGGCCAGATCAAAAAATTGGCGAAATAGAGAGTATTGTCGAAGACGCACGAGGACTTCGCGTAATTGCTCGGATCGACATGGTTGCCTCCCGCGCTGCAAAACTGCTCGAGGCCAGCGAGGTCAGCGGCCTAAGTTTTGGTTATCGCGCACGCGAATTTCGCTCGTCCGAACAAGGTCGTGAATTGCTAGGCATTGATTTGTTTGAAGTGAGCTTGGTTAGCCACCCGCTTCAGCACAGCGCCCGCGTTCATTTCGTTACCTAACTGCCAATCAAGTCCCATTTCCCAACCGGCCGCCAACGGGGCGGCCTTTTTTATGCCCAACAGAAAGGTTGCATGCCCCATGGAAATCACACCCATCCCTAAAACTCAGCCCGAAGCTCAACTGGAAGAGAGTTTCGACATCGTCGCTCGTCAAGACAAAGCCGAAACCGAAATCACGGGACTTCGCCAAGATGTCGATGAAGTGAAGGCTCGCCTTGATAAAGTGTCCCGTGCAGCCTCGCGCCCTGCGATGGGCAATGCGCAATCATCAGGCGAAGTGAAAGGCTTTGTGGACGGCTATCTGCGACGCGGCAACGAAAGTGAGATCAAATCGATTAGCGGTGCAGTTCCGACTGATGGCGGATATGCGGTGCCTCGCGAGATTGATGCTTTGATCGCAGCTGAACTGGCAGAAATCAGCCCGATCCGCAGCATCGCTCAAGTGGTGCAAACTGGCAGCGCAGGCTATCGCAAGCTGGTTTCGACTGGCGGCACAGCCTCTGGTTGGGTGAGTGAAACTGCTTCTCGTCCTGAAACAGACGCGCCAGAATTTGCTGAAATCGCACCGCCAACCGGTGATCTGTACGCCAATCCAGCAGCGAGCCAATCGATGCTGGACGATGCAGGTTTCGACCTTGAACGCTGGCTTTCTAGCGAGATTGCCAGCGAATTCGCACGTGCAGAAGGTGCAGCCTTTGTATCCGGCTCGGGTTCTGATCAGCCTGAAGGTTTCCTCTCAGCGCCCAATGGTATCGGCGAAGACGGCGTTCGGGCCTTCGGAACCTTGCAATATTTAGGCTCAGGCGATGCCAGCGGGTTTGATGGTGCGCCAGACGCCAAACTGATCGATCTGATCCACACCATGAAGTCTGGGCATCGTCAGGGCGCCAGCTTTGTAATGAACTCAGCCACGCTTGCAGAAGTGCGAAAGCTAAAAACTGCTGATGGTGCCTTCTTGTGGCAGCCTGGCATGGTTGAAGGTCAGCCGGATCGGCTACTCGGCTATCCAGTGGTGGAGGCTGAAGATATGCCGGATATCGCATCAGGCACTTTCCCAATTGCCTTCGGTAACTTCCGCCACGGCTATTTGATCGCGGAGCGCAGCGCGACACAGATCTTGCGTGACCCGTTCACGAATAAGCCCTTCGTCCACTTCTACGCGACCAAGCGGATCGGCGGCAAAGTGCTCGATAGCAACGCGATCAAGCTGCTCAAGATCGAGGCCTGATCGAAACGATAACCCGGCGAGGTTGAGTAGCCCCTTGCTCCCTCGCCGGCACACCGCGCCCGCGCCGCCAACGGCGCCCCTCCCGCCGACCAGAGCGGCGCGGGTGCACTCTATTTCACAACCATTCTGGAGACCGCAATGCGGCGTACTATTGTGACACCTGCCGACCTCAGTGGTGCAGCGCTTAGCGATCTAAAAGCGTGGCTCAGCATCACTCGCAATTCCGAGGATCATGCCCTGACTGACCTGCTTAATTGCTCAGCCCAATTATGCGAAGCCTTCATTGGACAAATGCCTATGCAAGTGAGCGTAGAAGAAAGCGTAGCTGCACAAGCGGGGCACAGCAGACTGGCCTCAAAGCCGGTTATTGCAGTCAATTCGGCAGAAGTGCTTGAGGCTAATGGCACTCGCCGCCCATTCCAGGCGGAACGCTATGAGGTCGACATTTGCGCATCTGGTCGCGCGCACATTTGCATCATCAGTGCACCCGAGAATGCTCGGGCCGTCATTTTTGAAGTCCAAACCGGATTGGCAAGCAATTGGGCGACACTACCAGCACCGCTGCGCCAAGGGATTATAAGGCTGGCCGCTCATCAATATCGCGACCGCGACCAATCAACTCCATCAGAGATCCCTCTCACTGTCAGGGCACTTTGGTGTCCCTGGCGTAGCGTCAGCTTGGCGTGATCACCGCCCGATCAGCTGCACTTCACGAAACTGCGGAGCGGTTGAGATTGAGAGCCGAAACAACTGGTTTAAGCCGCACTAAGCAGCGCCAAGAACACTCAAGAAGTGGGCGCCATGTGTGGCGCTCTGCCACGTCATTGTGGCCTGATTTCACGAGGAAATAGAGCACATGGAAAGCCTCCTGCGCGCCGCGTTAATAGAATGGTTGCGGGCTGATCCCTCATTGCAGAACATCAATGCAATCGAGGAAGAAAGCCCTCTACGTGCGAGCCCTCCTTGGCTTGGCATTGCCGCCAGCGCCTCGACTGACTGGGGGACAAAGGAACGCGCGGGCCGAGAAGTCCGCATTGCTCTGGAGCTTGAAAGCCGAGCCGATGATCCAGCCGCTGATGCCGAGAAAGTCGAAGCCATCGAGCGCCGAATATCACTGTTCGCACGCGAACAGGTTGGGTTTGAGTTGGCCTCGTCACGCTTTCTACGAGCACGCAGCGAGCGGCGGCCGAACAACCTGCGCGGCGCGCTCATCGAATACCGTTTCCGCATCCTAGAACCGATTACGGAGTAAGCACTATGCCTGCACAAAATGGCTCTGCCTTCTTGCTGAAAATCAGCGACGGAGCATCAACCCCTACCTACGAAACCGTTGCCGGTCTGCGCACGACACAAATGAGCATCAACGGCGATACAATTGTTGTAACTCATAAAGAATCGGGTGGCTGGCGCGATTTGCTATCAGGCGCTGGAACGCGCTCTGTTTCGGTGAGTGCCGCAGGTATTTTCCTCGGCAGCGCGGCAGAAAACAGCGTTAGAGCCCACGCGCTAGCCGGAACCGTCGATGACTATGAATTGTCTTTCGAAGATGGCGAAAAACTTCGTGGCCGCTTTCTGGTCCAGCGCTTGGACTATTCGGGCGATTTCAACGGAGAACGCAATTACACTTTGCAGCTGGAGAGCTCGGGGCCAGTGGTGCCTGCATGAGCAGCAGTGCGAACGCCCTGCGAGGCGAGGCAGAGCTTATAATTGATCGCCAGAGTTACATCCTGCGCCCGACATTTGAGGCTCTTGTCGCTGCGGAAGAGGAACTAGGATCGCTATTTAGCTTGGTTGAAAGAGCATCACAGGGAGCCTTGAGCATCACCGAGATAACGGCGCTGCTTTGGCACTGCCTCCCATCAAACACTCGCCCATCACGAGAGGCCTTGGGCCGGTGCGTAATAGCGATGGGGCTATTGGAGGCGACCAAACCGATCCGCAAAATTTTAGCGCAGGTCCTCAAGGGTCAGAAATGACCCAGAGCTTTGCTGAGACTGTTCCGCAATTGTGCGGGCTCTCCGCGCAATTTCTACGCTGGCGGCCAGACGATTTTTGGTCATCCACTCCCGACGAATTGGCAATGGCACTGCACAATCCGAATTCTGAACCGACGGCTTCGTTCGACCGGGCTCAACTCAACACTCTTATGAAAGCTGATAGCGATGGACGATAATATCGAAGAGCTGACAATTGACGTACGCGCTACAACTGATGGTTTTGCCACCGATTTGGAGGTCATGCGATCAGCGCTGGATACGTCTTTGTTGGATGGCTTTGAGAAGGCCGGTAGTGTCCTAGAACGTGGACTGCTCTCCGCGTTGCGCAGTGGCAGCCTTGGGTTCGATGACCTCAAAAAGACCGCTTTTGCCGCGCTGGAACAGATCGCAAGTTATGCGATCACTGCTGGGATTGGCTCCCTTTTCGGTGGCTCCAGTTCGTCGGGTTTCGGAGATGCATTGGGGCAGTCACTTGGCGCACTGCTCGGCTTGCCAGGGCGCGCAACCGGCGGACCCGTGAGCCCTGGCGCGAGTTATCTAGTTGGTGAGCGCGGACCAGAAGTGTTTGTGCCAACCAGCTCGGGCCGTGTTGAGCCCAACGCTAGCCTAGCGTCTTCTGGCCGTGACGTCAGGGTCGCGATCCAGGTAGCAGCGCCGCAAGGACAAACTGCGCCAACAGCTATGCGTCGGTCGTCAAGGCAAGTCGCAAGCGCTGTACGCCGCGCACTTCAAAGCGCCTAAAAGCGGAGCACTGCATCATGTCATTTTGGTTGGCCCGCGAGCGTCGCGGCCAAGAATCGAGCCACATTCAGCGGTTCGATCCGCGCTTTTGGACAATTGACTTTCCACGTCCTGCGATGGGTTCAATTGTCACAACCGCTCCAGATGCCTTTCGCGTCGATGTGGAATTGCATCACGAAGGAGAGCTGGTCGGACTGATCTGGGATAGTGTCGATACGCTCGACCATCCGTTACTCGCCTACGAAGCTAGTCGTGACTATTCCCACACGAGCCTTTCGTTTCGTTGGCAATCCCAAGGGGTTGCGACACTGGATCAGGCCAGCGGTCCGACGCTAACGATTGAGGGGCGTGATGCGAGCGGCCAACGTCGCACATGGTATGTACGCCTTTGGAATTACGCGATCGGCTCACCGACCGATGCGACGATCACCTTACCCTTTTCCAATCTGGAAAGCGGTTGGGAATTGCCGGGCGAGCTCGTCTATCCTTCCGATATCGACAGATTGTTTATATCGGTAGTCGCGCCAAACTTTTCGCCCCAAAGCCAAACTCCGCTAGCGTCGCGACTAAACGGGCATGTGATCGTCTCAAACATAGTCTCCGACGGCAAGCATGCGATGCTTCAAATTGGTGATATCCTGATGCCCCCGCATGAAGAGCGCATGGCAACGGCATATGACGATGCATATAATCAGACACCAGCAAGATTGCTTAGAAGTATTGTTGGCTTGGGCTATAGAGAGCAGGTCCTTCACTATGTTGGGATGAGCCACTTCATGCGGCTTGAACAAGTTGGTGGAGGCGAACTAAACGTCGTCGAGAGCGGAGTGCTCTGTACACCTGCCGAGACGTGGCATCAGAACTTTTTCGCAGCTTGCAAAGCAAACGAACTAGAGGCGATCGCTTCGATTTCCTATGAGCTGTTTGACGCCTATTGCCCTGAAGATTGGAAGCAAAGAACTGCGAGCGGTGCACAAGCACTGACCGGGTGGGTTCCGCCTTCTACACTGCTTTCGCCTGCCAATGCCGATGCGATGGCTTGGCTGCAAACCAGCGCGACCAAATTCACTGAGCTCTTGGAAGGCGAGCAGCTGCCTGTACGTTTTCAGATCGGTGAGCCATGGTGGTGGGTAACCCCTGATAACGAGATATGCCTCTACGATAACGCAGCCGTTACCGCTTTTGGTGGATCACCACCAATAATCAACGATGTTAAAGCATCCATGAGCATCGCCCAGACTACGCTCCTTGATCAAGCAGGCGCTTTGTTGGCTCAATCCACACAATCGCTTGGGCAAGCAGTGCGCGATGCCACAAATGGTCATGCCGAAATACTCCTACTGGCGTTTACGCCGACGATTTTGAACCCTGAAACACCCGAAATGTATCGGGCCAATCTACCAGTCGGATGGGCCCTACCCGCATTTGATCGCCTGCAGCTGGAGGATTACGATTGGTTGACTGCCAATGCCCAGGGTCCCCGGCGCCAGGCCTATGACTTCGTGAACTCGTGGCTTGGCTACCCTATTACTAAGCAAGACTACTTGTCTGGGTTTGTCCTCAGCCCTCCTGACGCTGAAGCTCTATGGCAGCTCATTGATACAGGCCTCGATGAAGCGCGCGAACGCGGGATTGAACGGCGGTTTGTCTGGGCTTTGCCGCAGGTTGCTCGAGATGGATACACCCGCCTGCTCAACTTCGGAGAAGATCCCATGCAAGCCTTCGATGACGTCCTATTTCCGCTCCCCCTTGGCAACGACACAGCAGTTGCGCCCGAATTTTCTACGTCGGTCACAGTAACGGCTTCCGGGCATGAACGCCGCAACTCTTTGTGGAGCGATGCACGCCTCAACTTTGATATCGGACCTGGCATCCGTTCAGAAAGTGAGCTTACCACACTGATCGAATTCTTCAGGGCCAGGCGCGGTGCTGCGAGGGGTTTTCGATTGACCGATCCATATGACTTTAGTTCCAATGGAATGACTGGGTCTCCTAGTTTCTCAGACCAATTGCTCGGCCTCGGCGATGGATCGAAGTCTGAATACCAACTTTTGAAGAGATATGGGACCAGTCCGGACCAGCAAGAGAGATTGATTTCCAGACCGCGTTTGGAAACGATCAAAGTGAGTGTGGGCGGTCTTGAAACAAACGATTGGTCCCTAGGAGAACGAGGCAAATTAATCCTGAACGAGGCTGCGCCAGCTGGTGCAGAAGTAAGGGCTGGATTCCTATTCGACGTCCCCGTGCGTTTTGCAAACGATAGGATCGATGTGTCAGGTTTGAATTTCCAAGCAGGTGAAGCACCTAGTATACCTGTTGTTGAAGTCCGCGAGATATCCTGATGCGCGTCTACTTTGACCGTGAACTCGATACCGTGGCGACATACTGGCGAGTCTTCCGCAGTGACGGTACGACGCTTGGCTTCACCAGCCACGACTGCGATCTCTATTTTTCCGGCATAAACCATTATGCGGCTCCCGGCATGGTGCCTGCAGCGATCCGGCGAACGATCGAAATCGCTGATGATGATGCCGAAGTAGAAGGCGCACTAAGCCATGAAGCCATTCGGGAAGATGCACTTGCCGCAGGCCTGTACGACGCCGCAGCTATCGAGATTGGCGCGGTCGATTGGATCGGTCGGACCCACACTTGTGTATTCCAAGGAACACTTGGCAGGATCGAAAACAATGAAAGCGGTTTTGTTGCCGAACTTCGGTCTGTGAAGGCCGAGCTCGAACAGGACCTAGTCCCTCGTACAAGCCCTACGTGCAGAGCAGAGTTTTGCGGTGTTGGTTGCGGTCTTTCGGCAGCTTCATTCACACAAGTGCATCCTGTCGTATCGCTCAATCTAGATACTAACAGCGTAAAATTCGCTGATCTGGATCAGTCACTCTTTGCAGACGGTAAGGTTCGCTTCTTGAGTGGGCCGCAAACTGGTCTTTCGTTTCGAATTGTCACGACCAGTGAGGATGGCTTTGTCCTCAATCGGCCTTTGTCAGATGGTGTCAAAATCGGGACGCGAGCAGAGCTTCGGCAAGGCTGCGATCATACCATCACGACGTGTGCAGGGAGATTTGGCAATTCTCATAATTTTAGGGGAGAGCCTTTCTTGCCTGGCAATGACCTTCTGGCGCGATACGGACGCTCGTGAACTCTATAATTGGTGAACAGCTCGTTGAAGCTGCAAAATCCTTTTTGGGCGTGCCTTTCCGTTTGCATGGTAGAGATCCGCAAACCGGACTGGATTGTGTTGGGTTAGTCGATGTGAGTCTTCGCGCAATCGGTATTCGTCCGATTTTACCGCGCGGATATCGACTAAGAAATCTCAATTTTGCACGGTGGCTATCATGCGCTGAGCGCTCGGGGCTGCTGCCCGCGTCAGGCCATCCGTGGCCAGGCGACATCGTCTTATCAGCGCCGTCGGCCGGACAATGTCACCTCATGATCGCTTCAGAGCACATGGAATTCATTCATGCGCATGCTGGGCTGAGAAAAGTGGTTTGTGAACGGGCTGCGACAAACAATAATATTGTGCGCCACTGGCGCCTACTCAATGACTTAGAGGAATAACCTGCATGGCTACGATCATCCTCACTGCAGTGGGCTCAGCTGTCGGTGGCCCTATCGGCGGTGCGATTGGCTCGCTCATTGGTCAACAAATTGACCAAACGATTTTTGGTCCAGGCACTCGCGAAGGGCCAAGATTGCAAGAGTTAGCGGTTTCGACTTCGAGCTATGGCCAACCAATTTCAAGAATATTCGGCCACATGCGCGTACCTGGAACCATCATTTGGTCCACTGACCTGATCGAATCAACCGAAAAGACTAGTGGTGGAAAAGGGCGACCATCCACCAAGACTTACAGCTATTCCTCATCTTTTGCCGTTGCTCTCAGCAGCGAACCCATCTCATCTGTTGGCAGAATTTGGGCAGATGGAGAACTATTGCGAGGCGGCGCTGGCGACCTAAAGGTAGAAGGCAATGTCCGCGTTTACAGAGGGCAAGGCGATGAGCAAGCAGACCCACTTATTGCCGCAGCCGTTGGCAGCACCGCAACGGCGTTCAGAGATTGTGCCTATGTGGTCTTTGAAGATTTGCAGCTAGCAGAGTTTGGCAATCGCATACCAGCTATGACTTTTGAGGTTCTTGGAAACCAGCCTTCTTCTGTTTCGCTAAGTGATATTGCCCCGTCAGCGTCCAACTCGGGCGCAAGAAACCCTTTGAAGCATATTGATGGATTTGCAGACCAAGGCGGACCTTTATCTGGCACGCTGTCAGTGATCGACAGAGTGCTTCCCTTGGCATGTGTGACTGCCAATACGGGTTTACAGTTAGACACGATTGAGATCGAAGGCTCAAGCGTTCCGGAACTCACCGATAGACTAAAGGACCCTTCTGAGACCGGCAAATATCGCAATCGCAGTGCTCAAACTAATCGTGAACCGCAGTCCGTGCGCTACTACGATGAGGCCCGCGACTATCAACCTGGTGTGCAACGCGCCATTGGCCTTAGATCGAGCGGCAAAGAGGTAATGATTGATTTGCCAGCAACAATGAATGCTAATGGTGCTCGCTTTCTTGCTAACAGGATTGCGCAGCGCGTTCGCTGGCAGGGAGAGCAAACTCTTTGGCTGCTTGCCGAACTTGACCCGGCTATCAAACCGGGAAGCGTCGTGCGTGTACCTCGCCAAAGCGGATTTTGGATAGTTGCTAGCTGGGAATGGTTGGACAAAGGAGTCGAACTTCGATTGACGCGAATGGCGCCCGAAATTTCGAATGGGCTTCCGAGCGACCCAGGGTCAGCGAATACTCCAGTGGATGCAATTGCTGGGCCTACCGTACTTAATGCATTTGAGTTGCCAGCAGAGAACGGTAGCGAGCCCGCAAGGCCGCTTATGTTCGCCGCGACCTCCTCAAGTTCTTCTGGTTGGCGCGGAGCTGCTCTGTATGTCGAACAGGCGGACGGTTTGGTGTCGCTTGGGTCAAGCGACAAGACCTCTGCCCTGAGCGGAATTCTCATCAATGATCTTGGAGCATCTTCGGGCACTCATTTCGAAGCGTCATCTACAATGACAATCGTTTTATCAGTTCCGGAAACGAACATAGAGGAGACTACGATTGCTGGTTTAGCCCAAGGGGTGAATCGCCTTAGGATCGGTGCAGAAGTTCTGCAGTTCGCAAGAGCTAAACCAATCAGCGAAACTCAATGGGAGCTATCTGGCCTTTTGCGTGGAAGGGGTGGAACAGAAAATGCGTCAATTTTGGGACACGCAGCCGGCACACCATTAACCTTCATCGACGATAAGCTGTTTTTACTCGATCCATCAGTGGTGGTTTCGCACTCAGCTACTAAGCTGGCCGCGATTGGCCTTGGTGACACCAACCCCGTCAGCGCTCGGCTTGAGAACCCCGGCTTGTCTAGGCGGCCTCTTGCCCCAGTGCATCCAAGACAAAATTCAAATGCGACCGGAGATGTAGCGTTCGCATGGACGAGACGTGGGCGCGGTCAATGGCTATGGGAAGACGAGATCGAAACCTCGCTCGTCGAAGACGTCGAGTCGTATATCGTGGGTTTCGGGCCGACAAGCGACGCGATCGCAACTTGGGTTGCTAGTCTGCCAGAATTATCAATTCCGCGAACAGAGCTTGACGATCTCGTGAGTACCCACGGACCAAACAATTTGTGGGTCAAACAACAAGGGACGTTCTCGACCTCTCCGGCAACCCTATTGGCTTACCTGTCATAAATCAGATTTTTGGAGCAGACAATGAGCGAACCTTTTGCCTTTCCCTCTACGACGACAAATTTTGCATTGCCCCTATTATTTAGCGGGCAATCGCAAAAAGAGTTCTTCGTCAACGAAGCCTTATCTTTGATTGATGCGACATTGGCGCGAACTGTGACTGCATCCCAGTCCGCGCCTCCACCAGCACCGGCAGAAGGGGAAATATTTCGCGTAACCTCCGGTACTGCGGAATGGACCGATGAAAGTGATAAGCTCGCTGCTTGGATCGGCGGCTCTTGGCACTTCATCTCTCCTACCAATGGAGCACTTATATTCGATCAAGGCGCTGGCGTCTTTTTGCAGTTTCTCAATGGTTGGGTTTCACCCAATACACTTTCGAGCCCGCAAGGAGGAAGTGTTATCGATGTGGAGGCCCGTAACGCAATTGACGAGATTATTCAGAACCTTCGCTCATTCGGATTGATCGATACAGAAGCATAGCTTGAGGCCCAACTCACATCGCCAGACAAAGCGACATGACGAGACTTGCCTTTTTTACGACAGGCTCCCCCAATAGCGACTTTATTGCAACAGTTCCCAATGATTGACTGCTTGCAACGGCGAGGGGGAAAAGTTAGAGACCCCACTGGCTCCAAGAACGCTAAGTAAAGGGGATTATTGGAATGCGCAATCTCGTCATAGGAATGGCGATGGCTTCAACGGCGCTTACTGCGCCTGCAATGGCTCGTGAGGGCCAATGGTACATCCAGGGCGATGGTGGAGTCATGCTCGTCGAAGATATTGGCTTCGACGTCGATGGAAATGAAGAAGCTGTCCAAACCGGTTATGATACCGGATACGACTTCGGTGCTGCTGTTGGTTATGATTTCGGTGTCTTCCGTTTGGAAGCTGAAGCTAGCTATCGTAAGGCTGATCTTGAAGATCTATCTACGATCGGCACACCGGTCCAAGCCCAGACATCTGTTGTAACCGCCAATGGCATCTTCCCAGCATCTGGTGAAGTCAACGCACTTAGCTTTATGCTTAACGGCATGTTGGATTTTGGTGATGACGACGGCCTTCAGGCATTCGTCGGCGCGGGCGTCGGCGTAGCACGTGTCGATCTTGATGCGACTATCGCATCATTCGGCCCAGGTGCTTTTGACGACTCAGATACAGGCCTTGCATGGCAAGCTCTTGCTGGTCTTCGTGCGCCATTGAATGATCGCTGGGATGTCGGCATCAAGTACCGTTACTTCAACGCTGTCGACGTGAACATCGTCGATACGCTCGGAAACGACTTTGAAACAGACGTGAGCACGCACTCGCTGCTAGGTTCGGTGATTTATAACTTTGGCGGCGATGTGGCACCACCACCGCCACCGCCTCCGCCACCGCCACCGCCACCGCCTCCGCCTCCTCCACCTCCACCGCCGCCTCCACCGGCGCCGGCTTGTAATACTGGTCCTTACATCGTATTTTTCGATTGGGATGAATCGGCAATTACACCTGAGGCGGCGACAATCCTGGATAACGCAGTCACCGCGTATGCTGATTGTGGAATGGCTAGCGTAATGCTCGCCGGTCACGCTGACCGTTCGGGCAATGTGACATACAATCGCGGGCTTTCAGAGCGTCGTAACGCGTCTGTACGGTCATATCTTGCTGGTCGGGGTGTTCCGGAAGGCCGGATCACTGGCGAAGCGTTCGGTGAAACGCAACCACGCGTTCCAACGGCGGACGGTGTTCGCGAACTCCAGAACCGCCGCGTTGAAGTTACTTACGGACCTGGTTCAGGTATGTAAGAGCATATTCGACTGCTTGAAAATCTAGAAAGGGGCTGGAGCGATCCAGCCCCTTTTTTGTGTTTGTAAGTTCAGCGCCAGGCTGGTTGTACAATAAAGCATTGATCAGGTCAGGGCTGCACTCATGAAGGCCGCAAACTCTAATTGCTCGCAAGATGATTCAACCATGCAGCCGACCATCACGAGTTGCACTTTCACTTGTTTGTGACCTTGCGCAATGAGACAGGCTTCATCAGAGTCGATGCACTTCGCAGTCCAATCTATATAACTAACGGGAAATTGGCCCTATGCTATTGCGGGTGCCAATCAGCAATGATGCTGTGGTTCAGGCTTGATGTTCTACGGTGCCCACACTCGAGCAGCGCGGCAAGGTCTTGCATTGAGCGGGCTCATTGCAACCGGTAATTAGATTTGAAAGAGGACACGCATGCCGAAATAGATGAGAGTGCGTCGGCCAGCTGCGTACCTCAGAGGGCAAGATTGTAAAAAACAGGGGCTCTGAGATGGGCTATAAAAGCGCGCTCGACACGGAGGGTCAAATTCTTGACCGCTGCTCAGTGCTATTGATCGCCTGTCCCTAGAACACCATTCGGATGCGAGTCCTTTATCGCTCGCCACGCATATCCGAAGTCAATCAACTAAATTGAAAGTTTGGCATAGCTCGTGCGATCTTGCAGGCCTGCATCATCGAAGCCTTTGCGCCTCAATCTGCATGAATCGCAGCGCCCGCAAGCCTCGCCATTCACGGCGGGATCGTAGCATGACCAGCTCCATGATGGGTCTAACGCTAAACGGGCGCATTCCTTTACAATATCCGATTTTGTCATTTGCTGAAGCGGTGCATGAATTGTAAAGGCGTCGCCTTCGACGCCGGCTTTGCTCCCTAGTCGCGCAGTCTCCGCAAAGCTGGAGATAAACTCTGGCCGGCAATCGGGATATCCCGAATAGTCCAGCGCATTGACGCCAATGAAGACATCACTGGCACCTGCAGATTCCGCGAATGCAACTGTAAGTGACAAAAATACTAAGTTGCGCGCTGGTACATAAGTGACCGGAATATCAGCACCGACACCTTCCTTGGGGACTTCAATATCTGCAGTAAGTGCCGAACCTCCAAAGGCACGCAGATCAAGCGATAACTCAACTTGCCTTTCCAAGCATAACTTGGCTGCAATCGCACGTGCAGATTTTAGCTCGCGCACATGGCGTTGCCCATAATTGATGGTCAATGCGTGAACATCAAACCCCTGCTCTTTCGCGATCGCCGCGGTGACCATTGAATCTAGGCCGCCAGACAGCAATACGACCGCTTTCGGTCGGTCAGTTTTTTGAAGAGTGCTCATTTCTAATGGCTTAACGCTCTGCTCTTATTAAGCAATCGCTGTACCCATCCTATGCAAGTCAACAGGTTCCAGTTCGGCGAGCCTCAGCCGCTACTTGAAACGGCAATCCGTCAGCAATCCCCTGGCTTTCGATCTGAACCAAGGACGCGGTTTCGCGGCGGATGCTTGTCCGACCATAACCATTGCCCGGACAAGTGTATTGAACACTCACTTCCGCTGAACCATCCTCGACAACAAAGCGATTGCAGTTAGGTTGCGAATGTCTGATCTGGATCAACTCTCGCCCGGTGCGTACACAGATTCTGCGCGCAGCAGCTCCATCTCGAGAAGTGATGGTCCACTCACCTTTGCTCAGACCAGCAAGCATAGCAAGCCCATCGGACTGTGCCAGTAGCGGGAAAGCTCCCGCCGACAAAACGAATGCGCCCAAAAGGGCGGAGCGTATATTTCGTTTCTTCAATCGCTGTTCCATGTCGGCACCTCGCCACATTCTCGGTCTAGATGGTTGTAAGAATTAGCCATTGCACGATGAGCCGTTCCTGAATAGGGACGAATCGTTAAATCGCCAAGATGAATTGTTTCGAACAGAACTGGCAGTCGACCACGATCTGCCCATCACTATTGCGCATCGCATCCTGCTCATCGACAGGAAAACGCGTAATGACCGTGTGGTAATGCTCCGCGCTACAACGGCATCCCCGCTTCAGTCCGGCGCCAGGCTGCACCATGACGGTGCCTTCTTCGTGGAATAACCGCCAAACGATCCCCTCCATTGAAAGCCCTTCATCGAGCAGCTCTTCATGGCTAATTGTCCCGCCTAGAGCGACAATATGCTCCCAATCGGGATGATCGAGCCGGACATTGAGCCGCTCTCGCCCTTCCTCGCCATCGGCCAAATGCTGGATCAGAATTCCGGCTGCATGATGCCTGCCTTGGTATGACTGGCTGGCAACGCGGATCAGTGTAGGCACTTGCTCTGATTGCACAAAGTAGCTCTCACACGCTTCAGACAGGGTATCGCCTTCCAGCGGCACAATGCCTTGATAGCGTTTGCCAGCACCGGTCTCAAAAGTGATCGCCAAAAACCCGTCACCAAACAGCGCAGGAAGGGCCGGGTTGACGCCGAGATCGCTTAGCTTTGTTTCATCAAACTCAGCATACCCGCGCATCACCCCGCCGCGGTAATCGCATACCAGCAGAGTGACCGGCCCAGCTTTGGTCTGCGCCTGCATAGTAAGCTGCGCTTCCTCACCTTTTAGCAGGCCGCCCATCAAAGAGCCCAGCACGAGCGCCTCACACAACAAATGTTTGATTGGGGCGGGATAGTCATGTGCCGCTAAAACATCATTCAGCGTCTTATCAAGGCGAACCAATCGCCCACGCGCATTGCGTGCTGGCAGAGTGAAACCAAGCAACTTGTCAGAAAATGTCTCCGGCTCTTGCGCCGAGGTATCTTGGGTCTGATCCATGCAAAGCTATATGGTAAGGGCCGCGCCTTTATGAAGATGCAGCAGCATCTCTTCGATCAGCTGAGCAAACCAAAGCCCCACAGTAAAACCGACTTTTGCGCGTGGATACGGTTTTCTGCCTCGTCGAAGACCACCGATTGTGGCCCCTCAAAGACTTCGTCGCTTACTTCTTCACCCACATGAGCTGGAAGGCAATGAAGAAACACAGCATCGGATTTGGCTTCCGCCATTAGAGCTGCGTTGACTTGATAAGGCTGCATTGCTGCGCGCTTCTCATCGGCATCCTCCTGCCCCATCGAGATCCACGTATCGGTGACCAGCACATCGGCATCGCGCGCTGCTTCGCCAACGTCCTGCGTCATTGTAATGGTCGCACCGCCCGCGCGAGCCTTATCAACGAACTCCACGACCGGTTCGTATCCGGTTGGAGTTGCCACACGCACATTGAACTTCATCAGCCCGGCCGCCTCTAAGATCGAATGCAGCACATTGTTGCCGTCACCAAACCACGCGACCTCAAGCCCAGGTAACGACTTGCCTTGTTCAATCACTGTCAAAAGGTCAGCGGCAATCTGGCACGGGTGAGAGCGATCGGTCAGCCCGTTGATGACCGGCACCGTGGCATGGCGAGCCATCTCTTCGATCTTTGCGTGATCATCGGTACGCATCATGATTCCATCGACCATCCGGCTAAGCACGCGGGCTGTATCGGCGATAGTTTCACCCCGCCCCAATTGGCTGGATGCGCTGTCTAGAATCAATACGCTGCCACCCAGTTGACGCATGGCAATGTCAAAGCTGACGCGGGTACGTGTCGAGTTTTTCTCAAACACCAGTGCAAGTACTTTACCCGCGAGTGGCGCGTCAGAATCGGGCTGACCTTTGCCAAAGCCAGTTCTTGCCGCTTTGCGATCAACCGCGTCAGCAATCATCGCCGCGATCACATTGGCACCAGCATCACTGAGGTCAAGAAAGTGTTGATACGCCATCAAGCAGGCTCTGGAATCGCGAAACTGGCTGCACCAGCCGATAGCTTATCGAAAAATTCGTCAATCTCCGCATCACCGATCACCAGCGGTGGGAGCACACGCAAGGTGTTGTCACCGGCGGCCACAGTCAGAAGGTCGTGATTGTCGCGCAGATGCACGAAGAATGGGCGGCTTTCGACCTTCATTTTGATGCCCAGCATCAAGCCTTTCCCGCGAACAAGCTCGAACAATTCCGGGTAATTTCCGATGAATTGCTCAAGCCGTGTGCGGATCCGCTCACCCTTGTCGCGGACTGACGCCAAGAACTCCTCATTCGCAACCGCTTCCAATACGGCGCAGCCCGCCGCCATCGCTAAAGGGTTTCCGCCATAAGTGGAGCCATGAGTACCAAAGGTCATGCCGCGCGCGGCTTTCTCAGTCGCCAGACAGGCTCCGAATGGGAAGCCCCCGCCAATGCCCTTAGCAGTGGCCACGATATCCGGCGTGATCCCATATTGCTCATAAGCATAAAGGGTTCCTGTGCGCGCGACGCCGCACTGCACCTCATCCAGAACCAACATCAGATCATGCTGATCGGCGAGCGCTCGCAGACCAGCCATAAATTCCTGTGAAGCTGGGCGAATACCCCCCTCACCTTGAATTGGCTCAACCAAGAATCCAGCTGTATTCGGACCCATCAGCGCTTTGGCTGATTCCAAATCATCAAACTCAGCATATTTGAATCCATCGAGCATCGGCGAAAAGCCATGGTGCATCTTGGTTTGGTTTGAGGCACTGATTGTCGCCATCGTCCGGCCATGAAATGCGTTGGCAAAGGTAATCAGCTCAAATCTATTTGCGTCACCTTCTTCACCAGCGTTCTGATGATAGGCACGGGCGGTCTTGATCGCCGTCTCCACCGCCTCTGCGCCTGAGTTCGTAAAGAACACC
Organism: uncultured Erythrobacter sp.; assembly: GCA_947493165.1. Classification (GTDB taxonomy): domain Bacteria; phylum Pseudomonadota; class Alphaproteobacteria; order Sphingomonadales; family Sphingomonadaceae; genus Erythrobacter. Next base: position 2,121,006 of record CANLPY010000001.1, on the reverse strand, counting down.
GTATCAGCAAAAGTGTGATCAACCAGCATCTGAGCCAACTTTTCACCTTGTGGGCTACCATACAGATTGGACACATGCATCAGCGTGGCGGCTTGCTTTTGGATCGCGCCAATCAAACCTTCGTGCGAGTGTCCCAAAAGATTTACAGCAATGCCGCTGGCAAAATCGAGATAGCGCGTGCCATCCTCATCAATCAGGTGGCAATGCTCCCCACGAACAGGCCGAACCCCGCAACGCGGATAGACTGGCATGAGCGGTGTGATCGACATAGTTTGATCCTTGGAACTGGGATTTGAATTATGAAAGGAAATGGCGGCCTTTTGAAAGCCGCCATCTCCGGAAAGTGATTGGGTAAGGCCGCTCTCGTGTCCGGTCAAACGGCCTCTATATGATGCACAGGATTAGCCCTGAGCAGGCACCAGATTGACCGCAGAATGCTTGCCTCGTCGATCAACTTCGAGATCGAACTCATAACGTTCGCCTTCATTGATCTCTTGCAAGCCTGAGCGCTCGACTGCACTGATGTGAACGAACGCATCTGGTTGGCCATCGTCGCGAACCAAAAAGCCAAAGCCCTTCATCGAGTTGAAAAACTTGACTGTCCCAGTCGCTTTTTCACCGGTCAGTTCACGCTGAGGTGCAGCAGGCTTCGATTCGACAGCAATAACATCGCCGACGACTTGCAGATCCTGTGCGGAAACTTTGCCCCCGCGATCAACCAGATTGAACTCCAGCTCTTGGCCTTCTGCCAGCCCTTCAAGGCCAGCACGTTCAACCGCACTGATATGCACAAACACATCTTCGCCGCCGCCTTCTTGTGCGACAAAGCCAAATCCTTTTTGGCTGTTGAAGAACTTTACAGTGCCTTTGCCCGTGCCAACGACTTGAGCGGGCATGCGGTTGAAACCGCCGCCACCAGCACCGCCACCGCGATCGCCGCCGCCGCCACGTGGGCCGCCGCGATCACCGCCACCGCCGCCGAAACGGTCACCGCCGCCTCCGCCACCGTAACGGTCGCCGCCACCACCGCCGCCGAAGCGATCACCACCGCCCCCGCCGTGCCTGTCATTTCCATAATTGCCCGGAGGTGGAAATCCATCACCGCCACCGCCAAATGGATCATAGCTGTCTTCGCCGAATCCGTCGCGCTTGTCCCGGCCGCGCCGACGGCCTCTATCGTAACCCATAACTCAAAACGTACCTTACCAGACTGCCCATCCTCCTATGCACCAGCGCAGGGACAGCAAGCCGCGCTTGGCGCAGGTGATATCCAAGGAAACTCGGAAGTCTCACCTCGTAGATTCGGATGCATAGCGCACAAAGTCATGCTTTGCGAACGATTTAACCGAACATGTGCGTTATGTCGGAGAATTGTGACACTTTCGAACACTTTGTGTTCTTGCTTCGCAACACGCAGTCAGCCATAAAATTTAACAATTGCGCCTCCCAAACTGTGGGTCAGCTGTTACTCTTCGCATCAAGGAATCGTACAAATGAGTGAATTTCGCCAGCTTTCTGACACTATGTTTGCGAGCCCACAGATCGGTACTAGTGACATTACTGCCGCGAAGGATGCGGGCGTGACATTGATCGTCAACAATCGTCCAGATGGCGAAGAACCCAGCGCACCCCAAAGCGAAGAGATTAGCGCCGCAGCCTCGGCGGCTGGACTGCAATATGTCTCTATTCCAATCGGCCATTCTGGATTTAGCGAGCCGCAGATCGTTCAAATGCAGTCGGCGCTAAAAACAGCAGAAGGTAAGGTGCTCGCATATTGCCGCTCTGGCACACGTTCGACCTTTCTATGGTCGCTCGCGCAGGCCAAGAGCGGTCACGATCCCGATAAGATTATGCGTTCCGCCGCTGCTGCGGGCTATGATGTAACGCCAGTGAAACCGATGCTCGACATGCTTGCAGCTCAAGCAGACGGCTGAGCGCTACGCCCGGCTACTTACGGTAATCCAGCGGCGGCTCGCGGTCTCCAAGCAGCGATTTGTACTGGTAATCCGGCCCGCGCGCGGCATTGAATTCCGCCCTGGCATCAGCGCGCAATTGCGGGTTGGTATAAAGTTCAGCAGCCATCAGAGCCATTGCCTTGGCCGCAACTTGCGCGCCCTTGTAGCCGATGGAATGACCGCTGGCCGCTACCGCTTGCCAAGTGTGCGCGCTTGTCCCTGGTATCCAAGTCGCCGTGCGAACCCCGACAGTTGGCGTCGCATAGGACACATCTCCGACATCGGTTGAACCATAGCCCAAGCTCTTGGAGTACGCTCCGATCTGTGCCGCACTATCGAGCGGTTTGGCCGCATCGCCTAGGGATTTTTGGATTTCCTCAGCCCAGGCGCGTTCTTCTGCAGTGTATTCAACGCCGCCAACCGTGCGCAGCTTGGAATCCATCACCCGAGCAAGCGATTCATTGACCAGCAGCGGGTTGTTGCCATGGATCACTTCCCATTCAACCTGCGTCCCCGTGCCCAATGCCGCACCCTTGGCTGCATTCTCCAACCTAGTCCAAATTTCCTCGACACCATCAGGATCCGGGTGACGGACATAGTAGAACACTTCGGCAAAATCAGGCACGACATTAGGCGCATTGCCGCCCGACGTGATAACATAATGCATTCGCGCATCTTGCGGCATGTGTTCATGCAGCATGTTCGCCATCATGTTCATCGCCTCTGCGCCATCAAGCGCCGAGCGACCACGTTCGGGCGCTCCTGCCGCATGGGCGGAGATCCCCGTGAAGCGGAATTTGGCCGAGCGATTGGCGAGGCTGGTTTGCGCCGCTGCGCTATTTTCATCATCAGCGTGCCAGTGGATCGCAATGTCGACATCATCGAACATGCCAGCGCGCGTCATGTACACTTTGCCTGAGCCGCCTTCTTCAGCAGGTGTCCCATAAAGGCGGATGCGGCCCGGTGTACCGGTGGCCTCAAGCCATTGCTTTACCGCTATCGCTGCTGTCAGTGACGCTGCGCCGAACAAGTTGTGACCGCAAGCGTGGCCAGCGTGTTTGCCCGCTATTGGATCGCGGGTTGCTGCAGCTGATTGGTTGATGCCGGGCAAGGCATCCATTTCAGCCAATATCGCGATCACCGGACCTTCACTACCCCATTCCGCGACAAAGGCGGTGGGAATTTCAGCGATGCCAGGTGTGACTTCAAAGCCTTCTTTTGCAAGCTCGGTCTGCAATAGAGCCGTGGTCTGCGTTTCGAGATAGCCAACCTCAGCCAGCTCCCACAATTGCTGGGCAACCCGTTCAGTGCGCTCCTTCTGAGCGGCCACCAATCCGGCTGGATCATGATTGTCAGCAGCCAGAGGCGCAGAGACAAGAGCAAACGCGCAAACAACGGTGTGGGTAAGAAACTTCATTGCATTCTCCTTGCCGCCCTGCTTGCCGTAAACGGACGCACATGCCAATCCTTGAACCATGGAAATTGACCCGCGCATTTTACAATTCGCTGGCTCGCTGATCGCGATACTTGTGGTCGGTGCATTGGTCGTTGCCTTGAAGCTGGGTCGCAGCACAAGCCTTTCCACTCATACAGATGCGGCACGCGCTGCCGCCCAGGTTCATGATGGATATGCTGCAAACCAAAGCGCCATCAGCGAAGCCGGCAATGCGGCGGTCCTAAGCGACAAGGCCGGACAAATCATGGTCATCAAAGCGCATGGCGCGCACTTCGCTGGGCGTTTATTGGGAGCTGAAGCAAGCGCAAGTGTGCAGGGCAATGTACTGTCCATCGCGACCGGAGAGGCTCGCTTTGGTACAGTATCGCTCACCCTCACGAAGGCCGACACTGGACCAGACACTTGGGCAAGCGCTATCAATCAGCTAGGAAGCCCAGACCATGCTCGACCTGCCTGATTTCTCGGTGACACAAGTCGCCGTACCGTTCTTCGTACTTGCGATGCTGGTCGAACTCGGCTGGGCGCGGCTTCGGGCGCCGGAAAGCTATGAACCCAAGGACACGCTCGTCAGCCTTGCCTTTGGCCTTGGCTCTACAGTTTCAGGAGCGTTGTTCGGCGGGTTTGCGCTCGCGATCTTCATTGGCGCATACGAATACCGCTTATTCGATATTAGCGAGAACTGGTGGGATCCCTTGTGGGCATGGCCGCTGGTTTTTCTGCTCGATGACCTCAAATATTACTGGGTGCACCGCGCTGGGCATCGCATCCGCTGGATGTGGGCTGCCCATGTGAACCATCATTCGAGCCAGCACTACAATCTCTCAACCGCGCTGCGCCAAACGTGGACTGGATCGTTCACGTTTGGATTTCTTTTCGCGCTTCCCTTTGTTCTGATCGGCTTTCATCCGGGCATGATTGCGGTGTGTGGCGGGATCAACCTAGTCTACCAATTTTGGATCCATACCGAGGCGATTGGCAAAATGCCGCGTTGGTTCGAGGCAGTGATGAATACGCCTAGCCATCACCGTGTGCATCATGCAACCAATCCGCGCTATCTTGATCGCAATTATGCCGGAGTTTTCATCATTTGGGACAAGATGTTCGGCACGTTTGAGCCAGAGCACGGCGAGGAAGAAATCCGCTATGGCATCGTCAAGCAATTGGGCAGTTTCAATTTGCTTTGGTCTGTGTTTCATGAGTGGGTCGGCATGATTGGTGATATCCGGCGCGCGCCATGGCGTCATAAACTGTCGTATCTTTTGCGCGAACCGGGATGGTCGCACGATGGCAGCCGCGACACATCCGATATGATCCGTGCAAGGTGGCGTGAACGCAATGGCCAAGCCGAGCCCTCAAATCCGGTAGCGGATCGAAACCCGATTGCGGGAACCAATAAGGCCGCCTAATCATCTCCCTCACGAGGAGATATCATGGAAAGTTTTGATTACATCGTCATTGGAGGTGGCAGCGGCGGCAGCGCAGCAGCCGGACGGCTGGCCGTCGACGGGACCAAGCGTGTGTGCTTGATTGAGGCTGGCGGCCGCAATGACAATGTCCTGATCAATACACCGGGCTTCATGCCCTTCATCCGCAATTCCGCAAATTACAAGTTCGATACTGTTCCACAAAAGGGATTGAATGGGCGGATCGGCTATCAACCGCGCGGCAAAGGTTTAGGCGGATCTTCTGCGATCAACGCCATGGTCTATATTCGCGGAAATGCGTGGGATTACGACAATTGGGCAGCAATGGGCTGCGATGGTTGGGCTTACAAAGATGTGCTGCCTTATTTCAAAAAGGCCGAAGCCAATGAGCGCGGCGCGAATGATTTTCACGGAGCAGGCGGACCGCTGTTTGTCTCTGACCTGATCTCTCCCAACCCCGCCAGCCATTCCTTTGTCGAGGCGGCGAGCGAGATGCAGTTGCGCCGCAATGATGACTTCAACGATGAAAGCCAAGAAGGCTTTGGCCTGTATCAAGTGACACAGCGCAACGGCGAGCGCTGGTCAGCCGCGCGCGCTTATGTTGAGCCAATTCGTGAGCAAGGCAATTTCTCGATCCGCACGAACACTCTGGTTGAAAAGCTGGTTATCGAACAAGGCCGGGTTACTGGGGTCCGCGTGAGGCGCGGAAAGCGCAGCGAGATGCTGTATGCGCGCCGCGGCGTTATCTTAGCCGCGGGGGCATTCAATTCTCCTCAAATTCTTATGTTATCTGGCGTTGGCCCTGCCCAGCATCTCAAAGACAATGGCATAGATGTCGCGCTGGATCACCCTGCCGTTGGTTCAAACCTGCAAGATCACCTCGATTACGTATCGGCCTGGGAAACGGAGAGCGATGTTCCGATAGGCGGCACAATCAAAGGCACCCTGCGGATGGCGGCGGCGATGCTCGAACATCGCAAAAGTCGCACCGGCGCAATGACCACCTGCTATGCGGAGGCCGGCGGGTTTTGGACTGTGATGCCTGATAGCCCAGCGCCGGATATTCAGTGGCATTTCGTGCCTGCCGTATTGGAGGATCATGGCCGCGAGAAAGTTAAGGAACATGGCTTTTCACTCCATGCCTGTGTGCTGCGCCCAGAAAGCAAGGGCACCGTGCGGCTGGGTTCAAAAGACGCAGCCGCTGCCCCGGTTCTCGATCCGAATTTCCTCGATGATGAACGCGATCTTGCGGTTCTGCGCGCAGGTATTCGCCTATCGCACCGCATTGTCGAAGCGCCCGCCCTACAGGAATATGGTCCGACCGATCGCTATCCCATCGATATTAATGACGACGCGGCTCTTGATGAATTGATCCGTGAGCGGGCGGACACTGTCTATCACCCTGTTGGCACATGCCGAATGGGCGCAGATGCACAGAGCGTGGTTGATCCAACACTGAAAGTTCGCGGATTAGACGGTCTATGGATCGCAGATGCCAGCGTGATGCCCAAAATCGTCAGCGGCAATACGAACGCTCCGAGTATCATGATCGGTGAGCGATGCGCAGACTTCGTGAAAGCTGCGACGGCGTAGCGGTTTGAGGGCGCAGACGCCCGCACCTTACAACCAAAGCAAAAAAGAGGCCGGAGCGCGCTGTGCGCCCCGGCCTTATTAAAGTTGTATGTTCGCAGGAGGAACATGGGTTAGCGGGGAGAGAGGGAGAGGAGAGAGCTCCCCCCGCTAATCTGGGTAATCAATTGTAGGCACGTTCTCCGTGTTCAGAGATATCGAGCCCGTCGACTTCGGTTTCTTCGTCAACCCGAAGGCCGATAACCATCTTGACGACGTAGGCAGCGATCAGGGTGCCGATACCGGCCCAAGCGATCGTCACAAGCACGCCTTCGGTTTGGATCCAGAGCTGAGCGCCAAGGCCAGTTGAACCGTCGCCAGGGCCGCCAAGGAATGGCTGATAGACAATGCCGGTACCGATCGCCCCGACGATGCCGCCAATGCCGTGAATGCCAAATGCATCGAGCGAGTCGTCATAGCCGAACTTGGCCTTCACCTTCGCCACGAAGAAGTAGCAGACAACAGATGAGAGGATGCCAAGCAGTATAGCGCCGAATGGCCCGCTGTTACCCGCTGCAGGGGTGACTGCCACAAGACCAGCGATGACGCCTGAACAGAAGCCCAGAGCTGAGCCTTTGTGCCCGGCCATGCGTTCGATCACCATCCAGGTCAGCGCACCAGCTGCGGTCGCAACGAAGGTGTTGATCATCGCAAGACCAGCAAAGCCGTCTGCTTCGAGGGCAGAGCCAGCGTTGAAACCGAACCAGCCAACCCACAGCAGGCCTGTGCCGATCATGGTCATGGTAAGCGAGTGCGGTGGCATAGGCTCTTGCGGATAGCCGCGGCGTTTGCCCAAGAGGTACGCTAGGACGAGGCCAGAGACACCGGCGTTAATGTGCACCACGGTGCCGCCCGCAAAATCCAGCGCGCCAGCTTCAAACAGCAGTCCGTCGCCAGCCCACACCATGTGCGCGATTGGGAAGTATACGATGGTCAACCAAATCGGCACGAACATCATGACGGCATTGAACTTCATCCGTTCAGCCGTCGCACCTAGGATCAGCGCAGCGGTGATTGCTGCGAAGGTCATTTGGAAACTGACAAAGACATATTCACTGATCACTTCGTCAGTGAAGGTTGCCGCTGTCGTTTCCGCGCTCATACCGGCGAGGAAGTAACTACCCCCACTGATGAACTGGCCCAGGAACCCTTCGATTGGGGTTGAGCCAAAGGCGAGTGAGAAGCCCCACATCACCCACACGAGCATCGCCAGAGCAGCCGTAGCGCCAATCTGGGTCATGGTCGAAAGCATGTTCTTTGAGCGGGTCAAACCGCCATAAAACAGCGCAAGACCCGGAAGGATCATGAGCAGGACGAGGACCGTTGAGGTCATCATCCAGGCGTTGTTGCCAGCCTTGGGTACCGCGGCGGCAGCCTCTGCCGCTGGCGCTGCAAATGCAGGCTGCGCGGCTAACAAGCCTGTTGCGCCGAGCGCGGCACATTTCAAAAGAGTGTTTTTCATTGTCTTTGTCCCCCGTCAGAGCGCGGTTTCGCCGGCTTCGCCTGTGCGAATCCGGGTTGCCGATGCGAGATCGAGCATGAATATCTTGCCGTCACCGATGGCATCAGTGTTGGCGGTCTGTTGGATGGTTTCGACCACTTGCGAAGCGATTTCATCGCTAGCCGCAATTTCCAACTTCACTTTAGGAAGCATGTTGGTCGAATATTCCGCGCCGCGATAAATCTCGGTCTGGCCCTTTTGACGGCCAAAGCCCTTGACCTCTGAAACGGTCATGCCAGCGACACCGATAGCGCCTAGCGCCTCACGCACTTCGTCGAGTTTGAATGGTTTTATGATGGCGATGATGAACTTCATCCGTGCCCCCTTTATTCCGCCGGTCAATTCCGGCACGAAATTAGGAGCAAAAGGCGTGCCAATTCTTGAGGGTGCGCGAAATCGCGTAGAATCAGTGTTTCATCTCGCAGTTGCGGAAAATCTCTGCCTAACTTTTAATCTATTGTTTATTTTTTAGGCAATTGTATACTTGGCAAAGCAAGGGTGTGTGCTATCCATAAACCATGGAAAACGCAGTCGATATTTTTGCACCCCGCTTTCAAAGCGAAGACGCAGCACGTGAGCACCTAGAATCCATTCATTGGGCGGATGGTCCTGTGTGCCCACATTGTCAGTCGGGCGATGCGAAACGGCTTCCACCGCAAAAGCGTAAGCCGACTAAAGCCCACCCCGGCGGGACAACCCGCAAAGGCGTGATCCAGTGCAACAATTGCCGCAAGCAATACACCGTCACTGTCGGCACAGTGTTTGAACGCTCAAAAGTTCCTCTCAATAAGTGGCTGCTCGCCACACATATGCTTTGCGCCTCTAAGAAAGGCATCAGCGGCCATCAGATGGCACGTATGCTCGGCGTCACTTACAAGACCGCTTGGTTTATGATGCACCGCATTCGCGAAGCTATGACCGATACTGATGGCGGTCCGATTGGCGGCTACGGCAAGACTGTGGAAGCCGATGAAACCTATGTTGGCGGCAAAGTCACCAACCGCCATGCAAGCAAGCGCTTCGGCGACAAGAAAAGCAGCCCCTTTCGTGACAAACAACCTGTCGTCTCACTGGTTGAGCGCGACGGTAAGGTGCGTTCATTCCATGTTGCCAAGGTCAACGCCAACACTCTGCGCGAGGTTCTGGTTACCAACGTGGATCGCGGGAGCTGGCTCATGACTGATGAACTCCAAGCCTACAAAACAGTCGGCAGGGAATATGTCGGCCACGGTGTGGTTTCTCACTCTCGCGGCGAATATGGCCGCGATGGCGTGTTCCACTCCAACACCGTTGAAAATTTCTTCTCCATCCTCAAGCGCGGTATCACTGGCGTTTACCACCATGTCAGCGAGCAACACCTCAAGCGTTACGTCACTGAATTCGACTTCCGCTACAATACTCGCAAGCTAAACGACTTTGAACGCTCCAATGAGGCACTAAAAGGCATCGCTGGCAAGCGTCTTACCTATCGGCGGACTAGCACAATCCCAGCCTGATCCATTCAAACCTCGTCGTTTTATTGGCGAGAAACGGAAACGTTTGACGCGTTAAAACGGCTCGACTCGCATTTTGCACGGTTTATCCCCGTATGAATCAGCCGTTCGCCCTCGACTCTCGAAGACTGCTTCCTCAAACTAACAAACGATTGTCCTGAAATGACGAAAGCCCAGCGGTAGGACGCTGGGCTTTCCGATCAGGATAGCCTCGCAAAAACTGTTCTAAGAGCGCGAGGCTGGTGAAACCTGATTTTTGACGAGTACGTCAACCCGGAGTCTCCAGTCAAGCTCTTAGATCGTGCCAACCCAAAGGTGATATAGCATGGCACATCGCAACGGGCGCTTTCGCGCTAAACTGACTGACGAAACTATCCGCATTATTTGGGGTCGCCTGCAACTAGGCGATCTCCAGCATGATATTGCGGCAGACCTCGGGCTAAATCCCGGGCGCGTTTCTGAAGTTAACACTGGCCTGCGCGGCAGTCATATAACAGGCATTAGGCCCGCGGCTTAACGTTGTCGGGGCGGGTCTTCGGGTCCGCCCCACTTTTCTTTTCATGCGGCTTAGGCGGCGTCCGCAGCATCCGCTTGAGCACTTCGTCTTCTTTTTTAATGGTGTCACTCATGAATGAGCCTCAAATATCTTTCGAGCACGCAAAACTAAAGGTCGAATGGTCCAATGAACTGATCAACAATCTCAAAACCGCAATCACTCAAGAAATCAACTCGGCTCCAAAGCGCGCATCTATGAAGCTGCAAGGAGAGGGCGAAGCATACACGCTCAGCGTCGGAAACTCTGAAAAAGGATTGCCCGCTGAATTCTTCCTCTTGGCAGGCGACATTGTTTCCAATCTTAGGGCCTCCCTTGACTACTGCTGGATGGGCCTGGTCCGCTCTGCCGAAGGGGTTAACACAAGCGAAAAGAAAACTCTCCCCATCGCTGATAACAGGAAGGGCCTCGTATCTATGATCGACAAGGCTCCGATAGGTGGGACCCTCAGTAAGGCGAAGCCTCTGATCATCGACACGATAAAATCGCATCGAGACTTTGCCGCCGGTGGAAATCGCCCGTTGATTGCGCTCAATGAACTCTGCAACTGGAACAAGCACAACAGGCTGATTATTCAAACTAGAAGAACAATCCTCAAAAACGTCCAGATCAACGAGAACATCTCTATTGGCTCGGTCCAAAGTGATGGCGACATAAAGGGCGCAATTGCCGTTGGAGGACCCAACAGGCCTAATGTGAGCCACGAAGGTGACGCCGCAATTGAAATAATCCTCGGCGCTCACGAGCTTGTCGAGAACGAGTCTCTCATCCCAACGCTTCTCAATTTTAGCAAAGTGGCCAGCGAGACAATCGAGGCGTTCTGCGAAACCTTCAGGTAGGGCTAAATCAGAATTCACGAATCAAAACCCCGAACCCTGCTGTGTCAAGTATACTATTGCCATTTTTTAGGCAGTCGAAGGCGCGCCCATACTGGCAAGTGGTCCGATGCCTGCGCAGCAAGCGCGCTGTGGTGCACACCCGCCTCCAAAACGTCCCAATCGTTTGAAGAGACAATCCGATCGAGCCTCGCCACTGGTCGACGCGCGGGGAATGAGCGCCCTGGGGCGGTGATAGTCCAACCCTTTCCAAACGCCCGCATGGCGCCGTTTTGCCTACCCCAATGGTTGAAGTCTCCCATGACAACGCGCGGCAGGCCAGCTTCTGCGTTATCGAGCGAGCGCTGAATGGCACGGACCTGATCGCCGCGGCGCAGACCTGAAATGTCGAGATGCGCACCCGCAACTTGAAAACGCGCACCGTCCACCTCCAGCAACGCGAACACCGCGCCGCGTGGCTCAAGCATGGGCAGATCAAGCGCGCCTGCCTCCGTACTTCTTATAGTTCTGCGCAGCAAAAGCGCGTTGCCATGCCAGCCAATACTCCGCGCACGCTTAGCTACGCGCACATCATCCCATGGACTATCATCCAAGATCGCTCGCGGGATTACGCTGGCTCTATCACCAAAACGCATATCAGCTTCTTGAAGAGCAATTACATCGGCATCCACTTCGCGCAGAACCGCCATGATGCGATCTGGATCGCGCCGCCGATCCAAGCCCACGGCTTTGTGAATGTTATAAGTGGCGAAGGTCAGCTCCACCGACTCACCCCCTTATTCGCCCGCAATATAGCGATCCGTAGGCCGGGTCGGCAGGCCATCAATGCTGGATATGCGCGTCGCCATCTTCGCCTCCCATTCAGCGGGATTTGACTGGCGATGCGCTTTCTTCAGCGTCTCGCGCTCGGCCTCCATCGTCATCAGCGGCACTCCCCAGCCGCAGCTGGTCTGCACACTTTCAATCTGGATCACGAATATCTGGCGCGTGCCGGGCAGAAGGGTGAAATTCTCAGCCAGCTTCTCCCACTCATCATCCTGCGGCAGGATAGGCACGCCGCGGCCATAGATGCGTAGGATATTGGCGGGCTGCTGAAAATTGCAGAACATCACTGTGATCCGGCCATCAGCGCCCAGATGCGCGTGTGTCTCATTTCCCGAGCCACCAAGGTCGAGATAAGCGACCCGCTTGGGCCCGAGGATCCGAAAGGCATCATATCCCTTAGGCGACAGATTGATCCGCCCAATAGGAGCAGATGTAGCGACAAAGAAAACTGGTTGAGCTTCGATCATCGCGATATGCTTGTCATTCAGCGCATCAAAGAAATCAGCCATCAATCCATCTCCTTACCTACGGTCGCGCGCACAGGAATGCCCGCCGGCTCAAACCCATCCAAGCAATACACGTTTATGCCGACAAAGTCTGGTGTCACCCGCTTGCGGTGGAAGGGATAAATTCCGCAGGTTGAGCAGAAAAAATGCCGTGCGGTATGTGTATGGAATTGATACTCGCTGAGCGAAGCCTCGCCCGTAAGCAATTCGAAGTCGCTCTCATGCACTTTGACCATAAGCGCATTCTTACGAATGCAGATGGAGCAATCACAGGTTGTTAGCTCGGGAAAATCAGTCATGATCGAGAATTGCACCGTACCGCAATGACAATTGCCTTTGAGGCGCTCTTTCGGCCTCGCACCCATCATAAAAAATCGCGCAATACACTCATGAATTTGTCGAACTGATCATGGTGCAGCCAGTGTCCCGCCTGCTCAAATTCGATCACCTGGGCGGTGTTGAAATGTTCAAGCCGGCCATCTTTCTCAGGATTGGAGGCCCAACTGTCCGCGCCATAGAGCAGCAATGTCGGGCAAGTGATGGCCGCCCACGTCTGCTCGATGAATTCATCCGCCACATCTTCAACGCCCCAAACATTGAGGTGCGGGTCAAACTTCCAGCTGTATGTGCCGTCTTCGTTGCGATTTACGCCATGAACCGTGAGGTGGCGGGCCTGCTCTTCAGTCAGATATGAGTTTTCTTCGATCATTCGAGCAAAGGCTGTTTCGATACTTTCATATTTGCGCGGGATGCGCCCGGCCGCCTTGCGCTTTTTCGCAATCCATTCTGCCATCCGCTCTGGATAGGGTGTCGCGCGCTGTTTCTCTTTCCATTCAGGACTAGGCCCCAACCCTTCGATCGCGACCAATTTCGTTACCATATCCGGAAACATACCGGTATAGCGCAGCGCGACATTGCCGCCCATCGAATGGCTAACGATCGCAACGGGTCCGCGGCCCAATTGGTGGATCAATTGCGCAAGGTCATAGACCATGTCGTTCGAATTATAGTTTCCATCTGACACCCAATCACTGTCACCGTGTCCCCGATGATCCATGGCAACGACATGGTAGTCTTCACATAGTTGTTCAGCGGTCCAATCCCAGCTGCGCGCGTGATCGCGCCCACCATGGACAAGCACCAGTGGAGGCTTTTTGCGATCTGCCTCTGTCTGCGCCCAATCGAAATAATTGAGCTTTAGGCGCTGAGAAATGAAGGTCTGCGAAGTTGGGCCTGAAATCGTCATGGCAACCCCATGCCGCGAACATTGCTGCATCGCAACACTCGGATACGAGCTTAACGCTCTTTGGTGGCCGAGAAAGTCAGGTCCGGGTTCTTTTCCATCTGGTAATTCACGTCCCACGGACTTTTGGCCATAAAGACCAGATCGCCATCGCGATCCTTGGCAAGGTTCGGCCTGTTAAAGCTCTCAAAATCGGCAAGCGCTTGGCCTTCACCTTTGATCCAGCGGGCCGTGGCGAATGGAGCCGCCTCCAGCGCAGCCTCAACCTTATATTCTGCGGACAGCCGCGAGATCAGCACTTCGAGCTGGAGCTGCCCGACTACGCCGACAATATGCTGCGCGCCAAGTTCTGGATAAAACACTTGAATCACACCTTCTTCCGAAAGGTCATCGAGCGCTTTTCTAAGCTGCTTGGTTTTGGTCGGATCTTTGAGCTGGACGCGGCGAAGAATTTCTGGAGCAAAATTGGGTAAGCCAGTGAAGCGCAGCTGGTCCTTTTCCGACAGGGTATCGCCGACACGCAAAGTCCCGTGATTGGGAATGCCGATGATGTCGCCCGCCTCAGCCGTGTCAGCGATCTCGCGGTCTTGCGCGAAAAACATAATCGGGGAATGTATCGCGATGGGCTTACCCAGCCCTGAAGGCGTCAGCTTCATGCCGCGTTTGAATGTGCCGGACACCTGCCGCATAAACGCGATCCGGTCGCGGTGGTTTGGGTCCATGTTCGCCTGAACCTTGAAGATGAACCCAGTGACTTCGCCGTGATCAGGCGCAATTTGCCCTTCACCTGCCGGCTGCGGGCGAGGTGGGGGAGCATGGGTCGCGATCGCGTCGATCAGCTCGCTGACGCCGAAGTTCTTGAGTGCCGACCCAAAATAGACCGGGGTGAGATCGCCATTGCGATAGGCCTCAAGATCAAATTCGGGATAGCCGATCTTCGCAAGTTCGATTTCTTCGGCCCATTCCTCTGGTATCTGAGCGTCAGCCTCGCGCGTACCGAGGAACTCTTTTGACGGTCCTTCCGGACGACTGACTTTGCCACTGGCGAAATCGAGAATGCCTTCAAACTGACCGCCCATGCCAATCGGCCACATCTGCGGCGAAACATCCAGCGCAAGCTGATCAGCAACCTCATCCATCAGCTCAAAGCCGGGGCGCCCTTCGCGGTCAACCTTGTTGATGAAGGTGATAATCGGCACGCTACGCAAGCGGCAGACCTCAAACAATTTGAGCGTTTGCGGCTCAATCCCTTTCGCAGCGTCGATCACCATAACGGCGCTGTCGACCGCGGTGAGCGTGCGATAAGTGTCTTCGGAAAAGTCCTCGTGACCCGGTGTATCGAGCAGGTTGAAGGTGATTGTCTCGCCTTCGTATTCCTTCTCAAAGGTCATCACCGACGAAGTGACAGAGATGCCGCGCTGCTGCTCGATCTTCATCCAGTCGGATCGCGCCCGCCTTTGCTGTCCTCGCGCCTTTACCTCCCCAGCCAGATGGATCGCGCCGCCTTGCAGCAGCAGCTTTTCCGTCAGCGTCGTCTTACCAGCATCTGGGTGCGAAATAATCGCGAAGGTGCGTCTATTGGACATAGGGTTTTTCCAAGGCCGCGCTTAGCCGCGCAGCTCCGCCCCCTTCTTCGCGGCACTTGCGACAATCGCGTCAGAGATCGCTTTCAGATCGGCATCTTTATAGCTCTTCTCTTGCGGTTGCAGAGTGACCTCAATCGCGATCGATTTCTTTCCTTCAGGCACGCCTTGCCCGGTGAAAACGTCGAAGACGCGCGCTGACGTAATGTTCACTTTGTCCGCGCTGCGCACCGCTTTGAGCAAGTCTTCCGCGGCAAGGTCATCCGCCACAAGAAAGGCGAAGTCGCGGGTCACGGCCTGCAAGGCTGGAGGGCTGTAGGAAGCCCTCGCAAATCCAACATTTGCGCCCTTCTTGCGCGGCAAAGCATCAAGGAACAGCTCAACTGCTGCCACCGGCCCGTCCATATCAAACGCCTTCAACGTCGCGGGATGCAGCATTCCAAAGCGCGCGAGAACATTTTTCGGACCCAGCCGCAAAGTCGCAGACTGACCCGGATGAAACTGATCCCCAGCCTCACCCATCACCATCAAATTGCCGGTTGGCGCACCGGCAGCCTCAAGCAAATTGAGCGCTGCCGCCTTTGCGTCGAACGCATCAAACGTTTGCGCCTTGCCAGCGGCCCAGCCGCGCTGAACCTTCTCACCGGCCAGCACGATGCCCAAAGTCGCGCGTTCGTCGCTTGTGCCATCAGAGCCGCGGAAATAGCGCCGTCCCAGCTCAAACAGCCGCGTGGTGCTGGCCCCGTGATCCGCATTGCGCTGAGCCGCCATGAGCAGACCAGGGATCAGCGAGGACCGCATGGCCTTCATGTCTTCGCTGATCGGGTTGTCCAGCACCCACAGCTGTTCACCCTCTGGCGCAAAATGCTCGACTGCATCGCTGGGCAGGAACGACCATGTGATCGCTTCGTCAAAGCCGCTGGCCGCCGCTGCGCGGCGCAATTTGCGCTCCAACACTTGGCTTGCCGTAGCGGTTGGCCGCGCCACGCCATCGGCGCGGGGCAGAGCCACGCTTTCGACCTTATCAAGGCCGTGAATGCGCACCACTTCTTCGACCAGATCGGCCGCACCCTCAATATCGTGACGGCGTAAAGGGCAAGTCACATTGAAATCGCCATCGACCGCAAAACCAAGGCTTTCCAAAATTCGCCGCTGCTCATCAACTGGCACATCAACCCCGCCCAATCGCGCGGTCAGGCCAGTATCAAACGCGACCACTTTCGGCTCACTTGGCGGTGATCCCGTACGCACAGCCTCACTCGGCTTGCCGCCGCCCAATTCAGCAATCATGCCGGTCAGCAGATCAAGCCCATCCGACAGAAACTCTGGATCAACCCCGCGCTCAAACCGGGTGCGCGCGTCAGATGCCAAACCCAGCTTGCGTCCAGTGACGCCGATGCGCGCTGGTTCAAAATACGCGACCTCAAGCAGCACATCTGTGGTGTCATCAGACACGCCAGTTAATTCGCCGCCCATAATGCCGCCAATATCATGCGCGCCATTATCATCGGCGATCACGACCATGGAGTCGTCCAGCGTATAGGTTTTCTCGTTGAGAGCGGTCATCTGCTCGCCATTCTTCGCACGGCGCGCGACCACTGCCCCTTTGAGTTTTGCCACGTCATAAGCGTGGGTTGGGCGGCCAAAGGCCAGCATCAGATAATTGGTCAAATCAACCACGAGCGAAATCGGCTTTTGACCGGCGCTGGCGAGCCGCTGTTGCAGCCATTCAGGCGATGGCCCGTTTTTCACGCCGCTGATCACGCGGCCATAAAACGCCGGGCATCCTTGTGGGTCTTCGGTGCGAATTTCCACCGGACACGCGCCGCTTTCTTCAAAGCTGGGAATGGCAATCGGTTTCAGCGTGCCAAGGCCCGCTGCGGCCAAATCGCGCGCAATCCCATAAACGCCCATGCAATCAGGCCGGTTTGGCGTGATCGCCACATCGATAATCGGGGAAGATCCCTGATAATCAGCAAAGCTGTGACCGACACTGGCGTCATCTGGCAATTCGATAATGCCATCATGCTCATCGCCCAGCTCCAGCTCCCGTACGCTGCACATCATGCCATTGGATTCGACGCCGCGAATGGCGCTCTTGCGCAATTCCATACCGTTTGACGGCACGACCGCCCCGGGTAGGCCGAGCACACCTTTCATCCCAGCGCGCGCATTGGGCGCGCCGCAGACAACCTGCAGCGGATCGCCTTCACCGGTGTCGACGCTGAGCACTTGCAGCTTATCAGCATCCGGGTGCTTTTCCGCGCTCAGAACATGCGCGACTTTAAACCCTTCGAGCTTTTCTGCCGGATCTTCAACGCCCTCCACCTCAAGGCCGATTGCGGTCAGGCAATCGGTGATTTCGCTCAGCGTAGCATCGGTTTCGAGATGGTCTTTCAGCCATGTGACGGAGAACTTCATGCTTTCGCTCCCACACCGGCGGAAAGGGTCGGCTGGTCGAACGGCGAAAAGCCATAATGCGCCAGCCAACGCGGATCGCCATCAAAGAAGGCGCGTAGATCGTTCATTCCGTATTTGAGCATCGCAATACGATCGATCCCCAGACCAAAGGCAAATCCTTGATATTCATCGGGACCAACACCGGCCATTTCCAGAACGCGGCGGTTGACCATACCGCTGCCGCCCAATTCCATCCAATCGTGGCCCTCCGCATCACCATGCCCGCCGACAACGCGGCGGTCGCCTTCATTGGAATAACCCACATCCACTTCCACGCTGGGTTCGGTGAAGGGGAAATAGGATGGGCGCAGTCGCAAGGTGATATCTTCGCGTTCAAAGAATGCCTTAAAGAAAGTCTCAAGCGTCCATTTGAGATGCCCCAAATGGATACCGCGATCCACCACCAGCCCTTCGACCTGATGGAACATCGGCGTGTGGGTCGCATCGCTATCGCTGCGATAGACGCGGCCCGGCGCGATAATGCGGATCGGCGCGCCCTGCTCCTTCATGCTGCGAATTTGCACAGGAGAAGTGTGCGTACGCAAGAGCATCCGCCCTTCATTTGGCGCGGTATCAGGAAAGTAGAACGTATCGTGCATTGCCCGCGCAGGATGGCTTTCATCCATATTGAGCGCGGTGAAATTGTGCCAGTCGTCTTCAATCTCTGGACCGGTTGCGACCGCGAACCCTAGGTCAGCGAAAATTTCCGCCAGCTCATCCATAACTTGGCTGACCGGGTGGACAGAACCGCTGGCTGTGTCGGGCGCTGGCAGCGTCAGGTCAACAGTTTCGCTTGCCAATTGCGCTTCTAATTCGGCGGCTTCTAGCTCGTCCTTCTTCGCTGCAATCGCATCGGCCACTTTAGCGCGCACAGCCTGAATCGCAGGGGCTGCTTCAGCGCGCTCATCCGGGCTCATCCCGCCCAGTGTTTTCAACGCCAAGCTGACCCAGCCTTTTTTGCCGAGCGCCGCCACGCGCTGTTCGTCTAGCGCCTCCAGCGTTGCTGCACTGCTGATTGCGGTTAGAGCAGCGTCTTGTTGTGATGTCATTTCGGTCATGGTTTTGCCCATTGGATTGAGCGCGTCCGCTAGCGGGATTTGCGCGTTATGGCAAAGTGGAATTGGGGTGGATTTGCTGGGGTGAGGCTTAGCGCTGTCGATCAGCGTATTCGCAGATCAGCGCGCTGGTTTATCCAGCGTCTGCGCTGCGCTACCCCAGATGCGCGCGCGCGCTTCCATAAACGAGGCAAGTATCGGATGATCAAGCGCGGCATATTCGCTCGGATTCATAGTCATAAACTCGTGGAATTCGCGCGTGAATTGCGCCTGATCGTGGTAATGATCATCCATCGCGTCGGTCCACAACCGCTTGCCATGCAGCATCCATGCGCTGAGGCTGCGCATGAAGCGTTGCCGGCGCATCAGCATTTTTGGCGTGAATCCAAAGTATCGGCGGCACATCCGTTCCAACGTGCGCACGCTCATGCCGCTGGCCTGCGCCAGATCATCAACCGTAGAAAGCGATGGTTCAACCAGCGCCTGATGGATGCGAATGATCTTTGGCTCATCGCGGCTCGGGCGCATCAGCCGGGCCATTGTCTCTTCAATCGCGGCCAACTGATCTTCATCGCTGGCGCCCGTGTCGCACAGCGTATCAGTAAGGCAGGCGAATTTCTCAAACGCAGCGTGGCGCGCACCTTCGCACACCACATTGGCGAGATCGCGGGCATCCACGTCAATAAAGCGCGCCCAACCTAAGGGTAGAAAACCAATGCCCCACATGCGCGAGGAGCCAAGCTCAAATTGGCACGGCAGCGAGCTGGGTCCGGTGGCGGAAAAGCGCACGCCAGCGGCTTTTGATGTGCCGATGCTTGAAGTGGGGCGGCTGCCTGCGAAAAAGCGGATATTGCCCCATTCCGGCTGAAGATAGTCGCCCACTTCATCGCCATCATCGACCTCAAGGGCCATGTGATAGAATGTGGTGAAGCATCCGTCGAATTGTTCAGAGGGCGTGAAGAAACGGCTGCGCACTTTAAAGTCCGCGCCTGAATTCGATTCCTGTTTGACCGACCCCACCATGCAAAAATTGTTACGAGTTTGGCGCGAATTTACAAGGTTTGTGACGCGTCGCTACAAAGCTTAAGGCGCAAACATACAATAAAAGGGCGTCCTCCTGTTCGGAGAACGCCCTTACTTATGTCGTAAATTTAAGAACTTAAACGCGTAGTTCTCACCAGGCGAATAGCTCTCCAAAAATCCTTATGCTGGCAATGCAGCTTTCGCTTGGTCGATAATCGACTTGAACGCCGCAGTTTCGTTCATCGCGAGATCGGCCATAACCTTACGGTCCAGCTCAATACCCGCCAGCTTCACGCCATGCATGAATTGCGAATATGTCAGGCCTTCAGCGCGGACAGCCGCGTTGATGCGCTGGATCCAGATCGCGCGGAAATTGCGCTTCTTGGTTTTGCGATCGCGATACGCATATTGGCCAGCCTTTTCGACGGCCTGACGGGCGATGCGAATGGTGTTCTTGCGACGACCGCGATAGCCCTTGGCTTGTTCGAGTAGGCGCTTGTGTTTCTGGCGTGTGGTGACGCCGCGTTTAATGCGAGGCATTTCAAATTCTCCTTAGAACCAGCGCGCTTAGCTAAGCCCGTATGGGGCCCATTTCTTGACTGTCTTCGTGTCGGCATCCGACAGGACAGTTGTGCCGCGGTTCTGGCGAATATACTTCGCATTATGGCTGATCAGACGGTGACGCTTACCAGCGACGCCGTGCTTAACCTTGCCAGTTGCGGTGATTTTGAAACGTTTCTTCACACCGCTTTTGGTCTTCAGCTTGGGCATTTTTATCTCCTAAAGTCAGAGACACATTCGATCAGCCCTGGCAGCCCTATCTGGCCAGGCCAATCTCCGATTCATGTGTCGGTGAAGGCGCGCGAACTAGTGCAGCACTCGGGCAATTGCAAGTGTTTTTGCGCCCCGCGCTCATGCTCCAGATTGACAGCTCACACTCACCCCATCGCCTCTAGCGCTTCTTCAAGCCGCGCAGGCTCGCCCAGCGCCAGAACGGTGCCATCGGAATTGGCATCCAGCGGGTTGCCCTGCCAATCGCTCATCATTCCGCCGGCGCCCTCTACAATCGGCACCAGCGCGGCGTAATCATAAAGTTTCAGCCCCGCCTCGCACACAATATCCAAGTGCCCGCTCGCCAGCAGGCCGTAATTGTAGCAATCCCCGCCCCACACCGCGATTTGCGATGTTTGCGCGGCCAGCGACATGAACGCGGCGCCTTGATCGTCGGTGAAATATTGCGGACCGGACGAGGCGATGGTCGCATCTGACAGCTCTTTGCATGCGCGCGTGCGCACCGGCAGACCATTCAAGGTCGTGCCCTCGCCAATGCGGCCGACCCAGCGTTCCCCTGCAATCGGTTGGTCGATCACGCCCAGCACCGGCCAGCCGTCCTGCAGCAGCGCAATCAGCGTGCCGAAGATCGGCCGACCTGCCATAAAGCTGATCGTGCCATCGATTGGATCAAGCACCCATTGCCGGCCCACACCCTCATTGCGAGTGCCATATTCCTCACCAATGATCCCATCATCAGGAAATTCCGCCTCGATAATCGCACGCATGGCGGCCTCGGCCGCGCGGTCAGCCTCTGTCACGGGTGAGGCATCGGCTTTGCGCTCCTGCGCCCAGTCCCCGCGAAACAGCGGGCGTATTGCAGCGCCGGCGGCATCAGCGAGCCTTTGCGCAAGGGCGGTGTCTTTGGCGGTCATCGGATTCTTGGCCTTTTCGTTATTGCCCGATCCCGTCGCGAGCGCGGCGCCATCCGTCAAGAGCTAGTCTGAAAGGCGGCAAAAATGACGGATACGTCCAATCCTTGGGCCCAGCCCTCTGCTAAGGACTTTCATACAAGAACTGTGCTATAGCGTAGAGCTAGATCAGGTGGGGAATGGTCAGCAAACAAAACTTAGACAGCTCGACAGAGATTTGGCGCCGCAATTTGGCGTCCTTTTCCGGCACGTCACGTGCTGGCTTGCCGCTGTCTGCCAATCGCGCAGCGAGCGATGACCTATCACCGTGGATCGCGCGGCTCGTTTCTGCCAAAGCCACCAATGATCCTGAAATGTTGATCGCGTGCGGCATGTGCAATGACCTGACGTATGTGCGCCACATCTTCAACGGCCGATGGACCGCCGTGACGGCAGACGCGCATGAAACACACGAGAATGAAGTCCTGCTGTTCGGCCAGCACTCCAAATATATGCCGCTCACCTGCACAGGCGATATTATGTCCGCCGGTTTCGGCCTGCGCGCAGGCGCTTTTTATGCGCTAACCGGCCGCGCTGCCAGCGAGCTGGTCGACCGGATCGAACGGACCGATATGTTCGGCCTGATGCACGATGATTTTCGTGAAATCTTTAGTGCTGACTATGCACCGCAGCAGTGGAATTTGGCGATTGAGGAGTGTTTGCGGCGTTATATTGAAAGGCATGACCCGCCGCCGCCAGATCCCATTTCAGTCGCGTTTGAATTGGCTGCTTTTGAGGATCCGACCCAGCCGCTGGGCGATTTTGCCGAGGCGCATAACATCAACATCCGTAAACTTCAGCGGATTGTGAAGCGCGATTTTGGCGTTTCGCCCCGGCTTGTGATGCGCCGTGCACGGGCGCTCGATCTGGCTTCGCAATTGTGCGGCGTCGCGAATGAGGAAGAGGCAGATGAGATGATGCTGCGCTTTTTTGATCAAGCGCATCAAATCCACGAATTTCAGAGCTTTTTTGGCGTCACGCCGCAAAAGCTCCGCGCCCAGCCGCGGCCCTTGCTCACCATCACGCTAGAGCAACGCCAAGCGCGGAGACTCGAAGAGCTGGAACTGCATAGGCCGGGGGAACGACACAGTTGGAGAGCCGACTGTGAAGCATCAACGGATACGGCCAAGCTAACAAAGAAATGAATTAAACGGCACCGCGCAATTGTGCGCTGCAATAAAAAAATCTACACGAAAATAGAGCGATCACGGGCCGCAGTATTTTGCACTGGTTTCAGCCTGAAGATCCGCATGAAAAGGACGGGCAGCTTAGGTGTGACTATCAACATCAACAGGGGGAGCGATGGCGGGTTTGACCGGTCCGACGGCTCGTACAGTTCCCCTCGTGAAAGTGCAGTGGCGGAATTTCGCTCTGAAACTGGCAGCACCCAAGCAGGCACGCCGCTCGCGCTGAACCGTCCGCCCGATCCGCGCCTGAAGCCGTGGCTGGGCCGGTCGATGGTGGCCTTCGCATATGAGCGCGCCGGTCACACCGTGGATGGCCAGTTGTTCAACGATTCCGCTTACCTTCGCTCTGCCGTCGGCGTCGATTGGCTGGCCGGAACAGCGGATGGCAATCTGCCCATTCGTGATGAGACGTTTTTGTGCGGGCAGCATACCAAGGTAATGCCATTGCGCTATTCCGGGGGGATCAAAGTCGCCGGTATGATGCTTCGCCCCGGCGCACTGCGCGCGCTGTTTGGGTTGAACGATACAGATATGGTGGACCGCATTTGTTCGATCGAAACCGCTGGCATCAAAGATACCGAAATAACGGGGCTCTACAATCTTGATCTTGAACCAGCCGAGTGGCTCAAATCCATGGAGGATTGGCTGGCGGATTATGTTGAGAACAATGGGATCGCCCCGCCAGAACCGTTATCGCAAGCCCTAGAACTGCAAGCCTTTGTCGATCCAAACCGCGAGATCGGCGAATTTGCTGATGAGCAGAGCGTGTCTCAGCGGACGGTCGAACGAACAGCGAAACGTGATTTTGGTTTAAGTCCGAAAAACGTGATGCGCCGAGCGCGAATCCTTGATCTGGCCGCCCGCCTGTGCGGCGTCGCCGATGAGGAAGAGGAAGATATCATGCTGCGCTTTTTCGATCAGGCGCATCAAATCCGCGAGTTTCAAACCTTTTTCGGTGTAACCCCGGCTGAATTTAAGCGCCGCCGGTCATCGCTGCTGACGCTCAGCCTAGAGATAAGGCAAGCGCGCCGGTTGGAACTGCTCGAACGGATTGAACCAGACGCCGTGCGGCCGTGGATGCGCAAACCGTTTTTGGACGCGGCGAAGTAGGGTTTGGGGCGCTTCGGCGGCTCCACTGAGCCGTCCGAAATCAATCAAACAGACTGGACACGGAGCTTTCATCTGCGATGCGGCGGATCGCTTCACCGACCAACGGCGCCATTGTCAGCACGCGAATACGCTCAGAGTTTTCACACGCCTCTGTCGGCAGGATCGAATCTGTTATGACCAGTTCGGTCAATTTTGATCCGTCCACGCGCGCCACAGCGCCGCCTGATAAAACGCCGTGCGTGATGTAAGCGACAACGCTTTTCGCGCCGTTTTCCAGCAAGGCTTCCGCTGCATTGCAGAGCGTTCCGCCGGAATCGACGATGTCATCGATCATGATGCAATGGCGTCCCTGAACATCACCGATGATGTTCATCACTTCGCTTTCGCCGGGGCGATCGCGGCGTTTATCGACAATGGCGAGCGGCGCGTTGTCGAGCCGTTTCGCGAGCGCGCGGGCGCGAACCACGCCGCCAACATCAGGTGAGACAACCATCAAATCCTGATCGCCATAACGCGCCTGAATATCCGCCGCCATCACCGGCGCTGCGTATAGGTTATCGGTCGGAATATCGAAAAAGCCCTGTATCTGCCCCGCATGCAGATCAACCGCCAAGACGCGGTCTGCGCCGGCCTCGGTAATCAGGTTCGCCACAAGCTTGGCAGAGATCGGCGTGCGCGGGCCGGGCTTCCTGTCCTGACGGGCATAGCCAAAATATGGCACAACCGCCGTGATCCGCTTGGCAGACGCGCGTTTCAGCGCATCGATGCAGATCAGCAATTCCATGAGATTGTCGTTAGCCGGATAGCCGGTGGATTGGACCACAAACACATCCTCACCGCGGACATTCTCATGGATCTCAACGAAGATCTCTTCGTCAGCAAACCGGCGCACGCTGGCATCGGTCAGCGGAATTTCGAGATAGGCGGCAATCGCCCGGGCGAGCGGCAGGTTTGAATTGCCGGACATGATTTTCATTGGTCGCGAATCCCCGAGTGCAAGTGATGCGACGGGACTAGCCGAGAGTCCGGTGATTGCAACAGAGGGGTCTCTGACTATTCACCGACTAGCGCAGTTTGGACCCGAAAGGGCTCGTCGTGAATTCGCGGAGTTGCAACTGCAGCTCTGGCACAGCATTGTCGGTCTCAAGAAACCCGGCGAAGGGCATCATCCGCCAACGCTGTCCTTCCTCCCCAAACTTGATTGCAGCGATTTCTGCGTCGCTGATAGGTCCAGCGAAGAAGTGATTTCCGAGCCCTACGAGGCGTGCGCAGGATCGCCGAGAGGCCAGACAGCTCAGCGCTCTACCACGACCATCAAACTTTATGCTCGCCTTTGATCCATCTGACAGTCCCACTCGACGCGCGCATCACCACGCTGTCGGTGGTCATAATTGTAACACCGGTATGGCTGCGGCGGCGCTTTACGCCGTCGAGCAGCGAGCCTTGCGTCACGCCAGTTGCGGCAAAGATACAATCGCCGCTCGCCAGTTCTTCCAGCTTATAAATGCGGTCAAATTCGGTGATGCCCCATTTACGCGCGCGGGCCTTTTCGTCATCGTTGCGGAACACCAGCCGCCCGTTGAATTGCCCGCCGACACAGCGCAGCGCGGCTGCCGCCAGCACACCCTCTGGCGCGCCGCCTTGGCCCATGTACATATCGATATTGGTGTCCTCATCCGTCACCGCGATCACGCCGGCAACATCGCCGTCCCCGATCAGCACAACACCGCATCCAAGGCTGCGCAATTCCGCAATCATGTCCGCGTGACGCGGCCGGTCGAGCACGCAGATAATGACGTCACCCGGCTCCACGCCTTTGGCTGCCGCAACCGCTTTCACATTCTCAGTCGGGGTCTTCGCCAGATCAATCACGCCATCGGGATAGCCGGGGCCAACCGCGATTTTGTCCATATAGGTGTCAGGCGCGTTGAGCAGGCATCCTTCTTCCGCCGCTGCCAAAACCGCGAGCGCATTGGGGCCAGCCTTTGCAGTGATCGTCGTGCCCTCCAACGGATCGAGCGCAATGTCGATTTTTGGGCCCTTGCCCGGCGCGCCGCCAACCTTCTCACCAATATAAAGCATTGGCGCTTCGTCGCGCTCGCCCTCGCCGATCACAACCGTGCCGTCCATATACAGCGTATCGAACGCGCGCCGCATTGCTTCAACAGCGGCAGCGTCAGCAGCTTTCTCATCCCCGCGCCCAACCAATTGCGCAGCGGCAACAGCGGCCGCCTCGGTCACACGCACCATTTCCAGCACCAACACCCGGTCGAGCGCATTTTCATCGGATGCATCTTTACCAGCGAGGACATCTGTATCAGCGGGGGTGTTCATGGCGAATTCATTCCTTACAGCGTGTTTGGCCGCAGCCTTTATACCGTGCGCTTAGCCAATAGGAGCAAGACTTGTCGAGCAACACAGCAAGATGGCCAGCCAATCTTGTGTGCAAGCTTAGCTTTTGTCTCGCTTTTGTGCTCGCTGCCCCTGCAAATGCGCAAGACACGAGCGAGCAAGCTCCGGCTGAAAGCGAGACCGAAGCGCCGAGCGATGAACCGCTTCGCATTGACCTAACCGTTACCGTGCCGCGCCGGGGCGAGGTGAACGACAGCAATGTCCGCGCGTGCGAGGAAGA
The DNA here is from genome assembly GCA_947493165.1 of uncultured Erythrobacter sp. Lineage (GTDB taxonomy): Bacteria > Pseudomonadota > Alphaproteobacteria > Sphingomonadales > Sphingomonadaceae > Erythrobacter. The sequence continues at coordinate 2,094,793 of CANLPY010000001.1, read as the reverse complement.
GGCGGACGCGGCGAGCATATCAGGTGATATTATCGTGTGCCGCCGCTTGGGTGAGGACGAGTCTTTCTATTACAGCGGGAGCCGTGAGGCCGCGCGTAAGCGCTATGCCGAGGAGACACAGGACTACAATGCACCCAAAGCGCCCGACTTCATTATCGACTGCCATGAACAGGGCAATCCACCCGGATGTGTCACAGGATTTGGTTCGGTTCCGCCGCCTGCATTGATCATCGACGTTGAGGCGCTGCCCGAAGCGCCGCCGGGCTCCGACGCAGATCGGATCGCGCGAGGTTTGCCGCCGCTGGGTGACACCCGCGAGCTGACCGAGGAAGAGGAAAAGGCGCGGCGTGCGGCGCTTGGCGCGCCAAGCTCAAGTTTGGATGGGCCTGAGTAGGGGGTTCGGGCTGGACTGAGCCGCCCCGCGCCCCACTAACTTTTCAAAATTGGCATCACCAGCGGCGGCGCCGTTAGGCTATTTGACCCTTCGAGCAGATCCAGCGCTTTGCGCACGCAATGTTCCTGACCTTCATGGGTGACCATCGCCACCAGCACATCATCGCCGTGATTGGGCTTGCCCTTTTGAATAAGGCTTTCAATTGAAACGCCGCCATCGCGCATCGCCGCGGTAATCTCCGCCAGAACGCCAGGGCGGTCGGTAACGGTGAAACGCAGATAGGTGCGCTCCATCCGGTAACCGGGTTCTGTTGCAGGCAATTTCTTGAGGCTAGCGGTTGGGACAGAAAACGGCGCGCCTGTATCCTCGCGCGCAATGTCGATCAGGTCAGCAACCACCGCGCTGGCAGTCGGCCCATCGCCAGCGCCTGCGCCTTGAAACAGCAGGCGGCCTGAAAAATTGCCCTCTGCCACCACCGCATTGGTCGGCCCATCGACAGGCGCAAGCGGATGATCCTTTGGCACAAGGCACGGCCTAACCCGTTGGAGCAAGCGCGCGCCATCAGCGCCGTCGCTCTCCACATCAGCCATCGCGATCAGCCGTATGACAAAGCCAAGCGCATCAGCCTGAGCAATGTCGGCGCTGCGCACTTGGGTAATGCCGGTCGTGCGCACGGCCTCAAAATCAACCTCTGAGCCAAAACCAATGCCCGCCAAAATCGCGAGCTTATGTGCCGCATCGACGCCCTCGATATCGAATGTGGGATCGGCCTCTGCGTAGCCAAGCCGCTGCGCCTCAGCGAGAGTGTCGCCAAAGTCCGCGCCGGTCTCTTCCATTTCAGACAAGATATAATTGCAGGTGCCGTTGAGGATGCCGTAAATCCGCGTGATCGCATTGGCTGCCGCGCCTTCGCGCAGGCCCTTTACCACGGGAATGCCGCCAGCCACTGCCGCTTCGAATTTGAGCGGCTGCGCATTCGCCTCTGCCATTTGGGCCAGCGCCATACCATGATGCGCGATCATCGCTTTGTTGGCGGTGACAAAGCCTTTGCCGCCTTCCAGCGCTGATTTCGCAAGAGCCAAGGCTGGGCCATCTGATCCGCCGATCAATTCTACGACAACATCAACATCTGCGTCGGCGCTCATCGTCATCATATCGTCGGTCCAAGAATAACCCGACAGATCAATCCCGCGATCCTTATTGCGATCACGCGCGCTCACGCTAACCACTTCGATTGCGCGGCCTGCCCTAGCTGAAACAAGCTCACGATTGGTTTCGAGCAAACGGATGACGCCCGCGCCAACCGTGCCAAGACCGGCAATAGCAATCCGCAATGGGGTTTTGGCCGCGGCCTCGTTCACTTGCATTCCTCCATAGCATGACACGCGCGTCATGCTCGCGCGCTGTCGGGCACGTGGCTTACCCGCGCACCATCCTATCGCAAGGGCAATCTGGGTTTAGGCGGGTGAAGTTTAGCTGCTGGCCTAACTGGCGGCGCCATTGGTAATGCGGCGATCGCACGGGCCAAGTTGCGAAACGACAAAGCCGTAATCCTGCGCGGCTAACCGGCGGGCGGCTGGATCGCGCGAGAGATTGGCTGAGCTAGGCAGGCTAGGCGGCAGGGTGCAGGCCAAACGATACCAACGGATTGAGCCGGCCTGCGGCGGGCGGGCCGACGAATCGATAATCTCACCCCATGATACGCCCCATACTGGGTTAAGGCCCGGACGGCGCAGCACGCTGACCGACACCGGAGAGCGATCTTTTGTGGCGAGGAATATCTGCGTTTCCGATTCGCCCACCAGATTGCCCGGCACGGCGAGTGCATCGCTAACCCCGGTCACAACAGGCGGGGCGTCCGCCGCCAGCAATTGCGTGAGGATGGGGCGCAGGCGCGCCTCCAAAGCAGGCGTGTAATCTAGCTGCGCCTGCCTGCCGACCAGTTGGATAGAGCCAGCCCGGCCCGGCACAGGCCGCGCAAACAGCAGCATTTCGCGCTTCTTTAGCTTGGGCGGCTTACCTTTTTCATTAAGCGGAACGTCGATCAGATAATTGAGCGATTCGCCAATGGCCGATGATCCAGACAGCAATTTTCGCGTGCGCGCTTCTATATAAAGACGTGCGAATCCCGGCTGAAGATCAGGCGCTCTTTCCCGTTTTACGGCAGTTTGGCGGCGAATTTCAGCGTGGATAACCAGCTGAGATCGGTCTGCCAGCGTACTTAAATCTGCAAAAGTTGCAGCCCCGCTTTGGGAGACGGGTTGCGGCTGCGCATTCACTGCGAGTGGAACCATCATCGCCGCACCAACTAACGCCAGAGCGCTGATTTTGTTTGTTAAAAATTGGTTAATCATGATATTCGAGGATATACCTTTCATGCGGCAAAGCGCTAGCCAGATGCGTCAAACTGTTTCAGCCGTAAGACGCTGAATTCGTCCTGAACTGATAAAGCGTTTGATTGCACCTGCCATGATGTTTAAAGCGTTTGCAATCCAGAGCGAGGATGGGGACATAGTCGCTTCGGGTCGCGGTTGCGGTATGCGGGAGAAATCATACCGGCTTCCACACAGGTGAAGAAAAACCTGTTCCCAAGTTGGGATGATTTGAGATAACGAGTTTCATTCGCAGTTTTGCTGCGCTTGAGAATCGGGCCGGTTTTGCCGGTCGAATTGACGGAGAGTAAAGAGCTGGATGGCCTACGCTGACCAAAAAACGAGCAATAACCGAATTATTGCTCTGATCATCGTGGCGATAATTCATGTGGCCGTAGGCTACATGTTGGTAACGGGACTGGCCATTTCTGCGGTCAAGAACGTTGTCGAGCGCGTCACGACAATCGACATTGAGGAACCGCCGCCCCCGGAGGAGGAACCCCCTCCCCCGCCACCACAGGAAGAAGTTCCACCGCCTCCGGTCTTCGTGCCGGATATTCCGCTGGATCTTAATCAGAACCCTAGCCCGCCGGAGGTCGACAGAACGCCGCCGCCGCCGCGTGAAGATCCTGATCCTAACGCTGGACGTGAGCCGCCTCCGCCGCCACCTCCGCCGCCGCCACCCCCGCCGCCTGCGCCTGATCTTTCAGCCGGGGCGTCACCGCGGAACCAAGGCCGTTGGGCTGCGCAAATTCAGCGCAACTATCCAACCCGCGCTATCCGCCGTGAGGAAGAGGGAACCGTTGGTGTGGCAGTGACTGTGAACGCTGATGGTAGAGTGGATTCCTGCAGTGTGACCCGCCCAAGCGGGTCAAGCGCTCTCGACGATGCAGCCTGTAAGGGTATGCAACGTTACGCCCGCTTCACCCCTGCCAAGGACCGCGCAGGCAACCCGACTTCGGGGCGCTTCTCGACCAGCATCAGGTATCAACTGGACTAAACAAATCAAATTTGGGGCGCGGATGAAAGCCACCGCGGCCCGGGGATATTTAAAGAGGACTTTTCGCAATGCTTATTCAACTTCTAACTGCTGGTGCCGCTGAAGCAGCTCCGGAAAACCAGTTTGGCTTTATGAAAGCCATGGAAGAAGGCGGCCCCGTCGCCTGGTTCATTCTTGCTGTGATGGTTATTATGAGCGTCGGCTCATTTTACATCCTCATCACCAAGCTGCTTGAGCAAAACAAAGTGATGAAGCAAGCCAAGGGCCTGCAAAATTTCTGGCGCACAAACTCGCTGAAAGAAGGCGCGACCAAGCTGGAAAAGAACAGCGCATGGCGTCAGGTTGCCGACGATGCGATCACCGCTGAAGAAAAGCACGCCAAGATGACCGACAGCCTCGAAGCGCATGATTACATGCACGGTTCGCTGCAACGTTCGGAAGATTCGATCAACTCGAAGCTTGCTGGCGGCCTGCCATTCCTCGCTTCGGTTGGTGCCACCGCACCGTTTATCGGTCTGCTCGGTACGGTGATCGGTATTTACCGCGCGCTGATCAACATCGGCATCGCTGGTTCGGCGTCGATCGATAAGGTTGCTGGTCCAGTTGGTGAGGCCTTGATCATGACCGCGATTGGTCTGCTTGTGGCTGTTCCTGCTGTGCTTGCGTTTAACTGGCTTCAGAGCCGTAACCGCCGGATTGCAGAGCTGCTCAACAGCTTCTCAACCGACATTCTGGCTTACATCAGCTCAGACGGTGCGGTTAAGCCAAATGTCAGCGCTGCGCCTGCTAAGAAGCCTGCCGCTGCTGCCAAGCCAGCCGCCGCTGCTAAGCCTGCACCGCGTTCGTAAATCGTATCCGCGACGGGGCGGCATCTGTTTGACGGCTCTGGCCTGAAAGACATCCGCCGCCCCACCGCTCACCGCCCCTTACCGGGCACCATACGATTACCCGCCCGAATAACCGGGCAAAGTTACGGATAGGAATTCACAATGGCAATTTCGATGGGAGGGGGCGAAACCCCGATGTCGGAGATCAACACCACGCCGCTGGTCGACGTGATGCTGGTTCTCTTGATCATCTTCCTCATCGCAGTTCCGGTTGCGATTCAGACGATCGAAAAGCTGGATATTCCGGTATTCGAATCGATCGAATCGGATGATAAGGTTGAAAACCTGCTGCTTACCGTCAGCACCACTGACGCGGCGGGCCGCAGCGCTGGCGAACCAGGGTTCGAAGGCGCAGCACGCAACGGCGAATGCCGGGTCTATTTCAACAATATCACTCCGGTCACCTCTGATGAGCTGTATGACCAATCGTTCAAGCGCCTTGAGGCGATCGTTGAGCGCGCTGGCGGTATCGAAGTGATCATGGATGATCCAGATTTGATCCCGCAGGTGCACATTCGCGGTGACAGCAACGCCCCATGGCGCTGTGTTGCTGGCTCGATCTTCAACGTGCAGCGCGCTGGTTATCCGACAATCGGATTCATCTCTAACCCCGTCGAGCCTGGCATCTAAGCCGGCTACAATCAGGAGAAACACTCATGGCTCTTTCTGGAGGCGCTGACGACGGCGAACCGATGATCGCTATGAACATGACGCCGCTTATCGACGTTTTGCTCGTGCTTTTGATCATGTTCATCATCACCATCCCGGTGGCAACACACTCGGTCAACATCGACCTTCCGCCGCCTAACCCCGATCCGTCGGATAACAACATTGACCCGATCAAGAACAAGGTTGTTCTGACCGAGAACGATGAAATCCTTTGGAACGGTGAAGTGGTGGATGCAGGCCGTCTGCGTTCAAACCTTGAAGCGTCATTGCGCTTGCAGCCAGAGCCTGAGCTTCAGTTCGAGCCAGCGTCGCAAGCCAGCTATGACCTTTCAGCGCGCGTTCTGCAGCTGATTAAGGGTGTAGGCGTGACCAAGTTCGGCTTTGTCGGGAATGAGCAATATCGCACATTCGGTACCGGCGGCCCTGCTGTGGGCGCTGGCGGCGGCACTCAATAAGAGAAGCTGCTCGGCTCCAAGCCGACATCACAGAATGCCAAAAGGGCGGGTTGCTTCATAAGCGATCCGCCCTTTTTCTTTGGATTTTGTGTGTTACGCAGCGCATCCGCGCTGCGCTATCCCTAGCTCGCGGTTGCGAGGGCGCAAGAAATAGCTCTTCATTAGGCGACTTATCGGTTATGATATATAGTACCAATAACGGTCGCTGGTTTTTCCCGGACCTGTGATCGTGACACGCCCGGCTCAGCCAAGCGATGTGCGATCCGAAACTCTCGTGCGTCACTTGGGCGGGCTGGGCACACAAAGGAGAGAGACTATGCCTAGAATTGTCCGCCGCCCCGATATGTATGCCAGCCGCAAAAGACCGATGGGCGAAATGAACGTCACCCCGTTTATCGACATCCTGCTCGTTCTCGTCATCATGCTGATCTTGGCCGTGCCAATCGCCAAGCATTCCACAATAGTCGAACTTGCGCCGCCGGGTCCGACAGGCGTCGCCAATAGCGACTTCAACACCGTTTTTATTGATGATGGTGACAGGCTGTTTTGGAACGGCAGGCCGGTGGATCGCGCGCAGCTGCGCGCCAATATCGCCGCCGCCAATGCAATGCCCGAAGATCCGACCTTGCGCTTTCAGCCAGCAGCGCTCGCCAGCTATGACCAATCGGCCAAGACCATCGCGCTGATCAAGGATTCAGGCACCAAAAAATTCGCTTTTGTTGGCAATGAGCAGTACCGGATATTTGCGCGGTAAACCTCAAACAGCACGATGTGGAGGGGTTCATGAAGGCCACCTCGTCATCAAACCGCTTAATCAATCAGTCTCAGCTTGAAGTTGCTGGGCTCAATACCCTAGTCTGGTCAGAGATTTAGCGGAGAATTGCCGGATGCCAAACCAGCTTGCGCTGTTACCACTTGGGCTCGCTGCGGCCTTGCTATCTGCGTGCCAGACCGCGCCGACAAAAATTGACGGCTTGAGGCTGACGCCTGAACAGGCGGTCTTCAACGCGGCGCAATCAGAAGCTGGCACCAGCGGCGTGTTTCAAATGGTTGTGCGCGCGACCGGGCGAAACCGCGGCAGGCTGTTTCTCAATTCCGAGGCTGATTATCGCGACCCGCGAAACCTTACGATTGTCATTTCCAGTCGGGTCGAAAAAGAATTGGCCGCACGGTTAGGTGGTCCCATCGAAGAAGCCCTTTCGAAACGCGCTATTGCCGTCAGAGGCACAGCGAAGAAGACCCAAATTGACTTCTTCGACCGCCGCGGGGGCCGCACAGGTAAATATTACTTTCAGACCCATGTCGTGCTTGGTTCGGCGCGCGATCTAACAGTCGAGGGTGAACGCCCCTCTTATTAAGCGGGCTGCAATACTGCGCCTGTTTGCCTTTGCCGCTGGTTTCCCACGCTCGGTAAAATGGGCGCTCTGCGTGGTTGTAAACGGCGCGCGTTAATCCACCTCGCTCGCCCGCTCATCCACCCTCATGGCCTCACCCGCAAGGCTCTCCGCCTCAAGCAGAAGCTCATCATCAACCGCGCCTTGCGGTACAGCTTCGCGCCCGATCATCGTCATCACCGGCACGGCCAGCGGCGAAACCCGGTCAAGCTCGACATGCACCAATTGACGCTCTGAGCGTTCCAGCAAGTCGGCGAGGCGGCCCACATCCGTCATCCGCGCGCGGGCATCGGCCCACGCCGCCTCCAAGAGCACATGGTCCGGCTCATATTTCTTGAGCACATCGTAAATGAGATCGGTCGAAAAGGTGACTTGCTTGCCGGTCTTGCGCTTTCCGGGATGCTGGCGTTCGACCAGCCCGCTGATCACCGCCACTTCGCGAAAAGCGCGGCGCAGCAGGTGCGATTCTTGCACCCATTCGACGAATTCGTGCGTCAGAATATCTGGCGAAAGCAGCGGCGCGGGGTCTTTTACCGGACGCAGACCCCATACACCCAGCGAATAATCGTTCGCGACAAAGCCGCCCGGCGCCAGCCCCAAATCCTCCATCCGCCGCGTGATCAGCATCCCCAGCGATTGGTTCGCGTTCCACCCCTCAAACGTATAATAGACGCTGTAATGCTTCTTCGCGTGGGGGAAGCTTTCAACCAGCAGCTTGCCCGGCCCCGGCATTTCGCTGCGCCAGCTCTGCACCTCCAGCCATTCGCGCACATCATCGGGAAAACGGCCCCAGCCCGCACGGTCCGTCAGCAATTCCTGCACGCGGCTCGCCAGATGAGTGGTGAGCGGCAGGCGCAGACCGCCGTAGCTGGGGATGGTGGCCGAGGATTTGGACGCTCGCACCACCAGATCCATATCCTTCAGGCTTTCAACCTCCAGGCTCATACCCGCGAAGAAGAAGGTATCACCGGGTGACAATGTCGCGGCAAAGCGTTCTTCTACCTTGCCCAGCTTGCGGCCATTCTTGAAACGCACTGTCAGCATTTCGGAATCGACGATGATCCCGGCGTTCATTCGGTGGCGCTGCGCGTAGCTGGGATGGGTCAGCCGCCACGTCCCCTCGCCAAAGGGCAGTTTTGCCAGCGGCTTGTCGCGCGTTATCCGCTTGAATTTGTCATAGGCTTTGAGCGCATAGCCGCCGTTTTCAACAAAGCCGAGCACGCGGCTTAAGGCCGTCTCGTCAACCCAACCATAGGTAAGGCTGCTGCGAATTTCTGCGAGCAAAGCGTCTTCGCGAAAATCGCCCGCGCAGGCACAGGCCATCACATGCTGGGCAAGAACGTCTAAGCCGCCTTCGCGAAAATCTTCGCCATCACGCATGCCCTCATCGACCGCGTCTTTGGCGGCGGTGGCTTCAAGGAATTCAAACCGATTGCCGGGGACGAGCAGCGCGCGGCTCGCCAGATCAAGCCGGTGATTAGCCCGGCCAATGCGTTGCAGCAATCGCGATGAACCCTTGGGCGCGCCCATCTGCACCACGCAATCAATGTCGCCCCAATCCACCCCAAGGTCCAAGCTGGCGGTGCACACCAACCCGCGCAATTTACCATCCGCCATCGCGTCTTCGACCTTGCGCCGCGCCTCTTTTGACAGGCTGCCGTGATGCACGCCGATCGGCAGATTTTCCTCATTCACATCCCACAGGCATTGGAAAATGAACTCTGCCAGAAAACGCGTGTTGGTGAAGATCAGCGTGGTGTTATTGGCCTTGATCTCTTCATACAGCTGATCGACCGCCCAGCGCCCGGCGTGCCCGCCCCATGGCACGCGCGCATCAACGGGAAGTAGGATTTCAACCTCTGCCGGGGCGCCATCTTCGCCCAGCACCAACTGCGCTGCGGCGATCTCTCCGGTGTCATCATTAGGCTGCGGGGCGAGCCATTCCTGAAAGCTGAGCGGATTGGCGAGCGTTGCTGACAAGGCTACCCGCTGCATATCAGGCGCAAGCTTTTGCAGCCGCGCTAGGCTCAGCGCGAGCAGATCGCCGCGCTTGCCGGTGGCAAACGCATGCACCTCATCCACCACCACGCGCTTCAACGTGGAAAACAGCTCATGGCTTTCGGGATAGGACAGCAGCAGCGACAGGCTCTCTGGCGTGGTCAGCATCACATGCGGCGGCTTGGTCCGCTGGCGCTTCTTCTTGTCAGAGGATGTATCTCCGCTGCGCGTTTCAATCAAAATGTCGAGGCCGATCTCTTCTACAGGGGTCAGCAGGTTGCGCTGCACATCATGCGCCAGCGCCTTTAGCGGCGAGACATAGAGCGTGTGCAATCCCTCTGGCGGCCTGGCACCCTTAAGCCGCGACGGCGCAAAATCAGCGAGCGTCGGCAGAAACCCGGCGAGCGTCTTACCTGCCCCGGTATCCGCCACCAGAAGCGCGTGATTGCCCGCCTCAGCCTGCGCCAGCATATCAAGCTGGTGCCGCCGCACGCGCCATCCGCGCGCATCAAACCACGCTTGTATTTCAGGCGGCAGAGGTGAGGAGAGTTCAGGCGCGGTCACGCCCTACAGATGGCGCGCGCACATTGATCTCGCAAGCCGTGGGCGCTCTCAATCAGAAAGTGTCATCTGCAGCTGCCGGCTCAGATGTCGCCAGCTCGTCCGCGCTTACACCCAGTAAACCCGCCAATTGCGATTGCTCGCTTTCGCTCAATTCTGAGAACTTGCGGCCGACCGGGAATTGCTCTGTGATTTCGCTAATGCTGCCCATCATTTCGGGCATCCGCTCCATCATCGCCGGCATCATTTCATTCATGGCCTGCATCACTTGCGGATCAGCAAAGATAAGGAAGCTTTCCGCAGCATATTTGCTGCCTATCGGGGTGGAGAAATAGGCATTCATGTCCGCCAATTCGGCCCCAGTAAAGCGAACCGCATAGGCGCGCGCTAACCCCGCGCGATAGGCTGGTTCAATATCGACGACGATCTCACCAATCAGGTTGATCGTCATATCGCCGATCGCCTTGTTGCGTTCCGCCCCGTTCGGATCGAGCAATTGCGCCGCCTCTGCCAGATCCGCTTCATCCACTTCGGCAAGATCAAGCGGGCTGAGGCCAGTGAGTTGGCCCACCGTCAGGCCAGGGCCACCAATCGCGCCGCCAAACATCTGTTCAAACACCGGACGCATCGTCTCGTCCATCATTTTGGCATAGGTGCCTTCGGGAAAAAGCTTAGTCACCACGAGCTTAGCTGCTGGGACGCGCAATTCCTGCTCAGCGGTCAGCGGATCAGCGCTGCCGAACATATCGCCAAACAAGCCGCCCAATGCTTCAAGTTCCGCCGCTGTCGGCTCATCCTGTGCAGCTGCTGGCGCGGCGGTGAAGGCCAGCGCAATGCCTGATGCGGCGGCAAGAATAGTCTTTTTCATCTGTGCGATCCTCTCCAAAATTCGTTGCCGCCTTAATGCCCTACGCTTTCGCCGCGTTCCAGCCCTGATAGGGCCAATTGCTCATCAATCTGCGCCATCAGTCGGTCCAGCCCTTCTTGCGTATCGCTTTCCGCCCGCGCGACCAGCACATCCTGCGTATTGGACGCCCGGAGCAACCACCAGCCATCTTTCGTGTTCACGCGCACGCCATCGGTGGCGTTCACATTCTCAACCTCAGGGCCGGGATTGGTCGTCAACCGCTCAGTCACCTCGGCAATCGCGGGGAATTTGCGCGTCTCATCCACTTGGAAACGCATTTCTGGCGTGTTGAGCATGTTGGGCATGGCGCTGCGCAGCTCGGTGACCGATTTGCCAAGGCGCGCGCTCGCCGCAATCAGCCTGATGCCGGCATAGAGCGCATCGTCAAACCCGTAATATGTGTCGGCAAAAAAGACATGCCCGCTCATTTCACCGGCCAAAGGCGAGCCTGTTTCCTTCATTTTGGACTTAATCAGGCTGTGCCCGGTCTTCCACATAAGCGGCTGTCCGCCATGTTCCGTCACGTGATCGAACAGTGCGCGGCTGGCCTTCACATCGGCGATAATCGTCGCATTCGCGTGCGTTTTGAGCACATCTTCGGCGTAGATCATCAACAATTGATCGCCCCAGATCACTCGGCCTTCGCTATCGATTGCGCCGATCCGGTCGCCGTCACCATCAAAAGCCACTCCAAAATCGAGGTTCTTTGACGCGACGAGCTCGCGCAAATCCGCCAGATTGGCCTCAACGGTTGGATCGGGATGGTGATTGGGAAAATGTCCATCAACTTCAGTGAAAAGCAGGTGATGCTCCCCCGGAAGCCGCTCGGTCAGCGCCTCCAGCGCGGGTCCGGCGGCGCCATTGCCTGCATCCCATCCGACCTTGAGGTCAGCGAGGGCTTCCCCCTCAATCCCGGCGAGATCGGCGAGCATCCGCTCGACATACTCGTCGAGGATATCGCGCTTGCTGACCTCACCGTTTCCGTCGACCCATTGGCCGGCAGCAGCCCTCTTGCCCAAGGTTTGGATGTCCTCCCCGAAGAAGGGACGCCCTTGAAATACCATTTTGAAGCCGTTGTAATTGGCGGGATTGTGGCTGCCAGTTATCTGTATGCCGCCGTCAATCTCTTCGCTTGAGGCTTCTGCGTAATACAGCATCGGCGTTGCGCTCATCCCGATAGTGACGACGTCGCATCCACTCGCGGTAAGCCCTTCGATCAAGGCATGTTCGAGCATAGGTGAGCTGACCCGTCCATCATAACCCACTGCAACTGTGCTGCCGCCCGCCTCGCGCAGCAAACTGCCGAAACTGCGCCCTATGGCGCGCGCATCGTCTGCACCCAAGGTCTCACCAATAATGCCGCGAATATCGTATTCGCGAAGGACGGTGGGGTGGAATTGATGTCTCATATCTTTGGCCTAACTGCCCAGGAGGCTAGGTGTCTCAAATACATTGGATGGTGCAGCGCAATGGCGTGCTCATACTGCTAATCCTTGTCCTGATCCGGGCCGGAAACCCGATCAGGCAATTCATCAAGCAACAGATCGCGCGCGGCGTTGACTTCATGCACTTGCTGTGAAGATCCGCCTTTGTCGGGATGCACCTTTGCGAGCACGCGCTTGTGCGCGGCAGAAATTTCATCATGGGTCGCGTTTTCGCGGACACCTAACAGCTTGCGCGCATTGAAAATTGCTTGCGCATGGGTTGAGGGACCCTTGCCAAAATCCCACGGCCATTTGCCAAACGCCCAGCGGAACACCACACAAACAACCACCAATAGGATCGCAATTTTCAGCATAATCTTACGCAAACTCCAGATTGGATTGGCCGCGCTCGAAGTCTGGCAGATTCAGCGACTTGAGCAAAGAGCGAAGCTCTTGCCGGGCGACAAGGTGGCTGGTCCCCAATTCCCCCAATTGCCCCTTATCAAGCAATGTCAGGCCAGATGGGAACAGCTCACGGTAGATCACCCGTTCGGATAGGCCTTGCGCGACGCGGAAGCCAACCCGTTTCGACATTTCTTTCAATGCGCCTTCGATCCGCGCCATATTGCGCGCTTCGACATGGCCGGTTCGGTTGCGCACCACCACCCAATCCATTTCCGGGCGTTTTTTGGCGAAAGTGGCGCTGCTGCGCTTTAACCGTGCTTCCCAGATCAGCTCCGCAAAGAACGACAGTTTCTTCACTTTGAACGTCTCAGAATCAACCTGTCCGATCAGATCGAAGTCGACAAAACTATCATTCATCGGTGTGACCAAAGTATCGGCGTTTTCCGCCGCCGCACGGGCTAACGGATCATCGCGGCCAGGATTGTCGATCACCAGAAAGTCGGCATTTTTCTCCAACCGGTCAAGCGCCACCAACAAAGCGTTGTCGCTGCGCCCTTTAAACACTTCACATTGCGGCGCTGGCAGGGTGATCCCTCGCCTCTCCGCAGTTGCTCGGCGGTTTTCCATATACCGATCCATCGTTCGCTGACGCGGATCCAAGTCAAGCGCGACCACGCGCGCACCCATATAGGACAGCGCCACCGCGATATGCACCGCCGTGGTTGATTTGCCGGTTCCGCCTTTTTCATTGGCAAAAACGATGCGATGTGCCGTTTTCTCAGCCATAGGCCGTATCCTTACTGACGCTTGGTGATCTTGTAACCGCTGGTGAACCACGGCTAGTCTTATACAAGGTCGCATACCGAAAGGGTTACCACGTGCAAACCGCAACCACGCTCGACATGTTGAGAAAATCAGTGGCCGCCTTGCGCGGCGATGGCAGCAATATAGCTTTGGTCCCCACAATGGGCGCACTGCACGAAGGGCATCTGACACTGATGCGCGCCGCGCGCGATCATTGCGATCACGTGGTCGCCTCGATCTTTGTGAACCCGACGCAATTTGGCGAGGGCGAGGATCTGGACGCCTATCCGCGCCAATTGGCGGAAGATTCCGCCATGTTAGAGGGCGAAGGCGTGTCGCTGCTGTGGGCGCCGGCACCAGAGGCGATGTATCCCGGCGGACCGAAAGATTTTGCGACATCTATTTCAGTGAGCGGCGTGAGCGCAGGATTTTGCGGCGCAGATCGTCCGGGCCATTTTGATGGAGTGGCGACCGTCGTGTGCAAGTTGTTCAATCAAGTTCAGCCCGACATGGCCTTCTTTGGGGAAAAGGATTGGCAGCAATTGGCGGTCATCCGCACGATGGCGCGCGACCTCGATCTCATCGCGCCGCATGTTGAGCGGATCATTGGAGTGCCGACCGTGCGCGAAGCCGATGGCTTGGCGATGTCGAGCCGCAACCGGTACTTGTCTGATAGTGACCGCACCGCTGCGACCACTTTGCCGCGGGCCATGAAAGAGGCGATCGCCCGGATCGAGAACGGCGAGGAGGCTGCGCCGTCACTCGCTGCATTGCAGGACGCGCTATTAGGGGCAGGCTTTTCCAGCGTCGATTACGCCGCAATGGCTGATGCAATGTCGCTTGCGCCGTTGACAAAACTTGCCGATGCGCCCGCCCGCCTATTGGTCGCAGCCCGCATAGGCGGCACACGGCTTATTGATAACATGGGCATCGGGTGAGTGTTTATTTCACGTTGACCAATGCCGGTATATGATGGCAAAGGCGCGCACTTGAGCGGGCGGGTATAGCATAGTGGTAATGCTCTAGCCTTCCAAGCTAGCTAGAGGGGTTCGATTCCCCTTACCCGCTCCAGAGTTTTCGTGGCGAGCCTCGCCACCCAAACCAAACATGCCACCCCCCAAACCAAAACTTTGTGTTTTTTAGCTGATCTGCGCATTAGCTGGACCATATGCGTACGCTTACTCACCTTGAACGGCTCGAAGCCGAAAGCATCCATATCTTCCGCGAGGTTGTGGCAGAGACCGAAAAACCGGTCATGCTGTATTCCGTCGGCAAGGATTCGTCCGTCATGCTGCATTTGGCACGCAAGGCGTTTTATCCCGCGCCGCCGCCCTTTCCGATGCTGCATGTCGCATCGGGCTGGGATTTTCAGGCGCTGCTCGACCACCGTGACAAGACGGTGAAGGAATATGACCTCGACCTGATCATCGCGCAAAACGACGATGCTGAGGAACAGGGCATCAATCCGTTCGACACTGGCAGCGCGCTTTACAGTCAGGCGCAATTGACCGATCCGCTAAAAGCGGCGCTCACCAAGCACGGCTTTGATGCAGCATTCGGCGGCGGGCGGCGTGATGAGGAAAAGGCGCGCGCGAAAGAGCGCGTGTTCAGTTTCCGCACCGCCTCACACCGCTGGGATCCCAAGAACCAGCGGCCAGAGCTGTGGAACCTCTACAATTCCAAAAAGGACGATGATGAGAGCATTCGCGTCTTTCCCATCAGCAATTGGACCGAGCTGGATATCTGGCAATATATCGCGCTGGAAAAAATCGACATCGTGCCGCTCTATTTCTCATCACCGCGCCCGACTGTGGAGCGCGACGGGCTGACTTTGGTGGTGGATGATGACCGTTTCCGCTTGGAAGAGGGCGAAGAGCCTGTGACACGGTCTGTGCGTTTCCGCACATTGGGCTGCTATCCGCTGACAGGCGCAACAGAGAGCGATGCAACCGACATGAACCTGATCATTCAGGAAATGCTGCTCGCCACCGGATCAGAACGGCAAGGCCGCGCCATCGACAAGGGACAATCCGCTTCGATGGAAGATAAGAAGCAGGAGGGGTATTTCTGATGAATACGCAAGACTCCAGCTTTCAAGTCGACAGCCTCATCGCTGAGGATATTGACGCCTATCTGGATCAGCATCAGCACAAAAGCCTGCTGCGCTTCATCACCTGCGGCAGTGTGGATGATGGCAAATCGACCCTGATCGGGCGGCTGCTTTACGATTCCAAAATGATCTTTGAAGATCAGCTTACCGCGCTGGAAAGCGACAGTGTCAAGCACGGGACGCAGGGTGAAGAAATTGACTTTGCGCTGCTGGTCGATGGTTTGGCGGCAGAGCGCGAACAAGGCATCACGATTGATGTCGCCTACCGGTTCTTCACCACCGAAAAGCGCAAGTTCATCGTCGCAGACACACCGGGGCATGAACAATACACGCGCAATATGGTCACCGGCGCGTCAACCGCTGACCTGGCCGTGATCCTCATCGATGCTCGCAAAGGCGTGCTGGAACAGACGCGGCGGCATTCTTTCCTTACGCATCTGCTGGGCATCAAACATCTGGTGCTGGCGGTGAACAAGATGGACCTGATTGATTACGATCAGTCGCGCTTTGACGAAATCGTCGCTGAATACAGCACATTCGCTAAACAAATCGGCATTGAAGGCTTCACCGCGATCCCGATCTCTGGGTTTAAGGGTGACAATATCACGACCGCGCCCTCTGCCAACACACCGTGGTATGATGGCCCCCAATATGCCGGGATAAGCCTGATCCACCATCTGGAAACGGTTGAGCTGGCAAGCACCGCCGCGCAGGAACGCAGTTTCCGTATGCCTGTGCAATGGGTCAACCGGCCGAACCTCGATTATCGCGGCTTCACCGGACAAATCGCCAGCGGCACAATTAAACCAGGCGATCCGGTGCGCATTGTCCCGGCGGGCAAAACCAGCATGGTAAAAGAGATCGTGACCTTTGATGGAAATCTCGACGAAGCGGTTGCCGGCCAATCGGTCACGCTGACGCTGACCGACGAGGTTGATTGCAGCCGCGGCGATGTGATTGCGGCGGCGGGCGATCCGCCAGAAGCCTCTGACCAGTTTGAAACCACCATTGTGTGGATGGATGAGACCGCGCTGAAGCCGGGCCGCGCCTATTGGCTCAAGATCGGCAGTCAGATGGTGAGCGCCACCATCGCAGAGCCAAAGTATGAGATTTGTATCAACCGGTTTGAGCATCTGGCGGCGAAAACGCTTGAGCTGAACGGCATTGGTGTCGCTGAATTGCGCACTGACCGGCCAATCACATTTGAACCGTATGAGACAAGCCGCACGCTCGGCGGCTTCATTCTGATCGACAAGTTCACCAACGCAACTGTCGGTGCTGGCATGCTGCATTTCAGCCTGCGCCGCGCGCAAAACGTGCATTGGCAGCAAACCACAATTACCCGCGATGACCATGCCGTTCTCAAGAACCAACAGCCCCGCGTGCTGTGGTTCACCGGGCTATCCGGCTCTGGCAAGTCAACCATCGCCAATGAGGTGGAGAAACGCCTCGCGCTGATGAACCGCCACACTTTCCTGCTCGATGGAGACAATGTTCGCCACGGGCTGAATAAGGATTTGGGCTTTACTGAGGCTGATCGGATTGAAAACATCCGCCGCATTGGCGAGGTCGCGAAACTGATGACGGATGCTGGCCTTATTGTGCTCACCGCGTTCATCTCACCTTTCCGCGCGGAACGGCGGATGGTGCGCGAAATGCTGCCCGAAGGTGAGTTTATTGAAGTGTTCGTCGACACCCCGCTGGAGGTTGCGGAAAGCCGCGATGTCAAAGGCCTGTATAAAAAAGCGCGCGATGGTGAACTTAAGAACTTCACCGGGATAGACAGCCCTTATGAAGAGCCAGAGACGGCCGAAATCCGGGTCAACACGGTGGAGATGACGGTGGAAGAAGCCGCCGATCACATCATCCAACAGATCATGCCGCTCAAATGACCGATCCACAGTCCATGAGCGACGGCGAGCTAGCCGCACATCTGGCTGAGACAGCTGGGCGGCTTGCTATGCAGGTGCGCGCAAGCGGTCTGGTTTCAGGCAAAGCGCTGGGCAATGCAGGCGATGCCACCGCCAATCAGTTTCTGTGCCATGCTATTCGCGCAGCGCGGCCCGATGACGCCTTGCTTTCTGAGGAGGAAAAGGACGACACGGCGCGCTGTGACATCAGCCGCGTGTGGATCGTCGATCCAGTCGATGGAACGCGGGAATATAGCGAGGAACGCTCAGACTGGGCGGTGCATGTCGGCCTTTCTATTGAAGGCGTTGCAAAGGTTGGCGCGGTGGCTCTGCCGGACTTAAACGGCGGAACAGTGCTTCGGTCAGACCAAGTTGGCGCTCTGCCAGACCCTGCTGTTAAGCCGCGCTTGGTGGTCAGCCGCACACGCCCAGCGAAAGAAGCCGTCGCGCTCGCCGAAGCGATTGGCGGCGAGTTGATCGGTATGGGCAGCGCCGGGGCAAAAGCGATGGCAATCGTGCGCGGCGAGGCAGAGATTTACCTGCACTCTGGCGGGCAATATCAGTGGGACAATTGCGCCCCTGTTGCTGTCGCACAGGCACATGGCCTGCATTGCTCACGGATAGACGGATCGCCGATGGCCTATAACGGCGCAGAGACCTATCTGCCTGATCTGCTGATTTGCCGCCCGGAATTTGCAGACCGCGCGTTAGAGCTGGTTGCTAGTCTAAGCGACTAGTTGGAAGCTTCCTGATCTTCAGCGCCGGCACCATCGCCGCCGTCCGATTGCGCAGCGACATTGCTTTGCGGCACATTGACCAACACTTCGACCCGGCGATTGGCCTCGCGGCCCGCTTCGTTCGGCTCACCGTTTGGCAATGCGTTAGGCTCAACCGGGTTCTGCTCTCCAAAGGCGATTGTTGTAATCCGGCTTTCCGCGACGCCGTTCTCGACCAGCCAATCGCGCACTGCCTCTGCACGTGCTAGCGAAGCGCGCTGGTTCGCGGCATCATTGCCGCTTGCATCGCTGTGTCCGCCAACGACAATGGGCAGACCCAATTTGATTTGCTCGGAAGAGGCGGCCTCTTTCAAGGTCGCAACCGCGCCCGCGCTCAGGCCGCTCCCTCCATCAGGAAAACCAATTACAAGGTTGAGCGGCTCTAACGACGGCTCTTCCACCACAGGTCGTTTAAGGTCCGGACGCAGGATTGAGACGGCTTCTTCTCCTTTGCCGTTTTCAGCGCCGTTTTCACCCGCAGTCTCCGTTGGCTCATCGACTGGCGCATCCTCGCGCCCGCCGCTGCACGATGCCAAACCACCGGCCATCGCCAGTGCCACCAAACCCAATTTCGTGCGCATTTTCATCCTCTAACCTTACGCTGTTTGCGGCCCAGCCCCACCAGTATCGCCAGTCCCGCCTTCGCTCCCGCCGCTTTTCGATGTGTCTCTATCTTTCGCTTTATCCTTGCTCGCCCGCTTGGCCGCGCGCTCTTCCGGGCTCTTGAACGATGGCGGAGTGAAGGAAATGATTGTGTCACCTGCACGCGGCTCTGGGCGCGCAGCATGGGTGAAGAAACGCAATGTCCCGCTCTCACGGATCAACAGCAGCATGTTTGCTGTTTCAGCCAGCGTATCGCGAGCGTCTTCAAAATCAAACTCATCAGACAGCTTGGTCTTGCGGAAGACCCAGCCCTGTTCTTGCCGCTCATTCGTGTCTGACACGCCAAAGCCGCTTTCGAACAAGGCGCGGCCCCTGATCGATTCGGGCAGCGCGCTCTTATCATCCTCGTCCGCGCTTTCGCCCAGCTGGTAGACCGAATCGCGCCCCACCTCATGTGCGAATTCATTGCAGACCAGCGCATTATACGCCTCATTATCCGTCGCCGCGACAAGCACTTGGAACGGAGCCAGATCTAGATTGTGCTCCGTCGCCTCGTTCAGGATTTCGCCGTGATAAAACGGCAGGCCCTCGCGCCGGGCCGGTCCCAGTCTTTGCCAGCTCGCATCAACGATCATCACTGGCGTTTTGAGCGTCTGCATTTCGCGCGCCAACGCAATGGTCCACGGGGTCGCGCCCACAATCAGCAGACCGGGACGGGATTCGCCCTTCACGCCTAGCAGCTTGGCCGCCAGATCAACGGTAAAGCCATGCGCAAGGATGGTCGCCACCACCACCGCAAAGCTAAGGCCGATGAGGACATTGCCATCGCTATAACCAAGATCAGC
Source organism: uncultured Erythrobacter sp. (assembly GCA_947493165.1). GTDB lineage: Bacteria > Pseudomonadota > Alphaproteobacteria > Sphingomonadales > Sphingomonadaceae > Erythrobacter. Next base: position 2,075,279 of record CANLPY010000001.1, on the reverse strand, counting down.
GAGGCGCAGCGCAAACAGGCCCGAAATCGCCACAAGCACGATGCCGCGCGGCGCGATCCAGGCAACGAACAGGCGTTCATTCCACGGCAGGTCTGTGCCGAGCATGCTGAGCAGTACGGTGAGCGGCCGCACGATAAACAGCAGCGCCAGTAGGAAGGCGAGGAAGCGCCAATTGAGATATTGCAGATCGCTCACCTGCAAGCTGGACGCGAGCAGAATGAAGATGCCGGAGACCAGCAGAATTGCGATATTCTCTTTAAACGGATGGATCGAACGCAGGCTTGGCGCGCCAATATTGGCGAGCGTGACACCCATTACAGTGACCGCGACCAGCCCGGCCTCATGCTCAATCTTATTGGTCAGCACGAACACGCCGATCACTGCGGTGAAAAGAACCGGGACTTTAAGAAATTCCGGGATGGCGCCGCGCGGGAACAGGAAAGCGATCAGGCGCGCAGCTGCATATCCGATCAGGCCAGCGAACACGGCCGCGATGATCAGCGGCGGCACGACTTCGATCAAGGATGCGCCGGGGTTGTCCGCCAGCTTGTGGAAGTATTCGTAAGCAATCACCGCGCACAGCGCGCCGGTCGGATCGTTGACGATCCCTTCCCATTTCAGCACGGATGCTGGCCGCGTCTGGATATTGGATTGCCGCAAAAGGGGTATCACCACCGTCGGCCCGGTGACGATCAAAATGCCGCCAAACAGGATCGCGACGGGCCACACCAGCCCGGCGATATAAAACCCTGCTGCTGCGCCCAGCGCCCAACCGATCAGCACGCCTACCGTGGCTAGGCGGATCACCGCCTGACCGGAATGCCGCAGCTCTCGGTAATCAAGGCTAAGCCCACCTTCGAAAAGGATCAGCGCAACGCCAATTCCAATCATCGGTTCTAGCAAATCGCCAAACGCCGCCTCTGGATCGAGCAGGCGGAAACCAAACTCTCCCGCGACCGGTCCGGCGAGGAATCCCGCCGCCAGCATCAGCACGATGGCTGGCCAACCGGTGCGCCACGCAATCCATTGCGCGCCGATCCCGAGCACGCCAATCACGGCAATTACAAGAGCTTGCGAGTCCATCAGCTCACGGCAATGGGCGAAAAATTCATGCTGGTCGAGCGTTTCGAAGCGATTTCTGTTCCCGCTGGCCCGCTTTTAGGCAAATTCACTCGCCGTCAAAATCAATAAGAGTGCGCACTTGAAGCCCAGTGGCCCGCAACTTGTCCGCGCCGCCAAGGTCAGGCAGATCAATCACAAACAATGCATGATCAACGCTTGCACCAGCCTGCCTTAGCAATCGCGCAGCAGCGATCGCCGTGCCGCCGGTGGCAATCAGATCATCAACGATCACGATCTTTTCGCCGCTGCTGACTGAGGTCGGGTCCATCTCCAACCGGTCGCTGCCATATTCGAGCGCATAGTCGATGCCGATGGTCTCGGCCGGCAGCTTACCGGGCTTGCGTACCGGCACAAATCCGATGCCCATTTCCACCGCGACAGCCGCGCCAAAGATAAATCCGCGCGCCTCCATCCCGGCGATCTTTTGCGCTCCCACCGCGCTGGCCATCTCAGCCAGATGACGAATGCTGGCGGCTAAGCCTGCGCCATGGCCGATCAGCGTAGTAATATCGCGAAACTGGATCCCCGGCTTCGGAAAATCTGGGACAGTGCGAATTAAGGCGCGCAATTCATCAGGTGTCACAGGCTCACTCCGCTATCGTTAAGCGCAAAAGAAAAGCGCCCCGCCATCGCATAGGGATGGAGGGGCGCTGTATCATCGTTAAAGCCGTTGGTAAGGCTTATTTCTTCTTGGGCTTCTTCCCAGCCCAAACCTGCTTGTATGACAGGTAAGCAAGGCCCGTTGCGAACAACAGGAAGATCAGCACTGGCCAACCGGTTTGCTTGCGCTTCACCAGTGTCGGCTCTGCGGTCCATGTTAGGAACGCCGCGACATCAGCAGACATCTGCGAAATTGTCGCTTCTGTGCCGTCCGCATATGTTACTTGCCCGTCGATTGAGATTGGCGGTGCCATCGCAATGTTCACATTGGAAAAGTACTTGTTGAAATACAGGCCTGTTGGCGTTTCGAAGTTTGGCGCCTTGGCCAGTTTTTCAGGATCAGGCTCTCCATAACCAGAGATGAGCGAGTAGAGGTAGTTCGTGCCGTCCTTGCGCGCTTTCGTTATCAACGAAAGATCAGGCGGCAGCGCGTTGTTGTTCGCCGCAGCAGCTTGCACATCATTGGCGTATGGCGATGGGAAGTAGTCGGTCGGCTTGCCCGGTACCCGCGTGTTCTCCCCTGTGTTCGGATCAATTCCAGGAACCATCCAATTGGCAGCTTCGGCCTGAACTTCTGCTTCGCTGTAGCCAATTTCAGCAAGGTTGCGGAATGCCACAAACTTCAGGCTGTGGCAGGCAGAGCAGACCTCTTTATAGACCTGATAGCCGCGCTGCAGCTGGGCGTTATCCCACTTGCCCAAAGGCCCTTCGAAAGAGAACCCTCCCTCAGGCGAAACCGGCTTTTCCTTAAAGACGTAATAGTCTGGTTTTTCTGGCGGCGCATAATTGATGACGCCGGGCAATAGCGACCAGAAAAACAGGACGCCCACAATGCCGAGCCCTGCAATGATCGCTCCAAGACGAATGCTCATACGCTAAACTCTCTATTCCCTCTGGCCGTTATCTTTTGGCCAATTCGGGCGACCGCCTAACGATGGCCGCCCATGATTGGTTTATTCAGCCGGTTGCGGTTCGCCGCCGGGAAGCCCCTTGACCGCGCCGCGAGGATTATCTCCGCCGCCATCGGTTCCGCCCGGTGCATCTTTGTCACCCACCACAGCTTCCGTAATGGAATATGGCAGTGGCTTTGGCACTTCGATCTGGCTGACGATCGGCAGGATCACCAAGAAGTGCAGGAAGTAATAGGCCGTCGCCACCTGGCTCAAAAGCACATACGGCTGCTCTGCTGGCGCTCCGCCTGCGATGAACAATGCGATCATGCAGGGGATGAAGCCGAACCAGAAGAACTTCTTGAACATCGGACGATAGTGACCTGAACGCACTGGGCTTCTGTCCAGCCATGGCAGGACGAACCACAGCAGGATCGAACCGAACATCGCGATCACGCCAAGCAGCTTGGCTTCGATCAGAACAATGGCCGTGAACGGGATCGTCAAATCATCAGTGAAGGCCCGCAGGATCGCGTAGAACGGTAAGAAGTACCACTCAGGCACGATCAGCGCCGGTGTCGAAAGCGGATTGGCTTCGATATAGTTGTCTGGGTGTCCCAGCATGTTTGGCAGGAAGAACACCATGAACATGAAGGCAAGCAGGAAGATGCCAAGCCCAAAGCCATCCTTCGCCGTGTAATAAGGGTGGAACGGCACGGTGTCGCTTTCTTGCTTCACTTCGATCCCGGTCGGGTTGGAAGACCCAGGGATGTGCAGCGCCCAGATGTGCAGGATAACAACCCCGGCAGTTACGAACGGCAGCAGGAAGTGTAGCGAGAAGAAGCGGTTTAGCGCGGCGTTATCCGGCGCAAATCCGCCGACCAGCCACACTTGCAGCGGCTCACCAATGAACGGGATGGCCCCAAACAGGCCGGTAATCACTTTCGCGCCCCAGAAGCTCATTTGGCCCCATGGCAAAACGTAGCCCATAAAGGCGGTCGCCATCATCAGCAGGAAGATAACCACGCCAAGCAGCCAGATCATCTCACGCGGTGGCTTATAACTGGAATAATACAGCCCGCGGAAAATGTGCAGGTAAACCACGATGAAGAAGAAGCTGGCGCCGTTCGCGTGGGCATAGCGCATCAGCCAACCTGAGTTGACGTTGCGCATAATGTGCTCAGTCGTTGCAAAAGCCACATCGGTGTGCGCCGCATAGTGCATCGCCAGAATAACGCCCGTAACAATCTGCAACACAAGACAGAAGCCAGCAAGCACGCCGAAATTCCACATGTAGTTGAGATTGCGCGGGACCGGATAACCGGCTCCCACTGCGTTATACACCAGCCGCGGCAATGGCAGCTTTTCATCCAGCCATTTGGTAAAGCCGGTTTGCGGTTCGTATTGTTTTGCCCAGGCGAAGCTCATGGCGTTCTCTCGTGAGTGTTCAACAGATAATCAAAATACGAGCAATCATCCGACGCGGATGACGCTTTCGGACGTGAAAGTGAACTCTGGCACTTCCAGATTGGTCGGCGCAGGGCCTTTGCGGATTCGGCCAGCAGTATCATAGTGCGAACCGTGGCACGGACAGAAATAGCCGCCAAACTCACCCTTGTTCTCACCTTCAGCAGCGCCCAGCGGCACACAGCCAAGGTGGGTGCAGACGCCCATGGTGACGAGGATGTCTTCGTTACCTTCGCCAAGGCGTTCTTCTAGGGTTTGTGCATCGCGCAGGCTGCCAGCATCAACCGCATTGGCTTCGGTAATTTCTTCTGGGGTTAGACGTTTCACAAACAAAGGCTGCTTGCGAAACACCGCCTTGATGCTTTGTCCCGGCTGGATCGCAGATACATCAACATCTGTCGTGCTTTCCGCCAACACGTCTGCGGATGGAGCCATCTGGCTAACCATCGGCAAAACAGCGAAGCCCGCACCGACACCGGCCGTGCTAAGCGCTGCGATATGGATCCAATCGCGGCGGCGTACGCCTTCTTCGGTGGTTTCTGCGTCGCCAGAAGCGGTCGCAGCAGCAGTTGCATCAGCCATTTTCAAAACCCTGCCCTTATATGCCTATTCGGATATGTCCGTAAGGCATTCACATTGATACTCTTCACCTCGGCCATCTGATCAAAACGCTAAGGTCACCTAATGTGCGACCTGCGCATTCCCTCTTACAGACGGTTCACCAGTTGTCGGCGCTCCTAGCCATAATACTCAGGGAATCCAACAGTGTTTTGAGCACCGAGTGTTCGCTTTCATGCAAACGTATGACCGATCAGCCCTGTGGCAAAGCGATCATACTGATTTGTCGACCATAATTTGCTTCGCCCAGCTGACTTGCCCGGCGATAGGAATAATAACGCTCGGGCAGGGAAAAAGTATCCCGATCGAGCAACTCGACGCTTTTCAGACCCGTTTTGGCAAGCTGCGCCGCGACATATCCGGGCAAATCAAACTGCCAATGGCCGTCTCGTCCATCGCTGAAATGGCAATCATCTTCGGCTGCGAAGTTTTCACGAAATGGCGCATCCACTTCATAACTTGCCTGCGCAATCGTGGGGCCAACGGCTGCGCGAATATTGCTGCGCGATGCTCCCAGTGCTTCCATTGCAGCGACAGTGTTGCCGAGCACCCCGGAATGCGCGCCGCGCCAGCCGGCATGGGTCGCGCCGACGACCTGAGCGTCTTGATCCGAAAAAAGAACGGGCGCGCAATCGGCGGTCACAATGCCCAGCACGATGCCGCGCTTTGCCGTAACCACCGCATCGGCAACCGGACGACCTTTCGCGTCATCGCCCCACGCATCTGTCACAGTGACGACATCGGGAGAATGCACCTGATGCGGTGCAGCAAGGACGCCGCCCGCAATCAATGCTTGCGCGGCGCCCGCGCGGGTCTGCGCAATCAGTGCGGTATCGCCATCGCCGCCGTAGCCGAATTGATGCGTGTTTGGCTTTCCTTGGCCTGCATGGCCGAAGAAGCCGTGCGGCACGCCGTCCAGCGACTGCGCGCGCTCGATATCGAACTCAGCCATTCAGATCTACCCGTCCAGGCTGCGCGAAACCTGCTCAAATGTATCGCGGGATAGGTTTTTCGCCTGGGCGATCCGCTCCAGCTCGCCTTTCATCAAGGCCGCGCGCTTCGGCTCAATCCGCCGCCATTTGCCCAGCGGTGAAACAAATCTCGCTGCTGTGTGCGGGTTAATCGGATCAAGCGCCAGGATAAGGTCCGCAATCAGACGGTATCCTTCACCGCTTGCATCGTGAAAGCCCGCGGGGTTGCCCGCAAACGCCATGTACAGCGAGCGAACGCGGTTGGGATTGCGAATGGTGAAATCGGAATGCTCAGCCAGCGCTTTGGTCTGCGCGATAACATCGGGATGCAGCGACAGCGCTTGCAGCGTGAACCATTTATCGATCACCAGATCATTGCCGGTGTAACGATCATAAAACGCCTGCAAACGTTCTTCGCGCTTGGGGCTCTGCGACCCGCACAGCACCATCAGCGCGCCCTGCCGGTCAGTCATATTGTCAGCGTTGTCGAATTGCCGCGCGGCCATGCCAGCCGCTTTTTCAGCATCACTCGCCGCGATCAGCGCCAAGACCTGCGTTTTGACCTTGCGCGCGCCGCGTCCAGCCGAATCTTCAAATGCTATGGCCTCTGCCCGCGCATACAGCCCTTCCAGTTCACGCTTAAGCACGAGGCCGAGCGCAGTCTTTAACTGCTCGCGCTCAGCATGGATCGCGCCGGGATCGGCTTTGCGCGTCGCGGTCGCCATCTGCTCGAACAGATAGGTCTCGCTTGGCAGCATCATCAGCTCACCGCGCATGGAATGATCGAGCGCCTCGTCAGTAACAATCGCGCGCATCGCATCGCCGATCACCCGTTTGCCGGTCGCGCGCTGTTCTTCATCGAGCTCGCCAGAGGCCGCCGCGACCAAATGCGCCACGCTCAATTCCTGCATCGCTTCGTAGCGCGCGAACGGATCATCATCATGCGCGGCCAGAAACGCCAGGTCTTCGCGCGATAATTCCCGCTCTATAATCACCGGAGCTGTGTAGCCGCGATTGATTGACAGCACCGGCGTTGGTCCCGCGAGCGGTAGGGTGAAGGTTTCCTCATCCAGCGTCAGCGTGATGAGCTGCTCTTCGCCGATTGCGCCCGTTTCACGGCAATGCACCGCGACCCGCAGCGGGATCGGCATAGCGCCTTTGTTGGTTTGACCCGGCGTATCCGGCACGGTCTGTTTCAACGTAACGGCCAATCCGCCATCGCCCAGTTGATGGCTGACAGTGAGGCGCGGCGTGCCCGCCTGCCGGTACCAACGGCGGAACTGCGCCAGTTGCAGGTCCGCGCCTTCTTCGATTGCGGTGATAAAATCTTCGCATGTCGCCGCTTCGCCATCGTGGCGATCAAAATACAGGTCGGTGCCTTTGCGAAAAGCCTCTGACCCCGCCATCGTGCGCATCATGCGGATGACTTCCGCGCCCTTGTTGTAGACGGTCGCGGTGTAGAAATTGCTGATCTCTCGGTAGCTATCCGGGCGGATCGGGTGGGCCAGCGGCCCGGCATCTTCGGGGAATTGCGCGGCGCGCAGGATGCGAACATCCTCAATTCGTTTAACCGCCTCGCCTTGCATATCTTGCGAAAACAATTGGTCGCGCAGCACGGTAAAGCCCTCTTTCAGGCTCAGCTGGAACCAATCGCGGCAGGTGATGCGGTTGCCGGACCAATTGTGAAAATATTCGTGCGCAATCACGCCTTCGACCCCGTCAAAATCGGCGTCGGTCGCCGTATCCTGATCGGCCAGCACATATTTGGTGTTGAAGACGTTGAGACCTTTATTCTCCATCGCGCCCATGTTGAAATCTGACACAGCGACGATGTTATAGAGGTCAAGGTCATACTCGCGCCCGAAGGTCTCCTCGTCCCACTTCATCGACTTCTTAAGCGATTCGACGGCATGGTCGGTGCGCGGCAAATCCGCCTCTCGTACCCACACGTTAAGTTCAACCTCGCGGCCGTTCATGGTGGTGAATGTGGCCGAGTTGGCGACCAGATCGCCCGCAACCAGCGCAAACAGATAGCTCGGCTTGGGCCACGGATCGTGCCATTCGGCCCAATGCGTGCCGTTCTCACCATCGCCGTTCGCCGTGTTGTTGCCATTGCACAGCAGAATCGGAAACTGGTCTTTCGGCCCTTGCATCCGCACAGTGTAGGTCGACAGCACATCCGGGCGGTCAGGGAAGAAAGTGATGCGGCGAAAACCCTCCGCCTCGCATTGGGTGCACAGCATCCCGTTCGATGCATACAGACCCATCAATGTGGTGTTCTGATCAGGCGCGATCTCAGTGATGATCTCAATTTCGTGGGCATTGCCAGGCAAGGTAACGATCAGGTCCGGCCCCTCCATCTGCCAATCGCCATACCGCGTGCCATCGACACTGATCGTGTCCGCTTTTAGCCCATCACCGTTGAGATGCAGCTTTGCCGCATCCGCGGCATCGCCTTCGAACGCCGGATTACGCTCTACCTTCAGCGTTGCAGTGACGCGCGTGGCATCTACGCCCAGATCAAATGAAAGGTGCGTTGCGGGAACCAGCCACGCGAACGGCTGATAGTCCTTCCGCTGGATCACTGGCGGTTCGTGGGGGCTCGGCGCAGCATCAGCCAGTTCAGGGTTGCCGCCAGGGGTCGAAGGGGTCGTTGCAATATCCATAGCTGTCCGATTTAGGTTGATTTGTGCGGGGGTCCAGCGATTAGAACGCAGCTATGGCACGTTTGTTCATTTTTGGTCTGGGCTACACGGCAAAACGGATCGCGCGCGCGGTGAAGGCACGCGGGTTTGAGGTGCAAGCAACCGGCAGCGATGGCGACGTTGATTTCGCAGATCGCGGCGCAGTGCTCGCGGCATTGAACGCTGCAAGCCATGTGCTGTCATCCGTTCCGCCTGATCGCAAAACCGGCCTTGATCCAGTGCTAGATACCTATGGCCAAGACTTTGGATCAGCATGGTATGGCTACCTCTCCTCCACCGGGGTTTACGGCGATCAGCAAGGCGCATGGGTTGATGAGAGCACGCCCACTGTCGCGCAGACAGGCGCAGGCCGCCGCAATGCCCGCGCTGAAGCGGATGCGGTTTGGTTAGAGATGGGTGCGCGCGTGTTCCGCCTGCCGGGGATTTACGGGCCAGGTCGCAGCGCGCTCGAGCGAGTGCGAGAGGGCAAAGCGCGCCGGATCGATATGCCCGGACAAGTGTTCAGCCGCGTCCATGTCGATGACATTGTCAGCGGTGTGGTCGCGGCGCTGACGAGCGATGCGCCTGCGGGCGCCTACAATTTTGGTGACGATCTGCCCGCCAGCGGCAATGCGGTGACCGAATATGTCTGCCAATTGCTAGGGCTAGAGCCGCCGCCGCTGCAAACTTTGGAGGAAGCAAGCCTGTCCGAAATGGCGCTGGGCTTTTATTCAGAGAACCGCCGCGTTGCGAACGGCAAGGCAAAGCGCGTGCTGGGCTGGGAGCCGAAATATCCGACCTATGTCGAGGGGCTAGCGGCTTTTATGTGAGCCTCAAGCGCCGGCGTGCGCATCTGCGCACTTAGCTATCCTCGCTCATGCGATCAGAGATCGCGTCGCTGCGGACGGCCAGTCGGCCTTGCGGCTGCTACGCAGCCGTCTGGTTCTATCCTGCTTTCTTCTTCTGTTTTGATCTGAGCGCTAGCACCATACCGATCACCGCCAGCACCATCCCGCCCGCCGTCAGCGCGGTCCAGCGATAATCCTCAAACAGCGTTGAGATCAGCATCGCAACCGATATGGTCAGGATCGAGTTGTACGCGGTGCGCCCAGCGCCAATCTCGCGCACCAGATTATAGTGCAGCGGGAATGTCACCACGGATCCAATCAGTGCGAGATAAACGATTCCCGCCCAATAATTGGTGCTGGTCGGAACGGGCGGGGGTCCGGCGGTCAATAGGGCAAAGCCAAGGTCGAAAACCGTGCCATAGAGCATCGCCCATGCAAGCAGGCTGACCATCGGAACGCCGCGCCCGGTCGGGTTCGCCTGAATGACATTGGCGACCGAAGCCGCGAGGATGCCGAGCATCGCCAGCCCGATCCCAAGCGCGACATTGCCGCCGATCACACCTGCATCCGGGTTGGCGCGCCATTCATGCACCAGCAGAAACGACACACCGATGATCGCAACTAGGCTGCCCAGCACAAATCCACCCTGCACCCGCTCGCCCAGAAACCACCGCGCGAACAGAGCGTTCGGCACCATCAACAGGCCAAACATCATGGCGACGATGCCCGATGTTACGTAAAGCTCTGCGTGGTAAACGAACAGAAAATTGCCGCTGAACTGGAACACGCCAACGAGCATGGCGAGTAGGTGCTCTGGCCGCGTCAGCCGCAATCGCCGCTTCATCAAAAATGCGACGAGGAACAATGCCGGGGTCGCCAGCGCAAAGCGATAGAACACTGACCACGCAGCCGGAACGCCGTCGATCTGCCCGGTGATGACAAACCACGTCGATCCCCAGATCGTTCCGGTGAGGATGAAGGGTAAGATAACACGCCAGCTTAGCATTGGCGTTTGGGTCGCGCTCACGTGGCGTGTCTCATAGGCCTGCAATGGCCTTTGCAAGGGTGCTCGCATCTTCCTGGCGTGTGCTCCAAGCGGTTACGAACCGGGCAGCGTCGGCACCCCAATCGTAAAAGGCAAAGTTCTGCGCGCGCAGCGCCTCACGCTCGGCCCCTGAAAGTCGCACGAACAACTCATTCGCTTCAACCGGATACATCAACCGGTCACCGCAAGCGCCTGCGATTTCAGCCGCTGCGGTATTGGCGTGGCGTGCATTGGCGAGCCACAAATCGCCGTCAAGCATCGCCAGGATTTGCGCCGCGAGATAGCGCCCCTTGCATTGCAAATGCCCAGCCCGCTTGCGGCGATACTTCACTAGGCTCGCCTGTTCAGGATCGAACAGAACGACCGCTTCTGCGCCCATCCCGCCATTCTTGATAAAGCCAAAGGCGAGGCTATCGACCGGGCCGGAAGCTGCGCGCGCGGCCTCTTGTGCTGAGCCGCCAGCATTGGCAGCCGCATTGGCAAAGCGTGCGCCGTCCATATGCAGGCCGAGGCCGCGCCCTTTCGCAAATTCGCTAAGCTCGCTGAGTTCATCAGCCGAATAGGTCAGCCCATATTCGCTGGCCTGTGTGATCGCGATGGCATGAGCCTGCACTTGGTGCACATCATCGCGGATCGGATCAATCAGCGCAGCGATGCTATCCGGGGTAAGCTTTGCGCCTTCACCCCCTGCCAGCATCAGCTTTGCCCCATGCAAGTAGAAACCGGGCGCTCCGCCTTCATCCACTTCAATATGCGCTTCTTCGTGACATACGACCCCGCCATGCGGCTGGCACATTGTCGCCAGCGCCAAACAATTCGCCGCCGTGCCGGTGGCAATCCATTCCGCCGCGCATGGCCGCCCGAACAAATCGCTAAACCGCTCATCCAGCTGAGCCGACAGCGCGTCGCCATCATAAGGGTTATCAGCATGGTCCGCCGCGCGCATCGCCTCCCACACTTGCGGGTGGACGGGGGCGGCGTTGTCGGACAGGAAAGGCGCTGGCTGTGTCATCGCGAAACGGCTGTAGAGCGCAATGTATTATTGGCAAGAAGGAGCTTTTATCATGCCCGGCGATAAACTCGATCTCAAGATTACCCATCACGGCCTTGATGGGGGCGGCAAATATATCGCAGAGCTAGCCGGCGAAAGCGAAACCGGTCACTTGGAATGGGAGCATCGAGGGGAGGACGTTCGAGTGGCGACCCACACTATAGTTCCCAAAGCCATTGGCGGGCGCGGTGTCGCAGGCGAATTGGTTAAGCGATTAATCGCTGACGCGCGGGAATATGGATTTAAGATCATCCCGCAATGCTGGTATGTCGCCAAAAAGTTTGATGAGAACCCAGATTGGGCGGATTTACGGGTTTGAGTGTTTTCTTCGCAGCTTACCTCCCTCCGCGCCGGGCGGGAGGTATGAACTACGATAGACGTCTAAGCGCTTTCCATTTGCGAGAAATCCGTCGCCGCAATCGTGTCGAGCACTTTGCGGCGCACCTCACGCGCCCGGTCAATCGGCACACCGGGAATAGAGAATGATCCCCCGGCCAATCCAAAATGCAGATCGCCATATCCGCGCCGCTGGGCAATCGGTCCTTGGCTGATTTCAACCGAATGCAGCTTCATCCGAGTTGCGATCTGGCTGCTGGGTGAGAGCACGCCAGAGCGCGCCATGATCTGCGTCTCATCCAGCGCATGCCGCTTAAACTGCCACGAATACAGCGCAGCCGCCGCCGAAACCACCGCAAGACCGATCAGAATCAGCACCACCGGGGCGAAGAAATCGGGCGCAAAAATCGAAAGCGCCGTGCCCGCAATGATCGCCGCAATCACAAAGAACAGCGAATCCACGATCATGCTGTCGGTCCGGTATGCCTCGCTCGCGCGGTGCCAATCGGCATCTTCGCCCGGCATGTGAAACCCAGCCTCTGCAACAATGGGTTCGATTTCGGAAAGTTTGGCGAACGGGGCAACGTCATGATTGGCCGCGCCTGCATCTTGCGCAAGGCTGATGAATTTAAGGCCATGCCAGCCAAACCGATAACGGATGAAGCGCGTCCCGATTTTGATGCCTTGGACCCGGTGGATCGGCATCACGACATCAGTTTTGGTCAGCAACCCCCTGCGGCGGCGAAATCCGCGAGCAGTGCGTTCCAAAAAGAAATCCCATTCGCGCAAAGCGGTGCGAATGATCCCGGTCGCGAGGCCCACAGCGACTAACGACAATAATGCGACCAATCCGCCGAAAATTTGCGCGCTTTGCCCCAGCCCAGCAAGCTGCTCTCCCGTGCCGCCAAACCGTTCGCCCCAGGCGTCAAAATCCCACAGGTCGAATGGGAGCAGGAATTCAAATTGCTGGGTGACACCGATCAAAACCGCGAAGATTGCTAACGAAAAACTGAACACGCCGAATGTTAAAATGCGTCCCGCATCCATCGTGAAGAGAGTCTCTGCCGGTTCCTCTGCGGCTGCGGCTGGAGCAAGCTCGCCCGCTGCTCCGACAGTTTGAGTTAGTGTGGCGCTTTCGCCTGCCGCTCTGCGTTCCCGCACAACCTGGCGCAGGCGCTCGCCCTCATCCTCTGTCAGATAGGCAAGGCTTAAATCCTCACCGCCCCCAGCCCCGGTTTCAAATTTTACCGCTACGAGGCCGAAAATGCGCGGCAGCAATTTCTGCTCAAGACTGACATCTTGAATACGCTCGAACGGAACGGAGCGTGCGGTGCGCGAAATAACTCCGCTTTCCACGCGAATGTCTTCTGCGCCGATCGTGTAAGTCAGCCGCCGCCAGCGGATATAGCTGAACACTGTTCCAAGACCTAGGATCACAGCGCCTACGCCTAGCGCTGCGAGCACGGCATAGCCTGATCCGCTGTTGCCAAAAACGATGAGCACCACAGGAATGATCGCATTCTGCGCAGAGCCCAAAACGCCAAGTGCAACACTGAGAGGTGCGGTGCGGTTAGGCTCCGGCGTATCAGAAGACGGCGGGTTGGAAACAGGTTGGGTTGAAGCCGGGGTCGTTGCGGCGCTCGTCACCGGGACCGATACGGTGGGACGCTGCGGCGTATCCTCGCTCACATCGTATCCCGCTTGATATGAGCCCGGATTGCCTCCCGCATTTCCACCGCTAGCTCATGCTTCAGGCCGGGCAAATGAACCGAAGCATTGTGGCTGCCAGCGGTGTGCAAAGTCATCGTGCCGAGGCCAAAGAACCGTTCAATCGGCCCCTGATCAACATCAATATGCTGGACCCGCCCAAACGGCACGACCGTATCGGAATTCCACCAAATACCCTTCACAACACGTAAGCGGTCCGCGCTCATATTGTATCCGCGCGCAGCGAACCGGCGCATCGGCACACGGATGATAAATATGAGGCACAGCACGGCCAGAACAGCCATCACCGCGCCATTTGGTATCGGTGTTTCGTCAACGATCCCTGCTTCAAAAATCAGACCCGCGATCAGTACCGGGATCGACGTCAACATCGCCGTTAAGCGAAGCGAGTGCACATAATTGGGGTGCAGCTTAGTCAGCTCCCCATCATCGTTGTTGATGAGGCTAGGCGAAGCGGTTTCAACCGGCGTTTGCTCGGCACTAGGAGGAGGTGAAGTTTCCATGTGGCTTAGATGTGCAATACAGCGGCGCTAGGCAAGCCCCGATTAAGAACGCTGGTTAAAGCGCCGCCCAATCATGCTGGCCGCAATATTCGTTTTCTGCACATCAATCGCGCCGCCTGCGATGCCCCAAGCATATGCATCGCGCAGGCGCTGCTCCATGCCGTACTCCTTGTGATAGCCGTAACCGCCCATCACCTGCATGCCCAGCGCGGTGACTTCGCGCACGATTTCATTGGCATAGCATTTGGCAAGTGAGCTTTCATAAACGGTCGGCAGGCCATCATCCTGAACGCTCGCATTGGCCGCCGCGCGGTGGATCAGCAGGCGCGCCGCGTCGACTTTCATCGCCATATCCGCGAGCTTCATCTGAACCGCTTGGAAATCGACAATAGGTTTGCCAAAGGCTTTGCGTTCTTGGGTGTAGGCGAGCGCTTGTTCCAGCGCCGCCGCCGCTACGCCCAGTGACTGTGTGGCATTGCCGCAGCGCTCCAGCCCAAACGCGCTCATCAATTTGCCAAAGCCGCCCGCGCCGACAATCACGTTTTCACCCGGCACTCTCACATCTTCAATGGCATAGTCAGCGGTCGGGATGCCGCGAAAACCCATCAGCTCCTCGCGCTTGCCGAATTGCATACCCTCCATGTCTTTCTCAAGCAGGATAGCGCCGATCCCTTTGGCTCCCGGATCATCGGTAAAGCGGCAGTAGGTGACATAGTAATCCGAATGCCCGCCGCCGCTGGTCCAGCGTTTGTAGCCGTTGACGACGTAGCCGTTTCCTTCAGCGGTCGCTTTCGTGGTGAGGTCGGTGAGCGCGGTCCCTGCATCGGGTTCCGACATTGAGACGGCGACAATTTTCTCGCCTTTGATAACTTCAGGAAGAACGCGCGCTTTCATTTCTGGAGAGCCGAACCGCTCAATGGTGCGCACTGGCCCTGTCAGAGCCTCAAACACTGGGAACGCCACCGCGTTAGAGATCATCGCAAACTCTTCAAGCACGATCAGCGCCTCAACATGGCCCATGCCCAGCCCGCCATATTCTTCCGGCAAATTGACGCCCAGAAACCCCATTCCGCCATAAGTGCGCAGCATATCGGGCGGGACGGGATAGTCCTTTGCCTCCATATCGCGCGCCAAGCTTGGCAACTCAGCGCGGGCAAACTTGCGCGCCGTTTCCTGCAGCTCGCGCTGCTCGTCAGTGAGAGTGAAATTCATGGGCAAGTGTTTGGCGGGGGTGAACTCAAAGCGCAAGAGAACGGCGCTTGAAGCCAAACAGACAAATGGTGCCACGAGAGAGAATTGAACTCTCGGCCTCGTCATTACCAATGACGCGCTCTACCACTGAGCTACCGCGGCCCTCATTCGAGGTGCGCGCCTATCGTTGCGAAGGCGCGCCTTGTCAAGTCAAGTCGTCAAGCCGAGCTTGAACGAGGCAAGCTTTATCGGCAAGGCGTTTCGCATGAGTGAAGATCAAACCAACAAAATGTCGCGTGAGGAGCGCCTGGCGGCGAAACTGCGCGAAAACCTGCGCCGCAGGAAGGCCCAAGGCCGCGATATGGCCCGCGAGAATGCCGAATCGGGCGAAAGCAGGGTTTCCAAGCCAGACCGCGAAGGTTAGTGGTTCAAACGTCTTAGTTAGGGTGCCGTAGCCGCCCACTCCTTCCGCCCTCTCTCTCGGATGAAATCCCAGTAGGTTCGGAGCAGAAGAGCGGAACGGGTGGGCGGCTCGGACATCAGGAGAAATACAATTCCTAAACTCATTCTCGTTCGCCATGGCCAAAGCCAGTGGAACCTTGAAAACCGCTTTACCGGTTGGTGGGACGTGGACCTGACTGAAAAAGGCGTCACCGAAGCTAAAGAAGCAGGCCGCCTGATGAAGGAAAAGGGCGTGCTGCCCACGACCTGTTTTACCTCGCTTCAAACCCGCGCGATAAAAACGCTCAATCTCGCCTTGGAAGAAGCTGGACGGTTGTGGCTGCCAGTGACCAAAGACTGGCGCCTGAATGAGCGGCATTATGGCGGGCTGACCGGCCTCAACAAGCAAGAGACCCGCGACAAACACGGCGACGAGCAAGTGCATATCTGGCGCCGCAGCTTTGACACGCCGCCCCCGCCGATGGAGGCTGGCAGTCAGTATGATCCGGGCGCAGACCCGCGATACGGCGGGATCGATGTTCCCTATACGGAAAGCCTGAAACTGACGATTGAGCGCGTGCTGCCTTATTGGGAAAGCGATATTCTGCCCGTTCTCGCAAGCGGCCAGACCGTGATCATTTCCGCGCATGGCAATTCCCTGCGCGCGCTCGTCAAGCACCTCAGCCAAATCTCGGATGAGGACATAACCGGGCTAGAGATTCCCACCGGCCAACCGATCGTCTATGACTTTAGCGATGATATGGTGCCGGGCGAACGGTACTACCTAAAGGATAGCTGAGGCGATTATGGCCAAAGAGGGGGCAGGCAAAGTTGCCATCGTCATGGGGAGCCAATCAGACTGGCCAACCATGAAGCGTGCGACTGAGGTTCTGGAAGAGCTTGAGGTTGAGCACGAAGCGCGCATTGTTTCCGCTCACCGCACGCCGGACCGGATGGCCGCATTTGCTAAGGGCGCAGAGGGTGAAGGCTTTGATGTGATTATCGCAGGCGCTGGCGGCGCGGCGCACTTGCCCGGCATGATTGCAGCGATGACGCATCTGCCAGTCTTGGGTGTGCCGGTTCAGTCAAAGGCGCTGTCGGGCTGGGATAGCCTGCTCTCAATCGTGCAAATGCCGGCCGGTGTGCCAACCGGAACGCTTGCCATTGGTGAGGCAGGGGCGACTAATGCAGGCTTGCTGGCAGCCTCGATTTTGGCGATTTCGGATGAAGGCCTGTCAGAGCGCTTACAGGATTGGCGCGCAGCACGCAGCGCCGCCGTTGGCGAAACGCCGCAGGATTGATGACAGCGATGAGCGCGCTTCCACCCGGTTCAACCATCGGCATCTTGGGCGGCGGCCAATTGGGCCGAATGCTGGCGATTTCAGCGACGCAATTGGGCTATCGCTGCATCGGCTACGCACCCAAAGGCGATAATGTCGCATGTGACGTGTGCGTAGATTTCTTCGAGAACGGCTGGACCGATACAGAGGCGCTGGCCGCCTTTGCCAGCCAATGCGATGTTGTGACATGGGAATTTGAAAACGTCCCTCTGGCCGCCGCACGCGCCATCCCTGCAGACCGGATCGCGCCTGATCCGCACGCGCTCGAAGTGGCTCAAGACCGCCTCAATGAAAAACGCTTTGCCGAAGATTTCGGAGCCAGCCCGGCGGCCTATATGCGGGTCGAGAGCGAAGAAGATTTCGCTCGCGCAATCGATCAAGTCGGCGCGCCCGGCATCTTAAAAACCGCGCGCGATGGTTATGATGGCAAGGGCCAATGGCGGATCGATTCCGCGCATGATGCAGATGGCATCCGCTTTCCCGGAACACCATGCGTGTACGAAGGCATGGTCGCGTTTGAGGAAGAATTTTCAGTGATCCTAGTGCGCGGGCGCGATGGCGAAATCCGGTTTTGGGATTCGACCGTCAACACGCACGAAGGCGGGATGCTGGTCAGTTCTATCCTGCCCGCAGGTGATCTGATCGAAGGCCAGGTTGACGGCGCGCGCGCCATCGCCCGGCAGGTCGCCGATGCGCTGCAGTATGTTGGGGTGCTGACGCTGGAATTCTTCGCCACCAAACAAGGCGCGGTGTTCAATGAGATGGCACCGCGCGTGCATAACTCTGGTCATTGGAGCATCGAAGGCGCGGCAACCAGCCAATTTGAAAACCACATTCGCGCGATTGCTGGCTTGCCGCTTGGCAGCACGGAAACCCGCTTTGCCAGCGTCGATATGCGCAACATTGTCGGCGAAGATGCGCTCACCGCGCACACCATGCTGGCCGAGGATGGAGAGCCGCATCTGCATCTTTATGGCAAAGCCGAAGCGCGCGAAGGCCGCAAAATGGGCCATGTGACGCGGGTTAGCCACACTCCATCATGAACGCGAACGATCCAGCCCACGATATTGTGCTGATCTATGCCCGCGCGAAAAACGGCGCGATTGGCTATGAAGGGCAATTGCCCTGGCACCTGCCCGCTGATCTCAAACGCTTCAAAGCGCTCACCATGAGCAAGCCGATGATCATGGGCCGCAAAACCTTTGAAAGCCTGCCCGGCCTGTTGCCCGGTCGCCGCCATATCGTCCTGACTCGGCGCGAAAGCTGGGACAGCACCGGCGCGGAAATCGCGCATTCAGTGGATGAAGCTATTGGACTGGCGGCCGAAGACAATGTGACGGGCGAAATTTGCGTGGTAGGCGGCTCGGCCATTTACGACGTGTTCCGCCCGCTCGCGAGCCGCATTGAAGTCACCGAAATCCACGAGGATTTTAAAGGCGACACGTTCATGAAACCGCTGGGCGCGGAATGGGAAGTCACCGCGCGCGAAGATCACCAGGCGCAAAACGGAAAACCCGCCTACTCTTTCGTCACCTATCACCGCTGCGGAGACGAGAGCTAATGCGCTGGCTCGATCATCGGGAGCCCGTTCAAGAGGCTTTGCGCGGCGCGATCATTGCGCTGGGCAATTTTGACGGCTTTCACCAGGGGCATCAGGCTGTTGCCGGTGAAGCGATCCGCTGGGCGCAGTCCGAAGGCCGCCCTTCCATCATCGCGACATTCGATCCGCATCCGGTCCGCTTTTTCAAGCCAGATGTGCCGCCCTTCCGCCTCACCACACTAGAGCAGCGGCAGGAATTGTATCTCGCCGCAGGTGCGACCGCGATGCTCGTGTTTCACTTCGACGCAGAGTTATCCGGCACCAGCGCGGAAGATTTTATTACGCAGATCCTGATTGAGCGGTTCGGCGCGCATGGCGTTGTCACCGGCGGCGACTTTACTTTTGGCAAGGGCGCCAAGGGCAATGTCGATCTGATCAAAGAATTTGGCGGCGAACATAACTTGCATTCACGGGTCGTCTCTCCGGTGGAGGGGCAAGGCGATGTTGTCTCCTCCAGCCGCGTGCGAGAGGCTTTGCGAGGCGGCAAGCCAGAACTCGCCGCCGAACTGCTCACCCGGCCATTCGCGATTCGGGGAATTGTAGAACATGGCGATAAGAATGGGCGAAAGCTCGGCTATCCAACTGCAAATGTCGCGATCGAGAGCTATTTGCGTCCCAAATACGGGGTCTATGCGGTAACCGGCAAAGTGCTGGCCACCGACCAAGTGCTGAAAGGCGCGGCCAATATTGGCGTGCGGCCGCAGTTTGAACCGCCTAAGGAATTGCTGGAACCGCATTTCTTCGACTTTTCCGGCGATCTTTATGGTCAGGAAATTGAGGTCGCATTTCACCACTTCCTGCGCGGCGAAGCCAAGTTTGACAGTCTGGAGGAATTGATCGCGCAAATGGACACGGATTGCGAAACGGCGCGCGAGTTGCTCGCGTGAAAATCTGGCTGCGGCGCATCGGCATCTTCGTCGCCCTCGCATTCCTGATCCTGACTATGGTCAATGCCAGCTGGCTCGCGCCGACACCCAAAGGCGCGCCAAAACTGATCGCCCATCGCGGCGTGCATCAGCTTTACGACAAAACAGGCGTGGAACGTGACACTTGCACCGCGGACCGGATTGAAGCGCCCTATCACGACTACATTGAGAACACGCAAGCCAGCACCAACCGCGCGCACCGCTTGGGCGCTCATATGGTCGAGGTGGACGTCGCGCCGACCAAAGATGGCGAGATGGTGGTGTTTCACGATTGGACGCTCGATTGCCGCACCAATGGATCAGGCGATGTGCGCGATGCGACGCTGGAGGAGCTGCAAGCGTTGGATGTGGGCTATGGCTATACCGCTGATGGCGGAAAGACATATCCGTTTCGCGGCAAGGGCGTGGGGCAAATGCCGGAAGTCAGCGACTTCGTAAGCAAGCTGCGCCCGCGCGCTCGGATCATGTTCAACTTCAAATCGAAAGACGCAGGTGAAGCTGATCTGCTCGCCGCAAAATTGCGTGCGGCAGGGCGCGATCCAGCCAAAGCAGGGGACGGGTTTTACGGGCACGAAGCGCCCATTGCCCGCATTCGCGAGCTGTTTCCCAACGCATGGGCGTGGAACTCGGCTGAGGCAAAGTCATGCGCGCAGGCCTATGTCGCGGTGGGTTGGAGCGGCTATCTTCCCGGCAATTGCCGCGGCAAGACCATGGTGATCCCGCTTAATTACCAATGGGCGTTTTGGGGGTGGCCCAACCGGCTGCTTAACCGGATGCAGGCGCATGGCGGCGAAGTGATCGTGCTTGGCCCCGCCGGCGATAACAATCCGCGCGGGTTGACGCTGCCCGAACAGCTCACCGAAATTCCCAATACCTTCAACGGCTATATCTGGATCGAAGACGCATTCGCGATCACACCATCGTTGATCCAGCGCTTCGATGATCGAACTCAAGCGGAAATTGACGCGACGCAGGCAGCGCTAAAACGGCGGCGCGCGCCGTGAGCGGCCAGTGATGCCCCGCGCATTTAGCCTTTCGTGCCGCCGCGCTTTGCTCTAACGGCCCTGCCCTATGTCTCACGAAACCAGCAAGCCAGCCAAACAGGCTGTAGACTATAAGGACACGGTCTTCCTGCCGAAGACATCCTTCCCGATGAAAGCCGGCCTTCCGCAGAAGGAACCGGGCATTGAGGCGCGCTGGCGCGAGATTGATCTGTACCGCAAACTTCGCGAGGCGCGGCAGGGGCGTGAGAAGTTCATTCTCCACGATGGCCCGCCCTATGCCAATGGCGACATGCATATCGGCCATGCGCTGAACCATATTCTCAAAGACATGGTGTGCCGCACGCAAAACCTGCTGGGCAAAGATGCACCCTATGTGCCGGGCTGGGATTGCCACGGCCTTCCAATCGAATGGAAGGTTGAGGAGCAATATCGCAAGAAAAAGAAGAACAAGGATGAGGTTCCGGCCAAGGAATTTCGCGCCGAATGCCGCGCCTATGCGCAGAAATGGGTCGATGCTCAGCGGGAGCAGCTGAAACGGCTCGGCATTCTGGGCGACTGGGACAATCCGTATCTAACAATGGACCCTCAGGCAGAGGGCACGATTGTGTCTGAACTGATGAAGTTTGCCGAAGCGGGCAATCTCTATCGCGGGTCAAAGCCAGTGATGTGGAGCCCGGTCGAAAAGACCGCCTTGGCCGAGGCTGAGGTTGAGTATGAGGAATTGACGGACTCGCCGCAGATCGATGTGGCGTTTGAGATTATCGAAAGCCCGATTGAGGAGCTGGTCGGCGCGCATGCGGTGATCTGGACGACGACCCCGTGGACTATCCCGGTGAATCAGGCTTTGGCCTATGGGGCGGATGTGCTCTACACAATCGTTGGTATGGGAGATCGCGACTATGTCGTCGCAAAAGATCTCCTTGAGGCATTCCGAAACAGATACGAGCGCTACGGCCTTGGCGAGATTGATTTTGACAGATTGTCGGGCACCTATTTCCAAGGCCGAGACCTAGCCGGAACCAAGGCCCGCCACCCGATGCATCATCTGGGTGGGTTCTACGCGACGCCGCGCCCGTTCCTCGAAGGCGACTTCGTCACCACCGAGAGCGGCACAGGGCTTGTCCATATGTCGCCCGATCACGGCGAGGATGATTTTGACCTTTGCAAAGCGAACGGCATCAACCCCGTTTTCGCCGTGATGGACGATGGCCGTTACCGCGATGATTGGGAATGGCTGGGCGCGGATGACAAAGACAAGGACGGCAAGGAACGCCGGCGCAGCGTCATCAACAAACCGTTCAACTCGCCCGAAGGGCCGATCTGTTCAGACCTGCGCGCAGCAGGCGCACTGCTTTCGGCCAGCGCCGATTACGCGCACTCCTACCCGCATTCCTGGCGTTCAAAGGCCAAGGTGATTTACCGTTGCACCCCGCAGTGGTTTGTGCCGATGGACAAGGAATTGCAGCCGGTTTCCTCGCTGCACTCCGCATCGGTCGAAGACCTAGAGGCGGCCGTTGGCAAGGCGCTGCCCAAAGACACCGGAAACACCCTGCGCACCCGCGCCATGTCCGAGATTGAGCGCGTGCGTTTTGTGCCCGAAAAAGGGCGCAACCGCATTGGCTCCATGGTCGAGGGGCGGCCCGATTGGGTGCTCTCACGCCAACGCGCATGGGGTGTGCCGATGACTTTGTTTGTCCGCCCTGACGGAACCTATCTGCAAGACCCAGAGGTGAACGCGCGCATCGTCGCCGCCGTCACCGCTGAGGGCGTCGATGCTTGGGAACAGGCGCGCAAGGCCGAATTCCTCGGGGCCAATTACAACCCCGATGATTATGAAATGGTCACCGACATTCTGGACGTGTGGTTCGACAGCGGCTGCACCCATTCCTTCGTGCTGGAAAGCGGACGCTGGCCAGACCTGCAATGGCCCGCGGACCTCTATCTGGAAGGCTCTGACCAGCATCGCGGCTGGTTCCAATCCTCGCTGCTGCAAAGCTGCGCCACCCGGGGCCGCGCGCCATACGATCAGGTTCTCACCCATGGCTTTACCATGGACAAGGCCGGCAAGAAGATGTCGAAATCGCTCGGCAATACGATCGACCCGCTCAAAATCATGGAGCAGACCGGGGCGGATATCATCCGGCTATGGGCGCTCTCGGTCGACTTCACCGAAGATCACCGGATTGGCGATGAAATCCTCAAAGGCGTGGGCGATCAATACCGCCGCCTGCGCAACACGTTCCGCTATATGCTCGGCGCGCTTGACGGTTTTGTCGGCGATATGTCGGATGGCGGCGAGATCCCTGAGCTGGAGCTCTATGTTCTCTCGCTGCTGGGTGATTTGGACGGCAAGCTGCGTCAGGCGGTGAACGACTACGACTTCAACACCTACACCCGCCTGCTGGTGGACTTCTGCAACGAAGACCTCTCGGCCTTCTTCTTCGATATTCGCAAAGACACGCTCTATTGCGATGGACCGGACAGCAGCGTGCGCAATGCTTACCGGACCGTGCTTGATCTGCTGTTTCACGCGCTGGTCCGCTATGCCGCGCCCGTGCTGGTCTTCACCACCGAAGAGGCATGGCAAACCCGTTACCCGCAAGATGGCGAGCAGGAAGGCAGTGTCCACCTGCTTGAATGGCCTAGCATTCCAGCTGTGCCCGCCGACACCGCCAAGTGGGCCGCTCTGCGCGAACTGCGCGAACGCGTGACCGAGGCGATTGAGCCATTGCGCCGCGAGAAAACCATCCGCTCCAGTCTAGAAGCCGAAGTCACCGTGCCCGCCAGCGCCGTGCCCGAAGGCGTTAGCGATGAGCAGCTCGCTGAACTGTTCATCACTGCGACAGTCTCCCGCAGTCAAAGCGATGACGTGACAGTCATCAAGACATCCCATGACAAATGCGGGCGCTGTTGGCGCTTGCTGCCTGACGTGGCGGAAGATGGCGCGCTGTGCACACGCTGCGCCGGAGTGGTTGAGGCATGAGCACGCTGCTTACCCGCAACCGCGTGATCGGACTGTTGCTCGCACTCGTCATCGCTGGCGTTGATCAAGTGATCAAATGGTATGTCATCGGCCCGCTTGCCCTGCGCGAGGTGCGCAATATTGAACTGCTGCCGTTCTTTGATCTTACTTACGTGGAGAACCGCGGCGTTTCGCTGGGTCTGCTAACCGCGCAGAGCATGGAAATGCGCTGGGCGCTGGTCGCGATGACGGCGCTGATCGCACTGGTCGTGCTGGTGTGGATCATGCGAGAGCGGCTGATCGGCGATATCCTTGGTCTTTCCATGATCCTTGGCGGGGCGATTGGAAATATCCGTGATCGCTATGAACTGGGCTATGTCATCGACTATGCCGATCTGCATATCGGCACGTTTCGCCCCTTCCTTGTTTTCAACGTCGCTGATGCGGCTATCACCATTGGTGTCGTGATAATCCTGATACGCAGCTTTTTTGGCAGCGATAAGGATGATACAGACACTTCCAACGAACAGAGCAGCGCGGCCGGTGCCGAGCAGCCTGCGAAGAATTGACGCGGAGAAAATACCATGCGTGCCATTAAAACCGCCATCCTTCTTGCCTCGACCGGAGCCATGCTGGCTGGTTGCGGAGGTTCGGGCGTTTTCAACCGTGATCGCCCCGATGAATTTGCTGTGCAGCGTCAGGCTCCGCTTGTTGTGCCGCCAGACTTTAACTTGGAACCACCCGCACCGGGCACACCGCGTCCGGCAGAAGGCGCAGCATCTGAGCAAGCGCTTGAGGCCTTGTTTGGCGGTCCCGCTGCGCGCAGTCAGGTTGAAACGAGCGCGCTTGACCGTGCAGGAGCATCTGATCCGGGCATTCGCAGCCAAGTTGGTGATCCTGATACCAACACCGTGGCCAAGGGCCGGGTAACGCGCGATATCATCGCTGCACCAGAAGGCGACGGCGCGAGCGCACAGGCTGTAATACCGTCGTAATTTTGCACGGCGGGCATACGCCCTTGCGAGGCCTATCGGCCCCAATCCATGTCAGGTTATATGCAGGGTCGCGGAGCGCGGTCAGCGCAGCGGGTCGCAAGGCCGGCTAGCCGGCCGCAGGACCGTCGGGCCCGAGGATTTCGCATGCCGGATGGCATTAGGGAATCAATCAACCTACTCTTTGCGCACCAAGATTTTGTTGATCCGGCGGCGTTCCATGTCGACCACTTCAAAGCGCCAGCCCTGATCAGTGAAGCTTTCACCTTCTACGGGCAGCTTTTTGAACAGCGACAGGGCATAGCCCGCCGCCGTGCCAAATTCGCGATTGTCATCGTAATCAAGGTCTAGGCGATCAGCCAAAGCATCGGCCCCCATAGCGCCCGAAATCAGCAAAGAGCCATCAGGACGCTCGACCAGTTCCGGCGTGTCACCTTCGTCCTGATCGCTGGCGAAATTGCCCGCCATCGCGGTCAGCAGGTCAACTGGGGTAATCACTCCGTCGAGGTGGCCATATTCATCATGCACCATCGCCAAGGCGATATCAGCCTGTTGCAAGACCCGCAGCGCATCCATCGCATCGAGCTGATCAGGCACAACCTCCGCTTTGCGCATCATGTCTTCGAGTGAAACCGCCTCGCCAGCCACCATCGCGCCCAGAACTTCGCGCACCTTTACCACGCCCAGCACATTGTCAGGCGAGCCATCCGCCACCGGCAGAAGGGAGTGCGGGCTCTTCTCAATCGCATCCCTTATAGCTGCTTCATTTGCGCCAATATCGATCCAATCGAGCTCTTTACGCGGCGTCATCATCTCTCGCACGGGCCGTTCGGCCAAACGCACGACGCCGGTTAGAATTTGATGCTGTTCTTCTTCGATCACGCCAGAGCGGGTCGCATCAGCGAAGATCATCTGCAGCTCTTCCGCCGTCACGTTATTCTGGTTGCCAGAGCGGATGCCGAACAGTCGAATAATCCCAGCCGACGACTTATCGAGCACCCACACCAGCGGTGCTGCGATTCGGGCCAGAAACGCCATTGGGCGCGCCATAACCAACGCAATCGGCACTGCGGCGCGCAACGCCAGCTGCTTTGGCACCAGCTCACCGATCACGAGTGTGAAATAGGTGGTGAAGGCAATGGCGATAATGAAACCAACATCGGCTGACATATCAACAGGCACACCGATCAGCACCAGCCGCTCGCCGATTGGACCGCCAAGACTCGATCCGGAATATGCGCCCGAAATAATCGCGACCAAAGTAATCCCGATTTGCACGGTGGAAAGGAATTTGCCGGGGTCAGCCGCCAGCGAAATTGCGGTTTTTGCCGCCGCAGAGCCATCCTCCGCTTTGCCTTTGAGCCGGGCCGTCTTGGCTGAAACAATCGCAAGCTCTGACATGGCGAACACGCCATTCAGCACGATTAAGCCGCCGATGATGATCAAATCTGTCCAAGGAAAAGGTGTCACGAGGCAAATGCTAGCACAATTGCGGGCGCTCGCCAGCCATTCATGTGCGCATTCTTGCTGATAAAGAACACAAGTCGTAACATGAATTAACCACGTTCAGCTTGCATCAAAGGCAACACAGACAGATGACACCCTTAGGGAACAATGAGGGTCGCCGCCCATTAAAGAGGCATAATTGTCGCATTTCAGGAGGAAACATAGAATGAAAACATCAAAGATTATCCTTTCGAGTACCGCCGCCGTCGCATTGCTGGGCACCAGCGCCTGCGTGACTGATCCGAACACCGGCGAACAGAAAGTTTCGCGCACCGCCATTGGCGCCGTTTTAGGCGGCGTTCTGGGCACCGCGGCTGGCGGATTAATCGGCGGCGACACCGCCCGCATCATCGGCGCAGGCATTGGTGGTTCTGCCGGCGCGGTCATCGGCAAGCAGTTTGATGACCAGATCAAGGAACTGGACGAGCAGACCGCAGGTAGTGGCGTTGATGTCGAAGAGATCGGCGACCAAGACGGCATTCTTGTGCGCCTGCCAGACGGCGTGACCTTTGCCAGCGGCTCGGCTGACATCAATCCAGGCTTTTATGACACGCTTAACACCGTTGCAGACAGTCTGATCCAATATCCAAACAGCCTGATCGATGTTTACGGCTTTACCGATACAACCGGCTCCAACGCTTTGAACCAGAACCTTTCAGAGCGCCGCGCGCAAACAGTGGCGGATTACCTCGCATCACGCGGGGTCGCCCGCAGCCGCATGGCGACACAAGGGTTCGGTGAAAGCTATGATCAATTGCGGGTGAAAACCGGCGATAATGTGAATGAACCGCTGAACCGCCGCGTCGAAATTAAGATCGTTCCGATCAGTCAGGACGATGTAAACGCGGCACGTTCTGGTAATTAAGGGCCTAACCTAAAGTGTGAGAGGGGTCGGAGGAAACTCCGGCCCCTTTTGTTTTTGCACAACGCTGCTCGTTGCCTACGTAACGCCCGCAGCGATGCCATCCATGATCGCGTGGGGGAGGAAATTGCGCGAAGAGAACAAATAAGTTTCGCTGGTGACTACGCCTTTTGAGCCAAATCCTTAGCCCGATCAGCCACTCGCGCAATCGCTTCGGTATGGATCAAAGGAGAGCTAGCGAGCACACCAAAAGCGCGCGGGTCGCGCTTATTATAACCAAACGGTTTGCCGAAAGCGTCAGTTACCGCCGCACCCGCTTCGCGTGCAATTAAGGCCGCTGCGCCCACATCCCATTCAAATCCCCACCGCAATGTCGCGACCAGATCAGCGTGATCAGCGGCCACCATTGCCACTCGCAGCGCGATTGAATTGGGCTTATCGACCACGACGAGGTCCGAATCGGGTGACGGCAATTGGTCAATGGGAATGCGCGAACCTGCAAATTCACTCCGGCGAGAGGCGGCGATCGGCGCACCATTCAACGTCACCCCCTGGCCCGCCTGCGCCAGCCATTCCTCGCCGCGTGCTGGCGCTGAGAGCATACCGATGAGCGGTCTGCCAGAACTGATCAACGCGACCGAAATCGCCCAGCCAGTGCGGCCGCGAATGTAATCACGCGTTCCGTCGATGGGATCGACCAGCCAGATCAAATCCTTTTTCAATCGCGATTCGTCGTCCGCTGTCTCTTCCGACAGCCAGCCCGCTGACGGCAGCAAAGCGCCAAGTTCGCGTTTCAGGAATGTATCAACCTCTAAGTCCGCCTCGCTCACCGGATCGCCGGGCGTCTTGTCCCAGCTTGCCAGGTTATGTCCGTCGCCCGGCCAGCGCGAATGCGCAATTCGCCCCGCTTCTCGGACAATTCCTTCTAGGCGTTGGTGATCAATCATGCGTGGCTATCCTCGTGGCCGCACAAACCCCACTTTTCAAGTCACTCAATCCATGCTTAGGCATGTGCAAACATATGTTGCCGCAGCGCAGCACGATGACCATCTGCCCAATTTGCTTATCAAGGACACGCTCACCCATGAACATCCACGAATATCAAGCCAAGGAATTGCTCAAGGAACACGGAATTGCTGTTCCTGATGGCCATGCGGCGATGAGCGTTGGTGAGGCGGTTGAGGCGGCGAAAAAGCTGCCCGGACCGCTTTATGTGGTGAAAGCGCAAATTCATGCCGGTGGCCGCGGAAAAGGCAAATTCAAAGAGCTTGGCCCAGATGCGAAAGGCGGCGTGCGCCTTGCCCAGTCAATCGAAGACGTCGAAAAAGACGCAGGCGAAATGCTTGGCAACACATTGGTGACAATCCAGACCGGCGATGAGGGCAAGCAAGTAAACCGCCTCTACGTCACTGACGGCGTCGATATTGAAAGCGAATATTACCTCGCGATGCTCGTCGACCGGGCCAGCGGGCAAGTCGCCATGGTCGCTTCAACCGAAGGCGGGATGGATATTGAAGATGTCGCGCACAACACGCCTGAGCTGATCACCACGATCACGATTGATCCCGCGCAAGGCTTTATGCCGCATCACGGCCGCGCGGTTGCTTTCGCTCTGAACCTGACAGGCGACCTCAACAAGCAGTGCCAAAAACTTGCCGCGAAACTCTATGCCGCCTTTATGGCGAGCGATTGCGAGATGTTGGAAATCAACCCGCTGGTTGAAACCAAAGACGCGCAATTGCTGGTGCTCGACACAAAGATGAGCTTTGATGGCAACGCGCTCTATCGCCACCCAGCGATTGAGGAAATGCGCGACGAGACCGAGGAAGACCCGGCGGAAGTCGAAGCATCGGAATATGATCTTGCTTACATTAAGCTAGACGGCAATATCGGCTGCATGGTCAACGGCGCTGGCCTCGCCATGGCGACAATGGACATCATTAAGCTGAACGGCGCATTCCCAGCCAACTTCCTTGACGTGGGCGGCGGCGCGACAACCGAAAAGGTGACGGCGGCGTTCAAAATCATCCTCAAAGATCCGGCGGTTGAGGGCATTCTGGTCAACATCTTTGGCGGTATTATGAAGTGTGACATTATCGCCGATGGTATCGTTCAAGCGGCGAAGGACGTGAACCTTTCTGTGCCATTGGTCGTTCGCCTTGAAGGAACGAATGTCGCCAAGGGTAAGGAAATCCTCGCCAATTCCGGCCTGCCAATTGTGGCAGCTGATGATCTGGGCGATGCTGCGAAGAAAATCGTCGCTGAGGTGAAACAGGCGGCGTGATAAGTATTGAACTGCGATCATCTCGAGCAATCGTCCAGCGACTGGCGCGTGCAGCATGAGCAGCCGCATTGAAGATGTGGCCGTAGCGCTGCCAGGCAAGATACTCAGTAACAAAGAGTTGGCTGAGGGTTTTGCGGGTTGGACCGCAGACAAGATAGTAAAAAAGCTTGGCATTGAGCAGCGTCATGTCCTAGCGCCGGATGAAACGCCGTCCGATCTTGCGGTTTCAGCGGCTGAGAACCTGTTCAACACGCGCCCAGAATTCCGGTCAGAGATCGACTATCTGATCTTCTGCACCCAGTCGCCAGACTACCTTTTGCCGACCAGCGCTTGCATCATTCAGGATCGGCTTGGCTTGCCTTCGACGATCGGCGCGATCGACATCAATCAAGGATGTTCAGGCTATCTCCATGGCCTTGCCCTAGCCAAATCTTTGGTAGATGCAAATGTCGCCAAAACGGTGTTGCTCCTCACCGCCGACGGATATTCTAAATTGGTCGGTGATGATGATCCTAGTGTCAGAACCATTTTCGGCGACGCAGGGACGGCAACGATTATCGCGCGCGATGAGACGGGCGAATCGACACTTGAGAACTTTGTTTTCGGCTCGGATGGTAGCGGCGCCGATAAGTTAATTGTGAAGAACAGCGGTATGCGCACTGCAGATGGCGGCGCCATTGAAGATCTCTATATGGACGGGCCTGCGGTGCTCAATTTCACTTTGCGCGAAATCCCGCCGATGTTCGAAACTCTGCTGCAAAAGGCCGATATGGCCAAAGCGGATGTCGAATTCGCCATTCTGCATCAGGCAAACAGCTTCATTCTAAAGCAATTGCAGCGCAAACTAGGCTTGCAAGATGAGCAAATGATTGTCGATTTCGCGGATGTCGGCAACACCGTGTCCAGCACCATCCCGATTGCACTTTCGAGGGCAATCGATAAAGGACACATCGAGCGCGGCCAGACGGGCGTGCTGCTAGGTTTTGGAGTCGGCCTATCTTGGGCCGGCTGTACTATTAAGTTTTGAGGGTTTTATAATGAGTGATGAGTTTCGCGAAGTGTTTGCCGACACTCTTGAGGTTGAAGAAGATGTGCTGCTCGAAGGTTATGTTCTCGAGGAATCTGAAATGTGGGATTCGATGACTATTGTGACCGTGATCGCCCTGATAGACGAACATTTCGGAACGACTGTCGAAGGTGAGGCGCTGGCTGAGTGCAAAACTTATGGTGAAGTCATGACGATTGCCAATGGCGAATAGAATGGCAAACGAAGGCCTTTCCAGCTTTAGCGACATTGCTATTGATGCGATCGCTGCTGCGGTGCCTTCAAAGAATGTTGCCAACGACGCTTTTGAAAGTCGCTTTGGCGAAAAGTTCGCGCGCCGGTTTGGCAAATCAACCGGCATCCTTGAGCGCCGGGTTGTAGAAGAGCAGACGACACTTGATCTATGCGTCGATGCTGCTCAAAAGTTGTTCGATGAAGGTCATAGTTTCGACGGCGTCGGGGCTGTCATATTAGTCACCCAAACGCCAGACTACGATCTTCCTGCCTCGGCCATTATTGCTCAGGATCGGCTTGGATTGCCTCGGTCCGTCGCTTCATTCGACGTCAATCTCGGATGCTCCGGCTACACGTATGGATTGTGGCTGGCTGCTTCTCTTATCGCGGGCGGTGGCGTGGAACGTGTGCTATTGCTAGCCGGTGATACAAGTTCGAAGGTTGTTGACCCGGAACATCGCTCTACCGCGCCAATCTTTGGCGACGCAGGCACTGCGACATTGGTTAGCAAGCGCGAAGGGGCAGGCAGGTGGCGCTTCCTCGTTGGTTCGGACGGATCTGGAAACCGTGCCATTATCATGCCAGGGAGTGCATCACGCGCGGCAAGCGCGGATATCGATGAACTGTCAGGTGAAGTGACCGAAGGCCGTTTGTTTATGGACGGGGCCAGCGTTTTTGGCTTCGCCACCACGGTCGTTCCCGAAGCAATCGGCAAATTGCTAGACTTTGCTCAGTCTGAACCGGGTGCTGTCGACAAACTCTATCTTCACCAAGCGAATGAGCTGATCCTCAAGACAATTGGACGCAAGGCTGGTTTCGCACCTGAAGATGTCATCGTGAACTTAGATCGGTACGGCAACACCTCAAGCGCATCGATACCGCTCGCATTTGTGACAGACGGCCCGGCAGAATCCCATTGCGCCGTCATGTGCGGATTTGGTGTCGGTTTGTCTTGGTCCGCCTTGCATGCGCAGCTTGACGCTATCCCGACCTACCTTGTCGATGAGGCTGCGTAATGTTTGCGCCTGATTTTCTCGCCGGGAAGTTGATTTTGGTTACTGGCGCATCGTCCGGCCTAGGCCGCGACTTTGCAGTCGCCGCGGCAAATTATGGTGCACGCATCCTAGCCTTTGGCCGCGATGAAGAGCGACTTGCGCAAACTCTCGACGAATGTCCGGGCGATGGCCACTCAAGGTTCACCGATGCCATCGAAAGCGTCGATGAATTCGTGAAAAAGATCCGCGCCGCTACGAAAGAGCATGGTCCGGTCTATGGCATGTTCCATTGCGCCGGAGCGAACACCATTCAATCGATGAAGGGAGCTTCCGACCGCACCTTCGATCTGCTCTACAACGCATCTGTTCGTGGCACCTCTGCGATCATTGGCACCGCTTTGCGCAAGTCGGTGATGGAAGATGGTGGCCGGATTGTCTTGATGTCCTCGGCGAGCGCTTTCAAGCCCGCTCAAGGCCTCGCTCTGTATGGCTCAGCAAAGGCCGCGATTGCACAGATGGCTAATATTGCCGCGCCGGAATGCGCCAAGCGCGGGATCACAGTGAATACGATTGCTGCGGGAAATGTTGTGACCGAAATGCACCAAAAGTATGTCGATGGCGGCGTAAACAACGCCAGCGAACGGATTGAAGCGCAATACCCGCTGGGCTTTGGGCAACCTGAAGACGTGTCGAACCTGGCGCTTTATCTCATGTCACCCGGCGGTCGCTGGATCACCGGCGAATCTATCCTGCTTGATGGAGGCTTTAGGCCCGCATGACGAAGCTTATTATTGTCGGCGCTGGCGGATTTGGCGGCGAGGTTGCCATGATCGCTCGAGCTATGATGGCCGCAGGCTCGGCTGCGTTCGATAGCATTAGTTTCATCGACGATGATCCCAGCTACATGCGTGAGCGTGGCAGGGAAGATGAGATATCAGGGGTGATCGCTAACCATCAGATTGATCCCGAGGCCCTGTATATTTGCGCTGTCGGCAACCCTCTAACCAAACGATATTTGTGTGAAAAGCTGGAACGTGAAGGCGCGAAATTCACGCGAATTATTCATCCCGTCAGCCAAATCGACGAAACCGCGCAAATCGGCCTTGGCACAGTGGTCGCCTTCGCAGGTGGCCTGTATCCGCATACCAATACGGGACGCCATGTGCATATCAACGCCTATTCGGGCCTCGGTCATGACGCGGAAATCGGCGATTTCGCGACCTTGAGCGCGCATGTTGACATCACCGGCGGCGTCAAAGTGGAAGAGGGTGTGTTTTTCGGGACGCATTCTTGTGTGCTTCCTGGCCACACTATCGGCCAATGGGCGCGGATTGGCGCCGGTTGCACAATCTCGCGCAAAGTCGCGCCTGAGGCGATCATTTATTCTGAGCCGCCGAAGTTTCTCTCACGAGGTAAGAAGGCCGTTAAGGATTGACCCAACATAGTGGGCAGTGTCGATGTGGGACTGTCCGCTTTGAGGTATCGGGCCCTCCGCTGCTCACCAGCGCATGTCACTGCATTGAATGTCAGCGCATGACTGCGGGGCCGTATTCGCTGAGCGCCCTTTACGATGAGTGCAAATTTGAATTGTTGGCTGGCACGGTCATTGTGGGTGCGTGCAACTCAGATGGGAAGCATAACTTTTGCGCTGCCTGCTTTAGCTGGATTTACTCTGAGCCAGACAGCCTTTCTGGAATGGTGAATATCCGCACGCCCATGTTAGAAGACGCGGCAAGCTTTCCTCCATTTGCGGCATTCTTTTGCGACGAGAGCCTACCAAGAATGAGCAGCGGAGCGCCGCATCAATTTGGCACCGCGCCAGAGGCTAAAGCGTTTATGAATTTGGCCGAGGAATATGCGGTCTGGAGCGAGGTTCCGGGCTAAACCAAGCGCTAAGGTGTTCGCTTGGGCGCCGGCAAAATAGGCGGCGTGCTGTCTGGATATGTCAGCCAGTTTTGCCAGATCGTATGCGTACGCGCATCTGTCATGGCGATCCGGCATGTCAAAGACATGATGCCGCGAATACTGCCCTCTTTCCAATCGTCATAAACCGCGCTGCATTCCGCCTGGCGATAAGCTTGAAATGCGACATCGCTGGCGTTGATCATTTGAGAAAGCGCTGGCCGATCCCCATATCTTTCAATGGCGGCTGCAAGATATTGTGTTCGCCGTTCGTTGGCCTGCGCTAACGATTTGGCGAGGCATTCGTTCATCGCCAATGTGGTGTAAGCCTCACTGCAATCAATAGCTTGCGTGCGCACTTTGGCTGCTGTTTCGTCCGCCGCATCGCCTGCCGCATTGCCGCCCATACTGTTAGTAGCCAGCGTAGCGGTTGCGCATCCTCCCGCTAGAATCACGGCCGCGAGTGCCGCTGCGTTTTTTGTAATCGTTCGTCTCAACTCACCGCGCCTTCTACTGCTCTATAATGTCTGACCGCCATAACAGACACATGCAAAAAAGGCAGGCTTGACGTAGGAACGCAGCCGCGCGAGGACCGTTTTCGAGAGACCATTCACAGGCATGACTTGCTTGACGTTTACGTAAACGCAAGCTAGATCAGCTTCAAGAATTTTGCGTGAAGGAAGGAAACGCTATGAAAATCCTCGTCCCCGTCAAACGGGTGATCGATTACAATGTTAAGCCGCGCGTCAAAGCGGACGGCAGCGGTGTCGATCTTGCCAATGTCAAAATGAGCATGAATCCGTTCGACGAGATCGCTGTTGAAGAAGCGATCCGCATCAAGGAAGCGGGCAAGGCCGAAGAAATCATCGCAGTTTCCATCGGCCCAGCAAAGGCGCAGGAAACGCTGCGCACCGCGCTTGCTATGGGTGCAGACCGCGCGATTTTGGTTGAAACTGATGAGGAAGTGGAGCCGCTCGCTGTGGCTAAAATCCTCCAAGCGATCGCTGAAGAAGAGCAGCCCGGTGTGATCATGCTGGGCAAGCAATCAATCTCTGACGATTCCAACCAAACCGGCCAGATGCTCGCGGCGCTAATGGGCCGCCCGCAAGGCACGTTTGCCAACACCGTCGAAGTTGACGGCGACAGCGTCGTCGTAAAGCGCGAAGTCGATGGCGGACTGGAAACGGTTAAGCTGACAATGCCCGCGATTGTTACGACAGACCTGCGCTTGAATGAGCCGCGCTATGCGTCTCTGCCGAACATCATGAAGGCAAAGAAAAAACCTCTCGATGCCAAAACGCCGAGTGATTTCGGCGTCGACATCGCCCCGCGCCTCACCACCACCAATGTCGCTGAACCGCCCGTCCGTCAGGCCGGTGAAAAGGTCGCCGACGTGGATGAACTGGTTGCAAAGATCAAAGCGCTTGGGATTGCCTAATTGGGCATCGCGTAAGCGGCTGAGTAGAACAAGGAAAAGACAGACATGAACACTCTGGTTCTCGTCGAACACGACAATTCAAGCGTCAATGACGCCACCCTTGCGGTTGTCACCGCAGCAGGCAAAATGGGCGATGTTACGGCCCTGGTAGCAGGCCACAATTGCGGCGGCGTTGCCGATGAAGCGGCGCAAATCGCCGGCGTTTCAAAAGTGCTGAAGGCCGATGATGCAGCCTATGCCAACGCCTTGGCAGAAAACGTTGCTCCGCTGATCGCAGGTCTGATGGAGGGTTATGACGCGTTCCTCGCGCCAGCAACCACCAACGGCAAGAACATCGCACCGCGCGTTGCAGCACACCTTGATGTGATGCAAATCTCGGACATTCTTTCGGTTGAAGGCGATAAGACTTTCACCCGTCCAATCTATGCGGGCAATGCGATTGCAACCGTGCAGTCTGCTGATCCCAAACTGGTCATCACCGTACGCGGCACCGCGTTCGAAAAGGCCGAAACCACTGGCGGTTCAGCGAGCGTTGAAGACGCAAGCGGCCCTGGCGATGCTGGCACATCCAGCTTTGTAAGCGCGGAAATTGCAGATGGCGGCGACCGTCCAGAGTTGACCAGCGCGGGCGTGATTGTGTCCGGCGGACGCGCTCTTAAAGACAGCGAAACCTTTGAAAGCGTTATCACCCCGCTTGCCGATAAGCTGGGCGCAGCCATCGGCGCATCGCGCGCGGCGGTGGATGCAGGCTATGTCCCGAACGATTATCAGGTCGGCCAAACTGGCAAGATCGTCGCCCCGGAAGTGTACATCGCGATCGGTATCTCCGGCGCGATCCAGCACTTGGCCGGAATGAAAGATTCCAAAGTGATCATCGCGATCAACAAGGATGAAGATGCTCCGATCTTCCAGGTTGCCGACATTGGCTTGGTCGCTGACCTTTACAACGCAGTGCCGGAGTTGACGCAAAAGCTCTGATAACGCTTCAATATTTGCTCTTGATCAGCCCCTCTTCTGCGCTATCTGCGCGGAATGAGGGGTTTTTCTTTTGCTATCGCCGCTGTTGCACTGACGTCGCTCGCAGTACATCATGATAACTTGCATGCTAAGGAACCGGTAGTCCTGACGCCAAGCAGCAATTGGCACATAGATTTCGCCGCAGAAAAATGCCGAATGGTTCGCACATTCGGCGAGGGCGACAACCGTCATGCCATCATTTTTGAGCAGCACTCGCCAAATGCGTCGTTCGGCTTAACTGTCGCCGGACCATCATTCGATTATTTCAAGAGTAGAAAAAGCACGGCTCTGCGGTTCAATTCGCGTCAGAAAGCTTGGCAGGGCAAACCATTCAAGGGCGACCTAGGGGATTTGGGCTCGGCGATGGTCTATTCGTCTGTTTATCCGGCGACCGGGTTGGCGTTCGAGGAAGCTAAGGACGACCTATCAAATCAGCTTGATGTGAAAGCCGGCGAGGAAATCGAGTTCGTCGGCTTAAGGCAAAGCGGGCGCGAAGTACAGCTACACACTGGCCCGCTCGCTGAGGCTTTTGGGGTGATGAATCAGTGTACCCAAGGCCTATTGACAGATTGGGGGCTGGATGCCGAGAAGCACTTGTCGGCAAAGCAGCTACCGCAATGGCAAAATGCGGAGTCGGTCACAAAACGCATCCAGCGAACCTATCCGACCCGAGCGGTGGCTGCTGGGGAGCAAGCGATTGTCCGACTTCGAGTGCTTATAGATGAAAATGGGAACGTAACCGATTGCGTCATAAACGGTGTGACCGCAACCGATCGCCTACAATCACCAGCCTGCCAACAAATGCAAAAGGCGGAATTCAGACCCGCTCTCGATTCAGAGAGAAAGCCATTTAAATCTTACTACACGACTTCGATTACCTATCAGATCGGGCGCTGATCAGCGGGCGCATATAGGACTTACGCTCCACTCCCCACCAACCGGCCTTCCCGCCGCTCACCCAATCTGCCCCGCGCGGGAATTCGGTCGCTTTCACTTGGGGTCTGCGCCTCGGCCAAACGGCGCGCACTGGCCAGCGCGGCCTTTTCGTCACCTGCGATCAAAGCCGCAGCGCACGCCGCACATTCTTTCTGAGCGCGGTGTGTCCGTTCTTGCGACACGATCCAATTGAGCAGCGCAAACAGTTGAAAACGGATGGTGGCCAAGGCCCCCAATGACGCGCTGGCCTCAAGCATGGTGAAATACAGTTCTTTTGCGGCTGCATCCGGACCTGCACGTCTTTCACGCCACAAGGATCGCCCGGTTAGCACGAATGCGCCCGAACCGACCTCAATCTCGCACGGGATGCTTGCGGTGATTAGCGCGCCATTGATCACAGCTTGCGCGCCAGCGGCAAGGGTGATGGTGCGCGGTTCGGGCGTGTTTTCAGCAATTGTCATGCTGGTTTGATAGGCCGTTATGGAAAAGGCAATGCTTCCACGCGCCTACGTAGATTTACGGGCGCGAGTGCCAATCGCCGCCCTTGTTACGCCTCAGAAAAACGAAATTATGAAGTGTATTGTCATACCGACAAATCCGCCAACCAGAGTGCCATTGATGCGAATGAATTGCAGGTCGCGGCCAACCGCACCTTCGATCCGCCCGGTAATTGTCGTCGCATCCCAGCGCTTTACCGTGTCAGAAACCAGCGTCACAATTTCATTGCCATAACGCGTGGCAATGCCGACCAACGTCCTCCGGGCAAAGCGGTTTATCTGCAATTGCAGCCGCTCATCCTGTTTCAGCGCACCGCCGAGCTCGGCCAATCCTTTGCGCATTTCATTGCCCAGCTCGCTATCAGCTTCGCGCGCACGGCGGATCAAAGAACGGCGAATACGCTCCCATACGCCCATCCACCATTCGGCAACCGCTGGGTTTTCAATCAAGTCGCGCTTCATGCTTTCCACCCGCTCACGCGTGGTGTCATCATACTGCAAGTCTTGGGAGAGCTGCTGCAAGCCCTCTTCGATTTTGCTGCGCAGCGGATGTTCGGGGTCGACCAGCACTTCTGCGAGTAGCTTGTAGAGGCCATCGAGCACAGAACCAGAAATACGCTCATCCAGGCCCGTCCACCGCAGCACGGCATTGGCGCGGGCATGGATCACCTCACGCACCGTTTCTTCATTGTCCTCCAGCGTCAGGCCCGCCCAGCGGATAAATCCATCCATCAGTGGCATATGGCGCTGGTCGGCAATTGCGCTTTCCAGCATCCTTCCGAGCAGGGGCGACACATCGATCTTCGCAAATTGGTTGCCAAGCCCACTGCGAACCTGATTGCCGAGTCGGTCTGGATCGAGCGATTCCAAGACTTCTGCGAGCAGTTCCGCCGCCCCGCCAGTAATGCGCGAACGCGGATCTGGCCCGCTCGCACTGCGCGCAGGCGCGACCAGAAAATCGCCAGCGGCCCGCGCCACATTCATCCCTGACATGCGCCGCGCAACGACCGTCGGTGTCAGAAAGTTCTCACGCAGAAACTGTCCCATCGTATCCGCGATACGATCTTTGTTTTCAGGGATGATCGCGGTGTGCGGGATCGGCAGACCCAGCGGGTGGCGGAACAATGCGGTGACCGCAAACCAATCGGCAAGACCGCCGACCATTGCGGCCTCAGCAAAGGCATTCACATAACCCCAAGCCGGATGCAGTTCGATATAGGGGTGGGTGGTGAAAAACAGCACCGCCATCGCCACCAACAGGCCGGTTGCGGTCCAACGCATGCGCCGGGCGCGGTCCTGCGTTAGCGGTTCTCCGCCAAAGGTTAGAGGCGCTGATTGAGTCACAAACTCTGCATCGCTGGTGCGTGCTTTATTCAGCGGGCTCTGCCCCTGGCGGCAAACGCGTGGCTGGGATCGCAGCAGGTTTGGCGCCCTCAGGCGTTGGCACTGGCGGTTCGTTGCTGCTGGTTTCGTCCCCTGGACGATAGGTGAGGAAGCGTTGACGCATCCAAGGCCCGACGCGCCGTTCAAAGCTGTCAGCAAGGCTGAAACCGGCCGGAACGATCAGCAGGGTAAGCACGGTCGACATGATCAAGCCGCCGATAACCACCGTTCCCATTGGCGCACGCCATGCGCCATCGCCCGACAGGGAAAGCGCCGTTGGAACCATACCCGCTGTCATCGCCACCGTGGTCATCACAATGGGCTGCGCGCGCTTATGACCCGCCTCAACAATAGCTTTAAACTGCTCAGTGCCTTCGGCCATTTCCTCGATCGCGAAGTCAATCAGCAGGATCGAGTTTTTGGAGACAATGCCAAGCAGCAGCAATATCCCGATCAGGACCGGCATGGAAAGCGGTTGGCCAACCAGCCACACCAAAAAGATACCGCCAAGGGGTGCAAGCGCGAGCGAGGTCATATTGACCAGCGGGCTCATCAAACGCTTGTAGAGCAGCACCAGCACAGCGAACACCAGTAGAACGCCCGCTAGAATTGCAGTGCTAAAGCTGGATGCCAGCTCGGCCTCGAACTCGGCTTCACCCACGGCATCGCGGATCACACCGGTCGGCAGGTCTTGAAGCGTCGGCAATTCCTCAATCTGCGCGTTAACGTCTCCGCGCAGGAAACCCGAGGCTAGATCCGCGCCAACGAACACGCGGCGGTTCTGATTATAACGTTGGATTGAAGTCGGTCCTGATCCATAGGAAATTTCAGCAATCGAACCCAGCGGCACCGATCCGCCGCCAGAAGTCGGCACTGGCAAGTTTTCAATCGTCGTCAGATCTTCTCGCGCTTCGGTCGGCAGCCGCACGATAATGGGCACTTGGCGGTCTGATAGAGAGAATTTCGCCGCGTTTTGGTCAATCTCGCCCATCGTGGCGATGCGGATTGTCTGGCTCAACGCGATGGTCGAGACGCCAAGTTCTGCGAGTAATTCCTGACGCGGGCGGACGATGATTTCGGGTCGCGGAATATCAGCATTGATGCGCGGTGCGACGAGCGAATCGAGCGCCTTCATTTCCTGGACCAATTGGGCCGCGGTATTGTTCAGCAATTCCGGGTCAGAACCTGCCAGCATGATCGTGAAATCACGGCCGCTGCCACCGCCACCCGGGCCATTGTCGTTCTGGAAGCGAACGCGGGCATCAGCGATCTGCGCCAATTGCGGGCCAAGTTCACGGGTGAATTCAACCGAGGTTTTCTGCCGGTCCTCTGCGAGCGTCACGAACATCGTCGCTGCGCCCTGACGCACGCGCTCCAGCGCCAATTCCACCTCAGGTTGAGCATAAAGCAATTGCGAAACCTGATCGGTCACGCGCTCTGTGTCTGCCAAAGTTGTTCCGGGCACCATCTCAATCTCAACCCGGACGTTTTCGTCGTCAATATCCGGGAACACCTGAAACGGAGTTTGCTGCATGAGCAAAACCGTGAGGAGGAGAGAGAAATACCCGACACCGAGCATCCAAACGCGGTGATCATAAAAGCGCGCGGTGAGGTATTTTACGCTATGCGAAAACTGACCGCTGCTTAGACGAGCGAGCAGGCCAATGATCTTGAAGACGAGCCATCCAGCAAAGAACCCAATCGCCAAGGCTAGGGCGAGGAAGAAGAACTCAAACACTTTCGCCACGAAACCAAATGCGAAAGAGTTGGGATCGCTGGAAACGAGTCCGGCGACGCTTGTCGGGATTGCCATCTCTGTGACCAATCCAAAGCTCATAAACATGCCGGCAGCAGTGGCTCCCAACAGGGCGATCACACTCAGCAACAGGGACACGATGTAGAGCCAGCGGTAGCGCGGGGCATCAACGCCCTCTCGACGAGCCAGCATCTTTGACTTGTCGAGCGACCAGTTAAGGACGCGCAAATACCGGTCCATCCACTTGCCCTCGCCGTGTGCGGCATGGCCTTCGGCGCGCAAGAAATAAGCTGCGAGCATAGGCGTGATCATCCGCGCCACGGCCAAGCTCATCAGCACCGCAATCACAACCGTGAGGCCAAAATTCTTGAAGAACTGCCCGGTAATCCCCGGCATCAAACCGACGGGGAAGAACACCGCGATGATGCAGAAACTGGTGGCAACAACCGGCAGGCCGATTTCGTCCGCTGCATCGATCGACGCTTCATAAGCGGATTTGCCCATTCGCATGTGTCTGACGATGTTTTCAATCTCAACAATCGCATCATCAACCAAAACCCCGGCGACAAGGCCCAGCGCGAGCAGCGACATCTGGTTCAGGTTGAACCCGATCAGATCCATGAACCAGAAGGTTGGGATTGCGGAGAGCGGTATGGCAACCGACGAAATCAAAGTCGCACGCCAATCCCGAAGGAAGAAGAACACCACCACAACCGCAAGCACGGCCCCTTCGACCATAGCCGAAATAGAGCTGGTATATTGGTCCTTGGTGTATTTGACGGTGTTGAACAGCGGGATGAATTTAACGCCGGGATTTGCTGCCTCAATTTCGTCGATAACTGTCAGCGCTTCTTCGTAAACGGTTACGTCCGAGGCGCCTTTAGCCCGCGACATGAAGAAGTTCACGACTTCCTTATCGCGCACCTTGCTGATCGACGTGCGCTCAGAAAAACCGTCACGCACACGGGCCACATCGGCAAGCTTGATCGAATTGCCATTGTTCAACCGAATTTGCCGCTGAGACAGTTCAAAGGCCGTTTCAGTGTTGCCTAGCACCCGCACAGATTGCCGTGCGCCGCCAATTTCCGCCATGCCGCCAGCGGCATCAATGTTGTCCACCCGCAAGGCTTGGTTGATTTGGGCTGCGGTAACGCCAAGCGACTGCAGGCGCTGAGGATCAAGAATGACTTCGATCTCGCGGTTCACACCGCCCCACCGGCCTGCCTCTGCCATACCCTCAATCGAAAGCAGCCGTTTTGACACGGTATCATCGATGAACCAGCTAAGCTGTTCAATCGTCATGTCGTTGGCTTCAATCGCATAAATGCCGAGGAAGCCGCCCGCGATATCTACTTTGCTTACCCGCGGCTCAAGGATGCCATCGGGCAGGCTCCCGCGCGTGCTATCGACAGCGTTCTTAACCTCAGCAACCGCGACATTGGGATCAATGCCCAGCTCAAACTCAACAAAGGTGTTTGAGTTGCCTTCGCTGGCGGTGGACGAGATGTTGCGCACACCGTTCAGCGAGCGGACCGCCGATTCGATGTTTTGCGTGATCTGGTTTTCAATTTCAGTCGGAGCAGCGCCAGGCTGGGAGACTGTGATATTGACGCCCGGAAATTCAATATCCGGGTTGTTGACCACATCCATCTGGTTGAAGCTGAGCAATCCGGCGAGGAACATCGCGGCAAACGCAACCAATGGAATCACTGGATTACGGATCGACCATGCAGAGATGTTGCGGAAACCCATAGCGCTTAGCTTTCTTCAAGCAGTT
Source organism: uncultured Erythrobacter sp. (assembly GCA_947493165.1). Taxonomy (GTDB): domain Bacteria; phylum Pseudomonadota; class Alphaproteobacteria; order Sphingomonadales; family Sphingomonadaceae; genus Erythrobacter. The sequence goes on along the minus strand of CANLPY010000001.1, from coordinate 2,033,268 downwards.
TAGGCGCGATGACTTCGCCTTCGGTCAGGAACCCGCCCGCACGCAGCACAATTTGCTCATTGCCGGAAAGACCCTCTGTGATCACGATCCCGCTATCCGTCACCATGCCGGTTTTTACGCGCCTGCGCTCTGCCTTCTTTTCATCGCCGACGACATAGACATAGCTGCCTTGGCGATCGGCCAAAACCGCGCTTTCAGGAAGAACAGTGGCCACCACCGTGCCGCTCTTGATCTCTGCTGTAGCAAAGCCGCCGGGGCGCAGTTCCTGAGCGTAAGGCAGCGCAATACGCGCCGTGCCTTGACGGTTCTGGGCGTCGACTGTGGGCGAAATCTGCCAGACTTGGCCCGTGAGGCTCTTTTCCGAACCGGTGGGCACTACGCTGGCTTGGATACCTTGCCCAAGACTCGCGAGCTGCGCTTCGCTGACTTGAGCGAGCATTTCCATTTCACCGCCGCGAGCAATGCTGAATAGAGCAGGCGTTCCGCCGGAAACGGTCTGACCCGGCTCAACATTGCGGGCAAGTACCAAACCTGCCGCTGGAGCCACGATATTGAGGCGGGCATTGCGGGCGCGCAATTCACCAAGCTGTGCCTGAGCGACCCGAACACGGGCATTTGCCGCATCGCGCGTTGAGGTAAGACGATCAACATCAGCTTTGGAGATAAAGCCGCGCTCAACCAGTTGGAGGGCGCGGTCAAGATTGGCCTGCGCCAGATTCGCATCGGCCTGCGCGACAGAGATCTGCGCCGCCTGAGCCTGTGCTTGCTGTGCCTGAACCGAGCGGTCGATTACGGCGAGGACCTGGCCCTGCCTGACCCAGTCGCCGGCATCCACCGGAACCGAGACAACGCGGCCACCTTCGCCAACCACGCCAACAGGCAATTCGCGCCGCGCAGCAATGGTACCGGGCGCGCTGATCAGGCCTTCAACGGTAGTTTGGCCGGGCGCCACCACGGTAACGACTGGCGCCTGCGAATTATCATCGGCAGCTGCCGCCCCATCGTCAGCAGAAAACACGGCATAGGCCGCAAGCGCCAGAAGCAGGCCGATTACGACAATACCAGCAATCAAAACACCGCGCGAGATCAGAGGCTTATCAGCGGTAATACCGGACGCCTCCGTCTGTATATTGTCTGCCGCTTCTGCGGTTATCGATGTTTCATAATTCATTGCCGTACCTCAGGCGTGGAAACGTTAGTGTGTTATACCCATAACTCACCTAACGCAATACACATACGCTCAAGGGGCCAATCGAGCAATGCGCGGTTCGACTGATGACTTTGAGCTTAGACGAGCGGCATTAGCGATAAGTTTCTGCTTGCCCAAGAAAAAGCATATAAAAAAGGCGGAGCCGCGCAATGCAGCCCCGCCTTTCTTTAAACTCTATAGTCAGCGATTAGCGAACGCGTCCACGCTGTACCAAGTTGACGATGCCGAGCAGCACGACAGCGCCCACAACAGCAACACCTAGGCCAACAAGCGAAAATTCTTGAACACTGCCACTAATTCCGAGCAGCGGGCCAGCAATCATATTACCGACAATTGAGCCGATACAGCCGACCACGATGTTCCAAAAAATGCCCATCGAGGCATCACGGTTCATCACGAGACTTGCGAGCCATCCAGCAACACCGCCTACGATAAGCGCAATAATCCAACCCATAACATATTCCTCCTTTTATCTTTTCAAACGGTTATGCCGCTTCAACGAAGAAAGCGAGGCTCCGTTCCCGGCTCTCTAAGCCGTAATGGGGGATGGTCTAGCGGTTTTGTGCCGCAAACGCCAAATGGGCTGAGCCTCGCTTGAGGGCCAGCCGCAATTGGTCAATTGTGCGGGATCAGTACTTCAGCTGGCGTTCGTAGAGATCGCGATAGTGCTGAATGCGTGTCACGCGCAGGCCTTGCATGCCTGAACGGTCAACCGCGCGCTGCCATGAGGCAAACTCTTCGAGCGTGAGGCCATAGCGTTCGAGAACTTCGTCGATAGTCAGGAGCCCGCCGTTCACAGCGGCCACAACCTCGGCTTTCCGGCGCACAACCCAGCGCTTCGTCTTAGGCGAAGGCAAGTCGTCAATCGTCAGCGGCTCTCCGAGTGGGCCGATTACCTGTGCAGGTCGGATGTCCTGATTTTCAATCATCTGTAGTCTCTCGATCGCCTCTTGCCGCGTCGGTCTCGTCTGAAACAGTCAATACCGCTGAGGCTTTGCGTCCCTCTAAAGTAATAGGGTTAACGGGCCGTTCGCCTTCTTCAATTGCTGCGAAATAACTCGCGGCAGCATCGCCAAAGCTGGCCACATTCATGGATCCTTGCGCTGCATCGCGGCGCATTTCCTGCCGCAAATCTCGCGCGGCATTGATCCGTGCTGAAAGCTCATTCCACCCTATTGCACGCAAGGCATCGCCAGCGCGCCCAAGAGCGCCACCAGTGGCGTCGCCCAGCACATCACCCGCTTGCACAATCTCTGCACGACTCAGTGCAGTTTCGGCCTTAAGCGCGTTTTGAAAGGATGAAACATCTTCGAACATTCGCTCGTCTCTAAAGCGAGCTCGTCAATATCAAGTAAAACTCGTGTTTACCTCGCCTTAGGAATAATGACCGCGAAATGAGCATGAAACGAGCAAGGATCAGGCGGTCCTCGCTCAGGCTCCTTCGCCGCAAAACACTGGAAAGCCGGGGCGAGCCTGTGTATGTGCCCGCATTCTCATGGCCACCACACCTATCCTTGAAAGCCAACCTGATTTCGGGCTTGATGCTGCCGCATTGTTTGATCTTGCCAAGCCGGCGAGCGAATCCCGCATCGTGGTCGCAATGTCAGGCGGGGTCGATTCGTCTGTTGTAGCCGCACTGGCTGCTGCGACTGGCGCAGAAGTGATCGGCATTACATTGCAGCTCTACGATTATGGCGCCGCAACAGGGCGCAAGGGTGCGTGCTGTGCAGGCGATGACATTCAAGACGCGCGCGCCGTTTGCGACCGGCTAGGCATTGCCCATTATGTCTTCGACCATGAAAGCGCATTTCGCGAAGATGTGGTTGAACAGTTCGCTGATGAATATCTGGCCGGGCGCACACCGGTGCCCTGCATCCGCTGTAATATGGGGCCAAAGTTTACCGATCTGTTCCGCATGGCGCGTGAACTGGGTGCGGATTGCCTCGCCACCGGCCATTATGTGCGCCGGGTCGAGGCGCAAGGCGGCCCGCATCTTTATCGCGCGGTCGATGCGTCGCGCGATCAGTCATACTTCCTCTATGCCACGACGCAGGAGCAGCTGAATTACATCCGCTTTCCATTGGGCGGGCTGCCTAAAACGCAGGTGCGTGAGCTGGCCGAAGCCGCGGGCCTGCGCAATGCGGCCAAGCCTGATAGCCAAGACATCTGTTTCGTGCCGGACGGCAATTACGCCAAGATCGTAAAGTCGCTGCGCCCAGAAGGCGGCGTGCCAGGCGATATCGTTCATGCACAGACTGGCGAAACGCTGGGTCAGCACAAAGGTATCGTTCACTTCACGGTCGGCCAGCGCAAGGGGCTGGATATTGGCGGCCAGCCAGAGCCGCTTTATGTCGTGGGGTTAGACGCAGACAGCCGCGAAGTGCGCGTCGGGCCCAAAATCATGCTCGCCGTTGATGAGGCGCAGCTGATTGAGACCAATTGCATTGGCGATCTGCCGGATGAGCCGCTCACGGCAAAAGTGCGCAGCCTCGCCAAGCCTGTACCGATTGAGCTGCGGGGACCGCTGGGCGATGGCGAGCCATCTACAATCCGTTTTACCTCGCCAGAATTTGGCGTCGCGCCAGGACAAGCGGCTGTCATCTATTGCGGGGAGCGCGTGGTTGGTGGCGGCTGGATTGATGGCACGCGCGCTGCGGGATAGCAGCGGCGGGCTGGCTCAGCCGTCCCATTTTTCCATCACACAGCCATACCCTTCACGATATGTCGCGGTGCTATCAGTGACGAGCGGAAATCGCGCCGTGACACTTTTGGCGTCGACATCGTCAACCAGAGTAACCAGCTCCATTCCCGCCAGCTTATCTTTTTCACAATCTGACAGACTGCGCCCAGCGACAAAGCGGCACGAACAGGCAATGCGCGCCGAATAGGCTGTGCTTATTCCAGCATATCCGCGGATCGGCTCACGAAAAACATAAGCGGCAATCGCAACGGCAGCGATAATCAGCAACAGCAGCCAAAGAAAGATGCTCGATTTGTCAGAGCGGCGGGAGATGTTTGATTTTGCCATTGCCAAGCTGATGCCCTTGGGGAATTGAGTGCGAATGTTTGCACGTTTCCCCTCCTCTACCTTTGCCAAGGCTGCGCTGTCAGCCCCCTTATTGACCCTTTCTGCTTGTGGTGAGGCTCCGCCTGCTGATCCGCCACCGCTTAGCGAGGAGGCACTCAGCGCTGTGACTGGTAATGCTGGCGCCCCCCGCGAACAATTGGCGCGCGAGATAGACGATCTGTTCACTGCCGAAGGGCTGGGCGAAACCCGCGCAGTTGTCGTCATGGCCGATGGAGAGCTCGCCGCTGAACGATATAGTGACGGCTATGATGCCGACACCCGCCATATAAGCTGGTCGATGGCCAAGACTGTAACGGCGGTGATGGTGGGAATGCTGGTTGCAGATGGCCGGTTGCGTTTGGATGAAGGCGCGCCTGTGCCATTTTGGCAGCGGCGCGGCGATCCACGGTCTGAGATTACGCTGCGGCAATTGCTGCAAATGCGCAGCGGGCTGCGTCATACAGAGGCCGGCGATCCGCCCTACGAATCGTCAGAAGTGCGGATGCTCTTTTTGGATGGGCGCGACAACATGGCGCGCTGGGCAGAAGAGCAACCGCTTGAAGCGGAACCGGGCGAGAAGTTCGAATATTCGTCCAACACCACTGTCATTCTGGCGGATATTGCGACCCGCGCGCTAACCGGCAGCAAGGATCCCGACAGGCGTCGCATGGCCGTTACTGAATATCTGCAAGAGCGGCTGTTTGAACCGCTCGGCATGGAGTCGATGGTGCTCGAATTTGACGCAGCAGGCACGCTGATCGGTGGCAGCTTGATGCATGCCAGCGCCCGCGATTGGGCGAAGTTCGGGGAATTCATGCGCAACAATGGGCGCGCGCCCAGCGGCGAACAATTGGTGCCCAGCCGCTATATTGAGGCGATGATTGAGCCCTCACCCGCATCGCCGCATTATGGGCTGCAAACCTGGCTAAATCGCCCGATGGACGAACCAGCTGGAGACCGTCCGCACCCGCTCTTTCCAGATCGCGCCCCAGCGAGCCTGTTCTCAATGATCGGCCACATGGGGCAGTATGTGCTAGTGTCGCCAGAACAGCGAGTGACATTGGTTCGACTGGGTCATTCGAACTCTGAAGAACGGCCACCAATGCTAAAGCAAGCGGCTGATGTGCTGGCGCTTTATCCGGTGAGGTAGTTTTATTTGCACGCCCCATCAGCGGCGCAGCCAATATCGCTTAAAGGTAGAAAGCGCCTTCAGCCACGGTGGTGCAAGGCCCGCCTAGCCAGACGTGATCGCCTTCTAAGCAGCAGGTTAAGTCCCCGCCGCGTGTGGACGCCTGATGCGCAGAAAGGCTTTTTCGCCCCAACCGCTCAGCCCAAAACGGTGTCAGCGCGGCATGGGCCGAACCGGTGACGCTGTCCTCATCCACCCCTGCGCCCGGCACGAAGACACGGCTTACAATATCAGTGGCGCTCCCCAAAGCTGTGCAGGCGAACTGATGATTTCCAAGCTTGGCCAGTCCAGCCAAGTCAGGGGCAAGCGCACAGATCTGCTGTTCGCTCTCAAACAGCATAATGTTGTAGCGCGCGTCATTGCGATAGGTGGCGAGCGGCTGCGCTCCAAGCAAGGCTTCGGCTTCGGGAAAAGCGCGCGGCTCTGTCGCAATTGCGGGCAAGCGCACTTCGTAATTGCCCATGCCCTGACCATTGCCGATACGCCGTATTTCAATCTGCCCCGAATTGCTCGATTGCAGAATGATGCTGCTGTGCGCGGCATCCGCCTCGTGATGCTGCATAACGGCATGACCAGCTGCCAAACTGGCATGCCCGCACAGCATCAATTCAGCACCGGGGGTGAACCAGCGCACATTCCAGAAAGAGCGCGGCGGATCTGCATCCACCTGCTTGACCAAGAATGCTGTCGCCGGAAGCATTATCTCTGCCGCAATCGCCTCGAGGTGATCATCAGCCAGCCAGTCATCCAGCACTATGACAGCCGCTGGGTTTCCGCCAAAGGCTTGGTCTGCAAAGGCATCAACATGCCAATAGGGGAATGCGCGCGGCTGCATCGCTTAGCTAAGGATAGAGCAGTGTGTCTGACCAGCCGCCATCTGCCATCCTCGTAAACAAGCGGCGATCATGCAGGCGGTTGTCGCGGTCCATCCAGAATTCGATTGTGTGCGGCACGAGAGTAAAGCCGGTCCAATGGACCGGACGCGGGACTTTGCCTGCGCTTTCATATTTGGCGCGCAGTGCCTCAACCCGGTCAAGATAGTCATCGCGCTGGGCCATTGGGCGCGATTGATCGCTGGCTGCAGAGCCAACTTGGCTCTTGAACGGGCGCGAATGGAAATATGCGTCTGCCCGCTCCGGCGTGACCTCGTAGAGGCGGCCTTCAATGCGAATCTGGCGGCGCTGACTTTTCCAGTGAAACAGCATACTGGCCGAGGAATTGCTGCGGATTTCCTCGCCCTTGCGGCTTTCAGCATTGGTGTAGAACGTAAAGCCGCCGCCGCCGACCTTCACCGGGGCATCGTCTGGCCCATGTTCCTTCAATAGCACCATACGCGCCGATGGAGCGCCATCGGCATTGGCCGTTGCCAAAGCCACGGCATTGGGGTCGTACGGCTCGCTATCCTTTGCTGCTGCAAACCATTCATCAAACAGCGCAAATGGGTCAGCGCCGGTCGGAATGACGCTTCGCGCCAATTGATCGGGATTAAGAGTAAGATCGCTCATACATGATGATGTAGGAAGCACACACGCGATAGGGAAGCATGCATTTCGCTGGACCGCCCCGCTCTGTGAACCGTCCATGCGATCAATCTCTAAGATTGTCCGCCCAAACGAAATCGGCCCGGCATCCCGAAGGAGGCCAGGCCGACAATTCGATCTACCCTGTCGCTTACGCGCTAATGGGATCGTCGTCGCTATCGGCAATCGCAAACACAGCGATTGCAACGATGCCAGCCAAAAGGCCAAGAGCGAGGAAGCTGCTGTTTTCGCCACCAAGTTCGCTTTCATCAGCGATCGGTGCGATTGCAGGAGCAACTTGCGCCATAACTGGAGCAGTGGCGAGGCCGAGAACGGCAAGGCCAGCTACAACTTTTTTCTTCAACATAAAAACAACCTCTGAGTAATTAAACTTCCGAATTCCAACACTCTCGATAGCGCGCATTGTATGACAAGTCGATGACTTTGCCCAAATTTAGACAAAATCGCATTCAAGCGTCGCAATTTTCACACACTTACGCTGGTCGACTTAGGTAAACGCCCGGCGTTCTCGCGGTATCTCCCCAACTGACCGATGGCACTGCAACGCTCCTGCCCGAGCATAGTTCCGTGTTCTTGCTGAAAGGTGATGCACGTTTCAGCGCTTGCGCCGCGCCACTGTTGCACCTAGCTAACACGCCATGGCTGACCCTTACGGCACACTTGGCATCGCGCGCACGGCTTCCGAGAAGGAAATCAAGAGCGCTTACAGAAAGCTCGCCAAAGAGTTGCATCCTGATCGCAATAAGGACAACCCCAAGGCGGCAGAGCGATTTTCTGACGCCACGAAAGCCTATGATCTGCTGTCCGACAGCACCAAGCGCGGTCAATTTGACCGGGGCGAAATCGATATGGAAGGTAATCCGACCAATCCCTTTGGCGGCTTTGGCGGCGGGCCAGGCGCCGGCGGATTTGGCGGTGGCGGTTCGCGCCAACGCTACAGCGCCGAGGACTTCGGCGGATTTTCATCGGATGATATGGATATTGGCGATCTGTTCGAAGGACTCTTCGGGGGAGGTAAGCCACGCGGCGGCGCGCGGCGCGGTTTTGGCCAGCGCCCTCCTCCGCCACCGCCCAAGAAAGGGGCAGACATCCAGTACCGCTTAGCCGTCCCATTCGTTGATGCTGCCGCTGGGCGCGATCAACGGATCACTCTGGCAGATGGCAAAACGATCGATCTTAAATTGCCAGCAGGTGTCGAAGACGGCACGCAAATGCGCCTCAAAGGTAAAGGCCACAAAGGCGCCGGCGGATATGGCGATGGGCTTGTCATAGTCGAGGTTGGAAACCACCCGTTCTTCCGCCGCGATGGCGACCATATCCGCATGGACTTGCCGTTGACGCTGGATGAGGCGGTGCGCGGCGCTAAGGTCAAGTGCCCTACAGTCGATGGACCGGTGATGCTCACCATCAAACCGGGCACAAACGGCGGCACTGTCATGCGGCTCGGCGGGAAAGGCTGGACGATGAAGGGGGGAAAGCGCGGCGATCAGCTCGTCACGCTCGAAATTCAACTACCTGAAGATTTGGACGCATTCGCCAAGCGGATAGAAGATTGGAGTGATCCAGCCAGTCCGCGTGAGAAGTTTGGCTTGTAGGCGCGACCTGCCACGATGATAGGCGAACCACCCGGCCTGCCCGACAGTTCTGATCGCGAAGTGCGCTCGCTTTCTCCGGAAGCGCGTCGGCGCTCTGCGCGATTAGAGGCGCAGGGTTTGCTCGGCTATTCCGATACCTCAGCTCAAATGCGTGAGCGAATGTTGGCGCGTCTAGGGCCGGACACACGAGCTTTTGAGGTCATAAAGCGCACGGCAATCGGCACGTACAATGATGGCTTCATTCACGCTGGCAACTTGGCCTACCTGTCCATGCTGGCGATTTTCCCATTCTTCATCCTTGGCGCGGCTTTGATCGAACTCATTGGCGGGCAAGAGGACAGCTCGGCCCTGATTGAGACAGTGTTGGTCTCCATGCCACCCACTGTAAGAGAGGTGATCGCTCCGGTTGCCCGCAGCACTATGGAAGCCCGCAGCGGTGGACTGTTATGGCTGGGCGCAGGTATTGCCTTGTGGACGGTATCGAGCCTGATCGAGACCATTCGCGATATATTGCGCCGCGCGTACGGAACCACCGCTAGCCACGCTTTTTGGAAGTACCGGCTTTGGTCGGCGGGGCTTATTCTGGGGGCGGTCGTCTTGCTGCTCGCCTCACTGTTCGCTCAAGTTGCGATTGGAGCGGCACAACAAGTGATCGATGCGAGCTTTCCGCAATTGAATGAAGTGATAGACACCTTGCGACTATCCCGCATTGTGCCAGCGATGGGCTTGTTCGCGTCGCTCTACATGCTGTTCTACACGCTCACACCAGCGGCTTACCGGGGCAGAACCTATCCCAAATGGCCCGGCGCGTTGTTCACCACCGGCTGGTGGCTTATTGTATCTAGTGCCCTGCCTCCGGTTCTGCGCAGCTTTTTTACCTATAACCTCACCTATGGCAGTCTGGCCGGTATGATAATCGCGCTTTTCTTTTTCTGGCTGGTGGGCTTAGGGCTTGTCATAGGGGCGGAATTGAACGCCGCGTTGGCTGAACCAGAACGAGACACCGCCTTCGGCCTCGATGCGGATACACAGGACGGGTAAGGAGAGAGTTGGAATGGCGATTGCAGATCAGGGCCTGATGAAGGGCAAGCGTGGACTGATCATGGGCTTGGCCAATGACAAATCAATCGCTTGGGGCATTGCCAAGCAATTGGCCGCACAAGGGGCGGAATTGGCATTCTCCTATCAAGGCGATGCACTGGCCAAACGGGTCAAGCCATTAGCCGGCCAACTCGGCAGTGACTTTACATTTGAATGCGATGTCTCAGACATGGCATCGCTTGATGCAGCGTTCGATACTCTTAAATCCCGCTGGGAAACGATTGACTTTGTTGTGCACGCTATCGGATTTTCCGACAAGTCAGAGCTACGCGGCAAATATGTCGACACCAGTCTCGACAATTTCCTGCTTACGATGAACATTTCGGCCTATTCTCTTGTTGCGGTTGCCAAACGCGCATCGGCAATGATGCCGCCCCTGCAGGAAGACGGCACGGGCGGCGGCAGTATCCTGACTCTGACGTATTATGGCGCGGAGAAAGTCATCCCGCATTACAATGTCATGGGCGTCGCTAAGGCCGCGCTGGAGACAAGCGTCCAATATCTCGCCAATGATCTGGGATCAGATGGTATTCGGGTGAATGCGATTAGCGCCGGACCGATTAAAACGCTCGCCGCGAGCGGGATTGGCGATTTCCGCTACATCCTGAAATGGAATGAATACAATTCGCCGCTGCGCCGCAATGTGACCATTGATGACGTAGGCGGATCTGGTCTGTATTTCTTGTCAGAGCTGTCCAGCGGAGTGACAGGTGAAGTGCATCACGTGGATGCGGGCTACCATGTCGTCGGCATGAAACAAGAAGACGCGCCTGATATCACGGTGTCTTGAACACAAGCCATTTACCTAGGGCTTCGCCTGCTCGTCATTTTACTGAGCTTTGATTTCGATACGGTGAATGTTGCCGTTGAGATGCGAGCGTCCGGACCAAGCGCGCCCCAAAATCCGTAGCATGGTCGTTTGGCAATCAGGCGGAACAGCCGAAACGGTGAAATTGGCTGGCGATTGCCCAAATCGCTCGTCCAAAAACACGCTGTTATTGTTTGCGCACGCAAGCTGTAAACGCATGTCGCGCACTTGTTCTATTGGGGCGATGCGGTGATCGACCGAGATTGCAAAAGGTGCATCCGGCACTTGCAGAAGGCGTTCAGCCAATAGGCCACCGTTACCTGCCCGTACGTATAGCTCTAGAGCATCTCCGGCGCTGGCCAGTTGAGCTCTGATCCCTTGCTCATCGACCAGCTTCCAATCGAACGGTGGAAAGCGGGCACTCCAAGACAGCGCTCCAAAACCGCTGACAGCCACAACATCGGCATTGGCGCGAGCCACTACAGACTGGGCTAGATCGAATTCTCCACGACTAGCCAATCCCGCGACCAAACGCTGATCGAAACGCTCATCCTCAACGGTTATTTCAGACCTCACCTTAGCCAATATCGGCAATAGCTCTGGATCATTCAGCGCGTATTTGAGGAACCGTTCGTGCCATGGGGAGCTGCCATCGAGCAGGCCGGCAAATGTCTCGGTATTCGCCTGGTTGCGCAACGCCTCTGCCAGCACAGGGAATAAGTCTTGCGACAATTCAGGGTGGACGCGCAGCATTTGATCAAGCGCCTCGACGCTGCGATCATGGTCATTCGCCGCGATCGCTTCTTGAAGAACCAAGGATTGGAGCGTCGCATCTCGCCGATTTAGGCGGGAAGCAGCTCTCAACATATTGCTGCGTGTGGCTTGGTCACCCTCTGCCATGACTAGAATGGCCAGTGCCTTGGGCGTGATAGCGTTCAATTTGTACGCCGATAGGGCGAATGCTTGTGCGCTTTTTGCTGCAGCAGTCGGATCATTGGGATCAGTGACTTCGCTAGCGAACCTCTGATAGGCCAAACGCTCATTAGCTAAGCCGTTAGCAAACGGCACGCTGAGAGCGAGATCAGGCGCCGGCTTGGACATCACTCCGCTCACCGCCTGCAGGACCAGCACGACCGCTAGAACGAGCATAGCAAGGGATGTGATAATCAGGCGAGGTAGGTTTGCGATAGACATAGATGATCGCTTTATAAGAAGACTCACTTAGCAGGTTCGGTTTCTGGCACGGCCCCATAGCCGTAACCATAGCCGTAACCGTAGCCATAGCCATATGCTGCGTTGTTTTCGTCAACCTTGGTCACAAGCGCGCCATAGACTTGCGCGCCAGTGCGACGTAGGCGATCCAAAGAGTTTTCGATCGCGCGCAGTTTGACCCGATCGGATTCAATTGCATATATCACGCCATCTACCGCTCGAGAGAGTTCGATGGCGTCAGCCAACGAGAGCATCGGCGCCCCATCAATGATAATCTGATCATATTCCGTCTGCGCCTCGTCAATCAATTGACGCAAACGTGGACCAGCCAACAATTCGACCGGGTTGGGTGGTTTGTGACCGATCGGCACATAGTCGAAACCGAAATCTTCAAGGACCAGCGCTTCTGAGCCAATCGGAGCGCTATTTGTCAGGAGCGCTGCCAATCCGCCCTTGCCATGCCCATCCACGTCCAATGTGGTCGCGAGTTTCGAGTTACGCAAATCCGCATCGATCAAGAGCGTGCGCTTGCCCAACTGAGAAAAACTAGTGGCGAGTGCTGCAGAAGAGATACTCTTGCCTTCTGAGGGCACGGAAGAGGTCACCATTAGGGCACGAGGTGCACCTTGCGGTGTCAGAAACGTCAGATTCGTGCGCACGGACTTGTATGCCTCACTCAATTCTGAAGACCGTGTCAAAATCTCGTTTGCAATTGAGTCCGTACGAACCTTGGGAATCAAACCAAGGACAGGAATGCCAAGCCGGCGCGGTACGTCTTGTGGGTCGCGCAGCGTTTGGCTCAACAAGACACGCATATAGACTAAACCGCCAGAAACGATCATGCTGGCGAGCAATGCAATTAGGCCGTTGCGCAGAGGCGATGGCGCATACGGTTCTTCAGGAACACCTGCCATATCGATCAACTTGATGTTGTTCTGCCCAGCGCCCGATGCTTCGAGCTCCTTGAATCGCTGGAGCAGCGCGTCGTAAAGCTCGCGGTTCGTTTCAACTTCGCGCTTCAGGATGCCGTATTGGATGCCCTGATCCTGCTGACCGATAAAGCGCGATTTAGCGCGCTCTAACTGCGCGCGCAAATCGCGTTCGCGAATACTAGCTGCATCCAAGGCAGCTCGCGCATCCGACGCGATTGATCCGCGAAGCGAATTGACCTCCGCTTCTTTTTCCAGAAGAGGTGGATATTCTGGGCCGAAATTAGCTTTCAGCTTGGCGAGTTCTGCTTCTGCAGTGGTCAGCTCTGTGCGAAGCTGGTTGCCAATGTCCTGACTGCTCAAATCACCCGATGCGAGCGCAGCCTCGGCAGTTATGCGGTCTGTCAAAGCATTAGCCAACGCTCTGTTTAGCGCCTGCAGATCAGCCGCGATCAGAGTTTGTGTTGCAGTGTCAGAACCAGATGCGGAATCAACCCCTTCCAGAACGAGAATTTCGTTGGCGTTGGCGTAATCGACCAATTCTTGCTCAGAGATAGCAAGACGCTCGCGCAATTCTTCGATTTGTTCGCTCAAGAAGTCGCGAGCCTCGATATTTGCACCGAACCGCTTTTCATAATTGGCTGAGATGTATTCCTGCGCCCACAAATTAGTTATCCGAGCTGAAACCTGAGGCGACGCGCTTGAAAATCCCAAGTCAACCAAACTTGATTGTGTGATCGGCGAAATGCTAATATTTTCCAGCAGAATGTCTTCGACGAAACTCTGTGAATATCCTTGAGATTCCTGTAGGTCGAACACCTCCAAAAACTCCTCATCTCGCAGCAAGTTGCCAGATTCCAATACTCTCACCGCCATGAATCGAGATTCCAGAAGTTCATATTGGGTGTTGAGATATTGCAACTCCGAAACGCGAGCCTCGCTTTCGACCGGATCAATGTCTGTGACGTTGGCCGCGACCTGAGTGATTTCAATCCGAGCGTTGGCTTGGAACAGTTGTGTCGACAACAAAGTAACAACAAGGCCCGCTACCAGGCCAAGTGCAAAAATACCGGCAATCCAATATTTCAGTGCGCGCGCTTCGATCAGATAGCGCTCTAGATCAAGATGAAAGCTCTCACGATCCTCATAAGCGCCAGCTGCTTCGGTAGCAGGCGCGGATGATGTCGCTAAATCTGTGCCAGCCATTGTGTTCATCCTCACCGGCCCAAGCGGTCAATGATGATCGATGCTGATGTCAGCAACGGCACAAATTGCAGAATGTTGTCTAGGCGACGACGTTCAGGTGAATCGCCCACCATCACAATATCATTTGGGTACAATGCGGGATCGACATAATTCCCACGCTGAATTGCACCAATGTTAAAAACGCCGATATAGCGTTGCCCCTCAACCGTCCGCATCACAAGCACATCATCCAACCGAGCGTATTCAGCCAGACCGCCAGCCTGATTAACCACCCGCAGCAAGGTCGGCTTACCTACAGCAGAAAAGCTCCCCGGCCTTTCAACCTGACCGCCGACCGAGATAGTGGGTCGCGCAAACTCTTCTGGGATGATGCGCACTTGTGGGTCGCGCAGAAACTTGCCGCGCAGACCATCTTCAATCATTTGCGAGGCAGAGCTCGGATGAAGCCCGCCAACATTAACGATGCCAAGCAAGGGATAAGATAGGTCACCACGTTCGTCGGTAAGGAACCGACCACTGAGAGGCTCTGCCCCTACAACCAGAATATCTAAAGTCTCTTGCGGTCCGATCCGATAGAACAGATCGGTTGTGGGAGGCGGCAAATCTTGAAGCGCCGTCACTTCGATACTGGGCGATGCTCCGAAAGTACGATCAGTCGCACAACCGGCAAGCGACGCTACGGCGCCTAGAGCAATTACATGCTTAAAAAAAGAAATCATCTTAACCTTCGAAGAGACTGAGGCTGCCATAACGAATTTTCGCGTCCTACCAACCGTTTTCTAAACCTTTTGCCGTGTTCTCTGCCCGCTTGACTGCATCAAGCTTTTTCACTGTTCCGCCGCTCTAACGCTAAGGACAGCAGCAACCAAGCCAGAATGATTTGAAAAATCGGCGAGCGCAGTGGGTAATCGACCAGAGAAGCTGAACAGATAATGGCAAATACTGCACCCCAAAAGATAACAGAGGGAAGCGCAGCAGCCCCATCGCGCAGGAAGCTAAGTAGCCTGAATGCCATCCAGCCCAGCGTTGCCAATAAGAGGATCGCTGCCGGAACCCCTCCTTCTATCACCAGTTGTGCCCAATCATTATGCGCCTGGTTGACATATGTCGGCAACAGCAGCGCGGTCGGCTCGTATATGTGATAGACTTCTTCGAACGAACCAAAGCCGATCCCGAACCAGAAATGCGCGCTCATCATCTGACTTAGCACGGGCCACAGGCTTGCGCGCAAATCGTCAAACGTATCACGCGCAATCAAGCCTTCGAGCCCCGGCGCTTGTTCCATCTGGTAGAAGGCCGTCAGCAGCCCAATCACCAGTAATGTAAAAAGGCCAAGCAAAACTCTGGGATGCTGCGCCAGCCATTGCAGCGCTTTTCCTTGATGCGCGCGCTTGCGCCGCGAGGTCGCCGCCAACCAAAACTGCAGGCCCGATCCGAAGAGCGCGACCGCCGCCATTAGAAAGCCCGCGCGCGAATTGCTTGCCAAGATAGCAAGCAAGACGATCAGGAACGCTGGCGGCCAGGCGAACCTGAGCCATTGGGGATCTTTGATGGCATTCAACGTCGTTCCGACGCGCACAATTACCAGCAAGGCTATCGCTGAGAAAACCGCCGAGTGGTTTTCATTTGCGAAAATTCCAACCGGAGACCCTCGGTTTGTAAAAGCGTAAAAGTACAGGGGGCTCGTGCGTCCACTGAGAAGTTGAGCGAGACCGAGAAGGGCATCCATCATGCCGAGCGCCGCCACAAGCAGCAGCAAAACCCTCCAATTTGCCCGCATGGCCAATGCAAGCAGCAGAGCGGCGGCCGGCACGATTAAGCTGGCCAATGCGTTCCAGCCTCGGCTTGGAGCCCACGATATGGGGCGCCAAACTTCGCCAGCTTCGGTCAGCAAATCGAGTTCTTGCACCAGATCTCGGTATGGCAAACCCTGCCATACCGATGGCGGTAGCGGCATGAGTTGGATCGCCATCCATACAGCGGTGAGACCCAAGATTAGCAAGAGCGCATAAGCCTTACGTGCTTGCTCGAGTGTCAGATAGTAGAGCGCCGGAATTAGGAAGAGCGCAGCAAGAGGCCTTAGAGCGATGAGCTGAACCGCATCGTGCCGCGAACTGCCGCTTAGAAATGAAACGACCAGAGCGAAAAGACACAGCCACACCCACATTGAGGCATGGCCATCAGCAAGCGAAACGTGCAGGGTTTCTTCGCGGCTACCCGAAGATGAGGAGCCACGACGCCGTGACGGAGACGAAGTAACGCTCATCTCAAACCAGCTGCCAATTTATTGTGTTGAGCCATGAGGCACGCCTTACAGAATTTGCGAGGACAGAAAAGAGGTAAGCGGTGCAATTGCAAGGCCTCTTTGGGAGGAAGGCCGAAAGTGTTGCTTTCGAGTTGTGCAGGCCATGAATGAACTAAAAACGGCACAAAACCTGCACCGGCGATTTTTGCGCACCCTTCGAATTGTTGCAACAAAGAACTTGTGAGTGTAGGCGCTACTTCTGGTTCCGTACTCAGGGAAACAGCATCCCAAATGCAACATCTGTTGATTGATATCATCGTTCGTATTTTAAGTCGCATGTCGACTTGGTCACGAGCGCGCAAGAGAGCGATCGTCTTTGCACTCGATCTGTCGCTTTTGGTGCTGTCGATCTGGATCGCCTTCTCGCTGCGTGTGGGCCAGTGGGAGCTAACGACCACCCCAATCCGCATGATGCTGGCCGGTGGACTTGCACTGATGGTGCCGATCTTTTGGTCTGCAGGCGTCTACAACGCGATTTTCCGCTACGCAGGCGTCGGCATGATGCGCACGCTGCTGCCAGCGTTTTCCGTCTACACTGCCGCGATGTCCGGAGTGTTCATGGTATATGGGTTTCCGGGCGTTCCGCGTACCTTGGGCCTACTCCAACCCCTGACGTTTTTCTTACTGGTTGTCGGCTCGCGTATAGCAGCGCGCTACTTCTTCATCGACCTGCTTGATCGCGGCACCAACAATGGCGAGGTTCGCCGGGTCTTGATCTATGGCGCCGGTCGAGCGGGGCAACAATTGGCAAGCTCCATCCGCTCCGACCCGCAAATGTATACGGTCGGCTTTATCGATGACGATAAGCGTCTGGCGGGACAGCGGCTTGATGGAGACCGCGTTTTCGCCAGCAGCAACCTTGAAGCGATCATAACTGAAAGGTCAGTCACTGATATCTTGCTGGCACTGCCCAGTGTGTCGCGCCGCCGTCAGCGCGAAATTCTGCAACGGCTGCGTAAGCTTCAGGTTGAGGTGAAGATATTGCCGCGCGCGAGAGACATCGTCGGCGGACAAATCTCGTTGAGCGACATTCGTCCGGTTGAGATTGAAGATTTACTTGGACGCGAACCAGTGGCTCCCAATGAAGTGCTGCTTGGCCGCACAATTGTCGGTCGCTGCGTGTTGGTGACAGGTGCTGGCGGGTCAATCGGTAGCGAGCTTTGCCGCCAAATCGTTGCCAAAGGCGCAACCAAGGTTGTCTTATACGAACTCAGCGAATTTTCGCTTTACTCAATTGAGCGCGAATTGGCTGGTATCCTCAGCAAGATGGGCAAAGAATTGGAGGTCGTTCCTGTTCTCGGCTCCGTTACTGACCCGGAAACATTGACTAGCGTGTTCACAACTCACGTTCCACAAACGGTCTATCACGCAGCGGCCTACAAACATGTCCCGCTCGTCGAAGCCAACGCCGTGCAAGGCGTGCGCAATAACGTACTTGGCACGCATGAACTCGTGAAGGCGGCAATGGCTGCAAAAGTGCGCGATTTCATTCTGATCAGCACCGATAAGGCCGTGCGCCCAACCAACGTGATGGGCGCGACCAAGCGCGTGGCGGAACAAGTGCTGCAGAGTTACGCTGCCAAGGGCACGGACACCCGGTTCTCAATGGTACGGTTTGGCAATGTCTTGGGATCAAGCGGCTCAGTCGTGCCCTTGTTCCGCAGCCAGATCGAAGCTGGCGGGCCGATCACAATCACGGATGAGCGCATCACGCGTTACTTCATGACAATTCCTGAGGCCGCAAATCTGGTGATCCAAGCAGGCGGATTGGCCAAGGGCGGCGAGGTTTTCGTTCTGGATATGGGCAAGCCGGTCAAAATTATCAATCTTGCTAAGACCATGATCCAACTGTCCGGCCTTAAAGTTCGCAATGAGAAGAACCCGGCAGGCGATATCGAAATCACCGAAGTGGGCCTTCGTCCAGGCGAAAAGCTTTATGAAGAACTATTGATCGGAAACGAAGCTGAGGCGACGCGGCATGACCGCATCAAGATGGCCCATGAGCATTTCTTGCCTTGGAAAGAATTTCAGGCCCTCCTGAGCGAGTTGGAAACCGCCGGTACAACCCACGATTGCATTCGTGTGCTAAAAAAACTGGTTACCGAATTTGACCATCAGCCGAACAGTGAAGAAGGTCAGAAAAAGGCTGTCAATTCGGCTTAGACGTTGGGCCTTGCACTGCATTTTGATGGCTTATCGGGCAAGAAAACTTAGGATCCGTTCGATCACCTCATCTTGTTCAGCATCAGACATATCACTGCCTGATGGCAAACAAAGTCCGTTCTTAAACAACCGCTCATCCACCCCGCAGCCGTGATACTCTGTGCCGCTGTAGAGCGGCTGCATATGCATGGGCTTCCAAAGCGGCCGCGATTCAATTTCATGCTCCAACAGCATCAAACGCACTCCTTCTCGGTTCGCCCCGACTTGCTCTGGATCGATCGTCAGCGTGGTCAGCCAGCGCGTTGAAAATTGCCCGTCTGCTTCAGGCATGAAGTCGATGCCCGGCGCTGCCAGAGCCCGTTCGTATTTGGCAAAGATCGCCCGCCTGCGCTTGGCGCGCGCATCAAGGACCTGCATTTGGCCAAGGCCAATAGCTGCGCAGATATTCGAGAGACGATAATTATAGCCAAAGGTCGAATGCTCATAATGAGGCGCTGAATCGCGGGCCTGTGTCGCGAGGAACCGTGCTTCTTCGGCCCACTCGGCATGTTTGGTCACGAGCATACCGCCACCCGACGTGGTGATGATCTTATTGCCGTTAAAAGAGAGGATCGCAGCATCGCCGCCCGTGCCCGCTTTGCGCGTGCTGCTAAAAGACGCGCCGACACTCTCCGCTGAATCGACGACCAAGCGAACATCATATTTCGCCGCGAGGGCCTCTAACTGATCCAGATCAACGCTCTGTCCATAAAGGTCAGTCGGCACGATTGCTTTCGGCAATCGGCCTTCAGTTGCGGCAATACCGAGTTGCTCTGCAAGAATTTGCGTATCGATAGTCCATGATTGCGGATCGAGATCGAAAAAGCGCGGCTTGCCGCCGAGGTAATTGACGGGAAAAACACCGCCAGCAAATGTCATCGACGAGACCCAAACCTCATCGCCGTGACCAACACCAGCCAGCCTCAGGGCAAGATGCAGCGCGGCTGATCCGGATGATAGGGCAACGCAGTGCAGTCCCCCGCCTAAATAGTCTGAAACGACCGCTTCAAATTCGTTGAGCTGCGGGCCTATCGGGGCAACAAAGTTTGAGGCAAACGCCTCGGCAACTTTCGCTTCTTCGTTGCCAGACATATGCGGGCGCGACAGCCAAATTCTCATTTTGAATCTCCGGTGAAAGGAGGCATTGTCGCTTCTCCTGCTGCGCTGATTCCATCCTTGCGGGCGACTTTCAGCACAGTGTTCGCGATAATCTTGACGTCGAGCCAGAATGACCTGTTGTCGACATACCAAACATCCAGCGCGAACTTTTCCTCCCAAGACAGAGCATTGCGACCGTTGATTTGCGCCCATCCGGTTACACCAGGGCGCACCTCATGTCGGCGAGCCTGTTCAGGCGAATAAAGCGGCAGATAATCCACCAACAAGGGGCGCGGACCGACGAGACTCATTTCCCCACGAAAGACGTTCCATAGCTCGGGCAATTCATCGAGCGAGCTGGCCCGCAAAAATTGGCCCAAACGCGTTAGGCGATCAGCATCCGGCAAGGAATTGCCTGCTTTGTCTACCGCATCGCGCATCGTGCGGAACTTAACCATCTGGAACGGTTCACCCGCCAGTCCGGGGCGGATTTGCCGAAAAAGCACCGGCCCGCCCATCTGGATGCGGATCAAAACAGCAATAACGCCGAGCACTGGAAGGAAGGCGATAAGCCCAATTGTCGAAGCAACGATATCAAAGAAGCGCTTCATGGCTTTTCCTCCATCGAGCCCGGCTCTCCTTCAGACGTGCTAAGCACTTTCGTAGAACTCACCCAGCCGACCCATTTTTCAGAGAGTTTGGCCCGACCGAATTCTCGCTGCGCTAGGGCTTGCGCGTTCGCAGCTTTCACGCGCAAGTCAGAGCGCGCCTCGCTTGCTTTGATCAAGGCGTCAGCAAATGCGTCCGCATCTTCGGGCTGCACAGCAAAGCCGCAATTGTTATCCGTGATAAGGCCTGCGAGCCAGCCGGGGTAATTGTTAAGCACCGGCAGGCCAGCGGCAATGTAGTCGAAGAACTTGTTGGGTGATGTGCCATAGTAAAATGCAGGGACATTGCGCAAAATCTGCAAGCCCAAATCAGCGCCTGCCATCAATCCCGTCAGCTCAGTCTTAGGGACAGGATCAAGGAAATGGACATTGTTGAGGCCCTCTTGCTCTGCTCGCGCGCACAGAGCGGGCTTCTCTCTGCCCTGACCGATCAGTGCAATCGCGATGTCATCCCTGCCGCGCCGTTGCAGGACAGCCGCTGCATCTAGCACCGCATCCAATCCATTTGCCGCGCCGTGCGTGCCTGCAAAAATTGCCAACAATTGATCGTCGCGCACGCGATCAGGCCGCCATGCTTTAGGCCCCCCAGCGAATAGATCGAGATCGCAGCCGTTAGGAACCATCGCAATTGTGTCAGGATCGACTCCACGAGATGCGATGCCTTCGACGATGCCGGGCGACAAACCGATCAATCGATCTGCGCTGCGATAAGAAGCCAATTCCAGTATCGACATCAACCACAGTATAACCGGATTGGTAATTACCCCCATGGCTTTGGGTAGCTCAGGCCAAAGGTCGCGAACCTCAAATACAAACGGTTTGCGTCTGAGCAGCCGCGCGACAATTCCCGGTATACCGGCGGTTAGCGGGGTCGATGTCGCAAGCACTACATCAGCCGGTTCTCGCAAAGCCACGCGGATCGAAGAAAGTGCGAACTTAAAGAACACTCCGGCGCGTTGTAGAAACCCCATGTGGTTGCCATAATCGAGCTCAAACTCGATGACATCAATCCCGCCCACATTTCCGCGGCGGCACCCGCCATCAAATGCCTCGGTCAACCCGGTCTCACCACCAGCCGCGCTGCCGCAAACCATCGTCACATTGTGTCCATGTCGAAGCAATGCCTGCGCCATTTCGTATGAGCGAGTGCCGCCCGAGCCTTTCGGTGTGGTAAAGTGCTGATGGAAGTACAGGATGCGCATAATCAGAATGAGACTTCGGTGGTGAGTACTGTTGGTCCGGTGACGGAAACGGACAATTGCACGGCATCTTCGCGCGCCAGATAATAACGCGATTCGGCAGTCGAAGAGAGACTTGGATTGAGGCCAGGTGCCCCTTCGGTTTTTATGTTGATCGAAGCAAGGTCACTGTGCACCTGGTCGTCATTGAGTTGCCAATTGCTGTTCGGCAAACGCCAGCGCAAACATGCGGCTCGAAACTCACCCGATAATGTGTCGGTGCACACGAATTTTGTCCCACTTAACATTATCTTGCGGTGGTGACGCGCACCGTTTCGATCGGTGTATGCCGCTGCTGCAACAATGCCCTCATCTTGCTGTGACACCTGCGTAACATCATCAGCCTTCAGCCAAGTGCCGAATAAAAACCGGCCCAGCCGTACCATTTGATCGTGACCGTCAAATGTCACGGTGTTGTGCGCCGCCGCACTGGAAAACCACTCCGCCCCATCCCGATTATAGCTGTAGGTGCCAGCGTCCCGCAGCAAATTTACCCCGCCACACCACAAATCAACATGCAAGCCATCCGCTTGGCTTGGGCGAAAGCGGAAGCGTGGGTAGCGCATCACTGCAAGGGCTTGGTTGGCCCTTAGCATATGATAGCCTCCTTGATCGTATGTCTTGCTTGCAGGGGTTTCGCGCGATGCGGCACGTGGGACTCCAAGCCAAATGAGTGCGTCGTTCCAAGGTCCTTCGCCAAACGCATCGCGATCACTGAAAAGCGCGCAAGCCAATTGAACGCAGGGGCGAAAATCACGATAGTCGCAATCTGTTAGCTGCAGGATGCGCGCACCGTCATTCGCGCCTATGTTGGGCGCATCACCGGTCTGTTCGCATGTCATCGTTTGAAGCCAGCGGGCTGCCGCATCAAGCCGTGAATGCATCATGCTTGAAAACTCAGGCAATTGTTTGTGCCGCCGCCACGCCTCTGCAAGCGAATAAGCATCAAGCATGATTCGGTGATAGGTCACCGAATATTGGCTGAAGCTGCCATCACACTCGATTAGCGCCTGCGCGCGATCTTCTAGCAAATCTCGTCCGGCCTTGGCCCAACTAGCCGCACGATCATCGCGCCCCATTAAGAAAGTACCGCCAATGAACAGCGCGGCGGCTTCTGAGGTACCATGGTTGTTGGCTTGACCAATTGCGTAGCTGGTGGTGAGAGCGATGCGTTGAAGATGCGTCCCTATCAGCTCTACCAAGCCATCTTGCGGTTCATCATCCTGCCCTAGCACCCACGCCGCTGTGACAATGTGCATCACGCGGATGGAAGCTTCCTGAGCGCACTTCCAATTCGGCCCCTTGTATGGCGGATTTTTTGTCGCCCAGTCCGCAAGCCATGCATTCAAGCGACTGAGCGCGGCTTCGTCGCCATGAGCACCTTGGGTGGCCCAGGCAACCGCCCAACCCATGCGCGACAATTCCCAAAGGCCCTTGATGTCATTCGCGGCAAAATCCGGAATGTCCCACCAATTTCGCGTTGCATCAGGCTGAGGCGTGTCAGCAAAAGGATTGGCAAACCAATCGGGGCTCTCAGCCGGCAAATACTCTTGGTGCCAGCCAAAGCGCCATACTGTCTTATCCCAAGCAGTGTTTGGAGCAGGCCGGGGCTCAGATGGTTTCACCAAGCGAAAGAACGGACCGCGAGCAACATTGGCTTTCAGCTTGAGAACTGGGTGCAACTTGCTCTTCAATCCGAAGCGGTAGATGCCCACGCGCGCCAGATTGGCGAGACCGAGCCTCGCATAGGTTCGCAATCGCTCAACATGCATCATTTTTGGGCGCGCAAGATCTCAGCGACATCAATCGATACTTTGGCAACTTCGAACAATTCATCAGCGGCAATTGGCGCAGATCCGCCCTCTTCGACAGCCTTGATGAACGCTGCAGAGCAAGCCGCTTGTCCTTTGTCCTGACGCCACAGTTTGTCTTTTTTGAAACCCTTCCAATTGAAGCCTCGAAGAGCGAGGAAATTGTCGAGCTGCAATGTCCCGCTGCCCGCAAACGCCTCAATGCGTTCCTTAGGGAAGGATGATCCACCATTGGCCAAATAGTGAATTGTCCCGAATGAACCATCAGCAAAACCCAATGTTATGGCAGCCTTATCTTCAGTAATGCTTTCTGAATCGTTCTCGCCCATACGCCGCGCTTCGGCAGACACGATTGGCGCACCTGCAAGAAAGCGCATCAAGTCAATATAATGGCAAGCCTCGCCGATTATCCGGCCACCACCAACGGCGAGGTCCTGCGTCCAGTGATCGGCGGGGATCGCACCAGCGTTCATCACCATCACAAAGCTTTTTGGGGCATGCACTTTGTCTAGCAGGCTTTTCATCTCTTGCACGTGAGGGGCAAAGCGACGGTTAAATCCAACCATTAGCTGACGGCCGCTTTCCGCGTGAGCTGCCTGCACATCTTCAAGTTCATCATATGTAAGCGCCAGTGGTTTTTCGACAAAAACGTGCTTGCCTGCACGCAAGGCCTGACTGGCAAAGCGGGCATGGCTGTTGTGCCGCGTCACGATGGCAACCGTGTTGATCGCATCATTTGCAATGAGTGCGTCAGTATCTGAAGTTGCTTCTTTAAAGCCTAGGCGACGTCCGTGCAAAACCGCGTTTGCTCCGCCTGCTGACGATATGCTCTGCAGGATAGCGCCAGCCTCTTTGAAGGCAGGCATTAGCACGCGTGAGCCATAGTTGCCTGCTCCGATAAAGCCGACCAAAGCTTTGCCAGATGCCTCTGCTGAGCTTTCGCCGAGTGGCGCCAGTGACACTGTATCAACGTGTCGGGCATCGCGCGCATGGTTATAAGTCAGCAATATTCCAAGCGCTGCAAGGTCATTGGTGAGCAAATCATAGGCTCTGGGCGCTTCTTCGAACGGGACCTGGTGACTGATCAGGGGGTCTGTTTTGATCGCGCCTGATGCCAGCATATCCAAAACAGCTTCAAAGTTGCGCTTCTCCGTCCAGCGTACAAAGCCAATTGGATAATCATTTCCACCTGCTTCATATTCTGGGTCATAGCGACCCGGCCCATACGAGCAGGATACTTGAAAGCTTAGTTCCTTTTCGTAAAAATCTGCCCGGTTCAGCTCCAGTCCGGTCACTCCGACCAGAACGATCCGTCCGCGTTTGCGGCACATCTGTGCTGCTTGCTCCATCGGGTCGCTCGATTTGGTCGACGCGGTCACGATGACGCCATCGACGCCAATCCCGCGGCTGAAGGCCATGCCCGCCGCAACGGGATCTTCGCCCGCACCCGGGTTGCAGGTCTCTGCGCCAAATTGCCCGGCAAGCTCCAGCTTCGCATCATCAAAGTCGATCGCCAAAACGCGGCACCCTTGCGCTCGCAACATTTGCACGGTCAAAAGGCCGATCAAACCAACGCCTGTCACAACGAACGCTTCGCCCAAGGTGGGCTGAGCAAGACGAATGCCCTGCAGGCCGATGCTGGCAACAACCGTAAAGGCCGCCGCTTCATCACTGACACCGGCCGGAATCTTAGCGCACAGGTTTTTGGGCACGCTAACAATATCAGCATGCGGGCCGTTTGAAATGACCCGATCACCTTCTGCAAATTCTTCTACGCCGGTGTGGGTTACAATCCCTACGTTGCAATAGCCCAGCGGCATGGGTTGGCCGAGTTTTGCGCGAACCGCATCGACCGTTGTTAGCAGCCCATCAGTCGCGACCTTATCCAAGACCTGTTTCACTTTGTCTGGCTGGCTTCGAGCTTTGGCCACCAATCCCGCTTTGCCGAAATCGACCAGCATTCGCTCAGTGCCACTAGAAATCAGCGATACGGTGGTGTCGATCAGGACGCCCCCTGATCGCAATTGAGGCATAGGAGCTTCGACAAGCTCGGATTCGCCAGAGGAGAGATTTTGGAGGATCTGTTTCAAGTGTGCCCCGTATTCTTGGAATTGGAATTTTCGAGAATTTTGGCGGCGTAATAGCCAACAAATATCTCATCGATGAAAGAGAAGAAGAAGAATGAAGCTGCAAACAGAGCAAAGATGATCGCGCCATCCCCCCTGTTCTTAACCAAAATATCGCTTGCGGCGACACGCACCAAATAAGCAAGCAAAACCATCCCTAACAGGCCTGACCGATAGGCGACAGCCATTGGCGTGTTATGCAATGAATGGAGCCATTCAGCATAGTCTCCGCGACCAGTATAGACAAGGATTTCAGCCCCGAACCCGTGCCCCAAAAGGAATGCGATCGCACCGCTGGTCCAAGCGGCAAAGGCTGTCAAAACCTCGTTCACGCGCATCGATTGACTTTCGACGATGAATGATGTGTCCGTGACCGACAGATAGCGACCAATAAAGCCCAGATTGCGCCAATCGACCAAATCAAGATACGTGAATGCGGTGATCGCCACGACCGAAACGACAGCAAGCAAACGTTTGTGGCGATGAACCAGATAAATCAGGAAAGCCAATGCCACGCTGCGTTTCTGACCGATCAACGCAGCAGCGATCACAAATATCTTGCGAGCTTTTGCTAGTTTCGTGGTGCTTTTCCCAGCAAAATCGCGGCTAAACCCTTTCAGGGCGAGCAGCACGATCAGCGCGTCCATGCTCGTCCCATAGTAGAGGCGTGAAAGCGAGCCGAAGGTAACAATGAAACCGATTGTTCGGGCCAATACGAAGACGGCCCCAATCCAATATAGGCTGCGCTCCACAAAATCGCCATAACGGCGATAGGCAAAGTAGAGCCCCATACCCGCCGGAATAAAGAGCGACTTATAGAAATCTCCGACAACATCGGTAAACGGGTTCTCAAAAACGAACCCCAGAATCAGGCCGGTTGCAGAGTAGATGCTAAGTATGCCCAACAGAAAATAGTTGCTCTTTGTCAGGCGGATCGAGAGCAGGAAATACAGGATAAAGGGGGCCAACCCGCCGCCCCAAATTAGCAGTAACTGGCTTAGTTCAGGGGTAGCAACGCCTAGTCGCGCGGTCAGAATCCGAAGATCGAAAAAGAGAATGTAAGAAAGGTAGACACACAGGAAGAGGAATAGGACGAACGCCTTACCTGAATGCACTCTCTTCTGTGACGGTTGCCGGGTTCGAGCGGTTACGGGGTAGTGCATAATACTTCGACCATATTCCCATCAATGGCTTGTAGGCCAAATTTCGCTGCAGTGAAGCTGCAAGCTTTCTCCACCCATCAGAGCTCGAGTGCGGCTGCAATGATGGCTTCGTTCCTTCGTTTGGCAGTTGATCCCAACGGGCCTGCGCACATCGCCAGATTTCAAGATCAAGGCCGTTCACTTCTAGTAATCGCGCATGCGCCTCTGGCGCAATCGAATACCGCCCAACCTGAACTCCGCCTTCTCTTTTCACTTCATCGGGCAGCTGAGACGATGCCTTGTTTTCAATAGCGTATGGTAACTGCGGATCTAAACCATTGTCTCGCAAAAGCCGATCAACGAAATCGCCAGACTTCCCGATTTCAACAACTGAACCGATCCGCCCCAAATTTTGCAACGCTTTGTCTGGATCACCAGACCCAAGGAATTTTGCGAGGTAATTCTGTTTCCAAGCGATGTTGGCGTAATCAATCAGCGAGCCAACAAACGTGCTCTTGCGATAATCATGTAGGAAGTCAGAGATTGCTCGCTCCAACGGATCGCGCAAGATTGTAAAACTGACCACATCAAAGCCTCGTTCTTCCAACCAGTCGATAACCTCTACCTGAAGGTTATGGCCCGACAGCGCTTTGATAGACGGATAAAGCCTGAGTGTTTTGCGCAGCTCCGCCTCGGTAAAAGCATTTGTTTTTGACACGGCTTCGCACGCCTGAAAGGGCAGGTTTCGGCGGAAGAACTCAACCAGAGACGTGCCGCCGCACTTCTCAATATGAAAAAATACGATGATCTTGTTATTCATTCCTTATCTCGTCTAGTTTTCAACGCCCATAAGCCGCCCGCAAAAAGCAGCACTTCAGACAAAATCAACCCGATGATGAACCCTTGCGATTCATACGCCAGCAGCACAGCCCCAAGAAATGCAGCCGCTGCCATCGTCTCAAATACGATGCCCAATTGCTTGCGCCCTTGATGCCGCATAACGAAAATGCCGATGAACCCTAGTGTCGCGCACAAGACGGCGAGCGATCCGAGCAAAGGCGGCACCTCACCATCATACCAAGTACTAACGATGAAAAACAAAGCCGCAGCTCCGATGCCGAACACAATCTGCATCCGGATCATTGCCTTGAAATACGATCGCTCATGAAAGAATGTAAAATTGGCAAGTGGGTTTTGAAACACGCGGCAAATGGCAATCGCTTGCTGCACAAGGCGGCCGACGATTGCTGCCGATGGCGCGAAAACGGTCATGATTGTGAACACACCATTGGTGCGCATGAACCGGGACAAGGCCAAGATAGCCACATCAAGGTCGAAGTGAGTTCCTTCGTCTCCTCCAGCGAATGTTAGCCCGCCTTTGATCTTGGACTCAGCGATCAGGGCAATAGTAAAAACGGCTTTGGCCACAACCACGGAATAGAACAGGCTCAAAAAGCCGGAAAATATCGAGAAAAATTCGATTGAAATCACCGTCGCGAGCGACGCCAGATTGATCGCGATAAGTACATGGAAAGCACCGCGTTTGATCATAATCCAGCGCAAGCCGTTCGACCAAACCGCCACAAATGCTGCCAAGGCAATGCCTGCCAGTGTTAGTCCATCGAGGCTCAGGTCAACCGAAAGCATATAGCCGCACAGCGAGCCCGCCGTGACCAGATAGAGAACAAACTGCAAAGGCATGGAGCCAAGCCAAAAGCTTTTCTCTGCCTCGCTCTGCCAACCAATCTGAATTGCATGAAACGGCACGGGAAGATTTAGAATGGCTATTAAAGCCAAGTTGGCCGCCGATTTTTCAGTCGCATATTGCGCGATAGCCAGAACGAAGACGAACAGCGCAAAACCGGTGTAGATAACTTGCTCAAGAACGGCGGTTAAGCGGCCAATCGCCGATGTTGAAATCTTGCCCCTAAGCGCCTTGGCGACGCTCACTCCCAAACACCGCGGGCATCAACAACCAATCCGTTTGGCCGCTCACTCGTCCGGAACGACTTGTGATCGACCAACATAACATGAATATCCGCACTGCGTGCGCTTTCGAGCGCCGTCAATTCTGCGCCCTCTAGGCTTGCTGGCAGGCTGTTAATATTAGGTTCGACCACTTGAACCCGCCCGGGGTGCTGAGAAACCAGCGTGTGAGCAATCGCAACGGCCGGGCTTTCGCGCAGATCATCGATATCAGGCTTAAAGGCAAGCCCGTATACTGCCAGCACAACATCGCTGGCGGTCTTGCTCGGATGCTCGCTCAGATGCGCGCCAATCGCTGAGCGGACTTTTTCCAGCACCCAATCAGGCTTTGCGTCGTTCACTTCACGAGCAGCACGAATCAACCGCGCTTGCTTTGGCGCCGATGACACGATGAACCACGGATCAACCGCAATACAATGGCCGCCGACGCCAGGCCCAGGTTGCAGAATGTTCACACGCGGATGGCGATTGGCGAGAGCAATCAACTCCCAGACATCCATGTCGAGTTTGTCACAGATGACTGATAATTCATTCGCAAAGGCGATATTCACATCGCGAAAACTATTTTCTGTAAGTTTCGCCATTTCTGCAACGCGCGGCCCAGAAGCGATCACGCATTCAGCGGTCACGAACACCTTATACAACGCAACCGCCATCTCAGAACAACGCCGTGTCATGCCGCCAATCACGCGGTCGTTCGAGATAAGTTCTTGCATCACCTTGCCGGGGAGCACCCGCTCTGGACAATGCGCGATGCGAATATCTGATCTTTCACCGGCATCTTGCGGGAAGGTCAGTTCTGGGCGCGCTTCGGCCAGCCACCGCGCCAGCGCCTCTGTTGCGCCGACCGGTGACGTGGACTCCAAAATCACCAAATTGCCTGCTTCCAGCACGGGGGCGATCGCTTTGGCCGCAGCTTCAATATAAGACAAATCTGGATCGTGATTTTCACCCTTGAACGGGGTTGGTACGGCAATCAGGAACGCTTCTGCAGGCTCCGGCTTGGTCGTGGCGCGAAGATAGCCTTCCGATACGGCGGCATGGACCACCAGATCGAGATCAGGCTCGACAATATGAATTTCGCCGCGATTGATAGTGTCGACCGCGGCTGCATTCACATCCACGCCAACCACTTTGATCTTGCGCGAGGCAAACATCGCAGCTGCCGGCAGGCCAATGTATCCAAGGCCGATCACGGAAATTGTTTGAAAATCGTTTTTCATATCGGTTTCGATCAATTGGCCTCGGCAAATTCGGTTATCGCATCGCGAATCCGGCCAGATGCCATACCATCGCCATAGGGATTGTGGGCGCGGGACATTTCAGCATAGGCATTGGGACCATCCAGCAGCGCTGTCGCTTCCGCAAAAATCATCTCACTGTCTGTGCCCACGAGCTTGACCGTTCCAGCCTCAACTGCCTCAGGGCGTTCCGTCGTATCCCGCATAACCAAAACGGGTTTACCTAGCGATGGTGCCTCTTCTTGGACACCACCAGAATCAGTCAAAATGATATGCGCCCGCCGCATCAAATGCACAAACGGCAGATAATCTTGCGGCGCAATCAACTTAACCGCATCTATGCCGCCTAGGCGATCTTCTACAGGGCCGCGAACGTTAGGATTGAGGTGAACTGGATAGACGATTTGCACATCGCCGCGGGTCGCCAAGCGCGCCAAAGAATCGCAGATCCTCTGAAACCCATCGCCAAAGCTTTCACGCCTATGGCCGGTTACGAGGATCATTTTCTTGCTCGGATCAAATCCAAACGAGCGATCCAATTTTGCGCTTTGCTGAGGGTCACTTTCGAGTTTGGCTACGACCGAAAGCAACGCATCAATTACCGTGTTTCCAGTTACGAAAATATCCGCTGGATCGACGTTTTCTGCCAGCAGGTTCTTTTGTGATTTTTCCGTCGGAGCAAAGTGAAGCCGGGTGATGGATCCGGTCAGCTTGCGATTGATCTCCTCTGGCCATGGAGAATAAATATTGCCTGTTCGCAGCCCAGCTTCGACATGCCCCACTGGGATGCGCTGGTAATAAGCGGCGAGCGAGGCGGCAAAAGTCGTGGTAGTATCACCGTGAACCAAAACCAGATCCGGCTCTGCTTTGGCTAGCGTATCTTTCAGGCCCATCAAAACGCCGCTGGTGATTTCGAATAGGCCTTGCCCCGGCTTCATCAGATCAAGATCATAGTCAGGATGAATTTCGAACAGGTTCAACACCTGATCCAACATCTCGCGGTGCTGCGCAGTAACGCACACTTGCGCGTCTATGTGCGGCGCATCTTGTAGAGCCTTCACCACTGGCGCCATCTTGATGGCCTCTGGTCTTGTGCCGAAAACAAGCAAAACCTTGATCTTTCTGGCCATTTATTCGTACCTCTAAGCCGCAGAGCCGCACATGCCAAAGTCAATATCTATAATTGCATGATTGAGAAGGCCGCATGGCAATCCTTGCGCTTTATATCAACCGCTGTCTTTGCAATAGAAGACGGCATACGGTCTGCAGAACGGTTCCGTCACAAGGCGCAAAACGGTCAAATTTAGACGCGCACAGACCATCTTAACGTAATCCAGCGTAAACAATCATCAGGCACAACGCGGATCAAAAGGCAGCACACAATAAATGCGCAAAATTCTCGTCACTGGTAGCGCCGGATTTATCGGCTTTCACCTTTCCAACTTGCTGCTTGAAGAAGGGTTTGCTGTCGTCGGCTATGATGGGATGACTGATTATTATGACGTGCGGATCAAGCAGCGCCGCCATCAAATGCTGCTCCAAAATCAGAACTTTAACTGCACCGAAGGCATGCTGGAAGATTTCGATGCGCTGCGAGAACTCGCGCTGAAGGAAACGCCGGATGTGATCGTCCACCTCGCCGCGCAAGCGGGCGTTCGATATAGCCTTGAAAACCCCCGCGCCTATATGGAAGCAAACGTCACTGGCACATTCAACGTGATGGAAGTCGCGCGGGAGCTTGAGGTGGACCACCTGTTGATGGCCTCCACCAGCTCTGTTTACGGCGCGAATGAGGATATGCCGTTTGATGAGCGGCAGAAATGCGACACGCCGCTAACCCTCTATGCCGCAACGAAAAAAGCCAATGAGGCGATGGGCCATTCCTATGCCCATCTGTGGAACTTGCCGACCACCATGTTTCGCTTTTTCACCGTCTATGGCCCATGGGGACGGCCCGATATGGCGCTGTTCAAGTTTACCAAGGGTATTCTCGAAGGCACGCCAATCGACATCTACAACAACGGCGAGATGCACCGCGATTTCACCTTCGTGACTGATTTGGTGCGCGGCATTCGCTTGCTAATCGACGCGGCACCGCGGCGGCCGGAGAGCGGCGATACAATTGACGAATATGACAGCCTTTCACCCGCCGCACCGTTTCGCGTCGTCAATATCGGCAACAATGACAAAGTGCGCCTGATGGACTTTGTCGAGGCGATTGAGGCTGAGTGCGGGCGCGAAGCGATCAAAAACTTCATGCCTATGCAAAAAGGTGATGTGCCCGCGACATGGGCTGACGCAACTTTGCTGCAGGAGCTGACCGGCTACACGCCGAAAACAGACGTGCGCGAAGGCATTCGCCAGTTCGTCGCGTGGTACCGCGACTATTTCAAAGTCTGATAGCTCAGAGCGGCGCTTCTTCGCTCGCTGGCTCTTCGGCTGGCTCCTGAATGGTTCCGCCAGCATCAACCGGCGGCTGCGCAAGAGTAGGCGGGCTGCCTTCACCCGGCAAAGTTTGGGTACGTTCACGCTCTAGCCGCTGAAGATATTCACGCTCAATCTGTTCAACGCGGCCTTGTTCTGCCGCGGCATCGCTATCGATGGTCGAAAGACGCTCTTGGCGGGCCTGCTCGATCAGCTGGCTAAAGCGGATGTCCTGGCCTTCAGCGCGGTCCTTATAAGCATCGTTGATCAACTTCTGCGTGCAGCCAGTGATGCCGCCAGCACCTGTTGGGCTGCATGACAAAGTGCCAAATGCACCGACCAGCTCAAGGCTTTCCGCGCGGCGCGACCAAGCGATGTTCTCTGGGTTATCGGAAAAGCGCAGGGATGGCGGAATGCGGAACCGTTCATTCTCCGGCAGACGCGCGAAAACGCAGATGTCACCCTCGGGACAATCAGGGGCAGCATCTTCACCGTAAACATAAGCGATCTGGACATTGTCGGTTAGGCTTTCATCGTCCTGCGCCAAAGCAGGCGCTGCACCAAATGCCAGAGCCGCCGTCGGAAGTGCCCAAAGGGCTGCAAATCGCTTCATCATCGCTTCATTCCTTTAGTGCGCCATAGCGGCGCGTATTTCTCTTTTATAGCGCATTATGTGAGAGCGCGTGAATGGATTGTGAAGCCAGCGAGTAGTCTCAAATCGCGTAGTTAGCAAAATCTTGAACTTCATCCGCTATTTGCGCTCATATGAATGCACCGTTCAAAGCGAAAAACGCCGTTCGAGACACAGCCCATGCAGCCGCCAGCGAAACCATCGCTGTCGTCGGCCTTGGCTATGTTGGTCTGCCTGTTGCCGTCGCCATCGCGGAACGGCATGGCTCCGCTGTGGGCTTCGATATATCGGAGCACCGTGTCGATTCGTTGAAGGCTGGCAGTGATTACACGCGCGAAATTGATGATGCGCGTCTCGCCGCCAGCGGGCTTTCCGTGTCGAGCGACCCAGCAGTTCTTGCAGGGGCAAGTGTCGTCATCGTTACAGTGCCAACACCAATCACCGAGGAACGCCGCCCTGACCTTTCCCCGCTGCGCGCAGCCTGCGAGACGATTGGGCCGCATCTGACAAAGGGTGCGCTCGTCGTGTTCGAATCGACCGTCTATCCCGGTGCGACGGAAGATTATTGCGGGCCCCTGCTGGAGCAACATTCAGGTCTAAAGCGCGGACGTGACTTTGTTCTTGGCTATAGCCCAGAACGCATCAACCCCGGCGATACTGTTCACAAGCTGGAGACGATCACAAAGATTATCGCCGCAGAAGACGAAGCGGGGCTTGCGCGGATGCGCAGCGTCTATGGCGCCATTGTCGACGTCGGTCTGCACGAAGCGCCCAACATCAAGGTCGCCGAAGCCGCAAAGGTGATCGAGAACACCCAGCGCGACCTCAACATTGCCTTGATGAACGAAATCGCGCTGATCTTTGACCGGATGGGCATTCGCACAGCTGATGTATTGGCAGCGGCAGGCACAAAATGGAATTTCCTACCTTTCACGCCTGGCCTTGTCGGTGGACATTGCATTGGAGTCGATCCGTTTTATCTTACGGCCGCCGCAGAAAAGCTCGATTATCACCCAGAGGTGATTTTGGCCGGACGCCGAATCAACGATTCCATGGGCAGCGAGATTGCACGCAAAACCGTCAAGCTGCTGATTGGACGTGACGTCTTGCCATCAACTGCCAAGGTCGGGGTGCTGGGCCTGACGTTCAAGGCTGACGTGCCTGATATCCGCAATTCCAAAGTGCCTGATATCGTCGCCGAGCTGGCTGAGTTTGGGATCGAACCGCTGGTCAGCGATCCTTATGCTAACAGCGATGAGGTGCAGCGCGAATATGGCATTGCCATGTGCGAGCCAGGCGATTTAGCTGATCTGGATGCGCTAATTCTGGCGGTCGATCATGCAGACTATTTAAGCGCGAATGCGGCGCTCGCCAAACGGCTAAAACCCGAAGGCGTGCTGATCGACGTGAAATCTGCACTCAACGCAAGGGATTTACCCGAAAGCGTGCTCTATTGGAGTTTGTGAACGGTTCTGATTTACGCACTCGCGCTGAAACGGCGAGGAAATCAAATCCGCTCGCTTACCTTAATCGCAACCCTGCAACCCAGCCGGATCGCGCCTGATAGCAAGCCATAAGCGGGCGCGCTCTCCGCTCCGTGCTCAATCGCTGCATCATGATGCTCGCGTTCTTCCTCACGGAATTTTTCAATCATCGCCGCGAGTTCAGGATCGCAATTGTCCGCCTCCAGCGCATCAAGCTGGTCCGAATAATGCTTATCGATCTCGGTCTCAACCGCGGCTGTGCAAGCCATTGCCGCTTCAGGGCCCAGCAATGCCGTCCCAGCGCCCAGCGCGTAACCAGCAACAGACCAGAACGGTTGCAATGCCGTCGGACGCACGCCGCGTTCAGCCATCAACGCATCAAACTTTTCGCGGTGAACCTTCTCCTGCTCAGCCATATGCGCGATTTCTTGAGAATGGGGACCGCGATCGCCCATAACCGCAAGCTGGCCTTTATAGATGCGCGTCGCACCAAACTCGCCAGCCTGGTCGACCCGGATCATACGGTGGATGTCTTCGCGTTTCATGTGCGCTCCTGCTTGGCCACTATCCCCAAGATGGTGATCCCACCGAGACATGAAAAGAGGAAATTCCAACCAGCCAGCGAAATGCCAAACAGGCTCCACGGAGCAACGTCACAGCGCACCAATGGCGTGCTTGTGTCCATCACGGACCTGACCGCGTCGGCGCCCGTTGGCACTGTCGCGCAGCCAGTGATGCCTTCCCACCAGCCGTATTCAACGCCGGCATGAAAGCCGCCGATCAGACCTGAGACTATAACCGCAAGCCCGGAGAGCGCGAGCCAAACACGCTTTGGAGGGATAAAGAGGCCCAAGACTGCAAAACCAAGCGCAGCAAAATGCGGCCAGCGTTGCCACCAGCACATCTCGCACGGGAACATGCCGAAGCCGTATTGCGAGATGTAAGCGCCGCCTAGCAGCCCCGCCGGGAGCGCCAGCGCCAGTGATTGGGCGGTACGAAGCCGCGAGCCCTTGGCCATGCCCTTGCCGTTTATCCTTTAGTCTTCGCGCAGGGCGACAGAACTAGCAGTGGTGCGGCGCAACGTCTCAAGAGCGTAGTGCAGCTGGAAATCTTCAACGCCCTTTTCCTCAAGCTGCTCAGCGGTCAGTTTGAAGCGCGGATCATCGACAGTGTCGCCTTCCAGCTCTTCGTCTTTAAGGCCCAGCTCATTGACGAGGTGCCCGCGCAAATCGCTTTCACGCGTCGCATATTTACTGCGCAACGCGTAGTCTGGATCAGACAATTGCGGCACTGTGATATCGGGCTTAATCCCGCCTTCCTGCACTGAATGACCTGACGGCGTGAAATAGCGCGCCGTGGTCAATTTGAGCGCCGCGTCGCGGCCCAGAGGGAGCAGCGACTGCACGCTGCCTTTACCAAAGCTGCGATCGCCCATGACGAGCGCCCGGCGATGATCTTGCAGAGCGCCAGCAACAATCTCAGAGGCAGATGCTGAACCGGCATCAATCAAGACGATCACCGGTGTGCCTTCAGCCATATCGCCGCGGAATACAGTTTCTGCATCATATAAGAGGGTTTCACCGCGAGCGCGTCCGCGTTGTGAGACGATCCGGCCTTTGTCGAGAAATAGATCAGACAATGCGACAGCTTCATCAAGGCTGCCGCCCGGATTGGAGCGCAGGTCAAGGATCAAGCCGCCAACACGGCCGGTCGCCTCTTCCTGAATGGCTTCCCACGCTTGGTAGACATCACGGCCCACATCTGCGGAAAATTCGTTGACGGTGATGACGCCAATATTGCCGCCTTCAAGCGCATGGGTCACCGGTTCCAGCTCAATCACGCCGCGCGTTACGTCCACTTCGAGCGGTTCATCGCGGCCGGGGCGGAAAATGGTCAGCTGGATTGACGTTCCCGCCTGCCCGCGCATTTGCGCCACCGCATCATCCAATTCGCCGCCGTAAATCAGTTCACCGTCCAAGTGGGTGATGAAATCACCCGCTTTCACGCCGGCTTCTTCAGCTGGACTACCGCGGAACGGGGATACGACCTTTACCGCGCCCTCTTCCATCACAACCGACAGGCCAAGCCCGGAATAATTGCCATCAATCAGCGTCGTGAGCCGCTGCATCGCTGCGCCATCAATATAAGCGGAGTGCGGATCAAGCGACGCGAGCATTCCGTCAATCGCGCCGCGCACCAAGCTCTCGTCATCCACCTCTTCAACGTAACTCGCCTTGATCCGTTGATAGGTGGCGAACAACTTCGAGAATTCTGGACCGGCGCGGCCTTCGACTTGGGCCATCGATGCGGTGGCGGTCGGGATAAGTGCAACTGTGGTCACAAGCGCTGCGCTTTGCAGCAAGGCGATAAACTTCTTGGGCACGAAAGGCTCCTTTGGCGTGAATGCTATGTGTATCGCGCATTCATTCTGAATGCCAGATGAGAGCGGCGAGCCGATTTTCGATGTCCCGCAGAGGGTCGTTATGGTGCGAAAGGTTCTCTATTTCGCATTCTGCTCAAAAGAGGTTTCTAAAGGAACTGCAGAGGGTTAACTGGCTCACCCGACCGTCGCAGCTCAATAGTAATTGCAGGTTCCTGAGCCGCTGCCACGCCTAATGGGCTGCCGCTGACCAGCGTGTCACCCACTTCGACATCGCTTGTGGCGAGGCCTGTTACAAGGCTCGTCCAGCCGCCAGAATGCTCAATAATCACGATTCGCCCAAAGCCTCTGTAGGGCCCAGAAAACGCCACTCTGCCTGCCGCCGGGGCGATCACTTGCGCGCCGCTCGCTGGCGCTATCACAACGCCAGTGCTGCGCGCGCCGCTGTCGCGCAACTCCCCGAAACCAGCCAAAGTGCGGCCCTGCACCGGCAGTTGAAAGCCGGGCGGGGGAGCTGCCGCATTAGGCGTCGGTGTCGGTGTTGCAGAGACGATGACTTCAGCTGCGCTGGGCCGGGGAGGACGCAAGACGGGGCCGGGTAAAGCGGCGAGCTCGCGGCGCAATTTGCTCGCCGCGCCAAGCTCTCCGACCAAGCCATCCAGATCGCGTGCATCTTCGGCCAACGCGAGCGCGCGCTCCCGTTCGCGGACAGCATTGCTGCGCGCTTCCCGGGACGCGAGCCGTTGGCGCGTCTCCAGCTCTGCCAGCGCCAGACGCCGCTCACGAAGAGCGGCCTCTCCGCCGCGCAAATCCGCCAGTGATTCGCGCGCTTGATCTTCCAGCGCACGGCCTTCTTCCAAGTCACTTCGCAAAGCAGCGGTGCGCGCACGCACCTGAGGGACGGCGCTATCCAGAACCGCGCGAACATAGACCGTTTCGCGCAAGGATCCCGGCTGTAATGCCGATAGAGCGAGCGGGCGGCGCGACATCGCCTGCAGCGCGCCGGTCAAGCTGACAAGCGGCTGCTGACGCTGCGCAAGACTCCGGCTTAGCTCTCCGCGGCGGGATTGAGCGATGGAATAGCGCGCCTTTCCGGCGGCGATTTCGGCCTCGGATTGCTGAATTTGCGCAGCCATCGCTGCCGCCTCGCTTGCGGTTTTGTCAGCCGTGCGAGTTGCGGCCTCAGCCTGTTCGGTTAGCTGCGCTGCACGCCTCTCAGCATCTTTAGCCGCCTGCTGAGCGCGCGCCAATTGCTCGCGCGCATCGGCTGGATCAAGCAGGGCAAGGTCGCGCTGCGCCATACCGTGGGGGGCGAGCGCAAGCGCGCCCGCGAAGACACCGACGCCTGCTACCAGAATGAGGAAGGACTGCCGCTTCATCGTCGCCCTTTTGCCCGATCAGCCGGAGCGATGATAGGGGTGGCCGGCCAAAATACTGGTGGCACGGTATAATTGCTCCATCAGCATGGCGCGGGCGAGCAAATGCGGCCATGTCGCAGGACCAAACGCAAGCAACACATCTGCTTTGGCTCGCTCTTCCTGATTATGGCCGTCCGCTGCTCCCAAAACAAAACGCGCCTCGCGCATCCCATCATCGCGCCAGCGGCCAAGTAGTGCCGCGAAATCTTCAGATGACATGGTCTTACCGCGCTCATCCAGCAGTACGGTTTTGTGAGGGGTTTGCGGATCGGGGACCCTGCCGCCACTTTCCGGCAGCTCCGTGAGCTTCACCGGCCATGTCA
Organism: uncultured Erythrobacter sp.; assembly: GCA_947493165.1. Classification (GTDB taxonomy): domain Bacteria; phylum Pseudomonadota; class Alphaproteobacteria; order Sphingomonadales; family Sphingomonadaceae; genus Erythrobacter. The sequence continues at coordinate 1,994,933 of CANLPY010000001.1, read as the reverse complement.
GCCGCTTTTCATAGCGCGCAACCAACTCTGCCTCTGGCGAGCGGGCAATCTTTCCGCGAGCGATGACGTGAAGAAGGATAATTATTCCAGACTTGGAATGAAACAGTCCGCATGCGGACCGCTGCGCCAACCGGCCGGCCGCAATGATGCGGCCCTTAAGCCGCGTGAGCAAGGATACTGAACTGCGAACGCAGTCCAGCACTCAAGTGATTACGCCGTGCCGGCCTCTGCCCCGTCAAACGCCCACATGCGTTCAAGATTGTAGAAACTGCGGACTTCGGGCCGGAACAGATGCACAACGACATCGCCTGCATCGATCAGAACCCAGTCTGCCGCTGGCAGGCCTTCGATCCGGGCAGAGCCAAAGCCCGCCTGTTTTACTTTTTCCGCCAATTTTTGCGCCATTGCCGCAACTTGTCGCGTCGAGCGACCCGAAGCGATGACCATGTAATCAGCAATTGAGCTCTTTCCCTCTAATGGGATCGAGACAATTTCCTGCGCCTGATCATCATCAAGCTGAGCAAGCACGAGCGCGTGCAGATCGTCATCAGCCATATCAGCTGAGGCCATCGTATGAGGCGCTGCAACAGCTGCAGCCGACGAGGTTAGTGCCTGTGTCATAGGCAATCATAGGTCTCCAGATTGTGGGGTGATAAAATACGGGATAAGCAACGCCAATGATGCGCCTCATAATCCCTCCGATGTCTGAATCCGCCTGAACGTCAGTCGGTCTCGCGCGCCTCGGCCAGCATATTGTTCCGCCCAACCCGTATTAGCACGGCGAATTGCCGTGGCCGAACGCGTGTCAGGATCGAAACGCAATAACACCAGTGCCGGTGCGCTCCATCGCCCCCGTTCTCGAAAGCTGGCAACAGACACGGAATAGCGTCTGAGCCAGGCCATGGCGGGGCTCGCCAAAGCCGCTTGGTTATAGCCGGGCCTTGCAATCACTGCAATCGGCATTGTGCGCGCAATATCGCGCCATGCATTCCAAAGGTGGAATTGCGCGAGATTATCCGAGCCCATCAACCACACAAATTCGCGCTTGGGATAGCGGCGTTTGAGCGCACGCAGGGTGCTGATGGTGAAGCGCGTGCCCAGTTGCTGCTCTATCGCGGTTGGGATGATCGGCGCGCGGCGAGCCTGCTGTTCAGCGGATTTGAGGCGCGCGGTGAGCGGCGCCATGCCCTTTCGGGGTTTCAGCGGATTTCCGGGAGAGACGAGCCACCATGCCTCGTCTAAACCCAACGCATCAATCGTGAATCGCGTGATTCGCCGATGCCCGCCATGCGCGGGGTTAAAGCTTCCGCCAAGCAGGCCTGTGCGCACCGCAATGCCTCGCCGTGCGCTCAAGGACGTGCCTGACCTTTACCGCGAACCAGCCATTTGTAAGTCGTTAGTCCTTCTAACGCGACCGGGCCGCGCGCATGCAGCCGTCCAGTGGCAATGCCGATTTCTGCGCCGAGGCCAAATTGTGCGCCATCAGCAAATTGCGTGGAGGCGTTGTGCATCACAATCGCACTGTCGACGCCTGCAAAGAATCGCTGTGCCGCCGTCTCGTCAGAGGTGATAATGGCGTCAGTGTGGTTCGACGAATGTCGATCAATATGCGCTATCGCGGCCTCAATATCATCGACCATCGCAACCGAGAGCACTGCGTCGAGATATTCAGTGTCCCAATCTTGCGCTTTGGCAGGTTTTACCCGGCTATCAAGCGTCGCAATCCGCTCATCCCCTCGTACTTCGCAGCCTGCATCGATTAAGGTGGAAACAAGACTCGCGCCGTCTGCAAAATCAGCATCGATCAGCAGCGTCTCCATCGCCCCGCAAATGCCGGTGCGCCGCAACTTGGCGTTGACGGCGACATCGCGCGCCATATCTGGATTAGCCGCAGCATGAACATAGGTGTGGCAAATGCCATCCAAGTGAGCGAGCACGGGAACGCGCGCATCATTTTGCACCCGCTCGACCAAGCCGCGCCCACCGCGCGGTATAATCATATCGATCGCACCATGCGCTTGCAGCATCGCGCCCACGCCCGCGCGATCCTGTGTCGGCATTAATTGCACCGCCGCTTCGGGTACGCCTCCCTCAGCAAGGCCAGCCGTGATCGCCGCGTGAATAGCGCGGTTGGAATGCACTGCCTCGCTGCCACCGCGCAGCAACACTGCATTGCCAGAGCGCACGCACAAAGCCGCCGTATCCGCCGTCACATTGGGGCGGCTTTCGTAGATAATGCCGATCAAGCCGATCGGAACGCGAATGCGCGACAGTTTCAGCCCATTGGGCGGCTCGCTTTCAGAGATGATTTCGCCTGTGGGATCAGGCAAATCGGCAACCGCATCAACGCCGGCAGCGATGCCTTCCAACCGGCCTTCATCAAGCCGCAAACGGTCCAGCATTGCGCCAGAGAGGCCTGCGCCTTCGCCAGCGGCGATATCACGCGCATTTGCCGCAAGGATAGCGGTGACGTCACGGCGCAAATGCTCCGCCGCCTTGTGTAAAGCAGCAGCGCGCTCAGCGCTCGACATGGAAGCAAGCTGGCGCTGCGCGGTGCGGCCTTCCGCGGCAAGCTTTGACACCAGGGTTGCAGAATCAAGATCAGGAGAGGTTTGGATGTTCATTGCGTTTTCGCGTTAGCAGGCGATTTCTACGCTGTCAGTCTTCTCGGCCAAGCTGTCGGTTCTCACCCCGATTAAGAGCAGTGATTCTTGGAATTTTCGATATGTTTTAGGCAATATTACACCCAGATGAACCGTTCGTCCCGTGCATCATTCATCTCGCCGGGTCCGTTAACACCTGGATTCGACCTGTAAGGACTCCCTTGGTAAAGCCAATCCAACGGAAGTTGGGGCAATAACAAATAAAGGGTTCGCCTTGCAGAACGAAGGTTCCACCAGCAATTGGCGGGAGCGGATGCAGGAGTGGTTTCCAGATCGCGAGTTCTTTATGCGCTCGCAAGGTCAGGTCCGCTTCATCACCATCACCTCGCGGATGCAGAAGATTGCGGCAATTGCTGTAGTTGCACTTATCCTTGGATGGGGTGTGACAATGGCAGGTATGGCTTGGTCAAAATATCAAGCCGACGCTGACCGTCTCTCCCTACTCGAAAACGCCGCAAAAGTTGCCAGCGCTCAAGAGCGGTTGGACACGTATGGCGATGATCTTGATGCCGTTGCGCAAGACCTGACTAAGCGTCAGGATTTTATCGAGCAAATGACCGAAGCGCTGCCTGCTGATGTGAAAGATGCTAGCGGGACAGTCACAGATTCATCGTCTGAAGCCGCTGAAATGATCGAGAAGGTCAGCGCTTCCTTCCCAGAAGCAGCTGAGCTGGCTGAAATTGAAGCGCGCCAGCTCGCCTATGTTGAGCGCCTTACACGCTTTGCTGATGATCGCGCTCAGCGCGCTGAGCAAGCATTGCGTCAGCTAGGCCTGAACCCAGACGCTATGATTCAGACAAGCGATTTGGATGCGATGGGTGGTCCATTGGAACTGCTCGCCACGTCAGCTGATGGCAGTATCGATCCGCGCTTCGAACGTCTTGGCCTCAGCCTTGCGCGTATGGCAGCGCTTGAACGCGGTTTGGATTCAATACCGCAATTCACCCCAACTGATGCCGGCGTCACCAAAGAATCGTCTGGCTTTGGCTATCGCCGTGATCCGTTTAATGGCGGCGGTGCAATGCATAGCGGTCTCGATTTCAAGGGCCCCACCGGGTCTAACATTTACGCCGCTGCGCAAGGCACAGTGTCCTTCGCTGGCTGGAAATCAGGCTATGGCAAAACGGTCGAGATTGATCACGGAAATGGCATGATGACGCGTTATGCGCACATGTCACGCCTCGGCACGGCCGTGGGGCAAGTCGTCAATGTTGGCGAGCGCATTGGCGCGCTTGGCAGCACTGGCCGATCAACTGGGCCGCACCTGCATTTTGAAGTTCGTATTAATGACCGCGCGGTCAATCCGCGCCCCTTCCTGGAGACCGCACCTGATGTTCTCAAAGAAGCCCGCGGAACCCAGTAGTCCCGCTTCACCCCCAACCAATCCCCCAAAACGCTCGCAGGGAAGATCAATGTCATCCAACTCCTCCACCTTTTCCGTTCTCGGTTCAGATGTTGCGATCAAAGGCAATGTATCAGCATCGGCTGACTTGCATGTCGACGGCGCGGTTGAGGGTGACATTAAGTGCACATCGCTTGTGCAAGGTGAAAGCTCGACCGTTACGGGGGGAATTACCGCAGAAACGGCGCGTCTTGCTGGCCGTGTCGCCGGATCGATCAACGTCCGTGAACTTGTGATCCTGAAAAGCGCGCAGATCGAAGGCGACGTGCATTATGACGCATTGACGATTGAACAAGGCGCTCAGGTCGATGGCCGTTTCGCGCCAAACGATCGCCGCAAGTCAGAAGCCAAGCCCGCTTCTCCAAAGGCAGGCGATACTAAGCCGGTTGGAGATGATGAGCCGCAATTGAAGATCGCTCAATAAGCAATCCTCTGAAGAGTTTTAGAGAGAGCTGCTCGCGCGAAGCTGGCGGCTTTTTCTTTTTCCGCCTCGAACGCGCGTGACGCGCGGGCGTCCTTAGGGGACTTCGGCGCGCAGTGCCTGTGAGCGGCCTCAGAGAACTTCGGCGCGCAGCGCCTTGCGATCCAACTTGCCGATCATCGTTTTTGGCAATTCCTCGCGAATTACGATTTCATCGACCCGCTCGTGCTTGCCCACGCGGCCATTAAGCCAATCGCGCAGCGCATCAGCTGCCACGTCTGCGTCATCATTTAGAACAACGTAGGCGCGCGGTTTCTCACCCATGTATTCATCAGGCACGCCTATCACGAGCACCTCTTTCACCGCATCATGCTGCAAAACCACGTCTTCAACGTGGCTTGGAAAGACTTTGAATCCGCCAACCGCGATCATATCCTTGATCCGGTCAACGATTTTGATGAAGCCGTCCTCATCAACGGTCGCAACGTCGCCGGTCCGCAGCCATTTCTTGCCATTATGCTCAGCGAAAGTGTCCGCTTCTGCATCAGGGCGCTTCCAATAACCACGCATAACTTGCGGACCGTGGATGACAAGCTCTCCCGGCTGTCCGGCCGGTGCGAGTTTGCTGGGGTCTTCTTTATCGAGAAGCAGGATCTCGGTGCCCGCGACCACTTGGCCGATAGTGCCCTTCTTGCGTTCACCCTCGTACGGGTTGACGGAGACCACGCCCGAACTTTCGGTCAGGCCATAGCCTTCGCAAACGCGGATACCCGTAACGTCTTCAAACCGGGTGTGAACCGGCGCTGGCATAGGCGCACCGCCAGATATGCAAACCCTGATCGACGAAACATCGGTCTTCGCAAGATCTGGGTGGTCGAGCAGCGCTTGAAACATGGTTGGCACGCCGGGAAAGCCGGTTGTCTTATACTTTTCGATCGTCTGCAGAACTTGCTTCGCCTCAAAACGCGGCACGATGGCGATTGACGCTCCGCTGGCAACTGCGTGATTGAGCAAGGCGGTATTTGCAAAGACATGGAAGAAGGGCAGCGCCCCCATGAACACCTCATCTGCGCCTTTGCCAAACGGGTTGATCGCAGCCGTTTGCTGCGCATTGATCGCCAGTTGCGAATGACCCAGCATTGCACCCTTTGGACGCCCGGTGGTGCCGCCGGTATATTGCAGCAGGGCCAGATCTTCGTTGCTATCAATCGCGGGGAGCTTGGTTGGCGTATCGCTCAGCACGTCGTCCCATGCTTTTACATTATTGCGATAAGTGACCTTGGCCAGCTTGCTTCGCCCAATCAGGCGCAGCGCAATGCCTTTCATCTTGGGCAGCATATTTGGCAGAGAGCCGACAATCAGCGTTTCCAGTTCAGAGCCTGCAAGCACCTTAGATGCGGTTTCGTAAAGCTCTGGCACGCCTAAGGTAACAAGCGCGCGCGTCCCCGAGTCTTGCACTTGCCATTCCAGCTCTTCGACCGAATATAACGGCGAGAAATTGACAACAATCGCACCCGCCATCATCGCGCCGTAATAAGCCGACGCGTAAATCGGCACATTGGGCAAAAACAACCCAATTCGGTCGCCCTTTTTGATACCCATTTCGAGCAGGCCCGCGGCAAACCGCTGCGCTTCAGAATAGATTTCTTGATAGGAGTACGTCCGGCCCAGGAAATGCAGCAATGGTGCGCCAGGCGTAACCTTGGCTGATCGCTCAAGCAAATCAGGCAAGCTCACCACTTCAAACTGCGTGTCCCATGGGGTGGGATGGTGATACGGGGCGCTATTAACATTCATGTCAGTAGAATGACCGATCCCTCGCTGCGGCACAAGCGATTCTATACCAGCGACTTTACTTTTTGCATTCGGCATTGGGTAATGCGCCGCAAATGCAAACAGCGCCCCGCAGTAAAACCTGCAGAGCGCTGTTCAAATTCGTGCTTTACTGTGAGGTCGTGCGTTATTCGCCGGGCTTTTCCTCTGTCTCAGAGGGCATCTCCGGCGCGGCAGGCGGTGCTGGTTCAGCTTCAGTCCCGTTGGCTTCGGCTTCACGCTTCGCGGCGAGCCATGCTTCGGCCTCTGCCTCTTGGGCGGCTTCTGCCGCGGCTTTGACATTGGCTTCGCGTTCAGCGCGCAGCTCTTCGATCAGCTTGTCTTTGTCGCTGCGGGTATCACCGTCAACGGGCGCTTCGACCTCTTCAACAACGCCAGCACGTTTCGCGGCCTTGGCAACGACAGCATCAAGCTCACGCTGAGAGCACAAGCCCAAAGTCACAGGGTCTTTGGGCTGAATGTTCTGAATGTTCCAGTGCGAACGCTCTTTGATCGCCCCGATAGTGTTGCGAGTTGTACCGATCAGCTTGGAAATCTGTGCATCCGACACTTCGGGGTGACTGCGCAATATCCAAGCAATGCCATCCGGCTTATCCTGACGTTTGGACACGGGCGTGTAACGCGGGCCCTTTGTCCGGGTCACTTCGACCGGCGCCTTTTGCATGACCAGCGAATACTCGCTGTCGGCCTGGCCCTTTTCGATTTCAGCCAACGTCAATTCGCCCGCGTGCACGGGGTCGCGCCCAGTGTATTTGCTGCCCGCCAGGTCATCCGCCATCGCCTGCACTTCGAGCAGGTGCAATCCGCAAAATTCTGCGATTTGCTCAAACGAAAGGCCGGTGTGATCGACCAGCCAAGTGGCGGTCGCGTGCGGCATGAGCGGCTTTGGTTGTTCCGTCGGCGCTTTGGCCATGGGGTAGACTCCGTCAAGGCATGAAAGGATCATGAAATTAAAAGGGCCGCCCCTTGCGGAGCGGCCGTTGCATGACCGTAGATAGGCGAGAGCGCAGGATTCGGCAAGCGGCAAGGCTTAATCCGATCAGAATGCGTGCACCTCAATCCATCGGCACGAAATTTGGCAATGCTTCGATCCTGCTGATCCACGCCCTCACGTGCCGGAAACCGCGCAGGGCGAAGCCGCCTTCTTCAGCCAAGTGGGTGTAAGGAAACAGCGCAATATCGGCGAGCGACACAGCGTCCCCGCTGAGGAAATCTCTGCCGTTCAAATGCTCATCCATCACTCGCAACGCATCGCTGCCAGCCGCGCGCTTCCCAGCGATTTGTGAACGCTGATTATCAGACAGATTATCCTCACCCACAAACCGCATCCAAAACCGCAATGTCGCGACATTGGGTTCGTGATTGTATTGTTCGAAGAACATCCAGCGCAGCATATCGGCTTGAGCCAGCCGATTTTGCGGGATCAGCGAAGAGCCATGGGCCAAATACCAACACACCGCATTGCTTTCCGGCAGAAAGCGCGTCTCTTTGCCATCATCGATTTCTAGCACCGGGATGCGCCCATTCAAATTGACATTAGCAAGGAATTCTTCGGTGCGCGTTTCGCCTGCAAGGATGTCATATTGCTTCGTCGTGAGTGGCAGGCCCAGCAGCGCGGCGGTTAGCCTGATCTTATAGCAATTGCCGCTCCAGGGATCTTCATGAAGGGTGTATTGTTCAGCCATTAGGCACCTCTAACACGATTTTACCGATGTGCTTGCCTGCTTCCATGCGCGCATGGGCTGCGGCAGCATCTTTGAGATCAAACGTCTGATCCATGATCGGGGCAAGCTCTCCAGTGGTGAACAAAGGCCAAGCATGACGCGCAATTTCATCGGCCAGAGCAGACTTAAAAGCATCGGAACGCGGACGCAGCGTCGATCCGGTCAGCGTAAGGCGGCGCATCATTACGAGCGCCATGTTGAGTTCTGCTTTGGGTCCGCCCAGAACTGCGATCGTCACATGCCGCCCATCTTCAGCCAGACATTTGAGATTGCGCGCAACATAGTCGCCCGAGACCATATCAAGCACAACGTTCACGCCCTTGCCGCCCGTATTTTGCTTCACGGCCTCGACAAAATCAGTCTCGCGGTAATTGATCGCGAGGTCAGCGCCCAGATCGCGCGCGGCTGCGCATTTCGCCTCATCCCCGCAAGTCACTATAACGTAAATGCCGAACGCCTTGGCGAGCATAATCGCCATCGTGCCAATGCCGGACGTGCCGCCGTGGATCAACAAGCGATCTCCATCCGCTGCAAGCCCGCGCTCAAACACATTGTGCCACACGGTAAACAGTGTTTCGGGAATGGCGGCAGCTTGTCTTAGCGGCATTTCGGCGGGCACAGGCAAGCAATGCTGCCACGGCGCGATACAATATTGCGCGTAGCCTCCGCCTGGTGTCAGAGCCGCAACCCGGCTGCCTAGCATTTCGCGCGGCACGTCTTCGCCCACGGCGACAACTTCGCCAGCGACTTCTAGTCCGAGGATCGGCGATGCACCCGGCGGAGCCGGATAATGACCGGCGCGCTGAATGCAGTCAGGCCGATTTACCCCGGCATAGGCAACGCGAATCAACACATCCTGCGCGCCCGGTTGCGGTGTCTTCGCCCGTTCCATCGCCAGCACGTCTGGTCCGCCCGGCTGGGCAAAGCCAATCGCATCCATATTCGCTGGGATTGTTCCAGCCTCATTCGCCACGGCTATATCGTCCATGAATTGCCCCCAAATGCGTGTCCGATGTCTGGACCGACCGCGCTCAATTGGTCAATATTGCGTGTGATTAACGCTCAGGCGCATTGACAGCAAGCCGATCTGCTTGCGATGTTACAACTTGTGATGGATGAAGAAGATCGCCCCCGCGCAAAGGGAGATGCAGCCAGCAAGCTAGCCGGCGAAGATCTCGCACCCTATTCTCAAGCCGAATTGGATGAGCGGATCGCCGCGCTAGAGGCTGAAATAGCACGGGTTTCCGCGCACCGATCCAAAACGGCGGCGCACATGCAAGCTGCCGACGCATTATTCAAGAAGCCGGCGTCATGAGTGCCGTGATCACCGAAAATTCTGAGTCGCAATTGCGATCATCGGTCCCATATATTCAGAAATCACCTTTTGCCCTGTCGTTTAGCGGAAGATCGCAAACGCCCCTTCTAGAGAAATTCTCCCATGCCTAGTTTTGCCCAAAATCTTGAACGCACATTGCACAACGCGCTTGGCCATGCGTCAGAGCGGCGCCACGAATATGCGACGTTAGAGCATTTGTTGCTCGCCCTAATAGATGATGAAGATGCCGCACAGGTGATGGGCGCTTGCGGTGTTGATCTTGTCGAATTGGGTGAGGTGGTGAAGCAATATCTCGATCAGGAATACCAGTCGCTCAAAACCGAAGAGGACGCTGACCCTCAACCAACTGCCGGCTTTCAGCGCGTCATTCAGCGCGCCATTTTGCACGTGCAATCGTCTGGCAAAGACACAGTGACCGGCGCGAATGTGCTGGTTGCTTTGTTCTCTGAGCGGGACAGCTATGCAGTCTATTTCCTGCAACAGCAGGATATGAGCCGCTTGGATGCCGTCAGCTATATCAGCCACGGGATTGGCAAAGGTGGCCGCCAGCTTGAATCGAAATCTGCCGAAGGGGCCGAAAATGCGCCTCCCGGAGAAACAGAGCAAGCGAAGGACAGCGCAGGCAAGAAAGAAACCGCGCTTGATCAGTTCACCGTCAACCTCAACGCCAAGGCTGAGGCCGGCAAAGTCGATCCGCTAATCGGCCGCGGGCCAGAGGTTGACCGGACGGTCCAAATCCTGTGTCGCCGCAGCAAGAACAACCCTCTTTATGTCGGTGATCCCGGCGTCGGTAAAACCGCCATTGCCGAAGGTTTGGCACGCAAGATCGTTGAAGGCGACGTTCCTGAAGTGCTTGCCGATGCGGTGATCTATTCACTGGATATGGGCGCCCTGCTTGCTGGCACGCGCTATCGCGGCGATTTTGAGGAACGGCTGAAGCAAGTCGTGACCGAGCTGGAAGGGATGCCGGACGCGATCCTGTTCATTGATGAGATTCATACGGTGATCGGCGCGGGCGCAACGAGTGGCGGCGCTATGGATGCCTCCAACCTCTTAAAGCCTGCTTTGTCTGGCGGAACGATCCGCTGCGTCGGCTCGACCACGTATAAGGAATTCCGCAATCACTTCGAAAAGGACCGCGCGTTGCTCCGCCGGTTCCAGAAAATCGACGTGAACGAACCGACAATTGAGGATACGATCAAGATCCTCAAAGGGCTGCGCACCGCCTTTGAAGATCATCACAATGTGAAATACACACCTGATGCGCTAAAAACGGCTGTGGAATTGTCCGCGCGCTACATCAATGATCGCAAACTGCCGGATAAGGCAATCGATGTAATTGACGAGGTTGGCGCGATGCAAATGCTGGTCCCGCCCAGTCGCCGCAAGAAAAAGATCACCGCCAAGGAGATCGAGCAAGTCATCGCAACGATGGCGCGTATTCCGCCGAAATCCGTCAGCAAAGACGATAAGAAGGCACTGCAGAACCTTGATCGCGATCTAAAGCATGTTGTGTTTGGTCAGGACGAGGCAATCACACGCCTCGCCACGGCCATGAAGCTGAGCCGCGCAGGTCTGCGCGATCCGGACAAGCCCATCGGCTCGTTCCTTTTCTCCGGTCCTACTGGCGTTGGTAAAACCGAAGTTGCGCGTCAACTCGCCTCAATCATGGGCATAGATTTAAAGCGCTTCGACATGTCGGAATATATGGAACGCCACAGCGTTTCGCGCCTGATCGGCGCGCCTCCGGGGTATGTTGGTTACGACCAAGGTGGACTTCTAACCGATGCGGTTGATCAGAACCCGCATTGCGTGTTGCTGTTGGACGAAATCGAGAAAGCGCACCCGGACCTGTTCAACATTCTGTTGCAGGTGATGGATAATGGCCGCCTAACTGATCATCACGGCAAAACGGTCGATTTCCGCAATGTTGTGCTGATTATGACGACCAATGCCGGAGCATCTGACATGGCGAGCCAGGGCATCGGCTTTGGTGACGTATCTAAGGAAGATGCGGGCAGCGAAGCAGTGAAGAAGATGTTCACGCCGGAATTCCGCAACCGTCTCGATGCGATTGTGCCTTTTGCCTATCTCGGCAAATCGACAGTGGCCCGCGTGGTCGACAAGTTCATCCTTGAGCTTGAGCTGCAACTCGCTGAGCAGAATGTGCACATCCAGTTTGATAGTGATGCGCGTGAATGGCTCGCCGATAAAGGCTATGACAAGCTTTATGGCGCACGCCCGATGGGCAGATTACTTCAGGATAAGATCAAGCAGCCGCTGGCCGAAGAATTACTGTTCGGCAAATTGGGCGATGGGGGTGAGGTCCATGTCAGCATCAAGGATGGTAAGCCCAGCTTTGAGCTTACACCCAGCCCGCCAAAGGCGAAGCCTAAGCGCAAACCGCCAGCCAGGAAAAAACCGGCCGCGAAAAAGGCAGATCCAAAGCCGCCGGCTAAAGATGCCAGCTCTGACACCAGCTCTGAAGGTTCAGCCAACGATAAAGAGAGCTGAGGCTAGCTGATTATCAAAAAGAGGGGCGCGGACAGGGAAACTTGTCGGCGCCCTTTTCGTTACCGTCTTAATGAGCGCACCCTTTTCTTGGATACGGCCCGAACCATGGGGCATTCATATCGTCCCGGCCGATTGCTGGGTCGATCCCGGCCGCGCGGTTGATAAAGCTCTCGTCACACACGGCCATGCCGACCATGCGCGCGGCGGGCACGGCGAAACATACGCGACCCCTGAAACGCTGGCGATCATGGCGCTTCGATACCGCACCGGGGCCGCCGACGATGCCGGCGAAATTCCGCACAAAGCGATGCCGGTCGAATATGGCGAGACAGTTCGCTTAAGCGGAGGCGTCGACGCCACCTATATTCCGGCAGGTCATGTCCTTGGCAGCGCGCAAGTCCTGCTAGAACACGCGGGAGAGCGGGTGATCATAACCGGCGATTATAAGCGGCGCGCCGATCCCACCTGCAAGCCGTTTGAAGTCACGCCGTGCGACATCTTCATTACCGAGGCGACATTCGGGCTACCGGTTTTCACTCATCCACCCATCGAAGATGAGATGGCAAAACTGCTGCAGGCCCTAACCGATCATCCCGATCAGTGCGTTTTGGTTGGCGCCTATGCGCTGGGCAAAGCGCAGCGCGTGATCGCTGAACTGCGCGCAGCAGGCCATACCCAGCCAATCTATCTGCACGGCGCGATGGAGAAGATGTGCCGCCTTTATGAAGAGCACGGCGTTAATCTGGGCGAACTGCGTCTGGTCGCTGATGCCGAAAAAAACGACATGCGCGGACACATCATTATCGCTCCGCCCAGCGCAATGAATACGACTTGGTCGCGCCGCCTGCCTGATCCGATTACTGCCATGGCAAGCGGATGGATGCGCGTGCGCCAACGCGCCCGGCAGCGCGGGGTAGAATTGCCTTTGGTCATTTCCGACCATGCGGACTGGAATGAACTCACTCGTACAATCGAAGAAGTAGACCCGACAGAAACATGGATCACCCACGGGCGCGAAGAGGCGCTGCTGCGCTGGTGCGAGCTAGGCCAGCGAAAGGCACGTGCGCTCGCGCTGGTTGGCCGCGAGGATGAGGATGAGTGATGGAGGAGTTTGCAAAACTCCTTGAGGCCTTGGTCTACACCTCCAGCCGCAACCGCAAGTTGACGCTCATCGCGCGCTATCTGCGTGAAACGCCTGACCCGGATCGCGGGTGGGCCATGGCAGCGCTGACAGGGGAAATCGACTTCCCCGCGGTTAAAGCGAATACGTTTCGCAATTTGATGAAAGAGCGCGTCGATCCTGTTCTGTGGTCACTCAGCCGCGATTTCGTTGGAGATACGGCCGAAACTGCCAGCCTGCTTTGGCCCGACAATCCGGCAGTTGAAACGAACGCGCCTAGCCTCGCAGAAGTGGTCGACACTCTCAGCGCGCTGACCCGCAAAAGCGCCCCCGCTGAACTGCCTAAGCTGCTTAACCGGTTGGAAGAGAACGAACGGTTTGCGCTGATCAAATTTGCCACTGGAGGGATGCGGATCGGCGTATCGGCCCGGCTCGCGAAGACAGCGTTTTCGCAGGCGTTTGATGTGCCGGTGGAAGAGGTGGAGGAATATTGGCACGCGCTAGATGCGCCCTATGCAGAACTATTCGCTTGGGCCGCCGATGGAGGCGATCCGCCGGATGTGATGGGCCGACCCATGTTCCGGCCGTTTATGCTCGCGCACCCGTTGGAAGATGTGGCGATTGATAAGGGGGTCGACCTCGCGGAATATGCTGCGGAATGGAAGTGGGACGGCATTCGCGTGCAACTAGTGCGCGTAGCGGGAGAAACCCGGCTTTACTCGCGCAGCGGCGATGATATCTCCGCGACGTTTCCCGAATTGCTCGACGTGCTGTCGATCGATGCGGTGGTGGATGGCGAGCTGATGGTGCGCGGGGATGTGCAAGGCGGAGAGACCGGTTCAGACAAACAGGGCGGCGCGGCCAGCTTCAACGCCCTGCAACAACGGCTTGGCCGTAAGACCGTCTCCAAGAAAATGCTGGCAGAAGCCCCTGCATTCGTCCGGCTGTATGACGTCTTGCTGCTGGAAGGCGCTGATCTGCGCGAACAAACTTGGGAACAGCGCCGCGCTGCGCTTGAGGCATTCATGCCGCGCCTACCGGACAGTCATTTCGATCTTTCAAACTTGGTGGAAGCGCGCGATTTTGCGCATCTTGCTGAAATTCGCGAAGGCACGCGCGAGGATGCGATCGAAGGTCTTATGCTAAAACGCCGCGACGCGCCCTATATCGCCGGACGCAAGGTTGGCCTGTGGTATAAATGGAAGCGCGATCCGTTGCTGATCGACTGTGTGTTGATGTATGCGCAGCGCGGTTCAGGAAAGCGTTCCAGCTTTTATTCTGACTACACGTTTGGCTGCTGGGATGGCGATCCCGACAGCGGCGCGGAGTTGCTACCCGTCGGCAAAGCCTATTCCGGCTTCACCGATGCAGAACTCAAGAAGCTCGATAAACTCGTGCGCCAGACAACGCTCAACCGGTTCGGGCCGGTGCGCGAGGTGGAACGTACGTTGGTTTTCGAGGTAGCGTTTGACAGCGTCCACACCAGTAAACGCCATAAGTCTGGGCTTGCCATGCGTTTCCCGCGCATCCACCGCATCCGTTGGGACAAGCCGGTACACGAAGCGGACCGGATTGAGAGTCTTAGATCACTGATTCGCGACTGAAGTCACGATTCTCCGAGCCACCCGCTCCCTCCACCCTTCCACCCGGAGCCTACCGGGACACTATCCGGGTGGAAGGGTGGAGGGAGCGGGTGGCCAGGCATCTAAGACAAAGCCTCATTCACCGCGTCAGCATGGTGTTTGGCATTTTCTGTGTAGTGGGCGACACCTGCCTGCATCCCCGCAATCGCAGCTTCGGATAGCTCGCGCATTGGCTTTGCCGGGCGGCCCGCCCAAAGCATGCGGGGCTCCATGCGTTTACCCTCGGTCAGCATAGCGCCCGCTGCCAGCATGGCGTCAGATCCGATCACTGATTTATTCATCGCAATCGCGCCAAGGCCCACAAAGCCGCGATCTTCGATTGTGCAGCCATGCACCATCGCCATGTGCCCGATCAGCACGTCATCCCCTATGATCAGCGGCGAGCCGCCCTCATCGCCCGGGCGCGGTGGATCGCAATGTAAGACGCTGCCATCCTGCACATTGCTGCGCTCTCCGATTCGGATTTTGAAGACGTCAGCCCGCACCACACAATTGTACCAGATTGAGCTGTGCGCACCAATTTCGACATCGCCAATGATAGTCGAGCCAGGAGCTACAAACGCGGTCTCATGGATGCGCGGTGCCTTGCCGTGGATCGGGATGATATTGACGCCGGGATGTAGCTGGGCGGAGCTCATTTATGGTTCTCCCATTGCTCGCGGGTGAGCGAGTATTGAATGGTAGGATTGTCTTCATCCGAAAAGAAGGGGTCTTTGAAATCGAGCTCTGGGCGGCGCTGCATGCCGAGCTTCTCCATGAGTTTCCAACTACCGATATTGCTCTCGCTGGTGAGCGCAACCAAATGCGGAGCCTTATGAGCTTCAAACGCCCAGTCGATGATCGCGCGCACCGCTTCCTCAGCTAGCCCTCTGCGCCAGCGATCCTCTCGAACCAACCAGCCGATCTCATGGTCGCCAATATTGGGCGCAAGCGGATTGGATACGCGCTTCATTCCGCAATGCGTCACCAGTTCGCCTGTCGCCCGTTCATAGCCCAGCATGAAGCCAAACCCTTCGTGTGCAAAGCTTTCGCGCGAGGCCGCATGCTTTTCCGCGATGGCGTGACGGCTTCGCGGGCCGCCTAAGCGTCCCATGACCGCCGTCGTGTTAAGATGTTTGAGGTGCGCATCGAGATCATTTTCGCCGATCTGACGTAATTCCAATCGCTCAGTCGTAAGAACGGTCTTAGCCACGCTGCGCGTCCCACTCAGCCCGGTTGAGCGAATAGACGATCATGGTCGGATCATCAGTCGACCATGAAGAATCTTCAAAATCAAGCTCTTCCCGGCGGCGCATACCCAGCGCCTTCATTAGCCCCCAACTCGGTGCATTGCTCTGAACCGTCAGAGCGACAATTTCATCACCGCCAAATTCTTCAAAGCCGAGATCGAGCGACGCAATCGCTGCCTCTTTTGCATAACCTCTGCCCCAAGCATCTTCGCGCAGGCGCCAGCCGACTTCCATCATGCCAAAGACTTTCTCCCGTTCGACATTCGCGCGCTTCAATCCGCAAAAACCCAGTATTTCACCACTAAGGTGTCCACCATCGCGCTTGCGCTCAAGCAGCCAAAATGTGTGGCCATGTGCTCTACGGTAGCCTTCAATGCGCTGCGATGCGGCCGCTATCGTTGAAGCGTCCGCGACACCGCCGAGCCAGCGCATAACAGTGGGGGTATTGCAATGCAGCCAAAACGGCGGCCAATCCTCTTCCCGCCAGTCGCGCAGGATCAGACGCTCGGTTTCGTGCCGGAATTCTGTTTCGCCTTCAGCCATTCAACAGCCGAGCTGCCACCGGTGCATGATAGGTCAAAACGCCCGCGCATCCCGCCCGTTTGAAGGCTAGCAATTTTTCCATCATCAGCGCGTCACGCTCGCCAATGCCGGCTGCTGCGCCCGCCTCGATCAAGGCATATTCGCCGCTCACTTGGTAAGCGAAGATCGGTACATCAAACGCCTGACGCGCGCGGCAAATGATATCAAGATAGGCAAGGCCGGGCTTCACCATCACACTGTCTGCGCCCTCGGCAATGTCGAATTCGATCTCGCGCATCGCCTCATCAGCGTTAGCCGGGTCCATCTGATAGCTCTTCTTATCGCCCTTTAGCAGGCCGCCAGAACCAACTGCGTCGCGAAACGGCCCGTAGAATGCGCTCGCATATTTTGCGGCATAACTCATGATTTGGACGTTGTGATGCCCGCCCATTTCCAGCGCCATGCGGATAGCGTGGACGCGGCCATCCATCATATCTGACGGAGCAATTATGTCCGCACCAGCCTCTGCCTGATTGATCGCTTGATCGACCAATAGAGCGACCGTCTCGTCATTCACGACATAGCCTGCATCGTTGAGCAAGCCGTCCTGACCGTGGCTGGTGTAGGGATCGAGTGCAACATCGGTCAGCACTCCAATATCCTCACCGCAGGCTTGCTTGATCGCCTTGATCGCACGGCACATCAAATTGTCCGGGTTGTGCGCTTCAGTCCCATCATCGCTGCGCCGATCAGCGGGTGTATTGGGGAACAAAGCAACGACGGGAATACCGAGTTCAACCGCTTCTTTGGCGCGTTTGGCGATGCCATCAACTGACCAGCGCGAAACGCCGGGCAACGTCGCTATTGGCTCTTCCACCCCATCACCTTCGGTCACAAACAAAGGCCAGATCAAATCTGCCGGCGTGAGAATGGTTTCGCGGTGGAGCGCACGGCTCCAGCTGCTCGCTCGGGAGCGGCGTAGGCGAGTTTTGGGATAGCTTCCAGTCATACCGGCGCTGTAGCCGGAAATTTGCATGATGCGCAATCACGCGCGGCGCACCAGCGCTTGCTGGGTCAGTCGACCTCTTTGACTGCGTCCAGCTTTTCAATTTCACGCTCAGGGGTATCAACCTCGCTATTGAGCGGCTTCAAATCTTCAAGCGCAGCGCCCGGCTCAACAGTCTTCAACCGGGCAAGCGCGCCTCGAAAATCTGCCAGCTCGCGGCCTGATAGCTGCGCGCGGGTGACGAATTTGACGCTGGCTGGATTGATCGCCCGTCCGCCGCGATACATTTCATAGTGCAGGTGCGGCCCGGTGGAGAGGCCCGTTGATCCGACATAACCGATCACTTGTCCGCGGCGCACACTTTGCCCGCGGCGCACGGCCATCCGGCTCATATGGCAATAGCGGGTCGACAAATTGCCTCCGTGGTCAAGCTTTACCGTATTGCCGCAACCACCCGCGCGCCCGGCTGACGTCACGGTGCCATCTGTCACAGCGACAATCGGTGTGCCGTGGCGCGCACGAAAATCCATGCCGGAATGCAAGCGGCGATAACCCAGGATCGGGTGACGGCGCATCCCAAAGCGCGAAGAAACTGGACCCGGAACCGGCGCAACAAGCCCGCCGCGCTGCTCACCCACGCCTGATGCTTCATAGAAGCGGCCATCTTCACCCCAACGCATCAATTGCGTCTTAGGTGACCCAGCGCGATCAATCCCAGCATAGAGCAGCTTGCCCGCTTGCCGTTCACCCGTCGCCGCACGGCGATAAGAAATGATCATGTCAAACTGGTCGGTAGAGCGAACTTCGCGGTCCATATCAATTTGATCGTCGATTGCTTTAAGATAATCCTGCACGGCGCTCGCAGGGGCTCCGGCGGCCCGCATAGAGCGGTAAAGGCTGTCACCCACATTGCCGCGAATGCGCAAAGGCGTTTCATCAACGCGGATTACATTGCGCTGCAGCGCCAACTGGCCGCTATCGCGCGTGATCGCCAGCTCCAGATCAAACCGAGCGCGGAACGCCAGCTCATCCAAGGGGCGCGGCACTCCTGAAGCGGTCCTGCGGCCCAGAACAATGTCCATTTGCGTGCCGGATTCGATTTCGCTCAGCGGCATCGCGCCTGAGACCAAAGTGCTCACCCGGCTGATATCGCCTGAAGATAGCCCCGCGCGCCGGAGCATGCTGGAAAAGCTGTCGCCCTCGGCCAACGTCGCAACCAATTCGATTTGTGGACGTTCTGGCGCGCTTTTTAGCGGGATGACCTCTGCGGTGGCGCTCATCCGGCGGCCCGAATCGCCGCCAAAAGCGAGCGGCATGATCATCTGGCTGCGCAATTCATCGCGGGCGTCTGCATCAATTATCATTGCTGGACGGGCTTCAAGCGCGCCCATGCTCGGCCAGAATGCCAGCGCAATCGCGGCCAATACGATCATAGTCGCAAGACCGCGTAGCCAACGCCCGCTGCCAATTTCGCTGGCAAGGTCAGGTGCCATGTCGATTGCGATTAGACGCTCTTCAACACTCAGCTTCCATTCGTCGTAACGCTGTGACCAGCCAGAAACACGCGCGATAACAAGCTTTTTGGCGGCTTGCGCGCCATTGCGCGGTTGATCTGCGACATGCTTTTCAAGGGTGCCGAACAGATCGTCTTGCTGATCACGATTGCCCTGATCCATTGTAATCGGACGCGCGGCATCGTCTCCCAATTGCTCAGGAGCGCCGGTGGTCTCACCATCAGCAATGTCGCGTGCGTGTTCCAATCCAAATCCTGGCTTGCCGGAAAGATGATATGTCCACTGGGCCAATCCAGTGGGAAACTTACCGCTCTATTGGCTGAAATCACTGCCCGATTAAAGTAAATGTCGCCTTAACTTTCGACCAAAGCACTCAACCGAGCGATGACTTGTGGAGAACCCTCCCTAAGAGATGCCCGCTGGTCATTGCAGGCGCGCGTGCCGGGTGACACAGTTGGATCGTGACTGCGCATTCTTCCAGACATTCAGGCGAAAGCCGCGTTCGCGCTGTGCTCGGCCCGACCAATACCGGCAAAACGCATCTCGCGATTGAACGGATGTGCGCGCATTCCAGTGGGATGATGGGCTTTCCGCTGCGCTTGCTGGCACGCGAGGTCTATGACCGGGTGCGCGCTATCAAAGGGGACAAGCAAGTTGCGCTGATTACCGGTGAAGAACGGATTGAACCGCCTGACGCGCGCTATTTCTGCTGCACAATGGAGGCGATGGATCGTTTAGGGGGCGGCCACGCCTTTGTCGGCATTGATGAGGCGCAAATCGGTGCAGACCCAGAACGCGGGCATATCTTTACTGATCGGCTGATCCATGCGCGGGGGCGAGAGGAAACGATGATCCTCGGCTCTGCCACGCTTGAGCCGATTGTCAGAAAGCTGGTCCCTGGCGCTGAACTGGAAAGCAGGCCGCGTTTTTCCACCCTTACCCATGCTGGACAAACGAAACTGTCGCGCTTGCCGCCGCGCAGCGCCGTGGTCGCGTTTTCAGTGGAGCAGGTTTACGCCATGGCAGAGATGCTGCGGCGGTTCAGAGGCGGCGCGGCGGTCGTGATGGGCGCGCTCTCACCGCAAACGCGCAACAAACAGGTTGAATTGTTCCAAAATGGTGAGGTTGATTACATCGTCGCCACCGATGCGATCGGTATGGGCCTCAATCTCGATCTGCACCATGTGGCTTTCGCGGCGCTCAGTAAATTTGATGGCCGGCGCAAGCGGCGGCTAACCCCGGCAGAGATGGCGCAAATCGCCGGGCGTGCTGGACGGCACCAAACCGATGGCAGTTTCGGAACGCTGGCGGGCGGCGGAACGCGCAACGGCGCGCCGCTCGAATTTGCTGAGGAAGAAATCTACGCCATTGAAGAGCATCAGTTCGCCCCGCTAACCAAGCTGTTCTGGCGCGAAGCTGAGCCGCGCTTTGATACGGTGAATGTGCTGATCGGTGATCTGGAAAGCCGCCCGCGCGACGATGCACTAACCGCTGCGCCGCGCGCCATTGATCTGGCCGTGCTCAAACGCTTGGCCGAGGACGATATTGGCCGCAATTTGCGCGGTAACGGGCACGTGCGGCGCTTTTGGGAAGCGTGCTGCCTGCCTGACTTTCGCCAGATCGGGCCTGATAATCATGCACGCTTTGTCGCGCGGCTATGGCAAGATCTGTCAGAGGGCTATATCGGCGCGGATTATGTTGCCGCGCGCATTGCCGAACTGGACCGGATGCAGGGCGATATCGATACACTGCAAGGGCGGATCGCGGCCATTCGCAGTTGGGCCTATATCTGCCAGCGCCCCGATTGGGTGTTGGCGCGCGATGAAATGGCGGCGCGCGCACGCGCTGTCGAAGCCAAATTATCGGATGCGCTGCACGGGCGGCTCACCGAAAGATTCGTCAATCGGAGGACGACAATACTGATGAAGTCGCTGGGGCAAAATGCAGGCGAACTGCCGGTCACGTTGGAGCCGGATGGACAGATTTGTGTCGAGGGAGAGGCGATTGGGCGGCTCGATGGGTTCCGTTTTGCGGTCGACCCCAACGCGACAGTAGCGGATCGCAAGATGCTGCTCGCCGCCGGTGAAAAGGCATTGCCAACAATCCTGACGCAGCGCGCGGAATGGTTGCTGGCAGAGGGCCTGAGTGAACTCGCCATCGTGAAGGGCGCGGTCCGCTGGCACGATAGCGTGCTTGCCGACATTGAAATGCCCGATGACTTTGCTGGCCCGCGTATTGTGCTCGCGCGCGAGATTTCGATGCTGCCAGATGCGCCGCGCACAAAACTGGAAGCGGGCCTTGGCGCTTGGCTCACCGCGCAGTTGGAGCCGCTGGAGCCCTTGCGCAGATTGGCCGAGGCCGCGCGCGATCCCGAAGCCGGGTCAGAAGCCCGCGCGCTGCTGCACACGCTGATCGATGCGCGCGGTGTGGTGACGCGCGAACAGGCGGGCCTACAGCACTTGCCAAAAGAAATGCGCCCATTCTTGCGGAAGCTCGGCGTGACATTTGGCGTTCTCGATATTTTTGCATTCCCGCTGCTTAAGCCTGCGCCGCGGCAATTGCTGCACAAGCTCGGGCTCGACAAACGCGCCCTTAATGAGGCGATGCTGCCGGTGATCCCAGAGGCTAAAAAGCTGCCTGCTGGGTATCGCCCTGCTGGCACTCAGGCGATCCGGGTTGATCTCGCAGAGAAAATCTTCCGCGCTGGGTTCGACGCGCGCGGCAAAGCTCAGGCCAAAGCGGAGAAAGGTGACAAGAAGACAGGCCGGGCGGCGCGCAATGCCCGCTTTGCGCTCGATCTTGCATTACCAATCTCTATTGGATTGGAAGAAGACAACGCCCGCCGCCTGCTAAGCGCTGCTGGTTTCCGGGTACAGCGCGCACGCGCCTTGGCAGAAGGGGCATTTGGTCCGCCAGCGCAAGACAGCTGGATTTGGCGGCCCAAGCGGCAGGATGACCGGCCAAACAATCGCCCGCGTCACGGCAAGAATGCAAAAGGCAATGCGAATCGCGGCGGCCCCAAAGGCCAAAATCGGGCCAAGGGACAAAGCCGTCCTAAAAAGCCTGATACCGGCCCGGCCAAAGCCAGCGGCGCCTTCGATGCATTGGCGGACTTACTCCGCTAATGCGGCTCGACCGGCTGCTGGTTTATCTCCGCTTCGCGCGCACGCGCTCTCGCGCGCGAATGATGATCGCAAGCCGCTCTTTGCGCTGCAATAGAAAGCATGTGATGCGCTGCTCTTACGATGTGGTAGCAGGCGATGTGCTGACTTTAGCAATTGGCAAGGATGTACGGGTAGTGGAAATCACATCGCTGCCTGACAGGCGCGGATCGCCGGAGGACGCACGCTCTCACTATCAGGAGCTTGACCGAGCCGGGTAATCCGCCCTAGCAGCCGCGCAAACATATTAAGTTCGCAAGAAAGACCGCTTTTCATGACTTATGTCGTCACTGATGACTGCATCAAATGTAAATACACCGACTGCGTCGAAGTGTGTCCGGTGGATTGCTTTTATGAGGGCGAGAATATGCTCGTCATCAACCCAAGCGAGTGCATCGATTGCGGTGTGTGTGAGCCAGAATGCCCGGCCGAAGCGATCTTGCCCGATACAGAGGATGGTCTTGAAAAGTGGCTTGAACTCAACACCAAGCTATCCGCCGAATGGCCCAATATCACCAGCCAGAAAGAGCCGCCAGCTGACGCTGATGATTTTAAGGGCGTCGAAGGCAAATTTGAAAAGTACTTTAGCGAAGCACCAGGCGAGGGCGACTAGCACGCTTTTGCAACTGGTTTGCGTGCCATTGGTCAGCGCAAAAGCCTCAGCATTTCAATGCTATTTTGACTCAAAAACGGCGTAAGTTCGTAGCCTGTCAAGCGCGA
Source organism: uncultured Erythrobacter sp. (assembly GCA_947493165.1). Classification (GTDB taxonomy): domain Bacteria; phylum Pseudomonadota; class Alphaproteobacteria; order Sphingomonadales; family Sphingomonadaceae; genus Erythrobacter. Next base: position 1,972,125 of record CANLPY010000001.1, on the reverse strand, counting down.
CTCGCAATTTTATTGCAATTGTGCTATATAATGGATCAACCGCGCTGGTTGGTCCCAGCGCAGGGTCGAGAATAGGAAGGCTAAGACCAACTGCGACATCTTGGATGAGACGGGAACGGCGCGCACTTTTTTGCCGCTGTAACAGCTCGTGTCGTCATGGTTCAGACGGTCGAACGCCGAATGAAAGGACTACGCATGGCAAGCAATTCGCCTGCATTTACCGTCGGTGATTATGTTGTTTATCCCAAGCACGGGGTTGGCCGGGTTATCGAACTCCAAAATGAAGAAATCGCTGGCATGCAGCTTGAGCTGTATGTCTTGCGCTTTGAAAAAGAACGTATGACGCTGCGCGTGCCAACCAATAAGGTTGAAGCAATCGGCATGCGTAAGCTTTCCAGCGATAAGACGCTGAAAGAAGCGATGGAAACGCTCAAAGGCAAACCCAAGGTGAAGCGGACCATGTGGTCACGCCGGGCGCAAGAATATGAAGCGAAGATCAACTCCGGTGAGATTGTCCTTATCGCTGAAGTGACGCGCGATCTGTTCCGCCCTGACGATCAGCCTGAGCAAAGCTATTCTGAGCGGCAGATTTTCGAAGCGGCTTCCAGCCGCCTCGCCCGTGAATTGGCAGCGATGGAAGAAACCGACGAGCCGACCGCGCTTGAGAAAATCCTTGAAGTGCTGCGCGAACACGCGCCGCAATATTACGACAATGATGAGGATGAGAGCTGAGTTAGCGCTCAGCCCCACCAAACCAAACCAGAAGGGTCGCTTGCGGGCGGCCCTTTTTGATTCGCGGGACCGTTTGATTTGCGCCTTCGTTAGATCGCAGGCCTTGCAGATACCATATTGGTGTATTACATCTGTAACACGCTAAGAATTGGAGATGGAGGAACCAAACAATGAACCGCAATCTATTGACCCGCATGATGCCCGCTATCGCGCTGACCATGGGCTTGGGCCTGGCTGGCTGCGAGATAGATATCAATATTGATGGTGAAGGGGTTCCTCTGGCCGAGCTCGAAATGGCGGGCGCCGCTCCCGATACCCTCTCCATTGCTGCACCGGATAAGGTCATAATCACCGAAGGTGAAATGCTCGATATTACAATCGACGGCAGCGATGAGGCGGCAGCTGATCTGCGTTTTGACTTGGATGGAAGTGACCTTGCGATCTACCGCGAAAGTGATTGGGATGGTCCAGAGGCGGCCACCATTCGCATCACCATGCCTGCGCCGCGCGATATCAACATCGGCGGCAGCGGCGATGTCGTTGCGCCAACCATGGCAGACCGCGCCAACATCAACATTGGCGGTTCGGGAAATGTCAAAGTTGCGGAGTTTGAGGGATCGAACCTTGAACTGAACATTGGCGGCTCTGGAACAGTCGTGGGCGCTGGCTCAGTCGAAAGGCTCGAAGTCGTGATTGGCGGCAATGGCAATGTTGAGCTGGCTGATGTGAAAGTTGGCGATGCTGAGGTGACAATCGGCGGTTCTGGTCAAGTCGCATTCGCCTCTGACGGCAATGTTGAGGCAACGATCGCTGGATCAGGCACGATAAACGTGACCGGCGATGCCACCTGCGAACTCAGCGCTTTTGGTTCTGGCACGCTCAATTGCGCGCCAGCAACTGAAGCGGCGGCCGCGACCGAGACGAGTGAAGAAACACCATCAGCCGAGGCAGAATAGCGCCGATCCGGCATCGTCCCCGCTTGCCAAACAGCAGGTTGCGCGCAACAACCCCCCATTATGCGCGCAACCTCCCTCCTTTTCGCCCTGTCGTCATCTGTCTTATTGAGCGGCTGTGTTGCCAGCATCGTCAAAGATGTCGTGACGGCCCCTGTGAAGGTCGCCAGCAAAGCGGTTGATGTGGCGACCACCAGCCAATCGGAAGCCGATGAGAACCGCGGGCGCGAAATTCGCCGCCGCGAGGAAAGGCTGGGCAAGCTTGAGCGTGAATACGACAAGCAGATCGAGAAATGTCAGGATGGCGATGAAGATGCATGCGACGATGCGCGTGACACCTATGGCGAAATTCAGGAAATCTTGCCCACCGTTCCGCTCGAACCTGACGACGACTAGTTCGTCGGGGCTGCTGCCCGCCGCAAGCGGTCAATGATAGCGCGGCCAATTCCCTCCTCCGGGACAGGCGCGATGGCGATGCAGGGCTTGTCTGATGCGGCCCCTTGATGCAGGCAATCGTAGAGCCGGGCCGCTGCCTCATTTAGATCACCAGCCGAAGACAATGTGCAATCACCTGCGATATCGCCAAAGCCGATCATAAAATCATCTCGCGCGGCATTTGTCGCATTGAGCCTTACCGGCTTACCCGGCGCATAATGGCTCGCAAGTTGGCCGGGCCCTTCGATAGCATTAGAATTCACCGCACTCGCGCCCGCAATGCTGATCGGCCCTGGGCGCAACTCTTCGATCGCCCCATCGGCTCGCACTGCTACGATCGTAGATTCCACACCCCTGTCGCTCATCCCGCCATCCAGCACTGCGTCGATCCGACCATCGAGCGAAGCCAAGACATGGTCTGGACTTGTCGGGCTGATAAACCCGCTGCGATTGGCAGACGGCGCGGCGAGCGGGAAATCCACCGCCTCAAGCAGCGTTCGCATCACCGGATGGCTTGGCGCGCGCAAGGCTATGGTCGGTAAACCAGCGCTAACAGCCCTTGTTAGCGATTTGTCCCGCCGCAAAGGCAGCACTAATGTGATCGGGCCGGGCCAATGCTGGGCCATAAGGTCACGAGCGGAGTCGGAAATTTCGGCAAAAGTTTCCGCTTGCTTGGCATCCCGGACATGCACAATCAGCGGGTTGAAGTCAGGCCTACCCTTTGCCGCGTATATCTTTGCGACCGCTTCTGCGCTGTCCGCCCTCGCCGCCAGCCCATAAACGGTTTCCGTAGGCACTGCGACAAGCCCGCCCGCTTCAAGGATTCGCGCGGCACGAGCGATTCCCTTTGCGTCTGCCAGCACCACTTCCGTAACGTTCTTGTCGCTCATAAAAACTGCGCTATATTCTAGGACAAGCGCTGCCAAGGGGCAGACCTCCCCCGCTGCAATGATTTACTCCAGAAGGACGAGTTTCGCCCGTGACACCTTTTACGCCCCCAACCCAAGATCAATTGCTTGCCATCCGTGTCAATGCGGGGATTGAAGAGCTTGCCGCCAGTGATCGCTTTGCTGGGGCCGAACCCGATTTGGTCGCAGCCATTGTCGAAGGCGTCGGCCAGTTCGCAAGCGGCGAGTTCGCTCCGCTAAACCGCGTGGGTGATCTTGAAGGTGCGAAATTGGAAAACGGCGTAGTGCGCCTGCCCGATGGCTTTAAGCAAGCGTATGAGACCTATGTTGAGCAAGGCTGGAACGCGATCGCCTCGCCAGAAGAATTCGGCGGCCAAGGGATGCCCTTCACTTTGGCTTGCAATGTGCTGGAGAACCTAGGCGCGGCAAACATGGCCTTTACTCTGCTGCCGATGCTGTCCGTCGGCGCGATCGAAGCGATAGGCCACCACGGCAGCAAGGATCAGCAGGCGAAATACATGCCTGATCTAGTCAGCGGCAAATGGTCTGGCACGATGAATCTGACCGAACCGGCCGCTGGCAGCGATGTGGGCGCGCTGCGCTCTACCGCAGAACCGATCACGGACGGTGAACATGCTGGCAAATACCGCATCAAGGGTCAGAAGATCTATATCACCTGGGGTGAGCATGATCTGGCCGAGAACATCATCCACCTTGTGCTCGCGCGGCTGCCAGATGCGCCAGAAGGATCACGCGGCATCTCGCTGTTCCTCGTGCCGAAATATCACGTCAATGATGATGGATCGTTGGGCAATCGCAACGATGCGCGCTGTGTCAGCCTAGAGCATAAGCTCGGCATAAACGCTTCGCCCACCTGCGTTATGAGTTACGGCGATAATGACGAGTGTATTGGCGAATTGGTCGACGCTGAAAACCGCGGATTGATGGCGATGTTCACGATGATGAACAATGCACGCATCAATGTCGGCAACCAAGGTGCGCAAATCGCTGAACGGGCGACCCAGCAAGCGATTTATTATGCGATGGACCGGGTGCAATCGGCACGCGCTGGATCGCCAGACAAGAACCCTGTTGCGATTATTGAGCACCCCGATGTGCGCCGTATGATCTTGCGTATGAAGGCCCTGACCGAAGGCGTGCGCGCGCTGCTATATTATTGCGCTGGCCAAGTTGACCGCGGAACAATCGGTGATGAGGCTGCAAAGGAACGCGCCGAAGTGCTGGTCCCGATGGTCAAGGCGTGGGGCACTGATGTCGGCGTCGAGGTGTCAGGCATTGGTATTCAAGTCCATGGCGGTATGGGCTTTGTTGAAGAGACCGGCGCAGCGCAACATTGGCGCGATTCGAAGATTGCCCCGATCTACGAAGGCACCAATGGCATTCAGGCCGCCGATCTGGTGACGCGCAAGCTCGGTATGTCGGGCGGCGAAGCCGTCATTGGCCTGTTCGAAGAAATCGCCAGAGACGCGAGCGACGAAGCAGGCCTTGCGGGGCTCGCCAGCGATTGCGCGAATATCGCCCGATGGATGCGTGATGAGGCAAGCTTGGATGATCGCCTTGCGGGCAGCACCGCGTTCTGCACCATGGCTGCGGTTGCGGTCGCTGGGTGGCAGATGGTCAAACAGACACGCGCTGTTGCCAATGGCGAAGCGCCTGCTTTGGCTGAGACCAAACCTGTAACGACGCGCTTTTTCCTCGATCACATTGTGCCAGAGGCAATGGGCCTTAAGGCAAGCGCGATTGGCGGGGCTGATCTGCTGTACGCCCTGCCAGCCGACAAACTCGCCAGCTAAGCGGCGGCATAAGTCGCGCGGCGCGACTCTTGACCCGCTCTATTGCGCCGGCTGAGTCCGCGCGTAATCGTCCGCACCGAAACTGGCGTTTGGATTACCGCTTAGCTCATTGCGCGGCGGCAGGTCCTCTGTATCGAGTACAGCGATTGCAGCGGCAGGCTCCGCGCCCGGAGCAAACGCGCGCCAGATGATCCCTGCTGTATCGTCAGACACCAACAGAGAGCCATCCCCGCCCCATTCCACCCAGGTCGGGCGTCCCTTGGTGGTTCCATCATCATTGAGGAATCCGGTCAGCACGGGAACGGGCTTACCGGTTGGATTACCTAGATTATCAAACGCGACATAGACCACGTCATAGCCCGATGGCGGCTTACGATTCCACGATCCGTGGCGCGCGATAAAGGCGCCGCTGGCAAAACCATCACCCATGCGGTGGCCTTCGGCGGAGAACACGAGCCCAAGCGCGGCAACGTGCGGCCCGAGAGCATATTCAGGCTTTCGCGCATATTCCATCAGATAGGCCGGCATCGGCGCTTCGACCCGGCGATCAATATTCGTGCGATAATACAGCCATGGCCAACCATATTGCGCCCCCACCGGCACGTTGGTCAGATAATCCGGCACAAGGTCGGAGCCGAGCATGTCGCGCTCATTGACAGTGGTCCAAAGCTCACCCGTCCACGGGCTGAAATCCATCCCATTGGGGTTGCGCAATCCGACGCCAAACTGTCTTTGGCGGCCTGCCTCCAGATCATATTCCCAGATCATCGCACGGCCCTCTTCGACCGCCATTCCGCTTTCACCGATGTTGCTGACAGAGCCTACGGCGATGAACAGGCGCTCACCCTCTGGGTCCAGCTCAACATTGCGCATCCAGTGACCACCGCCTGGAGCGAGATCCATCAGCTTGGTCGGTTCTGCAGTGATCGCCTCCGCGCCAAGTTCATAAGGGAAGGAGAGCAGCGCATTGTGATTGGCGACATAGAGCGTGCCATCCTTCCAGCTCATCCCGGATGGGGAATCGAGCCCTTCGGTTAGGATGGTTTGTCGAACTTCGGCCACGCCATCGCCGTCCGCATCACGCAGCAACACGATTTCGTTCGGGGATTCGCCCGCCGCACCCGCTTCGGAAAAGAGGTAACTCGCAACCCAGCGGCGGATGGTCGCCATCATGCCGCCCTCACCCTCGTCATCCGATTTCGGCGCACGGGTGAGCGTCACCAACACATCGCCATTGGGCAGGCCATACAGCACGCGCGGGTGATCCAGGCCTTCGGCAAAACGGGTAACGGTCAGGCCCTCCGCCGCTTCTGGTAATTCACCATCTTTCCAGCCAACCGGCTTGGCAATTTGCACCGTGGGGAAGCTTTCTGGATCGGCCTCTTCCAGAGTAGGGTCCGTGCCCGCCACCTCATCCACCGATAGCTCGGCAGTATCGCCGCGCGTCAGGAAGAAGCCGGCAATGCCGAGGATCACGATCAGGACGATCAAAGCGATGAGAAGTTTGCGAAGAATAGACATTCTTGTAGCGTTATAAGAGGCTTTCGCTTGCGGCAATGGTCGAAACAATTAGACAGCCCCGAAGCATGTACGATTTCAAACCTGATGAGAGCCTGGAACCGGCAGAAATGTATCGCCAATTGGTGGAGGCAGCGCGCGCCCTAACCGACGGAGAGAGCGACGAGGTCGCCAATATGGCCAATGTCGCCGCTTTGATCGGAGAATTCGTACCGCGCCTCAACTGGGCCGGTTTTTACCGCGTGATCCGAAACGGGACGGAAAAAGAGCTGGTGCTCGGGCCGTTTGTGGGCAGACCCGCCTGTATCCGCATACCATTCGGCCAAGGAGTGTGCGGCGTGGCTGCAGCATCGGGCGAAACGCAGCTGGTGGCTGATGTTCACGCCTTCCCCGGGCACATCGCTTGCGATGCCGCAAGCCAATCTGAATTGGTTGTGCCGGTAATACGCGGCGGTGAGGTGATGGCCGTGATCGATTGTGACAGTCCAGAGCTTGGTCGGTTTTCGGAACAAGATGCAGCGGGTATAGAAGCGCTCGCCGCATTACTCAGCGACCGGATTTAGCCTCAAAAGGTGCTAAGGCCGCACCAAACATGGTGAATCTGACCCGCAATCGCCCCGAAACGAGACACTCAGCCCATCGGCATGGCTCACCCCGCCCGCGAGTGGTAAACAATTAGCTAACAAAATTGGGTTGCGGCATGAGTCGCGCCGAGCATAGGGGATTTTCAATGCCAGCTATTCGCACCGCTCTTAAGGGCATGACGGGCCTAGCGCTTGTTGCCACCTCGCCAGCTTTGGCGCAAGCCGATGTGACCATCACGGAAGGTGAGGTCGACGCGCTGCCATTTGAATTGCGCAATGCGCCAGCACCGGAGGCCAATGTTGTTCCACCGCTCGGCCAAACGGCGGGTCAGACATTAGGTGTAACCGAGGAAATTACCATTGGCGATGATGGTGTGGAGACGATCGTGCGCACACGCTACATCACACCGCGTACTGCAACACGAGCAATTCCAGCGAATGGTCCAGTCTACAATCAAGCCGTGCCAGCGGGATACTACCCAGCGGCGCAGCCCGTTATTTTCGAGCGTGAACAATGGCTTGAAGAGTGTCGCCGCCGCACCAATGGAAAAGATGGCGATGAAAAGGGCGGAATTATTGGCAGCCTGCTGGGCGCCATCGCCGGCGGCATTATCGGTAACCGCGTATCAGACGGTGAACGCCTCGCTGGCACGCTGATCGGTGCAGGGACAGGCGGCCTTGCTGGCCTTGCGATTGGATCTCTAATCGGTGGCCGTGATAAGGACGACGGCTATGATTGCGAAGCGTCGCTCGACAACTACCTCAACCAAAACGGCGGTCTCGTTGCGGCGCCGCGGTTAGCGAGCCGTTCTATTCCGGCTTATGCACCCCCTGCTCCGGCGTATTACGGTTATGGCGGTTGTAATTGCTATCAAGCACAGCCCGTACAGCAGAGCGTGCTCGTACCGGTTCAATATGAACAGCGCCAACGCGTGATCGTGCGTGAGCGCGTTACCGAGGAATTGGTGCCTGCGGCCCGTGAGCGCAACATTCCGCCGCCACTGCCGCCGCGTCTGATCAAGCAGCCTACCAAGGTTGTTCCAGCAGACCCTCGCCCGGTGAAGATGATCAAGAACTAGGGCTTGTTTCGCAAGCGGCGCTCACTGCGTGAACTTGGCGACATACATTATAGCGAACGCGCGGAGCCTAAACAGCTACCGCGCGTTTTGCTTTTGGAGCTCGGAATAGAGGTACAAGTTGCGCAGCGCGACTTTGATGCCACGCTGACATCGGTATAAGTTTTTGTTTTACAGCTGGTTAGATAACTCATCCGGAACCAAAAGCCTGAGTTAGATATCACCGCCAGTTAAGCGCTGACACACCAGATCCAGCTGATCGAGCGTGCGATATCGGATTGTCACCGCACCGGATCGCGGGTCAGCATCCGCCTTGATCTTGACCTTGAGGCCAAGAAATTCCTCCAAGTGTCGCTGCACCGCTTCGATATCCGCATCATTTGTCGGACCACCTTGGTCAGCGTTCACGGAGGCCTTGGCCACTTTGCCCGCGACCTGCCGGACCATACGCTCCATCTCACGCACAGAGAGGTTATCGTTCACCGCTTGCTGCGCGAGGCTAGCCGCATCATCCTGCCCGATTAAGGCGCGCGCGTGACCCATGGAAAGGCGCCCCACCTCCACAAGATCCAGCACCGCCTCTGGTAGTCCAAGAAGGCGCTGGAAATTGGCAACATGGCTGCGCGATTTATCGACCATCCGGGCGATTTCCGCCTGAGTCATGCCCTCGTCGTCAGAAAGCCTCTGATAGGCGCGCGCCTCCTCAACGGGGTTGAGGTCTTCGCGTTGAATGTTCTCAATCAACGCCAGGGCCATGACCTCGCGGTCGTCAAGATCGCGAACGAGAGCGGGGATTTCGTGTAAGCGCGCCTTTTGTGCTGCCCGCCAGCGGCGTTCACCAGCAACGAGCTGGTAGCGGCCCTCACCGCGCGGACGCACGATTATGGGCTGAATAACCCCGCGTGCTGCGATCGATGCTGCAAGTTCACCCAAAGCCGCCTCATCAAAATGTCTGCGCGGTTGCCCAGGCAATGGGCTGATCGATGCAATCGAAAGAGAAGCAAGGCCTGTATCTTTGCCGTCCAGTGATTGTGCAGTACTTTCAGATCTTTGCCGACCATCACCGCGCACAAGCGGCTCTTCGCGCTGGGTCTCACCCAAAAGGGCGCCTAAACCCTTTCCCAGCTTCTTCTTGCTAGCGCCTGGGGCCATTTTAGGCACCGTGAATTTGATTTTTTCGTCTTTAGCCGGTGATTTGCTGTTCATGCCGCTTTCCTTTCAGGCGGGAACCGCCCGATCAATTCTCTCGCCAGCGCTATGTATGCGCGGCTCCCGGTGCAAGAATGGTCATACACAAGCGCAGGAAGGCCATGGCTAGGCGCTTCGGACAGACGCACATTGCGCGGAATGACCGTTTCAAACACCAGATTACCCAAGCAATCGCGCACATCATCCGCCACTTGATCGGTCAAACGGTTGCGCCGGTCGAACATCGTCAATGCCACACCAATAATGCCGAGATCTGGATTAAAACGTTGTTGAATGCGCTCAACCGTCTGTAACAACTGGCTCAATCCTTCGAGTGCAAAAAATTCGCATTGCAGCGGAACGAGCAAGGTATCAGCCGCACATAGGGCGTTCAGCGTCAGCAAACCCAAGGATGGCGGGCAATCTATGAAGCAAATGTCGTGCTCTGAGTGATCGGCCAGCGCCGCCTGCAGGCGATCAGTCCGCTGCTCCACTGACACTAGCTCAATTTCAGCCCCACTCAAATCAACTGTCGCGGGCACGATATCCAAGCCTGGGATACTGGTTGGCACAGTAGCATCAGCGAGAGTCACTTGATCGACCAGCAAATCATAGCTCGAAAGCCCACGATCCGCCGCATTTACGCCCATTCCGGTTGAGGCATTACCTTGCGGGTCGAGATCAATCAGCAACGTGCGCCAACCTGTTGCGGCCATGGCAGTGGCAATATTGATAGCGGTTGTGGTCTTGCCCACCCCACCCTTTTGGTTCGCAATTGCGATTGTCAGCATAAATGCTCCGCCTTTCGTGCCCAAATTCGCCCTAGACCCATTCGGCAGCGAATATCACCGATTTACGATGATACCTGCCTCTTCATCGGTCAATGATTGTTCCACGTGGAACATTTTCCGAGTCGGAGCCTTTTGCGACTTCAATTCGTGCGCTGCGGAGCGACCTTTGGGCAATATGTAACGCGTTGCGTCGGTGGAAAAGGGTGAGGATAAACGGAGGAGTTTGTCGAGCGGAGCAAACGCTCGTGCCGTTATGATACGGACAGGAAAGGGTTTTATCCGCTCCAAGCGCTCACCGATGATCTTACACTGTTTAAGATTGAGCACCTCAACAGCACCGTTCAGAAACTCCACGCGGCGCGCCCGAGATTCGACCAAAGTAAACTCAATTGTTGGCAAAATAGCGGCGAGGATTATCCCCGGAAAGCCTGCGCCTGTGCCAAGATCCATCCAACAATCACCTTCGGATGCCTCAATTGTTTCACGTGGAACATGAGCGAGTAATTGCGCGCTATCAGCGATGTGGCGCTGCCAAATATGCGCTTCAGATGGTTTCGAGATTAAATTTTGACGCTGATTTTCCTCGATTAGTAAAGCTGCAAAGCGTTCAATACGCTCCATCGCCTCTGGGTTCGCCCAGCTTGCCGTGTAGCTGCGCGCTTGCTCTTCCGAAGTGATCAACCTTGGCGAATTCATGCAGCAGCTTGCCACCGGCGCGCATAGACAAGCAACGCTGATAACGCCGCTGGCGTAATTCCGGGAACGCGCCCTGCCGCAGCAAGTGTCGGAGGCTTCGCCGATGTAAGTCGCTCAATCATCTCAGATGACAAACCTGGAACCTCACTGAATGGGAAATCGTGAGAGAGACCCAAACCTTCACTTGCTCTTAGATCGCGCAGCTCGGCTTCTTGCCGGGCAAGATACGGTGCATAGGCGGCATCCTCAGCCAGTTCTGCCAGCATTTCGGCGTTCTGCGTCAAATCTTCATCAATCCATGGTTGGAGATCAGCAAGGGCAATCCCATCATGCCGCACCCATTCCGAAACAGACTTCTCACCTCCATCGCGTCGCACAGGAAGGTCAGCGTCAGCCAACAGCTTTGAATGCAGCTTGCGATCAAAGATTGCCGTCAGTTCATCGCGCGATGCTTCGCGGGCCTCAAACCATTCTGTGCGCGCTGTACCAATACAACCGGCATCCAATCCCAAAGGTGTGAGGCGGGTTGAAGCGTTATTCGCGCGCAAACGCAGCCGGTACTCCGCCCGCGATGTCAGCATCCGATATGGCTCACTCACCCCTTGCAGGGTTAAATCGTCGATCATGACCGCGATGTAGCTGTTCGCCCGGTCAAGAGCTGGTGGAGCCGCACCCAACTCCTCGGCCGCAGCACTCAACCCTGCAACCAAACCCTGCGCGGCGGCCTCTTCATAGCCTGTTGTGCCATTGATTTGGCCAGCACAATATAGGCCGGGAATGGCACGCAACTGCAAGTCTGGCGTAAGAGCGCGCGGATCAATGTGATCATATTCCACCGCATAGCCCGGCTCAACGATAACGGCTGCTGCAAGACCCGGCATTGCGCGAACCATTTCATGCTGCACATCGACGGGTAAAGAGGTGCTGATCCCGTTGGGATAGACCAAATGTGTGCAGAGGCCCTCGGGCTCTAAGAACACCTGATGACCATCTCGATCCCCAAAGCGGTGAATCTTATCCTCGATAGAGGGGCAATAACGAGGCCCTGCGGCATCAATAGCGCCGGAAAATAGCGGAGAACGGTGCAAATTCGCCCGAATCGCAGCGTGTGACGCTTCCGTTGTCCGAGTAATGGCGCAAAACACCTGAGGATTGACCCTGCCCGGCGTCAGTGCAGACATTGTCCATTGTTCGTCATCGGATGGTTGCTCTGGCAAGGCCGCCCAATCAATCGTCCGGCCATCAATGCGAGGCGGGGTCCCTGTTTTGAGGCGTGCCATCGGCAATTTCGCTTCGCGCAACTGCGCCGCAAGGCGCTGAGCTGAATTCTCACCAATGCGCCCGCCCTCAAACCGTTCTTCGCCGCGAAAGAGTGATCCGCCAAGGAATGTGCCAGTGCAGAGGATCACTCGCGGTGCGCGGTATAATGTGCCATCCGCTAATTCCAGCCCCGCAACTGCCCCCCTTTTTAACGAAAGCGCAGCCGCTTCCCCCTCAATTAGGGCCAGGCTCCCTTGTGCATGGACTATGCGTTGCACTTCTGCCTTGAACAGCTTGCGGTCCGCTTGCACCCTAGGGCCCCATACAGCACTGCCCTTTGAGCGGTTGAGCATGCGGTAATGAATTGCGCCGGCATCTGCGGCGCGCCCTAACACACCGTCTAGCGCATCGACCTCACGAACCAAATGCCCCTTACCAAGCCCGCCAATGGCTGGATTACAGCTCATCGCTCCGATTGCATTGAGATCAAAGCTGACAAGACCAGTGCGCGCACCCATGCGGGCCGCTCCACAAGCAGCCTCCACCCCGGCGTGCCCGCCGCCAATCACAAGAACATCAAAGTCGTGCATAGCAACACAGATAAGGCTTGTGGTCACCAGCGTCAAAGATGTTTCACGTGAAACACCGCAGATATTGCGCCAAAACGACACCCTGAGGCATCGTACAACCCACTTGCGCTACTTCCCGATGCAGAACCGGCCAAACAGGGCGTCGAGCATATCCTCCGTGGTCGCCTTGCCAATTAGGCGATCGAAAGCCGCCCGAGCACGCCGTAATTCTTCACCGCACAACAATGGGTCTGAGACCTTTTGAGCGCCCAGCAATGCATCCAAAGCGTCACTCAACAAGGCATGTTGGCGCGCATTCAATGCCGCCTCGCCAGGACGTGGCATCGCATCGCGACCCTTTTCGACCAATGCCAGCTTGAGTTCCTGAACTCCCACTCCCGTCGAAGCCGACACCGCAAACTGCGCCTTACTCTTGGGTGTAAAATCATCCGCATCTGCGCGTGCCGCAATTTCCCAAGCGTCGTCTGGCCCCCGCCCTTCTGGCCCAAGCCAAAGCACCAAGTCAGCCCTCGCCAGCTCCACTTGCGCACGCTCGATTCCAATCCGCTCAATCTGATCACCACTGCCATCGTGAAGTCCTGCGGTATCAACAAAACTGAATGGAATGCTCTCAATCGCCACATTGCGTTCGATTACATCACGCGTGGTTCCTGCAATATCAGAGGTTATAGCAGCCTCGCTTTCAATGAGAGCGTTGAACAGTGTCGATTTGCCCGAATTCGGCGGCCCAGCGAGCACAACCCGGAACCCCTCACCCAATTTCTCCACTCTTGGGCGTGAGCACCAATCCTCCAACTGCGTGCTCAAAGCGATCAAGCCTTGCGCAAATTGGGGAGGCAATTCGCTAACATCATCCTCATCAGAAAAATCAAGCGCCGCCTCCACTTGGGCAGAAAGTCGCAAGACTTCGCTTCGCCATTCGTCCACTTGCGCTGAAAAGATACCGCCGGCCATTTGCATCGCTGCAGCCCGCTGGAGTTCGGTCTCCGCACTTAGCAAGTCACCCAAACCTTCGGCTTCGGCCAGATCTATTCGACCATTTGCAAAAGCACGCCGGGTAAACTCGCCCGCTTCAGCTGCTCTGAGGCCGCGCAATGCCGCCAAGGCCTCGCACACCGCACTCAGCACCGCCCTACCCCCATGACAATGCAATTCGACAAGATCTTCGCCAGTGGCTGTCTCAGGGCCTGGAAACCACAAAACCAGCGCCGAATCGAGCGGCAACCCGCGGGAATTCTTCAACGTAGTGAGGGACGCGCGTCGGGGCTCAAAATCACGGCCAGACAAATGCTCTAAAACTGAACCTGCGAGCGGACCGCTGATACGAATTATTCCAATGGCAGCTGGCGGTGCACCACTCGAAATGGCGAATATCGTATCAGTCATACAAAATCACCTGAACTTGCTTTTTATTTCAGCAAGTTAATCCTTTTTCTTGGAACCCGAAGATCCACCCAGGCCAGCGCGCAAGCCGCCTTCGACAAAGTTTTGGAACATTTTCAGCCCAACCTGCCCCATCGGAGCCAAGGCTTGCGCATATTCGGCCAATTGCTCAGGATTGCTGACGCCCTTCATGGCTTTGGAGATGTTGTCGACATAAATATCGTTGGCCTTGCTCACGTCTGGTAGGCCTAAAAAAGCGCGGGCTTCTTCTGGTGTGCAATCAATCTCGACATTCACTTTCATCGCAATTCCCCTTCACACCAACGGTCGCTATCCGCAGCAAAGCAGAGTGTTTGGCGCGGAAATAGTCACCGCGCAATCATTTCCCACCAACCCTTGAGCCAGTGACCGATCAGAAATGATCAGTTCAGAACCGCAAAATTCATGATCAGATTGCGCAATTGTGCATCAATCGTCGCCGGCAGTTCTGCTTCCAAAGCACGGCGACGTTCCTCGATATTTTCAGCTATCAGAACGCGGCGCATGGCCCAACCTGGGCACATCGGATCATCGATAATGCGCCGTTCCAGAACGGAAACACCCGAATGCCTGGGATCATGCGAAATGCGAAGCATAAGTGAAACCAACTCAGCCTCGCTTCCCTCCAACAACTGAAGAAAATTACGGCCATTATAGAGCAGCAGTCCCGTAATCCCACGTTCTGGGTTGTTACGAGCACTGCTTTCCATAATGCCATCTACCTCTTCCCGCGATAGGCTGGGTGCGGTGCTGATATAGAGATATTGGGTGATCACCGGGCGATCTGCCTACTGGTTCATCGTGTCGAAGAAGTCTTCATTGGTCTTGGAATCTTTCATCTTGTCGAGCAGGAATTCCATCGCATCGATCGTGCCCATTTGCATGAGAATCCGGCGCAGGACCCACATTTTGGACAGCTGATCCTTATCAACCAGCAATTCTTCCTTACGCGTGCCTGACTTACCAACATCGAGAGCTGGGAAGATCCGTTTGTCGGCAACCTTGCGATCAAGCACAATCTCTGAGTTACCCGTGCCTTTGAATTCCTCAAAGATCACTTCATCCATGCGGCTGCCTGTATCGATCAGCGCCGTGGCAATGATTGAGAGCGAGCCGCCCTCTTCGATGTTACGCGCCGCACCAAAGAAGCGCTTAGGGCGTTGCAAGGCGTTTGCATCAACACCGCCGGTAAGCACCTTGCCCGAACTTGGGACAACCGTGTTGTACGCCCGCCCCAGACGTGTGATTGAATCCAGCAAGATCACCACGTCATTCTTATGTTCGACAAGACGCTTTGCCTTTTCGATAACCATTTCAGCCACTTGAACGTGGCGATTGGCAGGCTCATCAAAGGTTGAAGAAATCACTTCACCCTTAACGCTGCGCTGCATATCGGTGACTTCTTCAGGCCGCTCATCAACCAGCAGAACAAGCAGGAAGACCTCAGGGTGATTGTCCGTAATCGCTTTGGCGATGTTTTGGAGCAGCACTGTCTTACCGGTTCGTGGCGGCGCCACAATCAAGGCGCGTTGGCCCTTACCTTGCGGCGAAATGATATCGATCACGCGCGCCGACTTGTCGGTCACCGTTGGATCAGCTTGATCAAGCGTCAGCTTCTGATCGGGATAGAGCGGTGTTAAGTTATCGAAATTGGTGCGCATCCGCACCTTCTCGGGATCTTCGAAGTTTACGCTCGTAAGGTCTGTCAGCGCAAAATAGCGCTCACCCTCTTTCGGCGCACGAATTTGCCCTTCGACGGTGTCGCCAGTGCGCAAACCCCATTTGCGGATTTGATTGGGCGAAACGTAGATATCGCCCGGCCCAGCGAGGTAATTCGCGTCTGGTGAGCGCAGAAACCCGAAACCATCCTGCAGCACTTCGATTGTGCCAATGCCCATAATATCTTCGTTGTAATCTTCATCCTCTGCCAGTTCGCGCAAGATGCTGAACAGCAAGTCCTGGCGGCGCATGGTCGAGGCGCTTTCAACGCCCAATTCTTCGGCCATCTGGACGAGTTCTGCTGGTGTTTTGAGTTTTAAGTCTTTGAGATGCATGAGTTTTGAATTTCCGTCTTGGGTGATAGCCGGCGGGGTCAATACCTCTTGAAAACGAGGCGCCCTACCGCGTCATCGCGAGCAAGGCTTGGGCTTGGAGAAAGCAGACCTGATAACGCATATGGCGCGCAATCAAAGCCGGTGTTGAGGTGTACCAAAATATGAGTCGCAGGCGCTTAGGTCAATCGCGGAATCGCTTGCTGAGCCAAAAACCCACGTCGCAAGCCCCTGGATAACGCCGGGATAAGTTCGGCGTGCGCAAAAATCAGCGCAAAGCCGCCGATCAGAAGGGTTTGATGTACACCAAAACTACGATCAGCACGAGAATCAGTCCAGGGACTTCACCAACCAAGCGTAATTGCTTTTCTGTGAGCGGTCGTTCGCCGCGCGCCATTGCTTTTGTCTTGGCCACCAGCCACCCGTGATAGCCCGTCAAAACCAACACCAAAAGGAGCTTTACGTGGAACCAACCCTGCGTGAAAGCACCGGTAGTGTAGGCCAAAGTTAGACCCAGTACCCAGACAACAATCAGAGCGGGCGTAAGGATGATCTTGCGCAATTTACCCATGCGCGTGGCCCATTTCGCCTCACCCTCAGAACCTGAGGCGTGATCGAGCATGTAAATGCACTGGCGCGGAAGCATGAACAGCCCCGCGAGCCAAAACACCATAAAAATGACATGGCCAGCCTTGAGCCAGAAATACATCAAGGAAATCGCTTCGTGCATGCAGCCTGTGTAGGGAGCCTTGTCAGCATTTTCACCCCCTCACAGCCGCGAGCAGCGTCTCTACATGCGCAATCGGGGTGTGCTGGCCTATGCCGTGACCCAGATTGAAGACATGGGGACGCTCAGCAAAAGCACGGAGGATGTGCTTGGCGCGAGCGGTTATGGCGTCGCCGCCCGCCTCAAGCAGCAATGGATCAAAATTGCCTTGCACTGGCATACCTTCTGGCAAAACCGAATGGACCCAAGCCGGATCAAGCGTTTCATCCATGCCGATCGCATCAACACCTGTTTCTTTGGCATAGGCTGGCAATTTCGCGCCAGCTCCCTTGGGAAAACCAATGATTGGCGTATCGGGGTGTGATTGCTTGATAGCTGCAACGATTGCCGCGTTTGGCGCGATAACCCAGCGTTCAAACTCATCGGGCGCAAGACTACCAGCCCAGCTGTCAAACAATTGGATTGCCTCAGCTCCGGCATCAATCTGACCGCGCAAATATCCGATCGTCACGTCGATGATTGCGCCCATAATTGCCTGCATCCGGGCAGGATCTCGGTAAGCCAGTAAACGGGCCGCTCCCTGGTCCTTACTGCCCTCACCCGCAATCATGTAGGTTGCAACCGTCCACGGGCTGCCTGCAAAACCCAACATGGTCACATCATCGCTGATCATGCCGCACGTCAGGCGCACAGTTTCATAGATTGGATCAAAGCGCTCTGGCGCCGCAGTGAAATCTTCCAGCTTCGCCTCAAGCAACGTCGGGCTGAGCTTCGGTCCTTCGCCCGCCAGAAATGCTAGGCCCTGACCCATCGCATGCGGAACGATCAGAATATCAGAAAACAGGATCGCTCCGTCAAAACCAAAGCGGCGGATTGGCTGAACAGTGATTTCAGCAGCCGCTTCGCTGTCATAGACGAGCTCCAGAAATCCACCCTTATCAGCGCGTAACTCCCTGTATTCGGGTAAATACCTACCGGCCTGCCGCATGAGCCAGACGGGAACTTTTTCGTGTTTCGTACCTTTTAAGGTTTCGAGCAGTATGCCCGGCATGCGTCGTTCCAATCAATAATAATATATATTTATATATAGATTGTGGGTGTTTGTTGGCCCTGTGGAAAGCGGGAATTACCAGCCTCTGCCCGATTTCTCCGGCGCTGAAAAGCCAAAAGGGTTTACGCGAATCTAGGTGTTTGTGCGGTCAAGCGATTGTTATACCCGTTCTTCCCAGCCTGTTGAAAGCCATTGTCCCGTGTAGAGAAGTAACAGTAGTGATTGGCCGGTATCGGGCATGAATCCTATCCACGATCTTGTCGACGCACTTCTCCCGTGGTTTATGCCCGAAACGATCAACAAGCTTGATAGCCTTGTTTTAGCGCCAAACTCAGGATGCAAAATCACCCATGAACCGCCTGAATCTGCACCTTGTCTCGGATTCCACAGGCGAAACATTGGAGATGATCGCAAAGGCTGCTTTGGCACAATTTGATGATCCACAGGTCAATCGTCACTTCTGGCCGATGGTCCGCTCACGCCAGCATTTGGACCGTATCGTCCCCGACCTTGCTGACAATCCAGGTCTGGTGCTGTTTACTCTAGTGAACCCTGAGACCCGCGCCCGGCTCGAAGAGCATTGCCGCCAATTGGGCCTGCCCGCTGTGCCAGTGCTGGACGGGGTGACGGCTGCGCTTGAGGCGCAATTGGGGGAGGAAGCGCACGGGCGTCCGGGCCGCCAGCATTTGATGGATGAGGCCTATTTCAAGCGGGTGGAAGCGATCCAATTCACTATCGCGCATGATGACGGCATCGGCTGGGAGAACTGGGAAGAGGCCGATATTGTTTTGGCAGGGGTTTCGCGTAGCTCCAAAACCCCGACCAGCATTTATCTCGCCAACCGCGGCTATAAAGTCGCCAATATCCCGCTAGTGGTCGAAAGCCCGCCGCCCAAGGCCTTGTTTGGCCTGCGCCATCCACTTGTTGTCGGGCTTACCACTGCGCCAGAGCGTTTGGTGCAGATCCGCCGCAACCGGCTGCTGTCGCTCAATGAGGGGACAGAGACATCCTATGTCGATGGCGAGCGCGTGAAGGATGAATTGCAATTTGCCCGCCGGATGTTTGCGGATAATGGCTGGCCCGTGATTGATGTGACGCGCCGCTCAATTGAAGAAAGCGCCGCGGCAATTATCCGCTTAGCGCAAGAGCGCGATCGCCGCGATAGACCCGCTGATGGTTCTCCAGACGGAACAGCTAAACCAATATGATTATTCTGGCGTCAAAAAGTCAGTCACGCCGCACCATGCTGGATGCCGCCGGTGTATCTTACAAGGCAATACCCGCTGAAGTTGATGAGCGTGCGCTGGAAGCAGAAATGGCAGGGGCTAGCCCGGCAGAAACTGCTGAGGCGCTCAGCGTTGCTAAAGCAGCGGCTGTCGCGAGCGCAGAACGTGATGCGCTGGTCTTGGGCAGCGACTCCCTAGTGGTCGCAGGCGGAAAGAGGTTTGACAAACCTAAAGACCGCGATGACGCGGCGGCCCATTTGCGGTTTTTCTCTGGCAAGGTGATTGAACTGCACAGCGCGGCAGCTTTGGTTCGCGGACAAACCTGCGAATGGAGCTGCACTTCGCTTGCATCGCTGCATGTGCGCGAATTATCCGCTGAATTTATTGAGCACTACCTCGACCACGAATGGCCCGTGATTGGCTTTACCGTCGGCTGTTTCCGCATTGAGGCAATGGGCGTGCAATTGTTTGACAAGATCGAGGGCGACCAGTTTACCGTGCTTGGTATGCCCCTGCTCCCCGTACTCGGCGCACTTCGCGAATATGGCGTTCTGCAATCATGAGCCTCAAATACGCCGAAGTCATCGGTGATCCGGTTGTGCAATCGAAATCTCCGCTGATCCACGGGTTCTGGCTAGACCGGCTAGGTATTGAGGCAGAGTACCGCGCGGTGCATGTCACGCCCGATGGTTTGTCCGATTACATTGCTGAACGGCGCGCTGACCCCAATTGGCTGGGATGCAATGTCACCATGCCGCACAAGCAAGCTGTGATTCCACTGCTTGAAGAAATGGAAAGCGACTCCAAAAGCATTGGCGCGGTCAACACGGTGTTTCGAACGCCAAACACAGCGCTGAGAGGCACGAATACCGATGCGCAAGGGTTTCTCGAACCACTGAAAGAGGAACTGGCTGGTGAGCACCTGTTTCGCATGGCGCGCATTCTTGGCACGGGCGGCGCAGCGCGCGCGATCATCACTGCGCTTTCCGGCCAAGGCTTCACACTGGTGGTTGCTGGCCGCAATCCCGACAAGGCGCGGAGTTTGCTCGACGAACTTGCGCCGGACGGTGAGCATCATGCGGTGCATCTCGATCATTTCGCACAGCCTACCAATTTCGCTTTTGATGACCGAGATCGCTGCTTTGATCTGGTGATTAACGCTTCACCCTTGGGTATGCGTGGTCAACCAGAGCTCGCCTTTGACTGGAGCCATGCCCCGCCCGGCAGCATCGCCTATGACATTGTTACCGATCCGCAAGAGACGCGCTTTTTGCAAAACGCCAAAACCGCTGGGTTTCGCACTATAGATGGACTGTCGATGCTCATCGGACAGGCTGCGGCCGCATTTGAAATCTTCTTTGGCGCACGCCCACCGCGCGAGCATGACGCTGAATTGCGAAAGCTACTGAGCCAATGAGCAAACCGATGATCCTCGGCCTCACCGGCTCTATTGGCATGGGCAAATCGACCGTTGCAGCCATGTTCACTGATGCTGGTGTGCCAGTGTTCGATGCCGATGCAGAGGTTCGCGCGATGCAGGGTCCAGGCGGCGAGTTGATCGAAGCCATTGAAGCCGCTTTCCCCGGCTCAACTGGCGCAGAAGGTGTGAAGCGCGAGGCATTGGGCAAACTTGTCTTCGCGGACCCTGACAAGCTTGCTGAACTGGAAGGTATCGTTCATCCAGCGGTTGGGCAAAAGCGCGCCGCCTTTATGGCGGACAATGCCGATGCGTCCCTGCTGGTGTTCGATATTCCGCTGCTGTTCGAAGGCAGCGGGCATGAGGCAGTTGATGCAATCTTGGTCGTTTCTGCTCCGGCAGAAGTACAGCGCGAACGGGTGCTTGCCCGCCCCGGCATGACGACGCAAAAATTTGAGCATATCCTTGGGCTGCAAGTGCCCGACGCCGAAAAGCGTGAGCGCGCCGACTACATCATCGACACGGGCACTACCTTAGAGGAAACTGAGGATGGCGTGCGTGCATTGATCGCACAACTCACTGCGATCAGCGATGCGCCTGATACAGCAGGAAGCTAAAGCTGCTCTTTTGCGACAAATCACCTGATTCAACCCCTTGCGCATGCGCGTTTCTGGTTCGATAGTGCCGCCAATGCGCGAAATCGTCTTTGATACAGAAACCACCGGACTTGACCCTAAAACGGGTGATCGGATGGTCGAAATCGGCTGTCTGGAAATGGTTGGACGGGTTGCCACTGGCGAAACCTACCACGCATATTACAATCCTCAGCGTGATATGCCGCAGGCCGCCGAAGCGGTTCATGGGCTTTCCATCTCATTTCTTGAGACGAAGCCATTGTTTAAAGACACCGCAGGCGAATTGTTGGAATTTCTCGGCGATGCGCCGCTGGTGGCGCACAATGCAGGGTTCGACTTCGGCTTTTTGAACAGCGAGCTGGAGATGATCGGCATGGAACCGATCGCGATGGATCGAATGGTCGATACCGTGGCGCTTGCTCGCAAAAAGCACCCGGGCGCTAAACTCTCACTTGATGCACTGTGTACGCGCTATGGCATTGATCGCAGCCACCGGGTGAAGCACGGTGCGCTGCTCGATGCTGAATTGCTTGCCCAGGTGTATGTAGAGCTTACCGGCGGGCGGCAAATCGGCCTTGGGCTTGCGGCAGGCAGCGGCGGCGAAGCGCAGCAAGCGGCTGGTGTCGATGTCAGCGTTCCGGCCATGGCCGCCAGCGCTGCTCAAAGGCGCAGCGAACGGCGCGAGCCGCGACCTCATGCTGCATCCGCAGAGGAGTTGGCGCGGCACACAGCGTTTATCGAAGGAATTGAAAAGGCAATCTGGACGCGGTGAGCGAAAAGCTCACCCGGTCATCGCAGCAGGTCGGCAACATAATAGGAGGTTAGCCACAATGGATATCCGGGTCTCAGGGCATCAAGTGGAAACGGGCGCAGCATTGCAAGAGCATGTTGAGGACCGATTGGGCGGTATTGTTGAGAAACACTTCGATCGGGCGATTTCCTCTCACGTCACTTTTGGCAAAGCGCCGGCGGGATCATTCTCCTGCGATATTGTCACCCATGTGATGCAGGGCCTCATCCTAAAAGCTCGAGCGGAAGCGCATGACGCGCACCAGGCGCTCGATGCGGCGGCGACAAAGATTGAGAAACAGCTTCGCCGCTACAAGCGCCGCCTCAACGACCGGCATGAACAAACTGCGCACGCTCAGCGTGAGGAGGAGGCTGCTTACACCGTCTTTGCAGCACCGGTTGAGGAGATTGAAGAAGAGATTGTAGCCGAGGCGCCGCCGATTATCGCGGAGACGAGCACGGACATCCCAACGTACAGCGTAGCGGATGCTGTGATGATGCTCGATTTGCGCGATACCAACGCGCTGTTTTTCAAAAATGCTGGAACTGAGCGTCATAATATGGTTTATCGCCGCTCGGATGGTTCGATCGGTTGGGTTGAACCGCGATAGGGCGACCACAGCTTCCCTAGCTGACAGAAACGCCCAATCCATTTTTGTAGGAGGATGGCTGCGATATGACGCGGCAACCGGCGCTATGAATTTGGAAATGCAAGTGACTGATTTAGGATCGCGATTTTAACAATGGACGTAAATTTGAGATTGCTGCCCGAGGCGGTTGCTTCGGCACGCTTGGAAACGCGCGATCAGGTGCTTGGCGCAATTGCTGAGCAGCTTTCGGCTGTTCACGGTCTCGATAAACCTGCCATTCTCGAACGCCTTGAAGAACGCGAAGCGCTGGGCAGCACGGGTTTCGGCCGCGGTGTTGCAATTCCGCATTGCCGATCAGATCAGGTAAAACGTCCCGTTTTGGCTGTGCTGCGTCTGGAACAACCGGTCGATTTCGCCGCTGCCGATGCCATGCCGGTCAATTTGATTTTTGGTTTGGTTTCCCCTGAGAACGCTGGCGCAACGCATCTTCATGCGCTTGCAGCCATCTCCCGAGTGATGCGAGACGATGCCATCCTTGAGGCCATGGAAGACGCTCCTGATGCCGAGGCGCTGTATTGCGTGCTGACCAATCGATTCCTGCGTGATGCCGCCTGACGATAGACAAGCCGATGAAGGCGCTGCCGCTTCAAGCGGCGGGGCAGAGGGTCATTACCGCGCGCTTGAGCGGCTTTACGGCTCAGCGCCGATCAATGATAAATTTGCCTCCCGGCTGGTAATTCCCAGCGAAGGCCGTTCGCGTCTAACTTTGACAATCACTCAAGACGTGTTTCATGCCGCCGGAGCTGCGCATGGAACGATTTATTTCAAAATGCTCGATGATGCGGCCTTTTACGCTGCAAACACGCTGGCGACTGACCGTTTCCTGCTGACAACAGGGTTCAACCTGCATTTCACCAAGCCAGTGCGAGAGGGTGAGGTCATCGCCGAAGGGCGGTGGATTAGCGGGAAGCGCCGTGTATTCGTTGCCGAATCCCGGCTAATCGACGCAGAAGGTGATGAGATTGGGCGCGGCACTGGCACATTCATGCGGTCGCGCATCGCGCTGTCCAGTCTGGATGGATATGCGCCAGCGACCGACGAATAGGTCTGCCGACTAGATGTCTGGCCGTCTGCCTACTCATATAGAGATCTCTGGATTGATCCGTGCCGCTGAAGAGCAAGGCGGGATGGCGACCGTACTATCTAAGGGTGAGCGCGATGCTGGAACGATCCTGGTAGTAACCATGTATCGCGGTGAAAACGGGGTACTTTATGAACGTATGCCACAATTGGATGGATCACGCTCTTTCACTGCGACAAAGACGCAAGCCCCTGAAAAACCATATGAATTTTCCGAATATCTGATTCGCCGCGGGACACAAGACCCCGATTGTTGGGTTTTAGAGGTGGATATCGCGAACGCGGAACGGTTCGTCGCACAGAGCCTCGATTAACTTGACTTGGTTTCACCTGTGATTATTTCGCCCATGACTTCCAGACGCGTAGGCGGCCATGCATGGCGATAATGTCGGCAGGTTAGCACGCAGACGGGGGGCAGCCGGCAGGCACATCAGACCATCCTCTCCTCTCAATGTTCGCGAACACTCGCAACAGGTCTCAACCTGCGTCGGAGCTTGCTCACCGCATAAAATGTGATTTTTCATGAGTCGTAAGACTTATTCTTTG
This sequence comes from uncultured Erythrobacter sp., assembly GCA_947493165.1. Lineage (GTDB taxonomy): Bacteria > Pseudomonadota > Alphaproteobacteria > Sphingomonadales > Sphingomonadaceae > Erythrobacter. Next base: position 1,947,986 of record CANLPY010000001.1, on the reverse strand, counting down.
AGTGCAGCAGCGATTATCGGTGTTGCAGGTTTGAGTTTCTCAAGCGCCGATATGTCGGGCGCTATCGCACAGGAAAGCGATGCCGATCTTGTGTCTGTTCCTGAGCCTCAAGCCGACGAAATTGAATTCGTCGCTCAGGAGGTGGTGCAAGCCATTCCTGAAGTGGGCGAAGAGGTGGTCGAAGAGATTGCCACGCCTCAGGCAAGCTCGCTGCGGCAATTGGTCGGCTTGGTCAACACCGATACCCAGCTGACCGAGCAGATGCGCTGTCTCGCCGGGGCTGTGTATTTCGAATCGCGCGGCGAGCCGCTTGATGGCCAGTTGGCTGTTGCGAAAGTGGTAATTAACCGCGCTGATGATCGCCGTTTTCCAGCCAGCTATTGCGGTGTCGTTTACCAGCGCGCGCAATTCTCTTTCGTAAAGAACGGCAGCATGCCGCGCATTCGCACTGGCTCAAAAGCGTGGGATCGGGCAAAGGCAATTGCCCGCATCGCGCATGATGGCATGTGGGATTCCGATGCGCAGGATTCGCTCTATTTTCACGCGAAGTATGTGAGACCATCGTGGAGCCGCAAGAAGCAGCGCCGCACCAGCATCAATACCCACATCTTCTACCGGTAATTACAGCCGAACCGAGTTTTGAGACGCCCCTGCCAGAAATGGCGGGGGTTTTTCATATGCGGTCCTCTTTACCCTAATGGCGCAGCCTGGATGCGGCCCTAATTCGAGAACTTCACCCATACAGGCGTGTGATCGCTCGCCTTTTCCCGGCCGCGATGCTCGCGGTCCACTCCAACTGCATCAAGTCGATCTGCAAGCTCAGGTGAAAGCAAAAGGTGGTCAATGCGAAAGCCGTGGTCGCGCTGCCATGCACCGGCCTGATAGTCCCAATAGGTCCAAACCCCGCCGCGCGGGTTGAGCGTGCGAACAGCATCCGTCCATCCATCGGCAAGCAAGGCTGAATAGGCGGCGCGCGATTCCGGTTGCATCAGAGCATCGCTGGCCATTGCCTTCACGGAATAGGTGTCATCATCTTCGGGAATGACATTGTAGTCGCCTACCACTGCGGCTGGCACTTCCTCCGCCCAAATTTCGCCCATGCGCGCGCGCAATTTCTTCATCCACGCTAGCTTATAGTCGAATTTTGGGCCCGGATGCGGATTGCCATTGGGCAGATATATGCACACCACCCGCGTAACACCGCCATTGGCATCGGTAATGTCCGCCTCAAGATAGCGCGACTGCTCGCCCTCACCCTCCTTAGGACCATTGATACCGAGTCCGCGCTGCACTTCCTTGGGAGGTTGAAACCCAGCTTTGCTATCGGTCAGGATCGCGACGCCGTTGAAGCTTTTCTGCCCGTGCCAGATGGCGTGATAGCCAAGCTCTTCAAATTCGCTGGCCGGAAAGCCTTCATCCTGGCTCTTGATCTCTTGCAGGCACGCTACCGAGGGCCGCGTTTCCGCCAACCATTCTTTGAGACGCGGTAGCCGGGCTTTGATACCGTTTATATTGTAAGTCGCGATTTTCATCTGTCTTTCATGGCGGATGATTCAATCGGCGTCTATCTCAGCCGTAGTTTCGCACGCTTGCGGCAATTTGCTTGCGCAGATACCTCTGCGGCGGCGGTCTAATCGGCTGGCGAGCGCTCGCCCTTGCGGCCCTTTGGACCGCTTCAAATTCCGAAACTCGATCCGCAGCCGCAACCGGCCGCTGCTTGCGGATTTTCGACGCGGAATGCCGCGCCGCCCAGCGATTCGACAAAATCGACAACGCTGCCGCCCACTAGATCAAGACTTACTGGGTCAACGACCAAGCGCACACCATCGGTTTCGCTTACACTGTCATCGCCATCAGGCGCATCGGCCAAGTCAAACTTATATTGAAAGCCAGAACAGCCGCCGCCCTCAACCGAGAGCCGCAAGATTGCCGGCTTGGTCTGCTTTTGCGCGATCAGCGCAACGCGCTTTGCGGCGGCGGGCGTTAGGGTGAGTGTTTCTGCCATGGGTCTAATTTAGTGTGCGCCGTGCCATTGCTCAAGTCTCAAGGATTAGGTTTGAATATAGGCGCGCAGCGCCTCGGCCTCATGCTCTACTTCATCAATCTTACTTTTGACCAAATCACCGATTGAGATGAAAGCACACAATGCGCCATTATCGACCACCGGGAAATGGCGGAAACGCCGCCGGGTCATCATTGCCAGCGCATCGTCAATCTTGGTCGAAGGCTCCACCGTTATTGCGGGCGATGTCATGATCTCACCCACTGTCTTATCCAGGCCGGCCGCCCCCTCTTGGGCCAAGCGGTAGATCACGTCGCGTTCTGACAAGATTCCGGCGACTGTGCCGTTTTCGAGCACTGGTAGAGCGCCGATCCGTTTCCCGGCCAGCATAGCCACCGCATCACGAACCGGAGTGCTGACATCGCATGAAATGATGTCAGATGATGAGCGGTTGGCAACGATTTTGGCGATGGTCATGGTTGAGGCCTCCTATAGCGACGTGCAAAATATGCCATTTCACACGCAAAAAAGCGAATCCGTGCCTGTGCTTAGTGGGCGTCGCCTCTATCCCGCGCCCAATTGATCCCGACCTCGCGCTCAAAGTCATTGAAACTGGTCGGCGAGGCGCGCATGTGATGCACATGGTCAACAAATCTCCGCTCGATGATCCAGAAAACGCTGCTTACGCGTGGGCGCGCTATCGCCGCATCATGCGTTTGCTGATGATGGTGACAGTTGGCGTAGTCCTGATCGCGCTGGCTTTGCTCTATAAATACAATGGCGCGATCTCGGTTCACTTTTACATCGCGGTTGCGCTGGGCATCAGTTTTACGATGCTGCTGGGCGGCGGATTGATGGGGTTAGTGTTCCTATCCAATGGGACGGGACATGACGAATCGGTCGACAACAAACTGCCTGACCCTGATGACCTGTGGGGCCGCAAAGACGACGATTAGCGTCCGGCTCTATTGAGCTTGGCTACGCGAACCATTGGGTGTTGTCAGACGAAAATCTTCAACTGGCTCCCCGCCGATCAAGTGTTCCTGGATGATCCGCTCCAGAGCAGCCGGCGTACAGGAATGATACCAAACCTCATCTGGCCAAACGACAGCGATCGGTCCGCGCGCGCAAATCTGAAGGCAATCGGCCTTGGTACGCTGAAGGCCGCCGCCGGGGCCGCGGGGGTGATCCGACGTGCGCTGTGGCCCGATTAACCCCAGCTCTTTCATGCGTGATTTAAGATAAGTCCAGGCTTCCTCGCCAGCTTCAGGCGAGCAGCATTTTTGCTTTTCACTCAACGCACAAAGGAAGATGTGACGCTGTGTTTTTGCGCCATATTTCTTCGACAGTGCCGTTTGCGCTGCAAGCAGGCTCATGTCTTCGCTCATGGAGCGTCTCGCGCCGTCTCAACATCTTTTACTAACCAGCGATCAAGCCAGTTGAACACGGTATTGTGCCACTGAAGCGAGTTTTCTGCGCCCAGAACCCAGTGATTCTCATCCGGGAAGACAAGCAATTGCGACGGGATGTTACGTTCTTGCAAGGCTGTGAAGCTTTGCAGCCCTTGCGTGTAAGGCACGCGGAAATCGCGTTCTCCGGCAATCACGAGCATGGGTGTTTTCCATTTATCCACGTGATTGACTGGGTTCCATTTCTCATATGTCTCGCGCGCTTCGCTGTATGAACCGCCAAAATCCCAGCGCGGGAACCACAATTCTTCAGTCGAATAGTAGAAGCTGCGCATGTCGAACAATCCATCATGCTGGACCAGGCAGCTAAAGCCGTCCGGCCAATTGCCCGCGATCCAATTGACCATATAACCACCATAGCTTGCACCCATGGCGCAAGCATTGCCGCCGTCGATTTGGTCGTCCACTTCCAGCGCCGCCTCTAGGCCGCGCTGTAGATCAATCAACGGTTTGCCGCCCCAATCACGGTTGATCGCATCCATAAACTCTTGCCCGTATCCCGCGCTCCCATGGAAATCGACCGAGATGACCGCATAACCTTGGCTGGCGAGCACACGCGGGTTCCAGCGGCTGGACCAGCCATCGCGAAAACTGCCTTGCGGGCCTCCGTGGATGTAAAGAATGGCTGGGATGGAGCCGGTTTGCTGCTCTAACCGTGTGATCTGCCCCCAAACTGTGTTCCCATCCGCTCCTGCAAAACTGAACCGCGTGGTGACCGTTGAGGCCATCTTCCCTGTTCGCGTTGTCGCCACATCGGTAAGTGGTCGAGCTTGCCTGAAGCCTTGTGACAAGAAAAGTTCTGCCGGTACGCCGATGGAATCGCGGGTGAACAGCAGGCGGTCGCCAGCAAGCGGTGTGACATTGCCGATATGCGCCTCATGCCCGGCCATCAGATCAAGCTTGGTTACTTCGCCGCTTTGCGGGTCGATGCGGAATACTGGCGTGTCGAGCACATCGGCAGCCGTGGCGAGGATTGCGCTGCCATCAGCGGTCCATGAAAGGCCGCCAAAGCTGCGATCATAGTCCTGCGTTAAAGCGCGGGTCTCACCTGTCGCAAGGTTGCGCAGGTGCACCACTGTGCGATCCGATTCGTATCCTGGCCGCGCCATGGCGAGATAGGCGAGAAATCTGCCATCGGGCGATGGGGCGGGGCCGGTATCAACCGCCGGATTGGCTTTGGTCAGTTCAACTGGGGCGCTGCCTGTCAGGTCGGAATAGTAGATATCCAGATCGGTCGATGTAGGCTCTTCGCTGCCTGTTTCGCGCGCAACGAAAAACACGCCCTTTCCGTCGGCCGCCCAAGCGATATCCTCGCCTCCGCCAAATGGCATGGTCGGAGTGTTCGCCGTGAGGCCTGTGTCCGTATCGCGGCCATCCAGCGGTAGGCCATCACCCACAACTTTGCCGTTTTCCATCCCAAACACGAAAACGCGGTTATACTGACCCGGCTCAACCCATGTGTCCCAATGGCGGAAGAAACCGTCGTCACTTTCATATAGACGGCCACTACCGAGCGTCTCGCTTTCATCTTTACAGCCAAAGCGCGGACAATCGCGGGCTATGTTCGACCAAAGGGCAACCGCATCCCCGCTGGGGGAGAGTTTAAAGCCGTGGATGTCAGTGCCGGGAATGTACGCGGCGGGCATAGGCCCTGTGACATTACCATCAGCTTCGAGCGCCACCCGCCAAAGCCGCGTGTTGCCCTCACCATCGTCACCAGCACCAGGCGCTTCGGACGATAGGAAATAAAGCCAACCATCTGGTCCGAAAGCGACTGAGTGGGCGGCGATCCCGAAATTGAGCGCAACAGGTTCCGCTCCGGGTGCGTTCAGATCATGCAGGTAGATTGTAGGGGTGCGTTCAAAGCTTTTGCCGTCGGTTCGGACCACTTGATAGACGGCATAGCGCCCATCTGGGGAGGTCGTAATCCCGCCAAGGCGCGGCGTGGTAATTAGGTCTTTCGCAGACATTGGCGTTCGATCAACGCCGGGTATAGCTGACGGCGCATCGACGGATGGGTGATCATCAGCTTTGAGCGGAGCAGCGGTAAGCGAAAGAGCGGCGAGACATACGCCGAGCGCAAAAGTTTTTCTCATGCCAGCACGAATAACGGCTGGCCGTGGCCGTGGCTAGGGTCTGGTGCGCGACGAATGGCGCAAAGCCGGATTGATCAGCCGCGCTTGCCAGCGATGCGAGCGATTTCGGCTTGCACCAGTTTTTCAACGATACCCGGCAGGTTCGTATCAAGCCACTCTGCCAGCATCGGGCGCATCAATTCACGCGTTAGCCCTTCCAGCGAAGTTTCCCCTGATCGGACGATTTGCGGCGGAACACCCGGTTCGGCGAGCATGGCCAAGGCCTCCAAGTTTTCGCGCATCGCGCCGCGCACGGCGTCTGTCGTCAATTGCGGATCATCGCTGTCGTCCGCGTCATCGCGGTCTTCAACGAATTCCATCTCCGCTAGATCGAGCACTTCCTCGGCCTCCTCCGCAGTGGCGGGATCTGCGACCGTGCCATCCTTAGCTGCTTCTGCCTCATCGGATTCTTGCACGCGGCGGCGGCGAGCTTCTAGTGCGCCATCGCGATTATCGCGGGCGATCACTTTCTTGATCGATTCGAGGATTTCTTCGACGGATGCTTCGTTGTCCTGCGCCATAAACTTCCCTGCCGAGACCTTTTTTTAACCACGAATCAGATGCGATTTGGGTTAGTTAGCTGGATTTTCTTCCAATGTCGGTCCGATTTTCCCGTCAGACGCAGGAATGTCAACGGTTCTCGTCGATTTCGGTTCAGCTTTGGGATCACGGTCCCAATCCCAGAATTTGCTGCGTACTCGTTCAAAATTGACCTGAGGATCGTAGAGCGGACCGCCAGTATCAAGATTGAGGTCACGCGCTTCTGCCCGGCCCATCAAAGCCAAAAGCGAGAAGCCCGCGACATAGGCATTTCGCCGCGCGGTCACCAATTGTGCCCGGGCTGAAAGCAATTCCTGCTCCGCGTTCAACACATCGAGAATCGAGCGGTTGCCGATGGAGTTTTCAGCGCGCACGCCTTCAAGGCTCAGCTCTGCTGCTTCAACGGCCGCTTGCGAGCTTTCGATCACCGCATTGGCTGCGCGCCAATTGGAATAAGTGCCGCGCGTTTCGCGAATAACACTACGCTCAACTTCGATCACTTCTTCTAGTGCGGCGCTCTCTCGCGCGCCAGCTTGTCGTTGGCGGGCGGCGGGCAGGCCACCTTGAAACAGCGGTATGGTCACGCGGACACCCACATTTGCAGTTTTCTCGCTCTGAGCGAAATCGGCTGAAACCGGCCCGCCCAACGTGCCGAAGAAATCGCTGTAATCGCCGTTCGCGAACAGTCCAACGGTTGGCAGGCGTCCTGCCCCCGCTGCCTTGGTGTCAAAACCGGCGGCCTGCGCCCGTTCTTTAGACGCGATAAGATTGGGGTTGTTTTCCAGTGCAGTAACAATTGCGCCGCCAACTGTGTCGGGAAGACCGGGAAGCGGGGGCGGGGCTTGTAGATTATTGGGGGCCTTGCCGACCAATTGAATATACGTCTCACGCGCGTTGACCAATGCAGCTTCAGCTTGGCGCAAATCACCTTGTGCAAGGGCAAAGCGAGATTGCGACTGGGCCACATCAGTGCGGGTGAGATCGCCAATTTCAAACCGGTCGCTCGTCGCCTCAAGGTTGACCGCAAGGACCTGCACTTGGTTCGCTGAAAGCGCGGCCAAAGCCTCCGTCCGTAAGACGTCCATATATGCGGCGACCACTTGCCCGAAGATCGCGCTTTCGCTGTTCCGCAGAAATGCCTGGCCCGCTGCAACGCGCTCTTCTGAGGCGCGAATGCTGTTTTTGACCGCGCCGCCGGAATAGACTGGAACCAGCAACTGCGCATTCACACCCAGATTTCGCTCAGGCGCGGTGAAAGAGTTGGCCGACCGCCGAACGAACTCGATATGGGTCGCGGTCACAGTGGCGGTTGGCAGGCCTGAGGCACGATTGATTGGCACATTTTCATCAGTGGCACGTTGATCAGCCCGGGTTCCCTGAAGGGTGGGGTTGGTGTTGTATGCTTCCACCAATGCATCCCGCAAAGTATCGGCTGAAGCAGGGGTGGCCGTGCTGCCCGCAGCAAGGACAGCAGCAAGGCTGATCATTGACCCGACATTACTGAACCTTCGGGCCATGCGTTAAAAGCTCCAGCTTTTGGCTTGCTCAAACTCGGCGAGCGATGGAATGCCAACGTCAGCAACCGCTTGCAGGGTAACTGAGCCAGCGATTTTGCGGCCTACAGCAAGACGGGTGACTCCATTGTCGAGCAGTCCGGTGACAATCCGTCCGCCTTCCTCAATCCGCTTGGCGAGTTTCGCAGGCAGATGCTCAATCGCGCCGTCGACGATGATCAGCGAATAGGTTTTGCGTCCGGCCTTTTCGACCGCATCAGAAGCGGCGATCTGATCCGTGCTTGCGACCAATGGCCTGATCAGCTCAGCGAAATATTTGTTGCCGCTTTCAACAACCAGAACAGTGTCATCCTTGGTCGGCACAGCTTCGGTTAGCATCTTTGCGTGTACGACTGGGGCAGACAGATAACGCCCTTCACCTAGCGGCACCGCGCGATCCATATAGGCAATGGCGCGCGCATCGGCGGGTACGTAATTCTCCCGCGGAACAGCATACATGCGGGCCAGCACATATTCTTCATTCACGCCGCTGGTGCGCAGCTGACTGTCAATCATAGCCTTGCGGGCGACGGGTGCATTCAGGTCAGTCATTTTCCCTCCGAAACAGCTGTATTACTTTAGCAATACAGCGCGTCAAGACGTTTAGCCGCTCACGTTGCCAGCGCCAAGGGCTTTGACGTTCACGATTAGCAGTGCTTAGGGGAGCCTGAAATAGACCGAATGGAGTATGTCTTCGATGAGCGACGTGAAAAGTGTGGGTGCGGCAGGTGAGGGCGCGGTGCGCATGGAAAGCGATTCGCTGGGCGAGGTCGCGGTTCCGGCGGATAGTCACTGGGGCGCACAGACCCAGCGCAGCCTCGCAAACTTCGCAATCGGTACTGAAACGATGCCGGAACCCCTGGTGAAGGCCTTAGGGATTCAGAAGAAATCATCCGCGCTCGCGAACATGGAATTGGGAGTGCTTGAGGCAAAACTGGGTGATGCGATTGTAGCAGCGGCAGGGGAAGTGATTGACGGGACGCTGGCTGATCAGTTCCCGCTGTCTGTCTGGCAGACCGGGTCGGGCACGCAGAGCAATATGAACGCCAATGAAGTGATTGCCAGCCGCGCCAATCAAATGCTGACCGGCCAGCACGGCGGGAAAGAGCCAGTCCATCCCAATGACCATTGCAATATGGGACAAAGTTCAAACGACACATTCCCTACCGCGATGCATATTGCGGCGGCTTGCGAAACGATTGAGCAATTGGTCCCAGCACTTGGTCAGCTGCACGGTGCGCTTGATACAAAAGCGAATGATTTTGCCGATATCGTCAAGATTGGCCGCACCCATTTGCAGGATGCAACCCCGCTTACTTTGGGTCAGGAATTTTCCGGCTACGCAAAACAGGTCGAATATTCGATTGCTCGGCTCGAAAACGCTTTGCCGCGTGTGCTTGAGCTCGCCCAAGGCGGTACTGCCGTTGGCACAGGGATCAATTCGAAAGTCGGGTTTGCAGAGAAATTCGCTGCCCATGTTGCAAGCGAAACAGGCCACGATTTCGTGACCGCAGCGAACAAGTTCGAAGCCTTGGCCGCGCATGATGCGCTGGTAGAATTGTCAGGCGCGCTTAATTCTGTTGCTGTCAGCCTGATGAAGATCGCCAATGACATTCGCTTGCTTGGCTCTGGTCCACGCAGCGGTCTTGGCGAGATTGCCTTGCCAGCGAATGAGCCGGGTTCATCAATCATGCCGGGCAAAGTAAATCCGACCCAATGCGAAGCGCTGACCATGGTTTGTGCGCAGGTGATGGGTAATCACACCACCGTTAGCGTGGCCGGATCAAATGGCCACCTCGAACTCAACGTGTTCAAGCCGGTGATGATCTACAATACTCTGCAGTCGATTCGCCTTTTGTCGGATAGCGCGCGCAGCTTCACCGACAATTGCGTGATCGGAATTACCGCCAACACTGACCGCATCGATAAGCTGATGAACGAAAGCCTGATGCTTGTTACCGCGCTGAACCCGCATATCGGCTATGACAATGCCGCGAAGATTGCCAAGAAGGCTCATGCCGATGGAACGACCCTGAAAGAGGCAGGCATGGAACTTGGCCTGCTCACCGAAGAGCAGTTTGCGCAGTGGATTGTGCCAAAAGAGATGATCAAGCCTAAAGATTGAGCTCTTGCTCTCATCCTTGGTCGAAAGCCGCATGACGAGCAACAAATGCTGCTCGACAGGCTTTCGATCAACGTCTGACCGTGTCCGACGAGAGATTGGCCGAATCTGCGCGCACACGCTACTGCGCGAGGCTTAATGATTAGATCTAACGCCAAGAAGGCGCGCCCAAGCGTCCCGTTTCGCACAGTCCTGTTTTCGATGGCGGTGCTATGGGCGACGTATTTCGTCCTCATCACACTGCGCAGTTTTGTGATCGAATACGACGGTGTGAACCCTATCGATTACGCCATGCAGTTCGACATGATGTGGCGCCGCGCGGTTGTTACATTTGTTGCCATCGGGCTTACTGTCGCCTTGTGGGGACTGTTGCGACTGTTCGATACCCGCGCGCTATGGGTTCGGGTGTTAGCGGCGATTATCTTAGCGTTGCCGGTCGCTGTCGCCATTGGGAAAGCCAATCACCTTGCCTTTCAGGATATTCAAAAGGCGGCTGAGCAGAAATATGCCGAAAAGAATGGCATCAATCTGCGCCGCGATGAATCGGGCAATCTCTTGGTCGAAGTGCCAGTGACACGGGTCGATCCTGCAAACCCAGATCAAGACGGCACAATCGTAGACTCCGAAAGCGTGATCATCGTGCCCGCGCAAACCAACGCCGATATGTGGCGCGCTGTACTCGATATAGCTTTGGGTCGTTATTTCTTGCTGTTAGCCTGGGCATCACTCTATTTCGCGCTGCTTGCCGGATACCAAGCGCGCGCGGCTGAACGGCGCGAACAAGAGTTCCGCTCTGCTGCAAAAGCGGCAGAATTGCGCAGCCTTCGCTATCAAGTGAACCCGCATTTCTTGTTCAACACGCTCAATTCGCTTTCCGCATTGGTCATGACCGGCAAAGCTGAGCGTGCAGAACGAATGATCCAAACCATGTCGCGCTTCTATCGCCACAGTCTGGCTGATGAGCCAACGTCTGATGTGGCGCTGAAGGACGAATTTGACCTGCAACAGCTCTATCTCGATATCGAAGCTGTCCGTTTTCCAGAGCGGCTGGTGTGCAATTTTGACTTGCCGGATGACCTCAAGGAAGCGCGCGTGCCGGGCATGATCTTGCAACCGCTGGTTGAAAACTCGGTCAAATACGCAGTTTCCGCTGTCAAAGAAGTGATCACCATCACCGTCAAAGCTCGCGAAGAATTTGATCGTCTGGTCATCACGGTTAGCGACGATGGACCGGGCGTGCCGGAAGGTGCCAGCCACGGCTTTGGTATTGGCCTTGCCAATGTACGCGACCGCCTAGAGGCGCGCTTCGGGCCCGACATCGTCTTAACATCGGCACCGTTTGACGGCGGATATAGCACTGAAATGCGGATACCCCTGACCCAAAATGGTTGATAGCGAAGACACTTCCGGTGCTTTGCGCACCCTTATCGTTGATGACGAGCCGCTGGCGGTCGAACGCATCCAGGTGATTTGCGCGGAATTGGGCGCGATCAATGTTGTGGGCACAGCCAGTGATGGAGCCGCGGCGCTGCGGCTAGCGGAGGCGCTGACGCCTGATCTTATCCTACTCGATATGACTATGCCTGAATTGGATGGTTTGGGTGTCGCAAAGCAGCTGGGAAAGACAGAAAACCCGCCAGCGGTGATTTTCGTGACAGCGCATGACGATTTCGCGGTTGAGGCCTTTGATCTTGAAGCCATTGACTATGTGCTGAAGCCAGTGGCCGCGGATCGTTTGGGCCGCGCGATTGAGCGGGCGGCTGCTCGCCGCGGTGAGCGCAAGGAAAAGGCCAGCAAGTGGCTTGAGGAATTGTGGGTTCCGCACCGTTCTGAACTGCTGCGTGTCGCTGTGAATGAGGTGCATCAGATTGATGCTGAGCGCGACTATGTGCGGCTGCACATCGGCACGGACGAGGCGCCGCAATCCTATCTGTTGTTGCAAACCATCGCCGGTCTGGAAAAGCGCCTTGATCCCGATGAGTTCATTCGCATTCACCGCTCAACCATATTACGCCGCGACAATATTCGCGGACTGCGCCACGATGGGTTGGGCGTATGGTCGGCAGAGCTTCAAAATGGCGAAGCGATGCGCATTGGCAGGACCTACCTTTCTAAAGTGAAGGCGATGGCGGGGCGCTGATACTCAGGTGGGGCGCGGCGCAGAGCCGCGATCAATTGACTACCCATCACAAAAATGCGGCCCGAACCCTCGGGACTGGATAAGGGTTCGAGCCGCAGTCAAAGCACCAAAACTCTGGCACCATGCGGGGTATGTGATCTGCGGTTTTTAGCCGCCGCGTTGTTGCGCCTCGATCAGCGTGGCCACCTGGTTTCTGGTGCTTTTAACGGCGTTGTCATAGCAGCGCTTGCGGTCTGGCGATTCAATGCGGGATCCGCTTTGAACCTTACCGACATGGCAAATGCTCTTCGCGGCTGACCGGATGCGGTGGTCGAGCCGTTTCTGGCCTTCTGCCGTTCCAAGGTTCAGGTCTGCGATTTTGACGCTCGCGGTGGGAACATCGCTTGACCCGGCCAATACGGGGGTTGAGATTGCGGCCATTCCAAGTGCGGCTGCGGTGATTGCGGTCTTCAACATAATTTCCTCCTATGCGAGGTGCGGCTCTGTTCGATCAGGGGGTGATCGAGGGGATTTGCGGGGTCAGAACCGCCCTTGCAGAATTACAAATAGGCGATGAGCGTGCGGCGATCATCTGATTGTCGATTACCGTTGTAATCGCTTCGACTGGTGCAGCGCGATCTGGACCGATGCTGCAATTTGGCCGACGAATGGCCCTTCCCAGCAGACGGGCGTTTACGCCATAGTGTCACCATGCTGCCGCTGGTCATCATCTTTGTGCTCGGAGTCGGAAACTTCGCCATGCACAAGGCCGTGTTGGAAAGCGGCCACCCGTTATTGGGCCAAATGCCTTGGTTTGTGCACATGCTAAGCGGACGCTTGACGCTGGCCACAGAATTCATGGTGCTGCTTGCCGCGATGATGTTGGCGGCCAATGGCTGGCCGCTGCTGGTTTGGGCGTATGTCGCTTATAGCGGCCTTAACGCGGTTGCCGCGTGGCTAATTCTTACCGATCAAGTTTAGGTTAAGTGCAAATAGCGGTTGCGCTTTGGTCCCAATCACGCTTGGCAGATACAATCATGGCAACCCGGCTGTTTCATATTTCCGATGTGCATTTTGGCGTCGAGGACGCTTGCGCGCTCCGTGTGGTTGCTGATGCTGTGGGTCAAGAACAGCCCGATGCTGTGATCTGCACCGGGGATTTAACCCAGCGTGCGAAACATGGTGAGTATGCGGCTGCGGCGCGCTGGTTTGGATCGCTGGGTGTGCCGGTTGTGCTGCAAGCGGGCAATCATGACATGCCGTATTACAATATGTGGGAACGGTTCACTGATCCCTATCGCCGCTATCGCAATTTGAACGCGGCAGTGGGCGCGCATTTTCAGTCTGATGATGTGGCGCTTGTGCCATTGGTGACGACGGTGCGCGCTCAGCCTCGTTTTCCATGGTCTGATGGATTTGTGCGGGAAAACCCGCTGGCAAGGACATGCGCAGCCTTGGCCGAACTGGCCGATGACCCGCGCACAAAGATAGTCTTTGGTCACCACCCACTGCTTGGCCCGGAAGGCACAGGTAAAAACCCAACGATTGGCGGGGCACGCGCGTTCGAAGCGATCGCAGCGGCAGGCGCACATGCGGTGATGTCGGGCCATATTCACACTCCATTTGACGAGTTGCGCGAACATGCAGGCCAATCCTTGCGGATGATTGGAGCGGGGACACTGTCCACCCGTCTGCGTCGCGGCGCGCCGCCGTCCTATAAAGTTCTGACATGTGAGCCGGACGGAGTGATCGCGGTGGAGACGCGCGCATTGGGCCATGCCCAAGCCGCCTAAGATTGCTCGCGGCAAACTTAACCATATTTATGATATTTAAAGAAACTTGCTGTTAGGCATGACGATGAAGGAATGGGCAATGCCGCGTCGAGCGGCTGCGCGCATCATAAGACAGTCGTATGTGCTAGGGGGAACGCAGCCATGGGTGCGATCAAAGCAATGTTTTTGGGCGGTGTGCTGACAGGCGTCATTGCACTGGTGATCGGCTCGCAAGGGTCAAGCGGTGGCTATTTGTCGATCCATGACATGCGTGTGGGCGATTATTCGCTATATTGGTCCTGGCCGCTGTTCCTCGCTGGAACGGGGCTGAGCTGGGCGCTAATGCTGCTTCAGCCTGACTGAACCACCTTGTGATATCGGATTGCCATAGAAAAAGGGCGGCCCCTGCGTAAGGAGCCGCCCTTTCTTGTATCGGTTGCAAGCTGAAAGATCAGCGCTTGGAGAACTGGAAGCTCCGGCGGGCTTTCGCACGGCCATACTTCTTACGTTCAACCACACGGCTATCGCGGGTCAGGAACCCAGCAGCCTTAACAGTGGCGCGCAGTTCCGGCTCATACTTAGCCAGAGCCTGACTAATACCGTGCTTTACGGCGCCGGCCTGACCCGACAGACCACCACCGCGAACGGTGGCGACAATGTCATACTGACCAGCGCGATCAGTGATTGCGAAAGGCTGATTGATGATCAGGCGCAGAGTTGGACGTGCGAAATAGACGTCTTGTGTGCGACCATTGATCGTCACTTCGCCCTTGCCGGGCTTTAGCCAAACACGGGCAACCGCATCTTTACGGCGGCCTGTTGCATAAGCGCGGCCATACTGATCAAGCTCTTGCTCGCGCAGCGGTGTCGCTGGGTTAGCCGCAATCTGTGCGGCATCTGCATCCGGCGTATCGCCAGCGATGTCTTTCAGATCGGCAAGGTCAGAAACCGTTTCGGTTGCAGCTTCAGGCTTTGCTTCTTCTTTCGGAGCGTCTTCCGCTTTCGGCTCTTCAACCTTCACCTCTTCAGCCGCGGTTTCTTCAACCTTGGCTTCCTCCACCTTTGGCTCTTCAGTCGTGGTATCGGCTTTCGCCTTAGCAGCCTTGGCCGGAGCCTTCTTTGTAGCGGTCTTCTTCGCCGCAGGCTTCTTTGCTGCGGTTTCGCTTGTCTTTTTGTCAGCCATTATGCGGTGACCTTGTTCTTGCGGTTCATGGAGGCAACGTCGAGCACAACCGGGCTTTGACCGTCGTGTGGATGTTCAGTGCCGTTATAGAGGTGCAATGCGCGCATTTGCGCACGACCAAGCGGGCCGCGCGGGATCATCCGCTCAACAGCTTTTTCCAGCACGCGGTGGGGGAAGCGGCCTTCGAGAACCTTCTCAGGAGTCGTTTCCTTGATACCGCCCGGGTGGCCGGTGTGCTTGTAATAGATCTTGTCCGTCATCTTATTGCCGGTGAATTTCACCTTGTCGGCATTAATGACGATCACGTGATCGCCGCAATCAACATGCGGAGTGTAACTAGGCTTGTGCTTACCGCGCAGAATGTTGGCGATGATCGAGGCAACACGGCCTACAACCAGGCCGTCGGCATCGATAATGTGCCATTGTTTTTCGACCTCGGCCGGTTTGATTGACCGGGTCTGTTTGCTGAGCGCCTTCATGGGCTGTGTCCTTAACCTGTCAGAGGTTCGTGAAAATCAAAACAGCCGCACCTGATCAAAGATGCGGCCGCGAATCGCAGACTGCCTTCCGGCTAGACTATCGATGCGAGGCGCGATTTGTCGTTTCGCACCCTTAAAGTCAAGCAAAACCGGGCCTCACAGAGGAGGTAAAATAATACCATGTTGCCTTGACGGCTTTGTTGGAGCACTCATCAGGCGCTGATCAAGCGAGTGTCCAAACCTCGGCTGACTGCCGTTCATCATCGCCAATGCGCGTGATAATTCGCCGCTCTGCCTGCGCAAGCCACGCAGCATCTTGCGCGGGTTGAGCAATATAGGTGAACTCAAACTCACCGGTTGCGCCACCAGGAAGATCAAGCGGACGCAGTGTCCGCACTGGCTCACCGCGCGGGAAAAACAGATCACGAGGCATCTGTTGCAGAACATTGCCACCAGCGTTTTGCAATTGGCCAAGAAACGCCAAGCGCTCTGCCCGCTTATTCGCATTTACGCTGGTTTGTAAGATGAGCGATTGTGCATTGCGAATGGCTGCATCAAGGTCGTCTTGTTCAATCGCATCCCCCGCAGCCATGATCATACCGCTGCTGTCCAGCATGATGGGAAACATGCCTTCGGTCGACCGTGTTCGCTCAATTTCAGCCAGCGGCTCAAGCTTCGCAGGGGCTTCTACCTGCGCGCCGATTTGCTCTCCGTTGATAGAAAGACCGCGACCTTGGCGGGAAAATACCACCTGCCATTCGCGCGAAACGACTAAGCGCTCACCATCGCGCAGCTCCCGTTCGATTATGCGTGTTAGGCGCATTGGCCGCGTAGGAATGCTGAGCGGTTGCCGGGCAAGTGCTCTTACAGTCGAAGGTACGGTGATTGCTGCGCACACACCCAAAAACGAGGCCATCGCCGACCGGCGAGCTAGTCTGTTCATTTCAGTGCCCCCACTGTCTATTGCTCCTGAGACAGCTGCCCCAGCCATTCCAAAGTTGCTGGAAGAGCAGCGTCACAATTCCAACCAAGTATTGCGGGCGTATCATAGGGATGCAACTCTCCTAGCCGTACAATTACACTATCAAGCAAATCACTGCGTGACTTAAGCAACACTCCCATCTCGCGGTCTTGTTCTGTCCGGCCTTGCCAATTGTACAGAGATTCGACTTCGCCAATAAGGTTTGCGCAGCGAATAAGGCCTTCATCCAATAGCACTTTGGCCGCGGAACGCGCCGTATCGCGATCGGGAAATGGACACCAGACAAGGGCGGCTTGCGGAATGCTTACAGGGTTGATCATTCCAGCGCTCTAACGCAATCAGACAGAATTGGCGCGCGCCGCAACGCCGTCGCTGTGCATGCCCCACGCGACACTCGCAACCAACAATGCGCCAACAAACTGGTGCGATACGGCAATCCATAGCGAGACTTCGGTGATCACGGTCGCGATGCCGAGTAGCACCATCACGCCAAACGCGCTGTGAATGGCGACACTTGCCGCCCGGTCGGTCTTACGAACGCGCCGCGATAGCCAAACCAGAGCGGCCACTGCGATCCATGCCCACCAGCGATGCAGAAAGTGCAGTAAGAACGGATCGTGAGTTAGGGTCCATAAGATACCGCGCGAAAAATCGACCTCTGGGATCAGTCGCCCGTTCATTAACGGCCAATCGTAAGACGCGTGGCCGGCATTCAACCCTGCTACCCAAGCGCCAAGCAGCAATTGAATGAACAACACTGTTGCAACAATCAACGACGGTGCCGTCAACGGGGCAGGGCGGGCCGATGGATCGCGAGCCAGCCTTTGCAGGTCAAGTGCAGTCCAAACCAGCCCGCCGAGCAGAAACAGGGCAGTTAAAAGGTGCGCGGAAAGGCGGAAATGGCTGACATCAGTAAGGTCTGTGCCGACGCCTGATGACACCATGTACCAGCCGAGTGCGCCCTGCATGCCAATCAAAGAAAGCATCGCAAACAAACGCGGCTTATATCCGCTCGGAATGGCACCTTTGATCCAGTACCACGCCATCGGCAGAGCAAAAGCCAGCCCGATCAGGCGGCCGAGATTGCGGTGAAACCATTCCCAGAAATAGATAAACTTGAACGCCTCAAGATCCATCCCCGCAGGGCCGCTTTCAAAGCGGTATTCGCCGGTTTGTCGGTACAGATCGAACTCTGCCTGCCAAGCCTCTTGACTCAGCGGTGGTAGTACGCCGCTCACCACGTCCCATTGCGTGATCGACAGCCCGCTCTCGGTAAGGCGTGTGATCCCGCCGACCACAACAATCACAATCACCATCATTGCCACGACCCAAAGCCAACGGGCGAGCGCCAACGGCCGCCCAAGATGGCGGGCATTTGTGGGGAGAGACGGAGAGATTTCGGCGTGACTGGCCATAGTGCGGCCTAATTGTGCTTCACAGATGCAGAGTGCAAGCCTGTTTGGCGCAAATGAGGGTGCGGATGTTGCAATCGCCTCTTGCGAAATGTGATAATGTTACATATCTAGCGATCACCGCGATGAGCAATCAACCTTCCTCGATTCGGCCCAGTTTTCGGCGCCGCCTTGATCAGACTGGTATCTGGTTGTCGGGGTTGTGCGCTCTGCATTGCGTGGCGACCATCGCAATTGTCTCAGGCTTAGGGGTTGGTGGGCAGTTTCTGCTTTCGCCCGAAATTCACCGCTTTGGGCTGGCGATCGCTTTGGTAGTGGCGGCCGTTGCAATCGGCTGGGGGGCGCTGCGCCACCGACAGGCTGCGCCGTTCGTCGTCGCTATGATGGGCCTCACCTTTATGGGCGGCGCGTTAGCTGTGCCGCATGGTATGCAAGAGGCGGTGCTGACCATTATCGGCGTTGCGCTTGTTTCGATCGGCCACGTGCTCAATTTGCGTCACGCGCGCGATTGTGATCACGGCGTGAAAGCGTAGAGCCGCTTCGCAAAGGCTTGCGCCGCGCGGCGCGGGCATTATCTCAGCGCATATGACCGCATCCAAACACATTACGTTGAACGGCGAGAGCCGCCGCACCTCTGCCGAAACCATCGCAAACCTTGTGCGGGAGCTTGATCTTCTGCCTGAAAAGGTCGCGGTGGAGCGCAATGGCGAGATTGTCCCTCGCTCAACTTTAGCGCAAGCGGGTTTGGCTGATGGCGACACATTGGAGATTGTCCATTTCGTCGGCGGGGGTGATAACGCTGTGACCAATGACGACACATGGTCGGTTGCTGGGCACACATTTTCATCACGGCTGATTGTGGGGACGGGCAAGTATAAAGACTTCCAGCAGAACGCCGATGCGCTGGCCGCGAGCGGTGCGGAAATCGTCACGGTCGCGGTGCGCCGGGTGAATGTGACCGATGCCAAGGCGCCAATGCTGACCGATTTCATCGATCCTAAGCAGACGGTTTATCTGCCCAATACTGCCGGATGCTTCACCGCCGACGATGCAATCCGCACTTTGCGGCTGGCACGTGAGGCGGGCGGCTGGGATCTGGTCAAGCTGGAAGTGCTGGGCGAAGCGCGCACGCTTTACCCAGATATGCGCGAGACACTGAAAGCCACCGAAGTGCTTGCCAAAGAAGGCTTTCATCCGATGGTCTACTGCGTCGATGATCCGATTGCGGCCAAGCAATTGGAAGAAGCGGGCGCGGTGGCGATCATGCCTTTGGGCGCGCCGATTGGTTCTGGCCTCGGCATTCAAAACCAGGTGACGATCCGCTTGATTGTTGAGGGCGCGAGCGTTCCGGTGCTGGTCGATGCGGGCGTGGGCACGGCGTCCGATGCGGCGGTCGCGATGGAGCTTGGCTGTGACGGAGTGCTGATGAACACCGCAATTGCTGAGGCGAAAGACCCGATCCGCATGGCCCGCGCGATGAAACTGGCGGTGGAGGCCGGCCGCGAGGCGTATCTCGCCGGGCGCATGGGTCGGCGCAAATATGCCGATCCAAGCAGCCCGCTGGCGGGGTTGATCTAGGAAAACTCGCGCGGTTTGGCGCTGGAAACGGGCAGAGTCTTTGTTTCCGCACGCCCATCCGGGCGCGCGATTTCCTCGCGGATTGCGGACAAGTCCGCGCCGCTGCGGGCGGGCACAAGGCCCTTGCAGTCCGCCTGACGGCGAACCGATACTCTATCGCACCTGTCAGGCATCCCATTTCCAAAAAACCCTTCCCCACCCTAACGCTTAATTAACCACGTTCGGCGATTGTCTCCTTCATCAACAACGGGGGCAATTATGGCGACTATCGGCACGGCCAGCATGGCAATTGGTGAAATGCGCGAGTTTGCGGGCTTTTCCGCCGCAGAGCAGCGCTACATCAAGCGCAGCCTCGACATCGGTCTGGGCCGCAGCGATGCGTTCAAACTGTGGGCGCGCGACGAGGAAGAAAACGCCGCGATCCGCCGCCAATATGTCACCTATCAGGATTTGAAAACCCTGCGCGATATGATCCCTGCCGATCACGCAATGGCCGACACCGAAGCCTTTATCGGCAAGCTGGTGCGTATGGCCGCATTTGACCTGCGTCAGGACCGGATCGCGAGCTTTTCGGCATTTCGTTTCCTGTATGAGCGCTTGCTCGGGGCCGAAGCGCGTCCGTGGCTGCCCGCGGCCTTCTGCGCCGCTGCCGCTCTGCCGCAAATCCGCCCGGATCGCCGCAAGGTTCTGCTACAAAGCCTGTCTGAAAGCGCCGCAACCGCACCGGGCTGGTCAGACAAGCGCCCGAGTTTCTATCCCGAATTTGTCGAGGAAGCCGAAGCGGCTTGAGCCAATGCGCGGCGCTTTAGGGCGGTTCGGACCATTATGACGGCCCCGCCAAATGCGCCAGCCAGATAACTTACTGAATGCGCCCAAGCTGCAAATGCAAAGCGGGAATGCTGATCAGCAGGTAATTCACTTGCCCAAAACCCAATCGTGCCAGGAACGTTGGCGTTGGTGAGAAACCAACCGATGGTTCCAGCTCCCAATGCCAATACGCCGCTCACCAACATTAACATCACAATTGCGCGCCGTAGGGCTGTGAGTCCAAGCTTGGGCCAGCGCCCAATCCTCGCAGAACAGGCGAGCGCCGACCCAAGTATCAGCCCGACCCACCAAGTTGCGATAATACCCCAACCAATGGCCAGCAGAACCGGTTGCTCGGTCGGAAACACAGGCGGGTGGCCCACAGTAAAGTACTCAAGGCTGACATGAGCTGTCACCTGATCATGCATGATTCCGTAAACTACTGCGCACAATACGCTGAAGCCAACTATCTTGAGCGCCTCGAGCACCTTAAATACGCCTGACTACCCCCGATACAGCCCGTTGATCTGCTCCTGATAGCGGTCGCGGATTTTATGCCGGCGGATCTTCATGCTCGGCGTCATTTCTTCATTCTCGATTGAGAACGCCTCATCCGCAAAGGTAAACTGCCGCACCTTCTCGATCACCGAGAGATCCTTGTTCACCCGGTCGACCGCCGCGCGCACCGCTTGCTTGAATGCAGGCAGGCCTTGCAGCGCGGCCATGTCGAACTTCTCATCATTGGCGCGCGCCCATTCGACTGCCCATTCCGCGTCCGGCACGATCAAGCCGACGACGTAAGGCCGCTTGTCGCCGCTCACCATCGCCTGCGCGATTTCCGGCTGCAAAGTCAGCATGCCTTCGATCTTTTGCGGCGCGACATTATCGCCCTTGTCGTTGACGATCATGTCCTTCTTGCGGTCGGTGATGACGATCCGCCCGGCATCGTCCAGATGGCCGATATCGCCAGTGTGCAGCCAGCCATCCTTCACCGTGCGCGCGGTTTCGGCTTCGTTCTGCCAATAGCCATGCATCACCAGCTCACCGCGGCACAGGATTTCGCCGTCCTCAGCGATCTTAATTTCCACCCCGCGCATCGGCGGGCCGACCGTGTCCATCTTCAGGCCAGAGGCCGGGCGGTTGCAGCTGATCACCGGTCCGGCCTCGGTCTGGCCATAACCCTGCAGCATGGTGAGGCCCATCGCCTCAAAGAAGATGCCGACATCGGGATTGAGCGGCGCGCCGCCAGAAACCATCGCCTTGATCCGGCCGCCGAACTTGGCGCGGATTTTGGGGCGCAAAGTGCGCTCGACGATGAAATCCATCGGCTTGTCGCGCCTGCGCTTCTTGCCGCGTTCGGCCTCTTTCTCGCCAATCGTCAGCGCGCGGTCCATCAGGTAATTGGCGAGCTTGCCCTGTTTCTGCACTTGCTTGAGGATGCGGGTGCGTAGCACTTCGAATAGGCGCGGCACGACGACCATGATGGTCGGGCGCACTTCCTCGATATTGCTGGCGAGCTTTTCCAGCCCCTCGGAGTAATAGATTTCCGCGCCGACACCGATCGGGAGATATTGCCCGCCGGAATGTTCGTAAGCGTGGCTGAGCGGGAGGAAGGAAAGGAAGCGCTCGTCAGAAATCCCGAAATCATCGATCAGGATTTCCGCTGCGCCTGCGACATTGCACAGGATCGATCCGTGGTGCTGCTTTACGCCGCGCGGAGCGCCGCCTGTGCCAGATGTGTAGATCAGACAGGCCGTGTCATCGCGAGAAATGCTGGCAATTCGCGCATCGACCGCCGCGCGCGCTGCGGCTGCGTCGCCCGCAGTTACATTGGCCCGGTTGTGAAATTCAAATCCGCTAGATTGATGCCGCTTTAGATCGTCAATCCCGATCACATGGTCCGCAATGCCGGTCGATTGCACCGCGCCGTGAACGGGGCCGAGCAATTTTTCGTTTGAAACAATCACTGCGCGCGCGCCCGAATTATCGAGGATGTGGCAGTGATCGCGCTCAGTATTGGTGATGTAGGTCGGCACAGTGATGCAGCCAGCAGCCATCACCGCCAAGTCTGAAATACACCATTCCGGGCGGTTTTCAGAGACCAGCGCAACCCGGTCTCCATCAGACAGGCCAATGCGGCGCAAACCTTCGGCCAGCAAGCAAACCTGCTCTGCCACGTCGCGCCAGCTTTGTGTTGTCCATTCGCCATCCTGTTTGCGCCCCAGAAAAGGCGCATCGCCCTTTTCATCGGCGCGCTTCAGAAACAGTTCGACGAGATTGTTTGCGGTCTCAATGTCTTCGATATGGGTATTTTGCGGCACTGAAATTTGGCTCCCCCACCAAGGTTTCGTTTCTCCGCCAAGTTAGGCGCGCACGGTCACCGCGGCAAGCATGGATGATTTGTGTGTGATTGGGCAATGCGCCGAAGGCAGGCTGGGTTCCCCCAAACCGACGGCCTATCGCGTGTAGACCAGCTTGGGGGCGATGCGCGGATCGGTTGCCACTTCCCAGCCGCTCTCGGTGCGGCGCAGCGCATTGGCTTTGAGCGGTGGGCCAAAGGGGCGAATTTGCGCATGGCCCAGCGCCTGGAACTGGTCTTGCATATTCTCCAGCTGAGTGCCCTGCTCGATCACAACCGTGTCGCCGAAGGCCATAATCAGCGGCAGGCCGAGCGCTTCTTGCGCGCTCATGCCAAAATCGACGACACCGATGATAGAACGGGCCACTTGCACAGGGATAGTAGGACCGCCGGCTGCGCCAATGACCAGCACTGGCTCTCCAGTGGCATCAAACACGATTGTCGGCGCCATGGAGCTGCGCGGACGCTTTCCGCCTTCAACAGCATTCGCGACCGGCTTGCCATCGCGTACAGGGGTGGAGCTAAAATCGGTCAGCTCATTATTGAGGTAAAAGCCACCAAAGAACAGGCCTGATCCAAATGCGCCCTCGACGGTGGATGTGTAGCTGATGGCATTGCCGTCTGCGTCTGTGACAGAGAAGTGCGTTGTTCCGTTCTCCGGTGGCTCATCACCATCAGCTCGCGCAAGCGGCGCACCGGGAGGCGTTCCCGCTTTCAAGTCTGTGATTGCGGCGGCCGGACTGATCAGCGCGCTGCGGCTGGCGAGATAGTCTGGATCGACAAGGCCAGCGACAGGCACAGAAACGAAATCGCTATCGCCGATGTACAGTTCGCGGTCGGCATAGGCAACGCGCTGCGATTCTAAGAACAGATGCCAGAAGTTTGCGCTTTCTGGGCCAAGCGCGGCCAAGTCAAAGCGTTCAAGCTGGGCTAGCATCTGCGCGACAGCGACGCCGCCAGATGAGGGCGGGCCCATACCGCACACTTTGTACTCGCGATAATCTGCGCAGACCGGATCGCGCAGCTTGGCAACGTAGGATGTGATGTCACTTGTCACCATTTTGCCGTCACGCGGGGTTTTCTCTGCAATGTATTCAGCGAGGTCTTCAGCGTTGCGATCATACAGCGCTTCGGCGCCGCTCTCGGCAATGTCAGTCAGCGCCTCGGCGAGATCATCATTGCGCACGATTGAACCGACGGGCAGCGGCTCTCCATCTGTGCCAAAGAAAACTGCGCGAGCTTCACGCGTTAGACCAGCGCGGCCCTTGTTACGGCCCGAAAGCGATTCGTTGAGCCGCACATTCATGCGAAAACCTTCGTCAGCCAATTTGATGGCTGGCTGGAACAAATCGGCCCAAGGCAATTTGCCGTGCGCGGCGTGTGCTCTTGCAGCGAGGGCGAGATTTCCGGGCACACCAACACTTAGGCCTGACAACACGCGAGTTTCGCGCGTTAAACGCTCCCCGTCATCGTCAAGAAAGCGCGTGCCGGTCGCGGCGCGCGGGGCCGTTTCGCGGCCATCATAGGTTAGCAACTCGCCGCCATTGCCATCCGCTCGAACAAGGAAGCCGCCGCCGCCAATACCAGAGCTTTGCGGTTCGACCACAGTCAGCGCGAGCATAACAGCGATAGCGGCATCGGTGGCAGAGCCGCCTTTCGCAAGGATCGCTTCGCCCGCTGCGGTTGCGCGCGGATCGGCGCTGCTGACTGCGCCAGATCGCGCGGCTTGCGTCTGCGTGGAGGCCGTGGCGGCGGTTTCTTGTGAGCTGTAGGCGGAGCAGCCGGTTGCCAGCGCGAGGCTGAGGAGGCTGAAGGTGGCGCGTTTTATCATGGAAACGCTCGCTATTCGCTTCCGACCGCCTCTGCAATGCTTGTAAAGCCATCCCGCTTCATCAACCGTTCGATACCCTTGGCAATGCGCGCGCCGAGACCCGGCCCTTCATAGACCATCGCGGAATAGAGCTGGACGAGCGATGCCCCTGCGCGGATGCGTGCCCATGCGTGTTCAGCGCTGGCAATGCCGCCCACGCCAACCAGCGGTATTTCGCCGCCTGTCGCCTTGCGGAAATCACGCACCCGCTGGAGCGCCAATTCGCGCAAGGGCGCGCCAGACAAGCCGCCGGTCTCGCCAGCATGATGCGAACGCAATGAAGCGGGCCGCGAAATGGTCGTGTTGGAGACGATGAGCGCGCCTAGCTTTTTATCAAGCGCGATGCGGGCAATGGCATCAATGTCATCTTGCAGCAGGTCCGGCGCGACTTTGAGGAAGATAGGCGGCAGTGTATCAAGTTTTCCGCCCGCATCAGCCCGCGCGGCAATCACCACCTCGATCAGTTCGCTCAGCGCGCCTTCATCCTGCAAAGCACGCAGGCCCGGAGTGTTCGGGCTGGAGACATTGACTGCGAGATAGCTCGCCAGCGGCGTCATCATCCGCGCCATCGCGGCGTAATCAGCGATGCGATCGTCGGAATCCTTATTCGCCCCGACGTTAATGCCGACAATTCCGCTTTGGGCCTGAGGGTTGCTTGCGCGCTTTTGCAAGCGGGCAAGGGCCGCATCTCCGCCGCCATTGTTAAAGCCCATGCGATTGATCACGGCCTTGTCTTCAATAAGGCGAAAAAGGCGAGGCTTCGGATTGCCTGCCTGCGGGCGGGGTGTGATGGAGCCAACCTCAGTGAAGCCAAACCCAAGACCCAGCAGTTGGTCGGGCACTTCTGCATCTTTGTCGAAACCGGCAGCTACACCAACTGGATTGGGAAAACGCAATCCGGCAACTTCAATCGCGCTGGCTCTCGCAGGGTTTGGGGTGCGCAGCGGTGACAGTTTGAGCGCAGCAATGCCCATGCGGTGCGCCTGTTCCGAATCAAGAGAAAAGATGGCGGGACGTAGAAGGCGAAACAACATAAGTGCGCGCTATCGCAAGATTCGGAGACTTGTCGAGGGTAAGACGCAACGCCGCTTAATAAAAAACGTCTGTCCGACGCGACTTGTCGTTTGCATACAATTATTCGCCGCACGAATCGCCTAACACACTCGTGCGACCCGAAGGGCTCGGAGCAGCAATGCGAAGAGTTCCTCAACTTCAATAGGGCGGCTCATTACTGGGCCGCCCTTTTTTTGTGTTAAATCACAGACAAAGCGGTTATCCGTCGCGCCGTGGGGCGCCGATTATGACTGATTTTCACGATACTGATTTTTACGAGCAGACTGATTCTGCTGCTGAAGCAGAGTTTGACCTAACTCCTGAATCGCTCATTTCGGTCGACTACATTCCGCCACCTTCCGGCGTCAGCCAATACGTCACAACGCTGTATCATTTCCGCTGTGATGAACCGATCATCAGAGACATTCAGCCTGCTTCAATTGGGCATTTGGCGTTGTTTCCGCGCGGCGAGGGAGAAATGCGATTCCCCGACGGGCGGGGAGATCCAAACCACCCGATTGCTATGCTTTCACCGCTATCCATGGCCACTCCTATTGAAGTTGAAGGGCCGTTTCATGCGATAGGTGCCGCGCTTACGCCCCAAGGGTGGGCCGCGCTTACCGGCCTGCACGCAGGGGAAAATCGCGATCGCATGCTGGAGGCGAGCCAAGTGCTCGGCTCAGACGTGGTGGCGATGGGAGAACCTTTGATTGCTGGATATCTATCCGGCAAGATGAGCGCCAAAGAGTGCGCCTTAGCAATTGGTGCTTATATTGAAAATAAGGCGCGCAAGCTCAACCCGCGCCATGTTGAGCTGATCAAGACAGTGAACCAATGGCTGGGCGCGTCTCTTAATCCAGAGCTGGCTGATTTGATGGCCAAAGCGGCCTATTCAGAGCGACAGGTTCAGCGGCTGGTTGAGCGATATTTCGGCCTTCCGCCTCAGGCGCTTGCACGCAAATATCGCGCGCTGAGAGCAGCGGCTTTACTGTCCTTCCCGCAGCTAACGCCTGAGTATGAGGCCGAACTGGCTGATGCATTTTTCGACCAATCTCATATGATCCGCGAGATCCAGCGTTTCGCCGGACGCACACCAGCAAGGCTGCGCGACGATGCAAATCCGTTCCTTAGTGAAATGATTGATCCGAAGAATTTTCGCGAATTGGGATAATCATGCATTAGGCTGTGCGGCACATTTTACGCGTTCGCACGTATTTAACAAAGTACACCAACCCACAGGGATGCTCCATATGCGCCGCTTCGTTGTCGCTTCGACCTGCTCAGCTCTTGCTCTTTCGTTGGCTGCCTGCGCCCCTGCCGCACAGCAAAAAGTAGCGAGCACCTCGACGCAATCGTCATTCACGGTCCCCGCGCCTGCGCCAACACTCGGCGAGCTGTTCACGCGCTATGATGAGGCGCAATTGGCGCTATCGCCTGAAGGCAAAGCATATCGCGGGCGGCGCGATGAGGACTACGGCAAATGGAATGATTACAGCGATGCTGGCGCAGCGGCAGAGCAGGAATTGCTGCAAAAATACGCCAGCGGGATTGAATCGTTTTACGATGGTGTGCCTATTCGCGATTCCGAGGCCCTGTCTTTGCGTCTGTTCAAGGCGATGGCGGAGCGCAGCGCACGCACTTACAAATATCGCGAAAACGTCTATCTGTTCAATCAGATGCGCGGCGCACAAAGCCAGCTTCCGGCGTTCCTTATCAACATCCACCGCATTGATACGGCCGAACATGCTGACGCCTATATTGAGCGGATCGCTGGCATGGCCGAAGTGCTCGATACGCTGACTGCCGAAGCCCGCGACCGTGCCAATAACGGCGTGATGCCGCCCAAATGGGTCTTCCCCTATGTAATCTCGGATATTGAGAACCTGCTGAAAGCGGGCGACGACAATGCGGTCTTGGTGGATTTCAAGGCCAAGGTAGCCAAGCTGCCGGTGGCGGACCAAAACAGCGCTGCGGAGGCGGCTGAGGCGTCAATTCTTTACGAACAGGCCCGCGATGCGTGGACGGGTTCTGCTGAACCTGCACTCCAGCGGCTACTCGCTGAAATGAAGCGCCAGCAGGCGGTCGCGCCCACTGACGACGGCGTGTGGCGTTTGCCGGACGGCGCAAATTATTACAGCGCGCTGCTCAAGAATTACACCACGACCGACCTGACGGCGGATGAGATACACAACATTGGCCTCAGCGAAGTTGAGCGCATTCATGGTGAAATGCGCGGCATCATGGATCAGGTCGGCTTCGAGGGCAGCTTGCAGGAATTCTTTGAGTTCACCCGCACGGACGAGAGGTTTTTCTACAACACGCGTGAGGAATATCTAGCCGACGCCAATGCGGCCTTGCGCAAAATGGAAGCGAAATTGCCGGAATATTTCGGCAGGCTTCCTAGGGTTCCGATGGTGATCAAACCGGTCGAGGCGTTTCGTGAAAAGAGCGCGGGCAAGGCCTTTTATCAAAGCCCCACGCCCGATGGTTCGCGACCCGGCACTTATTATGTGAACCTCTATAATCTGCGCGATATGTCGAAAAATGAGCTGGAGGCGCTCGCCTATCATGAGGGTTCGCCCGGCCACCATTTGCAGCGCGCTTTGCAAACTGAAATGAGCGATCTTCCGCCATTCCGCCGCTTTGGCGGGGTGACAGCATATACCGAGGGCTGGGGGCTCTATTCGGAGGAATTGCCCAAGGAGATGGGCTTTTACACCGATCCCTATTCTGATTTTGGACGGCTCGGCATGGAGCTATGGCGGGCGTGCCGTTTGGTGGTCGATACAGGCATCCACCACAAACGTTGGACACGCGAGGAAGCGATTCAGTATCTCACTGACAACACACCCAACCCTGATGGCGATATTCGCAAGGCGATTGAGCGCTATATTGTCTATCCGGGCCAAGCGACCGCTTACACAATCGGCAAGCTCAAAATCATGGAAATTCGCGAGAAAGCGCGCGGTGAATTGGGCGATGCCTTCGATATTCGCGGGTTCCACGATACTGTTCTTGCCAGCGGGCCAGTTCCGCTTGATGTGCTGGAAGAAAATATCGAAGCGTGGGTGGAGGCACGGCGCGGGCTGTCTCGCTAGCCGCCAATACTAACGCTAACGACTCGCAACAAGCCATTTCGGCTTGAAACCGCCGTTTGCGGCGCATACGTGACTAATCAGAACGAATTGGTCCAATTTAGCTATGCGCCTATCCAACCTCGCCGATTACGCTGTGATTATCATGCGTCAGGCTGCCAGCCATTGCGGCGATGGGCGGGTGAGCGCGGCTGAATTGGCGCGGGAATCTGGCCTGCCCGTACCCACGGTTCAGCGCCTCGTGTCCAAGTTAACCGGTGCGCATCTGCTGCGTTCTGTTCGCGGGGCGCATGGCGGATTGCAGCTGGCCCGGCCAGCCGCCGCGATCAGCGTTGCTGACATTGTCGAAGCGGTTGAGGGGCCGATTGCGCTGACCGCCTGCGTTGAAGCGCAGGAATGCGATTTTGAAGATGCGTGCTCGATGAAGCCGCATTGGCCGATCATTAATGATGCGCTGCGCGGCGCGTTGGCGGATATTGCGCTGACGCAGCTGGTGCACGCCAAGGAAACAGCATGACCGATAATCTCGACCTTCACGACAAACCTGAAATTGATCAGGATGCCAAAGATGCAGCGGCCAACGCGGCTGAATATGAGCACGGCTGGTCAGCGGACATCGAAACCGAATTTGCAGAGAAAGGCCTGACCGAAGACACAGTGCGCTTTATCTCTGGCAAAAAGGGAGAGCCAGAATGGATGCTCGACTGGCGGCTGAAAGCATTCCGCATGTGGGAGCAGATGGAAGAGCCGGATTGGGCCAAAGTCGGCTATCCCAAGATCGACTATCAAGACGCATATTACTATGCCGCACCGACCAAAAAAGTTGAGCTGGATTCGCTCGATGATCTCGATCCTGAGATTAAGCGCGTTTACGACAAGCTAGGCATTCCATTGGGCGAACAAGAAGTGCTGGCCGGCGTCAAAGGCGCAAAGAAAGTCGCGGTGGACGCCGTGTTTGACAGCGTCAGCGTCGCCACCACCTTTCGCGAGGAGTTGAAGAAGGCCGGCGTTATCTTCCTGTCGATCAGCGAAGCGATCAAGGAATATCCAGAGCTCGTCAAAAAGTGGCTCGGCAAAGTCGTCCCTCAGCGCGACAATTACTTTGCGACTTTGAATTGCGCGGTCTTTTCCGATGGTACGTTTGTGTATGTGCCAGAGGGCGTGCGCTGCCCGATGGAGCTTAGCACTTACTTCCGCATCAATGCGGAGAACACCGGCCAGTTTGAGCGCACGCTGATCATCGCGGAGAAGGGTGCTTACGTCTCTTATCTGGAAGGCTGCACCGCGCCGATGCGCGATGAAAACCAGCTGCACGCCGCCGTGGTCGAACTGGTCGCGATGGAAGAGGCCGAGATCAAATATTCGACCGTCCAGAACTGGTATCCCGGCAATTCCGAAGGCGTGGGCGGGATCTACAATTTCGTGACCAAGCGCGGGCTGTGTCAGGGCGATCGCTCGAAGATCAGCTGGACGCAGGTTGAAACCGGCTCTGCTGTGACGTGGAAATACCCGTCCTGCGTGCTCAATGGCGAAGACAGCGTGGGCGAGTTTTACTCGGTCGCTGTCACCAACAATTTCCAACAGGCCGACACCGGCACGAAGATGATCCACAATGGCAAGGGCTCGCGCTCGACTATCATCTCCAAAGGTATTTCGGCGGGCAAGTCGAACAACACCTATCGCGGCCTTGTGCGGGTTGGCC
Organism: uncultured Erythrobacter sp.; assembly: GCA_947493165.1. GTDB lineage: Bacteria > Pseudomonadota > Alphaproteobacteria > Sphingomonadales > Sphingomonadaceae > Erythrobacter. The sequence goes on along the minus strand of CANLPY010000001.1, from coordinate 1,917,754 downwards.
CCAATGCCGACGGCGTGCGCAATTTTACGCAGTGCGACAGCCTGCTGCTCGGCGATGAATGCGGCGCGCACACCGTGCCCTATATCGAGGTGAAGAACCCCGGCGCTCAGATTGAGCATGAGGCGACGACGTCCAAAATCTCCGATGAGCAAATGTTCTACGCGCAGCAACGCGGGCTGGACGAGGAAGAGGCTGTTGCGCTGATCGTCAACGGCTTTGCCAAAGACGTGCTGAAAGAGCTGCCGATGGAATTCGCGGTTGAGGCGCAGAAGCTGCTGGCGATTTCGCTTGAGGGGAGTGTGGGGTGATGTCGAAAGAAGACCCGCAAGGCCTCGAAGCGACAAGGGCGCGTTACAATGAGCTTCTTTCCTTCTTGGAATCGGTAAAAGAGCAAGTCGTGTGGTGGAAAGAGACTTTTCCGAAGTCCAATACTGCCGCAGAATTCAATAACGATTTCATGCATATCTATAAGCAGGCAGTTGAAACACATGAACAGCTCGTCACCGGTGATCGCCAATGGAAAGATCTCCCTGAGGGCTTTCTTCAAAAACTAGACAAGTTTCGTGCCGCTGCGCTCGAGCACATGGATCAATTTGATTTTCAGGCTGCGTGCCGCGCTGAGCAAGATGGCGAAAATGTCGAAGTCTGGTGGGACAAACAGGTTGATCAAGTTTCGACTGATGTGAAGAACCGGATTTCTAATGACTGATCGCAAAACCCTAGGCCTGCGCGAGCACTCTGACGAAGCGATTGACCCTGAGACCCTCAACAAAAAGGGCCGCGGGTGGAAGATTTCGGACAAGCGCCTCGACGCGCTGCACGATCGTGCGCGCGAGATGAAGCGCTTTGCCTCGCCTGCCAACAAGGCGCTCGCTAAGCGATTTGCCGAGGCCGATATGGGCAAATACACCTTCAAACGTTTCGCCGTTGTCGGCAGCGCAATTGTCGACTTCAACTGCCACAATTTGGGAATGGCGATCATCATCGAAGAAGAAGATGACGATCTGGCGATCTCCAAGCGCCGCGACAAAAGCCTGGAGGCGGTCGGCATTCGCGTGATGCGGATCAAGGCTGAGCACATCCTGGAAAACATGGACAAGGTGCTGGAACGCATCACGATCGGCATGCGCATGCGCATTGGCGATAAAAAAGACGCCTACCGCGCTCACCGCGAGGCCAACCCCAATCAGGACTATCCCCAAAGGCGCGGTAACGACCGCCGCGATTAAGCTGCGCCGGGATAATCCAAGACATTTTTAAAGAGAACGAGCGAATGCTGAAAATTGAAAACCTCTCCGCCGAGATTGACGGCAAGCAAATCCTCAAAGGCCTGAGCCTTGAGGTTGCCGCTGGCGAAATACACGCCATCATGGGCCCAAATGGCGCGGGCAAATCCACGCTTTCCAACGTGCTTGGCGGTAAGCCAGGTTATGAAGTAACCGGCGGTAGCGTGCAGTTCATGGGCCAAGACCTGCTCGATCTGGAGCCGCATGAGCGCGCCGCAGCAGGCCTGTTCTTGGGCTTTCAATATCCGGTCGAAATCCCCGGCGTGTCCAATGTACAGTTCCTTCGCGAGGCATTGAACGCTCAGCGCAAGGTGCGCGGTGAAGAAGCGCTGTCTGGCGGTGAGTTTCTAAAGCTCGCCAAAGAGCAAGCGGGCCTGCTCAAAATGGACATGGAAATGCTCAAACGTCAGGTCAATGTCGGCTTTTCCGGCGGCGAGAAAAAGCGCGCGGAGATGGTGCAGATGGGTATTCTCGATCCCAAATTCGCGGTGCTCGACGAGACCGACTCCGGCCTTGATATTGATGCGCTGCGCATTGTGGGCGAGGGCATCAATTCAATCATGCGCAGCGCCGACAAGGGCGTGCTGCTGATTACGCACTACCAACGTCTGCTCGACGTGGTGAAGCCGGACAAGGTTTCCGTTCTCGCAGACGGCCGGATCGTACAAACCGGTGGGCCAGAGCTGGCCATGCGGCTTGAAAATGAAGGGTATGATTTGGTGATGGCAGATGCCTGAGGCGGCAACCCTCCCGATGCCTACCACCAAGGACGAGGCGTGGCGCTATGCTGATGCTGATTTCTTGGCGAATGCGAACTTGGATGCGTTGAGCCACTGGCGCACGTTAGAAGTGCCTGCTGGCGAAACGCGCAGCGAGTTTATGTACAAGGATTCCGGCTTGGAAAGCGCAGGCGCCACGGATCGTTTGCGCGTGCATGTCCGCAAAGGCGGCAGATTCGAAGGGTTCTATATCATCGCTGGGGGCCGCTATCAGCGGGTCGAGGTTGAAGTGACGCTGGAAGAAGGCGCGCATTTCGAATTTGGCGGCGTGACCATTGGTGGCGGCGACAAGGTCCAAGAATTTGTGACTCGCACCATTCACGCAGAGCCAAACGCGACCTCAAACCAAGTCGTGCGCGCGGTCCAATGGGGCCGTTCAACTGGCAATTTCCTTGGCCGGATCGAAGTGGTCAAAGACGCGCAGAAAACCGATGCGGGGCAGAATTTCCGCGCGATCCTGCTTGAAAAAGGCGCGAGCGCAAACACCAAGCCAGAGCTAGAGATTTTCGCTGACGATGTGCTGTGCGCGCATGGCGCAGCAATCGGCCAGCTGGATGAGGCAGCGGCGTATTATATGGCCGCGCGCGGCATCCCGCCGCAGATCGCTCGAAAGCTGCAAGTGCAGGCCTTCATCGGCGATGCTTTCGTTGCGATTGAGGATGAAGCGACCCGTGACCGAATGATGGAGCAGGCGCTGGAACAGCTGAACGAGGCGGTGCTTTGAACGCGCCAGCAAACCTTGGCCAATTGCGCGATTACCGCAGCGACTTTCCCGGTCTGGTGACCGGCGAAGGCGCGCCGTGGCATTACCTTGATACCGCTGCGACTTCGCAAAAGCCGCAGGCGGTGATTGATGCGATGGCTCGCGCATTGGGCGAGGATTATGCGACGGTCCATCGCGGCATCTATGCGCGTTCGGCCAATATGACGCTCGGATATGAGAACGCGCGCCGGACGATCGCTAACTTCATTGGCGGCCAAGAAGATGAGCTAGTGTTCACGCGCGGCGCGACCGAGGCGATCAATCTGGTTGCGAACACGTGGGGAGCCGCGAACATTGGCGCAGGCGACCGCATTCTGCTCTCTCAGCTTGAACATCACTCCAACATCGTGCCGTGGCAAATGCTCGCACAGCGTACCGGCGCGCATATTGATGTTTGCCCACTGACCGATGATCACCAGATTGATCTGGACGCGGCAGAGGCGATGCTGACCGAGCGACATAAGCTGGTCGCATTTGGCCATGTGTCGAATGTGCTCGGCTCTGTCCTTGATGCCAAGCGCGCGGCGGACATGGCGCATAAGGTCGGCGCGGCGTTGTTACTGGATGGCTGCCAATCGGCCCCGCACATGCCGGTGGATGTTGCGTCGCTGACCTGCGATTTCTACGTCTTTTCTGCGCATAAACTTTATGGCCCGACAGGAATTGGCGCACTCTGGGCGCGCAAAACCATCCTTGATGCCCTGCCTCCGTGGGAAGGCGGCGGGGCAATGATCGACCGCGTCACTTTCGACAAGACGACCTATGCTCCAGCCCCCCAGCGTTTCGAGGCGGGCACACCTGCGATCACCGAAGCGATCACCTTTGCCGCGGCAGCGGACTATGTCAGCAAGGTCGGCCTAGAGCAGATCCATGCCACCGAAAGCGCACTGGTGGAGCGGCTGCGCGGTGAGCTAAGTGCTATGAATGATGTGACTGTGTTTGGCCCTGCGGACAGCGCCGGGATCGTCAGTTTCGCGATTGATGGTATTCATCCGCATGATCTGGGCACGATCTTGGATGAGGCAAATGTCGCCATCCGCGCAGGCCACCATTGCGCTCAGCCCTTAATGGACTATCTCGGCGTCCCAGCGACTGCGCGCGCCAGCTTTGCCCTGTATTCTGACGATCAAGATATCGACGCGTTGCTCGAAGGAATAGCGCGCACGAGGAGGTTATTTGGATGAACACGCCGACCGACCAAAGCGATTTTGAAGCGCCCGAAAAACCACGGCGCGCCCGCGTGGAAGATGCGGTTGATCCTGATGCAGACGCGCCTTCTACCGCTGAACCGCGCCAGCGCGACTATCTTGATGGGTTTCTCGCGCAAAAGCCGGCCGAGGCATCTGTTGGCGGTGCGGGTAGCGATCTGCAGCAGGCTGTCGTTGATGCACTGAAAGAAATTTACGACCCGGAAATTCCGGTCAATATTTATGATCTTGGCCTGATATACGGCGTTGAGGTGGATGATGACGCCGATGCGACCGTCACCATGACGCTGACAACACCGCACTGCCCAGTCGCTGAAACCATGCCGGGTGAGGTTGAGCTGCGCGCGGCGAGCGTACCCGGTATTCGCGATGCTGAAGTCAATCTGGTATGGGATCCGCCCTGGGGCCCAGACAAGATGACGGATGAAGCCCGTTTGGAGCTTGGAATGCTATGACTGAGACAAAGACAAAGCTGCGCAAAGCGCCTGCCGCTGTTGTTCTCACCAAGGGTGCTGAGGCACGAATTGCCCATTTGATGAGCCAGGCCCCCGGTGATGCGATTGGCGTCAAACTGTCAACGCCGCGCCGCGGTTGCTCAGGCCTCGCCTATTCAGTTGACTATGTCAGCGATGAGGTCGCGATGGACGAAAAGATCGAAACACCGGGGGGCACGTTCTATATTGACGGCGCAAGCGTGCTCTATCTGATCGGATCGACAATGGACTGGCGCGAGGATGACTTCACCGCCGGTTTCGTGTTCGAAAACCCCAATGCCAAGGGCGCTTGCGGCTGCGGCGAGAGCTTTATGGTGTAGTTTGCGGCGGGATTTGCTGCTTTGTGGTCGGTGTGTTGTTGTGCCAAGGCACCTGAGACACAAATGTTTACGGAGTGCTGATTGAGCAATATTGCACCCATCATCTTAGGCATTGGCGTGATCGCAACTGCCTTGATCCAGAAGGCTGGATCAACACCAAGACCGAGGCGAAAGACTAACCGTCACGGCTCGCAATCGCTGCGCGACATTCTTGATCAAAGAAGGGCGCACAAGCACAACTGCCGCCGCAAGCCGCCCGAGGCAGGTATTGCTATGCCCGCTGAGCTGCCCAAGGGACCGCTGCCCAAAATGGGCGGAGCCGCAGCCCCGCTCGATTTCGACGCTTAAAGATCACCTTCGGCTGCGAGCCGATCAATCAGGCGCTGCTCAATCGCATCCAAGTCACCATCGGCATCTACCATGCCTTGCAGCCAGGCGTTTTCCTTGTTGGTGACGACTTCGCCTTCAGCGGCACGATCTGCGATCCCGGCACCCAATCCCTTTTTGCCAAACACGACGTTGAAAGCGTTGGCGAAATCGGGGCTGGCTTTTGCCATGCCGCGCATAAAGCGGCCCACGTTCACTGAATTGTCTCCGACGAAAGCTTCGAGTTCTGCCGCACGTTCATGACTGATTTGCGCATGGGCGAAGTTGAATCCCTTAAGGTAGTTTGCAACGCCGTCGATGAATAAATCAGCCCATTCAGGCGCGTTCGCATCGTCTTTCGTGGCATCTTTCAAGCGGAACAACATTTCGGCATCAAACCGGCTTACCGCCGCTGTGCCGCACCCGCCACTCGCGAAGATCAGACGGCGCAGCAGCTTGCATTCCGCCGCTGAGATAAAGGTATCGGACAGCACGCCGCCATCGCGCGTTGGACCTGTTCCGGTCAGAACAGCCTTCTCAATCTGATCCTGCGCATATTGCTTGAGTTTTTCTGGCACATTCTGCGCGCGCTCGACGATCCGCACGATCGCCTCCAGCTCTGCCATACTGTCGACTTTGCCGTCATGGTCGATCTGACCAATTAGCCAGTCAGCTTCATCTTTGTCGCACATCAGGCGCGGTTCTGTGCCGTTCAGCACAAATTCGCCAATCGCCTCGACGAAGAAATCGACCCATGCGGCATCAGGGTCAGTTAGCACGTTGTTGATTGCAAAGATCGCTTCGGCTTCTCCGCGGTGGATGCGACCATCGCCCCAGCCCATTTGGCGCAGCGAAAGCAGCTCTTCAGGCGCGATGACCCCGTCTTCACTGACGCGGGCGGCGAGGTCGGAGAAAATGATACTCATGGCGTGCTTGGCTCCCTTCCCATTTCACGCGCGAGTATAGGTCCGGATGCTTAAAACCCGGTTACTTTCTGGATCATGGTGATCGACGTGATCAGCGACCGCCGAGTTCGCGAATGCAGCGCGCTTCGTCTATCTTTGCGCCGCCATTTGGGCTGCGCGCCTCAACATATGTTGCTGTTGGCGCGGCGCCGGGCTCAAGCGGATAGAGAAAGATGTCGAGCACACATTGATCGCTAGCAAATTGCAGCTTGCGCGCGTCGCCTTCAGAAAGATCGAGCCTGGCATCGCCGAAATGGCGGGTTAGCCCTTCCGCGCGCGCTCCAATCAGTCCGCTAACCCCGTCGATATTCTGGACAGATGGCTGCTGGAATCCGGCATCCCCGCGAACCGTAGTTGTGAGAGGGCCACTCCGCGCGTTTGCTCCAGAACCCTGTGACGTGCTGGCGCATGCACTGACCATGCAGAGCGCGAGTAGGATGGTAACAGCACGCTTCATTTGGCTATACCCTTCAGCTGAGTGCGTCTGGAACCTAGGGTCAGATGCGTGCCAGCGGCCGCGCCCAGAACGGGCGCCAGTAGATTTGCAAAAGGTATCAACATTAAGCCTGCAATCACTCCGCCCAGCGCCAATCGCTGCAAGGGTTTGACGGGCGAGGCAAGATCATCAGGTTCCCGATGTCGAAACCACGCCATATCAGTCAGTTCGCGCCCCAATAACACCGCATTGACCCCGATGAAAACCACCGCCGGGCCAATAGCAGTGAACAACAGAACGACTGCCACTGGCAGGACCAGCGCATTCATCAATAAGGCCCGGCTCACGCCGCGCAAACTGTTGGACAGGTCTTCGCGAAAGGGCAGGTCTCGCCCCGTGCTTGCGGCTTCCGGATAATGGCGTTCTTCGACCGCGCGAACGATCTCATCAGCGAAAAATTGCAGCACTGCGAGTGCGACCACGCGAAACAGGATCCACATTGCCAGGACCGTGATGACGATTGTGACGAGAAATGTGCCGCTGAACCCAGCAAATAGCCCGGCATTTGCGAACATTAAGTCCAGCACGGCGTAGAGCGCCACGCCGAGCAATGCGAAAACCCCAAGCGTCACTAAGAGCGACTTGGCTAACACCTTTAGCACAGCCGGATCGCCCAGCTGTCCGAATGCTTTGGCCAGAGATGTGAGAACGGCGCCCATGTCCTTTCCGATGCGGGCAGATTGGGGCCAAGTCAAACCTGCATTTTCCCCTTAGAGCCCACCTTCACCCTTGGCCTCAGCGCGCAAGCGGGCTAGGCGCGATGCGAACATTTTGCCTTTCCTAATACAGGACATTTTATTGTGACTGAGCCGCGCTACGACGTGATCGCCATCGGCAATGCCGTGGTGGATGTAATTGCTGCCTGCGAAGACGAGCTGATAGAGGAATTGGGTCTAAGTCGCGGCGGTATGATGCTGTTGGATGAGCCGCGGGCGGACGAATTGTATCAGGCGATGCCGCCGGCGCGCGAAGTCTCTGGCGGCTCGGCGGCGAACACGCTTGCGGGCTTGTCCACGCTCGGCCTTCAATGCGCCTTTATTGGACAGGTCGCAGATGACCAGCTTGGCAAGGTCTTTCGTCACGATATGCGCGCCACGGGGATCGACTTTGATACGCCAGCGCGTGATGGCGAGCCAGCCACAGGCCGCTGTTTAATATTCGTTACGCCCGATGGCGAGCGCACGATGAACACCTTCCTTGGTGCAGGCCAATTCTTGCCGAAAGAGGCGCTGGACGAAGATCTGATTGCGAGCGCTTCGATCCTCTATCTCGAAGGGTATCTGTGGGATCCAGAAGAACCGCGCCGGGCGATGCGCCGCGCCATCGAAGTTGCGCGTAGTGCCGGACGCAAAATCGCTTTCACTGCCAGCGAGAGCTTTGTCATTGATCGGCATGGCGATGATTTCCGCAGCCTGATTGAAGACGGGATGATCGATATCTTGTTCGTCAACGAGGGCGAGCTTGCGACGCTGACCGGTGAAGATGATTTTGAAAACGGGGTCGCTGCTGTGGCGGGCAAAGTGCCTGTGCTGGTCGCGACCAAGGGCGAGCACGGCGCGATTGCAATCGCCAATGGGGAGCGCGCTGAGGTGGCTGCTGAACCGATTGAAAAGGTGGTCGATACCACCGGAGCTGGCGATCAATTTGCCGCTGGGTTCCTATCCGGCTACGCCAAAGGCGCGCCGCTCAGCGATTGCCTGAAGCGCGGCGCGATCACCGCAGCAGAAGTGATCTCACATTATGGCCCGCGCCCCGAAGCGGACATGAAGAAACTCATCGCGGAGAGTTTGTGAGGGTTTCGATTTTGCTCGAGGCCTAGCCGCTATTCAACAGGCACATAATCCGCGCTGCGCAGGGTCAGCATATGCTGTGCGATTACCTCGACCTGCGCGGCGTTAAGGTCGAAATCCATCACCTCAGGATAATTGTGCGCATCAGCAAGCCAGCGCGCCATCATCTCTGCGTTCAACCCTTCACGATTGGCAATAGAGGCAAAGGTCGGCGCGGCTGGATTGGGCGAAAGTTCAGGGTATTCGGTGGCGTGACAGCCGCCGCATGCAGCCTGTGCGAATGCGAGGGCATCACCAGAGGGCGGCGCTAAGATTGTCTTGTGCGGTTGCGGGTAGGTCCGGCAGCCAGCCAATAAAACGGCAGTGGCGAGACCTACAACAAAAGAACGGGCGAAGCGGGTATTTGTTTTGACCATACAGCCAAGATTGCATCTCGATCCGGCCTTTGCATTGACCAAGATCAAATTCGCGTGCGTTTAGCACTTCCCCTCCCGCTCAACCTCTCTCCAGCCAATATCACGGCGGCAAAAACCGCTTGGGAAATCAATCGCATCAACCGCGCCGTAAGCGGTTTTCTGGGCTTCGGTGACGCTCATGCCCTTTGCTGTCACGTTCAGCACGCGCCCGCCGTTGGCCACCAGCTGGCCGTCTTTCATCGCCGTGCCAGCGTGGAAGACCTTGGCCGCGCCGCCATCGCGCAGCGCTTCGGCTAGACCCAAGTTGATTGCGCCGCCTTTGGCTGGCGTGCCCGGATAGCCATTGGCAGCCATCACTACTGTCATGGCGGTAGCAGGCGAGAAGTTCGCCTCCACGCCGTCCAGCGCTTCTTGAGCGCAGGCCAGCATGATCTTTGCCAAATCGCTGGTCAGGCGTGTCATCAGCACTTGGCACTCTGGATCGCCAAAGCGGCAATTGTATTCGATGAGCTTGGGTCCGGCCTCAGTCAGCATCAGGCCTGCATAAAGCACGCCGGAATAGGCCATACCCTCTGCGCGCATGGTTTCGACCGTCGGTTTGATGATCTCTTCCATCACGCGCGTTTGAAGTTCTGGCGTCAAAACGGGTGCGGGAGAATACGCGCCCATCCCGCCCGTGTTCGGTCCCTCGTCGCCCTCGCCCACGCGCTTGTGATCCTGAGCTGTGCCAAACGGCAAGATGTTGGTGCCATCGGTGATTGCAAAGAAGCTCGCTTCTTCGCCAACCATGCATTCCTCTATCACCACCTCAGCGCCAGCAGCGCCAAACTGCCCGCCGAACATGTCAGTCAGAGCAGCTTCTGCTTCAGTGCGGCTCTCTGTGATGACCACGCCTTTGCCAGCGGCAAGGCCATCGGCCTTTAGCACATAGGGCACGTCAAATTTGTCGAGCGCCGCCACCGCCTGCTCCAATGAAGTTGCGCGCACATAGCCAGCGGTGGGGATACCGGCGCGGTCGCATAGCTCTTTGGTGAACGCTTTGCTGCCTTCCAATTGCGCTGCAAGTTTGGAGGGGCCGAATACCGCTACACCCTGCGCACGCAGGCTATCTGCCAAGCCATCCACCAACGGGGCCTCTGGTCCGATCACAACAAGGCCAATGGCGCGCTCTGCACAGAAGGCAGCGACTTGCATGTGGTTGCCCGCATCCAGCGTTACCAATTCCGCTTCTTCAGCTATTCCCGGATTGCCGGGCGCAGAATACAGCTTTGTGCATGACGGGGATTGCGCCAGCTTCCACGCCAGCGCATGTTCGCGCCCGCCCGAACCAAGTAAAAGGATATTCATGGCTTCCCCGCCGATTGATAGTGATAACAAAGGCGATCTCGTAGCGCGGGAGCGGGAGGGCGACAACGCTCAGCCGTTGTCGATCACCGAGATTTCGCAAGCGCTGAAAAAGACGGTCGAGGATCGTTTTGGCTATGTCCGGGTACGCGGCGAGATGTCTGGCGTGAAGCGGGCCGCATCAGGCCACATGTATTGCACTCTCAAAGACGAAAAGGCCGTGATTGACGGGGTGATGTGGCGCGGCCATGCCGGGCGGCTGGCGTTCAATCCAGAAGACGGCTTGGATGTGATCGCGAGTGGTAAGCTGACGACCTATCCCGGCCGCTCCAAATATCAGATCGTGATCGACAATCTGGAATTGGCAGGTGAAGGCGCACTGCTGGCGCTGCTGGAGAAAACGCGCGCCCGGCTTGCGGCAGAAGGGCTTTTTGCACCGGAACGTAAGCGCGCAATCCCGTTTTTGCCGCGCACAATTGGCGTGGTGACGTCGCCCACAGGGTCTGTGATTCGCGATATTCTGCACCGTCTGGCTGACCGCTTTCCCAGCCATGTGCTTGTTTGGCCGGTGCTGGTGCAAGGTCAGGGTTCAGCGAGCCAAGTTGCGAACGCCATTCGCGGATTTGATGGTTTCGGGTCAGGCGGCGGCGGCCTGCTGCGGCCAGACCTGTTGATTATTGCGCGTGGGGGCGGGTCGATTGAAGACCTGTGGGGCTTTAATGAGGAAGAAGTGGTTCGCGCAATCGCAGAATGTTCCATTCCGGTTATTTCTGCCGTGGGCCACGAAACCGATACGACCCTTGCGGACTATGCCGCTGACCGGCGCGCGCCGACCCCGACGGCAGCGGCGGAAATGGCAGTTCCGGTTCGGGCGGACCTTGCTGCGACCCTTGCCGATTTTGCGGGTAGACAGCGCCGAGCTGTGCATCGTCCGGTGGAATTGGGCCGAGAGCGGCTGAATGCGCGCGTGCAGCGACTACCGCGGCCAGAAAATCTGCTTCAAATGCAGACACAGCGACTGGATGACCTATCCGAGCGTTTGCGGCGCGGATTGACCTTAAGGGCTGGGCAAGGGCGTGAGGCGCTGGCTGGTGTATCCTCTCGGCTATCACCCATTGTGTTGAAGCGTGCGGCGGGTGATGCGGCCAATAGGCTGGATCGGGTGCGGCTGACCCCGGCCTTGGTTGAGAGGCCGATGGCGCGCAAGGCTGAGAAACTTGATGCACTCGCCCGGCTCGCCAGCCAATTTCATCCAGAGAAGCCACTGGAACGCGGATATGCCATCGTGCGCAATGCGGCAGGCGCGGCGGTAACCGGCAAGGCGCAGGCAGAAAAGGAGACCGCGCTTCAGCTTCAATTCAAGGACGGCAGACTAGACGTTGGAATAGGCAGCGCGGGCGCGCAGCATTCCTCCCCTGAGCCCATGCCGCATTCTGCATCGCCAACGGCGAGCCCGCCCAAGCGGCGAAGGCGCAAACCGCCTACAGAAACTAAAACCGCGCAAACCGATTTGTTTGATTAGAACCCCGTGCTAAAGGCGCAAATATGTTGATGTCATCCGGCGATAAAGCCGCAAAGCTCCAATATGGTCCTTCTACCTTTCGGATTATCCGATCCGGGCAGCATGTCTTTTGCGCTGTCAGCGGCGAAGTCATCCCGTTGGAGGAATTGCGGTATTGGAGTGCTGAACGCCAAGAGGCCTATGCCACAGCTGAACTTTCAACAAAGCGGTTTCTGGGCGAGGTATGAGCGGCATGTTTGATGGCCCGCGCGGCGCCGGTTTGGCCGCAATCTTCGCTTTGGTCAGCTGCGCTGGCAATGAGGCGGCAACGCCGGTCGAAAAACCCACGGCTGAACAGGCATATGAAGCTCGCATCGAAAATGCGCGGCCCGTGCCAAAGCCCGCCTCCGAAAGGGTCGGCACTGCACCAGCATCGGTTCTGCCTGCTAAATTCTCCTATTCTGGTGAACTTACTCAAGGCGGCTGGATCCGCGGTAAAGCGCCTGCCGGCGCGGTTAGCGTGACCTTGGGCGAAAACACTGTTCCGATCGCGCCTGATGGCTCGTTTTTTGCCGCCTTTGACCGTGATAGCGGAACGTCGGCTGAGCTTACCGCCACCTTGGAAAATGGTCGGACCGTTCGCGAAAACTTGGCCGTCAGTCCGCGCAAGTGGAACATCGAACGGGTGAACGTCCCGCGCCGACGGGGCGGGCCGAGCGCTGCTTACCAAGCGCGCCGCGCGCCAGAGCTGGATGCGATCTGGGATGCCCGGCAAGAACAAACAGGCGCAAACGGCTGGCAGCAGCAATTTATCTGGCCAGTAAAAGGGCGCATATCTGGGCGCTTCGGCTCGCAACGCATTTATCGCGGCGAACCGGGCAGTTATCATTCCGGGATCGACATTGCGCCGGGCAATGGCGTGCCGTTTGTCGCGCCTGCCGATGGCGTGGTGACATTGGCGCGCACAGGCTTTTCGCTTGAAGGCGGCCTGATCATTATTGATCACGGCATGGGCCTTAACAGCGCATTTCTTCACGCTTCGAAATTGGCGGTTCAGAAGGGTGACCGGGTAAGCCAAGGACAATATATCGGCAATATCGGATCAAGTGGCCGTGCAACCGGTCCGCATCTCCACTGGAGCATCAAGTGGAACCTGGCGCGGCTCGACCCGCTGCTGTTCGTCGGCCCGCAATAATGCGCGCTATCAGCTAGGCTGAAGACAGCCGCCATGCTTCGCCGTAAAATCATGATTGTTCTGATCGCGCTTGGCATAGCGCCTGGCACATTTGTGCGCAGCGATGTCATGTCGACCACTGACGCGCCGATTGATTTCATTTTGCTGGAGGAACGCGCTGGTATTGCTGGTCCGTTGAACGTGCAGGCGGTGTGGGCAATTTCCTCTACCCACCGCGATTTCGGCGGCTATTCGGGTTTAGTTGCCGGCGGCGATGGACAGTTTCTGGCTGGCAGCGATCGCGGCCGATTTCTCGATTTTGAACTTGATGAGACGACAAGGCGCGGGACCGTCAACCGGATCGGCTACCCACCGTGGCGCGGAGTGGTCTATCCCTTCTTACTCGATCTTGAAGCACTGACCAGCGATCCAGAAAGCGGCGCGGTGTGGGCTGCTTTTGAACATGGCAATGCGATTGAACGCATTGATCCTGATGGCAGCTCAACACGCGTCAAACCTGACGAAATGCGCAGATGGTCAGCCAACAGCGGGCCAGAGACGCTGCTGAGGTTGGTCGACGGGCGTTTTCTGGTTTTGGGCGAAGCGCCCGAACAAAGCAGCGGGCGCCGCGATCGGCCTGGTGTGCTTTATGCGGGCGACCCAGTTGAAGGCGCGGAAGCGATTGAGTTCCGTTACAGCAGCACGCCGCGCTATTCCCCCGTGGATGCAGCCCAAGTCCCCGGCGGCGATGTGGTTATTCTGGAACGCCGCGTGCAATACCGCCTGCCTGCAGCTGAATTTGACGCGCGGCTCGTTCGCGCAGACCCGGCGGCAATCAAGGAAGGGGAGCCATGGTCAGGCGAAGTGCTACAAACCTTCAAAGGTTCACTGTTCGGAGAAAATTTTGAAGGGCTGGAGTTTGTCCCCGATCCGAGCAATCCAGACGCGGGATCACTTTACATGATCGCTGATGACAATCTCTCCGCGTTTCAGCGCACGTTGCTGGTCAAGTTGGATTGGCCCGCGGGCGGACCATTGGTTGGTGTGGACGTCAAAACCGCCGCCGAGGGAAAAGCGAAAGCCGCCCTGACACCCGCTTCAGACAAATGAAAAGGCGCGCGAGAGTGACCCGCACGCCTTTTTAAATCTTTTAAGGAGCCAGATGGCCCTAACGCGGCGCGGCTTACGCGGCGGCGTCGGCTTTCTGCAGCTCACGCTTCACTTTGAGCGCGCGAGGAGACAGCTTGTCATCCTTGGTCTTCAGCAGCCAGTTGTCGAGACCGCCATTATGCTCAACAGAGCGCAGGCCGTGGGTCGAAACGCGCAGCTTGATTCCGCGATCCAGCTTTTCACTCAGCAGCGTAACGTGCTGCAAGTTCGGCAGGAACACGCGCTTGGTTTTGTTGTTAGCGTGGCTGACATTGTTGCCCACCTGGCGACCTTTGCCGGTCAGTTCGCAAATACGCGACATGATATCTCTCGTTTCGTTCACGGTTGTGGTCCGCACGACCATTTCGGCGGCCCAGAAATTCGGCCAGAAATCACAATGTTCCCGGGAAGCGGCGCGGATAGCCGGAGACTTGCGAATCGTCAAGCAAAGTTGCGCGGCTGACGATGCATCGCTAGCGCCTGCCTATGACTAGCTGGCCAATCCCACAACCAATGCAGACCGCGCTTGATGCAGCAAAGCGGGCCGCGCAAGCGGGTGAAGTGCCTGTTGGCGCGGTTGTTATGCAGGGCGAAAAGGTGCTGGCAGTGGCCGCTAATCAGGTCCGATCGCCGCCAGATCCGACCGGCCATGCTGAGATTCGCGCCATTCGTGAAGCGGCGGACGTTCTGGGGCAGGACAGGCTTACCGGATGCGATCTTTATGTTACTTTGGAGCCCTGCGCGATGTGTGCTGGCGCGATCAGCCATGCCCGCATTGCGCGCCTGTATTACGCGGCGAGTGATGCCAAAGGCGGCGCGGTGGAGCATGGCGCGCGCGTGTTTGAGCACGATCAATGCCTGCACCGGCCAGAAGTGTATTCAGGTATGGGCGAGACGCAAGCGGCTGACTTGCTGAGAAGTTTTTTCAAGCAGCGGCGGTGAATTTCCCGCCTTTCTTTATTGGCGACCGTATTGATACAGGCCAGCGTCTGTCGTTCTTCCGCCAGCACCGCATGTAAATATCGGCGATCGCCCAATAGGTGGGTATTGGTCTACAATACGATGCTGTCCTCAGGCTCAAAAGCGGTCTTTTCCTCTCGCTCAACGAGCCGCTTCCAGATACCGTCATAGGGGTGGACGAGGTCGGTCGACTGGCCATGGTTCATTAATGGACGTTCTTCATTGTGCCAGCGAAAAACGCCGCCACTTAGGTTGGCGATGGTTCGGGCACCATCCGCGCGCAATCGATCGGCGACGAGCGATGCCAATTTGGAACTGCGGACCCCGACCGAACAATAGAAGAGGATATCTGCGTTTTCGACCTGGTCACCGAGAAGAGCCGTTACTTCTCTAAGGCTCGCTTCAGGCGACACCCGGAGAGCGTTTTCGATATGCGAGACTGCAAATTCGTCCTCTTCGCGAACATCGAGCACGATGAGTTTCCGCCCTGTCGATTGCCATTGGATCAATGTGTCTGGCTGAATATGCTCAATATCGGGATGCGACGATGCAATCTGCCGCTCCAGCTTGGTGAGGGCCGGTTGACCGTTCGGTGCTCCCAAGAAAATCACAAAACCGGCGGTCGCTAAGATTGCAAAGAGCGCTGCGAGCGAAAGAACTTTCATACGTGATTATTACGCTGACGCGGCAGTTTTGAAAAGGCTCCGGATTGGCCCCATGTCGAAGCTGCGCGGTCAGGCCGAGCGCATCAAATCGGCAAATTCCCTTGAAGCCTTATCCAGCGCCTCAGCCTGTCCCCCAAGTTCATTCGCTGCCTTCCTGACGCTTTGTGAAAGCACCCCGGCTTGCTCGGCATTCACCGCAAGGTCTGCGATCTTGCGATTCACAGCTTGCGTTCCGGTTGCCGCTTCCGAGGCGTTGCGCGATATCCCGGTTGCAATATCTTCGTGATGACCGACTGATGCGCTCACACCATCTGCGATGACACCAATTTTTTCCAAGGCCTCCGCCACGCTCGAGATTGACTGCACGGTGTGATCGACTTCGCCGCTCACTGTTTGCAAAACTCCGCCAATACTCGTTGCGGATTCGCTTGATTGCTGCGCTAGTCGTTTCACTTCTGAAGCGACCACAGCAAATCCAGCGCCAGATTCGCCCGCTCGGGCGGCCTCTATCGCGGCATTGAGCGCGATGAGATTGGTCTTGCTTGCGATGTCTACGATCATCGTAGCGATCCCATCAATGCTAGCGGTTTCTTGTTCTAGGGTGTGGGAGGATTCCACGCTTGAAGCCGATTTTTCGCGAGCAGATTTTGACAGATCTGACTGCTCGCGCATCTGCTCAGAAATCGCCCGAACAAAACCCGAGAGCTCATTCACCGCTTCTGCGACAAATTGAACGTTTTGCGTTGCATCGCCTGATGCGTCGGCGATTTCCGAAGCTTGCCGACCGGCGTCAGTGGCCGCACTCGCCAATTGTTCTGCGGTATCTTCCAGCTGGCGAGCGGCATTTCCAGTCGCCTCAACGACGCTGGAAACGGACGTTTCAAACTTGAGCGCCATAGTCATGATGTCTTTGCGGCGCTGGGCTTCACTCAATTTTTGCGCCTCTCGCTCTTTGCGCTCCGCTTCGATGTTGGCTTGTTGCTCGCGAATTTGCGCTTCGTGGGATTGGCTGCGCAATTCTCCCGCTTCGATGGTCATATCGCGAAAGACCGCCAGAGCATCAGCAATGCGCTGCAACTCATCAACATGCATCACGGGAATCGCGTGTTCCACATTTCCTTCGGCAAAATCGCTCGTCACCTTTGCAAGTCTATGGGCCGGTTTCACCACCCAGCGTTTGACCAATGCGAACCGAACCAGCAACGCTAAGATCAGTGCCGCTACGGTGATAGAGATTACCAGCACCATGGCGTCCGCTTTTGCAGCTACGCTTGCTTGATTGACTTGGAGGTCGCTGCGCGCGCTGTCTTCAATTTCGTTCAAGATTCCGAGCAAGAAACGGTAATTTCCGGTTAGCTCGATCGCAATATTGGGACGGAATTTTGCATCGGACCCTTTATCGCTCTCAGCTAAAATCTCGCGAACTAGGCCTGATAGCTGTTCCATCGCCACTGGGCCGATTTCGAACTCAGGCTGCCTGCTGACGCGCGGATCATTGGTCAGCTTGTCCGCCATATTTGTGAATTCGGTGCTGGATGCGAGCAGAACTTCGCGAAATTCTGAGCGTGCTTCTGGAGTCGCGAATGCCCAACTGTCGCGCAATTGTAGCGCGCTGACATGCGTTTCGAAAGCCGCTGCCCTTTGAGCGCGCACCAAATTCTCGACCTCTGTCAGATCGTGCTGCTGGGCCACGAGTTCGCGATTGTTCATCGCATATTGTGCGACCAAGGCGGCGCAAGCTAGCAAAATTACCGCGATTGATAGGTCGGTTAGGAGCAAGCGCGAGGCAATGCTTGGCTTGGCCCGCTTGTGATCCGAGGGGGCGCTAACGCGCCTTAGTCGGTTAACCGAGCCAATAGTTTTCCTCAGCATTGTGATTTCTCTTTTGGTCTTCGCCAAGCAGACTGCTCGCCAATATCTCAACTAGGCGGCTAGAGAGTTTTGGTTAAAAATGTGCTGCGAAACGCATGAGGCAAGGTTCGAGGTTGCGCGGCAACAGACAGTGTGAATTGCGCTTGGCCCCGCCGCTTTACAGCCCCCGCCAAATCTTGGCTCGCGAACCGTCTCGCGCGCCAAAGCGTTTGGCATCGCAGCGGACCGGCCTGAAGCGGACGCCATAGCAAATGCGCAGCTCCTCTAGCCAGCCATCACGGTTGAGTTTTACGCCCACAGCGTTGGCAGGAATGCCGCCATTGGCATCTGCAAAGGCTTGTCTGATACGCCCGGCGGTCAAACCATCTTCGCGGCTGATCCGGTCATAATCAGGTATGCGATAGCTATCCCACAGGATGCGCGTAACCTTGAAGTATGTTTCGGGTCGTTTGGTCATACAGCTGCCGTGCTTGGCCCATTGCCGAGCGATCAGCCGCGTGCTCGGCATCATGCACATATTGCGCCGGGTTTCGGCAGGGGTGAGGCGGCCTTGTGTTGGACACCATTGCGGCCATGACCCGCGACTTTCCGGCCAAAAACCATGAACGATCAGCCCGAACCGGCCATTGTCGCCGCTGCATTGCGTCCGGTGGCTGCGGCTGTCCTGCCGAGTGCGGCAAAAGGCAGGCGACCAGCTTAGCGCCATCGTATAGCCGGTGATCGGCAATTTGCGCGTCTGCCCATTGGGCGAGATTTTAGGGACGGATGAGACGCGCGGAGCGTTGCATTGGTATGCTTGTGCCGACGCCAGCGTGGGCGTCAAAATGGCGGATAGCCCCAGCGCTAAACTACTCAAATACCGCAAGATTAGGCTCCTGTGTTTGGCGAAACCAGCGATTGGCGCTCGGCGTGAACAGCATGATGAGCGCAAGCGCGATCAAGACTGGTTCGCGCAAATACAAGGCGTTGATGTATGGGTCGGAGAACCAAAGCATCAACATTTGCGGGAAGCTCAGGAGCTTAAGCAGTGAGAACCCGGTGACAAGCCAGCGCGCCAAGCGGCTGGCGTGCAGATAGATCCATGCTACCGGAATGAAAGCAATCGACAGGATCGCGGAAAGGGCAACGATCGTCCAATCTTGTGACCAACCCGGCCAGGGAAGATACAGCGCAAATATCTGCTGCTGGATCGGCAGATTGGTCAAATTCAGGACATAAGTCGATATCGCTGCGGTCAGGAAGAACGCCGCAAACAGCTTGATGGATAGGGGGCGGGGCCCTTGCGCCAGTTTCATCGCTTCCCCGGCCTTAAACCGGCTTGAAATCGAGGCCTATGTCCGCCGCAGGTGCGCTTTGTGTCAGGCGCCCAACCGAGACGAATTGCACGCCCGTGGCGGCCTTGGCCTTGATCGTGTCGAGATTGATCCCGCCTGATGCCTCGCACGGCACGCGGCCATCAACTATCGCCACTGCCTCGCGCAGGGTCTCTGGCGGCATATTATCCAGCAGCAGGTGATGCGCGCCCGCTTGCAGGGCCGGGCCGATCTGGTCGAGCCGGTCGACCTCGCAGATGATGTGCTCAACCCCTGCCTCCCGCGCGCGGCGCACGGCCTCGCCGACCGAGCCCGCGACGGCGACATGGTTGTCCTTAATCATCGCGGCATCCCACAGGCCCATGCGGTGATTGCTCGCCCCGCCCATGCGGGTGGCGTATTTTTCCAGATGGCGCATGCCGGGAATGGTCTTGCGCGTGTCGAGCAAGGTGCAATCGGGATTGTCCATCGCGGTCACATATTCGCGGGCCATGGTGGCTATACCAGAGAGGTGTTGGACGGTGTTGAGCGCGCTGCGCTCTGCGGTGAGAAGGCCGCGCGCATTGCCAGCCAGTCGCATGAGGTCAGTGCCCGGCTCCACCGCATCGCCATCTTGCACGAGCAGTTCGATCTCGATCTCTGGCTCCAGCGCGCGGAAAAACGCCTCGGCAATGGGCAGGCCGGCGACGACGATCGCATCGCGGCTGTCCATCACTCCAGCAAAACGCGCATCGGCTGGGATCACGCTTTCCGAGGTGACATCACGCCCGCCGCCGATCAGCCCTTCGCCTAAGTCCTCTGCCAAGGTGCTGCGGACGAATTGGTCGAGGTCGAAGCCAGGGATGGTGAATTGGGTCATACGCTCAACCAATCTTACGCGAGTGGTGTTCGCGTGTTGCAAGGATTTCCTTCAGATCTGAATAGGCCGTTTTCCAAAGTGTGTCGCACTTATAAAGGATCTGACCTTCGACCTTTGCCAGTTCGTCGGGCAAAATGTCTGAATATTCTGGATCGTCTTCGCACCAGCGCAAGCGCTTCAGCCGGGCCAATAGGGCGCCGGTTGGCATCTGCTCCAACTCAGCCCTTTCCATCACTGGAAGAGCTCGTTTGTGGCCGTTACCTTTCTTCATCCAGCAACGCTAGCTGAAGTTGTCACGCGATATCAATGCACAAAGCGTGCAACGACATCTCGATAAGACCGGCTCACCTTCACCTCTGCGCCTGAATCCAGCACCAGGAAGCACTCGCCATTGGTGTGCGGCTTCACTTGGCGCACTTGGTCAAGATTGACGATGGTGGAGCGGTGCACGCGCTGGAACTTGCGCGGGTCAAGGCGGCGTTCCAGATCCTTCATCGTCTCGCGTAGGATCAGCGAATTGTCGCCGGTGTAGATGCACATGTAATCGCCAGCGGCCTCGATATGCTCGATCGATTCCACCTCGACACGGAAGATTTGTCCGCGATCCTTCACGTTGATCAGCTTTTCAAACCGTTCGACGTTTTCGGCAGCGGCTTCGCAGAACTCATCGGCCTTATCCGGTGCAACTTCGGCCAGCACGTTTTTGAGCTTCTCAGCCTCTTCAGACGATTTCTTTTCAGCGATGCGTTGGCGCACCCGCTCAAGCGTGTCTGCAAGTTTGTCTTCGTCCACCGGCTTCATCAGGTAATTTACGGCATTGGTCTCAAACGCGCGAATGGCGTGCTCTTCATAGGCGGTGACGAACACGATCAGCGGTGGTTCGATTTCCATCACGCCTTTAACAACGGAAAAGCCATCAAAGCCGGGCATTTGAATGTCGAGAAAGACGAGGTCGGGCTTTTCGGTTTTGATTTTGCGGATCGCTTCGCGCCCGTTTGCGCATGTGTCGATCACTTCGACGTCATCAAAAGCCTCAAGCCGCAATTGCAGGCCTTGGGTAGCGAGTTTCTCGTCATCGACAAGGATTGTGCGAATAGTCATGTGGCAGGTCCAATGGCACGTTGGGGATTGATACGAATCGCCGACGCTGGCTGGGGGGTGGTGCCGGTTTCGGCAGAGCTGGCATCCGCGGGGTCGGAACCAGTTCGGGGGTCGCCTGCTGCAGCGGGGACTGGCACAGGCGCGTCTTCCGTTTGAAAGGGGATTTCAATCGTCACGATAAAGCCGCCGCCCGGCTGGGAAGCGGTTTCAAATTTGTGGTCGGCGCCATAGGCCTGGGTCAAGCGATTGCGGATATTTGCAAGACCAACACCGGTAGAAATGGGTTGGTTCGCTTTGTCGACCTCATATTCGATCAGCGATTGCTGTATGGGTGCATCGGTACCTGGCCCCGTGTCTTCAACGGAAATGCGCAACCGGCCAGCCATGATCCGTGCTGAAAGCGAGATACGCGCGCCCTCTTCTTGCGGGCCAACGGCATATTTGATCGCGTTTTCGATCAAAGGTTGCAGCAGCATGGATGGCAGCCGGGCTTCCATCGCATCATCCTCAATCGCGAAATCGGTGCGCAGACGTTCTTCAAACCGCATCCGTTCTATGTCGAGATACAGCTGAAGCGTCTCAACCTCCTGCGCCAATGTCACTTGCGCGCCGGGCTCTGAAACCAGAGTGTGCCGCAGAAAGCTAGACAGGCGGGTGAGCATCGCATTGGCTGGCTCGGTCTGCTTAAGCAGCACCAGAGTGCTGATTGAATTCAAGGTGTTGAACAGAAAATGCGGGTTCAGTTGATACCGCAGCATGGCAAGCTGCGCGCTGGTGGCCTGCATCTCGAGCCGCTCCAACCGGTCAGCCTGCTCTTCCACCGTCAGGAAGTAATTGATCGCATAATAGAGCGCGCTCCATCCGCCTAGAAAAGCGAGCGGAATGAAGGACAGGCCAATCATCCGCTGAATGAAGGTCGTCTCGTTTGCTGAGCCTAAATAAAGTTCCTGCACCCAGGTATCGATTGATGCGTGGATGAGCACTGCGCCAAGCAACACTAGTGCTGTGGTCGCCCATGTGACGAAGGCCTGCTTATTGATCAGCTGGCGATAGATTACAGACAGGATCAAGCTGATCGAAAAGCCGACAATAGTCGTCACCAGAATGATCACCAGCAAATCGAGCGGCTGACTGTTTGCAAGCGCGATCATTGAGCGCAGCAAGAAAGCTCCGCCCCAACCCGCAAGCTGGAGGTTCCAAAAGGCCCTGTTCTTGCTGGCAAAGAACGGGACAGGTTGAATAGGAAGCATTGCCATGAAATAGGGTTCTAACTCATTTCGTCGCAAGTTGGCAGGTGCTTTTGCTTGCGAGTGATCGCGCCCGCCGCACCATTTGGCCCGGAAAACCGCTAATTGCAGGGTAATTGCCGCGGCTAGGACTAACGATTTAGCCGCGCGGCGGGGGCAATTTCCCGGCGAAAATGAGTGCGCCAATCTGCGCTTTGGGCTTCTGGTGTGGCGGCTTGCAGTGCCTCAATTCGCTCGATTTCTGCCATGATGAACTCAGCACGCTCATCCCAGCCATCATGCGTGCGCGCCCGGAATAATCCGCCATCATGGCGCGGGCCCCATTTGGTCATAAAGCGATGCGCGGCGCGCGGATCATACCCGGCGTTGGCGAGCAGCCACGGCATCAGACGGTCTGCCTCACGTTCGGTAAGACGCACATTCTGGCGTTTGCGACCATTGGCTTCTAGCCACGCGCGATGCTGCAGCACATTGTGCGCCAACTCGTGCGAAATGGCGGCGGCAAATTCGTCTTCGGGATAATCGAAGCCAGCAAAGCGCGCGCCGATCACCACGCGTGATCCTTCGGCAAGGGCGCGTTTGCTGTTGCCGTCGAGCTCAAACCGACTGGCGCAGACCGTGGCTGGCTCGATCAGCACATTGCCGCCGCTGGCAAGGCCAAGATAGACACGGCCATCCTGCGCTAGCGCATTGTCAATGAAGTCATGCGCGCGGGTCAGGCGTTGCCAGTGCGAACGCTCGCCAGAGAGCCAGCTGTTGATTTGCTGATCGTTCAAGCGTGCGATTTCACGCCCAAAACTAAGGCCGCCGACGTTCCAAGCGGGTGATCCGCGTGCGACAGTTTGCACCGCGAAATCGCCATCAAGGCCAAGCGTGGCGCGCACTTTTACCGGCTGGCTATAGGCCGTCATATCCTGCAGTTGCAGGCCGATTGAGGGCAGGGTTTGCTCGCAAAAATCGGCATTTCCACGCACCAATTGCCAGCCTACATTTTGCAGCTTTTGATCAAGCGCTTGGAATTCTTCTAACGCGGTTAGATACGTGGTGTATTCAGGGCTTGCGGGTGATTGTGCGGGTTGGGCGCTGGCGGCGGTGCAAGCGGCCAACAGCACGCAGGCAGCAGTGGTTAGCCACAGTTGCGCGCGCTTCTGCATTACGCCTCAGAGGGTGACGCGCCAGCTTGATCGGTCACATCACCTGATTTTTCGATCGCTTGTTTCAGGACATCGAAGCCAACCGCGCCGTTCATCACCTCTTGGCCCGTCACAAAAGCCGGCGTGCCGGTGAAGCCCAATTGCTGGGCAAGCGCATTGTTGCGTGCAAGCTCAACACTCACCGGATCGGAAGCCGCATCAGCGCGCGCCATGTCCATGTCGAGCCCGGCCTCTTGAGCGGCAGCCTCAACGCTTTCAGGCGTGGTAGGGCCGAGGCGGAACATAGCAACATGAAATGCTTCGTACTTGCCCTGCATTGCGGCGGCGAGGCCCATGCGTGCCGCGATTTCGCTGCCTTGGAAGATCGACCATTCGCGAACGATGACCTTCAATTCCGGGTCTTCGGCGACCAGTCGTTTCACGTCCTCAAGCGCTTGCTTGCAATAGCCGCAATTGTAATCGGCAAATTCAACCAGAACTTTCGAGCCATTGGGATTGCCGACAAATGCACCAGGAAACGGGTTCATTAGATCGGCGCGCACGGCAGAAAGCTGCTTTTCGTTCTCACGCGCTTGATAAGCCTCTGCCATCTGCGGCAGAATTTCTGGATTATCGAGCATGAATGCGCGCGTCTGACTGTTGGCAAGGCCGGTGTAAGACCAGATCGCAGCCCCCAGAAAACCAAAGGTGAGTGCCATAAAGGCAGTGGCTAGATTTTTGATCAAGGTTGTTTCCTAAAATTCAGATGCGGGGTGCAGTGCCCGCAACGGTCTCTTAAACGTGATAGCCTGCATTAGCGGCTATCGCGGAGCCGTTCCAGTTCGGCGCGCGCTTGCAGCGAGATGTCCTGCGCTCTGATCCAGTCTGGTGAACCCACTGGTAAGCCCGCCTCGGCCGCCTGCGCGCTGCGCAATGCCTCTGGGTAGCGGCGTGTCATCACTTGCTGTTCAGCGCTGGCGAGGCGCGCACGCGGCATGTCTCCGCGCGCGGCATAAACCACGCCCAGCTGATACCAGGCAAACGGATTAAACCGATCGCGGACTACCGCTGCGCGCAAGACACGCTCTGCTTCTGGGTAATTGTCTTCATCTTCAGTTGCGATCAGCGCGTGCCCAAACATAGAGGCGATCAATGGCTGATTTAGTGTGATGTCGGTCGCCCGGCGCAGCGGAACCAGCGCTTCTGTTGGCTGGCCAGATTCGAGTAGGACCTGACCCTTGAGCTCAAGGAAGTATGGATTGTCGGGATCAGTCGCTAGCAGTGCGTCTGCCTCTGCCAGCGCGTTATCGATTTGCGCATCCTTATGGAACGCATAGGCGCGGGCATAGCGCGCAGGGATGCTGGTATCGCTCATGGGAAAGCGGTTCATGGTGCGCTTTGGGTCTTTCAAAAACCCATAGAGTTTCGCTTTCACGCGCTCAAAGCGTGCCTGGAGCGCAAGATCGTCTGGCGCGTCCCATGCAGGATCAACAACATAGACTTCGCGCAGGCGGGCGATACGATTGCTGGACAGCGGGTGGGTGCGAGTGAACTCCGCTTCATCATCGCGGGCATATCCAAACCGGCGTGCCTGGCTTTGCAGTTTTTCAAAGAAGGCGATCGAACCGCGCCCAGAAATGCCAGCGCCTGAAAGATAACGCGCCCCAGCCGCATCAGCTGCGCTTTCCTGCACTCGGCTGAATGCCAAAAAGCGGCCTAGCGCCGCGCGCTGTCCTGCCATGATCGCGCCGATGGCAGCATCACCTGCGCCCGCCAATGCAGCGCCCACACCGATCAGCAGAGACAGCAGAGATATATTGCTGGCGGCACTCGCGCCTTCGCTAAATCGAACAATATGGCCGCCGGTGATATGGCCAAGTTCGTGCGCGATCACGCCTTGCACTTCATTGGCGGTGTCAGCGGCGTCGATCAGACCGGAGTGAATATAAACGATCTGTCCACCCGCCACGAAAGCGTTGATCGACGGATCATTGATCAGGACGATGTCGACATTGCCCTCTTCTAGCTCAGATGCTGCGACCAGAGGGGCCGCCATATCCAGCAGCAACGCCTCCGTTTCTGCATCGCGCAAAATGGATTGAGCCGCGGCGGATTGAACCGCCAATGCGAAACTAGCGAGCAAAGCAAGCATTGTAGCGAGCGTGCGCGATGCCATTGGCGATGTTGGGTGCAAAAGTGTTCGCATGTTGAGAGTGCTAGCGGGATTCGTCCTGAACCGGAACTGAAGCGTGCACCTGGGCGGTAACTCTTTTGGCAAAGGCGATGATCTTGTCATCGACATCGCGTGAGTTTCGCCACGGCGCGGCGAGCGAGATGAGGGGCTGATTGTGATCCTTTTCCGGGTAGAATGCGGCCTCAACCGAGCTTCCCGCATCATTCAAAAGTTTGGCCAATTTGCGCGTGTTGCGTGGATAAACCAGTGTATCCTTCTCACCGTGGATTAACAGCATCGGCGGGGCATCGCCGCGGATGTGATTGATTGGCTGTGTGCTTTCAGGATTTTCAGCGGGGCCGAATGAATTTTTCGTTGAGTCGCTGTCAAACGGGTAAAAGTCATAAGGGCCAGACAGGCCCACGACGCCGGCGATATCGTTGGTCGCATGGCCGTGGCGCCCGAGCCATTGCTCTTCCAGCGCGGTCATCACCACATTGTAAGCTCCAGCGGAATGCCCAGCGATAACGATCTGTTCTGGATCGCCGCCATATTGCGCGATTTCTTGTTTGGTCCAGGCAATCGCGCTGGCGGTGTCTTCGAGCATGGCGGGATAGACCGCTTCCGGGTGCATTCGGTACCCTGCGAGTACCACCACGAACCCTTTTGGCACAAATGATCGACCGACAAAGCCATAATCGACCGGATCACCCCAACGCCAGCTGCCGCCGTGAACGAACAGCAGCACGGGCAGTTTTTCAGCATCTGCGGCTTGTTCTTCGGGAGCCCAGACCAGCAATTTCTGTGCAGGGCTATCTCCAGTTGAGACTTCTGTCTTAAGCGCGACATTATCCGCACTGCCAGTTAAGCGGTCTACAGCGGACAATACTGCCGGGCCATTTTGCGAAATCGCATATTGCAGTGCGAGCGCGGCGATAATCGCTAGCCCAATTGTTATTCCAACTACCCACGCCATTCGACGCCATCCTGTCCGGCTCATATGCGTCCTGCGCGTTGTTATTTCACAATTTCGATTATCTGCTGCGCTTCGCCATCAGACGCAAGCCCAATCTTATCAAGGAATGCCTCGCCGGTGCTGTAATCGTCGCCGAGCCACAGTGGCACGGATGCCTCTTTCATCGTCGTTTGGGCGGCGCGCTCGTCGGCGTTTAATTCCGCTTTTGCTGCCCGGCGGATAAATACCGCTGCAATGCGATTGGGGTGACGCTCTACTGTTTCGCCAAATGCGACAAAGTCGCCTTGCGTGTCGTCACCGATGAGCGCGAACTTCATGTCCGGGAACGCGCCGAGCACGCGGTCTATGGCTTCGCGTTTGTGCGCGCCGTGGCTCGCAGATCCCAGGGTGTCCCGGTTCAGGCTCCAGTCGCGCAGCATGATCGGCCCCAGCGGCAGATTGCGGCTGCGCTTGAACGCCACCAGATAAGAATACAGGTTCCACGGACTAGACGAGATATAGAAAAACGGACGTTTGGTCGCTGGGAGGTGGTCTCCGGGTGCCACGGCTTGCGCTGATGCTGGTGCGCTGCCGCCCAAGGCATTGTAGAAAACGTCTGCTCCCGGAACGGCAATTCGCTCCTCTGGTAACTGGGCGACCACCCGTTTCATATTGCGCAACAGGTTTCTTAAGCCGCCAGTGATGCCGGTTTCCAGAATTGTATCGTCTATGTCCGAAATAACGCCCAAGCTCGCTGCTTGACCGGGGACGAGCACATGGCCGGGTGCGCTTTGCCTGCCGCTCTCATTTTCCCAATGGAGCGCCACTGTTTCCCAGTCTGTGCTTGATCCGTGCGGCCAGCTTCCCTCAAGCTCAACTTCGAAATGCACAAAACCTTCCTTGTCGGTTTTGCTCTCGTGCGAGAACGTGTTTCCGTCTGGCCGGGCGATCTCAAGCCTTACCGGCAGATCTGCCATTTCATGAGAGGCGAACTGCTTAATCATGGTGCGGATTGCTCGCCAGCGCCCTGAGCGTTTGAAATCGGTACTACTCGCTTTGAGCGCTCTGGCAGAGACCATCAGCCGGCGCTCGTTGCGAAAACCGAAGTAGGGCTGGAGGCGGACAGGGGTGTTTGAAAATATCATAGCTACACGAGAACGCACCGATCCTCCGTTGGGTCCGGTGCGCTCGTGCAGCTTTCCGTTTTAGCCGACGAGTTTGCGGGCGGCGCGCTCAATCATTGGGATGTCCTGCTCAATCTCCCCCAGCACTTCGACGTCGCCGTCTTCAGTGCGGCGGATCATGACCAGACCAAATTCAGGGCCATCGGCTGCGAGCGCCTCAAGCAGCATCGCATCCAATTCGCGTAGTTTCTTCGCCAGAGCTTCGCGCGGACCGGTTTTAACCTTGACCTCTTTGCCAGCTTCTTCACGGCGCAGACGGCGTTCGGCTTGAACTACGCCTTTAAGTCCGCCTTCGGCTTCGGTCAGGAATTCAGCGAGTGTTCCGCGCTCCAGACCAGCGCGGTGCGCATGGCTCAAAACGGCGGCGTATTCGGTTAGGCGGGTCTTATCGTAATCGGTGCCGAACACGAGCTTGACGACCGGCGTCATGGGCGCACGATCTTGAACGGTCAGGCCGTTTTCTTCGACCAGTTCGCTGTAATCTTGCGGCTCTGCTTGCGCGGCGAGAGAGAAGTCATAGGCGCGGCCAACCGCTGCGTAGAGCGCTTTACGGCTGCGATCTTCGCTCGCGTTTGCGGTCTGCGCAAGCTCTCGAGCCGATGCGAGGAAATCGTATAGACCGGCGTCTTCGGGAAGCTCATCACCCAGTTCAATTGATGGTTCAATTGCTGGTTCTGGCGCTGGTTCACCGCTCTCGGCTGCAGGTGTTTCTTCGACAACGGCGATGGGTGCGGCGTGCTCGGCCACTCCTTCGTCAGCGATCTCATCTTCTAGAGGGGCATCGGTGCTCTGCTCATCGAAGCCAGTGTCTTCTAAATTCGTTTCGGCAGCATCAAATTGTGACGCGTCGAAAGTCTCAGCTCCGAAATCGCCGTTTTCATAGTCGACATTTTCGAGCTCTGCGGGATCAATATCCAGCGCTTGGGTCTTCTTGGCCGGGGCCTCAATAAAATCGGTGAGAGAGGCAAAGTCGTAAGAACCGCTTTCGTCCTCTTCTTCGCCTTCTTCTTCTTCTCCCAGATCATCTAGCGCATAGTCGCCAAAACTTGGCATTGGCAGATCATCCAGCTCTGTGTCTGTATCAGGCGTCGCCGCTTCTTCCGCAGCACTGATTGGTGTGACATCGGTAAATTCACCCAAATCGAGCGGTTCTTCGCTTTCATCGATCAGTTCTACCGGCTCGTCTGGCAGTTGCACGGGCTTGCGCACGCGCTCTTCCACGCGATCTTGCGCAGGGGAATCGGCCCAATCCGTGACCGGATCAACCGAATGCTTTTGCGGTTCATCAGCCTCGGCATCGACCTCTTCTTCGCTCTCGAGCGCTTGGTCGATTTCAAGCAGCAATTCATCAGCGGTGACCTGATCGGCCATCTCTTTCCAGTTGATTACGCCATAGATGAAATCAATGGTTTCGTTATCGCTGGAAAATGGCAGCAGGATGCCGCGGTAAAGGATCTCAATCCCGCGCTGGTTGACGAATTCCGCTTCAAAACCAATTGGGGCCTGATTGGCGAGGATTTGCATGTAGTGATCGGTAATGCGGCTAAGCAAAGAGCGCGGCGGCACGTCAGAAAGCTTTGAAATGTGGCCTTCAGCGCCGCATTCTTCAGCGATCGAACTCCCAAGAAATTGCACTGCAGGATCATCAATCCCTTTGGAGAAATCCAAGATGACCGAATACGGACCAAAGTCTGGCAGATCGTCTGGCTTTAGGGCTTCAATCGGCGGGAAGGTGCTTTCACCCAGAAGGCTTGCCCAGTGGTTATAAGCGCGCACCTGCATTCGGCGCTCGTCCTGCCCGATAGAATCGGGTGGCACATCACGCGCGTCTTGTTCGTCGACGCTATCCCAGTCCTGAGTTTCGTCGGCTGGTTCCGATGAATCGAAAGCGCCCCGCAGATTGTCCATGGCCCGTAATTGCCCCTTTTTGAACGGTTCTTGGGGCCGTTGTGACGATGCATGGTAAACATGTCGTTAAGTGCCGCAAAAAGAGGCCCAAACCTGTCCATGGGTCATAGCAATGGCCGCTCACGCCAGCGGCAAATGGCTTTTTGGCGTCAGAGCCTCAATGCGATGGTCGAACCAATAAGACCGTCAGAGCAAATAGCGCATCTTGACCGTCAGCACCTGATTGACGCCATTGTGATTGAACACGGCATCTTTGAATTTTGGCGGACCCAAGCGGACTTTGGCATCACGCGAAAAGCCGAACCCTTCTTTGGGCATCATGCCGAGCGCGCGGTCGGCTTTGCCATTGTCGTTTTCATCATGCAGAAGAGCCAGAGCATAATCGCCTGGCTCAATTCCGGTAAAGCGGACCGTCACCTTGCCGTCTGCTGGCACAACCACGCGGTAAGCATTGGGATCTTTACGGCAATTGGGGAAGGTGCTTTTCTTGGTCGTCATGCAAGCGCGCACGACCCCATTGCTAGAGCGTATATCGGAGATCGTAATCACAATTTCGCCAGCGCTTGCAGGTGTCGCCATGCCGGTGAGCGCCCCGGTTGCAATCAGGGCTGCGGCGCTCGCCTTTGCTGCGCGTCGGCCACGATGCGGCGCGATAGTCCGCGGTCTGTCCCGCAAAGCCTGTCCCAAACCCGAAAATAGAGTCCGAAATTGCATTGATATTCCTCATGATGCCGCTCGTGATGGCTGGCTGTTATCACCCATTTCCCCAACGTTGAATGAACAACCCATCGCGGAAACAATTCCCACCCCATGTGATTGGTCACGCCCATCACTGTCGCCGCGGTCAAAACCACACCCAACATAGCTACATGGACTGGGATGATGAACATCAGCAGCGGTATAATGATTGCGCCAGTAACGGCCTCAATCGGGTGGAAACTCATTGCGGTCCATGCAGTTGGCGGGCGGCTGTCATGGTGGACCCGGTGGGCCAGTTTGAACCAGCGCGGACGGTGCAGCCAGCGGTGCGTCCAGTAAAACCACGTGTCATGCGCAACCAGGTATATCAGCAGCGAAAGCGGCGCATACCATGGCGGATAATCGCCAAAATCGGTGTAAAGCATGGTCCAGCCATGATGCCGCCAACTCCAGATTGCGAACGCGGCTGGCACTGCAAAGATGACGGCGGCGGTCAAAGACCAGCGGATTTCGCGCGCGATCTGTTTGCCTTGTCCGTCATAGAGGCCCGGGCGCAGTCGCCGTGTAATCCAGTCAAACAGTCCGCTGGTCAGGAAATAGCGCAGGGCGACGATCACGCTCACTGCAGCGCTGCCCAGCGCCAAGGTCACCGGGACACTATACCCTTCGATCATGTAACGCGCCTCATGGCCGCATTATGACAAGGCCGCCGCGCCTTGCCCACCGTTGATTTGTGCGTGAATTGCCTTCGCGCGCTATCCCAATGCGAGATCACGGCAATCAGGATCGAGCATTGCTGTATGCCTGCGCATGGCGGCCCGCGCCAACTGTTCGATCTGCGCTTTGCGCCGCGCTGCGCTCAGCGGTGAAAGAGGCGCTTGTCGCACAATCTCTGCATCGTAACTATCCGCCACGATTATGCCGCAAGCCTCTGGTTGGAACGCTTCTCCATCAAGCGGGCTGCGATCAAGGCAAGGGGCAAGGCCCCAGTAAAACCTGTCACAACAATCAAGATAATCGGGCCATTTGTGATCGCCCAACAAATCACCGCGTGCGACCTTAATCTCAACAATCACAATCCGGCCTTTGGCATCAATACCCATCAGGTCAGCGCGGCGGCCATTTTTCAGCGGCATTTCTGGAATGCACCAGATATCGTTGCGCGCAAACAGCCGCATGATGCCGCGCGCAACGTCAGCGGATGAGATCGCGCTGGTGCTAGGCTGCCCTGCGGCCGGTTTCGAATCAAGTGTGGATGCGTGAATGCCCGTCATGCCCCAGAGGTGGAACATAGTGCGAACATGGTCAAGCTTTATTGGTGTGCGCTCGCCTTAAGCGGCGCGGTCCACGCCTGTTTTGGTGAGTGTCAAAAGGGCCGTGCGGGAGCGATGAAATTCCCGCCACAGAGCCATTGCAGGGGCGCTAGCATTTTGGCCACGACTTGCGACGATCCGCAAAGCGGTGAGGCCCGGCTGCATCATGGCGTCAATGTCTTCAATTCCTTGCCATACAAGCGCGCGCTGGTCTGGCCCGGCCAAGGCTAAATCGTCAGGGAAATTTGTGATCATCTCAAGCGCCGCTTCTTGGGCCATACCTGCCATTTGAGATAGCTCGGCCGCTTGATCGTGAAGCCGTTTCCATTGCGCAGCAAAGGCATCTGGCGCACGATTGGTAGGTATGGCAGCGGCCGCATCTTCCATCGCGCGAATCTGTTTAGGTGGTAGGGCTGACATGGCGAGAGGCTTACGCTGAGGCCCTTGCCGATCGGTTAATGTCGCACCTGGGTTGCGCGATTTTGGGTGGTGCAGGCGCTCATCGCTTGCTAGAGGCGCACGCGCTTCAACGCATGTTGATGCATCAGCACCCGTAGCTCAGCTGGATAGAGCGCTGCCCTCCGAAGGCAGAGGCCAGAGGTTCGAATCCTCTCGGGTGCGCCATTGTTTCAATGGCTTAGCGAAGTGCAATTCATCCCGTATGAAATGGGTATGGAAAACAGGGGGTCTGGATCGTGCCGCTTTGCTGCGACTTGCAACCAACGGAATCCTGTCTCAATCCAGCGAAGGACGCGCGACTGGGGATCCGGATATTTGTGGGGCTCACAATCCGGTTGGGCCAGCATGAAGCGCTAGCTGACCTCCGTCTTTGCTGCTGCGCTGCATCTAGGCAGTAGTTTCCGCCATAAGTTTCAGGCTCCGCAAGGACTGGACTGGCGGCTTTGACAGCGCAATTTGTGCGGATCGCCAACAACTCACTTTTGAGAGCAAAACTTCGTCTTCATTTCAGTTTGTTACGTGATCGTGAGTTGCGTGCGGCTCAGAGCAAACCCGCTTTACTCGTAGGCGGGTCGATTCCGCCCAAAACACTTTTCCAAATTAAAAACATAGACTTACTTCCCGAATTCGCGAGGTAGGGTGTGCTCAGGTTTTCAGCCCCATGGCGTGGTCCGGTATTGTATGAGGAAAGATGCTTTGGTCGCAACGCGCCTCTTCAGTCTGAAACTCAGCCAAGCTGGCGTTTGAGGTTGCCTCTAAGCCGGTCGGAGGCACTGCTGTTACAGTGTGCCTGCCTTCGAAAGCGGTCTTTTGGCAAGCGAGTTGGTCGAGTTAGTGTCTGCCATCAGCGAACGTGAGGGCAAGGCGCGAAACGCCATTGCACAAGCTGCCATGCCGGAAAGCTATAGCTACCAGGCTGAGGGCTAGGCCCAGGTAGCAATTTATCTCGAACAGGCGTTCGAACGGTAGTTCGGCTAAGATGATCGGATAAATCACCATTACATTATTGAAAAGACGTGACCCCACTGCCCCTGCTCGATAGAGATAGGCGAACTGAAAGAGGGGCAACGACAACGCATGACGGAGGAACAAAAACGACTATTGCGTGATGCGTTGTGGAAGATCGCAAACGATCTGCGCGGCAAAATGGATGCCGATGAGTTTCGCGACTATATCCTTGGTTTCATCTTCTTCCGTTATCTGTCCGAGCGTATGCAAATGTATGCCAATGGGATTTTGTCGGCAGACGACATCACATATGGATCGATCCGAGAAGGAACGGACGAGGGTGAGGAAATCCTCGATGCCATCCGGTCCGAGGCAGTTGAAGAACTGGGCTATTTCCTGCGCCCGTCCGCACTGTTTGAAGCCGTTGCGGCCAAAGGTGCGCAAAAGGGCAACAACTTCATCCTCGATGATCTGGGCCGCATTCTCACCAACATCCAGAAATCCACTATGGGCACGGAAAGCGAGGAAGACTTCGACCACCTGTTTGAGGATATGGACCTCGGCTCAACGAAGTTAGGCCGCTCCGTTGCCGACCGGAATGAACTGGTCGCAAAGGTTATGGGGCGACTGAGTGATAGCAAAGTCGATTTCCAGCTTAACAACGCTGAAAGCGATGTTTTGGGCGATGCTTACGAATATTTGATTGGCCAGTTTGCCAGTGGCGCAGGCAAGAAGGCTGGAGAATTTTACACCCCGCAGCAAGTTTCGACGATCCTTGCTCGGATCGTCACCAGCGGCAAGACGCGGCTTGAGAGCGTGTATGATCCAACCTGCGGTTCGGGTTCCCTGTTGTTGCGCGTTGCGCGCGAAGTCGGCATTCGCAACATAGCCAAGGGCTTTTTCGGGCAGGAATTGAACCGCACGACTTACAACCTCGCGCGGATGAACATGTTCCTGCATGGCGTACATTTCCGGCAATTCGACCTGAAACAAGAAGACACATTAGTGCGTCCGCAGCACGAAGGAATGCAGTTCGAGGCTGTGGTGGCCACCCCCCCGTTTTCAGCTGACTGGAGCGCGGACCCCAGCTTTACGACCGATGACCGTTTCAGCACGTTCGGGAAGTTACCGCCTAAGTCAAAGGCGGACTATGCCTTTGTCCTGCACATGCTGCATCATCTGGCCGACAACGGTACGATGGCGGTCATCCTGCCGCTTGGCGCTTTGTTTCGTGGTGGCAGCGAGGGCGCAATCCGCAAAATCCTGATCGAGGAACGCAACTGGCTGGACGCTGTCATCGGCCTTCCTGCTAACATCTTTTACGGCACTGGCATCCCCACCAGCATTATGGTTTTCAAGAAATGCCGGGAGAACTCAGACGATGTGCTGTTCATTGATGCGAGTGGGTTCTTCGACAAGGCGAAAAATCAGAACGTCCTCCGCGATGCGCACGTCAAAAAGATTATCGAAACTTACCGCAACCGGAGCGAGGAAGCTTTATATAGCCATGTCGCGACCATGGCCGAGATTGAGGAGAACGACTGGAACCTCAACATTCCCCGCTACGTCGATACTTTCGTGGAGGAAGAACGGGTTGACCTGAACGATGTGCTTGCCGAGTTGAAAGAGATCAACGCTGGCATGGCTGACGTTGATGCACGGATTGCCAGTTTCTGCGCAGAGCTTGGGTTAGAGGCGCCACTATGAATGCCGTTGCTTTGGATTTAGGCGAACGCCACAGGACATTTCCAAAGTCAGTGCAGCCCGGAATTCCGAGGCTAGGCGAACTGAAACCTGGTTGGAGACGGCTCAAAATCGGCGAGCTTTTTCGGGTCGTAAATCGCCCTTGCCAATTATCCGATTCTGAGACTTACCGCCTTGTGACGGTGAAGCGGTCGCGTGGAGGCATTGAATCCCGTGGTGACCTCATGGGGTCCGAAATTGCTGTAAAGTCGCAATTCTTCATCGAAGACGGTGATTTCCTGATTTCAAAACGTTAAATCGTTCATGGTGCCTGCGGTATAGTTTCGGCGGATTTCGCTGGTTCCATTGTGTCCAACGAATATGCAGTTTTGCGGTGTAAACCAACACTGGACATGGGTTTCCTGCGGCAGCTGATCCATTCGATTTATTTTCAGGAAACCTGTTTTCACGCGAGCCTAGGCGTGCATGTTGAGAAGAAGATTTTCAGCACCCCGGAGTGGTTCAAACGGAAGATCGATATTCCCGGACTTGACGAGCAACGCCGTATTGCCGATTTCCTTGGTGCGGTGGATGAGCGGGTTCTGTTGTTAACGCGGCGGTGGGAAGCGTTGGAGCGGTATAAGACAGGCATAATGCAACGCCTGTTCGACCAATCCCTCCGCTTCACCCACGATGACGGCAGTGCCTTCCCGGACTGGAGGCCGCGTGAATTGGGGTCAATTTACGACTGGGTTGCAACGAACAGCTTGTCGCGTGAAATGCTGACTGACGAGCCGGGCAAGGTGCAGAACATTCACTATGGCGACATTCACAGTAAGTTCGCATCCCGTTTTTGTCAGAGCGTTGCTGCCGCACCGTACGTCAAGCCTGACGCTCTACCAACCAACCTTCGCGATGAAGCATATTGCCAGCCTGGTGACGTTGTTATCGCCGACGCATCTGAAGATCACGCCGACATTGGCAAGGCCATCGAGATCATCGAAGTCGCTCCAAAATCGCTGATTGCTGGGTTGCACACCTACATCGCTCGCCCGAAAAAAGGTGTGATTGCGTTGGGATTCTCAGGCTATCTCTTTCAGAGCTATGCGTTGCGTCGGCAGATCATGCGGATCGCTCAGGGGATTTCGGTTTTGGGAATATCGAAGCCATACTTGTCGAAATTCAAATTGAGCCTTCCCCACCCTGACGAGCAACGCAAAATCGCTAGTGCCTTGAGCGCCCTTGACGACAAGATTGCCGCCGTCTCGGACCAAGTCAATCATATGCAGACCTTCAAAAAAGGCCTGTTGCAGCAAATGTTTGTATGAGCAGCGATGTCTGGCACTGAGTGGAAAAGCTATGCGGATCAGCTGCAAATCCTGAAAGACCGGGGTTTGCAGGTTGCTGATGATGCACGGGCGCAGACCGATCTTGAGCGGATCGGCTATTATTGCCTCAGCGGCTATTGGTATCCCTTCCGCAAATTGAAAGCACAGCCCGTTGGCCTGTCATTCCGCGAGGACCAATTTATCGCGGGTTCGCAATTCGATGATGCGGTTGCCTTGTATGTCTTTGACAAAAATCTGCGGCTAATGGCGCTGGACGCACTTGAACGGATCGAGCGCGCTATCCGCGTTGATGTTGCGCATTTGCTCGGTGAGCGCGATTGTTTTGCGCAACATGAGCCATCACTATTCCATGGTAATTTTTCGCGGCGCATCATTTCGTATGGATTTCACCGAGGCAAAACTGAACATCAGGTCTGGCTCGAACGCTATGACAATCTCGTTCGCCAGAACCGCCGACAACCTTTTGTGACCCACAATCTGACCAAGCATCAGAAATTGCCGATATGGGTGGCGATTGAAATCCTCGACTTTGGCGCATTGTCTCGGTTGTTTGCGGGCATGGCTTACGCAGACAAGAACGCGATTGCAGCCAAATATGGTTTGGCTAGTGGTATCGAGTTAGAACAATGGCTCCGCAGCCTCAACCTGATCCGCAATGTCGCGGCGCATCACAGCCGCCTATGGAACATGAACATTCTAGAACTGTCGCCAGTACCGCACTACGACGCCCAGTGGCAGCAGCTCAATAATGCCCGTCCGTTTATGTATTTCTGTTTGATGCAGAAATTATTGGCTACGATCTGCCCCAACTCAGGTTGGCGCACCCGTTTTCGTGCGCTTGTCAGTGCCTTTCCTGAGCCTGATAACAAAGCGGTGACTTCAAAAGATTTTGGCGCTGTCGCAGGCTGGGAGACATGGGGGCTATGGGCCTGAACGCACGCCACAAAAGAAAACCGGCACGTACACATTGCTGTGCAGCGGTGCCGGTCATATTGAGATCTGTATGACCATGGGAGCGGCGATTGTCAAGATAAATCAGGAACGATTTGCGTCCTCCACCTCTGTCTCTAGGGGGCATTCAGCATGCAGACGCTTCGCGAACTGATCGAGCGACACAGTGAAGAAAATAGCGAATTTCGCTACTATATCAAGCATATCGATGAAGCAGAAGCGAATGAAATTGCTCATCCAGATATCACAATTGAGTGTTGTGCGTCACTATTTCAAGGCGTTTCAAAGACAATCGTCGCACGGCTTGATCCCCCCGAGAATGCCAAGGCTTTCGCCGACGGTTCTCATGCGCCTCGTGCTACCAGATGGAGAGCAAGTCAGCTTAGCCACTGGACGAATTTTCGATAAGTCCAATGGGAAGGAAGTCAGCCGGTTTTTTACCAATCGCACTGGTCGATTGGTCGCCGAAGGCCTCGCTCCTGGGACGTATGTCATGCAACTTGATGGGCTAGCGGATGTATCCGCGACTTTCATAATTTCAGACGATGAAACCGGTATCGTTCAAAGAGGTGCCGTCACGATGGAGGTGATGAGGTGAGGCAATCTCTAGTGCTTGGAGCATTTTCCGGTTTAGCATTGGTGTCATCGACCGCCGCCGTCAGCCAGCCAGCGTTGGACGTGGAACGTCCAGTTGCGACTGTCTTTCAACCGTTTCAGCAATTGCCGGAAGGCGAAGTTATGATGATCCGGATCGCAGCACCTGAAAATGAGGCATTTTTTGCTGAACTGGAAATTGTTCCAACCGATGCCGTCGAATTTGAATGGCAATGCGGCGAGACCATCCGCGCTCGGCTAAATAGCAATGAGCTGCGCCGAGAGGGCAGTCGATATGTCATGCCAATCTCCATCTCAGCCAATGACGAGCAAACCATGATGTTGCGTTGGCGGCCGGAGAACAGAGCCTATGCAGAACCTGGCCGGTGCGATTTGCTGCTCGACATTCGCTTGTTGGATGGGGCAGGTGCCACGTTAGCCGAGGAAACGGATCTGCCTGTTGCTTTGCAGGTCGTAGCTGACACAGCTCTTTCCATCGCAGGGACATCCGGCGCCCTAAACGCGGATCGCACCTTTGCATTTGTTGATTTCGGAGAGCTCGAAACAGGCGAGACGGCCTACATTCTATTCGGAGCACAGGCGAACACGGACGTCGACTTCACAATCGAATCTGAAAACGATGGGGCAATGGTTTCACTTGAAGATGAAGCGCATCGCATTTCATATTCTGCAACCTTTGACGGATCGCCTTTGTTGCTTTCTTCCGGCGAAACAATACGTCGTCGCCCTGCACCTACCCTAGATGGATCACAGTACCGCCTGGATATCCAAATCGGTAATGTGGCAGGTGCTTTTGCAGGAAGATATCAGGATAATATTACGGTAGAAATGGTAGCCCAGTAGAGCTGATCGTCTTTGTGAGAGTATCAGGCATTGTCAGAGAAAATGCACTACCTAGCGGCACACGCCTAATGGGGTAGGGATCGTAAGCAGACCGACGACTTTCATGACGCAAAACCGAGAGCGGACATTCCGCAAACAGCTCAGTTCAAGCCATCGTTTCATGACTGATTATGGGGGCGGAGGCGGAAAGTCTTTGCTGAACTTGCTTTATGATACCCCTAAATTTCAGGTCTTCTTAACCATGCTGGTTTTCCATTCGTAATCACCTGGCTCTGTAAGAATCTCTAGCAAGGGGCACGGGTGTGCTCACGATCCTTTAGGAGACTACACGTGAAGACAACAACTATCGCTGCAGTCGCAGCTCTCGCCATGACAAGCGCCGCGCAAGCGAACAACGGTAACGGTAACGGCAATGCCGCCTCGCCAGAGGGTGATTCCGTGGTTGTGGAAGACAGCTTCGACGATAATCGCGATTACGAGATCAACGACAGCTTCGACGACAACCGTGATTACGTCATCGAAGACAGCTTCGATGATAACTCTGACAATATCGCTCAGGGTGTTGGGTCAAACAAAGCATACGTCTTCAACAACAGCGCAATCGTCGCAGAGACGGCTCTCTCCAACGTGGTGACCGGTGTCGATGTTGACTATGACGACATCACGGACACAGCGCGCATCGTCAATCGCCTCAACAACTCGGGTCACGCCTTCCGCAATTATGCGGGTAACAACGCGTTGAACCAGAACACCGGTATCGGTGCCTCCCAAAATGCCAGCGTAACCATCGCCGTTTCGGGCGACGGCTTCGGCGGCAACTAAGGTTCAATCGAGCAGGCCTCGCCTCCGTCGGGAAGGCGAGCTGCTCGAACCGGGAGTACCAACAATGTATACTAGCAAATTTGCAGGTTTGGCTCGCATTGGCGCCTTGGCCGTGGTCGCGGTCGCTTCGCCGGCAATGGCTGAAGACGCTCAGCCTGCCAAGAAGGCCGTTTTTGCCGAAGCTGCGCCGATTGCCGAAGAAAAACTGGCCAAGATTGCCGGGCGTGAAGACATCAGCCAGCTCAACAATGCTGACCAAAAGAATTCGGTCGAAGGCAACAGCGTTGGCGACGGTTCGCAAACGGGCACGATCTCTATTCGCGACAATGCGTTTCGTGACATGAATGGTCTCACGATCCTCAATGCCAACACCGGCAACAATGTCGCGATCAACGCTTCGATCCAGGTCAATATCGAGCTTCCTCGTCAGTAAATCGTGATGAAGCGCCTTTCGACCATACTTCCCGCCCTGGCTGGAGCATTGCTCTTGCCAAGCTGTGCAGCCGTGCCGCTTGAAGACAATCGTTTTCAGCTCGCGACGCATGGCGGCGGAGTGGCGCTGAATATGGCGCCGCGCAGTATGGTCGAAACGCGTTACGACACCGTCGTGCGCCAGCAGTATGACTTTAGCTGCGGTTCAGCTGCGCTCGCCACCTTGCTCACCTACCACTACGGCCAGACCAAGGGTGAAACCGACGTCTTCAAGGGCATGTGGGAAGACGGGGACAAGGATTCGATCCAGCGTCTTGGTTTCTCTTTGCTCGACATGAAGCGCTATCTCGCTGCGCGCGGGATCGAAGCCAATGGCTATCAGGTTACGCTGGATCAGGTGGTGCAGGGTGAAACGCCGGGCATCGCGCTGATCGCGCCTGACGGATACCGCCATTTCGTGGTGGTCAAGGGCATCGAGAATGGCTTCGTCCTGGTCGGCGATCCATCGCTGGGACTGCGCCGGATGGACCGCGAGGAATTCGAAGAAACCTGGAACGGCGTCTATTTCGTCGTGACGGATGGGGCAAAAATTAACCATCTTGCGTTTAATGCGGACGCGCAATGGGGCCGCGTTCCAGCATTTGGACCGGACCAGGGCATGTTTCAGCCGGTAAGTCAGCAAGTTCTCACGCTGACTGCGCCGGGCTACGGGGAATTTTGACGGTGCGATTTATTCGTTTCATCATTGCTTTGTTTGCTTTTGTGGCTGTTCCGGCTGCTGCGCAATCGCCATTCGGCGATGTCGCGGCGATGGACGAGGCTGCATTGGCGGACGAACGCGGTGGCTTCGTCCT
Organism: uncultured Erythrobacter sp.; assembly: GCA_947493165.1. Lineage (GTDB taxonomy): Bacteria > Pseudomonadota > Alphaproteobacteria > Sphingomonadales > Sphingomonadaceae > Erythrobacter. Next base: position 1,877,365 of record CANLPY010000001.1, on the reverse strand, counting down.
TCCTGGTGGCATTGATATTGACCTGGCCATCCAGCAGGAAACCAGCATTGATGGAGAGCTTGTATTGCGCTCCACCTATGTGCTGGCAGAAGGCGGACCTGTTGTCTCGATTGAGCAAGTGTCTCAAGGGGTATCGGTTCGCACAGATGGCGATGATACGAGTAGCCATGTAACCATAACGGTTCCCGGAACGGAGGTTTCTCACCTCATGGGCCGAGCTACGGGCAGCATCATTACCAACACCGCAGATGATCGAATGATTTCTACCGTCACGACGATTGATCTCGATCTGTCGCGCATGGCGGTGGGATCCATCGGTTCGTTGATGCCGACCCTCGGTACGCTTGCACAGGATTCAGCAAGCTTCAGTTTCTAACTGAACACCGGACGGGTGGTACACCATAATGCGTAACGCATTTTCGAGCCTCGCTCTTTTCGCGGCTGCTGTTTTGGCAGCGCCATTCTCTGCGTCTGCGCAGGACAGTGCCCAACAACCGGTCGAGACGATCTCTCGCCCCGTGGTCCAGCCAATTGATCAGTCTACTCGTGATCAAGCGAACTCGACCGCGATGCACCGCTCTGAATTGGCAGAAATGCGGGCGGAAATCGCCGCTCAACGCGCTTCGCTCGACAAGCAAATCCGCGCTTTGCAGTCACAGCAGGCCCAATTGGATGCGATGGATGCGCGTTTGGCGTCGGTTCTTGGTGAAGCGCCGGTGCGGCGCGCTTCGGCCGCGGCGCAATCGCCAAGCCGACAGCCACAGCAGGTCGCGTTGGCATCTTCGCGTCAAGAGGCCGCTGCGCCGCCGCAAGGCGCCGTTGGCGTCGCTCCGGAAGATGCCAACCGTCAGCCTGAAATTGCTTCACTTGGCCGCCAGGGAAGTGCGATCACGAAGCGCGGCAAGTTGAGCGGCGATGTCGAGTGGAGCTATGCCCGCGCAGACCGCAATCGCGCGCTGTTCCGCGGGGTTGAGGTAGTCGAATCCGTGCTGATCGGAACGTTCGACATCAATGAAAGCCGTCAGGACGTTTTCACGCAGAAAGTCGGGCTGCAATACGGCCTGACTGACGACATCGAAGTTGGCGTCGATGTGCCTTTCATCGCGCGCTGGGATACGTCGGTCTTGACGCCGGTTGCTGGGCCGAACGAGAATGGTGAAACGCGAGAAATTGATAACAGTGCCAATGGCTTCGGTGTCGGTGACGTCGAGCTGTCAGTGCGCAAGCAATTGCACGCGCCTCGTGGGTTTGGTCCTTACATCATCGGTAATTTGCAAGTGACTGTCCCAACCGGAACGGGTCCGTTTGAGGTCACCCGCAACCAGTTTGGCGAGGCGCAGGAAGCCTCCACCGGCTCTGGCTTTTGGGGCGTGACGTCAGGCGTAACGGCCATTTTGCCGAGCGATCCCGGCGTGCTGTTCGGAAGCCTCAGCTATACCAAGAACTTTGCGAGCAATGTCGACGCGACCATTCCGCCAGTGCGGATCGAACGGGTTGATCCCGGCGATGCCGTTTCGTTCAGCGCCGGAGTGGGCCTTGCGCTTAATCCGCGCCTATCGCTCAATTTCGGCTACGCGCACTCTTGGGGCTTCGGGACCGAAACGACCACGCGTGCTCTTGCCGAAGACGCCGAGCCTGTAACACAGAGGTCGCGCGACTTACAGGTTGGCCGCTTCCTGTTCGGGACGACTTACAAGATTGATCGCAAGACCAGCGTCAATTTCGGCATCGAAGCTGGGCTAACCGACGATGCGACTGACCTGCGTGCTGTTTTGCGGATTCCGTTTTCACTCTAGAAAATCAGTCGTCAGACTGAGGGCGCGAGCATTAGCGCTCCTGCTAGACCAGCATTGTGGCCCAGGCCCGGCGCGAGGATCTTGTGCCCTGTCCCGCCTGGGAAATATCGTGCGCCCAATTCCGATGTCCTCTCGCTGACACGTTCAAGCAAGCCGTCTGTACTCATAACTCCGCCGCCAAAAACGATGATCTCGGCCGCGGTTATGGCGATCAGAGAGTGGGCTAGTTGAGCCAGATAATCGGCGATGATTTCATGTGCAATGTGATCTGCGGGTAGCTCGGACAGAGACGCTCCCCAACGGGCCATGATGGCAGGGCCGCTCGCCAACCCTTCTAAGCAATCGCCGTGGTGCGGACATATTCCTTTGAATTCTTGATCATTTGCATGGAGGCGCGGGAATATATGGCCCATTTCTGCATGTGCGGCCCCATGAGCTGGCTTTCCGCGAAACACCAAACCGCCCCCGATACCGGTGCCCACGGTAATGTATGCCAGTGATCTGGCTGCCCTGCCTGCACCATGCTCGTATTCAGCAAGTGCGGCTCCATTCACGTCGGTGTCGAAACCGATCGGCACTGCAAATCGTTTGGCAAAGTACCCGGCCAAGTCGCAGTTCGCCCATCCCGGTTTGGGAGTGTTGGTAATGTGGCCCCAGAGAGCCGACGAACGGTCGAGTTCAACCGGGCCAAAACTGGCAATCCCCAGCGTGCTGATCGAACCCTGACCCTCAAACCAATCGCCGACATTTTTCAGCGTTGTCGCAGGGTCAAGGGTGGGAATTTCATGCCTCGCGATGATCTCAGTCGGTGAGTGTCCGACAGCAAGCACGAACTTGGTTCCGCCAGCTTCGATACCACCTATTAGCGGTTGGCCGGCTGCGCTCATGCTTCCACCGATTCCGCAAGTTCGCAGCGATCGCCATCAATGGTAAGTTTCAAGAGCGGAGCAGGTACGCCGCCAAACAGCCGGTTTGCTTTGTCAGCATCGTCAGGCAGAGGTTTGCCGTTCAGCCCGTAAAAATCGACAAAGCTTGAAACCAGAAGCTCACGCGAGACAAACCAACTATAGCTCTGGAGGGGCTCCTCGTCCGGGTTTGCGAGCACCAGTCCTGATCCGTTAAGTGGACGATACGCACCAAACAAGCTGTCGGAAACCATGCCATACAGGCCATTTGGTGCATGGTTTAGGCCAGGCGCGAAGGTTGAACGCTGAGTTGCCCAAAATGCGTAGTATGACCCTTGGTGGTATACGACGTGCGCCCGTTCAAGCTCATTGTTGACACCATCGGCATGGATCAGCGGCGGCAACAACTCCCACTCATCGCCGTCACGCCGAGCGATGCCGACTGCTCCATTGTAATCGCCCTTGGTGTCGGCAAGCGACGCGGTGAAAATCAGATAGTCCCGATCATCGGCAGGATCGCGGAAATAGGCCGGATCGCGGAACGCCTTGATCTTGCCTGCTTCCCCTTCATGTGCATTCGCCAGCATGTAGCCGGGAGAGGGCTTTTGTATCGACAGGTGCGGCGCTGACCAGGCATTCGGCAGCCCCTCAGGTCCTATAATTGCATGGGATTCTACAAGGCGCTGTTGATAGCCACCTGGACGCTGATTTGTGCCGGCCGCTGTGAAGAAAAGAGTGATGCCCTCACCATCGGTAACAGCGGAACCGGCCCATTCGCGTTCATAGTCTACAGTGAATTCAGGTAGGACATCTCCAAGATCGAACCACTTCCCCGACTTACGCTCTATCAGGCGAATTTTGGCTTCGAAATGGCGCAGGCTTGGGTCACCGCGATCAGGTGCGGACAAAGCCATCCACAGTTCGCGTCCGTGGATTAAAGCGACGAAACCATCGCGATTTTGGATCGGCCACATATCCCAGTAAACGCGATCGGCATCGAGCATGCTGCGATCCGCCCCATTGATAACGGGGACACGCAAAACTCGCGAATTTGCGATCTCATGGATGCTGTGTGCAGTCCAGGCAGTTGTCATAACGACACTCTAGGCAAAGGATATCAAAAGCGTAAGGGCCAGCTGGCGAGCGTGAGGTGATCGCCAGCTGGCCCTAAAATCGTCGATTTAGAAATCGAAACGTACCGACGCAGAGACTGTGCGCCCTGCGATCGAGCGCGCCCGGACGATACCGTTGGCCGGGATCGATCCTTCTTCTGCCTCGGTGTAGCCAAATGCGTTGAACAAATTGTTTGCATTAAGCGCAACCTCGACACGGTCGACCGGACGCACCGCAAGGTAGGCGTTGACCTGTGTGTAGGCGGGAAGCTCAAGCTGATTGCTATCCTGCGTGAAGCTGTCCGTAGTGCCGATAAAATTGGCGCCCGCTTTGAAGAAGCCGTCATCATATTGCGCCGTTGCTTGATAGACAAAGTCGGCCTGACGGCGCGGCGTGTTGCCGACGACTGCTGCGTTGAGCGAGTCTGTGATTTCGGCATCAGTCCAAGTGGCACCAGCGCTTAGAGTGAACGGTCCATTCGAGTACGAACCTTCAAGTTCGATCCCGTAAGCTTCAAAGTCTGTGTCGGTCAGCAGCAATGGAGCAATTTCGACGTTCGTCTCGCTTGTTTCAGCGAAAAACCCGGTCGCATAGGCTGAGAAACCACTGCCTTGATATTTCAGGCCGAGCTCCAGCTGGTTCACGTCCGCAATAACGCCATCATCGCCGCCAGGCAGACCTCCATCAACGGTGCTGACCGCTGGTGAGAACAGGCTCCGATCCGCGGTGTGGCGTCCGCCTTGGCTGTAGCGCGCAAAGACACCAAGATCGTCCGTCAGCAGATAATTCGCGCCGATAGACCATGAGAAATAGTCGAAGTCGTAATTGACCGGACTAGCGCTGCCGAGAGGTAGCACACTTGTTTGCGCCTCAGCCGGGCTAATGTTGCCATCATTATCGAAGTCAAAGCTGGTAATCGGACCGTCGCCGGTGATCGTGCCGTTGGCATCGCCATAATCGTAGCGAATGCTGGCATCGATTGTCAGGCGGTCAAATTCAAGCGCAAGCGATGCGAAGGGCGCATAGGTGCTGTATTGCACATCGTAATTGCGGCGGCAGCAATTGCCAAAGAAGTTTGCGCCAAAGCCGACCACGCCGTTCTGTGTGACCGTATCGCCGCCAGCGTCGACAATGTCGACGAGGGCCGCATTGCCATCACCTTCGACCGTTTGGACGAAAGAGGTCCACAGCCAGTCGGTGTCAACGTCCTGCCGTGAAAAGTAGAAGCCAGTCGTGAAGATCGCTGAACCTGCACCGAAATCGAAATCTTTATTGATTCGGAAATCGTTGGTGACATTGTCGAGGCTGTTCAAACGCGTGTTGAAGAGAACAACGTTTGTCAGCAAGCCATTGCCGCCAATGCTGCCCGCGTCCGCGACTGAACCCGCATTAGGGCCGCTTGCAAAAACGATACTAGAGCCCGCGCCGCCAATGCCATCCGCGATATCCTGGGCCGCGCCTGCGCTTGCAGGGAAAGGCGAAACAAAGCTGCCGGAATTGTTTGCATAACGGAAGCGGTTGGTCAGTGTCCAACCAGAGCCTACGTCGATTTCCGCCTCAACACCGAAAGCTTGCGATTCAACTGAGAGGCCATCGTTGATGTTGAAAGTGGTCGGATTGTTGCCGCCGTCGAGCGTCAGAGCGGTGGTGATCAACGGGCTGTAGAGCGAGTCCGAACGCGGATCGAACCCAGGAATTGCATTGTAGTCTGGGTCGCTATCGGTGCCACCGACAAAGACCGGCTGCGGCAGGATCGTGGGCGTGCTGTCATCAAGGAACTTGGCGTGGAAGCGAACATAGCCGCCATCAAATTCCTTGGTAATGTTGGCCTTTAGCTGCCCACCGTCAAAACCATTAAAGCCGATGTCGCGCGGGCCTTCGCCAGTGCGATAGAAGCCGCCGACATGGAAGTAGAGATCGTCAGCGAGCGGCGCACCATAGTCGAAATCGACGCGATAGTTTTCAAAGTCGAGACCAACAGTGCCCTGGATTGCACCACCTTCGCGCTCTCCAGTCTTTGAAATGAAGTTGATCACACCGCCTGGGGCGTTCGACGCGAAAGTAGAGGCCGATCCACCGCGAACCGCTTCAACGCGCGCGACATTGCGATCAGCGCGCAGGAAGTTGTCCGCATTGCCGAAGATGATGTCGCCAAATTCGAGAACTGGCAGTCCATCTTCTTGTAACTGGATATAGCGCGCACCGCCGGTGGAGACGGGCAGACCGCGCACGGCGATATTTGCGTTGCCTTCACCGCCGGACGCTTCTGAGCGAATACCAGGGATCTGACGAATAAGGTCTGCTGCAGAAGGCGGAGCAAGATCAGCGATCTGCTCTGCTCCGACAGTACTGACCGAAACCGAACTTTCGAGCCGGTTTTGGCCGCGCGCAACGGCCGTTACAATGATCACATTGCCCTCATCAGCACCCTCGTCGGACGCAACATCCGCGTCTTGTGCAAAGGCAGGGGTGGAAAAGGCACTTAGCGCGACGCCAAAGGCCAAAGCGTGACGGAATTTCATGGCAAATCTCTCCTTTGTGGTCGCACCATTTTGCGCGATTCGCTATCTTGGATAGTCCGATTGCAATCGATTGCAACAGTAAAAATGCAAACGATTGCAATCCTACGCAATCTATGTCACGAAAATGCCACAACGCCGATTACATAACGGCGAAGGAGAGGATTTGAGACTATGCAAACCGCGGTAAAACCACGGCTTTCTTTGCTGCGAATCATCGAAATGAATATCGGGTTTTTCGGCCTGCAATTCAGTTTCGGCCTGCAGCAAGCCAATATGGGGCCGATCTACGGGTTTCTCGGGGCGGATGAAGCAACCATGCCACTTTTGTGGCTTGCGGGTCCTATGACCGGCCTCATCATCCAGCCGATCGTTGGCGCTATGAGCGATCGCACAAACTCGCGGTTTGGACGACGGACGCCTTATTTCCTAATCGGCGCAATCATCTGCACGATCAGCCTATTCTTCATGCCGTATTCCTCCACCCTTTGGATGGCAGCGTCGCTCCTTTGGATTTTGGACGCGGGCAACAACATCACAATGGAGCCCTACCGTGCCTATGTCGCGGACAGGCTGTTACCCGCTCAGCGTTCAATCGGGTTTTTGACCCAAAGTGCTTTCACCGGCCTTGCCCAAACCCTGTCCTATCTCGCCCCTACCCTGCTCACGGCTTTCATCGCGCAAGACGTGCTGGATGATAACGGCATTCCGGTAATCGTTCGCATCGCCTTTATCATCGGTGCAATCTTATCCATTTCGACGATCGTCTGGTCGGTCTGGCGCGTTCCAGAATTGCCTATGACCGATGATGAAAAGGCGGTTCTCGAGCAGAAGCCGCTGACCGTGAAAGATACGTTTGCGGAAATTGTCGATGCGATCCGTGACATGCCCAAACCAATGCGCCAACTCGCGCTTGCAATGCTGTGCCAATGGTATGCCATGTTCGCTTACTGGCAATACATCACGTTCGCGGTAGGGCGCTCGCTTTACGATACATCCGATCCCTCAAGTGCGGCGTTCCGCGAAGCGACGCTGACCACACAGCAGGCCGGCGCATTGTATAACTTCATAGCGTTCGTGGGGGCGTTGCTGCTGATCCCGATCGTGGCAAAGCTGGGCGCTCGCACGGTCCATGCTGTCTGCCTCACCGCATCAGGCGTGGCTATGTTGCTTATCCCCGGGGTGGGAACATCGACGGCCCTTTTCACGCTCATGCTCGGTATCGGCATTGGTTGGGCAGGTATGATGGGCAACACCTATGTGATGCTGGCCGATTCAATCCCTGCAGAGCGCAATGGCATATACATGGGCATCTTCAACATGTTCATCGTGATCCCGATGCTGTTCCAGACACTCACAATGCCGCTGATATACAATCCTGTGCTGGGAGGTGATCCGCGCAATGTACTGATGCTGGGCGGCGCGCTAATGATCGTTGGTGCAATCGCGACCCTTTTTGTAGATGCGGGTCACAGAGTTCCTCGTGAACAAAAAGCGTTTGCGGACTAAGAGGCAGGAATGACCGGTTCAGACGCTCAAAATCTGGCAAGAAGCGCGACCAAAGTTCGCACCCTTGCTGACCTTGCCAAGATTGCGGGTGTTTCGCCTGGCACTGTGTCGCGCGCACTTGCTGGCAACAGTCTCGTCAATGCGAAAACGCGTGAGAAGATCGAAGCCATCGCACGCGAACATGGCTTTCGACCGAACCAGATGGCGAGCAAGCTGCGAAGGCAAAAGACCGGCGTTATTGGCGTTGCAATCCCGCTCGGTCATGACGTGAGACAGCAGATCTCGGACACATTCTTCATGACCCTGCTCGGCCATCTGGCGGACGAGCTTACTGAGAAGGGCTATGACCTTATGCTGAGGCGTGTCATTCCCGCTCAGGATGAGGATTGGCTCGACCGGTTCATCGGCTCAGGCATGGTCGATGGCGTAATTGTGATAGGACAGTCCGACCAGTTTGAGCGGATCGACGACGTGGCAGATGGCTACCTACCGATGGTCGTTTGGGGGAACCATCAAGAAGGTCAGCGGCACTGCGTTGTTGGTTCCGACAATCGTTTAGGCGGTAAGCTCGCCGCTGAAAGGCTCATTGCGTCGGGGGCTAAGAGGCTCGCCTTTCTGGGGGACACGCAGCCGATAGAGTTTGCAGCCCGCTATGCCGGCGCGAAAGAAGTCGCGAAAAAGTTGGGTGTATCAATCCGCGCCCTTCCAACACATCTGGCGCCGGATCGGACCGGCGAAGAGATCGCGGCGCATTTGGGCAAGATCGAAGGAGAGATCGACGGCATCTTTGCGGCGACCGACACAATCGCTGTCACCTGCCTCAAAGAGCTTCGCGACCGCAGTATTGCAATTCCCAGTCAATTGAAGGTCGTGGGGTTCGACGATTTACCGATCTCAAGCCAGACGGCGCCGCCTCTCACGACAGTCAGGCAAGACATCGCAGCTGGTGCAAAGGGTTTGGTTGATCTTCTGCTGCGGCGATTGAATGGCGAAGACACTGAAAGCCTCGTTCTGCCCCCTCATCTGATTGTACGCGAGACCGCTTGAGCAGTTGGGGCGCGGTGCAGCAAGCCGCAGGCAATGAGAGCGCGCGCTTCTATACGCTTAGCGCGACAACGGCAGGCACAGTCACCGCGCACCGGCAAGAAACTATCGCCGCTGCTGACCGCATTCTGGTGATGCAAGTCGGGGTGCTTCACAGCGATAGCAGCGCTTGATTATTCATCGGCGCGGCTCGCTTGGTTCTTCGCTTTATGTCCAGCCGTGATCGAGAAATTCCAGCGCGCAGCCTGCCAGTGTTGCAGCGCCCATCGGCAATGCATTTTCATCGACATGCATGCGCGGCGAGTGGATTGCGCAGCACGCGCTCCAATCTTTGCCTTGCGGCGCGACGCCCAAAAAGAACATCGCGCCCGGCACTTTTTCCAGCACGTATGAAAAGTCCTCTGCGCCCATGATCGGGTTGGGCAGGTCGCGCCAGGCTCCATCGCCGCCAAGCTCGCGGGAGACCTTTGCACCCAGCGTCACCGCGCGCTCATCGCACACTGTCACAGGAAAGCCGTGCTCAATCTCACATTCTGCTGAAACGCCGTACGCCGCAGCGGTGCTGGCTGCGACCTCGGCAATCAGGGCGTGAACCTTAGCCCGGTTTTCAGCTGTGAGCGTGCGCATTGTGCCCGCCACCACCGCATCGTCGGGGATGACATTGTGCGCTGTGCCCGCGTGAATTTGCGTGACAGTCACAACGACCGCGCTCGCCGCATTGAAACGGCGCGTCACCATCGCCTGAACCGCGCCAACGATAGCTGCAGCGGCTGGGACAGGATCAACGCAATCATGCGGCATAGAGGCGTGCCCGCCTTGGCCCTTCACCGTGATCGTGAATTGGTCCGCAGCCGCCATCAAGGGTCCTGCTCTTCCGCCGATTACGCCAAATGGTGCGTTTGGCATGATGTGCAAAGCGAAGGCGGCGCCGGGCAGTGGACGTTCTTCATTGCCGCCGAGTAGGCCATCATCGAGCATAAAGCGCGCGCCATGATACCCCTCCTCACCAGGCTGAAACATGAAGTCGATCTCGCCTGCGATATCCTCGCGTTTCGCCGCCAAAATCCGCGCCGCCCCGACCAGCATGGCAGTGTGGGTGTCATGCCCGCAGGCATGCATCCGGCCCGGAATGGTGGAGGCGAATTCCAGATCGGTTTTCTCATCCATCGGCAGCGCGTCCATATCGCCGCGCAAAAGCACGCGCCCGCGGCCTTCATTGGCTGGTTTTGAACCTTTAAGCGTCGCGACCGCGCCGGTGCAGGATGTGCCCGTGCGCCATTCAAGGTCGATATCATCCAGCGCCGCGCGGACTTTGGCGAGCGTTTTGGGCGTCTCTAGTCCTAACTCTGGTTCTGCATGGATTGCCCGGCGCAGCGAGACAATGTCAGGCGCGAGGTCACGGGCGGCGTCAATTAGGGCGGATTTCAGCATGCGGGCACTTTAGCGCAGCTTTGCTAAAACGAAACAGCGCGAATTGCCCTCTGTATGGCGCCCGCTTGCGCAATTGCGGCGTTCCGCCGCGTTGGCAATACTAGCAAAATACGCAAAAGCGCCGATGTAACGCAGGACCCTGCCTGACCGCACCACGATAAACACAAGAATTTTCTGGCAGTGTTCACGCTGTTGCGGCTAGGAGCGCCTCATGGCCACGCCGATTTACGAATTTAGCCAAATGCCGCAGGAAGCCGCTGCGCGTGGTGCAAAACGCCGAACTGAGCGTGCGCGTAAGCCAGGGCAAGCCCCGACTGTGGGTGTGATCTACAACCCGCGCAGCCACCGTAACCAAGGCGTCGACTTTGATTGCGGGATCTCCCCGCATGTGTTCATCGCGCAGCCCGGCGACCGTGCGCAATTGCCCGAAGCCTTGGCCAGTCTGGCTGAACGCGGCATCGATTTGCTCGTCATCAATGGCGGCGATGGGACTGTGCGCGATGTGCTGACCTGCGGACAGAGCATTTTCGGCGATGATTGGCCGCCGATTGCGGTCTTGCCTAAGGGAAAGACGAACGCGCTGACGGTCGATCTGGAGGTTCCGCTTGATTGGTCGCTGCAAAATGCGATTGATGCGCTGGATGAAGGGCGCACTATTCGTCGCCGCGCAATTAAAGTGACTGCGCTTGATGGTCCGCGTTCAAGCGTGATGGGCTTTATTTTGGGCGGCGGTGCGTTCACACTCGCCACACAATCCGGTCAAAGCGCGCACCGACTTGGCGCGTTCAACTCTATGGCCGTGGGTGTCACTGTGTTCTGGGGCATTCTCCAGATGTTCCTCGGCTCACGCCAGAACGCTTGGCGCAGCGGCACTGAGATGGACATTCGTTTGGGCGCAAGCGGCGCACCGATGGAGCATAGCGGGATGGGCGATCCCAAGCGGAGGCAATTGCTGTTCGCTTCCACGCTGGAACGTCTGCCCGCAGGCCTCAAACCCTTTGGCGCCCTTAAAAGCGGGCTGAAATTGCTCGCAATTGATCAGATTTCGCGGCGCACCACAGCCATGATGCCAGCGGTTGTGACCGGCGCGATTACGCCCAAAGATTTGCGCGAGCGCGGCTATCATACACTCAGCGCGTCGCGTTTCACCCTGGAGACGGCTGATCCGTTTATTCTTGATGGTGAAGCGTTCCCTTCGGGCAAATACCGGATGGAACAAGGCCCAGAGCTGGAATTCGTAACCTCGTGACCGAAGATGCGCAGGCGCCAGCGGCGCTTGCCGAGCGCATTGTAAGCCAGTTGGCGGCGCCAGCGGTGGACGAGGTGCGCGCGTTTGCGGCCGCACTTGGCGAAGCGGCCGGGGCGCGCGCAGTGCTGTTTTACGGTTCAAACCTGCGCACCGGATCGCTTGAGGGCGTGCTCGATTTCTACGTGCTGACGCCGGGCGAGCAGGTTGAGAAAATCTGGCCGCGCGTCAGCTATCATGAACTAGAGGCTGGCGACAAAACGCTGCGGGCTAAGGTCGCGGCCATGTCGCTGAAAGCCTTTGCGAAGGCGGCTGCGGGGGAGCTGACGGATACGACAATCTGGGCACGGTTTGTGCAGCCCAGCGCTTTGGTTTGGACCGGAGATGATGGCGCCAAGTGTGACGTCACGGCTGCCATCGCTGATGCAGCGAAAACGGCGGCACGGCTGGCGGCGGCTCTTGGACCAAAAAGCGGCAGCGCGGACGCCTATTGGCGGGCGCTGTTTCAGGCGACCTATCAGGCGGAGTTTCGGGTCGAAAAGACTGGCCGAGAAAACGACATTCTCAGCGTTAATGAAGAGCATTTTTCAGTGCTTTTGCCACTCGCATGGCGCGCGCAGGGCATTGCGGTGTCGCACAAGGGGGGGCAATTGACGCCAAACCTGACCGAAGGCGACAGATCAGCGATACTCGCATGGTGGGACAAGCGGCAGCGCATGGGCAAACCACTTAATTTTATGCGGCTGCTAAAAGCCAGCACTACGTTTGAGGGTGCAACCCGCTATGCCGCGTGGAAGATTGAACGGCACACCGGGATGCCGGTTGAAGTCACGCCCTTTCGAGAGCGGCATCCAATTCTGGCCGCGCCCGGCGTGCTCTTTCAGTTATGGCGTCATCGCCGCAAATAACGCCTTTTAGCTGAAATATTTCATCTGAACCGAAATGCGGCTGACCCCTGAGCCAGTCTCAAAGCGCGTTTTCGAAACGCTTGGCTTGCCCAGATTGAAGATATTTATCGAAGGGTTGCGCGACATTGCGCCGCCATCCTCACGAATATCGGTCTTACCATTGCCATTGGCGTCGTGACGCGCGGCAATTGCATAAGACCCGCTTGCGGGAACGGGCATACAAAACGTCATCGTGCCTTTGCGTGCCGGCACTTCAATGCGGTTCAGCCAGCGGCCCGATTCCAGCCAATCAGCCTTTGTCCCGCGATAAACCTGCACGCGCACTTTGCCCGCCGAGCTTTTAACGCCGCTAACCGTGACGCGCACGGCGGGGCCTTTACCTGGCGCACATTTGCGCATGTCATTAGAGATCTGCTGGCGATATTCGCCTTGCGCGGTTGCTGGCGCCGAAAGCGAGAACGCTCCTGCTGCTGCAAGGCCAATGGCGCTGATTCCGGTGAAAAGTGCTCTCATCATTCCCTCAAATTCAAATTTTAATGGGCAGCTGATTTTGGCCGATCCAAGCCCGTCAAAGGCATGTAAATCGAGCCGTGTGCCCCATTCATATGCGCTCTGTATTGCACTCGCGCGCTGAATTTTGGCTGAATTCGAGTGGATTCAAGCGTTCAGACTTGGCCCAAACGCTCAGCTTGCCCTCAGCTTGCTCTCAGCTTTCGCTCGTTTTGACCCCAAAATGCTGCATTGCACACGGACTGTGGTGGAAAAGGCACGCGCAATGCTTGTGAGGTGATTCGCGCGGCCTTACGTCCTGAAAAAACGCGCCGCCGCCCCATTCGCGATCAGAATGATATGGGCAAAGCGCCAGGCAACGGACCAATCATGGCTGCACCGCTGATCTCTCCTTCGATTCTTTCGGCTGACTTTGCGCAGCTTGGTGCCGAAGTGCGCAGCGTGGATGCTGCGGGCGCGGATTGGATCCACATCGATGTGATGGACGGACATTACGTGCCGAACATCACCATCGGGCCGGACGTTGTGAAGGCGCTGCGTCCGCACACGGCCAAGACGTTTGACGTGCATTTGATGATCGCGCCGGTCGATCCATATCTGGAAGCCTTTGCCGAGGCAGGCGCGGACATCATCACCGTTCATCCAGAGGCTGGCCCGCACTGCCACCGTACTTTGCAGGCGATCAAATCGCTCGGTAAGAAAGCGGGCGTGGTGCTTAACCCCGGCACACCGGTTGATGTGCTCGACAATCTGATTGACCTTGCTGATCTGGTCCTTGTGATGAGCGTCAATCCCGGTTTCGGCGGGCAAAGCTTCATCCATTCGCAATTGAAGAAGGTGGAGCGCATCCGCGCGATGATTGAGGCCACGGGCCGCGATATTCACCTCGAAGTGGATGGCGGAGTGAATCCGGAAACCGCGCGATTGTGCGTTGATGCGGGCGCGGACGTGCTAGTCGCTGGCTCTGCAACCTTTAAAGGCGGGCCGGATCGTTACGCAGCGAACATCGCGGCGTTGAAGGGCGAAGGATAATGGATTCGCTGTTTCGCGACACGGAAGAGGAGCGCCGCGTCGATACGGACGGCAATGCGCCCGGCCCGACATGCGAAGCGCACGGCAGCGATGCCCAGCAGGGCGGCCTTGCGATACCGATGGAGCATGATGATGTGCAGCCGATCGCAGCGACTAGCGAAGCGCCCAAGTATGGTGAAACGCCGGCGCCGCTAACCGCAGACCGCGCACTGGCGCTAACCGACGTTATCGCCCCGCGTGCAAACGTGGGCGAGGCGATGCTACGCTTTGCCTATGGCATGGGCATTTCGGGCCACGCGCTGTCTTCCCCATTCAGCCGCCCACCCAAAGTGCGTGTGCTCGCCACAGTGGACAGTCCGCTGAAGGGCGACAGGGCGGCGGGCGTTGCGCTCAGGGCTGGGCACTTCCTAATCAACGGCGCTAAATTGCCAATCGCGCGGGTTGAGTTCGACAGCTCGGCCCGGCTCGGCCCGGTGTTTGACCGGATGGTCCACGGTTTTGGCTGGCTGCGTGATCTTGCTGCCAGCGCTCCGCGAGAAGATTGCGTTTCGGTTGCCGAAAGGATCACCAAGGCTTGGCTCAATTCCTGCCCACAATCGGGCAAAGGCCGTGCTTGGGATGTTGAGTTAACCGGGCAGCGCCTATTGTCATGGCTGGTCCATGCACCGCTGGTGCTCGCGGGTGCAGACCCTAAGCTCAAATCTCGATTGCTGGGCGTGATCGAAGATACCGCGCGCTGGCTTGATCGCCGTGTCTCGCGCGCCAGCTCGCATGGGGAATTGGGCCAAGTTGCAGGCTGGTGCGCCATAACCGCCGCTGGCTTGCTGCTTCCAGAAGGCAAGCCGCGCAGACTCTTTGGTGAAGCGGGCCTGATCCGCGCGCTGGGTGATCTGGTTGCGGCTGATGGCGGCGTCCTGTCGCGCTGCCCTGATGCGCAAATGCTCAGCCTGTCGCTGCTGACCGATTTGATCGCATGTTATGAAGCGGTAGAGGTTGAAGCGCCGCAAGCGCTCAGCGTGATGCGCGAATTGCTGGTTCCGCCGCTGCTCAGCCTGCGTCACGGGGATGGCGCGCTCGGCAATTGGCAGGGCAATGGTGCGATTGCAGCAGACCGCGTTTCCGCGCTGATCGAAGCAACCGGCGTGCGGGCCCGCCCGCTCGCTGATGTGCAGAACTGGGGCTATCACCGCATTCGCGGATCGCAGACTGTGGTGCAGTTTGATGCTGCCCCGCCGCCGCGTGCGCGCCATGCCCGGTGCGGCTGTGCATCAACGCTGGCGTTTGAAATGTCCGACGGGCCGCAGCGTCTGATCGTCAATTGCGGCGGGTCAGCCTTGTCTGGTGGGCAGATACCTGCGCGCATTCGCGAAGGGCTGCGCGCAACAGCAGCGCATTCAACCTTGATCTTGAACAATGCCAATTCCACCGCTGTCAAACTCCACGGCAAACTGGGCAAAGGCGCAGAGCTGGTTGAGGTGGAAAAGCGCGTGATCGGAGAGGCCGGAATAGGCGCGACTGTGGTTGAGGCGAGCCATGATGGCTATGCTCAGCGCTTTGGTTTGACCCACCGCCGCGCGTTGGCGCTGCGCAAGGATGGCAGCGAGCTTTCCGGGCAAGACATTCTGCTGCCCGCTTCGCGCAAGGGCAAACGCGGCAAAGTTGGATTTGCGATCCGGTTTCATATGGGACGCGGGGTTGAGGTGCATTTGTCGGATGACAAGCGCGGCGCTAGCCTGTTGCTGCCCGATGGCGGCCTATGGCAATTCCGCATGCGCGGTGAACTGACGGGCGGCGACACCGCCACTTTGTCTTGCGAGGATAGTTTGTGGGTTGATGGTGCGGGCTGCCCGCATGCGACCGAACAATTGGTGATCGAAGGTATGACATCGCGCGGCGGAGGCGAGTTTGCCTGGCTGTTTAAGAAAATGGGGTAAGGCCGATATGGCTCAGACGGTAATTAAACGGGCACTGCTTTCGGTGTCCGACAAAAACGGATTGGCGCAGCTTGGTCAGGCGTTGGCGGCGCGCGGGGTTGAGCTGGTCAGCACGGGCGGGACAGCCAAGACGCTGCGCGACGCGGGCCTGGAAGTGCGCGATGTTTCTGATCTCACCGGCTTTCCTGAAATGATGGATGGCCGGGTGAAGACTTTGCATCCAACGGTGCACGGCGGATTGCTGGCGCTGCGCGACAATGATGAGCATGTCGCCGCGATGCAGGCCCATGATATCGGCGCGATCGATCTGGTGGTGGTCAATCTCTATCCGTTTGAGGCTACCGTTGCGAAGGGCGCTGAGCGCGCAGAGATCATCGAGAATATCGACATTGGCGGACCAAGCATGGTGCGCTCTGCCGCGAAAAACCATGGCTTCGTCACCATCATGACCGATGCGGATGATTACGCTGAGCTGCTCGAAGAACTAGACGCCCATGACGGCGCAACGTCCGATGCGTTTCGCATTCGCATGGCGGGCAAAGCCTATGCGCGCACGGCGGCCTATGACGCGGCGATTGCAAACTGGTTTGCCTTTGGCGATGCTTTTACCAATCCGCTGGGAGCCGAAGCGCTAAAGGCAACGCCTTTCACCGATACCATGCCGCTGGCGTTTAAGCGCTCTGCCGAATTGCGCTATGGCGAGAACCCGCATCAGTCCGCCGCCGTTTATGTGCCGCAGTCGGTCGGCGCAGCTGGCGTGCCGCAGGCCGAGCAATTGCAGGGCAAGGCGCTCAGCTACAACAATTTGAACGATGCCGACGCTGCGCTGGAACTGGCGGCAGAATTTGCTGGATCCGATCCTGCAGTCGTGATCGTGAAGCACGCCAACCCATGCGGTGTGGCACAGGGAGGGTCTCTGGTTGAGGCATGGGATGCGGCGCTCAAATGCGATAGCGTTTCGGCCTTTGGCGGAATTGTTGCGGTCAACACCGAGCTGGACGGCGCGACGGCTGAACAGATCTCCAGCATTTTCACCGAAGTGGTTATCGCCCCCAAGGTTAGCGCGGAAGCGCGCGAAGTGTTCGCCAAGAAGAAGAATCTGCGTCTGCTGGAATGCGGAACGCTACCTGATCCGCGCCGGGGCGGCTTTGCGATGAAGACCATCGCGGGCGGTATGTTAATTCAGGGCCGGGATAATGGCGCGGTATCGCTCGGCGACCTCAAAGTGGTCACCAAGCGCGCGCCGACAGACCAAGAATTGAAAGATTGTCTGTTTGCGTGGACGGTTGCGCGGCATGTGAAATCCAATGCGATTGTCTATGCCAAGGACGGGGCGACCGCTGGGATTGGCGCAGGCCAGATGAACCGCAGGGATTCTGCACGCATCGCGGCGATCAAGGCGGCTGAGGCTGCTGAGACATACGAATGGGATGGCCCGCGCACACACGGCAGCGCAGTCGCGTCCGATGCGTTTTTCCCGTTTGCTGATGGGCTGATTTCCGCCGCTGAAGCAGGCGCAACCGCTGTGATCCAACCGGGCGGCTCAATCCGCGACGAAGAAGTGATCGCAGCAGCAGATGAAGCGGGCCTTGCAATGGTCTTCACCGGGATGCGGCATTTCAGGCATTAGCATTTTGCGCAGCCCATCCGGGCTGCGATCTCCCCGGCCCCAGCAGGCCTGCGGGCGGGGCAAGCCCCTTGGGGACACTGAGGGGTGCTAGTCATTCTAGACTATCCAGTTTGGTCGCCGCAGCTCGGTGAGCGCAGCTGCCCGCAAGCCCGACCGGGCGCCTGCAGGTGACCTGCAGCCGAGCGAACGAGTATAGCCAAGGATGAGGGCGGGGATGCGCGTTCAAAAGCCAAAAACACAACTTGTTCGCGCGCGGCCTGTAACTTTTCGGCGAATGTAAACGAAACACAGTCTGAAGCCACCGTTCACCACTTTGAAAGCGCATAGCGTTAGAGAGGCTGGTGATGAACATATAAACATCACGAGTATCGCCCCATGGGACTGTTTAAATCTGATCTGTATCGCAACTTCGCCATCGGTTTTGTCGTGGGAGCCGCGATGGTTGGATGGACCGCAACAGGCGGATGGGATGGCGAAATTGCCAGCCGCGCTCAGGCAGCCGAAATGCCAGTGTTCGAAACGGTTGAGCCGTCGAGTGAGTTCATCATCGAAAGCGAATAATTGGGCGAACTCCCCTTTTGGCCGGCAGTGCGGGCCTCGCCCTAGTCAATTGTTCAGCCTCTGCCTTTGCACTTAATAAGCCGGTCAAGGCGCCGGGTTCTAACACGAGCGGCAATGAAGGGCAGGCCTGAAACCGCGATCTTTGCAGGTGGCTGCTTTTGGAGCGCCGAACGCGTTCTTAGCTCCCTAAAAAGCATCGAATTTGCCGCCTCTGGCGAACGTGCGCGAATGCGCTTATATTGACGCCCATGGCTAGCAAAACCCAAGCGCATACCGATCATTCCCACCACGAACATTCGGGCGAAGGCCTGATTGAGGCAGCCCGCGCGTCTTTGATGCAAGCGGGTGAGCAATGGACCGGTATGCGCGAATCCGTATTTGCCGAACTGGCCAAGCACGAACGCCCAGCGTCCGCCTATGACATAGCCGACAATTTATCGGCGGCACGCGGCAAGCGGGTTGCGCCCAACAGCGTTTACCGCATCCTCGATCTGTTCGTGACCAACAACCTTGCCATGCGGGTTGAAAGCTCCAACGCGTATCTCGCCAACACCCATCCCGGCTGCGCGCATGATTGCATTTTTCTGGTCTGCGATGAATGCGGCGACGCTGTGCATGTTGACGATGATGAAGTCAGCCGTACCGTGCGCCGGATCGCTAGCGAGCAGAATTTTGAGGCGCGGCGTCCTGTTTTGGAGATTCGCGGCCTGTGCCGCGCCTGCACCTGAGCGTGCCCTGCAACACAATGTGTCGCGACTGACATTCGATTGCATTTCATGCATCACTTGCCGCTGAACCGTTCTCTATGAGCGATGAAACGTTCATCGACAGTTTTGTTTTTGCGGTGTAAAGCAAAACCCATGACAACGACGCCTGACACACCACTGCTCGACACAGTCGATAACCCCGCTCAACTTCGCCAACTTAAAGCCGAACAACTCCGTCAGTTGTCGGACGAATTGCGCGCGGAGATGATTGACGCTGTCAGCACCTCAGGCGGGCACTTGGGTTCTGGTCTTGGTGTGGTCGAGCTGACTGTCGCGATCCACTACGTCTTCAACACCCCAGACGATAAACTGGTGTGGGATGTTGGCCACCAATGTTACCCGCACAAGATACTGACAGAGCGGCGTGATCGGATCCGCACCCTTCGAGCAGGTGGCGGCCTGTCTGGTTTCACTAAGCGCGCGGAAAGCGAATATGATCCGTTTGGCGCGGCGCACAGCTCCACCTCTATCTCAGCAGCGCTGGGCTTTGCGGTGGCGAACAAGCTGAAGGGTGAGCCGGGGCGCGGCATTGCCGTGATTGGCGACGGCGCGATGAGCGCTGGCATGGCTTATGAAGCGATGAACAACGCGGCCCAAGCAGGCAATCGCCTCGTTGTGATCCTAAACGACAACGATATGTCGATTGCGCCGCCTGTTGGCGGCCTCTCCGCTTATCTTGCGCGCATGGTCTCCTCGTCTGAGTATCTTGGCCTGCGCAGCCTCGCCTCAAAAGCGGTCAAAAAAATGAGCCGCCGGATGCATGAAGCCATCGGCAAGGCTGAGGAATACACCCGCGGCATGGTGACCGGCGGGACCTTGTTTGAAGAACTGGGCTTTTATTATGTTGGTCCGATCGACGGCCACAACCTTGAACACCTGATCCCGGTTTTGGAGAACGTGCGCGATACCTCTGAAGGCCCAGTGCTGATCCATGTCGTCACCACCAAGGGTAAGGGTTACAAATACGCTGAGGAAAGCGCCGACAAATATCACGGCGTGCCCAAATTTGACGTCATTACCGGTGAGAAGGCGAAGGGCAAATCCGGCCCACCCGCTTACCAAAACGTGTTCGGCGATACGCTCGCCAAACTCGCTGAAACCGATGACCGCATCTGCGCGATTACCGCTGCCATGCCGTCGGGCACGGGTGTGGACCGTTTTGCGCAAGCCCATCCAGAGCGTAGCTTTGATGTTGGCATTGCTGAGCAGCACGGCGTGACCTTCGCTGCTGGTCTGGCGGCGCAGGGTATGCGGCCTTTCGCGGCGATTTATTCTACTTTCCTTCAGCGCGCTTACGACCAAGTCGTGCACGATGTGGCGATCCAGAACCTGCCGGTGCGTTTTGCGATTGATCGCGCTGGCCTGGTCGGTGCGGATGGCTGCACCCACGCTGGTAGCTTTGACATCACCTATCTCGCCACCCTGCCGAACATGGTTGTGATGGCGGCCGCTGATGAAGCGGAGCTGGCGCATATGACCTACACCGCGGCAGAATATGACGAGGGGCCGATTGCCTTCCGCTATCCGCGCGGCAATGGCACCGGCGTCGAGATACCCGAAACGCTTCAGAAGCTGGAGATCGGCAAAGGCCGTATCATCAAGGAAGGCAGCAAGGTAGCGATCCTTTCCCTTGGCGCGCGTCTGGAGGAGGCCAAGAAGGCCGCCGAAACGCTAGAGGCCAAGGGGCTATCGACCACCATCGCCGATCTGCGTTTTGCCAAGCCGCTGGATGAAGACCTGATCGCCAAACTGATGCGCACGCATGAGGTTGTGGTCACAGTTGAAGAAGGCGCGATTGGCGGGCTGGGCGCGCATGTGCTGACCTATGCCAGTGACAATGGCCTGACGGATGGCGACAGTGGTACGGCACTGAAAGTTCGCACTTTGCGTCTGCCCGATACATTTATTGATCAGGATTCGCCGGACAAGCAATATGACGAGGCGGGACTGAATGCGCCGCATATTGTCGATTGCGTGCTGAAAGCGCTGAAGCACAATTCAGCAGGCGTGATTGAGGATGCACGGGCATGAAACTGGGCTAGCGGGTTGGGTGGCTTTTACGGGTCTGCACCAGCACGATCCGCCCTGGTTCAAATTGCGAACCGACACCTTCAAGGGTGACGTTCCGATCTGCGCTTTCATTTTCAGCGGGCGTTTCATCCGGGTCAAGTGCTGGATCGTTCGCCATTGGCGTCAAGCGCTCACCATCGGGCCGATCTGCGTCAGGGATTCCCTGTAGCGGTGATCCCTCACGGAACTCCTGTATAGTAGCCTTGCGTTGAGCAAGATATCCGTCGCGCATTGCGGCGTAGGGGTCATCCGATGAATTGATACGATCCAATTGTTCGTCGACTTCAAGCCGGGATTGCAAAGAGCTGACCACAAACACGGGAATTCCGACTTCCGGATCCCGGAATGGTCCGCCAATGGCAGTCGGCAGCAGGAGACTGTCCAGGCCGTTTCCAATCACATCGCGAACGCTGGTCGATCCGGCGAGCGGCAGCACCAGATAGGGCCCGGCGTCGACACCATAAAATCCTAGCGTGTTGGCAAAACCATTCTTGCGATACGGCAAGCCGATCCCAGGCTCGCCCGCAATATCGAACAGCCCGCCAATGCCAAGGGTCGAATTGATCGCAAATCGCCCCAAGGTCTCGAAAGCCTTACCGATCTTCAGTTGAAGCAGGAAGTTCAGAGCATTGCTCGGTTCGCCAAGATTGCGCACGGCGTTATGCAAGCCGTCGCGCAGAGGCCCGGGCAGACCGTCTTCGTAAGCGTAGGCTAGGGGCGCAACAACAGCTTTGTCGACATCCTGCGTGATCCGGTACGTATTGGCATTCATACGCTCCATCGGATCGCCTTCAGTGGGGCCGAAAGTTCCTTGCACGACAATCTCATGCATGGGTTCATCTTCCGCAACGTCATCTTCTGCCTGAACCTCGCCTTCGGGAAGCTCCGAAGTTGTTCCCTGTATCGCGCTCAGTGACCAAGTAGACGAGATTAGTGTCGCCTCTGGTGAATCAGCCAGCGGTGATACGATCTGAACTTCTGGCAGGTCCGCTATTGGCGCTGCTACGATATGTGTAGCTGGCTGGCCCATCAACAGCGGCGATGTTATGATGACCAACGGAAGACCGAACATTTAATTTTTCTCCAGCCCCTGCTGCACATTTGCATATCACGAGCTATGGTCGGCCACTAGCCCTTTCAATTCTATCAAGATCCTATCTACTTTTTCACAATCCCGTTCTTTGCTCATGCTCACGAAAGACTCCGAGCTCTCCATGTCGTTACTTTCCATCACCCATGACGGTCCCATCACCACGCTCACCATTGATCGCGCGGAGACAATGAATCCCCTGGGCGCGCCCGGCGATGGTGATGAATTCCGCTCCGTCTGCGATGCGATCAACCGCGATATGGAAACCCGCTGCGTCATCCTGACCGGCGCGGGCCGTGCATTCTCCGCTGGCGGCGATATCAAGGCGATGCAGAGCAAAACCGGCACATTCGGCGGCTCACCACCGGCAATTTCCGACGGATACCGTGATAACATTCACCTGATGCTGCGCGCGCTTCATGGTCTGCGCGTCCCTGTGATCGCGGCGGTCAATGGCCCAGCAATCGGGCTTGGCTGCGATGTCGCCTGCCTTGCGGACATTCGCATCGCATCTGAAAAAGCCAAATTCGGCGTCACTTTCCTGAAACTCGGTATTATTCCCGGCGATGGCGGCACGTGGATCCTGCCGCGCGTGATCGGGCAAAGCCGCGCAGCCGAGCTGTTTTACACCGGCGATGTGATTGACGCCGCGACCGCGCAGGATTGGGGCCTCGTCAGCCGCGTCGTCTCACCTGGCGCCCTGATGGAAGAAGCACGCGCTCTGGCGATCAAGGTTGCGGCCATGCCGCCGCACGCCTTGCGCCATGCCAAGATGCTGCTGCGCCAGGGCCAGCAGGTAAGCTATGATAGCGCGCTGGAAATGGCGGCCAATACGCAGGCGCTCATGCATATGACCGATGACCATGCAGAGGGCGTGGCCGCGCTGATCGAAAAGCGCACGCCTGAGTTCAAAGGCGAATAGAGCCATCATCACGACGCTGATCTTTCGCGGGTTGGTCGCCATCGCGGTCGCTTATCTGGCGATCATCATCTTGTTGTGGGCGCTGCAATCGCGGCTGCTCTATCCTGCACCGCAAGAGCTTGCTCCGCTGACGCCGGGATACAGCGAAGTCCAGTTGCAAACCGTAGACGGCCTGTCACTGCGCGCATTTTATCGCGCTGCGGCGGAGGGCCAGAAAACCGTGGTCTATTTCCACGGCAATGGCGGGTCGCTGGTCGGCGCGAGTGTCTCCAACGCGGCATTGGTTGATCGCGGGATCGGCGCATTGCTGGTCGAATATCGCGGCTATGGCGGCAATCCGGGCGAGCCTTCGGAAGAAGGGCTGTATCAGGACGGCGAGGCGGCGATGGCGTGGCTCAATGAGCAAGGGATTGCCGTCTCGCAAACCGTGATCATCGGCAATTCCATTGGCGGCGGGGTCGCGGCAGAGCTTGCCATACGGCACGAAGCAGCGGGGCTTATCCTCGTCTCGCCTTTTACATCCTTGCCCGATGCCGCTGCGGCAAATCTGTGGTGGCTGCCCGCACGCTCTTTGGTCCGGGATCAATATCGCAATGCGGAAAAGATCGCAGGATTGGATATGCCAGCGCTTATCCAGCATGGCACGAATGATGGTTTGATCCCTGACAGCCAAGGCAGATTGCTGGCGAGTGCCGCGCCCTCAGGCGAATTTCAATCCTTTGGCGGACTTGGCCATGAATTGTCTTTCGTGCGCAGCTCTGGTGAGGCGCGAGCAGATTGGATTGAGGCGTTGCCGTAAGCCTTAATTGTTAGAACCAGCGCCAAATGCCCGCTGGGATGCCGCCGACTGGCATGTGCAGCCAGCTTAGGAACACGAACAGGATCAGCCCAACGGTCCACGGCAAGGCGCCGGCGGAAAACAGCTTGGTCCAGCGCGGCCACAAATGCGTGCGGCCTTCCCAAACTTGCCACGCGTCTCCCATCAGCACTTCTTTCTTGCGGTCCTGCATGCGCGCACCGACCAGCGCGAGAAAGCCCATCGCCAAGGCCACGACGACTGTGCGCCAGCTCCACCACAGCACAATGTGCGATAGCGCCCAGATCGCAAAGCCCCACATCATCGGATGCCGGGTGACGGCGAACACGCCCTTAGGCTCAGCGCGCGCCATATCGTCAGAACCGGGCAGCCCCAATGCCGGATTGCCTGACATCGATCCCGCGAACAGCACCAGCGCGGGGATCGTCAGCAGGGTCGCGATGATCCAGCCAATCTCTCCCGAACCTGGCAAATCAGCGGGCGGCGCGGCTGTGAAGGCGAAATAAATCCACACCAGCGCGATCAGGCTGATGAGCGAATAGACGACTCGAAAGCCAACCGCGCCAAAGCTGCGCACCATGGCGGCACGCAGCGGGTGGGACATGAGAAAATGTGTACCGACAAAGGTGATATTCGCGAGGATTAGTTCGGTTAGCGCTGTCATGTCGGTTCCTCTATTGGCGCGCGATCAACCACCAATCCCTAACAGCTCCACTTTGAAGATCAGCGTTGCGTTGCCGGGGATCGGTCCGCCGCCCTCTGCGCCGTAAGCCAAATCGGCGGGTATGACGATTTCGATAGTCTCGCCCACGGCCATTTGCGGGATCGCTGCCTGCCAGCCCGGTATCAACCGCCCGAGTGGGAAGGTGGCCGGCTCTCCGCGCTCGTATGAGCTATCAAACACCGTCCCATCAATCAGCTTACCTTCGTAATGGATCGTGATGTCATCGGCGATTGTCGGACGCTTTTGCGATCCATTGTAGTCAATCCACCGCCAGCGAATACCGCCATCTAGGTAACGCCAGCCATCTGCGGCTTTCAGCCCTAGCAAATACGTCTGCTGAGCGCTGTGCCACGCCATGCTTTGTGCGTTGGCATCCGCTGGCTGCTCAGACGCCTCTGCCTGCGCAAATGCGGGCGCAGTAAGAAGGAGTGAGGCGCTAATTGCTGCGCTAGCAAACGCGCCCCTCACCAGTCATACGCCTTTGGCAGATCGCTTTCATCCAGATCGCGATATCGTTTCGCCAGCTCGCTTTGATGATTGCTTAGCGGTTGTTCAACGCCGTCGATAAAGACCCGGGTCGGGACTGAGCTGACTTCCAGCGGATCCCCGTCCCAGATTACGACATCGCCGGCCGCGCCCGGTTTCAGCACGCCGAATTTGCCGCCGTGCCCAGCGATTTCCGCAGGGATCGAGCTAATTGTTGCCAAGGCTTGGCCCCATGAAAGGCCGCTTGCGCCTGGCACTTTGCCAAGCGCGACAAGGTTGCCAGCAAACTGCGCGGCGCTGCGCGGATGGCCATCGGTCGTTCCCGACATCCGCCCGATTGCGACTTTCACGCCGGCAGCTCTCATCCGGCCAACGTTTGATTGGGTTGCGCCCAATTGTTCGAAGCTGGAGGGTAGATCATCGAGCGCATCGGCAATCACCGGAACGCCGGATGATGCAATCTCGCTCGCCACCAGCCAGCCTTCGCTGGCGCCAACCAGCACCAGATCAAGCCGGGAATATTTGCGTTTGAGCCCTAAGACATTGCGAATGTCCGCCGCGCGTTCAACCTCAACATACAATTGTTGCTGACCGCGAATGACAGGGACGAGTGCTTGGGCATCGGCGCGGGTTAGCAAGGCTTCCTCGCCCTCCCAATTTCCCGCAGCAAAGGCGCTTGCCTCAGCCAGAGCATTGGCAAGTTCCACATAGGCCGCTGTGCGACTGCCGCCTGACAGCCGCGCGCCGCGCTCACCCAGCGAAACCATCTGGAATGACTTGGCCTGCATTACAGCGTTGGCATCATCGCCCAGATCAATCACCGCACCTTGTCCGGCAAACAGGAAGTTGCCGTGTGACGGCGTGACCAGAGCGCGGGTGATGCCGCCAGCGCGGCTCACCTTGATATGTTGAGAGGCGGGGTTGATCGCAGGTGCGACATCCAGCGCAGCGTTAAAGCGCGAACTTCCCGCCGATTTGTCGTTGCTGGCCCCAACGGCGCCCACGTCATACAGGCCAAGGTCGGTTACAGCAGAGACAATACCGGGCGTTACCCACGCGCCTCTTGCGTCGATCAAAGTGCTTGATGCAACGCTCTGCCCAGCGGCTGGTCCGGCATAAGTCACTTTGCCATTTTGAACGACAACCACGCCATTTTCGATTGGTTCGCTGCCATCACCGGTCGCGACAGTAGCGTTGGCGATGACGACATCCTGCGCCGCAGCGGGCGAGGCGAGAGCGACCGCAGCGATTGCTGCGCTTGCAAACAGAGGCTTCCTCATTTCACGTCTCCCATGCCCGGTTGGCCCAGCTCAAAATCGCTCACCGGACGGCGTTTGCGATCCATCGCATCATACAGCAGCGCGCCATCGACCCAGACTTTCTCAGGCCGGGAATACACGCTGAGCGGATCGCCATTCCACAGCACCACATCGGCCATTTTGCCGGGTTCTAGGCTGCCGGTCATGTCATCAATGCCCATGGCCTTGGCGGCGTTCAAAGTGATCCAGCCGATCACATCGGCATCGCTGATTTCCACGCCCATCCGCGCGCCAGCAGCCTGCGCCTTGGCGGCCTCTTGGTTCAAACGTTGGATTGAATTTTCATCGTCGGAATGGATGACAACGCACGCGCCTTCGCGTTGCAAGTAAGCGGCGTTTTGCGGAATACCGTCATAGCTTTCCATCTTAAAGCCATACCAATCAGCCCAGATCGCGCTGCACACGTCGTTTTCGCGCAGCAGATCGCCGATTTTATAGGCTTCAACCGCGTGGTGGAACGTGCTGACTTTATAGCCCATTTCCTTGGCCATATCCATCACCAGCGCCATTTCATCCGCGCGGTAGCAGTGGTTGTGAACCAGGATATCTCCGTCGAGCACACCGACAAGCGTTTCCTTGCCAAGGTCGCGCTTGGGATCGTCTTGTTCAGCATAGGCGATCGCATCGAGCCATGTTTGGCGATTGACCGCAAAATTGCCCATGCGAGTGGAGGGCTTGCGCCCGCGCCCGCCATAAACCCGCTTGGGGTTCTCACCGCAGGCCATTTTGAAGCCGTAAGGTGCGCCGGGGAATTTCATGCCCTGCACCGTGCGGCTGGGCACGTTTTTAAGCGTGACCGCTCGGCCGCCCATGAGGTTGGCTGAGCCGGGAAGGATTTGCAGCGACGTAATTCCGCCATTTGCCATCGCGCGGCTGAAACCGGGATCTTGCGGCCAGACGGAATGTTCCGTCCACACATCTGGCGTGGTGGGCGCGGTGGCTTCATTGCCGTCTGCGTGCGCTGGAACAGAGGGCGATGGATAATCGCCGAGGTGAGAATGAATGTCGATCACGCCCGGTGTCACGAATTTGCCTGAGCCATCGATGACTTGATAACCATCGGTTGCTGTGTTGCTGGCGCCAATGGCAACCACTTTGCCATCGCGGAAAAGGACGGTTCCGTTGTCGATGCGTCCGCCCGCGCCGTCATAAACAGTCGCGCCGACCAGAGCCGTCGCAGCGCCGGGATAGGCCTTATAGGTTGAAGGGAACGGGACATTGCCGTCCTCTCCCATAAATACGCTACGCGGCTCGTCGGACGACGACGCGGATTTGACGGACGTGTCGTCCGCCCCGTTGGCCGTGGTGCAGGCGGCGAGCGCAAGAGCGCTCCCCAATCCAGTGAGAAGCGCTCTTGCTCGCATCATATTCCTCATTTTTGTCTGTCTTACTCAGCAGGCCGAGAGGCCGGGTGAATGCCTGCCTCTTGCGCCTCAAGGCCAGCTTCTGCTGCGCCAGCGAGCACAACGTCATCCTGCAATGTATCAAGGTGCATCAAGCGTTTGACCAATGGCGAAATGACCATGACGGCGACGCCGATACCAACAGCATACCAACCAACAGTTGAGTACACATCCAGCACCAGCTGTTTGCCCGCTTCTTCGCCAACGCCATCGCCGCCTGTCGCTGAAGCGATCAGGCCTGCTGCAAAGTTGCCGGTGGCCGAGGCAAAGAACCAAGTGCCCATGATCAGCGATGCCATGTGACCCGGTGAAAGCCGGTTCATCGCCGACAAGCCAACCGGGCTGAGGCACAGCTCACCAGTGGTGTGCAGCAGGTAAATCAGGAAGATGAAGATCACCGGCGTTGGCACATTGATGCCAGCGGTTTCCGCGCCCCATACAAGCACGAGGAAGCCAAGGCCGACCTGAATAACGGCGAGACCAAACTTCATTGGCGTCGATGGTTCAGCGCCTTTCGATGCGAGCCCTTGCCATAGCATGGCGAAGATCGGGGCAAGCAAGACGATGTAAATCGCATTGATCGATTGGAACATCGAGGCGTTGACCCCTTGGGTGTCAACATGACGGTCGGTGAATACGTTGAGCGACGATCCTGCTTGTTCAAACAGTGCCCAAAATACAATCGACACCAAGATAAGGAACATGGCCGCGAAGATGCGATCGCGCTCTTCTGGGGCCAATTTCGCGACCGCCGTGTAAAGCACGTAAAGCACGAGAGCACCGCCAAAGATGCCTAGCACCGCGCCAACCAGATCCTGATATTGAATGGCGAGCCAGCACAAGCCTACCATCGCAAGGCCGGCGCCATAGATGGCCCATTCTTTCCCGCCAGCAATCTTAGCCGGGTCTTTGGGTTCGCCTTTGCCAAGCAGCAACGGCTTGCCAACGATGAAGAAAATGAGACCGATAAGCATGCCCACACCAGCGAGACCAAAACCGTATTCCCAACCGTAGGTCTGGCCCAGGAAGCCGCAGATGATCGATGCGGTGGCCGCGCCAACATTAATGCCCATGTAGAAAATGGTGTATGCTGGATCGCGGCGGATGTCGGTGCGCTCATAAAGCTGACCGACGATTACGGAGATATTTGCTTTCAGGAAACCTGAGCCGACAATGATCAATGCCAATGCCAGCCAGAAGACATTGATCATGGGATCGTCCTGTCCTCCGCCTCCTTCGAAAGCCATGAAGAAGTGACCTACCGTCAGCAGGACCGCACCAAACAGCACGGCTTTACGCTGGCCGATGAACTGGTCAGCGAGGTAGCCGCCTACAACCGGCGCAATGTAAACCAGCGCGGTGTAGGCGCCGTAGATGACGTAGGCCTTGTCTTCTGCAAACATCCAATGTTGGATGAGGTAGAAAATCAGCAGAGCGCGCATACCGTAGTAAGAAAAGCGCTCCCACATTTCTGCCATGAACAGCAGAAACAGACCCTTTGGATGGCCGATGACTTCCGCCTCGGGGCGAGTAATCAAAACCAAGCCGCCCAGTAGAAAGCCCGCCAGGGCGACTACGGCGATCCAAAACGTCCACATCTCGAACGCAGAATCGAATGTGAAAATTAGCTCATGCATTAGCCAGAGGCCCCTTTGCTTAAATGATCTAAGCTACCCCTCCCAAGGGCGCTTCAAGCGGCGCACCCTAACGTCTTGATCGCAAGTGTGAAGCGTTAGTTGCGGGTGAAACCGCCCTTTTTGTGAGGCATGTTGCCGCAGGCGCGCACTTTTTCGGGAACTTGACGCGCTTCGGTGTATTATGGCACTACAGCACCGAAAGAGGGACCTATGAGCCAGAGTCGACCTGTCTACCTCAAATTGCGCGATCAGATCGCGGCTGCCATTATTGAGGGCAAATATCCCGAAGGCGAAATGCTGCCGTCAGTGCGCGCTCTGGCTGCTGAACAGGGTGCAAACCCGCTGACGGTCGCCAAAGCTTATCAGCAGTTTCAAAATGATGGCTTGGTAGAGGTGCAGCGCGGCGTTGGCATGTATGTCGTGCACGGTGCAGCTGATAAATTATGCTCTAGCGAGCGAGAGCAGTTTTTGGCCGAAGAATGGCCGGAAATCCGTGCCAGAATGGATCGGCTGGGCATTGATTTGGCCGATTTGGTTGAACCAAACTGAGCTTTTGAGCTGATCAGCGCAGTGTGATATGGCACCGCTTGTTAAGGCAACTCAGCAATTTTGCGTGGTGGCTTGCGAGATTTGCAAGCCTCTGGCAGAATACATTCACAGTCGCAGCCTATCGGGTCGGGGTTGAACATCGCAAATGAGGGAAACCTCGATGGCTTTGCGCCCAGTCGGGCGCATGAGCGGGAGATACAAATGATTAGGTCCGAGCTGCTGCAGGCGCTTCACAAAGACAATCCAGAACTGCGTGCCGATGAGATCGAGCAGGTGGTCGATATATTCTTCGATGAGATTACTCAACGTCTTGCCGAAGGTGGCCGGGTTGAGCTGCGCGGTTTCGGGGCCTTTTCAACCCGCGAACGCGAAGCGCGCCAAGGGCGTAACCCGCGCACGGGTGAGACGGTTCAGGTCCCTGCCAAACGGGTCCCTTACTTCAAGGCTGGCAAGGAAATGCGCCGCCGCTTGAACGACTAAGGTTCGAGCCACGCGGCCAGGCGGGCTTACGCCTGCTTCTTTCAATCAAAATCCCATGACGGCGCGCTTTAAGCTGCGTCTTGCATTGCTGCGGCTGGCGCTTGATCGTGGCCGCCCTTGCGCGTGCGCTCTGCCCCAATCGCGCCAAACACCGCCGCTACCACTTCTTCCAATCCCCCCGGCGCGGTCACATCAATAACGCGCGCGCCTGTATCGTGAAGCATCTGTGCCTCGCTTGATCCGCGTACGGAGATAATCCGCTGAACATCTGGCAGGCGCTCTTTCACCAGCGGAGATAGTTCGCGGGTCAATTGCACATTGCCGGTTGAGACAAGCACAACTTCACGCTTGACCATGCCCAGCGCATCCCAACTGCGCGGATCGGCAGCCACTGCGTGATGCACGTGATAGCCATCGGCCTGCGCAATCTCGAACCGCTGCGTTTCAGATTCCACCGCGAGATAACCAATGTCATTGAGGGCCAGCGCATCTGCGACGGCGCGCCCGGACGGTCCCAGGCCCACGATGACAACCGCCGCATCATCGCCTGCCATCTTCTCATCCGCCGGGCCGCGCCGCAATTTGCCAGCCAGCCTGCGGCCGATATTGGAAATAAGCGGCGTGACCGCGAGGCTGATCGCAATCGCAGTGACAAGAATTGGCAAGAAGCGCGGCTCAATCGGATCGACCAGTGCAGCGACTGTCGGCAGAGCGAAGATCACCAGCGCAAACTCGCTGCCTTGCCCAAGTAGAAAGCCCAGCTGAATGGAGCCCGGTGCAGACCAACGATTGGCGAGGCCTGCCACTACGTTGAGAAGACACTTAAGCGCAATAAGCGCGGCGGCTCCAGCCACCGCCAGCATCCAGTTATTAGCAAGAATAAGCGTGTCGATTGAAAGCCCGACCGAGATAAAGAAGAAGCTGAGGAACAGCCCGCGAAACGCATCAATTTCCGTCTGAACCATGATGCGATAGCGCGAATCTGCAACCGCCATTCCGCCCAGAAACGCGCCGAGCGTAAGCGAAAGTCCCGCAACGCCGGTCGCCCAGCCAGCGGCAAGCGCGATGAACAATGCGGTTGCAGTGTACACCTCGCTAGAGCCGGCGCGCGCGATCAAACGGAACAAAGGCGCGGTGAAGTAGCGTGCAAAAACGACAGCGACCGCAAATGCCGCGAGCGCCTTTAGTCCGGCCATACCCAATGCCGGACCCAACGCTCCGCCGCTGCCTAGCGCGCCCGCCGCCACCAACAGCATGATCGCCGCGATGTCTTGGAAAATCAGGATCGATTGCGATGCGCGGCCAACCGGGCAATCTTCCTGATTGCGTTCCCTCACCAGGCCGATCACCACCGCTGTCGAGGAAAGTCCCATTGCAAACCCGCCGATGATCGCGAAGGCTGGCGGCAGACCAATGGCAAAAAACAGCGCGGCAAACCCTCCGCCCGCGATCAGCATTTGCAAACTGCCAAAACCGAAGATGTTGCCCGCTTCCTCGCGTATTTTGCCGAGTGAGAAATGCAGACCCAGATTAAACAGCAGGAACATCACGCCCGCTTCTGCCAGTGTCGCAACCACCGGTCCGCTGAATGCCTCTCGATATCCCAATGCGGCGATGCCTAGGCCAAGGACGAGATAGCCGACAATCGGATTGAGTCGGCACGCGCGCGAGACCAACGCTGCACCAATCCCCAAACCAAGCAGGGTTACCGCTGGCTGGATTGTGGTGATGATATCGTTCGTGCTCTCGCCAGCCATGGTTCGCGCTCGCCTTGCCGATGGGGATGAAGCGGTGCTGCTGCCTCAATCGGCCCGGCTTGTCCATCATTGCAAAACTGGCCTGCGAGGGCTTGAAGCATATTTGCGTGAAAACCCGCGTTGCCGCGCAGCATAAGTGGCGCTAGGGAACGCATCGCGCGGGTGTGGCGGAATGGTAGACGCCGGGGACTTAAAATCCCCTGAGCTTTAGCTCGTGCGGGTTCGAGTCCCGCCACCCGCACGTTGCCCTTTTTACATCCGCTCCGCCCTTAGGGTCCATCGTCGGTTGATGCCTAGGCGCGCGTTATCTTCGCCTTAACCTCCAACGGCATATCACGCTCGCCAATGAAGGGGGCTCGGGGAACCGAGCATTGGGGCCGGGTCGTCTGGCTGGACAGGCAGGAACAAATCGATGGAGCACGCGGCAAAACCGCCTGACATAGGAGAGGACGTTGGCGCGCCGCCAGCAGAGCTGCGTGCTGCACCCCGCTTCACCTTGCTGATTCGCGCCGCTCGACTGGTTTCAGGCCAAGGTGAGTTCGTGTGCGTTATTCGCGACGTTTCAGAAACCGGCGTCAGCGTTCGCTTATTCCACAAGCTGCCATCTTGCGAAACGATCGAGCTGCACATGCCGGGCGGTGAGTCCTACGAAATTCGCAATGTTTGGGCCAAAGGTAATGAGGCTGGCTTTGAATTTACCAAGGCGGTCAATGTCGCTCAATTGGTCCACGAAGCGAACGAATACCCCAAGCGCGGCCTGCGGCTCGGTATGTATTTCCCGGTCACTGTTTCAACCCTAGCAGGGACCTGCGAGGCGGTGGTCGAAAACCTTTCTCAGCAAGGCGCCCGGATCGAATGCGATGAGATTTTCGCGATTGATCAAACCCTGCGTGTCGTCGGAGAAGGCTTTAAGGAAGTGCGGGCCAAGGTTCGTTGGCGCCGTGATCGGCATTATGGATTGGTGTTTGATGACACATACACTTTGGGCGATTTCGCCCGTCTGGCCGCGCAATTGCAGGCTCCAGTGCTGCTTGATCACGACTAGGCACCCTATTTACGATGTTTTGCGGAGCGTGTTTACCACCTGCTAACCATTTTCCTTCACTCCCGGTGAGAGCCAAAATTGTTTGGCGATCCAAACGGGGGTTTGAATGCGGCAAGGTGTTTCCGAGCAAGCGGGTATTCTTGATGTTGATGTAGCAATCATCGGCGCAGGACCGGCTGGCTTGACCGCTGGCTATTTGCTGACAAAGCAAGGCAAATCGGTTGCGATTATCGAGAAAGACGAAACCTATGTCGGCGGCATAAGCCGCACGGTTGAACACGAAGGGTATCGGTTCGACATTGGCGGGCATCGCTTTTTCTCAAAGTCGCAGCAGGTCGTTGACCTGTGGAATGAGATCCTGCCGGATGACTTCATCCAGCGCCCCCGGATGAGCCGCATCTATTATGAAGGTAAGTTTTATTCTTACCCGCTGCGCGCCTTCGAAGCGCTCGGCAATTTGGGTATTCTGCGATCCAGCGCCTGCATGCTCAGCTATCTGCGATACAAACTATTTCCGATTAAAGATGTGAGAAGCTTTGAGGATTGGACCACCAACCAGTTCGGCAAGAAACTCTATTCGATCTTCTTCAAAACCTACACTGAAAAGGTGTGGGGCATGCCATGTGATGAGATGAGCGCTGACTGGGCGGCGCAGCGCATCAAGGGCCTGTCACTGTGGAACGCTGTGACTGATGGGATCAAGCGTTCGCTTGGTCTCAACAAGAAGCCAAATGACGGGCAAGAGGTGAAAACCTTGCTCGAAACCTTCCGCTATCCGCGCTTTGGCCCGGGCATGATGTGGGATGCCGCGCGCGATCACATTCTTGCCACTGGCAAGGGCCAGGTGTTGATGGGCCATGCGCTTGAACAGCTCGCCAGTGATGGTAACGGCGGCTGGTCGATGACCGCGACCAGCAAGCAAGGCAAAGTGCAGATCCGCGCTAAGGATGCGATCAGTTCAGCGCCAATGCGTGAGCTTTCCAAGCGTCTGCACCCGCTGCCGCAATCAAGCCTTGAGGCAAGCAATCTTAAATATCGCGATTTCCTTACCGTGGCTCTCATGGTGAAATCTGAAGATCTGTTCCCGGACAATTGGATCTACATCCATGATGACCGCGTGCAGGTAGGGCGCGTGCAAAACTTCCGCAGCTGGTCGCCAGAAATGGTGCCGGATGAGGATATGGCCTGCGTGGGTCTGGAATATTTCTGCTTCGAAGGGGACGGCCTGTGGTCATCATCTGACGATGATCTGGTGGCGCAAGCCACCCGCGAGATGGAAATTCTGGGCCTGTGCGATCCTGACAAAGTCGTCAGCGGCGCAGTTGTTCGTCAGGAAAAAGCCTATCCGGTCTATGATGACGAATACGAGGCGAATGTCGATGCCATGCGCGTCGAACTCGAACAGAGATTCCCGTCGCTGCACATGGTCGGCCGCAACGGTATGCACCGTTACAACAATCAGGATCACGCGATGATGACCGCGATGCTGACGGTTGAGAATATTCTGGCTGGTGAGCGGGTCTATGACACGTGGTGCGTCAATGAAGACGCGGAATATCACGAAGCTGGCGATGAAGGCGAAGAGATCGCCATTCCGGCGCGCGAAGCGGCGCAAGAAGCCGCTGAAAATACCCCTGAACATGCAAACGCGCAGCAGCGTGTCACCGAAGATCAAGCCGCCGCGCTTAATTCCATGAGGGACGTGCCGAAACGCATTGTAAATGACCGGGATGCGGCCTGATGCTTGCGCCACTCACTGCCCCAATGACCGCAATGCCGCTGGATCTGGAGCAGCGCCTAAACGCCGCGCCCAGCGAAGCTGAGGCAAAGCCAAAGCCCGAATGGGGCAAGCTGCTAAACTGGCTGCTCATTTGGGTTGTTTTGACCAATATTGCGTTCTTGCCATTGTGGCTAATCGGTTCGCCTCCGCGCCACGAGCCAATTTTGGCCGCCGGCGTGATTGGCCTGATTGTACGCCGCGCGCCAGCATGGGCGCAGTTTATCGCATTCCTCGCTGTGCTGACTTATTCGGTGCTGTCTTTTGTCGCCGCCGTTTTCAACCTTGCGATTGGATCGCTGCTCTATTCGCTGCGCTTCATGATGGAGATACAGCCAGCGCAATCGCTGGAATATGTCTTTGGCGCGTGCATGATCGTTGTCGTTGTCGTTGGCGCCTGGTTTGCGGTGCGCCGCGACAGCGCCTTTATCGATTGGCGGCCAACCCTTGCGGCTGTTGTGGCCACATTGGCGCTGGCCGGGCTCGATCTGTGGATGGGACAAGGGATGCGCGGTCATTACAAGCAAGCTGCCAGCGCGGATGCTCCGTTTGAATCCGCGATGATGGCGACCGGCGCTGAACAAAACGCCATCGCCAATAACCGCAACCTTGCGATAATCATGGTCGAATCCATGGGTGTGCCGGTGGAAAATGCGGAGATGGAACGCCTGCTGTTCAGCGGCCTCGACACGCCAATGATGCGCGAACGCTTCACCGCCAGCAGCGGCACATCGCTTTATTACAATTCCACCACCGCCGCCGAAGTGCGCGAGCTGTGCGGCCGGTGGGGCGATTATTATGAGATTGTCGATGCGGGCGGAGACGCATCGTGCCTGCCTGCGCGTATGAAGAATGCAGGATATGAAACCCACGCCCTGCACAGTTTTGCAGGTTTCTTTTTCGACCGTGAAACCTGGTATCCCGGCATTGGTTTTGAAACCAGCCGCTTTGCCGACGAACTGACCGATGCGGGCGCGCAAGTGTGCGGCGGCGTGTTCCCCGGAGCTTGTGACCGTGATGTGCCAGCGCAGCTCGCTGAGCAGCTAAAGTCCACCGATAAGCCGCAATTGGTCTATTGGTTGACGGTGAACTCGCACCTTCCCGTTCCCAGCGGGGTCAACCTTGAGGTCGATAATTGCGAGCAGCTATCGCCTGAATTGGCGCGTGATTACCCAATGATCTGCCGCCAATTTTCTTTATGGGATCAGTTGGAAAAGGCGCTGGTAGCAGAGATTGGCAAACCAGACTTTCCGCCAACGGATTTCCTGATCCTTGGCGATCATATGCCGCCCTATTTTGACCGCCGCCTGCGTGAACAATTCGCGCCTGACCGCGTGCCTTACCTATACCTGCAATGGCGCGATGATTTTGCCGCAGAGCCGACCGATGGCTGAGGCCGCGCTCATCGTCAGAAAGCTGCTGGACCGGACGTTCATCCTCTATGTGCTTGCCAGCGTTTGCGCGCTGGCCGTGGATGTTGGCAGCTTTTTGGCGCTGATGTCGCTCGGCGTGGCTGCGGCGTTCGCCTCTTTTATCGGCTATTCGCTGGGTATTTTGGCGCATTGGCTGATCTCTAGCCGGGCTGTGTTCCACGCGACCGTTGCCGAAGGCGGGGCTGAGCGCACAAAACAAAAGACATTGTTTGTCGTTTCCGCGCTGGTCGGCCTTGGCCTCACCACGGGAATTGTTGGTTTGAGCGATTGGGCCGGATTTGATCCGCGCATCGCCAAAGGTTTTGCGATCATAGTTTCCTTCACCGCGACGTGGCTGCTGCGCAGCAAAATCGTGTTCCGCGCGCAAGCAGGGGCATGAAGCGATGCTTACGAGCCGCCGCCAATCCTGCCTCACGCCAGAATTGCTGACGCGCGTTGGCCTGGCGTGGGGTGCGGTTTGCGCATTGCTTCTGCTGGTGCATTACAGCGCGATTTCGGCGCTGCGCTTTCCTGACCCGGATGACACGATGCGCCTTCTTCAAGTGCGTGATCTTATCGCTGGACAAGGCTGGTTTGACCTGACCCAAACCCGCGTGAACGCGCCGGATGGCGGCGTACCTATGCATTGGTCGCGCCTCGTCGATCTTCCGCTTGCCGCGATCATTATTGCGCTTACCCCGCTGCTGGGATCAGCCTCTGCTGAGTTGGCCGCGCTGGTTATCGTGCCGCTCGTTACGCTTGGTATTGTCATGCTGCTCGCCGCGCGAATCGCATGGCGGCTGATGGGCGGGGAAGAGGCGATGATGACTTGCCTTGTCATTGCCATGTCCGTGCCCGTCTTGTTTCAATTCGGTCCGCTGCGCATTGACCATCATGGCTGGCAAATCGTGTGCGCACTGGCTGCGATAAATGGCTTGATGACGCGCAGAGGCCTGATTGGCGGAATAGCCGTCGGCGTGTCGCTGGCGGTCTGGATATCGATCTCAATCGAAGGGCTTCCGCTGGCCGCCGCCATTTGCGGTGTCACGGCGCTGCGCTGGTTGCGTAATCGCAATGACCGCGTGTGGCTGACCGCGACGATGCAATCGCTCGCCATCACGAGTGCAGCGTTGTTCATAGGCACACGCGGCTTTAGCGATCTTGCCGTCTATTGCGATGCGATTGGCCCTGTTCACATCGCCATGTTTGCATGGGGCGCGGCTGCGCTGACGCTGCTGTCTAAGGCTGAACCGCTGCCCAAAATCGCAGTTCTCACTGGCTTTGGCGTGACGGGTGCAGGGGCGCTGGGCATGCTGTTTTATGCCGCGCCGCAATGCGCCAGCGGCGGGTTTGCCGCGCTTGATCCACTGGTTGAGCAATACTGGTATGTGAATGTCGGCGAAGGCATGCCGGTGTGGGACCAAAAGCTGAAGACCGCGCTGCAATATGTGGTCGCGCCCAGCATTGGCGTGATCGCCGCGCTCAATCTGGTGTCACGCTCTCACGATTGGCTGCGCCGGTTCTGGATTGATTATACGATTGTGCTGATCGCCGCCTTGGCAGTTTCGCTGCTGGTCGCGCGTGCTGGCGCGGTGGCAGGCGTGATCGCCGCTGTTCCGCTCGCCTGGCAGGTCAACCAATGGCTGCGGAACATCCGCACGATGCGCAAGCCTGCGCCGCGCGCCTTTGCTTTGGTCGCTGTGGTGCTCGCATTGCTGCCGACATTGCCGCTGATGCTGGTAGGATGGGCGATCCCTGCGCAGGCTTCCAAGAACGGCGCCGCGCAGATGCAGCAAGTGCGCAAAGCGTCTTCGTGCCAGATCGCTGACAGCGCCCCATCGCTGCGCGCATTGGCAAAAGGCGAAGTGTTTGCGCCGATGGATATTTCTCCGCGCTTGCTGCTGGAAACCGATCATACCGTGGTTGCCACTGGCCATCACCGCGGATCAGACGGGATGCGGGTGCTGATCGCAACTTCAATGGGCAGCGCATCGGAAGCTAAGGCTACACTGGTGCAGCGCGGCACGAGCTATGTCGCGCTATGCCCAGATCAGTCAGAGGCGCTGATGTACGCGGCGGCTGCCCCTGATGGGTTTGCCGCGCGGTTGATTGATAATGATGCGCCTGAATGGCTTGAGCCAGTTGCGCTTAAACAGCCGACCAATTTGAAGCTGTGGCGGATTAATCGCGACTGATGCCCCGATTCCCCAGTTTAGGCTGGCACAAAGTTCATCGCTAAACCGTTGATACAGTGCCGCTTGCCCGTTGGGGGCGGGCCATCGCCAAAGACATGTCCCAAATGCCCGCCGCAATCCACGCAATGCACTTCGGTGCGGGGATAGCCGATCTTGTAATCGGTCGAGGTGCCGACAGCGCCGGAATCTATCGCTTTGTAAAAGCTCGGCCAGCCCGTCCCGCTGTCGTATTTGTGGGCGGAGGAATAGACTTTGTTGCCGCATCCGGCGCAAACGAACGTGCCTTTGCGGTTTTCCTTGTCGAGCGGAGAAGAATAAGCGCGCTCAGTCCCCGCCTCACGCAAGATGCGATATTCCGCGCGCGTCAGACGAGCGCGCCATTGCGCGTTTGTGCGGGTGACGGGGAAGCTCTTGTGGGCCTGCGCTGTGGCGGAGCCGCACGCCACGATTAGCGGCATGGCAGCGCCTAGGCCCATCAGACCAAGGATGGTGCGTCGGTGCGAAATAAAATCAGGCATGATACGTGCTCGTGTAATCTGAAAGAATGGCTCTATCCATAGATACGCACGGACCCGGCAAAAGGTTACGTTTTTGCGCCGCAATGATCTGCTAAAATTCAGTGATTTCCACTTCTAACTCGCGGAAACCATGCACGAAGTTTGCGCGCACTCGCTCTACATCGCCAGCGACGTGCACCCGCATCCGCCGCTTGTGCATTTCTTCGAGAAGGATGCGCAATTGCAGCTCCGCCAAACGCGCGCCGACACAGCGGTGAATACCGTACCCAAATGCAATGTGGCGGCGAGCGTTTTCGCGTTCCAGGTCTAGCGTGTGCGGATCTGGGAAGACCGCTTCCTCGTGATTGGCCGCGAGATACCACAACACGACCTTGTCGCCCTTTTTGATATGTTGGCCGAACACTTCTGTGTCCTCGGTGCAGGTGCGGCGCATATGCGCCAGCGGCGTCTGCATCCGCAGCATTTCCTGCACGGCATTGGGGATCACATCGGGGTTGTCCTCGAACAGCTTGCGCTGGTCGGGGAATTTGTCGAGCGCATGGACAAAACCGCTCATCGAATTGCGCGTGGTGTCATTTCCGCCGACGATCAACAACACCAGATTGCCAATGAATTCCTCCGGGCGCATCTGGTTCATCGCTTCGGAATGAACCATCATCGAAATCAAATCGTTGCCCGGCTCTTTATCCTGCGTGCGCTCAATCCATAGCGATTGGAAATAGGCCGCCATTTCATGCAGCAATTCCCAGCGCAGTTCATCGAGTTCGCGCACACCGGCGATCTCTGTGTCGCCTGACCAATCGGACCAGAACGTGAGCATCCGCCGGTCCTCCCATGGGAAGCCGAACAGGATGGCGAGCATTCCAGTGGTCAGTTCAATCGAGACTTTGTCGACCCAATCGAACACTTCGCCGCGCGGTAATGTATCGAGTAATTCGCCGGTACGTGCGCGGATTTCAGTTTCCATGTCAGCCATGGCGGATGGCGTGAACTTGGGCGCTACGGTGCGGCGCTGGCCGGTGTGCTGCGGACGGTCCATCGCGATGAACATTGGCAGTTCTCGCCGGTCCGATCCGCTTGCTGCGATCTCTTCCTCGCTTAGCCGTTCAAGGATCGTGATCCCGCCATATTCCCAGCTTGAAGAGAATGTTTCAGGCAAAGCCTCAATGTGCTGGATAGCCTTGTGCCCGACCACTGACCAATAGGGGCCATAGGGGCTTTCCGGGATATAATGCAGCGGGCCTGCCGCTTGCATTTCGGCGACGATGGGCTGCCATTTGTCCTCAAAGTAAATGTCTGAGCGGCTGAGATCCCATTTGTGCGGATGGCTTGGGCGTTCTTCCGGATGCTTTTCGTAATGCGCTTTGAGCGCCTCATAGGCGCTAGGTTCGCTGCGCACTTTGGGGCGCTGGGGTGCCATGGTCGCCATAATGTTCTCTCCGCAAAAGGCGATGCGTTTTGCACCTGCCGGTTGAGTCGCATCCTGCCTTAACTGACACGTGTGTCAATAGTCGGTTGCGAAATCGAACCTATTCAGCGGGTTGAGCCGTATCGCTGCGGCGCTGCCAGAAACGGCGCTTTTTCGCTCGGCCGCCGCTGCCCGATTTCATCACGCGTTTGCGGAACAGCATCGAACCGCCTTTGACGAGCACAAGGACTGCAAAGGCCTGCCACGCGAGCGCGGCGGCATGTGTCCACAGCGTTTCCTCAATCGCGGCGCGGGCGATCATGGCGAACGGGGATGAGAGCGGGAAGATAACGGATGTCAGCTCCATCGGTGTGCCCGTCTGGCCAATATTGGCGGCTGACAGGAAGAACACCATGATCTGAAGCATCGTCACCGGCATCGACATGGTTTGCACCTCGCGAACCGTGCTGGCCATTGCGCCAATCGTTAGGAACAGCGACCCCAGCAGTAGATATGCCATTGAGAAGTAGATCACCCCAAGGCTGATGAAGACCGGCCAGCCGACCGCAGGACCGGGAAGATCGCGGTAATTGGTTTGCGTGACGGTGACGATGGCGTCCTCTGCCACGGCCCAAAACGCCCAGCCAAATGTGCCCCAAACGATGATCCCGACAAAGCTCACGGCCAGCATCGCAAACAGCTTGCCCATGAACACCGCATCCATTGGCAAGGCTGCGGCTAGAATTTCGATGATCTTATTGCCCTTTTCCTCCGCGAGGTTGGAAAGGACCATGCCGCCCAGCAGGATCGTCAGCAGGAACAACACCATTTGCGCTGCCTGCGCGGTGCGGACCCGGCTTGTGCGCTCCGCTGCGGCGCTGCTGGCGACAATCTGTGTCGTCACCTGCGGAAAGTCTGTCCCAGCGTTTGCCCGCGTTTCAGCCGCGAGCATTTGCACCGGACCGCTCCAGCGTCCGACTTGACGTTCTGTGCCCACCAGTTCGGGCTGCTCAATCGTGCCGGTTAGAATTGCGGCATAATTCCCGCGCCGCGCCTCCATATACTCGCGCGCATCAAAATCAGGGTTGCCGTGCGCCTCAGGCACATTCGTCAAGCGCGGCAAGAAGCTGCCCAATTGCGGGCGAAGGTTGTCGCTCGCCGCCATCATCGCTGCGCTGTCCGCCTCGCTCATCGCGATGCCAACCTGGACGCTGACAGTTTGCTGCGAAACCGATTTGCCAATGCTGCCCGCAATGCCGCCGATCAACACCGGGAAGAGTGGGCCGAGCAGGAAGAAGAGAAAGGCGCGGCTGAACAGCACGGCCACAAAATCCCGGCGGGCAATGACCCATGCCGCCTCAAGCCGTGAAAGGCGCGGCTTTGCATCAGCGGCGGCTTGATCGAATGCACTCATGATGCAGCTCCGCTCTGATCAGCCTCAAGCTGGCGCGCTGCCGCCTCGCCCGCGATATGGACAAAGGCGTCGTGCAATCCAGCGCGCTCAATAGAAAGCGACAGAATGCCTGCCTCGCCTTCGATCAGGTCGCGCAGCAACGGCTCAATCCCGG
The DNA here is from genome assembly GCA_947493165.1 of uncultured Erythrobacter sp. Taxonomy (GTDB): domain Bacteria; phylum Pseudomonadota; class Alphaproteobacteria; order Sphingomonadales; family Sphingomonadaceae; genus Erythrobacter. The sequence goes on along the minus strand of CANLPY010000001.1, from coordinate 1,835,283 downwards.
TTTCTGGTAATGAGAAATAGAAAAAATCTCCCTCGCGCCTTGCATCATTTGGCAAAGCGGCGGTCCACCCGCCTTCTCGTGCGCGCGTTTCCAATCGGACTTGCGCCGGGATGCGGTCCCGCGCGGCCTCGACACTGCCCGCATAAGGTACTTTGCCTCCGGCGATGATCGCAACACCTTCGCATAGACGCTCTGCATGGTGGATGACGTGAGTGGAAAAGATAACCGTAACGCCGTCATCGGCGAGGGCCCGGATCATCCGTTCCAGCTTGCCTTGGTTGATGGCATCAAGACCGGAAAATGGCTCATCGAGAACGACCAAGCGCGGACTGTGGACCAACGTGCCGAGCAATTGCACCGTTTGCGCCATGCCTTTTGACAATTGGCGGATCTGGCGGTCGGCAGCATGGGCTAGATCGTGGCGTTCCAGCAGTTCTTTGCCGCGCCTACGCCCTTCGGCCAGAGGTAGTCCGCGCAATGCGCCCATAAATGCGATGGCTTCGATGCATTTCATTGCCGGGTACAGCCCGCGTTCTTCGGGTAAATAGCCGATTAGTCGGCCAATATCGTGCGGCTGGTCATATCCGAACACGCGGCGCACGCCTTCATCCGGGTCAATAATACCCAGCAGCATGCGCAAAGTCGTCGTCTTGCCCGCGCCATTGGGGCCGAGAATGCCGTAGATCGCGCCTTCGGGCACGGCCAGATCTACTCCGCTGACAGCCAATGTGCCGTCGAAACGTTTGACCAGCCCGCGCGCTTCGATCGCCAGCGGGCGTGGGTCTGCATCGGTTTCGCCAATTGCGATGTCGCTGTCATTGCTCACAAGCGTGTGATCTTTTACCGCCATATCCATGCCCGCTCGGATAGAGCGCGCACCTAAACGGGAGTAACCCTAAGCGTGGTTAACGCGAGTGCAACCAATGATCTGACTTCGCGGCTGATAACGCAGGCGCTAGAGCTGGGTTTTGCTAGCGTTGGCGTAGCTGAGGCGGCCGAAGACCCGCTACGCGCAGAGCGATTGGAGCAATGGCTCGGCGAAGGGTATCACGGCACAATGGAGTGGATGGAGACGCGCGAACACCATCGCCGGTCCCCGCAAGGATTGTGGCCACAGGCGCGCCGGGTGATTGCATTGGGCATGAGTTATGCCCCGGCGAATGATCCAATGGCGCTGGAAGCACATGGCGACCGCGCGCGCATTTCTGTTTATGCGCAGGGCAAGGATTATCATGATGTCATCAAAAAGCGCCTGAAACGCCTTGCGCGCTGGTTGGTGGCGGAAACCCCCGAAGCCGAAGTGAAAGTTTTCGTCGATACGGCCCCGGTTATGGAAAAGCCGCTGGGTGAGGCGGCGGGCCTTGGCTGGCAGGGTAAGCACACCAATCTGGTCAGCCCGGATCATGGCAGCTGGCTGTTTCTTGGGGCGATTTACACCACGCACAATCTGGAACTATCAGAGCCGCACCGCGACCAATGCGGCAGCTGCAACGCGTGTCTGGATGCGTGTCCAACCGATGCTTTCCCGACTGCCTACACCCTTGATGCGCGGCGCTGTATCTCTTACCTGACCATCGAACATAAAGGCCCGGTGGCAGAGGAATTCCGCGAGGCACTGGGCAACCGCATTTATGGTTGTGATGATTGTCTTGCGGTGTGCCCGTGGAACAAGTTCGCCTCTGCCGCGCAGGCCGCGCGCGAATATCTGCCGCGCGCTGAGCTGGCCGCGCCGCGCCTCGCTGAATTGCTGGCGCTGGATGATGCTGGGTTTCGCACGTTATTCTCTGGCTCTCCGATTAAGCGGATCGGGCGGGATAGGTTTGTGCGCAATTGCCTGTATGCCGCCGGTAACAGCGGCGATCCGGCGCTGCTTTGCCAAGTGCGCGAATTGTGCAACGATGCGGACCCAGTCGTGGCGGACGCAGCCGAATGGGCTGCTGCGCGATTGGCTTAAGCCTAGTCGTCTTGGCCCCCGCGAAACTCTTCATCATGCTCACCCAATTGCGGCGCATGACCCAGCGGCCCCGGTTGCCAATCGCTGAACCTGTTTGGCTCTCGCATTTGGAACAACGCCCCTTCGCTGGGGTGCTCGGACCGTTCGATAAACCCGCTTTCGCGCAGATGCGGGTCATCAATCACATCGTTTAGATCAGTAACCGGCATGCAGGGGATATTGTGCGCACGCAGCGCCTCTAGGCATTGCGCCGTGGTCTTGGTCTGCGTGAGCTGCCCCATGCGCTGATACAGCTGCGCCGAAGCCTGCATAATGCCGCGCGCGTCCTTAAAGCGTTCCTCCCCAGCCATGTCGGGATCACCCAACAAGGCAATGACTTGGGGGAATTGTGGTAAGGTGTAAGGCACGATGCTGATCCAGCCATCTTGCGTGGGGAAGGGTTGACGATCAGGATCGACCTGCCGGCTATATCCAGCGTCTCCGTTCGGCGGATTGAATGTTTTGGCGTCGAGATGTTCTTTCATCATGAAGCTGGCGAAGGCTTCAAACATGGGCACTTCGACATGCTGGCCCTTGCCCGTGCGTAGGCGGTGAGTGACCGCCGCAATCGTCGCATAGGCGGCGTGCAATCCGGCGACTTTGTCGGCTATCAGCGAAGGCAGATAGCGCGGGCGAACATCGCCATCGACGCGCGGCAATAATGTGGCCGCGCCCGTAGCGGCCTGGATGACATCATCATAGGCTTGCAGCCCGGCATACGGCCCGTCTGAGCCAAAGCCGACGCAATGCACATAGATCAGTTGCGGGTTCAGCGCCTTGATCGTCTCATAGTCAAAGCCCAGCCGCGCAATCGCTTCGGCCCGGATGTTATGGACGAACACATCGGCAGATTGCAGTAGGTCGCGCAATATTTGGGCATCGCCCGCGTCTTTGAGGTCGAGCATCAGCGATTTTTTGCCGCGATTAAGCGCGATAAAGCCCGGCCCCATGCCGCGCGTTTTGGCAGGCGCTGAGCCATGGCGATACACATCGCCGCCCGGCCTTTCGATCTTGATCACCTGCGCGCCATAGTCAGCCAGAATTTGCGTAGCATATGGGCCAAAGACGACGCTGGTCAGGTCGATGACTGTCATGCCTTCCAGCATGGGCTTTCCATCATTGCCAGCAATCAAAACAGATGCGTCCTCATATCAGGTTTTTGAGTGGGAGCGCACGCGGGGTTAGCCCAGCTCTTTAAGCGGTACTTCGGGATCAGCCAGCAAGTCCCTATCGACTTGCTCCACTCCGCCTTCGAGCAATTTGCGGCCCTGCACATAGTCTTTCATCGTGCCGACGCAGTCGAAGGCCACGGGGCGCCCCTCGATCAAATAAACGACGGTGAATTTGCGCGCTTGAGGATCACCGCGCAGCACTGTTTCGTCATAGCCAGTGTTAAGTCCGGCGGTTTGCAGTTTCAGGTCATATTGGTTGGACCAGAACCACGGCAGCGCGTGATAGGGCTGTTTATCGCCCATGATTGCGCGGGCGACCGTGTTTGCCATGTCATGCGCGTTCTGGACCGACTCCAGCCGAATTACCGCGCTGCCTGCAAACGGATTTGCGTGCGCGGCGCAATCGCCAATTGCGTAAATATCATCCAATGTGGTGCGGCAATAGACATCCACGTCGACCCCGTTTGAACCAGCTGCCCCGGCGGCAATCAGCGGGGCAACGGCAGGGATAATGCCGATGCCTGCAACCACCATGTCGCAATGAATGACCTCGCCATCGTCCAGCCGCACACCGGCCGCGCGGCCATCGTCAGCGATGATCTCTTCGACATTGACGCCAAGCCGCACATCCACACCCTGACGGCGGTGCTCAGCGGCGTAAAAGTCTGACAATTCTTCTCCTGCGACGCGCGCGAGCAGCCGGTCTTGCGCTTCAAGCAAGGTCACGTCGCTGCCGAGTTTGCGCAGCACAGCGGCCGCTTCCAGTCCGATATAGCCGCCGCCGATCACGACCGCGCGTTTTGCACCGCCTTGCAGGGCTGCCATCATGGCATCGGCATCGCGTTTATCGCGCACGTAAAACACGCCAGATGAATTCGCTCCCTTGCACGGCAGCCTGCGCGGGTCTGCTCCGCCGGCCCAGATCAGCTTGCGATAGGTTATCGTCTCGCCATTGGAGAGTGTAAGCTGGTGCGCCATCCAATCGATCTCGATGACGCCGCTGCCCAGTTTGAGGGCGATATTCTTGTCCGCCCAGAATTTCTCAGGGCGAATCATGATCCGTTCAAACGCTTTGTCCCCGGCGAGATATTCCTTGGATAAAGGGGGGCGTTCGTAAGGCGGCATCGCCTCGCGCCCGATCAACATGATCGTTTCGTCATGACCTTGCTGGCGCAGGGCGATGGCCGCTTGCGCCCCGCCATGCCCGGTGCCCACGATGACTATATCGGCGCTATTCATGCCGCGAACGCTTGCTGTAAATCGCGGCAAGGTCAAGCATTGAGGGTCTCAAGCGATCAAAACCGGCCTACGCGCCGAGCAAGTTGCGCGCCTGGCTGGCGATCTGTGCCAGCACTGCCGGGGCGACCGGCGTGTGCGCCTGCGCGCGGCCGACCATGCCCTTGAACTGGCGGATTGCGGCTGCGTTTTCCTTCGCCCAATCTTCCACTGCCTTAGCCGGGTCGGCCTTGCCTTTCTTGCGCCGGACCAGCCGGCCCAGAAAGTCGAGCCGCATCTGCTGATAATCGCGCGCGAGGCCCGCCACCAGCAGCCGCTCCCACACATCGGAAGGCTCCATCAGTGCAGCGGTTGATTGCGCCCAGTCCAGGCCCAAGCGCATGCCTAGATCAGTGAACGCATCGGTCAGGTCCCTCGCTGCGACATCGGCATCAAGCGCGAGCTTTGCGAGGCCAATTACACCGTCCATTTCGAACAGGTGGACCACGCGTTTGGCGAGCGCCTCTGGCGTGCCCGCATCAATCAGTTCGCGGCGCATCTTGTCCGCCTGTTCGCGCGATTCCCCGGCCAGAACGGCATCGGTGACCTGATCCAGCTCCTTGGTTGCGCCCAATAGCTCTTTGACCATGTCAGCCGGTGGCCGCTTGGCAACGCCCGCGCGCAGCAGGTCAGCCATATGGCCGCGCAGGGCATTGGCGACCCGCTCAAACAGCAAGATGCGCGCCCGTTCGTCCATCTTGGCATCGTCAATCGCAGTCCATAGCGATCGCATGTCAAACAATTTGTCCGCCGCAACGAACGCATTGGCAACCGCAGAAAGCGGTGCGCCTTCTTCTTCAGCCAGCTCAAATGCAGGTAGGACGCCCAGCCGGTTTACGATGCGATTGGCCAGTTCTGTCGCGACCAATTCGCCGCGCAGCCGGTGGTCGCAAATCTGTTTGGCAAAGTCGTTTTGCATCCGCTCTGGGAACATACCAATCAGCGTGTCTTCCATCGCCGGATCGCGTGCCAGCGGGCTTTCCTCAATCGCATCTTGCAGCGCGAGTTTGGCGGAAGACAGCAGCACAGCCAGCTCTGGCCGGGTCATGCCGTGGCCATCGCCAGCGCGCCGGATCAGAACTTCGCTGGGGGCAAGCCCTTCTGTGCGGCGATCAAGGTCGCCCATGTCTTCCAGCGTTTCAATCAAGCGGGTGTAGGATGCGGTCGCCTCTGGCCCGCCAGCTTCTGCGATGGACAGGGCGAGCGCTTGCAGCCGGTTGTCTTCCAGCACGATAGCGGCCACGTCGTCTGTCATCGATTCAAGCACATCCACGCGCTTTTTCTCGCTCAGCTTGCCTCCGCGTTTCGCCGCCGCCAGCGCGATCTTGATGATGACCTCATTATCTGAACAATCGACGCCCGCCGAATTGTCGATAAAGTCTGTGTTGACCCGCCCGCCGTTCAGTGAAAATGCGATGCGTCCGGCCTGCGTCACGCCAAGGTTTGCGCCTTCGCCAATGACTTTGGCCCTCACATCGGCAGCAATCACTCGCAGCGCATCATTGCCCGGATCACCGACTGCGGAATCGCTCTCGCTTTCGGCTTTGATATACGTGCCGATGCCGCCGAACCAAATAAGGTCCAGCTCTGCCTTAAGGATCGCTTTCACCAGATCATCAGGCGCAATTTCGGCCTGTTCCAGACCCAGCATTGCGCGCGCCTTCTTAGGCAGTTTGATGCTTTTCTGATCGCGTGAAAACACGCCGCCGCCCGAAGAAATCAGCTTTTTGTCGTAATCTTCCCAGCTTGACCGGGGCAGTTCGAACATTCGGTTGCGTTCTTTCCAGCTTTTCGCCGGATCGGGATCTGGATCGATAAAGATGTGGCGGTGATCGAAGGCTGCGACCAGTTTGATGGCCTTTGATAATAACATGCCATTGCCGAACACATCGCCTGACATATCGCCGCAACCGGCGACGCGCACGCTTTCGCTTTGCACGTCCACGCCCATTTCGAGGAAGTGGCGCTGCACGGAAACCCACGCGCCGCGCGCGGTGATGCCCATCGCCTTGTGGTCATAACCGTTGGAGCCGCCGCTGGCGAAAGCATCGTCGAGCCAGAAGTTTTGCTTCTCCGCAATGCCATTGGCGACATCGGAAAAGCGCGCCGTGCCTTTGTCTGCTGCAACCACGAAATAGGGATCTTCCCCGTCATGCACGACGACCGCATCGGGATGGACCACTTTGTCATTCACAATGTTGTCGGTGATCGACAGCAGGGTGCGGATGAAGATTTCATAGCTGGCCTGACCCTCTGCCGCCCAGGCATCACGATCCTTGGCAGGCGATGGCAATTGCTTGGGGTAGAAACCGCCCTTTGCACCCGTCGGCACGATGACAGCGTTCTTCACCCGCTGCGCCTTCATCAGGCCTAGGATTTCGGTGCGGAAATCGTCGCGCCTGTCTGACCAGCGCAGGCCGCCGCGGGCAATCGCTCCGGCGCGCAGGTGAATGCCTTCGACCCGGCGCGAATAGACAAAGATTTCGCGCCACGGAACGGGCTTTGGCAAGTCTGGAATCTGCGCAGAAGCGATTTTGAATGCGAGCGCTTCGCCGGCGGCAGGCGCAAACGCATTGGTGCGCAGGATGGCGCCAATCACCGCATGATAGAGCCGCAGCAAACGGTCATCATTGATCGCAGAAACCTTGGCGATGCCGCGGGTGAAATCGTTTTGTGCCGACTTCGCCGCATCTTGCCGCTTGCCAGAAAAATCAGGGTCATGATTGGCGGTAAACAGCGCAATCATCGCCTTGGTCACTGGCACAGCGGCGGCCAGCGCATCGACCACAGTGTAGATGGTGAAGCCCGTGCCGGTCTGGCGCAGATAGCGATAGAAGGCGCGCAGCCAATTGGCCTCACGCGCGCTTAACGCGGCGCTGATGACCAGCCGGTTGAAGGGGTCGTTCTCTGCCTCACCATTCAGTACGGCGGCGATCGCCCCTTCGACAACATCGGCGCGTTCGATAAGCGCAGCGGCATCGCCGCCTTCGCCCATAGAAAGCGTGAATTCATGCACCATTCCGAGCGCGCCGCTGTTAAGCGCACTTGGGATTTCCTTGATCACGCGAAAGCCGAAATTTTCCAGCGCCGGGACTGCATCAGACAGCGGCAGCGCACCTTCGTGTTGATAAATCTTGAGCCGCAGAAATTCGGCATCATCCTTGTCCAGACGGTACAGCCGGGCATCGCGCGCCGGGCCATCGGGGCCTGCATCTTTGTTAGCGAGGGCGCGCAAGCGCCGGATGTCATTGGCGGCCTCTGCCGTATCATAGCGCAGACGATAGGCGGGCGAAAATGCCCCGGCATAGCGCGCGGCAATCGCCACCGCTCGGGCTGGGTCTTCGGTTGCCGCCAAGTCGCGTTCGACCCCTTCGCCCCAACCGCGCAGCATCTCTTCCAGTTCGGCTTCTAACGTCGCCTCATTTGGTGCGCCTTTAGCCTCACGCACATCAAGCACGAATTGCAGCATGGCGAGCGCGCCGCCTTCCACTTCAAGGCTCCAATCGAGCAATTCAGCGCCCGGCAATTCCAGCAGCTTGTCGCGGATTTGTAAGCGTACCTGCGTTGAAAGCAGATCGCGCGGTAACCACACAAACGCAAATATGTGGCGCTGCAATTGTGATGTGACAAGCGCCAGACGCGGGCGTGGCCGGTCGATCAGGCTCATCATCGTGGTTGCAAGCCGGCCAATATCCTCGCGGTTGAACGCGATCAGCAGATCGTTTGGCAGCGTGGTGAAAGCATGGGCCAGCGCTTTGCCTTTGTGCCCGGCTGGATCAAAGCCCAGCTCATCGGTCAGAGCTTCAAGATTTTCCTTCAGGTGCGGCACTTGCGCAGGCGGCGCGCCCAGCGCAGCGCTGGTCCACACACCAGCATGAACAGACAGCGCGACGACTTTGTTCTTCTCTCGCACTGGCACGATGAACAGATCAACCGGGACACGGCGATGAACATTGGCGACGTGGTTGGATTTGATCACCAGCACTTCGCGCGTGCGGCCATCAGGGCGTTTGTGGGCAAACCATTTGAACGCTTTGTCATAGCTGGCATCGGCGAGCAGCGAACGCGCGCTCTTACGGCAAATGCCTAATAGGCCCGATTGGCTGCCATCGCGCTTGCGCGTGACATGGCCCAGCTGGGTCAGCATTCCAGAATTGAGCCATTCTAAGAGGCCGGTGAATTCTGGGTCTTGTGTGCGCTCAATATCGGCGCGCATGGCCTCTTGCACCTTTGGCCAATCGCTCACGGCGGCGCGAACATCGCCTAGGGTTACCCGCAGCTTTTCCAGCAAAGCGCGGCGCTGACGCGCATCGACACGCGGAGTTTCGACGTAAATCATCGATTCGCAAGCATCGCCGCTGCCCAGATCGGTGAGTTTGCCTTTCGCGTCGCGCTTAACCTTGACGATGGGGTGGACAAGCCGGTTGATCGCAACCCCTTGCGACGTGATGGCAGATGCAATCGAATCGACCAAAAACGGCATATCATCATTGATCAGAGCAATGCGCAGGATGCGGCGTTCTTCGGTCTCTGATTCGAGAACAAGGGATGAAAGTTCAGGCTCGCGCGTTTGCGCCGCAGCGAGCAGAAACTCTGTCGCTTCGGACAATACACCCGGCTCAAACGGTGTATCACCGGGCAAAATCGCGTCAGACAGCCGCTTCGCCAGCGCCTTGTATTGCGGGGATTGCTTGTTTCCTCGGCTCCTACGTTTAGCCGGGGTCTTTCCTGCGGACGGTTTCGCCACCATCATCGCTCCTGTGAAATATTATTATCGTTGAGCGTTTTTATGCGTCGCCGATACGCCTGTTGGATACGTTTGCGCAACCCGTGTTTAGCACCTGCCTGAACGAATTTTTGCGATGCTGGCGCGTCACTCAGCTGGTTCGCTTTCAAAGGCTTGTAGCGTCAGATTCAGCGAGCGGATTCGCGCTGCCGGATCATAGGTTGCGCCGCACAGCAAAATCTCATCCGCTTTGGTGCGCTTGGCAAAGGCGCTGATAGCGGCGCGCACTTGATCGGGCGTGCCAACGGCGGCGGCTTGTCCCAGGTGATCAAGCATTGCCCGCGCGGGCGCTGGCAGGGCCGATGTGTAATCCGCAATGGGCGGCGGCAGCTTGCCCGGATTGCCGGATCGCAGGCGAACAAAGCTTTGTTGCTGGCTTGAGGCGAGCAAGCGCGCCTCTTCCTCGCTATCGGCTGCAAATACATTCATCGCCACCATGACATGCGGGCGGTCAAGCGCGTCAGAGGGTTGAAAGTCGCGGCGGTAAACCTCCAGCGCGCTGTCGAGATGATCGGGAGCGAAATGGGCCGCAAAGGCATAAGGAAGACCAAGTTTGGCGGCGAGCTGCGCGCCAAACCGGCTGGACCCGAGCATCCACATTTGCGGAGCGGCCCCCAGTCCCGGTGTTGCGGCAATCGGCAGGTCGATATCGCCAGTAAGGAGCGCGCGCAGTTCTGCCACGTCATTGGGAAAGTATTCTGCGGCTTGATGCAGGTTCTTGCGCAAAGCCCGCTGCAATTCGGGGCCAGCGCCCGGCGCGCGGCCTAGACCCAGATCGATCCGGCCGGGGAACAGCGCATCCAAAGTGCCAAATTGCTCGGCAATCTGAAACGGGGTGTGATTGGGCAGCATTATCCCGCCGGAGCCAATGCGAATATGGCTGGTCGCATTGCCGATGTGTGCGAGCACCACGGACGTCGCCCCGCCAGCAATCCCATCCATCGCGTGATGTTCTGCCACCCAAAAACGTTTGCAGCCGGCTTGCTCTGCCGCCTGTGCCAGCTCGGTTGCTTGCGCCAAAGCCTCTCCAACGGTTCCGCCTTCGCGGACCGGGACCAGATCGAGCACGGAAAATTCGGTCATTTTGAACCCCTTTTATGGGGCCGGTGTAGCAGGGCCAAGTTGACCTAGATAGCCGCGAGCAGCCTTTGCCTGCGGACTATCAGGCTGCGTGTCGATCACCGATTGCCAGCTGGCGCGCGCGGTTTCTTCGCGCCCATCAAGCACCGCGATGAGTCCGGCCTCCAGACCAATTTGCGGGTCAAGTGGGCTGATTTCGGCAGCGCGCTCTATCGCGCTTTGGGCGTCGGTGAGCCGCTCCATGCGCCGCAGCAAAGTCGCCGTCAGCAGCCAGCCTTCGCTGTTTTGAGGATTGAGACTGGTCGCCGCTTCAAGCTCCTGCAAGGCCGATTCCTCTTGGTCGATTTCGACCAAGGCGCGCGCTGCATCTCTGGCGGCAATCGCTTCGAGCGTGCCCGCAGATGCGGCGCGAGCATCGCGCTTTGCCTGTTGCAGGATGCTCAACGCATCGGACCACATGCCCTGACCCAGCGCGGCATTGCCGGCCATCGTGCCAAAGCGTGACCGGGCGCGCGGCTCATCAGCCGGGGTCTCATCGCGCGCGGCCAGAAACGCGGTGCGGGCATCGTCCCAAAGCCCTAATTCTGTTGCGGCCAGGCCCAAGCAGTGATTGGCCACAATCCGCTCTGCGCCTTCGGTGTCGTTGCGGCGAATTTGCGCCAAAGTATGCGCGCGGGACGGGTCGTTATCGAGTTGATCGAGGCAATCAGCCAGCCAGATGCTGATCGAATCGGTCGGCTGTGCTGGGCCGATTTCATTGGATACACGCGGTGGGCGGCCGCGCAGGTCATCGCTCGCATCAGGGATCCCGCCCGCGTTTGGGTTAGGGCCGACTTGCAGTAGCATGATGATGAGCGCGCTGGAAAAGGACACGGTTGGTGTTCGCCTCTAGTAAAAGTGATCGACCTGAGCGTTGAGCAGCGCGATATCACTATCGCGGGACAATCGGTGATCGCCATCCTTGACCAATGTCACCTGTATATTGTCCGAACGCAGCGCCGCGGACAGCTTCAGGCTGATTTCCCACGGGACATCATTGTCACTCTGGCTGTGCAGCAAGCGAACCGGGCAGGAAATGTCGATTTCTTCGCCTGTCAGCCGCTTGTTTGTTTCACCATCAGCGTAAAAGCCGGGATGCGTCGGCGTGGGTTCGGGGCCGTAAGGGTTCTCTTCGTAGAGTGTTTCGCCTGATGCCATTTGCGCGCGTTGTTCCTCAGAAAAGCCCCAAGCGGTGAAATCGGGCGCAGATGCGATGCCGATCATGCCTGCCATGCGCTCGCCTAGCGCCTCCCCGACCAGCAGCATCAGCCACCCTCCCATGCTTGAGCCGATCAGCAGCACGTCACCATCAACATAGGCGTCAATCAGAGCGAGCACCTCATCGCGCCAACGGCTGAGGGTTCCGTCCGCAAAATCGCCCTCACTTTGCCCGCAACCTGAGTAATCGAGCAGCAGGCATGCGCGGCCCAAATCCTGCGCGCGCGCAAACAGTGATGTCGCCTTGCCGCCGTCCATGTCCGACATATAGCCAGGAAGAAAAACGAGCGTCGGCCCAGTGCCGTGCGTGTGGCGGTAGGCCAAGCGCAGGCCATCTTCGTTTGTGTGAAATTGCACATCAGTCATCTGAGTGGTCATGCCCGCTTGCGATGTTCGAATGCAAGTGAGACCTCGCAGCATTGCGGCTTCGCCTCGCATTGAAATGGGATGCAGTGCGTTCGGCCAGATGCGGCTTGCGCGCGATGAAAATCGGAACTTGTCGGCCGGTGACCCGTTGGATGGGCATACAAGGAGATTGAAATGTTTGGTAAAATTATCGGCGGCCTCGTTGGCGGCAAACTCGCGCAGCAATCAAAGAATATGGGCGGCACGACCGGCGCAATGATAGGCGCGGCAGTGCCAATGATCATCAGCCGGATGAGCATTCCCGGTATGATTGCAGTCGGCGTGGGCGGCTATGCGGTGAAGAAATTTCTCGACAAGGATGCGGAGAAAAAGACCGCTGGTGCAAACGATACCAGTTCAGTCGCGAGCATTCCGCAGCCGAAGACCGCTTAAACCGCGGCCGATATACGATCAAAAAAGGGGCTCCCTGCCAGATGGCACAGAGCCCCTTTTCTTTTGCTGCGACCGGGGTTTAGTCGCGGCTGAAAATATCCTCAATCGGCATTTCAAACACATCGGCGATCTTAAAGGCCAGCGGCAGCGAGGGATCGTAGCGGCCCTTCTCAATCGCGTTTACTGACTGGCGTGAGACGCCCAGCCTGTCGCCCAGATCCTGCTGGCTCCAATCGCGCTCTGCGCGCAGCACTTTGAGGCGATTGTTCACTGGCTAATGCCTTTAAAGCGAAACCAGTAATAGGCCGCGATCCACGAAAGGGTGGTGACACCAACCATGTTTTCGGCGGCCATATCAGGTAGATTAAACACCTTGATGCCGATGATCCATAGCAAGTGAATAAGCATTGAGGTCGCCACCCCAACCAGCGCTGCATTGGACATCAGCTGGAAGAGATATTCTTCGCTACAGCGCCGATCTATGGCTGATCCTATGGCAATCAGAAGGCTCATCAACAGCGTCACGGGAACGATAATCGCAGCCTGTTCCCATTGGCTAACCGCAATGAAGCTTTGGCGAGGGGGATCAATTTCAGCGATCATCGTTGCAGCCGCAATGGCCGGTACAACAAGAAACCAGTCGAGCCTTTGAATGGTCATTTTCATGATGGAATTTCCGATGTTGGGATAGATATAGGTGAGGTGGAGTGGCGGTTCACACCGCGCCCCACGTGCCATATTGGATGCGGTTCGATGCAGCTCCGACAGCCAGGCCAGCAAACCATAAGACCGCCCACCAATATGCGTCGGCATGTGGGACCGCGTCAGCAACTTCTAGGAAGCCCCAGATGGTTGCTGCACTTAATGCGAGTGCCGTTGCGATAAGCGATTGGCGGACCACGAGCATCCTGATGAACTCATCCTGCTCTTCAACGATAAGCCGTCCGATTGCCCAGAAGACCCCGATGATCGCAAGTCCCGGCGGAATTGCTGCAAGAACTCGCCAAATTTCAGCGAGGTCATCAGCATTCTCGGTATATACTAGGCCGCCCATGGCAAACATGTAGATGGACGTCGAAATGGCGACCCGCTTCATGTAGCGCATCTGCGCTTGACCTTTGGCCATGCAGCTTTCCCCGCCTGCATCGACGCGCCGGTTAGCAGATTTCATCAGCGGAACCATCAAGACAATTGGAACGAGCATCAGAATCAGCAACGCAGTGCCTTCTATCGCGCCTATCATCGCCAGTGCTCCTAGCGCCGCATAGGACAGGAACATCAAGCCGCCCCAGAATATCGGTCCGCGGCCCAGCACGCCCGGTTTTGTTTCGGTTGCGCCGTTCACATCAGGCACTTTCTGCCGGCCTTGCAGCCGCCGTTGAGCATGCCAAGCGCCGCTCCGGTCATCCCGCCGATGACGCCAAAGGACGCGCCAGAGCTAAGTTCACTTGCGGACAGAAATAGCGCGGTGGTGATGATGATCACTGCCCATAGAATCGCTTTGTTTCGCATTGTCATTGGTAAAGCTCCCTTTCAACTATGGAAAGCATACTTGTCATTGATTCGCTCTAATGTCAAGCCAACTTTCCAATATGGAGTGCTTGCTTTCCGAAATTGCCCTGCGGTGCGTCCACAAACACAGCTAATGACAACGCCATGCACCGCGTTTATATCTGCGGTCATGGCCAACCGTGTGACGACCACCACCACTACCACCACCCCGGATTTCCGGGGCCGGTTGCTGTTGGTCTAATCCAGCCACACACCGCGCCCCGAACTTTCGGTTTCGGGCGGCACGGTGTCAGCTTCCCGCAAACTTGAGAAACCCAAGACACCGCTATTCAAGCGCGCGTGTCTGTGTGATGGGGCCCGCGCAAATAAGACGGACGAATTTGATGACCGAATTGCTCAAAATCAGCCTGCCCGATGGCTCCTCTCGCGAGATGCCCGTGGGCTCCACCCCGCATGATGTTGCCGCCGCGATTGGCCCCGGCCTTGCCAAGGCTGCGCTGGCCGCGCGCGTAAACGGCGAAGTGCGCGACATTGGCCGCCCGTTTGATGGCGATGCTGAGCTGGAGCTGATCACCGCCCGCGACGAAGCAGACGCGCTGGAACTCGCGCGGCACGATTTCGCGCATGTTCTGGCTGAGGCGGTGCAGGCGCTTTATCCCGGCACGCAGATCACCTTTGGCCCGGCGACTGATGATGGCTTTTACTATGACGTGATGGCGCCTGCCTCTCGCGAACCGTTTAGCAGCGAAGACTTGCCCGCGATCGAAGAGAAAATGCGAGAGATTATCAAGGCGGATAAGCCCCTCGTGCGAGAGGTTTGGTCGCGCGCGGACCTGATCGAAAAATGGTCGTCCGAAGGCGAGGCATTTAAGGCCGAATGGGCGCAGGAGCTGCCCGAAAATGAAGAACTGACGGTTTATTGGTCGGGCGAACCGGGCAGCGAAGGCGCATGGCTGGATATGTGCCGCGGGCCGCATCTGGCCTCAACCGGCAAGCTCGATCCGCAGGCATTTAAACTCATGCGCGTTGCTGGCGCTTATTGGCGCGGCGATCAGCGTAACGCGCAGCTGACGCGGATTTACGGAACCGGCTGGCTCAACAAGAAGCAGCTTAAAACACACCTCCATAATCTGGAGGAAGCGGCCAAGCGCGATCACCGCAAGCTGGGCCGCGAGTTGGATCTGTTCCACCTTCAGGAAGAGGCGCACGGCAGCGTCTTCTGGCATCCCAAAGGCTATATGATCTGGCGGGGGCTAGAGGCCTATATGCGCCGCAAGATGGACGGCGGCGGATACCGTGAAATCAAAACGCCGCAGCTGATGGATATTCGCCAGTGGGAGCAATCCGGCCACTGGGGCAAATATGCTGAAAACATGTTTGCCGTGCCTGATATGGTCCCCGAAGTGGACGAAGATGGCGACGGCCCGGCCACACCAGCGGTTGAGAATGACGCCGACTGGATGGCGATCAAGCCGATGAACTGCCCGGCCCACGTGCTGGTGTTTAAGCAGGGCATTACCAGCTACCGCGACCTGCCGATCCGGCTGGGCGAAATGGGCTGCTGCCACCGGAATGAACCGCATGGCGCGCTGCACGGCTTAATGCGCGTGCGTCAGTTCACTCAGGATGATGCGCATATCTTTTGCACAGAAGACCAAGTGGTCGAGGAAGTGCGCAAATTCTGTAAGCTGGCAGCCGACGTTTATGAGGATTTCGGTTTCAAATTTTCGATCAAACTCGCGCTACGCCCAGAAAAACGGTTGGGCAGTGATGCTGATTGGGACAAGGCTGAGCAGGAATTGCGCGACGCTGTAAAAGATGCGGGCATGATGAACGAAGAGTTCGGCTGGGAAGAGCTACCGGGTGAAGGCGCGTTTTATGCGCCAAAGCTGGAATGGCACCTGACCGATGCGATTGGCCGCACCTGGCAAGTCGGCACGATCCAAGGAGATCGCGTGCTGCCTGAACGGCTTGATGCGACCTATATAGGTGAGGATGGCGGCAAGCATCGCCCCGTCATGCTGCACCGCGCGATTTTCGGTTCTTATGAGCGGTTTATCGGGATTCTGATCGAGCATTACGCTGGACGACTGCCGGCTTGGCTAGCGCCAGAACAAGCGGTTGTTGCGCCGATTGTGTCGGACATTGATGGCTATGCTGGTGAGGTTCTGGCGAAACTGCAGGCGGCGGGCCTGCGCGTCAAATCTGACCTTCGCAATGAGAAGATTAACTTCAAGGTGCGCGAGCATTCGCTGGCTAAAATTCCCTACATGCTGGTCGTCGGTAAGCGCGAGCAGGAAGAGGGCACAGTTGCGCTGCGCACTTTGGGTGAGAAAGAGCAGCAAGTGCTTTCAGTTGACGATGCGCTGGCTCTAATCACTAAGGCTGCGACGCCGCCTGATTTGATCTGACCGCGCTATGGAATGGATCGCGGGACTAACCGCAATTCAGATTGCGGTAGCGCTGATCACAACCTTGGCTGCGTCATTTGTGCGCGGGCTGGCTGGGTTTGGCTTGGCGATCTTGCTTGTGCCGGTTTTGGCGCTCGCGCTAACCCCGGTTGAAGCGGTTATGATTGCCAATTTCCTGATGCTGTTCATCGGATTGCTGGAGATAAGGCGGCTTGTGCGCGGGGCAGAGAAATCTGCTTGGGTGATCAGCGGTTTGGTGGTTCTGACGACTGCGCCGGGGCTGATACTGCTGTCCGTCACGCCGCCTGACTTGGCGCGATTGTTGATCGCAGTGGTCGCCGTGGTGGCATTCGGGCTGTTCCTTTTGCCGGAAAGGCCAGCGGATGTGCCGGGGCCTGCGCAGACAGGGATTACTGGAATTGCGAGCGGGATATTGACCGGTTTTGCGGGGATGCCCGGCCCGCCCGTTGTTCCCTACTATGTCGGCCGGGCTATCCCCAAGACGATAGCTAAGCCGTCCATGTTGCTGATCTTTACCGTGGCATCATCGGCGGCGATTGTGTCCGGATTTGCGATTGGCGCGGTCGATCAAAGGATAATCTTGCTGTCGGCCTGCCTGTTCCCAGCAGTTATTCTGGGCAATTGGGTGGGCGGCCTAGCCGCGGGCAAGATCAGCGATACGGCATGGCGGTTGTTTACCGGAGCGGTGCTGCTTGCCGCCACAGCGGGATCGCTCGCGCGGTTGTTCTAGTTTACCCAGCGCGCGGCCAGAACATTGCCGCCATTGGGTTCGCGCAGCACCAGCGCATATTTGTCTGCGCGGCTATGCAGCATCTTGTTGGAGCGCAGGATATGGCTGGCTTGGCCGCCATTCCAACGGGCGATGCGGGTCTCGTCCAACAAGACATTGGTGTAAGTGATGGTGCGCCCGTTATTCTCGCCCCGGCCAATCGCGACTTCCTCTTGACTGGAGATGGCCAGCAGCCACAATTCCGCTGGTTGGCGTGCTTCACCGCCAAGTCCGATGCCATAGTCTCCGTTTTGCGCTTTGGTGATGCGGATTGCCGCGTTCTGCGCGCCTCGCGCAAGGGCAATATGGCGCCGCGTCCGCCCTTCTCGAGAGCCAACTTCGCCCAGCTTCCCATCGACCACGAATTGCGGGGTGTAGACGCCGTTATACCCAGCGATGACTTGCCGGGCATAATCGCGTTGCAGACGCGTATTGCCCTCACGGGCGAGCGTGTCTTTCCAACCCAAGCGGTCCCAATAAGTCACGGGACGCGCAATCACGACAAGGCCGGGTTCGCGGGCCAGCTTGGCTGAGAGTCGGTCGGCTGGGGGGCAGGATGAACAGCCTTGGCTGGTGAACAGCTCTAGCAGAACAGGCTCACCCAAAGAGCCGGTCTGTTCAGGCGCGGCGCGCGCTGGTCCGCCATTGACGGTGCTCATCAAAGAGAATGCAAGCGCCACAGCGCCAGCGACGATTGCGAGGAGGGTTTTGGACATGCGCACCACTTTGTTCAAACAGACTGTGTTTGAGAGTTCGCGCGCAGGCGCGGCTCGGTTACAAATGTGAGGGTTTAGAGCGGTGTTGGCTGGCCGGCGAAAATCAGCGCGGCCCCGCAAGCAAGCACGATGACGGTGCGGGTCAGCTCAACCGATCGGCTGAGGACGGTGCTGCGGGTCATGGCGATGGCTTTGCTCATAGCGGGCAATGTCGCGGGCAAAAGCTAACGAGCGGTTAAGATTAACTTTAATTTGAGGCGAAATCAGCGGGCATTTGCTGGCTGGCGCAATGAAATCCGCCGCCGCCCGTTAGAACGGCATCTGCGGGCAGGCCGACGGTCTCGCGATCCGGGAAGAGCGCTGCAATCGCCGCCACCCCTGCCTCATCATGCGGCGAACCGAATGTCGGCACCGCCACCAGATACGAGGTAATCGCGAAATTGACGTAACTTGCCGGTTCAACCGCGCCATCGCGCATGACCAATCCGGGTGAGGGGATCGTGACCACCTCGACCCCGAAAGTTTCGGCGCGGGCCTTCGCATCGGCATAGACGTGAGCATTAGGATCACCATCGCCGGTCGCATGGGCCATCACCAGCCTGTTCGGTGCAACGAACCGCGCGAGGTTATCGACATGACCATCGGTGTGATCATTCACTAAGCCCTCACCCAGCCACAGCATTCGGTCAAAGCCAAGTGTGCGTTTCAGCTCCGCCTCAATCTCGGCCCGGCTCATATCCGGATTGCGGTTGGGGTTGAGCAGACATTGCTCGGTCGTCGCGACAAGGCCAGTGCCATCGCCATCGACCGCGCCGCCCTCAAGCACCATCGGCGACGTTTCGAGCGGCAGGCCAGCATCGCTCGCTAATTCGGCGCCAATGCTCTCATCACCCGGCATTTCATATTTGCCGCCCCAGCCGTTGAAGGCAAACCGGCGCGCGGTCCGCGCACCTTCTTCAAACATCACCAGCGGTCCAGTATCGCGCAGCCAAACGTCGCCAAAAACGCGCTGTTCCAGCGTCACCGCGCCTGAAACCAGACCCCGCGCACGCGCTTCATTCGCCTTATCGCGCACTAGCAAACGTACATCTTGCCCGCTCTCCGCCACCGCATTGGCAAAGGCTGCAATCTGTTCTTGAGCGCGGCCCAGCAGGCCCTGCCATTCCGGCTCAGAATGCGGAAAGCCGATCCACAACCATTCCTGCGGCGCCCATTCTGGCGGCATAAAAACAGACATGGACCGGCTCTCGCTAGTCAGTCAGCGCGCTGAAAGCTCAGCAGCCTTTTTCGGCGCTGGCGCAGCTTTCATCACGGGTGGCTTTGAACTCGTCACCCTCGTTCCAGTTTGGCCAGCTGCTGCTTTCCGCCATCATCCGGCCGATACGATAGAACAATTGCAAATCGCCCATCACGCCAGACCAGTCCCACTCTTCGTTGAACTCGTCTTTCGGCCCGTGATAGCGGTTCTCGGTATAGTCCTTCGCCACCGCAGCGCCAGCAGCGGTTCCGCCTTCGACGAGGTCTTCACCGCCGTCGATATAGAGCATTGGCACGCCCTGCTTGGCAAAAGCAAAGTGGTCAGAGCGGTAATAATAGCCTGCTTCCGGTTTCGGATTGGGCGTCGCGGTGCGGCCATCGGCAACCAGAGCGGCCTCCATGAACAGGTCGAGTTGCGATTTGCCTGGGCCAACCACAGTCACGTCCTTGGCTGGGCCAGCGACTTGGAAGGCGTCCATATTAATACCGCCAACCGTCTGATCCAATGGATAGACTGGGTTGGAGGCATAGTAATACGCGCCGAGCAGACCGGATTCTTCCGCTGTCACCGCTAGGAACACGAGGCTGCGCTTGGGCGTGCCTGCCTTTGCATGGGCTTCCGCCAAGGCGACGAGCGCCGCTGTGCCCGTGGCGTTATCGACCGCTCCATTGCAAATGTCATCGCCATCTGGGGCTGGTTTACAGCGGCCAAGATGATCCCAGTGCGCGGTGTGAATGACATATTCGTCGGGCGCCTCGCTGCCCGGAAGAATGCCGATCACATTTTGCGATTCAAACGTGCGAATGTCGCTTTGAAAGCTGGTGGATGCGGTCATGCCAAGCTCAACCGCTTCAAATTCCTCCGTCTTCGCCGCTTCGGTCAGCGCGTCGAGATCTTGACCAGCAGCGGCGAGGATTTCACGAGCCACTTCATTTTGCACCCAGCCATTCATAGTGGTGAGCGGCGGCGGGTTGTCGCCGCGCGCGGCATAGGCTTGCGGGCCAGACCAACTGCTTTCGACCACGTTCCAGCCATAGCTGGCAGGTTCTGTATCGTGGACGATCAACACGCCCGCTGCACCTTGCCGAGCGGCCTCTTCATACTTGTAAGTCCAACGGCCATAGAACGTCATGGCGCGGCCATTGAATTTGCCTTCTAGACCGTCGGTTTCATAGTCGGGATCGTTGACCAGCACGACCACGGTCTTGCCCGTTACATCGACGCCTTCGTAATCGTTCCAGTCACGCTCTGGCGCGTTGATACCGTATCCGACGAACACCAATTCGCTGTTCGCGAGTTGCGTCTGCGCGTCTTCGCGATAGGTCACGCCGACCCATTCACTGCCAAAGTCATAGGCCAGATCGGTTTCGCCATTGGTGATGGTGAGCGGGGCAAAGTTTTTGCCCGTAATCTCGATCAGCGGCACTTGCTGAACCCAGCTATCGCCATTGCCCGGTTGAAGGCCCGCAGCCTCGAACCGTTCGGTCAGTAAGGCAACGGTCAATTCCTCGCCTTTGGTGCCCGGCATCCGGCCTTCAAATTCGTCGCTGGAAAGCTCGCGAGTAATGTCCTTCATCGTGTCTTCGGACAATTCGCCCGCTGCCACTTCAGGAATGTCTAGCGCAGCCGCATCATCGCCGCCGCTAAGCGAAGGCATTGCATCACATGCGGTAAGCGCCAGTGCGCCCGCAGCCAATGTGCCAAGCTTAATTGCTTGTTTGATCATTTGAGAAAATCCCTCTCGTCCAAAATTATGCGAGCTTCTTTGCAGAGCGCGGGGCTGCCCGCAAGACGTGATGCCGCGCGGGCTTACGTTCAAGCCGTCTTGCGAGCGTGCGGCAGGCGCGGCATGGAACGCGGTATGGAAACTGGCAGGCAAGATGTAATAGCGCCGGATTGGGACGGCGCCCTTGCGCGAGCGCGGGCTCATGCCCCGTTTCTTGCGCGCGGGCTGGATAGGATGCCTGCTCTCAGCGCACTGCTGGCAATCGGTGATGGCGAAGCGGCGATCAAATGGGCCCGCGCAGCCGGAGAGGATGCGCCTGACCTTAGCGCGGCCTTGCGGCGTGAGCGTATCGCCCTGTCGGTGGCGCTCGGCGTTGGCGATTTGGCTGGAGCCTTCACGCTGGAGCGCGTGATGCGCGAACTTTCCGATTGCGCCGACCGGGCGCTGCACCGGGCCATCATTCAAGTTATTGATGGCCGGGTGGAGGGCGCAGCGCCGAGCGGATTTTACGCTTTGGCGCTTGGCAAACAGGGCGCGCAGGAACTCAACTATTCCTCCGACATTGACCCGATCCTGCTTTATGATCCCGAAACCTTGCCGCGGCGGACAAGCGATGATGCAGGCGAAGCGGCGGCGCGATACGCCCGGGGTGTCGTGAAATTGCTGGGCGAGAATACGGCAGAAGGCTTTGCGTTTCGGGTCGATCTGCGATTGCGCCCAGCAAGCGAAGTGACACCATTGGCGGTATCGCAAGGGGCGGCGTTATCGCATTACCAAAGTGCGGCGCTGGCGTGGGAGCGTGCGGCCTTTATCCGGTCACGCTCCGCGGCAGGTGATATTGCGGCGGGCGAAAAGTTTCTCGATGAAGTGAAGCCGTTTGTCTGGCGGCAAGCGCTCAATTTTGGCGCGATTGATGAGATCCGGCGGCTGACCGCGCAAATCCGCGCGAATTATGACGGCCCGCAACAGCCCGGCCCCGGCTTTGATGTAAAGCGCGGTCGCGGCGGTATTCGCGAAATTGAGTTTTACGCGCAGACGCATCAGCTGATCCATGGCGGGCGCGATGCCAGCCTGCGGGTGAAAGGCACGCGCGATGCGCTTGATGCACTCGCGTTATCGGGCCGAATTGATGCGGATACCGCCGATATGCTCGGCAACTCCTACAGCCGCCTGCGTGTGATCGAGCACCGCTTGCAAATGGTGAGCGACCGGCAGACGCATGTTCTGCCTAGCGGGGATGCGCTGGAAGGGGTCGCGCGGCTCGATGGGCTGGCTGATGGCGCGGCTCTCGTGTCGGAGCTGCAAGCAATCACCGATGCAGTCGGGGCGGCCTATGATGCGCTGATTGGGGACGCGGTGAGTTCAGCGCCGCCTGTTCCGGTTGCGCCTCAAAAGCCTGAGCTGGCTGAGCGGTTGGGGGATCTGGGTTTTGCCGATCCTGATGGGCTTGCGGCACGGATTTCGGATTGGCGCGATGGCCGTTACCAATGCTTGCGATCGAATGAGGCGCTGGCGGCTTTCGATGCTCTGCAACCCAAATTGGTTGATGCGCTTGCCAAGGCAGATGACCCGCAGCGTGCGTTGACGCGGTGGGAGAGTCTGCTGGCCGGCGCTCCGTCGGCGATCAACCTTTTCCATCTGCTTGCCGCGAGGCCGCGTTTGCTTGACCAATTGGTGGGTGCGTTAACGCTCTCGCCAATGCTGGCTGATGAGTTGGCCCGGCGGCCTGAATTGCTTGATGCTTTGATCGATGAAAGCGCGTTGGAGCTGCCCGGGTCAGCGGTGCAGATTGCTGAGCGGATGCGGCGCGGGGCAGCGCGCGATGATTATGAGGCGCAGCTCGATTGCATCCGGGTGATTACGGGCGAGGCGCGCTTTGCACTGGGTGTGCAGCTGATTGGGGGGCTGGCGGACCCGCTGGCGATTGGTGCGGCGCTGTCGCGTGTGGCGGAGGCGGCGTTGGATGTGGCAGTGGAGGCTGCGGGGCGGGAGTTTGCCCGTGTGCACGGCCAGATTGCGGGCAGCGAGATCTGCGTTTTAGGGCTGGGGCGATTGGGTGGCGGGGCGCTAACCCATGCGTCTGACTTGGACATTATCTATCTGTTTTCAGGAGACTTTAACGCCGAATCGGACGGCGAGAGGCCGCTTGGCGCGAGCCTTTATTTTAACCGTCTGGCCTCGCGGGTAACTGCTGCACTGTCCGTGCCGACAGCGCAGGGCGCGCTTTACGAGGTAGACACCCGATTGCGCCCACAAGGCAATCAGGGGCCGCTCGCCGTTTCTCTTAGCGCCTTTGCCAAGTATCAGCGCGAGACCGCCTGGACATGGGAGCATATGGCCTTGGCGAGGGCGCGAGTTTTGGTCGGCACTCCGGAAGCGCGCGGCGATTTGAATGTGATCATTTCCAGCGTGCTGCGCAAGGCGCGCGACCCGCAAGATCTGTGCGAAAATGTGCTCTCCATGCGCGCGGAAATGGCGGAGCATAAAAAGCCTCGCGGCCCTTTGGATGTAAAGCTCCTGCGCGGCGGTTTGGTCGATTATGAGTTCCTAATACACTTCCTGCAATTGCGTGATGGCGAGGCGCTGAACCCTGACTTCGCCGAAGCTTTGCCGATGCTCGCTGAGCGAGGCGTTATCCCGCGTTCCTTGATAAATGCGTATGATCTAATGACGCGTATTCTCGTCGCCGGACGTTTGCTTGCTCCTGATGGTAAGGAGCCGCCACAGGCCGCCGCTGCGGTGCTTGCGCGGTCTTGCAAAGCGAAAAGCTACGACCACCTCTTGCAACATCTGGCCGAGGCGCGCCATGAGGTTGCAAACGCTTGGGATTCGATCCTCGGCACGAAATTGGAGATTGATTGATGAGCGAATTTGTTGGCGCTGGCGCCGCAATGCCTGATGTTGAAATGGGCACTCCCGATGGCGGCACCGTCAAGCCGTCCGACTTTGCTGGCAAGAAGCTGGTCGTGTTTTTCTATCCCAAAGATAACACTCCCGGTTGCACGACAGAGGCAAAGGATTTCACTGCACTTAGAGGCGAATTCGACGCTGCTGGCGTGGAATTGCTCGGTGTGAGCAAAGACAGCGCCAAGAAGCATCAGAACTTTATAGCGAAGCATAATCTTACCACCCCGCTTGCAACCGATGTGGAAGAAGGCGGATTGTCCGATGCGCTTGGCATTTGGACCGAAAAGCAGATGTACGGGAAGACCTATATGGGGATGGTCCGTTCAACCTATTTGGTCGGTGCTGACGGCACGATCGCGCAAGCGTGGAACAAGGTGAAGGTCAAAGGTCACGCCGAAGAGGTGCTGGCTGCCGCAAAGGCGCTTTGACGTCACTTTGATGGCTTCTCCCATCACCAGCCTAACAGGCGCTATCCGGGCGGCCCTGCTCACCGCTGATCCAGTGGCGAAGTGCTTTGCGACGCGTAAACTGGTGCGCGAGTGGCGTCAGGGTGATTTGGCATTCACCTTTGATGCAGCGATGCCGGATGAACCTGCGCGGCCTGAACATCCGCAATTGCTCGCACCGAACAAGATGCCAAAGCGCGGCAAAGGCGGGTCAGAGCGTGGGCGCATCGCGTTGTGGCATAGCCTCGCGCACATCGAATTTGTCGCGATTGATTTGGCACTGGATATGGCAGGCCGTTTTGGCGCGCAGATGGGCAAGCAATTCGTCTCAGACTTTCTAGATGTTGCGGCCGACGAAGCGATGCATTTCGCTTTGCTTGATCGGAAGCTGAAAACATTGGGAAGTCATTACGGGGCCCTGCCCGCGCATGGCGGCCTTTGGCAGGCAGCTGATAGCACCAAGCATGACGTCGCGGCGCGTCTCGCCATTGTGCCAATGGTTTTGGAGGCGCGCGGATTGGACGTCACGCCTGCAACACTGGAGCGGGTCCGCGCAGCAGGGGATGAGAACGGCGCAAAAATTCTTCAACGGATACTTGACGACGAGATTCGTCATGTCGCGTTTGGGACCAAACACTTTATCGCATTGGCTGAAAGCCAAGGAAAATCACCCGAATCCCACTGGAAAAGGTTAGTAGAATCTTACTTTCGGGGGGTCATTAAGCCGCCATTTAACGACTCAGCGCGTCTTGCAGCCGGTTTATCGCGAGACTTCTACGCGGAAGTTGCTCTTTAAGATTTCGGCCCGATAACCATCACACAACAAATGGGAGCACCTTTGCTCCTAACCAAAATACGCACTGTTCTACGTAAAGTTCCGTAGTCGCCTAAAAAGTTTGGGACTTCAGTGCGAGTGAGCGTCGATGGCGCCGAAAATAGAGGACGGGTCCTTCATGAATACGCTTACAAAGCGTCAAACCTTGACAGCAGCATTAGGCGCGTTGAGCGCGACAATAATTGTCGCCGCTTCGCCAGCCGCTGCTAACACCTCAGCCAATGCTGCTGTCGATATTACTGAGCCGGTTCGCGCCGCTCAGGAAAACGATCTGACATCTGGTGATGTTCGTTTCCGCCAGCTGTTTGCCAGTTGGGAATCGCTCGACGAAGCGGGGCCTAGCGTACCAGTAGAACAGCCAGCCATCGCTATTCCTTCGCGTATGCCGCTTGGCGGCGCGACTTTGACCAGCAGCTATGGCATGCGCAACCACCCGGTTCTGCGCAAACGTCGCAAGCACAATGGTGTTGATCTTGCTGCCCCAACCGGGACGCCGGTCTATGCAACGGCTGATGGCATTGTTGGCAAGGCTCAATGGTTTTCAAGCTACGGACTTTATATCCGTATCGACCACGGCGCTGACCTTGAAACGCGCTATGCACACATGTCAAAACTCGCCGTTGCCGCCGGAGAGCGCGTGCGCAAAGGTGATGTAATCGGCTATGTTGGTTCAACAGGTCGTTCTACCGGTCCTCACTTGCATTATGAAGTTCGGATTGATGGGGTTGCAGTCAATCCAATTCCCTATATGAAAGAGACACAGGCTCAGATCAGCTTTGAGAGAGATGCCGCGCGCGGCGGAAACTAGAAGTTTCACTGATCTAAGTTTACAAAGATTGCCCGCGATAACACGCGGGCCGGACATTGGAGAGGATGTCTGAACATAGGCGGCGGGTTATCCCGCCGCCTTTTTTGTGCCCGCCCACCCCATGATCAAGTCTTACATGCGCGCTCGTTCGATTTGACTTGCGGGCCGCGCGTTGCAGGTTAGGTTTCGTCTCACAACTGATGGCCAGAATCGGTCACATGGGAGAGATATTGATGAGCCTGCATCCAATCATGCACTCGCAAAACCGGCCCGAGCAACCCGCTGTAATCATGGCGGGCAGCGGCAAAACCATCACCTACGGCGAGATGGACAGTCAAGCCAATCGCTTTGCTAACCTGCTGCGCGCGCGCGGGGTTGGGACGAATGAAGCGTTTGCTGTGCTGCTCGAAAACCGGATTGAGTATTTTACCCTGATCTGGGGATCGCAGCGAGCGGGCACGATGCTGGTGCCGATTTCTACCCGTCTGACCGGGCCAGAAATTGCGTACATCCTGCGAGACAGTGAGGCTCAGCTGCTAATTACCTCTCCAGCGTTTGATGAAGTGATGGGCACGATCAGGAGCGAATGTCCTGACCTTGATCTGCTCGTCATGGATAGCGGAGATGCAGAGGATTTTGCTGCCGCGATCGCCGATCAAAGCGCTGAGCCCTTGGCAGATCAAAGTGCTGGGCTGGTCATGCTCTATTCCAGTGGCACAACTGGGCGGCCGAAAGGCATCAGGCCTGCTCCGCCTGAAGATACTGACCCTCTCGCACCCAACCCGCTGATGGCATTGGCAATGATGGGGGCGGGCATGCCCGCTGATGGATCGATGGTCTATCTTTCGCCCGCGCCGCTCTATCACGCCGCGCCTATTGGTTGGTGCTCAACCGTGCATCGGTTGGGCGGGACGATTATTGCGATGGAAAAGTTTGAGCCAGAGGCCGCTCTACAGGCCATCGAAACCTATAGGGTCACCGACAGCCAATGGGTGCCTACCCATTTCGTGCGCTTCTTAAAGCTCGATCCAGAGTTGCGCGGCAAATACGACCTTTCCAGCCATCAACGCGCGCTGCATGCCGCCGCGCCTTGCCCCGTCCCGATCAAGCAGGAAATGATCGAATGGTGGGGACCTATTGTGAACGAGTACTACGCCGGCAGTGAAGGCATCGGCATGACCTTGGTCAAGGCCGAGGATTGGCTGACCCATCCGGGAACTGTCGGACGCGCCATTTACGGCACGCTTCATGTTTGCGGGCCTGACGGAGAGGATGTGCCCATCGGGCAAGACGGCTTGATCTATTTCGGCAATGATCAGTTGCCGAGCTACCATAACGATCCCGACAAGACCGCAGAGGCGATGCATCCCAAAGGCTGGATGACATTGGGTGATATCGGCCATGTCGACGAGGATGGCTTTCTGTTTCTAACCGACCGCAAGAGCCACATGATTATCTCTGGCGGGGTCAATATCTATCCGCAAGAGATCGAAAACCTGCTCGTGACGCATGACAAAGTGATGGATGCGGCGGTGATTGGTGCGCCCTGTCCTGATCTCGGTGAAAAGGTCGTCGCGGTGGTTCAGCCGATGGATATGAGCCAGGCAGGCGAACAGCTAGAGGATGAATTGTGTGCATTTCTCGCACCCGATCTCTCGCGGATCAAAATGCCGAAGCTGTTCGATTTCCGGCCAGACTTGCCGCGCGAGGCGAATGGCAAGCTTTATAAGCGTGAATTGCGGGATGAATACGAAGCGAAAGCGCAGGAGAGCGCATAATGACTGATCCGGCAATCCTTCCCACTGAGATTGCCAAATCGGTGATCGATCCGCATGCTTACGCCGAGTGGGATGGGCTGCTTGATACGTTTGATCAGATCCGTAGCACCACACCAGTCGCCAAAGTGGTGCCAGAGGACCCAGACCTGTTTGATCCGTTCTGGCTGATCACGCGTTATGATGATGTGATGCGAATATCGAAGGACAATCGCACTTTCCTTAACAATCCGCGTCCGGTGGTGTTCAGCTTCAAACAGGCGATTGAGTTCAGCCGCGCGGCGACCGGATCTGACATGCTGGTGGATTCGCTTGTCGTGTTCGATGCGCCCATCCACCCGAAATATCGCAAGCTTACGCAAGAATGGTTCATGCCGCGCAATCTGGCGAAGCTTGAAGGCGAAATTCGTGGCATTGCAGAACGCACGGTCAATGGCTTGTTAGCCGCAGCAGACGCCGCGCCCGACAATGTGGTCGACTTCGTTCAGCTGGCCTCTGGTCCTTATCCTTTGCACGTGGTGATGCAGATCTTAGGCGTGCCAGAGGAAGATGAGCCGCGCATGCAAATGCTCACCCAACAATTGTTCGGCGGACAGGATGCCGACCTTTCTGGGTCTGGCATGGAAAGTATGTCGCCTGAGCAAGTGGTGCAGCTGGTCGCGGGCGCTGTGACAACTTTCGAAGAATATTTCGCTGGTCTGGCCGAAGAGCGCCGCGCGAACCCGACTGATGATGTTGCCAGCGTTATCGCCAATGCGAGGGTCGATGGTGAGCCGCTGCCAGACCGCGATATGGCGGGGTATTACATCATCGTTGCGACGGCCGGACACGATACCACCAGCGCGTCGACCGCGGGCGCTATGCAGGCGCTGGCTGATGATCCTGAGCAATGGGCGCGGGTGAGGGCTGATCGCAGTTTGCTTCCCGGTATTGTCGAAGAAGCGATCCGTTGGACTTCTCCCGTGCAGCATTTCATGCGCACTGCGGCACAGGATGTTGAAATCGGCGGGCAGCAGATCAAAGCGGGCGATTGGATGATGATCAATTATGTCGCGGCTAATCATGACCCTGCGCAATTCCCAAGGCCGCGCGTGTTTGATGCGGCGCGCTCGCCTAATCGCCACCTTGCCTTTGGTGCCGGTGCACATCAGTGCCTTGGCCTGCATCTGGCGCGGCTGGAAATGCGCATTTTCTTTGAGGTATTGCTCGATCGGATTGACAGGGCCCAGCTGGTGGGAGACGCGAAACGTGCCACCAGCACCTTCGTGGGGGGATTGAAGTCTCTGCCGCTGAAGATAACGAGCGCCTAATTTTAGTATATGGGGTCGAAACGCAAGAATACAAGGCCCATTCAGTAATAATCGTATGTCTGACGTATTATTACGAAACTTTGTGCGATTTTCCTGTTATTTCGGGGAAACTTGTGTTAACACTGCGTTCATGGGAAAAACAAAGAACAGGGGCGTTGCCATTGGTGCAGCGGAGGGCAGTTGAGCCTGCTTGAACCACACAACCTACCGTTTGCGGTCGCTATCGGTCTATTACTTTTCATCGCGATTATGCAGGTCACCGGGATTGGTGATCTGTTTGAAGCGGATGCGGACGTTGATCTTGATTTCGCGCCTGATGGTGGTGGAAGTTTTGATATTGATGCAGAACTTGATCCATCCGACGCGGTATCAGCTAGCGGCTTCATGGATGGCCTTCTCAGTTTGATTGGACTTGGCAAAGTGCCTTTCCTGATCTGGCTCGCCACGCTGCTTGTCGTGTTCGCTGGCATTGGTGTTAGTGGCCAAGCACTCGTCCAAAGCCTGCTTGGTGCGCCGTTTGACGCCCTTGCAGCAGGCGGCCTTGCCGGGATAGCCGCTCTGCCAATCAACGGCGTTTTGGTTCGGCCGCTGAGTGCAATTCTTCCTAAGGACGAATCATCGGCGATCCACACGAGCAATCTTATTCGCCGGGATGCTGTGATCCAAACGGGGACGGCACGTGCGGGTTCGCCAGCACGCGGCAAGGTGGTCGACCAGTTCGGACAGCCGCACTTTGTGATGGTTGAGCCGCACGATCCTGAGCTCGCGTTTAGCGAAGGTGAGACGGTTTTAATCGTTCGGCGGCAGGCCCAAACATTCTACGCTATCCGCTATGAAAACCCGCTGCTTGGCCCTGAGTAAGGCCGCCCATAATTGAAAGCGCGAAACCAAACGCGCGCATAAAAGAACGATAAGAAGGAGAAGAAATGGACTTGTTAGAACTCGCAATCTGGGTGGGCATTGTTGTCATCGCCTTTGTGATCATCGGTATCACGATCACCTCGCTTTACCGTCGCGCGTCAAAGGAAATCGCCTTTGTACGAACCGGTGTCGGCGGAGAAAAAGTCATTATGAATGGCGGCGCGCTGGTCCTGCCGGTGTTTCACGAAACCATGCCGGTCAATATGAACACGCTGGTCCTACCGGTTGTGCGCAAAGACACAGAAGCGTTGATTACGCTTGATCGTTTGCGGATCGACGTGAAAGCGGAATTCTACGTCCGCGTCCGTCCCGACGCTTCAGCCATCGCAATGGCCGCGCAGACCCTGGGTCAGCGCACGATGCAGCCAGAAATGCTTAAAGACCTTGTCGAAGGTAAATTCGTCGATGCGCTGCGCTCGGTTGCAGCAGGCATGAGCATGAACGAGCTGCATGAACAGCGTGCGGACTTCGTGCAAAAGGTGCAGCAAGTCTCCTCAAACGATCTGGCGATGAACGGTCTTGAGCTGGAATCCGTATCGCTAACGGGGCTCGACCAAACCAGCATCGAACACTTCAACGCCAACAACGCGTTTGACGCTGAGGGTCTGACCAAGCTGACTGAGCAGATCGAAGCGCGCAAGAAACTACGCAACGATATTGAGCAAGACACGCGGGTTCAGATGGAAACGAAGAACCTCGAAGCCGACACCAAATCGTTCGAGATTGGCCGTGACCAAGAATATGCGCGGCTTGCGCAGGAACGCGAAGTTGAAGTGCGCCGCGCGGCTCAAATGGCGGAAATTGCCCGCGAGCAAGCAGAGCGCCAACGCGAAGCCGATGCGGCAAAGATCGAAGCCAAGAAGCAGGTTGATGCGCAGCAGATTGAAGCGGATCGCTTGGTTGAGGAAGCCCGGATCGACCAGACCCGAGCGCTCGAAATTGCCCGCCAAGAGCAGCAAATCGCGGTCCAAAACAAGAGCCGTGAGGAAAGTCAGGCCAAGGCAGAGGCCGATGCGGCCCGAGCCAAAGCGGTGGCTGCTGAAGAGCAGGTTGCGACCTCTCGTGAAAGCGAGATTGCCGAACGTCAGAAGAAGATCGAACTGATCGAAGCTGCGAAAGTTGCTGAGCGCGAAGCGATTGGCATCAAGGTCGAGGCTGAAGCTGAAAAAGACGCGGCGACTAACCGGGCTGAAGCAGCCCGCCTTGAGGCGAAGGGTGATGCCGACGCTGAAATCCTGCGCGCCGAGGCGGACCGGGTCCGGTTCGAGGTTGAAGCCGCTGGTCAGGAAGCGATCAATGAGGCTGCCAACATCCTCTCAATGGATCAGATCAGCCTGCAAACGAAGCTGGCGCTGCTTAAGGTGCTCCCAGAAGTTATTCGCGAAAGCGCAAAACCGATGGAAGCGATCGACTCGATCAAGATCGTTCAGGTCGACGGGCTGACCAATGGGGGCTCAAGTGGCGGCTCCGGCGACGGTGCCAAAGCAGGTGGCGGTTCAGGCAACCTTGCAACCGATGCGGTCTCAGCCGCGCTTGCCTACCGCGCTCAAGCACCTGTGCTTGACGGGTTGATGCAAGAGTTGGGCCTCAATGGCACGTCGCTTAATGGTCTTGTAAAAGGCCCGGCGGCAGCGGAAGACGACAAAGCGCCGTCCCTGACCGAAGTTCTAACCGATGTTGCCGAACAGGTGACCGCGGCCGAAAAGAACATCACGCAGGCGCCGACGACCAAAGCTAATCCAACGTCAAAGCCAGCGCATAAACCAGCACCAGATGGCTCTGGGGGCAGCGGTGAGGCTGCATAACTCCGCAGCTCTATGAGCGCCTTAAATCGAAGCCCCCGGATTGCTGAGAAGCGGTTCGGGGGTTTCTCGTTCGCGGGAGGCGAATCACTTTGTCTGACGAGCTATTTAAGCAGTCGCTGTGCCATTTCCCGCACATCAGCGCCCATATCTTCACGCTGTAAAGCGAGAGCAAGTGTCGCTTCGACAAAGCCCAATTTGCTGCCGCAATCATAACGATTACCGTCAAATGTCACAGCGTGGAACGGCTGGGTCCCGATCATCCGGGCCATCGCGTCGGTCAACTGGATCTCTCCCCCGGCACCCTTGCCTTGCGTTTCCAGTGTCCGCATCACTTCCGGCTGGAGGATGTAGCGGCCGGAAATGATCTTGTTCGATGGTGCTTCATCGACGGGCGGCTTTTCGACCAGGCCGCGCACTTCGGTTAGCGCGCCCGCAGAACCCCCGATATCCGCGCCCGGGTCTATCACGCCGTAGCTGGAAACCTCTTCATGCGGCACTTCGAGCACGCTGATCAGGTTTCCTCCGGTTTGCGCATAGGCATCGACCATCTGCTTCATGCAGCCAGAACCGCCCGCTTTTCCGATCATCAGCTCATCCGGCAGGAAGATCGCAAACGGTTCATCACCTACGATGGCGCGCGCGCACCAAATCGCATGACCCAAACCCATTGGAACTTGTTGGCGCACGGTGATTATATCGCCGGGCGTTGCACGGGTCGGCTCCAACACGGACATGTCCTTGCCGCGCTCGCTCATCGTATCTTCCAGTTCATAGGCGACATCGAAGTGTTCAACGATTGCGGTTTTGCCGCGCCCGGTGACGAAGATCATTTGCTCGATGCCTGCCTCGCGCGCTTCGTCCACTGCATATTGGATTAGCGGCCGATCAACGATGGGCAGCAATTCCTTGGGAATCGCTTTGGTTGCCGGCAGGAAGCGTGTGCCGAGCCCAGCAACAGGAAAAACGGCTTTTTTAATCGGTTTGGGAGTGTTCATGGGCGTATCGATACGGAAGCGGCAAGAGGGTCGTCAACCGCGCTGCTGACATTGCGGAGCTATGACATTTGCGCGGCCTACGAATTTGGCTAAGGCACGGCTATGGACAAATTGATTATTCGAGGCGGCAACCGCCTTTCTGGAACTCTGCCGATTTCGGGTGCGAAGAATGCGGCGCTAACGCTGATACCGTGTGCGCTGCTTACCGAAGAACCCATGACCCTGCGTAACCTGCCGCGCTTGGCGGATATTGACGGGTTCCAGCATTTGATGGGCCAATTTGGCGTGTCGGTCAGTATCCAGGGCAATCGTCCAGAAGATTTCGGTCGCGTTGTGACCTATGAGGCATCGCGTGTCACTTCGACTGTCGCGCCCTATGATTTGGTACGCAAAATGCGCGCCTCAATTCTTGTGCTTGGCCCAATGCTCGCGCGCGCAGGTGAAGCGACGGTATCGATGCCGGGAGGCTGCGCCATTGGCAATCGCCCCATCGACTTGCACTTGAAGGCGTTGGAGGCGTTCGGCGCAGAGATTGAACTGGCGCAGGGTTATGTCAAAGCAATTGCGCCGGATGGCGGACTGCCGGGCGGTGACTTTGATTTCCCGGTTGTCTCAGTCGGAGCAACCGAAAACGCTCTGATGGCAGCCGTTCTCGCGAGGGGAACCAGCCGCTTGTTCAACGCTGCGCGCGAGCCGGAAATTGTCGATCTGTGCAACCTGCTTTCCGCGATGGGCGCTGAGATTGAAGGGATTGGCTCGTCTGACCTTACGATCCACGGCGTCAAGCGTCTGAATGGCGCGACCTATAAGGTGATGCCCGACCGGATTGAGGCAGGCTCTTATGCCTGCGCGGCGGCGATTACCGGCGGCGAAGTTCGTCTGGAAGGCGCAAAGGCTGATGAGATGGGTGCGACGCTGCACGCACTGCAAGCCATTGGGGTTGAGATTGAAAGCGATGCGCGCGGGATTGTGGTGCGCGCCGATGGCGGTCTGAAAGCCACCAATCTTACGACCGCGCCTTATCCCGGCCTTGCCACCGATATGCAGGCGCAATTGATGAGCCTGCTGTGCAAGGCAGAGGGCACCAGCGTTCTCAAGGAAACGATCTTTGAAAATCGCTTCATGCATGTTCCGGAACTCACCCGCATGGGAGCAGATATTGCCACGGAAGGGCGCACAGCGATTGTGAAAGGCCCCGGCGATCTTACTGGCGCCGAAGTGATGGCGACTGACCTTCGTGCCTCCATGAGCTTGGTCATCGCAGCGCTGGCAGCCGAAGGTGAGACGACGGTTCGCAGGCTATATCACCTTGATCGCGGTTATGAGCGGCTGGAGGAGAAACTGCAGCTGGTCGGCGCGGATATTGAGCGGGTTGGTGATTAGGTCGTGGGTTTTGCCTTCGCCCAAAAGAATGGGATTTGCGAGATAATCAGCACCGCGCTGAAAAGTAGCAATCCTTCAAGGGCCAATGCTCTATAAAAGGCGCCATCCGAGGTGAATGCGGGCGCTCCGGTTAGGCTAGCGGCACCGATCGCTGAATAGAAAGCTAGCCCAAGAACTGCGAACTTGGCGAGCGTATGGCTAGACTGGGCTTGAACGGCGCCGAAGATCGAAATCCATAGGGCGGAAAGAGCAAGCAAGATGGTGCCGATCACTGGCGCGTCGGCAAGTAGGCGTGCTCCGTTGGCTAGACACAGAACGGCAAGAAAGGCTGACCCGAGTAAGCCGGGAACAATGCGCAGTGGAGGTACCGACCTCATATCTTTAATCCTTTGCTTGAGTGAATTGAGCAAGCATCCCGCGATGAATGAACGGTGTTCTGCGGTTGGAATATGGGGAATTTCGTGGTCCATCGCGTCAACCCAATTGCGGCGGTGACGGGGTGCGACGAAGCGGGCTAGGCGCATCAGCGCTTGGTCAAACCGATCCATCGCGCTTATCCTGCTCGTCTGGACGAGAATGGACTAATCGTTGCGCCCGTTCTTGCTTCAGCTCGCGCAAGTCGCTCAGCGGCCAAACTACAGCCAGAAACAGTTAGGCGATACTCTTTGCGCGGCCGCTCAGTCGAGGAGGCATGTTCCCATCGCGCCTCAAGATAGCCATCATCAGCTAGCCTGATCAACAAGGGATAGAGTGAACCTGATTTGAGCCCCGTTTCATCCATCAAGGCGTAGCCATAATGCCAGTGATTTGGTCTCGTAAGCAATGCTGCGAACAATAAGGCAGCCTGTCGGGAGGTGTGTGGCGGTCTCGTCATGCAGTAACTCTATATATATAGAGTTATGTGTCAAGTGGTATAGGCGTTGTGCTCAGCTCCTGCTCACCAGCCAAATCCGGATCGCTCCGGCGAGGCCTGGCGGGGTCTCAGCCTTGATCCGCTCTTCGTCGATCCGGCCAACCAGCGCATTGATCGCAACCCCTTCTGCATCCGCTGCGCGGCGCAACATATCCCAGAACACCGGCTCGAGGCTGATTGAGGTCTTGTGCCCGGCGATCTCAACTGAGCGTTTCACTGGCGGATGATAGGGGGGATGCGTCACTTATAGTGCTCTCGCCGGTCACCAAAGTCCCGAACACGCTTGCGCCATGTGCGGTAGCTCGATGGCTTCAGATTCTCGCGCATCAGCACCTTGGTTTGTGAATCTGATAGGCCAAACTGCGCCTCTATGTCGGCAAAGCTCACATGGTCAGACAGCGCCATTTCGATCACTGCGCTGATTTCGTCTTGGGAAAGGGGGTGCTTGCTGGCCATCCTAACTCAATGGCTCAGCGCAACGAGTGTTCCTAAAGCGGCCAAAGCCAACCCTCATCAATACATGTGCTGCCCACCATTGATGCTCATGGTTGATCCTGTCACAAAGCCAGCCTGCTCTGAGCACAGAAAGCTAACCCCGCGAGCAATCTCTTCTGCTTGGCCCAACCGCCCAACAGGGATCTTAGCGACGATCTTGCCCAGCACCTCTTCCGGCACGGCTGCGACCATATCGGTGTCGATATACCCTGGTGCAATGGCGTTCACAGTTACGCCTGCCTTTGCACCTTCTTGCGCGAGAGCTTTTGTGAACCCATGGATACCAGATTTAGCGGCGGCGTAGTTGACTTGCCCGTATTGGCCTGCCTGACCGTTGATTGAGCCAATGTTGACGATCCGCCCCCATCCGCGCTCTCGCATCCCGGGAAACGCGGCCTTAGCCATATTGAAGCAACCGCCAAGGTTGATCCGCATCACCTCGTTCCAGTCCTCAAAGCTCATTTTATGCAAAGTGCCATCGCGCGTGATCCCGGCATTGTTCACCACCACATCGATGGGCCCAATGCTTGATTCCACTTCCATGCATCCGGCGATGGCTGCTTCGTGATCGCCCACATCCCACTTGCGCACCTGAATCCCAAGTTCATCGGCGCATTTCTGCGCGGCTTCATCATTGCCGCCGTAATTTGCGACAACAGCAAAGCCGTCAAATTTCAATTGCTGGCAGATCGCGCGGCCAATCCCGCGAGTTCCTCCGGTGACTACTGCAACGCGCGCCATAATCAGTTTCCCTTTTTCTTGAGCATTCAGTGCTAAGAATGTGCCTAGCCATGCCGTAGCGTCATGGGAAATAAAAAACCCCGCCGAAGCGGGGTGTTGCATACGAATTTATAAGCCTTAGCTCGCGTAAGCGCTTGTCGCGAGGAGGCGGATTAGAACTTAAACTGCGTCCCGACGTAGACCGCTTGGCTGTCTTGCTCAGCATTGGTTAGCGGAGCCAGACGATCGCGTTCTTGCGACAGGCGAACACCAGCAGTGACATTCAGGTTGCCGGTTACGCGGTATGCGCCGCCAACATCAACTGTTTGAGATCCCAACGCATCAAGCGTGTTGGGCGAGCGGCCAGCGACCCTTTCACCTTCAAGTTCAATCCGAGGTTGCAGCCGGCTTGGCCTTTCTTCCGCGATTGGCTTGGCCGGTTCAAACGTCGCCAGATCTGGTACAGAAAGATTGCGAACAGAATTCGGCAAAGTAACCGCGCGTGCCGTGGAGCGCGCGAAACTGTCATAGCCGCGAGCAATCCCAAGATTATAGCGGGTTGGCTGAAGCGGTTGCACAACGGCGAGAGCTTCACCCGCACCAGGCTTTGTATCAATTGCCTTGCGGACTGAAATTGCATCAGCAACGTCGCTATCAACGCGAACCGCGACAGTCACTGTCCGATCAAGCGAAGCCGATGGCGCGCCAGCTGGCGTAAACCGCAAGCCTTCTTCGCCCGATTGGCTTGCCACAAGGGCTGCCAATGTCGGGTCAACCGCTGCCGGAGTGAAAATGTCGATCACGTCTGAGTTAAGGGCATTTGCGCCGTCCGTCAGGCTGACAACCGCAAGACCTGTTGACGGCAATGCAAACGCAAGAGCGCCAGCAGCAAGCACAAGCGGCAGCTTACGCTGCGCAGTGCCTGTCGTCTGGTTTGCTTTGCGTGGCATGATGCCCAACTCTTCCCTTATTCAAACGTTCCGCTTCTCAATAAAGCGCCCCCAGCCTTAACATTGGCTGAGTATGCCCCAGAAACGACTCGCTGTCTTGTGCAGCATTTGGATGATAGGATCATGACACGCATATACGCAATGATAACGTAGTCTATTTCTTCGCTTTGACACATAATGTTGCATTTGCGCACACATATCGAGAGAGTGCGTATCCCAGACTGTCCATGGTTCAGCGGCCATAAAGGCTAATGAAGCGCTAGAATGCGCGGATAATTGGCCATGATGGATCATTTGCGCGTCGACACCGCTTGCTGCGCAGAGGCACTTGGCTATAGAGTTTGGAAATTATGCAATCGAGGATGACCGCTGTGAATCGCGCCCCACTGACCCTTTCAAATACGCTCCGCATTCTGTTCGCTGGCGCTGCTAGCGCTGCGTTGGTTGCATGTGGCGGCGGTGACCGGCCACGCAACGCGGATCTTGCTGCGTCACAAGTTAACACGATTGGTGTCAATTCCTACCTCTGGCGCGCGTCGCTTGAAACGGTCAGCTTCGCGCCGTTGTTGCAAGCAGACAGCGCGGGCGGTGTGATCGTCACCGATTGGTATGCTAACCCGCAAAATCCTGGTGAGCGCGTCAAAGTGACCGTAGCCATATTGGATCAGGATTTGCGAGCGGATGCCTTGCGCGTTGCCGCAAGCCGTCAGGTTTCGCAAAACGGGAATTGGGTGGATGCCCCGGTGCAAGCCGCGACCGTGCAAAAGCTCGAAGACATTATCTTGACGAAAGCGCGCGATCTGCGCCGCAAAGCGCTAGCCAGCTAAGCTAATTTTCCCTAGCGGGGATTTCATGACCGATACGCGTTTTGATCCGTCCGGCGCCGACGGCCGCTGGCAGCGTGCCTGGGACGAAGCCGGCACCTTCACCGCTGATAGCGCAAGCGAGAAGCCCAAGAGCTTCATCCTTGAGATGTTCCCCTATCCTTCTGGGCGCATTCACATGGGTCATGTGCGCAATTACACGATGGGTGATGTGCTTGCGCGTTATAAGAAAATGCGCGGACACGAAGTGCTTCACCCGATGGGTTGGGACGCGTTTGGCATGCCTGCTGAAAACGCGGCTATGGAAAAGAAAGTCCATCCCGGCAGCTGGACCCGGCAAAACATCGCGACGATGAAGGCGCAATTGCAGCGCATCGGCTTTGCGCTGGATTGGACGCGCGAGTTTGCGACCTGTGACCCGGAATATTATGGCCACGAACAATCGCTCTTCATCGATATGTATGAGGCGGGCCTTGTCTATCGTCGGCAATCCGAGGTTAACTGGGACCCGATTGATATGACTGTACTGGCGAATGAGCAGGTTATCGATGGCAAGGGCTGGCGCAGCGGCGCAGAGGTCGAAAAGCGCAAGCTTGACCAATGGTTTTTCAAGATCACAGAGTTTGCAAGCGATCTGCTTGATGGGCTGGATGATCTGAAAGATTGGCCTGAGAAGGTTCGGTTGATGCAGGAAAACTGGATCGGCAAATCGTCGGGCCTAGAGTTCTCTTTCGAGCTGTCTAACGGCGATAAGCTGCCGGTTTACTCAACGCGGCCTGATACGATTTTCGGTGCGAGCTTCTGCGCGATTGCCGCTGATCACCCGATTGCGCAAAAAGTCGCGGAAGACGATCCGCTTGCCGCTCCCTTTATCGAGGAATGTAAGCGCGGCGGGACGACCGCCGCAGAACTTGAAACGGCGGAAAAGCTGGGTTTCCAGACTCAGATCACGGCGAAACATCCTTTCACTGGTGCCGCTTTGCCCGTCTTCATCGCAAACTTTGTGCTGATGGATTATGGCACAGGCGCGGTGATGGGCGTGCCGGGCCATGACCAGCGCGACTTTGAATTCGCGACCAAATACAAGCTGCCAATCGAGCGCGTAGTGGCGAGCGATCCAGCAAATGCCGATGCGCCGTTTGCAGGCGAGGCCGAAAGCGGTGACGGCGTGATCGTCAACTCTGACTTTCTAGATGGTAAGAGCGTCGAAGACGCAAAGGCGGATGTGATCGCCCGAGCTGAGCAAGGCGGCTGGGGCGAAGGAACAACCGTGTGGCGGCTGCGCGATTGGGGTATTTCGCGCCAACGCTATTGGGGAACGCCGATCCCCTTTATTCACTGCGATAGCTGCGGCGTGGTTCCTGTGCCGAAAGATCAATTGCCTGTCACATTGCCTGATGATGTCGACTTTGAGACGCCAGGCAATCCGCTAGAACGCCATGCGACGTGGAAGCATGTCGATTGCCCTAAATGCGGCGGCAAGGCTGAGCGGGAAACCGACACGCTCGACACGTTCACCAACTCATCATGGTATTTCCTGCGCTTTGCCAGCCAGCCTGCTGACGCAGCGTTTGATGCTGAAGAAGTCGCCAAATGGATGCCGGTGGAGCATTACATTGGCGGGATCGAGCATGCGATCCTGCACTTGCTCTACGCCCGGTTCTGGACCCGCGCGCTGAAGCACATCGGCAAAATTGATGTGGCGGAGCCGTTTGCCGCGCTCTTCACTCAGGGCATGGTGACGCATGAGACGTATAGCCTTGGTGATGGCTCATGGTTGTCGCCTGACCAAGTGCGCAAGGATGGTCAGGATTGGATAACGATCAAAGATGGCGTTCCAGTGACTGCTGGCCGCGTCGTCAAAATGTCGAAATCGAAGAAGAACGTCGTCGATCCCGACAGTATCATTGATGAATATGGCGCCGACGCAGTGCGTTGGTTTATGCTGTCTGATAGCCCGCCAGAACGCGATCTGCCATGGTCTGTGAGCGGCATTGAAGGCTGCGGGCGATTCGTTCAGCGCCTGTGGCGTCTGTTTGAAAGCTATGACGTAAACGCATCAGGCGCCGACAAAGCGCTCGCCCGCAAGGCGAACCAAGCCATTGTCGCGGTGGCCGAAGACATTGAGGCGCTTGGCTTCAACAAAGCGGTCGCTCGCATCTACGAGCTAACTGGTGCCGCCGAAAAGGCGCAGCCGAGCGAAAGCCGCAATTTTGCCATCCGCGCGGTCCTGCACATGGTCAGCCCGATGATGCCGCATTTGGCCGAAGAAGCCTATGCTAGTATGGGGCACGATAGCCTGATTGCTGATGCGGATTGGCCGGAACATGATCCGGCGATGTTGGTCGAAGATGAAGTAACCATCGCTGTGCAGCACAAAGGCAAGCTGCGTGATACGCTGACCGCACCCAAGGGCGTGGCAAAAGAAGACTTAGAAGCGCTTGCGCTCGCCAGCGAGAAGGTTCAGCGTTCGCTTGATGGAGCGGAGATACGCAAAGTGATCGTGGTGCCGGATAGACTGGTGAACATCGTAACCTGATGCGCAAGGTTTTGGCCTTGATCGCAGCCTGTGCGTTTACGCCAATGCTGGCGGGCTGCGGGCTACAGCCGCTTTATTCGGTCGCCGGCGCAAATGGACCCGTCAGCAGTGAGCTTGCCGCGGTGCAAATTCCCAGCATTCCCGGACGCGGCGGATGGCTTTTGCGCGGTGCGTTGGAAGATAGATTACAAGTCGCAGGGCAGGTGTCTCCGAGATACCGCTTGGACATCCGCCTTGATGATGCGCTTGAGGCCCTCGGCGTTCTCAACGATGACACGATCAGCCGCGAACGGCGCATTCTGCGCGCGCGGTATCAATTGGTCGATCTGGCAACCGGCGAGATTTTGCTTGATGCAACCGATGGATCAGACGTGGGGATTGATGTGGTCAGTTCCGAATATGCGACCATTGCAGCGGAGCAAACAGCGCTTGAAAACCTGGCACAGGAAGTGGCTGATCGGATCGTAACCCGGCTCGCTTTGACGTTGCGATCGCAAGGCCCGGCGGCGGATGAGGCGCCAGCAGCCCGATGAAGGCGACCCAGCGCGATTTTGCCCGGGGCTTGCCGAGCGGCGCTGCCAATTGCTCAATATTCTTTTTTTGCGGTCCTGATGAAGCGGGCGCTTCCGCAGCGGCTACCAAGATCATTGAGGGCTTGCCCGATGCCGGGGAGCGGTTTGAGCTGTCAGGCGGCGATCTGAAACGTGATCCAGCCCTGCTTGGTGATGAGGCGCGTTCAGGCTCTCTGTTTGGCGACAAGCGGCACATAATGGTACGCGCCAGCGGTGATGAAGCCCATGATGCGGTCAAAGCGTTGATCGAAACGGGTGATGCGGGCGGCGGTGATGCTGCTCCGGTCATAATTATCGCGACGTCTGCCACGGACAAAGCGCGCACAGCCAAGCTGATTGAAAAACGTAAGGATGGCATGGTGGCGGTGTTCTGGCCGCCTGATCTGTCATCTGTCGCATCATCTGTGCGCAGCATGGCAGACGCCGCAGGACTGCGGCTGGGCGGCGATCTGGCGGAAAGGATTGCGCGTTCGGCTGGTCTGGATGTTCGGCTCGCCCAGTCAGAGGTGACAAAGCTCGCGCTGTATTGCGATGCTGATCCGCAATCTCCCAAGACGGCCTCGGTTGAGGATTATGGTGAGATCGGCGCGGCTACTGAAGAAGACGGTTTTCAGCCTCTCGTCAACGCGGTGATGAGCGGCGAAGTGGCGCGGCTCGACAAAGAAATTCGCCGGATGCGGGAATTGAGCCTCAATCCGGTTGGCTTGTTGCTAGCGATTGAACGCCGCGCAGCGCAATTGGCGCATATCACTGCGAAGCTTGGCCCGCGTGGGTCGCTCGACAATCTGGGCAAAGGCGAAAAGGCGCAGTTGGGTATCTTTTGGAAGGAAGAGCGCGAAATCCGCAATCAGCTTGGCCGGTGGCAGCCGCGCAAGCTTGATCGCTTGGTCCCGCGTTTGGTGGAAATGCACCGCGCGCTCCTATCAAACAGTCAGGCGGCTGAGCTGCTGCTCGCCCAAGGGCTTGCTGATATCACCCGATTTGCTGCGAAACGTTAAAGTATCGGGCCAAAACCGCGCTTGGCACTTATCAATTTACAAATTTTAATTGTAGGTTCGCAAAATAACAACGCAAAGTCTTCCATCTTGTGGTGGGGGTCGCAAGGTATGAACAAACCGCTTGGCAAACTTGATGCAGCGCTTGGCCTAGAACCGGCGCGTTATCAGCCGCCTCCTTCGCTGGAGCGGAGGCGATTGCGCGCCTATATCGCGATGCTGCTGATCGACATTATTTTGCTTCATGCCGGGTTTGTGCTGGCGGCGTTGACGTATGAGAATTGGTGGTGGGAGCCGCGCGCTTTGCTGGCTGCGCAGGCATTGCTGCCGATTTTCATCACCATCGCTTTGTATAATGCCAGCTATTGCGCACGGGCATTGATCGATTGGGCATATGCGGTGCGTCAAATGGCGGTTGCGCTGATCATTTCCGCAGCACTCATAAATTTCGTCGCTTTTTACACCAAGTCTAACGCCGTCTTCTCGCGTGTCACAATCTCATTGGGCTTCGTGATAAGTTTTTTCCTGATGGCGGCCGCGCGCCGATTGTTGGTTCGTCTCATACAACAAAAATGGAACGGCAAGATCCGCAACCAATTGGTGATTGATGACAGCGGACCCGGTTTTGCGGCCGGCGATGCTGAACGGATAGATGCGGCCCGCGCGGGACTTAACCCCGCGAGTGATGATCCGCAGATGCGTGACCGGATTGGGCAATTGCTGCGTAATCAGGATAGCGTGGTCGTGAGCTGTCCGGCTGAACGCAGAGAGCAGTGGGCGACCTTGATGAAATCCGCAGGCGTTTTTGGCGAGATTGTAAGCGAAACCTCGCATCGCTTAGGCGCGGTTGGAGTGCAGCATTATGATAGTCAAAATCGCTCAACGCTGGTTGTATCAACTGGCCCGCTGCGTTTGCGAGCCAGAGCCATAAAGCGCATGTTCGACGTTACGGTTGCTGCGGCCGGTCTATTCGTCCTCAGCCCGGTGCTGCTGCTGATTGCATTAGTCATTAAGTTGGAAGATGGCGGACCTGTGCTGTTCGTCCAAGAGCGAGTCGGGCGGGGCAGCAAATTCTTCAATTTGCTCAAATTCCGAAGCATGCGGGTGGACCCAAATGGCGCAGACGGCTCGCGATCAACAGCGCGCGCTGATGATAGGGTCACGCACATTGGCCGCTTTATTCGCGCCAACAGTCTGGACGAACTGCCGCAGCTCTGGAACGTGCTGCGCGGCGATATGGCGATTGTAGGCCCGCGTCCTCATGCGCCCGGAAGCCAAGCAGGCGATAAACTTTTTTGGGAGGTTGATCAGCGATATTGGCGGCGACACTCTTTAAAGCCTGGCCTTACGGGTCTGGCGCAAATTCGCGGGCATCGCGGCGCGACCGAAAGCGAGGCTGACCTCACTGATCGCTTGCAATCTGATCTTGAATATATCGCTGGATGGACGCTGCAACGCGACCTTGCGATCATGCTGCAAACCCTCCGCGTGCTGCGCCATGACCGGGCTTACTAGGCTGACTGTTAGTCCTGAGGGACGCTGAAGCTGCCTCTTACGCGACCATCTGACCCTTCGGTTGCGCCGCCAGGCACGCCCGAATTGCCAGACACGCTGCCATCCACGCTCGACAAACCTGTGCGCAGGTCAATCACGAGCCGTCCGCCGCTGAGCCGGTCAGCCCCGCGCCGCAATCTGACATTGCCCGACATTGTGATGATGCGCCGGCCAAAATCATAGATCGCAACATCGCCGCTGGCGCTTTCATTGCCGCGCGTAACGGTAACGCCGCCGGTCGCAGTGATACGTTGAATATCGAGCGATCCGGTGTCGGTGTAATTGACAAGCATACGATTAGATCTGACCGTTAGGCCGGCCTGACGGACCACCACACTGCCCGACAAAGCAACGCGGTTCTCGCGGTCCTGCAATTCAATCCGTCCAGCGTCAAAGTCTACCGGAGCTCTGCTGTTATGCGAAGCGATGCCCTGTGCGCCCGCTTGAATACCCGCCATCAAAGCGGCTGCGGCGACAAACCCGCCAAGGCCCCATCGTGCCGCGGTTTTTATCAAAGAGGGTCTGATTGATTGTGTCATGGTGCTCTCAATTTGCCCGGTATCATGGACAGTTTTGCATTGCCATCCAGAGTGATTGTGCGCGCCGACAGATCAGCGCGGATTGCGTTGGCGCTAAATGTGCCCGCTGGCACAGCACCTTCGACCCCGTCTTCGCCGCGCATGGTGCGCGTGTTCAGATCGACCGTCACGCCGCTGGCTGTCATAGTGTAGCCATCTGCGGCCCGCAAACGAACAGGTCCATCAACCGCGACTTTTTCTTCGTTGAGATCATAGGCGCCGCCGCCCGCACTGAGCCGAGCAGGGCCATCAGAAAGTTGCAATTGCGCAATCATGTCCTGCATCCTCACAATTCCCTCTGTGCTGGATTGCTGGATCGCTTCGCCCGCCTGAATCGAGAACGGCCGGCCGCGATTATCGCGCCCACGATAAAGCGCATTGTCGACGCTCAAGCGTTCGCTGATCATCGCCACTTTATTGCGATCAAGCAGGAAAGAAATCTCGCCGCGTGGGCTGAGCGGGGTGATGATCATCAGTGCAGCCATGATGCCGACCCCCATCGGCAGCGCGCGTGCTAGAAAACCGACCAATTTGTCATGACTGCCACCGGGCGTTGCAAAGTGTTTGCGCTTGTCACGCAATTCCTTTGCTTCGCTGGTT
Organism: uncultured Erythrobacter sp.; assembly: GCA_947493165.1. Classification (GTDB taxonomy): domain Bacteria; phylum Pseudomonadota; class Alphaproteobacteria; order Sphingomonadales; family Sphingomonadaceae; genus Erythrobacter. Next base: position 1,790,584 of record CANLPY010000001.1, on the reverse strand, counting down.
TCGATGCGCCGTTTGATGACCATGGTTGGTTCTTGCCGTCCTTAACGTTAGGCGTGGCTGAAAATATCGTTTTCTGGCCAGCCGGCTAGATCAAGCAATGCGCGGGTTGGCAGAAAATCGAAACAAGCCTGCGCCATCTCCATACGGCCTTCGCGCTCCAACCGCTTGATCAGCTCTTCGCGCATGGCATGCAGGAACCGCACATCAGAGGCAGCGTATTCGCGCTGTGCCTCTGACAATTCTGGGCCGCCCCAGTCAGAGCTTTGCTGCTGCTTGGATATATCCGCGCCGAGCAATTCGTTGACTAGGTTTTTGAGACCATGGCGGTCCGTATAGGTGCGCACCAACTTGCTGGCGATTTTGGTGCAGAACACTGGCGCTGCCATCACACCCAGATAATGTTGGATCGCGGCGAGATCGAAGCGGGCGTAGTGGTAGAGTTTCACTCGGCTAGTGTCTGCCAGAACGGCCTTGAGGTTGGGCGCGTCGTAATCGCTGTCTGGGCCAAACCGCACCAGATGCTCATCACCGCTACCATCGCTGATCTGCACCACGCAGAGCCTATCGCGGTGGGTGATCAGGCCCATAGTTTCAGTATCGACGGCAACGGGGCCATCAGCGAGCACGCCTGCGGGCAGGTCTTCTTCGTGGAAATGGACTGTCATATGGCGTCATCCCTTAGGCCGATTGGGGAAAGAGGGGAAGGGGACATGGCGCAAAGGGCGATTGGCGGTGTAGCTTTGATGCTTATGACCGATGATGCGATCCCTCAAAGCTGGAAAGATGCGCTTGACCCCGCACTGGCGACGACAGAAGCGCGCAAGCTTGGCGGTTGGCTGCGCGCGCAAGAGGACGCGGGCAAAGTTATCTTTCCGCCGCGTGGGTTTCGACTTGCGGCATTGCAGGCAACTCCGCTGGATAAAGTGCGCGTGGTGATCCTTGGCCAAGACCCGTATCACGGACCGGGTCAGGCGCATGGTCTCAGTTTTTCGGTGCAAGACGGGGTGAAACAGCCGCCCTCGCTCGCAAATATTTTTAAAGAGCTGGAAGGTGATTTGGGTGTCGCCAAGCCGGCCACAGGCAACCTTACTCCTTGGGCAAAGCAAGGCGTGCTGCTGCTGAACAACACGCTCACAGTCGAAAGTGGTCAGGCTGGCAGTCACGCCGGGCGCGGTTGGGATGCGATTACCGATGCCTGCGTTCAGGCGGTTGTGGATCGCGGGGAGCCTGCGGTCTTCATCCTGTGGGGCAGTCACGCGCAGAAAAAGGCGGGCCGGGTGAGAGGGCTCGGCGCCGCACCGCATCATTTGGTGCTAACCGGCCCGCACCCCAGCCCCTTATCGGCGCATCGCGGATTCTTTGGCTCGAAGCCGTTCAGCCAGACTAATGATTTTCTCGAAAGTCAGGGCATGACTCCGGTCGACTGGAGCCTCGCGTGACCGAGGACGAGGCCCGCAAAGCTCTATTGGCGCGGCACGAAGAACTGGCAGCAGAAGATGCTGCCAATGCCGATTCCACCGACGTGGTTGAGTTACAGCAGGACAGCGTCGGGCGCCTGTCACGTATGGATGCGATGCAGCAGCAAGCAATGGCTCAAGCTCAAGTGCGAAGGCGAGCAAACGAGCGCGCGCGGATTGCATCAGCGCTAGAGCGTTTGAATGAAGGTGAATGGGGCTATTGCGCCTCATGCGGCGAGGAGATCGCGGAAAAGCGCTTGGCGCACGATCCCAGCGCCGCACAATGCGTGAAATGCGCGAGCGGGGTAAGCGGTTAAGGCGTCTCGGCTGCAGGCTCTGAAGTCGTTGGTTGGGGCTGAGGACGCGGCGGCATTTTGCGCAACTCAAGCACGACTTCGCCCGGTCGCGGCGGCGGCTGATCGGCGATGCCTGGTCCGCCGAAGAACCGCAGTGTTCCGTCTGAAAGAAGCCCTTTCATGCCGGTGAAGTCCGCCACTCCGATATCGTTAGGCTCGAATTCAAACCGGAGGATTTTCCCCGGCTTCCATCCAGCCTTCTGCAAATCAATTCGCGGTGAAGTCACATTGTAATTGCTTTGCTCGACAGTGATGGCGCTCATCCGATCACATTCCGGCGGCTCATAATCTTCGAGATAGGCATTGCTGCCCGCTACGAATTCGGTGAAGCGCGCGCCGTTTGCGCATTCAATCCGGGCTTCCGCATAGGTGAATGGCTCGCCGTCGGGGCGCGTGACGTAGACAAGCTTGTCGTCTTCTGCATCCGGCGACCTGTCCGCTATCGACAAAAACCGAATTTCTGGCGGTACCGGTTTGGGGTCAGAGGTCAGAAATAAAACATCACCGCGCTGCTCCCATGTGCCGCGCGCACGTAAGTCTAGACCTCCGACCGAAAGGCCCCATTGAAAGGTGCCGTCTGGCGCGACCAGCATCCCCATTGCGGTTTCAAACGAATTGCCATTGTAGCGTCCGACGAACGGAGAAGTCGTGGTTGGTGATGAAGCCAAGGGGACGGCGGTCACCGCTGTATCGGGTTCAACCGCAGTAGACGGCGTGGCTGCATCATTAAGCCCGGCCGAGCTTTTAATGGCCGGCGTCGCACAAGCGCTCAGCGCGAGCGTAGTTACCCCGAAAAACAGCTTTGAAGACAATTGCATCACCCTAACTCTCACCGGCTCTGCAACAGTATCACGCGCGGAAGAGAGGAAGTCCACCTAGCGCGGTAGTGAGCTTGCGCCCATCAACGCTTCATCCACGCTGGCGGCACATTGGCGGCCTTCGCGGATCGCCCAGACCACTAGACTTTGGCCGCGCCGCATATCACCGCAGGCATAAACCTTGTCCACGCTGGTGGCGTAGTCTTGCTCATTGGCAGAAACATTGCCGCGCTCCGTCAGCTCAACTGCAGCCTGATCGAGCAAGCCAGCCTTTTTAGGACCAACAAAACCCATAGCGAGCAAGATTAGATCGGCAGGCAGGGTAAATTCGCTGCCTACGATTTCACGCATTTGACCCCTACCATCTTCATCTGGGACCCATTCGACGCGGGCGCATTCCAGCCCTGTGACCTTCTCGCCATCACCAACCACGCGCTTGGTCAGGACCGCCCAGTCGCGATCAACACCTTCTTCGTGGCTGGATGAGGTGCGCATTTTCAGCGGCCAGTTCGGCCATGTCAGGGCCTTGTCTTCCTTCTCGGGCGGCTTGGGCATGATCTCAAGCTGGGTAACGCTTTTCGCGCCCTGACGGTTGGATGTGCCAACACAGTCGCTGCCGGTGTCACCGCCGCCGATCACGACCACGTCCTTGCCGGTCGCAAGAAGGCTGCCGCGCGGGGCGGCGCGCAATTCTTCGTCGCCTGCGTTGCGCTTGTTTTGCTGGGTCAGGAATTCCATCGCCAAGCGTACACCATTCATTTCAGCGCCCGGAATGGCAAGTTGGCGCGCATCTTCGCTGCCGCCTGCCAGAACGATCGCATCAAAGTTTTCGTCCAAGCTCTTAAATGAGACATCGACGCCAACCTCTTTGGATGTTTTAAACTCTACGCCTTCAGCCTCCATCTGGACGCAGCGGCGGTTAATCAGCTGTTTTTCCATCTTGAAGTCGGGAATGCCGTAGCGCAGCAATCCGCCGACACGGTCGCTCTTTTCAAACAGCGTGACGGTGTGCCCCGCGCGCGCCAATTGCTGAGCGCAGGCCATTCCTGCTGGTCCTGACCCGATTACCGCGACTGACTTTCCGGTCTTTTTCGCGGGAACTTGCGGTTCAATCCAGCCTTCTTTCCAACCGCGATCGACAATCGCGCATTCGATGGATTTGATCGTAACAGGTTGGTCGACAATGTTGAGTGTGCAACTCGCCTCGCACGGGGCGGGGCAGATGCGGCCTGTGAATTCTGGAAAATTATTGGTCGAATGCAGCACGGCCAGCGCGTTCTTCCAATCATCCTCATAAACCAGATGGTTCCAGTCCGGGATCATATTGTTTACCGGGCAACCGTTGTGACAATAGGGAATACCGCAATCCATGCAGCGTGCTGCCTGAGAAGACAGGGTTGCATCGTCGGGTTGCACGACAAACTCGCGGTAATTGTTCAGCCGCTCCTTGGGATCGAGATAGTCGCGTTCGCGCCGCTCGATTTCGAGAAATCCGGTATCTTTGCCCATAATTTTTATCCGTATTCCTAAATCTTATTCTGCCGCGACCGAAGCCGCTTCATCGCGCTCCGCTTCCAGCGCCTTCAGCGCGCGCGCATAGTCTCGCGGCATGACTTTTACGAATTGGCCGAGCGATTGCTCCCAGTTAGCGAGCAACTCTCCAGCTTTGGCGCTGTCTGTGTGCAATTGGTGTCGTTCGAGCAGTATCTTGAGTCGCTCTGCATCGTGACGCAGCATATCACCCATGCCGAAATCGTTCACCGATGTGCCGCGTTGTTGTGGCCGCCCAGTGCCGTCATCGCTGTCGGCCTCTGCGCTGATTGGCAGCAAGTCGACTTGCGCGTGATTGACCAATTGGCTGAACTGACCTTGCGGGTCGTAGACATAGGCTACCCCGCCGCTCATCCCGGCCGCAAAGTTGCGGCCTGTTTGGCCCAGTACGACAACAACGCCGCCAGTCATATATTCGCAGGCATGATCGCCTGCGCCTTCGACCACAGCAATCGCACCGGAATTACGCACGGCGAAGCGTTCGCCGGCAACGCCGCCAAAATAGGCCTCACCCGCAATCGCGCCATAGAGCACGGTGTTGCCAACAATGATGTTCTGGCCTGGGTCACGGTTTGCGGCCTCCGGCTGACGCACAATGATGCGTCCGCCTGACATGCCTTTGCCGACATAGTCGTTGGCATCGCCTGAGAGATCGAGTGTCACCCCGTGGGCGAGCCATGCGCCAAAGCTCTGCCCGGCAACGCCTGACAGGTTGATGCGGATCGTGTCCGGCGGCAGGCCTTCATGTCCGTGAGCGGCGGCGATCTCACCAGACAGCATGGCGCCTACCGTGCGGTTTTTGTTGGCGATTTCGTACGAAAGCTGAACCGGCTTTTTCGCTTTGATGGCATCAGCACAATCAGCGATCAGATCGTTATCTAATGCTGCGTCAAGTCCGTGATCCTGCCCCTCGGTATGGTGCAGCGAGGCGCCTTCGGGAAGCTCTGGCATATGTAACAGGCGAGAAAGATCAATGCCGCTTGCTTTCCAGTGACGGTGCATCCGGGTCATATCGAGCCGGTCTGCGCGGCCAACCATTTCCTCAACCGTGCGAAAGCCCATCTCTGCCATGATCTGGCGCAGCTCTTCAGCAACGAAGAACATATAGTTGACCACATGCTCTGGCTGACCGGTGAAGCGCGCGCGTAGCACAGGGTCTTGTGTGGCGACGCCAACCGGGCAGGTGTTGAGATGGCATTTGCGCATCATGATACAGCCTGCCGCAATCAGCGGCGCGGTGGCGAAGCCGAACTCATCCGCGCCCAGGAGAGCGCCGATGGCGACATCGCGCCCGGTGCGCAATCCGCCGTCAACTTGTACCGCAATGCGGCTGCGCAGATCGTTGAGCAGAAGCGTCTGCTGCGTTTCAGCGAGGCCAATTTCCCACGGACTACCCGCGTGGGTCAGCGAGGTAAGCGGCGATGCGCCCGTTCCGCCATCATAGCCTGAGATGGTGACATGATCTGCGCGCGCTTTCGATACGCCAGCAGCAACCGTGCCAACACCCACTTCGGACACCAGCTTCACCGAAATTCGTGCGCCCGTGTTCACATTCTTGAGGTCGTGAATAAGCTGTGCGAGATCTTCGATTGAGTAAATATCGTGGTGTGGCGGCGGGGAGATCAGGCCGACGCCCGGCGTCGAATGGCGGACCGCGCCAATTCTTTTGTCGACTTTGTGACCGGGCAGCTGACCTCCTTCACCTGGCTTTGCACCTTGGGCCATTTTGATCTGGATATCGTCAGAATTGGCGAGATATTCTGTTGTCACACCAAAGCGGCCTGAAGCCACCTGTTTGATCCGACTGCGCATGGAATCGCCATTGTCCATCGGCTGGAAACGGAACGGCTCTTCCCCCCCCTCGCCGGTGTTTGATCGCCCGCCAAGGCGGTTCATCGCCACTGCCAATGTTGAGTGCGCTTCGTGGCTGATCGAGCCAAAGCTCATCGCTCCGGTACTAAAGCGTTTCACGATCTCGGATGCAGGCTCAACCTCATCGAGCGGGATCGCCACGTCGGCTTTCTTGAACTCCATCAACCCGCGAATGGTAAGCAGTCGCTCTGACTGCTCATTAACCGATTTTGCGAATTCTTCGTAATTAGAGGGGTTGTTGCCGCGCACAGCATGTTGAAGATCAGCAACGTTTTTCGGCGTCCACGCATGCTGTTCACCGCGCAGGCGGTATTGATAGATGCCGCCCACATCGAGCATGTTTTCATACAGCGGATTATCCCCATAGGCCTGCGCGTGGCGGCGCACGGTTTCCTCTGCGATCTGCTCCAAACCAACGCCTTCGATAGTGGTCGCAGTGCCCGTGAAGTAGCTCTGCACAAACGCGCTCGAAAGCCCGACAGCGTCAAAGATTTGCGCGCCGCAATAGGATTGATAAGTCGAAATGCCCATTTTCGACATGACCTTGCGGATGCCTTTGCCGATCGCCTTAATGTAGTTTTGCTCAACCTCGCGCGGGTCAAGCTCAAGGTGCTTCTTGCGGCGGATATCCTCCAACGTTTCAAACGCCATGTACGGATTGATCGCTTCTGCGCCGTAACCTGCGAGCACGCAGAAATGATGCACTTCGCGCGCTTCGCCGGTCTCTACGACTAGGCCGGTCTGCATTCGCAGGCCCTGACGGACCAAATGATGATGCACAGCTGCTGTTGCGAGCAGCGAAGGCATCGGGATGCGATCAGCATTTTGCGCCCTGTCTGATAGAACCAAAATGTTGTGATCTTGCAGCACCGCCTCAGTTGCGGCCCAGCACATTTCTCTGATCGCCAGCTCAATGCCTTGGGTGCCTTGCTCAGCATCCCAGGTCATATCGATCGTGGCGCAGCGAAATGCACCGTCGAGCGCGGTTTCGACTGTGCGGATTTTGGCCAGATCATCATTGGTGAGGATCGGCTGTTCTACTTCAAGTCGCTTATGCGTGCCGGCATCGCGGCCTAGCAAGTTAGGGCGCGGCCCGATCATGGACAGCAGGCTCATAACTAATTCTTCGCGGATCGGATCAATCGGTGGGTTCGTGACCTGCGCAAAGTTCTGTTTAAAGTAATCGTAGAGCAGACGCGATTTGTCAGAGAGCACGGCAATCGGCGTGTCTGTGCCCATTGAGCCCAGCGGATCATCACCCTTGACGGCCATTGGCTCAAGGAAGCGCGATATATCTTCTTGTGTGTATCCGAACGCTTGCTGACGCACCAGCAAGGAATTGCCGTCTGCTTGGTCGCGTTCGACCACTTCGGCGACTTCCGGTTCAATGTCGGCAATATCTTCGAGTTTGAACTGCGCTTTCTTCAGCCACTCGGCATATGGCTGAGCGTTCGCCAAATCAGCCTTCAACTCATCATCTTCAATGATCCGGCCTTGCTCTAGGTCGATCAGCAGCATTTTACCCGGTTGCAGGCGCCATTTGCGAATGATGTCTTCCTCGGCGAATGGCAAAACGCCGCTTTCGGATGCAAGACAAACGATATCGTCTTTAGTCACGCAAAAGCGCGCAGGACGCAGGCCGTTGCGATCCAATGTCGCGCCGATTTGGCGGCCATCGGTAAAGGCTACTGCTGCGGGTCCGTCCCAAGGCTCCATCAATGCGGCGTGATATTCGTAAAACGCCCTCTGATCTGGGTCCATCAGCTCGTTTTTTGACCATGCTTCTGGGATCAACATCATCATCGCATGAGCGAGGCTGTATCCGCCCGCCAGCAGCAGTTCGAGCGCATTATCGAGGCACGCGGTGTCAGACTGGCCATGCGGAATGATCGGCCACATTTTATCGAGATCTACGCCCAGCAGGTCGCTTTCCATCGTGCGCCGGCGAGCATTCATCCAGTTCACGTTGCCGCGAACCGTATTGATCTCACCATTGTGAGCGATGAGGCGGAACGGATGGGCAAGCCGCCAACTTGGGAAGGTGTTGGTTGAAAAGCGTTGGTGCACCAGACCAAGCGCAGACACACAATTTGGATCGCGCAGGTCGTTGTAAAAACTGCCCACCTGATCGCACAGCAACAGCCCTTTGTACACTATTGTGCGGCTGGAAAAGCTCGGCATATAGGTCTCTGTCAGACCGGGCATATCGTGCTTTTCAGCAAGTCCTTTGAGGGGGTTGAGCGTTTGCTTGCGAATGACGATCAATTTGCGCTCAAACGCGTCTTGATCAGGGCATTCTTCTCCGCGAGCAATCACCGCCTGTTGGATCACAGGCATCGAATCGATCACAGCCTTGCCCAGCCCATCAAGCGTGGTCGGCACATCGCGCCATCCGATAAACCGCTGCCCTTCCTTGGCGGTAAACTTCTCAAACCGTTCGGTGACAAACGCGCGTGCAGCCTCATCCTGCGGCATAAAGCACATGGCGACCGCATAATCGCCCGCTTGTGGCAGATCGTGGCCTGCACTGGCCGCCCAGTTGCGAATCAGTGGATCGGGGATCTGCAGCAGGATGCCCGCGCCATCACCCAGCAACGGGTCAGCGCCCACAGCGCCGCGGTGATCAATGCGGTTGAGAATCTCCAGTGCGGATTCAACAATCGAGTGGCTCTTTTCACCTTTAATATGCGCGACCATGCCGACACCGCAGGCATCGTGTTCGTTTCGTGCGTCATAAAGGCCTTGGGCCGCGGGCTGTCCCATCGAAAAAATCCGTTCTGTCAGATGCCGACACTGGCGACAGGCCCATTAGGCATGTGGCCGGCAGAAATGCCTGCAGCTTTGTCTGGTCAAGACGCATGCTGCATCGCTTAGGTGTCTTTTGCCGACAGAAATGGGATTTTGCAACCGCGAAGAGAGTAGTAATCTTTCGCATAGCTATGCCTTAGCTTTCGCGCGATTGCGTGGGATTCAAGAGACGAGGGAGTATGTTGCGGAGTTTGCGTGTTCCGTAGAACCCATGCGGCCGACTGCTCGCTGGAGATTATGCCAGCCCAGCTGGGTCTATGGGTGTAAACGCCAGCGCTTCAGGCGCTAGAGATTACGCTGCACCGCTTAGCTTTTGCAGCTTGGCCAGAGCATCATGTAGCTCTCTTTCGGTTTGCTGCGCGCGATCTGTGAAGCCGCCTGCAGTGAGGCTCGCAGATTCGCGGCTGGCAATCTCAGCAGCATCGTTCTTGCTTTCGGTGAATAGAGAAAGCGCACGCAACGCCTCTGCGAGGGCTGCATCGCGGCGTGATTGGCCTGTTTCGCCAACGGTCGCTTGGTGCGCGTGCAGGGCCGTGGCAAAGCGTTCGACCATTTGCATCAAGCTCATATTGTCGGTCGACATACGGCGCAGGCTTTCAACCGCGCTGCCTTTCAAAAAATCAGGCGCTTCAACTGGAATGGGCGGCGGCGATGCTGTTGGCTCCGGTTCTGTGACCGGCGCGGTTTCGTCTTCTTTATAGGCGAGCACTTGAGCAACTTCGCTCAGGTCGAGAGGGGGTTCTTCGTCTGAACGCGTAATGGCCGCGTGCTGGTCTTCAATTTGGAACTCATCGAGCTCAAGCGGGGCATCAAAGCTTTCGCTGCCGAGTTCGACGCTTGGGTTGATGACGAGTGGTTCGCGTTCTTCATCGGCAAAGTCCTCGTCCATGAAGGCATCATCTTCGTCGTCAGCCTCAGGATCGATATTAGCCGAAGTCGTCATCCCATTGCTTATCGAGCGAGCGATAGCGTAGGCGACTAACCCGCCGAATAAAGCGGCGAGTGCAACGAGGGCGATACGTGCGAACCCGCCCAGAGCGTTTAGTTGAGCGGTCTCGACGAAATCTTGGATTGCGGTTGGCGGCAACACAGCGATGCTAAGCCCTGCCAATGCTGCACCCCAGCCTGTGATCAGCGGCACGAAGCTTTTATGAGCGGTAATGGGTGTTCGGCCGCCGCGTGCCTTTTTCGCAAGCTTGGCTTTCTTGGAAGGCTTCTTTGGCTTGTCAGCTTGCTTGGCAAAACGCGATTTCAAGCGTTCAAATAGCGACTCTCCACGCGCAGCGTCACTGCCGGCGATTGCATCAGCTTCTGTTCGCGCTGCCGCTCTTTGGCTGCTCATCTGGTCGCGAAAACTCATTTCAACCGTGTGCCTTTGCTTCGATCTGCGGCTCGTTAGGATCCGGCAGGTGCTTTGTGTGCCTATCGGCTAGCAAACTTTGGTAAACGTCCCGATAACGTTTGGCATTGGTTGCCCAATCATGGCGATTGCGAACATGTTCTAGTCCGCGCGCCCGCATCCCGTCCCAATCGCTTTTCCCATTGAGCAAATCCGACAGAGCCTTTGCGCATTCAACCGGATTGTCGGGCGCAAAGAGATAACCGGTTTGACCGTGGCTGATCAGTTCGCGGTGCCCGCCGACATCAGAGGCGGCGACAATGCGCTGCTGTGCCATAGCTTCTAACGGCTTTAGCGGGGTGACCAGATCAGTCAGGCGGCTTTTCTTTCGCGGGTAGGCGAGCACATCGATGAGCGAGTAATATCGCTCAACTTCAGAGTGCGGAACCCGGTCGGTGAAGATCACCGCCTTGGGATCAGGCAATGTCGCCGCCAATGCGCGCCATGTCTCATCCATCTCGCCGCCGCCCACCAGCAATAGCTTTGCGTTTGGATGTGCTTCGCGCAAATGCGGCATGGCTGCTATCAGGTCATCAAGCCCCTCATAGTCATAGAAACTGCCGATAAATCCAATCACCGGCTCGCCTGTTGCAATGCCGAGTTCAGCCGAGAGAGCATCGTCGCGCGGAGGTGGATCGCCAAACAAGGTCATGTCGACGCCGTTGCGCATGATCCCAATACGGCCATCAGGGATACCGCGCTGGACCAGATCATCGCGCAAGCCTTCGCAAATGGTGAACACTGCATCGGCCTGCTTGGTCACTAGCGTTTCCAGCGCGCGGGTCATCCGGTATTTGAGTGAACCTTGCGTCCCGGTCCGATTGCCGACGGCGGCATCTTCCCAAAAGGCGCGAATTTCATAGACGAAAGGCACATTGAGCGCGTTCGCAGCGCGAAGCCCAGCAGCGCCGCACAGCGCCGGAGAATGGGCGTGAATGATGTCAGGACGCCATTGGTCTGCCAGCCGTTGGATCGCGACCGAGAGATTTGCGATTTCACGCATCTCGCCAATCCCTGGAAAACCGCCGGGTTCTCCTTCCGTGCGATGAAAGGTGAGGTCGTCTGCCGTTTCTGGATCGGGCGCAGCCGGGTCACCGGCATGGCGTACCCCGGTGATGCCGCGCACCTCTAACCCAAGTTTTTCCTGCGCTTTCAGGATCGCACGCGTGCGAAACGTATAGCCGGAGTGGAGCGGCAGCGAATGATCGAGGACGTGAAGGACGCGCATAATAATATCGCTATGCCTCATTGTCCTTAACGGGCCGTCAACTGCGTTGCTCTAAAGGCGCATATGTGCCGGGCGATTGTGCGCGGCTGTAGTCTTGTGAGAATTGCGCCTGCCATGATCGACTATTTTGCCCTTGCGCTTGGCCATGGCCTGTTGGCCATTGCCCTGTTGCGCATGGTGTTCAGCGATGATCTGGATGTTGATCCAGCAATTACAGCGAATCACGATGCAGAAACGCAGGCGCGGGCCGATGCGTTGGCAACGCGCAAACAAGCCGCTCGTGATCAAGCGCATGGCGAAGCCGATACAGAGGCCCGAAATGCGGCTGGGCTGGAATCCTAGATGCTCGACCTAGTCTTCATCGCCTTTATTGGATTTATCCTGCTGCTTGGCCTGCGCCGCCCGTATTTGTGGGTGCTGCTCTACATCTATATCGACATTATCGCGCCGCAGCGGATCGGCTATGCGTTGATCCAGTCGATCCCCGTCTCATTGATTGCCTTTGGTGCGGCATTTGGTGGCTGGCTGCTGCTTGATCGGAAAGAAGGCGCGCGCTTCAGCCTGCGGCAGGGATTGATGCTGGCGCTGCTGGTGTATGCCTTTTGGACCACCGGCAATGCCGATTTTCCAGTTGAGGCCCAAACCAAGTGGGAATGGGTTTGGAAGGCGCTGGTGTTCGCCATTTTCTTGCCGTTGACACTCACAACGCGGTTGCGGCTCGAAGCGCTGGCCGTGACGATGGTGCTGGCGATTTCGATGATCGTCATTTCGACCGGCATGAAGACGGTACTGGGCGGGGGAGGTTATGAAAACCTCAAATTCTTCGTCACTGACAACAGCGGTATCTACGAAAGTTCTACGCTGGCTACGGTTGCGATTGGTATGATCCCGCTAATCTGGTGGTTGGTGCGCTTCGGCACGATCTTCCCCAAGCATTGGGCCGTCAAAGCCTTTGCGGCCGCGCTGACATTTTCGTGCCTACTGATCCCGGTCGGTACGGAAGCGCGAACAGGCCTTGTCTGCATCGCGGTGCTGGCGATCTTTCTGCTGCGTTATGTCGAGCGGCGCGTCATGTTCATCATGGCCGCGGGCGCCCTTGGCGTCATCGCTCTGCCATTTCTGCCGCAGAGTTATTACGAGCGCATGGCAACGATCGCGCAGCCCGGCGGTGATGAAAGCGCCTCCACCCGAGTTGCTGTGTGGGCGTGGACCATCGACTACGCTTCACGCAACCCATTCGGCGGCGGGTTCAATTCCTATCTGGGCAATTCGTTCACTTACGAAATACCGGTCACCGAAGAAGTCGGCAACACCACAGCGGTTGAATTTCGCGACGTGACCGATGAGGCGCGCGCGTTCCATTCCTCCATCTTCGAAATGCTGGGCGAGCAAGGTTGGCCGGGCCTATTCATCTGGCTTTGGCTGCAGGCGCTTGGCGTTTGGCAGATGGAGCGCATCCGTAGCCGGTGGAAAGATCAGACCAGCGAACAAGAAGGCTGGATCGCGCCTTTGGCGGTGGCATTGCAGCTTGCGAGCCTTGTCTACCTGACGGGCGCCTTGTTCCAAGGCATTTCCTATCAACCGGTGTTCTACAAGCTGATTGGCTTGCAAATCGGGCTGTATTCCTATTGCCGCCGGCTCAATCCATCGCGGTTTAAAAGCGGCTTCACAAGAATACGAGAGCAGAGCCCGAGAGCGCGCCGCCAAGCGCAGCGCGCGGCGACCTCTCCCGATGCCGTAGCGGCAAGTTGACGTTTACGGAAACCTCATTGCACTAAGCGCAATGATGCGCCATTACTCTTGCCAAGCGCCAGCCTGAGATTCGGGCGAGAAGCGCATTAATTTTGGCAGGAGAAAACACCATGACCCCGCAAGATCTGGCCGCAAAAGTCGGCGAAAACATCGGCACCAGCGAATGGGTGGAGATGACCCAAGAAAAGATCAACATGTTCGCTGATGCGACTGGTGATCACCAATTCATCCATATCGATGAAGCAGCGGCCAAGATGACGCCATTTGGCGGCACCATTGCTCATGGCTTTATGACGCTTTCGATGATCCCCTACCTTGGGGCGAACAGTGACATGCCGAAAGTTGACGGCGTGAAAATGGGCGTCAATTACGGGGGTAACAAAACCCGCTTCATCAACCCAGTCCGCTCAGGCAAGCGTATTCGTGGCCATTGGAAGCTTACTGAAATGGTTGAAAAGCGCCCTGGTCAGTGGCAGCAGACATCTGAAATCACGATTGAGATCGAAGGCGAAGAGAAGCCCGCTCTCATCTGCGAATGGATCACAATGCTGTTCGTCTGAACCACATCAGACATTTTCCACCCCTATTTGCAGCCTCAACTGGGGCGGCACTGACATTATTTAAAGGAAGTTCTCATGCGTGACGCAGTAATCGTCTCCACCGCTCGCACCCCGATTGGCCGGGCTTACAAGGGTGGCTTCAACGCCACGCCGGGCGCTACGCTCGGTTCATTCTCATTCAATGCCGCGGTCGAGCGATCTGGCATTGACGCCGCTGAGATCGACGACGTCGTGTGGGGTGCAGTTCTCACTCAGGGCACGCAGGCGGGCAATATCGGCCGCCAAGTTGCCCTTCGCGGCGGCGCTCCGGTTTCTGTCGCAGCTCAAACCATTGACCGCCAATGTTCGTCGGGTTTGATGGCGATCAGCACCGCTGCAAAGCAAATCATTGTCGACAATATGGATATCGTCGTCGGTGGTGGCCAGGACTCCATTTCAATGGTTCAAACCCCGGAAATGCGGGTCCAGATGGATCCGTCACTCCTTGCCATGCACAAAGATGTCTACATGCCTATGTTGCAAACCGCGGAAACGGTTGCCGCCCGCTATGGCATCAGCCGCGAAGCGCAAGACGAATATGCGCTGCAATCCCAAATGCGCACCGCTGCTGGCCAAGAAGCCGGCAAGTTCGACGATGAAATCATCCCTGTCACCACCACCATGAACGTGAAGGACAAGGAAACCGGTGAAGTCAGCCAAGTTGAGCACACGTTGACAAAGGACGAAGGCAACCGTCCTTCGACTACCTTGGAGGGTCTGCAATCGCTCAACCCAGTGATGGGCCCGGACAAGGTGATCACAGCGGGTAATGCATCCCAGCTTTCCGATGGTTCTTCGGCAAGCGTTCTGATGGAAGCGAAGCTGGCTGAGCAAAAAGGCCTGACCCCGCTGGGCCGCTATGTCGGTATGGCGGTTGCTGGCACACAGCCTGATGAGATGGGCATTGGCCCGATCTATGCGATCCCGAAATTGCTCAAGCAAACCGGCATCAAGCAAGACGAAGTTGGCCTTTGGGAGCTGAATGAGGCGTTCGCTGTTCAGGTTCTCTACTGCCGCGATAAGCTCGGACTTGATAACGATATCTTGAACGTCAACGGCGGCTCAATCTCCATTGGCCACCCATACGGCATGACCGGCGCACGCTGTGTCGGTCACGCATTGATCGAAGGCAAGCGCCGCGGCGCAAAATATGTCGTAGTGACCATGTGCGTCGGCGGAGGCATGGGCGCAGCGGGCATGTTTGAAGTGTTGTAGTGTTTGGAGCGAGGATGCCGATGGGCCTTCTCGCGGCCAAGGAACTCTAGACGAAACGGGCGGTGTGGGAGCAATCCTGCACCGCCTTTTTCTTTGCGAGCGTTTCGGGCTACACTCGCGTCATGGGCATAATGGAAATCATCGGGATTGCGGGAAGTGTCAGTCTGCTGAGCGGCTGGCGCCTTTATCTGTGTGTGTTTGCAACGGGCCTGGCCATGCGGCTGGATGCAATTCCGATCCCGGAGCATTTGGCCAGCCTTGGCGTGCTTGAAAATCCATGGGTGATGGGCATCGCCGCGCTTGGTGCGCTGGCGGAGTTCTTTGCCGATAAGGTGATGTGGCTCGATAGCATCTGGGACACGGTGCACACTTTGGTGCGACCGGTTGGTGGGGCATTGCTGGCGCTGGCGATTGTTGATCCCTCGGACCCGGCGATGCAAGTGGTGGCGTTTCTGCTGGGCGGCGGAGCGAGCTTCTTGGCGCATGGCGGCAAGGCGAGCGCGCGGGCCGTGGTCAACACCTCACCCGAGCCGGTCAGCAATGTGATGGCCTCCAGCGCAGAGGACGTCGCGACCGTAGGACTGCTCTATGTCGCCTATGAATATCCGCTGGTGGCAGGCGGGATCGCGCTGGTTCTGCTGGTGCTGGTGGTCCTGCTGCTGCTATGGGCGCGGCGCGTGATCAAGCGGCTGTTTTTCAGAACGCCGAAGATTGAGGGCTAAGTGCTAAAAAAGACATTCACTGATTTTTCGTACAGCTTGAAGCGCCCTCGATACGATTCATCGCGCCAAAGAGCTGACATACCAGCGGAGGTTTTTCAGACGAATGCCGAGCTAGATCTGCGGAGGCCCATATCAGGCCTAGCGCGGTGATAGTGTTGCTTCGAAGTGCATCTTTCAAGTCCCCAGATTTCATTGCGGGGGTGCCCTCCTCGCTCGCGTATAACGCTTTATTTCGTAAGTCCGCATGCTTCCGAAGTGCTTTTTTCATCGCGGTTATATCTGCAAACTGAGACAAAAAATCGTCTGTCGCGTTGTCGGCTGATTTGTCTCCTCCGACGGGATTATAGGACAGCAAGCTTAGGGTCAGCCTATGATATTCTTGCCGATCACCACGCGGAATACGAGCGAATAAATCTTCTTTTTCAGGATAATAAGCAAAATGAAGTTCTATGTCTTTCGCACGATCAGCAATTAATCGCGCAAATGCCGCGACCATTGCTTTCTGGTAATGATCTTTGATGTTTACCGTCTTTGCCTCTTTCTGGAAGCCGTTTACCTTTGCCGAGCAAACGAACCCAGCAACAGCTTCCTCGA
Organism: uncultured Erythrobacter sp.; assembly: GCA_947493165.1. Classification (GTDB taxonomy): domain Bacteria; phylum Pseudomonadota; class Alphaproteobacteria; order Sphingomonadales; family Sphingomonadaceae; genus Erythrobacter. The sequence goes on along the minus strand of CANLPY010000001.1, from coordinate 1,774,213 downwards.
CAGCATGTGTCGAACAGAAAAAAGAAACAGTGGGAGCAATGTCTGCGATTCTTGCGGCATGCTCAAGGTGTTGCCAGGTATTAATCGCGCAGAATTTGGCGCGGCTTTTCAAACATTCTTGGGCCGTACGGATTATCCATTTGGCGGTTACGGAATCTAGCAAGTCGCGTGAAGCCATCACTGCCTCTATTGAGTTAGAAAAGAGATGCCTCGTCAACTATGCTCCGCAACAAACTCCTCGACCACAGGCGCAACCTTCTCGCGCCAGCGGCTGCCGTTGAAGATGCCGTAGTGCCCGGCGCCTTCGGCCATGTAGTAGCGCTTCTTTTTCTCAGGCAGGCCGGTTGCGAGTTTCAGCGCGGCCTTCGTTTGGCCTAGACCTGAAATATCGTCGCGCTCCCCTTCGATGGCAAGCAAGGCGGTCTGCTTAATCGCGGTCACGTCAACCACCTCGCCCCGGTGGCGGAAGGTGCCATTGGGGATGGAATGATTCTGGAACACTTCCTCGACCGTTTGCAGATAAAACTCTGCTGTCATATCGCATACGCTGCGATATTCGTCGTAGAAATCCTTGGTCGCATTGGCGCTGTCATCATCGCCTGCGGTCAAGTGTTTGAACATCTCATAATGGCTCATCATGTGGCTGCCGAGGTTCATGCTCATGAACGCAGAAAGCTGCATAAAGCCGGGATAGACGCGGCGGCCTGCACCGCGATAATTCATCGGTACAGTCGCGATCACCGTTTGCCGGAACCATTCAATCGGGCGGTCCATCGCCATGTTGTTGACCGAAGTGGGGCTTTCACGCGTATCGATTGGCCCACCCATCATGGTCAGCGTTGCTGGCGCCGCAGGAGATTTGTGCCCATTAAGAATCGCCGCGGTGGCATAGGCCGGTACAGAAGGTTGGCAGACCGCCATCATATGCGGTCGCTTCCCCGGGTTTTGCGCCTCAATATGTTCAAGAAACGCGGTCAGATAATCAATATAGTCATCCAGGTCGAAATCACCTTCGTGTAACGGCACAGTGCGCGCGTCCGCCCAATCAGTAATGTACACCTCATAGCTTTCCAGCATCCGTTCAACCGTGCCGCGCAACAATGTTGCATAATGGCCGCTCATCGGTGCGGCGATAAGCATTTTCGGACGATCATGGGTCGCTTGGCCATCGGCGGTATCTACACCGTCCAAGCGAAAGCGCTTCAAGTCGCCAAATGGGCGGTTCACCACTGTGGATTCGATCACCGGATAGATTTTTCCATCAACCGCGATGTCTTCGATGCCAAATGCAGGCTTGCCATAAGTCGCCGTTGCATGTGCGAACACATCAAGCGCATTTGCGACCATAGAGCTCATCCCATTATACCCCATTGGGTTGGCAGGGTTGGAAAGCATTTCGGAGCTGATCGCAGCCCAAGCGCTTGCGCTGTTAAGCCAGCTGCGTTGCAGTTCATAGGCGTGGTAGAGCATTTTACCCCCTTCAAGGCGAAGCAGTGCGGATGCTCTGCAATTCGTTGTAAATGTCGATCCCGTTACAGCTATAGGTGGGCGTGTATGAACAATTGTGCAATGCACAAAACTTTACGTTCGCGATCTTTTCCGTGGGTGAGTGTGGTTTTTGCACGTGTAAACCTGCGCGATCATGCCTAAATCAATCGCTCAATGCCTGGGGATACGCATCAGATAGAAGCTGCCGACGATCACGCGCCCGATATTGGCGCTGTGATTGAAGATGCCAAGCCGCCCAAGGCGCGCAGCCTTGCCCCGCTGCGCATGGTCTATGCCGCGGCCGCGCAATACCCTACGCAGATTGGCCTTGCGCTGATTTCTTTACTGATCACAGCAGGCGCGACATTGGCGATCCCGTGGCAGTTTAAAGAGATTGTTGATGGCGCATTTGGCGATTCAGTGACGCGCGCTGATATCAATGGCAAATTTCAATTCTTGTTTCTTATCGTTGTCGCTCTTGGTTTTGGCACAGCGTTGCGATTTTATTTCGTAAGCTGGATCGGTGAGCGCGTCGTGGCCGATATCCGCCTCAAGGTTCAGCGCAACCTGCTCAGACTAAGCCCGAGTTTCTATGAGGAGAACAGCCCCAAAGAAATTTCGAGCCGGATGACGTCTGATACGGCAATCATCGAAACTGTAGTTGGTACGACCGTTTCGATCGCTTTGCGCAACAGCGTGACCGTGATTGGCGGCACGTTATTGCTGCTCTATCTCGCTCCAACGCTCACGCTTGGTTTGCTGATTGGTATTCCTGTGACGGTTCTACCGATAGCGTTCTTTGGGCGCCGAATTCGCAATGTCTCACGCTCCAGCCAAGACAGAGTAGCAGATGTCGGATCGCGCATTTCCGAAGTCTTATCGGGAATGAAGATCGTTCAAAGCTTTGGCCAAGAGGCGCGCGAGGCGATCCGTTTTGGCGAAGTGGTCGAGGCGACCTTCGATACTGCCAAGAAGCGTATCATGCTGCGTGCGGCCATGACCACAATCGTCATCACGTTGGTATTCGGCGGGATAACATTAGTCATGTGGCGTGGTGCAATCGCGGTCAATGATGGGGCAATCAGCGAAGGCACAATTACCGCTTTTGTGATCACAGGCGGGCTTGTAGCGGGTGCGTTTGGGGCGCTGACTGAGGTATATGGCGATCTTCTTCGCGGGGCGGGCGCGGCCAGTCGCTTGGCGGAATTGTTGGAAGCAAAGCCCAGCATTGCGCCGCCAGCGCGACCTGAACAACTGCCGGATCCAGCGCGCGGAGGTCTGTCCTTTCGCAATGTCACCTTTCGCTATCCGAGCCGCCCAGAAACCGCTGCGCTTAGTGGTTTCACGCTAGAGGTTGAACCGGGTGAGACCGTTGCGATTGTTGGCCCTTCAGGGGCAGGCAAGTCGACGATCTTCCAACTGGTAGAGCGGTTTTATGACCCGCAGACGGGTACGATCCGGTTGGACGGTGTTCCGCTCACAAAGGCTGATCCGGCAGATATTCGCGAACGGCTTGCTTTCGTGCCGCAAGACGGCGTGCTGTTCAGCGGGAACGCTCGCGATAATCTGCGATATGGACGCTGGGATGCCAGCGACGCCGAAATTTGGGATGCTGCCCGCGCTGCCAATGCAGAAGGTTTCCTGCGCGACTTGCCGCACGAACTGGACACTGACCTTGGCGAAGGCGGCGCGCAGCTTTCCGGCGGGCAGCAACAACGCTTGGCTATCGCTCGCGCGCTGCTTCGCGATTCGCCAATTCTGCTGCTCGATGAGGCGACAAGTGCGCTTGATGCGGAAAGCGAGCAATTGGTGCAGCAGGCGCTTGATGGCTTAATGACGGATCGGACGACTTTGGTGATCGCTCACCGGCTGGCAACTGTGCGCAAAGCGGATCGGATTATCGTGCTAGATGGCGGTAAAATCGTTGAGCAAGGCACTCATAAAGTGCTGGTCAAGAACGAAGGGTTGTATGCACGGCTCGCCAAGTTGCAATTCGCAAGCGAGCAAACTGTCTAGGCGCAACAAACCTTCGCAATGCTGCACTTTTTTCGACAAATCGCGACTATAAGTAGACAAACGTCGACTCTGGCGATGCAGACCGTCTAGAGACCGGGCGTCAAATTAAGAAAAATTCGCGAAATTCAATGGGACAGGTACCGATGATTAAGACAACCGCTCTCCTGAGTGTGGGGCTCGCCGCACTTGCTATCGCCAATCCGGCATTGGCGGGCACCACTCATGTTGAAACGACTGGCGCGCAGATCGACACATTGCTTGACGATGCCGAAGCAAGCACGCCTGAAGTATCGGCTGCACCGGCCACACCAACAATGAGTTTTGGCACGTGGGGCGTCGATCCCGACCTGATTTCGCAAAATGTCGATCCGGGCGATGATTTCTTCAAATTCGTCAATCAGAAATGGCTCGATGCGAATCCTCTGCCAGCGGAATATAGCCGCTTTGGCGCCTTCAACCTGCTGCGTGAGAAATCGACCGCAGATGTGAAAGAGTTGATTGATGAATTGGTCGCACAAGATCCCGCTAGCCTTAGCGACGACCAGCGACGGATCGTCTCAGTCTATCAGGCTTTCGTGGAAACTGACACGATTGAGGCTGCCGGACTTGCCCCAGCCATGCCTTACGTCAACGCGCTAGCGAGCGTGGGATCGCTTTCCGAGCTGGCAACGCTGTGGTCAGAGCCTGGCTATGCCAGTCCATTTGGCGGCTTTGTCAACGTCGATGCCAAACAGCCTACGCGCTATGTGACTTATCTGGGCTCTGGCGGGCTTGGCCTGCCGGATCGTGACTACTACCTCGATGAGACCGAGAAGGGCCGCGATATTCAAGCCAAATACAAAGAATATATGACGCTGTTTCTGGGCGCGGCGGGGTATGAAAATCCAGCCGCAGCAGCCGAGGCGGTCTATGCTTTTGAAGATAGAATCGCGCGCACGATTAGTTGGGACCGTACGGTCAGCCGCAATCGTGACCTGACGTATAATGCGGTTACCGCTGATGAACTCGCAGAGATGGCGGGTGACTTCCCCGCCAAGGCTATGCTTGAAAAACTTGGCTGGGCGGCGTCGCCAATCTACGTGGTTGGCTCCATCCCGCCGAGCGATGAGAAGGCTAAAGAACTAGGCCTTGATGAGGCGACATTGGCAAAGATCGGCAAAGGCCTGCCCGGCATGTTCGATCTTATCAATGAAACACCGCTTGCGACGCTGCAGGCATGGTCAATCAAGGAATTTTTGTCTGACCGCGCTCAGGTGCTGCCCGCAAAATATGATGAAGCGCAGTTTGAGTTTTACGGCAAACTGCTCCGCGGAACGCCTGAACAGCGCCCGCGTTGGAAGCGCGCGATTGCTGCGACTGAGGGCGCTCTTGGAGAGCTGGTTGGCAAATTCTACGTCGAACGCAACTTCCCGGCAGAGAACAAGGCTGCGATGGATGAGTTGGTGGCCAATCTGCGCGTCGCCATGGGGCAATCGATCGATGAGATCGATTGGATGAGCGATGAAACCAAGGAAGAGGCGCGGGCCAAGCTCAACAGCTTCGATCCGAAGATCGGCTACCGTGATAACCTTGAGACTTATCCTGGCCTAGAGGTGAGCGCGGATAATCCGCTCGCTAACGAGATCGCGGCAGAGGCATGGGGCTTGGCTGACAATGCGTCAAAATTGGGCGGACCGATTGACCGGACTGAGTGGTTCATGACGCCGCAGACGGTGAACGCCTATTACAACCCGACCAAGAATGAGATTGTGTTCCCTGCAGCCATTTTGCAGCAGCCGTTCTTTGGCCTCACCGCAGATATCGCTGTGAATTACGGGGCGATCGGCGGCGTGATTGGGCATGAGATTGGTCACGGCTTTGACGATCAGGGTTCCAAGTCAGACGGCACTGGCAAATTGCGCAATTGGTGGACCGATGAAGATCGCGCCGCCTTTGATGAGCGCGGCGACAGGTTGGCCGCGCAGTATAGCTCATTCTGTCCGTTTGATGAGGGTGCGACTTGCGTGAACGGCCGCCTGACCCTGGGTGAGAATATCGGCGACGTTGGCGGATTGTCACTCGCCTACCGCGCTTACAAAATTGCCACTAAGGATATGGATGTGCCGGTGATTGATGGCTTCACAGGCGATCAGCGGTTCTTCTTGGCATGGGCACAGGTTTGGCGCTCTGCTCAGCGCGAAGAGAACTATCGCCTGCGGTTGCGCACTGGCGCTCACAGCCCAGAAGAATACCGGGTCAACGGCGTGGTCCGCAATCAAGACGCTTGGTATGAAGCGTTCAATGTAACGGCGGATGATGAGCTCTACCTGCCACCGGAAGAGCGCGTCCGTATTTGGTAAGGGATTGACTTGGCCCGCGCATCAGCCATTGAGCGCGGGCCATGACATTCTTGCAATTACTCCTGATCGCGGTTGTCCAAGGGATCACCGAATTCCTGCCGATTTCTTCGTCAGGGCATCTGATCTTAATTCCATACCTCACGGAGTTTTCTGATCAGGGCCCGCTGATCGATGTCGCGGTGCACGTGGGCTCATTGCTCGCAATCATCGTCTATTTCTTCAAAGACGTGGTGGTTCTGGCGCGGGGCGGCTTTGCCAGCATAGGCATTGGAAACGCGCCGTCAGAGCGCCAGTTGTTCTGGTGGATCGTGCTGGGTACTATCCCGGCAGTTGCCTTTGGCCTTTCGATCAAGATGGGCCTCTTCAACGGCGTTGCCGAGAACGTCTTTGGCGTTCAAATCATAGACGGCGACTTGATGAGCTCAATTCGCTTCACCGATCTGATCGCGGTGAACCTCATTTTCTATGGCCTGCTGCTTGGCCTCGCGGACTATCTTGGGAAAGAGGTTAAAGCGTTTGAGGATATGAGTTGGCGCGACGGGCTGATTGTCGGCCTTGCTCAGGCGCTGGCGATTATCCCAGGGACTTCGCGTTCCGGTGTCACCATGACTGCCGCGCGTGCGCTCGGTTACAAGCGGGTTGAGGCTGCGCGCTTCTCGTTTCTGCTATCGATCCCAGCGGTTGCCGGGGCGGGCGTCTTGATCGTCCCTGAGATTTTTGAAGCAGGTGCCACGCTTGCCTGGGACGCGCTGATCGCTGGCGTTTTGACCTTTATCTCAGCCTTTTTGACGATGGCGTTCCTTATGAACTTCCTCAAGAAAGCATCCATGCTGGTTTTCGTGATCTACCGCGTGGCGATGGGCGTTGCGCTCTTGGCGTTGTTCTGACCAGCACAAGGGGGCATAATATGGCTATCTTGATCTTCATCCTAACCGGGCTCTTGATTGGCTGGTTCGCATCAATTGTAACCCGCACAGAGGACGCTAGCGGGATATTCAAAAGCATCGGGATCGGCGCTCTAGCCAGCGCAATTGGCGGCCTGATCATGAATGGATTTATGCTGTTCGGCGCGATTGAATGGTTGGCGCTGGGCGTAGCTGCGGCTTCAGCAGCAATGGTATTGGCAGCTTATAAGCTCGTCTTTGTGGTGCGGTTTTAGGTCGGGCTTGGGTTTGCAAGGCCGCTTAACTGCAAACTAGACAGGCGTGGCATTGCTTCCGCGTCCGCCGCGCAGGTGATATTCCTGCGTCCCGCGATTAACGACGTTGTCGACATCGATCACCGCGCTATTGGCATAGGTGAAGCTGGCGGCAAGGCTGCGGTAAAGCCGGTCAAAATCGCGCTCAACAGTCTGACGATACAGATCCTCAAAGCTTTCAATCACGAAATAGGTCGGCTGTAGATCGCTGATGACATAATCTGTCCGCATCGCCCGATCTACGTTTAGCATGATGCGATTGGGGCTCTTGGCCTCTGTCGCAAAGACGACCTCTGTCGGCCCTGAAAGGATTCCTGCGCCGTAAGCCTTGAGCCCATCGGCTTCCTCGATCAGCCCAAATTCGACTGTGTACCAATACAGTGCGCCCAAGGCTTTCAGTCGGTTGTAACGCATCGCCTTCCATCCGGCGCGGCCATATTCCTGCATGTAATCGGCAAAAACTGGATCGGTCAGCATTGGGACGTGGCCGAACACATCGTGGAACACATCAGGTTCCTGAATATAGTCGAAGGTTTCTCGCGTGCGGATGAAATTGCCCGCGGGGAAACGTCGATTGGCCAAGTGCCAGAAAAATACGTGATCAGGGATTAGCATCGGAACGGGCACGACGGTCCATCCGGTTAGCGCGTCCAATTCCTCTGACATTTTTCCAAATTCAGGCACGCCGCCGCGCCCCAAGTCAAGTTTCTCGAGGCCCGCTAAAAACGCGCTAGCTGCCCGGCCGGGCAGTACCTTCATTTGACGCTTGAACAAGTCATTCCAAACGCCGTGATCCTCGCTTGAATATTGCGTCTGGATTGGCTCAATCCAATCCTCTTTCAAATGCCCAGGCCTCTGCAACGGCGCGGTGAATACATCGCGCGGCAATTCAGGCAGCCGGGAAAAGTCGGTTTCGGGTTCGCTTAGAGTAGCCATATTCATCGAAATTGGCCTACCATCACGCAAACGCAAGGACAAATCGGCAAAGGGAGGCTGGGGTAGCTGTGAAGGGTAAGCAATATCGCGAGGAGCTAGAGCCACTTGAAGAAGAGCTGGTGGGGATGGCCCGCTGGGCCCGCGCGACGGGTGCGCGGATCGTGGTTCTGTTTGAAGGGCGCGATACAGCTGGCAAAGGCGGGGCAATCCGTGCAGTTGGCGAACGGTTGAATCCGCGTCAATGCCGAACGGTCGCGCTGTCCAAGCCGACCGAGGATGAGCAAGGCCAATGGTATTTTCAGCGCTACATTAAGCATCTGCCGACAGCAGGCGAAATCGTGTTGTTTGATCGAAGCTGGTATAACCGTGCCGGTGTAGAACGGGTCATGGCTTACGCTGATAAGGATCAGGTGGCGCGCTTCCTTGAGCAAACTCCTGCTTTTGAAAAAATGCTGACAGATGACGGTATTTTGTTGTTTAAATATTGGCTGACGACGGATCAAAAGCAGCAAGAAGAACGGTTAAGCGAGCGCTTGAAGGACCCCTTGAAGCGCTGGAAGCTGTCGCCGATCGATTTGGCCGCACGCACAAAATATGATGATTACACTAGGGCGAGAGAGGCGATGTTGCGGGCAACCCATACTGACCATGCGCCTTGGACACTGGTCGATTTCAATGATCAGAAGTTGGGCCGGTTGACCTTGATCCGTAACCTGTTGGACCGTTTGCCTGATACTGAGGTTGAGCCGCCCAAAATCGAGTTTCCTGAGCTTGAGACCAAACCGCTGAAGGAAAGCTATGACGTGATAGAACCGATTGAGGACTACGACCTAAAGGATTGACGATAACTCCAAGTTGATATAAATATGATATCATAAATATATCAAAGGAGATTCGTCATGACTGATCGCAAACCGTCGATCAATTCTAGCCAAGAGCGGCCGGCAAGCTCGTATAACGGCTATGTGATGCTGCTAATCCTGCTCGGACTTATTGTGGTGGCGCTATGGGCGGTAGCCGGCAACTTCCCTCAAAGCGGGGCTGATAAGAGCGACAAATTGCTTTTCCTCGCGACGATTGTGGGCGGAATCATCTTGCCGCTCATACTCTCAATCGGCTTCTTCATGGTTCAGCCCAACCAGGCTGTCGTCATAACAATGTTTGGAGAATATCGCGGCACCTCTCGCAAAGAAGGTCTGCAGTGGGTCTGGCCGTGGATGATGAAGAATAAAATCAGCGTGCGGGCGCACAACATCCATTCCGAAAAGGTCAAGATCAACGATCTGCGCGGCAATCCAATTGAGATTGCTTGTAATGTGGTTTGGCACGTTGAGGACACTGCCCAAGCTGTGTTCGATGTCGATGATTACAAAGAGTTCGTGAATATCCAGATCGAGGCGGGCCTTCGAACTGTCGGCGCGCGCCACCCTTATGATGATATGTCGGAAGAGGATAAAACAACGCTTCGAGGTAGCGCTGACGTTATCGCTAGAGAGCTACGCGAAGAGCTGAATGATCGTTTGCAAGTCGCTGGGATTCTAGTGGATGAGGCGGGCCTTACCCACCTCGCTTATGCGCCTGAAATCGCCGGCGCGATGTTGCGCCGCCAACAGGCCGACGCAGTGATCGCCGCACGCAAGAAAGTGGTAATCGGCGCGGTCGGCATGGTTGAAGACGCGCTAGAAAAACTGTCTAAGGACGGCATCGTTGAACTTGATGATGAGCGCCGCGCTGCAATGGTTTCGAACCTCATGGTCGTGCTTTGCGGTGATCGCGAAGCCCAACCCGTGGTGAACGCCGGGACACTCTATCAATAACTCGCACTTTAGGAGGCAGCCATGGCTGCATCTTCAAAAAAGGCTTTCGCGCTCCGCCTCGATCCGGCGGTCCATGCTGCAATTGAGCGGTTGGCGGCTGCCGAACTGCGCTCTGCCAATGCTGAGATTGAGATATTGCTACGTGAAGCTTTGAAGGCGCGCGGGATTGAGGTGGAGCGCACCAAACCAGCGAAACGTGGGCGTCCTCCAAAGCAAAAGGAGAATCAAAATGAGTGAGCAATCCAAACCATGGTTCGCGGCCAAGCGCTTTGGTTATGGCGCCGGTCTGCCTATTGCGTGGCAGGGCTGGGCTTTGCTGGGAGGCTACATCGCAATCGTGTTGCTATGTGCGGGCATCATAGAGTGGGATGAGGATGTTGGGTTGATCGCGGCTGCGCCCGTGTTTTTAGCGTCAACAATTGGCTTCGTCTTACTCTGTAAGGCGCGGACACGCGGCGGTTGGCGCTGGCGATCAGGTGCTGACGACTAACCTGGTGTTCCGCCCGGATCAGCTAGCACTTGCTATGGTCACCTGCCTCCCGTCCTTGGCAAAAGTTGCAAGCTCAAAACCGCCCTGTGCGCGCCGCATGACAAGGTGCAAAGGTTCACCAGCAATGGCAGGCGACACGCCGCGAAACTCGAAAGTGCGCAAGCGATTGTCGCCAAGTTCACGGGCCACCAGCTGCAACAGTAGGCTTGCGGTAAGCGGACCGTGCACCACCAGTCCGCGATAACGCTCTTGCTGCTCAGCATAAGGCGCATCGTAATGAATGCGGTGCGTGTTGAATGTTAGTGCAGAGTAGCGAAACAGCAGGCGAGGATCAGGCGTCAAAGTTTGGTGGGCGTCCCATTCGGACGGATTGAACACGCTCTTCGTCAATTCTGGCGGCGAAAGCGGCGCGTTAAATGGTGCTGCCTCACGATAGACGAGAGTCTGCGTCTCGCGCACAGCGAGCGTACCGTTGGCGCTTGTCTCATGTTCCACATTGACGAATGCGAGCTGGCCTGAGTTGCCAGACTTTTCATTGATCGACGCGATGCGGCTGATGCGCGCAATGCTTGCACCCAGCGGTATGGGAGAGACGAACTTGATTGCGCTTGACGCCCACATTCGGCGCGGCATCGGAATTGGCGGTAGGAAATTGGCGGTGCTATCATCGCGAAGGGGGTGCCCATCTTCGCCGAGAGCGGATGTTGGCGTGTGAGGGGTGCAAAGGGCAAAATGGATGCCCTGAGGCAGTAGCGCTGGCTCAGGCTGCTCCAACTCAAAGGTTGCCAACCACCGCGCGGCGAGGCCTTCATCCAGCCGGTCTGAACTGCGCTGTTCGCGGCCAACCCATGCTTGCCATTGCGACATTAGACCGCGCGCTCAAACACCGCCGCGATACCTTGCCCGCCGCCAATGCACATGGTCTCTAGCCCAAAGCGGGCCTCCCGCCGGTGCATTTCAGCCGCCATATCGGCTAGGATACGTCCGCCTGTCGCGCCGATTGGGTGGCCCAGCGAAATGCCTGACCCATTGACGTTGAGCATCTCGCGTCGGCTGTCATCTGCGCTCCAGCCCCAACCTTTGAGGACTGCGAGCACTTGCGGGGCAAAGGCCTCGTTGAGTTCGACCAGATCAATATCATCCCATGTGTAGCCGCGCCGTTCGAACAGGCGCTCTACCGCCGGTACCGGGCCAATGCCCATCCGCGAAGGATCGCAGCCGGCAGCGGCCCATCCGCCGAACCACAACGAAGGAGTTAGTCCCAAGTCCTGCAGCTTGTCCTCGGCAACGACGAGACACGCCGCTGCTGCATCGTTCTGTTGGCTGGCATTGCCTGCCGTGACGATAGCGTCCGGGTCGCGCCTGCCATCAATCGGGCGCAGCGAGCCTAAGCTCTCTAGTGAGGCATCAGCACGGTATCCTTCGTCGCGGTCAAAAACCGCCGGATCGCCGCGTTTCTGAGGAACCTCCACCGTGGCGAGTTGGTCGGCAAACTTGCCAGCTTCCCATGCGGCGGCGGCATTTTGGTGGCTGCGCACGGCATAGGCGTCGGCCTGCTCACGGGTGATTTGATAATCCTTGGCGAGGTTTTCTGCCGTCTCGATCATACCGGTGATGACGCCAAAGCGATCAATTGGCTGGCTCATTAAGCGCCCGCGTGACAGGCGATCATGCAGGGTGATATCGCCCATGCGCGCGCCGCCGCGCCCTTGCAGCGTGTAATGTTCGACGTTCGACATGCTTTCACAACCGCCCGCGACCACAACGTCGGCCATACCGGTCTCGACCATCATTGCTGCATTGGCGACGGCTTGGAGGCCTGAGCCGCAGCGCCGGTCAAGCTGGTATCCGGGTACTTCAAGCGGCAGGCCCGCCGCGAGCCACGACCAGTGCCCGATCGCGGGCGCTTCGCCATTGCCATATCCTTGGGAGAAGACGACGTCATCGACGCGCGCCGGATCAATCCCGCTGCGTGCAATCAACGCTTTCAGAATAATCGCGCCCAACTCGCCCGCGTTCAGGCTAGAGAGGCCTCCCAGGAACTTGCCCACGGGGGTGCGAAGAGGGGAAACGATGGCTGCGCGGCGGGTCATTAGCGGTTCTCGTAATTGGCGTTTGAATCGGACAAAGCGACGGTTCCTGCATCCACCAGCTTAGCAATAGCGCCTGATGACAGGCCGAGCCGCTCAGCGAGAACTTCTTCAGAATGTTGCCCAAGGAAAGGCGCAGGCGCGGGGTCTCCTGCCTCATGCTCCGGCATATTCGCAAAACTCCGGGTCGCCGGATATTTGAAGCCCGATGGGTTCGCGGGTGAGGGGCCGAACAGCGGATTGTCGTCCACCAGCACCGGATCGGTTGAGGCTTCATGGTGAGAGCGGTACTTTTCAAAGGTGCAACCCTCGGCCGCCATGCGGGCGGAAAGCGCCGCATAGTCTTGGGTCTCCGCCGCGCTTTGGAACAGATCGAACAGGCGGTGGCGGTTCTCAAACCTAGGCCGATCACCGGCGTTGAAGTCAACGCCCAGCTCAGTCTCAAGCGCGGTGATTTGCGCCGCCACATCGAATGCCTTGACCAGACCAGCCCATTGCTTAGGCGTGAGTGCGGCCACCATAAAGCGAGTGCCGCATTTGGTCTGAAAATCACGCCCAAACGCGCCCCAGATCGCATTGCCCAGCCGCTCCCGGTCCGATCCGCGATAGAGCATTTCGGCCATCGTGCCCGAATTTGCCATCGTCCCAATCGCGACATCGCCCAAGGGCACGCGCATCTCTGCGCCTTGCCCGGTCGCTGCGCGGTTATGAAGTGCCGTCATCAAAGCAAAGGCTGAGTACGCGCCAGTGATAAAGTCCCATGCAGGCAGCGGCTGGCTGACCGGCGGCGCGGTCTTGGCATCCCACTCCTCCGGCCCTGTCATCAGCGGATATCCAGCAGCAGCGTTGACAGTAAAATCCATCGCTTGCCTGCCATCGTGCCAGCCCATGATGCGGACCGAGACCATGTCATCGCGTTTGGCCTGCATCGCCGCGTGGCTAAGGAAGCTCTTTTCCGGCAGATTTGTGATGCACTGCCCGGTCTTCGCGGCCAGCTCCACGCACAGCTCGCGCCCTTCGCCGGAGCGCAGGTCGAGCGCGACTGATTTCTTGGCGCGGTTGAGGTTCTCCCAAGACAGGCTGCGACCTTCTTCGGTCAGCATATAGCGGTCGTAATCGAGCCCGCCCGCCTTGTGATCCACGCGGATCACCTCCGCGCCCATCTGCGCGCAATATAGCCCGGCGGTTGGCGATGCGACGAAGCTGGAGACTTCGATGATCGAGAGGTCATTGAGGAGTTGGTACATCGGGTTAGAGCTTCATCCTATGTCTTGTTTCGATCGGCTCGCTTGTGAGCCGCAAGGGCGCCTGCCCGCCCGCAGCGATGCGACCTTCAGGTCGCGTGAGCGAGGAAATCGCGCACCGGATGGCGTGCGGAAACAAAAAACTCAACCATTCAGACTTTCCCACTCGCGCAGCATATGCTTGGCAATCTGAAGCTGGAGAATTTGCGTGGTGCCCTCGTAAATTCGGTAAATCCGCGCATCGCGGTAGAAGCGCTCTGCGTCATATTCCGCGAGGTAGCCCGCGCCGCCATAAATCTGCACAACTCTGTCCACTACACGGCCACACATTTCCGATGCGAAGACTTTGAACGCGGCGGCCTTGGTAATGATATTCTCGCCCCGGTCGGCGCGCGCGGTCACATCGCGCATCATACATTCAGCGGCGTAAATCTCGGTTTCGCTGTCCGCCAGCATCGCTTGGATCAGCTGGAAACGTGCGATCGGTTCCCCAAAGGCTTGCCGCTCATTGGCATAGCGCAGGGCGGAATTGAGCGCGCGCCGGGCATAGCCGGTTGCCGCCGCGCCCACTGAAATGCGGCCATTGTCGAGGCTCTGCATGGCAAAGCGGAAACCCTTGCCAGTTTCTCCGCCCAACAAAGCATCGCCCGGCACCTTCACATCATCGAGCATGATGTCGGAAATATGCGATCCGGCTTGGCCCATTTTCTTATCAGGCGATCCGGTTGAGACGCCGGGAGTTTCCATCGGCACGAGAAACGCGCTGACATGCGCGTTCTTTGGCAGGTTGTCCTTGTCCGTGCGAGCCATGATCAGCGCGACATCGGCATGGGGCGCATTGGTGATATAGCGTTTCGTGCCGTTCAAAACCCAGCCATTGCCATCGGGATCGGGCGTTGCGGTCGTCTGCAAGCCGGCGCTGTCGCTGCCTGAGCCCGGCTCGGTGAGGCCAAAACAGGCGATTTTGCCTTGGGCCAGTTGCGGATACCAGCGCGCTCTCTGGTCCTCGGTCGCGCCATTTTTCAGCGCGCTCGCAAACATGCCAACGTTTATTGAGAAGATTGAGCGATATGCGGGCGCTGCATAGCTCATTGTGTTCACCACCCGCGCATATTGGGCCGTGTTTAGGCCCGCGCCACCATATTCTTCGGGTACGGAAATCCCGAAAAGGCCCATATCACGCATTTCATCGACGATCTCAGGCGGGATCGCGTCATTTTCGATGAGGTCACTTTCGGCTGGAATCAGACGTTCATTGACATAGCGCGTCAGCTGCTCAGCGAATTGTTCAAACGTTTCGGCATCCATTCCTGGATTGGCAGGCGCAGCTTGCATTGTATCAATTGTCCTTGATTTTTAGTCGTTCGCCTCAACTGGCGAAGCGGCCCCGTCTTCGGGCGGGGCTGCGGTCGTGCTGCCAACATCTGGAAGAACCTTTGGCGGAAGCGTGCGCGCATCGAGCATTTCAGCGGCATCATCCAAGGCCTGGGCTTCACCTTCGCTCACCGCGCCAAGCCCGCTCTCAGGTTCTGAACTGCTGCAAGCGGATAGGCACAGCAAGCCGAATGGCATGAGCAAATGGGAGAAGCGGGCTTGCGATCTGCCAGTTTGACCAGCAAACTGGCGATGCATCGTAGAGGCCCGCTTCTCCGTCATCCAATATCCTTATTCAGTGGCCGCATCAGCAGCATTCTCAGCTGCCTCGACTACGTCCTGAAGGTTGGCGCTTGCTTCTTCAGCAGCCTCAGCAGCTGCGGCCGCTTCATCAGCAACTGCAGCCGCAGCATCTGCTGCGTCTTCTGCGGTTTCCTGAGTCACAGCAGTATCAGCTGGATCGGCGGCTTCTGCACCGTCGCCAGCAGCTACTGCAGCTGCATCTTCAACCGGTTCATCTGCGACTGGCTCAAGCGCTTCGTCAGCTGGCATTTCAACCGTGTCGGCGCTGGCTTCTACTGATGCATCATCAGCGCTGCCACATGCGGCAAGCGCGAAAGTTGCGCCCGCGATAGCAAGTGTGTTTGCAAATTTCTTCATGGGTGTGTCCTCCTGGTTGACCCAAATTCAGTTGGCAGGGCGCTGCCCCACCCTGGCCCTGCAGCTGCTTAGCCTTGTGAATAGCGACTCGCCAAGCACCAATTAACTTTTGCAGAGGTGAACTGTGCCGCTGGGGGACGCAGTGATTTGCACGGCCATAGCAAGGTCCAGCTCTGCTAATTGGATAGCCATGACATACAAACTCGCTTCATCCGCGCTCGCCCCGGCACTGGCACTCGCCCTCTTAGGACCGTCGGCGATGGCTCAAAGCCCGAAGGGCGACTTTATGATCGTCGAAACCGGACGATCCTACAATTCGCTGCAGGCCGCTGTAAGCGCCGTGGGGTCGCGCAAGGCAACAATCTCAGTCGCGCCAGGCGTTTATCGCCAATGCGCTGTGCAGGAAGCGGGCGTAATCACGTACACGGCGGAAAAAGCGGGCAGCGTGGTGTTTGAACGCAGCGCTTGTGAAGGCAAGGCGGCTTTGGTTTTGCGCGGAACAGGGGCGGAGGTTCGCGGGCTGACCTTTCGCGGTATTGCTGTTTCCGATGGCAATGGCGCAGGAATCCGGCTTGAACGTGGCAGTCTCAACATTGCCTATTCGCGCTTTGAAGACAGTCAGCAGGGCATTTTGACGGCAGATGATGCCAATGGCTTCATTTACATAGCCCGATCAACGTTCAGCGGACTTGGCACATGCGAACATTCAGCAGGGTGCGCGCATTCGATCTATGTCGGTAATTATGGCGAATTGTCAGTGGTAGACAGCCGGTTTGAGCGCGGCACAGGCGGACATTACGTAAAGGCGCGCGCTGGCAAGGTGATGATTCGCGGCAATTCGTTTGACGATGCGAGCGGGCGCGGCACGAATTACATGATTGATCTGCCAGCTGGCGCACGTGGGACGATCACTGGAAATGTTTTCATGCAGGGGCGCGATAAGGAAAATTATTCGGCCTTCATCGCGTTGGGCGCAGAAGGCATTTTGCATCCGTCTGACGGCCTGCGGGTAGAGAAAAATGAGGCCCGCTTTGTGCCAGGTTTGCGTCGTTCCAGCACATTTCTAGCCGATTGGACCAGCTCACGAGTGGTGATGAGCGGTAACCGGTTAATGGATGGATTGACGCAATACGAGCAGCGGTAAGCGTTCTAGCCGAAGCCGGGCGCGAATTTGACTTCGCCGCTCGGCAGGTCGCCATCTAAGACCAGACTCTGGAAGTATTTCGCCGGCCCTCCGGCATATGTGAGTTGAGGCTCGTGTTTGAAACCGAAGCGCGGATAATAGTCGGTGCTGCCGAGCAAGACTATGCCCTTGGCTCCTCGCTCGCGCATGTCCGCTATCGCGCGGCGGATCAGCCGCCCGCCAACGTCCTGACGTTGCCGTTCTGGTGTGACTGAGACCGGACCAAGTCCAAACCAGCCGTTTGTCCCGTCGCTGATTGTCACTGGCGAGATCGCGATATGGCCGACAATCCGCTCAGCGTCCTCCGCCACGAGCGACAGTGTCAGGTCTCCATCGGCGCGCAAGCGATCGATGAGGTCCTGCTCGTCACCATCGCTGAACGGCATGGGGCGAAATGCCAGCTCTGTGATTGCGTAGATTGTGCCCTCGTCGCCGGGCGCTTCGGGCCGAATGGTGATGGCCGTCATTTCAGCAAATGTCCTGATTTGTCGCGCTTTGTCGCCAAATAGCGCGCGTTGTGCGGGTTGTCTGGCAATTGATGGGCAACGCGCTCGCTAACCTCAATCCCAGCGGCTTCCAGCGCATCGACTTTGCGCGGATTGTTCGTCATCAAACGGATTTTTCGCGCACCGATCAGCTTCAACATGCGCGCTGCTACAGGAAAATCGCGCGCTTCATCAGGCAAGCCTAGGCGTTCATTCGCCTCAACCGTGTCGAACCCGGCATCTTGCAGGCTGTAAGCACGCAGTTTGTTGATGAGACCGATGCCGCGCCCTTCTTGGCGAAGATACAGCAATGCGCCCCATCCGCCGTTATTCGCTTCATCAGCGATGGCTTGGAGCGCTGCGTCCAATTGCGGCCCGCAATCGCATTTGAGGCTGGATAGCACATCGCCGGTAAGGCATTCGGAATGGAGCCGGACGAGCGGTTGCCTATCGCCTGATTGCTCGCCGATGATCAGCGCCGCATGTTCGCGTATGTCGGCGTTGGAGCGGAAAGCGATAATTTCCGCGCCTTCACTGGCGGTAATGGGCAACCGCGCACGGGTCGCAATGCGCAGCGCGCCGGTGGCGGTATAATGCGCCAAGTCATCTGCTGCCACAGGCTGCGCTTCTCCGGCGTCTTTCGGATCGACGAGAAACGCGGGTAGAATACCAGCAATCCGCGCCATTTCCAGCGCCGCCTCTGCGATGCCCTCCCAGCAAATCGGTTCTGCCCGGAACGGCCCTTTCAGCGGATTGCGCAAATCAAGCGCAGGATCAGCAATCGGCAAGGCGCTCGCCATATCAAACGGTTCGCCGCCGCAGATCAGCACCGGAGCATGAGGGACGGCTGCTTCGCGCTGGTTGGCGAGTTTTAGCGTGGCGGCGCGCGCAGCAGAGATCAGCATGTGATCTGCCGTTGCCTCGCGCGCGATTGATGTTTCAACCGGCAGCAATACCGGCCCCCCTTCAAAGGCCAGCGGCCAGCCATGGCGCAAGGCATCGATGGCCTGGGCTGCGCGTCTAGCGGACGAAGGGGCAGGTGAGGGGGCCTCGCTCAGAGGTCAAACTCCGTGATCAGCGGGATGTGGTCCGATGGCTTTTCCCAGCTTCGCGCATCTTCTACGATCCGGTGACCGCTGGCTTGCTTTGCCAATTGCGGGCTCGCCCACATATGATCGAGCCTGCGCCCGCGATCATTCTTGCGATAATCAGGCGAGCGATAAGACCACCAACTGTAGTAACGTTCTGGATCTTTGATAAACTCGCGCCCGACATCGACCCAGTCGTGCGCGGCCTTGAATGTGTCCAGCGTGTCCACCTCTAGCGGCGTATGGCTGACGACCTTCAACAATTGTTTGTGACCCCAGACGTCGCTTTCCAGCGGGGCGATGTTGAAATCGCCAACGATCATAGTCGGCTGGCTGATATTGCTCGCCCAATTGATCATTCGATCCAAAAAATCGAGCTTTTGGCCGAACTTGGCATTCACTTCGCGGTCGGGCACATCGCCGCCCGCGGGCACGTAAACATTGTCGAGCGCCATGACCGCAGAGCCATTCTTCAGCAGCTCCACCCCGACATGGCGCGCTTCACCATTCGCCTGCCAATCGTGGCGCGCGTATTCGCGCAGCGGAACTCGGCTGACCGTAGCAACCCCGTGATAGCCCTTTTGCCCATGGACGGCCTGATGCTCATAACCGAGCGCCGCAAGCGCTTCAGCAGGGAACTGATGCTCCTGACATTTGATCTCTTGCAAGCACAAGACATCAGGCGCTTCTTCTTTAAGAAATCGCTCGACCAAGGGCAGGCGCAGACGCACCGAGTTGATGTTCCATGTAGCAATTGAAATCATGGGCGCAGACTTAGGGTGCGCTGGGGACAAAATCTACGCTTTCATTTTACCGTCGCAAAGAAAGCCGATAGCGAGACTGCACGATTGGCCGGAGACCTACAGATGAAACTCAACCGAACGCTACCCCTCGCTTTTGCATGCGCCACATTACCTTTGGGCGCTTGCACATATGTAGATGCTGGCCGAAATCTCGCCAGCACGCCCGCGCCAGCGGTCGAGGAGGCGGCTTCAGCAAAGGCCAAGAACGTTATCCTGTTTATTGGCGATGGCATGGGCATTTCGACGATCACCGCCGCACGAATTTACGCTGGGCAAAAGCGCGGGCAAACGGGAGAAGAATATGTCCTTCCGTTTGAGAAGTTTGACAATGTCGCGCTGGTGAAGACTTACAACACCAATGCTCAGGTTGCCGATAGCGCCGGCACAGCGACCGCCATGCATTCAGGCGAAAAGACCAAGATTGGCGTGCTCGGCGTTAGCTCAAGCGTGACGCGCGGCGACTGCGCATCAGGGCTTGCCAACCCGCTCCCACTGCTTGGTGAAGAAGTGAAGCAACGCGGTCTTGCACTTGGCTTCGTATCAACCGCGCGGATTACTCATGCCACACCTGCAAGCGTGTATGCGCGCAGCGCTGATCGCAACTGGGAGGCGGATGCAGCCATCCCCGAAGAGGAGCGCGGAAAGGGTTGCGAAGATATCGCTACACAGATGGTCAACGCAGACTGGGACGTCGCGCTTGGCGGCGGTCTTGGCGCTTTCTTTGGCAGCGATGCCGGGGGGCGGCGTTTGCAGGCCGACGCCAATCTTCCTGCGCGGTGGGCCGCGCGAACGGGCGGCACTTATGTTACCACACGAGACGAATTGTCTGTCGCTGATGTCGACAAGCCGGTTCTGGGTCTCTTCACCCCCAGCCACATGACTTACACCGCTGAACGCACTGAAGCGCATAATAATGAGCCGACGCTTACACAAATGACGATGTCCGCCATCGAACGTCTGCGCGAGAATAAGCAAGGCTATTACTTGATGGTGGAGGCCGGAAGGATTGATCACGGACACCATGCGGGCAAAGCTGGCTTGGCCTTGGAAGACGCGGTTGAGTTTGCCAATGCTATTGAAGCGGCCATCATCAGCACTGACCCTGAAGAAACTCTGATTCTAGTCACCGCTGATCACAGCCACGTATTCACCATCGCTGGTTACCCGCGCCGCGGGAACGATATTCTAGGGCTTGTTGTGCCGCCATCAGATGGTGGAAGCGAAGTTGCCGAAGCGGCAAAGGCGAAGGATGGAAAGCCATACACAACGCTGGGTTACGCCAATGGGCCGGGCGCGATTGAGCATAATCACGAAAACGGCAGACCTGTTCCCGAAACAGGCGTTGATGCGCGCCAGCAGGCAGCAATACCGCTTGGCAGTGAGACACATGCTGGCGAAGATGTTGCGCTCTATGCTCAAGGACCTGGTGCAGATGCCGCGCGCGGCGTGATTGAACAGAATGTGATCTATAACATTATTCGCAAGGCTTTTGGCTGGGAGTGAGTTGAGGATTTAGTTTCGCGACCAAGCCGATGGCTTGAAATGGTCCGAGGCCGCAGGTCTCGCAAGGCCGACTGGCCGCCCGCAGCGATGCGATCTTTGATCGCGAGAGCGAGGAAGTCGCGCGCAGAATGGCACGCAGGCAACCAAAAACAAAAAACCCCCACCCCGGGGGCAATGGGGTGAGGGCCTCTTGTGAGCGTTCGTCACGCTTGTACAAATCAGCTTGATTGAAGGTTGGGGCAACAGGGGGGAAACCCGCCTTCAACTGATTTGCATAAGAAAATTACGCGCATTACCCTTTCAGGTAAATGAATATGTGCCGGAGTTTGTCGTATTCCTACAACTTTACGCGGACCAGCCGTTCACCTCGGTCGACGAGATGATGGGCGCGGATCTTTGAAGCGGAAAGCACTGTCAGAAACCGACATTCCATAACGGTGATTCGCGAGGCGTACGGTCGTCCGGTGATTCTGCGAATCAAGCGCCACCCAGTGAGTTAGCTGCCATCCACCAGGGGCCGATGCGTCGCGCACCATAATCATGTTAATCACGCCAAACTCTGGCCGCTTGGGATCGCGCACTTCCACGCTTAGGACGTCGTCGTTCCCGGTTGGGATCGACTTACCGTACTTTTTCACATCGCGGTTGGGATCTAGCAGCGCGCCAAGCGGCGAGTTCTTGATTGGCCAGCGTTCAACCTGCTTCACGTCGTAGTCGACAAGATACATTGAGCGGCCATTGGACACTACTAGAAGGTTTGCATCCTTCTCATACTCAAAGCGGATCTTGCCAGGGCGCTTAAGCGTCATTTTGCCAGAAACAGAGTTGCCTTGGCGATCAATCTGCGAGAAATCTGCACGCATCGTTGAAATTGCACGCAGCGCGCCAGCAGCCTTATCGAGATCGCTCGATTGCTGCGCATATGCCGGGGTCGCGGGCGCCAAACTGGCCGGCGCGGGCAAACCCAATGCAGTGGTGACGGCCAACGCGCTCGCCGCAAGGGCAAGCGCTGGCTTGGTGTTCGAGAAAATTCGCATGTTCATGCTTTCAGCTGTTAGCGCTCAAGCGTTGAACTGCGGCTGAATTGATCGGTTTGCAAGTGTGCAGGATCAAAACTCAGCAAATTTGCGCATTCGCCGCGAGAAACCGCAAGGCGCGCAACCGGCCAAGTCTTACTTGATCTTGGCTTCCTTGAACTCAACGTGCTTGCGAGCGACCGGATCGTACTTACGGAACACCATCTTTTCAGTGATGTTGCGTGGGTTCTTTTTGGTCACATAGTAAAAGCCCGTGTCGGCGGTCGAGACGAGCTTGATCTTGACGGTTGCGGGCTTCGCCATCGCAGTTTCCTAAATCTATCTGGTGGGCCGCCCCAAAGGAGGGTGAGCCGAAAAATATAAGGCGACGCACACGCATCGCCTCGCAAGGGCGCGCCAATGAGCGATTCAAGGGTGAGAGTCAAGCAATTCTCACCAATCAGACCGGCTTGGCTTGCCGCGATTGGCCTTAACGGCTCCGCGCGCCTTTTTCGATTTTAGCCGCTTGGTTTTGCCAATCCGGTTTAGCCGCGTTTTCGCTCGCCGCTTGGGCTGGCGATGGGCTTCCTCCAGCAGTTCTTCCAATTTGGTCCGGGCAAGCGTGCGATTGGCCTCTTGTGTGCGATGTTCACGCGCGGTTATCAGCAATTCGCCCGCTGATGTTAGCTTGCTGCCGGCAAGCGTGCGGAGCCGAGCGAAGACTGGCGGCGGTAGGCGCAAGGCGTAGATGTTGACCCGCAGCTGAACCTCTGTCGCGACCTTATTCGCGTTTTGGCCGCCCGGCCCTGAACCGGCTAGGAAACTCTCATCCGCCAGCGCATGAGCGCGATCAAGCAGGTCTTTATCCATCTTCAGCTAGCGTAGCGCGCGTTGGCGGCGCGGGAGGCTGCTCTGGCGCGCTCAATCCAGCGCGAACGAAGTCTTCGGGGAAAGGTGCATAAGCGGTAATGTCCGGCTTGCCTTCGCGTTCAATCGTGATGGTTTCGGCATGCAGCATCGTGCGGCCCGCGCCGCGATTCTCGCCGCGCACTGGGCCATAGACAGGGTCGCCGAGCAGCGGTTTGCCAAGCCCTTGCAGCGCATGGACGCGCAATTGGTGGGTGCGGCCTGTTTCGGGGTGGAACCGGATGAGCGAGCGCGTGCGGTCGCCCTCTCCGATCTTTTCGAGCAATTCCCAATGCGAAATCGCGTTCTTGCCCTTTTTTGCTGCGATCATGCGCCAGCCTTTTTCCGCAGAGCTAATCTTGGAAAGGGCCATTTCTATCCGGCCTGCCTCGCCCGCGGGATGACCGTCAAGCACGGCAAGATAGCTTTTGCCAACCGCGCGATCTTCAAACGTCTTGTTAAACCGCTTCAAAGCCTTGGGATTGCGCGCAAGCAGCAGGCAGCCGCTGGTATCGGTATCGAGCCTGTGGGCTGGCATGGGCGGGCGCTGAAAGCCGAGCTTTAGCTGTTCCCAATGATCGGCAAGGCACGGGCCGCCGCGTCGCGGGCGGTCGACAGAAAGGCCTGCCGGTTTGTTGATCACCAGAGCTTCGCCGTCTTCAAATAAGATCTCGATCATGGCTTTAGCTGTGCTTTCATAAGGCCGCGCAGGGCATTGCCGAGCCAAAAGCCGTTCTTAAGGTGATTGAGCGTTAGTTCCGCTTCTCGCGCGCGGCCCTCAATTATCAAATGTTCGCGCAAAATGCCCGGTAACAGGCCCAATTTGGCTGGCGGTGTGAGCAAGGCCCCATCATCTTGTTCAACAAAGATATTGGTATAGCTGCCTTCAGTCACAAGCCCATCTGCGCGCACCAGCAAGGCCTCATGCGCGCCCGCTTGTTTGGCGGTATCGAGCGCATTTTCATAGAAACTGCGATCAGATGATTTGTGCGACAAGCGCCAATCAGATGGATCGAGCGGGTGAGGAAGCGCGATGCAGGCCGCCTTTGTATTAATGGTTTGCGGCAGCGGGCCGGTCTCAAGCGCCAGCGCTCCGCTGCGCGAAACGAGCAGCCGCACTTTGCAGGCGTTCTCAAGATCAAAGCAAAGCGCCTGAATTTGATTGCGGGCCGCGTGGCGATCAAAACTGGTGCCAAGTTCCGCTGCGCTTTTCTTAAGCCTCGCAAGATGCAATTCCAGCATATCGATCCCGCTGGCAGGTTCAAACCGCATGGTCTCAATCAGATCGAACTGGGGAGCGGTAAGATCGCGCGAGGCGCGCCGCACAAACCCGGCTTTTACCTCGCACTCGCGCCGCTCGGCCATCATATCGCTATCAGCAACAATCGCAGAGCCAACGCCCAGCACCGCACTGCCTTGACCGTTTTCAATCGGACTGAGCCGAAGCGTTCGGATCGCAACATTGAACGCAGCGTTTCCATTAGCGTCGATCCGCCCAATCGCGCCGCAATAAGGCCCGCGCGCATCACGCTCTACCTCGTTGATCAATTCCATAGCGCGGATTTTTGGAGCGCCGGTGATAGATCCGCAGGGGAACAGTGCGCGCACCAAGTCGCTGGGGCCTTTATCGGATGAGAGCCTTGCGCGAACGGTTGAGACCATTTGATGCACCGTCGGATAGCTTTCGACCGCAAATGGCTTATCGACGCGCACACTGCCCGGCTCTGACACTCTGCTGAGATCGTTGCGCATCAGGTCAACGATCATCAGGTTTTCCGCCTTGTCTTTGACGGAAGTTGCCAGGTCTTGCGCCATCGCGCGATCTGCAGATGGGTCGGCGGCACGCGGTCTTGTCCCTTTCATTGGTTTGACCTTGGCCGCGCCATCTTCAAGCGCGAAGAACAATTCTGGCGAAAAGCTAAGCAGCCAATGCGCCCCGTCATAGATCACGCCGCCATAGCCCGCGCTCCCTGCTTCGCGCAGCTGCGCATAAAGCGAAAGCGGATCACCCTTGTATGAACCAGCCAGCGGATAGGTGAGATTGGCTTGATAGATGTCGCCCGCGCGGATCGCCGCTTGCAAGGTTTCAAACGCCTCCGCGTAGGCTCCGGGTGACAGCTGCGGATCAAGCGGGCCGATGCTGGCATCGCCTTGCGAGCGGGCAGCTAGCCAGTCTGGAACATCAGGGGCGGAAACTTCCTGCGGCTCATCAAATAATCCAAGCCAAACCAGCGGACCGCTGGCGCCGCTGCGCGCCCGCGCCAGCTCAAACGTTTTCGGCTCCAACGCAAGGCCTGCTTCATAAGCGATATAGCCAGCTAGCGATCCGCCCTTTTCTGCCTGCGCGGCGCTTGCCGCCTCCAGCACCTCTGCAACCTCGCCAGCGCGATAGGCTGCGAAAACTGCGCGTGGCTTCTCGTAGAAAAGTGCAGGTGCAGGGGCGCTGATCCCGTCTGCGGGAGCGCGCGCATCGTCCAAAAGAATGAAAGGGGTGTCCTCGCCCATGACAATCAGCCTTAGAGCATGCGCCGCGCAAGTCGAGACCTTGACCGCATAGGCTGGGCGCTGCACACAAAATTCAAAGAAAAATGATGAAAGAGGGCATCATCCAATCATGAGTGAAATTTTCCTTGGGCTAGCCGGAAATGGCGAAAACCAGCACCTCGCATTGAGCCGGGCCAACCGCCACGGTTTGATCGCAGGCGCAACCGGCACAGGTAAGACGGTGACGCTGCAGGGGCTCGCCGAGAGCTTTTCGGCTAATGGTGTGCCGGTGTTTGTTGCTGATGTGAAAGGCGATTTGTCAGGCATTGCTATGCCGGGCAGCCCCACCTTTAAGCACGCAGACAAGCTGGAGGGCCGGGCCAAGGAATTGGGGATGGAGGACTATGCATACTCCGACAATCCGGTCGTGTTCTGGGATTTGTACGGCGAGCAAGGCCACCCGATCCGCACCACGATTTCCGAAATGGGCCCGCTTTTGTTGGCCCGACTGCTCGACCTGAACGATACGCAGGAAGGCGTGCTGCAGATCATCTTCCGTTACGCTGATGACAATGGCCTGCTGTTGCTTGATTTCGGCGATCTGCAAAGCATGCTGCAATGGGCCAATGAAAACGCCAAAGAATTGTCAGGCAAATACGGCAATGTCTCACGCCAGTCGGTCGGAGCGATCCAGCGGCAATTGCTAAGCTTTGAAGCGCAAGGCGCGGATTACTTCTTTGGTGAACCAGCGCTGGAAATTGATGATTTTCTGCAATGTGATGGGCAGGGGCGCGGTATCGTGAATGTGCTTGCCGCTGATAAATTGATGCGCAGCCCAAAGCTGTATGCGACATTTCTGCTGTGGCTGCTGGCCGAGCTGTTTGAAACGCTGCCAGAAGTGGGCGATCCGGAAAAGCCGAACCTGGTGTTCTTCTTCGATGAAGCACACTTGCTGTTCGATGACGCTCCAAAGGCCTTGGAAGACAAGATTGAACAGGTTGTCCGCTTGATCCGTTCCAAAGGTGTTGGTGTATTCTTCGTCACCCAGAACCCGATCGACATTCCGGAGGAAGTCGCTGGTCAGCTTGGCAACCGGGTGCAGCACGCTTTGCGCGCTTTCACACCGCGTGATCAGCGCGCGATCAAGGCAGCGGCAGAGACTTTTCGTATCAATCCCGATCTTGACGTTGAAGAAGCCATCACTGAGCTGAAGGTGGGTGAGGCGCTGGTTTCGACCCTTGATGAGGACGGCGCGCCCACAATCGTCCAGCGCACTTTGATCAAGCCGCCGCGTTCGCGCCTTGGCCCAGTGACCAAGAAAGAGCGCGCGATCATTCAATCGATCAGCCCGCATGAAGGCAAATATGACGAGGCGGTGGACCGCGAGAGCGCAGAAGAAGTGCTCGCCGCCAAAGCCGCTGACGCAGCTGAAACTGCAGAGGAGGTGGACGCAAAAGGCGAAGAAGAAGTTCGTAAGCGCCCGCGCAAGACTAAGAGCATGTGGGAAAAGGCAATCTCGCGCGGCACCAAAGTGGCTGCCGGCGGCATGGCGGGTGCTGCGGCTTCTGCCATTCTTGGCAAGAAATCGCGCGCCAATCCGATGAAATCCGGCGTTAAGTCGGCGGTTGGATCAATCGCAACTGATCTTGCAGGCCCCATTGCAGGGCGGTTTGTCAGAAACCTGATCGGCGGATTGATGCGTTAGGATGGGCCTGAAGCGCCCGCGCGTGTTTGACTCTCCTCGCTCACTCCGCTTGCAGCACATGATCCTTAAAGCTGAGGCGCACGGGCATATCGAAGTCGATCAGCGCATCACCGCCGCAGGCGCGCAGCATCTCGTTGCAAGATGCGCGGTCATCTGCATTGAGTGAGCCAAGATAATCCAATCCGCGCTGTAGCATCCAAAGGCTGAATGGCACGGCAATTCGCTGTCCGCTTACGCCTTCAATTGAGAAGTCAGCCATACCAATGGCGCGCGGCAGGTCAGCACCGGGGTTGGCAGTGTGCCATTCCCCCAACATTGCTGAGACTTTCTCAAGATAGGGGACTTGCTCGTGCATCATCCGGGCGAGCACAGGCAACAGCGTGTCAGGGATGACATCATTGGCCAAGAATTCGCCCGAAAGCGGTTCTTTCACTTCCACCATCCGCTGCACCCATTCTACGACATTTGGAGCAAGCCGCTCCATGATTTCACCAGATGCTGGGTCGCGATAGAGGTGCGCATATAGCGGCCCGATTAGGCCGAAATCACCGATTGACGGGCGTGAGCCCAGCAGGAACGGTTGCCCTACTGAGCTGCAATCGAAATGCGCATCGAGATGAGCGAGCAGCGTTTCATAGCTGGCCTCAACTGCGGGAATTGTCGATTCATTGATTCCAAGCATCGGAACAAAGCCGCGAAAAGTGCTGCCGCGCTTTTTGCCGATCGCGTGTTGTTCCTCAGGGGTCCCATCGGGCAGCGCGGTCTTGCCGAACTCGCCGTAAACCCATTCCTCGTTGTAATTCCAACGATAGTGCATCGCGGGGATGACCAACCACTCATCACCGAAGCATTCAAGCAGCAATGCGGCCAAGCGTTGGCGTGGACTGTCGGGGTAGATGCTGGGACCGTCTTCGCTCGATTCAAAGTGATCAATGATAACAGTCGTGTCTTGCAGGATCGCACCTTCGCTCGTCTGCAACACTGGGATAACCGGGCGGCCAACATTGGGGACGATTACATCGCGGTAAACGTCAGGCGTGGAGAGCACTTCGGTGTAACTGACGCCTTTCCAATCCAGGTAGGCGCGTGCCTTGCCTGAATAAAGCGAGAGCGGGGCGGCGTAGAGGGTGTGGGACAAATCAGGCTCCAATTTCGATGTTGTCCCACACCTAACCCGGCGTCTTAGCTCTTTGGAAGAACAATCTGAGCGCGAAGTCCGCCCTCATTACGATTGAAAAGCAATAGGGTTCCGCCGTGCTGCTCCGCAATTGCGCGCGCCAAGGTCAGGCCTAAGCCGGCACCGCCTGTCGCTCGGTTGCGAGAACCCTCACCACGAGTGAAGGGCTCCATCATTGCTTCAATTGCGCTGTCAGGAATGCCGGGACCTGTATCATCGACGGTAAAGATGATCGTATCAGCTTCCTCGAACACGGAGACCTGTGCTTCGTTACCGTAGCGTATGGCATTGCTGACTAAGTTGCGCAGAGCGCGCTTCAACCAGCTTACCTGGACCGGCGCCACCAAGCGAGACGTTTGTACAATCCTTACCGGTTGCCCGAGGTCTTCAAACTCCTCAACCACGCCGCTGGTCAATGCGCCTAGATCAACATTTTCGCTCACACCGCCAGCTTTGCCGACCCGTGCGAGCGACAGAATATCGTCGAGCGTGGTGGAAATGTCATCAATACTATCGGCCATTCGATCACGCTGGGTTTCGTCAGGCACACTTTCGATCCGCACACGCAGTGCCGCGAGCGGTGTCTTCAAGTCATGCCCGATCGCGCCCAGCATTACGTCCTTTTCATCGAGCAAGGCGGCGATCCGCGTTTCCATAGCATTATGCGCGGCGATCAATCTCCGCATATCGCCCGGTCCGCTTTCCTCTAGTGCGATGGCTTGATCAGGCTGGCGTGAGAAGTCTGCAACGCGAGTGGTCAATTTGGCGAGTGGGCGAGTAATCCGGCGTAACACAAAATAGAGCAGCGCAAACAGGATCGCGAAGATCAGGAGTGTTTGCAGCATGATCGAACTCAGCGCATTTCGGGGAGCCTTTGGTAAAGTCGTGCGCGCGATCATCCAGCCCGTTTCATCGGCGCGCTGCACCGCTGCAACAAGAACTTCCCGGTCTTGCCAGCCCGGCCCATTCAGCCGAGGCCGTTCGTCGACCATCTTGCGGACAAACGGATCATTGCCAGCGAGGCGCTTTGTTATGGCGATGGAACCCACGACAATATCCTGCTGGGTGAACACTTCGCGCAAGGCTGTTTCATAGTCAGGAAAGCGATCCTCATCGACAGTGATCGGCAGAACGTCCGTTTGTTCAACACTAAACCGAAGGCGCCGCGCAAAGGGTGGAGGAGGGCGGTCCCCCACCGGGGCGCCAAGCTCGCGGCGTGCTGCGCGGCGTTCGGCGCGTCTCGCTTCGCGCCGTGCCCGCCTCTCTTCAGAGCGCGGCCCATCCATTTCTGTCACAAGGCGGAAGGCGACCGAGCTGACCAGCGCGGTTTCGCGCCGCTGCTCCGCCGCCTGATAGAGCAAGATCGCAGAGATCGCTTGCCCAACCATCAGGCCAAGGGCAAGCACCAGCATGACTTGTCCCAAGAGGCTGTTTGGCAGCAGTCGTTTCACGCTTCACCAGCGCCATCTGGCGAAGGGGCAATGCGTTTGACTTTGACTGCGAAACGATAGCCGCCGCCGCGAACGGTTTGGATGAGCATGGGGTCCCGGCTGTCTGCTTCGATCTTTCGGCGCAACCGGCTGACTTGATTGTCGACTGCTCGGTCAAACAAATGCGCCTCTCGCCCCTGGACCATGTCGAGCAATTGATCGCGGTCCATCACCTTTCGCGGATTGTCGAGCAGCGCTCGCAAGAGCCGAAACTCCGCCGTAGAAATAGGCACGGTGATACCTTCAGGATCAATGAGTTTGCGTTTTAGAGGATCCAGCAGCCAACCCTCGAAGCCATAGAGCCAATCTCGCTCATCAGGCAGAGACGCCCTTGTGGTTCCGCCCCGCTGCGCTCTCCTGAGCACAGATCTGATGCGGGCAACCAGCTCGCGAGGCTCAAACGGTTTGACGATGTAATCGTCTGCGCCAAGCTCCAAGCCCACGATGCGATCTGTCGGCTCACCGCGCGCCGTCAGCAGAATGACAGGCAGTTCTTTCGTTTCGACCAGATGGCGGCACAATGACAGGCCATCTTCGCCCGGCATCATCACATCAAGCAGAACAATATTTGGCGTCGCCGTGACCAATTGAGAGCGCGCTGCAGCTGCGCTCTCTGCCTCACTGACGGCAAAGCCCTGACCGGCCAGATACTCGGCAAGCGGCTCGCGCAGGCTAGGCTCATCATCGACAAGCAGGATCGAGGCGGGGACAATATCAGTCATTAGTGCGGTCTTGTGCTGGCATGACGCGCCCTGACCCGCTTCGCAACCTATTTGCGGGATGCGAGCGGGCCAGCAGATCCGTCAGCTGTTAGACAGTCTTAGCGCGAACCGCTGCGTTCCATCTGACCGCGACGTTCATCGCGTCGTTGGCTGCGGCGCTCACTACGCTGCGCGCGCCGCGCTTCGCGGGCTGCTTCGCGCTCTTCAGCGGTGATGGTGCCTGAGCTGTCGGTATCGACCCGCGCAAAGCGTGCTTCGATGGCCGCATCGAACTCGGTCCGGCTAACGGCAGAATCGCCGTTGGTATCAGCCCGGCGCATCATTCGCATCATCTTGCCGCCGCGCTTACCGCCACGTTTTGCGCGCTTGCCTCCGCCGCGTCGTTCACCGCGCGCTTCCTGCCGCGCTTCTCTGGCTGCGGTCATTTCCGCCTCGCTCACGCCGCCGCTGTTGTCCGTGTCGAGACGGGTAAAGCGATTGGCTTGGCGTTCGGCGCGTCGTTCTGCGCGTTTGGCATTTCGGTTTTCGCGCGCTGCAGTCATTTCAGCTTGCGAAAGTTCACCGTCGCCATTCGTATCAGCTGTTGCAAACCGCTGTGCTCGTCTCGCTGCTCTATCTTCGGCGTTCACCACTCCATCGCTATTCGCGTCCATTTTGGTGAAGCGCTCAGCGCCATGCGCTTTGGCTTCTGCTAAGGATACAACGCCATCGCCATCGGCGTCTGCTTTGATCATGCCGCCGCCTTTGCCGCTATGATGATCCGCCAGGGCAGCGCCCGCACCGCCAACGCCAAGGGCTAAGGCAGCAGCTGAGAGTGTCAGGGTAAGTTTGCGCATTTGTAGTCTCCATCGAGTTCAATCCAAAAGAGCTGCGGCGGCGTGCCGACTGGCACAATCAGGGAGAGGCATGGCCAGCCGGGCCCCTGAATGGGTATTTCAGAGCGGAGTGTCCAATGCTACATCCGCCGCAGCTCATGAGACCTGTTCTAGAGCGCATATGTCGCAGAATTATCCCGCGATTTCGGAGAATTGTCGCGCTTTGTATCGCACAGCGCAAGGCGTTCAGCTGGCCGCAAGGCTTAGCCGGCGCGCGTAGCTCTTATCAGGCAGGCGGTGCCGTCATGCAGAACACATTCAACTTGTTGCCATCCGGATCGCGGAAATAGCCTGCATAAAATCCATCATCGCCGCGTGGTCCCGGCGCACCTTCGTCGCTGCCACCTTTTGCCAGCGCAACATCATAGACGGCTTGCACTTTTTCTGGGCTGTCCACTTGCAAGGCTGCCATAACGCCATTGCCGATACTGGCTTTTTCGCCATCGAACGGTTTCGTCGCGGCGATACCAGCGGTTCCGTCCTCAAAGCTGCCCCAAGCGATAAATTCGCCCTCTCCCATCATGCGGCCATACCCCATGGCCCCGGCGACAGCGTCATAAAACTGCGCCGCGCGTGGCAGATCATTGGTTCCCAGTGTTACATATCCGATCATTGTCCACTTCCCTCTCACTTGGTGATTGCGACTCGCAAAGTGGAACATTACAAGAACATGAATGTGCTCGCAAGCGACGTTAGAGCGGTGCGCATTCTCGCTCCAGCCAAGCCAAATCATCGCCTTGTAATTGCGGGGAAAGCAACGCGCGGACCTGGTCATGGTAGGCGTCCACCCATGCAATTTCGCTCGTGGTCAGTAGAGATGCATCGATCAATTTGCGGTCCAGCGGTACGAAGGTCAGAGTTTCAAACCCAAGATACTTGCCTTCTGCGTCTGCAATTTCCCGATCTTCGACCAGCACCAGGTTTTCAATCCGAATGCCAAATGCGTCTGGTTTGTAATAGCCCGGCTCGTTCGAGAGGAACATGCCCGCATGCAGTTCCTGATTGGTGCCAGCCTGTCCGCCTGTTGGCTTTGCAATCCGCTGCGGCCCTTCGTGAACGGCGAGGAAACTGCCCACCCCGTGGCCCGTGCCATGAGCGTAATCGACGCCTGCTTCCCATAGATATTGGCGAGCGAGGATGTCCAATTGGCCGCCGTTCGTCCCTTGCGGGAAGATGGCCTTGGCGATCTGAATATGCCCTTTTAGAACGCGCGTATTGCGGTCGCGCATTTCATCTGTCGGCTGAGCGCTGCCATCGGCAGACCCAATCCACACCGTGCGGGTGATATCGGTTGTGCCGTCTGAATATTGCCCGCCTGAATCGACCAGATAGATACTGCCCGGTGGGATCGGAATATTGCTGTCTTCGTCAACCTTGTAATGCGGCAGCGCTGCGTGACCGGCAGCCGCCGAAATCGTATCGAATGACAGATCACGTAAAACGCCTGTTTCTGCGCGAAACTCTGCAAGTTTGGCAGCTGCAGTCAATTCATCAACCTCACCGCCGGGCGCTGTCAATTCGAGCCAGCGTAGAAAGCGAGAAACCGCTGCGCCATCGCGCGCCTGCGCATCACGGTGCCCCTGCTGTTCAGCGGGGTTCTTAACCGCTTTGGCAAGGATTGTTGGGTCTTGCTTGAATACGAAATTGGCACCGCCTGCGCGCAGTTTTTGAGCAATCGCCACCGCGCCAAAATCAGGGTCCACGCTGACGCTTTTGCCGGAAAACTCGCTTAGCGCTGCGTCAAACTGATCGCGATCCCGGATCGTCACGGCATTGCCAAGGTGCTGGGTCAGTTCCGGGGTCACTTTTTCCGGCGCGATGAACAGGTCGGCGCGGCCATCCTTATGCGCGATCACATAAGACAGTGCGACAGGCGTATGGGTCACATCATTGCCTCTGATATTGAGCAGCCATGCAACCGAATCGAGCGCTGGGACAACCACCGCATCGTGGCCTTCCTGCACCAGCCAATCCGCTATCTCTGCGCGCTTTTCAGCCGAACTGCGTCCGGCGAATTCATCTTGATGGACTATGGCAACTTCAGGCGATGGTTCGGGTTGATCCTGCCATACCGCATCAATCGGATTGCTATCCACCGGGACCATCGCAATGCCGGCAGGTTCGACTACATTCTCAACCGCGGCGACCCATTTCCACGTGTGCAGCCATGCGTCATAGCCGATCCGGGAGCCGCTTGGTGTGTTCTGCTTTAGCCATTCACCAAGGCTATCGCTGGGAATAGAGCGATATTCATAAAGTGATGCGTCAACCTGATCGCGCACTTGCACAGTGTACCTGCCATCAACGAACATCGCCGCCTGATCGAGCGTGACAACCGCGAATCCAGCCGATCCGCCAAACCCGGTAAGCCAGCCGAGCCGCTGCGCATATTCCCCGACATATTCGGACATATGTTCATCAGAAATCGGCACGACAAATCCGGTGAGATCGCGGCGTTTCAACTCTTCACGCAGGGCAGAAAGTCGGGCTTCATGGGTTTGCATTAGCATTTGGTCAGTTCCTAATCGGGGCACGCGCTTGCCGCGCTTGGTCTATCAGCTATGAGACTACCATAGTTTGCTGCGCGCTTGGTTTCTACCCATGCGCTTACGCTTTGCAGGATGTGGACATCGCAATGAAAAACACCGCCCTATCGTCATTTGCGCTGGCCACTGGGCTCGCATTTGCTGCGCTTCAACCAGTGAGCGCAGCCATACAAGAGGAAGCTGACACCGTGACAAAAGAGGCCAGCCAAACGGCCCCCGCCGCTCCGCCCGTCGCTGAGAAGCGCGAACATAGCTATACCCATCATGGGATCACTATCTCTGATCCGTATCACTGGTTGAAAGACCAATCCTATCCCACAATCGATGATGAGGATGTGCTGGATTATGTGAAGGCTGAGAACGCCTGGTTCGAAGCGCAGATGGGCGGCCAAGAAGCGCTCACCGAAGAATTGTTTGCTGAAATGCGCGCTCGCATCAAGGAAGACGACAGCACAGTTCCGCAGAAAGATGGCGACTTTGTCTATTGGTCTGAATTTGAAGAGGGTGCGCAATATCGCAAGCATTACCGCAAGCCGGTGGATGCGCTTCAAACGGACAAACCTCAGTTGATTCTCGATGAAAACGCGCTGGCTGAGGGTAAGGAATATTTCCGCCTTGGTACAGCCTCGGTCAGCGAAAGCGGCCGGTATCTTGCCTATTCTACCGACACCAGCGGAGCGGAACGCTACACTGGCGTGATCAAGGATTTGCAGACCGGCGAATTGCTGAGCGATGAGATTCCTAACCTGCGCAGCGGCTTAACATGGGCCGCGAACGATACAGCGCTGGTTTACGGTCCCTCTACCGAGGAATGGCGCACGCTAGAGGCGAAGCTGCACGTTATCGGCACGCCGAGCGAAGACGACGTTGTTCTCTATAAAGAGGAAGATGAGAGTTTCAGCGTCGGCACAGGTCTGACTGCGCAAGAAGACTGGCTGGTGATTGCCAGCGGCGACAATGAAACCAGCGAAGTGCGGCTGGTGCGCAGGGATGATCCCACTGGCGAGCAAATCTTGATTAAGCCGCGCACGAAGGGCGTTGAATACAGCGTCGATGTGCGTGACGGCGACATTTTCGTTTGGACCAATGACGATCACATCAATTTTCGTCTTGCGAAGGCGAGCGTTGATACGCCCGGCACATGGGAAACGGTGATCGCCGGGTCAGACGAATTCTACCTGACTGGATTTGATCTGTTCAAGGATTTCTTCGTAACCGAAGGGCGACTTAATGGCTTGGACCAAATCCAGCTGCGCCAATATGACGCTCCGCAAGCCGCGAAGCCAATCGCTTTTCCAGAGGCGAGCTATAACGCCGGCCTTTCTAACAATCCCGAATATGACATGACGAAACTGCGGCTATCTTATGAGAGCATGGTCACGCCGGATTCCGTTTATGATTACAACGTCGCGACCGGCGCGCTGGAGTTGTTAAAGCAACAGGAAATCCCGAGCGGTTATGATGCCGATCTCTACGCGACCGAGCGGGTGGAGATCACCGCGCGCGATGGCACAAAAGTTCCTGTCAGCATCGTGATGCGCAAGGATCGGCCAGCTGGTGGTCCTATGCACCTTTATGCCTATGCATCTTATGGTTATGCCGTGCCTCCGGGCTTTTCGACGACGCGCCTAAGTCTGATTGATCGCGGTTTCGCTTATGGCATTGTCCACGCGCGCGGCGGCGATGATTTGGGACGGCGCTGGTATCTGCAAGGCAAGTTGTTCGAACGCACAAACACGTTCAACGATTTCGTGGATGCGGGACGCGCTTTGATCGCCAAAGGATACACTGCGGAAGGCAAAGTGACCGCCAGCGGCGGTTCGGCAGGCGGCGAGTTGATGGGGGCAATCGTCAATCAAGACCCATCGCAATATGGCGCCGTGGTGAGCCACGTGCCGTTTGTGGATGTGCTCAACACTATGCTGGACGAAAGCTTGCCGCTGACGCCGGGTGAATGGCAGGAATGGGGCAATCCGATTGAGAGCAAAGAGGCGTTTGCTTACATCCTGCACTATTCGCCATATGATCAGGTTTCAGCGCAGAATTATCCGCCAATGCTGGTCACCGCAGGGCTCAACGATCCGCGCGTTACCTATTGGGAACCCGCCAAATGGGTCGCCAAGCTGCGCGAGGTCAAGACGGACGATAATGTTCTGCTGCTAAAAACCAATATGGGCGCTGGGCACGGCGGCAAATCGGGCCGTTGGAATTCGCTTTATGAAACGGCGGAGGAATTCGCGTTCATTCTATGGCAGATGGGGATGACGGACGAGGCGGCAGATTGACCGCTCGTTTTTCCAAGGCATTCATCGCCGCGCCTGAGCACATTGATGAGCTTGGGCATGTGAACAATTCGGTTTGGGTCCAGTGGATTCAGGACATGGCGACCGCGCATTGGGAGGCGGCGGCTGATCCTGCGCATGTCGAGCAGTTCTTCTGGGTCGTGATCCGGCATGAGATCGATTATCGCGGCAATATTGCTGAGGGCGAGAGCTGCGAGGGCACCACCTGGATTCCCGATGGGGCCAAAGGCGCGAAGTCTGATCGCCTCGTCGAATTTTGCGGGTCAGACGGCAAAGTGATCGTCTCTGCCCGGACCACATGGGCTATGCTTGAACGCGCATCCCAACGTTTGGCGCGCGTGCGCCCCGAAGTGATGGCGCCCTTCCAACAGGACAACAACGAATGACATCTGCGCTTTTTGAACCGCTGACCTTGCCCAATGGTTCGATCATTCCGAACCGTATTTGCAAAGCGGCGATGGAAGAGAACCTGGCGGTTCAGCCGGGCCAAACTCCCGGAGAGAAGCTGTTCAACCTCTACCGCCAGTGGGCAGAAGGCGGCACGGGCCTGATCCTGTCAGGCAATGTCATGGTTGACCCATCCGCGCTGACCGGGCCGGGCGGCGTGGTGCTGCAAAAGGGCACTGATCTTACCCCGTTCAAACATTGGGCAAAGCTAGGCAAGGCTGGCGGCGGGCAGTTCTGGCTGCAGATCAGCCATCCGGGACGCCAGCTCTACAAAAGCATGGGTGAAACCGCCGTCTCACCATCGGGTGTGGAGTTGAACCTCGGCAAATTCTCCTCGTTGTTCGCGCCCGTGCGGGCTTTAGAAGCGGACGAGATCAATGCGATCATCGCCCGTTTTTCTGACACCGCTCAGCAGGCTGAGGAAGCGGGTTTTGACGGCGTGCAAATCCACGGCGCGCATGGATATCTGGTCAGCCAGTTCTTGTCGCCGCTGACCAACAAGCGCGATGATGAGTGGGGCGGATCGCTCGAAAACCGGGCCCGCTTCTTGATGGCAATCGTAGCCTCGGTGCGCGAGCGAGTGAGCAAGACATTCGGCGTTGGCATCAAGCTTAACTCCGCTGATTTCCAACGCGGCGGGTTTGAATTTGAGGACGCGCGCCAAGTCGTCCAATGGCTCGATGGCAAGGGCGTCGATTTTGTCGAATTGTCGGGCGGCAGCTATGAAAGCCCGGCGATGCAAGGCAATCCGCAAGACGAAGCGCCAGCATCTTCCACCGAAAAGCGCGAGGCCTATTTTGTCGATTTTGCCCGCGACATCGCCAAGGTGGCCTCCTTGCCGATCATGGTGACCGGCGGTATTACTAAGCTGGAAGTGGCAGAGGCCGCTTTGGCGCAAGACGAGCACGGCTTTGGCGTGCAAATCCTCGGCATTGCCCGCGCGCTCGCGGCTGACCCGGCGCTGCCCAAGCACTGGCAAGCCCAGCAGAACCGTGATGTCGTATTACCAGAAGCAAATTGGTCCAGTGATACGTTGAAAGCGCTGGCCACGATGGCACTTACCAAAGCTCAATTGGAGCGGATGGCGAAAGACAAAGAGCCAGGCGATGGTGGATCACCTGTTGTGGCGCTGCTGGCGGATCAATATCGCGCCGCCAAACGCGCGAAGAGATATCGCCAATGGCGCGCGGCTGGTTAATGCCGGCTCGCCGTGTCGTTGCAGGCGGCCACCGAATACTTTTCCACTGTCATTGAATTGAAACTTTACAGTCACGAACCCGTCTTACGCCAACCATAAGGCAGGCCCACTTTATCAAACCGTAGTGAGGCACGACTGTGAAAATTTCCAAAGTTGCGTTTATTGGCGCCTTGGCCGCCACCGCTAGCCCGCTTGCAGCTCAAGATTCTGAAGCGATGCAGCACGAGCTTGCTGAAATGCGGGCTATGATGGCCAAAATGGCAGAGCGGATCGACACGCTCGAAGCAGAGCTGGAAAGCGTTGAGGCCGAAGCCGAAGCTGCGAGCACACAGGCTGCTACCGCTTCGCAAGTGGCACAAGGGGCCGCCGCAGCGGCGCAGGAAAATTCAGACGCGCAGATCGCTTTCAAAGGTTCGCCAGAAATCAAAGCCGATGGCGGCTGGAGCTTTAAACCACGCGGACGGCTGCAATATGATGCAGGATTCGTGAACGCGCCGGATTCGACCGGACGCGAAGATGGTTTTGGCAACGATGTTCGCCGTGCTCGCTTAGGTGTGTCAGGCGATATTCCCGGCGGCTTTGGCTACAAGTTTGAAGCCGATTTCGCAAACAGTGACCTCACGGTTACCGACGCGCTGATTTCATATGAGGCTGGCGACGTTGATATTCAGGTCGGCCAATTCAACAATTTTCAAGGGCTGGAAGAACTCACCAGCAGCTTGCACACATCGTTTATTGAACGCGCAGCCTTTACCGATGCGTTCGGCTTTATTCGCCGTGTCGGTGTGGGTGTGACTTACGGCAAGGGCGATGTGCTGGTCCAAAGCGGCGTCTTCACTGACAATATGGACCGTCTCTCTAACCAAAACTGGAGCGGCAATGGACGCGTTGTGTTCATGCCGAAGCTTGGCGATGCACAGCTGCACTTAGGCGGATCTCTGCATTATCGCTCTTACGAAGATGACAGCACCGTGCGCTATCGCCAGCGTCCATTGGTCGGCTTTACCAGCGAACGCTTCATCAACACCGGCAATCTGGACGCGGAAAGTGAAACCGGCTTTGGTCTCGAAAGCGCGGTCATTTCTGGGCCTTTCCACGCTGTCGTTGAAGGCCGCTGGCAAAACCTTGAGATGCCGGTTGGCATGGATGATCCTAATTTCTTCGGCGGTTACGCAGAGGTCGGCTATTTTCTGACAAAAGGGGATACGCGCGGATATAAAGGGGGCAAGTTTGATCGCACCAAGCCCGCCAATCCGGTCGGCGAAGGGGGCATGGGCTCACTCCAGGTGAACCTGCGCTACGATCATCTCGATCTTAATGATGCCGGAATTCTAGGCGGTAAGCAGGACGGGTACTTTGTCTCACTCGTGTGGAAGCCGACGGATTACACCATGCTGCTCGCCAATTATGGCCGATTGCAATATGAAGACGCGGTCTTCCCAACTGCCAATGGTGACACGTCTTACGGTGTCGATGCCTTCGGGGTGCGCGCTCAAATCGATTTCTAATCCTGCATCAACCGGGCATGCTGCTCGGCAATCCACCGCTTGTCACGGGCTTGTCACACGACCTTTTTAAGCGGCAACCAATTTCACTGATCAAGGATCATTCTGATGAAACTGACCAAAACACTTACATTCTCTCTTATGGCTTCGGTCGCGCTTGCGGGCTGCGGCGATACCGCTGGTGGCGGCGCTACGCGTGAATCGATCCGGGCTGTTGGATCTTCGACTGTATTTCCATTCGCAAAGCAGATCGCTGAGAGCTTCGTGCGCTCAAATTCTGGCTACACCTCGCCGTTGATTGAATCGACCGGCACAGGCGGCGGCGTCCAGCTTTTTTGTTCGGGCGTTGGTGCTGACACCCCAGACATGGTCAATGCTTCGCGTCGGATGAAAGTCAGCGAGTTTGAGACATGCCAGTCAAATGGTGTCGAAGAAATCATCGAATTACAGGTTGGCCTCGATGGCATCGCATTTGCCTCGGCATCCAGCGGCATCCAGCTGAGCCTTTCACCGAAAATCGTTTATGAGGCGCTCGCTAAAAACCCATATGGCGGCGAACAAACTGCAAAGACTTGGGCTGATGTTGATCCATCGCTGCCAGCAGAGCCTATCCTCGTGTATGGTCCGCCATCGACCTCAGGCACGCGCGACGCCCTGAAGGAATTGGTGCTGGAAGCGGGCTGCGACAGCAACCCTGAGATGAAAGCGCTCAAAGAACAAGACAAAGATAAGCACCAGCAAGTCTGCACTGAAGTGCGTTCTGACGGCGCCTATGTTGATCAAGGTGAGCAAGACAATCTGATCGTTCAAAAGATTGAGAGCAACCCGCGCGCTGTTGGCGTGTTCGGCTTCTCTTATCTCGATGAAAACGCGGATAAGGTTCAAGGCCTGTCGATGAATGGCGTAGACCCAACCTATGACAATATTGCAAGCTTCGCTTATCCTGGCGCGCGTCCTCTTTATGTCTACGTCAAGAAAGCGCACATGAATGCGATCCCAGGCCTCGATCTGTATCTCGCTGAATGGGTGAAGAACTGGAAAGCGGGCGGCCCGCTTGCAGAGATCGGTTTGGTGGCATCACCTGCGGATGTGATGGCGTCCAATGAAGCCAAAGTGAATGAGCAGATTGCTCTTACCAAAGCGGAACTTGAAGCGCCCGCTGGCGAATAATCAGCGCACATGCATTATAAGGGCAGGTTCTGGTCCAATCGGCCAGAGCCTGCCCCTAAAATGAACCAAATTGCCGACTGGCTGGGCCTCGCACGCATTCGGCATCTTATAAAATGATCGGATGATCACTCTCACGCTGCGGAGCGGGATCATCCATCACGCACCAACCTAGATTGGATTCCCGTCCTGATCGCGGAAGATTTCGCGGCGACCGACATGGTTGGCAGGGCCAACAAGCCCTTCGCTTTCCATCCGCTCAATCCATTTCGCAGCGGTGTTATAGCCCACGCCCATTTGACGTTGCAGCCATGATCCGCTGGCCTTTTGCGCCTCGAATACGGCTTGGCAAGCCTGGCGATATTTTCGCTCAGCCGGGTCATCGCTCGCGGTCATTTCGTCTTCGAAGGCAAAACCGCCGCCGTCTTCGGGCTCTTCAGTGACAGCATCCACATATTCTGGCTTGCCTTGCTCGCGCCAGTAATCCGCGACCGATTCGACCTCTTCATCGGAGACGAATGGGCAGTGAACGCGCACCATTGCTCCAGTGTTTGGCTTATAGAGCATGTCGCCCTTGCCCAGCAGTTGCTCTGCGCCTTGCTCGCCCAAAATGGTGCGGCTGTCGATGCGGCTGGTGACCTTAAAGCTGATCCGGGTTGGCAGGTTGGCTTTAATCACGCCGGTGATGACGTCGACCGATGGTCGCTGCGTCGCCATGATCAGGTGAATGCCAGCGGCCCGTGATTTCTGGCTGAGACGTTGGATCAGCACTTCGATTTCCTTGCCCACAGTGACCATCAAATCGGCGAGCTCATCGACGATCAGAACGATCTGCGGCAGCGGTTCGTAATCGAGCTGTTCTTCCTCATACAGCTCCTCGCCAGTTTCAGGGTCAAAGCCGGTTTGTACCCGGCGGCCCAGCGGTTTGCCCTTGGCGGCGGCGGTTGAAACCTTGTCGTTAAAGCTGGCGATATTGCGTGAGTTCACGCTCGACATCATGCGATAGCGGCGCTCCATCTCTTCAACCGCCCATTTGAGCGCGCGCACTGACTTGTGCGGCTCAGTGACCACAGGCGAGAGCAGGTGCGGAATATCGTCATAGCTCGCCAGTTCCAGCACCTTGGGATCGATCAGGATCATCCGGCATTCGGCAGGCGTAAAGCGGTACAGCAGCGATAGTATGATACAGTTGAGGCCAACCGATTTACCGGAGCCGGTCGTGCCCGCCACCAGCAAGTGAGGCATGGCGGCAAGGTCAGCAACAATCGGTTCGCCCGCAATGTCCTTACCCAGGATGATCGGTAGGCTGCCTTTGCTCTCTGCGAAGTCAGCACACGCGGCCAGCTCTTTCAGCATTACCATCTGCCTGTCGGCATTGGGCAATTCGATGCCCATCACCGTCTTGCCCGGAATGGGCGAGACGCGGGCAGAAATGGCAGACATGTTGCGGGCAATGTCTTCGGCAAGGCCAACCACGCGGCTGGCTTTGATACCGGGAGCAGGCTCTAGCTCATACATGGTCACGACCGGGCCGGTGCGCACCGCGGTAATCTCACCCTTCACATTGAAATCATCGAGCACGTTTTCGAGCAGCCGCGCATTACGCTCGAGCGCGAGCTTATCGAGTTTTGGCGCGTCGTCGGCCGGTGGGTTTTCCAGCAGATCAAGACTCGGTAAACTGTAATCGGCGAACATGTCGCTTTGCTTGGCCTTGGCCGGATTGGCTCGCTTGGGTGGAGCTGATGGGTCTGTTATCTCCGGTGCCCGGCGCTGTGCCGGTTCAGGCATTGCCTCAGCTACATCGGTCGCTTTTGTTTTTGGTCGCGCGGGCGCAGATGCACCAGCCATCGGCAAGGCGGGTGCTTTCGGCATCTTAGGCAAGCCGGGGATGCGCGAGAGCACTTTTTCGCGCACGAAGTCAGGCAGCGTCAACAATGCGCGCCAGTCAATTGCAAACACTCGGGTGAGCAGCGCGACGCCTCCTGCCAAGGATACAAGCGCAAGGCCCATAATGAGCCACCCCTGTGCGCCTTCTCCGAAACGGCCAGCGATTGCCTCAATCGCAGATGCGCCGAGCAAACCAGAAACGCCGCCCATTTGCGCAGGCAATGTGCCGCCGGGGCCTTCAAACACCAGCGCGAGCACAGTCGACAGCAGGATCATCGCTACCAGCAACATGCCAGTCGGCAGCCACCACCGCGTGTTCTCCGGCTCATCGCCGTTTTCTACATCAAGCCATAATTTGCGGGCTGAAATGTAAAGCAACGGCAGAAGCAATATGGCTGTCAGCCCGAATGCGAACAAAACTCTGTCTGCCGCCCATGCACCCCAAGCGCCCATCCAATTGCTGATTTCGGTACCCGAAGCAGCGGTTGAAGGGCTGGGATCGGTCTGGGTGTAGCTGGCCAATGAAAGCGCAAGAAATCCGAGGGTTACGACCAAAACGCCCGCCCCCGTCATTTGCGCAAATCGGCGCATGGATCGACGGAACGCTGCGCGCCAGTCTCCGCTGTTTTTCCGCATGTTTACTGCTCGTGTTGCCATATCAGGCTGCCCCGTCACTCCTTTAAGAACACACCATGAATCT
Source organism: uncultured Erythrobacter sp. (assembly GCA_947493165.1). GTDB lineage: Bacteria > Pseudomonadota > Alphaproteobacteria > Sphingomonadales > Sphingomonadaceae > Erythrobacter. The sequence continues at coordinate 1,731,371 of CANLPY010000001.1, read as the reverse complement.
TTGGCGAGTCTGGGTCAAGCTTCAGGTCGCAGATGCCCGGCCGAAAGCCCGTCAATTGCGGCCCAGCGGTTCCACCGCAATTGCTTCGAATATTGCTGATCCATACCACCCAGTGCAATTACAGGTACGCCCGCGTATTTTGCCATCATCAAGAAACGCATTGGACCCAGTGTACCCGACCCCGGATGCGACTTGGTGGGAAACACTGGCGATAGCATAATGACATCAGCACCGATGCGATTGGCTTGTCCGATTTCGCGCATGTTATGCGCGGTCGCGATGTGCAACAAGTCCCGCCGGCGCGGATAAAGCGCGCGGGGCGATCCATAAATGCCATCTGCGCCCCATTCGCGCGCAGTCAGCGCACTGTCTGAGAGTATTACCGTGTGGTCACAGCCTTTTGCTATGCACAAAAGCTCTCGAAATCGCTGGTAACGATCTGGATCATTCAGGTGGTAATGGCGATAGATGAAGCCGCTGCCGCGCGGTAACCGGCGCAAAGAAGCCTCTAACCGCGCATCATTGCGCTCATCAGAAATCAACCACAGATCAGGCAGGGTCTTTGCATCGCTCACGCGCTCGCTATAGCGCACGAATATGGAAATGGCAGACAATCCACTCGACGAAGTGCGCGGCAAAATTGCGAAAATGTGCAAGATCGCCCGGCGTGAAGCCGATGAGATCACTTTGATTGCTGTAAGCAAGACCCATCCGGCGCAGCGCATCATGCCTTTGCTGGAGCAGGGACAGCGTGTTTTCGGTGAAAACCGCGTTCAGGAAGCACTGGACAAGTGGCCCTCGCTGCGTGAACAATTTCCCGATGCCGAGCTGCACCTGATCGGGCAATTGCAATCCAACAAAGCCGATGATGCGGTGGAGCTGTTTGATTGCATCCACGGGCTGGACCGCATGAGTTTGCTCAAGGCGCTGGCTAAAGCGATGGACAAGGCTGACAAGCGCGTGCCGTGTTTCATCCAAGTCAACATCGGCAAGGAAGAGCAAAAGGGCGGCTGCGCAATCTCCGATGTCCCCAATATGATTGTCAAAGCGCGTGAGGCAGGCATTCCTATCGCCGGTCTGATGTGCCTGCCGCCAGCCGATATTGAGCCTGCGCCATTTTTTGCGCTGCTGCATAAGCTGGCGAGGGATAACGGGCTGATGGGCCTCTCCATGGGTATGAGCGGCGATTATGAAACCGCAGTTCAATTGGGTGCGACGCATGTGCGCGTCGGCACGGCCTTGTTCGGCGAGCGCGGATGAGCGGCGCTGGCTCTGCAGAACTTCAACCGCTTAAAGCTTTCACGGACCGATGGCGTGATGCGCTGGCGAGCAGAGCTACGTTTGTTTTTCACTGCGCAGAGATCGACCCCAGTTTTGACCCGCCTCAGCAAGTGGCTGATGACTTTGTCGCTCATTTTGGCTTCACACCAATAGGATTTAACTGGGAGATGCTGGATGCAGCGCCTGGTGCATCTGGGGCTAGATCAGCGGCGGTGGTAATTGCCGATGCATTCGCCCGCGATATGGTGCTATCAAAGCAGGATTGGCTGGGAGAAGAGCGTGCTCTCAACTGCGCAAACGAGTTCGTCGCTGCGTTCCGCCCGGACCGCCGCACTGTGCTGAGCAATCGGTTTGATGGCCTGTGGAACCCAATTTCGCCTTCGACTTTTGAATGGGCATTTGTGGGGTTTGATGACCGCAAAATTGCGCTGCTGTTGGTGATGGCGCGGGATTAAGGGCGGGCTGTAATGAGCCCTTAAACCTCTTCCAACTGCCGCTGTTTCTTATCGCTCGCAGCGTCAACCAATGCCGATCGGATTTCACTAAGGCGCTCTTTCGCCACCACCTTCGCACCCGTTAGGTCAGTGACATAGAAAGTATCGACCGCGCGCTCACCATATCCGGTGATGTGGGCCGATTGAACAATCAGGTTCGACTGGTAGAGCGCATGGGCCAAGCGATTGAGCAAGGCCGGGCGATCGCGCGCGCTCACTTCGATCACGGTAAAGCGGTTTGAAGCCTGATTGTCGAAATTCACACGCGGCGCGACTTTAAAGGCTTTTGACCGGCTGTGCGGCAATGGCCGGGCAGCAAGTTTGGGTACGAGCGCAGTTCTGCCGGTAAGTGCATCGGTGATCGCGGTCTTCAGCCGGGCTATTTGGGTCTCTTCGCTAAAGGCTTCGCCGCGGGCATCCTGAACAAGAAAATTATCTACCGCATAGCCGCTTTTTGCCGTGTGAATGCGCGCATCAATGATGTTGGCTCCGGCCAAATGAATGCCGCCAGCGATCCGGTAAAACAGGCCTGCGTCATCTGCGGCGATCACACTGACTAGGGTGGCTCCGCGTGCCTCATAGACTTCGCAATGGATCGAAAGGTTTTCTTCGATGGCCTGCGCGACGTCATATTGGACGAAATTTAGTGCGATCACATCTTCCGGTTCTGCAATCCAATAGGCATCGCCCAAAAGATCGCCAACCTCTGCGACCAAAGCAGATTTTTCTCCCAGCAGATCGCTTACTGCTGCCTTCTTAGCCGCAACGCGCTGCTTGCGTCCCTGTCGCATATGGCCAAGACGCAGACGCTCTTGCGCACCGTCGAACAGCTCACCCAGCAACTGACCTTTCCAGCTATTCCAAGTGCCCGGCCCAACTGCGCGAATATCAACCGCTGTAAGGATGGCGAGATTGCGGAGCCGTTCCAGGCTTTGGACCTCTGCAACGAAGGTTTCGATCGTTTGGGGATCGGTTAGGTCACGCTTTTGTGCTGTTGAGCTCATCAGCAAGTGCTGCAGCACCAGCCACGCAACCAGATCGGTTTCATCCTCATTGAGGCCAAAGCGCGGGCACAGTTTCTCGGCCACTTCTGCGCCCAGAACAGAGTGATCTCCGCCGCGCCCCTTGGCGATATCATGCAACAGCACAGCGACATAAAGCGCTCGGCGCGACGCCAGCTTGTGAATGATGCGAGTGGCGCGCGGGTGGTCTGTCTTCAGTTCACCCTTCTCGATTTTGTTCAGCAGGCCAATCGCGCGGATCGTATGCTCATCGACGGTGTAATGGTGATACATGTCAAACTGCATCTGAGCGTTGACCCGGCCAAAATCTGGCACAAAGCGGCCAAACACGCCGGCTTCATTCATCCAGCGCAAAACCATTTCAGGATCATTGCGGCCGCTAAGCAGATCGATGAACAAAGCGTTCGCCCGCTTGTCCTTGCGAACCGCCGCGTTGATCAGGCGGCTGTCGCGGTCGGCCTGCCGCATGGTGTCGGGATGCACCTCTAGGCCGTGTTCCTCGGCCAGTTTGAACAGCTCAATCAAGCGCACCGGATCATCGCGAAACCAATTGTCCGTTGGCGCTTTGATCTTGCCGCCGAACACAGTGAAGCCTTTAAGCGTGCGCGCTTTTTGGCCCCATCCAGCGAAAAAGCCTGTGCTGGCGCGCTTTTTGGCGTGGGTTTCATCCAGATGCGCGAGGAACACGCCGGTAAGGCTGCCGACGCGCTTGGCTTGCAAGAAATAGAATTGCATGAAGCGTTCGACCGCGCTTTTGCCTGGACGGTCTGCGAAATTCATACGCTGCGCTACTTGGCGTTGCAGGTCAAAGGTGAGGCGATCTTCGGCCCGATCAGTGAGATCGTGCATGTGACAGCGAACCGCCAGCAAATATCCTTCTGCCCGGCGAAAACTGCGATATTCCTGTTTGGTGAGCAAGCCGACATCGACCAGTTCAGCCGCATTGCGAGCGCGGTGAATATACTTGCCAATCCAATACAGCGTTTGCAGGTCGCGCAGGCCCCCTTTGCCGTCTTTGATATTGGGCTCTACGACATAGCGGCTATCGCCCATGCGCTTATGCCGATCATCGCGCTCGGCCAATTTTTGCGTCAAGAATTGCCGCTCACTTCCGCTCACCACTTCACCCCAGAACCGGGTGCGCAGCTCATCGTAAAGCTCTTGATCGCCCCAGATAAAGCGGCTTTCAAGCAGAGCCGTGCGGATCGTCAAATCCTCTTTCGCCATCGACAAAGTGTCACTGATGGTGCGGCTGGAATGGCCCACTTTGAGGCCCAAATCCCACATGAGATAGAGCATCGCTTCGATCACCTGTTCGCACCATGCGGCGCGTTTCATGGGGGTGATAAAGCCGATATCGACGTCGGAGTGCGGAGCCATTTCCGCGCGGCCATAGCCGCCGACCGCCAGAATGGAGAGGCGTTCGGCCGTCGAGCGGTTGGCCACGGGATAGACGTGGGCGGTGACGTAATCGTGGATCACGCGAACCAGTTGATCGATTAGAAACGAATGGCCGTGAACGCATTCATATCCCGCAGCTGGTTTCTGCTGAAGTCGCTCTGACAGTTCTGCTCGGCCAGCGTCCAGCGCCTCCCGCAGGGCTTCGATAACCGCCGGGCGCGCATTTTCGCCTTGGCTTTCGGCAAGCGAAGAAATCTGCTCAGCGAGCAAGCGCCGATCAATGATAGCTCGCTGGCGCGGGATGCGCGGCGCGTTTGCCGGACCGGGAAGGGCCGTCATGCTTTAAACGCCGCGCAGCCACGCATCAGGCGTTTTCCATTTCTGCAGTGAACCGCTCGCGCAGGCTCTTTTTATCAATCTTTTGCGTACCGAGCCGCGGCAACGGTGCGGTTTCGATGAAAATGTGCTCTGCCAGTGGTATTTTGAACGGAGCGATCCGGCTCAGCAGAAACTCGCGCAGACCTGCTGCATCCATCGCCGCTGCACCATCTTTCACGCGGAAGACGGCTGCGGGCACTTCGCCCATGCGCTCATCCGGCAGGCCGAAGACGGAGCATTCGGAAATGTCGGCGTGGGCATAGATGGCATCTTCCACTTCGATGCAAGTGATGTTCTCACCGCCGCGAATGATGATGTCTTTCTTGCGGTCGACGATGAAGAGATAGCCATCGTCGTCCAGATAGCCGAGATCGCCAGTGCGGAAAAACTGGTCGTCAGTGAAGGCCGCTGCGGTCGCTTCGTCATTTTTCCAATAGCCGCGGAAGTTTGCAACTGTGCGGATGCAGACCTCGCCCACGTCGCCCTGCGGCAATTCCGCGCCATCATCGTTGAGGATGCGCAGATCCACCATGGGCAGGCTCGCTTTTCCGGTTGAACCGGGCTTTGCCATGTAGTTTTCGTTGAAGTTTCCGCAGCCGACAGCATTGGTCTCGGTTAGGCCATAGCCGAGCAATGGGAAGCCGCCGGGGAAGGCTTCTTTGATCTTGTTGACGTGTTCAACCGGTCGCGGAGCGCCACCAGCGGCAAAGCTTTTGCAAGCCGAAAGATCATATTTGTCTTTGTTAGGGTGTGTCGCGATTTCATAGCTCATCAGCGGCACACCAACAAAATAACTGACTTTTTCCGCTTCCATCAGGCGCAGCGCTTCTTCCGCATCCCATTTCGGCATCAGCACCAATTTGCGGGCGATGGCATAAGATTGGAGGAACAGCGGCACCTCACCGGTTACGTGGAACAGCGGCACTGCAATTAGAGCGCAAGGCTGATCTGCGATTGTTTCACCCTGACTTTCGAGCAGGATCTTCGCCATCGCACTTTGCGCGACATAGTTCATCGTACCGCTAACAACGCCGCGATGATCGGAATAGGCCGCCTTCGAATTGCCGGTTGAACCTGAGGTGTAGAGGATCGTCGCCAAATCATCAGGGCCCAATTCGCCCAGCATCGCCATTGCGGTTGGCCCTTCGGCCCAGATATCTTTCAACCCTTCAGATGGCGCACAATCGTGTTCCATCATGATCAATTTTGCTGAATGGTCTGTACCTTCGAGGCGTTTTGCCCGGCCAGCATCAACAATCACGGCTTTGCATTCGGCAAGCCGTACGCCGTATGCAAGCTCATCGCCTGACCAAAAGCCATTGAGCAAAGTGGCGCAGCCGCCTGCTAGGGTAATGCCCATATAGGCAATCATCCAATTGGCAGAATTGCGCGCAGCAATGCCGATACGGTCGCCTTTTTCCACGCCGTGGATTGTGGCCAGACCATGCGCGACATGGGTCGCGGCATGCCAGCATTCGCCAAAGGTCAGGCGAATGTCGCCATCGACCAGAAATTCGAGATCTTTATGCTGGTTGCAGAAATGCGCGAAGTAATGGGCGAGCGTTGGCGGCGCCATTTGGAAAGCGGGCATTTCAACGCCCCCGCGTTCAAACGGCACAGTGGCGAATGGTTGACCTTCCTTGGTCAATTCACCGATGATTTTTTCCAGCGCTAGGTCGAGCTGTGTTGGCATGCCGTGGTCTCTCCAAATATCAATTTGTTACAGCCTACGCTCGTTGACGAGGCCGGTGTCGTGCAATCTCTTTTATATGGCCTTAATGCAGGGTGATGCGAGAGGGTTCCCCCGAACCGTTCGCTGTGCCAAAAGCCAATTCGCAGGGGCGGAACACCCGCATCTGACGAATCATCCGGTAAATAAGAGGTTCGCTTCGTGCTGTCACTACTCGCCGCCAGCGGCGCCGCCGACCCGATCTATTGGGAAAACCTGGGCTTTACGCCTGGTATAGATCTCGGCTTTTTCACTTTGCGCTATTATTCGTTGGCTTATCTGCTGGGCGTGATCTTTGCCTATTGGCATGTTTCCAAGATGCTGAAGCAGCCCGGCGCACCGATGGCTCAGCGCCACGCGGATGACCTGTTCTTCTATTGCACTTTGGGCGTGATCCTAGGCGGACGGCTGGGGTATGCAGCGTTTTACCAGCCTGACCTGTTCACTGATTTCAGCGGTGACGGCTTTGTAAGCTGGAAGCTGCTGCGATTGTGGGATGGCGGGATGAGCTTCCACGGCGGACTGCTTGGCGTTTTAACGGCGATGGTTTGGGTGTCATGGCAGGGTAAGCTCGATTTCGTGCGGGTCGCTGATTACGTCTGCACCACGGTGCCGATGGGCATGTTCCTTGGCCGCCTTGCCAATTTTAACAATGGCGAATTGTGGGGCCGCCCAACCGATGTTGCATGGGGGATGGTGTTCCCCGGCGGCGGAGACGTGGTCCGCCACCCAAGCCAGCTCTATCAGGCGGGCCTTGAAGGCTTGCTGCTGCTGATCGTGCTGCTGCTGTTATTCTGGAAGACCGGCGCGCGCTATCGCCGCGGATTGCTGTCTGGTGTTTTCCTGCTTGGCATTGGCATGGCACGCTTCGTCAATGAATTTTTCCGCGCACCCGACGAAGGCTGGCAATTTCGGGTGGCTGAAACCGGCCTTAGCCAAGGGCAGTGGCTCACCATTCCGATCATTCTGTTCGGCTTGGCTGTTACCGTCATTGCGGTCATGCGTAAGCCTGTTGGCACAGGCGGCAGCATGGCATCTTCGGCTTAATCGTCTCGGCAATCTAAACGCAAAATAAGCTCGCCCAAATGCCTGCGCCCAACCAAGACATAGCCGAAATGTTTCGCCGCCTGATCCGCGAGACGGGACCGATCAGCCTTGCGCAGTATATGGGGGAGAGCAACGCGCGCTATTACACCAGCCGCGATCCGTTGGGCGCGAGCGGTGACTTCATTACTGCGCCTGAGATTAGCCAAATGTTCGGCGAACTGATCGGCTTGTGGCTGGCGGATATGTGGGCGCAAATGGATGGTCCGGCCAAGGTTCACTATGTCGAACTGGGTCCGGGGCGCGGAACTTTGGCCAGTGATGCGCTGCGCACGGCGGCGCGCTTTGGCCTCGATCCGCAGGTCCATTTTGTCGAAGGGTCGGTGAACCTTCGCGCGATACAAAGCGGCACGATGCCTGGCGTTGTCCATCACGATGACTTGGCGACTTTGCCAGAAGACGCGCCGATTTTGCTGGTTGCCAATGAATTCTTCGATGCCTTGCCGATCCGGCAATTGGTTCGCACCGCTGCCGGTTGGCGCGAACGCATGGTTGGACTTGATGGGGAAACTTTCGTGTTTGCCTCGGGCGATAAGCCGATGGACGATGCCGTGCCTGACAATCTGCGCGGCGCTGACGAAGGCACCATTATTGAAGCCTGCCCGGCGGCGGCCACGGTCATGGGCGAGATTGCCAGCCGTTTCGCAAGCCAAGGCGGGGCCGGGTTAGTGCTCGATTATGGCTCAACGTCTCTGCAAGTCGGATCATCATTGCAAGCGGTGCGCGCCCACAAGCAAGTCGATGTGTTCAGCACGCCGGGAGAGATTGATCTGACCGCGCATGTTGATTTCGCGACGCTCGGCAACGTTGCTGAAAAACACGCTGCCCGAGTGATAGGTGTTACGCCGCAGGGGCGCTGGCTGAAAATACTCGGTATTGATGCGCGGCTGGAGGCTTTGCAAAAAGCATCACCGGAGAACGCGGCCAAGTTGAAGCGTCAGCGAGACCGCTTGGTTGAACCTGACCAAATGGGCAAACTGTTCAAGGTGATGGGGCTTTCCGGCGGCGGTTGGCCAAATAGTGGCGGCGGGTTTGGATAGACGGAACCGCGCGTTGTAACATTCAACAACTTTCGGCGAATACGTATAGAGATGTTTTGGAGAGCTTGATGAAAATCCGCACCTTTTTGACCGCCGCAATCCTAGCGACGATAGCCAGCGCAAGCCCTGCCTTAGCCGCTGATCCGATCAATGGTCGCTGGGTCACACAGGATAAGGATGCAGTCGTTACTGTTAGCAAATGCGGCCCTTCTACCTGCGGTAAGATTTCACGCTTTATTGTCGCTCCACCAGAAGGTGTAGACCAGCGCGACATCAACAATCCGGACCGCTCGAAACGCAATCGCAAACTGCTCGGCTTGCCAGTGCTGTTCAACTTTCAGAAGAATGGAGATGTTTGGAGAGGTCGGATTTACGACCCGAAAAGCGGGAAGGACTATCGTTCCGTCGTACGCCGAAAAAGTGCCAATGAGCTCGAAGTTAAGGGTTGTTTAGGCCCGTTTTGCCAAACTCAAATTTGGCGCAAAGCACGTTAATTCAGACCGATCTCCTCAGCCAGTTGCGCCGCTGCCCTTTTCGGGCTGAGTTTGCCTTCTCCTTCACGGTCGACAGCGAAATTCGCCTCGCGCATTTGCTCGACATTGATTGCTCCGATGAGCGGCTGTAGCGCGGCAATCAATTCTGCGTCATTGGCGCGGCGCGGCGATATCATAAGCATCGCATCGTAACTTGGCAGCGCTTCGCGTGGGTCTTCAAGCACCACCAGCTTGTCTGCTGCGATCCGCCCATCTGAGGTGTAGGCGCTGATCACATCGGCCTCGCCAGAGGTTAGCGCATTGTACATGAATGTGGGCGAGAAATTGCGTGTTTCGCCAAAACGCATACCATAGGCTTCACGCACTGCGATCCATTCCGGTCGTTCAAAAAACTCTGGGTCGCCGCCGACTGTTAGCTGCGGAGCGACTGTCACCAGATCATCCAGCGAAGTAAGGCCAAGTTGGGCTGCGCGGTCTTCACGCATGGCAAAGGCATAGGCATTTTCAAACCCAAGCCGCCCGAGCACGCGCACGCCGTTCTCCTCAGCCTCCCACGTTTTGATGATTTGGTACATCTCCTCGCGACCCGGATTGTCGGTGCGCTTCAGATTGTTGGTCCAGATCGTGCCGGTGTAATCAACCGAGATATCAATTGCAGAACTGGCGACAGCATTGTGAACCACGGCAGAGCCAAGTCCGTCGCGGTACTCAACGACAAATCCTGCCGCTTCGAGCTGTGATCCGATCAATTGCGCAAGGATATATTGCTCAGAAAATTGTTTGGATGCGATGATGATCGTGTCTTCATCGTCTCCCCCTGATTGATAGGTGAGCGCGCCAATTATGCCCAGAGCTACGGCGATCAAACCCGCGATCCATTGCCAGCGCTGGCGGGTTGCCAGCCCGCGTTCGATCAGGCCCAACAAAGCATCCACGATCAGCGCGAGGGCAGCGCTGGCCAAACACCCAGCCAGAACCAGCGTCCAGTTTTGCGTTTGCAATCCAGCAAATATGGGATCGCCAAGGCTGGGTTGGCCGATTGTGGTTGAAAGTGTCGCTGCGCCAATGGTCCACACGCTCGCAGTGCGGATACCGGCCATGATGAAGGGCGCGGACAGCGGCGCTTCGACCAGACGCAATTTTTGCCAGCCGGTCATGCCTACGCCGTCCGCTGCTTCGAGCACACCGGGGTCAAGATTGGCCTGCGCGGTGACCGCATTGCGCAGGATCGGCAGCAGAGCATAAAGCGCCAGCGCCAGCAGCGCGGGAAGGAAGCCGAGCGTCGGCAGCCCCTCTCCAAAAACTGCGCGCAAGGATAGTAGGATCGGGAAAAAAAGCGCCAGCAGCGCCAATGCCGGTATGGTTTGCACCAGGCTGGCAAAACCCAGCGCAACTTTCGCAACTGTGCGAGAGCGGCTGGCCCACACCGCAAGCGGCAAAGCAACTGCAATGCCAAGGCCAATTGCGCTCGCGGCGAGCACAATATGCGCCGTCAGCTTGTCACCAAGTCCAAACAGTATCTCTGCGAAATCGCTCATTCCCGCTCCATCGCGGCGAGCTTTTCAGCTTGCTGGCGCGGCACCGCGACCAGGCCTTGTGCGATCTCTCCGCCTTGGCCCGCCAGCAGATCATGCGGGGAGCAATCAGCGACGATGGCGCCCGCATCCATCACGATCACGCGGTCAGCCAGCAACAATGCCTCTGCCATATCATGTGTAACCATGATCGTTGTTAGGCCAAGGCGGTCGTGCAGGTCGCGAACCGTCTCGCCCAAGGCATCGCGGGTGATCGGGTCGAGCGCGCCGAACGGCTCATCCATCAAAAGCAATTCTGGCTCAATCGCCAAAGCACGCGCAACACCAACGCGCTGCCGCTGACCACCAGACAATTCATCTGGCATACGCGCGGCCATATCGGCTTCCATTTCGACTTGTTCAAGCAGTTCGCCGATCCGGCCGGCGGTAAGGCTTTCACCGGCAAGGCGCGGACCAATCGCGATGTTTTCAGCCACGCTCATATGCGGGAAAAGGCCAATGCCTTGGAATACATAGCCGATCCGGCGGCGCAGCTGCGCGGGCGGCTGGTTGGTGACATCATCGCCTGTAAACAGCACTCTGCCAGCGCTCGGTGCCTCCAGCGTGTTGACCATTTTGAGCAAAGTTGACTTGCCAGAGCCGGAGGCGCCGACCAATGCGACGAAGCTACCTTCGGCAATCTCACAGCTTACTGCGCTGACCGCGATGACATCGCCGTAATGGCGGGTGGTGGCATCAAATGTGAGCAGCGGCGCGGTGGAGATAGCTTCAGCTCTCTTCGGCGGCTTGCGCAGATTGCTCGGCGTCTGCATCTGTCGCCTGCGGAGCAAGATAGGTGACGCGTTTTAGCTTAATTGCGCGACCTTCTGAATCGGTTGCGCGCATTGTGCCATCATTCTCCAACTCACCGGTGCTCCAACAGCCACCGACGCGGTCGGTTGCCTCTGGCACGAAACACAAGCGCCCGTCTTCGCGTCGTTGCCACGTGCCTGATTGCATAGGGGTGCCATTGCGGAAATCGCGGTAGGTTCCGCCTGCATCAAGGAAGGTGGTGAAGACTGCGCCATCTTCTGAGACAGTGAGCCAGCCAGTCTCTGCCATTGGCACATTGCTGGAGGAGGCGCTTTCGCCCGTGCTGCTATCGCTTCCTTTTGCAGCTGGCGCTTCGGCACCCTCGCCGTCACCCTCTTTAGCTGCGTCACAGCCGCCGAGGGCCATCAATGCCAAGGGCGCTAGGGCCCAAATAGGGTGCGTGATGGTTCGCATAATCAGCAACCTTATTGCTCCAGTCTTTCTCGCGGCAAGGTAAGCGATACGGCAAGTCCAGTCTCGCGCCAATTTCGCGTCAAAGCCCCGCCGAGCTGGTGATCGACGGCCATTGAAGTGAGCCGTGAGCCAAATCCGGTTGCCTCTGGCTCTTCGATGGCAGGTCCGCCGGTTTCATGCCAGTCGATTGTGACTGTATCTTTGAGCGCTTTTACCGTGATGGACACTTTGCCTTTTGCCGTGCTCAGCGCGCCATATTTGACGGCATTGGTTGCCAGTTCGTGAAATACGAGCGCCAAAGGTGTGGCCGCGCGGGGGCCAAACTTTGCCGCATCACCACTAATTGCGACTTTCCCCGAACCATCGGCACCATAGGGCGCCATCATAATTCCGAGCAAATCTTGCAGGTTTTCACCGGATCGATTCGAGGTTGGCAAGGCATATTCCTGAGCGCGTGAAAGCGCCCGAATATTATCGTTGAGAGCATCGCCAAATGCCCCCTGATCTGGATTGCCGCGTGAACGCAGCGATATCAGCCCCGTGATGACCGAGAAGATATTCTTGATCCTGTGCGCCAGCTCTCCTGCTAGCAATTCGCGTTCTTGAGAGATGCGATATTGCTCATCAATATCCGTCAAAGTTCCGAACCAGCGGGCGGTTTCTGGATCATCAGACGATGGGACTGCACGCGAAACGACGTAACGATAAGAGCCATCTGCGAGGCGCAAACGCCATTCGTCTTCAAATGGCCGCGCATTTTCCAGCGCGTATTGAAATTTTGCGAGCGTTGCTTCGAAGTCTTCTGGATGAATAAAGGTCCGCCAATCATCCGCTTCGCGCGGCGGCGTTTTACCAGTCACTTCCTCAAAGCGTGCGTTGAAGTTATCAAACACTGGGCCGGGTGCGGCGGACCAAGCGATATCGGGCACGCTGTCCAGCATAAATTGGACCCGCTGCGCGCTTTCTTTGAGCTCAAAGATGGCAAGGTGGGATTGCCGATGCGCTTCAAGCCGCCGCTTGACCGACTCAGCCAGAACCATCAGCCCTTCGCGTTGCAGCGAATTGAGACCGTGCTGGCGAGGTGAGGTGTCCGTTACGCAAAGCGCACCAAGCGAGGCGCCTTCCGAAGAGATCAGCGGCGCGCCGACATAATAGCGTAGATGTGTATCTCCGCGCACTATTTCGAAATTTGCAAAGCGTGGGTCATGCGAGGCGTCGAGGACTTCGAGCAGCGAGCTCCCGCCCATTGTATGAGCGCAAATACTGGTTGAACGCGGAGTCTCAGCCGATTGCAGGTTCTCACCGGCAATAAATCGCTGCCGTTCCTCTTCTACCAGACTAATCGCAGCCGATGGTGCTTCACACAGCTTGGCTGCAAACCGCGCAAGACGTGCAAGTTCTGGGTCCCCTTCCAATCCATCGGCGTCAAAGCTGGCGAGCACACGCAGCCGCGCGGCTTCATCGCGAAAGTCGTTCGCGGGTGACTGGTCTGATGGCCAAGGGGGCAGATCAACGACGGGCAGGATTCGATCCTCTCTGGGCCGCTCATACATTAAAGCGCGGCAAGCACAAATTCCGCTTACGCTCTTGGAATTGGACCCAACCCGGCGATTTCGCGCCCAGATCAGGCGTGCCTGTTTGCGCGGAGCTTCTGCCCTGATAAGAGGTATCAAGATACGAATATTTCAAAGGACTGGAATAAATGCGCAGCACCCCCGATTTCGATTTTCAGCTTGGCGAAGCGGCGGAGATGATCCGTGACAGCGTCGGCCGCTTTGCTGATGAGCAAATCGCGCCGCTGGCTGAAAAGATCGATCGTGAGGATTACTTCCCCAAAGACGAACTTTGGGCGCAAATGGGCGAACTGGGCTTGCATGGAATCACGGTTGAGGAAGCGGACGGCGGGCTAGGGCTGGGTTATCTGGAGCATGTGATTGCCGTTGAGGAAGTGAGCCGGGCGAGCGCTTCGCTGGGACTGTCTTATGGCGCGCATTCAAACCTGTGCCTCAACCAGATCCGCCGGTGGGGCAATGATGAGCAGAAGGCCAAATATCTGCCGGGTCTGATCAGCGGCGAGCATGTTGGCAGCCTCGCCATGTCAGAGGCGTCGGCCGGGTCAGACGTTGTCTCGATGAAGCTGAAGGCCGAGGCTGTTCAGGGCGGCTATGTGCTTAATGGCACCAAATTCTGGATCACCAATGCACCTTATGCTGACACTCTAGTCGTCTATGCCAAGACCGATGGCCATGCCGGATCGCGCGGCATCACCGCGTTCTTGATCGAGAAGGGCGACGCTGGCTTCTCCATCGGGCAGAAGATCGAGAAAGTCGGTATGCGAGGCTCACCCACAGCGGAGCTGGTGTTCGACGATTGCCATATCCCGGAGGACCGGGTGATGGGGCCGGTGAATGGCGGGGTTGGCGTGTTGATGAGCGGTCTGGATTACGAGCGTGTGGTGCTCGCCGGATTGCAGCTGGGCATTATGCAGGCTTGCCTCGACACGGTCATTCCCTATCTGCGCGAGCGCAAACAGTTCGGCAAACCTATCGGCAGCTTCCAGCTGATGCAGGCCAAGGTGGCCGATATGTATGTCGCGCTGCAATCGGCGCGCGCCTACACCTATGCGGTGGCCAACGCATGTGATGCGGGAAACACAACGCGGTTTGATGCGGCGGGTGTGATTCTGCTGTCGAGCGAAAACGCGTTTCGCGTGGCAGCCGAAAGCGTGCAGGCACTGGGCGGAGCGGGCTACACGCTCGACTGGCCGGTCGAACGCTATATGCGCGATGCAAAGCTGCTCGATATCGGTGCTGGCACCAACGAAATCCGCCGCATGCTGATCGGGCGCGAGCTGATCGGGGCGGCGGGGTAAAAACCGGAATGCCAACTGCTCTGAAGGTGATCTGGACGATAGGCTTTCTGATCGGGACGACCACGCATTCATTGGATCTGATAAATTATGGCTGGCTTCCGTACGAATTTCGCCCGCTGCCGTGGAACCTCTATTGGACCAGCCTAACCTTCCTAGACCCTCTTGCAGCGATATTGATTTGGTTCAAACCACGACCCGGAATATATCTTGGGGTAGCGATCATGTGCTCAAACATCGGCGTGAATGGCTACACCCTCTCGCTCGGCTACGATGAGTTTCTTGGACCCCTGATGCTCCAAGCAATGTTCGCTATGTTTGTATTCTGGACCGCTTGGAGCCATTGGCCAGAGAACAAAAAAGAAAAGACAGTCTTATGACCGCACCCACCCTCACCTCCACGCTCGATCGCGAAGCGCCCGATGCAAAGGCGCGCCTCCAGCATAATAAGTCGCTGGCAGACGAGCTGCGTGCGCATGTGGCCAAGGCCGCACTGGGCGGCAGCGAGCGCAGCCGCGAGCGCCATGTGTCGCGCGGCAAATTGCTGCCGCGTGAGCGGGTGGAGCGGTTGCTTGATCCCGGCTCGCCCTTCCTCGAAATCGGTCAGCTTGCCGCCAACGGGCTTTACGATGCGGATATTCCCGGCGCAGGCATGATCGCCGGTATTGGCCGCGTGTCGGGCCGCCAAGTCATGATCGTGTGCAATGATGCGACGGTCAAAGGCGGCACATACTATCCGATGACGGTCAAGAAGCACCTTCGCGCGCAAGAGATCGCGATGGAGAACCGCCTGCCGTGCATCTACCTCGTCGATAGCGGCGGGGCGAACCTGCCGCATCAGGCCGAGGTTTTCCCAGACCGCGATCACTTTGGCCGCATCTTTTTCAATCAGGCGAATATGTCCGCGCTTGGCATACCGCAGATCGCCTGCGTTATGGGCAGCTGCACCGCGGGCGGGGCCTATGTGCCCGCCATGTCTGACGAGACCGTGATCGTGCGCGAGCAGGGTACGATCTTCCTCGCCGGGCCTCCGCTGGTGAAGGCCGCGACGGGTGAGGAAATCACCGCAGAGGATCTGGGCGGCGGCGATCTGCATGCCAAGAAATCGGGCGTCGTCGATCACTTGGCCGAAAATGACGAACACGCGCTGACGATAGTGCGCGATATCGTGTCGCATCTGGGCGAGAATACGGGTGCGGCGGCGGATGTTGCGCTGAAAGACCCGCGCCCGCCGAAGTTTGACGCAGAAGAGCTGTACTCCGTCATTCCCGACGATGTGCGCGCGCCCTATGATGTGAAAGAGATCATCGCGCGGCTGGTCGACGGCAGCGAGTTTCACGAGTTCAAAGCGCATTATGGCAACACTCTGGTGTGCGGCTTTGCGCATATCTGGGGTATGCCGGTCGCGATCCTGGCGAATAATGGCGTCCTGTTTTCCGAAAGCGCACAAAAGGGTGCGCATTTCATTGAACTCGCGCAGCAACGCCGCATACCTTTGTTGTTCCTGCAGAATATCTCCGGCTTTATGGTCGGCGGCAAATATGAGGCGGAGGGCATCGCCAAACACGGCGCGAAGCTGGTGACGGCTGTTGCCACCGCCAGCGTGCCCAAAATCACGGTTGTGATCGGCGGGTCATTTGGCGCGGGCAATTACGGAATGTGCGGGCGCGCCTATTCCCCGCGCTTCCTGTTCACATGGCCCAACGCGCGCATCTCCGTGATGGGCGGGGAGCAGGCGGCATCCGTTCTCGCCACGGTCCACCGCGATGCAGATAGCTGGACCGAGGAGCAGGCTGAAGAATTCAAGGCCCCGATCCGCCAAAAATATGAGGACGAGGGCAACCCCTATTACGCCACTGCGCGGCTGTGGGATGATGGGGTGATCGACCCCGCGCAAACCCGCGACGTGCTGGGCCTGGCCTTCGCCGCGACGCTCGAAGCGCCGATCCCAGAGCGCCCAAGCTTTGGCGTGTTTAGGATGTGAAGGCGAAACCCACAGCCTTTCCCTTGCGTAACTACCTCTAAGCACGCACATATGCGTGACGGAGACGCACTTGAAACACAATGAGACCCGAACTGTCGGCTTGCTTTCGCGAATTGTGAACCGGATCATATTGATCTTCTACCGGCTCATGGGCTGGAAGGTGGTAGAGCCTTTCCCGATCGACGTGAAAAAATGTGTCATTGCTGGTGCGCCGCATACGTCCAATTGGGACTTCGTTTTCTTTGCAGGCGCCACTCATCATGAGAAAGTGCAGCCCAATTTCATGGGCAAACACACTCTGTTCCAAGGCATGATGCGCAATTTCATGCTCGATATGGGCGGCATTGGGGTGGACCGCCGAAAGTCGGGCGGCACGATTGAACAGCTTAAAGACGAATATGACGCGCGCGAGGAGCTAAACCTCGTCATTGCGTGCGAGGGCACACGTAACTCAGACGGCAAGTGGAAATCAGGCTTTTACAACATCGCCAAAGCCGCAGGCGTGCCTATCGTCCTTGCCTATGCTGATAACGACAAACGCACCATCGGCTTTAGCTCTCCCATCATGCCAAGCGGGAATTACGGCGAAGACCTGCTTCAGATCGCCCAATGGTTTCGATCAAAGATTCCTGATCTTGATCGCTACAAAGTGCTAGAGCAACAAGCCAAGGATATCATCGCTGGGCGCAACGACATTTGATTAGCGGCCGCCTGCAGAGAATTCGACTTCAAGCCGCATAAAATCGCTATTTTGCGCCTTTAAGACAGCCGGCGTGCCTCCTACATTGGCGCCAGGTCAGGAGGGTGGTTATATATGCCATTAACCCAAGAAGCGATCGCCAGCGAGCGCGAGCGCATCGCACAACTTGCGCTTGATTTGGTAGATCAGCGCGGCAGCAGCATCGAAATCCAAAGCGTGATCGCCGAAAGCGGTCTGTCGCGCGCGCGCTTCGGTGAAATCTTCGAAAATGAAGACGATGTGTTTGATGCTGTTGCGGCGCATTGGTTAAAACCCAACACCGCCGCGATGGAAGAGGTGATGAAGACCGATCTGCCGCCCAATCGTAAAATCTATGAATTTTTCCGGCGCCGCTTTGTGATCCAGCGTGACCGCTTCCGCGAAAATCCAGTCTACTTTGCGATCGTGTGCGAAATGGGTGCGGCAAACTTTGAACGCATTCGATCCAACATTGACCTAGCCGACCACTATCTGTGCGAATTGATTGCAGAGGCTCAGGCCGAAGGTTTCTTCCCTGGGTTGGAGATTGATGAGGCACTGTCGATGATCAATCAGATGGTCAGCATTTATATCATGCCAGATGCTCTGGTTATGATGGGTGAAAAGCTGACCGAGCAGAAACTCGCGCGGATTATCGATACGATTTTTGCTGGATTGTCGGGCGAAGCCGGTGAGGCCGCCGGCGGTGTTAACACCATGCGGATAGCGACCTAACCAGCCGTCGATCTTTGAACCTTAGTGGTTCCGATCCCGAAACTGCAGCACATTATCGGGCTTTCGCAAGTTGGGCTTGCGGGGCGGCTTCGGCGGTCTCCTCTGATCGCGCAGCGCGTATTTCAGGCTCGCCCCGATCATCAACGTTGATGCGATAATGATCATCGCTGCCCAGAACCAATGCGGCAGGAAGAGCGCCGCTTCGATTGCGCCCGTGTCTGACAGCATGCTTTGCCCGCCGATGACCGCCTGTTCGGTGAAGAGATAATCGAAGTCGCGCAGCATACTCATCGCCGCGAGCACGCCCAAGAATTGCAGCGTAAAGCGCACAAACCCATCGGACGCGCGCCATGCAACCAGACCGATCAATGCGCCGACCAGCGGCAGCATTGCCAGCCCTACGCCAGAGCGAACGTAGAACAATGTTGATGCTGCGATGACCGCCGCCAGTCCAACCAGAGTGGGGCGCCAATATTTGTCATTGGCGCTGGCAAGGATCAACAGCGAGCCGGCGACACTTGGTGCAAGCGGTCCGCCAGCGGCAATCGCTGCACGGGTGAGCGCGCCGGCTTCGCTGTCCAGTGTGCTCTCAGCAACGCCTGACCCATCGGCAAAAATCAACAGGCGTTCAAAATCCTGACCCATCACAATCGCGGTCATGCCGTGGCCCATTTCATGAAACCAAGTGGTCAGGATCGAGAATGGGTAAATGAGGTAATTGCCAAACGGCAACGCGGGCAGGAAAAGGATCACCACAACAGCCAGCACCAATCGCCCGACTTGTTCGGCTTGGCTGCCCGGTTCAACCATCGACATCATGTTTGTACGAGGCCTTCTGCTTTTCTCACGTTCCTCACATGGGTAATGCAAGCGTGCAGTTCAATCGCTTTAGTAATCGGCGGTCGAGTGCGGAATGTCCGCTTCACCCTCGGCGCGCTGTTCTTGCAAGATTGACCAGCTGGCAAGAAATAGCCCAGCGACCAGCGGGCCAAGCACGATGCCAGAAAAGCCTGCAAAGGCGATGCCGCCCAGCGTTGTTACCAGAATGATCCAATCGGGAATGCCGGTATCGCGGCCCACCAGGATCGGGCGCAGCACATTGTCAGCCATCCCGATAATCAGCGCCCCTGAGAACAATACAAATGCGCCTTGCCAAATCTCGCCCACAGCCAGCAAATATATTGCCGCAGGCAGCCAGACCAGCGCCGTGCCCACCGCCGGGATGAGCGACAGGACTGCCATGACCACACCGAACAATAGCGCCGATGGTATCCCTGCGATCCAGAATGTTGTCGCGCCCAGCGCCCCTTGCACCACGCCGACAACCAAAGAGCCTTTTACTGTGGCGCGCACGATGGAGAGGAAGCGATCAGCTAAGCGATCAGCAATGGAGCGTTCCAGCGGCAGGCTCGAGAGGATGGTTTCACTCACTCGCTTGCCATCGCGCAGCAGAAAATAGCTGACGTACAGCCCGACACTGAAGGATAGGAAAAAGCCAAGTGCGCCGCTGCCCACGGCAACCGCTTGCTGTGCAATGATGCCAGCACTTTCGCTAAGCAAGTCGCGAGCGCGGTTTTGAATCTGGGTTAGATCGGTCCAACCCGATGTTTCAAGTGAGGCGCGAACGGATTGGGGGACTGCGGCATAGATTGTGTTGAACCACCCCGCGATATCGATCTCGCCTGCTTGGAATGCAGCGACCACGCTGACCGCTTCGTCGATGACGAGCCCGCCAATGAACAAAGCAGGCAAGAGCACGGCAAAGGTGATGATTAAAAGCGTAATGCCAGCAGCGGCATTCATCCGGCCGCCTACTTTAACCAGAACCCAGCGATACAGCGGGCGGAACATGACTGCGGCCAAGGCGGCCCACAGCAGGGGAGAAAAAAAAGGCCAGACGATAACGCCAAGCAGAATGGATACAGCGGCAACCAGCGCGAGAAAACTCGTCTGCTCAAGCTGGGTTTTGTGGTGGGTGCGCTGGTCGTCCATTCCGCAACCCTTTCGGCTAAATGTCCTTACACATCAAGGTTTGCGACGTTGAGAGCGTTGTTTTGAATAAACTCGCGGCGCGGTTCAACCACATCGCCCATCAGGCGAGTGAAAATCTCATCCGTTACATCGGCGTCTTCGACTTTGACTTGCAGCAACACGCGCGCCTCAGGATCGAGAGTGGTCTCCCACAATTGTTCCGGGTTCATTTCGCCCAATCCTTTGTAACGGCTGATCGAGAGGCCCTTGCGCCCAGCGGCAAGCACAGCGCTGAGCAATTCGGTCGGCCTATTGATCGCATCATCGCCCGCTGCAGTAATCGGCGAATTGTCATCGCCGCTATCGCTATCATCGCTATCCGCGTCATCGTCACTGCTGGCGCTGTCTGCACTTACTTTTATCAGCACAGCTGGGGTGTCATAAGCGCCCGCTTCTTCTGCCGCGACACTGTGCAGTTTGCGCGCTTCGGCGCTTTCCAGAAATTTGCCTTCGAACAGATGCGCATCGGTGACCCCGCGCCACAGACGTTCAAACGCTATGCCGCCATCCTCGGTGCGGAGCGCGCTCCATTTTGCGTCCTTATCGCCCAATTGCAGGCGTGCAGCGGCCTTTTCCAGCGCTTCAGCAGAGCCGAGATTGTCCGGATCGAAAACGCCCGCCAGCGCCATCGCTTCGATTATCGATGCGTTGTATTTGCGCGGCGCAAACGCGATCAGGTTTCGGATGCGCAAAGCATGGTCCACCAGCGCCTCTAGCTCATTGCCGCTGCGCTGAGCATTACCATCCTCAAGCACGCGGCCCTGCAATCCGCCCGCGATCAAGTAACGATCCAGCTCGCGGTCATCCTTGAGGTAAACCTCGCTGCGGCCTTTCGCGACCTTATACAGCGGCGGCTGCGCGATGAAGAGATGCCCGGCTTTCACAATCTCCGGCATTTGCCGGTGGAAGAAGGTGAGCAGCAGCGTGCGGATATGCGCCCCGTCAACATCAGCATCGGTCATGATCACGATTTTGTGATAGCGCAGCTTTTCCAGGTCAAATTCATCGCGAATGCCAGTGCCCATTGCCTGGATCAGCGTGCCGACTTCTTTCGATGAAATGATCCGATCAAACCGCGCGCGCTCTACGTTCAGGATTTTACCTTTTAGCGGCAGGATCGCCTGATACTGGCTGTCCCGCCCGCCTTTGGCCGAGCCGCCCGCAGAGTCGCCCTCCACCAGGAACAATTCGGCCTTGGTTGCATCACGTTCGCGGCAATCGGAAAGTTTGCCGGGCAGGCTGGCGACCGACATCGCGCCTTTGCGGCTCATCTCGCGGGCGCGCTTGGCGGCTTCGCGAGCGGCGGCGGCATCGATAATCTTTTGGACGATAATCTTTGCCTCGGCTGGGTTTTCCTCCAGCCATTCGGTCATCTTCTCGCCCATCAACGATTCCAGCGGCTGGCGTACTTCAGAGCTGACCAGCTTGTCTTTCGTCTGCGAGCTGAATTTCGGATCAGGCAATTTCACGCTGACAATCGCGGTCAAGCCTTCGCGCATGTCTTCACCAGACAGCGAAACCTTCTCTTTCTTGAGCAGGCCAGAAGCAGATGCGTAATTGTTCAGCGTACGGGTCAGCGCCGCGCGGAAAGCCGCAAGGTGCGTGCCGCCATCGCGCTGGGGGATGTTGTTCGTGAAGGTCAGGACGTTTTCGTAGTAACTGTCGTTCCATTCCAGCGCGACATCGATGCCGATCCCGTCTTTCTCCGCTGAAACAGAGATAGGATCGGTGATCAGCGCTTCCTTGTTGCGGTCAAGATAACGCACGAATGCGGCGATCCCGCCTTCGTAGAACAGGTCGTGCTCCAGCACTTCTTCACCGCGATTGTCACGCAGCAGGATGCGCACCCCAGAATTGAGGAAAGCAAGCTCGCGGTATCGGTGCTCAAGCTTGTCAAAATCGTATTCGGTGACGTTTTTGAACGTGTCGTTCGAATGGTGGAAGGTGACGCGTGTCCCCTTTTTAAACCCGTTGTCGTCCGGGTTTTGATCCACCTTGGGCGCGTCGCCCAGAATTTCCAGGCTGTTCACCGCATCGCCGTGTTCAAAGCGCATCCAGTGCTCTTTGCCGTCGCGCCAGATTTTCAGCTCGAGCCATTCAGACAGTGCGTTGACCACAGACACGCCCACGCCGTGCAGGCCGCCAGAAACCTTATAGGCGTTGTCGTCAGAGGTGTTTTCAAACTTCCCGCCCGCGTGCAGCTGGGTCATGATGACCTCTGCGGCGGAGACGCCCTCTTCCTTGTGCATACCAACGGGAATGCCGCGGCCATTGTCTTCGACAGAGACGCTGCCATCGGCGTTGATCTCAATCAGGACGAGGTCGCAATGCCCCGCGAGCGCTTCGTCAATCGCGTTATCTGACACCTCAAACACCATGTGGTGCAGGCCTGAACCATCATCGGTGTCGCCAATATACATGCCAGGGCGTTTACGCACCGCATCAAGGCCCTTGAGAACCTTGATTGAATCAGCGCCATATTCCCCCTGCTGTTTTTCAGGCCGTGAGCCAGTTTGAGGGGTGTTTTCAGGGGTTTCCCCAGAGGTGTTGCCGTTGTTATCGTCCATGCCAATTATATAGGCTCGAACGAGGCGATTCCCAAGCTATTGGTGGGATTGTGGAGATGTTTTCCACCACTTGGCTAGAGCATACTTGAAAGCGGTGATCTGGTAGCGGTGCAGCAGCTCACCGCGGCGTTGCAAAAGCCAGCCTGAAATGCACCGCGCCGCGCCAGACTTGCGAGTGCAAAAGCCCCGGCAATGCTTCGCGCGCATCTTCGCTGAATTGGCTTGAATAGCAATTGATCGCCGCTCTAGCTGCCTCAAGATCGCGTATTTCGTAAGCGAGCCTGTCTGTGACCAGATCGGGCGCTGTCGTGGCCCACGCTTCGAATTCCGGCAAGTTGGGGCGTGAGCCGCTAGGGATGGCAGCATAGAGCAAGTCAGGCCGGGCATTGTCCATACTTTGCACCGACTGAGTCACGACCGCGCTGATCATGCGGTGATCGCCGTGGCCATATCCACCATCGGGCCCCCATGTCATAACAACAGTGGGGCGGTTTTGGGTCAGAAGTTCAGTGGTTTTGGCGAGCGCTTGACGTGATGGGCTGTCTGATCCGCGCGGTTTTGCGGATAGCTTTCCATCATCCAACTTCCAGAATGTGGGTTCTGGCAGGCCAAGGGCAAAAGCTGAACAGCGCGCTTCTTCCTCGCGCAGATTGGCTAGCTCGTCGCCCGGCTCCATACCGCTGACAGCGGGGCCTGCATTGCCGCTGGTGGCGAACACCAGTTTAACGTCCGCGCCATCACGCGCGGCCCGCGCCAAAATAGGTGCGATTGTGATCTCATCATCGGGATGCGCCAGCACGGCGATGATTGACGGAAGGACGCTCTTTGACGGCACAGTGTTTTGCGGCACGGGATCGGTGCGCTGGGCCGGTGGGCGGATTTCATCGCCGTCCAGTGGCCGCGCATTGGGCCGATCTTGCTCTGTAATGACCTGCGCTGATGCGGGAATTGAGGCAGCGCAGAGCGCCAACAACGCGCCTGAGATAGCAATTCTACTCGCAGAAATGATCATATTATTCCCCATGCCCAAGGTGTGTTCTGATGTCGAAATTACCCTGTCAGCCAAGTGTTAACAGGAAATGTGCTTGCCGCCTTCAGCGGGCTGCTTAAACATCTGGGTTATGACAGATAAAGCCATGCTCGCCCGTCTGACCGCCCCCTATGGTTCATTTTGTGACATATTGCGCGAGTGGGCCGATCTTCAGCCGGACAAGATCGCCCTGCTTGATGATCACGCATCGCTGACTTGGGCCGACTTGGACGATCGCATTGAACGACTGGCAGCGCGGCTGATCGAGACAGGATTGGAACGCGGGCAATCGGTCGCGGTCCTTGGGTATTCCAGCGCCAATTACGCCATCGCGTTTCTTGCAGCGGTGCGAGCCGGCGGGGTGGCCGCGCCGCTCACAACCTCTGCCTCGGCAGAACAACTGGCAGGCATGGCCGCGGATTCTGGCGCGCGGCATTTGTTTATTGATGCGGCCAAAACAGCAGAGCTTGGGGCGGGCTTTATGCCTGATCTGGAGCATATTGCGCTGGAAGATATAGCGGCATGGAGGGCCCCGGCGGGTACCACAGCTTCAACGTTTGAACCGGATCCCAAGGACGCTTTCAATATTATCTACTCCTCCGGCACGACCGGCATTCCCAAAGGGATCGTCCATTCGCATCAAATGCGCTGGCGGCAATTCGCGGCCACCGCAGCCTCCTATTTGGACGCGGGTTTGCCAGTAAGGTCGCTTGCCTCAACGCCGCTTTATTCAAACACCACAATGGTCGCGTTTTTACCGCCGCTGCTGGCAGGCGGCACAGTGCGCGTCATGGGTAAGTTTGATTGCGCACAGTGGCTCGCTCACGCGCAAACAGACCAAACGACCATCACTATGCTGGTTCCGGTGCAATATCAGCGGCTGATGGATTTTCCCCATTTTGACGAATTTGAGCTTTCCAGTCTGGCGCTGAAATACTGCACCTCCGCCCCATTTTCAGCGGAGCTCAAGCGCGAAGTGCTTGCGCGCATGCCGGGCGGCCTTATTGAGATTTACTCAATGACCGAAGGCGGGGTCGTGTGCCTGCTTGCGTGTCATGAGTTCCCGGATAAACTCCACACAGTTGGACGACCAGCGCCGGGCAGCGAGCTAAAAGTTCTCGACGATGAAGATTGTCCGGTGGCAGCTGGTGAAGCTGGCAACTTAGTTGGGCGTTCCCAAACCATGATGGCCGGATACAAAAACCAGCCTGGCAAAACCGCAGACGCGCAATGGACCGATCCCGAAACGGGGCAGGCCTGGATGCGTATGGGCGATATTGGCCGTGTGGATGCGCAGGGTTTTGTCGAGCTAGTGGGCCGGGCCAAGGATATGATTATCTCTGGCGGCTTCAACATCTATCCCAGCGATCTGGAGGCGGAGCTTGAAAAAGAGCCGGACGTGATTGAGGCCGCAGTCGTTGGCATTGCATCAAAACAATGGGGCGAAACCCCGGTTGGCTTTGCCGTGCTGGGTGAAGGTGCGCGCAGCGCCGAGGACATTTGCGGCGCAGTAAATGCGCGGCTGGGCAAGACGCAGCGATTGTCGCAGCTTCACCTGATTGATGAAATGCCCCGCAGTCATATCGGCAAACTGCTCAAAACCGAGCTGCGTTCTCTCGCAGAGGCGAGAGCCGAAGCCGCTTGAAAGCCGTATCAGTTGGTTTGAGAAGGGGGATACGCGGTCACTGATCCTAGCCGAGGGGTAAGTGGCTTCAGGGAATGGGATCAGCGACCGCGTATCTTGCGACCCGAGCACGGAGGGGTATGAGACGCTCGGGTTATGTTATGGAGTTCGCAGGTATTGAACACTTGGTTACAGTTGCTGCAAATTATCCAAAAAAATTTTATTCAGACGATTAGAGCTTGAAAAGATGCACTGCTGAATATGACGGCTGTGGCTAGAGCGAAGAGCTTTTCAGAGATATTTTGCATTGTGAATTCCTTGTTAGTGGGTGGTTTAGTTAAGTGTCGGAGTGGAGTTCGGCTGGCTGCGAAACAAAGTTACGCAATCATCCATCTTTATTTCAGATGAGCCGCATTTAATTTTTCGCCCCGGGCATGGCCTGTGCCTGCTTGTTTGCACACTTGGGGCGATTGGAGACGCGAGCGGCCGTTCAGCTGACGTGACCGAAAGCCGTTAAGGCAGGGGGACTGATTGCACCCGCGTCTCATTTTCGCCTTGCTGGACTTGTCGCCCCTGCATGGGGGGGAGAATTTCCGCCGAAGCGGGCGAGCGTGCATCTAGGCGCAGGTAGGCGGTGAGGGAGCACCGCTTGATCGCGAAGAGCGCAGCTCGCAAACCCCAGCCGGGGCGACAAGCAGGCTGGCAATGGTTCGCGGGGGAGGCGAAATCATTGCCCGATGCAGCGTGGACGATGAGCGGGAGAGGAGGCCCTGTCCTCGCTGCCCGGCTCATATGATGTTTCATACAATCGAACACAAATGCCAAAAATCGCAAAACATTTGCGTTTTTTGCAACATAAAATCATGTTTCTGGCAGCTGTTTCACGCGCGGCCTAGGCGCGCCTGTCCGATGCAATTGTTTGCAGCTGCTCTGCCCCTCTGGACTTGGCGAAGGGCGCTGCTTAACGCCTTCCTATGCACGATTATACTTCCAGCGATTCCATTCTCATTGTCGATTTCGGCAGCCAAGTCACTCAGTTGATCGCGCGCCGCGTGCGCGAGGCTGGGGTCTATTCCGAAATTGCGCCTTTCAGCATGGCCGAAGAAGCGTTTCACCGGATCAAACCTGCCGGAATAATCCTGTCCGGATCGCCTGCCAGCGTTCCTGACGAAGGTTCTCCGCGTGCACCGCAGGTGTTGTTTGATGCAGGCGTGCCGATCCTTGGCATTTGTTATGGTCAGCAAGTGATGAGCCAGCAGCTGGGGGGCGAAGTGCGACCCGGCCATGAAACGGGAGATGGCGGCGAATTTGGCCGTGCGTTCCTAACCGTGACTAAGAATTGCGCACTCTTCGACGGGCTGTGGGCCGAAGGCGAACGCCATCAGGTTTGGATGAGCCACGGCGATAAGGTCACCCAGTTCGCCCCCGGCTTTGAAATTGTCGCCACCAGCGATGGCGCGCCGTTTGCTGTCATCGCCGATGAAGAACGCCGATTTTACGGTACACAGTTTCATCCAGAGGTCGTGCACACGCCTGATGGCGGCAAATTGCTCGCCAATTTCGTACATAAGGTTTGCGGGCTTGCTGGCGATTGGACCATGGCGGCCTATCGCGAGACCAAAGTTGCCGAAATCCGTGAACAGGTGGGAGACGGCAAGGTCATCTGCGGCCTTTCTGGCGGTGTCGATAGCTCAGTCGCTGCAATCCTGATCCACGAAGCCATTGGCGATCAGCTGACCTGCGTCTTCGTCGACCACGGCTTGCTGCGCCTTAACGAACGTGAACAGGTCGAAAGCCTGTTCCGGGATCATTACAATATCCCGCTCGTCGTCGTGGATGCTGAGGAACGCTTTATGGCGGGCCTTGCTGGCGTCTCTGACCCGGAGAAGAAGCGCAAATTCATCGGCGGCGAATTTATCGCCGTGTTTGAGGAAGAGGCGAAAAAGTTGGGCGGGGCCGATTTCCTCGCGCAGGGCACGCTCTACCCCGATGTGATTGAGTCCGTCTCTTTCACGGGCGGGCCATCAGTGACGATCAAGTCGCACCACAATGTTGGCGGTCTGCCAGAACGCATGAACATGCAATTGGTCGAGCCGCTAAGAGAGCTGTTTAAGGACGAAGTCCGGGCGCTTGGCCGCGAACTTGGTCTTAACGAGCAGTTCGTTGGCCGCCATCCCTTCCCAGGCCCTGGTCTTGCGATCCGCATTCCCGGTGAGGTTACCAAGGAACGTTGCGACATATTGCGCAAAGCGGATGCGATCTACTTGGACGAAATTCGCAGCGCCGGATTGTATGACGCGATATGGCAGGCGTTCGCCGTGCTGCTGCCGGTTAAAACTGTTGGCGTGATGGGCGATCACCGCACTTATGATAATGTCTGCGGCTTGCGCGCGGTCACCAGCACTGACGGGATGACTGCGGATGTCTATCCCTTCGACGCGAGCTTCCTAACCGGCTGCGCCACCCGCATTGTCAATGAAGTTCAAGGCATCAACCGCGTGGTCTATGACTACACCAGCAAACCACCGGGTACGATCGAATGGGAGTGAGGCCACCGCCGCAACCAATTGCCCCGTTAATGCGTAAATTAGGGAGTAGCAATTTCGCTATTCCAGAGAAAAGGCTTTTCCTGTGACTAACATTCTCCGCCTCTCCGCCGCTGCATCCCTCATTGGCTTGGCTGCCTGCTCGCAAGCTCCCGCTGAGCCGGCTGCTTTGACGCAGGGTGAATGGGCCGTCGACAGCGATGCCTCGCGCCTGTCTTATGTGACTGTGAAATCCGATGAAATTGCTGAGACCAATGAATTCACCGGGATTTCGGGCAATGTCGCGGCCGATGGGGCCGCCGTGTTTGAGATTGATCTGGCAACCGTGAGCACAGGTGTAGATATACGGGATGAGCGTATGCGCGATGTGTTCTTCGAAGTGGCAAACCACCCCACCGCCACAGTGACAGCTCAGCTTGACCCGGCGGCTTTTGAAACCCTTGCGATCAGCGAAGCGACTGTCCAGCCGATCAAAGGCACGCTGAGTGTGAAAGGCGTTGAAACGTCATTTGCTGCTGAGGTGGAGGTCACCAGAATTTCAGAAGACCGCGTGCTCGCCGTCTCAACCAAGCCAGTGATCGTTTATGCAGACGCGCTTGAGCTGACCGGCGGACTTGCGCAATTGCAAGAGTTGGCCGGACTGCCATCTATCACGCCGGTTGTTCCCGTGACATTCTCACTCGCTATCCAGCGTTAGAGTTTAGCGCAAACCAGTGCCCACGATTTTCACCCATGCCATCGTCCCGCTAGCGATTGCGGCGGCGGCAGGGCGCGGAGTGGTTTCGCCCAAATTGGCGGTGACGGGAGCAGCATTTGCGATCCTGCCTGATGCAGATGTGATCGGCTTTGCGCTGGGTGTCGAATATGCCGCTGAATGGGGGCACCGGGGCGCAACGCATTCGCTCGCCTTTGCCGCAATGTGCGCAAGCGCGCTGGCGCTTGTCTGGAAAGAGGCGCGTAGCTTCACCGCCTTTGCTTTCCTGACTTTTGCGATGGCCAGCCACGGCCTGCTCGATACTCTGACCAGCGGCGGGCTGGGCGCGGCGCTGTGGTGGCCTTGGGACAATGCGCGCATCTTTGCGCCTTACACGCCGGTTCGGGTCTCTCCGATTGGGGCGGATTTCTTCTCCGCGCGCGGCGTGGTCACGCTGATGTCAGAGCTGAAATGGATCTGGCTCCCTTGTGCTGTGCTGGCGCTTGCGGGTTTTGGAGCGAGGCGTGCAGCTCGATCTAGGCTCTGACCCGCGCACCGATATTTTGCGCCGTTTGCAATCCGCGCTGATCGCCGCGTTCGGGCGGATCGTGCGGCCAAATGATAAACGCCGCGTGCCAGAATGGGTGCTGGTTCACGGCGTGATCGGCGCGCAGACCAAGACGGCGGCGAGCAACGCCTCCACTGATGCGCTGCTCGAAGAATTTGGCACTTGGGAAGCTGTGGCCGATGTCTGCGTTGATGAGCTGGAGGCGCGGTTGCAACGCCAGACTTTCCCAAGTGTCGCTGCCCAGCGATTGAAGCAATGCCTGAAAGCCATCAAGGATGAGCGGGGCAGCGTCGATCTGAGCCACCTTTCCAATCTTGATTTGCGTGAGGCGATGGCTTGGCTTGAAACACTGCCAGGGGTGGCACGAAAGAATGCCGCAGGCGTGATGAACACCAGCACGTTTGGTCGCAAAGCTATGGTGATTGATGGCCATCACCGCCGCATCATGCAGCGCATGAATATTGTGCCAGCAAAGGCAGACACCGCGAAAACATATGAGGCGTTAATGCCGATTGTGCCGCCTGAATGGAGCGCAGCAGATATGGATGAGCATCACTTGCTGCTGAAGAAATTGGGGCAAACATATTGCCGCCCGCGCGCCCCGCAATGTGGGCAATGCCCAGCGCGCGAAGATTGCGACACGGGCCAAGGTAGGGCGGGTTAGTTGAAGCAGAACGCATTACTCATCGCTTTGTTGGCGGCGCTCGCCATTGCCGCCTTTGCGGGCAATTCGCTGCTTGCGCGGGCGGCTTTGGCTGATGGTGCGATTGAGGCAGGCGCGTATTCTGTGATCCGTCTGGCCTCCGGTGCGCTCGTACTCCTGCCGTTTCTGGGAGCGCGTCCTTCACGCGCTGATCTGCCAGGCGCAGTTGCGTTATCGGCCTATGTTGCAGGCTTTTCGCTCGCATATATCCATTTGGGAGCTGGGCTTGGCGCGCTGATATTGTTTGGCTTTGTCCAAGCCACGATCCTGACAATCGGTATTGCGCGAGGCGAGCGATTGAACGCTCGCGGGTGGTTGGGAATGGTGTTGGCAGTTTCAGGGCTTGTCTATGTGCTCGCGCCTTGGAATGCGATGAGCGAAGGAGCAGTCGCGCTCGTTCCCGGCTTGATGATGGCGGGCGCAGGCGTCGCTTGGGGTGTCTACACCTTGATTGGACGCAGTTCGGCGGGCAGGCCGGGCGGAGCCACAGGTAGCACGGCGCGATATTTCTTTATTGCGAGCCTTATCGTCCTGCCGATGTCTCTGTTCGACACGGCCATGCCGCGCTGGGAGGGGGTTTTGCTGGCGGCAATATCTGGCGTGGTGACGTCGGCCTTAGGATACATCGTTTGGTATAAAGTTGCGCCAATGCTTGGTCTTGCGACTGTTGCGAGCGTGCAATTGGCGACTCCGGTTGTGGCAGCGCTGGGCGGGGTGTTGCTGCTTTCCGAAGCGCTGACCATGAGCATTGCTATTGGCGGCGCCCTGATCCTTGGAGGGATCGTGCTGACCATCAATGCTTCGCGCAGGCCAACGCAATAAGCGTGGAACCGTGCTTGCTCTGGTTCGCTGACATAGAATGCTCAGCGAAACTGAAATTGAGACTGTCTATCGCCGCCTGTCAGAGGCAATGCCGGGGCGCACAAGAAATGCCAAAGGTCCCAAAGGGCAGCCCGACGCCTTTCGCTCCTGCATATCTTGCATGCTGTCTGCCCAGTCGCTCGATCGGAACACGGCGGCAGCGACCCAGGCGCTGTTCAAGCTCGCCAAGACACCTGAAGATATGCTCGCGCTCGACGACAAGGCGATTGCCGATGCGATTAAACCGTGCGGGCTCTATAACAATAAGACCAAGAACATTCGCAAGTTCTGCACCGCATTGCTGACCGAGCATGATGGCGCCGTGCCGAGCACACGAGAAGGGTTGATGAGCCTGCCCGGCATTGGCCGCAAGTGTGCCGATATCGTGATGAGCTTTACCTTTGGCAAAGACGTGATTGCCGTCGACACCCATGTTCACCGGGTGTGCAATCGTATCGGCCTGACCAACGCGAAGACGGCGGACAAGACCGCGCAGCAATTGGAGGCGCGCAGTCCCGATTGGGCGATGGCGGATGGGCATTTCTGGCTCATACAATTTGGCAAGCGCGTATGCAGAGCGCGCGTGCCCAAGTGCGAGATTTGCGTGGTCAGCGACCTGTGCGAGACCGGACCGATCAAACGCGAAGAACCCTGACGCTACGGTATGGGGCGCTCGCAAAACCGTGCTTGCAAGTGCGACAAAACTCGGCTTGTTTCGCTCGCAACACACGTTTGAGGGAGACCAAAGCCATGAAAACCGCCATCACCGAAATGTTCGGCATCCAGCATCCCATTATTCAAGGCGGCATGCATTATGTCGGATTTGCAGAAATGGCGGCGGCGGTTTCTAATGCGGGCGGCCTGGGTATTATTACCGGCCTCACGCAAGGCACTCCAGAAAAGCTCGCCAATGAAATCGCACGCTGCAAGGATATGACTGACAAGCCGTTTGGCGTGAACCTTACGATCCTGCCGACGTTGACCCCGCCGGACTATCCGGGCCTTGTGAAGGCTGTGATTGATGGCGGTGTGAAAGCGGTGGAGACCGCCGGCCGCAATCCGGTTGAACTGCTTGGCCCGCTAAAAGACGCAGGGATCAAGGTAATCCACAAATGCACCAGCGTAAGGCACAGCCTGAAGGCGCAAGAGATCGGCTGTGATGCTGTTTCGGTTGATGGGTTTGAATGCGGCGGGCATCCGGGTGAGGACGATATTCCTAATTTCATTTTGCTGCCCCGTGCCGCTGATGAGCTGGAAATACCGTTCGTGTCGTCAGGCGGAATGGCTGATGGCCGCAGCCTTATCGCATCGCTAGCCATGGGCGCGCAGGGCATGAATATGGGCACGCGCTTTATCGCCACCAAAGAAGCTCCCGTGCATGAGAATGTGAAGAAGGCGATTATCGAAGCCTCTGAACTCGACACCCGTCTTGTCATGCGCCCGCTTCGCAACACCGAACGTGTGCTGGCCAATGACGCGGTTGACCGCCTGCTCGAAAAAGAAAAAGAGCTGGGCGATGCGATTACCATTCAGGACATTCTGCCAGAGGTCGCGGGCGTTTACCCCAAGATAATGATGGAAGGCGCGATGGATGAAGGCGCGTGGAGTTGCGGCATGGTCGCAGGCCTCATCAATGATATCCCGACCTGTCAGGAATTGATCGACGGGATTATGAGCCAAGCGGAACAGATCGTTGCTCGCATGAATAGCCAAATCGCCGCTGGGTGATTCATTGCGGATCGCAGCGCTCGCCGAGGGCGGGTTCACTTAGGCGCTCACAGTTAGGGAGTGTCCCCTAAGGGCGTTGCAGTGCCATTCGCCTGCGACATTCTTAACGTCCAACCAAGTATTCAACCCGGTGATATTCCGGGAACCTTTCGCGTATTTATGATTTGTGGCCCGGCGAAATCGCGTCTGACCCATGGGATCGTAACACTTGCGGCGTGATGACGGGGGTCAGAGCGCGGAAAGGCATAAGAATGCAAGACTTTCTTGCACTAGAAGCTTGGGTAGTGCTGCTCGCAGCGCCATGTGTTGTTAGCTGGATCCTCGGAGAAATGCATGGCGCGGCCCGTATGCAGAAGATTACCGAGACAGAGATGGCTGCTGGTCGTCATGAAATTCAGCTTGAAGGGCTTTCAATCAGCCCAGACCGGCGCGACAAAGCGTATGGCATTCAATGCAATCGTGCTGAGGCGGGCTTGCAGGAACGCCGCCGGTTCGATCGCAGATTTGTTTCAGCGCTGGCTACCTATGCCGATCCCAAACTGAACGAGGGACCCGGACTAGTCGATCAACCGGACCGCCTAGGTTCGTCATTGACTGCTGAGGCAGACCACGAAGAAGCACTGTGGCGCAAGCGTGAACTGGAGGCTGTTTGGGCCGAAAATGAAGGTGCCCTGCAGAGCGAACTAGCGGAAATCACCGAGAATTACCGTGTTTCAATAGAAGGACTGGCCCGACCAAGGTTGCAAGCCACTATTGCCGCGAGTTCACCTGCTTTCGCACCAGCAGCCTTTAACGCGCCATCTGATAACGGCGTGGCTCAAAGCTGCACATCTGCAAATCAAGCGCATATCGGATAGGCGCAGGTCGCCCGTTCCCCACTAACAACGGGGTGACCAACGAATAAGCTGGCGCACAGCGGAAAGCCCCTTCCACTGTGCGCCAGCTTTTTTCTTTTGTAATAGCGCCTGGGGAGCGGCTTAGCTCTCAGCTTCGGATTGCTTTTCAACCCGTGTATACGGCACGAAATCATCGAAGAAGACGGCACCGGTGAAGAACCCGGTGAAGCGATCGACTGTTGTGATCTGCTCTAGCCGGCAGAGCCGTGAATCGCCGAACTTGCGGATCACCAGAATATCATCATCATCGATGCTTTCCGGGTGCTTCGTGCGCTGAACATAAAGCGTTTTGCCGCTGCCATAGACATAAGCGGTGTCGTCAATCGTGCGCTGACGCCGGCTTTCAAAGCGGCGAATACAGCGTACTGGCTCTCCGGCGACGCGGCCTTCAAGGATCTTTTGAAGTTTCTTTTCGCCCTTTGTCATTTCGGCAGATTCGGCATCTTCAGCCATTGCGGCAGGCGATGCGATTAAAGCGAGGCCGGCAGCACCGGCAGCAGTTATGGCGATCGATTTCAATGAGCGAACCACGGACACTTCTCCTTCGGTAAGACCCTTCATTTGCAGCTATATGACAGGTCAAGTGAACAATCGCTGACTCCCAAATACCAAAGTCGGGGGCGTAACTTACATCGCCAATCAGCGATGGCCAGGATCGCTTCCTTCTGAAATGTCAGGCAGACTTGCTTGATCTGCACCGTCGGCAGGTCCGTCCTTCAATACAAAGCGCCGGTCGCAATAGCCGCAATCGATATAGCCGTGCGCATCAATTTCAAGATAGATGCGCGGGTGGCCCAAGGCTGCCGGGCGATAATTTGTGCCGCCGCGAATACCGCTGGCGCCATCACAGCTTACGCGGCGCGTTTCGACAATCAGCACTTCAGGTGGAGCAATGTTCATGACCGTTGCCGATAATCCCCCAGCGACCTGAATTCAATCTCTGTTTGAACACTCACCCCGACAAGCGGTCTTGCGCCACGCCAGTGCTTGGGTATGGCGAGCAGCATGAGCAAAGAACCTGCCATTTCGATCAAGAACCTGACCAAACGCTATGCCCCGCCGAAAGGTGCCAAAGGCGCTGATGCGGAAGGGAAGCTGGCATTGAACGATGTCAGCTTCGATGTGCCGCAAGGGTCTATCTTTGGCCTGCTGGGCCCCAATGGTGCGGGCAAATCGACTTTGATCAACACGCTCGCTGGGCTGGTCAACAAGACCAGCGGCACGGCTAATATCTGGGGCTTTGATATTGATCATCAGCGGCGCAATGCCAGCCGAGCCATCGGGATCGTACCGCAGGAAATCGTCTTTGATCCGTTCTTCACCCCTTATGAGGTGCTAGAAAATCATAGCGGTTTTTATGGCATTCCTGCTGGCAAACGGCGCAGCGAGGAATTGTTGGAAGCCGTGCGCTTGGCAGACAAACGCGATGCCTATGCCAGAACTTTGTCAGGCGGGATGAAGCGGCGGCTGCTCGTGGCAAAGGCGATGGTCCACTCGCCACCCATCTTGGTGCTGGATGAGCCGACTGCAGGCGTAGATGTCGAATTGCGCCGCCAACTGTGGGAATTGGTGACGAGCCTCAACAATGACGGGGTGACCGTGGTGCTCACCACCCACTACCTCGAAGAGGCAGAGGAATTGTGCGACCGGATCGCGATCATCAATCACGGAGAGCTGATTGCGAATAAGCCGACGCGCGAATTGGTCGATATGGCGCGTGAGAAGATCGTCGCTGTTACAGTGGAAAATGATCTTACGGCCGCACCTGCACATGACGCTTTTACCAAGGTGGAGCTTGCCGGACCGCGCGGCGTTGAGGTGACCTATGACAAGGATAAGCTCAACGCAGGCCAAGTGTTAGCAATCTTGCAGGGTCAAGGTTTAACAATTGAGGATGTCACCACGCGCGAAGCGGATTTGGAAGACGTGTTCGTCTCGCTAACCGGAACGGGCAACTAAGGGAGAGAAGGCGATGCGCGGCATTTGGCGGGCGGGTTCGATTTCATTGATATTTGCGGGTCTCGCCGCGTGTTCTGCTGCGGGAGCGGATGAAAGCGGCGCAATTGCTACTGCTGACAGCAATCTGCCGCGCGGCGCACAGCCTGCTGAATGCCCCGGCGAGGGGGCGGCCCTGCAAGTGCTAGGCTCAGGCGGGCCAATTGCCGAAAATGACCGCGCGGGCACGAGCTATCTCTTGTGGATCGACGGCGAGGCCAAACTGTTGATTGATGCCGGACCAGGTGCATTTGTGCGCTTCGCCGAGGCGGGCGCAAAAGTTGCGACACTTGATGCCATCGTGCTGACCCATCTCCACGGTGATCACGCTGGTGGGCTAACCGGCATTTTGAACACGGGCGGGTTTGAAGGGGGTGGCACGCCGTTAATGGTCGCTGGCCCGGACGCCGCCGAGCGTTTCCCTGGAACGCGTGAATTTCTTAACCGGCTGCTCAGCAAAGATGGCGGCGCATATGCTTATCTTGGCGGCTATGACGATGGCAGCGAAAACAAACGCGAGCTTTTGGTCACTGATATAGCGACACAGGGCGGCGAAGCAGCGCCGGTCGGTCTCGATTTCTCAAACGAATTTTCGATTATCGCGCATCCAGTCCATCATGGACCTGCGCCAGCGGTAGGCTATTCAGTTCAAGTTGGAGATGCGAGCTTTGTCATCACTGGCGATCAAAGCGGATTGAGTGAGCGGTTCACGAGCGATCTTTCCGGAGCGAAGCCCACTATCCTTTTTGCACATCACGTAATCAATGGCGAACAAGGCCAACCGCGCGGCTTGCACCGAACCCCTGCGCAAATCGGTGAGCTTGCGAAAGCATTGGAGCCAGAACGGGTCGTGCTGACGCACAATATGGAGCGCTCGCTAAGCCTAATTGAAGAAAGCCTGGTCGCGATTGGCAGAAGCTATTCTGGCGATGTGATGGTGGCCGATGACCTCGATTGTTTTGCGCTTTAGGTGCCGGCGACACGCTTAACGCCGCCACTGCCTTTGCGCATTGCGCCGGATCTCGGCCCCGCATCGCCGACAATGCCCGGTGTATTTGCGTCCATCCCAATGCACCCTGCTTGAAACGGGACGGTGCCGTCCCAGCAGGCAGAGCGCCCGCACAACAATACTCATCGAAAGCGCGCCTCATCGCTAACTTTGGATGATGTTCTAAATTATCGTTTCACCCGTTGACCCATTCCCCAAGCCTTGTGAGTTATCTGGCGGCAGTCAGATCGCCCAATTAAAATTGTGAAATTGCGGCTGGCCCGGCGATCTGGCTTACACGTTTTGAGCGCTTGCCCAGCGCCGCGCGCTTCGCCATGAAGCTGCGCATGAAAAGCGCATTGCAATCAGATCACGACATCATCGTCATTGGCTCAGGTGCGGCGGGCCTTACCGCAGCTCTCGCTTTGGCAGAAACCCGGCGCGTGCTGGTGCTCGCCAAGGGATCGCTGACTGGCGGATCAACTGCATGGGCGCAGGGCGGGATCGCCGCCGTGCTGGATGCAGGCGACACGTTTGACAATCACGTGCGCGACACGATGGTGGCAGGCGCTGGCCTTAATGACCGCGAGACGGTGGAGTTCGTGATCGAACGAGCCCCTGAAAGCATTGACCGCCTGATAGAGCTGGGCGTGCCGTTCAACAAGGATTCCGGCGATCTGCATTTAACCCGCGAAGGTGGGCATTCGCACCGTCGCATCGTCCATGTCGATGATGCGACGGGCTGGGCAGTGCAAGAGGCGCTGCTGAATGCCGCCAATGCCAGTCCCAATATCACCATGCTGGCCGGGCGCACCGCAATTGACCTGATCACGGATCGACACCGCAAGACATATTCGGGCGCAGGCCATGTTTGGGGCGTCTATGCGCTCAATGAAGAGACGGGAGAGGTGGAAGCGCATATCGCCCGCGCCACTGTTTTGGCGGCTGGCGGAGCGGGGCGTTGTTACCTGTTCTCTACCGCGCCGCGCGGCGCGACCGGCGATGGGATTGCGATGGCGTGGCGAGCGGGCGCGCGCGTTTCCAACATGGAGATGATGCAGTTCCACCCGACGTGCCTGTACAACCTTGAGGTCAAAAACTTTCTCATCACCGAAGCAGTACGGGGCGAAGGCGGGCACTTGCTCCACCCGGAGACCGGACACCGGTTTATGGCGGATTACGACGCGGAGCGGATGGAGCTGGCCCCGCGCGATGTCGTGGCCCGCGCAATTGATGACCAGATCAAACGCTACGGCCTCGACTACGTCCATCTCGACATCAGCCATCAACCGGCGGAGTTCGTGCGCGAACACTTCCCAACAATTGATGAGAAGCTTTCAAGCCTGGGCATTGATATGACCTCACAGCCGATCCCGGTCGTGCCCGCACAGCATTACACCTGCGGCGGAGTGGTTGTAGGGCTGGATGCGGCGACGGACCTTCCGGGGCTTTGGGCAGCGGGTGAATGCACGGAAAGCGGGCTCCATGGCGCGAACCGCCTCGCATCCAATTCGCTGCTCGAATGCTTTGTCTATGGCGAAGCGGCGGCGAGTGATATTCTGGCGAAGTGGGACAGCCTGCCCGAACCGCCTACCATTCGGGAATGGGATGCGACTCGTGTGTCCGATTCTGATGAGCAGGTGGTGATCAAGCAGAACTGGACTGAAATCCGCCGTTTCATGTGGAACTATGTCGGGATTGTGCGGACCACCAAACGGCTGGAACGCGCTGCCAACAGGATCGACCTGCTCAATAAAGAGGTCGAGGATTACTACGGCAGCTTTGTCGTCACCACCGACCTCATTGAGTTGCGGAACCTGCTACAGTCGGCAAAACTGATTGTGCGCAGCGCGCTGGCGCGGCACGAAAGCCGGGGTTTGCACTATACGCTTGATTATCCCGAATTGGACGAGACCCCGCAGGATACGGTGCTGATTCCGTGAGTGTGACCCGCGCATTTATCGCTCCGCTGGCATAGGTTCAGCAGCACACCTTTAGGCTTCCCTTACGGCATCTTGCCCCGATTTGCATGGATGGTAACGTCATTCCGAAACGTGAGAGGAACCATTAATGCCCACCATCACCACGCCCAACACTGGTTTGGAATTGTTCTACGATGAGCATGGCGATCCCTCGCATCCGCCCGTGCTGCTGGTGATGGGCCTCGGCGCGCAGATGACGCTTTGGCCGATTGAGTTTGTCGAAGCGTTGGCGGGCAAGGGTTACCGCGTGATCCGTTTCGACAACCGTGACATTGGCCTCAGCCAGAAGTTCGAAGGAGCAAAAGCGCCCAGTTTGCCGTGGCAAGTGATCCGCGCAAAGCTGCGTTGGCCTGCCAAGGTGCCTTATACACTGAAAGACATGGCGGATGATGGCGCAGGCGTGCTGGATGCGCTGGGCATCAACAAAGCGCATGTTGTCGGCGCGAGCATGGGCGGCATGATCGCGCAATTGATGGCGATCCACCACGAAGACAAGCTGCACTCGCTAACGTCGATTTTTTCGACGACGGGCAATTCCAAACTGCCTCAGGCTGAAAAGCAAGCGATTGAAACGCTCACCGCGCCGCTCACTTCGATGGAAGAGGATGATCTGGTCGCGCATGGGATGAAAGTGGTTCAAGCCATCGGTTCGCCTGGATACCGCGCTGATCCTGAATGGCAGAGAGAGCGCGTGCGCGCTGGCATCCAGCGCAGCGTCTATCCCGCCGGCCTGCCGCGCCAACTTGCAGCGATCATCGATGATGGCGACCGCACCGCGCGGCTAAGCAGCGTCACGACGCCAACCTTGGTGCTGCATGGCGAGGATGATCCGCTGGTGAAGGTCGAAGGGGGGCGCGCAACCGCAGCAGCGATCCCTAACGCTAAGCTGGTCACCTATCCAGGCTGGGGCCATGATTTGCCGATCGCGATGATGGAAACGATCATCGATGAGATTCATGCGCACATCGACGCCGCAGGAGCAAAATCAAGCGTCGCGGTCTAAGCGCTGCGCTGATCGCATCGGCATTTATCTTTGACAGAGCCGAGACTGCGGTTACGCGATGCGTTGTGCGCTTCGTATTGTGCAAAGAGGGCTTTCGGGCGGCTACGCTTGATTCAAAAATTGCGCGGCTTGATTCGAATGATTCACAAGTATCTTTTGCCGGTTTTGCCCGCAAAAATTTTTTCGCAGATTCATTTTAGGGCTTGCGCGTTTCACCAGCCTAGCTTTTCCGCCGCGTCGCGGCGTTGCAGTCGTGTAATACACCAGCCAACTTGACCATTTTGGATGGTTAATTCGTATTTACCCTCTTGCGTCTGAGTCCTCATTGATTCAGTATTTAGTGGTTCCTGACGCTGGGACACCCACTAGACCTAGTTAATCCGAGGCGCAGTCACCATATCTGCGACGGGGGGGAGATTCGGTCTGGGCTAGGTGAAATTGCGGCAGGGACTGTGGGTAGCGGGGATAAGTAATCCGCGCGGGAGAGGCCAGATAATGCTAGGTGGGCAACACCCGCCGAGTCGAACACAGATAGAACATCGCATAGGTGAGGATAAAACCAGTGCGAGGCACAAGCGGGGGCTAAAAAATAATGGATTTTCGGAACGGAGATGACGCGGCCATGGGTCTCGATCAACAGCAAGACACGGCAATTGATGAGTCAAAGTCGGCTGAAGACAGCACCACAGATGCGTCTGAAAACCAGTCTAGCGAAAAGCAGGCAATAGACATGCAAGCAGAAGATAAAGGTTCCGAAGAACTGGTCGCCGCGAAAGCAGGCGAGGCGCTGGCTGGCGCTATGACGGAGGTGGCGAAGGCTGCCGCCGAACCTGACAGCAAGAAAGTCAATGATCGCCGCTTTGACGTTCAAACCGACGCGTCGCGTGATGATAATCTGACCGAGTTCGGCAAAGAAACGCTGATTGATCGCTATTTGCTTCCGGGGGAAAGCTTTCAGGATTTGTTTGCCCGTGTGGCTGATGCCTACGCTGATGATGCAGACCATGCTCAGCGTTTGTATGACTATATCTCGCGTCTCTGGTTCATGCCGGCAACACCGGTACTGTCGAACGGCGGCACATCGCGCGGCCTGCCAATCAGCTGCTATCTCAATTCTGTGTCAGACAGCCTTGATGGCATTGTCGGCACTTGGAATGAGAACGTCTGGCTTGCATCCAAAGGTGGCGGCATTGGCACCTATTGGGGCAATGTGCGCGGCATTGGTGAGCCAGTTGGCCTTAATGGCAAGACCAGTGGCATCATCCCGTTTGTACGCGTCATGGACTCGCTCACTCTGGCGATTTCGCAAGGCTCGCTACGCCGCGGTTCGGCCGCTTGCTATCTTGACGTATCGCACCCGGAGATTGAGGAATTTCTCGAAATCCGCAAACCATCGGGCGACTTCAACCGCAAGGCTTTGAACCTGCATCACGGCGTTCTGCTGACCGATGAGTTTATGGAAGCGGTGCGCGAAGGCGCTGAGTTTGATCTCAAATCACCGAAAACCGGCGAAGTGCGCGGCACCGTAAACGCGCGCTCGCTATTCCAGAAATTGGTTGAATGCCGCCTTGCCACAGGCGAGCCATACATCGTGTTCAACGACACGGTGAACCGCATGATGCCAAAGCATCACCGCGATCTGGGCCTGAAGGTTTCGACCTCTAACCTGTGCAGTGAAATCACTCTGCCAACCGGCATTGACCACTTGGGCAATGACCGCACAGCAGTGTGCTGTCTGTCTTCGCTCAATCTTGAGAAATGGGATGAGTGGAACGGCGATAAGCAGTTCATCGAAGACGTGATGCGAATGCTGGACAATGTCCTGCAGGATTACATTGACCGTGCACCCGATGAGATGGCGCGCGCGAAATATTCCGCTGAGCGCGAACGCTCTGTCGGTCTTGGCGTGATGGGCTTCCACTCCTTCCTTCAGCAAAAAGGCCTCGGTTTTGAAAGCGCCATGGCGAAAGCGCTGAACCTCAAAATGTTCAAGCACATTCAGGCGAAAGCATCTGAAGCCAGCATGTTGCTGGCGCAGGAACGCGGGCCGTGTCCTGATGCGGCTGAAATGGGCGCGATGGAGCGGTTTAGCTGTAAGATGGCAATCGCGCCGACCGCGTCGATTTCTATCATTTGCGGCGGCACCAGCGCCTGTATCGAACCGATCCCGGCCAACATCTACACTCACAAGACGCTGTCCGGCAGCTTCATCGTGAAGAACCCATATTTGGAAGCAATCCTGCGCGAGAAGTCGAAGGATTCGAACAATGTATGGAACTCAATCCTAGAAAAGGGCGGCAGCGTCCAGCATTTGGATTTCCTTTCCGATGCAGAAAAGGCCAGCTTCAAGACCAGCTTTGAAATCGACCAGCGCTGGCTGCTCGAATTTGCCGCTGACCGCGCGCCATACATCGATCAGGCACAATCGCTGAACCTGTTCATCCCGGCTGATGTCGACAAATGGGATCTGATGATGCTGCACTTCCAAGCGTGGGAGAAGGGCATCAAATCGCTCTATTATCTCCGCTCAAAATCGGTCCAACGCGCAGGCTTTGCCGGCGGGGTAGAGGCGGATAACACCGCCAATGCGCCGGAGATTGAGCTGAAAGCAGAGCTGGGCGAGCAGCAGACCGATTATGAGGAATGCCTCAGCTGTCAGTGACACTCACACTGTGATAAGAACGGCCCCCCTGAGCAAAACGCTTTCGGGGGCTTTTCATTGCCCGCAATCCATGTTTGTATTGGTAACACTATGAAAGCGCGCACAACCTCCCGTGTCCCGATAGACGCCACCGGATCTTACCGCACATCGCGCGGGATGCAGTGGGATATTGAGCTTGCCGATCTGTCAGAGGGCGGCTGCCGCATTTTCGATCCGCAAGGGCGGGTCGATCTGGGCGAATTCGTGCGCCTCTACATCGCCGGAACCGGTCCGCACTTGGCCGAGGTTGCCTGGCGTAACGGCGATCATGTCGGCCTGGCGTTTGCGCGGCCCTTGTCACAGCGGGTGTTCGCATCGCTCGCGGCCGCTGACTGGAAGGGAGCGGTCGCCGCGCAGCGGGACACGGGCGGCCCAGCCCGCCGTTTTGTTTGAACGCATTGACACTCGGCATCGCTATCCCGCTGTTTTTCCTGACCATCGCCGCCGTTGAATTTGCGATATTCCGCCGCTTGCAGGAAAATGTCACGATCACCGGGCAAGCGGCAAAACTGATGATGATCGCGTCGGTCTCGCTTCCGATCATCACCTATGCCATACTCAACAGGGCGTTACCGGATGTTGGCGCGGCGCGGCTTTTTTGAAATGATGGTGGTTTAAGGCGATGCAACCAGAGATTTGGATCGGAATTATCGGAACGCTGTTCGCGCTCGCCTTTCTCTACAAAGGTTGGCGGGCCAGCCGCGGCGATGCCGCTGGACACGCTGCCAATGCGGGCCGATTGCATATCATTATCGCCATCGCATTTCTGCCGTTTCTATGGATGGCGGTGATCGCAGCGGCATCAAGCTGAAGCCGCCACTTGCGCGCGCTTCAACATTGATGATTGCATGTGCTGCAAGATCGGCTTGCGGGCCCGATCCACGCAACGGTCTGACTCAGAATTTGCACGGTTTATCCCCGTCAAAAACAACTCGCTTGCTATCGAATCACGCACATGATTCCCTATATTAGCAATTCACGCTCAAACGTTAGGAACACCACATGTCGTTGCTCGAAGCCCGTAAGACCTACAAGCCCTTTGAATATCCATGGGCTTACGACTTCTGGAAACGCCAGCAACAAATCCACTGGATGCCGGAAGAAGTGCCATTGGGTGAGGATTGCCGCGACTGGGCGCAAAAGATCACCGAGCATGAGCGCAATCTGCTCACGCAAATCTTCCGTTTCTTCACCCAAGCCGATGTTGAGGTGCAGGATTGCTACCACGACAAATATGGCCGCGTGTTCAAGCCGACCGAAATTAAAATGATGCTCACCGCTTTCTCTAACATGGAGACGGTGCACATCGCGGCATACAGCCACTTGCTCGACACGATCGGCATGCCTGAAAGCGAATATTCCGCCTTCCTCGATTATGAGGAAATGGCCGACAAGCACGATTACATGCAGCAATTCACCGTTGATACGGATGAAGATATCGCCCGCACGCTCGCCATGTTCGGCGGCTTTACCGAAGGGCTGCAATTGTTCGCCAGCTTTGCGATGCTGATGAACTTCCCGCGCTTCAACAAGATGAAGGGCATGGGGCAGATCGTCAGCTGGTCTGTTCGTGATGAGAGCCTGCACTGCGAAGGCATCATCAAGATGTTCCACACCTTCGTTGAGGAACGCGACTGCCTGACCAAGGCGGTGAAGGAAGACATTATCGATGTCTGCCAAAAAACCGTGCGTCTGGAAGATGCCTTCATTGATCTCGCGTTTGAAATGGGCCCGGTTAATGGGATGAACGCGAAGGAAATCAAGAAGTACATCCGCTATATCGCCGATTGGCGTCTGGGCCAGCTGGGCCTCCAGCCAATCTATATGATTGATGAGCACCCGCTGCCGTGGCTGTCGCCGCTGCTGAACGGTGTTGAGCACGCCAACTTCTTTGAAACGCGCGCAACCGAATATTCCAAAGGCGCGACGACGGGCGATTGGAACACCGTCTGGTCCAGCTTTGACAAGCGCCAGAAGGCCAAAGCCGTCAACGAAGATGAAACGGCTGATGCGGGTCCGGATATGTTCGAGGATGGTGTACAGGCGGCAGAGTAGGGGTTGCGAAGTGCGACCTTGACAAGTAGGAGATGCGGCGCTAACCGCTGGGCAAAATAGAACAAAGGTAGAACATGTCTGATCGCTTTCAGGCTCTTGGAGCTATACTAAATGAGCTAAATGTTCCTCTTCAGATAGACACTGTGGAAGATCGACTGAAGGTTCAAAAGGCGATTTATTTAGCTCAAACTAAAGTTCCACTTGGATATAGTTATGGGTGGTATTTGAAGGGACCATATTCAACTAGACTCACTAAAGATTACTATGAGTATGCGGGGCAGGCTCAAACCCCACCTTCAGTGCAGCTAAAAGATTCGGTTAAGTCGGCGCTTAAGAGCATTAAAGACTTAATTGCGGCTAAGCCACAAGACGCCAGCCAAGCTCA
Organism: uncultured Erythrobacter sp.; assembly: GCA_947493165.1. Lineage (GTDB taxonomy): Bacteria > Pseudomonadota > Alphaproteobacteria > Sphingomonadales > Sphingomonadaceae > Erythrobacter. The sequence goes on along the minus strand of CANLPY010000001.1, from coordinate 1,686,964 downwards.
GTGGCTGGAGTTATTGGCTTCTGTGCACTACCTTCAAGCGCATTGGAGTCTGAGTGGTGCCGGAGTAAATGAAAAAATTGCGGAAACCAAACCGCATTTGATCCATTTGGTTGACAGTGGGATGGAGGCATTGCAGCAATAGCCTTAAAGCGGGGCTGCTATGTCTGGAATCAAATCCATTACTGATCCTCTATACGGATCGATCGAATTAACTGAAACTGAGGCAAAGCTAGTTTCTAGTCGCTCATTTCAGCGGTTGCACAATGTTCGACAACTTGGCCTTGCACACCTTGTTTTTCCTAGTGCAGGTTATTCTCGGTTTGCTCACAGTGTTGGGGCTCTACATAATGCATCAAGAATGCTTGATGCAATTTCGAAGAATGCTCAAAAGATAGACTGTGGTCGGAAAAGTGCGTATCGAATAGCCGCACTTTTGCATGATGTTGGACATTACCCATTTTCACATGCGACAGAACACACCCTCGCCGATTACTATGCCGGTAGTCTGTTTAAAGATTCTCAATTAACACGTCGAGATGGGAATGCGGACAGCATCAACCATGAGGATGTCGGCGCTTTAGTCCTATCTGCTGGGTCAGACATACGAAAAATCTTGGTAGCAGCTAGTGATGTAGATGTTTCCGCAATTGAATCGATATTTTCCGCTCGAGCTGCTGATCCACTCTTTGGTCTTATCAGCAGTGATCTTGATTGCGATCGACTAGACTATCTAGCGCGAACTTCTCATCTGGGTGGAGTCCCATATGGAAATGTCGATGTCGATTTTATCATCAGCAAGTCTACCCTTGGGGCGGCTGGCCAACTTGCTTTTGAATCTAAGGCAGCCAAAGCAATAGATCACATGCTAATTAGCCGGTATTACGACTACATGCAGATGGTGCATCACAAGACAGTTGAAGCATTAGAATGGAGCTTGTCTGAAACAATCAAATTCGTCCTCGATCATGAGCATGGGTTGCTGTCACGTGCTTATGTCGAGAACGAAATAGAAGAGGGGACTTGGTGGCGTATCGATGACAGTTGGTTTGTCGATAAACTCAAATCTCACGAAGGGCGCGCGCAGGACTCTGCCGGATTGAATGTTATGCGCGATCACTTGGCGGCCGTATTGTATCGGCGGCCCGCAAAGAGAGTGTGGAAATGGGAGGTAGTTAGAGATAGATCGGATCGACAAGTTGGAATACAAAAGCAGCTTACCGAGAAGATTGTGGACTCTGTTGCTGCTCAAATGGGAATTGAGCGCGAGCGTTTTTGGGTGAATGAAAGAAGCTTCAAATTCGTCAAATTATCGGAGGTAGAGACAACGAATGCTGGTTTTGAAGAAGAAAGAGCAAAGTCAGTTCTTTTGAACACCAGGAAAGGTGATAAGTTTTTAGTTGAGTGCGATGATTTGATACTCAAAACTCTTGCAAAGATGCGTAACTTCGCCGTCAACGTTTACTATCTACCGATACAAGACGAACCGAAGTCGGTGCGGATGGAAGTTCGTCGTCGCTTATCTGCCGAGCTGGACTCCTAACAAGTATATCGTATGGACTTGTATATTGACCGCCCAGCAGCACCTTTGAATACCAGACATGAAACGGGATCGCGGCTTTGACGAGCGGGTGGTCGGGCCGGGTTAGCCAGCTGCCAAACATCAAAACCGTGCTGCCCTCACTGGGCTGAACCGACAGCCAGCTTGCGGTTGCGCCAGAGAAATCGCGCAAGCGGATTTGGGCGTTTTTGGTCCGCAGCACATCCGTGCTGCGATCTCCTCGGCCTTTCAGGCCTGCGGGCGGCCAGTCGGCCTTGCAGACCCTATCGGGTCCGTGCTCCGCGACCAAGCCATCGGCCTAGAACCAAGACGCTTGATGCCAGCCAGCTACCTCGCGCGATTGCGGTGCGCAGCAACGCCAGCGCACGGCTGTTAATCGCCGCCGCTTGATCATGCGGCCCGGATGATGGGCTGCTTTGCGCACAGCCGCAGCTGAACGCAGACAGCGTTACTCTTGCCCCCATGCAGGCGGAGGCGCGTCCACTTCTTGGCTAAGGTCAAACTCAACCCGGAATAGCCGATCTTCAGGCGCGCCGCCCTCTACCGTGCGCTGCAACTGGTATGCAAACACGCCGTCCTCAGCGATTGCGGGTGCGACTTCTACCGTCCATATATTGGTGACAGAGGCCTCCAATCCTTCGCGTTCGAACAGCGCAATACTCTCTGCATCCACCGGGAAACTTTGCACCAGCGCAGAGCCTTCATCCGCGGTGTCGCCGCCATACATAGTGACCGCGTCCGGCTCTCCATCCTTATGACGGTGATCGTGCTTGAGCCGCAGTCCGCCCGCTTCGTTGCGGGTGATCAGCCATGTGCGCGAACGGTCCCATTCCAGCTCACCATCTTCATTGGGGAGCTGCACGTGGAAGGGGATGGCGATCCGATCTTCGGAGCACTCACGCACCTGCATCACCATCGCGCGCCCGACGAAATCGGCATCGGCATCATCAGAGCTGACGAGCGCGCCGGGATATGCCCTGCCCGGGCCGTCCTCACCGCAATGGCTCGATAGCACGTCCCAAAACGCACCCTGCGGATCTGTGCCGCCTTCGGGGGTGGGGTCAGAATTAAGGGCCGGCGCTTCGCAGGCGCTGAGCGAAAGGGCGAGCGTGAGTATCAAAGTGCGTGTCATGCCGCTTCGTATCAGCGCCAAGCAGCGCTGGCTATTGCTGTCTCGCGCACCGCTTGGCACAGTCGCGGGCAAAGCAGGAGGAGTTCCGATGACAACCCATTCAACATTTGCAGCGATTGCGTTCACCATCGGATTGATGGCGGCGCCGCTCACGAGCGTTTTGGCCGATGATCATACCGGCGAGGATGAGGTCGAGATCATCAATCAGATGACTTTTCCCGCTGATGCTGTGTGGAAGCACAGCTTTGATGCCTACGAGGGCCAGGCTGGCGAAGTGAACGCGGCGCTGCGGCGGGCGCTCGCATTCTCTAAAGCGATGGAGGGCCAAGGCGTCTCACCAGATCGGGTGAAAATCGGGATCGTAATTCACGGCCCTTCCGTGTTCGACGTTGCCGGGGATGATCGCTATGGCGAGAAATATTATGGCCTATCCAATCCCAACGCCGACGTGGTTGCCGAATTGGTGGAGCGCGGGGCAGAGATCTGGGTCTGCGGCGTTGCGGCCAAATATCACAAGGTTGGCAATGCGCATCTGCTGAACGGCGTAAAGATGGCGCCCAGCGGCACCGTTGCTCATGCAGAGCTGCAACGCCGCGGATTTGGCATTAACGCGTATTGATATGGGCGGGGGCACAAGGCCCCTTTTTTTAAAAAGCCAGCGTACGCGGATCAGGCATTGGCTCTTGCCGCTGTGCCTTGAGCAGGCTCATCACGCTGCGCACGCCAACCCACACGGCGACGGCGAACAGGACCAGAATGCCGATCAGAACAAGTGTTAACACTGCGCCAATGATTGAACCTACCAAGCCGAACCAGAACGTACGGATAAGGTATGTGTAGTGAGATGCCATCCATGGCTCTTGATCTTCGCCTTGCCAGACGTGCGCCAGAACAATGCCAACCAATCCGGTGATGCCGGTGATAAAGCTGGTGAGGTACAGCAGGCTGATGATCGTTGGTCGGTTGGCGTCAAAACCGCCTTGCGGTGCGGGCGGTCTGGTATCTTTGGTCTCTGGCGCGTTCATTGTGTGATCCCCATCCTCAATCTGGGAACGTGCATAACGCACAATAGGTCGGAACCGCAAACGCGTAAGCCTCAGGGGGTAAAGTCGGTACGCAGGACAGTTTATCCGCACCAATCCCTTGGCGTGGTCCCCCAACCGCTTTCTGCGGCTAGGCCGGCTTCGATCATATGCTCAGCAAGATATTCGTATCGACCGCCTGAGAGCGGCCGCCGCATCGCGCGCAATTCCCGGCCATATTGGTCAAAAGGTGGATCATCCGCCCCGCTCCATTCGATCCCTCCGTGCCAGAGCCAGTTATGAAGCGCGTCTCTTGCGCGGATGGCCTGTGTGCTTTCAGCCTCGCACGCGCCATCCAGTTCAGGCGCGTCAAAACCGGTTATGCGGATCCGTCGAGCGCTTCCGCCAAAGCCAATCGCCAGGGTATCTCCGTCGATCACGCAGCCTTGAGACGGTGCACTGCTGCGCTGTCCGCAAATCTTGAAGCTTCGCTCAATTTGAACCCATTCTTCAGGTCCGGCGTCCGTTAGTGGCCGAAAGATAAACCACCAAGCTGCCATCACGACCAAGGCTAGCAACGGCACACGCCATATGATTAGCCAGCGCCTTAGGTCGCCGGAGCGGCTGAGCTTAAAGGGAGGGCGATGCTTTCGCATGGCGAGCATATTAGCAGCGCGTGCCCAATATTCTACGAGTGTCGCTGCCTTATCATCACGCGGGGTCTAGGAGCGAGCGTTTTTTCGCCGGTCCTCGCCTGATCGGCGCTCTGCTTTGCGATGTTCTTCGCTAGCATAGGGCTCGTCCGATTCGCGCCGTTCAGCTTTGCGGCGGCCATCGGCTGCGGCAGGTTTTGAATTGTCAGTCATACTGATGGTCCCTCCCTAAATATCAGGGCAAGCGCCAATTGTTGACGTCTTGCTGGCACACCTGCGAGAGTTGGTAGCACATTTTTAAACTGATTTTGTAAACCTGTGTTTCTCTTGGGCAAAACAAAGGGCCACCAGGATTGCTCCCGGCGGCCCTTCAATCGCGTAAATTATAGCTTTCGCTTAGGCGATTTCGGTCAGTGAACCTGTGCCATTTGGTGTTTCGATGGATTCGCAAGTTCCCGCATCAACATATGTCCATGCGTTGCCCTGATAATCTTCAGTGCTGGTGCCGGCACAGCTGGTGCCTGGGCCAGCGGCACAATCATTCTTGCCAGCCAGCGAAACGCCGAAGCATTTCTCTTTTTCGCCGCCGCCTGCTGCTGCGAGCGCTTCTTCTTCTGTGTTAGCTGCGCCATCGGGCGCACCGCCAGAGCAAGCTGCCGCGATGCCTGCTGCTACAGCAAGGGAAAGTGAGCCTTTGATACGTGCGGTGTTCATGATTTCCTCCTAAAATTCTATTCAATTGGCGGCGTAATGCTTGCGCCGCCTACCGGGCAATTCGCATCGCGCGCATGAAAGGTTACGCTTGTCTCAAATAATTTAGCAAGCCATTTCGCGCCACTTGATTGCAATTCACCATGGCTACGGCGCTTCCCACCGGCCTGCTATGCCGCTAAACGCTCGCCAAGACTTATCGGATCAGAAAAGAACCAAGGCTATGACCCTCTCACCCGGCGCCCCTGCGTCACCGCTTGATCTGGCCAAGGCCGAAGTGCTGATTGAGGCCTTGCCCTATTTCCAGCGTTATGCCGGACGGACATTTGTGGTGAAATATGGCGGTCATGCAATGGGCAATCCTCAGGCCGCGCGTGACTTTGCCGAGGATATCGTGCTGCTGAAAGCGGTTGGGATCAATCCCGTCGTGGTCCACGGAGGCGGCCCGCAAATCGGTGAGATGCTGGAAAAGCTCGGGGTGGAAAGCACTTTTGTCGATGGCTTGCGGGTTACCGATGAGGCGACGGCCAAAGTGGCCGAAATGGTCCTATCAGGCGCGATCAACAAGCAATTGGTTGGCTGGCTTTCCGAAGCAGGTGGCAAGGCGATCGGCATTTCAGGCAAGGATGGCGGGCTGGTCCGCGCGCGCAAGGTTGAACGCACCGCGCGCGATCCTGAAAGCCTCATTGAACAAGCGGTGGACCTTGGATTTGTCGGGGAACCGGCAGAGGTTGATACGACCGTGATCGACACCGCCGTTGCGGCCGGAATGATCCCTGTGATCGCTCCGATTGCAGCTGGCGATGATGGCGCGACCTATAACATCAACGCCGACACGATGGCGGGCGCGATCGCTGCGGCGCTGGGTGCGGCGCGGTTGTTCCTGCTCACCGATGTGGCGGGGGTGCTGGACGGCGATGGCGAGCTGCTCTGTGACCTCAACCCCGCCGATATTGCCAATTTGCGCGAAAGCGGGGTGATTAAAGGCGGCATGGTGCCAAAGCTGGAAACTTGCGTTTCTGCTGTTGAAGCGGGCTGTGAAGCTGCGGTTGTGCTGGATGGCAGAGTGGCGCACGCCATGCTGCTGGAATTCTTCACAGCGCGGGGTGCGGGAACGCTGGTGCGCGCTTAAGCTGAGTGATAGGACTGGATCGAAGCGTATTACTCAGCTAACACGGTAGCCGGGACGGGAAAGACGGCGTCTGAAACGCGCCGCCAACCAATGGAATAGAACAACGATGGACGCACTTTTCGCACTTCAACAGATCATTGGCCTGCTGGTGCAGGTGTTGGTCATGCTGATCATTATCCAGTTTGTGATCGGGCTGCTTTTTGCCTTTAATGTCGTCAGCCCATCGAACCAATTTCTGACGGCGCTCTACAATTCGATCAACAAATTGCTCGAACCCATTTTACGCCCGATCCGGCGCTTGATGCCGGATACTGGCGCGGTCGATTTCTCTCCCTTGGTGCTGATCCTGCTGATGCAGATCGTGCTGATCGTTATCGGTAGCATTGGATAAACCGCGCATGACGGCTCAACGGATTGACGGGAAAGCCTTTGCCGCGCGCCTGCGCGAACGGGTGGGCGAGGCAGCGGCTGGTTTCGCGACGAAGGCTGGGCGCAGGCCCGGCCTTGCTGTGGTGCTGGTAGGCGAAGACCCGGCCAGCAACGTCTATGTTCGCTCCAAAGGCAAGGCGACCGTCGCGGCCAATATGGAAAGCTTTGAGCATCGCCTTGCGGCCGATACGAGCGATGCGGATCTGCTCGCACTGGTCGATCAATTGAACAATGACGATGCGGTCGACGGCATTCTGGTGCAATTGCCGCTGCCGGGTCACTTGGATGAACAAAGCATCATCGCCGCGATCAGCCCTGATAAAGACGTCGATGGTTTTCATGTGATCAATGCCGGGCGGCTTTCGGTCGGCCAATCGGGCTTTGTCCCGTGTACGCCGCTGGGCTGTATGATGCTGCTGACAGACAGGTTGGGCGATCTGTCCGGCCTTGAAGCGGTGGTGATTGGCCGCTCTAACATTGTCGGCAAACCAATGGCGCAATTGCTGGTCGATGCAAACGCCACTGTCACCATCGCTCACAGCCGGACCAAGGGTTTGGCCAGCGTTGTTAAGCGCGCGGACATCGTGGTTGCGGCAGTTGGCCGTCCAGAGATGATCGGCAAGGATTGGCTAAAGGATGGCGCGACTGTGATTGATGTGGGGATCAACCGCCTGCCGCCTGAACCGGGAGCAGATAAGGGCAAATTGGTTGGCGATGTCGCCTTTGCCGAGGCCAGCGAAGTTGCAGGTGCGATCACGCCCGTGCCTGGCGGCGTTGGCCCGATGACGATTGCAGTTTTGCTACGTAACACTCTGGTCGCGGCTCATCGCAATGCTGGCCTAACCGCGCCGGAGGGCCTGTGAGACTTTTGACAGCCGCGCTGCTCTGCGGAGCATTGGCAGCGTGCGCTGCTCCGCAGCGCGGCCCATCTAATCAAATCATCGCGCGCGTGCTGCAAGGCGCGCCGGGCGAAGCGCAGCCCAGCGTCATCGTCGCCAAGGAAATCGCATTTTCACGCGTCGGCAGAGAAGAAGGATTGAACACTTCGCTGCCTGAATTTGCCGCCCTTGGCGGTAAAATCCATCTGGGCGAGGAAGTGGCCGATGTTGCCACCTATCGTTCTTTTCCGCGCGATCCGGCAGATGCGCCGCAATTTGGCACGCGCAGCGTCTGGATGAGCTGCGATGGCGGAACTGCGGTTACGCAAGGGCGCTTTCGCGACAAGGATGGCATCGTCGGCGATTATGTGATGGTCTGGCAGCGGCAAGCCGATCTCGACTATCGCTTCGAATTTTTCATGGCTGCGCCAGATGATCCGCAACCGCCGCCGCCAGAAGCTCCCGGTGAGAATGAGATTGTGGTGACCGCGTTTGATGCGGTGAATGCCGATGTTGCCGATTGCGCCCGGCGCGGTGAGACTGTGCCGCCAGTTCCGGTTTCAATTGCCGTGCCAAATGCGAAAGAGGGTCGGGGAGTTTCAAAAGATCGGACCCTGACCTGGCGCTGGATTCAGCAGGGTAATGGACCGCGCCGGTTCTTTGTCGACTACGTCAGCAATGGCGCTTGGAAGACAGCCTATGACGAGCCTTTCATTGTGACCACTGAGACTGCCGAGTAGTCGCCATGCTGCCTGAACTGTTCGTCTCTGCCTTCGTCACGCTGTTTGTGGTGATAGATCCGCCCGGATGCGCGCCGATTTATGCCGGGCTCACCAAGGGTGCGAGCCCTGCTCAGGCCCGCAATATGGCTTTGCGAGCAAGCGCGATTGCTGCGGTGATCTTGGTGATCTTCGCCTTCTTTGGTGAGGGGTTGCTTGCCGCGCTCCATATTGAGCTCAACTCGTTCCGTATCGCGGGCGGATTGATGCTGTTTTGGATCGCGTTTGAGATGGTGTTTGAAAAGCGCACCCAGCGCCGCACGGAGCGCGCTGACAAAGTGAGCGCCGCTGAGGTTGAGGACGTTTCCGTCTTCCCCATGGCGATGCCAATGCTGGCCGGGCCGGGTGCGATTGCCGCTGTCATGCTGCTGATGAATGAGGCGGATGGGCCAGCGGAAACGCTTGAGGTGTTTGCCGCACTTGGGATCGTTCTGGTGCTCACCGCGCTGGCATTGGTCGCTGCGGGGCCGCTGATGCGGGTTTTTGGCGACAAGGTTGAGGCTGTTATCACGCGGCTACTAGGTGTCCTCTTGGCAGCTTTGGCAGCGCAATATGTGATCGATGGACTGCGCGGCGCATTCGCTGTTTAGCCTCAGTCGCCGGCGCTCACATTCGTTCGCTTGACTATCTTCGCTCCCGCGACCCCGAAGGTCGCATCGCTGCGGACGCCCACTTGGCCTAGCGGTCAGCAGCGCGGCCCGGATGATCAGGAATGATTAAGCCATCGTAGGCAGGTTCGTAGCGATCCCGTACGCTGAGCCGAGCGCGGTAAGCAGCGTACCCATTGCGCCCAGTGCCCGCATTCCAGCAAACGCTTTTCGCGCGCCGGTCAGGTCGTCTCCATGCGATCCGGCGAGCGAAGCAAAACCAAGCGCATGTAGAACCCGGGCCGTTGCAAATAGGAGGCATAGCACCATCACGAAGGTCGTCTGACCAACGAGTATTTCGAACAGCGCGATGACGACCAGAAAAAGCCCGGAGTTTTCAGCTAGGTTGCCATGACGGCGGACCTTGCGTTCTAGATCCCGGTCATCGCCATTGCCAAGGAACTGCCCCTTGCTGCGATGCAGCCCCACGCTGAGCATCAGTGCGACCTGAAGAACTATGAGAAATGCGCCAAGCGCTGCGGAATAAATGGGAAGGTTCATGACGCGGTTTCCCCCGGTTCGATGATCGGCGTGTCTGGATATCCGATGAGAGTGAGGCAGGCGTGCCCTGCATCAAGCACTCGGCTTGGATCAGCTGAAACTCGGGCGGAGGCGAATGCCCCATGCAGCAATTGCGTTAGCGTTCGCGCCAGCGTGGCGGCATCACCAGACACCTTGCCCGCTGCGATGGATTGGGCGGCAATGGCGGTAAAATACTCCTCAATCCGGTCGAAAATTTTTTGAGCCTCTTCGCGAATTTCAGGCATGTCTTGGCCCAACTCCAACGCGAGCCCAACAATCGGACAACCATAGACGTCCGCTTCTTCCTTGTGCGTATCCACATGCACGTAATAGATGTGGCGGAATATCGCTGCGAGCCGCGCATCAGGGTCATGGGCGTCATCGTAGTTGAGAGCAAAAATAGTCTCTAGCGTCATCGACCCATGCTGACGAACCACTGCCAGCGCTAGATCGCGTTTGTCAGCGAAATAGCGATAGATTGTCGCTTTGTTGACCTCTGCAGCCGTGGCAACTTCGTCTACTGCCACCCCGTGAAAGCTCCGCCGCCAGAACAGGCCAGCCGCAATTGTGATGATATGAGCGCGGGTGCGTTCTCCGCGAGTGGCAAAGGCTAGAACATTCATAACCAACTGGTTAGTTCGGTTTTGCTTGAGCGCAAAGCGCTATACTGCGACGCCCGGTCGCGAATGTCTCACTGCGGTATGAAAGTGCGGGATGCGAGGACGCGCATTTATTGCAGCATCATAATCTCTTCGCCGCCATCGCCGCGGCCAAAAAACTGCATCAACTGGATCAGCAATTCGCAGCGGGCGTGCAGGTTTTCCGCCTCGAGTAATGCTTGTTTCGACGCCGGATCAAACGGGGCGATTTGCGACACGCCATTGATCAGCGAAAAGTCATCAAGCCGTTCTACCGAATCCCACTCGACGCTGTATCCCTGCCGGTCAGCAAAACGCCGCGCTTCTTGTTCAAAGCCCGCGCGTTCAATCGCACTTAGCACATCGTTTTCGTCGTCTTCGATAAGCTCGCCTTCAACCTGGCGAAAAGCGGTGGCAACATCCAGTTCGCGCACGAGGCGAAAGCGCGATTGACCCTCAAGAATCAAATTGAAGCGGCCATCATCCATCGCTTCGACTTCACCGATCCTCCCAATGCAGCCAACCGAATAAAGCGGTGCGCCATCGATGGGCTTTTGCGGTTGGATCATCGCAATCTGACGATCCCGCACCAAAGCATCGCCGACCAGCGCACGGTAGCGCGGCTCAAACATGTGCAGCGGCAATTGCAAGCCGGGGAACAGGATTGCGCCGGGTAGGGGGAAGATCGAAAGTCGCATGTCGGTGCGCCTTACCCGAACAGAATTTTCGACAGGCGGCGGCGGGTGGCAGAAACCCACTCATCCTCCAGCCCGATGGCTTCAAAGATTTGCAGCAATTTGGCTTTGGCCGCGCCCTCGTTCCATTCGCGGTCAGCCGCAATCATGGCCAGCAAAGTGTCCGCTGCTCCGTCTCGCTCACCGCCAGCAAAGGCAGCTTCTGCATAGGCAAACTGCGCCTGCATATCATCGGGCGCGGCGGCGGCAGCGCTACGCAATCCGGCAAGCTCGCTGTCATCTACCTGTGTTGAGGCTAGCTCCAGCGCGCTTTTCGCAGCAGCAATGGCGGGATCTTTCCCCATTGCCTCATCCGCTTCTGCTGCGGCGAGCACTTGCGCGGCCTCTTCTGGTTTATCCATTTGGAGCAGCGCCCGGACCAGCCCTGCGTGCGCGCCAGCGTGCTGCGGGGCAAATTCTGTAATCTGCATAAACATGGTCGCTGCGCGCTCAGCATCACCATCAGCCAATGCTTGCTCACCCATAGCTACGCCTTGCTCAATTTCTTCAGGCGTGGGGCCTTGCGGTGATCCATCATCCGCGCCTGCTTGGATCGGCAATTGACCGAGCAATTGATCGAGCGCGCCCTTCAGCTGCGATTCGCTGCGGGCATTGGTGAGATCGGCCACGGGCTGACCCTGGAACATAGCATAGACCGTCGGGATCGATTTAACCTGGAATTGGCCTGCAATGAATTGCTCTTCATCGACATTGATCTTAGCCAGCACCACGCCTTTGTCGGCATATTCTGCGGCGACCTTTTCCAGCATCGGGGTGAGCGCCTTGCACGGCCCGCACCATTCCGCCCAGAAATCGACAATGATGAGTTTCGTTTGCGAAGGCTCGACCACGGTTGTGCGAAACCGATCAACTGCCTTTTGTTCGTCGAGGTTGAGACCCATGCTGGCCAAGGTGATGCTCCTGATTGAATGTGTTTATCTATTGCGCTGCGTGCTCATAATGTGGGGAAGGAACGCGCGCATGTGAAGGTGCGAATGTCGCTGAAGGCTCGCGACCTGCCGCGCAAGTGATATTTGGGCTTGCGGGGTTTGCCGACCGCTGTTAATTGCCCGCCTCCCCAGCAGGGAATAGCGAATCTTTCGTGTCTCTGCCGAGCGTCAGTGAGCGGGCGTAGCTCAGGGGTAGAGCACAACCTTGCCAAGGTTGGGGTCGGGCGTTCGAATCGCCTCGCCCGCTCCATTTTCTCACTAATATCAATGCTTTTGCATACTCCAGTTTTCTCGGAGGCTGAATTCGTGCATGTTCGGATCATATTCGGATATCCGAATTCTAGGGGAACTCGCTTGGGGTTGATAACGTGATGACACGGTCTCAAAGATCAGGTTCGAACGACCAAGCTCTGGTCAACTCAGAAAAAACCTCACTCGTTTCGAGAACTTTCAAGGACGGAGCTATCTATCTCTACATCCGTGAGGACTACAAAAAGCCCACATGGATGTGCCGACTGAAGATTCCCGGACGGAAGGGATACATCAACCGATCCACCCGAACGACTGACGAACACGAAGCCTACAAGTTTGCTGATGATCTTTATCACAAGGAACTGGTGAGGATTCTGAGTGGTCCTGAACAGCAAGGACAAAGGATCGGAAAGGCTATCGATGAATACGTCGATAGATTCGACAGCCAGCGTTCAGTGCTGTCCCTCCACTACAAGTTGCTATTGATTGATAGATGTCGATCATTTCTGGAAAAGAAGACTTTCGATCAGCTCGACACCAGAACGATCACACAGCTCTACGATGAGCTATCGAAACAATCGACTAAGGGTTCGCTGTCTGAAAATTCGATCAAGCGGATTCAGTCCGATCTCAGACACTTTTTGAACTGGTGTATTGAAGCTGGCTTCATCGACGAGCTTCCGAAATTTCCTCGAATTAAGACCCAAGCCTCAAGACGTCCTCATTTCGATTCTCAAGCGTGGAGAACGCTGGTTCGACATCTTCGGGAGTTCATCAAGGTAACGAACGGAAAGACCCTCAGAGACCGTTCTATGCTGAGGGACTATGTTCTGATCCTCGGCAATACTGGCATCCGTGTCGGCGAAGCTCATGGATTGAAATGGAGGGATATCCGAGAGGAACTTGGAGACGGTGAAGGGGAGTCGTTCGTCGTTCTGACGGTTCGAGGAAAGACTGGAGTACGAGAGGTCGTGGCTCGGAACACAGATGTGAAAAAGTACTTTCGAAGATTACTCGAACTTCGAACGGAGGAGCTCTCGAATATCAATGGGACGAAGACTGAACCTTCCCCAGACAGTTATATCTTCAGCCACCCGGACGGAAGTCCGATCAAGAGCTTCAAGAAGTCGTTCAATTCCCTGATCCGATCAGCAGGAGTTGAATTCGACTCGTTCGGTGACAAGCGGACGGTTTATTCCCTCAGACACACATATGCCACCTTCAGGCTTCTCGAAGGAACCAACCACTACGTTTTAGCTCAGAATATGGGGACCTCAGTGTCGATGTTGGAAAAGCACTATGGTCACACGACAAACGTCTCGGCAGCTGAAGAGCTGACCAAGTCACGGGCTCGTTCTCATGGTAGGAAAAGCTCCTCCAGTTCCGGGAAGAAGACTGAATTTGGTTGGTTGACCAACTGAGCCGTTGTCTCACCACAGTTTCAAAGGGACTTCCAGCAATCATCAAAGGAGGAACCCGATGAAACTAAAGTTCACATCAAAAAGCCGTCCGAAGACTGTATCTCCAGAAGTCCAACGTCGTGAGCGGTTGGTCCATCGGATCGACCAGCAGATAGGTTATGTTCGGCAGATCATCGAAGGACAAAGGCCGCGAGCAGCTTGGCTCTGGATGTCTGCTGAGGGAACCTATTACCTTCCGATCAAATACGGGAAGCAAGTGATCGAGCTCCAAAAGGGAATGGTCTCCATCGAATGCCAGAACCTTGATGAAGTCGAACACGCTTTGTGTGAAGTTCGGGGAATGGCACTCGCTGGAAAGCTTGATGAACAGCTGCAAATAGCCTCAGCGTACATCCGAAAACGCTTTGAGAAAGCAGGCTGACGTTCTTCAATCCGTCGGACAATGACGTTGGGTTGTTGAACGCCATTCCGGCTGGTCATCATCCGTGAAGTAGTAGTCTCGGCAACCCACTTCATTTGCTTCAGAAGGGACGACATAGCCGGAAATACCGTCTCGGTTCCATCGAACGGCGGTCCCGCTAGTTATTGCCTCTTCAACGAAGCCTTCGAGATTATCCATTGGGACTTCTGGAGAGCTTTCATTGGTCGGATCGGATATATTTTCGATGATGTTTTGTGGAACACGATCATCTTCCAAGATGTCTTGGTCATGACCGACGTCAATATCCGCTTCTTGGCTATCCAGTTGATCTTGTTGAATTGCCCCGGCAGGATTTGGTGGAATGTTGGCTTGCGCCACTGATACATCCTGCCGGTCAGCTGAACTTGTAGATGCACTACTGACGTACCAAGCTATCCCGGCAAGCCCAACAAATCCGGCTGTGACAAGAAGGAGTAGGCATCCAAAGAACCGCTTTATTGCCCCGTAGCGTCTACGGCTGCGGCAATCTCGGCACAGAAGCAGCTCAACTTGCTGATAATATGATCGAGTTCTGGCGGGATTCAGCAGGTCGCCCTCAACACGAAAGTCTACACCCCTAACGCTTGAGCCTGTTTGTTTTGAAACCGACTCTCTCTTGAGCCGGTTTGCCGGGAACAGCCCCAGACAATCACTACATTCCTTTTCGGTGTACTCAACCATTGCCAACCCCATGACATTGAATATGTAAAAACTGCATATCCGAAAATCGCATGTAGGCAAACGCTCATCCTGAATGATGGGCTGAAATGTCGAAATCCCTTTTCTCTGAAGCAAATGAAAAGCTAGTAGAAGCCATGGTTTCAGCTCGACATAATGCTGGATTGAGGCAGGTCGACCTGGCTTCAAGGCTTGGGAAAGATCAAAGCTTCATCAGCAACATTGAACGGGGTCAACGTCGCATCGACGTTCTGGAATTTTATGTTCTAGCAAAAGCGATGGAGGCCGATCCCGTTGAGCTATTCGCAGCGGCAATCTCAGGATTTCCAAACAAAATCGATATTTGATCAACGTCAGCTTTCGGATCGATCCACGGTAGCAACGGATGACCGACACTGGGGGTGAAAACGGACATATGGCCGATGTAGATATGGCGGGGCATTGTACGATCAAACGTTTTGAAACAACTCCGATTTGCACAGCCTTTCTTCAGTGTTGCACAGAAAACCCCTCTGCAGTGATATTAGCTTTGCGAAGAGTAGCCCTTCTATATTTCCCCTAGATCAAATTTACCTTATTAGGGACAGCAGACGTTCCACAAAATCTTTACTACTATATAACGACCCATGATCT
This sequence comes from uncultured Erythrobacter sp., assembly GCA_947493165.1. GTDB lineage: Bacteria > Pseudomonadota > Alphaproteobacteria > Sphingomonadales > Sphingomonadaceae > Erythrobacter. The sequence continues at coordinate 1,671,735 of CANLPY010000001.1, read as the reverse complement.
TCGTTCTCAAACACTATGACTTCTGGCTTTGCTTCATAACATTCCGCAAAGCTGAGCGGTGGGGTCCGCTTATCTTGGCCGCCATAGAGAATCCTCACGTTAGGAAGTTCGCACACAAGCCTCCTCGCGTCTCCACTAAATTTTTGAAATTTAGTGCGATTTGCATAATTCGGTCCAAACATTGCGCGTTCAAAATTCTGTTGGGCCGATAGGCCGATAAGCGGGCCCTCTGTCTCGTATGCCCCTCCCGTGATAAGTGTGTTGGCTTGAAAATTTAATGCAGGCGCGGATAGAAAAATATGAGGTTCATACTCATTAATGTAAGAGCCAAAGTGGGCGGCATATGGCCCGCCGAAGCTCTGGCCATAGACGATGATTTTTCTATAGTTCCGCTTGGCCAACCAGTTTGCTATTTCACTAAATAGACGAGAACGAAATTTACTCTGATCGCGTGCCAGAGCGTTTGCCGCGGCTTCCCCACTACCAATCGATCCAGGACCAAAGACATCAAGTAGATCGATGTTTTCTCTCATGATCTGCGTGTCCAAACGGTTGGGAAAATCACCCAAGGGATTCGCTCCCGGTCCACCATGAAACCTAATTAGCACCGTACTTGCCCGTGGTTTTGATCGCAGAAACCCAAAAGGCACTTCAGAGCCGGAATATCCAAGGTATTTGAATGACCGACGATTTGAGTGCTCGGCACGAATCGCTTCATTTGCATCGCCAATCTGAAACTCGACTCCTTGGTTGCCTAATCTGCTCGAGACGAATTGTTGGCCATCTGCCTCGTGAAGCAAAAAATAGAGTCCCTTCTCATTGGCGAATGCATCTAAAATTTGCTTACCTTGAAAAGCGTGGTTTCGCGTTCGAGGTACCGCATCGCTTCGCTCTCTGATGCCATTTGATATTGCTTTAGTATGTGAAAAGCATCCGCTTAGTGCGCCTGTTTGGTAGTTGATTAGCGGACGGAAATGCTTGCCAACGTTTGCATAGCAAGGGTGGTTGAACTGATAAGCACCTAATGCGCCTGCAAGGTACCAATAACTTTTTTCATCGTAGTGCCATTTGGAAACCGGGGGGTAGGCCAGAAGGGGAGCGCGGAGGGTCTCAAACGTGACGGTATCTCCTACATTGCTATGCCATGCTGTCCGCGTACTTGCCAATGGGCTCCGTCCCTTTGGCAAGTAATTTTTTTGGAGGTCGCGAAATTCCTCTAAATTTTGTTCTGAGAGATAGGACAGAGGGGTCCACGATATCATTTGTTGTCGTGGCGTCAGCCTCATGTGGTCGATCACTTTGAACTCGGACGTGACGACGCTGAGGAATGCATCAAACTTGATCGCAAATCTATCACCCTCATCAAACCATTGAATGAATTGTATTGGACGAGGAAGCTCTCGTTCGCGCAGCATTCCGCTGCGCAAATCCATCAAAGCTAGGACACCGCTGCGAGCTTTTCTCTTTGCAGGAGATGTGAGGCTCTCGTTCCATAAAAGTGCAAAACGAGCGTCAGGGCTTACGGCAATTCGGTTATACGTTGCCGGTAACGTTTGTGCGGTTAATGGTGATATTGAGAAGATTGCAAGAACGGCAAAGAACAAACTGTAATTTTTAATCATCTTGAACCATGGCAATGGGGGTCCGATGTAGTGACACGATGATCAGTCCGAGAGCAAGGACTATGAAAAATCCTGTCAGGAACAGAACGTCGTCAGTCCGTAATTTTGCCAACCCGAACGAAAAAACTGCGCCCAATGCAAGTGCTGGGTGGACCTTAGTTTTCTCGATCCTTTGACCACACCCTCGGCAGGTGAACGGTTTGTGTTTTCCCGCAAAGCTTGCTTGCCAAAGACCAATACGTGTTCCGCAGGAGGGGCATTTGCTGAGTTCTGTGTCTCGTTCCATCTTTAATCCGTCATACTAACATTCGGCCCAGGTGAAATCACCTGAGCCGAATAAGAAAGCTTATATGAATTGAGGGTGTGGTCCCGTGTTATCCACAGATTCTTCGATGCTCTCTCTAATCGATATTTCTCTTTGTAATATGTCTTGAATATCAAATGGAAGTGACGGTCCGAAGTTATCTAGAAAGTCCCTCATCTGATCTAAAAGACTATCGTTGGGGTCAATTCCCATCGAATCATTAAATTGATCGACTAAGCCAGATGAGAACGAGTCAATTCCACTTCTAAGGTTGTCTTCATACTTATCGATGACTGCTGCGACCAACAGCGTGGTTAGTGCACCTGCTGCAGTGGAAGCAATAAGGACAGTCAGAGGAGCAGCGCTGGCCGCGAGACCCGCTGCAACACCAAGACTTACTAGAAACCCTGCGGTATCAGCTACGAATGGATCACCGTTCGCAGCGGCGCTTACGATAGCCCCAGCTTCAATAAGATCAAACGTTTTCCCGAGTGAATTGAGCAACTGAGTCCCAGTTATCTTGTCACCATTCGGGAGTGTGACTTCGAAGTCTCCATATTCATCGATCAATTCCTGAATGCCGGCGATTAGTGGCTCGAGGAAATCGGCTAACTGTGCCTGATCTTCAGCTGTCAGCTGGTTATCAACTACGTATGTGAGCTCCCCTCCAAACGCATCTGATCCACCGGGATCACCGTCGTTTGCCGACGTCAAGAATGATAGTGGAATTAAAAGCGCAGCGCTTCCACTTCCGCCTCCACCTTCGTTTACAGAAGGACGCTCCGCTTCGACGATAATTACGTTATCGGACTCCGAATCGTCTTCTCCATTTCCGCCACTTACCCAGTGAAGTTCGGTCTTGGAAAGTGACCTAAATCCAGGGTCCGCGAATTGTAAGTTCATAGTTTTTTCCTCAGTTTGATATCCGCGCAACTTCCTTATCCTGACGACGACAGCGCGAAAGATCTTCGCCAGGCTACCAACCCTATGAGGGTTGAGAATTTTGTTAGTTTCCAGACCCTTCGATTGGATGCTTTGGTTGACGAGCGGCCTTGAGCAAATCTCGTATTTCGGGTGCTACGTCCGTAATTCTAATGGTGCCGTTGCGGACAACAGCAATCCGAGTGGCGGCCTCGAGCGTCGCTGGTCTATGAGCAACGGCGATACGCGTGATGCCTAGCTCTTTGAGTGTGGCGAGGATTTTATCCTCGTTTTCTGCATCGAGATTGGCAGTGCCTTCGTCGAGGATCAGGACATTGGGATTGGGATAGAGCGCCCGTGCCAGCAATACGCGCTGAAGCTGACCACCGGATAATACCGATCCCATATCGCCAACCAACGTCTCATAACCCATCGGCATAGCCTCGATCTCAGCGTCAATATGGGCTTGGCGCGCAACTTCACGCACACGTTCCATGTCGATCTCTGGATCGAAGAAGGAGATGTTTTGGGCGAGCGATCCAGCGTAAAGCGTATCTCCCTGAGCAACCGAGCCAATTGCTTGGCGATATTTGATCTTGCGATAGGAGGTGATGGGCCTCTCACCCAGTCGCACTGCACCTTGGCTTGGCTCAAACAGTCCCATCAGGATTTTCATCAGGGTGGTCTTGCCGCCGCCTGATGGTCCAGTGATGGCGATGAACTCGCCTGGCTCAATCTTTAGGTTGATGCCTTGGAGTACCATCGGTTCATTCACGCCGTAACGGTACATGACGCGCTCAAGCATCAGCGGCTGCGAGAAGTCAGGGTCTTCATTGCTTTTCTGGGCCTCGCCTTCTTCTAGCGGCGAAAGAGCAATGTCAGAGATACGTGTGAGGTGGACCTTGACGATCTGATAGTTGATCACCTGCTCGGTAAGCCGCATGCCAGCATCCAGGAACTGTTGCTTGTAGGCTTGGAATGCGAAGATCATGCCGACAGTAAGGATAGAGTCGAAGGCAAGGGTGATCGCGATGTAGACGAAGATCACCCGCTCAACAGCAACGACGAACTGTCCCAGCGCATCAAATCCTGCCGACAACCGTCCAAGCTTGATCTGTGCGTTGACGGCGTCTGCTTTCGACTTCTGCCACAGCCTCTGGCGATTGCCTTCTTGCCCGAAGGCTTTGATCGCGGAAATACCGCGCACACTCTCGATAAAGTTTGTGTTCTCTTTCGCCATCGTGGTGATGACATCGAGATTGCGCAGCTTGATCGCTTGCAAGAAAGCAAGTCGGAGCGCGACGTACACGCCGAGCGCAGCACACGCGACACCGCCAAGCAGCGGTGAGTAAACGAACATCAAAGCGAGCGTCAGCAGCGCCATTAAGCCATCAACAAAGGCAGCAATCATGCCTTGGCTGATCAGCTGGCTGATGGGCTGGGTGGAACCGAAGCGCGAGATGATGTCACCGACATGCCGCTTCTCAAAATAGTCGAGCGGCAGGCGAACTAGGTGACGGAACAGGTTGACGATCACCTGATAGGATAGCGAGTTGCTGAGCGTGACCAGGATCAGCGAGCGCAGCCAACTCGCCATGAAATTGATGACCGTCAGCCCGCCAAAGCCAAGCGCGAGCATAAGCAGCAAATCGGTGTCGAACGCCGGAAACACCGTATCGATCGATATCTGCAGGAAGAACGGCGTTGCCAGTACCACGAGTTGCAGGACAAGCGATAGCAGCACGACCTGACGGATCGTGCCCCAAAAGCCTGACATCTTCGACCACAGCTGAGTGATATTGAGCTGTTTGCGCTCAATCTTGGGCTTGAAGCTCTCTGACCGAAGCAGATCAAGCGCAACGCCGGTCCACTGGCGCGACACTTCCTCTTCAGTGAGCACAATAGCGCCGCGAGCCGGATCGTTGATGTGGTAGCGTTTGCCGCGCACCCCGCCTGTCACAGCGGTGAGAACGACAAAATGATTGAGGTTCCAGTGCAGTATTGCTGGCATTGAAAGATGCGGCATGTCTTCAATCTCACCGCGTAAGGGACGAGCATTGAAACCGATGTCTTCCGCTACCTGCATGACCTGCTTTAGGTTCGCGCCCTTCAAGGACATGCCATAACGCTGCCGCAGCGTGATCAGATCAGTTTGATAGCCATGGAAACCTGCAACCATCGCAAGACAGGCAAGCGCACATTCACTCGCCTCACCCTGAGGGATGTAAGGCGTTTTCTGCCGCCCACTAAACTCTATAAGATCAAGCGGTGAGTTCATGAGTTGCGATTGAGCACCGCGTTGAGTGGCTGGAGTATCCAAGCGAGAAAGCTTTGCCGCTCCAGCACGACATTGGCCTGCAAGGTCATTCCTGCTTGGAGCGGTGTAGGTTCGCCAAAAGCCTCCACGGTTTGCTCAGTAAGTTCGACCTTTACGCGGTAGACCGGTTCTTCAAACGGGAAGGGTATCTCGGTCTCTCGCGGATCAACTGCGATGCGGGAGATTGAAGCGACCCGTCCTTCAAAGCTGCCAAAGCGCTGGTATGGAAAGGCATCATAAAGCAGCCGGGTTTCTTTGCCTGGCTCGACAAAGCCAATCGCTCGGCTGGGTGCGTAGAGTTCTGCGGTGAGCTTCGACCCTTCTGGTACAATGACCATCATTGGACGGTTCGGGTTGGTTGGGCGGCCCTCACCGGTCGCTAGCGCTGTGACGCGGCCGGATATAGGCGCAGTGATCACATAGCTCTGCTCACCTTGGAGGCGAGCTTGCTCACCAGAAAGCGACTGCAGATTGCCCTGCAGTTGTGATATGCCCTGCGCCACTTCGATGCTGACACTGGCAAGTTGGCTTTGTGCTTGCTGTGCCTCCGATAGACTGGCGGTGCGCCGCTGCTGGAGATTGGCGAGCTGCTGCTGGGAACTGAGCAAGGTCTGCCTGCGTCTCTCATATTCAATCTTGCTGACAAAGCCGCGCTCGACCACTTCAGATATCTGGTCGAAGATTTGCTGATTGGAGGTAACGACCTGCTCTTGCAGAGCGATCTGACCAGTAAGGCTTGCCGCTTGGCTCTCTGCGGACGCAATCACCGCTGCCAGCCGGGAACGCTCAGCATCAGCTCGGCCGCTTGCCATGGCCACTTGAGCCTCTGTCAGCTCTCTCCTTGCATCAAGCGCACCAAGACTACGCCCAGCAACATTGCCGCCCTCAGCGGTTTCTCGATCAGAGTTTATGATGAGGAGCTTGTCGCCTTTTTGGACAATCTGGCCTTCGCTTACGGAAAGCGATGAGACTGTCCCTGCCTGGCGCGCCATGACCTTTGCGCTGGGGGCATCTGTCTTAAGAATGCCGGGCACGGTTTCAATGCGGGCGTACGTTCCGAGACTCACCCAGACGGCTGCGATCGCAATGATCGCGAATAGCGCTCCGGCCATAACCTTGGTGGCCAGAGGCTGCGAAAACACAACCTCTCCATGCAGCCGATCAGCGCTGCTCTCGATGACTTCTTTTCGGAATAACGACAATTCTCGATGCGTCCCTCAACGACGAAGGAAGCCTATGGAAATGGACCATTTTGACCACTTAAGGTTTTCTGTTGGTGGCATCTAATTTGATGCTCTTTTGCGACTGAATGTCGCATTCGAACCCAAGATGATGGTTAAGAAGAGATCTGCCTAGAGTAGAAAGAGTTCTACCCTTTGTCTTGCTGCTTTCCAAACCGCCAACTGGATTTCATTCTGAAAGCACCGGTCACGCTGATTCGACGTTTTTGCCGTCTGGGCTTGGGTCGTGAGCCGAATGTCGGCTTTGATTCCTCAAGTTATTAGAAGCAGCCGGTCTCAGATATTGAGAATGCCTGCCAAGGCAGCGCTCAATTGAAGTGGAGAGAACCATCGGGGGTCTTTAGTAGGCAGTCATTGTCAGCATATGGCTTGTCGAAAGTCTCGGAGAATGACAATTCCTCACCAGCGTAGCTGAAGCTCACGATCAAGGTGTGATCCCAGAATTCTACTTCGCGCATTACAATTTTCGAAGAGTCAAAAGGCTCTTCGATCGATAGATCAATGACACAGGTACCCTTCTCGCAAGACCTGGTGAGGAGGGAGAAGCCTTTGTGGTTTTCGAACTCGCTGGAGATAGTAAGTTCATAATTCTCCATCCGTGCGGCCCACTCCGGCTCAGCGCTGTCAGCAATTACTTCGGACTGGCCTGTCAAATCCAGTACCGTGATCTGCTCAACATCCTCGATTCCGTACTCATGAGCGAAATCGTCGATCTCATGCCACCCGTGGAGATTGACACCCAATTCGACCATCTCACCTGTGCAGCCCTCAGGGTCGTTTAAATGAGCCAAAAAATCGTCTTTAGATCGCGTCTTCCAGTACTCCCCAGCTTTGTCTGGAATGGAGCCTAGGCAGAACTCGCCGCCATTACCTTTGACAACGATTTGGTAGCTGTACACGTTTCAATTCCCCCTCGGCGTCTCGCCAAACCTCAACCGCATTTGACGTCTTGCAATTTACTTAGAATCTCTAGACGCTGATCCAAGTTCTTCACAGTCTGGGCGTGAAATTTCCCACCATTAGAGGCAGTGATACCCATCCTATTAAGTTCATCGGCAATCGAACGATACGACATGCCGACATCGAGTAATGGAGTTATTTTGACACTTAGTTGCAAAGCGAACTCATCTGCTTTGACCTTGTTCATCACGGCAAGCTGTTGTCCGTTAACGCCTAATCTAGTTCCACGAGCTTTTGCCTGAGCAAGAGCAGCTTTCGTTCGAACGGAGATAAGTCGTCGTTCTTCCTGAGCAAGCGCAGCGAATATGTGCAGTTGAAAGTCTGTTGCCGTAGGCATTTCAGCAACGACCAGTTCAACGCCTTCATCCATTACTCGAGAGATAAAACTGACCTTCCGAGAGAACCGATCCAGCTTTGCAATCACGAGCTTTGCGGATCGACGCTTCGCCAGTCGTATTGCTTTCCAAAGCTGCTCTCTATGATCCTTTGAGCCTGAATGAACTTCAATAAATTCCGCGATAAGCTCATCATCTTCATCTAGGAACTCTTTGATCGTTGACTGCTGCGCAGCCAGTCCCAGCCCGCTCCTCTTCTGCTTCGCTGTAGAAACTCTAAGATATGCAACATAGCGCGACACAGGTTGTCTCCGTCAAAAGCAAACGTTGGTTTACGTTTGACGCCTCAGGCCGTTAATGACTTAGTTCAACATCGTAGGTCATCAATGCAATTGTCGAGCGGCACCTTCACAATGTGGTTGCCGCACCAAGACCAGGGAGGCGCATACAGTCATGAAGTGCCCGAAGTGCCAGCAATCGGAAATCAACTGGATAGAAGAAGCAGAAGAAAGCGCGCATGCGTATCGTGTCGAATGCACAAGGTGTAAGAGATTCATCAAGTGGGGGACCCAAGACCAATTCGACAGTGTGCAGCAAGTTGAGGGCATAGAGCGCATAGCGCACAAGGCGCCGCCACATCCGCAAACAATCGATCGATTCTTCAGATAGCTAAGTTGGGCCGATTTGCTGCCTGACTGGTTTAAGTCGGGCCAAAGCGTAAAGCGGACTTTCGGCAGGCGCCAAGAGCCAATCGTCTTCAACACCATCGTTTCAATGACCCTTCTGAAGTACGCTCTCGCGGAGTTTGATTTCGTTTCTGATACCGTTAAGAGCAGAACATGGCCCAAGCATTTCAACCACCTATCGCAGAGGTGGACTTCGAAACTTCACTCGCGACCACATCACGCCGTTCAGACATCGGCGATGCTGAATTTGTCGTGGAGGAGCTGGACGGGGTCTACGAAGGCAAGATAAGGGCACCCCTAGCCCTGTCGAATAGTGTGTCAAAAGCACACTTTAATTCCGAGGAGATCGAGCCCCGGCGAGCAGTTCGCATCGATTTAGAGGCCCGCACCATCACCATTTGGCCCCAGGTGATGTATTTTTCAGAGGACCTTTATAAACAGAAGTATAAGCGCCTGAGCGAGATTGTGGTAGACTTGGAGGGCGAGCATTCGCCTCCCGAAGATCACGATGGAATGGTGGCGATTTTATCAGAAATCTCGAGCGGCTTCATCAAAGATCCTTCATTTGGTCTTGGCTTTGTAATGGAAATGCGACCGCTCGTTAAGGCGATTGAAGAGATCAAAGGAGTGATACGCCTTGTGATCGCAGCGAGTGAACGCACTCGTGTCGAAGGAGATACCTTCTACATGAATGGCGACGAATTCTTGAGTCTTCGCACCGGCATGGGCCGCATTGCGCGCACCCATCAGACAGAGAGTCTGACCGAGCGCGAGATTATGGCCCACAATGCGGCCAACTCTGTCGCGCTTCCCGATCGATTTCCGGTCAAAGAGATGCCTTATAAAGCGGGCACGATCTATAAGCTACTAGGAGGGAGCCTGGGCAGCAAGACCAAGTTGCGCGGCAAGGATCGCCTTGGTATCCTCAGCGCCGTTGCGACTAATGCCAGCAACATAGCGAAACGCGATCCGCAGGAATTCGTCCAGCTACAAAAAGACATCGAGATCGCCAGCCTCGATCAACTGATAGCGTCGGTCGAGAGGCATATTAGGCGGAACAGTAATGAGGCCGCGTGGCAGACACTGCTCGAAATAAACCCATTCATACTCTCCATGTTGTTCGGTCAGCCGATCGTCCTTCTACAGGCAGGAGCGTCGGTCGGGGGGCAGACCATCACTGGGGCGGGCACGAAGATCGTAGACTTCCTCACCAAGAACACGGTAACCCACAACGCCGCGATAGTGGAAATTAAGCGACCGCAGACAAAGCTGCTCGCGCGCGAATATCGTGGAGGAGTCTACCCGCCCTCGTGGGATTTGATCGGTGCCGTCACCCAAGTGCTGGATCAACGCCTTAAGTTGGTTACGGGTATAGCGGCTGCGCACTATAACAATCGCGACTTAGAACTCGAGGTATCTGCAGTAGAGTGCGTCGTGGTAGTCGGCATCACTCCCACGGAGAAGGATCATATCAGTTCGCTGGAACTGGTGCGGAATCAGTTCAAGGACGTTCGGATCATAACGTTCGATGAAATGCTTGATCGGCTCCAGCTTCTTCGCGAACTGCTTTCTGGCGAGCGATACGTCTCTCCGGTCGACGACGACTGGGATGAGCTTTCCGAGCCTAATGAAGATGATGCCGATGGCTACTCGCCGGACGATGAAGATCGCGATCCGTGGGCCAATTGATCAGCAACCCGGTACCAGCTTGGTGCAGACCGGAAGACGATGGGAGTCTCATTCGAACGCGATAACGACAATGATGGCGCGACGCTCCCGCCGTCCGTAACCTGAATGCAGGTCCGCTTCCGGGTTCGCCATAGAAAGTAGCTATGCCCGACTTTGGGGACGCAAAGTGGACCTAATGCTCGCCTTGGTGGGTTTCGATAATGGAGGATTATCGCGTGGTTAGGGCGATTTCTGGGCCGTTTGAGGACTATCCGGTTCTGGTTTGTCGACTATGGAAAGCAGACGGTCCGCTTCTGACCCAACGTGGACCCTTTGGTTGTCTGATCCCTAACCTATTTTGAAGTCAGTGCTTATCGTCATGAGCAGAACACGTATTTCAGTCAGCTAATGCGATCTACCCGGAGGTATCTATCGGCTTTGCTATGGCATTTCCCCGACGATCATTGACATCTGCGCACAGATGATTCACGGTTTGTTCACAGCTTGTCCGCAAGGGTGAGTGACGAAACGATGGCCAAAAAAGCTCCAAATCTTTACCTCAAATTGCCTCAATGCAGGCATTGCGGACGCGACTGGCGCCCATTGAAGGGCGTCGACGTGACGAAAGCTTTCTGTCGCAAGTGTGCCAAGGATCGACACGCTCAAGCAAAGAAGGCGTTTGACTTGCGCCCTATCGATCCCTTCGCAGAACCGGGACCGTATTTGATTCCCCGCAAGCTTAAGACGCTTTAGCAAAGAAGCTTTCTAGCTCGGCAATAGCCTTTCCGCTGCCGACTATCCCATTCGAGCCACCAAGGCTTCGGGTGTTTCCTTTGCCGGCCGGCTCACTCCACGCCTTCCACTCGTGTTTGCGAGCTGAATGACGGTCCCATTCGACCGTTATCCGACGAGCTCCTTTAGTCCGGGTCCATCGAACTTGAGCAGGTGTTACAGTCGTTTCCCACGTCGGGACGGTCGGAAGGCTTGCTATCGCTTGAAGTACCTGTGCTACATTCTGATGCCGCGCGGTCGTGTCATCGTTCATCATCTTGCGAAGCAGTCTACGCCAACCCTTCGGCACATGCGGAAGCCACTTCAGACTCTTGGCAAACGAGCCGTTCCGTATGACAAAATGCGGTATCGGCTGAGCGTTGTACCATGCTTTGCCATGCAGCAACCGATAGACGGTCATGCCAAGCGCCCAAACATCCGACTTAACGCTGGTCCCATTCCCGTTCCAAACCTCAAACGCAACGTGATCGCGATACCCTTGTTGCGAAGCATATCCTTGAACCAGATCGTCAGTCACGAGGCCGAAGTCGCTGAGCTTGGCTGCACCATTTGCATCAAGGAGAATGTTTCCCGGCTTTATATCCCGGTGGATCATCTGACGGGCGTGAAGCGCACTCAATCCGAGGAGTACTTCCGTCGTGGCCTTCTTAACATCGGCCAAGTTCATCGGGCCCGCATCGAATTTTGCTTCGAGCGAACCTCCCGCGCAATACTCCATGCAGATGAAAACACTTTCGCCATCATCCTTCTCGACGACGTGGTGGACCTTGACCACATTGGGGTGGGCCGCTTTCGACAAATTCTTCGCTTCGCTGAGCGCATTGTCCTTATATCTTTTCCAAGCCGCATCGTCGTCCTGAGCCTTCCGGCTAAGAACTTTGACAGCGACGTCGCCATGCGCTGGATCAGTCCCTTCGAACACTTCTCCGAAATGTCCGTTGCCAATCTTCGCACCGATCTTCAGGTCAGAGACAAGATCAGGCATTGGCGTTTCTCGCGGAGATCACAAGCATCGCTGCTTCGCGACTTAGTTTCCGAAGCTTCTTGCCTTCAGTCTGCCCATCCCAGAAAGCGTCGTCTGCAACATACTCGTCTACCTTCTTCTTGCCGTAGGTTTTGCTGATCACAGCTTTCGACAGGCATGACGTGCGACACTTCGATGCAGCAGCGGCAATGACGACGCCTCGAACCTCGGCACTTTGTAGGTTACCTAGTGTAGCTCCTCCTCGGCCTGACACCGCACTCGCTTTGACGAACGCGGCATCAATGCCGTGATCGCTCATGTAGTCGGCGCACTGCTGGTGAAGAACCGAGTATGCTGGCGGCCTATCACCTTTCTGAACACGCCAAGTATCATCGGCATTTATTTGTATTGGTTCACTATCGTTATCAGGAATGGTGGCATCCACCATCACTACGCTTTCTTTTGCGGCTACTAAGCCGACCCATCTCTTTGCCATCGAACAGCCCTGTTTGTCGAAGCAGAAGGTTACAGGACGCAAGAAGGCTGGTGAAGGGTAGGGTTGCCAGAATAGCATCTTGGCTGGTGAAAAGCGCTTCCGAGGACGGGAAGCACCTGCAATCTACCTACAAAACAACAAGGCCCGCTTGATTACCGAGCAGTTTTGGCTTGTTTCATAAGTGGAAATTGTAGCGGGCTAGGCGATTCGAATACTCAGCCCCACCTTGATAGGCTTCGGGCCTCAATGTCTGCTGCCGGGAGGTGACACCGAGGCGCAGAGCGTCCGACATTGGGGCGCAAAGCGGGCGTAATCTAGAAGCAGCTCAGTGCACCGACGCTGCATACACCTTTGTAGCACCAACGGCGCGGAGTATATCAATACCTTTGCCCGCAGAAAGGATGGCATTGGCGTCCAAGATCGGGAACACCTTTTTCAATCGTTTAAGGCTTGCTCGGACTTCTGGTGTGTCGGGACACGAGTTGAGAGCCAGGGGTTTGCGGGCATTTTCCACATCGCTTCTTTTGCAGGGAATGCCTGCATCGGTGAGGATATCAGCAAAAGCTTGCGCGGATTTTCCATCAACGCGGCGGCGTAGGCCAGCTTTGGACTGACGCCAAGCAGCGCAGAGGGTTTGCCGCAGGCGAGTAATGTCCGGTTGGCGGCGGTTGAGATATTTTGTGTGCGCATCAGCTAGCGAAGACTGTGAGAGAACAGAGGTGGCGAAGGCTTCGTAGTCCTCAAGAGATTTGATGCAGCAAGGACCGTACGCCGCCCAATAGTCTCTGACGCGGACAAACTCGTCGATGGATTGCCAGGGATCAGTTGAAAATGCCACATGGTTGGGGTCTGAATCTTGCCAAGCAGCGCTAGGCTTTCGTTTCCAATCGAATTCCATGTTCAAGCGCTTCGATAGAGACTTCTCGACCAAGTCTGCATCGAACTCGATGATGTCGCGAACGCCCGTTTTTACCTTGAGCGGGATTTCATCATCAGGCTGGCGACCGAGAAACATCTTGACGATGTTGTCGTTTCTAAGCCGATCAGTGTCATAGAACTCAGGTGTAAATATCCCGCCTTTGGCAAGCACGATGTTCATGCCATCGCCTTGATCGGTGGTTCCATCCTTCAAGGTGGCTTGGCCACGTGCTCTCCACCCAAGCAGCTGACGGACCTGATGCTTAACCTCCAGCATAGTTGGGTCGCCGGTCAGCGCCCCCCGACTTTTACGGAATAGGTCAGCGATTGGACCTTTCGACGCTTCAGCAATCTGATCAGGAGTTGCATTGGTCAAAAAACCATCGGTCGTGCAGCTGAACACACATACCTCCTTCGGAAGTGCATTCATGATCTCACCAAGCGCAGAGCGCACGAAGGACGTGATAAAGGCAGCAAAAAAGGGATTGGTGATCTTGCTCGGGGGTAGAGGCTTAGTCTCTCGATCACGCAGGTCATAGACACGCTTCTGCCTCAAGCCTTGCGCTGTTTTGCCATAGCTCGAGTTGCTCAGCTCTTTCCAAAAAAGGGCCTTCAGAGACCCTTTTTCATACGACAGACGCTTCTTGATGCATTCGCTTATGAACTTCCCAAAGATCGGTGTGTCAGCATCCGTCGGAACGATCACCCCGTGCATAATCTTGATTTTAGCCCCAAGGGACTTGGCCAAAGCTATTTCTGGAGCAGCGCAATAACATTCGCCTTCTCTTGGGAAGACCAGACCATTCTCAGTGCGCACCGGGAGAGTGGGATATCGAACAGACTTTGGAAACTTGAAGGAGATATTGGCCATACCAAGAGTTGAAGGGGTGTAGTCCGACACCTTCTTGGACACATCGAGATTGTGCCAATCAGGTTTGCCAATAAGAGCCATCGCCGTTGGATATGCACCGGCGAGGTCGTAGTCAGTCCAGTCGTCCTCAAACGAAGGACCAAACCAAAACTGCTCATTTCGGCCACCGTGATAACACTCAGTGGCAAGCTGTACATGCCAATCAACTTTCTGGAGATTGACCGTCTTGGTCTTCGTAAAGAAGCGATTGTGCTTTTTGCTGAAGTATTGCTCTTCGATCCTCTCTTGTCCGAGGAGCTCGAGAGGATCAATTCCCAGATCATTCTTCCAAGCGTCCATCAGCAGATCGACGCCAATGGAGGTTAGCGTAGCCGGGACCTTTCTTTTGCCTAGAATGTCCTCACATTGTTCGATGAGCTGTTCGAGATAGCGGACACAGATCACCGCATCTCGAATAGCATATTCCTCGAAGAGATCAGGATTGTCCCGGAGCAGGGCATCCATGTTGGCTTTGTAGTGAAGAGCCTTTTGGGGGTCAGGGTCTAGCGAGAGCTTCTCTAGACCCACCAAATCGCCAAGTGCAGCAAGGCTCTTGGAGGTTGCAGGTGTTAGCAACATCGTGTCGCGCAGAATGACCTTCAAATCGATCTTGTCGTTTTCAGAGAAGCGGATTGTGACCGGGATGAAGTTGCCAATGTTGAGGAAGGTATTTCGAACGCTTGAGATCAGCTCGGTGATGTTTTTGAAATCACCAAAGGCAGGAAAATCAGCTCGTGTGAAGTGGCCAGCGATGTAGATCGTAGATGGTATTTTCGACACGGAACCAGATTTGATTCCTTCGGAAAAAGCAAAAATGAGAATGTCAGTGAGACCCAAGCGCTCATCACCATCGGGATAACAAATCCCACTCCACTCCTTAGTTTCGGGCTGTGAAGGGTCGTAAACGCTACAGTGGAACTGGTAGGAGAGAACCTTGTACTTTCCGTCCCCGGCTCGTATTTCATCGTACGATAATGCTTCATCCGGTGTTTTAAATTCCGTGTCGAAGCCGAGAATGAGATATTCATCGGACTTGGTTTTTCCGTAAAAGTTCGCACTCTCTACCCATATAGAACTTTTACTGAATTTGTTATCATCATCTCTGAGGATGATTTCCGTCTCAGGTGTTGTTTTTAAAGACTTTTCGTCTCTGTCTTTGGATTTCATAGTACACCAAGCTGGTTGAGTTTGACCTACGACGATAGCTGTAGGAGGCTGATCGTCAAACACTCAGTGGTTACGACTCTTCAAGAACCGACTATTCAGCTCACAGTATTCGAATGGTGTTCGGGTCTAGAATATGGCAAAATATTATCGCTAAATCAAAGTGATAGCATCGCATCGAATATTGCCAAGGTTGGGGTCGGGCGTTCGAATCGCCTCGCCCGCTCCATTTTTTTCAAGAATCAATCCTACTCCAACACTGCCCCTTGGGGCGGTTTAATCGCTCGCGTACACTGTTTCGAACCCCTCGCTCAATTTTCGCGACCGTTTCGCGACTGAGATGCCGGTGAATGCTTCTCCTGGCTCCCGCGGAGGGCGCGGCGCCGTGCGAGAGCCGCGAGCCATCGCCAAACTCCCTTGCAAAATCGCGTCCCTCATCGGCCATCCACCGCATTTCGTCGAAGAGAGCGCATTCGCACTTGCAACCGCAGCGGGCACTGTTATTGGCATGTTACGTTATCTCATTATTTCGATGCTACCGATCAGGGACGATCATGAACCTCAACATTTCTCGAACAATTACGTCGCGCGGCGCGCTTGCCGCTTCACTCGCCTTTGGCGTGGTGGCCAGCCCGGCTGTCGCGCAAGATCAGGGGTCGTCTGACCAAGGCGCCGCAGAGCGAGCGGACCGGGTCGAAGACGACCTGCATTCTCGCCGCGTAGATACTGATGGCACGATTGTCGTCAGCGCAGCGGGCCTCAAGCAGCTTGATATTCTGGCTGGCACGTCGGTTTTCGAAGCTGACGATATTCAGCGCAACCTTGATGGCCAGATCGGTGAAGTGCTCGCCAAATTGCCGGGTGTTTCGGCCTCTGGCTTTGCACCCGGGGCATCGCGCCCTGTCCTTCGCGGTTTCCAAGGCGAGCGTGTGCGTGTTCTGATTGATGGCCTCGGCACCGCTGATGTGTCCAACACTTCGGTCGATCACGCGACTACGATTGACCCGCTGACAGCAGAACGGATTGAAGTGCTGCGCGGGCCGGCCGTGCTGCTTTATGGCAGCCAAGCCATCGGCGGCGCGGTGAACGTCATCGACAAACGCATCCCAACCCGCATACCTGATGAGACGATCCACTTGGATGCGCTCGCGGCGTGGAATTCAGCCTTTGATCTGCGAAATGGCGGGGCATCGCTTGATTTTGCGGTTGGCCCTAACCTCGTCCTGCATGTCGATGGTTCTTACCGTGAAACCGATGATTTCGAAATTGGCGGGTTTCAGATTGCGCCTGCGCTGCGCAGTGAAATTCTTGAGCTTGCCGCTGAAGAAGAAGCAGAAGGCGAAACCGAAGAAGCGCAAGAGCTGCGCGAAGCGGCTGATCAGCGCGGTGTCGTTCCCAATTCTGCAACGCAAACATGGACGATCAACACAGGCTTCGGTTTGATCCTGGGTGACAGTACGTTTGGCGCGTCGGTCGGCTGGTATGATACCGAATATGGCGTCCCCGGCCGCCCGGGTACTGAGCACGCGGAAGAAGAGGGCGAAGAAGGCGAAGGAGAGGGTGAAGAGGAAGAAGGCGAAGAAATCGTCACCATCGGCCTTGAGCAATTCCGTGCCGATTTCCGCGGTGACATTGCACTGGGTGATGGGTTCTTCCAACGGCTGAAACTGCGCGCCGGCTATTCCGATTACACCCACACAGAATTTGAAGGCGATGAGATCGGCACCACGTTCGACAGCAAATCGATCGAAGCGCGCGCCGAGCTCACGCAAAAAGAAACCGGCCCTCTGCGCGGATCGCTTGGCGTGCAATACACTTATCGCGATTTCTTTGCCGAAGGCGCAGAAGCTTACGTTCCGCCGAACATTACCGATCAGTTCGCTGTTTTTGCCTTGCAGGAATATGGTGCGGGACCATTCCAGATCGAAGGCGCTGGCCGGGTCGAATTTACCGATGTTGAAGCGCAAGAAGTAGGCGTAGCGCGTGACTTCACGACTTTCTCCGGTGCGCTGGGCCTAGTCTGGGAGGGCGAGCAAGCCCTTCGCGCAGGCGTAAACCTATCGCGGGTAGAGCGAGCGCCAAGCGCGGAAGAGCTGTTTTCCAACGGCCCTCACATTGCCACGCAAGCCTTTGAAATTGGCGATCCGACGTTCGATGTTGAAAGCGCATGGGGCGTCGAAGCGTTCGCGCGCGGGACAGTGGGCACGGCGCAATTCAGCGTTGCAGTGTTCCAGCAATGGTTCGATAATTACATCTTCCTAGAAGAAACGCCTGATGAAGAAGACGGTCTACCTGTCTTCGTCTACCGGCAAGATGATGCGAACTATTTCGGTGTGGAAGGAGAGGTGACTTTCCCATTCTACAATGATGGCAATTTGACATTGCTGACTGATTTGCGCGGTTCCTACATCAATGCAGAACTCGACGATGGATCAGCCATTCCGCGCATTCCGCCGGTGGAGTTGCTGGGCGCATTGGAAGCGCAAACGCCAGCGTTTGATTTCCGCGCCGAAGTGCAATGGTTTGGCGAGCAAGACGATGTCGCTGCCTTTGAAACAGAGACGGACTCGTTCACTCTGGTCAACGCATCGGTTGCCTGGCGTCCCCTGCCAAGCCGCGAAAACGTGACGGTGCTGGTCGGTGTAGACAACATCTTTGATGTCGTTGGCCGCCGCCACGCGAGCTTTACCAAAGATTTCGTGCCGCTGGCCGGACGCAACGCCAAGGCAAGCGTCCGCGTTAGTTTCTAGCCCCTCACTAGATGCACGTGCAAAGGGCGGGGCTGGAATATGCCGACCCCGCCCCTTTTTGTCTTGAATTTGAGGCTTAGTTTTCAGCGGCAAAGGTCAGTTCGGCATGTTCTTCAAGCCGTTTGACCAAATCCTCACCCATAAACGATCCTGGCGTGCCGATCCCGCCGGGCGCATCGCAGGATAGCAGGCCAATCGCGGTTTCGCCGATCATCCGGCTGGTTGAGCCGTAACCCGGATCATATTTGCCTTTGACGCCGTAATACAGGTGTCCTCCATCAGGCAGGTCGGCTGCAAACACGACATCGTAATGGCCGTTCTCACGCTCTTCCTTGCTCGGCCCTTCGCCGGGCTTAGGGGGCTTTGCACCGAACGGGTTCTTCATCATTTCGGTTGCCGCTTCGGCCATTTTCTTGCCCGCTTCGCCCGGGCTGGTCAGCATCATCTCATCGTAGACGAAGTCTTCGCCGTACGGGTGGCCGAGCAGGAAGTTGGTGCGGTGGACGTTTTTGGTGTTGATCGGTGCCATCACGAACGGGGCGGACCATTTGTCGAGATCCTTTTCAAAACCTGGCACCATGCCTGACGGCTGGCTTGGCCCTTCGAAACCCGGCGTCAGACCGAATGAGCTGCGCAGAATGCCGATTAGCTTGGGGTTCTTGGCAACCGCCTTCATCGTTTCTGTCATGCTGGCAACCGTGCCGCCTGATGCGCCGCCTGCCATGGCGCGCACGCGGCCACGGATACGTGGCGAAGGCTTGCCAGTCCGCTTTTCGACTTCCTTTTGCGCCATCAGCACGCCGAGGTCGAAGGGAATGGAATCGAACCCGCTGGAAAAGCAGATGCGCGCGCCGCTCGCCTTGGCCGCTTCGCTATGCTGGTCGATCTTTTCGCGCATCCATGTCGGCTCGCCGCACAGATCGGTGTAATCGGTTCCGGTCTTAACGCAGGCCTCAACCAGATTATCGCCATAAAGCTGGTATGGGCCAACGGTTGTCAGCACCACTTTGGTGCGGGCGCACATCGCCTCAAGGCTGGCCATGTCATCGGCATCAGCAACGACCAGCGGCGTTGATGCTGGCGCGCCGATTTCATCGCGCACGGCCTCCAGCTTTTCCAAGCTTCGCCCGGCCATCGCCCACTTCGGTGCGTCCGTGCTACCCGCATATTCGCGGATGTAATGTTCAGCCACAAGCCGCCCGGTGAACCCGGTCGCGCCATAGATGATTACGTCAAATTCAGTATCGGCCATGAATTGCTCTCCTTTGGCGCGCTTGATGCGCGCGCGCAGTCAGAGAGTCAAAGCCGCTACGGCAGCGTAAGTTCCGCCGGCAGCCGATTAAAGCTGCAGTCCCTCAAAGCCGGGGAAGCGTAACCCCGCGCTGGCCCATATATTTGCCCGCACGATCGGCATAGGTAACTTCGGGGCGTTCGTTCCCCTGCAGGAACAAAAACTGGCATGCGCCTTCATTGGCATAGATTTTTGCAGGCAGCGGCGTGGTGTTGGAAAATTCCAGCGTTACATGGCCTTCCCAACCCGGCTCAAGCGGGGTGACATTCACGATGATCCCGCACCTGGCATAGGTGCTTTTGCCAAGGCAGATGACCAGCACATCGTCGGGGATGCGGAAATATTCGACCGTGCGCGCAAGGGCAAAGGAATTGGGCGGAATGATGCAGACATCGGTTTCGCGGTCGACGAGGCTTTCCGCGTCAAAGTTCTTCGGATCGACCGTTGCGGAGTTCACGTTGGTGAAAATCTTGAATTCCGGCGCGACCCGCGCGTCATAACCGAACGATGATACACCGTAGGAAATCACGCCTTCGCGCCGCTGAGCTTCAACAAACGGCTCTATCATACCGTTGTTGAGAGCCTGCTCGCGAATCCATTTGTCTGAAAGAATAGCCATTCATGATTGATTCCCGAACGAGCGCGCTGGGGCAAGCGCCGTCAGGGTTTTAGGTGTGGGGAGAGTTTGTGTTTTTTGTTTTCCATATGCCATCTGGCGCGCGATTTCCTCGCTCATAGGACACGAACGCCGCGCTTAATGACCCGAAAGCCAAGCAACGCGGATGCGCAGCGCCCGGCGTTTGACGGCGCCACCAAACAATCTCGTCTAAATCTTCTTCGCGCCCAATCCAGGGTTAAGCCCCGTCACATGGTTGAGCCATTTCTTCGGGCGGCGCAGCATCTTTTGAGGGTACTCAACTTTGATCCCGGCGATCTTTGCTATCGCGCCGACAAAGTGGATGCAGTTTCGTGTGTCGAGATTGTAATATTTACCCGGCGCATCGCGCCAAGCGGCGACTTCGCGTTTGATGCGGGCGTATTGCGCATCGCTGATTACGACCGAAAAATGCCGGTTCGTTTTCTTGATATACTTCGGCTTTTCCACGCTGATATCGTGATAGACCGGCCCGCTCAAAATCGCTGGTGAGACCTTTTTCGCGGTAAACCCGTAATTCTCATTCACCTGCGTGCCATTGGACAGCTTGCCTTCCAAAACAATGAAGGTGTGCGGGTAGCGTCCGAACAAGACCGATCCGTTAAAGCTATGAAAATGCACTGTCACAGCAGCGAACGCCGGGCCGCTCCACACGAGCGCTAAGACTGCGAAAACAAGCGTGAAAAGACGTGCCATGGCAGCAGGCTTAATGCGAAATCACGCTAAGGCGCAAGCTCTTGTCCCAGCAGGCTCGCATTACCGCCTGCCGCTGTTGTATCGACGCACGTAACGCGCTCTGTGGCGAAGCGCGCGACATAGTGCGGGCCGCCTGCTTTGGGCCCGGTTCCTGACAGGCCTTCGCCGCCAAAGGGTTGGCTTTCCACCACTGCGCCGATCTGGTTGCGATTGACGTAGAAATTGCCGACCGTCGCGCGCGCTTCCACCAAATGGCGCGTGGCTGCGATGCGGCTGTGCAGGCCCAGCGTCAGGCCGTATCCAGTCGCATTGATATCGCCGATCACTTGGGTGAGATCGCTGGCGGCGAACCGCGCGACATGCAGCACGGGGCCGAAATTCTCACGCTTCAGATCTAGGATCGAATCCACCTCAATAATCGTCGGTGCGACAAAGCATCCGTCTGCTGTCGTCTCTGGCAGGGGGCTGCGGCGCACGGCCTGTCCGTTCTGTTCACGCCGCGCGACGTGACGTTCCAGCGCGGCCTGCGCATCGGGATCAATGACGGGGCCAACATCGGTGGCGAGATCAGCCGGATCGCCGATTGACAGCGCATCAAACGCGCCCTCAATCATCTCCAGCATGGTGCCAGCCACGTCTTCTTGCAGATAGAGGACACGCAGGGCTGAACAGCGCTGTCCGGCGCTTTGAAACGCGCTGGCGATAACGTCGCGCACGACTTGTTCTGGCAAAGCGCTGGAATCGACGATCATGGCGTTTTGCCCGCCGGTTTCCGCGATCAGAGTTGCAATCGGCCCTTCGCGCGCGGCGAGCGTTTGGTTGATGGCGCGCGCTGTCTCTGTCGAGCCGGTAAAGGCGACCCCGGCAAGGCGCGGATCGGACGTGATCATCTGGCCGACATCGCCCGCGCCGGGCAGCAATTGCAGTGCCTCTTGCGGGATGCCGGCCTGATGGCACAGCTTCACCGCCAGAGCGGCGATCAGCGGGGTTTGTTCAGCCGGTTTGGCGATCACTGAATTGCCTGCGGCCAGCGCGGCAGAAGCCATGCCGATGAAGATTGCCAGCGGGAAATTCCACGGCGCAATTGTCGCAAAAACGCCGCGCCCATGCATCCGCAGCAGGTTCTCCTCACCCGTGGGACCGGGCAGAGTAATCGGCTCACTGAACTGCCGCCGCGCTTCGGCGGCGTAGAAGCGCAGAAAATCGACCGCTTCGCGCAGCTCCAGCACACCATCGAGCAGCGTTTTGCCCGCTTCGCGCTGGCAAAGCGACAAGAACTCTGCCGAATGCTCTTCAAACAAATTGGCGGTTTCTTCTAGCAGCAGCGCGCGTTTCTCTCCGCCCAGCCCGTCCCAGCCCGGCTGGATGGCGATGGCTTTAGTGATCGCGTGATCGACCTCTTCAGCCGTGGAATCGCGGCGTGTGCCGACTTGGCTGGTCAAGTCATGCGGCATGGTGATCGGCGCGATCTCGCCAGCTTCCCCAGCCGGGAAAGTCGGCTCTGCATGCCATTGGCGATCGGCCAGTTGATCCAGCTGTTTTTGCAAGGGGTTGAGGACCAGCGGATCAGACAGGTCGGTCCCTGCGCTGTTCTGGCGATATCCGAATATATCCGCAGGCAGCGGAATCGCCGGATTGCGATAAGGCGAAAGCGCGGCGAGGTCCGCAACCGGGTCTGTTACCAGATCTGAGGCCGGTACATCGGCATCGCCCATGCGGTTGACGAAGCTGGTGTTCGCCCCGTTTTCCAGCAAGCGGCGCACCAGATAGGCGAGCAATTCCTTATGCCCGCCAACAGGCGCATAAATGCGCACCGGGGTGCGATTGTTGCCTTCTATCGCGCCCAGCGCGTCGTAAACCTCTTCGCCCATGCCGTGCAGACGCTGAAATTCGAAGGACCGGTCTTGGCCAAGCGCTTTTACCGCTGCGATGGTATAGGCATTGTGGGTCGCGAAGGCCGGGCGGATCACATCGGCGTGCTCAAACAATCGCGCGGCGCAGGCGAGATAGCTGACATCGGTCGCAAGCTTGCGAGTGAATACGGGGTAATCGGTGTAACCGCCCACTTGAGATAGCTTGATCTCGCTGTCCCAATAGGCGCCTTTCACCAGCCGCACGAACAATTTACGCCCGTGCCGCCGCGCAAGTTTCGCGGCCCAATCGCACAAGGTCAGCCCGCGTTTCTGATAGGCTTGCAGCGCCAGGCCAAACCCTTCCCAGCGTGTGCCATCATCGCGCAAAAACAGGCTGTCATCGCTGACCAGCGCTTCGATAATGTCCATCGACAGTTCGAGCCGCTCAGCCTCTTCGGCATCAATGGTGAAGTGAATGTCTGCATCCCGAGCCTTCTCCGCAAGCGCCCGGACAATCGGCACAATGTCTTCGCGTGCTTGGCGCGCATGGAAGAAATCATATTTGGGGTGCAGCGCTGATAGCTTCACCGAAATGCCGGGCGATGGTCCGATCCCGCCTTTGGCTTCTTTCGCGAGACGATCCATCGCCCCTTCATACGCCTCGCGGTATTTCGAGGCATCAGCAAAGGTCATTGCTGCTTCACCCAGCATATCGAAACTGTGGGTCAGGCCTTTGGCGCGTTCCGGCTTCGCGCGGTTCAGCGCCTCGTCGATGGTGCGGCCGAAGACGAACTGTCCGCCCAGAATGCGCATCGCTTGAAGCGTGGCCTTGCGCACCACCGGTTCGCCCAAACGGTTCACGGTGCGGCGCAGAGTCGATCCCATGCCGCGCTGATGCTGGTCTGGCGGGTCGATCACTTCGCCTGTCAGCATCAAAGAAAATGTGGCTGCATTGACGAAGGTGGAGGAGCTTTCGCCCAAATGCTCTGACCAATCCACCGCCGCAATTTTATCCTTGATCAGGGCATCGGCGGTATCGGCATCAGGCACACGCAGCAGCGCCTCTGCCATGCACATCAGGGCAATGCCTTCGTCGGTATCAAGGCCATATTGCTGCAAGAAAGCGTCGATCCCACTCGCCTTTTTCTTGCGCGCACCCTCAATCAATTGGGTTGCAAGTCCGGCCGCTTCGACATGCACGCGCGCAGCGGGGGCAGCTTGCTCAAGCCGTTCTGCAACGCAGGCGTTTTCTTCCATGCGATAGGCGCGGCGCAGTTCGGATCGGTCAAGCGGTTGGATGTTTGTCAAAGCAGGTGAGTCGCACTTCGTTGTTGGAGGTCTCCTCGTGATCTGAACCCGGTTTCAATTGCAATCAAGAGCGCACGCAATAGTTGTTGTAGTCACAAGGCTTGGCGGGCTAGGCCGCGCGGCATGGGCAAACTCACAGGCATTACCGTTTTGGATCTGACGCAGTTTCTGCCGGGTCCAATCATGACCATGATGATGGCGGAGCAAGGCGCGCAGGTTATCAAGGTTGAGCCGCCTGCAGGCGATCCAGCGCGCGAGCAAGAGCCGTTTGAAGACACTGCACAAGGCCCGCAATCAGTGTGGTTCGCCAATTGCAATCGCGGCAAACACAGCGAAACGCTTAATCTAAAAAGTGAGAGCGGCAAGGCGCGCTTGCGGCAGCTGATTGGAAGCGCCGATGTGCTGGTCGAAGGGTTTCGGCCCGGCGTAATGGCGCGGTTGGGGTTTGATTATAGCGCGGTCAAATCGATTAAACCGGACATCATCTATTGCTCGCTGACAGCATTCGGTCAGGACGGCGCGCTCGCTCACCATCCCGCACACGATATGGCGGTGCAGGCGATGAGCGGGTTTCTTTCTGTCAATGATGGGCCAGATGGCGCACCTGTCGTCCCCGGTGTCGCCAGCAGCGATATGGCCGCTGGTCTCACCGGACTGAGTGCGGTGCTGATGGCTTTGCTCGGGCGTGAACGCAGCGGTGAGGGCGCGTATATCGATTGTGCGATGTTTGACAGCCTGCTGCCGTGGTGCGCGCATACCGCCAGCGCGGCGATTGCAGACGGTGATAGCCCTCGGTCATCCGCGCAAAGATCGCTAGGCGGGGCGGCGTTTTACCAAGTCTATGAAACGCGTGATCAAAAATACATCGCGCTAGGCGGACGCGAGGTGAAGTTTGCTCGCAACCTACTGAACGCGCTGGGCCGCGAAGATTTATTGCCCATTGCGCAGGCTCCGGCTGGCGAGCAGGGCGAACTCATTGCCTTCCTGCGTCAGACATTTGCCAGCAAAACGCGCGATGAATGGACGGATTGGTTCGCGGATAAGGATGTGGCGTTCGCGCCTGTGCTGAATTTTCGTGAAGCGCTGGATGAACCGCATATTGCCGAACGCGGACTGTGGGTAGAAACGGATGGCGGGGGCCATCACATTGCCTCGCCCATACGGTTCGCTGGGGAAAACTGGTCGCCGCGCCCGGCCCCGCAACTGGGAGAAACGCAGTGACTTTGCGTCTCGAACACAAAGGCCCGGTTGGCCACCTGCTGATCGACCGCGCGGACAAGCGCAATGCGTTTTCGGCGGCAATGTGGCGCGCAATGCCCGCGCTGCTGGATCAGGCGCAAAGCGATCCCGCGATCAAAGTGCTGGTCTTGCGATCAGCGCAAAGCGGCGCGTTTTGTGCCGGAGCTGATATTCGCGAAATGCTTGAGCATAAGGATGATCTTGCCTGGCATCAGGCAAATCAGGCGGCCATTGGCGCAGTTCAGCACCGCTTGGCACGGCTTGATATGCCCACGCTCGCTTGGATAACGGGCGATTGCATCGGCGGCGGGTGCGGCCTGACGCTGGCGTGTGATATGCGGATTGCGACTGAGGCAGCGCGCTTTGGCATTACTCCGGCAAAGCTGGGCTTGGTTTATCCCTTTCACGATGTGAAGCTGCTGGTCGATTTGGTTGGACCGGGACAGGCGCGTAAAATACTCTACACCGGCGAGTTATGCGATGCCGATGAAGCGCTGCGCATAGGCCTAATCGAAGGTATCACGGAAACGCCTGATGCTATGATCGCCAGTCTGCTGGAGGCAAGCCCGCATTCCATCCGCCAGAATAAGCGCATGATCCGCCTTGCGCTCGACGGGCAGAGCGCCGAGAACGACGAGACCACCGCCATGTTCGCCCGCGCCTTTACGCTGCCAGATTTTGATGAAGGCACGCGGGCGTTTGTCGAAAAGCGCAAGCCGGAGTTCTGAGACGTGCCGTTTTATGCATTTTACTGCCTTGATGGCGAAAATGGCCCGGCATTGCGTGAACGATTTCGCGCGGTGCATTTTGAGCATTTGGAAGCTCACCGGGATGACTTCGCCCTTGCGGGGCCATTGAAGGATGGCGACGAAACGCTGGGGTCGCTGCTGGTCATTAAAGCTGATGATGAAGGATCAGCCCGCGAAAAGTTTGAAGCCGACCCATATTTTGCTGCTGGTGTATGGCAATCGATCCGGGCGCGTAAATTTGAACCGTTGGCTGGTGATTGGGCTCCCCCGTCTCAATAGGCGGCGCCTGTCTGCGCGTAGTCGATTAACCGAAAAGCCTCCCAGAAACCGCATCCAGCTTTGCGATCAATTCCTCATCATGTTCATCAGGCGCGGTGATCACGGCATCATCCAATGCAAAATCAATCGGAGACGGTTCGCGCTCCGCCGGCAACGCCTTGATGAAACGCAGCACCATATCGCGCGCTAGCTCGCCGTTTTCCTGCATTTGTGCGACCACCTGTGCCACATCAACCTCATCGCCTTCACGCCAGCAATCATAATCTGTGACCATGCCGACCAATGCATAAGGCAGCTCTGCTTCGCGGGCCAGCTTCGCCTCAGGCATAGCTGTCATGCCGATCACATCCGCGCCCCATTCGCGGTACATCCGGCTTTCAGCGCGGGTGGAGAATTGCGGTCCCTCCATCGCAAGATATGTCGCGCCAGTGGCAATCGTGCCTTGCGCCGCGGTAAGCGCCTCTGCTGCCATTTGCGACAAGCGCGGGCAGACGGGATCAGCCATAGAGACGTGGGTGACAAAGCCTGAGCCATAAAAGCTGGATGGCCGCCCCATTGTGCGGTCAATGAACTGATCGACCAGTGCGAAATGACCCGGCGCAATCTCTTCTCGCAAAGACCCGACAGCTGAGATCGCCAGAATGTCGGTGCAGCCGGCACGTTTCAGTGCATCAATGTTGGCGCGCGAGTTTAGCTCGCTTGGGGAAATCGGGTGGCCGCGGCCATGGCGCGGCAGAAAACGCACCCGCACATCACCGATCCGCCCGCATAGAACAGCGTCTGATGGCTCACCCCACGGGGATTCGATGGAAATCCACTGCTGCTCTTCCAATCCGGCAATGGCATAAAGCCCAGAGCCGCCGATAATGCCGATTGTCCATGGGCTTGCCATGCCTGTCGTCCTTTGATGCGATGCGTGCTTACTCACGCGCGTTAAGTCAGATTGCTGCGAACGGGCAAGGGCCTGCTCACGCACTGGTTGCGCTCTTGGCCCGCATTAAGCCAATCTTCAATTGAAACTTGTGCCTCAAGGGTCCACCTTGCTGGCAACAGAACAACAGATTCGAGAGAGGCACATCTTATGGTCACCCAGTACAAAAATCTCATCAATGGCGAATTGATCGAAAACGGCGAATGGCTCGATGTGGTCAATCCGGCTAATGAAGAAGTGATCGGGCAGGTTCCTGCTTGCGGCGCGGCTGAGCTGGATCAAGCGGTCTCGGCGGCACGCGCAGCGTTCAAAAGCTGGAAGAAAACTCCGATTGAAGAACGGCGCGCTGCGATTATGGCGATTTCAGGCGCGATCAAGGAAAACGCCGATGAGCTGTTCCGTCTACTGACCAGCGAACAGGGAAAGCCTCACCAACAAGCCAAAGGCGAGATTTACGGAGCAGCGGCCATTTCTGCCGCGCAATCCACGCTGGAACTCGAAGACGAGATTAACGAAGACAGCGATGAACGCCTCAGCCGTACGCGCCGAGTGCCGGTGGGCGTGGTCGGAGGCATTGTGCCGTGGAACTTCCCAGTGATGATGGCGATCCAGAAGATCGTGCCCGCAATGCTGGCAGGCTGCACCATTGTGCTCAAAACGTCGCCCTTTACCCCGCTCGCCACCCTTCGCATTGCGGAGCTGATCGCGGATAAAGTGCCAGCAGGCGTTGTTAACATCATCACCGGCGATGATGCGCTGGGCCCGATGATCACGCAGCACGCTGATATTGATAAGATCACTTTCACCGGTTCAACCGCGACCGGCAAAAAGATCATGGAAGGCGCAAGCGCTGACTTGAAACGCATTACACTGGAACTGGGCGGCAATGACGCTTCTATCGTAATGCCTGATGCTGATCCCAAGAAGGTGGCAGAGCAATTGTTCTGGTCCAGCTTCCAAAACGCCGGCCAGGTCTGCATCGCGGCCAAACGGATCTACATCCACGAAGATATTTATGATGAACTGTCCGCGGCGATCGCGGAATATGCGAGCCAAGTCACAGTGGGTGACGGCGCGCAGCAAGGCACAGGCGTTGGTCCGATCCAAAACAAAAAGCAGTTCGACCGCGTGGTTGAGCTGATCGAGGATGCCAAGGACAAGGGTTATAACTTCCTTGTCGGCGGTGAAACCGATCCATCAGGCTCTGGCTATTATGTGCCGATCACCATCCTTGATAATCCACCAGAAGACGCACGGATTGTGGCCGAAGAACAGTTTGGCCCGGTGATGCCGCTCATGAAATTCTCTACCGAAGAAGAGGCGATCGAGCGCGCTAACAATTCCGAATATGGCTTGGCTGGTGCGGTCTGGACGGCCGACACCGAAAAAGGCGTAGAGATTGCAGAGCAGCTTGAAACTGGCACAGTTTGGATCAATGAATTCATGCACTTGTCGCCGTTCGCGCCGTTTGGCGGGCACAAGCAATCCGGCTTTGGCGCAGAATATGGCAAGGAAGGGCTAAAGGAATTTACCTATCCGCAGGTAATTACTGTTAAGAAAGATAATGTAGTGGCCTGAAGACGGGCCGTTGCGGCCTCGCAAGTGGATGCGAGGTCGCCGCATATTTTGTAGCAGTGGGGTTATTTTATGATGGGTCTTAAATTCACGAAAACGCGAGGCGCCGCGCTGGCGTTGATGGCATGTGTGGCTGGCGGTGCGATGGCCGTGCCGGTTTACGCGCAGTTCAATGTCGGAAATGCGATCAAATCGGCCAAGAAAGTGGCTGAGGCGGCCAGCTATTCTGACGAAGAAATTGTCGTATTCTTCAGCCAGATTTCGGAGGACATGGACAGCAAGAACCCAATTGCGACGATGGATGATCCCTATGGTCAGCGTCTTGCAGCTCTCACTGAAGGCCTCGATAATTATGATGGGCTTGATCTCGATATCAAAGCCTATCTGGTGAAGGATGTGAATGCCTTTGCCATGGGTGATGGCACGGTGCGGGTTATGGCTGGCCTGATGGATCAGTTTAACGACGACGAAGTGCGGTGCGTGATTGGCCACGAAATCGGTCACGTTAAGCTGGAGCATGGCAAAAAGCGCATGAAGCGCAGCATGCAGCAAGACGCGGCGCTGAGCGTTGCTGGTACGGCGAGCAGCGATGTGCGCCGGATTGCCAATTCTGAGCTTGGCAAAATGTTTGGTGACGTGGTGACCGCACAGCATTCGCAAAAGGCGGAGCGCAAGTCAGACGATTATGCAATCGAGTTCATGAAAGCCAACAATTACGATGTTGAAGGCTGCGTGACTGCGATGGAAAAGCTCGCCACTATGAGCTCTGGCGGAGGCATTGATTTGCTGAAAACCCACCCGAGCCCAGCGAGCCGCGCGAAGCGGATGCGCAAGCAGATCAGCTAATCACGGGATAATTCTCGAACAATAAAACGGCCGCTTGGGGAAACTCAGGCGGCCGTTTTCGTTGGGAAAATGTGATGATCCGGTTTTCCACCCTCAAGTAGCGGAGCGGTAGGGCAAAGAGGAGTAGGGCGGAGGGTGCGGGTGGTTCCGGTCGCAAAGAGAGGCTATTCCCCCGTCGCCTTGCGCTCCATCGTCAGTCCCGCGGCCCAGCGCTTTTGAAACCCGCGCCAATGCTCTGGTTCATCCGCGCCTGCAAATTTGCCATTCAACTGCTCGCCAAAGCTGGTTTCCCAGCCGCTATCATTGGCGTTTGGCACGGGCACGTTGAGGTAGCCCGCTTTGTCCTCGTCGCCCTTCAGATGGAGGTCCAGAAAGGCCGCGACGAAGTGCTGGTTGATGCCGTTGATCCGGTCTTGCCGCCACACAGGTTCGGCAAGGAACTCCGCGACACGAAATGGCGCATCTTCAGGCACGTCAAAGGCATTGCCAACGATATTATGCCGCGCTTCTCGAAAGGTCAGCATATGGCGCTGCGTCCCGGTTAGCGATTCGAAAATCCAGCTGATCCCCTCATCATAATTGGAGACATCATCCTTGCTGCCGCCGATAACGAGCACCGGAGCGGTAACCGCGGCCAAAGTCTGCGCGCTCCACACGCGGTTATCCGGCTGGCCGCCCCACGGTGCAAAGGCGATCACCGCATCGATTCCAGCATCCTTTGAGACGATTGAGCGGGTCATATCGAGCGCCGCATCAGGCACGGTGTCAAAAGTGCTGCTTGCGTAATCATAGTCCGCGCCAGCGGTCGCCAGCGCGCCATAGCCGCCCATCGAATATCCGATAATGCCGACCTGCTCTGGGTCGATCAGATTGTAAAACCCGCTCGCGTCCTGCCCGATATTGCCGCGCATTTCCTTCAGCACAGCGCGCTGATCAATCGTGCGATTGGCCAGAACCTTGCTGAATGAATGAACAAAATCGCTAACCCCTTCGATTTGCATATCGGCATGGTCGATCGAGGCGACGACATAACCGCGAGAGGCGATGTGTTCCGCAAGCGCACTGAACTGTGTGCTCCAGCCGTTGAACCCGTGGCTCATGATGACAAGCGGGACCTTGCCTCCCAATTGCTCGGCGCTCATCGCCGGGGCATCAGGATGAGCGCGTCCTTCAAAGTCGAGCGTGATAGGGTCCAATGCAACCGCCCTTATAGTGTGCGTATAGGTGATGGGCGGCGCAACGGAGCGGGCTTCCGCTGGGTAATAGACGCGCACTTGAAGCATCGGCATCTCTTCATCCTCAGAGAGCTGTCCCGTGATCATTCCCGCTTTTGAGAAGTTCACCCGGTCAGGCACGCCGATGAGCAGTTCCTGCGTGCCGACTGAATATTCGCCATATCGGCCCAGCTCCGGTGCTTCGCCATCAGCGCCTTCGTGAATGGTCGGGCTGGCGACATAGGCGGCTGTTCCTGCTCCAATCCCGATCAGAGCAAGCGCGGCGAGGGCGATATGGCGTTTCTTCATTGCAGGCATTCTCGTTTGTGACATTATGCGTTCGCGCACTCATGGCAGCGAGTGGCAGCAAGGGGAAGGCATGACCGCTAGCGCGGACGAATTGATCGAGGGGCTGACGCTGGCGATGGCGCGCGTGGGCTATGATGCGCCGCGCGATCTGATGCGGCTGACTGGCGGCGCGACGATGGAGAGCTGGCATTTCTTCAGCGGCGGCAGGGGTTTCGTTCTGCGCCGCGCGCCCAGCCTTGAATTTATGAAAGACCGGCCGTTTGGCCACGATGTTGAGGCGGCGGTGATCCGCGCGGCCAATTCCGCCGGAGTGACCGCGCCGCGTGTCGTTGCGGAATTGCAGCCGGAGGATGGCATCGGATCAGGCTTTGTGATGCAGGCGCTGCCCGGCACGCCCAATCCCAAAGATATCTTGGAGATGAAGGGCGCGGGCGAATTGCTGCGTGAGGCAGCACGCGATCTGGCGCGCATTCATGCGATCCCGCGCGAGGACTTGCCTGAGGCGGTTCCGGTGATGGATTACCGCGCGGCCATTGCGGACCTTCGCGCTCAGTTTGAAGAGGCGGGCGGCGACCGTCCGATCATCGCGCTGGGTCTCAAATGGATGGAGGACAATTGCCCCGATCCCATCGAACCTGCGCTGATCCATGGCGATTTCCGCATGGGCAACCTGCTTGCACAAGATGGCTCGCTAACCGGTGTGCTCGATTGGGAGCTAGCGCATTTCGGTGATTATCACGAAGACCTCGCCTTCGGCTGTATGGCGGTGTGGCGCTTCCACCGATACGACCGGCCTGCGCTTGGGTTGGGGAGTTTGGAGGATTACTTTGCCGCCTATGAAGCGCAGGCGGGGGTGAAGGTCGACCGCGACCGTTTCCGCTATTGGCTGATCCACCGCACCGTGTGGTGGGCGCTCGGGTGTCTGAAAATGGCGGCAGTCTGGCGCAGCGGCGAAGACAGGATGCTGGAGCGGGTGGTGATCTCGCGGCGGACGAGCGAGCAGGAGCTCGATCTGCTTATGCTGCTGGAGGAGGATGCGCCGGCGGTTGAAAGGCTACGCCATGTATATCCGCCAAGCCCATTGGAATGCCTTGGTGGTGAAGCCGATATGGGTGAAATCGCGGAGGCAGTGTCGGAATGGCTCGCGACCATCAAGGGGCAACTTAGCGGCCACGACCGGTTTCAACTTGCGGTCGCCCGTAACGCCTTGGGTATGATCCAGCGGGAGCGGGAGTACTTTCCGCTTGGTACTGATCAGGAAACGGCTCAGGCGATTTTGTCGGGCGTGCTATCCTTATATGAGCCAGGGCAGCTTCAATCTCTGAGGGAGCAAGCGCTTCAAAAGGCAATGGCGGACGTTCCCAAATACCCCGCCTTGGCTGTCGCGTTGAAGAGATGGGCTCCAAAAGAAGAGGACCTTAGCTAAATGGACTTCGCAATTCCCGCCGACCTTCAGGCCTATCTCGACGAGCTCGACGCCTTTATCGATGCCGAGATCACACCTTTGCAAATGCAGGATGACAACAACCGATTCTTTGATCACCGGCGTGAGGACGCGCGCACCGATTGGGACCGCGAAGGCTTGCCCAATGAAGAATGGGAAGCCTTGCTGCGCGAAGCCACATCGCGCGCTGACAAAGCTGGCCATTGGCGTTTCTCCGCGCCTGCGCAATATGGCGGCAAGGACGGCTCAAACCTATGGATGGCGGTGATCCGCGATGGCTTTGCGCAAAAGGGGCTTGGCCTGCACAATGATCTTCAGAATGAGCACAGCATCGTTGGCAATTTTCCCTTCGTGGAGATGTTTGAGCAGTTCGGCACAGAGGCGCAGAAACAGGAATTCATCAAAGGCGGCTTTAATCGGACACGCCGCGTCGCCTTTGGCCTAACCGAAGCGGAGCACGGATCAGACGCGACCCATATGGAAACGACCGCTGTGCGCGAGACCCGCGATGGCCAAGACGGTTGGCTCATAAATGGCGAGAAAATGTGGATCACCGGAATGCACCACGCAACGCATTGCGCTGTGTTTGCCCGGACCAGCGGAGAGGCCGGCGATGCGAAGGGCATCACATGCTTCCTTGTCCCCAATCCCACCGATGGCCTTAAGATTGAGGAATGGCTGTGGACCTTCAACATGCCGACCGACCACCCGCGCCTTTCCATAGCAAATGTCTGGGTTCCTGAAACGGTGATCCTTGGTGAAGAAGGCTTAGGTCTCGCGCTTGCACAAAGCTTCGTTCACCAAAACCGCATTCGCCAAGCGGCGTCTTCGCTCGGCGCGGCGCAATATTGCATTGAGGAAAGCGTGAAATACGCGCGGGAGCGCAAACCCTTTGGGGAGGAACTCGCGAAAAATCAGGCTATCCAGTTCCCGCTGGTGGAGCTGGCAACGCAGTGCGAAATGCTGAGGATGCTGATCTACAAGACCGCGTGGCAGATGGACAATATGCCGCACAAGGAGATTGAGCGGAGCATCTCTGACAAGGTTTCGATGTGCAATTACTGGGCAAACCGGCTGGTGTGCGAGGCCGCCGACCGGGCGATGCAGGTGCATGGCGGCATCGGCTATTCACGGCACAAACCGTTCGAGCATATCTATCGCCACCACCGCCGCTATCGGATCACCGAGGGCGCAGAAGAAATCCAGATGCGCAAAGTGGCGGCCTATCTGTTTGGCTATCTGGGGCCGAAACGCGGGCAATTCGACTAACGACTTCTTCTTTGGTTTCGTTCTTAGAGCGGCCCTTGAGCGACTAAATTACGCGTGCGCGATGCAGGAAGAAGGCCTTTTTCAGGCCAGCTTCGACAATCGCATCACCCAGTTGACGGCTTAGAAACAAGGAACCTTGAAGAAGCGGGTCCACCCACTGGTCAGGCCCCCCAAGCGCAGCACCCGACACTGCAATCATATCATCAGCCAACCCATCTTCATGCTCGAGGTGCCACACGCTACCCAGCGGATTGAGTTGCATCTTGCCCTCGCTTTGATCGAGCAAAACCGCACTTCTCTTATTGCCAATTACCCAGCTCGAATAGTTGGTCGCGTAGCGCGTGCTTTGATCGGACTGGAATATGCCTTCGCGCATCGCACAAAAGCTGCCCTTGCCTAGATCGAACGGATCAAAGAGGCGGCACGCATCTTCGGAAACGAGCGTCGCATAGCCAATGTCAAAGACGGGCGGCAGTTTCTTAATAGGAGGATTATCCGCATTCGCCCAGATTTTGTGCGGTCGCAATTCCTCTGGAATCGGTTCACCATTCTGGTTCTTGAAGTACAGAGCTCCATCATCAGTTCTGCCCTCGTGGAAAAGATCGACATCCCATCCGCGATTGAGCACAGCGCTCTTGAAGATCGCACTTACCCAGACATACTCGTCCGTGGCTGCGCTCGCCGGATAGTCGGTTTGCTCCTTTGATCGCTGCGAAGAGGGTCGCTTGCTCGCTGCGAGTTTCTCTCTGATGGCTTTGAACATTCGGAAGCCCCTAGTAATATCCTTACGCCGCGCTAGTCTCACCTTACATAAAGGGGAATTGTTAATGCGTCACTTCACCGCCATCCTTCTCGCAGGTTCCATGCTTGCCATGCCAAGCGCGGCCTTCGCGCAGGACGACGAAGACTGGGACGTTGAAGCGCCTAAGGGTGCGACCGTCGAACAAGTGCCGATCGAGACCGATGAGGGCACGTGGATGGATGTCGATGTCTCGCCGGATGGCCGCACCATCGCCTTCACCATGCTGGGCGATATTTACACCCTGCCGATCACTGGCGGCACGCCCAAGCGGATCGCCGAGGGACTGAGCTGGGAGGTGCATCCGCGCTTTTCGCCCGATGGCACGCGCATCGCCTTCACCAGCGATCGGGGCGGAGGCAACAATATCTGGCTGATGAATGCCGATGGCTCTGACAAGCGGCAGTTGACCAAGGAAAGCTTCCGTCTGCTCAACCAGCCGACGTGGTCGCCGGACGGACGGTTCATTGCCGCCAAGAAGCATTTCACAACGCAGCGCTCGCTCGGCACGGGTGAAATCTGGATGTATCACATCTCTGGCGGCGGCGGCGTTCAGGTGGTGAAGCGCGCGAATGAAGCCTTGCAAAAAGAGCTGGGCGAGCCGGTCTTCGCGCCCGATGGCAGCGCGATTTACTACACCCGCAATACCACGCCGGGGAACACCTTCATCTATGCGCAGGATTCCAACGCCGGGATCTTCGCGATTGAGCGGCACGATCTGGAAACCGGTGAGGTCACCACGGCGGTCGATGGCTATGGCGGGGCTGTCCGGCCAGCGCCTTCGCCTGATGGCAAAGAGATTGCCTTTGTCCGCCGGGATAAAGACACCTCTCAGCTGTGGGTCAAGGAGATCACGAGCGGCAAGGAACGGATGATTTTCGGCGCGCTTGATCTTGATGTTCAGGAAACCTGGGCGGTGACCGGGGTCTATCCCAATATGGATTGGACGCCGGACAGTCGCAGCATTGTGTTCTGGGCGGGCGGCAAGCTGAACCGCGTGAACCGCGATGGATCGGGCCATGCGGTGATCCCGTTCCGGATCAGCGACACGCGCGGCATTGCTGACGCGCCGCATCCTGAAATTGAAGTTTCGCCAGATCGCTTTGCCACCAAGATGGCGAAATTCGGCACATTGTCGCCTGATGGCAGCCGCGTTGTGTTTGAAAGCCTCGGGCGGCTTCATACCAAATCAGCGCGGGGCCGCGACGGTGCGCGCCCGCTAATCAGCGGCGATAACGATGCTGTGGAAGCCTTCCCGGCGTTCAGCCGCGATGGATCGCGCATTGCGTTTGTCCGCTGGACTGATGAAGGGTTGGGGCAGATTGTTGTCGCCAATGCCGATGGCGGCGGCGCGCGGGTCGTGTCGGGTCAGCCCGGCCACTACGCCAACCTCGCCTTTTCACCCGATGGCCGCACGATCGCCTATGAAAAGCGCAGCGGCGGCTATCTCACCGCGCCAGAGTTTTCCGAAAACACCGGCATTTATTTGCAACCAGTCAGCGGCGGCGCGCCGATGATGGTTGCGCGTTCAGGCTCGCGTCCGCAATTCGGCGCAGACGGCAGCCGGATCTTTATGATCGGCCGCGACGGCGACAAGCTCGCATTGATGTCCTCTGATTTGGATGGCGAGAAAAAGCGCACCCATGCGACCGGCACTTTGGTCAATGATTTTCAGATTGCGCCGGACGGCAAAACCATTGCCTTTCGCCAGAATTACGAAGTGTTCGCAATGCCGGTGATCCCCGGCGGCAAGCCGGTCGATGTGAACGAGGTGAACGGCCCGGTTCCGGTCACCAAGGTTTCCAGCGGCGGCGCAGATTACCTTGGCTGGGCGCGCGGAGGCGAGACTTTGTTCTGGTCCATCGGGCCAGAGCTGAAACAGGCGCAGGTTAGCGACTTTTTCCGGGATGGGCCAAAGGGCGATGATGAAGAGGGCGGCTATCAGCAGCCGGAAACCAGCATTTCGATGGCGGTCAGCGTTACCGCGGCCAAGCCAAGCGGCACTGTCGTCATCACCGGTGCGAAAGTGCTGACTATGGCGGCTGGGCTAGGCGCACAGGATGCGGGCGTGATTGAGAACGGCGTGATCGTGATTGAGGGGGACCGGATCACTGCGATCGGCGCGGCGGGCGAAGTCAACGTGCCCAGCGGCGCGGCGATGGTGGACGCTAGCGGCAAAGTGGTGATGCCCGGCTTCGTCGACGCGCACCATCACGGGCCGCATGGCACGGGCGATCTCGTCCCGCAGCAGAACTGGAGCCTCGTGCAGGATCTCGCGCTCGGAACCACTACCACGCACAACCCGTCTAGCAATTCGAGCCTGATCTTCGCCTCAGCAGAGCGGCAAATGGCGGGCACTTTGCTCGCCCCGCGTATCTTCTCAACCGGCGAAATCATTTACGGCGCGAAAGCGCCAAGCGTGTATGCCCGGATCGACAGCTATGACGATGCGCTGGCGCATGTCCGCCGGATCAAGGCGCAGGGCGGCATCTCGGTCAAAAACTACAACCAGCCCCGGCGCGATCAGCGCCAGATGGTGGCGCGCGCTGCGGCGGCAGAGAATATGCTCAATGTTGCCGAAGGCGGCTCGCTGTTCGGGATGGATATGAACCTGATCGCCGATGGCAATTCCACCATAGAACACAATGTGCCGGGCGATGTGTTTTACGAGGACGTGCTGCAATTTTTCGGCCAGTCGAACTCAAATTACACGCCGACGCTCAACGTGACCTATGGCGGGCTGGCAGGTGATCCGTATTGGCGGCAGGCAACCGATGTGTTCGATCACCCGCTGATGATCCACACCCCGCCTAAGGTTTTGCTGGCCGCCACGGCGCGCCGCACCAAAGCGCCTGAATGGGCGTTTGTTGATGACAATGCCGCGCGCGAGGCGAAGAAAATCGCGGATCGCGGGGTCAAAGTTTCCATCGGCGCGCACGGGCAGCAGCCCGGCATTGGCGCGCATTGGGAAATCTGGACCTTTGCGCGCGGCGGGATGAGTCCGGTCGAAGCGCTTAAGGCAGCAACTATCTGGCCGGCTGAATCGCTGGGTATGCAAAAAGACGTCGGCAGTCTGGAGGTTGGCAAGCTCGCTGACCTCCTTGTGTTAACCGCCGATCCAACCGCCAATATCCGCGATTCTGATAAGATCGAAAGCGTGATGATCGGCGGGCGGATGTATGACACCAAAACCATGCGCGAAGTCGCAACTGGCAATGGGGGACGGCGCGCCTATTGGTGGGAGAGCGGCCAAGGCGGCAATGCTGGCGGGTCAGAGACGGCAACTCACGCTGGCGGTGGGCACAGCCACGGAGATGGCGATGGAGGCAGCCAATAGGCGCTAGTCCGCTTCGACCAAGGCCTTTAGTTCTTTAAGGGCCTTGGCGCGGAGCTGATGCACGCGCGGGACGCTAACCTCCAGCACCTCGGCGATTTCGGTGAGGTTCATTTCCTCAACGAAGAACAATTGCAGCACCAATTTCGCCCGGTCCGGTAGCTCTCCCATAGCCCGGATCAAGCGTTCGCGATCTTCGATGTCAGAGAGGATTTCAAACGGATCGGGGTCATCGCTGGCAAAGGCGGTGTTGGTTTCGTCATATTCGTCAGAGATTGATGTCACGGTGACAGCAGAGGCCTCAATCTCAAGCAGCTCTGCATCGCTGACCTGCATCCTCTGGCCGATTTCCGCACGGCTTGCCTCCCGTCCCAATTCGCCGCGCAGCTCATTCAGCGCATGATCGTAGGCGGCGCGTTTCTTGCGCGCGGTGCGAGTGTCGTTCAGCAGCTTGCGCAAATGATCCAGCATCGCGCCGCGCACCCGGATTTTGGCATAGGCTGCAAAGCCATCTTCGGTCGGACCGGAATGACGTTGAGCGCATTCGGTCAGCGCGATCACGCCAACAGAGATGAGGTCTTCCACCTCAAGCCCTTCGCGGCCCATTCCGTTGATATGCCATGCAGCGCGGCGGACCAGCGGCATAAAGCGGCGCACGCGGTCTTCCACTTCGGCGCGAGTGGCTGCGCCATAACCCGCGGCGCTGGCGGGGTTTGACGCAGCGAAGCTGTTGGGATCGTGTTTCATGCGGCAATCGCTCCTGCGTCTGCACTTTCATCGGCTAGGTTCGGCTGGGTGTCTGACGGGGCCTCAGGTGCATCTTGCGCACCGATGACGCTGACGACTTCGACCGGTTGAGTGGTTGGCAATTCGCTGATCGACAGCACCAGACAGCGCGGCACACGCTGGCGCAGCAAATTGGCCAGCGGGCGGCGCGCGGGCGGCTGGACGATCAAGGCAATGGCATCGCCTTCGGCTTCGAGCACGGTGTTCAGCGCCTCGACAATCATGCTGGCGCAATCGGGTTCAACCAAGGGCAGGCCGGTGGACGGATCCGGCACGCTGCCAAGGATCGCCGCCTCCAGATTGGCATCTAGCGTCGCCACTTTCAGCCGCGCACCCGGTTCGCACACGCGCGCAATCAGCTTGGCGCCCATATCCGCGCGCACAGCATCAACCAGCGCATCAAAGTCTTGCGTGCGTTGCAGCGCCAGCGCGAGGCTGGTCAGAACGGTCTGCGGATGGCCCAGCCCAATTCCATCAGCAATCAGCGCGCGGAAAATGCGGGTGATCGCAGCGAGCGAAAGCGGTTCGGGATGAACGGTTTCCACCAGGCTCGGCGCGCTTTCTTTGAGGGCATCGAGCAACTCGCGCACTTCTTGCGGGCCGAGCAGATCCTGCGCGTGGGAAAGCAGCACTTGATTGGCATGGGTGGCGATCACTGTGCTGGGATCAACGGTTAAGAACCCTTCGGCGATGGCGTGATCGCGTTCGCGCGGTTCGATCCAAAGGGCAGGGCAATCAAAACTGGGGTCGCGGGTAGCCTCACCGGTAAGGCCGTGGCCTTGGGCAACGTCGCCCGCGTCAATCGCCAGCACGCGGTCAGGGCGCACTTTGCCCTGAGCTAAGCTGACCCCGCCGAGCAGAACGGAGTAATCCTGCGGGCCCAGATCAAGCGAATCGCGGATGCGGAACTGCGGCAGAACAAAGCCGAACTCGCGGCTCAATTGTTTGCGAATGCCGGTAATCCGGGTCAAAAGCGGCGCTTCCTTCGCCTTGTCGACCAGATGGACGAGGCTGTATCCCAGCTCAATCGTGACGAGGGTTTGATCGCTGACATCGTTCATCGCGATATGATCGGGCGGGGTTTCATCCACCACCGGTTCCGGCGCGGCAGGCGCGTTGGCGCGCTCTCGCAAATTCCACCAGATTGCCCCGGCGATGCCAGCGGCAGGTAGGAAAATCATTTGCGGCATGGCAGGGACTGTGCCGATGGCGGCCAGGATGAGTGCGACGGGCAGCCAGCCGCGCGGATCAGAAAATTGCCCGCCAATCTGGCCTGCAAGGTCGCGCTTGTCCGATACGCGGGTGACAATGGCAGCGGCAGCGATCGACAGCAGCAGCGCGGGGACCTGCGCCACCAAAGCATCTCCGACGGCAAGCGTGATGTAAAGCTCCCCCGCTTCGGCTGCGGTGAGGCCGTGGCTGACCATGCCGAGCGCGAAACCGGCGATGATATTCACGCCCAAAATCAGCAGCGCGGCAATCGCATCGCCTTTCACAAATTTGGATGCGCCATCCATTGAGCCATAGAAATCCGCCTCCACCGTCACTTCGGATCGGCGGGCTTTGGCCTCTTCTGAGGTGACGAGACCGGCGGCGATATCAGCGTCAATCGCCATCTGTTTGCCGGGCAAAGCATCCAGCACAAACCGTGCGGAAACCTCTGATACGCGCCCTGCGCCTTTGGTGATGACGATCATGTTGATGATAAGCAGGATCGTGAAGACGAACAGACCAACGGCGAAATTGCCGCCGACCAGAAATTCGCCAAAGCTCTGAATAATCTCTCCCGCTGCCGCGCCGCCTTCATGCCCGTTGACCAGCACAATCCGGGTGGAGGCGACGTTGAGCGCAAGGCGCAGCAGCGTCGCGAACAGCAGCACGCTGGGGAAGGAAGAGAAATCGAGCGGCTGGCGCGCGTTCAGCGCCACCATCAACACCGCAACCGTGACTGCGATGTTGAGCACGAAGAACATGTCGAGCAGCATGGTCGGGATCGGCAGCACCATCAGCACGAACAGCGCGAATATGCCAACCGGCAGTGCGATTGCGGCTGACATGCCGCCAATCCGTGCAAGCGGGCCAGCCGCGTTTCCTACCGCGCCGCTCACAATCCGAACGCCTTCAATTGGTCATAGGCGCGCCTGATTTGGTGAGTGGATTGCTCTGATGGCGCAGTTGCCACCGCGTCAAATGTCGATTTGAGCACCTGTGACATTGCAGGAAGCGATTGGGGCGGCACAGCGACCTGCGGCGGCGCTAGGGGTGCAGGCGCGCCAAAACCTCGGAATGCGGCGCGCTGGGTATAGGTGATCGCGGGCGGTGACATCGGACCAAAGGCGTTTTCATCCGCAATGAGATAGGGGGCCTGCGGAGAGGCGCTGCGCATTTCAGCTGGCACTGATCCAAGCGCGCGCTCCATCCGGCCGCGCACATAATCCATCACTTCATTCAGGCTGCGAGCGCCCCCGCCGCGTTCATAAAACACCGGGCGATTGGCAGAGGCGGGGCGGGGGAACAGGCCGGCGGCGGATTGATCAGGATCGCGTTGCAACGCGGTAAGAAAGCGCGATGCGCCGCCCGCGCCAAGGAAATGCGCCAGATACAATTCGCTGTGATCCGGCTCTCGGCCTAGCACCGGCAGCAAGCGTTCGCGGTTATCTTCGGCTAGGCCAGCAGCCATGAAGGACGCGATTTGCGGATCATTGCGCAGCGCCAGTATCGCGCTGCGCTGGGCCGGGTCGGCTACATAGGCTTTGCCGCTGCGCGCTGTGCTGATCTGCGCCGATACGCCTTCCAACCCGAACCGGGGCCCGTGCTTTTTGACCGTGGAAAGCCAGGTGCTCTCAATGAACTGATACAGGCCGGTGGCGCTGGATGTGCGGGCCTTCGCGCGCGGGTTTAGTGAGCTTTCAACCTGCGCCTGCGCTAGCAGGTAATCGAACTCGACCACCGAACGCTCGGCTGCGCCAGCAATCGCCTGTTGCACATTGGGCCGCTGCGTTGGTGCGGCCAATGGCGCCGCAGCACCGGTTCGCGATGTGAAGTCGTTCACGTCTGTCTCACTCATGGCGCGCGCAAGGTTTAAGCGCGCGGGTTGAGACAAGATCAGCAATTGCCGTGCCAAACTGCGCGGCTAAGAATAAAAGCTGCGTATCAGGCGCGCACCACGCTGGCTGGCTGATAGGTCGGGCGCGGGCCGCCCAGCGCATCAAGTCGCGCGGCGACATTGGCGGCCAGCAGGTTGCGCACCCGGCGATTTACCTCGTTTAGCTGCTGCGCTGTCGCCGCCAGCGTGCGGGTATCGGGATCAAGCATATCTGGGCCAATCGGAGCCAGAACTTCACACAGGGCCTCTTTTTCGCGGGTTGAGCTGACCAGCTCATCGCGGTCTAGCGAGGCAAGCGCTTGCCGCTCACGCTCCAGAACGGCAATCATTTGCCGCAGCGCGCCGCCCAAATCACCGGAACTCAGATTGCTGAATTGCTTCGTATTGCGCTCGGCGACGTTGCTCATGATTGTTGGCCTTGCGGGATAGATTGGCTGACGCGCGCGGCGATCATCGCATCGACGATTTTGGCCGGGACGAGCGGGTAACTGCCATCGCGCAGAGCGTTGCGGATTTCATTCACGCGCTCACCATCAACAGGCGGCTTATCGGCCGCTGAGTTTTGGCTGACTTCAACCGCAATACCGGGCTTATCGCTGGGCGAAAGGCGCGTATTGGCTGCCTTGTCAGCGCGGCTTTGCAATTGTGATCGGTCGCTTTCACTCAGCGTGCGCGGGGCACTAACCCCTTGTAATTTATTCAATTCGAATGAAGGCATGGCTCCGTTCCTATTTGTTTCTATGCCCTAAGGACGGCTGGCGATCTGCCGGTTTAAGGGCGGGCAGCAAATTTTTTGAGCCGCCATTATTGAACCGGGATCACGGCATAGCCGGGGCGCACAATTCGGGCGCGCACGGGCTCCTGCTTGCGCGCTGTGCGTACGGCGATCCAATCGCCCACCGCGCCGTTGCCCATTGCCTCGCCTGATTGCTGCACCGAGAACCCGCGTCCGCGCACTGCAACGGTAACGGGGTCTCCGCGCTTGATCACTTTGACGGGTTTGGCCTCTTGCGCCGGGGACGGAGCGGAACGGGTGGCGACAAAGATGCGCCAACCCCCCGCATCCGGGCATTCGACGCGAACGGTTTGGCCCACACGGCCATGCCAAGATGTGACCAGCGGACTGGCACAG
This sequence comes from uncultured Erythrobacter sp., assembly GCA_947493165.1. GTDB lineage: Bacteria > Pseudomonadota > Alphaproteobacteria > Sphingomonadales > Sphingomonadaceae > Erythrobacter. The sequence goes on along the minus strand of CANLPY010000001.1, from coordinate 1,628,872 downwards.
CGGGCAAGGCGCAAGCGGCGATCAGCGGGCAGCCGCGCGCCTCCGATATCGCCAATATTGGCTCCGGTAAAACGCATCACCGCGTGGTCAATCTGGGCCGGATCAGTGAATGATGCTGCGGCGCTTTGTTGCCCGAATGCTGGCGACAGCAATGGGATCATCATCAGCAATCCTGCTGGCGCGAAGTATAGACAGTTGAATAGTGATCGCATGGCGTCACGCTCCCTTTTAAGCAAAGTTATCCCTGCAGTGGTTGCAGCAAGAGCCGTGCCAAACGCCTAAGTATTTACCGCAGGGGAGCTTCGGGGGCTGCGTCAATTAAACCGGCTTAGTCGAGCGGGACGATGCCCGCCCGTCCTAAGACGCGCATAGAAATAAGGTCTCCTATGACGCACCCGATGCCATTTGACGCTCACGACATTCCACCGCAGTCATCTGTTAGAGCCGCGCGGCACGATTTGCTGACTCACATTAGCGATTTTCTGATCCGCCATGATCTGGATATCACTGGCACGAACCTCAGTCTGGTTTGCGCAGCCCTTTCTGGATCAAACCGGCAATTGGCCCAAGAATTTGCCGCGCGCGAAACCAGTCGTGAGCCAATTGATCAACGCTGGATCAATACGATGACGCGGCTGGACCCTGGCACGCATGACCGGATCGCTGAGCTGGAAAAGCTGATGGACAAGCTTGAATATTCGCTGTTGCGGTTCGCCCAAACGGCGAAATCAGCGCAAGATGAAAGCAGCCAACATCGCGGGGCCATTGGCCGGCAGATAAAAGAAATTCAAAGTGGTTCGGTGGCGCATAGCGAGGGAATGCGGGTCGAACGGGTGATTGAATTGTCTGCATCCATGTTGGAACGGCTTGAGCAGGTTGAAAAGGCGATGGATCGCAGCGAAAGCGAAACTCAGCAATTGCGCAGTTCCTTGGCGCAGGCCCGGCATGAGGCGGATGTCGACCATCTGACCCGTTTACCCAATCGCCGCGCGTTTGAACGGCGTCTCAAATCAGCCAGCGATGAAGCGCGCGCCAATGATGTTCCGCTCTGCATTGCCTTTTGCGACGTCGATAATTTCAAACAGGTCAACGATCGCCATGGTCACGATGCGGGCGACCGGATCCTGTGCGCGATTGCCAACACGTTGAATGCAATCGCCAATGATGAATGCTTTATCGCGCGACATGGCGGCGAAGAATTTGTGCTGCTTTTTTATGGCCTGACCAAGCAAGAGGCATGGCACAAGCTGGATAAGGTGCGGGGCATGATGGCCAGCAAGCAATTGCTCAACCGCGAAACCGGCAAACCGTTTGGCAAGATCACTTTTTCAGGTGGTGTGGCCGAAGTGACCGAAGACAGCGATCCGCGTAGCGCTCTCGCGCGGGCAGACGCAGCGCTTTATGAAGCGAAGAAGGCCGGCCGCAATACGATTGTTGCGCATTGAGCTGTGCCTTGTTTGCAGGTGCGCCCCGGATATTCCCCTTAAACCCCTAACTCATTTATGGGCATCGAAGGCTAGGCTGGCGTAAACATCGGTCTGTTCAGCGGGGGTAAGCACCACGCGCACTGACACGCCGCGCATCTGCGCTGTTTCAGCAAGCCGCCGCGCTTCGGCCCAGCTCGCCTCTTTATCTTCTGTGCGGTAACGCGCGAACACGCTCAAAGTGGCGCGCGGGTCAATCGCTTGATCGTCGAGCCATTCGCCGATTTCCGGTACATTGGCGGCGGGGCGATAGAGCGCCTGCGCCGGTGCCACCGCAATGGTCTCGCCGTCCCTTGGCGTTCCAGCTTGGATAGTGCCCATGCCCGCAAGTGCCGCAAGCGACACCAGAAACAAGATCAGCGCCAGGTCGGCTAGGATTAGCTGCCAAGGCAACGCATGGCGAATAGTCATGCGATATCTCTTAAAGGTGGGGATTTGGCGGACACGGTACTTGGCAGGTCAATCTCTTCGAATTGAATGTCGAGCCACTCGATCAAGCGTTCGCGCTGGGTTTCTTCATACTCGCCTTCACGCTCAATCGCGCGCGCCAGTGGAATCCACAGCATATGCGCCGTCAGCACGCCATAAAGGGTTGAGACAGCCGCGCCTGCCACAGCGCCCATTGTATTGCCCAGCGCCCCTGCATCACCGGGCGATAGCTGCGTGATTGCAAACAATGTTCCCACCAAGCCGAACACCGGGCCAAGCTCACCGGCATGTTCCATCGTCCGCACGGCTTGCATCCGGGCAATGTCGCGTTTGGCGCGCGCGGCGCGGTGGGCAGAGTGCATGGCTGCGGGGGAGCGCTGGCGCAGATAAATGTCTACCAGTTTGGCGATCAGCGGATCGGGCGCTTGTGGCACTTCGGCGCGCAAAGGCCCATCGCGGGCAATCGCACTGACCGTTTGGGCGAGCGCGGCGCGATTGGCGTCTGCATCAAAGCTGTGGTGGTGGAGGCGGACAATCGCCCGCAAAGCCTCTTTCACATCATTCCACCCGCTACGCGCGAACGTCGCGATCAGTGTTCCAGCAATCACTACCGCTAAGGCGGTTGGATCGAACAGGATGGAAAGGTCGCTGGGCATGGAAGTTAGAACGGGTCCCAGCGGGTCAGATTAAGCCGTGTTGAAGCCGCAGCTCGCGTGCGTCCATGTGCGGCCGCTGTTCCCCGCGCGAAATGCGTGGATCTGGTGCAAGCCCTTGGAAACCATAGACCCTGCAAGGCCGTGCCCATGATCCGGCAAGCGCTTGCCGCTGCCCGTCCGAACCTTCGCAAAACTGCGTATTCCGCGCCCTTTCCACGTGTTTGGCACGGTCTCTGCAACGATCATCACGCAGCGCGAGGTGACCCCCACTTGGCGCGTGATCAGCAGCGGAGACTTTGCATGAATGAGCAGATTTTTGGCATCCACGCAGCTGCGCTCGAATTGCGTTCGCAGCGCATGGGGCTGCTCGCCTCTAACATCGCCAATGCCGCAACGCCGGGTTACAAAGCGCGCGATATCGACTTTGCAGCGGCGCTTAATGATCGGTTGGGCGGGATGGGCGCAGATGCCAGCGCCGCTGCCAATACGCTTTACCGCCAATCGGTGATGCCCGCTTTGGATGGCAACACGGTTGAGCTGGGCAATGAACAGGTCGCCTTCACCGAAAATGCGGTCGCATACAGCGCGACGCTGTCTTTCGTGCAAGGCAAGGTCAACACCATCACCCGCGCGCTGAAGGGTGAATGAGCATGGCTGATAACAACCGCCTCACCCTTTTCTCCATGACGCAAAAGGCAATGTCCGCCCAGTTGGTGCGGATGAATGCCGCCACATCAAACCTTGCCAATGCGGGGTCCGTCGCTGGCAGCGCAGAGGAAGCCTATCGCCCGGTGCGGCCTGTTTTTCAAACCGAACTAGACCGCGCATCCGGCCTTGCCACCGTTCGCAACGAAGGGCTGATGCGCTCTGATAGCGCGCCCGCCAAACGCTATGACCCCAACCATCCACTCGCCGATGAGGAAGGCAATGTCTGGGAAAGCCCAGTCGATGAGACCGCCGAAATGGTCGAGATCATGGAAAGCGCCCGCCAGTACCAAAACATGGTTCAGGCGCTGCAAACCGCCAAGCAACTGATGCTCGAAACACTAAGGAGCAATTGACGATGAATACGATCACCAATCCGGCTGCAAGGCCAGCCGCACAAGACGCGCTCGACCGGCTGAACGCGCCTTCCACGCGGCCCGAGCAGAATGCGTTTTCCAGCCTCGATCAAGGGGATTTTTTGCGCCTTTTGACCACGCAATTGACGCTGCAAGACCCGCTTGAGCCGGCGAATAACGAAGAGATGCTGGCGCAAATGGCGCAATTTTCCAGCCTAGCTGCCAGCACGGAATCAAGCGGCACTTTGGCTGATATTTCGGCCAAGCTCGATGATTTGATCGCGGTGCAAACCGCCTCTGCTGAAGCTGCGACCGCCGCTGCGGAGGCGGCTCAGGCCGCAGCTGAGGCTGCCAATAACGCTGCTTCTGGCGCGCCCGTTACCCCCTGATCCCTATCCCAACCAAGGACCACCATTATGACTGCATTCTACACTTCTTTGAACGGCCTGCGAAACGCAGAAACCGATCTTTCAGTTATCGCCAACAACATCGCCAATGCTGAAACGGCGGGCTTTAAGAAATCGTCCGCGCAGTTTGCTGATATTGTCGCGAGCGGAGCCAGTGCGGACCCGCGATTGACCGTGGGACTGGGCGCGACCGTTTCTGCGATCAATCAGGATTTCTCGCTCGGTTCGATTGAGCAGACGGGGCGCAGCCTTGATCTGGCGATCGATGGCGACGGTTTCTTTGCCATTCGTGATGTCGAAACCAATGAAACGGTTTTTACCCGCAACGGCAATCTGCAAATTGATGGCGCTGGCAACTTGCAAGATGCGCCGGGCAAAAGCGTTCAGGCCTTCCCTGTCGATGCGAACGGCACACCGACCAGCACGGTGCCGGCTGATGCAATTGTTCCCGTCACAAATGCGGGCGGTTTTGCGCTGTCTAGTGTCACGATCCAACCGAACGGCGTGATTCAGGCGTCTTATTCGGATGGCTCAACTGAGGCAGCTGGCCGCCTTGCTATTGCCGATTTTGCCGCGCCTGATGGGCTGCGCGCCATCGGACAGACCAATTGGGAAGCGACCGGTATTTCCGGCGCGCCCGCCTATGGCTCACCGGGCGCAGATAATCGCGGAGGCATCCTAAGCGGCGCGTTGGAACGGTCCAATGTCGATCTGGCAGAGGAAATGGTGTCACTGATTACCGCCCAGCGCAATTTTCAAGCGAATGCGCGGGCAATCGACACCTCCACCCAGATCACCCAAACCATCATCAACCTGCGTTCGTAAGCCGGTAAGCCGCTATGGACCGCCTGATCTACACCGCCCTTACCGGCATGAACGCCGCGATGGACCGTCAGCGCACGGTGGCGAACAATCTCGCCAACGCATCAACGCCTGGTTTTCGCAAAGAGGCGTTCGCCGTTACCCCTGCAACCTTGCGCAATGGCTCATTGGAAGCGCGCGCCATGGCGCAAGGCGTGGTGCGCGGCGTCGATATGAGCGAAGGGCGGGTGATCCCGACCGGCAAACCGCTCGATATCGCGGTGAAGGGAGAGGCGCTGATCGCTTATCAAGCGCCTGATGGCGGAGAGATTTACTCACGCCGGGGGGACTTGCGCATCTCGCCCACCGGGCTGCTGGAAAACGGCGAAGGCTTGCCTGTGATGGGCGAAGCTGGGCCGATTACCATTCCGGCAGGCGGTTCGGTTTCCCTGGGCGCTGATGGCAGCGTGTTGCTGAGCGATCCGGCTGATCCCGGCGCCGCCCCGCAAGCGCTCGACCGGATTAAGCTGGTTTCACCCGAAGGCAGCGCCATTGCCAAAGGGATCGACAGTTTTCTGCGGGTGCCGGGCGGGGGCGCTTTGCCCGCTGACCCTACGGCTGAAATCGCCACTGGTGCGCTGGAAGCCTCCAATGTCGATACCGCCACAACTTTGGTTGAAATGATTGAGGCCCAGCGCGCCTTTGAACAGCGCGCCAAGGTCATCTCAACCGCCAGCGATTTGGACGAAGCCGGATCGCGGCTGATGTCGCTGCGCTAATCCATTCCATTAAACACATAGGAAACACCCATGCCTAGTTCCGCACTCCACGTCGCCCGCACCGGGCTGGAAGCGCAAGATTCGCGTATGCGCGTCATCGCTAACAATCTCGCCAATGTCGGCACCACCGGCTTTAAGCGTGATCGGGCTGATTTTGCGACGCTTGCCTATCAGCAACAGCGCGTCGCCGGACAGCAATCAACCGGCGATACCCAATATGCCGTCGGGCTAAATCTGGGCACGGGCGTGCAAGTGCTCGGCACCAGCCGGATCGAAACACAAGGCACACTCAACACAACCGGCAACAGTCTGGATATGGCGCTCGATGGTCCCGGCTTTTTCGAAGTGGAGCTGCCGGGCGGGCAATTGGGGTATACCCGTGCTGGGTCTTTCTCGCTGTCGTCTGATGGAGAGCTTGTCACCGCGCAAGGGTATGCCGTGCAACCGGGCCTCAACATTCCTCAAGGCGTATCCTCCATCACCATCGCGCCTGATGGCACGGTAAGTGCGACGACCGCCGATGATGCCGCGCCGGTCGAGATTGGTCAGCTGAACATCGCGCGTTTCGTTAACCCAGCTGGGCTTGCCCCGCGCGGTGACAACTTCCTGACCGAAACCGCCGCCAGCGGTGCAGCAGAAATTGGCCCCGGCGGCGCAGAAGGTCGCGGGCAAGTGCGCCAAGGGATGCTGGAGGCGTCCAACGTGAATGTCGTGGAAGAGCTGGTCGAGATGATCGAGGCTCAGCGCGCCTATGAAATCAATTCCAAGATGGTGAGCGCAGTTGATGAGATGCTGCGCAACGCCAACCAGACATTGTGATGGAGCGCGCCGTAATGATGGTTCGCAGATTTTTTGCCGCTGGCGCCGCGCTGACGCTGTCCGCCTGCATGGGCGCAGGCGAGCGTCCGCCCGGCTTTATCGCTCCGCCGCCGCCAATGGCGCAGGCCGTATCGGGGTCGGTAACGGGCGAAAGCAGCGGGGCGATCTTCAACGCATCGCAAGGCTATGCCGGATTGCATGTCGGCACGCGCGCGCGCAGCCTCGGTGATATGGTCACCATCGTGCTGACCGAAAACACCCGCACATCCAAGAGCACCAGCTCTTCAACCGATCGCGATGGCGGCTTCTCCATAACCCCGCCAACCGCCGGGCCGCTCAATTTTCTCAACCCCAATGCCCTTAATGCTGCGGGCCAAGCGTCGTTCTCTGGACAGGGCAATGCTGCCCAGCAAAGCCGCCTTAACGGGGCTGTCGCGGTCACAATCGCTGCGATCTACCCCAATGGAACCGCCGAAGTTGTCGGAGAGAAGCAGATGTCGCTTAGCCAAGGAGATGAATGGATCCAGTTCGCTGGCCGGATCCGTCTGATCGATATTAGCGCCGACAACCGCCTTGCCTCTTCGCAGGTCGCCAATGCCCGGATCATCTATTCGGGCAAAGGATCAGTGCAGCGGGCGAGCAAGCCGGGCTGGCTGTCGCGCTTCTTTGGCATGATCGCACCGTTTTGAGCTGGGGAGGACTGATGATGAAACGCCATTTTCCCAAAGTTTTGATGGCGCTGCTGGCGATGCTAGCGGTGCTTATCCCTGCTCATGCCTCGGCAGAGCGCTTGCGTGATATCGGCCAGTTCGAAGGGTTGCGTGCGAACCAGATCACAGGCTACGGGATTGTCGTTGGCCTCCCCGGAACAGGGGACGGCAATCTTGAATATCTGACAGAGGCGATGCGCGGCGTTTCAGGCCGTTTGGGGTTGCAATTACCAGCGGGCGTCAACCCCAGTCTGGACAACGCCGCTGCCGTCATCATCACCGCCGAACTGCCAGCTTTTGCAAAGCCAGGCCAGCGCATCGACATCACTGTTTCAACGCTGGGCCGGGCAGAAAGCCTGCGCGGCGGCGCGCTGATTATGACACCGCTGTATGGTGCAGATGGGCAGATTTACGCGATGGCGCAGGGCAATGTCGCTGTCGGCGGCCTAGGTGTGTCGGGCGCGGATGGATCGCAATTGATCGTCAACGTGCCCACCGTGGGCCGTATTGCCGATGGCGCCACGGTTGAACGCGCGGTTGCAACCGGGTTTGATCGCGAAGGCTCTTTGCGGTTCAATCTGCACCGGGCCGATTTTCTCACCGCTGCGCGCGTGCGCGATGCCATCAATGCGGCCTATCCCGGTATTGCCCGGATCGCCGACGGGGTAAGCATTGAGCTGACCCTGCCATTTGGCAATGATGCGCGCTCTGCCATGCTTGCGAATATCGAAATGCTCAATGTCGAGCCGGCAGAAACGCCCGCCCGCGTCATCGTCAACAGTCGCACCGGCACGGTCGTAATCAATCAGGCGGTGCGTTTGGCCCCGGCGGCGATTAGCCACGGCAAGCTGATCATCCGAATTGATGAAAACCCGCAGATTGTTCAGCCCGAACCGTTCACCGATGGTGAGACCGCGCTGGAGCCTGCAACCGATATCTCGGTTGAAGAACAATCTTCAACTATTGCAACGATCCCGCAAACCGCTTCGCTCAATGACCTTGTCGATGCGCTTAACCTGCTGGGTGTCGGCGCGGCTGATCTGGTCGTAATCCTTGAAAGCCTGAAACAAGCAGGCGCTCTTAAGGCAGAAATGGTGGTGCTGTGATGGAACTGCGTCCGCTTCCCATTGCCGCTGAGCGTCCCGTTTCGCCTGATCCTGCCAAACCGCTCGATCCAGAGCGCGCGGCCCTGCGCGAGGCAGCGCAGGGGTTTGAAGCGATCATGGTTCGGCGCATGCTGGAAAGCGCGCGTGCGGGCAGCTTTGCTGAGGATACGCCGCTGACCGGCGGGGGCATGAAACAGTTTCAGGCGATGCGCGATGAAAACCTGGCGGATATCGCTTCGCAAACGGGCACCTTCGGGCTTGCCCGTAGTATCGAGCAGCAACTTTCTCAGCATCTTGAGGGCAATAGGGGCACGTAATGTCCAGCGTTCTTATCAATATTGGCCGTAGCGGGGCCGCAGCAGCGCGCACCGCGTTGGAGCTGACGGCGCAGAATATCGCCAATGCCAACAACCCCGATTACGCGCGCCGCACTTTGGGCCAAACCGAAGTGGTAAGTACTGCGACGGTCGGCTTGTTCACCAGTACAGCGTTAAGCGGTGTGCGGCTCGATGGCGTGCGCCGGTCAGACAATCTCCTGCTGCAATCGCAGGTCCGTACATCGGCCAGCGATCTGGCCCGCGCTGATGCAGAGATCACCGGATTGAGAGCGGCTGAAACTGCGATCGAAAGGGCCGGAGTTTTTGAAAACATCGTTGAGTTTGAAGCGTCGCTTGCGCGGCTACAAAGCGATCCGCTTGATCCGTCCTTGCGCGCATCAGTACTGGAAAGCGCGCGTTCATTGGCGGGCACGCTCAACCTTGCTGATACCGCATTAGGGCAAGCGCGCACCAATAGTCAGGCGCAGGCGAGCGCGGATGTTGATGAGCTGAATGTTCAAGTCGGTCTGCTGGCAGACCTTAACGCTCAGATTATTCGCGCGCTGCCGGGTACGGCAGGGCAAGCGGCCTTGTTTGATCAGCGCGATGCAGCGCTGTCTGATATCACAGAGCGGTTCGGCGGCTCTGTTGTGATTGGCCCCAATGGCACGGCCAATGTGAGATTGGGTGATGCATCAGGGCCAGATCTTGTCGATGGCACGCAGACAACGCCGCTCAATATGACCATTGCCGCCGACGGCACACTATCATTCGCGGTCGGCGCGGCTGCGGTTGCACCGTCCAGTGGATCGCTAGCTGGCGAAGCGGCGGCTTTGGCGGCGCAACGCGACCTTCAGCTTGAGCTCGACGATGTTGCCGCGCTCACCATCACTACGCTTAACAACGCGCAAGCCGGCGGCACTGCCCCCGATGGTACGGCGGGACAGTCGCTGTTCTCTGGCAGCACCGCAGGCGATATCGGTATCGCCTTGGCCTCTGGCGCTGGCCTTGCGACGGCGCCTGCTGGCTCACCCCCACAAAGCCGCGACATTTCCAACCTTACCGCTTTGCGCGATGCGTTGGCAATTAACGGTCCGGCGGCAAGCACAGATGCGATGCTGTTTGGTCTGTCGAGCCGCATTTCAGGTCAGGAAATCACCCGTTCAGCGCTTTCGACCATTGCCGAAAGCGCGCAATCAACGCTGAGCGCGGAGACGGGCGTAGATCTCGACGCTGAAGCGGCCAATCTGGTGCGCTACCAACAGGCGTTTCAGGCCTCTGGCCGGATCATGCAGGTCGCCAATGACATTTTCAATTCCATCTTAGGGATTCGCTAGATGCCCGCTCCGATCAACACGCAAAGCGGTTTTTACTCGCGTTCGATAAGCCAGTTTGATGGACTGCGCGGTCAATTGAACACGCTGCAATCGCAGATCGCGACAGGCGTCAGACTGGAACGCTCGTCGGATGATCCAGCGGCGGCATCGCGCCTGCGATCCTTGGCGCGCGAAGACCGGTTGGAACAAGTGTTTGCTGAAAACGCAGACCTGCTTGAGCTGGATGTGAGCGCCGCCTCCGATGCGCTAACAGGCATCAATAATCTGCTGATCCGCGCGCGCGAGCTGGCGCTGGCAGCGGGCAATGACACACTTGGCGACCCAGAGCGCGCCGCGATTGCCACCGAAATTGAGCAATTGGGCGAAGAATTGTTCGCCCGCGCCAACACCACCGGATTGGATGGTGAGGCGCTGTTTGCTGGCGAGTCAGGCGGACGTGCCTATGCCAGGGATGCAGCCGGTCTCGTCAGCTATATCGGCAGCGCGCAGTCAGGTTCGCTTTTTGTGGGTGCGGGCGCAGAGATTGAACGCGGCCTTACCGGACCTGAATTTCTTGAACTTGATGTCGGGGGCGGACCGACCGATGCCTTTGCATTGCTCGGCGGACTGGCTGCGGCCTTGCAAGGCGGGGCTGCCGATCCGGCGGCAGCGGCGCGCGATGCGCTGATTGGGATTGATGCGGCGCTAGACAGCAGCACGCGCGGTCAGACTATCCTTGGCGCACGTCTGGCTTGGATCGAAAGCATTCAGCAAGCGCAGTCGGACCGTTCATTCAGCCGCGCTGAACAGCAAGCGGACGTAGGCGGGGTCGAGCTGACTGATGCCATTGCTCAATTGCAGCAGACGCTAACCGTGCTCGAAGCCAGCCAAGCCAGCTTTGCGCGGCTCAGCTCGCTTTCCCTGTTTAACGCCATCTAACCGGCGATTGTGAGGTAAAAGACAATGTTCGCCGGTATCGGAATAGTCGTGCTCATCGTCATGGTGTTTGGCGGATATACGCTGGCGGGCGGCTCTATGGGCCCGATCCTGGCCGCCTTGCCGCTGGAAATGATGATGATCGGTGGGGCGGCGATTGGCGCGGTTCTGATCGGCAACACTATGCATGAGATTAAGCTGCTGGGCGGCGGCCTTGGCAAAGTGTTCAAAGGGCCAAAATACACCGATCAGGATCACATTGATGCGATCGCGCTGTGCAGCAAGCTGATGAAATTACTGCGCGCCGAAGGGGCTGTTGCGCTCGAAAGCCATGTCACCGAGCCGGAAAACTCAGCCATTTTTGCCGAATATCCGCGCCTGCTCAAAGATGATGCGGTGCGCAATCTGATCTGCGACCCGCTAACGCTGATGGTGGTGTCTAGCGGAACGCTGGACACGCACGCGGTCGAAGACGTGATCGACAGCGCCATCAAGACCCAGCTGCACGAATTGGAAGAGCCTCAACATGCGGTGCAATCGCTGGCCGATGCCTTCCCAGCTCTGGGTATCGTTGCGGCGGTGTTGGGTATTATCAAGACAATGGGGTCCATCGATCAACCGCCTGCAGTGCTGGGTAAAATGATCGGCGGCGCGCTGGTCGGCACGTTTCTGGGCGTGCTGCTGGCTTATGGCTTTGCCGGTCCGATGGCGAACCGCCTGAAGCAAGTGAACACGCATGATCAGGTCATTTTCCATTCAATCAAGCAGGTCATCATCGCCTCGCTCCACGGCTATCCGCAACCAATGGTGCTGGAGGCGGCGCGTTCAGCCCTGCCGCCTGCGCACCGCCCTAAGCTTACCGAATTGCTCGATATGATGCGGGGCAGCTGAGATGGCTGAGGCTGAAGCTGAGGCTACCGGCGGCGCGGCGGCAATGCCCGCGCCCATAATCGTGAAAAAGGTAACGATTGAGGCGGGCGGCCATCATGGCGGCGCTTGGAAAGTGGCCTATGCCGATTTCGTGACCGCGATGATGGCGTTTTTCCTGCTGTTGTGGCTGCTTGGCGCGACCACGGAGGACCAGCGCAAAGGGCTGGCGGATTACTTCACGCCCACTTTGGTCAAATTGAAAGAGCAAAGCGCCGGGTCTGATGGGCTGCTGGGCGGCAGCTCGCTGACCGATGTCGACAATTACCCACACGCCATGGGGCAGACCGGCACACAGGCCATTTCCATCCCCAAAGACACCGTAGGCGGCCCGTTAGAGGCGTCTGGGCGGGACAATCCTGGCCAAGACAAGATGCGCAAATTGCGCGAGGAGATTGAGCGGCGGCTGGAGGCCAAGCGCAAGATCCGCCATCTGGCCAAGCAAGTGCGCGTGCTGCGTTCGCCAGAGGGCATCCGCATTGATCTGGTGGATGATGCAGAGTTTTCCATGTTCGCATTGGGCACAACCGTGCTGACCGGAGAGGCGCGCGAGCTGCTGGAGATTATCTCTGGCGCGCTGGCAGAGAACGACGCGCCATTGATCGTGCGCGGCCACACCGATGCGCTGCCGTGGCGCTCTGGCATACAGGCGAACAATTGGTCGCTTTCCACTGGACGTGCAGAGGCCACCCGTCAGGCGCTGATGCAAAAAGGTTTGGCCGAAGATAGCTTTGCGCGCATCGAAGGTGTGGCTGACCGGGAACCTTTGATCGCAGACAATCCGGCTGACCCCCGCAACCGCCGGATTTCGGTGCTGCTGCTGGATGACAGAGCCACGCCTGCAATGCCACAGAGGATTGCGAGTGCACCGCAAGTGTCGAGCTCTGAGGCAGAGGTTGAAGCGCCATAGACACGAATCTTGCCGAGCAACGCCTACACGGAGCTGACATTCTGCTTTCGACCCACCTTAGGGCAAAAACATAAGAGACGCTGGGGCGGCTTCCATGCGATCGCCCCAACGCCTCCTCCGGATCATAGATGCCGCGTGGTTAGCGGTACCATTGCCCGGTGCCTGTGGCCTTTCCGTTCACCGTATAATTGGTCAGACTTCCGCGCTTGCCGGCGTAGCCTCCGCTTTTGCCGTACATGCCGCCAATGCAGCTCCAGTTGCTGTTTTCCGCGTTGATAACAGTGCAGCCCATTGTCAGGCTGTAGGTGCCGCGATTGTCTGTGCCATCGCACAGCATATGCATATCGAAGAGCTTTCCAGCGGGCGGCTGCGTCATGGCGATGCAGATATATGTACCTTTTGCACTGGAACCATTGGCAAGGGCTGTAGTGAAATTACCGGTGAAATACGCGGCCGAATAAGGGTTGGGACCTGTCCCTTCGCTGCCAATGCTAACTTCCGAGGTGGCTTCGGATGTGAAAGTGAAAGTATCCGCTTGGGGCTGTGCTTGAGCTGCGCTTGCTGTAGCCAATGCAACTGCCGCGCTGAGGCCAGCCAATGGACGAAGAGATGTGTTGATTGTGGTCATGGAATTTCCCCTTTTGAATTTTGAGTGAGATTGAGAATTAGCGCGAGGCGACTTGGGCCACGCGGCGCGCATCAAGTTGGGCGTGCATCGCGATCAGCTTGGGCTGCTTCGTTGCCGCAACGGCTTTATCCATCAACTGCCCCCGACATTCCTTGCGAGCATCACGGGCAAAAACGGGCGACACCATAAAATCTGCCGAACGGCAGGCTCGGCGCACTTCGCGGCGCAGCTCTTTATAGTTCGCTTCGGCTTTCGCTTCTGCATTATAGGTAAAGGCGATGGAGATGTTGTGTTCACTCTCCCCCGCGAATGCTGGGCTTGCAATCAGACTTGCACTAGCAAGCGAAAGAGTGGCCCCTTTAAAGAAACGCATCATGGAATAACTCCCCTGAAGAAAAGGCAGCGATTTGCTGCGGAACCTTTGATGGCGGGGCGCCGCTCAAAAGTCCTGTGGCCAAGTTTTGGAAGTTCTTAGGTTTTTCTGAGGCCTGTTTTCCGTAACGGAATTCTGTGTATAAGCAGGATAAACAGCCGGTTCGCACCCATCAAATTAGATCAGCTTTGAGGTCCATGACTCAGCTTCGCATCGGCAATTCACGCGTCAATTTTGCTAGCCTCATCATTGAAGGTGATAACGGGCGTATTTCGGTCGAACCCAAAGTGCTTGAAGTGCTGGATGTTTTGATTGAGGCCAAAGGCGATGTGATCACCCGCAAAGACCTAATCGACCGCGTCTGGGGTGTGGGCTTTGGCGGAGATGAACGATTGTCCCGCGCGATCTCGCTGTTGCGCAAGGCGCTGGGCGACACACGCGGCGATCATAAGCATATCGAGACAATTTCCAAACGCGGGTATCGCTTGATTGCGCCGATTGAGAATATCGAGATACGCTCTGGCGATTTTCCTTCTTCCCCGCACGAGGCGCCTGCGCTTTCAATTGCGGTGTTGCCTTTTGCCAATTTGTGCGCGGATACGGATCAAGAACATTTGGCCGATGGCATGACCGAAGAGCTGTTGAATGCGCTTTCAAAATTACCCGGATTGCAAGTGACAGGGCGAACCTCCTCCTTTGTATTTAAGGGGCAGAACGCAGATGTTCGCGAGGTCGCCAAGACACTCAACGTTGCGCACGTTATCGAAGGGTCATTGCGCTGCGAATGCGGCAGACTTCGCATCACCGCTCAATTGGTCAAGGCGCAGGATGGCTTCCAGCTCTGGTCAGAAACATATGACGAAAAACTGGAAGACATCTTCGATGTGCAGGAACGTATCGCGCATTCTATTCTAACCGAATTATCGCGCGTTATCGACATCGAAGTTCCACCATCCATTACCCACAATCTGACGCGCAATCCCAAAGCCTATGCAGCCTTTGTTCAAGGGCGCGAATTGTATCACAAGCGCACTGGTCAGCTGACATTGCCTACGGCAATCAGGCACCTTGAGAATGCAGTCGAACTTGACCCGCAATTCGCCGATGCATGGGCCGCACTTGCCATGGCGCATTTCGTTCTCCCGGAATATTCAAAGACTTCGCAATGGGCCAAACATATGGCGGCCAGCCGCAAAGCGCTTGAGCGTGTAGAGCAGCTTGATCCGTCGAACTTGCTGGCAAAGCTCACACAGGCTTATATCCTAGAGCATGATCTACGCTTCGATGAAGCTGCGATTGTAAGTGAACAGGCGCTCCGGCAGTACCCAGGCGATGCTGAAACCGAAGTGCATTTTGCTTTTACTCTCATGGCCATTGGACTTCACAAAGAGGCTGAGAAATTCATTCGCAATACGATGCCGCAAAACCCGCTTTCACCGATCTATCCAGTGCTGCTTGGCGCGATCATGCGGGCATTGGGCGATATTGAGCAGGCCATCTTCTATTATGAAAAAGCGTTCAATCTTGGTCATGGTGCTGCGGGCATTGCGGTTGCCACTTTGAAGATGCACACGGATGAGACCGGACAAAGTTTAGAGTTCATCAAGAAGTATTTTGGCGGGCTTGATGCAATGGACCAGGCGACCTTTGGCTCGCCCGTTATCCGCCATCTGGTGTTTGGGGCCTATTTCCGGAAAAAACGCGGATATCGCTGGATCGTGAAGAAAATGCTGGAGAGCAGATTCAACGACCCTGATCGGCAGGCGACAGCCACCTTTGTTGCAGGATTTCTGCTGGTCAATGATCCCAAGCTTTGGATGAAAAACGTTCTCGAAAAACCCAATCCATACGTTGCTTACACATTGTCGCGGGTGTGGGACCCGATAGAAGAATGCGCCAATGTCCGGCGGCATAAAGACTTCCCCGCCTTCGCCGAACGCATTGGCTTGGTACGCGCTTGGCAAAGGTATGGCTGGCCCGCTCAAGTGCTGCCCAATCCGGGGACCGATGGGTCGGACTTGCAATTCACCGTAATTGGGTGACGTGATAGCCCAAGACGGGCTGCAGTTTTCGGCCGCTTTCCTCCCGAACTAAGCTCTCAAGCAATGCAGCGGCTCACCCACAGTCGCCGCACTCGCACACAAAAGAGCCCGAGGTCTTGCGACCCCGGGCTTTAGGTGCCGGCCTATCGATGACTGGCCGGAGGGTTGGCGCGTTCTATCGGAGCAGTGACAATACGTTCTGCTGCGACTGGTTCGCCTGAGCGAGCATTGCGGTTGATGCCTGGCTGAGGATCTGAGCCTTGGCCAAAGCGGTCGATTCCGCCGCATAGTCTGTGTCCATGATCCGCGAGCGCGCATCTGACAGGTTCGTTGCGTTGGTTGTCAGGTTGGAGATGGTCGATTCCAGCCGGTTCTGGCCCGCACCCAAGGATGCCCGTGTGCCGTTCACATCGTTCAGGGCGTTATCGACGTTGGTAATCGTGGTCGCCGCCAGTGCATCGGTTGATACATCAAGCGCCGCAGCTGAAACGTTTGTGCCATCAATCGCAGTGCTCGTCAGTGTGACGGTTTCGGTTGCGTTCACAGCAATATCGACATCGACATCAGTGCCGGCCGTGGTTGAGAACAAGGTCACGCCGTTGAATTCGCTGTTGGCCAGAATATCGCCGATCTGTTCCTGCAGCTCGGTCACTTCTGCGTCCATAAAGCCGCGACTATCCGCGTCATATGTGCCGCTGCGTGATTGCACGGCCAGTTCACGAACGCGCTGAAGCATGTTGGATACTTCATCAAGCGCGCCTTCAGCGGTTTGCGCCAGTGCAATACCATCATTGGCGTTACGGATGCCTTGGTTGATGCCGCGAATTTCAGCGGTAAAATTCGTCGAAATGGCAAGGCCAGCGGCGTCATCTTTTGCGCCGTTTACGCGCTGACCGGTGGAAAGGCGCTCAAGCGAGGTGTTGAGCATTTTACCTGCGTCCATGCTGGAATTTTGTGCACGCATTGCGCCGATATTGGTGTTGATTACTGACATTTTTAAAACTCCTGGTTGTGCAGTTGAGGGCGAGGTTTTCGCCGCTGCTGAACCTAAGAGCGGCCACTGCCAGCGATGTTTAAGGGCTTTTCTGGTTCCGCCCGCATTTTCGGCATAGGTATGAATACGGGGGCTTAAATTCGCTCTATCTTGCACGTCAAAGCCCCATTTCACCGTCACCAGCGAGGCGACAGGTGATTAAGACATGCGTTCAGACACTGAACCAAAGCTCACATTTTCCGATCATTGCGGTGTAGATCCGCAAATTGCACGCCTGCATTCGGCGCTGCTCGACCAGACTTTTCCGCTATTGGCTAAAAGCTGGCAGCAAGCGCGGCTGCGGATAAGCGATGTCAGCGGTGCAGGGACGGCCGATCGGGTGGCGAGCCCGCGCGGACGCAAGCAAGGCGCGCTCGATCTGGCGTTAAAGCACAGCGAAGAGACCGCGGTGCGCCGCTGGGGCGAGACCAAGTTTGAGCTTTCCTATAATATGCGCTCTGTCGCGGGCGCACGGTCCGCGTTGCTGGCGATTTCAGCCTATGGCGGATTTCCGATTGCCGGTGATGAGCAAAGCCTTGCGCTGCTGACTTTGGCGGAGCGGGTGGCGCAAAGCGATATACCCGTGCTGCTCGAAGGACCTACGGGCACGGGTAAGGAAGTGCTGGCACGGTTTGTGCATTCGTCTTCTGCGCGAGCTGACGGGCCGTTTGTTGCCGTGAATTGCGCGGCCATGCCCGAAGCGATGCTTGAAGGGCTGTTGTTCGGCCACCGCAAGGGCGCCTTTACAGGCGCTGGTGAAGCGCGCGAAGGATTGTTTGCGGCGGCGGATGGCGGGACATTGCTGCTCGATGAGATTGGCGAACTGCCGCTGGCGCTTCAGGCGAAACTGCTGCGCGCGCTTCAGGAAGGTGAGGTTTTGCCGCTAGGCGCGACCACGCCGCGCAAGGTTGATATCCGCATTGTCGCCTGCACCAATCGCACGCTCGCCGCAGAGGTCGAGGCCGGGCGTTTTCGCGAAGACCTGCTGTATCGCCTCAACGTATTCCCTCTTGAGCTGCCCGCTTTGAAAGAGCGGCGAGGGGATATTGCCCCGCTCGCGTTTGGTATGTTGCTGCGTCATCTTGGCGGTGCTGGTGAGGCATGCTGGCTGACCGGGCAAGCGCTCGCGTTGCTGGAAGGTCATGCATGGCCGGGCAATGTCCGTGAGCTGGAAAATGTGATCCGCCGCGCAATTTTGCTGGCAGGCGGCGCACCACAGATAGGGTCAGAGCATATCGTGTTCGATCAGCCGGTTCGCTCGGTCGTTGCCGAAGAGCGGCCTGCTGCCTCGCCCTTGCGGCCGGCCACGCCCGAGGCTGATGCAGGGTCGCTGTCCGACGTCGCCTTTGCCTCCGAAGCGAAGGCCATTCTTGATGCGCTTGATCGCTGTGATGGCCACCGCGCCCGCACTGCGCGCAGCCTTGGCATATCAGAGCGCACCCTTAGATACCGGCTCGCATCCATGCGCGAATCCGGCTTTCTCACCGCAGGAGCGCTCGCATGAACCCCGTTCGCCCCGGCGGCTCCGGCATTCAGGATATCATGGCGCTGCGTCAAGAAGTGCTGGCGCGCAGCCAATCACTTAAAGATGTGCGCGCGGCCACCACGGCGGCGGATAAAGTCGCCGGGCCAGACACTGCAAAGCTGCCGGCGGGCGATTTTGCTGACACGCTGGGCGACGCGCTGAAACAGGTGAGCGCCACTCAGCGAAAATCCAGCGACATGCAGGCCGCCTATGAGCGCGGCGAGGTGACGGACATCGCGCAGGTGATGATCGCACGGCAGGAATCCAGCGTTGCTTTTGAAGCGACCCTGCAAGTGCGCAACCGCCTGATCACCGCCTATCAAGAAATCATGCGGATGGGGAGTTGATAGGTGGCCGAAGCCGCTCTTCCCGCCGCGCAGAACCCTGCGCCCAATATGACGCTGCCCGCTGGCACAGTCGGCGCAGGTGACTGGCGCGCGCGCCTTACCGGCCTGACCCAGCAGCCCGCGTTTCGCCGCAGCCTGCCCGCGCTGATCGGTGTGGGCGCGGTTGCCGCCATCGCGGCGCTTTATCTGGCGATTGCGCAAGGCCCGCAGCGCATCCTCTATGGCAACCTTAGCGACGGGGAGCGCGCCCAAGTCGTGCAAACCCTCGAACAAGGCGGCATCAATTACACCATCGATAGCGGCACGGGCATGGTCTCTGTGTCAGAGGCAGACGTCTACCGCGCGCGCATGTTGGTGGCCAGTGACGCTGGGCTTGCCGCCCCGCAAAGCTCGACAGACATGCTCGATTCCATCCCGCTCGGTTCCAGCCGGACGCTCGAAGGAGAGCGATTAAAGCTCGCGCGTGAACGCGAATTGATGATGACCATCCAAGAGATCGACGGGATTGAAGCGGTGCGCGTGCACCTCGCCACGCCTGAAAGATCTGTCTTTGTGCGCGATGCCAATCCGCCCAGCGCCTCTGTCATGGTGCGGCTCGCAGGCGGCCGCACATTGTCGCAAAATCAGGTTGAAGCGATCGTAAACCTCGTCTCTGGCTCCGTCCCCGGCATGTCGAGCGATAGCGTGCGCGTGGTAGATCAAAACGGCCGCCTGCTATCGAGCGAGCGCGACGGCACGTTGGATGGGCTGGTGCTGCAACGTGAATTTGAAAGCAAGCTGCGCGAGCAAGTCAGCGCGCTGCTGATGCCATTGCTGGGCGATGGCAATTTCACCGCCCAGGTCCAGGTCGAACTTGACCAGAACGAGGTTACATCCGCGCGTGAAAGCTATGAGCCTGAAGGCGTTGTTCGCAGTGAAAGTGAGCGCAATTCCTCACGCGCAGCCGGTGCAGGCGCAGCAGGGGGCGTGCCCGGTGTGCTGGCCAATACGCCGCCGCCGCCAACTGAAATTGTCGAAGGTGCGCCCAATCCCGAAACCGATCCGGCAGCAGAAGCGACCCCCGCGCTTGCCGCTGATACTGAAACGGCTGCCACTCGCGCTTATGAAGTTGGCCGCGAAGTGGCCGTTACCAACACGAGCCCGGGCGGCCTCCTTAAACTGTCGGTCGCAGTCGCGGTTAGTGAAGAGGCGCTGGCCGCCGCCGCGCCGATGACGGCGGAAGAAGTGCAATCTTTGGTAACCGCCGCGGTTGGCGCCAGTGATGATCGCGGCGACCTGGTTACTGTGGTGGTCAGCAAGTTTGACAGCACGGAAATGCCGCCGCTCGCGTTTTATGAGACGCCGTGGTTCGCCAATGTGCTGCGGATTGTAGGCGGGCTGATCGCGGTGCTGCTGGTGTTGCTTATGGCGGTTCGCCCGATCCTAAAGCGGATGCGGGGTGATGACAAAGCAGGTGGCGAAGAAGCTGACAAGA
Source organism: uncultured Erythrobacter sp. (assembly GCA_947493165.1). GTDB lineage: Bacteria > Pseudomonadota > Alphaproteobacteria > Sphingomonadales > Sphingomonadaceae > Erythrobacter. Next base: position 1,608,792 of record CANLPY010000001.1, on the reverse strand, counting down.
ACGATGATGAGGGCGCAGACGAAAACGGTCTGAATGATGTTGACAGCCCCGCGCGCGATCCGGGCGCGCAAACCAATCAGGCGGCATCAGGCAGCCTGCCTGAGCAAGTTGAATTGGCCCGGCAGCTCGCGGTTAGCCAACCTGAACGCGCCGTCGCCACCTTGCAACGCATGTTGCAAAGCCCCGATGACACGCAAGCGCAGGCAAAAACGTCATGAGCGCGCCGGTATCAACCATGAAACGGGCAGACCGGGCGGCCGTTTTCCTAATGCTGCTAGGCGATGAAGAGGCGGCGCAATTGCTTGCTAAACTGGGCCCGGTGGAACTGGAGCAGCTTGGCACCGCCATGTGCGCGCTGGGGGAAATAGACCAAACCGGTATTGCTGAAAGCCTAGCTGATTTTGTGACTGAGGCCGACCGTGAAATCTTGCCAAAACAGGATCGAAGCGCGCAGGTGCGCAGCCTGCTGGAACGCTCACTTGGTCCGACAAAAGCCGAAAGCATGATGCAGCGGATTGAGCCGGAGCAACGCCCGCGCAGTATTGAAATGGCGCGCTGGCTTGCCCCATCAATTCTGATCAAACTGGTCGAAGGTGAGCACCCGCAAGTGATCGCGGCGCTGTTGCTTATGCTAGAGCCGGAGCCTGCCGCACAGGTATTGTCTGAATTGCCTGCGACTGTGCAATCGTCGGTTGTTGCGCGGATCGCCAAAATTGGACCGATTTCTTCGCAAGTGGTTGAGATGATTGATGCACTGCTGACGCAGCGGATCGGGCAAAGCTTTGGCGCGAGCGCGCTGAAATTGGGTGGTCCGCGCGAAGCGGCCAATCTTATCAACCTTGCCGCCGGCACAGTTTCACAAACTGTACTGCCTGCCATCGCAGAGGATGATGCGGAGCTGGCAGCGGAAATCAAAGACCAGATGTTCACATTTGAAATGCTGTTTGAGCTTGATCCGCAAGGTATGGGCCGCCTGCTGCGCGATGTTGATAATGAAGCGCTGGTTGATGCGCTGAAAGGGTTGGAAGAGGAACAGCGCGGTCTGTTCTTTGCTGGCATGTCGAGCCGCGCCGCCGACGGCGTGAAGGACGAAATTGAGCTGCGCGGCCGATTGTCCATGGACGAAGTGCGCGCAGCCCAGCGCAAAATCGTCGAAGTCGCGCGCGCGCTTAAAGAGCAAGGTGAGATTGTGCTGGGGGCTGATGATGGCGAGTTCGTCTGATTGGTTCGCCGCTGCCCAGCAGGCGGCCCAACCATCCGTTTCCAGCGCTAACGCTGATGATTCTAATCAGAGCGGCCCGGCATGGCTGCGCGAAATCACTGGCAGCACTGGCTTTGTTGAGCGTTTTCCTTTGGCATCGCGGGCAAGACCTGCCGCGCCCGAAGTGGACGCCAAGGCGGCGCAAGAAAGCGCGCTTACGCGGGCCTTTGCCGATGGCGAAGCCGCTGGGCGCGCTGCTGCACAGGCGCAAGTGGCGCAGGATAATGAGCGCGCGCGGGCGATGCGATTGTCTTTTCGCGCATTGGATCAGGCGGCAATTGATACGCTTGCAGGTGAATTGTCGCAGACCGTGGCTGCGCTTTGCGAGCAAGTGCTGGGCGAAAACGCCTTTGAACGCGGTGCGCTGGCAGCGCGCTGCGAGGCAGCAGCGGCGCGCATAGGCCAAGCGGCAGGCGCATTGACCCTGCATCTTAATCCTGAAGATATCGCGATGCTGGGCGACAGCTTCACCGCCGGCTGGTCGGTGCAGCCAGATGCCGCATTGGAACGCGGCAGTTTGCGCCTGGCCGGGCAAGACAGCACGGTTAGCGATGGTCCGCGTGAGTGGCGCCGCGCGATTGCCGCTGCGCTGGCGGGATAACCGCGCCATGCTGGCTGAAATGCAGCTTGAATTGCAGCGTATGCGCGCTGCCTCTATCAGCGCTGAGCCCGTGCTGACCGGGCGCGTTGTTGCCTGCGATGGCGGCTTGGTTGAAGTGTCCGGATTGCCGCTGCCCATTGGGTCACTCGGCGCGATTGAAAGTGAGATCGGCGGGCCGGAAAGTCTGGCTGAAGTGATCGGGTTTCGCGCAGGCCATTCCTTGATGATGCTGCTTGGCGATACAGTTCTGCTGCGCCCGGATGCACCAGTGCGCGCGCTGGGTTCGCCGGGGAATGTGCGCGTGGGCGAGGCTTTGCTGGGCCGCGCGGTCGATGGGCTGGGCGATCCGATTGATGGCGGGCCGCCGATTGATTTACGGGTGCAGTGGCCGCTCGCTGGCCAGCGCGAAGGGGCGCTGGAACGCTCCCCTGTCAGCGAGCCGTTCGATTGCGGGATCCGCGCGATCAACGCGCTGACGACGATGGGCGTGGGACAGCGGCTGGGCGTGATTGCCGGGTCGGGCGTGGGCAAGTCTGTGCTGATCGACATGATTGCGGGCAATTGCGAAGCCGATGTGACGGTGGTGGCTCTGATCGGAGAGCGCGCGCGCGAAGTGTCTGACTTTGTTGCCCGGCATATGCAGGGCGCGCGGCGGGGCGGGATTGTGGTGGTGGCGGTTCCAGCCGATCATGCACCCAATTTGCGGCTGCGCGCGGCGCAATATGCGAGCGCGATTGCAGAGTATTTTCGCGCATCTGGAAAGCGCGTGATGCTGATCCTCGATAGTCTGACACGGGTCGCCCATGCGGCGCGCGAATTGGCGCTGTTGCTGGGGGAGCCGGGGGCCGCGCGCGGCTATCCGCCGTCTGCATTGGCGGCGATTACCAAGCTGGTTGAGCGGGCGGGTAACTCTGCCTCTAGCGGCGGGGCTGTGACCGGGCTCTACACGGTGCTGGCGGATGGCGATGATGCCAATGATCCGGTGGTGGACAGCGCGCGGGCGATTTTGGACGGGCATATCGTATTGTCGCGCGACTTGGCGCAGCGCGGGCATTATCCGGCGATCGATGTGCCGGCTTCGCTAAGCCGGGTCATGGCTGACATTGTTGCGCCGGGCGCGGGCGAGCAAGCGCGGGTGTTGCGGCGGCTCGTGGCCCTGCGCGAAGACAACCGTGATCTCGTCATGATGGGGGCTTACCGGGCGGGCGCTGATGCGGAGCTGGACCGGGCTTTGGCGAGTGGCAGCGCGATCGATAATTTCCTACAACAGGGGCGGGGGGAGCAGGTGTCTTTGGCCAATGCCTTCGCGCAGCTCGATCTGCTTTTAAGAGATGACTAAGCTCAGCAAAAAGATCAAATTGCTTGAGCGGCAAAAGCGCGTTGCAGTGATTGCTCGGCGCGAAGCGCTGAGCGCGCTGGCTGACGCTCAAATGAGCGAAACGCAGTCGCTAGATCTGGCGCGGCGCAGCCGGGCGTTGGCAGCGAGATCTGGCGTCTCTCAGCGCGGCACAATTGGCGCTGACCTGCACGACCGCACACGTTTCGCAGCATCGCTCGCGGGGATTGCAAAGCATGCCCAGCGCGCCAGCGGTCAGTCAGCACAGGAGCGCGATAACGCTGCATTATCGCTCGCGGTACAAGAGCAGCGTTTAGAGCGGATCGATGAGCATTTGAGCGAAGCAAAGCGTGAAGCAAACCTTCAGGCCGCTCTGCGGGACAACCCTGATGGTGCAATGATGGCACGCAAATTGCTCTCTCATTCCCAGTCGCCATCACACTCTTCTGACCGGGACCCGCAGACATGACACTGGCATTTTCTACTCCGCTCCTTGGGCCTACTTCTGAAGTGCGCCCATCGAAGGTCAATATGATCTCAGCATCTGAAGAGGGGGCTGGCGATCTACTCGGCGCTGACCCTCAAGACCCTTTCGTCTCTGCATCTGATGCCGAGCGCTTTGCTGAGCCTTTCATGGCGGTGTTAGAGGTATCAAATCTGGCCATAAAGAAGGCTGGGCAAGCGCATGAGAACGGGCGCGGCGTTATCGATCTGTCAGGTGAACCCCTTGCTGCCAATCTGGCGGTCCCTGACGCGAATCACCATAATGGCAATACTTTGCCGCAAGACAGCGTGCTTTTGCCGAGCGGCAAGGAATTGCCGCCTGCAAGTCCGACCCAGCTAAGCCAGCCCCTTGTTAAATCTGACGCGAAGCAGCTTCAGCCAATATCCGAATTGCCTGCAAGCCAGGCACAATTAAAAGCCACGCCAAAACCAGCAAAGCCGCAACCCGCCGATGCTGCTGTGCCGAATTTTGACTTAGCGTCTAGCAAGCAATCATCGCCATCGCTGCCATCCGAGTTGCCCTCCGGCCCTGAGCCAGGTCGCGCGCAAGTCTTGGCCCCAACAGCAATGGCAATCGTGCCGTCCCAGACCAAACTTGGTAAACACGAATCAACGCCGATTGATTCTAACGATCCGCTCCGCCCTCTTGCAGTTCAGCCCGTTTCTCATTTGAAAGGTTCAAAGTCAGGCGCTGGGCTCCCAGAGGGAAAGCCTGGCAAAACGACCATTGTGCCAGACGCGGCGGTGCAGCGAACAGATATCGCAGAAACTGGTGAGTCTAAACCGTCTGCATCAGCGCTGGTTTTAACTGCACCTACCCCGGTCACAACTGCTCCTACTGCAAGCGCTTATCCAGCCGGGCAAGCCAACGCCGCTCCTGCGCTTGATCAGGCTATCGAGCAGATCGCCCAAACTCGAGACACAGCTCGCGCCGCACGACCTGAGGTGTTGGTCCGTCATGCTGAGTTTGGTCTGGTCGCTATGCGAATTGACGCAGGCAATGGCGATTTGCGCGCTACCCTTTCAAGCCGTGATCCCGGATTTGTCCCAGCGGTACAGGCCATGCTGGCCGAACGTGCAGCCGCTGCATCCGCAGAAATCGTCAACACCGGTCAGCGCGGGACTGAACAAGGTAGCGGCCAGCAGCACGGTTCACCTGGCTCAAGTCAAGGAAACAACCAGAGCGGACAGGGTCACGGAGGGCAAGGCAATGGAGGGCAGGGCAATGGAGGGCAGGGCCAACGCGAATTCGCAGGCTCCAGCTCAACTGCTGGTTCGGACGCAGGCTCTGCTCGGCAGGAGAGTGCAGGCGCGGATCGCGACACTCATCCGCAATCCGATTCAATCGGCCACAGCCAACCGACCGCGGAATTAGACAATAATCTCGGACTGTTCGCCTGAAACGGCAATTGATTTCACCGGAGAATTTAGATCATGGCCAAGAAGAAGAAAGACGATGATAGCGATGAGAAGCCCAAAGGCGGGCTCTTGAAAATCATCTTAGGCGCGGTCCTGTTGCTCGCCGCTGGTGCGGGCGGTGCTTATGGTGCGTTCGCTGCCGGTCTATTCGGCAATGAAGCCAGCGCCAACGAACCCGATATGCCAAAATTGGTTCGAAAAGGGGCAGAAGACCCTTACGCTTTCTCAACCGGAGATGAGAAGGACCAAGTTAGCGTTGTTCATGGCGAGGGCGGTAGCGAGCACCGCACAGCCTATTACGCATTTGAAGATACGTTCACGTCCAATCTGTTTAATTCGCCCGCTCTGATTCAGACTGATATTGCTGTTTCGACCCAATATGACGGGCGGGTCTTGCAATGGGTGAATCAGCATGAGTTGGCGATCCGTTCTGCCTTGCTGACAGAGCTTGCTGCGACGCCTGAAGACGACATCTTCTCTGCCCAAGGTAAGCAGGCGCTTGCCGAACGTCTGGCGCGAGCGGTCAACACTGTTCTGGAAGAACAAGAGGGTTTTGGCGGTGTTGAGGCGGTCCATTTCAGAGGGCTGTTGGTCCAATGAACATGCAACAATCCTTTGCGGGCGCGCGGGCGATTGCGCAGCATTGCCCAGAGCTAACCGAGCGCGGGCCCCGACCAGAGGACCGGGCCGAGTTTCTGTCGATGTGGCTGCGCGATGGTTCCAGTCACATCGCAAACGATCTGGCTCCGCTGTTCATGGGCGAAAAACTGCAAGCCACGCTGGGTGAGCCCGAGCCAATGCAGGGCAGTGAAGTGTTCGCAAAGATTGGCCCGATCGCGGTCAATTGCCTTTTGCGCTGCGGGCGGGACGATCAGACATTGCTGCTTTCTCTAAATTTGGCCAACGCTTTGGCGCTGACGGATCGATCTTTCGGCGGTGATGGCAAGCCGCCAGAGAGCGCCGAGCCGCCCTTGCCGAGCTCTGCCGCTATTTTGATAGACCGGGTAGCGCAGGTGATTGCGCAGTCTCTGGCGCGGGCGAGCGGTGGCGGCGACGGCATAGTCGGCGACGTAATCGTACGCAGCGAAAGCGCGGTGCGTCTTAAACCTTTCGAGACGGTGAGCGATTGCACCATTCTTCCGCTCAGCATTGGCGCCAAGGGCGGCGATAGCTGGTCAATGTTGATCGCTATGCGCGCCGATCAATTGGACGGAATGCTGCCCGGTCTTAGCGCAGCAGCACAAAAGCGCAGCCAGCCTGAAGGTCCAGCTGATCCGCGCTCGGCGCCTTTTGCCAATATTCCCATGCCCATTGATGCGATTTTGGCGGAATTCGACCTGTCATTGGAAAGGTTGGAAACTTTGTCTGTGGGCGATGAGATCCCGCTGCTCGCCCCGCGTGAGATCCCCCTGCGCATTGATACGCGTGACTTTGCGCGCGGTGCCTTGGGCGCGGTTGATGATCATATGGCGGTGCGATTGACCCGCTTTTCCAATGAGGGGTTTAAACCATGAATGATATTGCCAATCCCTTGCGTCGATTTGGCGAGGTAAAAGTGCGCTTGTCCGTTGAGCTGGGCCGCACCGATTTACCGCTGCGCGAAGTGCTGGAATTGGGAGAGGGCAGCGTTGTCTCGCTCAACCGGCTCACCGACGAATTGCTGGATGTGACAGCTAATGGCCGCGCTATCGCAAAGGGCGAAGTGATCGCTCAGGATGGTAAGTTTGCCCTTCGGATTGTTAGCCTAGCCGGAGACGAACCAGCAGCCCCGACTGCGCCAGCCAAAGGCAGCCTAGCAGAAGCGCCCGTGCCCGATGATACGCACGCGAGCCCCGCGCCATGATGGTAGAATATTTTCTGAGGCTGGCGTTGCTCCTGCCGCTCATGGCCTTGCTGATTTGGGGTAGTCTCAGGCTGAGCCGCCATCTGCAAAGCCGACTGAACAATGCGGGCGGCAAGGGGCGCACGGTGCGACTGGTCGAAACCAACTTGATCGCGCCGGGTATGCGGCTGGCCGTGGTACGCTTTCATGATCGCGAAATCCTGATCGGGTGCACGCGGCAGGGTATGGTCCGCCTGAGCGAGATTGACGGTTCAGACCCAGAGACTCATTTACAGACACCTATTCCGGTGGACGCTGAGCAGTGAGGCCGCATTTCGCTTCCCTGTTGGCGCTCTTGGGCGCTTTTTCGATCCTGGCAGCGGTGCCAGTAGACGCTTTGGCTGCCGCGGCACCTATTACCGCCCCGGTGTTACCGGACTCAGATACGCCGGGGATCGGCACGGCTATCGAGCGCGCGCTAGACGGCGCGGATAGCGGTGAAGATGCGCCGCTGAGCTTCTCGCTCCAGCTGCTCATTTTGATGAGCCTGCTTACCATTTTGCCGGCTTTGGTGCTGATGATGACGAGCTTTTTGAGAATCTTGGTCGTCCTATCGATCTTGCGGCAGGCCTTAGGCTTGCAAGGCAGTCCGCCGACGCAGGTGCTCGTGGGATTATCGCTGTTTCTCTCCATGTTCATAATGGCGCCGACGATTGATCTGGTGAACACGAATGCGATTGAACCTTATGCTGCGGGGGCGCTTACTGCGGACGGTGCGATCGCTGCGGCGGGTGAGGCATTTCACGAATTCATGATGCGTCAGACGCGCGAGGCGAACCTGGTTATGTTTGCCGATATCGCGGGAACGCCGCCATTCGCCAGCACGGATGACGTGCCGTTCTCAATTCTATTGCCTGCATTCATCACAAGCGAACTCGAAACCGCATTTCAAATCGGCTTTATGCTGTTTTTGCCATTTCTGGTGATCGACCTGGTGGTCGCCAGTGTTTTGATGAGCCTAGGCATGATGATGCTTTCGCCAACCATTGTTTCGCTGCCATTCAAGTTGTTGCTGTTCGTGCTGGTCGATGGCTGGGCGCTGCTGATGGGCAGCCTCGCCATGAGTTTTGGGTAAAGGCGGAACGCTGCAATGCAGGAAGATGCGCAACTTCTCTCGCTCGCTGATCAGACCTTATGGGTAACAGCCTTGATTGCTGGACCTGTGCTGCTCGCAGCGCTGGCTATTGGCCTTGTGGTTGGCATCATCCAGGCAGCAACATCGGTAAACGAGCAAACGCTCACTTTCGTCCCCAAGCTGGCGATTGTTGCGGTTGTCTTCGTCTTGCTGGGCGGCACAATGATGGCGCTTTTGAGCGATTTCATGCGCGAGATATTCGCTCAGATCGCCACGATTTCAGGTTGATGGCAGGCGCCGCGCGATGATGCTGCTTGATCCCGGATTTGGCTCACTAGAAGAGCAATTGTGGGCGCTTTTGTTCTTGTCTGTCAGGGTCGGCGCAGCGCTTCTTGCTGCTCCGATGGTCGGCGGCATCGCGGTGCCGGGTCAGGCGCGCGCGATGCTGGCCGTGGTGCTGGCGTTCTTTATCGCCACTTGGGTTCCCTTGCCCAAGCCACCTGAAATGATGTCTTTCGAGGCGGCGCTGGCTCTATTTCAAGAAGTGTTGATCGGGGTCGCGCTGGGGTTTGTTCTTCAAATCGCCTTTGCTGTTCCGTTGATCGCAGCGGAACAGATTGCAGGTACGATGGGCCTCGCCATCGCCACCTCTATCGATCCCAGCAGCGGAACGCAGTCAGGCGCGCTTGGCCTTTACTTCATGCTCGTGCTCAACCTCTTGTTCTTTGTCACTGGCGCGCATTTGCTATGGTTTGAACTGTTGATCGAAAGCTACCGTGTTTTGCCCGCCGGCGAGTTTGCCATAGGTGCCGCGACGGGGCGTGAGATGATTAATTTCGCTGGCTATGGTTTTGCCACAGCTGCGGCGATGGCTTTGCCGGTCGTTCTTATCCTGCTGCTGGTGCAATTGGTGACAGGGGTCATCTCTCGCTCAGCCCCTGCGCTGAACCTGTTTGCGCTGGGCTTGCCCGCCGGTGTGCTAGCCGGGATCGCGGCATTGATCATTGTCATGCCTATCGTGATTGAGCAATTATCATCCTTGCTCGACGTATCGCTGACAGAGGTGGAGCGTATCGTTGCTGGCTCTGCAGGGGTATCGCAATGAGCGAAGATACGACCGGTGAAAAGCAGTTTGAGCCGACCGAGAAGCGCAAAAAGGATGCAGCGCAGAAAGGTGACGTGCTGCGTTCGCGTGAGGTTGCGACAGCGGCTGGGGTGGCCAGCGGCGGATTTACACTCCTGCTGGTTGGGCCTTGGCTGCTTGATGGGATTTACACCGTCGCACGCGCTTCTTTTCGTTTCGATTACGGGACAATCGGAGCAGAGGCGCCCATGGCTTTGATGGGCTTTGCACTGGACGAGCTTCTGCCGCCGATCATTGTCATTGGGCTTGTCGTGCTGGCGATCACTGCAGCGTCGCAATTGTTGCTGGGTGACGGGCGCTTCGTGGCCAAGAATATGGCATTCAAAGGATCGCGGATTAATCCAGGTTCCGGCTTTAAACGCATGTTCGGCACGCAAGGGCTTATCGAACTTGGCAAAAGCATTCTTAAGCTGATCTTGCTGGTCGGCATCGCTTGGTATTGGGTAAGCGCGAATATCTCCAGCCTGTTGGGACTGGGCCGCGGAGAATTGGAGGCCCAACTCGGTTATGCGTGGGATTCCATGGTGGTCTTGCTCAGCCTGTTGGCTCTTGGCCTGCTGGTCATCGCCATGATTGACTATCCGATCCAATTGGTGCGCCGCCTCGGCAAGCTAAAGATGTCGCACAAGGAAATGCGCGATGAGAGCAAGCAAGCTGAGGGCTCTCCCGAAATGCGTCAGGCCCGCCGGCAACGTCAGCGTGATCTGGCGCGCGGCGGTGTCGCCACGGCGATGACCGATGCACAATTCGTGATCGTGAACCCGTCGCATTTCTCCGTTGCGCTTACCTATGATCCCGCGCTTGCCCCGGCTCCGGTGGTGTTGGCGAAAGGGCGTGATGAGACCGCGCTTGCCATGCGCGAAATCGCGGCTGAGCGCGATCTGCCTGTCCTCCATTATCCGCAACTGGCCCGCTCAGTCTATTACACCACCCGCGCCAATCAAATGGTGCGCGAAGAGCTGTATATTGCAATCGCATCACTGGTGGCCTTTGTCCTGTCTTTAAAGCGCGGTGAGCACCCGAGAAAGCCAGACATTACCGTGCCTGATGAGTTGCAATTTGATGCTGAGGGCCGCACCAAAAGCGGCGACAAGCGAGTCACTGAAAGATTTGGTGAGACCGCTTAAATCCCATCGGCTTTGACCGTTCTTCAAAGCATGGAAAACCCCGGCTCTTCAATTATCGCGGCCTTTGGCGTTGGCAATGGCGTCAATTTCTCACAGCTCGCAACAGATCTTGCCGAGGCCAGCTTTGGCTTTCGCCGAGAGCAGCTTGAAACGCGCAATGAAGCGCTTGAAGCGCGTATTTCGGCAGCATCGCTGCTGCGCAGTTCGCTAACCAATCTTGCCAGCTCCTTGGGTGACCGGATTCGCACTGGCGATGTGGCATCGAAGGCGCAGATTGGAAACAGTGCGGTCGCCGAGGTGATAAGCCTGCCGGGCACAAGCCCCGAAGGCACCTATTCACTGGAGGTCAGCCAATTGGCGCGTGAGCAATTGCTGATTTCACCCAGCTTTGCGAACGCCGAAGATCCGGTGGGTGAAGGCACACTTCGCGTGCGCTTTGGCAATGTGGACGGCGCGGCCTTCGCCGAGGATGCCGCCAGCACCCCATTGGAAATCACGATTGAGGCCAGCGATACGTTGGAAACGCTTGCCGGAAAGATTGCCAGCGCCAGTGGCGGCGCTCTCGATGCTTATGTGGCGCAGGGCACAAGCGGTGCACAACTGGTCATCAAGGGGAGCGAGGGCGCGGCCAATGGCTTTGTGATTGAAGGTGAAAGTTCAGCTGCTTCGCCAACGGCCACACCAGGTGATCTCAGCTATTTGTCTTGGCAACCAGCAACTGACACTGGGCAGCTTCGCCAGACCTCTCAAGATGCCCTCTTTTCGCTTGATACCGTTCCGATGAGCAGTTCAAGCAACACTGTGACGGGGCTTCCTGAAGGCATGACGCTGGAATTGACCGGCACAAATACTGGCGCGCCGACACAAATCAGTTTCTCGAACGATACCAGCGCCATTAGCTCTGTAATGAGGGATTTCGTCTCTGCTTTGAATGAGATTGCGACCGTACTCAACGAGAGCGCCGCGGCGCAAGGCGGCGAGCTTGGTTCAGACAGCGGCGCACGCGAATTAAAGCGCGATCTTGCCCGGCTGACCACCGAAATCGTAATGCCAGGCGCCCAAGATGGAGAGCCGCAGACGCTTTCCGATATTGGCCTATCGTTCACTGCCGAGGGCACGTTCACCTTTGATGATGATCGCTTGAATTCGGCACTGAGTGACAGCCCCGATGGCGTCTCAGCAATGTTTACCACAGGGCCGTTTGGCCTGTTTGCGACGATCGATAATCTCGCTCGAAGCAACACAACGATTGGCGATCCCGGATCGCTCGGCGGTTCCGTAACGCGCTATGAAGATCAGATTGAACGCAATGAAGATCGGCTAGAGCGTATCGCTGAACAGCAAGAGCGTCTGCGTGAGCGCTTGTCGACAAACCTCTTCGCGGCGGAGCGCACGGTGGCCTCTTCGCAGTCCACCTTGAGTTTCCTGCAGGCGCAAGCTGACGCCAATCAGTCGCGGTAAATCGTGATGCAGATGCTCTCTCGAAAGCCGTCAGCCGCTTATCGCAAGGTCGATCTTGATGCGCGCATCGAAGCCTCCGGTGGAGAGGACCTCACTAGGATCTGCCTTGAGGAAGCGGTCGCCGCGCTGCGTCAGGCTGAGTTAGCGGTGGCAAAAGGGTCTAGCTGCGATGGCTTATCTCGCGCCCATTCTATTGCCTTGTGGCTATGCCGCGGTGTTGCGCGGGACAACCCTTTGCGCGATGCGCTCATTGATTTTTATGGCGGTATGGCGACTGTAATCCAGCGCAATATGGCTCGCCCTCAAGCAGATGAAATCTCGCAAGTGCGCGGAGACTTTGATGATTTGCTGAAAGCGGCTCGAGCAGCGAGCGCCGCGTGATGCCAGCTAGGCTGCGATTACCGCTGCAATAATGCGCGCTGCATCAACGGGGTCTTCTAAGGGGTGAAAATGCGTTCTGTCCGGTCGATGCATGTCGGTCGCATTAGGCATGATTGAGGCCAGCTGAGGCCATGTAGGCGAGGACATGAAATTGCCCGGGCCAATCTGCTTTGCACGGATGATGAGGGCGGGCTGCTGCAATGCGCGAGCGGCGTCAATAATACCTGCATTGCTGCGACTGCTGGCGTAAATGCCGGCTTCAAACTCTGGGCTGCAAGAAAGCGCCATCCCATCGCCATCAGTTGTGGGAGAGACGCCGTAGGTGCAGTAATCGGCGAACACGCGCCGGTCGAACAGGCTGTATGGCTCTCGATCTGAAAACCGCTCCATCATTGCCTTGGCTGATGCAAAATGGCGTTTGCGCTTGATCGCAGGGTGCGGATTGTCCGGTGTGAATAGCGGCCCAGCTTGGGCATAGAATTCAGGCGCAAAGATGGTCGGGTCGAACAGCACCAGCTTGGACAAGGCGGCGGGTTCGTCATGAGCGGATTGCAGCAACGCGTGCGCGCCCATCGAATGCCCAATCCCAACGGCATTCGTGATGTTCAATGTTTTGAGCAGGGCCGTGATATCATCAGAAATTGTGACCCAATTTTCGATTGGTTCGCCGTTAGAACGGCCATGTCCGCGCAAATCGAGCGAGATCGCCCGGTTCTGCGGAAAGCCATCAATGAGCGCGTCGAACACACGGCCATGAAAGCCTGTCGCATGTGCGAGCACTAACACTGGCAAATTCGTGTCTTGATCGCAGGGCCAATCCCAATAGTGGATATTGGTCCCCGCGATCTCGATCCATTTTCCTGTCGGCTGCCTCATGATGGAGGCTTTAGCCCGCGACCCTCATTACGCAACTTTTGTGGTTCCGCCATTTGGCTGTACGCCCTCTTTCGGCAAAGCGCCTTTAAGAAGGAAGAAACCAGCCAGGGCCGAAACGAGCGAACCGGACAGCACACCTAGCTTCACCGCATCAACCTGCTCTGCGCTGTCTGGGAAGGCGAGGTTGCCGATGAACAAGCTCATGGTGAAGCCGATAGCTGCGAGCAGCGAAAGCCCGTGGATCTGGCGCCAATTGACGTGTTCCGGCAGCTTGGCAAAGCCCAACTTTACCGCGGCAAAAGCGAACCCAAAGATACCGATCTGCTTGCCGATCAGCAGGCCCAGCGCGATGCCGAGTGGTAGCGGCGCCGCAAGGTCAGCTGGGGAAATTCCGGTTAGGCTGACGCCCGCATTGGCAAAGCCAAAGATCGGGATGATCAGGAACGCGACCCACTTGTGCAAGCCATGCTCCATGTGCTCCAGCAAACGTACTTCGCCCCGCGCCACCATAGGCACAGTCATCGCCGCGGCAACGCCTGCAAGCGTCGCGTGGACACCTGATTTCAAGATGAAAACCCACATGATGATTGTGAGCAATACATAGGGGATGCTCGATCCGATCCGCATACGATTTACGGCAATCAGCGCAGCGAACGCGATAGCTCCACCGATCAACATATCGGTGTCTAGCGTGCCTGAATAAAACAGCGCGATAATCGTGATGGCGCCGATATCGTCGATCACGGCGATGGCCAGCAACAACGCTTTGAGCGCCACTGGCACGCGCGGGCCGAGAAGGGACAGGATACCAAGCGCAAACGCGATATCAGTCGCCGCTGGGATCGCCCAACCGGCTTGGTTGGCTGGCTCGCCAGAGTTGATGCCAAGAAATACGAGCGCTGGTATGGCCATGCCGCCGATGGCCGCGACCAGCGGAAGCGAGGCTTTGTCCCAGCTGGAAAGCTGGCCTTCAATAACTTCGCGCTTCACTTCGAGGCCAATGAGGAAGAAGAACACCGCCATCAAACCATCGTTGATCCAAAGCAGCAGTGGTTTGTTGATCGAAAAGTCGCCAAAAGACAGATTGAGATAGGTCCCCAATGTGCCGAAATATCCGCTTGCAAGCGGGCTGTTGGCAACCACCAAGGCGAGTGCCGCAGCGACAATCAGAACAATACCGCCCGCGCTCTCCTGTTTAAGAAAATCCTTTAGCGCGAGGCCTACTTTGTCGATCACTGCTTTACCCCCTCGGGAATTCTAGAAAAATGGTTTCAATCTTAACGATCAAACGCGCTGCTGTTTCCCGAAAATCGGACTAAATGGGTCGTATTTTCATAAGTCTATGATGCACTAGGCTTTTATGTAAACCATTGCTCGACCATGCCCGTCCCAATCAGACCGGAAATTGCGCCCGCAGCGATTGCACATGCCAACAGGGCTGTAATACTGCCAGATGTGTTGCCGTCCGTAAGGGCGTCGCTTTTTCGGGCTCCTGTCACCATTGGCCCGATGATATTTTTGCGCCCAAACGTTTGATAGAGAAGCACTGCAACTAGGTGTAGTGCAACTAAGCTGACCAGCACCCAGAAAAACGTTTCATGCCATTCTGTCAGTGTGTCAGCTGTAAGAACACCAACGGCGGCATTTAGCGGGCCGGTCGCTCCATCATACGGGTCTCCTGCGAACAATCCCATGCTCGCCTGTGCTAGGATGGCTGCAAGCAAAGCGATAACGCTCCAAGCGCCCGACGGGTTGTGGCCGATGGCGTGTTCTGGGTGTTTATGACGGCCAAAGAGGTGCGCGATCCCGGTTAATGGCGACCCCACAAAACTCGCAAATCGCGCCGTTTGACTGCCGAAAAAACCCCAGAAAATCCGGAATAGCACGAACGCAAGCAAAACAAGGCCAAGCCGCATGTGCCAGCCCATCTCTCCGTTCTCAGCCGTCCACCACATTGCTGGGATGAGCAGCGCAAAGCCCCAATGGGTTAGCCTGACAGGCCAATCCCAGATGGCAACTGTGCGTGTCGTCATCGCTCAATTCCATTGAGCGAGCTCATCCTAAGATCAATCCTTGTCGAGGCGGAATTGATCGTGACAGCCTTTGCACGATCCGCCCATCGCCTTAACCGCTTCACCCACCGCTGCCGCTTCACCTGTGGCTGCCGCCGCTGCGAGAGCAGCGCTGGTGTCGACCAGTTTTTGAGAGGCGGCGGCGAAATCTTCTGGCTGTTCCCAAATCGTTTCGAGCGCTTCGGTATCTGCGTCGGAGTCAATGCCAGTGCCTGCTGGGAAATAGTCCGGGACTTTTTGAGCATTGGCGTTGATCGTGTTGGCACTGGCCTCAATCACGCTGAAGTCGGGCTCTCCCGCTTCCAACTGGCCGCGAATGGCTTTGAATGCATCGCCTATCTCTTCAAAATTCGCCTGACGTGTTTCAATCACCGAGTTTTCGACTGTTTCACCTCCGCTAGCGTCATCATCGGCGGGAGCTTCCGCGCTTTCTCCGCAGGCGGCGACAGCGCCGACCAGTGCAACGGTCATAATCGGACGTGAAAAGCGACGTGAAAGCATACGGCAACTCCTTGGATAAGACGTAACGCTTTGCGTCCTATCATGAATCTGCTGCGATCGCTCCAGTAAATTTTTGAGGTGGTTATATCGGGAGTAGGATGCTGATTAGGCAGCCTTGCGGAAAGACAGCAATTTGCCGCTTCGTGCTTTGATCGATTTGGACAGCCAACCACCCTTCTGACGTGACGTGATTTCCTTAAGCTGTGCCGCTGCTTTTTGGAGCGAGATTTGTTCTGCGATCAGCGCCTTGTAGATCTTGTCCGAGGTCGCACGGCGTCGCATCGCGTCGCTCGGATCAATGAAGCCTTCTGTGGTGGCCACGACGTTATCGGCCCATTGCGCCAACCAGCTGCCCGTGTCGCTGCCTGAGGTATCGCCAGCATCGTGCGCATCTTGATCGCCGACTTGTTTTTCAACCCGCGCCTCTAAAGCGTCCAACTGTGCCGCCGAAATGGCAGGCAATTGATTGAGCATCGCGCGCGCCGCGTCTACGCTCTCACGCACTTGCTTGTCACTCAGCACCCCAAATTCTTGGAAACTGGCGAGCGCACGATATCCGCGTTCGACTTCTAATGGATCATCAGAGCGCAGGCGCTGACACGCCGTCCACACCGTTTCCCATGCTTGCCAGCGATAGACCCAGTCTAGTCCGGTGCCTTTAATATTCTGCATGCCCATGATGCGATTGGTGAGGCCGGGCGGGGTGCTATCGGCAACCAGACGAACAATCGCTTCGCCTTTCGTGTAGACATCGCGAACTGGCCGCAGTTTGGCTTGGAACGCTTTGCTGAGCAGTGCGCGCATTTTTGTGTCGAGCGCGGCGTGATCCGCGCCCATGGCAATCGCATCCCTTAATTCGGCGTATTCGCGCATGGTGGCGGCCATGTGCTCATAATGCGCGACAATTGCCGCTGCATTCTGGGCGCCAGCTTGCTCAAGATGCTGCGCCAGCCGGTTTTGCTCGGCCGCTGAAATGGCCTCATCGGCTGTGATCGTGCCGCTTTGCGGTTTGAGCATCGCGGCTAGCAAACCATTGAGGCTTTGTTGATCGAGCGCAATACGCTGATGCTTTGCCAGCGCCTCAAGCTTGGCCAATGGGTCTTCGCCGTCCTCAAACAGCGTCAGGTTCGCGGAATAGGCATCCCATTCCTCATTGATGAAACCGATCAAGCCTTCAACGTTTGAGCCGATTAACACATGCCGGTCCGCCGCCACATCATGCACCAGCATACGGGCAAACACGCGGCTGCGCGGTACACGGTCCGCGCGGTTGTTGACGACCGTGCTGACGAAAATCTCAGGGTCTTTTGCGAGGTCATGCTGATCAAAGCCCATGCGGGTCCAATTGCCCATCGCGCCAAAGCGTTCATTGGCAGACATGCCCATGACGAATTCTAGCGTGCGGCCATTGATGGTGGAGCGCGGATAGGTCTTCAATACGCCAAGGTCAGCGACCACGCGGTCAGACATTTCACGCACGCAATAGTCATGATCAAGGCCGAGCTCATCGCCCATCGCGGTGACAAGCGCGATATTGTAGGGGTGCTCTTCGTAAGGGAACCGGTCGAGCAAATCCTGGTGGATCAACCCAGCTTCTTTCCATCCGACCGTGCGCATTTCCGTTGCGCCCTTGGCTGCGCCTTCCTCAAGAATGGGCAGCATTTCCTCTTCGGTCGTGAGCAGCTGCGATCCGTTCGGAATAAACTCGCACATCACCTCGGGAATGTTGCGACCGGCTGGCCCCTGAATATCCTCATGATCGGGATAAGTGTTGGTGATTGTGCCAATGTCATCGCGCATCCAATCCTGCTGCAAGACGCGAACATAGGATGGGTTCAAGCCCATGCACTCCCATAGGAATACGCGCGTTTTTAGCCCCTTGGAGGTCTTCATCAGGTTGAACTGTTCCCAGATTGTCGCTTTGTCATAGGGGCGGAACAGGAACATCTCAGTCAGCCCGCCAAATGGCGTACCAATCAGAAACATGGCCTCGCAGCCGGTGGTTTTTGAGACAATTGATGGGCCCACGGCATTCATTAGGCCCGCCTTTAAGCGCTCAGTGCCCGATTTACCGCGCGTGCCCCACCCGCCAAGCACCAGCTTTAGAGACTTGCGCAGACGCCGAGCGTACCAACCCATGATCATGTGCCGGCAGAAGAACCACAGGCTTGCCAGCGCAACAAAGATGCCCAGCTCAATCAGGCTGTTTTGATAGACGGTTGTGGCATAGGCGAACGCCTTGTCAGCCAGTGATGTGAAGGAGGCGATCATGCGTTATCCTCCGTCTCGAAGAATTTGGTGACTTCTGGGTTGGCAGCGCGTGTTTCATCATAGCCACGGAAGCGAATTTCCAAGCCAAACGCACGCAGAGCCTCGAGAAATTCTGTTGGCTCGCGATTGCGCAAGGCTGCCAGATTGGCGAAATCTTTTGAGATGCGCAGGAAGGCGCGCATGCGTTTCCAAACACCTGATGGTGGATTGATGTCGGTGATGCCAGCGCTGGTATATAGTTGCATTGCGCGCCCATGATCCAACGATGAGAGTACCTGATCAATCAGCGGCAGATAGTTTCGCCACCCGCCTTCTTTGCTTTCAAACAATGGTTCACCCGGCACTTTCGTGGGGGCAAGTTCGGCCATACGCGCGCTGGGAGCGATGATTGTCCCGTGATAGTGCCGACCGGTTGTATGAACGTGGGCCTGCCGTTTATCGGTTGCTGAGTTGCCCCCTTCAAACAGGAACCGCCACAGCCGCCGCTTGATCCATTCGCCGCGCTGGATGCTTGGCTTGCGTCCGGTGCGCAGGGAAAGGCCAAAGTCAGTCTGCGCAAGCACAGCCATAACCCGGCCAACCTTTTCGGGAGTTTCAGGGAGCCATTGCGCGAGCGGCTTTATAGGGCGGATGTCGGCTTCGAGTTGATCGTGCGTCACTTCACGAACCGTCGCTGCAATCTCAAGTGCATCGATGTCAGAAACTAGCCACACGCGTTCATTTGCTTCATCGGCCCAGCGCAGGAATTTCGGCGACAAACGACGCTTTTGAAAGTTAGCGATAGCTGCGTTGATCTCGGTGATGATGGGCTCATGCTTTGAGCCTTGCTGGCGGCACCAAGCGGCAAGGCCGCACGCCGCATCAAGTGCGATCCGCAGCACAAATTCATCCTCATCGCCTGCCAGGACGCGTGAAATATGCGTTGCATAGTCGGCTGGCGGAATAACTGTGAGGAATCGCGGGACATCGGCAAATATGCTCGCACGAACTTGCGGGTCACGGTCGTCGCGAAGGGCGATGCAAAATTCAGCAGCCAATGGCGCAGGTAGCAATTGAATCACATCTGCGACCGATTGCCTGACCGCGCCGCTCTCGTCTGATGCGAGGCGCGAAAGGACAACAGGAAAGGCCTCATCAAGCGTGATATTTCCACTCAACAAACGAACCAGATGGCGGCGCAAAAACAGCTCGTTATCAGCGGCCTTTGGCTTCTTTTCAGAAAGTCGCTGGTTAAGCCGCGCGCCGATAGCCGTCGCAATCGAAGGCGGCGATAATGCGAGCAAGGCGTCATACGCAGCACATTGCACCCACACATCTTCGCTTTCGTCCAAGCAAACACGGCGCGTCGCACTCAGCACGTCTTCAAACCAAACCCCAAATGGCCAATGATCGATCCGGGCTGCTATGGTTGCGAGGCAAGTGTGTGCTGCATGACGAACGCGGGCGTCACCGCGCCAATTGCGCATGTGCGAAAGCAAATCGTCTGACAGGTCGATAAAGAATGCGGTGTCGACCAACATGGGATCGATCGCAACCGCATCAGCGACAATCAAGCCAAGCCGCTCAATCCCGTGAGCCAATGCGCGCTCGCGTTCACCAACGCGTTTGTGAAACCGTTCGACGACGGCATCTGCATCAAACCACGCGCCGAAAGCCTTGCGGTCGCTTTGCAATTGCTTTCGCTCTGCTCCGAGTGCTCGGGCAAAGTCGAGGATAGAAGCGCGCTCTTCAGCCTCATCCACAGCGTGCGCGAGGCGGGTCTGGAACTGTTTTTCCGCTTCATTAAGCTGCGCAATGCGGCCTGCTTGATCGATACAGTATTGAGAGACCGCTTCGGCGTGATCGCGCGGAAGTGCGAATTGATTTTGCGGATCTGACGTTGCCAAGATTTCTGCGTGAATGTCCTCGAATACGGGAAGCATTTTCGGTGCCAGACCATATGCAAGCCGATCTTGCAGCATTCGCTCTTGCGGTTCGGCAAGGTTTACAGCGATTTTGTTGAGGAGGCTCATGCTGCGGCCTCTATCAGGCAGGTCGCGAGTTTTGCGCGCATCTTGCCGTCTTCGACTAGGCTCGCTCGCAACTCGGCCGAGATTTCGAGGTGGACGAAGCCATCGAACTGCGCCTCTCTTAGCAGCTGCCCTTGCGCGTTGTTTAGCGCGCCTAATTCGCCGGTATCTCCTGGATAGACCAGCACGGCCTCTGGCGCGAAAGCAAGGCTGAGGCAGTCTGCCAGATCAAGCAACCTTGTGCTTGGCGTATCCGTGCCATTGCTGAGGATCATGCCCGCTTCTTGCGCGATAAGTGTATCACGTCTTGCGCCATCAAAACCATGCAATTGGACGATCAGGCCATTCGGCGCAGCATCAGCAAAACCGAGCGCGAATGCACTGAATAGATGGGCTGGAACGCGCGCTAAATCGATAGCGTGATCGCACTGCGAATTGGCGCGTCGCGGCGCTGAATTCCAAGCTGCCGCTTGCGCGTTGGTTTCTCGGAAAAGTGCGGCTGCGAGTGTTCCGGTGTGCCGGTCTGATCCGCGATGCGGCGCAGTGATCGCCAACGCGCGGGCGGGTTTGATGCGCAGCCAGTACACGCCCCGTCCTGCGCATTGACTCGCCGGCTCGCTCAACAGCAGTGCGTCATCTGCTTCGTTTACTACGTCTGGTGTCAGCCCAAGATGATCGAAAGCCAGCGTTTCACTTGTGGGTTCAGCCAGCAATTTTGCAAAGGCACCTTGGCTGCGCACGAACTCTTCCCCGTGCATCTGGGTGATGTCGTCAACACCATCAAAAGGTGGAAATAGCTGTGCGGCCCCTGCGAGTACAACAGCTGCTGCTCCGCCGGCAAGAATGGGTCGTGTCAGGATCATCTTGCGCCCTCACGCGCGGCATCTCTGGCGAGCAGCACATCCTCACGCAGTGCTTCGTATAGGACGAGCATCGTAAAATCGCGCCCATCAAGGCCCAGCGGACCGACTGCACGCCAATGATTGCGACCCAGGTCCAGCTTTTCCTTTTGAGTAAGCATGTCGGCCGGGAACGCGTTTGGCGCGGTCAACTGCTCCCGCGTTGCATTGCTAAGCCTGCGATAGACGGCCAAAGATTGATTGCCCAGATAGACGCGCTGTTCAAAAACGCGCACATCAATGCCGACGATGCCGCGATCAATATCAAACACTTCGAGCTCTAACCGAGCAGCTGGCTCTGGGCTTTCGACCAGCAACTGATCTTGTTCGGCAACGAGTTCGGGCCTTGTGCGGAAGAAACGCCAAACTTCGCCAGAGGCGAACACAACGTCGGGCGAATCAGACTGCAAATAGGCGTCGTGGACTGAGATTTCCGCGCCATTGGCACCAATCCAGCGGATGCGGATGCCATAGACAAAACCCTGTCCTTTGCTGCGAACTTTCTCACTGACTGATGGGTGGATCAGAATTTTGGCTTTGGTAACCGGCTGCGAGAATGCAAAAGCAAGCTCACCGTTCTGCGGAATTCGGTAAGCAATGGAGCGCTTTGAAATGCGCGCATCCCGCGCCGTAATATCGCGAACATCTGTTAGGTACGAAGCAAGCGGAACGGCATATTCGCGCCCGGCCCAGCCTGAACCGAGCGCAAGCAGCACAAACACAAACGATTTGGCGATCATGGAGAGGCTCACTGTGATGCCTCCGCCTTGACTTGGGAGCTCTCGCCGATGCCAGGGAACATCAACCAGCCAAAGGCATAGCGACGCTCGCTCAACCCATCGAGATAGCGAACGGACATGCCCGGCCGGGCCTCCATGCCCGCTTGCTCAAAGGAATTGGCAACCGTTTCGGCGCGCAGGCCCGCTCGCCGTAAAGAAGAAACGAGTTGATCGAATTGAGCGTTTTCCGGGCCAATTCTGTCTCTTGCGACCAGCACATCGACGCCTCGTCGATAGTCACTCGCTTCGCGCGGACGAGCGCGCAACTGGAAGATCATGGGTTCCTCGGCACCTTCTTGGCTGCGGACCCATTCTTGCCAGGTGACGTCAAACAATGTGTGCGGGTCACGCAACAAGCTGTCGCTGCGGGTGGCGACAAACAATGCGTCTGACGCCCACTTGTTATGAATTGCGGCGCCGATCCGCGCTGGCAAAGCACCGCGCGAGTTTTCAAATGTGAGCAGAGCCTTCTGCGGGTCTTGGCCCTCGACCAAGAAGATATTGCCTTCATCACGCGTTGTCGAAGACAGGCTCCAATGCGGTGTTTCACCAAAGCTGCACCGCCGCAGATCCATCTGCGCTAATTGCGCGCCAGCGGCGGCGGCGTGGGGCACTTCGGCATTGCGCACGCGTTCGATCATTGGAGCTGCAATTTCAAAACGCGCAAAGGCGAGTTCCGGTAGGCTGGTCCAGCCTAGCTTGTTTGCAGGCTGACGCGATAGAGTGCAGGCACGCGGTTGTCCGTCGGCGGCCAAGCGCGCCGTACGGCTGGCAATCCCGTGCACAGCCTCCTGGCTGAGCAGCAGATCGGCATATGCGCCGCGCTTGCCGCGTCCCTCAACGGCCAGCTCTACGGCTAGATCGGGCGTCAGTGCGCGTAAGTCTGCAATATTGGCCGCCGCTGCCACACCATCTGAAATTGCTAGCCTTGAAGCCGTATTCCTTGGCGCCGCACTCAGAACAATATGAGCGGTTTCAGTCGCATCGACAAAAATCTCTGCGACGCTCTTATCTGCAGTTCGGCTTGCAGGCTTCGGCGCACCTAGAACAAGCCATCTGGCATCCTGATTGCGTTGTATCGCAAGGGCCGCATTGGCAAGACCGGGCAACGCAGTCGGGTCTGGCAGAATGATCGCTTCGTCACGTGCGGCATTCGGATCGAAGACAAGCAGCTCAGAGCCCAGGCCGTCATCGCGAATAATCGCCAGGCGCCCGTTCTCGATTTGCATCGCCTGCCAGCCATTTGCGCGCTGATTGAATTGTTGTGTAATGGAAGGAGCCCCCTCCTCAAGCAATTCGACCAAACGCGCCAATGCATCACGACTAGCTGCTGAAAGCGGGCGGGCCTCGCCGCTCATATTGCGGATATGAGCATCGCCAACAGCGTTCACGACAAGTGCGTTAAACTTCGGTGTGTCGTTGATGCGCGCCACGTCCGTTTGGGATTGAGCGCTGTTCCAAGGTGCGCGAGCTGTTGCTGCTGACAGCGTAAACCCGACAAAGTTGCCAAGCACGGCTCCGGCAAGGCTGACTTGCAGGGTGGAGCGGGCAACGCGCGGAAAAATGTCTTTATCGTGCGCCTTGATCGCGATCAGAGTGGAAAGTAGGTAGCCAAAACCAAAGAAATCCGTTGTCTTCACATCCAGCCCCTGCCAGATGATGAACCAGCCTAAAGCCATCTTCCAAGCAAAGCTGATATTGAAGAACAACAGCAGTTTGCGTCCGCCTTCCAGCGTAACATTGGCCATAAAGGGCAGTTTCAGGATCAATCGCGCAACGCAGTAAATGATGATCGCTTCGCCAAAGGAAGATAGGATTTTGGTGGGTTGATACCATTGCAGCGCTATTAGCGCCGGGATCAGAATGCCGGAAAAATCCCAACCGTACTTCACGTTGTAATGGCTCGCGATGAGCGCAGTTAGCGTCAGGATGATATAGGCCTTGGGGCTGGCGAGAATGGAACTCGCCAGTCCTTCATACATGTAATAAACCCCCGATATCCGGAAGTTGGTAAACTCCATGAGGCCGAACCGGATTATCAGATAGGTCAGGCCAATTGTAACGCAGGCCATAAGAATGCCGCGGCCAAGTCCGGGTTTCCAGAACTGATTCGCCATCAATGAAATGACGACCAGGCCAAAGCTTTGCAGGTTGTTTTCCCAATCGATCCGGCGGTCAAAATTGTCCTCCAGCCAGACGGAGAATTCGGGAAGCAGATACCCGTCAAACGCCAGACGGACTGCGATACTCGCTAGGATCAATCCCATGAAGCGATCCCTGCCGAAAAGGCTGGGAAAGCGGCCAGGCGCCAATTTTTCGGAGAAAAGCCACACGATAAGGTAGGCGAGGACCGCTTCGACGCTGATTACGAGAGCGGCAAACGGCTTTACGATCAGAAGCGGCACGAGATAACCCGGCACTACTAAACCCGACAGCACCCAGCCATATCGCAGGTTGAAAAAGCACATCACGAACACACCGATCCATACGGTGGTGATGATTGAGCCTGCGAGGCCGCCTTCGGGGAATATGGTGAGCGAAAAGAGGTTCACGAAACTGGCTCAGCTTTGCTCCGCGAGTGTCGCAGCAGCAGGCGACGTTGGCCCGTTGGCGATTGCGCGTTTGGTTCGCTGCACCAGCTCTGCCGGCTCTATCGGTTTGCGCGCGATATCGACCACGCCCAGCGCCCGGTGTTGATCTGTCAGCTTCTCTTCAATGGCTGATGATACAATCATCACAGGAGGCCGCGAGAAACCTCCTTTAGCGAGCAAACGCAGAAACTTGATCCCGTCGACCTTGGGCATTACCAAATCTAGCAGGATAATATCGAATTTGGTGGATTTGGTCTGTTCCAATCCAGCCGCGCCATCATTAGCGACAGTCACATCGTAGCCCTCGAGTTCCAGCGTTAGCTGCAAAAGGCCAGCCAGAATTGGGTCATCATCAATGACCAGAATGTGTGCGCTCATCAGCCCACTCCCCGCAAATCTACGTTAAAACCGAAGCCGTTGGATTGGCTGCCCCAATAGGACACGCTGGCCGACCAACTCGTAACTTTGGCCATGCCTTCGCCAATCATGCGGTACTCGCCCACCGCGCCGTCTTCATAATTGGCGATCAGCCACAGCAAGCGATCAAAGCCGATGCCAAAGCCGCCTGAAATGCGAATGTGTGTTCGACCTTGCAGCTCTTCGAGCTTCAGTTTTACTGAGCCGCCATGCGGTGTGTCTGCGATGACAACACGCAGCATCGCTACCAACATCTCTGTAAGTGCGACCGGCTCTGCCAGAGTAAATCCGCTAACACCTGGATGATCAGCGTCGATTGTCACACCCAGTTCTTCAGCAAGACCGGCGGCGCGCGCGATCGCATCTCTAATGATCGCGGTCGCATCCACTGGATAGCACGCTTCTGTCAGATCGCTGGTTTCAGAGCGGACGAGGCTTGCGACTTCATCCAGACGCCCTGTAGCTCGGCGCGCTGTATCGCTGATACGGCTTGCGACCTCGCGAACTTGGTCGCTCCCAAGCCGCTTATCGCATGCGAGTTGCGACCCCAGCAGGATCGCCTCAAAATCATTGCGCAATTGCAAATCGATAAACTTCGCCACGGCCTTGCGCAGGTCCGCCGCGCGGTTGGCGTCGCGCATGTCAATCGCTTCAAGGACGAGCACTCGGTTCGCACCGTGGGCGTTGCGCGCTGGAGCAGCAATCCGCAGCATACGCTCGCTTTGTCGGTCGGTTTCACCAAGGTTGCGCATCGGCAGGCGCATCTCTGAGCCATTCAGCATCAAATCTTCGATTAAAGCTTGCACACGGTTAGGGCCAAGCTCTGTCAGAGCAAGCAGCGCCTCTGACAGGGAGGTGTCAAATAGGTTCAGTCCAGCTTCTTCATAGAGAGAATGCATTGCTTCATTGGCGTGAAGCGGTGAACCGATTAGGTGAAAAATGATAACTGCCGTGTCGATAGTATCAAAGCCGCGACGGACCTGTTCAGATTCGTTGGCGACCAGAGCAATCGCGCTAGCCACTCGGTCATCGATAGGTTGGTTGCGGTGCTCCCGGCTACCGCGCGCATTAAGGTCCGCACGCCAGCGGAATAGCTCGCGAAAGCTGGTGGCAATGGCCCGGACGAGATGGGCAGATTTGCCCGGTGTCGCAGTCACTGGGCGAGTATGGAGCCAGAACAATTGTTGATCGCCTGCACCGACCCAACCGATCCGGGCATCACCTGACCAGCCCGGTACAATTTCCGCTGCATTGCGCACGCCAAGGCTCTCACGCACATCTTTCAGGATGCGGTTAAGCCTTTTGCGATCAATCCGAATATCATCGAGCGTCGCATTGTTGGCAGCGACAGCTTCCAACTCGCCAGAGGGCGTCAACTGGACCAGCAGACTGCGCTCAACACCAGCGTACTCAGCGGCTGAACCGAGAAACTTCGGCAAGCGCGCGCCTTCGCGCAGAGCTGAACGATCGAACGAGGTTTGCACCGCGCGCGATGCCGTGCGTTCCAGCCTGCGATCCTGCGAAGTTTCGCGCTCAACGACACGTTGGAAAGTGATAATCCAAGGAGCGAGGAGCAAAGCCGAAACTGGCAATAGCTTGCCCGTGAACACCAACACGGCCCAACATGCCGCAAGGATCATTAAGCTGAAGCTAACCGGGATAAGCACCGCGAGCCGCTTTGGATCGGTTTCTCGATAGAGTACGGCGAGGAGCGCCGCGAATGCCAGCAACAGCACCCATACTTGCCATACGTGTGCCTCGTAACCGAATTGACCGCCGCGAAGCGCATTCACCACATGCGCTCTGAACACAGCTTCGCTTGTCGCGCTGCTGCTTGGATTTAGCGGGGTTGCTAGCGTTCCGCGCAAGGCCTGCGGGTCAACGACCATCGCGACCAAGCCGTTCAATTCTCCTGCTTGGATTTGCCCGCTGGTGAGCTGGCTGGCCTTTAGGACTGGAATGCTCTGGCGGCGCGGCGTCGGCACCAGAAATTCGCCGTCCGCTGGGTAGCGATCAGCCAAAGCTGCATCGAATACAGGGATTGGTGTGTCACGGCCGGGAAGCGCTGCTGTCTGCGTGCGATTGATCCCATATTGGGATGGCGCAAGTGAGCGAGCGGCAATGCGGGCTGACCCGAAAACACTCGTGTCGCCGCGCAGCTCCCATCGTTGATTGGCCGGAAGCGGTTTGGCGGGCACGCCTATGACCACTGGAATTTCTGACGATGCTGGCAGCAAATTGTCAGCGCCGAGGTAGCCGATGCGTTCTGCCCCTAGAGTGCTGAGTGAGGCATTGAGAGCGGTAAAGCGTGCATCCCCGAGCGCTTCAAATTCTGCATCCCGCTCAATCACGACAACGTTGGGCGCTATCCCAGACTGATTGACCGTCACTTCGTCAAAGAACCGGCCATCGGTTTGCGCAAAAATGCCGAGCATATGGGCTGCAGCGAGAGCGACCGCCACGAGAAGCGGTCCAAGCCAATTGCCGAGCAGTTCGCGCCGGATCGCGCGTTTGCGAATACCCGCATGGGCCTTTGCGCGCGCCCGCTTGTGCAACGGGTGCGCGGCCTCTTGCAGCTGTGATGGTGGTGAAAGCGCAGTCACGATGTGTGTGGAGCAGTCTCGGCGATCAAAATGAGACGCAGGCGCTGGACACCGCCGAAGCGGTTGCATGAACCCATGTCCCAAAGTCTTGATTGCGTGCCGATTTGCCCCGACCCCCTTTTTGCTTTCTGTGGCTTGGGACCTAGGTAATTATCCCTAATTATCAGTTAAGAATTGGCTCGAGTAGGTTGAAGGTTCGGTCGGGTTTCTGAAGTGTCAAAGCGCTCTAAGGAAACTTCGTTAGTTCGGTCTTAATCATATTCTTACATAGCGACTGGGTGAAAGAGACATCAAACATCCAATTTCAAACTGCCAGCAACGCGGGCACCTCGGCTGAGTTGCGTGTGCTTCTGGCGGAGGATACGCCTATTAGCGCCGAAGCTATGAAAGCGATGGCTGGACACTTCTCAGTTGAGATGGATCTGGCCGCTAACGGGCTTGAAACGATTGATATGGTTGAAGCCGCGCGACGCGAAGGACGGCCCTATTCGCTTCTTCTAATTGACGTCATGATGCCAATTCTAGACGGGATCGAAACGACCAAACGCCTTCGAGAGCGCGGATATGATGCGCAACAACTGCCGATTGTTGCAGTGACAGCTGCGACCAGCTTTGACGAAATCCGTTCTTACCGTGCGTGCGGAATGCAGGCGTTTTTAGCCAAGCCGGTGGCGTTAGCGGATTTGCGCGCGACGTTTGAAGCTTGGGGCCATTCTAGTGATCCCAGCGCGAAAAACCCAGCTCAGCAGATCGAGCCTGCTCTGATGAAGGCGCTGGGACAGCAATTTCGTGACCGCAATGAGCGGACACTCAACCTTATCAATGACGCCCTGGCGAGTGATGAGATCAGCGCAGCTGTTGTGGCTGAAATCCGAAATCTGCTCCATCAGATTGCGGGAACTGCCACGACATTTGGCGATGTTAAATTAAGCGAAGCATCGCGGGTACATGAAAACGCGCTGATTGAAGCGGAGGTTTCAGGCGGGGCGCTGCGCCAATGCCTTGAACAAGCGGCGCTCAGCCTAAATCAAAGGATCAATCCGTGAATTTGTCTTTCTTTTCGTTCATTCCTCAAGGCGTAAAATGGTTAGCGCCAGCAGTGGCATTGGCCGCTTTTGGCAGCCCGGTTTTGGCGCAAGACGAAACGCTAGACCGCTTGCAATTCGACGGTTTGGTGGAAATCCGCGGTGTAGAATCCGATCTCGATTTTGATCAGGGAGAAGGAATCGACAGTTCAGGTATCGGCGCCCGTGCTCGTTTGGGTGTCAATTATGATCTCAGCGAAGCAACCACGGTACGCGCAGAGGCCGAAGGCCGCATCTTTGAGTTCCGCGATGACAATCGCGACGGACTGGAAACGTTCGTAGGCCGTGTGCAGATCACCCATCAATTGTCAGAAGAAGTGCAAGTGCGTGCTTATGCGCGGCGTTTTGAGAATATAGCTTTGCTGGAAGCCTTTAGCGCAGATCAAACCAGCCTTGGCGCTCGTGCCCAATGGCAGAGCGGCAATGACCGAGTGCGTCTGACGGCGGAATATCGTGAGCGTGACTATGACACGCGTATTGGCGGGGACAGCGACGGCTACAGAGTTGCTGCGCAATATAACCGCCGTTTAGGCTCTTATCATTGGTTGCGCTTTGATTTGGGGGCAGATGCCAATGAGAGCTTTGATGAACCCCGGCGTAGCTATGACCGTCAGATCGCCCGGGTAAAATACAGCGTGCCAATAGCGAAAAGGCTGCGCGTCCGCCCGTCGATTGAATATCGGCAATGGGACTATGACGCCCGCATCGCGCAGGGTGACCCCGATGGTGATCTTCGCGCAGACAGCTACGTCGCGCCCGGCGTGGAACTCGCATGGGGACGCGCAAGCCGCGGATTGTATGCCACGGCGAGCGCTGAATACCGCTTCAAAGAATCGAACGACGAGCGTTTTCGCAATGATGCCGTTCGCGTCGGGCTAAGGGTTGGTTTCCGCTTCTAGCTTTGGAGCTACCTCAGCTGCGGTTTTGCCTTTGGGGTCATCGTTGCACGCGTCCCGAACCGTCACCGGACATCAGTTTTTCAACCTCCGGCACGGTCACTCGATTAAAATCGCCCATGATGGTGTGCTTGAGCGCCGACGCGGCTACCGCGAACTCAAGACTTTGCTGGCGGTCTTCATAAGCGTTAAGCCCATAGATGAGCGCTGAGGCGAAGCTGTCGCCACCGCCAACGCGGTCAACAATATCGGTCAGCGCGTATTTCTTCGATAACATAAATCCGTCGTCGCGCGTGCGCAGACAGGCTGACCAATTGTTGCGGTCCGCGCTCAAGCTCTCGCGTAGAGTGATCGCGATCGTGTGCATGTCGGGGTATATGTCGAGCACCTTCTGGCCCAGCGCTTCGTATTTTTTGGTATCAAGCTCGCCGCTTTCCACATCGACATCGACGGTGATGTCGAGCGACTTTTGGCAGTCTTCTTCGTTCGCAATGCCAACATCGACATACTTCACAAGCTCGCGCATGACCTCTGGCGCGCTCTTGCCATACTTCCACAGCTTACCCCGAAAGTTGAAGTCGCAAGAGACGGTGACGCCAGCTTCCTTCGCTGCTTTCACGCAGGCCATCGAAAGGTCCGCTGCCGACTGGCTGAGTGCGGGCGTGATCCCGGTGATGTGGAGCCATTTTGCTCCTTTGAAAATGGTCGGCCAGTCAAATTCGTCCATGCCCGCATTGCAGATCGATGAATTAGCGCGGTCATAGACCACTTTGGACGGACGCTGGTTCGAGCCGGTCTCGAGAAAATAAATCCCGACCCTATCGCCAGAGCGGCTAATATGCGCTGTATCGACGCCAAACTTGCGCAGCTCCATAATCGCGTTGTCGCCAATGTCATTGTCCGGCAGCGCGCTTACAAACCCTGCATCAAGGCCATAGTTCGACAGCGCCACCGCGACGTTCGCCTCGCCCCCACCAAAGGTCGCCTCAAACGCAGGCGATTGAAAGAAACGTTCATGCCCAGCTGTTTTTAGCCGCAGCATAATTTCACCAAATGATAAAAATTCAGACATGGAAAATTCCCAGAAGTTGCAGACGTTAAGGCAGTTTAATTACACCAGCCACGCTGTTCGGACGTTGAAATAAGAAATCGGTGTGAGCAAAAGTGCTTTTCATTTTTGCAAAAGAGCCGGCCTTGTGATCACGATCGGGAAATGGCCAATCGGCAGGCTGCCGGGCATAACGATTTAGAAAACGGTGCGCATCTGAAAGGCTGCGGCCATCATCGAGCTGCGCACGCCACAGATCAATTTCTACGCATTCGCCGATTGTGGCCAAGCGCGCAGCTGCGCCGACGACATAGTTGGAGTAATGCCAGCTGCGGGTGCGTGTTAATTCCTCGTGAAAGCGCCCTTGTTTGTCCATTTGGACTTTCAGACGGTTTTCAGGGAAACCTGCCGCAATGCTTTTCGTGGTGTCTTCAACCCCTGCGAAGATTGCAAAATGGGCCAGGTAGAAATCGTAGAAAACGCCGTGGTTGTTGCGTTTTCGCATTTCGGCCTGACCAATCTCGCTGGTCGTCATCCAAGCCGCAAAATCGGCATACCATTGACGCACGGCATTGTGCTCCGTGCCGCTCAAAGCGGGTGATTGCGCGAGCAGGCCGATACTTTCCGCAATTGTCGATAGGTCGGAAGACTCGATAATGCCCTCGGCGCGGCCGCTGACTTTGCCCGGAATGCCTTGAGCAAAATTCATGTTTGGTGCCATGCGTGTCTGCGGATTAATGAACCACACGCGGATCAGCATCGCTGCATGATCGGCATAGCGCTCATCCGAGGTCAAAAAATATGCGAGCGAGAGTGTTCTTAGATCGCGGCCCAAACTGCGCAGGCGCATCTTGTCAAATTCCGGACTGTTGCGTTGCGGATTGAATTCGCCATCACGTCGGATGTAAGGCAAGCCATCATTTTTGCTTGAGTCTGGCCACCAATAAGGGCCAATGGATGCATATTCATGCGCCGTTGCGCCTAGGGGAACGCGCGGTTTGTCCGTTACGCTGTATGGGCCGCGTGACAGAGCCTCCGTTGCGTCATTCACTACGGCGGCAGCATGGCTTGGATCAGCGGCAATGACTTGAAGCCATTCGGGGCGCCACAAGAATGTGCGTCGCCCTCCAAAGTCTTGAGCATAACCATCAGCGCCCCGACAAACAGCCGCGCCATCAGCTGGTGCAAAGGTCAAAGCCTTTGCCTCAAGCGGCTCTGCCCCAACTAACGCTGCCGTGATCAAGACCAACAGTGCAGAAAGCCGAACGCCCAGCATAAAACTTAGCGTGCCAACCAACCGCCATCGACGGCTAGGATATGGCCTTGCACATATCGCGCGGCATCTGATGCGAGGAAAACGGCAGCCCCGCCAAGATCTGATGGCTCGCCCCAGCGTTCTGCGGGAATGCGTTCCAAAATCTGACGGTTGCGATCCTCATCTGCTTGCAAGGCAGCGGTGTTATTGGTCGCGATATAGCCCGGGGCGATTGCATTCACGGTGATGCCTCGGCTTGCCCATTCGTTCGCTAGCAGTTTGGTCAATCCGCCAACGCCGCTCTTCGATGCCGTATAACTCGCGACTCGAATCCCGCCCTGAAACGTTAGCATCGAAGCGATGTTGATGATTGATCCGCCGCCTTGTTTGATCATTTGCCGCGCCGCAGATTGGCTTAGGAAGAATAGCACTTTGAGATTGGTGTTGAGCACCGCATCCCAATCATCCTCAGTGAAATCGAGCGCGTCATTTCGGCGGATTATTCCGGCATTGTTGACCAAAATGTCGAGCCGCCCAAGGTCACTGACAGTCTCGGCAACGATCCGTTCGCATGGTTCGGTTGATGAGAGGTCTGCCTCAATCACGAGCGCCCGGCGACCCGCCTGCTCGATCAGGCCGACAGTCTCAGACGCATCGCTTCGCGTCACCAACGCAATGTCGGCACCAGCTTGGGCAAGTGCAACAGCGATCCCCTGGCCGATGCCGGTGTTGGCCCCAGTGACAATGGCAACTTTGTCGGCAAGATTGAAAGGATTGTTGCTCATCAGTCTCTCTGCTTTTCAATATCGTTGTTTGAGTGAAGCCCGGATCATAGACCGCGAAGATAAGCGCTGATGTTGTCATCCTTGGAGTTCGGATAGAACAGATCGGCAAACTTCTCACCCGCGATGGCTGATTTCAGCAGGTCTTGGTCGACATTCTTCAATACGCTCATCATGTCATGACAGGTCGCTGCCTTCATTTCCGCCAGAATACCGCGATTTTTCTTCATGATAGCCGCGCGCTCTTTGGGATAGCCAACGCCGCTTTCACCTTCAAACAACTTGCGATAGCAATCCTGAAGGTTCAACTCTGCTGCCCAGCCAAAACCTTTGGCATAGGGCATGGCGATCGCATTACCGTCATTGATCTGTGCAAAGAGGAATGCGTCGGTTGGGTCAATTACAAGGCCGCAAAATACGCCCGGCATTGCGTTACAAGCAAGCATAGAGCCCATACCCGTACCGCACCCGCTCACAATGAAGTCAGCCGCGCCAGAGTTGATCAGAATGCCGCTGAGCAATCCGACCATATTGTAAGTTAGCTGCGCATCATCTTCCGCTGTGTACATGCCATAATTGAAGACCTCGTGACCAAGTGGCTCTGCAACAGATGTCAAAGCATCATGGATGATGCTGTTTTTTGCGGCCTGGCTGTTTTCATTAATCAGTGCAATTTTCATGGTATTTCACTCTCTGGTTTGCTGGCGAAGTGGCTGTGCCAGACCCTGCGCGTTAGTGGTTCTTCTGAAGTTTTGGTAACCGGTGTCATTTAACGATGCAAGGCCTGTTTCGACGCGTTTGCGAAACAAGGAACTATTCTTCTGGTGGCGGAGCTACAGAATCGCGAGTGACCAATTGCGACGGTAGTAAAGATTCTGAAATTGGCGGGTCATCAGGCTTCGCCATCAGTTTCAGTGCAGCAATGCGGCCCATCTCCACAATCGGCCAGCGCACCGTCGTAAGCGCCGGCCAGACATGGTTCGCCATTGGGGTGTCGTCAAAGCCAACGATCGATAGTCCACGTGGGACTTCAATCCCTTTGCGCCGGGCGGCGATTAGCGCGCCTATCGCCATCTCATCATTCGACGCAAATATCGCGGTTGGACGCGAAGCTTTGTTGAAAAGTTTAAGTGCCGCCTCGACACCGCTATCAAAAGTGTACCCGCCTTGTTCAATGAGCTCTTCATTGATGGCGAGGCCAGCCTGTCCCAATGCATCTTCGTAACCTTTGCGTCGTTCCAGAGCAGATCGCGAGTTTCTGCGTCCTTCAATCAAGGCAATCCTCTTGTGCCCCTGCTGTGCGATGTAAATAACCGCTTGCCGAACTGCGTCCCTGTCGTTCGACCGAACCATCTGTTCTGGCTTATCTACCTTGGCAGATGCCATTCGAATGTAACGAACGCCGAATTCACGGCAGATCTTCGCCAGCTCATTGTTTTCGGAGATTGGCGGCAGTAGCACCACACCGTAAGGGCGTTGGCGTTCAAGAAAATCGCGAAAATCTTGCGCGATTGTCGGTGATCTGCGGTTCACAGGTTGAACCAGCAGGCCGAAATCCGTACCCTCAAGAGCTTCGAGTACGCCTTTTTGTACATTGACTAGGAATTGCGCGTTTGGGTTATCGTGTACTGCGGCGATGATGAAGTTGCGCCGAAGGGCTAAAGCGCGTGCCTGCGGGTTCGGTACGAATCCAATCTCTTCAATCACGCTTTCGACATGCTTGCGGGTCTTGTCGCTAAGCTGGGGGGAATTGTTGATGACTCGGCTGACGGTTTTCTTTGAAACTTTTGCAAGACGTGCGACATCATTGATCGTCGGTTTATCGCCTTGATCCATATCCAGTCCTCCGTCGATCTATACCCCTGTAAGCCATTCAGCCTACAAAACAAAAGCCACAATCCAGCACTGTGAACATACAAGAGGGTTATGGCAAAGGTGATCAGCGTCAGAACTAGAAGCAATGTGAGATAAACGATCAGGCGGCGCGGACCTCGCGCAGTGTAGCATCGGTTACCGGAACACACTTGTCTACCATCTTTGCCCTGATATCACAGACACGTATGATAAGCGTGAGAGGTTTGCCCAAGAGCCTTATAGACTGATCTGCTCACCAACTAGACGTTGCCGCGATGAGTGACAGTGAAAATGCTCCGTGCTTGCCGAACAGAATGCGCGAATTTGCATCCGGCCCAGCCTCGTGAATACCCGTGATCGCACCCGTTGAAACATAGGTGCCAGCAGGCAGTTCAATCCCCTTGCGTGCTGCGTGGGAGAGCAGAAAATCAATCGCTCGATCAGCGGCAGAGGTGACATCCGTCACCTCGCGTGATCCGATGCGTTCATCATCGATCAGGCATTCGACCAGAATTGGGTCGACCGGATTCTCGCGCCAGCCCTCAATCTCTGGCCCGACGATCATGCCATTGTTGTTACCAAAATCGCAGATTACCGCGATTGGTCCAATGCCATTGATAGCAGGAAGCGGGCTGCTCGCGATCTCGGCGCCGATAAATAGGCGGTCAGCTGCACGGGTTTCTCCAAGTTGAACAATTAGTTCTGGCTCAATTGCCGCAAACCCGCCGGCAAACACAGGCATATCTGCGTTGGTATCTTTAGCGGCATACTTCACAGACCGCCCAAAAATTGGTCCGACCAAATGTGTTTCGCCAAAAACTTCGATGAATGCTGGTGGTACGCCACCTACTTTCCAGCCAGCGACATCATCGCTCCAACTGTCTCGCGAAATTTGCTGGACCACATAGGCATCGGCAAAACTTTCTGGAAGGTCTCCGGGAAAGCCGGGTAACGCGGTGGCCGAACGACGCGCCTCAACCAAAGTTCGCGAGATCTCCTGCAACCTCGTCTGCCTAGAGGTTAGTTGTGCGTCCATTATCGCTCCGCCAGTTTTTATGTTCCTCAGAACCGCCCTCCAAGCTCATGGAAGTTGTGGCGGCCTGAGGACGCTGCTTATTATCGTCCTTCGAGCTTTGGACGAGAGAAGATATGTAGTTCGTCTAGGCTGTACAGCATTTGGGACCGGATTTGAGCGTGGCCGGTCAGGCCGAACTTAGCAGATTTGATCAACGTACCGCGACGTTTTGCAAAGCCTGAGAGTGCGATCAAAACAGCGCGAGCAATAAGTAAGTCCACGATTTCCCCGCAAATTGTCGTACAATCCCAATGCACTCTCCGATGCTTGACACCGGTTTCCTTGATAATTGACACCGGTGCCAATGAAGGTCAATACCTAGCTTGAAAAAGAAACAAAGAGTGTTTGAGAGGGTGAGTTGGATGGCGTACTTGCATAGGCATATCATGAGTTTGCCCTGGATTTCGGCTGCGCTCTTTGGGGCTCAGTCGCCTGTGGTTGCTCAAGATACGCCGCGTATTCTGAATGATAAGGCGGTGTCCGCGCAAACGCCGCTGCCTGATTTTTCCTATGCAGGATATGGATTTGGGTCAGAGCCGATTCCTGAGGTTAAGACTGTCCTTGATGTCACCGAATTCGGTGCAATCCCCGATGATGGGAAAGACGACAGCGTAGCCTTGATAGCAGCGCTAACCGCAGCGCACGAAATGGCAGGGCCAGTCCGTGTTCAGTTACAGCAAGGCCGTTATCTTTTAAGCGAAATTTTGTGGATCGAAAAAAGCGGGATCGTTTTGTCTGGCATGGGATCAGGCGAGGGCGGCACACAATTGTATATGCCTAGGCCACTGAATCAGATCGATGATGGCGGTGCGCTTACCGAAATCCGCGAATATCTGAAAGACAATGACAAATACGAACGCTTACCAGATGACAATCTAGAAGTTTTGTTTTCGGAATATAGCTGGAGCGCTGGGTTCATCTGGGTCCGCTATCCAGGTGGCCGCCATGCGACCTATCAAGAAAGCTATGATCGGCCGATTGAAACCATCAGCGCAATCACTGCGGGCGATCAGTTTTCACGCAAGCTCACGGTTGCTGCGCCAGACAAATTGAAAATCGGCGACGTCTTGCAAGTGCATTGGCACAATCGCCAGGGGCCCGGAGGTGCGCTGATCAAATCTTTGTATGGCGATACCGATCTTAAAGTGGGCAGCCGTCATTGGGAAAAGCCAGATCGGCCATTGGTTCGCCAAGCGACTCGCATTGAAGCGATAGATGGCAATGTTGTCACAATAGCCGACCCGCTGCTGCATGACATAAACGCCCAGCTGCCAGCCTATTTTGCACGCTGGGACCACCTTAGCGATGTCGGCATTCAGGATTTGGCGCTGACTTTCCCGGAAAATCCATACTTTGGCCATCATAACGAATCTGGCTTTAACGGGGTTTACTTCACCGGGGTCCACAATGGCTGGATCCGCAACGTTCACATTAGCGAGGCTGATGCGGGCATTCTAACCGATGACCTAGCGAATGTGACGATCTCAAACATTGTCACCGATGGCACTCATAAAGCGCATTACGCTGTGCATGTTGGCAATGTGCACAATCTGTTGGTTGAAGAGCTAACCGTGTTCAATCCGACTGAGCACACGTTTAGCTTCAACACGCAATCGACCAAATCTGTCTACAAGGATTCGGTGGCATGGCATCAGCCGACCCTGGATCAACATGCCGGCGCTAATCATCAGAACCTCTATGATCGCATCACGGTGCATGTAGTAGCTGATCAAACGACGGACGATGGCAAGCCGATGTACGATCTGTTTAAGGCAGGAGGCGCGGGCTATTGGAACCCAGGCCACGGTCGTTACAACACGACGTGGAACCTTCAGGTGATCGTTAAGGGCAATGTCCCGCCGGATAGCCCCCTAGTTTTGTTCGCCGGATCTGAGGGTCCTGATGCTCGCTTGGTCAGCGTTTATGGCAATCGCGACATTGAGCTTGATTTCACGCCAGAGCCTTATCTTGAAATGCTCAATCAAGAGATTCAGACTGTGCCCTCGCTTTACGATTATCAACGCCTCAAACGTTAAGCGCGGTGCGTGCATCATGGCGCAATCATCCATTTCGCACCCGCAATATCATCATCCACGCTGGTTATTTTCCGAGGTAGATGTACGATAGCGGCTCAACGTTTCTTGAATACAAGACATTGAAGCGGTGTAATAAAGTAAAGGCGATCGTCGCTGATAATCTCAAATTCCATTCAGCGGCGATATTGAACTAAGCTATCCGGGTTTTCAGGTGGAGCAACTTGCCCCGCCAAGCACGCAAAAGCGTGCGCAATGCGGGTGATTGAGCCGGACT
Organism: uncultured Erythrobacter sp.; assembly: GCA_947493165.1. Taxonomy (GTDB): domain Bacteria; phylum Pseudomonadota; class Alphaproteobacteria; order Sphingomonadales; family Sphingomonadaceae; genus Erythrobacter. The sequence continues at coordinate 1,571,278 of CANLPY010000001.1, read as the reverse complement.
GTTCGGCTGGATTCTTCCAGTGTCTCGCCCAAGTCGAAGTCCTTATGATAGGGCAATAAGGTGCAAGCCGCCACTCGCGGCGTAGACTCTCCTTTGCGTTTAACCACCATCCTGCTTGAAGCGCACATCATACTGCGCGGATCAACACTCAAAATGTCCCAGCATGACGTTGTGATCTCGGGTGTATCAGCACTCTCGTCCATTGCAGGGAATAAGACCAACTGCGCGGGGTTTGATGCGTCGATCGGCAGGCCCAATTGTGTGAACAACTGACCAAAACTGACACGTGCGTCTGCATCGCTCTCGATTTCGAGATGGCGCCCAGCGACGGCAATGTTGAAACCGTTTTGCGCCAGCCAGGTAAGGCCGCCGATTGCCTTGTCCCAGCTTGGGCCGCGCTCAGCCTCGTGAACTATTTGGGTGTGATGATCGAGGCTCACTCGAATGGTGAGCCGTTCACGATGCCGAAGGTTGAGCAATTGTTGTTCTAGCCGCCGCATAGGTCGCATAGCATTCGAAAGCACGAGCACATCGAAGTCGCGATCAAGGCATAATTCCAAAATCGCCATCATATGGGGGTTCATAAAGGGCTCGCCTCCCGTGAAAGCGATCTCGCGTGTGGGTAGCTTTTGTTCTATGATTTCGTCTAGATACCCGCGGACTTCGTCCAAAGTGATGTAAACAAGCGCATCGTTGCGCGGTGAACTTTCAATGTAACATGACTGACATGCTAGATTGCATAGGGTGCCAGTGTTAAACCAGAGTGTTTCCAGACCTGCCATTGTCACATAGGCGCGTTCCTCACCCAATGCGGTGCGCATGGGATCTTTAAACTTATCCGGTGAAATTGGCCGTGGATCGCTCAGTGCGAACGGAGAATTGTTTGAGGTCATCTTTAGTATTCGTTCTACCGAGCCAATTCGTTACTCATGATCAAGACTTCACTCTGTAACCGATTCTAACCCGATCACGAACCAGCTTTGTCGGGTGGCGACTAGCAAGCAAGGAAGACCGCAATGGACGTTCGGAACAGTCAAGAATATTACGGCGAAATTCTGCAAGGTTCCAGCGACCTAAGAACCGATGCTTGTACAATGACTGACGCGCCGCCTCCGCACATTGTGGCCGCTTTGTCTAACGTACATGAGGAAGTTAGAGCACGATATTACGGCTGCGGTTTAATCGCTCCTGCTGCAATCGAAGGCGCTCGCGTTCTCGACCTAGGATCGGGCGCGGGACAAGACGCCTATGTTCTCGCCCAATTGGTCGGAGAAGAGGGCGAAGTCGTTGGTGTTGACGTCACGCCACAGCAGCTCAGCGTAGCGCGCGAGCACATCGAATGGCATCGCGAAAGGTTTGGCTACGGGACGAGCAACGTTCGGTTCGTCGAAGGCGACATTGAGCAGTTGGAATCGCTCGGTCTGGAGCCTGAGAGTTTCGACATCATCATTTCGAACTGCGTGATCAATCTTGCAGCTGATAAGGCGCGAATATTCAGCGCCGCGCATAAACTCTTGCGGCAAGGTGGCGAAATGTACTTTTCCGATGTCTACAGTGACCGCCGCGTGCCAGAAGAACTCAAACACGATCCTGTGCTGCACGGGGAATGTCTTTCGGGCGCTCTGTACTGGGGTGATTTCCTTTCGCTTGCCAAGCAATCTGGGTTTGCTGACCCGCGCCTGGTGAAATATCGCCCTCTCGCAATCAATGATTCCGGCATCTCTCAAAAGTTGGACGGCCTCCAGTTTCTTTCCGTCACCAATCGACTGTTCAAGCTCGAGGGACTTGAGGCTGAATGTGAGGATTATGGGCAAGCCGTCATCTATCGCGGAAGCGTTGACGGAGAAGAACGCGTATTCATCTTGGATAAGGATCACCACATCGAAAAGGGCCGCGTCTTTCCAGTTTGCGGTAATAGCTGGAAGATGCTCGCGGACACCCGCTTCGCACCGCACTTCGAATTCATCGGTGATTTCAGTAAGCATTTCGGTATTTTTGAGGGATGTGGCGGAAACCTGCCATTCGATGCCTCCGAAGAAAGCGAACCGGCAACCTGCTGCTGATCAAAGGGAGATGATTTGTGGTCATCTTCATCACTGGTTCGGCCGGACTGCTTGGCGGCGCGCTCGTACAGGAGTTTGCGAGTAAGGGGCATCGAGTCATAGCGATGGTCCACCGCGACACCGAAATTAAAGGGAATGACGGAAAGCCCATTCCAACGCGCCGCTATATCGACCGAATGCCCGAAGTGGGTGAGGTCATGGTGTTGCAAGGGGACATAACCTGTGATGAATTGGATTTCGACCGACGTAGGCTAGCGCAATTGCAGATAGCCATCGATTGCGTGATCCATTGTGCGGCCTTGGTAAAATTCGAAGCGGCGATTGAAAATTTGCAAGCCGTCAATGTCGAGGGCACCCTCAATGTCGCCAAATGCTTTCCGAAAGCACGTTTTGTGCATGTCAGCACAGCCTATACTTGCGGTTTGCAGAACGGACCGATCAAAGAAGCTCCAAACTCGAAAAATGGTCCATTCGCAAACGGATATGAACAGTCGAAGGCGCAGGCTGAAAGCGAGCTACTAAAGCTACGCCCTGATGCGATTGTTGCCCGGCCAAGCATTGTCGTCGGCGAATATGCCAATGGCCGGATCCGGAGCTTCGACACTATCTACCGGGCGTTTAAGTTTATCGCTGAAAGACGAATCCAAACTGTGATGACCGCTCAAGATGCGAGTCTTAACTTCGTGCCGATCGATCACGTGGTCAAAGGCATCAGTGCACTGGCGACACATCCAGAGCACCACCCAGCAATTGTCCACCTTGCAGCAAGGCAGGCTGTTTCGGTCGAGGAGTTCTTGCAATTGATCGGTAAAATACCCGGCCTGCGCAGCCCTCGGATTGCTGATATCAATAGCGCAGTTATAGCAAGCGACGGTATGGCAGCACGTATGGTTAAGCCATATCTGTCCTACTTCACTCGTTCGCCGCAATTCGAAACGGAGGCGAGCGAAAGACTGACAGGCCGGCGCTCACCCCAGATGGACGAAGCTGCGCTGCTCAGGCAGATCAGCTATTGTGTGGAAACTGGCTTCATCCGTCGTCGCCCTGCTGAACGGAGCTCGGTTGCTTTTTGAGAGTAGCGCAGAAACGATCAACGAATATCAGGGTAATGATCAACCAATCCCTCGCGCACACCAGCCGCCCACATTAACCCGACTTTCAAATAGATGTAGTTTGCCTTGATGCTGCCCAGCTTGGCGATCCGTCGATCTGAAGTCCTGATCCAACGTCGAACCATCCGTGTGCGCCCCAGCTGAGTGAAGTTGATACACAGACCCGCCTCTTCCATTACCACAAGGCGTTCATCACAACCACCGATCGCAATAAAGTCCTCTCGGCGGAAGAACATCGCGTGATCTCCGAAAAGCAACCGTACGCCTCGAACAAAAAGGTGTGGTCGGGTTAGGAGCGGCGCGTACCAGGTCTTGATAAAATTATGCAAAGTTGAGCCCCAGCGCGTACCTTTTGGCCCAACCAGTCTCGGCATAAAACTCGCTAAGGCAATGCGCCGATCAGACATTGTCTCCTGAATGACGCTGATGGCATCGGCTGGTGGATGTGTGTCGGCGTGAAGAACACAGACGATTTCTCCAAGAGCGTTTGCGACCCCAAAGTTTATCTGTGCGCCGCGTCCCTTGCGAGGTGAATGAAGCACACGCAAGCCGGCCTCTTGCGCAATCGCAACCGTTGCATCCTTGCTGCCTCCATCGACTAACAGGATTTCGTCGGGTTGCGGATCCAATCTGCGAAGGGTTTCGATCGTTTCTGGAAGAGCATGCTCTTCCTTAAAAGTTGGGATGAGGATCGTGACGCTGCTCATAAGCGTAGCTCCGGCCAGCGATTAAGGTCCTCTGGACGGTCGCAATCTGGAAGAGTCTCGAGCAGCAACGGCTCAATCTTGCGCTGCTTCAACCTGCGCAGTGTTTCGGGCAGCACTTGGTCGGTGCTCCATGGCATGTCCGTCAGTAACTCAGGCAGAGGTTCGCGCATCCCGATCAGATAATAACCGCCATCTTCCGCCGGACCAATTACCACCTTGTGCGTCGCAAGGCCTTCTACCGCCGTTCGCACGTGGTATTTGGAAAGCTCCGGCGTATCGGCACCGAAAAAAACCACTGGCGCCTTCTCAACAAAGGCCAGCAGTCTGTCGGACAGATTTCCATCGACCTGTATTTCAAATTCAATGTCAGGACCAAGCCAATGTTCGAATGCTGACGTTTCAGCGCCAGTGGTCGCAATCGTCACATGGCAACCCGACTCCTGCAGCAAGCGCACCGTGCGCTCCGCCAGTTTGCGATGAATGGCTGCTGCGCCATCCGGACCAACTGCAGGGATTAGCCGTGTCTTACATTCGCCTGGGTTCGGATAGCGGGCAAAAAGGACAAGGTGAGGCTTGATGGTCATATCGGCCTCTTTGGTGGATCAGCCGCATTGAATTCGCAACGACTTTCGCTCGATCAGGCGAGGTTGAGACCCCAATCATAATCGTAACCACTGATCCCCTCAGCGCCTTCGAGCAGTTCGGCAGTTGGGCCTTCGGCATATTCGCGCGCATGGTCTAGCACGTCCTGCACAGACCCCCAATCGTCTTGATACCAATCGAAAATATTCGAAGCGATGATTTGGTCGGGAGTGCCTCCGAACCCTCTGGGGTGGTTCACGTAAGCTTTGCTGGCAGCCTCCAGCATCTCCTCCAGCTTGGCACCAGTGTACGCTTCCTTGGCAAGGTTGGGGCACCCAATCGACGCACAATTAACAGCATAGTGGATGCGAACATCTTGCCATTCAGGGCGCAGGATGTCGTGTTCGATATTGTCGAGGCTGAGCGTTCGACCTGACACGGTTACAGCATCGTCTTTCCACGGGCCGGTGCCGAGCAATCCGATGTCTCGGATTGAATCCAACGGAAGATTCTTGAGGATGACGTCGACTGTTGCGGCATTGTAAAGGTTGACCCAGAACGCAAACTGCTCATCGGGACCGAAGTCCTCAATTGCTACCGCTTGCATAGCTGCGAGATAGCTGGCCAAATCGTCCGATGCTTCACTTTTGAACCGGTTGTATTCAACCAGGTTTACCCCATCAGAACCCTCGACCACATATTCTTGCAGCAGATTGTTCCACATCGAATGATCAATCGCGGCGTCAGAGGTTTCACTTGACCCAAAGCTGTCTTCGCCCAGACCGCCCGGTGCCGAGGGGCCGCAAGCGACAAGCACTGCCGTCGCGGGCACTGCGCCCAGGATCATGCGGCGTGACAGTTTCGTGTTGCTCAATGTTTCTAGTGAAGCTGCTTGTGACATTATCAGTATCTCCAGTACCCGTTCTCTAGCCTATCAGTTCGGTTGCCTGTGCCGTCTCGTTACAACAAATGACTCAATTTCATGTGTCGCCAACTTGTTCGGATCGAGAAGGCCCTTTTGTGTGGTTTGCATTTCTTCTCGCAGCAAGATCGAAATCGCCAAAAGCCTCACGTGCAATCACGAAGAGGATTTTCCAGCCAGCAGCGAGCACGCCTCGCACAGTGCCTGAGATTTTGGAGACGCCAACTCGCTTGCGATAGCTAACTGCTGGTTCTGCGATACGCATATCGAATTTCGCGGCCCGGACTTGCATTTCGATTGTCCAACCGAAGTCTCGATCAGCCATTGCCAATCGCTCCAGCGCATCGCGCCTGATAGCTCTGAACGGGCCAAGGTCAGTAAAATGAGCGCCCCACACAAGCCGCACCAGCGCCGGAGCAAGCCAGTTGCCGAAGCGCTGAGGTAAACTCATGGCGCCGGGCGCAACCTCGCCAAGGGTTCGCGACCCAATCACAAGGTCCGCTTTACCTTCGATGATCGGTGCGAGCAGCTTAGAGGCTTCCTCCGGCACATCCGAGAGATCGGCATCCATGAATAAGACGATGTTGGTGTCCTCATTGATCGCCTGAAGCCCGGCAAGGCAAGCTGCGCCATAGCCTCGTTCGGGCTGTGAGATAATCGTTGCGCCCGCCGCTTGGGCCGCCGTCGACGTACCATCACTCGATCCATTGTCAGCGACTAGAACCTCTGTCAGCCCCCTCGGTTCGGCTTCGATAATACCCCGAACGGCCTCGCCAACCGACCCTTCCTCATTCAATGCTGGAATGATGACCGAGACCTTCGGGTCAGTGATCGGCGTCGTTTCCGGGTCTTTTCGACGATTGGCATGTCGATTGCGCATTACATCAAACGCTATTGCCCCTCCGATAAGAAACCATTCAATGCGCAATGCGATCGGGTGAACTTCAAACTCATCTAGGTGATAGAGCTCGAGATTGAGGCCCGTCAGGTAAGACAACGGCAGCGCCGCGCTGGCGACATAAGGCCAGACCTCGCGCCGATCGAGCGCGAAGGGTAGCAGCCAGATAAGATACCACGCGTTCACCGCCGGTGCGAACAGCAGGATTGTTCCAAAGATCGCCGCTAACGGAACGCGATCAAAACTCCTCGCACGGGCGTGCAGCCACAGAACCAAGAAGCCAGCTGCGACTATTGCCAGCAATCGGCCCCAAGTTGGCCCAAAAACGAAGAAGAACAGTTCGTATACCAATGGGTTGAAATACCATTGAGTTGCGAATGTTTCGGTCGAATCGAAGCCAACGCCAAGCCCCTGTACCGCGAACAAGGCATATAATGCGGCCAGAGTGCCAATCGATGCGATCATTGCCGTGGGTTTGAGGCGAAGCAGAATTGGCCAAGCGGCCAATGCAACGATCTTTACACCGGCCGCGACCGCTATCAGTATGCCAGCGACAACCGGGTGCCGGCGACCAGCAATTAGCGCTGCGAAGAGCGCTAATGCCATCAGAACATCCGGATGTAGGTGCAATGTGGACTCTGCGACGACTAGCGGGTTCCACGCGAATAGCGCTGCGGTGCTCGGCCTGTGTCGCCGCAATACCAATGCAGTCAAAAGTAATGCACCGCCGGCAAATAAAATTCGTAGGCCCAACTCGTCGCTTCCTGATAGCAAGTGCACCGCCGCAAACAAAATTTGCAGCACCGGTCCGTAAATTGTCGGAAGCTCCGGGTAGTTGACCCATTCGAGCACACCCTGCATCGCTGCCGGGACTGATGGATTGTCTACAAACTTTTCGGGCGGGATCCCGTACGGGGAACCACTTTCGAGCACGCGCCAACCGTCCCAGATAAAGCGGTAGTAATCGTCTTCGAAGATTGTCTGTCCGAAAAGTGCCACTAGGTGGCCCAGCACAGCGATCAGGAAAACGGTTCGGGCAGTAATCGGTGGTTTTTGCCAAAGCAAAAAAGATACCAATGCACTCCCCAAAGCCAGGACAGTTACATAAGAAAGGATGGGGGGAGCGATCTGGTGCGACAGCACCACCAGACCTATCAAACTCCCTAGAAAAACAATCGCAGCAAAAGGCGCGTAAGCAACCCGCACCGGCAACGCCGATTTAAGTGACATCGGCTTGTAAAGCTGTCTAATCAATCAGCTGCTAATCAAACGCCGTAACGTTGGCGCAGGAAGTACAAGACTGCAGTGCGGTCCTTATCCTTGAGATCGAAGCCGCCATTGGCCACTTTTTGTGCAACGGTGGCCGCGGTTTGATTGTTCAAACGCTTATGATACTCACATTTCTTACAAGTAATCCGTTTGCGAACCTGTGATCTGCCACGGCGCTCCAAGCGCTCTTCTGGTGATGGCCGCGAGATATTGCCGCCGCTACCAAAGCCGCCTCCGCCTCCGCCGCCACCAGAACCAGAGCCTGATGCCAATGCCGGAGCTGATGCTATCGACAGTGCCGCAACCGCCGCTGATATAATTAAACCCTTCACAGCCAAATTCCTTTTCGTCGTTAGATTGGCGAACGCCAGATGTAAGGCGTTTCGTTCGCGATATGGAAAAGGTTACGGCTGTAAGAAATTTTGGTCCGGGCGTCTTGTTTGATCGAAGGTTCAGCCATCACGAGTGAATGGCCGCACCAAATAATCTCGCCAGCCTGATAGTGGCCGATAACCATCGATCCCGGTGGGGTGAAATACTTCGTTATCTGGCATGTGCTGCGTTCCGAATATGCGATCATAGAACGAAAAGAAGGAACAATAATTGCGGCCCCAATGCTCGATTGCGCGAGAGTGATGATAATGGTGGTAGATGTTATCTGCCAAAACGTGGCGCACTGCGGGCGGAAAGGACATCGCTGGATTGTCGGTGTGCATGTAGTAATTCGAGACGAGGTAGAACGTCGTCAGCAGTGCAATATGCTGTTCAGGACTTTCGATCAGGAACAACAAAGGGACCGTGATCACGCTAAGATACAGCGCGTCTTGTGCCCAATGAGAATAGCTTCGCGCAGCATTCATTTCCTCAATTTGATGATGAATCGCATGCAGCCGCCAAAGGATTGGGATGTCGTGCAGCGCACGGTGGAGCCAATATTCAAAGAAGCCAATGAACACCATGTACAAGACAGGAAAAACGACAAGGAGCGGCCCAAGATCATCGGCCCGGATGAGTGGCTCGATCTCAAATTGATACAACCATGAAAATGCGGCTATCTGCAATGCCGTTGCGATAGCCAAACCGATTGATGCATAGATCAACCCTTCGGAATATCGTTCTTTGAAATTCCGGAACTTCATTTGCCGCCACTCGAGAAATCCGAAAAGAGCCACCAACGCCGTTAGCGAGAGTAGGCCATTGGTGAGCGCGGCAACGAAACTTGCAGACTCAAAAGACCACCCGTTATCGTATACCGTCTGGCCAACCGTGTCCTGAACGATTCCCACTCCAATAAGCAGTGCCTCTGCAGCCAGTAACAACAAGCCAAATGTCAGGATGAACAGGCCAAGCGAACGCGGATTCTTTCGACTATCGTTGTCGCTCGATTCCGCTGATAGACGGTCTAATGTCACAATTTATTCCGCGTTGCCTGACCAGAAAGCACAATATTGATATTCGTGGCTATCGTTTGGTCGGTTACAGGTTGTTTTGAGATCAATCGCAAGCTGTCTTGATTTGACGGAGTTACGGGTGGGCTGGATTTGGTTCAGGCGGCAACCCTTTTCCGTACTGCTCCAACGTTTTGTCGCAATAGCTTATGTCGGCCTTCTACCATAGGCCGTTGGCCAAAAAACAATCGTAAAACAGGACTTGGGTTACGAATTGTAGATTGCTCGAATCATTGCGCCTGACGAAAGGTTTTGTTAATGAGCGTCTATCATAACTTACGTGATCGATTGTAATGCAAGCATGACAGTATCAGCTCTGATAAACATTCTGTCACATCGCCAGTTATCGCGCAGCTGTGTGCGAATGGCGCTCACTATTTTTTCGTTTATCTGTTTGACAAATTCTTTGCTGGTTGCGGCTCAGGCGCAGGGCAATAATCCATGCGCGCAGATTGAGCAGATAGACCCGGCCGAATTCAGCGAAATAGATGAACTTGGCGAGCAATGCACACTGGCGCTTCCCGGCCTGTCTGCAGCCGATCAGGATCGGCATATCCGATTTTACCTTAGAGAGATGCCGGACTATTTTGAGGTAGCAGAAATTGAGCCTCTCGCAGAAAAATTAGCCCCCAACGCTCAGCGAATGCTGCTTTCTTATGGCGCAGGACGAAAAGCGGTAATAAGCGAGCTGGATATGGCCGAAGCGGACCGGCTGATCAGGGCATCGAGCAAAGCCAATGATCTGGTCGCGCTTTCCCATCTTCACTATGCCAAAGCTGTGCAGACCTCCCGTGCGGGCGGCTCCACTGACATTATGGAACGTCACCTACAAGCTGCATTGCGATTGGCCAAATCCAGCAATTTAGTGAATAAATACCCGGGTATTTACAATGCCTTGGCTGTGAGAGCCAGGCTTGATGGTGAATTTGACTTGGCCATTGATCTCTATCATCAGGCATTGAACGGATTTGAAGATATCGGGCGGACCGACAATACAGGCGTCGTCCTCGCCAACATCGGTAATGTATTCAACATTATCGGCGGTTCGAAAGAAGCCATTCGCTTTCATAAGCGTGCGATCGCAAATTTCGAACAGTATGGCAGCGGCGAGCCTCATGCCCTTTCAGCCTTTCATATCAACCTTGGGTGGGCATACCGAGAAGATCGTCAGCTCGATCTATCAAATCAGGCGTACGTAAGCGCGAAAAAATATGCGGCACAGGAGGGATCGAGGTTTCTTCAGGGTCACGCTGACCTTAGCCATGCCGAGACCTTGTACCTCATGGGGGAAATCGACGCAGCAATCGCCATGACCGAAAGTTCCGCCCCGATAGTTCTCGAATTGGGTGATCCGGTGGAAGGGGCCAACGGGCTCTTGCGACTTGCTGGATATTATCTTGAAAAGAACAATACAGCCAAGGCTCATAGCTCTCTGGAGATTGCGCGTACCGTTCTTGAACCGAACAACGGCGGTGTGGAGGAGGTGGAAGCTCTACCGGCTGATGCTGAATTGAAGAGCGAGTATTCGCGCCTAACTGCCGAAGTTCTCACTCGGCTTGGGCGGTCCGCAGAGGCGGCTCCGTATTTTCAGGCGGCCTCACGCTATGGCGATATTCGCTTTGAAGAAGAAAAGATGAAAGCTGTTGCGAATTCAGAAGTTCTGTTCGAAATTCGTGAGCGCGATAGCAGGTTGGAAAAACTTGAGGCGGAGGCAGCGCTGGGTGCATCGGAATTGCGGCAGTCGCGGCTCGCGATGGGCCTTGCTCTTGCAGTTGCCCTGCTTATCGGCACGCTCGCCTTTGCGAGTTTCCGTTCGTACCGGATGCAAAAAGCATTGGTGAAAACACGCGATATCTTCCTTCAGGAAATCCACCACCGCACCGGAAACAATTTTCAGATGATGGCCAGCCTGCTCAGAAGTGAGGAGCGCAGCAGGGCTAAGCAGTCCAAGGCCGGGATCGGCCCTAACAACACTGCAAACCGCATCCGTGCCATGGGACTGATCCATAGATATCTTTATCGCTCGGGAGCCGAGCCGGTAACCGAAGTCGATCCGGAGAAGTTTCTTGTCGAGTTGCTCGATTTGCTCGACGAAGGACTTGGACATGACGGCATTGATTTGACGCACGAGATCACGTCCTGCGAAATCGATGTGGCGGTTGCGACGCCGCTTGCTTTGTTGGTTTGTGAGTTTGTCACCAACGCTTACAAACATGCCTTTCCGGACGGTAAAGGCGCCATCAACGTTACGCTCTCCCGGTCGTCTGGAGGCTTGCGTCTAGTTGTTACCGATGACGGGCACGGGTTTGATCTTGATAAAGCACTCAACAAGTCGACCTCGGAAGGTGTGCATCTTATCGAGGATCTAGCTGAACAGATTAATGGTAGCCTTGATCTGTTTTCTGGCCCTAAAGGAACGGTCTGGACTATCGATGGCATTGCGCCAATCACAAGCACGCAAAAGCTGGAAAGCTCCAAACGGAATCTTGAGACCGCCTAGTCTTGCCGAGCCGGGCGATGAAAAGACCCTGGCTCTAGATGTTGTCCGGGAACACCGCTGACGATCAAGACAAGTTATAAAAATGGCTGATTGCCAAAAGAAGTGTGAGATGGAATTGGCGAGGTCAGGTGCGGCCTTTCCGGGGGGGGGGGAGTCGTTAGACCGCTGATCATCTGACCTCGCCAACTGAAGTCGGGTTTCCTCGACTTACAGCACCACTTGCGCGCCGATCATCAAGATGGCTGCCCAAGATACAAGGTAAGTTGGAGTTCTGAGGCCGGGAATTCCAAGCGTGTAGACAATCGCATGCATAACGCGGGCAAAGAAGAATATCTGGGTCCACATTCCGACCGTTGCGGCGATGCTACTATCACCCATCAGGCCAGCTGCCACCACAACCGCGATAAAAGCTGGCATTGTCTCAATCATGTTGAGGTGCGCGCGCTTTGAACGGTCAACCCAAAGCGGCGTTTCTGGTTCGCTCGCTGGGAAACCTTCTGGATAGTTGTGAAGGAATGTCGGAATTCCCCAGATGAACATACGGGCCGTAATGTACGGTGTCCAAAGCAAAACGGTCAGCAAACCGCTCAGGGCGAGAAAATAATATGCTGTTTCCATTGGTCAATCCATCTAAGAGTGAATGGCCTTGATCGCGTTCCAGGATGGGAAGCAAGCAAATCTCAGGCAATTCTTGAAAGTGTCTCGTGCATCCTGCGGCTAGGAGATAATTCCTTGCCATTTGAGGAAACATTGAGAGGGGTTGAATTCTACTTGCGCGGTCAGCCGCGATTCCAAAAGCGTTCGACGCGATATTGATAGCACATTGAGCTGGGCGATCCGGGTCGCGCAAAAACGCGACCCGCACCCCTCCATTAAAGCTCTGTTGCTGCCACGCTGCGAATGCCAGCCCAATTGGCTTCGGCTTTAGCAATCGCGGCATCTGGATCACGCTGATAGGCGTTGAAGATATCCTCGCTCAAGAAGACATAAAGCTTACCATTGCGAACGTCGGCCCAACGTGGATCGCCGTCGAACTTCTTGCCGACCGAGACGCCGAATGTGCAGAAGCCGCCATATTGCGGTGTATACTGTGCCGGTGCGGCTGAAAATTTATCGAGATTTGCTTGGGTTGAGAAGTAGTAAGCCACTCCATCGTGAACAGCAGAATACTTTGCGCTGCCTTCAATACGATTGCCTGTACTAATGAACGCGACAGTGTCGACGCCATGCAAGGCTAGCGGTGCGCTCGCGGCGGTCAGTCCGGATGAAACATTGTACTCATCCGCAGCGATGGCCAAACTTGAGGTGAGTGCGGCAACGGCGACTGCCGTAGCGATAGAAACTTCTTTCAACATTGTATTTCCTTTCGTTTAAAATCTGAGGTCATTTTAGGTTGCGATCACCTCTTGTCGTACCGCCATTATTGGTCGCGCGGCTGGACATTGGTTGATCATAAATGTCGCTAGCACCCGGCACTCTCGTGTGTGGGTCTGATTGGAGTGCCAGGTGCTAGTGCATGTCGGAACCAGAGGGCGGGAAGGGTCAGTCCGAACATGCAAACGGGATCAGTGCTTCATCGTTGATACCAATGCATTCTGGGCCAACGGCCGTTCTGCACGGTATTTAGCGATTGCGAGGAGCCACGGCAGTATTGGCCGGCTAGTGTCGCAGGTGTGAAGTTTATCGGCCACAGACCGCAAGGTTTCGTGAACTGCCTTGTCCGAAGCGTCGTCATTGAAAACTCGTGTAAAGAACATTTCAAGGCATACTGAAAATTCCTCCAGCAGCTGTTTGAAAGCCTGCGTTTCTCCTCGTAGAGAACGTGCGGCAAGTGATTGCCAATGCCGGGGATCTTCGCAAACTGTCACGACATCAATTGAACGCACGGCATCCCAGTTTGGACGCCTGCCTTTTCGGCGGGAATGATAACGCTTGTGCGGGGCAAGAATCAGAGAGCCCCATGCGGATGAGCGCGATGCTGCGGTGCCAGATGTGTATTGCGTCGCCATGTTGTCCTCCTGACAAACTCCGGGGCGGAACTTCGAATGCTGCTTTCGCAACAATTGCCGCCAGCGTATTTCGGATTCAAAGGAGGATTATTCAAATCCTGAGCCTGGGCGGCCAAATTTCCTTGCGCAGGTCGATAAAGTTGTCTCGTGTAGTGCGGCGGCTTTGACCGTGCCCAAAGTTAAAGTGGAGCCATAAGATGCTGCGGATAATGATCATTGAGAACGAGCGAATTCTGGCCCGAGATCTTAGGGAAATTATTGCCTCACTAGATCATGAAGTCGTTGGACTGGCCACGAATTTCTGTGATGCGGTAGCGCTAGCCTCAGAGCAAGAGCCCGATCTTGCACTGGTCGACATTCATATCGACGGGGAAAAAGATGGCATTGCGCTCGCGACAGAGCTGCGAGAAGATCATCAGATGGCGATCGCATTTTTGACCAGTCATGCGGACCATGAGACCGTTTTGAAAGCATCAATAGTCCGCCCTAACGGCTATCTTATAAAACCATTCGATACCGCCTCTGTCGATGCGCTGATCAACACTGCAATGGCAAACTATTCGGGCTCCCAGGTCGACGGGGGCAAGATCACCTCCGGCATTCGGGCGCTCACAACCGGCAACCGGGACAAGGTCGAGCGGTACATAGAGAAACACTTGGATCGACCGATCAGCGTTGAGGAAATGGCAGAACTTTGTCAGCTGAGTTCGGCGGAGTTTTCACGGCAGTTTAAGGCCAGCTTTGGCGAACCGCCTCACAAATATGTGGCTGGCGAGCGGATCAATGAGGCGAAACGGTTGCTGCGCAACACAGATTGGCCGATCGCAGAGATCGCTTTAGCTGTCGGCTTTGCTAATCAAGCGCACTTCACTGCATCATTCCGAAAGATCGCGGAGACGACACCGTCATGCTACCGCCGCTTTGCGCAAAACTAGCATCGCAATTGCACACCTCCGCCGCATGGATTTGAAAAGCATGACCCGAAGCGCCTTACGCGAGTCGCCGAAGCGCTGTTGGTTCGCAAACTGATTGAAGAAGATATCTAACGCCAAATCTGATCGCAGTCAGTTTTCCGACGCCAGAGGCTCGCGCATGTTTTCTGATGATCTGGCCGTTTATCTGCGTAGTCTCTGACTGAAGATTCGGCTGCTCGGCACGCAAAAATCCCGCTGAACTGCGAGTTTCTTCGCCTTGCGGCGAAGTAAGAAACAGCAATATCTGAGAGATAAGGACTGTTTGGTGCGGTCGAGATACACAGAGAAGAGATAAAAGTATCTGATAAATAGAATTTAAAAATCTATTCCGAATCTTAAACCGCCTTTAAAGCCACCCAAAAACTGAACGAGGCTCAGAGAATTGGCGGCGGCCTGTCTTCTTATCTCAATCGGCTCTTCGCTCCGTTGCATGATTTCACCAGATTGCAGAAATTTATCAGTTCTTGTTGCCTCAATCGTAATTCCCCGTAATCGTACAGTTGGGGACGCAGAGATCAATGTCAGATTCGAGCAGCAATACTTCGGCGGATACCGTCGATCCAGTACTGGCGAGCTTTGTTTTGCTTGCGCAGTTTCTGGGCGTGCCTGCTGAACCGGCGCAGATCCATCACGATCGTG
This sequence comes from uncultured Erythrobacter sp., assembly GCA_947493165.1. Lineage (GTDB taxonomy): Bacteria > Pseudomonadota > Alphaproteobacteria > Sphingomonadales > Sphingomonadaceae > Erythrobacter. The sequence continues at coordinate 1,556,155 of CANLPY010000001.1, read as the reverse complement.
GGCAGGGCGATAACCCGTACAATTTCAATGATCTTATTCGGATTGCGAAGAAACTTGATCTGATCGCTCGGCGCAAAAGCTGCGATGTCGCCGAATTGGCGAAGCAGCCATTGCCGGCTCTTGTTTCTCTGAATGATGGCAAGGCTGCCATTCTGCTAAAAATTGATGAGAACGCCGATACGGGCGATCGCTATATGATCTTGCTGCCCGATGGCGAGCGCCCAGAGATTTGGGACGCTGACAAGATCGCCAGCGAATTCGATCTTTCTAGCGGCAAAGCTGACCTGCTCTTGATGACAAGCCGCGAGCGGATTGCGGGTGAGAAACGCGCCTTTGACATCAGCTGGTTCATTCCCGCGCTGGTCAAGTATCGCAAAGCGCTGCGCGATGTATTGATCGGCAGTTTCTTCTTGCAATTGGTGGGGCTTGCATCGCCGATCTTCTTCCAGCTCGTAATCGACAAAGTCTTGGTCAACCAGGCGATGACAACGCTGGAGGTGCTCGCAATAGGTCTTGCGACCGTGCTGGTGTTCGAGACCATGCTGTCCGCGCTTAGGAACTGGCTGTTCGCGCACACTTCTAACAGGGTCGATGCAGAGCTTTCTGCGTCCTTGTTTAGGCATTTGGTCGCCCTGCCGCTGAGCTATTTTGAAGCTCGCCGGGTCGGCGACAGTGTGGCGCGCGTTCGCGAGCTAGAGAACATTCGCAACTTCCTAACCAGCAATGCAGTGACGGTGGTGATCGATCTATTCTTCACCCTGGTGTTCTTTGCGGTGATGTATTTCTATTCGCCAATGCTGACGCTGATCGTCGCGCTGACTATCCCGCTCTATGTGCTCATCTCTGTCTTTATCACGCCGCCACTGCGCGCTCGGCTTGATGAGAAGTTTAAGCGCGGCGCGGAAAACCAGGCGTTTCTGGTTGAGACTGTCACTGGCATTGGAACGCTCAAATCGATGGCGGTTGAGCCGCGCATGCGCGACCGCTGGGAGAAGCAATTCGCAGGCTACATCCAGACCGGGTGGGACGTGACAGTCCTTTCCAATTGGGGCAGTCATTTGATCCAGCTTGTCAGCAAACTGACCACTGTCGCCATTCTGTTTTTTGGCGCGCAGGCGGTGATCGCGGGCGAGCTGACTGTCGGCTCGCTGGTCGCGTTTAACATGCTCGCAGGGCGCGTCGCGCAGCCGATCCTGCGGCTGTCACAGCTGTGGCAGGATTTTCAGCAGGTGCGCATTTCCGTCGACCGTTTGGGCGATATCCTCAACGCACCTGCCGAGCCAGAGCACAACCCCAACCGCGCGAGCTTGCCGCCGATTACGGGCCAAGTTGAGTTCGACAAAGTACGCTTCCGCTATCGCCCTGATGCACCAGAGGCATTGCGCGGAGTGAGCCTGGAAGTGGGCGCGGGTGAAATGCTGGGCATCGTTGGTCCGTCCGGTTCGGGTAAGTCGACACTCACCAAGCTCGTGCAGCGGCTCTATGTGCCAGAACAAGGGCGCGTGCTGGTCGATGGCACCGATCTCGCATTGGTTGATCCGGCTTGGCTCAGGCGCCAGGTGGGCGTGGTTCTACAAGAGAACATCCTCTTCAATCGCACGGTTCGCGAGAACATCGCGCTCGCCAATCCCACCATCGCGATGGAGAAGGTGATTGCGGCGGCTGAGCTGGCCGGGGCACATGAGTTCATCCTGACCCTCCCGCATGGTTATGACACGATTATCGAAGAGCGAGGTAGCAATCTGTCGGGCGGTCAAAGGCAGAGACTTGCCATTGCCCGTGCACTCATCACTGATCCGCGCATCCTGATCTTAGACGAGGCCACCAGTGCGCTTGATGCCGAAAGCGAAGAGATTATTCAGAACAACCTCGCGCGCATTGCAGAGGGGCGCACTGTGATGATCATCGCTCACCGTCTCTCCGCTGTGCGTCCATGTGATCGGATCATAACAGTCGAAGCGGGCGAGATCACGGAAGCCGGCAGCCATGAAGAACTGATTGCTGCTGGCGGCCGCTATGCGCAATTGCATGCCAAGCAAACCGGCATGGGCGGCGCAGCATTGGCAGACCCGGTATGAGCTGGTTTAGCGATAAATTCCCGACTTTGGCCAAGCACGCGGGCGTCCTGCGTGAAAGCTGGGGCGCGCAAACCGAAGCGGACAAGGCGTTCAAACCGAAGGAAGAGCATGAGTTTCTTCCCGCAGCGCTTGAGATCATGGAGAAGCCAGCAAGCCCCGGCCTCAGATGGTTGATGCTGCTCACCTGCACGCTGTTCGTAATTGCGCTTATCTGGGCGATCTTTGGGCGGATCGACGTGGTTGCAACCGCCGCTGGAAAGACGGTGCCGGGCGGCAATGTGAAGATCGTCCAGCCTATCGAGATCGGCGCAGTGCGCGCGATCTATGTGCGCAATGGTCAGTTTGTGAAGGCTGGCGATCTCTTGATTGAGCTCGACCCGACGCTTGCGAGTGCAGATGAGGCGCAAAGTGAGCAATCGCTAATGTCTGCGCAGATCATTCAGGCGCGCAATGATGCCTTGCTGGCCCACCTAGCCGGGCGCCCGGCACGTTTTGTCGCGCCAGAGGGAACCTCACCAGATACGATCCGCACAGAGCAGGCCTTCGTCCGCAACGCCGTTGCCCAGTTTGAGGCTCAGCGCAGCGCTCTCTCTCAGCAACGCGCGGAAAGCGAGGCGGAGCTGGCCGGGGCCAATGCTGAGATCGCGAAGCTAGAGGAGGCGCTGCCATACATCACGCAGCAGCTTGAAGCGCGCGCAGAGCTGGCAGAGAAGGGGTTCTTCTCAAAGCTGCGTTTGCTCGAATATGAGCAGCTTCGCGCCGAGCATTTGCGCAATATCGAAGTGCAACAAGCCAGCAAAATGCGCGCCGAGGCATCCATCGGCAGGCTGGAGGCGGAGATGCGCAATTTGCGCGCCAGCTTTGGTAAGACAGCCGTCACGGACCTGGCCGAGGCAAACGACCGCGCCACGATGGCGGGCGAAGAGCTGCGCAAGGCAGAGCGCCGCCGCCGCTATCAGGAATTGCGCGCGCCCGTTGATGGTGTGATCCAGCAACTCGCGGTGAGCACAGTGGGCGGCGTCGTCCAACCCGCTCAGCCGCTGATGGTGGTGGTGCCGTGCACATCAGGCGATGCGAGCAATGCCAACAATTGCAACAGCGGGATTACGGTCGAGGCATTTGTCCAGAACAAGGACATTGGCTTCATCCACGAAGGGCAGCGCGTTGCAGTAAAACTCGAAGCGTTCAACTTCACCGACTTTGGCCTGCTAGAAGGCACCGTTACCAACATCAGCCGCGATGCGATCGACCAGAGCCAGCAGCCAGCAGGCAGCACGCGCGATGCCAATGGCCGCCCGGTCCAACCCGGCCTGGTCTACGCCGCGCGCATTGAGCTTGCCTGTGAGTTCGGCAATCCAAATCGTCATGCGCTGTGCGACCGGGTTCAGCCCGGCATGTCCGTCCAGGCGGAAATAAAGACCGGCAAACGTCGCATCATCCAGTATTTGCTCTCACCAATTAGCAAGGCTTTAGATGAAGCTGGCCGCGAACGTTGAGCCTCGATTGTCAGTATTGGTAAACGGTTCAATAAAATCCCAAGAAAAGTTGGGCTGCTCGTCGTATTTGCGATTCTGACTGTTGACCCGCATCCTCTTTTTTGTTCCTATAAGTATAGGGAAATTGGGGGAATCTGAGCAGCGCAAGTTGCGCTCGCTTATGTGCGAAGTCCTTGGACTGGGCTGCGCGCTAAAAACACGGCTCTCTGTTTCATCTGTATTTGTAATGCTGCTGGCGGCGGATGCGTGCGCTCGGCGGCTTCTTCTAGGGGTTCGCTATGTCAAATAAAGGAAAATCTGCCGCGGGCGGTAAGGCCAATGGATCGGCCAAGGCTGCTGATGCAGCGCAGGCTGAGGTTGCCAAAAACGCGGCGGCTGCAAAGCCCGCTGCTGAGGGCGCGGATGCCAAGCAGGAAATTTCGCCAGAGATGCGCGAGAAGCTCGAGGGCCTGCGGGAACGCGTTCAGATGAGCGTGGGGCAGGCGGTTCTCGCGATGATGAACTTGCCGCGCTATAAGGGGCAGTCACTTGGTGATCTGAACCACCTTGTGATTGAGCCGCTGCTGCGAGACCGTCTGGCCATTGCTTCGACCAAGAAGAAGGCCAAGGAAAACGGTGGCGAGGAAGGCGAAGTCGACGCGACCACGACCGCGGGCATCGCCATCTGGGCGAGTGTTTCTGACGAAGTGGATGCAAAGATCCGCGAGCAGATTAAGGGCGGCGCCTTTCCGACCCGGCTCGGCGGAGAAGACTGGGCGAGCGGCGAGAAAATCTGGCTGCTCGATCTGATTGCGCCAAATCGCCAATTGGCAACCGCCGTGCTGACCAATTTCAAGCAGATTGCAGGCGATAAGCCGATTGCTATTCACCCGATTGTGGCGCGCAGCGTTGATCCAGAAGTGCTGGAGAAAATGCGGGTGAAGGGTGAGTAGGATCAATGGATCGCGCCGTCAAAGAGCAAACTGTTCTGAGTGTCTTGCCGACAACTGAGGTTAAGCGTGAAAATGTCTGCGCGAAGGTGCAAGGATATCGTTAGTAGGAAAATGACGCGATCTTGTGTTGGTAAAATTGATGAGGTGAGGTTGTGAAGCAATTGTGTAGCGGGCTGATGTTCTTGGTTGCGGTGCCTTCAGTTAGCTGCGCTGACGCTACCCAAGAAGGCGACGGCTATGAGCCCAAATTCCAGAGCGAGTTGCAGCCTTTAGTTGATGACCTTGATCAAGTGAATCAGGCCTGTGGAATCGAGCATTTTGGATTTGATGTTCAATTCACTCATTCTTTGCGTGATCTAGGTCTTCCAGACAAATCAATACCGGTGACTTACTTTGCCTATGAGGAATTTTCTGAGAGGCAGGCCGATTGTGTGGGCTCGACAATAGGCGACAATGGTTTTCGATTTGTGGTTACCGCATTCTCCGACGACGCGTGAATTCTATTTTTCAGGGGGACATTTAGTTGTCTAACTACCGAGGGTTTAATCTATTTTCCGGCGCGACAGTTGTCGAAACTCATATTGCAACTGGGGCGTCACTTGGAAACACATTTACGATCCGCGCGAACACAAGTGCAGAGAATCAGGAGTTTAAGGATTGGATCGACTTACTCCTCGACGACGACTCGATCTCTGCAGCTTTCCAGATCGCTGCTGAATCGCAGGCTATAACACTGCGTGCCATACCTATTAACTCCGAGTTTTCTGCCTATAGTGGAAGCGATCCTGACCGCGCAGCTTACTCGGCGTCAGGATTCAAAAGTTCTGATAGCTCAACATTCGATGCACCTAATTCCCGTTTTACTCAGCGTGATCAGCAGTTCTCGACTAATAGGGGGGTCGTCCATTTAAATTTTGCTACTCGTGCAACTTATTTGACTCAATCCGGTGCCGGAGTTTCTGCTCCTAATGCTCAGATTGTATTTATTCACGAGCTGGCTCACGCTCTAAATCGTCAGTTCATTGCCTCTGGTGATTACATAAGGGAACCTGACTCCGGATTCTCTACATACGAAGAGCAAATAACGATATTTTTTACTAATTTTGTACATAATAAAACGACTGGTCTAATTTTTGAGCGTGTTGGTCATGAGACATTTTCTGGTCAAGTAGGTGGTCAGTCTAGATCGTCAGTTTCATACCTTCGTGACGCGAAATTGAAAAAGTACGAATTCCTCAATAGCAATTTCGCACCTTTGTTCGAACTGGCTGACGGGAGTACAATTCGTAAGACTTACTATAAAGGGACGGCGGCAAATAGAGGGGCGGATCGTGTTGAAATTTACTACAATTCCGGAAATTTCAATGAATCCAAAGCGATGCAGATATTGGCTGAGAGCGCGGTCAATAACTCGGATCCTCTCAACTTTGCCAAAAACAAAATTAGGCAGGTTTCTAGCTACATCGAAGGAAAGTGGGAATTTGCACCAGAGGCAATGGTCACGCTCTCTGGTGAACGCATCAGAAGCCGCATTGGGACTGGTACGACCGATGTAGAGGGGCCTCGGCAGGATGCGCAGGGTTTTGTGGTGTCGGGTGCAAGGACAAATGAGCCTGAGGGCCTTTTCGATAGCGACCCACCAGATGCACGGACTTTGATTTTTGGTAGCGCTGGTTGGAAGGGTAACGGTGTCGGCAAGTCAGGAGCGGGCAATCTCAGTGCTTCAAATGTGGCTGCCAAAGACAAACTGATTGGTGGAGATAATGATGACATTCTGATCACCTTTAGCGAGCAAGATGGCAATGAATTGTCAGGTGGTTACGGCAATGATTTGCTCGTTGGTTCGAGCAAGGTAGATCGCCTCTTGGGTGGGCGCGACGATGACGCGTTGCTCGGAGAAGATGGTGATGATGAACTGGACGGCGGCAGCGGACATGACTTTCTTGATGGAGGTGCCGGCAAAGATACGATTTTGGGTGGAATCGGAAATGACAAACTACTTGCCAATGCTGATGGTGAAGACGATGTCCTTGACGGTGGCGGCGGGGCTGACACGGTTGTTTATGAATATGGTGGCGGTAACTCGGTCATCGAGATTGTTTCCGCGACTAGCAATCCACCACCACCGCTACTTCCTCGAAATCGTACATCGCAAGCAGACTTTGGGCTGAATATTTTTGCCGCGGAAGACGGCGCTGGAAATGCCGTCAACTACGGTAACGATCAACTCATCAGCATCGAACTTGCTGCGGTCAATGCTGGTCAGGGCGTTGATCGCCTCGTCCTGACTGAGATTTCCAATGTTAGCTTCATAGATTACATCGACCTTGGCGATCAGCCAAGTAATGCCTTTGATACCATTGATCTAAGAGGGTGGGACGAGGATGTCAGTGTCGACCTTTCGGTTGATACTGTTGCTTGGATAGAAGAGTCTATCGCCTCTCCAATCACTGATATCTTCGACAGTACGGTCACACTGGAGGTCCGCAATGCGGAGAAAGTGTTGGGAGGGGCGGGCAGTGATGTTCTGCTCGGAGGGGTCATCCCTAACACGATCAGGGTAAGTCGAGGGCCGTTTGCCGAACGATTGGAAGACGCTCCGCTGGTTGACCGCGTAGTCTCAAGCAATGCAAACCTCAAGAGCAAGGCCATTGAATTGTTTGGTGGTGAAGGTGACGACGCCATCTTCCTGTCGGCGGGCACAGGTTCGCGTGTGGTCGGTGGTGAAGGCAATGACCTGCTCTACAACGCCTCCTTCCGGGGGGAGCTGTGGGGTGATGGTCTGGACGGGCGAGGTGCTGCCTCTACTGGTGTGGCCAATAGCGACACCTTTTGGTGGTCGGCCGGGACATTTATCAAGGACGCGGGCAAGAACGATCGCCTGCAGCTTTTCGGCGTCCCCCTCGTTGGCGGCACAAACGAAAGCTATTTTGGTGCGTCATTGGAAAAGGGAACGGCGCGCGACTTTTTCCTTCCTTGGGTCACGTATGGCCTGACCGATAGTGGCCAGTTGTTGGTAGATGCCACAACTACCGCCGGTGCTGATCTAGATCCTGATGCAAGCGAAAATGAGATTCTCAAGATCGCCCAGATCGTCGAGAAATGGGAAAGTGGCGATCTCGGTATCGAGTTCTCGATCTTTGGTGGAGGGGATGAGATTTCATTATTCCGGGCGCTTGGCAGGTTTATTGGTGATTGGCGCCGAAGCGCTAATCGTTTTGCCAAGAACCGAGACTGGCGTCCTGTTGACGATCCCCTTGTGCTGGATCTCAACGGTGATGGCCTGGTCTCCAAGGGGATCGGCGCGGTCTATTGGGACAATGATGGCGATCTATTTGGCGAGCGTTCCGGCTGGCTCAGCGGTGAGGACGGCTTGCTTGTCCACGACGCGGATGGTGATGGTCAGATCACGGCACCTGAACTGTTCGGCGGGCCGGGACTGTCCGGCTACACCGAGCTTTCCGATTGGGACAGCAATGGCAACAATATCGTCGATGCGAATGATGTCGGCTTTGGCGATCTGCAGATCTGGCGCGATGCCAATGAAAATGGGATTACAGACGCGGGCGAATTGCACGCGCTTGCGGCGTTTGATATCACGGCCTTCTCGCTTAACGCGCAGCCAGTCAATCTGATCACCGCCAATGGCACCACCATCCGTGCGGAGAGCTTCTATGCGCGCGCGGACGGGACCACGGGCGCGCTGGGCGAGCTGATCTTTGAAACCGACCCAAGCGATACGCGCTATCAGGGTGATGGTCGCGTTGCGGGCTTTGTGCCAAACGGCGTTTCTGGCGATCCGATTGACGCCTTTGGCTATGGTATCACCACCGATCTCGCGGTTGCTGCGAGCAACGATCTGGAGCTTGCCAAGCTAATCGAGAGCACTGCTGCGGCGATGACTGTGGCGGATCTCGATGCGCTGCGCGAACAAGCGCGCCCGCTGCTCGGAGCGTGGGCGCGAAGCCATGCGGATTCGCTGGAGCTCGGCGCTGCATTGATTGGCGCTGACGGAGCGCTGCTCGACCACGCAGTGTACACTGAAGACGAGAGCGGCGGGTTCTGGACCTTGGCCAGCGGTGCAGATGTGCTGGCCAGCGATGGGTCAGCCATTGCGCGCTCTAGTTTTGAAGATGTGCTTGCACAGGTCGCCGCTGATGGCGCGAGCTGGCAGGCGATCCAGGGGTGGAGTCCGTCCAGCCGAGAGTTCACGCCCGAAAACCGTCTTGAGACGGCCTATCTAGTAAGCACTTCAGGCGTCGCAGCGGCAGTCCTCGATTACGCGATCCAGCAAACCGATGCGCAAGGCGAGTTTTGGACCTTGGCGAGCGGCGATGATATACTCACAAGCGATGGCTTAGTGATCGCGCGCGCCTCGCTTGCTGACATTATGTCTCAGGCTGCGGCGGCGGGAAGCGAATGGCGGATGGAGGACTTCGCAGAGCCAATCCCTGACGCCGGATTTGATCGCGCGGCCTTCTATTTGCGCGACGGCGTCGTAACTGATTACTCGATCTGGATCGACGATGGGAATGGCTTGTTCGCAGTGTGGGCCAGCGTTTTCGAGCAAGCCCTTGAGAGCCAAGAACTCTACGGTCCGAACTCGTTCGGATTGCGCGGGTTTGAGCTCGACCTCGACACCCTGCCTGATGCCGACAATAGTGATGATAGCGCGGTGCGCGTTGAGATTATGACTCTGGATGAAATCCAGTTTGCTTTTGCGAGCGGCGGTGAGACGTTCAGACCGGAACTGTTCGTCGCGCAAAGCCAGGCCGACAATACTCTCAGTTACGATTTTGATATTGATGACACCAAGGAATTCGCGGCAACGCTTGCAAATTCTTTCCTCGCGATCGGACGCGCAATGGCAGTGCGTATCGCCAGCCAAGGCGGTCTTGCGCAGTATTTTGAGGGTGTGGAATACAACGCTGCAAACGACACTTTCCAAGCGACCTCTGGTCGCGAACTGATACCCCTTTTCACAGCAATTCTCGCAGATGCTCCCGCAGGCGCTGATCAAACAGTAGGCTACCTTCGCGAATGGGACCGGGTGCTTCAGACCGTCTATCCCGATTTCAAACGCAATGGCCGAGGGCCACGCAGTCAGGCGTTCCTGATGCAAATGCTCGTTGCGGGCTTTGAGAACTCACCGGTCGATGCAAGCTTCCTTCAGGTGGCAGAAGCGCTTTCAATTGACGAAGAGCGCGTGCTGGTGGCTGACACGGACAATACCGATGTGGATGGCACCCGCGGTGATGATCTCATTTACATTTCCGATGGCGCCGCATCTGCTCGGGGCGGGCTGGGCAGCGATGTCTACATTGTGGGCCGCGATTTCGGCGAGGTTACAATCCAAGATGTCGAACCGATCCTGCAGCCAAGTGCATCGGACTATCTTCGTTTTGCCCATCTGACGCCGGACGATGTTTTCGTCACAAAGGACGGTGCCGATCTGATTATTCAGGAGGTTGGAACCGGCAATATCCTGACCATTCGCAACCAATTTGAGGGCCGCTGGCCCGGAATCTTTGGCGGTGATTTTTCCGACAACACCGAGATCACCGAAATCGTCTTTGCCGATGGCACAGCGTGGGATTTTGTCGACATGGCTTATGCGGCCAGCCATCCGCTCGACAGCAATGACGTTGTTTTCGGCACGGATTCCATCGACGTGCTCGATGGCGGTGCAGGCAATGATATCCTGCGCGGCGGCGGTGATAGCGACCTCTATGTCTTTGACTATAACTACGGCGAAGACCGCATTATTGATTCCGAAAATAACCCATTCCGTGAAGGCGTCGACCTTGTCACATTTGGCGAAGGCATTGATGCGGAACGCCTGAGTTTTCAGCGGGTTGGCGAATCCAATGACGTCATCATCCGCCTGCTTGATGAGGCAGGTGAGCGCACCGGCGACATCCTGACCATCGAAGGGCAGTTCTTCCAGCAGGACGCCTTTATTACCAAGCTTAGACCCAATCGGATCGAAATCCTCGCATTCGAGGATGGTACCTTCCTGGATGAAAAAGGCATCCGAGACCGCGTAATTGCAGAAGCCAAAACGGATGGCGAAGATGCGATCTTTGCCTTCGACGATTCCGAAACATTGGATGGCGGCGCGGGCAATGACCTGTTGGTCGGTAAAGATGGAGCTGACACGTATATTTTCGAACGCGGTTACGGCGATGATGTCATTCAGGACCAGTCATTCGAAGTTGGCATCGGTGTTGTTGAGACCATCAACCGCTTGCAGCTTCGCGGGATTAACGCGGCCGACATTGAAATTCTGCGCGATCCCGGCTCACCTACAATCGGTTTGCGGATCAAAGACACTGGTGAGACCGTTACGCTCAAGAACCAGTTCCAAGTCACTTTTGTCTTCTTCACAATCTGGGAAGACAATGTCGACCTGATTGAATTTGCCGATGGCACGGTTTGGGATCAGGATCGTCTGGGCCGCGAAGTTCTGGCACTGGAGCGGACCGATGGCGACGATACTATTATCGGTTTCGATTGGTCTGATACGCTTGATGGCGGTGCTGGGGACGACCGGCTTGAAGGCGGACTTTACAACGATACCTATGTCTTCCGTGAAGGTTATGGAAATGACACGGTGTTCGATACGGGGGCTGGCAAGAACAGGTTGCTGCCTGCCGGTTTTGATACGCTCGACCTTCGAGGGATCAATCTTGTTGACGTCGAGTTCAGCCGCGCTGCCAATGACCTGACACTTACGCTGCGTTCGACCGGCGAAAGCGTTACACTGGAAGGGCAATACGACCGTTTGGGCGATACTGTAGTTGAGAACATCAGCTTCGATGGCGTCGACGTCGACTGGCGCGATCTTGGGGCGGATGATATTGATTTGATCGGGACGTCTGGCGACGATACGCTGATCGGCACGCATTATGCAGAACGCATTGATGGCCGGGCGGGCAACGATTTGCTCATCGGCTCCTCTGATGGCGACACCTATGTCTTTGACATCGGCTATGGCCAAGACGTCATCGATGATACGATTGATGCAGGTAAATACCGCGCGGGCGACACGATTGAGTTCGGCGCGAATGTCAATTTTGCCGACGTGCGGTTCACGATTGAAGGGAATGACCTTCTCATCTCCGTTATCGGCTTCACCGATTCCCTACGCGTGCTTGACCAGTTTGGCTCTGTCCTCGCAGGTGTTGAGAATTTCCTATTTGCTGATGGCAACACGCTGACAATCGACGATGTCGAAGAGCAATTGCAGATCGCTGGCGGCACGCGCGGCGACAACATTATCGATGCTATCGATGATCGCGAGAACATCCTTGATGGTCGTCAGGGGGATGATCAGCTCAATGGCGGTTCATTTGGCGATACTTATCTGTTTGGCGTCGGATATGGCTTTGACACGATAACCGAAAAGCTTGATTCTGCGTCTCAACCGGGCGCGGTGGATCGTGTGGTCTTTGGACGCTTGGTTGATCCGGCCGATGTCGTGTTCCGCGCAGACGGCACAAACCTGATCGTCACTATTCCAAGCTCTGGCGAACAGCTGACCATCATTGATGGTCTAGGCGCACGTCAGATCGAACAGTTCGACTTCTACGACGACACAATCTGGGGTCAGGCCGAAATTCGCGAAGCGTTGCTGCGCGGAACGGACGGCGATGATCTGTTGATCGGGTTCGACAACACTGATGATGTGATCGCAGGTGGATTGGGCAGTGACTTGTTGGTCGGCAAGGCTGGCAATGATACCTACCGCTTTAACATCGGCGATGGCCTTGACGCGATTGAGGACAGTTCCGGCGTTGATCGCGTTGAGCTGGGTGAAGGCATCTCGGCGGGCATGCTGCGCTTCTCGCAGGTCGATGAAGGGCTCTTGATCCAGTTTGAGGGGATTGAAGACAGCCTGCTCATTCGCGGCGGTCTGAACCCTGCCACAGCAATCGAAACCGTGGCATTGGCTGACGGGTTTGAGTTTGAGTTTGAAGACATCCGCAGTCTGGTTCTTGCAGGTCAGCAGACCATTAATGACGATATTATTAGAGGCTTCGCGAACCGCGCCGACCGCATCGAAGGCGGTGCAGGCAACGACGAACTTGTCGGCCTTAGCGGCGATGATTTTTACATCATTGGTGAAAACCCCGGTATCGATATCGTCTCTGATACAGGCGGCACAGATCGGCTCCGTTTTACCGCAGGCAGTTCGCAAGATATTGTTGTGCGCCGCCCGACACCGGGTTCGGGCGATCTGGCGATCAGCTTTACTGGACAGACGGGTGAGACAATCATTCGCGGCGCGCTGACGGTTTTCGCGGACACGATTGAAGAGTTCGAATTTGCAGATGGCGCTGTATTCAGCTTGGACGATCTGCTCACACGGTTTGTCTCAGCGCCCGCCACAGACGGTGATGACATCATCCGCGGTCTCGACAATGATCGGGACAATGGAGACACGTTTGACGGCGGTCTGGGTAATGACATCATTATCGGCAATGATGCACCCGACGTCTTTATCTTCCGCCGCGGCGATGGACAGGACTTGATTCGAGCAAACGGAGGTGGGCTCGATGTTTTGCGGATCGAAGGCTACGCGCCAGAAGACCTGTCTTTCCGTCGCTTTGACGATGGTGCCTATGATTGGGTGATCGAGTTTGCAGGGACCGACGACCGCATTATCCTTGGCGGGCAAGGCTTCAACTCCGTCCGTATAGACCAGATTGAGTTCAGCGATGGCCAGGTCATCACCGCTCAGGACATAATCTCGTTGTCGCTGCCTACGCGACAAAGCCCCAGCGACGGTAATGACATCCTCCACAATCGCACCGAACTTGATGGAGGTCTTGGCGACGATATTCTGATCGGCTCGAACGATCCAAACACCTATTTTTGGCGTTCGGGTAACGGCAACGACATCATCCGCGAACAGGACAGCTACGAAGGCAGCGATAGCAGCATTATCGATACGCTGTTCCTCGAAGGGCTGAATCAAAGCGATATCACTGTAGCGCGCGGCGTGGATGACCCGCTTTCAATCGTCCTCACGATCATCGATACCGGCGAGACATTGGCGATTGATGGCACGCCTTTCGATGCGATCGAAAATGGAGTTGACCGAGGGTACAATCCCGGAATTGTACAGCGCGATGAGAGCGGCGGCCATTGGATTGAACGGATCGTCTTTGCCGATGGCAGCGAAATTTCGCAGCGCGACCTTGAACAGCAAATCTATGATGCGGAACGGACCGACGGCGCCGACGTAATCGACGCGTTTGGGTCGCCGACAGTCAATTTCTTTAACCCAGCCGTGGGCGCCTATCTTGATGGCGGCGCGGGCGACGATACCTATCGCAGCCGCTTTGATATCGCGCATGTTCGCATGACCGCCGGTCAGGGTTCGGATACACTAGAGCTTGAGCGAAGCAATGCGCGCGTCCGCGTTCAACTTGATGGGCTTGAACTCAATAACGTTCGAACCTTTAAGGAATACCGTGAAGGTGAGGTTTATTCGATCCTGCGAGCGGCCACGGGTGAAGAGCTTGTCGTCAAAGGTGATCGTAGCTTTACGCTGCTCGATGAGAATGGGAATGCGATTGAGCGGCGCGAGAGCGATGGTCTGCTTGAAGGCACAGCAGGTAGGGACTTTCTAGAAGGCAGAGCTGATTTTAGCTCTGATTTTGGGCTTGCACCTTACCGGGATACCTTCCGACCTGGTGGAGGTGATGACATCATTTTTGGCCGCGGTGCTGGCGATGGTTTCGTTGGTGTGGAGGGATTTTCGAACGATAATCCAAATGCCTTTGACACCGTCATCCTTGAAGTCGGCGATGGCCTCAACTGGCTTTACAGCGATAGTCGTTACATCGTTGAGCTAGGGGTAGGCTTTGATCCAGCTGATGTGGCTATCACCTGGCTAAATGACGGCACGGACAATATCCGGATTGATTTCAATCTCACGGGCGACGGCGTTATAGTCGGTAGCCAAGATATCGGTTCAATCAGCTACGCAGATGGAACGGTGCTTTACGGGACAGCCAACCCTCCTCAGTTAGAGGAAATCGAGCTTCAACCTTCGTCGAGCTCAGTCTTTAACAGCGATCGTGATGAGATTTTCCGGGCAGTCAATGGCGGAGTGCGTCTGCGTTTGACGGACGATAGCGGCCAAGACTTCCTGATCGATGAATTCTTGTCTGACGGTGTCGCGGAAATACCCATTGAGCAGCAGGATTGGACACCCAGCCGCATCGATTTGCGAGATGGAAATTCGCTGTCAGACTTTGAGTTTGTCCAGGACACGTCTTCACCATCTGATCTTATTGTGCGCAATCTGCTTACAGGATCAGCAATTCGGATTGTTGGTCAGTTTGTTGATGCGCCTGAGCAGCCTGATCCCTATCAGGATGTTCCTGTCGATCCGATCACCGGTCTGCCTGATTGGTACGATGAGGCAACGTTCGAAGGCCCACTGCCGCAAGCGTTCGACATTCTTCTCGGGCTGGACACCGACAATGATGGGCAGCCCAATTGGCTTAACCCCGATGCAGATGGTGACGGAGTTGCTGACTGGACTTCCGAACCAATTGTCGTCGGCTCGCTGAGCGCTAGCCTTGATATCGATGGTGACGGCGATCCAGAAGTCTTTGCCTTTGATAGCAACGATGATGGGGTCTTCGATGATTTCGAGATTGAGTTGGCGAATGGCGATTATCTCTATCTCTACGATACAGACGGCGACAATATTCTAGACGAATATGACACGGATTCTGGGCAGAGCGGCTTTCTCGTGCGGGACATCCTTGATGGGAGTATTCGCTGGGATGACGTCGACACCGACAATGACGGCGTTTCAGATATCGCGATTGTCGATTTTGATGGCGACGGTGCGCCGGACCTCGAAAACCCAGATGTGGATGGTGATGGAGTTTCCGATTGGGTTTTCGATGATGGGCCAATTGTAATACTCAACCCAACCGATCCGACTGATCCAATCAGACCAATTGGGCCAGTTGGACCAGGCGGAGAAATTGAGACATTCGCGGTGCCCGGGGCAGGGGTGGTGAACAGACGGCTCGATCCTGAGACGGGTGAGTATGTCTATCAGTTGGTCTGGGAGGAAGAAGTAACCATTTTCGGGCCGGGATTTGAGCCAATCCCAGGCTTTGAAGAGGTCGCAATTGTTGCTCGTGATAGCGACGGCGATCAGATTCCCGATCAGTTCGCTTACGATCGCAATGTGGACTTCCTACCGGATGAGCAGTTCGTCGAATTGCGTTCGATTGTCAGCGACTTCGTTTTCTATGAGCCAACTGGCCCCGATTCTGTCCGTTTGAATTTCTTCGACTGGTCAGAACTTCTTGACGAGGGGCTCGTCATTCAACGGGACGAATCCGCCTTTGCGATACCGAGCAACGACGTTCCGCAGCTCGATATCGATGCACTGCGGATACAGGCGAGCGCTGGCGATGATGCCTTGGTTGCCCGCGAAGGCGAGACTGTAAACGGTCTTGCTGGCAATGACGGCATTCTGCTGACTGGCGACAACGTCACCGTCGAGTTTGGAGCCGGTTCCGGCAATGATTTCGTTTATAGAGACTTTGATATCTTCACGGCGCAATCGAATATCCTACAATTGGTTGGCATCAATTCGCTTGATGAAGTTGCTTTTGAAGCATCAGAAGACCGGTCCGACCTGACCGTGACAATCATCGCCACAGGCGAGAGCATCAAGCTTGTTGATCAGCTCACATTCCGAAGCGTTTTCAGCGAGTTTCGACTGGCCGACGGCACATCCTTCACTGCCGCTGAGATTGAAGGATCGCTGGTTGAAGTCTCAGGCTTCACGAATTTGATCGAAGGCGGTGACGGCAATGACCGCTTAACCAGCGTCAACAATAGCTTCTCCATTGATGACACTCTGCGGGGCGGGCTTGGTGATGATCTGCTTTACGGCGGTGAAGGCGATGACACGTACCTTTATTCGATCGGAGATGGTTTTGATATCATTGACGATAGCGAAGGAACTGCCGGAGTTTTAACCCGCGGTAATGACACTTTGCGCATAAGCGGTGCGTCGAGCGCTGACATGCAAGTCAGCGATTTCAACGGCAGTGCAAGGGACTTGTTGCTCGATTTTGGTGGTGGCGATGCGATCCTGATCGAGAATGGTTTCTCTACATTCAGAGATATCGGCATCGAACGGGTCATCTTTGAGGAAACCGGCGAGGTTCTCACGCAGGCTGATCTTATCGACCGGGTATTGCTGGACCGTGCAACGCCCAATGATAATTTCATCGAAGGCACCGATCTCAGCAACACTCTTACTGGCGGTGCAGGGGAAGACATTCTTGCTGGCGAAGCTGGCGATGACACATACATTTTCAAATTAGGCGACGGCAATGACCGCATAGTCGACAGCGAAGGCAGCGCAGACCGCATTATTTTCTCTGACTTCACTGCGGCTGATATTAGCGGACTTTTCCGCAGCCCGCCGGCTGGTTTCGATCTGATCATCAACTTCGCTTCGGGCGACACGGCCATTCTTGCCGATGCACTGCGTGACGGCGATGAAGGCGTTGATTTCATCGAATTTGCGGATGGTCAGACCATTACGCCCGATGACCTGCGCAGTGACTTGCTGGCTGGTTTCGACAACGCCAGCGACGCTCAGATCTATGGTTTCTCTGGTGCTGATAGCTTGGCAGGCGGAGCAGGGGACGATTCCCTCTTTGGCCTTGGAGGGGATGACACATACACCTTCCGCGCTGGCGATGGAAACGATCGGATTGAAGATAATGGCGGCGGCACTGACCGTGTCATTATCGAAGGGTACGATTCCACCGATGTTCGTCTCTCTCGCATATTCTATGCCTCAACCGGGGCGGTGCTGAGCTTCATTGGTGCGCCTGACGATTCCCTCACTTTGGTCAACATCACCTCCGAAGGCGAAGACCGTATTGAGTTCATCGAATTTGCCGATGGCGTGGTGTGGGATTTTGCGACCATTGAGGCGCTGCTTGGCAACAATGCACCCGTGGTCAATCCCGATGGTTTCCGCGATGTTGTGCAAGGCGAAGTGCTAGAGATTGATAGCGCAATCCTGCTTTCAAACGATTTCGACGCAGACGAAGATCCGCTGAGCGTTCAATCGCTGGGCGAGGTCACAGGCGGGACCGCCACATTGCGCGGCGATGGTGTGATTGAGTTCACTGCCGATCCGGAATTCACCGGATTTGCTTCGATTGCCTACCTGGTCAGTGACGGACGCCAAGGTTTCGCCGATGCCACGCTGTCAGTGCGCGTGCGCCCTGTTGCGATCGCGAATGACGACACCGGCATCACGGTTCTTGAAGATGAGACTTTGGTAATCCGTGATCGCGATCTGTTGGCAAACGATGTCGACGGTGACCGTTTTGAGGTTTCCCAAGTCAAAGATGCGGTGGGCGGGACAGTGTCGCTCTCCAGCAATGGCGATATCGCCTTTACGCCATTCGCCCAGTTTAATGGCAGCGCCAGCTTCGTATATGTGGCGAACACACCTGATGGCGGGCGCGATGAGGCGCTGGTGGAAATCGACGTCTTGGCGGTGAACGATGCGCCTGTTGCAGCAAGCGACGCCACAGGTCTGTCTACCAACGAGGGCGTTCCTATCGTTATTGACGCTGCGGCCGCTCAGGCCTTGCTCAACAATGATAGCGATATCGACGGTGACACCTTGTCGATTTCAGGGGTCTCTGGCGACGGAAACATCAATGCTGAGTTGAATGATGACGGCTCGATTCTCATCACTCCGCTGGGTGATTTCTTTGGCCTGGCGAGCTTCACCTACATCGTAGATGATGGGGCAGGTGGTACGGACACGGCAACCGCAACCTTGTTTGTGAACCCGGTGAATGATGCACCGGTCACTGCGGCCGATAACCTGACCACTGACGAAGACACGCCGATTTTCATATCTGGCGATCAATTGACCGCAAATGACTTTGACCCAGACGGGACACCGGTTGTCATTTCCGCGGTTGGATCAGCCTCAGGCGGTCGCGTTGAGCTGTTTGAGAACAACACGATCCTGTTCACACCAGGTGGAAATTTCAATGGCTTGGCGAGCTTCGCCTATCTGGTCGACGATGGCGAGGGCGGCGTCACCAGCGAAACCGTGTCCGTGGAAATCAACCCAGTCAATGATCGGCCAAATGCGGTCGATGACAGACCGTTTGGACGCAATGGCAATACCGCACTCGTCACTCAGCAAGATGAGGTGTTGATCATTGATCCAGCATCTCTGCTTAGCAACGATTTTGATATCGACAGCACTGGCTTCACGCTCGACACAGTCACGAACGCGATCAACGGTGACGTCGAGCTTCGCGGTGATGGGTTAATCTACTTCACGCCAGATGCCGATTTCTGGGGCTTTGCAAGCTTCAAATATGCCATTTCCGATGATCAAAACGCGGTCGACGATGGCAATGTTAGCGTCTTTTTCCGACCTACCGGCAATGTCGCGCCGGTCGCGATTGATGATCGGTTTACAGGTGTCGAAGACCAACCGCTCATCATCACCCGCGAACAATTGCTCGGAAACGATTTCGATCCAAACGGTGATGCGATTAAAATTGTGGGCTCGGTTACGGGGCTTGGTGCGTCCACGAATGAGATCCAAAACTGGTTCTGGAACGAGGACGATGATCTGGTCATCGTGCCGATACCCGACCTGCCGGGAAGCGGGACCCTCTTCTACACGATCAGCGATGGCGTATTCACAGATCGCGCCCGCATCGATGTGTCCTTCGCGCCAATTGATGATGCGCCGACCGCCAATGACGATGCTGGATTTGAAAGCGGCTTTGGTCGCCCGGTCGTACTGCGGATCAGCGATCTCAAAGCGAATGACTTCGATATTGACGAATCCATCTGGCTCTCGGCGGGCGGCTTTGCCCACCGGTTTGGTGCATCCAATGCAGAGATCCTTGAAGCGCTCACCACCAGTAATGGCACAGCGAACATCTATGGTGACGAGTTCATCGTCATCGAGGTGGGCACTGAGTTCAACGGCGATCTGGCGCTGGGCTACACGCTCGAAGACCCCACTGGATTGAGCGATCAGGCAAACGTCTCCACTTTTGTTCGCAGCGAACGCGATCTGGTGATCGAAGGCTCCGACTTGCGCGATCTGTTGATCGGTTCTGAAGAAGGTGAGACGCTGATCGGCGGCGCTGGCGTTGATGATCTGTTTGGGCGCGGCGGCGATGATATCCTGCGCGGCGGCGATGACGCTGACCTGCTGGATGGCGGCGAAGGGTTCGACATTGCTGATTTCAGTGATTCTTTGGTTGCGCTGCGTGTCGATATCAATTCACGCATCGGCCAAGGCGGCTTTGCCCAAGGGGATGAGTTGGTCTCTATCGAGGGCTTGATTGGCGGTGCTGGCGGGGATCAGCTGTTCGGCACAGACGAACTCAACACTCTTGCAGGCGGCGCAGGCAACGACATTCTTGATGGCCGTGGCGGTGATGATGCGCTGTCCGGCGATGAAGGCGATGATACGCTGATCGGCCGCGAAGGTGCGGATGCGCTGGATGGCGGTGCAGGCGTTGATACTGCGGATTACTCTGATTCCGCCGCTCCTGTGGCAGTCTCGCTCACTGATGGAACGGCTAGTGGTGGTGATGCGGAAGGTGATACGCTCACCAGCATCGAAAACCTCATTGGCAGCATCGGTGACGACACGCTGACCGGTGATGCGGAGGCAAACTACATCGATGGCGGCCGCGGTGCTGATACGATCGCAACCGGCGGGGGCGATGATCTGATCGAAGGTGGACGCGGCGGTGATATCATTGATGGCGGCGAAGGCGTTGATACGGCGCGCTATTGGCTTTCGGAAAGCGGCGTTGCGATTGATCTGGCGGCTGGAACGGCCAGCGACGGCGATGCCGAAGGCGACCAGATTTCCAATGTCGAAGACATCATTGGCTCTGCACATCAGGACACTATTACGGGCGATGCGAAAGACAATGTGATCGCAGGCGGTGGCAGCGGCGACACTCTTGATGGCGGTGATGGTATCGATACGCTGGATTACAGCGACAGCGTCGACGGCATCGCCATCGACCTTGGCGCGGGCACCGGCTCGCAAGGTGATGCCGACAGCGATATCGTCAGCAATTTCGAGAATGTGATTGGCTCGCGTCTAAGCGATCAGATCATTGGCGATGATGGCGACAACATTCTCGATGGTTCGATCGGCGATGATGAACTGACCGGTGCAGCCGGCTCCGATCGCTATATCCTCTCGCGCGGCAGCGGCTCTGACACGATTATCGAAGCCAGCGCGCTCACCGACAGTGACACAGTTGAGATCATCGGCGATTACAGCCCAGAAACTGTCAGCATCTATGCAGATGGGGATGATCTGATTGTTGAGCTTGAACAAGATGATGGCGTTGCGCCTGATCTCGTCCGGATCAAAGACCACTTCCTTGGCGATGGCACCGGGATTGAAACCCTTGTCTTTGGTGATGGGACTGAGTGGGATCGCGCAACGATCGAAGCGAATGCTGCGGCGAGCAGGTTGCAGGCCGAGGGTGATATTGTTCGTCTGGTCGATGAGGATACGCCGTTCACATTCGCTGCATCGGATCTGCTGGTTAACGACGTCGCGCCAGAGGGCGCGGTTCTGAGTGTGATTTCGGTCGAAGCGCTCAGCGGCGGGTCCGTTACGCTCAATGGCGATAACACGATCACATTCCTGGGCGACCAAGACTTTAACGGAGATGCGTTCTTCCGTTACCGCATGGCCGATGAGACGGGCCGGATTTCCTCGGCTGTGGTCGAAGTCAACGTCCGCCCGGTCAATGACAATCCTGTTGCAGTAGACGATGAAGGCGGCTTCGTCGTTGATGAAGACGGATCGATTTCGATCCCGTTTGCATGGTTGCTGGGGAATGATAGCGATATTGACGGCGACGAGCTGACCATTGGTGGGCTTGAGCGCATCGCAGATGGCAATGGTACAGCCAATGTCGAACAGGCTGGCTTTGTTACGTTCCGCCCAGATGCGGATTACTCCGGCTCTGCTGGTTTCCGCTACCGCGTTTCGGATAGGCAAGGCGGGTTCGCGAATGCTGAGGTTTCGCTTGAAGTGCTGCCGGTCAATGATGCACCGCGTCCTGCGGGTGACAGTGCGAGCGTGCGCTCTGGCAGCGACATCCTCATTTCCGTGGCTGCGCTGCTTTCCAATGACGGCGATCCCGAAGGCGACGCGTTCTCCTTCGCAGGGATTGGTCAAGGCCAGAACGGCACCGCTGCTCTCGAAATTATCGATGGCGCGCAATTCGTCCGCTTCACCCCGGATGATGGATATGTGGGCGGGGCCAACTTCACCTATTCTGTGACTGAGGATGCAACCGGGCTTGTCGGGTCCGCTTCTGTGAATGTCACGGTTCTGCCGCCCAACGATCCGCCGGTCGCCAATGGCGAGACGCTCGATGGGCTCGAAGATACGCCGTTGGTGATCGACTCGGCGACGCTTCTTGCCAATGATACCGACCCCAATGGCGATACGCTGTTTGTCTCGCGCCTCGATGAGTTTCCTGAACAAGGCAGCGTCGAATTCGACACAGATGGCAATATTGTATTCACCCCTGCGCCCGATTATAACGGCCCCGCATCGTTTAAATACTGGGTCAGCGATGGTGAGTTCGAGGCCGAAGCAACCGCTTCCATCGAAGTCGCAGCGATCAATGATGCACCTGTTGTGGTTGATGATGGACCGTTTGTGGGCGATGAGGACAAAGTCTTCGTCGTCCGCGCAGCCGACGTATTTGGCAACGATTCCGATCGCGAAGGCGACTTGCTCGAATTTGCCGAATTTGAAACCGATATCGGCCAGATTGTCAGGGATGGAGTAAACCTGCTCCTGACACCTCCGCTCGACTATAATGGTCCAATCACCGTCCGCTATCGCGCGCGCGATGAAAAAGGCGCGGTGTCTGAGGACTTCGCCACGGTCACTATCGAGATTTCCGATATACCGGATGCTCCAGAGGCGGTCGCGGACAGCTTCACCACCGAAGAAGACACCCCGCTCGCACTGGTCGCGGCTGACCTGATCGGCAACGATACCGATGTCGATAGCACTGAGTTGACCTTGCTCTCTGTTGAGAATGCGGTTGGCGGCGTTGTCTCTCTCGTCAATGGTGTCGTCACCTTTACGCCGAATACTGATTTCTTCGGCGAGGCTAGCTTTGATTATCTGGTGACCGATGGGGACACTAACCCAGTCACCGGCACTGTCTCTATCGAAGTGACACCGGTGAACGATGCGGTGCGGGTCACAGGCGATTCCTTTGCGACAGACGAAGATGTCGCGCTTAACCTTGCCCCGTCGGCGTTCCTTGCCAATGACATTGATCCGGATGGCGATACGATCACCATCACGGCAGTCACGGCCATCACTGAAGGCGCAAGCGCGGTTATCGAAGCGGACGGCACAATCACGCTGACACCGCCCGCCAATGAAAGTGGCCAGATCCGGTTTGAATACACTGTGGCTGATGAAGCCGGGCTTGAAACTGTGGGGCAGGTCAGCGTGTTTGTCGCTGCAGTCAATGATGCGCCTGTCCTTGACATTCCTCTGCCTGATCAGGTCAGCGCGGAAGATGCCGCGTTCAGCTTTGCGATTGATCCGGCCAGCTTCTCTGACATTGATAGCACTATGCTGACCCTATCAGCGAGCCTCACCGATGATTCTGGTTTGCCCGATTGGCTGGCGTTTGACGGTACCAATCTCACCGGCACTCCGCCGCAGCATTTCAACGGATTGGTTGATATCACCATCACCGCGAATGATGGTGAGCTGAGCGTGTCTGACGCGTTTACGTTAACCATTGATCCGGTCAATGATGCCCCGATGCTGGTCCAGGTCGTTGCGGATCAAGCGTTCAATGAAGACACCGCTATCTCTGTCGCAGTTCCGTCCGATACATTCGAAGATGTCGATGGCGATGCTTTGGTTCTGAGCGCAACTCTGGCCGATGGCAGCGAATTGCCCAGCTGGCTGAGCTTTGATGGCACCACATTCACAGGCACACCGCCGCAGGATTTCAACGGCTCGCTCGATCTGACCGTGATCGCCAGCGACGGTGAATTCACAGCCGAAGAGACCTTTACGCTGTCGATTGATCCTGCGAATGACGCGCCGGTTCTGGTGCAGGCTCTGGCTGACGTGTCCTCAGATGAGGATGCTGCGATTAGTGTGGCGATCCCTGTCGATGCGTTCTCGGATATTGATGGCGATGCACTCGCTCTGGAGGCAACACTGTCCGATGGCAGCGATTTGCCGAGCTGGCTGAGTTTCGACGGCGCGACTTTCACCGGCATACCGCCGCAAGACTTCAATGGTTCGCTCAATCTGACCCTGATCGCCAGCGATGGCGAACTCACCGCGCAAGACAGCTTCACTTTAACGATTGATCCGGTGAATGATGCACCTGTCATCGCGCAGGCTTTGGTGGATGTTTCAACGCTTGAGGATGAGGCGATTTCGATAGCCGTTCCAGCTGACACGTTTGCCGATATTGATGGCGACGCGCTGACTTTGTCAGCCACTTTGCTGGATGGCGCCGAATTGCCGGATTGGTTGAGCTTTGATGGGAAGGCCTTTACCGGCTTTCCTCCACGCGATTTTAATGGCACGCTCTATCTTTCGGTCACCGCGTCCGATGGCGACCAGACCGCAATGGACACGTTCGCTCTGACGATTGATCCGGTGAACGATGCGCCGATCCTGACCCAAGCGCTGGTCGATGCTGTGTCACTAGAGGACACCGCAATTTCGGTTGCAGTCCCTCAGGATGCCTTTGCCGATATCGATGGCGACGCGCTGACACTCGTAGCCAATCTGTCTGACGGCAGCGATCTGCCGAGCTGGCTGAGCTTCGATGGTACGGCCTTCACAGGAACACCGCCGCAAGACTTTAACGGTGCGATTGAACTGGAGATTACCGCCTCTGATGGACTGTTGACTATCTCAGACACGTTCACGCTCACAATCGACCCGGTCAACGATGCCCCGACATTGGTTCAGGCACTGGGCGATGTGGTCTCAGCCGAAGATACAGGGATTTCTATATCGATCCCGGCGGATGCGTTCGCCGATTTGGATGGTGATGTGCTCACGGTTTCGGCCGGTCTTGCCGATGGCAGTGACTTACCTGCATGGCTCAGCTTTGATGGTGTGACTTTTATAGGGACACCTCCGCAAGACTTTAATGGAGCGCTGGAGTTATCTGTGACTGCCAGGGATAGCGAGCAGAGTGTTTCCGATACATTCGCGCTGACAATTGATCCGATCAACGATGCGCCAGTGCTGGCTCAAGCGCTCGCAGATGTTTCGTCGGATGAGGATGCAGGGATCTCGTTTGTCATCCCTGAAGGCAGGTTTGCAGATGTGGACGGCGATGCGCTCACTTTCACGGCCGCACTGAATGGCGGGAACCCGCTTCCCGCATGGCTCAATTTCGATGGCTCGGCCTTCACTGGAACACCGCCAGTGGATTTTAATGGCACGTTGCAGATCACAGTTACTGCTGGTGATGGCGAATACGCTGCTGAAGGCGGATTTTCGCTGACGATCACTCCAGTGAACGATGCGCCAGTGCTGATCGCGCCGCTGTCTGCGCAGAGATTCGATGAAGATACGCCAGTTTCTTTCTCGCTCGAGACCGAAAACTTCGCTGATGTTGATGGAGATACATTGGCCTTCACCGCTGAGCTTGAAAGCGGCGGCACTTTGCCAAATTGGCTGGCCTTTGACGGCACCAACTTCACTGGCACTCCGCCGCAAGACTTTAACGGTGATCTGAGAGTATCTGTTACCGCAACTGACGGTGAGTTTAGTGTTTCGGACACATTCAATCTGACAATCACGCCAGTCAACGACGCTCCGCTAACGGTTGGCGAACTCGAGGACATCACGATCTTTGGCAGCGAGGCGTTCGACTGGGTTGTACCTGCCGATATCTTTGCCGACACTGATGGGGATACGCTGACCCTGAGTGCAACAACAGCCGATAGCGGTACTCTGCCATCTTGGGTCTCTTTTGATGGCGATCGCTTTACGGGAATCGCGCCTGACGACTTTGATGGAATTGAGAGCTTTACAGTCACAGCAAGTGATGGTGAGTTTTCCTCGAGCGCCAGCTTTGATGTGACAATCATTGATCCGAATGATCCACCTGTGGTTGGTGATGACGGAATTTTTGTTGGTATTCAGGCGCAAGACCTCGTCATCCTGCGGCGTGATTTGCTAGCAAATGACTTCGATCCAGATGGTGATCCATTGAGTATCGTTTCGTTTGAGACAAACGGTGCAGGTTCGGTCAGCTTCGATGCAGATGGTAACATCGTCTATTCGGTCGATAGCACCTTTGTTGGGACAGACAGCTTTAGCTACACAATCAGCGATGGCAGCGAGACAGCCACAGGGACCGTCAATGTCCGTATCGACAGCCAGTTTACCGGTTGGTCTGAGGGCAGCGCTGGCGATGACAGGCTGTTTGGCAATAATAAGGCCATCAATCAGTTGTTTGGCGGCGATGGCGATGATCATGTCAAAGGCGGCAAGCTGAACGATCGCCTAGCTGGAGGTAATGGCAATGATAGGCTTCAAGGCCTTAATGGCGACGATGAGCTCTGGGGCGGCGCTGGAGATGACGACATCAAAGGCAATGGCGGCTTTGATACGGCGTTCTACTTCGGCCTTCGGGATAGCTATGCGATCCAGACAGTCAATGGGACGGTACAAGTGGTGGATGCCGCACCAACGATCGACGGTGACGACGGCACCGATACGATCTCCAGTATTGAGCTGCTCTCGTTCAAGAACGGCGAGACAGCATCGGTAGTCTCCCCGATTATCCTCGATTTGGCCGGGGATGGCATTGAAACGGTTAGCGCTGGGGACAGTGATGCTCTGTTTGATTTGGACGGTGATGGCCTTGCCGATGACACAAGCTGGATCGGATCGGGAGATGCCTTCCTGTATTTGGATCGCGACGGCAACGGCACAATGTCTGGTGTCGAGGAAATCAGTTTCGTTGATGATGTGCCAGATGCGACCACCGATCTTGCTGGACTGGTTGCATTCGACAGCAACGGCGATGGCGTGCTCAATGCCGACGATGAACGCTTTACAGAATTTGGCGTCTGGCAGGATGCCGATGGTGATGGTGCGGTAGACGACGGTGAGACTGCCAGCCTAGCCCAAGTTGGCATTGCGTCGGTCGACCTTACTGGCACAGCTGTGAACGGCACTGTGGAGTTTGGCGAGGTTGCAATTGCCAATACCGGAAGCTTCACGCTGGTGAACGGCGCACGCCGTGAATTCGCGGATGCAGCGCTTACCTACTTCTCAGCCGCCACCAACATGACTGAGCTAAGCGTGACGAACTATGGCTTTGATCGTAAAGCAAAGAAGTACCGGATCCATATCGGCGAAGGCATTGTATCAGTCGACCGCAAACGCCGCCGCTCAGATAGCGCGGCAGGGGCAGGGCAGCTTGGCGCGAACACGCTGCTGACCTTCGGCAACAAGACCTACGGCCGATTTGCACCTGTTGTGCTTGATTTGGACGGTGACGGCGTCGAACTAGTCAAACGAAGAAAATCGAACGCTGCCTTTGATTATGATGGCAATGGCGGTGCTGATGACACAGGTTGGATTTCGGGCGACGATGGCTTTTTGGTGATCGACCGTAACAATGACGGGTTGATTACAGAGGCTTCCGAACTTTCACTTGCAGCAGAGAATGACGACGCCCGCACCGGGCTTCAGGGCCTCGCCGCCATGGATAGCAATCGTGACGGTGTGATCGACACGGACGATGCAAGGTTTGGCGAACTGCGGGTTTGGCAAGATCGCAATGCCAATGGCCGTACAGATAGCGGCGAACTGATGACGCTGGAAGAGGCCGGAATTGTTTCGATTTCGCTTGCCGCCTCTGGCCTTCAGGACCGCGTTAAGGTGACAAAGAATGCCGTGACCGCGACCTCGAGCTTTACCCGCTCAAACGGCACGACCAGCACGGTTGCCGATGTGTCGCTGGCTTATCAACCCGGTGCTGGCGTCCGCGCCGCAGCAACAACGGATCTGAGAGCGCGGACTACGTTTGCGAGCATCCAAAGCCAGTTCTATGCGGACCTGTTTGAAACCGAAGCACAATTGCCGGCCAATGACGAGATTTTCGATCTGCTGCGCTCGGGCGGCGATGACGCTCTATCGCGGTTGTTCGGAACCCCTGAGCGTTCGCGGCCTCCAGTGGGAAGTGTCTCTGTATCGGCCAATCAGGCGGCGCCTGCTAGCTTGCAATTCACCAGTGAGGTGTCCGCAGGCCAGTCGTTGCAGGTCGCGCCATATGAGCGCGTCCGGCTGCAGGAGCCGAGCGGAGCTGAGTACAATTCCGAGCGTGAAGAGGAACGGGCTAACTTCGCGCGAAGGCTGATGATGATCAATCAAGATATGGCCGTCTTCGGTGCGCCTTCAGGTATGGATGCTTCGCGCCTTGATCCAAGATGGGCCTACATTCCAGAACTATTCGTGGCCTAAACCGCGGAGTCGATAGAAACGATGCTCTTCTACTAAGGAGAAATCGTGAAGAGGATTTTGTCAAAGCGTCAGGTCAAGGAGCTTGTTCTGTATTCACCTCAGCACATCGCACGCCTGGAAAAGGCAGGCCTATTCCCCAAACGGGTACAGCTGGGCCTAAGCCGGGTTGGATGGGTTGAGGATGAAGTTCTGGATTGGCTCCAAGAACGCCTAGAAGCTCGAGACGAACCTGTCCGGCACTCCTGTTAAAGGAGCGGGTGATCGGGTCTGCAGAACTCGGTCACCCATTTTGCTTTGGGGGAAGCAGATGCAAGAATGCACATCATGCGGGGCAGAGCTCGATTTTTGTGAGACCTTTTTGCTCAAAATGCGGTGAGGTAACTGAGCGAGGCATGGGCGCGGGTCAACTCGCAGGCCGCTATGTGACAGAGCTGGGTACAGGCTTGGGCAAGCTCGTCTCAGCGACGATTGCCTGCGCAGCTAACCCGCAAAACCGAATGAAGGTCATTGCTGGAGCAAGCGTGTTGGCCTTGCTGCTCATCACATTTACCAGCAATCCCATCACGCGCGGCATTGGATCCCTGTTTGAGGAAACGCCCGAGGCACCGCAACTGACCTGCCAGACCTTGCCAGTTATGAAGACGTGTTTGCCGGGGAAGAAAGGGAGTTTTTTGCCTTCATTTGCGTGAGTGTACCGAACCTCATAAGCCACCTTTCTAGCCACCCTGATGTGTTTGAAACAGTGGTATTTGATGTTCTGCCGTGCGTCAATGCACGAGCCCAAAAGCCCAGAGACCTGGGGCTTTGGTGGTGATATGTTCACCTATGAGAAGAGAGTAATGGTGCGGTCGAGAAGACTCGAACTTCCACGGGCGTTAGCCCACAACGACCTCAACGTTGCGCGTCTACCAGTTCCGCCACGACCGCACACAGTCAGCAGGTGAGGCATGCTCACCCTCGGTAGGAGCGCGCCACTAGCAAGGGCTATCCGCCACCGCAAGCACTTTGCTTCGCTGGCCAGCAAGTAAGTGTGAAGTGATGTTAGTTTGGTGCCCAACCAATTTCGGCAAGGCGTGCAGAACGCGGCACGTCGGTCTTTGCTTCGGTCACGTTCATGCTTTCGCCGGGCGCGAGTGTCGACTGCGGCGGAGCCACAATCCAGTCGAACACGATCCGTTCACGCTCATCCCGTAAAACAATGCGAAGCGGCGGAACATTGACGGTCTCGCGCCCTTGATTGGTGATTGTGCCGCGTGCTTGAAAGATTTCAGTGCCACTCGGCAGAGTTTCCATCCCAATGTTCTCATTCGGGAAGTCGAGCACTAAGTTGGGTTGATCGAGTCCAAAGCTTGATTGGCTGAACGGTGCCCATGCTGGCAAGCGCACCAGGTTGAAATTAATCGCTGCGATTGTGCCCACCGCCAATAAAGCAAAGATTGCAGCAGCGGCAGTCCACATTTTGAGCGGATTACGGCGACCGGTGAACGGAGGGCGATACCCGAACCGGGATTCTTCACCGTCATCATACTCATCGTAGTCGTCGCCGACATAGGGGGACGGAGTCTCGTCCAAATCGTCTATTTCAGAATCATCGCCCGCAAAGCCAGCGGCTGGACCTATATCGGCATTGTCCCGTTCCGCAGTCACATCAGTGGGCATGTCTGACGCGATTTTACGGCCCATGTCAGCGGAGACTTTTTCACTGTCACTTCCACTTGTAGTCGCTGCGGCAGATCCTGCGGTTGCTGTGCTCGCAGATTCGACCTCATCGCTGGAGCGCCAACGATTTATCGACGGGCCGCCAGTGTCTCTATCCGTCTCATTGGTTATGGGCGGAGGCGATGGCGGGGTCGGCGCAACTGCTGGCGGCTCGACTGGCTCTTCGTCGCGCGGAGGCAGATCGAACTCTGGTTCTTGAAACCATGAATGCTTACACTTGGCACAGCGCACCGTTCGCCCGCTATCTCCAATAGCGTTCTCAGGGACGACATAGCGCGTCTTGCAGGCAGGGCATGCGATAATCATCGTTACATAGGCCATACGCCCCCGCAAAATGTGCACAAGTGTGACACGTAGCAAAGCGCCCGATTGTTGGCTTTTTTCCACATTGGAGAGCTTGTCTGCACCTGATCGCACTCTTGGGCTTTTCCCTCTGCCATGCTTGGGATAGGGCCAAGCCATGACCGAACGGGTGGGTGACATCGTGAATTTCGACAATGTCGGGCTGCGCTATGGCACCGAGCCAGAGGTGCTGAGCGATCTCAGCTTCACCCTTTATCCCGGCAGTTTCTATTTTCTGACCGGCGCGAGCGGTGCTGGCAAAACAAGCTTGCTCAAACTGCTTTATCTTGCGCAGAGGCCATCACGCGGCGCGATACGCATGTTCGGCAAGGATATGATCACGCTCCCAAGAGAAGATTTGCCGAATTATCGGCGCCGTCTTGGCGTGGTGTTTCAAGACTTTCGGTTGGTTAAACATCTGTCAGCTTTTGATAATGTAGCGCTACCCCTAAGGCTCGCTGGCGTGAAAGAGGCGAACTTGCAGCAACCGGTGGCTGACATGCTAGAATGGGTTGGGTTGAGCGAGCGGGCCGAGGCAAGGCCTGCGACCATGTCTGGCGGGGAGCAACAGCGTGTTGCCATCGCGCGCGCAGTGATTGGCCGCCCAGATATGCTGATCGCGGATGAGCCGACCGGTAATGTCGATCCGGAAATGGCGCTTAAACTGCTGCGTTTGTTTGAGGCATTGAACCGCCTGGGCACAACAGTAGTGGTAGCAACGCACGATGTGCATTTGCTCAAGAAAGTGCCAGATTCGCTCATCATGCGCCTAAACAAGGGCAATCTGCACGATCCGACCGGAGCGTTAAAGTTCCCGCCGCGCCCATCAGGCAGCGCTGTATCGCCTTCGGGGGCGACACTATGAGCAAGCCACCACTTACGAAGCGATTGGCTGAACGGCAGACCGGCGGATCAGCTCAGCCTTTGCGCGGGGCAGCAGCAGCTGGTTTGGTTCCGCAATCCCGACTTTCCGGCCCGATCCCTTGGGTGATTGCGATTATGATAGCGCTCGTCGTTATTGCCGCGGCTGGCGGTTTGGCGCTGAGCAATTTGGCGAGCAATGCGCGGGCTGACCTGTCTGGCGCAGTGACTGTGCAGATCGTTGAAGCTGACTCAGAAACGCGCGCTAAGAAGGCGGCTGCTGCGGCCGAAATTCTCGCCAACCATAGCATTGTTTCGGCCTTGCGGGTGGTCCCGGAAGACGAACTGGGTGCCATGCTGGAGCCTTGGTTAGGGGATGGCGCGGGCAGTCAGGACTTGCCCATTCCTGCACTTATCGACGTACAATTGACGGGAGCGAGCAGTGAAGATCAAGTTGCACGTTTGCAGGCCGCTTTGAATGAGGCCGTTCCGGGCAGCCGCGTTGATGCCCAATCAGACTGGCTGCAGCCGGTCTACTCGGCGCTATCGGCGCTCCAGTACCTTGCTTTGGCGCTCATTGTGTTGCTTGGCTTTGCCTGCGCTGCAGCGGTTTGGTTGGCAGCGCGCAGCTCGCTCGCCAATCACCGTGACACGGTTGAAATCATCCATCTGCTTGGCGGAAGCGACGCGCAGGTCACGCGAATTTTTCAACGCTCAGTGGTGCGCGATGCGGCGTTTGGCAGCGTTGTTGGCCTTGGGCTAGGCGTGTTGGCGGTTTGGTTGCTTGGCCGTCAGTTCTCTGCGCTCGATAGCGGCATGGTGGCTGGAGGCGGGCTTGGTTGGAGCGATTGGGCGATTATCGCTGCAATTCCGCTGGTTGGGATTGGCCTCGCGTTGCTCACAGGGCGGATTACCATCCTCATGGCCTTGCGGAGGATGCTATGATCCGGCGCTTTCTGGCAGCGATAATCTTGCTGTGGGCGATGGGTTTCCTCGCCTTTACGGTCACTTTGCCGCAGCCATTGTCGATGACCGGCGATGCAGCGACCACAACTGATGCAGTGATTGTACCCACAGGAGGTGCGGGCCGGATCGCGCGTGGCTTAGCTGTCTTGGAGCAGGGTGCAGCAACACAAATGCTCGTCTCTGGCGTGGACCGCGAAGTGACACCAGAAGAGTTCGCCGCCGAATTTGAAGTCGACGCGGCACGCATGAGCTGCTGCGTAACCTTGGGTTTTGCAGCAGTTGATACGCGCAGCAACGCTGCCGAAATCGCGCAATGGGTTGAAGACAACGACATCGCATCTTTGCGCCTGGTAACCACCGATTGGCATATGCGCCGGGTCGCTAATGAGCTTGATCGCAAACTTGCCGATGACGTGAACGTTATTCGCGATGCCGTCACTTCCGAACCGAGCCTTTCCAGCCTGTTCTTGGAATACCACAAGCTCTTGGCGAGTTGCCTTGCTGGCTTGATCAATTTGTAACGCTGCTATGGTCTCTACTACCCTAAGCATTTTTCGAAGCCTCGTGTTCTACCCGGTCTTTTACGGGGTGAGTGCATGCCTCGTGGTTTGCGCAGTCATTGCGCTGCCGTTTGGGCGCGATGCGTTACGTTCAGTGGTAAAAACAT
The DNA here is from genome assembly GCA_947493165.1 of uncultured Erythrobacter sp. Lineage (GTDB taxonomy): Bacteria > Pseudomonadota > Alphaproteobacteria > Sphingomonadales > Sphingomonadaceae > Erythrobacter. The sequence continues at coordinate 1,523,501 of CANLPY010000001.1, read as the reverse complement.
GGGCTGGCTGGCACCGTTGGTGCCTGCGCTGGATTATCGGTATTAGTGTAGAGGTTGAGGGACAACTGGCGAGCGGATCAGTGCTCTATGCGATCAAGCACGAGGCCTATTTTGAAGCGATTGACGCGCCAAATCTTTTCTCAGCTCCGGCCGTATTTACGAAGCGCGAATTGTTTATGATTCCAGGATGGGGAAAGGCAGCGCGCATTTATGGCCTTATTCCAGTCGCTCGCGACGGCGGAGCGAGCGCTCTGCGCCAGATGCTGAAAGCGGCCAAGCAGATGATTGAGGATGAACGGCCGCTGGTGATTTTCCCTGAAGGGACCCGTGTTCCTAACGGTAAGGAACCTCCGATCCGGGCCGGTTTTGCGGGCATCTACAAAATGATGAAGCTGCCCGTTGTGCCGGTGGCGGTGAACAGCGGTCCGCTCTATCATGGCTGGATCAAGCGTCCCGGCAAGATCACTTACAAGATCGGTGAAATGATCCCGCCCGGTCTGCCGCGCGAAGAAGCTGAAGAACAGGTCCATGCAGCGATAAATGCCCTCAACGTTCTGGATACGTGATCAGTGATCTTCGCGCCCAAAATCGGGCCGGTCATCGTCCTGACCTTCTTCGATGATCTTGCGGCGAATGGTGCGAGTGCGGCTAAACAATTCCTCCAATGTTTCGCCATCGCCTGATCGGATTGCGCGCTGCAATGCAGTAAGATCTTCGCTGAAGCGGCCCAGCATTTCCAGCACGGCTGTTTTGTTGTTCAAGAAAACGTCGCGCCACATAACCGGGTCCGACGCGGCAATCCGCGTAAAGTCTCGAAAACCGCCGGCTGAATATTTGATCACCTCGCCGCGCGTCACTTCCTCCAGGTCGCTGGCCGTGCCAACAATCGTGAATGCGATGAGGTGAGGGATGTGACTGGTAACGGCCAGTACCAAATCGTGATGTTCCGCATCCATGATCTCAATTCGCGCGCCCAATCCTTCCCAGAAACCGGTGAGGCGCCGCAATGCGGTATCATCTGTCCCTTCAGGCGGTGTGAGTATGCACCACCGATTGGCGAACAGTGTGGCAAACCCGGCCTCTGGCCCGCTTTGTTCAGTGCCTGCAACCGGGTGCGCGGGAATAATCGTGTGATTTGGCAACGCTGCAGCAAGGTCCGCTAAGACGCTCGCCTTGGATGAGCCCACATCGCTGATGATCGCATCAGGTTTGAGCGCGCCGCCCAACTGCTTGGCAGCGAGCGCCATTGCGCCAACTGGAACGCACAAGATGACCAGATCAGCATCGCGAACGGCGTCGTGTGCGCTATCGCAGACTGTTTGAACTAGGCTCCGTTCACGAGCCTTGTCGCGAACGACTGGATCAGTGTCATAGCCGAACGTCGCGATCTGCGGACTGCGCTTTTGCACCGCTAACCCAACCGATCCGCCCAACAGGCCGAGGCCAATTATCGCGATTGAATTGATGTTCATGCGGGTTCTCCGCAAAGAGTTTGGAGTGTGCTGATCACGTTTTCCATGTCTTCAGGTTTGCCAATGGTAATCCGCAGCGCATTAGGCAGGCCTTGGCCGGGCATATGCCGAACTGCATATCCCGCGTCGTCTAACGCTTCGAGCGCGCTTGTCGCAGTCACATCGCCTTCAAACAAAACCAGAATGAAGTTCGCTTGGCTAGGAATGGCTCGCAGTCCGTGATTGCCAAGGGCCGCGATCGCTTGCGCCAAGCGTTTCCGCCCCGCAGCGTTCACTCCGCGGGAGAGAGCCACGAACTCCTGATCTTGCACAGCAGCAATTGCCGCGTTCTGGCCTTGGGCCGAAACATTGAAGGCGCCGCGCAGCCTGTTTAGCGCATCGATAAGGTTCGGCGCGCCAGTGGCCCAGCCAATCCGCAGCCCAGCAAGTCCGTACGCTTTTGAAAATGTTCGAGTGACGAGAACATTCTGAGCGCTTGATGCAAGCTCAAATCCGCCGTCATCCATCGCATCTTCAACATATTCCCCGTAAGCGTGATCGAGCACCAGCAGCACATTAGATGGCAGGCCCGCATGCAAGCGGCGCACCTCGTCACGGCCAATCGCAGTCCCGCCCGGATTGTTCGGATTATCGAGGAGCACGACCTTGGTTTTGTCCGTAACGCTAGCGAGAATGTGGTCGACAGACGCGGTAAAATCGTCGTCTTCAACAAACACAGGTGCCGCGCCAACTTTGCGTGCGATCAGCGGGTAAAGCGAGAAGGAATACTTGGAAAAAAGCACCTCATCGCCCGGGCCAGCAAAGGCCTGCACCGCGCAATGTAGCAACTCGCCAGAGCCTGTGCCGCATACGATTTGTGCCGGGTCAATTTCGTGTAAATTGCCTAAGGCTCTGGCCAATGCTCGTGAATTTGGATCAGGATAAAGCTCTGGATCACCATGCTCTTTTAGAGCGGCGAGCGCGGCATTGCTGCATCCAAGTGGGTTTTCATTGGCTGAAAGTTTTATAAGCTCGCGCCCGTCATCAGTCTTCGACTTGCCAGGCACGTAGGCGCGGATTTCATTGATCCAGGGTTTGAGTTCAGGTTGCGTCGGCATAGTAGCGGCGCGCATAACCGCTCTGGCAGATAAAAAACAGCGCAATTGACAGGCGAGCAATGCTCGCTCAATCCGCACGGCCAATGGCTAACCTACCCGCCTCGAAATCCTTTGCGCTCGCGCATGACTTGCCGCTGGACAGCGGCCAGGCGCTAAGCGGTGTCAAAATCGCCTATGAAAGTTACGGCGAACTGGCTGACGATAGGTCTAATGTTGTCCTGATCTGCCATGCTCTAACCGGCGATCAATATGTCGCAAGCGAGCATCCCATCACCGGCAAGCCGGGTTGGTGGGAGCGGATGGTGGGGCCCGAGAAGCCTATTGATACAGAACGCTTTCACGTAATCTGCGCCAATGTGATCGGCAGCTGCATGGGCTCAACTGGCCCAGCTAGCGAGAACAGTGACGGTGCGCCCTACGCCATGCGTTTTCCGGTTATCACCATTCGCGACATGGTTCGCGGGCTTGTCGGCCTGCTGGACGGCTTGGGCATTGAGCGGCTTCACACAATTGTTGGCGGATCGATGGGCGGGATGCAGGCGCTAAGTATGGCGGCGAACTGGCCTGAGCGGGCTGAACGAGTGTTGGTGATTGCTTCGACCGCGCGGCACTCCGCACAGAACATCGCCTTTCACGAAGTCGGGCGTCAGGCGATCATGGCGGACCCAGCGTGGAAGGATGGCGACTATTACGCCAGCGGTGCATCGCCCGACAATGGCCTAGCCGTTGCTAGGATGGCGGCGCACATCACCTATCTGTCCGAGGAAGGGCTGACCGAGAAATTCGGACGCCGCTTGCAAAACCGTGACAGCAAAAGCTTTGGCTTTGACGCGGACTTCCAGGTGGAAAGCTATCTGCGCTATCAGGGCAGCGGCTTTACCCAGCGATTTGATGCCAATTCCTATCTCTACATTACGCGGGCAATGGATTACTTCGATTTGGCAGAAGAGCACGGCGGCACGCTCGCGAATGCTTTTTCGGGCACAAAATCCCGGTTTTGCCTTGTTAGCTTTGATACGGACTGGCTCTATCCGACCGCAGAAAGCCGCCATGTCGTCCATGCGCTTAATGCCGCAGGAGCGAAAGTTAGCTTTGTTGAGCTGTCGGCCCCCAATGGTCATGACAGTTTTCTGCTTGAGCATGAGCAGCTTGACCGGGTTGTGCGGGGGTTTGTCGAATGAGCGCGATTGGCTCTGGATTGCGCCCCGATCTTGCGGCGATCGCTGACCATGTCGAGTCAAGCACTCGAGTGCTCGATATCGGCTGCGGTGATGGCGCGCTGATGGCCGAGCTGGAGACAAAATCCGGTGTCGATGCGCGCGGGCTAGAGCTGAATGCTGAGTTGGTGGAGCGCTGCGTGGCGCGCGGACTATCGGTTGTGCAAGGCGATGCTGATGGTGATCTTGCAAATTATCCCGATAAAGCGTTCGATTACGCTATACTCAGCCAAACTCTACAGACTGCATCGCGCCCGGACCTGATGTTGGATGAATTGCTGCGCGTGGGGAAAAAAGCGTTCGTCAGCTTTCCTAACTTCGCCCATTGGCGCACGCGCATAGCATTAATGCTGGGCGGGCGTATGCCCGTAACGCGCGCTTTGCCCGTCAGTTGGTACGAAACGACCAATATCCACCACGTCACAGTTGATGATTTTCGCGAACTCGCCCGCGCCAAAGGTGCAAAAATCGAGCGTGAATGGTTTTTTGCAAACGAAAAAGAAATCGGCGCGACAGCAGCTAACTGGCGCGCCGAATTCGCAGTGTTTCAATTGAGCCGCTAAATCGCGGCTCCATTACTTTACGGGCGGTGCAGGCCGCAGACCTTGTGGCCGTCAGGATCAGTGAAATAGCACAGGTTCATGGTCCCCATGCTGCCTTCACGTGGGCCGGGAGGATCTTCGATCGACGTGCCGCCATTAGCTACCGCAACATCATGCAGTTCCTGCACTTGCTCCATAGAGCTGCATTTAAAGCCGATTGTAAAACCATTTGACGGCAGCGCCGGCTCGCCATTGATCGGTTCGCTGATCGAAAATGTGTCGCCATCATGGATGTAGAACAGACGCGTTTGGCCAGTGTCGTTGACATGCTCCATAGGATCACCAGCGCCCAGCACTCCTAGAACCTTGGTGTAGAACGCCTTTGACCGTTCAATATCGTTTGAACCGATCATAATATGATTGAGCATTTCGAAATCTCCTCTTTGTAATACGCAGGTGTTGGTAGCATGGCGTTCAGATTGATTGCTATAGGCAACTGACATGAACTCAATTTCATTTCTTGCCGCCTTGGCACTTGCGCAAAGCCCCGTTCCTGAAATCGCGACCACTGCGCAATTCACCAAAGTTTCGGATACATCACTGAGCAGTGAAAACCGCGCAGTTGTCCGCTGTTCTGCGGCGTTCGCTCTTGTTGCGCATGGTCAGGCCAATGGGAATGAAGATGCCAAGAAATGGCCTGAGCTGTCGGAGCGCGGGCGCGAATTTTTCGTCCGCGCATTGGCAGGCCTGATGGATGACACTGGACTAAACCGCGACGGTGTGTCGCAATTGGTTTCCATAGAGGCGCAGCGGTTGTGGAACGCGGGTGAAGTCAATGCTGTGATGCCAGCGTGTTTGTTGATGTTAGAAACTTCCGGCGTCTGACGCGCGCTCCGTCGCGACGCTTTTGTTCAGTTTCAAGTCATTGAAGATGAACTATGTAGGGGCCAACCTAAAAATTTGGAAAAGGATCTGCTATGCGCACTCTCACTGTTGTCGCCGCTGCCTCGTTGGCACTCGTCACACCCACTGCCGCTTTGGCGCAGGATGCAGAGCCAGCACCAGCAGAAACCTCGCTTTCCGATCTGTCCGAAAAGCTGTCTGATCCGCTGTTTCAAGATCAAGCCGCCGCCATGGTTGGCGCACTGATGGGCGCATTGCTAGAACTGCCGATCGGTCCAATAGCCGAGGCGGTGGATCAGGCAACAGGCGGTGAGGGTCCCGATATTGATCCCGATGCTCGTATCGTTGATCTTGCGCCTGAGGCCGAAGATCTACCGCGTGAGGTGTCGGAGCGGCTGCCTCAAGCCATGAGTGCGATGAGCGGTATGGCGGAGGGTCTAGAGACGATGTTGCCAGCCCTGCGAGACATGGCTGAGCGAATGAAAGTCGCAATGGAAGATGGGCGCTCCCGCTAAGCTGCGCTTAATTCATAAATGACTGCCCGAATGTGTGGACGCGGACGTCTAGCTGAGGCATGAAATCGGGCACCATGTTTCGCTTACATCAATTCCCTCTTTGCCCCTTTAGCCGGAAAATTCGGCTGCTGATGGGTGAAAAGAACATCGCCTATGAGCTGGTGCGCGAAGATCCGTGGGCAGCGTCTGACATGTTTTACAATCTTAACCCGGCAGGGCGGACGCCTGTCCTGGTGGAGGAAGATCGTAATATCGTCGTTTCAGATAGCCGCGCAATTGCGGAGTACTTCGAAGAAACGGTCGATACCGCGCCGATGATCAATGGCACTGCGACAGGACGGGCCGAAATCCGCCGTTTGGTCGCGTTGTTCGATGAGAACTTCTACACCGATGTCACCGCGCCGTTGATGAATGAGCGGATGAAAAAGCGCATTATCTTGCGCCAACCACCCGATTCTAAGGTGCTGCGCCAAGCGATGAAGATGGCGCATGGTCATCTGGACTACATGGACTGGCTGATTGATAATCGCCCGTGGCTTGCAGGCTCAACCATGAGCATGGCAGACTTGGCCGCAGCCGCGCAGATTTCGGTTGCTGATTATCTCGGCGGGATCGACTGGAACGGGCACGAACAAACCCGCGGCTGGTATGCCGTATTCAAGAGCCGCCCAAGCTTTCGTCCGCTGCTTACAGAGCGGATGGATGTCATCAAACCACCAGCGCATTATGCTCTGGTTGATGGGTGAAAGTGAGCGCAACTTTCCTATATTAGGAGTGGCATGGTTTCCCCGCCGCTTCCACGGCGGGTGCTACAGGTCAGCACCTAAGGAGAAAGCAAATGTCTGACGATCCCAAAACCACCACTGAAGCGGAATGGCGCGAAAAGCTGACCCCAGAGCAATACCATGTGCTGCGCGAAGCGGGCACGGAGCGGGCATTTACCGGTAAGTACGACAAGCACTACGAGGAAGGCGAATACACCTGTGCCGGGTGCGGCACAGTTTTGTTCGCGAGCGGTGCGAAATACAATTCGGGCTGCGGTTGGCCCGCTTTCACTCAGCCTGCCGACAGCGAAATGGTTCAAGAGAAGCGCGACGTTTCTCATGGTATGATTCGCACCGAGGTGCTCTGTTCTGCCTGCGGAGGACACCTTGGCCATGTCTTTCCGGATGGACCGCAAGAGGCGGGCGGCCTGCGATATTGCATCAATTCAGCCAGTCTCGATTTCGCGTCCGACGAAGACTAACCCATTTTCTAGGCCTGCTGCGTTGCACAGGTCGTTCACGCCGGGTTAGAAGTCTCCTATGCACTGCTCAATTGTGAACTTTCTTAAGCTGCACCCGTGCAGGCAACAGGGATAATTCGAGCTAGCGATGTCTAAGCGCGGCGACAGTCTGCAGAACAAAGGCAAGCGCGGCAGTCGCCGCGCCGCGGCAGAGCGTTCCGCTGCTTCATCCAAAAAGCGCGGCAGTTCAAATCGCAAATCTGCGAAGGCAGAAAAAGAACCATCTCGGTTTTGGCTTTGGACGAAGCGCTTGGTTCTGTGGGGCGGCGGCTTGGCGATGCTCGGCGTGATCTTCCTCGCTGTTGCGGTTGGTATGGCCGCACGCGAAATGCCAAGCTTTTACCAGCTGAAGGCGACTCAAAACGCTCAGACTATTTTGGTGCGCGCGCGCGATGGTAGCGAAATCGTAGAGCTCGGCCCAAGCTTTGGTGAATGGCTCTCTTATGAAGACATCCCAGACAATATGAAGAATGCGATGATCGCGGTTGAGGATCGCCGGTATTATTCGCATTATGGGATTGATCCAATCCGCTTGACCGGAGCGGTTGTTGAGGGGGTAACAGGCGCGCGTTCAAGGGTTGGTGGCACTTCCACCATCACGCAGCAATTGGCGCGGAATGTCTTCCTGAATTCAAACCGTACCGTTGATCGCAAAGCGCGCGAAGCGGTTTTGGCGATGGCGCTCGAATGGAATTTTTCAAAAGAACAAATTCTCGAACTGTATCTCAACAAGGTTTACTTTGGCGGCGGCGCTTACGGGATCGACAGTGCTAGCCGCAAATTTTTCAGCCATCCAGCCACTGAGCTGAGCGTGGCCGAAGCCTCAATCATCGCTGGCCTTGTCAAAGCACCGAGCCGTTACTCGCCAACCGCTGACGTCCAGGCAGCCGTTGATCGTGCGCGCACGGTGATCAGGCTCATGAATGAGCAGGGCTTTATTACCCGCCAAGAAGCTTCCGTTGATGTGAGCGCGGTCAATTTGAGAGAGCAAAGCGGGCAGAACTCGGTCCGCTACTTCACCGACTGGGCGTTGCCCCAATTGGATATATTGCTGCCAGAGACCAATGCCCCGATTGAGGTTTGGACGACCTTGGACGTTGGGATGCAGCGCGCTGCAACGGCATCGATCGAGGCCAATTCCCCTGAAGGAGCGCAAGGAGCGCTTGTCAGCCTTGATCGCGACGGCGCTGTGCTCGCCATGGTTGGCGGTAAGGATTATGTTGAGACGAATTACAACCGCGCGACCAATGCGATGCGTCAGCCCGGGTCTTCATGGAAGCTGTTTGTCTATCTCGCTGCACTGGAAGCGGGCTATACGCCGGATGATGCAGTGAAAGATGTGCCTGTCACAATTGACGGATGGAGCCCGCGCAATTCAAGCGGCCGCAATGTGGGCGATACGACTCTGCGCGCCAGCTTTGCCTATTCGATCAACACTGTAGCTGCGCAGCTAGGCAATGAGGTTGGGTTCGGCACCGTTGCCAGTATGGCGCGGCGATTTGGTGTCACGACGCCAATCTCGACCTTTCCCTCGATGGTCCTGGGCTCATCTGAAGTCCGCCTACTGGACATGACCCGCGCGTTCGCTGCGGTTTCAGCACGAGGCCGGTCGGTTGAACCTTACGGCATCACCAAGGTAACGACCGCTGGCGGTGAGACGATCTACACCCACGAAAAACCCCGCGAGACGATGTTGGTGCCGGATTATGTTGCGGCTGGAATCACTGATCTGCTGCAAACAGCCGTGGTGACGGGCACTGGCCGCGCCGCGCAGATCGGACGCCCAGTGGCCGGTAAAACTGGAACGACAAGCTCTAACAAAGATGGCTACTTTATCGGCTTCTCATCTGGGATTACCACCGGCGTGTGGATGGGCCGTGATGATGCCAAGCGCGTTGCTGGGCTGCAGGGCGGCCGTGCGCCTGCACGGGCGTTTGCCGCCTACATGCGTTATGCAGTGAAAGATCGCCCGATTGAGGAATTCGATACCGACCTAAATCTGCCAGAATGGCAGCTTGAGCCGGATGAAGAGTTCATGTTTGGTGATCCAGACGACTATTACTTCATCGATGAGCAGGGCAATTTGGTTGAACCGGGTGGCCGTGATCCAAATGAGGAAAGCCCGTTTGGCGTCGATGGCGAGACGGCTCCGGTGACAGGGGCACAAGAACCTCCGCAAGCGGCAAGTGACGACTTCCTCGAGCAAGCGACCGGCCAGAACCTGCCTCCTGACCCTGCGCCTCCGCGACCGCAGCAAAGGCCGCCATCTGAAGTGCCTCCGCCGCGGCAAGATCCCGGCGTGCGCGAAGGCTTTATCAGGATAAACTAGCGATAGGTTACCGCATTATCAGGAAAGCGGCTTAAGCTAGAGCCATGACAGATAAAACAAAAAGGGCGCCGCGATTGAATCGCAGCGCCCTTTTCCGTTTCACTGCGAGCCACAACCCGCTTCACTGTATCGTTATTGGCGCAGCCGTACTGGCAAGTAACGCGGCGGCTGTCCGCGGCGCTGTATGCGCAGCAACAGGGCATCACGGCCGTCGGCCTCGGCCTCCGAAATCCGCGTGCGCAGATCGTCTACTGAGCCGACCTCTTGATAGTTGGCAGACAGTATGATGTCTCCGCGCCGCAGGCCCTTGCGGCCCGCATCAGAGTTTGGATCAACCACACCGATCACAACACCGACCGTATCGGGATCAGCGCCCAATTGGCGCGCGATTGTGTCGGTGAGCTCAATCACCTGCACGCCCAATTTCTCTTCAATCAGACCATCTGATTCTTGCGGCGTCATCTCTTCTTCCGCGTCAGGATCAAACATTTGCTCCTGACGAAGCTCTTCATCGGTGGGGCGTTTGCCAACGGTCGCGTTGACTGTCCTGCGCTCGCCATCGCGCAGCAGTTCAATAGGAATGCGCGTCCCCGGTGCAATATTGGCGACCAAGAAGGACAATGTCTGTTCGCTGGTAACATCCTTGCCGTCTATTTTGGTTACGATGTCACCCGCCCGAATGCCGGCTTGATCGGCAGCGCGGCCATCTTGCACGCTCTGCACGAATTCGCCGCGATTGCGTGGCAAGCCAAGGGAATCGGCCAGATCATCGTTGATAGGCTGAATGCTAACACCCAAGAAGCCGCGCTCAATTGTGCGGCCTGCCTTCAGTTCATCGACAATCGGTGCGGCAATCTCTGCCGGAATGGCAAAGCCGATGCCAACGCTACCGCCCGATGGAGAGAAGATCGCATTGTTGATGCCGATAACATTGCCTTGCATGTCAAACAGCGGCCCGCCCGAATTGCCTCGGTTGATGCTGGCATCTGTCTGAATATAGCGGTCATAAGCGCCGCCTTGCCCGGTGTTCCGCAGTACTGCTGATACGATACCGCTGGTGACTGTTCCTCCAAGACCGAATGGATTGCCGATTGCGACCACCCATTCACCCACGCGAGTTTGGCTGGAGTCGCCAAATTTCACGAAGGGAAAATTATCGTTCGACTGAATTTTCAGAACCGCAAGGTCAGAGGCTGGATCTGCGCCAACCAGCTCGGCCTCAAATTCCGTGCCGTCTGGCATGGTCACCGTAATCTCTTCCAGCGTTGCGCGATCATTAGGCGCCACGACATGGTTGTTGGTTACAACAAAGCCGTCTGCTGAAATAATGAAGCCCGAACCCAGTGATTGCGCTTCGCGGGTTTGGGGCTGGGCTTGCTCACCACCGCGGCGGCGATTGAACAGATCGGCAAAAGGCGTCCCTTGGAAAGGGTTGCGGCTTTGCACTTCAACGCGTTGCCGCGTGGCGATATTGACCACGGCTGGCTGCAATTGTTCAGTCAGGTCAGCAAAGCTAGCAGGTGCGCCTGCGCGCGGAACAACCTGGCTCATGACCCTGTCGTCGTTTTGCGCCACTTGAGCGCCCGCAGGTTGGCCGGTTACCAGGGATACCGTTGCGCCGCCCACTAGCAGCGCGCTTGTCAGTCCATAAACGTACCGCACTTTGTCCACGTCCTCTCGTTCCTTACTCTCAATTATGCTTCGTATTCTAACGACTGGTTCGTTTGAATGTACCAAGCAGTTACGCCTATAATTAGGGCTCAGACGCACTTAATGCAGTTTGAACGACAAATGTAGTCGGTCAGTTCGCATTGGCGCTTCGTCGGAGAGCGATTATCGTACAGCCACTTAAGTGGAGTTGAAATCGCCCCCAATCAGCGGGCTCCGCGGAACTGGCGGAAATATTCGCTGTCCTCAGAAAGTACCATTGAGCTTTCGCCATCGCCGTCAATAAAGGTCTCTCGGTAGCTCTGCATGGCACGGTAAAAATCGTAGAACTGTGGGTCCTTACCAAAGCTCTCAGCGTACATTCGAGCAGCTTCGGCATCCGCATCGGCGCGAATAATTCGAGCGTTGCGATTGCCTTGTGCCCGTATCGTGACAGCTTCGCGCTCACGGTCGGTCCGCATCCGGCGGAACGCTGATTCAAGTGGCGTGCCTTCTGGCAAGTCGGTTCGCTTCACTCGGACATCAAGCACTTGCGCACCATACTGGCGGGCCTGCCGGTCAAGATTATCCCGGATCGATGTCATCGCGTTGCCGCGTTCTGCTGTCAGCATGGCTTGGAATGTTCGGCGGCCAAGTTCCTGGCGCAAAACGGAGTTGAGAATTGGTTCCAACTGTGCACGAACCCCATCTGTCGTGCCCGCTGTTTCGACCATCAATACGGGGTCGATGATGCGAAAGCGCGCGTAGGCATCAACCTGCAAACGCTGCTGGTCGTTTGAAAGCACTTGCTCGTTTTCCATCGCAAGGTTGAGCACGCGCTTGTCGACCATTTGAACCGTTTCGACGATTGGTAAGCGCAAAACCATGCCTGCGCCGGTTTCACCAAAAGGTTGATCCGGCTTGAAGCGGTTGATTACGCGCACTGGCTCACCAGTTCGGACGACGACGCCCTGATGTGTTTCCGGAACAACTACGATACTGGCCAGTAAGACAGCAGCCAGAATGCCCACTGCGATGATTGCGTTGCGATAAGTCTGCCAGATGTTTTCCATGTTACTGACCCTCCGCATTAATCGCCGGGGCGGCTTGCTGCGCCCGTTTGCGAATTTCTGGCAACGGCAAATATGGTGTCACGCCGTCTGTTTCGATGATTGTCTTATCAGTCTTGCTCAAGACCGCTTCCATGGTCTCGTAATACAATCGCCTTTGCGTCACCTCAGGAGCGCGGCGATATTCTTCATAAACGCGGTCAAAAGCGCCGGTTTCACCCTGAGCCAGCTCAAGAATGCGCTGCGCTGTACCGCGTGCGGTGTTGACCGCCGCATTAGCATCTTGCTCTGCCACAGAAACGTCTTTGAATGCCTCGTTCACTTCGGCAGGTGGTTCTGCAAGGTTGATTTCAACACCCTGCACTGCAACGCCTGAACGATAGGCGTCGAGCAAATCTTGCATCCGCTTGCGAACGCCCGCTTCGATGTCAGCGCGGCCAGCACCAGAGAACGTCTGATCTAGAGTCTTCTCAGCGACTGATGCGCGCATGGCAGCCTCTGCGACCTCGCGAATTGTGTCTTCTGGCGCTGCGAGTTGAAATTTGAAGTCTTTCAGATCCTTGATGTTCCAACGAATGAGGTATGACAGATTCACCAAATTCTGATCACCAGTTAGAATCAGTTTCTCTCCAGATCCACCCGGGATTTGTTCGGATCTAATGGTGCTGACAGGTTCAACCTCAACACTTTGAAACGGCCACGGCGCTGTCCAGTTAAAGCCAGGCCCAAGCGTCTTAGAGTATTTGCCAAACGTTGTTACAATGCCTTGCTCTTTCGCGCCGACAATATGTACAGCTGAAAGCGCCACCCAAATGACGGCAGCTAACACCACAAGCACAGGCAGCCAGCTTTTGCCGCCAGGCCGCTCTGGAAAACGGAAGTTCGGACCTCCAGGTCCGCCGCCTTTGCGGTTTGGACCTTCGGGTCCACGATTTTTGAAAATGTCTTCAATGCTAGCAGAACGCCGCTTGCCATCATCACTGCCGCCACCGGGTAACCATGGGTTGCGAGGGCCGCCATCTTTGCCCCCATCGTCATCGCCGCCGGAAGGCTTGTCGCCGCCGCCGCTGCCCCAAGGGTTTTTCTTCCCTGCCATCGACAATGCACCTGCTGAGCCGAAGCGTTCTCTGAAACCGTCAAAAATTCTCATAGCCCTTTTATAGGGTGCAGTTTTGCGAAAAACAGGGCTTTACGAAAAACAAGGATTACGAAGGCGATTTTGATGCTAGAGGCCGCCGGTAATGGTTGAGGAAAAGAAGCTCTCCGAAGATGAAGCGCGACTCATCGCAGCGCTGCATGAATCCGCCGGCGGGGCAATTGCTGCGCGGGTTACGTCAGCGCGTATCGTTGCTGGCCGAGCGATCGTTGTGGTTGAAGCGAGCGGCCTTTCCGCTAGCGAGCGCGCTGATGCGCAAGCAACGATCGAAGCTGCGTTGTCACCTCTAGTCGGCGTTAGCGAGGTGCGGACTGCCTTTATGGGTGAGCGCGTCAAGCGCCGGATTATCGCCATTGGTTCGGGCAAGGGCGGCGTTGGCAAGTCAACATTGACCACAAATCTTGCGATTGCTCTGGCAAAAATGGGGCACAAGGTCGGCATTGTTGATGCTGATATTTACGGACCTTCGCAGCCCAAATTGCTAGCAACTGAGGGGCAGAAACCGATTGCGCAGGACGACAAGCTCGTCCCGCTCGACAGCCCGCATGGCGTAAAAATGCTGTCTATGGGAAATCTCGCCAAACCTGCACAAGCGTTGGCGTGGCGCGGCCCAATGGTGGGCAATGCCATGTCCCAACTTATCGAAGGCGACTGGGGCGACACCGACCTGCTGCTGATTGATCTGCCGCCGGGAACTGGCGATGTGCAGATTACGATGATGCAAAAGCACAAACCTGATGGCGCGGTGCTGGTCTCTACGCCTCAAGATTTGGCGCTGATCGATGCAGCGCGCGCAGGGCAATTGTTCGAAACTGGAAAAGTGCCGATTATCGGTCTTGTTGAGAACATGGCGGGCTATGCTTGTCCGCATTGCGGCGAATTAAGCGATCCATTTGGCAAAGGCGGGTTTGAACAATTGGCCCAGCGGCTAGACATCCCCTTCTTGGGCCGAATACCCTTGAGCTTGCCGATCCGCGAAGCTGGCGACGCGGGCGTTCCGGTTGCAGTAAGCGATGGGCCGGAGGGCGATGCGTTTCGCGACATCGCCAAAGCTGTTGCGCGGTGGCTAGAAGGCGAGGACGGCTGAAGGATGGTAGCAGCGGCCATTACACGCAGGGGCTTACTTGCTGGAGCGGCGGCGGGCGGCGGCTTGGTGGTTGCCTGGTGGTTGTTCCCGCGCAATTTCCCCAATCCGCTTGCCGCATCGTCCGGCGAACATGTTTTTGATGCTTGGCTTAAAATTGCAGAAGATGGCGTAGTGACGGTGGCTGTCCCTCAGCTAGAAATGGGGCAGGGTATTACGACCCTTTTGCCTCAGATCATCGCGCAAGAATTGGGTGCAGATTGGCGGCAAATTGCGGTTGAGCCTGCTCCGATAAGCGGCGCCTATGCCAACATCCCGTTGGCCAGCAAATGGTCTGCGCTTTGGGGTGGTCCCGTGCAAGGGTTTGCTGACAGCAGCGATGACATTCTGGCTACACGCTTTGCTCAAGACAGCCGGTTTTCAGCGACTGCAGACGGCATGTCGATTGCCGCCTTTGAAACACCGTGCCGCCATGCTGCGGCTGCTGCGCGATCAATGCTAGCGCAATCTGCTGCTGAGCGGTGGGGCGTAAGATGGGAGGAGTGTGTGGTTGACAATGGCTTTGTCCGCAACGGCGACGAACAGTTTAGCTTCGGCGAACTTGCGGTTGACGCTGCGGCGCAGGAAGCCATTGACCCACCGCCATTGCGACCAGAGCAACCTGGCGAAGACCCTCTACCCAATGACGCAGATGCTCCCGTCAGTTTTCCGCGTATCGACCTGCCATCCAAGGTCGATGGAACCTATCAATTCGCAGGGGATGTGCGGCTGCCTGGCATGGCCTACGCCGCGATCCGGCACGGACCCGTTGATAACACGACCCTGAGCGGTTTTGAACAAGGTCGCCCGCGCGGCGTTCTAAGCGTGATTGAAGGCAAACGGTGGATTGCGGCGATAGCCGGCAATTGGTGGCAGGCCGAACGGGCCTTGTCTGCGCTGAGACCCCAATTCACGACCCAAACCCCGATTGATAGCGATGAAATTGCTGCTCGGCTTGATTCGATGGTCGATAGCGGAGCATCATTCCGTATCGCTGAAAACGGTTTTGGCGCGGAAGCGATGACGCGGGTCGATTTTGCACGCCGTTACGAAGTGGAGGCAGCGATCCCTGCTCCTCTCGAAACTGCATGCGTCACCGCTCGATTTGAAGATGGCAAGCTTGAGCTTTGGATGGCCAGCCAAGCGCCAGAGAGTGCGCGCGAGGCTGCGGCTAGGGCAATCGACATCGATTTGGAAAAGGTCGTGCTTTACCCCATGCCTGCAGGTGGCAGTTTTGACGCTAGGCTTGGGCATGATCACGCTATTGAAGCGGCCTTGATCGCTCGCGAATTTTCGGGAAGCCATGGCCGCCCAATTCAGCTCATTTGGTCGCGGCGCGAGGAAATCGTTCAGTCGCGCCCTCGGACACCCGCTTACCTGCTACTCGGCGCGCAACTTTCTGCGGATGGCGGAGGACGAATTGATGCGCTTCGCAGCCGCATTGCGTGCCCCCCAGCAAATATGGAATTTGGTAAGCGACTGTTTGACAATCTCACCGCAAGTGCAGCGATCCGTGAAACCAATGGCACAAAGGATGCGATGGCTTGTGAAGGCGCCGTCCCCCCTTACGCCATTCCTAGTGTAGTGGTGGATCACATCCCTGTTGAGATCGGTTTGCCGGTCGGACGTATGCGCGGTAACGCCAACGCATACACCGCCTTTGCGACAGAGAGCTTTATTGATGAGATCGTGGCGGAACACTCAAGTGAACCCCTTTCCTATCGTATGGCCATGTTGGGCGATGACATTAGGCTTGCCGCTTGCTTGCAGTTGGCAGCGCAGATGGCGGCATGGGATGGCGGGATTGATCAAAGCGGACAAGGTTTGGCGTGCCACCGGATCGGAGATGCGGTTAGCGGCGGGCGGATCGCCTGCGTTGCAACCGCTCGCCAAAGTGAAGGCGGGGTTCGTGTGACCCGGCTGTCTGCCGCAGTAGATATCGGCCGGATCATCAATATTGATATCGCTCGCCAACAAATCGAAGGCGGTTTGATTTTTGGCCTCAGCCTCGCGCTAGGTAACGCTATCCGGTACCGCTCAGGCCTGCCCACGGCGCTCGATTACGACGAGCTGGGCCTGCCTAGCCTCGCCGATTGCCCTGAAATTGAGGTCGAGTTTATCGCCAACGAGGCCGCCAGCGCGGACCCGGGCGAATTGGGCGCAGTTGTTGCTGCTCCTGCCATTGCCAATGCGCTGTTTTCGGCGACGGGCTTGAGACTGCGCCGACTCCCCCTACTTTCAGGCGGCATATGATGGACCTAAATCACCTCTCGACCGTTGAACGGCCATGACTTGGCAGAAACAGCGTCTACCCAATGACCATCTGCCGGTTGCTAGCGGATCAATTGGAGTTTTGTTGGTGAACCTCGGTACGCCACAGGCTCCAACGCCCGGAGCGGTGAAGGCGTATCTCAAGCAGTTTCTTTCTGACCCCCGCGTGATCGAGATCCCCAAGTTGATCTGGCAACCCTTACTTCTCGGTGTCATTCTTAATACGCGGCCTAAGAAGAGCGCGGAGGCCTATTCCAAGGTATGGACCGAGCGAGGCTCCCCGCTCGCAGATATTACTGCGCGCCAAGCTGAGGCTATTGGCGGTGAGATGGGTGAGAACGTCGTGGTCGAATACGCCATGCGCTACGGCTCTCCTTCGATTGAAGACCGAATGACAAAGCTGACAGAGGCAGGCTGTGACCGGATCCTGATTGCGCCACTCTATCCGCAGTATTGTGCCGCTACGACTGCCACGGTGTTCGATGAAGTGGCGCGGGTGATGGGCAACATGCGCTGGCAACCGGCCTTGCGGTTCCTTCCACCTTATCATGATAACACGGCCTATCTTGACGCGTTGGCGAGCGATCTTTCACGTCAATTTGATGCGCTCACATTCAAGCCCGAAGTGCTGCTGTTATCTTTCCACGGTATGCCTCAGCGCACTTTGGAGTTGGGTGACCCGTATCATTGTCATTGCCACAAGACGGCAAGGTTGCTGCGTGAACGACTTGAAGTGCTGCCGCAGTTTGATGGCGTACGATTTGAGACGAGCTTTCAATCCCGCTTTGGTCCGGCACAATGGCTTGAACCCGCCACCGATGACACGCTGACTAAAGAAGCCGAAAACGGCACGAAGCGGATCGCTGTTGCAGCCCCCGGATTTTCCGCTGACTGCGTCGAAACGCTTGAGGAACTGGCGCTAGAGGGCGCGGAAATTTTTGAGGAAGCTGGCGGTAAAGAATATGCAGTGCTTGATTGCCTGAATGTTAGCGATGCTGGTGTGCAATTGCTGGAAACGCTGATCGCGCAAGAGCTTTCTGGTTGGGCTTAAGTAGCGCCGTGATTGCGCGCTGCCATTAGCACTGGAATTGGTAGCATTTGGCGCTTACATTCAAGTAAGTTGTAAATCCGAACTTGATTGAGGACTTGTCCCATGGCGACAATCGCCGACCAAAATTCTGCTGCGAATGCAGCGGCCGAAGCACAGCCAGCTCATTGGGCAGAAGGCAATCCGTCCGAGGCTGATATAGGGCATATTCCAGGCGAAGGCGGCTGGCCCATGGTGGGCAACACCTTCAAGATGTTGGCCGACCCCCATGCGTTCACGCGCCGCATGGTCGAAACCTATGGCCGGGTCTACAAGACGAAGGCGTTTGGCGGCTGGAACGTGGCCATGATCGGCGCAGAAGCCAATGAATTGGTCCTGTTCAACAAAGAGAAGATATTCTCCAGCGAGCAAGGTTGGGGTCCCGTCCTAGACCAGCTGTTCCCTCGCGGACTTATGCTGATGGATTTCGATCATCACCGGATTGATCGGCGCGCTTTGTCCATAGCCTTCAAGCCGGGGCCGATGCGGCACTATTCTGGCGCACTCAATCGCGGGATTTCGAAAGAAGTGGCGAATTGGTCTGGGCCGATGGAATTTTACCCAGCGATTAAGGAACTGACGCTCGATCTGGCGGCCGACAGCTTTATCGGAATTCCGTGGGGACCGGAAGCTGACAAAATCAATGAAGCGTTTGTCGATATGGTTCAAGCCTCCGTCGCGCCGGTGCGCAAGCCGCTGCCCTTCACTAAGATGAAGAGGGGCGTCGATGGGCGCGCGTTTCTGGTCGACTATTTCACCGCTGAAACCCACAAGCGCCGCGAAAATGGCGGCGGCCAAGACATGTTCAGCCAATTTGCGACCGCGACCCGCGAGGATGGTTCGTTGCTGCCGGTCGACGAAGTTGTTGATCACATGAACTTTTTAATGATGGCGGCGCATGACACGATCACATCAAGCGCAACCTCGCTGATCTATCTGCTCGCTAAGAACCCTGAATGGCAAGCGAAAGTGCGCGATGAAATATTGGCGGTAACGGGCGGGCCAGACAGCGACGGTGAGGCGCGACCGCTCGATTATGATGACATGGGCAAGCTTGAACTGACAGAAATGGCATTCAAGGAATCGCTGCGCATGATGCCGCCAGTACCTTCAATGCCGCGCCGCGCACTAAAGAGCTTTGAATTTGGCGGCTATCACATTCCGGCAGGCACGCCTTGCGGCATCAACATTTATTGGACGCATCATTCCGAAGACTATTGGGACGATCCCTACACCTTTGATCCGATGCGCTTTACGCCGGATAAGGTGAAGGCGCGTCACAAATATGCGTGGGTACCGTTTGGCGGCGGGGCGCATATGTGCCTTGGGCTACACTTTGCTTATATGCAGGTGAAAGTGTTGATGGCGCAGATCCTGCAGCGCTATGAAATTGTAATTGAAAAGGGGTATGAACCTGATTGGCAGCCTTGGCCGATTCCTCAGCCAAAAGACGGTTTGAAGATAGAGTTCAGACCCCTTTAGAAATCCCAAGCAATACCTTTGCCTTCCCAATCTCCGTAGCGAGTGGGCGAAAGCTCGCGCGGCTCATCCTTTAGTGGATCGACGGCCTTTGGTTCGGGTGCTGGTTCATTCGTCCAGTGCGCTGGCTTTTCGAAGTTTTGGGTGGCTTTGGATTTTTCTTTGGTCATATCACTGAAGACAACGCACTAACTGGCGCTTGGTTTCTAACGCGGCTAGGGGCGGCGTCATATGTCAGGTATTCCAGGACTTCCAGCCCGCCGTGCAGCGTTGCAAATGCTCGATGCTGTCATGCGTCGCGGAGAAACTCTCGAACAGGCCGAGGGTGCAGCTACACGCAAACTGCATACGAGCGAGGACAAAGCGCTGGCACGTGCAATTGTTAGCGAGGCGCTGCGGTGGTTGACCGATCTCGACGCACTGATTGACAGCGAGACGAAGAAGCGTTTGCCTGATGATGCGAAACCGCGCAGCGTGCTGCGGCTGATGCTGGCACAAGCGCTTCGATTGGGAACGCCGCCCCATGCTGTGATCGCAACCGGACTGCCATTATTGTCTGGCGGGCCAAGGCGTTTGGCGCACGGTGTCTTCTCTACGGTGGTGAAGCAAGAACCAACGCTGCCTGCAATGCCGACTTTGCCTGAGCGTGCAGCTGAGAGGTGGGGTGGTAGAGCTGATGAGATTGCTGCGGGCCTCGCTGATCCGCCCGAACTTGATTTGCGTCTGAAAGACGCCGCGCAGACAGATAAGCAAGCGGTTGCCATGGGCGGTGTCTCGCTTGCACCGGGGCATTTGCGCCTGCCGCGCGGGACGCGGATAGAAGAGCTTCCTGGCTTCACAGAAGGTGATTGGTGGGTGCAAGATCTCGCCGCGCAAATTCCAGCGAGTTTGCTGGGCAAAGGCGAGGGCAAGCATGCGCTCGATTTGTGCGCGGCGCCCGGCGGTAAAACGATGCAATTGGCCGCAGCAGGTTGGAAGGTGACCGCGCTGGACCTAAGCAAGCGCCGGTTGGGCTTGCTGAAAGAAAACTTGAAACGCACCGGGCTGAAGGCATCACCTGTTCGCGCTGATGCATTGACGTGGGAGCCTAAGCATCAATTCGACGCCATCTTGCTGGATGCGCCTTGCACAGCAACGGGGACGTGTCGCCGCCATCCTGATGTTTTGCACCGGATCGGGGGGCGTCAAATCGCTGAGATGATCGAGCTGCAAAGCGCGTTGATTGAACGAGCGTCTGGTTGGCTTAAGCCGGGCGGCGTTTTGGTTTACGCTGTGTGTTCGCTAGAGGCTGAAGAAGGTGAGGATCAGGCCGAAAAGGTTGCGTTGGAGCGCTCGCCAATAACTTCGGCTGAACTTCCCGGCGACCTTGCACCTACCGATCAAGGCTGGCTTAGGATCCATCCCGGCATCCTCAACGAAGAAGGCGGAATGGACGGCTTTTTCATCGCGCGCTGGTCAAAGCCTTAAACCTTAGGAGGCGATCCATTTCATTCTAAGTGTTGCGCAAGATCGGTTTAGCTGACTGACGCGCAGCGTGACTGCATTTCCATCCACTTGACCGGCAACAATCGCAATGGGTGTGCCCAATTCAATGTAGCGATGCATGTCCATTTCACCGTTGGTGATTTGGATCGTCTCTCCCTCGCAAAGCAGGTTGACGGTTTGCCGTCCAAGCTCAGCAAGATGGGGCGCGTTCACGTGATCGCCTGAGCCGCTGAAATAGGGGTGACCAGGCATCAAACCGTTGGCCTTGGTGATGAGCGCGCTGGATGAAAGAATGCCATTCGTTTCGACGAGCGATGCAATCAGGGGCTGTTCCTGCTTAGACAGGCCCAGCAAGTCGCGCTCGGCGTATTGAAAGGCGCCTTCGTCGCTCGTCTTCTTCTTTGCAGATGTCTTCGAACCTTCGCGCCATTTCTCAAAATTACGCGTGCGAAACACCACACCTTTGCCATTGATGGCCGCGATCAGCCGGTTCTGTTCATCGAAAAGCTTGATAGTAAAGCTAAGCTCATCGCCGCCTCCTGTTCTCGAAAAATGGCCCCGCGTCGCTTGTCCGGCGCTATGATCACCCAGCGTCCAATCGGTCCAAGTGAGCGCGCTCCATTTGTCATCTTCGTGTTCAGCAAGTGCTCGAGTCGCGCCTACGCTGGTCCAGAAATTCTGTGTCTGAATGACAATTGGATGCTGCGGCGGCAGCGCTAGCCAAGGCCATTCGGCCTGGTCTGTAGAGCATGCGAAGCTGACCGATCCATCGGTCTGCACTGTGTGCAGCGAGGTGTAGGATCGGTTGAGCTTCACTGCTAGTTCCGGATCACGCTTTCACTTTGCTTTGAAAGCTCTTGCGCAATTTCATGAGTTTGGGGGGGATGGTGGCTTGGCAATAGGGATTGCGCTGTCCTTCGCCTTCCCAATATTCCTGATGATAGCCCTCCGCCGCATACCAATCTGCAGCTTGCTCCTCACCATCAAAACCTTCGATTGTAGTAACGGCCCTCGCACCGTTTTCCGCATTCCAACGACCAATCGCGGCCTGCGCCGCCTCGCGTTGATCAGCATTAAGGGGAAAGATCGCACTACGGTATTGTGTGCCAACATCATTGCCTTGGCGATTCATCTGGGTTGGATCATGGGTGCCAAGAAATACGTCGTAGATTTCGGGTAGGCTGATCGTGTCGGTATCGAAGGTGACCCGGATGCCTTCTGCATGGCCAGTGTTGCCAGTGCAAACCTCCTTGTATGTCGGGTTCGCTTTAGTGCCTCCGATATAGCCACTCTCAACCTCGGTAACGCCAACGACGTCACGAAACACGGCCTCTGTGCACCAAAAACAGCCACCAGCAATAATTGCCTGTTCCATCGATAATATCTCCTTGTTCCCAGAAAAGATAGGAAGCCGGTCGCGCTTTGTCATCGGTGGGCTGAAAGCAGTTTTTGGTTCAAGCTGTGCTTGTTTTCACTTTTCCGGGAGCTAAGAACGATCCTATCTGTTTCCCTAATGTAAACACTCCACCAAAGAGGCTCCAATATGAAATCCCTATTTCTCGCACCGCTCGCCGCATTTGCACTGGCTGTTCCAGCTACAGCAGATGATCATACGCCGACGCTGACCGAAGTGCTTGCGGATGAGCGCCGCGATAATGATCGCGCCCGCGACCAATACCGTAATCCGGCAGAAACACTGGCATTTTTCCAAATTGAGCCGACCATGACTGTGGCTGAGTACGGGCCTGGAGGCGGCTGGTACACTCGCGTGTTGGCTCCATGGATCATTCCGCAAGGTCGTTATATCGCGATAAACCAAGACAGTGATGGTCGCCAATATCGTGACCGTGCACAAGAAGCGCGGGCCAAAGGCTGGACCGAAAACTTCACTTCTAGTGTTGCCGATGCGCTCGCGGTCGACCCCGGTGAAATAACGGCGTTTGAAACCGACGAAATGCCTGAGGAAATTGAAGGAACGGTCGATCGTGTGGTGATTTTCCGCTCGATGCACGGTTTGTTTAACGGCAATCGTGCAGACGAAGTTTTGGGCACTGTGCGCCGCATGCTCACCGATGATGGTATGGTCGGAGTGGTGCAGCACCGCGCTCCGGCTGGCTCCAGTTTTGACGATTATAACCCAGTCCCTGGCTATGTTCATCCTGAGCGCGTCATCGCGGTATTCGCCGCCGCGGGATTTGAACTTGCTGCTAGCAGTGAGATTAACGCTAACGCGAAAGACCCAGCGAATTGGGAGCGCGGTGTGTGGACACTGCCACCAGTCCTTGTGACTGGCGAAGATGACCCACGCCGCAACGATTACATCGCGATTGGTGAAAGTGACCGTATGACGCTGCTTTTCAAGAAAGCAGACTAAGCTTAAAGGCGGCGACATGACTATGCTCACCGTCGCCGCCTTACAGCTTTCCCTCGCTCGCGAAGATGAAGCAAGCAACATCAATGCCGTTGCCGCGCTGGTGGAGGATGCTGCCAATAAAGGCGCGCAGCTTATCCTGCCGCCGGAATTGTTTTCAGGCCCCTATTTCTGCCGCGTAGAGGACGAAGAGCTGTTTGCGCTCGCTCGCCCGACACTGCAGCATCCCAGCGTCATCGCGATGCGCGATCTGGCAGCCAAATTCAAAGTTACCATTCCGACCAGCTTTTTCGAGCGTGACGGGCACCACTATTACAACACCATCGCCATGATTGGCCCGAACGGTGATGTTCAAGGCACTTATCGCAAGAGCCATATTCCTGATGGCCCCGGCTATGAGGAAAAATTCTATTTCCGCCCTGGCAATGATGGTTTGAAGGTTTGGGATGTTTGCGATGCAAAGGTCGGCGTTGGAATTTGCTGGGACCAATGGTATCCAGAAGCTGCGCGGGTTATGGCGTTGCAAGGCGCTGAAGTGCTTCTTTATCCCACGGCAATCGGATCAGAGCCCTATGATGCTGAGCTCGACACCAGCCGGATGTGGCGCCGGGCGATGATGGGTCATGCGGTTTCCAATTGTATGCCTGTTGTCGCATCGAATCGCATCGGTGCAGAGGGGCCTGATGAGGCTGAGCAAAACTTTTACGGGCATTCTTTCATATCGAATGAGTGGGGCGATCTTGTCGCTGAATTCGGCGCTATTGAGAGCGGTGTTTTGGTGGCGGAACTGGATTTGGCGCGTGCAGCGAAACACCGCGCTGGCATGGGCTTTTTTCGTGACCGCCGACCGCAGCTATATGGCCGGATTGCCGAAGACATTTGACCGAACACACCTACCTTATTGCGCTGGGTTCAAACATGCGCGTACCCAAATTTGGATTGCCGCGCGAAGTTTTGCGCACGGCAATCTGTGCGCTTAGCGACATTGGTGACGTTAAAGCTGCGTCGCGAATCATAGACAGCGTGCCCGTGGGCCCTTCGCAGCGAATCTATGCGAATGCGGCGGCTGTGCTTGAAAATAAACTAAGCCCAAGTGCCACCTTGGAGGCTTTGCTTTCGATCGAAGCTGAGTTTGGTCGCCGACGGTATGGGCAGCGTTGGCGAGCCCGCGCGCTGGACCTTGATATTGTGCTTTGGAGCGGCGGAATTTGGGCGAGCGAAGAGCTTTCTATTCCGCATCCTCGCTTTAGTGAGCGAAGCTTTGTCATTGGCCCAGCGAGCGAGATTGCCGGTCATTGGCGCGATCCGATAACCGACTTTACGCTCCGACAACTCAATGCACGCTTGACCCGCCCGCGCACCCTGACTAGGTGAGCGCTCCGTTCGGCAAGAACCAACTAAGCCGAACACCCCTTGGGGGCCCTTAGCTCAGTTGGTAGAGCAACTGACTTTTAATCAGTAGGTCGCTGGTTCGAACCCAGCAGGGCTCACCACCTTTTTCTTCGAATGATGATGCTGATCACCTCCTTTGGAGGAGGAGAAATTGTGCTCGCAATCGTGGGACTTTGCGGAGCTGGAAATCCGTTGTGGCGATGGTCGAGACGAAATGACCTAGAAATTCACGCCCGAATTTCCCGAAGATCGGTCTTAAGCGACCTTTCAATCAGAAGCAGATCTTAGCGATCCGTTGCTTCCTTGGTTGGACTAAATATTCAGCACGGCCAGTACGGTCGACCTCAAGGTCAAATCTGGGCCCGTCTTTCCTCTCTCCAAAGGCAGAACACGCCGATGGAAGCCATCAAGGCCGGCATGGCAAATGCTTGAAAAAGCTGCTGCGCTGACCAGCCAGCATCAAGCAGGAACCCCGCAAGCGCCGGGCCGACAACAGCGCCAAGCCTGCTCAACCCGATGGCCCAACCCATACCGGTTGCCCTGATATGCGCAGGGTATAGCGCCGGGGCGGTCGCATAGAGTCCGATCATCGACCCATGCACCGAAAAACCGACTGCGGAAATGAGCAGCATAATCGCAGTCAGTGAATGATTATTCGCGCCTAATATTATCAGCAAGACTGTAAGAGTAGCGAGATAGAAGGTCGTCACCAGTGACGGACGCACGAAAGTGCTGGTCAATCCGATAAGAGCGATCCCAGGCATCCCGACCAGATTGATCAATCGGCCCGCTTGATTGCCGCTATCCTCGCTAAATCCAAGCTCCACCAGAATGCGCGGCGTCCAGCTCAAAGCGAAATAGAGCGTGCTGAGCAACATGAAGAATGCAGTCCAGATCAACAGAGTGCGAACGACATACTGGCGCGCAAACAGCTGTCTAACTTGCTGCAAGGCTGAGCGCGAAGGGTTTACAGATTTCGCGGGCAAGCTTTCCAATGGTGGCAGTTTCAAACGACTGCGGGTCTTATTGATTTTCGCCAGTGCATCTGGCCTACCGCTTTGCGCTAGGAAATCCATCGATTCAGGCAATGCCATCACAACCGGAATGAAGATGAATGATGTGAGCGCACCAAACGCAAAGACATAGCGCCAGTCGCCAAGATCTATCAGCCATGCGACCGCAAAACCGGACAAGAAAGCGCCCATTGGAAAGCCGAGCTGGAATATTGCCACTGCGGCCCCGCGATATCGCTCCCCCGCAAACTCTGCGACCAGCGTGTTCAGGCTAACCAATATGCCGCCCACGCCAATGCCGGTGATAGCCCGGCCTATCAACAATACATCAATCGAGGGCGCGATTGCCGCGATGATCATGCCAGTGCCGGACAGGATAAGGCCAATTATGGCAACATATTTGCGCCCAATACGGTCCGCCAGCGGACTTAAAGCCATCGCCCCGATCATCATTCCAAACAGGCTGGCGCTCAACGCGATACCCAGTGCAGAGCTGGACAGGCCCCAATCCTCAGTGATCGCACTGGCCGCGAAAGAAATCGCGAGAATATCAAAGCCATCCTGCATGTTGAGGCACGCAAGCGCCAGCAGCGCGGTAATCTGGAATCGGGTGACAGGGGGGTGAGTTTGCGTATCTCGGTTCACTTACAGTTCCCCAATTGCCCGCCAGATCAACCGGGTATAGCCTTCTAACGTCTACCTAGACCGCGACCACATTTTGCTCAATCGCGCCGAAGATTGAGTGGTTGTCTGCATCGCGCATCTCAATTTTCACGCTATCACCCGGCTGCATGAAGCGCGTGGTCGCCTCGCCATCAGCGATCGTTTCGATCATGCGGATTTCCGCAATGCAGGAATAGCCAAGGCCGCCTTCGCTGACCGGCTTACCCGGTCCGCCATCTGCACCCTTGTTGGAGACTGTGCCCGATCCGACAATCGCGCCTGCCCCTAAAGCGCGGGTCTTCGCCGCATGGGCGACCAGCTGCGCGAGGTTGAAGGTTGCATCCTCTGCCGCCTCAGCGCGGCCAAATGGTTCGCCGTTGTAGTCAACCATCAGCGGCAGATGAATCAGGCTATCTTTCCACACATCGCCGAGTTCGTCCGGCGTGACGGCGACAGGTGAGAATGCAGAGGATGGCTTGGACTGAAAGAACCCGAAGCCCTTGGCAAGCTCGCCCGGGATCAGTCCGCGCAGGGACACATCATTCACCAGCATCACCAGCTTGATGTGACCAGCAGCATCTTCGGCAGACACACCCATCGGCACGTCATCAGTGATAACTGCGACCTCGCCTTCCATGTCGCAGCCCCAGGCCGCATCGCCTAGCGGAATATCCGCGCGCGGCGGCAGGAAGGTGTCAGACCCGCCCTGATACATCAGCGGATCGGAGTAGAAGCTCTCTGGCACCTCGGCACCGCGCGCTTTGCGCACCAGCTCAACGTGATTGATGTAGGCCGACCCGTCCGCCCATTGGTAAGCGCGCGGCAGCGGCGAATGCGCTTCGCGTTCGTGGAACCTTTCGCACGGTACGGTTTGATGCTCGACATCCGTGGCGAGCACCTCCAATTGCGGTGCGATCCGCTCCCAATCATCCAGCGCCGATTGCATCGTAGGCGCCATATAGCCCGCTGCGCAGCAGCGCGTTAGGTCTTTGGAAACAACGACCAGCTTGCCGTCGCGCGTGCCGTCATTCAGCGTGGCTAGTTTCATGATTCGTGTTCTTTCCGGGCAAGTTCGTGCAGCCAATCGGCATGGCGCGGCGCTTTCTTGGTTTCCGACCATTCATTGAGCATCATCGGCGCGACCCGCTTGAGTTCGGCATATTGCTCGTCAGTGCCGATATCTGCGGCGAGTTCAACCCGGTGGCCGTTGGGATCGAAGAAATAGATCGATTTGAATATGCCGTGATGGGTCGGGCCGAGAACGTCGATCCCCTGCGCTTCGATATGCTCTTTGGCGCTCAGCAATTCAGCTTCCGATGCAACCCGAAAGGCGAGGTGCTGAACCCATTGAGGCGTGTTGGGATCTTTGCCCATCTGTGGCTGATTGGGCAGCTCGAAAAAGGCCAAGATATTGCCGTTCCCCGCATCGAGGAAGACATGCATGTAGGGATCATAGGCGCCCGTAGAGGGCACATGATCCTCGGCAAAGGCGGTGGTGTATTCCATGCCGAGAACGCGCCCATACCATTCAACAGTTTGCTTGGCGTCTCTGCAGCGATAGGCGGCGTGATGCACTCCTCCAAGCGAGATGGGATGCTGCGTCATGATACGTCCTGCTGACGGTTGGAGGAATAGGGGGCACTGGTCCGGGCAAGGTCAATCGCCTGCGCCAGAATATCCATGTCCCCGATATGATTGGCGAGGATCAAAACGAGTTTCGCGTTCAATTTCATACTGCCGTGATCATCGAGGCCGGCATGCGCATCGATCAACATCTGGTACATATCATCGGGCCGGTTGATCCGGGCGGAAGTATCGATTGCCTGCGGTTCAATTGATTGAGCCACTGCGCGCCCCCTTTGCGGTTTGAAATGCGCGCTGCACCTCATCCAATGAGGGCGAGTGCCAACGCGCGGCAACATATTGATCGGGTCTGAAAAGATAGGCGCCGCCATCGGTCAGTCCATAGCGCTCGATCACGGCGGCTGCGTTTTCATGCTCTGCCAGATCAAGCACGCGCACGCCTTCGCATGTAATGCCTCCACCGTTTGTCATCAGCACGAATTCATCGCCCAGTTGATCAATCAACCAACCATCGCCCAAAGCTGCATCCAGAGCGGGAGAACCCGGCATCACACCGCCGCCCCAAGGATCGGCATCCGGTGTGGTCAGCGGCGATTGCGGATAGCTGACTGGCGTGGACAAGCGCCCGCTATTGACGAAAGGTCGGGCGAATTGATGGTCCTTCGCCAGTTCCAATACAGCATCGCGAAACACATGGCTCATCGTGCTCTTGGGGGTCATGAAATCAGTCGAGCGGGTTGAATTCAGAATATTTTCATCTGCGGTGACGATGGCCTCGTAATCATAGCTGGCGATCAGATTTGGCGCGGCGTCACCATTAAGGATGAGATCAAGTTTCCATGCCAGGTTATCCGCATCGGCAATTCCGCCATTGCAACCGCGCGCGCCAAAGGGCGATACCAGATGCGCCGCGTCGCCGATGAAGATCACCCGGCCATGCACAAAATTGCGCATCCGGCGACATTGGAAGGTGTAGACGCTGTACCACTCCTCTTCGAATTCGACATCATCGCCAATCATACCGCGCACATAAGGTTCGACATTTTCAGGCAATATTGCCGCGTCTCGGTCAATATCCCAGCCTAGCTGGAAATCGAGGCGCCAGACATCGTCAGGCTGTTTGTGCAGCAAAGCGGAACCGGCCCCATTGAACGGCGGATCAAACCAAAACCACCGCTCTGACGGGCGATCTTCGGTGAATTTCACATCCGCGATCAGAAAGTTGTCTTCAAAAACGCGGCCTTCAAAATCGAGCCCTAGCATCTGACGCATGGGGGATTTGCTGCCGTCACCGGCGATGACCCAAGGGGCCGTGATCGAATATTCGCCTTGCGCGCAGCGCACGGTAACAGCCGCGCTGTCATCATGGTGTTGAAGGCCGACAACTTCATGTCCCCAGCGCAGATCGACATTGGAATAATCGGCCAGCGCATCGACCAGATATTCTTCGACGTAATATTGCTGGATGTTGATGAAACCGGGGTTCTTCTGATCTTTCACCGGCAGCATATCAAACTGGAAAAGGGGGTCTTCAGCATCGCTGTGAAAAACTTTGCCAAGGTTCCAGATCACACCCTTTTCAATCATCCGCTGACCAATGCCGAGCCGGTCCATAATATCGAGCGAACGTTTCGCGAAACAGATCGCCTTTGACCCAGCGGCGATAAAGTCGAACCTGTTAAGCACGACGACCCTATGCCCTTTGCGTCCCAGATCGAGCGCCAGCGTCAGGCCAACCGGCCCCCCGCCCACGATAATCACCTCCGGCGCTGCTAAATCGCCGGGCGGCATGGGTGCAGCCTCAAACTGTTTGTAGACCGGAATGGAGTTTGATTGGCTCACGGCATTCCTTCTCAAATGTGTTTTCCGGCCTGCCAGCCAGCATCCCCGATCAGATCGGCAGCGCGGGCTGCTGGCACCGGCTCAAGCGTGGTTGCCATCGTATCATTCCAGCGATTGAGGAAACCGAACAGCGCGATACTCGCGACGATTTCCACCACCTCAGCTTCGCTGAAATGCTCGGCCAGTCGGTCAAAATCTTCCTGACGCGCCTCATTCGGCGTGCTCGAACCCTTGAACGCCACATTCAGAGCCGCCTTTTCAGCTTCGGTGAATTGGTCAGATTCTTCAAAGTTCAGCAGATCTGCAATCTTCGCATCAGGCGCATCGTAAAGATGGGCCAAATTGGTCATATGCGATTGGCAATAAAGACACCCGGACGCAAATGACCCGGCAAGACTGATCAACATCTTGAGCTGCTCGGGGACGGTCCCTTCATATAAGACTGCCTGATTGAGCGCCATGAACGCTTTTACAATGCCGGGCCGCCGCGCCATCGTGCGGATCGAATTGGGCGTAAACCCGCGCGTTTGCGCGTAATGCTCGAACCGCTCGATTATGTACGGATCGGCAATCTCGGCATTGTCCAAAGGTCTCAGATGCGGCATCGCCCAGTCCCGTACAATTCGGCTTAGTCTTGCAACTGCGCCCAGACCTCGCGGTCGCGCTCCATGGTCCAGATGCGAGGCCAATCAATTCCGTCAAATTCATCCCAAAGCCGCTGAACGTTGAAAGGCAGGCAATGTTCGAAAATCGGCCACGCGCCGAATTTCGGCTCCAGCGCAACATGCGTGCGCTCAAATGCCTCTTTCAAAGTTCCGCCTGCTTCATGCACAGGGCGGACATTGTCGATCATTCCCGTTAGAAAGCCGCGCGTTTGCTCAATCGCGGCTTCGCAATCCGCCTGACCCAGCGCAACCGCGCCGCGGCCGCCAACCAGCTTTTCAGCGCCGAACGCCTTGATCCGGTCAAGCGTGTGACTGCTCCAGTCCATATGGAAGGCGTCACCGGTGTAGAGCGCGGCCTGCGCCTCCACCAGATCGCCTGCGAACAGGGTTTTGGATTTGTCGTGCCACACCGCGATGTCGCCAGCGGTGTGCCCGCGTCCGCAAAATTGCAAGTCGAGCTGACCGCGATTTCCGCCAAGTTCGATGCTGAGGTGATCATTAAAGGTGATGTCAGGATGCGTCAGGCCGGGGATCTCGTCCGGCTCTTTAAACAGGCGCGGCATCCGGCCAAATTCGCTGTCCCAATCTTCTTTTCCGCGCTCATCTATCAGTTTTTTGGTGGTTGCCGAGGTGATGATCGTTTCGGCTTCAAACGCGCTCGCACCCAGCACACGCACGGCGTGATAATGTGTCAGAACCAGATATTTGACCGGTTTGTCGGTATGCTCGCGCAGTTTGCTCAACCAATCCCGCGCAGCAGCGGGCGTTGCGCGTGCTTCGATGGCGACGATGAAATCCTCGCCTTCAATCGCGCCGACATTGGGATCACCCTCAGCTGTCAGAGCGTAAACGCCATCGTCGAGCGTTTCGAGCGTTTCGACCTTTTCAGTAAGATCGGCAGAGGATGCGAATGGTTTCGCCATAGTGGATGTCCTTTATGTGACGTGACTGTTTTATTTGGCGATGTTGTAGATCTTGATGTTGGTGAACTCTTCAAGGCCTTCCTGCCCGAAACCAACCCCGAGACTGGACCAGCGCGCTCCGCCGAACGGAATGTGCGGAGCGACTTCGCCGTGTTTGTTGATATAGACTGTCCCGGCGACCAGACGTTCTGCAACGCCGCGCGCCTTGGCGGGATCAGTTGACCAGACAGACGCAGCAAGATCGGTGTCCAAAGCGTTCGCCTGGCGGACCGCATCATCGACATCGCTATAACGGATGATCGGCAACAGCGGGCCGAACTGTTCCTGCGTCACACAGGCCATGTTTTCGTGCGCATCCGCGATAAGGGTAATCGGATAGAACAATCCGCCCAGATCGTGGGCCTGTCCGCCGGTAAGAATGCGCGCACCCTCCTGCTTGGCCGCATCAGCAAGGCGGGTGACGACATCATGCTGGGCCTGATTTTGCACCGGGCCGAGCAAATTGCCTTCTTCAAGTCCAGGCCCCATCGGGACATTTTGCGACACCGTGACCAGCGCGTCGCACACAGCATCATAGATGTCGTCATGCACATACAGACGCTTAAGCGCGGCGCAGGTTTGACCATTATTGATAAACGCACCCCAAAACAGGCCCTCTGCGATGGCTTGCGGGTCAGCATCGGGTAGCACAATCCCTGCATCATTGCCGCCAAGCTCAAGCGTGAGTTTTTTAAGCGTTGGCGCAGCGGCCGCCATAATCGCCTTTCCGGTCTGCGTGGAGCCGGTGAACGCGATCTTGTCGATCCCTTCATGCTCGACCATTGCAGGACCGATATCCTCGCCATCGGAAACGACATTGAGCACACCTTC
The DNA here is from genome assembly GCA_947493165.1 of uncultured Erythrobacter sp. GTDB lineage: Bacteria > Pseudomonadota > Alphaproteobacteria > Sphingomonadales > Sphingomonadaceae > Erythrobacter. The sequence continues at coordinate 1,491,500 of CANLPY010000001.1, read as the reverse complement.
GGGCAATTGCGCCGCCAGCAATTCCACCATTCTCAATGTCGAAAGGGTCGTGTGCGGCGAAGGTTTGATGACCACTGTATTGCCCGCGCGGATGGCTGGGGCGATGTGCCATGTTGCGATCAACAGCGGCCAATTCCATGGCGTGATGGAGCCAACAACACCGATCGGGATACGATGCTGTTCGACGCGGGCAGCGTCATCATCTTGTAGCACTTTGACCGGCATTTCGAGATCGGCGGTAAAGCCCATCCATGCCGCGCATCCGCCCAGTTCAAATCCGGCGTTCATACCGGCTATTGGCTTGCCTTGCTCGCGACTTAAGAGTTCGGCGAGTTCGGCAGCATTGTCATTCAGAACGCCAGCCATTCGGCGGCACGCATCGCGCCGTTCCTCATCACTGGTTTTGGACCAGGTTTGAAATGCGGCTCTTGCGCTCGCCACGGCATCATCCAGATTAACCCGCGTGCTGATGGGAGCAAGGCCGATCAATTCTGCAGTCGCAGGATCATAGACCTTTCGCCATTCGCTCACCGTCACAGGTTGGTTCCCGATGACAAGCGGCAGCACCTCGGAAGATTGCACGGCTCCTGAATTGACGACACTGTTCATTGTTCCGTACCTTTCTGTTCTTCTTGGGCGATCTTAACCGCCCCGGATTCATGCGCGCGATGAGTGATGTAAGCGCGCAGCTGCTCTCTTTGAGCTTCATCAAGCTCACTGCCGAATGCAACCATGCCGTTGCCTGTAAGCGAGCCATCAACAAGGATGGATTCCCAGACATCTGTATCGCCAAGCGCAAAACTGTAGCGAAGATCCGGTAAAACGCCGCCACTGACCGCGGTATCCCCGTGGCAGCCAGCGCAATATCGCGCGTAAGTCCCGGCGCCTGCATCCACATCAGCAGCGGAGCCGAAACGGGCCGGGGCAACTGCTTTGGTGCCGACAACCTGATAAGGTTCAGGCAATTCGGCTTTGCCCCCTAGTTTGTAAACCAGCACGCGGCTGCGATTGACTTGTGGCTTGTCATTTACCCAAGAAAGCTCTCCGATCAGCAAAGGCAAGATGCCGCCCCATCCGGCAACCACGGCCACATATTGTTCGCCATCTATGCTGTAGGTGATCGGTGCTGCGACCACTCCGGTCTGCGCATCGGCTGACCAAAGTTTGCTGCCATCGCGCGCATCATAAGCGGCAAATTCGCCATTGCGGTTGCCTTGAAATACGAGGTCACCGGACGTTGCGAGAATTCCGCCATTCCACGGGCCACCAAGCGGCACGCTCCAGCGTTCTTCCTGCTTCACAGGATCCCAAGCCAGCAAGTGTCCCTGAAGCGTGTCTTTCACCGCATCGCGTATCGCTTGATCTGCCGGCAAACCAGCGGCCTTAAGGTCGATGCCCAGATTAACCGCGAGTTCTTTCATCTCGAAATTGGTGTCTGCGATATAAGGGAAACCCAGCGTCTGCGACGGGATGTAGACCAGACCGGTTTCTGGACTGAACGCCATCGGATGCCAGTTGTGCGCGCCCAATGGGCCGGGTGTCCCCTCCCAAACGCCTGCCTCGTGATAACGCGCCTCAGGCTTGATATTCGGGCGGCCCGTTTCAGGGTCAACGCCATCGGCCCAGTTGACCGGAGCAAACGGCTCAGCTGAAATAAACTCGCCTGTTTCCCGGTCGAGAACGTAGAAGAAACCGTTTTTGGGCGCCTGCATAATGACCCGGCGGTTTTCGCCTTCGATTTCTATATCAGCCAGGATCATATGCTGCGTGGCGGTGTAATCCCACTGATCGCCTGGCGTTGTCTGGTAATGCCAGACATATTCGCCGCTATCGGGCTTTAGCGCCACAATGGACGAAAGGAACAGGTTGTCGCCGCCTTGAGGGCTGCGTTCTGCCGGGTTCCACGGAGAGCCGTTACCAACGCCGATATAAAGCAGATCAAGCTCTTCGTCATAGGCCATGGAGTCCCAAACCGTGCCTCCACCGCCGACTTTCCACCATTCGCCGGTCCATGTGTCAGCCGCAGTTTCAAGGATCGGGTTTTCAAACGGCTCATCGGGATTGCCAGGTACAGTGAAGAAGCGCCAAGCCTGCTCACCGCTATCCAGATCATAGGCAGTAACATATCCGCGAACGCCAAATTCACCGCCACCATTTCCGATCAGCACCTTGCCTTTTACGATGCGCGGTGCACCGGTGATCGTGTAATAGCGATCACGGTCGGTAATTGTATCGACAGACCAGACTTCACCGCCGGTTTTGGCATCCAGCGCGATCAACCGACCGTCGAACGTACCGACTAGCACTTTACCATCTTCGACAGCGACGCCGCGATTTACAACATCACAGCATCCACGCACGGCCCATTCACGCGGAACTTCCGGGTCAAATTGCCACAACACCTCGCCCGATTTCGCATCGAAGGCGACAACCTTGCTCCATGCGGTCGAAACATAAAGCACTCCGTCCACCATGATTGGAGTGGCTTCTTGGCCTCGCCGCGTATCCAGATCGTGGAACCACTCCAGCCCTAGCTCGCCGACGGTTTTCGCGTTGATTTCTTCAAGCGGGCTGAAGCGTTGTTCATCCGCTGTCCGGCCATGTTGTGCCCATTCGGCATCATCCACAGCTGAATTGCAGCTTGCCAGTAGCAAGGCCGAGCCAAGACCAACGCAGATTTTCCACATGTCCGGTTTCATCACACTATTCCAATTTTGATTTCGCTGCCGACCAAATTAAACCAAAGTGCCCTGGGAAACTTCAGCCGGCAGCAAAAAGAGTGCTTTGCTTTGACCGAATCTTAGAATTCGAAATCAAACTGGAGGCGCCATTCACCCGGCCGATTGAACGTGGCCTCGACGAAACTCACACCTGGTCCTGAGTTAAACCCAGAGCCAATGAAGCGCTCGTTGAAGATATTGCGGCCAATTAGCGAAATTGCCCAATTGTCCTGCGAAGGCGAGATCTTAATCTGCCCGCCCAGCAGACCAACCGGTCCTTGGATCAATTCAGGCGTGTTCTGCGCATCGTTGGCAACAGTATCGCGCCAACTGTAATTCAAGTTCAGCAGCAGATCCGCCTTTCCTTCCAAAATTGGCGTTTCATATGTTGCCGCTCCAGAAAATGTGAATTCCGGAGTGTTTTGAAGCTGATCGTCAATTTCGACTGGAAACGCGAGAGGGTCGATTGAGGTGTATTCCGCATCAAGATAGCCGGCGCTACCAACAAAGCTAAGACCGTCGGTTGGATAGAATTCCACCTCAAGTTCTGCGCCTCGAATACGTGCATCGCCGGCATTCTCGTTTGATGGAGTAATGCCTCGCTGCACTACGATCTGGATGTCCTGATATTCATTCCAGAAGAGCGCAACATTGGTCCGCAGTTTGCGATCAAGCAGATCAGCCTTGAAGCCGACTTCATAATTGTCGGATGTTTCAGGCTGGAACACGATCCCATCCAGAGCAGCAAGACCGCCAGGGACGCCATCGAATGCAGGATTAAATGGTGCGGTAAGGCGAGTGGTAAAACCACCTGACTTGAACCCTTGTGAGAAGGTGAAATACGTGAACATGTCGGGCGTGATTTTATAGTTTAAGCCAGCCCGGAAAGACACGTCGCTAAAGTCTGCCCGTTGAACGCCTTCTGGGCCGAGGAAATTGACATTCGGCGTGCCATCAGGATTGGTCCGTGGGAATACAGAATCTCCATCGGCATCAACCAATCCCGCGAACACCACACCAAAGAATGGTGTCGTGTTTTGCTGATCCAGAACAAGTTCCTTGGTTTCGTCGGTCCAGCGCACGCCAAACAGCAGGTTCAGATCAGGAACGATTTCGAAGTTGGTCTCGCCGAAAAGTGCGAAAGCTTCGGTGTCTTGGCTGTTCGGGCCAAAGATATTCAGCAGACCGCCGCCAAGTGGGACTTGGTCAAGCTGAAATGCATCTTCGCGGAAGTAGAAACCGCCTACGGTGTAAGACAACCGATCGTTCAGCAGATTTCCGTTTACCTGAACCTCTGCACTGAACTGGTTTTGCTCGATCACGAAGCTGGTCTGATCGATATCAAGCGGCGAGCCATCAATGTCGCGGCCAAAGTTTGCCGACAGTTCGCGATAAGCAAGAACGGTTTTGATTTGCGCCGCATCGGACAGATCGAAGTTCGAGACGTTCGAAATACCCCAGGCATCAATGTTGGAGAAGTTTGCGCCAGTGGCGAAAGTCGTATCGATATCGCCTGTAATAAATTGCGATCCGAAAGTGGGTACATTGTTGTTTGGATCCGCATCTGAATTGACGCTGGCAAAACCGGTCAGCCCACAAACTGGCGGCAATGCGCCTGGCGGCAATGCGCTTTCGACTGTGCACGCATTGAACAGCGACGATAGGGAGCCGTTGGCAAGTTCACCGCCACCATCAGTACCGACGAACTGAGCTTCTTCACCACCAATCGTGGCGACCAACGTGCCGGGAGGGGCTGCGTCACGAATGCGTGAATAGTCGACTGAGAACGTCGTGTCGAAGCGGTCTGTGCCTTCCCAATAAAGCTTCCCGCGAATGGTTTGGTTGTCGAGGCCGCCGCCATCAAGACCATTGGTATCTGCGGCGTTGGAAACACCCAGTGGGATTAGATTTTCTGCTCCCGGCCCATCAAAGATCAAACGTTCCTGGAAACCATCTTGCGCATTGGTTGAAACCGCCACGGAACTGTAAAGGCCATCCGCCAAAGGTAGGTTGGCAACTGCATCAATTCCGACATAGTTGAACCGACCGTATGACAGCGATCCTCGGACCGAAAAAACATCATCAGGACGCTTGGTTCGCACATTGATCGCGCCGCCAATACTATTGCGACCGAACAACGTGCCCTGAGGGCCTTTCAGAACTTCGACCTGTTGGACATCATACAGTTCCGAAACGGCGCCCACAGTGCGCGCAATGTAGACATCGTCGATGTAAATGCCGACGCCCGGATCGGTGTTGATGGCGAAATCTGATTGGCCAATACCGCGAATAAATGCTTGCAATGTCGATGACGCGCCTGAGAACGTTGACGTGGTATCAAGTGTCACGTTCGGAGCGAAATTGCCCACTTCCGAAGTGTCAACAATTCCGCGTGCGGCCAGCGCCTCGGCATTGAAAGCTGAAACGGCAAGCGGTGTTTCCTGAATATTCTCTTCAACGCGCCGAGCCGTAACTGTAATTACAGGGACACCGCTGAATTCGTCCTCTTCAGCCTCGGCCGCCTGATCTGGGGTTTGCTCTTGCGCAAATGCCGGTTGGGCGCCGACCAATGCCAACGCAAAAATAGAACTGGTCGCAAACAGCGAGCATGCTTTTTTTGTTACGAGATCATTTGCATTCCAATGAGCCATTTCGCTCTCCCTATGTGCAGGCTTTTTCGCCATTATTGTGGAGCCGTCTTAGGCTGGCGAGGGGCTGTTCGTCGTTATCATGCCGCGCATGATTGTTTGACGCAGAGCGCACGCGCCCTTTTTGCGGCGCTCTTTTTCTTGGCCCATCACAAAACCTCCGTTTGCGGACAAGGAAGACTGAAGAGCGAACCGCCAAAACCGTTGTTCGCACGCCATTTAACGTGGCAGCGTTTCGTCGCCAGTTTGGTCGGTGCCTGCATGATGCCAGTCCTTTGAGGGGTTGACGGCATCTATTTGAATCAGGAAAACAGCTGATGATGAGGGATCACATCGGTACAGGAGGCTCTATCTAGTGGGCCTGTAATGGAAGACATGTGATGAGAAATGATTCCCAAAAAGCTTTGGCCAACCCGCTTGGGACGCCAAAGACATTGATCGAGTCGAACTCGTCAGAAAACTGGAACACTCTACTTGGCAATATCTTCGGGTCGATTCGAGCCGAACCGCGAGGCAATGATCCATTTAAGGCGTCTTTAGCTGCGGTTTCGATCGGCAATGTCGATATGATCCAATGCAGATCTCAGCCTGCGAATGTCCTGCACAGGCCTCAGGATATGCCTCCCGGTTCTAAAAATGATTTTATCATCAAGGTTCAGATGCAGGGGAAAAGTGTTCTCAAACTGCGCGATAATGAGCTGCCCTTAAGGCCAGGCGATTATCTGATTTGCGATAACTCACAGCCTTATTGCTTGGCTTTTGAGGAAGAAACAACGCTCATCTCGATACCCGTTGCGGAAACATATCTGCGTCGCTTTTCCCCGTTCCCAAAGGATGTTGCATTTCTGCCTGTCGACAGTTCGAATCCCATTCACCGGGTTTCTTACGACTATTTGCATTCACTTTGGCGCAATGATGTCGACGAGATGAGTGATTTTGCGAAAGCCAGGCTGGCTGAGACATTTCTTGAGCTCGCAGTGCTTTCAATTGCTGATCAACAAAAATTGCTTGCACCAGTAAGTCCAGGTCATCGAGAACTGTATCAGAGATGTTGCAGCTACATTGACCAAAGCTTTGCGGACGAGGAGCTAACTCCTGCTCAAATAGCTGACGCGAATGGTATTTCTCTTAGGCTGTTACAAACCACTTTTGCAGAACAAAGCACCTCTGTTCGGCAATTTCTGACGGCGCGGCGACTACAAGAGGCGATGCGCATTTTGGAAACGCCCATCTACCAATCCCGGTCGATATCCGAGATAGCCTATAGTGCGGGCTTCAAGAACCTGGCGACATTTAGTCGGGCATTTAAGGAGCATTTTGGCAAATCACCGTCAGAGGTTCGGGGACGGTAGCGTCGATCTAATCTATTGTACTCAGGCTACGCTTTGTGCGCATCTTGCAGGCTGCGACCGCCAAAATAGGTTGGACCAGATGGGCTTTCTGATTGCAGCACTTGATGCTCAGCCTTTCTGACCGAGCGATAAACCTCTTTGATCCGGTGTCACGTCGAGCAGGGACCCGTCATGCTAGCCAAAGACAAGTAGCGATTAGACTGACAGTCCATCGATTTGAGTTCACAAAGTGGCTTTTGAGGCACCAATGCCGACTGATCGTTGCATCCGATCTAGGCGGTCTTTCTTTTTACCGTATAGCTGTGATCTTGGACCAGTTCACCTTCATAGGCGAATAGAATACGCTCCAGAGTTTGGCTGACTTTCGTCTGGGTGCGAACCATCTCAATCTGGGGCCATGCAGAGCGTTCGCCAAGATCCACGAGGTGCTCTATGTCTTCCAATGGAAGCTCACTCAACATCTTGGCTGGGCTCCACAGCATCGGCGGACAGACGATATTTATGTCGCCGCTGTAGGTTTGGTTCATGACCGATAACATCATGCTGGTCATGCTGTTGAGAGCGGGGAAATATGACAACGGTCTTTGCATCATTGTCACATTGGCATTCGCCCATGCTTTCATGGTTGAAACGCTTGCGCGCCGGATGGCAGCTAGCGATCCCTGCTGCTCTTTCATCACGCCCGCAAATGGCGTGACGATGGGGTTGGCTTGGCTCACGATATGGTGATTGGCTCCGTAAAGCCGCGAAAGTCGCTTTGTCGGTAAATCATTTGTCACAGATCCATCGACCCATTTGCGGTCAGGCAAATAGGGCACGCGCTTACCATTATGGTCTTTCGCCATCAGGGTGACGGCGGGATAAATTCCTGGAACTGCGCAAGACGCCCAGACCGCTTCGCGAATGAAAACGTTGGGAGACGCAATGGCATTGAGCAATCGGGAAGTCTGATGGCGTTCTGCAGGTGCGATGGAAATGTTGAGGTCGCGCCCGGTCAACTCGTATGCTTCCTGAAACGTGACGTCCGGTATGATTTTGCTCAACTGCCCGCGAATTTCATCGGCCGACAGCCGCTTTGGAGAGCCGAAAAGGCTAGTCGCAGGCCCGCCGCTTGAGCCTGAAAGGCCAACCAAAACCTCTGGATCAAAGAGCCCTTCCAAGTCTTCGTCTTTGTGCGTGCAAAGCATGGCTCCCACGACTGATCCGCCGCTCGAACCGGAGATGATCTTTGGCAGCAAACCCTCTTTCCAAAGGGCTTTGGCCACGCCGAGGTGAAAGTATAGGAACGATCCCGACCCGCTCATCAAAAACGCTGAGCGGCCATAGCAATGTTGCGCGCGACGGAAAAAATCGAGCTTTTCATCGAACGGAATGTCGGCGACTTTCTTATCCGCTAGATGGTCTAAGCTCTTGGCAATCGCATACACATATTCGCTGATAAGGTCCTTCGTGCCGAACCGGGCTTTTTCGTACAGACGATAGTGGCCCATACCATCCATGTTGCCGTGGATGCCTTCGTTCAAGGCAAACAACAGCCCGGGGTTGTCATGCTTTTTCGCGAACTTGTTTAGCTGTTCAAGCCGCCGCCTAATGGAAGCATGATCGAAATATTTGCTTTCATCGGAAGCCTTCCAAGCATCTGCGCCTGTCCGCAAATCATGTGCTTTCGCTGCTTCGCTCCATTCTGAATAATTTGTCGCAGCGGACATGGCCTTTTCGCTCGCAAGTTTTGTCTCATATTTCATGTTTCACGTCTCGATCCATATCTTTGAGCCTGAAGGGCCGCAGCAACCCTAGGTATTGGTGTAAAGCGCTACCAGCAATTCGATCCAACCGCACTTGCTGAGCGCGCAAAAGCTGTTAGCGTTTGCCAAATTGCTTCAGGGGAATTTGCTTGAAACTGCCGACCATCGCATTTGCAATCACCGCTTCTTTTCTCGCCAGTTCAGTCACCCTTCGCGCTGAGACCGTGGTGCTCACGGCAGACGCTATGGTCGATGTCGAAACCGGTCGTCTTGTTAGCGATCCTGTTATTACGATTGTTGATGGTGAGATTACTGATGTTTCACGCGGCGAAGCGGCGGTGGCAGAGGGCGACACTGTCATCAACCTTACGGGCATGACGATTTTGCCGGGTTTGATCGACATGCATGTTCACCTGACCGGCAAGGCGACCGACCAAGGGTATCGCAGGTTGCAAATCTCTCACGAACGAGCAGCGATCACCGGGGTCGTCAACGCGAAAAAGACATTGATGGCTGGTTTTACAACGGCCCGAAATGTTGGCGCTCCAAGTTTTTCCGACGTGGCGTTGAGGGACGCAATTGCGGAAGGCGATGTCCCCGGTCCGCGGCTATATGTATCTGGGCCTTCCATTGGGATTACCGGCGGCCATTGCTCCGATAACAACTTGCTGCCTGAAGAATACGGACTTGTTGGTGAGGGTGTGGCTGATGGGCCTTGGGCTGTACGAGCAAAGGTGCGGCGCAACATTAAATATGATGTGGACCTGATCAAAACGTGCTCAACTGGCGGTGTTCTATCGAAGGGTACCAAAGTAGGCGCGCCGCAATACACATTGGAAGAACTGACCGCTCTGGTTGAAGAGGCGCATAGCCACGGCCGCAAAGTGGCCAGCCACGCGCATGGGACAGAGGGTATTCTCAACGCGATCAAGGCTGGCGCAGATACAATTGAGCACTCCAGTTTCATCGACGATGAAGGTATCCGTTTGGCGAAGGAAAAGGGCACATTCCTCTCGATGGATATTTACAACACAGAATACATTCTGGGCGAAGGGGAAAAGGCCGGTATCCTGCAAGAGAGCCTGGATAAAGAACGCGTAGTGGGAACGCGCCAGCGTGACAGCTTTCGCCGTGCCCACGAAGCGGGCGTCAAGATGGTGTTCGGTAGTGATGCGGGGGTCTATCCGCACGGCGACAATGCCAATCAATTGTCGCGCATGGTCCGGTTCGGCATGACAGAGGCGCAGGCGCTGCGTGCTGCAACGTTCAATGCTGCTGATGCTTTGGGTCAAAAAGGTAATATTGGCGTTATTGCGCCCGGTGCGTCGGCAGACATCATCGCTGTTGCTGGCAATCCGCTGAGCGAAATTGGGCTACTCGAAGACGTGCGTTTCGTGATGAAGCAGGGTGCGATCTACAAGAGCGATTGAGCCAAAGGCCAGCATGGGTCGGGCCCGGTTGCCCATTTTTTATTGTCCAAAACTGTAATTTAAGTTGCGCCATCAACCATCGATGCTGGCAATTTGGCAACAATAAACGCGTTTACCTTGTGCGGCGCAATAATTCCTGCTGATCCGGCTTGACACTTTGCTGCTCGACCACCTCTGAAGGCTCGATTGATGGTGTTTTTTCAGGAGGGCTTGGTGTCGGTCAAGCGGTTCTCAACCTGCGAGGGTTGGGTTCCAATCGGACGCTAGTCCTAGTTAACGGTCGCCGTCATGTTTCAGGGGTTGCAGGCCAGCAGGCTGTTGATGTTAACTCGATCCCGACGGCACTAATTGAGCGCGTGGAGACGCTGACTGGCGGAGCATCTTCAATCTATGGCGCGGATGCTGTTTCGGGGGTTGTGAACTTCATCTTGCGCGAGGATTTTGAAGGTTTGGAAGGCAACATCCAAGGTGGCCTTGCGTCGCGCGGTGATGTTTGGCGGATCAACGCCGATCTTACATGGGGAGCCAACTTTGCCGGTGGCCGAGGCAATTTCACTGTTTCGGGTGAATATGCGCGCAGTGATGAGCTGTTGTTCGGTGAGCGCGGTTTCTCGCACGATAATGGCATCTTCGATGATCTCGCAAACCCGGCGCTGCGTTTCCAGACGGGAGAACTTGGCTCAGACACGCCGAATTTCCTCGCAAATGGCTCGGTGCTAGGGGGCTTGATCCCCACGGATACCACTGGCTTTACTCCAACGGCCGCTGAACAAGCTTTGATTGACCGTTCGGTCAATGCGCCCCGGCGGTTCATCGCAACAGATCCGCGGTTCTCACTGTCATCTGCAGGCGGCATCGTGGCCCCCGGCGACATTGGACTTAGCGATGGCCCAGATATCAATGGCAATGGTATTGCAGACTGTTTGGAATCCGCGGTTGGTTTCAACAGTACCTTTAACCCTGGGGCGTTCGGCCTAGCCGGTGGCTGTGCGACCATTAATCCAGATGGCTCACTGTCAGTGTATCAAGATGGCGCGATTGCCGGTCTGTTTAACCAGTTCGGCGGCGATGGTATCCAGAACAACTTCAACTCAAACTCGCTGATCCCGGAAACCGAGCGCTGGTCTGTAAATGCCAATCTGACCTTTGAAATCTCGCAGGAGGCGACCCTTTTCTTCGAAGGGAAATACGTATCGAATACAGCCGAGTTTCAGGCCCAGCCCAACACCTTTTATGACCTGCTGACAGTACGGGCAGATAACCCATTCATCACGCCCGAACTGCAACCTTTTGTCGCCCCCTTGTTCTTTGGTGATGGAACAGAGGAGGGCTTCTATATAACGCGCGACCCAGCGGATTTGGGACCAAACCGTGACCGCAATGAATTTGAGACTTGGCGCTTCGTCGGCGGGTTGCGGGGCGATATCACCGACCATCTTTCGTATGAGATCAGCGCCAATTACGGGACGTTTCAGCAGACCAGTTTCGACACCAACCGCGTGATCATTGATCGCTTCTTTGCGGCAATTGATGTGACTACGGATGCTGCAGGAAACCCAATTTGCCGTTCTGATATTGATCCGACCGCTCCTGCGACCACACCTTTCGGCATCCCATTTGCAGAGCCGGGGTTTTTCTCATTCAATCCTGGTGACGGGCAATGCCGCCCCGCAAATATTCTCGGCGGAATCGGATCGATCAGTCAGGATGCAATCGACTTTATCACCGCAACTACGGTCAATGAATTTGAGCTAGAGCAATTGGTCTTCAGTGCGATTTTCAGCGGCGACACTGGCGCGTTCCTTGAACTGCCCGGCGGCCCTGTTGGCTTCGCTGGCGGATTTGAGTTTCGCGAAGAAGTCAGTCGGTCAACGTTCGATCCTTTGGTGCGCGGCGTGTTGCCGGTTACGACGCCCGAAGGTGCGGCCGGCACATTGATTGGCGATATCCTTACACCTGATCCGTTAGATGATGAACAGCAATCGCTGGTCTTTGATCCAGCGACGCAAACCAGCAATTCAGGTGGTGAGTTCACAGTCTTTGAGCTGTTTGGTGAGCTGCGCTTGCCCATTTTATCGGGCGTTCCCTTCGCCGAAACGCTCGAAGTGAGCGGTGCTGCGCGATACGCTGATTACTCAACAGTTGGCACCGCGTTTACATGGAACGTTAGCGGTTTATATGCACCGTCAGAAGACATCCTTTTCCGAGCGACTTATGCGCAGGCCGTCCGCGCGCCCAACATCAATGAGTTATTCAACCCTGCTCAGGGCGCGTTCTTCCGTCCAGACGATCCCTGTGACGCCGGGAACCTGGTCACGGCTGCTGATCCGGCGTTGCGTCAAGCGAACTGCACTGCATTCTTCAATACGGTCGGTTTCGATCCCACCTTTGGGACCGGAACATACTCCTATGTTGATCCGCTGACCGCGCGTTTCTCAGGTACGATTTCAGGCAATCCAGATTTGCAGGAAGAAACGGCAACGACGTTTACAGTTGGTACACAGATCACACCGCGCTTCCTTCCGGGTTTGATCCTGAGCGTTGACTATTACAACATCGAGATTGAGGAAGCGATTAACCTGGTCGACGATCAGGATATCGTCGATAACTGTGTTGACAGCTCCAGCATCGACAATGAGTTTTGTCCTTTGATCCGGCGCCGGGCTGATAATGGAGGTTTCTCTTTCATCTCGCAAAGTTTCCTGAATTTCGCACGACAGGAAACCGCAGGAATTGAAGCGGCTATGCAATACAGCTTCGACCTCGGCGATCACGGCTTCACGCTAAACGGGTCTGGCACTTGGGTGGATAAGCTCAACAACTTCTTTGACCCCAGCGACCTCGCACTAGTCGATCCGGAGCTGGGTGAATTGCAACGCCCTGAATGGGCTGGCCGCGCCTCGTTAACGTGGGATTGGTCGCGTTTCTCTGTGACCTGGGCCACGACCTATCTCGATAGTCAGGGCCTGCGTGCGGTTGAGATTGAAACTGTTGGTAACACCGGTTCTGATACGTTCACTCCGGAAAATGGACTTTCGAGTGATGCCTTCATCCACGATATCTCGTTCAACTATGACCTAAGTGATACGGTCGACGTATATGGCGGTGTGAATAATGTGTTCGATCGCAATCCGTTTGTGACCGAACAGGCCTTCCCGGTCAGCCCTGTCGGCACCTTCTTCTTTATGGGTGTTCGGGCGACGTACTGAGCACACATAGAAGTGACAGATTGGGGCGGAGCAGTTACCAGATTGCTCCGCCCTTTTTATTGACGCTATGGTTTCGAGGATTGGTGAGTGATGCTGCGTAGGATGATTTTGTGCGGGGCGGCTTGCCTCACTTTGGCTGGATGCGATGCGTTGAGCGGGGCTGTGCTTGAAGCATGCGCAGTGCCGGACGTTGAGCAAGCCAGGGCCAATCTTGGCGATGTTGAACAATATTCTATGGCGGAACTTTCCGCTGGCATGAGGGATGGTGCGTTTTCCAGCGAGGCAATCACCGCCGCCTATCTTGAGCGTATCGCAGAGTTAGACGACGCCGAAGACGGCCCGCAACTGAACGCGGTTCTTTCGCTCTTCCCTGACGCCTTGGACCAAGCGCGCGCAAGCGATGAAGCGCGCTGTGATGGCGGCGATGTCGGGGCGCTGCACGGCATCCCGCTTCTGGTGAAGGATAACATTGAGGTTGACGGCGCCGTCCCCACGACAGCCGGTTCAACTGCTCTTTCCGACAATGTGACAGATCGCAACGCCCCGCTTATCCAGCGGTTGGAAGACGCTGGCGCAATCATTATCGGCAAGACCAATCTCTCACAATGGGCCAATTTCCGTTCCACAAATTCAACCAGCGGGTGGAGCGCAGTGGCGGGCCTCGTGAAGAATCCGCATCGCCTGCCTTACAACTCTTGCGGCTCATCCAGCGGCAGCGGTTCCGCTATGGCAGCCAGTCTTGCAGCGGGTACTGTCGGGACCGAGACCGACGGCTCGATCATGTGCCCGTCCTCTGCCAATGGCGTTGTTGGCCTAAAGCCAACTGTTGGGCTCGTCTCAAGAACGCATGTCGTTCCGATTAGCCACACGCAGGACACCGCCGGACCGATGACCCGAACGGTGACAGATGCCGCAATGATGCTCACCGCGATGGCGGGCAGCGACCCAGCCGATGCGGCGACGGCAGAAGCGGATGCGCAGGCAAGCGACTACACCGCAGGGCTGAGCGCCGACGCCCTCAAGGGCATGCGGATCGGCGTGATGCGCAGCCAGGTGGGCGACAACCCCGCGATCATAGAGCAGTTCGACGCCGCTCTCGCCGTGATGGAGGCGCAGGGCGCGGTGCTGGTTGAAATCGAGGACCGCGGGATCAGCGATGCCGATCAGGAGGCGCTGGGCGAGGCTGAGTTCCTCATCCTGCTGACTGAGTTCAAAGCCGATCTCAACGCCTATCTCGCCACCACGCCGAAGGCCGTGACCACGCGCACTCTGGCTGATCTCATCGCCTACAATACGGCCAATGCCGAGGTTGAGATGCCGCATTTCGGCCAGGAGCTGTTCGAGCAGGCTCAGGCTCAGGCTGGCATCACCGATCCGCGCTATCTGGAGGCGCTCAAGACGACCAAGCGGATTGCGGGCGTTGAGGGTATTGACCGGCTGCTGCGCGAGAACGACGTGGCCGTGCTGGTCTCGCCGACGCTGGGGCCGGCATGGCGCTCCACCTTGGGTGATGGGGACACGTTCTCCGGACCCAGCGCGAGCTGGCTGCCTGCGACCTCTGGCTATCCGCATCTGACGGTGCCGATGGGCGGGATTGAGGGCCTGCCGATTGGGATCAGCTTCTACGCGGGCAAGTGGTCGGAGGGCCTGCTGCTGAAGGCGGGCTATGCCTATGAGCAAGCCTCGAACAAGCGGCTGACCCCGCAATTCCGGACCGAGTAGGGCGACCGAGCCGTTGCGCTTGGTGACCGCTCCACTCGTCGCTGGTGAAGCACGCTTGGAACGGCTGGAACACAGTCTTGGGGCGGAAAACCAATCGATCACAGATGGGCTGATTGATCGATTTACTCGATTAGTGGGAGGTTGGAGCGCGGCGAGCAAAGGCATAGGCCCGGCATAGCGGGCGCCCGCTGAGTAGGAAAACTTGGACGATATCCGATAACTCGCGGCGTCATCCCACCGTCACAAAGTCCGATTTGCCGCATTTGGAGCTGTGAATTCGAGATGGCTCGTCATTGTCGATAAATACTTTGGGCTCGTGATCCAAATTTGTAATGACCACTTCATGGGTCACGCCAAAATCTCTCGCCTCATCCAGCCACCAGTCGTGGCTTTCAGTATTTCCGAACATCGGATAATTTTCGACCGCTCTAGGTTTTTGTACTGAGCAACATTTTGGAAAACGCTTGAGGTATTGATCCGCAATTTCAGCCTGCGTGAGTGCTGGATCGCGCAAACTGAGCTCTCTGCTAAAACTGATAAAATGCGATAATTTGATGTTGTAGCCGCCGTCGGTAGCCACATAAACTAGCGCGGATACTTTTCGCTCTTTTGCTGATATGGTCCTCTGCTGCTCTTCACAAAAATCTGGGACTAGGATTGGAGGCTCATTGCATGCTGTTAGGCTAAGCGCGGCGAGCGCAAAGAAAGCGTGCACGGTGGGGTTCTTGGTGATGCGCAGAGCAGCGGGGGATTTAACTCTAGAATTCCGCAACACCAACCTCACCCCCGAGCATCCAGCCACTTCGCCAATCGCACACCGCCGGTGATCAGGAATGGCACCAGCACAATTGACAGCGCCACTTTGGCGATCACTTGTCCGATCAGTAGGTCCATAATCGGGAACAGGCCGTAGAAGGCGAGAGTGATGAAGATCACCGAGTCCACTGCTTGGCTGAGCGCAGAGGCCACCGCGCCGCGGATCATCAGGCCGATCGTGCTGGCCTCTCCGCTGCCGCGCAGCCGGTCAAATATCCAGATATTGAGCAGCAGCGAGACGATGTAGGCCGCCGGGCCCGCCGCCCACACGCGCCATACGGTGTTGTGCACCCGCTCAAACGCGGCGAGGTCGTCTGCACGCCCGCTCAGCATTTCCACCGAGGGGGGCAGTGCCAGCACCAATTGCATCAGCACGCTGGCGATCAGCAGCGGTACAAACCCCAGCCAGACGATCCGGGTCGCGTATTTCTGCCCATAGAGCTGCGACACTGTGCTGGAAATCACGACCAGGATGAGAAACGCGAAAATGCCAGATTCCACCGCCAGATCCGTCGGCCACAGTTGCACTTGCTTAAACGCCAGCACGCCTGCCAGTACCGTCATCCCGCCATAAAGCATGAGATAAACGAACAGTCCGCGCGGCATATTGATCGCACTTGCGGTTTCGTTTGAAGAAGCTGGCAGTTCTGTTGTGGCATCAGTCATGGGGTAAATGATTATGGCGGTGGTTCGAAAAAGGAAAGCCGCCCACGATCTCGCCTGTGGGTTGTGCAGTTCAATCGATACGCAAAGATTTGACTGTTTGCTCGCAAGCGGCAAGGTATCGATGAAAGCGCGCTGTTGATAGGCGCCTGATATAGCGCAACAGGGGGAGCCTCGCGCCCATCATGCCGCCATTTGTTATGAGCCTTATCGGGATCGCTTCGATCCTAGCCATCGCCTTTCTGCTTTCAAACGGCAAAAAATGGATCAGTCTTCGAGTTGTTGGTGCAGCGTTTGCTTTGCAAGTGCTCATGGCACTACTGGTTTTGCGCACCGATTTCGGCGTCCAGGTGATTCAATTTCTATCTGACGGCGTGATCGCTTTGCTCAGCTATTCAGTGCAAGGGATTGAGACCCTATTCGGCCCAATGGATAGCAACCCTTTTGCCAACACATTCCTGATAGCGGCTTTACCGGTGATCGTGTTCTTCGCGGCTTTGGTGTCGATCCTCTATTATCTCGGAATAATGCAACGGCTGGTGCGTTGGCTCGGCGGAGCGATTGGCTGGATCACCGGGATCAGTAAAGTTGAGGCGCTGGGCAGCGCAGCCAATATCTTTGTTGGTCAGTCAGAAAGCCCGCTGGTTGTGCGCCCTTATCTGGAGGCGCTGCCGCCATCGCGGCTATTCACTTTAATGTGCGTCGGCATGGCAGGTGTGGCTGGCACGATTCTCGCCGCCTATGCGGCATTCTTAGGCGATGATGCAGTGCCTTACTTATTGGCCGCTGCATTCATGTCTGCGCCGGGCGGCATCCTGATGGCGAAGATCATCATGCCGGACGATCCGGAAGAGGCCGCTGCGCATGATGCGGCTCTGGCTGATGTCAGCGTGTCTGAAACTTTCGAGGATGGGCACAACCCGGCAAACATTATTGAAGCAGCGGCGCAAGGCACGCAGACTGGCGTGAAACTGGCCGTAGCCGTCGGTGCAATGGTCATGGTGTTTGTGGCGCTGGTGGCGCTCGCCAACGGTATCCTTGGCGGGATCGGTGGCTGGTTCGGCTATCCCGATATCTCGTTTCAGCAAGTCCTCGGTTATGTCTTTGCGCCAATCATGTATCTAATCGGCATTCCCGATTGGCAGCAGGCGCAAGTTGCAGGCGGCTTGTTTGGGACCAAGATCGTACTGAACGAATTTGTCGCGTTCATTAATTTGGGTGCGATGGAAGCGAGCGAACTGACCGAACGCAGCCGGGCGATCGTCACATTTGCGCTTTGCGGATTTGCCAATTTCTCTTCCATTGCAATCCAGATGGCGGTTACCGGCGGACTAGCCCCGAGCCAGCGTCCGGTGATTGCGCGGCTTGGGTTGAAGGCGCTTGCCGCAGGCAGTTTGGCAAACCTCATGAGCGCGGCGCTCGCGGGACTGTTTCTGCCGTTCTAGCGCGGCATCTCAGCGGACGGGCTGGAAGAATGGTCGCCCGCGTATTAGGTATGCGGCATGACTGATACCAATGTAGCTAATTGCGCCCCCGACATTGCCAGCGTTTCGCTCGCGCTGCCGCTGGCTGACATCGCTGACGAACTAGGCCGCAGTTTTGCGGAATATGGCTTTGCTGTTGTTCGTGATCATGGCATCCCGCAACAATTGATCGATCAAGCGGAGACGCTTTCGAAGGCGTTCTTTGCGCTGCCTGAAGAGGCAAAAAAGGCATATAAGATCGAGGGCGGTGGCGGCGCGCGGGGCTATACTCCGTTTGGAACAGAGAAGGCCAAGGATGCTAGCGTCCACGACCTTAAAGAGTTTTGGCACGTTGGACGTGGGCTTCCGTCCGATCACCCCCTCAGCAAATTTATGGGCCCAAACATTTGGCCAGAAGAAGTCGATGGGTTCGAGCAGACTTTTGAAGCGCTCTATGCTGCCTTTGAAGAGGCGGGAGGGCGCGTGCTTGAAGCAATCGCGCTGCACCTTAAACTATCGCAGGATTTCTTCGAACCCACAGTCGAGGATGGCAATTCGGTGATGCGCTTGCTGCATTATCCGCCGCTTGGCCCCGGCGCACCTGAAGGCGCAATACGTGCAGCAGCGCATGGCGACATCAACACCATCACTCTTTTGCTCGGCGCTGAAGAGGCAGGTCTTGAGCTGCTAACCCAGTCAGGAGAGTGGAAAGCGATTGATGTTCCTGAAGGCGCGCTGGTTATCAATGTCGGGGATATGCTGGAGCGTCTCACGAATGGCCGTCTGCGCTCAACCACCCACCGGGTCGTAAATCCGCGCGGGGAGGCGGCCACACGGTCGCGCTATTCGATGCCGTTCTTCCTGCATTTCCGGCCTGATTATATGATTGAACCACTGGAATGCTGCGTAAAGCCGGGTGGCGAATCGGCCGCGCCGGCCCCAATTTCTTCGCATGATTTCCTGATGCAGCGGCTTCGCGAGATTAATCTGGCCTGATCATCTGCATTTGGCGGCGCGGCCTCTGGAAAACTCCAAAAAAGCCTACGATGTTGCGGCGCAGCAACACTGGCGTTGAGTCCCGCAGAATCCCTAGGTTTCTGCGTCTTGCGTGACAAAGTCGACCCGTTCTTGTCATTATAGTGCCACGAAATTTCATGCATTTGTCACAAATCCGCCTTCTGGGAGCAGCGCAAGACGCCTAGTGGGGGCGTCAGAAATACACGTGCATTCTCCCAAGTAAGTCATCAGGGGCTTAACCAATGAAACTCAAATATCTTTTGGCCGCGAGCGTCGTCAGTCTCTCCGCAGCCGCGACCATCGCGACTCCAGCCGTCGCACAAAGCATCACCTCAGGCATTGAAGGTGAAGTCGTTGACAGCGCCGGTACACCACTGGTGGGCGCGACCGTCACTATCACCGACACACGCACCGGCGCAGTTCGCGACGTAAACGCTACTGATGGCGATTTCCGCATCGGCTCGCTCCCACCGGGCGGCCCATACACGGTCACTGCAACGGCTCCTGGCTACGAAGGACAGACTGTTGAAGATGTGTTCGTCAACATTTCAGGCAACACGGGTTTCCGCTTTACGCTTGCGTCCGCGGCCGCTGGTTCGGACAATGTCATCGTCGTGACTGGCGCGCGCGCAGGCGTGACCCAGCTTGCCGTTGGTCCGGGTACAGCTTTCGATTCTGAGACGCTCGAAAACTTCCCATCGATCACACGCGACGTTCGCGACATCATCCGCATCGACCCGCGGGTCAGCTTGGAAACGAACAACGATGTTGATCGTATTTCATGCCTTGGCGGTAATGACCGCGGCAACACGTTCACCGTTGATGGTATCATCCAGTCTGATGCGTTCGGTCTAAACGGCACGCCTTTTGCTGCGCGTAACTCGCTGCCACTGCCGTTTGACGTTGTTGAGCAAACGTCGGTCGAATTTGCTCCGTTTGATGTAGAATATTCTGACTTCACAGGCTGCCTCGTCAACGTTGTGACGAAGGCTGGTACCAATGAATTCTCGGGCTCAGCATTTTACACCTATTTCGACGAAGGCCTTCAGGCTGACACCGTAACTTTCGCTGATGGCGAAGTGCAAGAAGTCAATGCTGGCCGTGAAGAACGCTGGGGCGCGACACTTTCCGGTCCGATTATCCCCGATCGCCTTTTCTTCTCGCTAGGCTATGAAGAAGTCACAATCGCTGACGGCTTCAACGATGGTCCAATCGGTTCAGGTGCTGCCAACGAATTGCCGTTTGCCACTCAGGCGCAGTTTAACGAATTTGCTCGGATTGCAAATGACGTTTTCGGTCAAGAGGTCGGTGAAATTCCAACCACACTTCCAGAAGGTAACGTTCGTTACTTCGGTCGTGTGGACGCCATCATCAACGAAAACCATCGTCTTGAGGCGACCTATCAGCGCCTTGAAGAAACCAACGTTGAATTCGATGGCGGCGGCAACACCTTCACCGGTATAAATTCGTTCGAAGACGAAGGCACTGTTTCGGATTACTATTCGGTCCGTCTGTATTCAGACTGGAGCGATAAGATCTCGACCGAGCTTCGCCTGAGCCGTGCAGATGTTGCAGACGTTCAAGGCCCGGTTGGCTTCGGCGAAGCACAATCGGATAATCCGACTGTGCGTTTGGTCGTTGGCTTACCTAATGCGACCAATCCGGATATTATTGCGGCCGTTGGTGCAGATGAAGCCGACAATGGCGGTTTCGCAACTGGTCCAGGAATTTTCCGTTCGGCCAACGCGCTCAACACCCGGATTGATCAGGCGCGCTTCGTATTGAACTACGATGCTGGCGATCACTTCTTCAAATTTGGTGCTGAAATCAATGATCTCGAAGTGTTCAACCTGTTTGCGATCAACGCAACCGGTACTTTGTTCTTTGATGGACTGGCTGACTTTGAAGCTGGCTTGCTTGCACCGGGCACCGGCGGCGATTTCGATGGTCCAGATGAGATTATTGAAGACGGCGCTGGCGGCGGTACCATCCGCACCGGCATCGATGGAGACATCAACAACGCTGCGGCGGAATTCAGTCGGACCGTCTACTCGGTATTCGCTCAAGACGAATGGCAGGCAACTGACCAGTTGAGCGTAACCGCTGGCGTTCGCGTTCAATTGTATGATGGTGATGCGCCGCGCGCTAACCCGCTGTTCCAGCAGCGCCTTGGTTTCAGCAACCGCGTGTCATTCGGTTCGATTGAGCCTGTTGTTCTTCCGCGTCTTTCAGCAACCTATAATTTTGACAATGAAGGCTTCTTTTCGAACACTAGCCTAACCGGCGGCGTTGGCATCTTTGCTGGCGGCGACCCGGTAGTGTTCTTCTCGAACGCGTTCTCCAACGATGGCTTTGCATCGGTCAATGGCAACACGGGTGATTGCGACGCAGCAGACCTTGCCACTGATCCAGTAACCGGCCAGATTTCGGTTGTTTCGGGCGGGGCGTTCACTGGCTTCCCGCAGTGCGCGATTGATGCGGGCGCTGCTGGTGCAGCAGCTGGCGGCGGCGAAGTTCAGAACATTGATCCTGATTTCGATATTCCAACTGCGGTCCGCGCAAACATCGGCTTGGCCACACAAGTGGGGACAGACACCGGGTTCTTCTCAAACTGGAACCTGAATGTTGATTACATCTACACCCGTTTCAACGACACGCTGGCTATTCGTGACCTTCTTCAGGTTGTCGATACCCGTCAGGCGCTGAACGGCTTCACTGTTGATGGTCGCCCGATTATTGCTGCGATCGACCCGTTGGTAGATGGTTGTAACGCTACGTTTAATCGCGAAGCGGGTACATTTGTTGGCGTGAGCGATGTTTGCTTTAACACTGGTCTTGATGAGTTCTTGCAACTTACCAATGGTCCAAGTTTTGACAGCCACAACCTGTCATTCATCCTGACTAAGCGTTTCAGCGAAGGCCTGTTCACCGAAAATGGCAGCGTGAACATCAACCTTGGTTATGCGTTCAACGACAGCGAACAGACGATCAACTCGCGTTCGGCAACTGCCGGCTCGCAGTTTGACGGCACCGCCGTGTTCGATCCGCAAAACCCAGCTGTGTCGCAGTCTGGCTTTGAAACCCGTCACAACATCACCTTGTCGATGTTCTTCCGTGAAGAATTCGTCGAAGGTTATGACACGGGCCTCGGCATCTTCTTCCGCGCATCGGAAGGCCGTCCGTACAGCTTGACCTTTGATGATGGCTTCCCGGACTTCCGTGACAGCGGCTCGGCTGAAGAAAACATCTTGGCGTACATTCCAACAGGACTGGACGATCCGAACCTGTCGCCATCGAGCGACTTTGGTGACGTTGCCCTGTTCCTTGACGCCATCAACGGCGGCGACAGCATCGTGAGCGAACTCAATTGTGAGTTCACACCGGGTCAAACGATCAGCCGTAACACCTGCCGTAATCCTTGGTTCTTCGACGTTGATCTACGTCTCAGCCAAGAACTGCCATTCTTGGGCACTCTCACCGGTATCAAGCAAGACCGCATTGAAATCTTTGCTGACTTCTCGAACTTCCTGAACCTGCTCGACAGTGACTGGAACGTTCGCCGGTCACTCGGAGACTTTGATGGCCGCGTAGCTTTGCTTACCGGTGAATTTGACGATCAAGGCCGTTATGTTCTGGAAGACTTCCGGGCATTTGAAGGTGAAGCCTTCACGTCGATCAACAGCAGCATCTGGCGCATTCAGATTGGTGCTCGCTACGAATTCTAATTCGTTACGCACACACTGAGTCAAAACAAACGGCGGGGCCTTTGCCGGCTCCGCCGTTTGCATGTGCGCCTGTGATTGCCATTCGTGATGGTTGAGCTGGATCGATCAACTTAAGGATCACATGCGCCCGTGCCCCCGATTGGGGGCCTAAGTTTCAAGCATGACCGGTCAATCGCTGCTCTTCTTCTCGCTCCGCTGCAATCGCCAATAACTCTTGCGCGAGCTCCATTTGCCTCTCTGGGTCAACTCCAAGATTCAGCGCCCGCTCAAACGTGGTTGCTTTATCACCCAAATCACTTTCGCCGAAAATACCGGCTGTCCCTGCTAGCTTATGCATCTGGCGCTTGAGCGTTTTGCCAGCTTCGCCATCAAAGCTGCCAAGGGCGATGCCTTCGCGAACTGATTGTAACGCTTCCTCGCGGCGCTCTTCCCAGCGCTGCAAAAGCGACGGGGAATGCCCAAGCGAGTTTGAAGCCCCTCTTTTGGCCGAAAATTCAATCACGCCTTTGTGCTGCGTCTCCGTCTGCACAGACAGCTTTCGTTCTTCCGGCAGTGCGAATTTTGATGCGCCCCGTTCACGTTGTTTACGCATTGCGTCTCTTACACGCGCGTCGATTTCTGTGCTCTCGCGTACTGCAGCTGCATCTTCGGCAGCCAGCATTTCGGCACTGCTTTTCTGATCGGGCTTATCTGTACCGTGCTTCTGTTCTCCCTCGGATGCGTCCAAATTGTCATTTTTCACATGATTGTCCTTATGAATTTGCGCCGGGTGATCTTCCACAATACGTGTCGGTAACCAGCGCTGTAGAACGCGGGCAAGGCTGCCAAATTCCATCGGCTTCGCGAGGTGGGCTTGCATTCCTGAATTGCGAGCTGCAGCGATATCTTCCGGAAAAGCGTTGGCGGTTAGGGCGATGATAGGCAATTGATTGCCACTGATGCCTTCGCCGCGGATGGCGCGGGTCGCCTCATAGCCATCGCAACCGGGCATCTGCACGTCCATGAGGACTAGATCGTACGGATCACCGCGCAGGAAAGCATCAAGGACCATCGCAATGGCTTCATTACCGTCATGCGCGATGTAGACATCCTGCCCGCATTTCTCGAGCATATCGGTCGCGAGCATGCGGTTTACGTCATGATCTTCAGCCAACAGGATGCGTGAGCCACTGGGCAGGTTCGCGGTGGCAATCGCAGCGCTATCAGACGTGGTCTTTGTGCCGGGCGTAAAGGATATGCGTGAAGGCGTGGACTGCGCATCAGGATCCCACATTTCAATTTGCGGCCTCGCTTTGATGAAGGGCAGTACGAGCTTGAAACAGGAACCAACGCCGACCTGACTTTCTACCTCGAGGTATCCTCCAAGCATTTCGGACAATTGCTTGCTAATCGAAAGACCTAACCCGGTTCCTCCGAACCTTCGCGCTGTGTCGCTTTCCGCCTGAGTGAAGGGTTCAAATATGCTCTTTGCTCGTTCCGTCGGAATGCCAATTCCGGTGTCGGACACCTCGATAACGATTTCATCTCTGTCCATGCGGCAGGTGACCGTGATCCGGCCTGCTTCCGTAAACTTCACTGCATTGCCAATCAGATTTAGGAGAATTTGCCGAACCCGCAGACCGTCGGTCATTACCCAAGGGTGATCAGCGTTGCTTTCGTAAACAAGTTCAAGGCCCCGTTGTTCAGCGGTGACGCGGTGCAAGTCTGCACACTCAGCGATAGCCGAACCAAGGTCCACGGCTTGACGATCAATTGCGATTTGTCCCGCTTCGATTTTTGAAAGGTCTAGAATGTCATTGAGCAACATCATCATTGACCGGCCCGACTGCACAATCAGTTCAACATTCTTGCGCTGATTATCATCTAACTCGGTCTGCAGCATCAGCTCTGCAAAACCTAAAACACCATTCATTGGTGTCCGGATTTCATGGCTCATATTGGCGAGAAAGTCCGTTTTCGCCCCGGCTGCTTGTTCCGCTTTGCGCCGCGCACGGGTGAGCAGCAATTCAAGCTCAACCCGCTCGGTCACATCGCGTAGGGACACGACAATTCCTTCGCGTTCTCCCGTTTCCGGGTCGTATGCGATGGCGCATTCAGCCTCTAAGAAAATGGGTGTTCCATGCTTGCTGTCTAGAAAGCGCCGATAGGTGAAGCGCTCCTTATCACTTGCCCCTGAAAGCAGTCGATTTTCCGCTCGTAGAATGCGCTCTTGCGCGTCTTTGTGCATGCGGTTCGATGCGCGTTTGCCCAAAAAGGTTTCAGGTGGCTCTCCCATGACATCAATCGCCGATGGTGAAACATAGGTGCATTTGCCGCTCAGATCGTAATACATCAACGTGTCTGTGGTGTTTTCAGTCAGCAGCGTGAGTTCTTGGCGCCCGGCTTCCAACTCCTGAACAATCCGGTCACGAGCAAGCAGGATCGCCGCCACCGGCAACCCGGTTAGGAAGTTTGCAGCGATGAAGGCGAGCAAGACGTGTGATCGCTCTTGCATGCCGGCATTCATAGCAGCGATCGGACCCATTCCGTCGAAAGTCATGATGATGGTTAGCGCGGCAACCGCAACCACAAATACAGCCGTGCCCACGCTGCCTAGCCGGAACGCGCACAACAAAGTTATCGGCGGAATAAGGAAAAGAAGGGGATAGGCTTCTTGGTTGAACACCAGAAATGCGCATGTAAGGCCGAAAATGAGCACCGCAGCGTGATGGAGCACGACTTTTGGAGAGAACATGGGACGGTCTCTCGCAACATCCCAAAGCAACAGAAATGTCGGGACGATTAGGACCATGCTCAGTGCATGAGTGACAAGCCAGCGCCCTGCATTGCTCAGAAATGTTGCATCCCCAAACGCCATGGTGGCCGCGACCACGGTGACTGACGCGCACGGCCCAACTAGCCCGCCGTACCAGACAAAACGAGCCAAATGATCAATCTGCGTAACGTCAAGACCACGTCCGCAAGAACGGCGGATCAGCGCAATGACAAACATCACTTCAATGAGGTTAGCGGCAGCAAAGACTGCTGCCATTGCGACAGGGAAGCCGGCAGAAAAATTCGTCAGAAAAATCGCGGGTACGAGCGATGCAAGAAACGGAAGCTCATTGGTAAGACGAAGTCGTAGCAAGATCGCTGTCGCGGTTGCCCCCGGAAGCCAGATCGTAGCTAAGGTCCCTCCGAACCGGCTAATTTCAACGCTGGCCAAGCCCAGGATGAAAAACAGCACGAGACCCGCGACGCCAGCTAGAACACTACGTCTGTCGAGCGATTCCATCGCGAACAGCGTCGCTATTGTGCGCATTGTATGAGTATTTGAATGTTTGACGAGCCGCTCCATCGCTAAGCCCCTGTAAATGAGCTATAGAGCATACAGTTGTGTATCCGACGAGATGCGGATGACTACGGATGAGGGGAGCAACGGATTTGGCTAAGGGAAGCTATGCATCGCGCAAGCGACGGCCAAGCGTGCCGCTCCTGATTGCGATCATATTGCTCCATTTGGCGGCGCTCTACGGCCTAGCGCGGGCCTTCGCTCCGGATCTCACTGCCTCGGTGGAGCGCAGTGTGATTTCCAGTTTTACAGTTACAGTCACAGCTCCACCTGAACCTCCTCCACCTGAAAACCAGCAGGAACCCGATGAAGGTGCGCAAGGCGATCCGGGTAAGAATGCGGTTCCCAAACCGGTAACTGCGCAGCCGCCACCGATTCCTCTAGCCACGCCCAGCCCTGCGCCGCGTGCATCATCGACCGGGTCTGCCAACAATTCAGGCGCGCGTGAGAGCGGTGATGGAACAGGCGCAGCCGGCAGCGGGCTTGGAACAGGCAGCGGCAATCGCGGCAGTGGTCGCGGCGGAATTGCGGTGAGCAAGCCAAGCGTGCGCTCAGGCGAACTTAATACCGCGCGCGATTTTCCCGTTCCTGAAGGAGGGCGACGCACTCGATTTGGTAAGTCGGTCACCGTCGTATTCACGGTCACAACAGACGGGCGTTCGAAGAATTGCTCAGTGGCGCGAAGCGGTGTCGATGCGCAGACAACCGGCCTTGTTTGCGACTTGGTTGAGCGCAAAATACGGTTCAATCCAGCCCGAGACGCCAATGGTAACCCGGTCGAGGCGCGCTATGGCTACCGTGTTGATTTTACCGGCCGGTGATGTGCTTTGGCGGGATTTCTTCCGCCGAAAGGCTTCGAGTTAGTCTGTCTTAACCCCTTATCTGCTACGAGGGTGGTGAAATGAGCAAGCAAAGAGCCATCCATCCTGTAATCCTGTGCGGCGGCAGCGGTACCCGCCTATGGCCGGTGAGCCGTGAGGCGAAACCGAAGCCATTTTTGCCGCTGACCGGCAAACAGACCCTATTTCAGCAAGCAATCGGTCGCGCGAGCGACCGGGACGTTTTTGCTGCTCCAGTTATTGTTGCAGGCGCTCATCACGCCAAATTGATCGAGCAGCAAGTGCCACAAAAGAGCGCTGCGACCCTAATCATTGAACCTGCCGCTCGCAACACTGGGCCAGCGATTGCACTGGCTGCAGCACGCCTAGATCCCGATGCGATCATGCTCGTGTGCCCAAGTGATCATCACATTGCGGACGAAACCGCCTTTTGCGCAGCTGCCCTGCAAGCAGCCGAGCTTGCGCGTCAGGATTATTTGGTGTCGTTCGGCATCGCTGCAGACCGGCCTGAAACGGGTTACGGTTATATCAAGCAGGGTGCCGCTTTGGCTGCTGGTTTTGCTGTCGATGCATTTGTCGAAAAGCCCGATCTCGAAAGGGCTACGGCCTATCTTAAAAGCGGCAATTACAGCTGGAACGGCGGCATTTTCGCCTTCCGGGCCGGAGCGTTTTTGAGCGAACTTGCAGTCCATCGCCCTGCCATGGCTGATGCGGTTTCGCGTTCAGTCGCACAAGGCCGCGCGGAAGGTCAGCGGTTTCATCCAGAGCCTGAGGCATTCTCACAAATCAAGGGCGAATCGGTCGATTACGCTGTGATGGAGAATACTGATCGGGCAGCGATGGTTACCGCAGCAATGGGGTGGTCGGATATTGGCAATTGGGCAGCCCTGCATGACGCTTTGGATCGTAACGGAGAGGGTAATGTCACGGCTGAGAGTGCTGACCTGGTCGAATGTGAAAACGTGCTGACGATTAGCGATGGGCCCCGTATTTCGGCAATTGGCCTCAAAAATGTTTGCATTATCGTCAACGGCGACGAGGTGCTGGTCACCTCGCACGAAGACGCGCAAAAAGTTGGCAATTTGCAAGGGGCGAGCAAGCAATGAATGCGCCTCATTCCCGCTCATTTCTAGGGGCATCAGCCACTAACATTGCCCGCAAACTGACCACGCAGGCGGTGGAAAAGGTATGGGGCCGCGATCTTTTGCCAAGGCCTTTTCAGGTGTTCGGGGACGCGCGGATCGGCGAGATATGGTTTGATCCGCCACCTGAATTGAATGAGCTGCTTGTCAAATATTTGTTCACCAGCGAGAAGCTGTCAGTTCAAGTCCACCCATCTGATGCGCAGGCGCTGCCAGGGGAGGCGGGGAAAGAGGAATGCTGGCTGGTGCTCGATGCAGAGCCAGGTGCGACATTGGCGATTGGTTTTGATGAGGTGATCTCACCCGAAGCGATGGCTGAGGCTGCTACCAGCGGCGCGATTGAGAGCCTGCTCACTTGGTATGAGGCGAAGTCCGGTGACTTATTCTATCTGCCAGCTGGCACGGTGCACGCCATTGGGCCTGGTCTGTCGCTAGTTGAAGTCCAGCAGAACAGCGATACGACATTTCGGCTGTTTGATTATGGACGCCCGCGTGAGTTACATTTGGAGCGTGCTATCGCGGTTGCTGACGGCGGGCCCTATGCTGCGCAGTACCGCTCTGGCGTGGCAGAACGCGGGCAAACTCTGTTTGATGCGAACCATTTTCGCATCGACCGCATTGTAGGTTCACCAGACGCATCAACGTGTGCCGATTTTGCGCTTACAATGTTGGCATTGCCGATTGATGGAACCTTAGCGTTCTTTGATGGGTCGGAAAAAGTAACAGCCACTACCGGTGAATGCGTTATCGCGAGTGGCATAGGTGCGATCGATTTTGCCGACGCGGGAACGACCCTGTTGATCATGGCGAAGTAAAACGCTCACCTCGGTCTAACCTTAATCCGTCACGCCTAAAACGCTGCGTATCTCATCGCGGCCATATGGTTTTCGCAAAAGCGCTTGTGCACCAATGTCCTCAAGCTGACTTTCCATATCGCCATAGCCTGTCGCCAAGACGAATGGCACGCCAACTTCGCTCAATGCGCTGGCTACGGGCGTGCTGGATTCAGCGCCAAGGTTGAAATCCAGTATGGCAAAGTCGGGCTTATGGACCTTTATTGCCTCTAAGGCTCCGGCGACGCTGCTGGCGACACTAACCTTTGGCACACCGAGCCGCTTTAAGTTTTCTTCGGTGTCGAGGGCGATAATCATGCTGTCTTCGACCACCAAAACATGGTTGGGGAGCCTTGCAACTTGGGCCTGTAACGCCTCTTTTTTCGCGGCCTTCGCCGTAGATGCGGCTATGTCTTCGGGCGACGGGGTGACGATAAATTGAGCTGGGATCGTGAAGCTCGCTTCCAATCCGGCGAGCTTAAACCGCAGTTCCGCTTCGCCCTTCAGCTCATATGGGATCGAGCGTTCAATTATGGTTGAGCCGAACCCGCGGCGGGTCGGTGGTTTGACCGGAGGTCCGCCGCTTTCTTTCCATTCGATAAGCAGTCCACCATTTTCAGAGCGTGATAAATCGACGCGCAACTGGCCGTGACTGTCGCATAGGCATCCATATTTAGCCGAATTTGTGACCAGTTCGTGCACAACGAGTGCAAGCACGGTGTAAGCTTCTGGCTTAATCAGAACCTCATCACCGGTCAGAAACATGCGTTCGCGTTTCTCCTGAAGATAGGCTTCCAATTCGGTTTCAATCAGCGCAGTGACAGGAGCCGGAGCCCAGTTTTCGCGCGTGATGTTGTCATGCGCGCTTGCAAGAGCATTAATCCGCCCGCCAATGATCTTGCTGAAATCGATGATGCTGGTGGCATCGTGCTGTGACTGATTAACGAGGCTGCGGATCAAATTGAGTATGTTGCGCACGCGGTGGTTCAATTCCGCGATAAGCAGTTCTTGCTGTTCTTGAGCGCGGCTGCGTTCACGAGCAACTTCATCAGTCATACGCAGGACAACTTCGAGCAAAGTGATGCGAAGGCTTTCAGCGATTTGCTGCTCGTCCTCGCTCCATTCGGTGCTGAGACCCTCAACAGCTTCATGCCATGCATCGAAACTGCCGCGCGGGGACAGCCGCTCTCCTTCAGTGCTCTTCGCTTTCGATGGATCGCCTGCCCAAGTCACAATCTTTGCAAGAGGTTTGCGCCACAGAACCACAAAATCGCGCGGGTATCGAGATATCGGAAGCACCATCGCGCCTGCGACTTCTTCAGAAAATGGTTGCGCTTGGGGTATCTGCTCGACCAGTGCGTGCGTTGCCACAATGCTGCTTATCGGGGCGCTATTCAGAGCAGGGAGCAAATTGAGGAATTGCTCCTTCGTGGGGGCAGCACCTCGAAAACTATACACACCGTCTATCCACGCTGAAGAGCCATCATGCGGGATTAGATCAACCAACAGCGTATCAAGCAAGGGAAGGTTATTACTGAGCGATGTGCCGCCTGCAAGCCGCATCATCAGTTGATCGTGCAGCGCTCGCCCGCGTTTCCTTGTGTGCTCAGCTTGCTTGATCAGCATTCGATCAAGCATCAGTGAGAACATCTGTGAAAATGTTTCTGCGACCGTACGCAATGAATATGGCGGCGTCTTAGCGGAATAGTGGTGGCAGGAGATCATGCCCCAGAGCTGACCCTGAACGACGATGGCGATTGCCAGCGAGGCGTGAACCCCCATATTGCGCATGTATTCAATGTGCATCTCTGAATGGGCGCGCAGCCCGCTCATCGAAAGGTCTAACGGCTCGCTATCCAGTCCTAACTGCGGCTCAATCGGAACTGGCTGGGCGAACATATCGCTGATGACGCGCACTTTGTTGCGGCGGAACAAATCGCGTGCTTGTTGAGGAATGTCAGCGCGCGGATAACGCAGTCCAAGATAGGGCTCCAAGTCATTGCGGCGTTCCTCCGCGATCACTTCACCGCTATCATCGGGATGAAAGCGATAAACCATCACCCGATCATATCCGAGCAATTCACGTGCAATGACTGCTGCATTTTCGCTCAATGAAGCAAGATCGCTGAACTTTTCCAACCGCGACAGCGCCGGGCCCAACATAGAAAGATGGTTGGCGTAGTCCGCCTCTTCGTGCCGCTCAAACTCAATGATGATATTGCTATCGGTGCTGTGGATCGCGACGTCGAACAGGTCACCGCCATGCGTTAAGCGCAATCCAAATTGTCGCTCAACCTGATCGGGTCCGGCCAGCCTTTCCAAGGCTTCTCGGAGAACTTGCAGCGCATATGGTTGCAGATAGGCTGAGATTTCCTGACCGATCTCTGGGTTGGCCTCAAGACCAAGCAGATCACCGCAATTGATTGATCGGTGAGCGACAAACCAATCGGCGTTAAGCGCGATTAGTCCGCCGAATGGTTGAACGAGCGCAATGTGATGGATTGCCTCACGATCACACTCGGTCAAGCTAGGTTTTTTAGAAGCA
This sequence comes from uncultured Erythrobacter sp., assembly GCA_947493165.1. Taxonomy (GTDB): domain Bacteria; phylum Pseudomonadota; class Alphaproteobacteria; order Sphingomonadales; family Sphingomonadaceae; genus Erythrobacter. Next base: position 1,460,300 of record CANLPY010000001.1, on the reverse strand, counting down.
AAATTCATACGGATACACTTTGGGTTTTGGGATCTTCGGGGCGCGTAATTATGGCCTGTGATTTTTTGCCACGGGCAATCGGCGCGTCGATTATTGGAACATCAGCAGGATCATCGGCCATTTCTGACGCCTGAGTAATTCTTGCGGTGCTTTTGGAGCTTTTGACTAGCACGGCCTCAACCTCTGCATCTGAGGCCGATTTCAGAAGTTGGTCCGGGTCGTTTTCAGACCGCTTGCCTATCGCTTCATTCGGCCCCTTAGTCGCCACGTCAATGAAATGGGCGAATGTGGCCTGTGCGGCAGCGACACTTGTCTCCACCGTTTCGATATTGGCTGGCACTTCAATCATGGGACGCAGGTCGTTCCAGAACGCCAGCATGTTGTTATCGCCCAGAAAAGCGTGAGGCCAATCGGCGTGCCCATTCCGGCGAAGATCATGCAGGATAGCGCGATTGCCTAGGGATGAACCTGCCAACACCCATGCAACACCTAAAACCGCAGCTTCAGATGGATGATCAGTGGGTCCGCTAGGCTCAAACGCGGGATATTCAGTTGGGTAAGGCGTATCCATCAGACCCAGATCATCCGCAATTAGTGAGCATTGCGGCGGCGGTGAGAGCTTCGTCGGGGCATGTCGCCCAAGCCATAGTTCAATCCCTGCGCGCGACCGGTGCTGCATCGCAAGAAACAATGAATATTCAGCGGGTTCGGTCCAGCCAGCCACTGAGCGCATGGCCTGATCCAACTGATCGTGGGACCGAGCGGTGGCAGCGCGCAAGGCGTTGCGCAAAGTCGTTTCGTCAACCGGTTCGCCGATAACTAATGCTCCCGAATTCCATCAAAGTGACATGAGAAACGTCAAATTGAGTTGACAGCCTTGGCAGCAGATTTGCGATTATGCAAATCATCTGCGTCAGAAATTAGTCCGATTTCGAAGAATTTTAACGATGCAATATCAATAACCTGCGCGTGATCCAGCGTGGTTAACAACCGATTTCATCGCTTCTCAAGCAGCTTGCCGCCTTCTTTGCGGATCGCGCGTTCAATCAATGGCCGCGCCATGCCTAAGATAGCGGGTAGATCAAATTCGATAATGACCTGGGCATCCTGCACCTCGACATAGCCATCAACTCGCTGACCCCAAGCCGTAACCAGCAACTCCATGCGGTCTTCTTCCGGCCAAGTTGTTTCAACTCGCGCTGTGCCTTCAGGGAAATAGCTGCCGATCTTGTCGGAATGCTCATGCATACGGCGGCGTACTTCTTCGCGGCCTAGATCGTGCGGCAAGGCCACTCTCATGAGCTTTTGTCCGATAAGGTGTTGTCGCTGAGCGCTTCATCACCGCCATAACGGTATTCAAGGTAGCGATCCTTGATGGCGAGATCATCCAGCGCGCCTTCTGCTAATCGGCGGGTCACGCGGTCAATCTCGCCACTGATCTTGCCGAGGCTGGCTGTAAGACGGTCGTCAGCTGATTTGCCGACATGTTGTTCGCCGCGCAGATGCTCAGGGATCTTACGGTAATTGTCGATCGTTTCAGGGATGTATTCGCCCACCAGCTCGCGCACTTCAGCAACGCTGGGGTGCGTTTGATCGACTGTTTCCAATTGCAAACCGAGCGCGTCCAATTGGACGCCGATCTGATCGACGACTTTGACAGCAGGCGCGGGCAGGGCGGGGCGCTGAGATTCCAGCCACAATTCCGTGCGGGCGACCATTTGCTTAGGCTCGCCTTGCTTAAGCTCTGTGCGTTTGGGAATTTTGACCTTTGGGTAATTGGAGAAAACATAAGCTGCAGCCATTACCGCGAGCGCCACTGCCATGATGCCTGCAAACCCTATGCCGTCGAGCACAAGGCCCGCCACTGAGGCGCTCACAAAAATGGTGAGAACCGCGCCAGCGAAATACTTGGCGCGTTTGAGCCAATTTTTTCGCTTGGTCGCAGCGGATCCCTTGCCAATGCTGTCGCCTGGACGATGCGTTCCGCCTTCGCGTTGGACTTGCAGGCTCTTGCCCGCAGCAGAAAGGATTTGATCGGACTCGCGTGTCGTATCTGGCATTAATCCTCCAGCGCCAACAGCGACGGTTCAGCGGCAACTTTGGCTTCTGCTTGAGCCTGACCTTCGGCGCGGGCGATGTAGCCCTTGGACTTCTCGACTTCATCCGAAAGCACGGTGACCGTCTGCTTCATATTTTGCAGCGCGCGCACCTTAAACTCATCGACTTCGTCCATGGTGTCATAGATGTTCTGGAATGCGCGTTGCAGCGTTTCGAGCGGAATAGTGCTGGACGCGGCCTGCTCATGGATCTGGCCGGTTTGTTCGCGCAGCAGAGTGCTGGTGGAATCGATAATACCGCTTGTGGTTTCATTGAGCGCGGTAATTTGGCCGAGCACCAGCCGCTGATTGGTCATCGCCTGCGCCACCGTCACCGCCGTGCGCAATGCGCCTACCGTCGTGGTGCTGGCGCGGTCAACGCCTTTGACCAGCTCAACATTGTTCTTCTTGACCAAATCAAGCGAGAGGTATCCCTGCACGCTCACTGCCATTTGCGTCAGCAGATCCTGTGTACGTTGGCGAACATAGAACAGCGCACTTTCGCGCAGCGCCTTTGCTTTGGCTGGATCGGTCGCATCTAGCTCATTGGCGGTTTCTTCAAGCCGTGCATCGAGCTTTTTGGCGATGTGGATCATCTGCTCCAGCTCGCCCATGGCCGCCCACAATTTCTGGCGTTCCACGTCAATCGCGGCGTTATCTTCGTGCAGTTCTTTCTTGCCTGATGAGAGCCGCTCTAGGATGGATTGAATGTGTCCCTGCGAAGATGTGTAGCTATCAAAATAGTTTTGCAGCTTGTTGCCGAATGGGATGATGCCGAAGAGCTTGCGGCCGCGCAATTTACCTTTGCGGCCGGGGTCTAGATCTTCGACTGTGCGGCGCAGCTCAGCCAAATCTGCGCCAACCGAACCATCTCCGTCCATTGAGCGCACCGGGCGATCCAAGAAACGGTTGGACATGGCAGCCGCAGCGCGGATCTGTTCCTGACCCATGCGCGTGATTTGATCGACCTTTTCGCCAAAGGCGGGGGAGTTGGCATCTTCTGAGACGAGATCAGTGACAAAACCTTCGACCTTCTCATCCAGCTTGGTCCGCTTCTCAGCATCAACCGGCACAAGGCCAGCGGCCTTTTCAGGGGCCACCGCGGGAACCGGATCAGGCGGGGTCAGCTCAAAATCGGTTTCGGTCTTGGTTGTCGTTTGCGTCGTATTCATCGGGCTTATTCAACTCCCTGAAAGCCAGTTATGCTGCGACAATAGTGTCAGAATGTCATTTCTTATAACTGTATTAGTGATCTAAGACACATTGTTCAAGATAGTGCCCTAACCGTGGGCGCGCGTCCATCCTAAAGCGAGCGGCGAGAATGGTCGCTGCGAGCATGTGCTTCCGTTCCGCAGCAATTGCGAGTAGTTGAGCGGCATTACCTACCAAGGACGGCGGAATTTGATGTCAAATCAAGGGGAAAATAAGTCAACAACACGGCCGAGTGGCAGCGATACTGAAGCTGTCGCGGCGCCCAGCGCCGCATCCAAGGCCACGGGTCATCCAGACCCAGTACCCACCGCTGCCGTTGCGGGAAGCGGCTCAACCTTTTCGCGTGTGCTGTTCAGCGTGCGGCGTTGGTGGCTTCAAGATGTCGTCGGCACAGTCAACCAGACCAGCGTGATCGAAAAGCGGCGCGAGGATTGCGCTCTGTCCGAGCGCTATTTGTTCATGACCGCGATGAGCGGCGGCATCGCAATTCTTGGTATGCTGCTTTCTTCCCCAGCGGTTGTGATCGGCGCGATGTTGTTGTCACCGTTGATGGGGCCAATCATGGGCTTGGGCTTTGCCTTGGCGATTGGCGATTACCCTTGGCTCAAGCAATCGGCGCGCAGTTTGGCGTGGGGCACACTTATAGCAGTCTTGCTGTGCGCCATGCTGGTGTTTTTCTCACCGATACAGACCATCACTCCAGAGATTGCAGCGCGCACGCGTCCGAATTTGTTTGACCTGATGGTGGCATTGTTTTCCGCGCTGGCGGGAGCCTATGCGATGATACGCGGGCGTGAGGGCACGATTGTAGGCGTGGCGATTGCGACCGCTTTGATGCCGCCGCTGGCTGCCGTTGGCTTTGGCCTTGCGACATGGAACTGGACGGTCTTTTCCGGTGCGCTGCTGCTTTATGTGACCAACTTGCTCACCATTGCGCTTACCGCATGGGGCATGGCGCGCCTTTACGGCTTTCGCACCACCTTAAGTGAGCGCAACACTTTGTTTCAGAACGTTGCTGTGGCGAGCGTATTCCTTGGCCTCGCAATTCCGTTGGCGTTTTCGCTGCAACAGATTGCGTGGGAAGCCAATGCGCAGCGGATCGTGCGCAGCGAGATTGTCGAGAAATTCGATGATCGTTCGCGTGTAAGCGATCTAGAGATCGAATTTGGCAATGAGTCCATATCGATTTTTGCAACGGTCTTCACGTCGCAATTGAGGCCCGAGGCTGAAGTCGCGACAGAGCGCGCTTTAGCATCGCGTCTAGGGCGCCCTGTTGAGCTGACCCTGATCCAGTCGCAGGCAGCGACCGCATCTGCGGCTGAACAAGCGGAATTGTCCGCCTCACGCGACCGCGAAGAGGCGGCAGAAAGCGCGCGGGCCGACGACTTGGCCAAGCGGTTGGCTTTGGTGGCGGGGGTCGACGACGCAGACGTGCTGGTTGATCGCACCCGCCGCAAGGCGATGGTTCGCGCAAAACCGCTAGATGGGGCATCATTGGTCGCCTATCGCACATTGGAACAACGCATTGCCGCGACCGAGCCGGAGTGGACCATTGAATTGCTGCCACCACGCGGCGACTTACCTGACCTTGTTGAGTTCAACGAGGAAGGGGAACCGACCGTTGCCGGTACGCAAGCGCTTTTGGTGGTGGCTTGGGCGCGGCAACGTATCGACCTCCCGATTGAACTGGTTGGTAACGGTGAAAACGCCGCGCGCGCTGCAGAAATCCTTGCTGAGCAAGGCGCACAAGTCAGCGTCGAGCCGAGCTTTGGCCCGGTACGCGTACGTTGGGCTCCTATAGACGAGCAACGCCGGGAGTAGGTTAGGCTGCGAGTTCCAGTGGGACGATTTCGCCTGCCAAATATAGCTTCTTCGCTTTTGCGCGGCTGAGCTTGCCAGAACTGGTGCGCGGCAGAGTGCGCGGCGGAACCAGTTCGACAACGCAGCTCATGCCGGTGACCGAGCGAACCTTGTCTGAAATCTGCTCACGCAGGCGCACCCGCTCGACCGGATCCGATACGCGGCAGTGGACGAGCACAGCAGGGGATTCTTCGCCGCCTTCTGTCTCAACTGCGAAGGCAGCAATATCGCCGTGGTTGAAGCCGGGCAGCTGCTCAACCGCCCATTCGATATCCTGCGGCCAGTGGTTCTTGCCGTTGATGATGATCATGTCTTTGGCGCGGCCGACGATGAACAGATAACCTTCCGCCAGATAGCCCATATCGCCGGTATCGAGCCAATCATCGACCAGGCAATCGTCTGTCGCTTCTGGATTGCGAAAGTATGAGTGCATTACGCTTGGCCCGTGACACCAAACCTTGCCGATCTGATGATCGCCGCGGGCGTGGCCATCCTCGCCGCGGATCTCGACCTTCATATCAGGCAGCGTCTTGCCGCAATTGACGATCGCACGGTAACGGGCCGGGCGCGAGATATCGCGCGGCGTTCCAGACAGGCGTTCTTCTTCGACGAGCTCGACCCGGATACCTTCGCCCGGCGGCATAACCGTTACAGCTAGCACTGCTTCGGCAAGGCCATAGGAAGGCGTGAATGCGCTCGCTTTGAAGCCCGCATCGGCAAATGCGTTGACAAAGCTTTGCATCACGTCGGGGCGGATCATGTCCGCGCCATTGCCGGCAACGCGCCAGCGCGAAAGGTCGAAACGGTCAGCTACACTGCTTTGACTAGAGATGCGCCGGGCGCAAATGTCATACCCGAACGTCGGCGAATAAGAGAGTGTCGTGCCTTCATTACGGCTGATCATATCAAGCCATGCGAGCGGGCGGCGCGCAAAAGCATCTGGTTTGAGATAATCGCCGGAAACTTGGTTCGCAATCAGCGAGAGGAAACATCCAACCAAACCCATATCGTGATACCACGGCAACCAGCTGACGCAGCGATCATTTTCGCCCAGATGCATACTGGTCCCGTGCCCGTAGAGGTTGTGCAGCAAAGACCGGTGCGTAACAGCAACGCCGGTTGGGAAACGGGTGGAGCCTGACGAATACTGTAGATAGCAGATATCTTCTGGATCAGCTTTTGGCAGATCGCATTCGGGCGCCGCGCGCTTTTCAAAATCTTGCCAACTTTCACCTTTGCAGCCTTGCTTGGCTGCTGCGGCGCTAGCCATTTCGGCAATTTCTTCAGGATAGATCAGAACCGCCGGATCGCTGCTTTGCAACTGCACCGCAAGCTGATCGATATAGCTTTCCTTGCCGCCAAATGTCGTTGGCAGGGGCAGCGGCACAGGCCACGCGCCAACATAGACGCAGGCACAAAACAATGCGGCAAAGTCGGGGCCAGTTTCCGCGATCAGTGCGACGCGATCTTCCTTGCTGATGCCGCTTGCGATCAGACGGCGCGCCATGACAAGAGCGTCTTCGCGCAGCTCAGAATAGGGGTAAACGCGCTCTAATTGTCCACGCATATCATGGAAGTTGAGCCCCTTTTGGCTCTTCGCGGCGTAGTCAATCGCATCATTAAAGGTTTCAAACTGGGCCCGGATGCGCGGCAATTCGCAATCATTAGGCGTCGGCGTCAATACGGCGTCGGTCATAATTGTTCAGCGATACCCGTATGTTACGGCGCGGTAAAGTGCGCCAGATCCCTCATGTTCAGCATGCTGGACATTGCATCCAACAGGTTTCAAAGTCACGTTTTGATAAGGACTGTGGCACGAATAAGGCGAAGTGGTTTCATGGGAAACGAAATTGTCATCGTCAGATAGTGACAAAGATGCGCGTTCGCGTCGCCGCAAACCGCGCGTGCGTAAGCCGCTCGACGCGGTAACCTTGCGCGATCTGGCGCTTTCCTATGTTGCTCGCTTTGCGACGAGCGGGGCCAAACTTGAGGCTTATCTGCATCGCAAAATCCGCGAGCGCGGGGTTGCAGGCGGTGATGATGCCGATGACGGCGAAGCGCCTCAGTTGGACGTAAACGGTATCGTCGAGCAGATGATTGACCTGGGTTATGTCGATGATGAAGCCTATGCGAAGGCGCGCAGCCGTGATTTGATGGCGCGCGGCTTTGGCGCAAGGCGCGTCAATCAAGCGCTATACGCGGCTGGCATTGATGAATCGATCCGCGGTGATCAGGAACCCAGTCAGGCTGCCGCAAGGCGGGCAGTCATACTGCTAGCACGTAAGCGCGGGTTTGGCCCGTTCAGCCGCAAGGATGTCGATCCAAAGTCGCGCGATAAACACATTGCAGCGATGCTGCGGGCGGGCCATGACTTTGCCGCAGCACGGGCCATTGTCGATGCTGAGTCGCAAGAAGAGATCGAAGAATGGCTTGCTGAGGCGGAAGAAGAAGAGTCCGGAGAGACAGGTTTATGGTAGGTTTTTCGCAAGTGGTTTTGGCCGGCGCCGCAGCTCTCGCATTGAGCGGCTGCGCTGTGGCAGAGGCGGAGCCGGAAATTGCTGGTTCCGAATCTGAGACAGCAAATGCAGTCGGCAGTGATGCGGATATCCATCCCATAACAGGCTTGCGCATAATCGATGTAATCGTTGGTGAAGGCGGGGATGCAATTACGTTTAAGACCGAGCTTGCTGATACGCCCGCCGCTCAAGCGCGCGGGTTGATGTTCCGAACAGAGCTGCCTGATGACGAGGCGATGCTGTTCCCGTCAGACCCGCCAGCACCGCGCAGTTTCTGGATGAAAAACACACCGATCCCGCTCGATATTATTTTTGTCGGCACGGATGGCCGGATTACCAATATCGCAGCGAACACCGTGCCATATTCGCTTGATTCGGTGCCCTCAGACGGCATGACTAGCGCTGTTTTGGAGATACGCGGCGGGCTGTCAGCTGATTTTGGTATCGAGCCAGGTGATCTGGTGACATACGATTTGCCATAGATTAAGGTGTGATTGCGGGCCTATTCGCTATGCTTGGTCGACGAAATTCAAGTCCGCAAACGCATGCGGAAACCAGAATTCTCTCGCTTGAAGCGCAATCAAAACCACTCTAGACGCTGCCCGCATGGGATTACTCGGAAAAATCTTCACGTGGTGGGATGGTGCGACCATCGGCACACATCTGTGGTCAAGCCGCAATGGTGAGCACGTTGGCACTGATGCGCAAGGCAATAAGTATTATCGCCAGCGCAAGAAAAAGGGCAGCGATGATGCTCCCAATGGTTCTTACATCAGCCGCGAACGTCGCTGGGTAATGTATGAGGGCGCAAATGACGCGAGCCGCGTTCCCTCAGAATGGCACGGCTGGTTGCATGGAGCGTTTGATGACGTTCCCGAAAGCAACCTTCCGCCCGCCAAGATATGGGAAGCCGATTACACACCCAACGCGACCGGCACGGCCGCAGCCTATCGTCCGCAAGGCGCGCTTGAGAAAGGTGGTAAACGGGCCAGTGCTGTCGGCGATTATGAGGCTTGGACCCCGGAAGGGTAAAGTATGCGCGCAGCGTTCGCCACCGGCTTGATCATGGTTCTCGCTGCTTGCGGTAGCGGTGACAGCGATATTGCGCCAACAGCACAATCTACTGAAGTGCCCGACGGCATCGCCAATGCCGACACGCCTGAAATTGAAGTTGAAGAGGTTGAAGGCTCAACGCCTATGGCGGAACGGGTGGCGACCATCGGCTTGCTGAACAAGCGCAACAATGTCAGCCAAGATTTTGAGATGAGTCCCGGTGAAACGCGCCGCGAAGGGCCGGTCATCATCCGCTTGTCAGCTTGTGAGCGCACCGCTCCGTGGGAAATGCCTCAGGAAATTGGCGCTTTTGTTCAGGTGTTGGTGCAGGACCGCAGCTCTGACGACTTTGCTGACGTGTTTTCTGGTTGGCTGTTCAAGAACTCTCCCAGCATCAATGTTGTCGAACACCCGGTCTACGATGTCTGGGTGAAAGACTGCGCGATGGCTTTTCCCGGAGAAGAATGAGCTGAGAGCTGGTTTCCCGCTTCGGTGAAGTCACCGTAAGCGCGGTTTAGACTAAGGTGCGGAGGCGTGTCACGCGCTTCGGCGACCAATTCCAGATAATCACTCTGCGTCATTTCTACCGCACCAAGGCTCGCCAGATGGTCCGTCATAAACTGGCAATCAAGCAGTGTGTAGCCAGCATGGCGCATCAGCGCCACGAGCCAAGTCAGCGCGACCTTGCTGGCATTGTCAGCGCGTGAGAACATGCTTTCGCCGCAAAACACCCGGTCGAATGAGACACCGTACAGCCCGCCGACCAATTGCTGATCGCCTGCTGCATCGGTCAACCAGCACTCGATCGAGTGGGCTGAGCCATGCGCGTGCAACTGTCGATAGCTGGCGATAATGCGATCACTGATCCAGCTTTCAGGATGGCCCGGACGCGGAGCAGCGCAAGCCTCTATCACAGCGGCAAAGTCGCGGTTGAGTGTGACGGTATAGCGATCCTGACGAACGGCCTTCTTCAAAGACTTTGACAGGCGGAATTCTTCGAGCGGAATGATGGCCCGTTCGCGCGGCTCCACCCAGAAAACCTCAGGATCATCGCGCCGATCCGACATTGGGAAAATGCCGCTCTGATAGGCGAGCAGCAGCATATCAGAAGGGATTGGGGCAGGGAAAGGCGAGTGCATTGTAGCGACAACATAGCAGCGCAGCCGCGTCGCAGGCTAGGTTTTATCGCATCGCAGGCGAGCAATGCGTTTCGCGTGTTGCCAAGCTTGCCGTGCTGATCTAATGCGCAGCCCGCTTCATGCAGGGGCGTAGCTCAGTTGGTAGAGCGTCGGTCTCCAAAACCGAAGGTCCAGAGTTCGAGTCTCTGTGCCCCTGCCATTTTCCCTCATATCGTTGGTGCTGGCTAAGGACGTGCTTCTGCATGATCGCCCAGATTTCGCGCAATTTTGGCGACCGCGTGAGAATACATATGCGCTTGGTTTGCTTTTATCGACGGGCCAGACGGCACATAGCGCCTTGTCTCGCTACCCAAGACAAAAGAAGACCGGCCTGCTCCTGGCAGGCCGGTCTTCACTTTTAGTCAGACTGAGAGTTTTGGCTCAGTATTCCTCTGGTTCTTCCGCTGTGTCAGCGAAATGGTCTTCACCAGCGGTCTTGTCTCCTCTGGCGAGTTTGAACACCACACCAGACAGCAAGATCAGCGCCAGCAAGTTCGGTAGTGTCATCGCCGCATTCGAGATGTCGCCGAGGCGCCAGACCAATTGCGATGGCTGAGTAGCGCCGACAAAGATAGCAACGCACCAAATCACTCGCCAAATGATATGCAAGATCTTCTCACCGCCGCGGGTCGAGCCGGGCACGCGGTCATAGATAAAGGTGATCGCGCGCTCACCGTAATATGACCAAGTGAGCAATGTTGTGAACACGAACAGGATCAGCGCCACGCTAACCACCAAAGTACCTAGCGGCACGCCTGCAATCAACATTGGGAAGGCTGCTGCATAGGCTGCGATTGTGGTCGCAACCCCTGCCGTTTCAACCGTGCTCAAATCAGACTGCCACACATGTTCAACCGCTTGCCCGCCGCCAGTAAAGTCACCTTGCACTGTAAGGATAACCAGCGCCGTCATTGTACAGATCACCATGGTATCGATGAACGTTCCCAGCATTGCCATGCGGCCTTGCTGTTCCGGATCATTGGTTTGTGCGACGGCGTGGGCAATCGGGGTGGAACCCTGACCGGCTTCGTTTGAGAACAGTCCGCGCGCGACACCGGCCCTGATCGCAATAATGATCAGCGCGCCAACAAAGCCGCCTTCGGCAGCCTGATTGTTGAATGCGCCTGCAAAGATGCGGCTGAATGTTTCAGGGAGGTCTCCAGCATTCAGAATCAATGCGATAATCGCAAGGACGATGTAAGCCGCTGCCATGAAAGGCACGACTTTTTCCGCTACGTTGCCAATCGACTTAATCCCGCCGATGATAACAACAAACACCGCAATCGCGACGACAAGGCCGCCGACCCAGCGTTCAATACCGAATAGCTCGTTGAGGCCAGTTGCAACCTCATTGGCCTGAATTGAGTTGCCGGTAACAAGTGCAGAAAACAGCGTGCCAAGGCAGAAAATAATCGCCAGCCACGTGTATTTCGGCCCCAGACCCAGCATGATGTATGTCATCGGTCCGCCGCGGTAAGTCCCGTCAGAAGTCTGTTCCCGGTATCGGATGGCAAGGGAACCTTCCGCAAAAGCGAGAGCCATGCCGATCAAGGCGGTGACCCACATCCAGAAGATAGCGCCCGGCCCGCCCCATGCGATCGCAAAGGCGACACCGGCAAGGTTGCCTGTGCCCACCTGGCCCGAAAGGGCAGTTGATAGGGCAGCAAAAGGAGATATCTCGCCAGCGCCTTCGCCTTTGCGGCTTTTGAACAGCCCTTTCAGCGCGGACCAGAATTTGACGATTGGATAAAACCGCAGGCCCACCATGATGTAGAGGCCAACGCCCAACAGCACGACGACCATCGGAGGGACTGCTACGTCTCCGATGCTGAGCCATGAAACCGGCTCTCCGTTCCATTCACCGCCCCAGATGAAGTCTGAGACGTTGACCACATGATCAACCAGTGTTTTCGATTCAGGCGTATTGGTGGCCATTGCTAGGCGATCCCCCGAGTATTCTTGTCATGAGAGCTTACGCATCCCGATGTGAAGTCGCGCACGCTAGAGGGGCATATTCGTATTGACTAGCCCCTTAACGAGCGAAGCATTTAATGGGGAGGGGGCTGGAGCGCGAGGATGCTTGCTTTTGGAGAGACTCAGGCGTAGATGGATCGCGTCTTTCCGACATCGACAATCAGCTTTGCCCCTCCCGGACTTGTTCGGGGCGGCGCGAAACCCTACCTGAAAGTCACCGGCGGAAAGACCCGCGTCAAGTTTGTAAGGACAGTAAGGCTCGCATCATGGCCGAAGAGAAAAAGCGCAAAACGTCTCCTGCTGAATTCGTCAATCAGGTTCGCACGGAAACCAGTAAGGTTGTGTGGCCGACTCGCGAAGAGACGATCCGCACCGCGATCTTCGTTTTCATCATGATGGTGGTGTTGTCGCTGTTCTTCCTGGGGATTGATACCGTGTTTAGTTCGGTCGTTTCCTGGTTGCTGACGCTGGCTTGATTTTTTTGGCGGTCTACGCCGCCCACTGTGCACACAATTCAATTGGTTTGAGGATTTTCGATGGCTCGCTGGTACATCATCCACGCTTATTCCGGGTTTGAAAACAAGGTTAAAGAGGCGATCATTTCCGAAGCGGAGCGTCTTGGTCTGTCCGAAGGTGTTGAGGAAATCGAAGTCCCGACCGAAACCATTACCGAGGTCAAGCGCGGCAAGAAGGTTCAGGTTGAGCGCAAGTTTATGCCTGGATATGTGCTCGCCAAGCTGCGGATGAACGACGATATCTATCACCTAGTCAAGAACACGCCGAAGGTCACTGGCTTCCTGGGCAACAACAACAAACCTCAAGCGATTAGCGAAAAAGAAGCTGCACGCTACTTTGGCGGTGTTGAAGAAGCGAAGGCTGCACCCAAGCAACAGGTCAATGTCGATTACGAAATTGGCGATAGCGTCAAAGTGCTCGACGGGCCGTTTGCGAGCTTCAATGGAGTCGTTGAAGAGCTCGATTTCGACAAAGCCAAGGTCAAGGTCTCGGTTTCGATCTTTGGCCGTGCAACGCCGGTTGAACTCGAATTTGAGCAGGTTGAACTGGTCAAATAAGTGTCTTTTGAGTGGTGAAGCCCCTCAATTAATATGAAGACCCGTATCGGTATCTGCCGCAGAAAGAAGCGTTTCGCGACGCGTGAGCAGGCAGAAGCCGCTGCGCGAGAAGCGCCGATTAAACTGCGGGCCTATGCGTGCGAGTTGTGCCGCCAGTTTCATCTCACCAGCCGGACCAAGGGTATGAAGACCCCGCGCCACGAAATTGCTGAACGACGTTCACCCTGCTGAGCCGGGTTTGTAAGGCTCATCTTGGCGCCGTTCAGTTTTCCTACCTGATTTTGTCGCGCTAGCTTGCGCGAATGCTCGCTCACGACACCTTTGATCACTTAAATCGATTTAGGCTGCTGCTTTTGATCGAACGGTTTTTGGCTCTAGGACCGTGTAACATGCGGTCCATGTGTTGCGTGTATGCGATGAACGGAGTGTTTAGACGCGTCGGAACGGTCGATGCAGATCGGCTATGCAAAGGCGAAATTGCTTGCTTTTGAGGGTGGCCGCGCTATGTGCGCCGCTTCCCGATCTAATGCTTGGGGAAACTCGCGCGGGAGGCTCATGCAAATGAGCTGTTTGACCGCTTAACATGAGGGTGAGCCGAAACGCCCACCCGACAGTGTGAAAGGAGGCCAATCGTGGCCAAGAAAATTGAAGGCTATATCAAGCTGCAAGTTCCAGCTGGTACAGCAAATCCATCACCGCCTATCGGCCCAGCATTGGGTCAGCGCGGCGTGAACATCATGGAATTCTGCAAGGCGTTCAACGCCGCAACGCAGGACATGGAAAAGAACGCACCGATCCCCACTACGATCACCGTCTACGCGGACCGTTCGTTCACCTTCACCACTAAGACCCCGCCTGCCAGCTACCTTCTGAAGAAAGCTGCCAAGATCAAATCGGGTTCGGGTGAGCCGAACAAGAACAAGGTAGGCAAGATCAGCCGTTCTCAGCTCAAAGAGATTGCTGAGACCAAAATGGCCGATCTCAACGCTAATGACGTCGATCAGGCAATCAAGATCATCGAAGGCTCTGCGCATTCGATGGGCCTCGAAGTGGAGGGCTGAAACCATGGCTAAACTGACAAAAAAGCAAAAGGTCCGTGCAGAGCTCGACAGCGAGAAGCTGTACGGCGTAGATGACGCGATTAAGACCCTGCGTGAGCACGGTTCTAAGAAGTTTGATGAAACCGTTGAACTCGCGATCAACCTTGGTGTTGACCCACGCCATGCTGACCAAATGGTTCGCGGAATGGTTTCGCTGCCATCAGGGACTGGTAAAGACGTGAAGGTCGCTGTGTTTGCGCGCGGCGATAACGCGGATAAGGCCACGGCCGCTGGCGCCGACAAAGTTGGCGCAGAGGACCTCATGGAAGACATGCAGGCTGGCAATCTCGACTATGACCGGATTATCGCAACCCCTGATATGATGGGCGTTGTAGGCCGTCTGGGTAAGGTTCTGGGTCCGAAGGGCCTGATGCCTAACCCGAAGCTGGGCACGGTCACTCCAAACGTGGAGCAAGCTGTTAAAGATGCCAAGGGCGGTCAGGTTGAATTCCGCGTAGAGAAGATGGGCATCATCCACACCGGCATTGGCAAAATGTCGTTCAAAGATGCAGACATCAAGGCAAACTTTGAAGCGCTGACACAAGCAATTGTGAAAGCCAAGCCATCGGGCGCCAAGGGTAAGTACATGAAAAAGGTCTCTTTGACCTCGACAATGGGCCCAGGTCTGAAGATCGACATTTCGGAAATCGAAGGAGCGTAACGCTCTGCCATTCGATTGAAAGTAAAAGAGGGGCTGGGAGCGTTGAGCTTCCGGCCTCTCTTTGTCTCTAGGCTCGCAATAGCCTGCGCACCTTGCTCAAGGTCCCAGTTTTTTCAGCTAAGCTTTTCGACTTTGCGATCATTTGGTCGAAGCCCGCCCGAGCGCTCAGCAAGGCTCGGTTGGTCAATGTTGGCTCAAGCAGCACGAAGCTCACGCAGTCGACACTGTCAGTGCCGAACATGGCCTTGTGTGTGCCTTCACCCTCGGTAAAATCGAAATAGGTGAACTGCCTTTCAGCAAACAGGCGGTCGAGCGCCTCCATTTGCAGCACGGTTCCAGGAGAGAAACGCGACCATGCAGGGTCGTAGCCAAGATGCGCATAGATCAGAGTTTGGCCAATGATTGGCAATGAAAGATAGGCAACCGGCAAACCTTTTGCGTGCAACAGATAGCAGCGCATTTGGCCTGCCTCTGCTCGGGTCAGCATTTCGGCCCGCGCTTCGGGCGTATCGGGCAAACCGGCATCGAGGAGACGCGCTTGGTATGTCTTTGCCGACAGCGGCAGGGCCGCACCCAAAAAGGCCTCAATTTCGTCCGGGCTACGGTGCTCAGTTATCGAAAAGCCTTCACCTGCCTCTTTCACTAGTTTTCGCTGTTTGCGCCGCAAAGTTGAGCGGGTCTTACTCGAAAAGCAGGCAAGATAGTCTTCAAAACTCGAACAGGCTTCTGGACGCATATCAATGTAGTGGCGCCGATAGCGCTGCTCACCGCCAATCACATGATCAGGAAATTGGGAGCGAATTGCGGGCATTGCGGATTGAGGGGCCGACAAGACGAGTAGGCCGTCTGTGCCAAGGTGCGGTGACTTGCATTCAGCACCGTTGGTTTGCAGTATCTCCTCAAGTGAAAAGCTCCACGTCGCCAGATCGCGACCGACAGATAGCAGGCGCCGGGAGCCAATCGTAAAATCTATGTTGGTAGAACAGCCGGCCATTAAAGCGCGCCGTATAGTGTGTTTGAGGCGAATTGTTCGGCGAGGCGAATACCGGTGCGCAACGGGTTGGCGGGCAATGGCTCCCTCGACAACGGATTACTTGCTGAGCCATGCAGTGGTGGATTGTCGCGATAATTGCCTGCTTCGACCCTATCCATCTGTGCGACTGCGCTGCAAAGGCCTTCGAAACGAGAGTTGACGATCTTATTCAACGTCAAAGTACGTCGATTAATCAGCTCAAATGAATGTGTAACAATGGTGAAGCTCGCTTGGCCTGTGTCACGCGCATGACGCAATGCGGCGGTCATCTCACCCAGCGACAGCGCCGTGATCTGAGCATGCCTTAGTCCCCCTGCAATGGTTGCGATCGCGCCCACCGGAACCTCAATAATGCCTTCGTAAAGGGTTGGCGCGCGGTCATTTTCTGTGAGCCCGATCTCTGATGCATCTTTACCCATCAAAGCAGGGCAATGGCTGGAATCGTAGCGAATGCCTGTATTTGCAAGCGCACGCAGCGTGTCGTCATTCGCGCCATAGTTTCCCGCGCGGAAGGCGACCGGCTTCGGCGCGCCAGCCGCAATCAGTGTGTCACGCGCGTAGCTGATGATTTCACATTGCTCATCGAAGGTGAACTCTTTGAGGTTTCTTCCTATCCGGCCTTTCAAGACGGCATCAGGGCCAGCAATCTCGAGCCATTCTGTGTGGCAATGCAATTGCACATCTTGGCCGGCGTCAATGATCGGGCCGATCACGTCTTCGATGGCAGCGATCCCCCACACCATGGCCGGCATTGGATCGACGAAGAACACTGCCTTCAAGCCATGATTGGCGAAGGTTTTGAGTTTGTGAGTGATGCCAGCGGGCCCATCCGGTGTGATACAAGCGACTGAGCGTGCGAAATTCTCAGCCCGATCAGCTGCTCCACGTCCCGTAAAGAGACCCGATGAATACTCGGTATCAATCGTTATCAGTGCCTGTGCCACCATGCCCATTATTTAGGTGAAAAGGGTTAAAGCAGCGTTTGCATTTGATCAGGCGAAATTGGCGTGAGCGATGGCCATGGTGAACATTTGCGCATTGATGCGGATGGAAGAGGGGAAAACGCTGGCATCGGCAACGTAGAGGTTGCCAGTGCCATGCACCTTAAGGTCTGCGCCAACCACTGATCGGTGTGGGTTGGAGCCCATCACATTGCCGCCCTGTGGATGCGATGTGCTGACGATGAAATCATGCCCATCTTGCAAATGATGCTCAACCAAGGCCTCAATATCGTCGTCGGGACGAACTGTGACGTTGTTGGAAGTGGGCAGATAGACCTCCACCGCACCACCTGCGAAATGCATCCGCACTGCATCGATTACATATTCACGTAGTTTTTCGCGGTGCTTGCGTTTCAGGCTGACTTTGTAGTGACCATTTTTAACTTCACCCATGTCGCTGACCGGCACAAGAATGCCTAGACACACAAGATTAGAATATGATTCCATCCGGCTGACATATTCCTCAAACCATCCTCCGACAGATGCGGCAAAAGTCGCGGGTGGATGGAACCAGCTTTCGATCAGATGGTCCCCGCGATCCACGTAAGTTCCCATTTGAACGCCGTTCCAGCTGTTCACCTTGTGCGGCATTTTCGCAATCACTGGACAAGCCAAATTACAGGAAATCTGTTCGCCTATATCGGCAAAGTTGAACCGTTCCATCAGCGCGGAAGAGGCGCCAGTGCCCGCCGCGATGATTGCGCCTTTGGCCGGACGGATGCGAACATGCCGCCCGTTTTGCCTCGCTTCAACAGACTTCACAGGCTTGTTGTGCAGGTTCCAACCAATATTGATGCGGAAGGCAGCGGTATTCTCTGCAATCCGCGCGCCGCCATTTTGCGCATCGGTCAGGAGCGTTTGAACGACGGAGCTCTTGCGGTCGTAAGGACAGCCGGAGTTGCAATAGCCGCATCCCCAGCATTCGCGCGCTGAGTGCCGCGCACCGTAATTCTTTTCAAAATTTTGTGCCGCAACGCCCGCATCATCAGCTCTGCCGTGGCCTGCATCGAGGAACGCCTGCCACGCTGTTTTGAGGTGTGCCCCATTGGGACCGGCCTGATCGTCTGTGATGTTGGCAATGCCCAACCGCGCCCAAAGATGGTCAAAGGCAGCTGTCAGCCTGCCGCCCGGGTTAACGTCCACTCCGAATTCATCGCGCCAATGTTGGATGACATCTTGCGTTCGCGGATGCGGATTAGCGGTGTCAGGCCGGAAGCAAATACCGTTGTTGACCAATGACGATCCGCCCACGCATTCCGCCTGAAGAATCGCGATCTCGCGATTGCTCGATGTCATCAATCCGCCGCCACTATACAACCCGGCATATTGCTCAGCGTCCTTGTGACGTAGCTCGGCGGTGGACCAATATTCGCCTTTCTCAATAACAATTACGTCTTCACCTTTCGCGGTGAGCGCTGCAGCAGCGGTTGCTCCGCCAGCCCCGGAACCAATCACCAGCCAATCGCAATTCTCTGTTCCTTGGAGCTGGACCGGTGACAGATCGTCCGCATTGGAAAAGGCTGGCGCACCGGGCCGCGATTGCGGCGGGATAAAGCCAATCCCGGCCCAACTTTCGGCCCGTTGGTAGTAGGCGGAGTAGAAGATCGTTCTCAGCCGACCTAGTGAGCGGATAATGTCAAAATCAGATTGTGCGATTGTGTCAGTCAGGCGTTGCTGGCGATCGGCGATTGAAAGATCTGCAAAGCTGCGCCGCAACCAGAGTTCGAGCAGAAACAAGCCGCGTTTCACATCAATGCGCGTGCTGTCAGGCATAATCGCGATCCAGCGCATCGCATTCTCAACCACATCTTCGATTGTGCCTTGAGGTGGAGAGCCGCCAAACAATGCCTCAACATAGGAGTGTTCAAATGTTGCCCGGCGCCGTGCGACAACCTCAATCATTACGTCATCAATGATTACGGCTTGCGCTTCGGAGCGGTTAACCGGCTCCCCTTCGAGTGCCATTGCTGCGCCATCCGCAATCACATAGTCAGCCCGCTCGCCGTTTGAGCCGACTGCGACGCGAACCACCGGATGACCATCACCGGTCTTGCCCAACGGTCGCAAACTGTTTGGCGCGAGCGCTCCAAGCACAGCAGATGAAGTATTTGGCATCAGACATTCTCCCACCTAAGTCCTCAAGCGGTAAGAATGCCCGAAATCTGCCTATTCACAACGGCAGAAATGGGCAAATCCTTGTAAGGAATCGCCAATTATCGTGCAGGCAGCCTAAATTCCGCCGGGCGTGAAGTCATATCCGCTGGTGGCAAGGCCATCTGTCAGGCTGTCGATACATGATCTCAAGTCCGCTTCATCAGTTGAGCGAACGACGAAGTTCGCACCAACTTTGCCTTCGCGAAAGAAAGGGTAGGAGCCGATCTGGCAATTCTCATGTGCATCTTCGACTTCGCGCAATAGGCCTGCGACTTCGCTTTCTGCGATCCAGCAGCCTACAGTTTCGCTGATCAGCGGTGCCCCGCCTTCCAACTCTCCTGTTAGCGCGTCCAGCATACCTGCGGTAATGTGCGGTACACCCGCCATCACGATGACATTGCCGCGTCGTATTCCCGGCGCGCCTGACATGCGATTGGGGATCAGGTCGGCCCCTTCGGGAACGCGGGCCATCCGCAAGCGCCCTTCGTTCACACCGCCTTTATCCGCATAATAGCGTTCCAGTAAGGCACGCGCTTCAGGATGTATTACGACTGGCACGCCTAGCGCTTCTGCCACCGCATCGACGGTGATATCGTCATGTGTGGGGCCAATCCCGCCTGTGGTAAACAGGTAGTCATTTTCGGCGCGCAGCGCGTTCACCGCTTCGACAATTTTGCCCTGAATGTCGGCAACAACTCGCACTTCTGCCAAGCGTATACCTTGCACCTGCAACCAGCTTGCGATCTGGCCGATATTCTTGTCTTGTGTCCGGCCAGACAGGATTTCATCGCCGATGATGACGAGGCCTGCTGTCCAAATCTTTTCAGGAGAGGTCATCCGCGTTGGTTAGGCGAGAGTGGTCGCGACCTCAAGCATCAGGATGGTCTGCAAGAACTTTGGCGCTCAATGGCACCTATTCAGCAGCTTCAAGCTCACCATTGTTTTCGCTTACCGCACTTTGTGGTTTGCTGAATTCGAGCCAGCCATCATCAACCGGATCGCGCTTCATCAACTTACGATCCAGCACGTACTCTTGGTTCAGTCGCCAAGGGTAATTCACCGCATTGCGAGGCATGATATGCTTGCCGCGCTGGATATAACCGCTGGAAAAATCGAAGATGTCGTCTTCCTCCAAATTCGCTTCAACCTGCGGCGTCAAAACAGGTGTCGCTATTTGCGCACCAGTTGTCCGCATTTGGTTGAGAACGCGGCAGATGTAATCTGAATTGATGTCCGCGCGAAGGGTCCAGCTGGCGTTCAAATAGCCAAATACGACCGCGAGGTTTGGTAGGTTGGAGAACATGCAACCCTTGTAATAAAACCGCTGATTGAGGTCGATCGGAGCGCCGTTGTGGCTGATCGCGATTTTGCCGGCAACTGCCAGTTTGAGGCCGGTTGCAGTGATGATAATGTCAGCTTCGATAAAGTCCCCTGACTTTAACCGCACGCCCCCTTTTTCAAATTTTGCGATATGGCCGGTCACGACAGACGCTGTTCCCGCGTTCATCGCTTCAAACAGGTCGTCATCGGGAACTAGGCACAGACGCTGGTCCCACGGATCATAGGGCGGGGTGAAACTTGCCCGGTCATAATCTGCGCCCAGCGTTTTCTCGATGCCTTTATAAAGCGCGTCTTTTACCTTCTGAGGCTTATCGCGCGCGGTCTTAAACGCGATATCTTGCATCTTGATGTTCTTGAAGCGTGTGATCCGATACGCGAGCTTTTCGGGCAGTACTTTACGCAGAGCATTGGCAAGGCGGTCCTTTGCTGGGCGGGCAAACATCCAAGTCGGCGTGCGCTGTAGCATGGTAACATGTGCAGCCTTTTTTGCCATCGACGGGACGATTGTAACCGCTGTCGCGCCCGATCCGACGACTACGATACGTTTGCCTTCGTAATCGAGGTCTTCCGGCCAAAACTGTGGGTGTAGCACCTCACCATCGAACTCGCCGAAATCGAAGCCCGCATCGAAGGGTTCATCGTAATCGTAATAGCCCGATCCAAGATAAAGGAAGTTGGCCGTGACGCGGCTTCGCTGTCCATCAGCTAGCTCTAGCTCGACATGCCAGCGAGCCTCATCCTCGCGGAAATCAGCCGAAATCACCTTTTGCTGGAAGCGGATATGCTCACGAATACCGCGCTCATCCACGATCGTGTTGAGATAATCGAGGATGGCTGGTGCATCTGCGATCGATTTCTCATGGCGCCATGGCTCAAAATCAAAGCCAAGCGTATGCATATCGCTGTCAGAACGAATGCCAGGGTAGCGAAAAAGGTCCCAGGTCCCGCCGAGGTTCTCGCGCTGCTCAACGATCGCAAAAGTGTGTCCGGGTGCCTTCATTTGCATGTGAGCGGCCATGCCGATGCCGGATATTCCGGCCCCAACGATTAGCACATCAAAATCGGGCGCTTTGGCTAGCATTTTCAATCTCTCTCCTGCTGACAGCAATGTAAGCACACAGATTGTTCAAAAGCGAGTCATCATTGCATTTTGCAACTGACTCTCGGCCAGCCTTTCGCTAATGATTCGCACTATGCCTATTATCCGTTGGTCCGCTGCGGCCTTTCTCCCCCTTTCTATGTCCTCTGCGCTCGCTGCACAAAGTGAAGGAGAAGCAGATGAAACCGATGCCACAGAGATTGTAGTTACTGGCATGGGGCTGGATGCTGCCCCGTCGACAGGGGCCTATGCAATCACGGACCTAACGCGCGAGGACATCGTGGCAAGCGCCTCAGGGCGCATCGAAGATGTGCTCGAAAACGTCGCTGGATTTCAGCAATTTCGCCGCTCGGATAGCCGTTCCAGCAATCCCAGCGCGCAAGGTGTCACGCTTAGGGCGCTAGGAGGCAACGCTACGAGCCGCGCGCTCGTCGTACTTGATGGCGTTCCACTGTCTGATCCGTTTTTCGGGTTTGTGCCGCTCACATCCATTGCGCCAGAGCGATTGTCGTCCATTCGTGTCACTCGCGGAGGCGGTTCGGGGCCATTCGGAGCAGGGGCCCTCGCTGGAACTATCGAATTGGAAAGCGCGGATGCCACCACTCTTGGTCCGGTCTCCGCTAATCTGCTCGTCAATGATCGTGAAGAGACAGAGGCGAGCGGCAGTTTAGCGGCCAATCTGGGATCGGGGTTTGCTGTATTGAGCGGACGTTGGGACCGCGGGCAGGGCTTTTTCACCACACCAGACGATCAGCGTGTGCCAGCATCGGCACGCGCAGCTTTTGAAAGTTGGTCGATTGGAGTGCGCGGCGTTGCGCCATTGTCTGATACGGTTGAGTTGCAAGCCCGCGGCCTCGTGTTTGATGACGCGCGGACATTGCGCTTCGATGGCGCAGATTCCACCAGCGAAGGGCAGGATGCAAGCTTGCGGATCGTGGGGCGCGGCGACTGGCAGTTTGACGCACTTGCATACATTCAGGCGCGTAATTTTTCGAACATTGTGGTCAGTTCAACGCGTTTTGTGCGTGTGCTTGACCAGCGCAACACCCCATCTACCGGGGTCGGCGGTAAATTCGAAATCCGCCCACCTGTGGGAGGCGGGCATACTGTGCGCCTGGGCGTCGACTATCGTCGTTCAGATGGCGAGTTGCAGGAAGAAGCGTTCAGCGGCTTTACTGGCGCCTTGCGGGAACGCAGGCGAGCAGGCGGCACGAATAGTGACTTTGGACTGTTTGCTGAGGACGACTGGCAGATCGGACCATTGCTGCTCACTGGAGGATTGCGGGCGGATCGCACCGTCATATCCGATGGCTTCTTTCGCGCTGTTGACGCTGGAGGGGACGTTGTGAGCGAGAGTATCGCGGAGGACCGAAGCGACTGGTCATTCTCATGGAGAACTGGAGCCGCGTTTGATGCCGGGGCTGGGGTGAAATTGCGCGCAGCGGCTTACACTGGTCTGCGGCTGCCGACATTGAATGAGCTATACCGTCCATTTGTGATTTTCCCGGTTGTTACCCAGGCGAATGCAGAGCTGGAAAATGAACGGTTGGAGGGCTTCGAAGTAGGCTTGGATTGGCAGCCGAGCGAAAGCGTAAGTCTGGCGCTGACAGCCTTCGACAACCGGGTTGAAAACGCCATCGCCAACGTTACGCTCTCGCCGACGTTGCGCCAACGGCAGAACTTGCCAGCGATTGAAGCGCAAGGTGTCGAAGCAGCTATGAGCCTTTCATTTGGAGCTGTGAGTTTCGATGGCTCACTGGCGTATACTGATGCACAGATCGATGGATCAGGCGCTTCGCTTGCGCTTGATGGCAATCGTCCGCCGCAAACACCTGAGCTCTCTTTCTCCGCGACTGTGGCATGGCAGCCTGCACAAGGTTGGCGCCTCGCTGGAACAGTCCGACATGTTGGCGCGCAATTCGAAGACGATCAGGAAACCGCTGCATTGCCTGCGGCGACGACGCTTGACGCCTTCGTCCAAGTCCCGTTGGGAGGGCAGTTCTCTGGCATCCTGCGCGGGGAGAACCTGCTCGATGAAACCATTGTCACACGCAATTCTGGTGGTGCGATTGATCTAGGCGTGCCGCGAACAGTGTGGCTGGGCGTGCGTTACGGGTTTTAGTCTGATCGCGCGAAGCCGAACTAACTCGCAAGGATGTTTCGCAATTGCGGCATGAATCACATGTTTGCTGCGCTGAAGCACAATATGTGGCATTTTTGCATCAATTTGTGAGAACTCACGTCGCGCTCTTGCGCAGTGGATTCTCGCATGACTAGTCTGCTCTCCATAAAACTAAAACATTGGTTTGTTGGAGAGGAAACCTATGACGAAGAAGTTTGCAGTCTATGCAGCTGGCCTAATGGCGACCAGTTTTCTAGCCCAGCCTGTGCTGGCTCAAGATAGTGAAGCAGATGCTCAGGCAGAGGCGCGCGACAACACGATCATCGTGACTGCTACCCGCCGGGCGGAGGATGTCCAAGACATTCCGATCGCTGTGACCGCGGTCGGACCTGAGCAACTTGAACGGCAAGGCGTCACTGAAATCCGTGATGTGGCTGCGGTTGCCCCAAGCTTCTCTAGTACGACTGCGCAAACGGCTGCGGGTTCAGTTGTGCTGCGAATTCGCGGTGTCGGCACCACCTCTAACAATATTGGTTTTGAAAGCGCCGTCGGCATCTTCATTGATGGTGCGTATCAATCTCGACCAGGTGTGGCTCTTGGCGAGTTTGTCGATATTGAGCGGGTCGAGGTTCTGCGCGGCCCGCAAGGCACTCTGTTCGGTCGCAATACATCTGCTGGCGCACTTAACATTACGAACAAACGCCCTGATTTGAGCGAGTTCGGTGGCTTCGCCAATGCTACCTATGGCCGGTTTGATGAAATCGGCATTCAAGGCGCAGTCAACGTCCCAATTGTTCAGGACAGTTTAGCGCTGCGCCTGACCGGCGCTTACCGTGAGCGTGATGGCGCGGTCACTGTTGTTGACGCCGCTGGCAATCGAATTGGCGACACCAATGATATCGATCGTTACCTTGTGCGCGGACAAGTGGGTTGGGAAACCGACAGCGGCTTCAGAGGGCGGATTATCGGAGATTTCTCCAAGAACGAATCCAGTTCTGGCGTTGCGGTTCAAGTTTTTGAGACACCGTTGAGCCCGTTCTTTCCCGCCGTTGGTCTTGGCGCAGCTGGTGGCCAGCCAACAGGCAATTTCGCTACGACTCCATTTGATCAAGCCGGGTTTGATGAAGCAGCAGAAGGTCGTACCGTCGCAACGAACTTCGCTCCGGTGGCGGACGTTGAGAACTGGGGCATCTTGGCTGAAATCGAACATCCGCTCGGCGACAATGCGGACGTGATCTTTATTGGTTCATACCGCGAATATTCCGCGGCGGAATTCTACGATTCAGACTTCTCAGCGCTCGATTCCTTCAACGTCAATCTCAACACTGATATCGAGACTTTTTCTGCTGAGCTGCGGGTTCAAGGCGAGGCTCTTGGTGGGCGTTTGAGCTGGCTAATTGGCGGTTATTACTCTGATGAACAAATCGAAGCGAACAACCGTTTCTCGCTGGCGGAAGATTTTGGTGAGCAGGTGGGCTTCCTGTTTGCCGGCCTGTCTGGAGGCGCAACCTTGGGGACTTTGGGTGCAAACCCACTGTCCGCGCTGACCGGTGGACTTGATCCAGCCGGATCAACCAGCCTCAACCGCTTCACGCAGAGCGCCGAGAGCTGGTCTATCTTCACCCACAACACCTTCGAAATTACGGACGGTTTGAATTTCACATTCGGCGCTCGCTGGTATGATGAAAGTAAATCTGGCGGTTTCGACCAAGTTGAGAATGTCAATTCTGTCTGCCCTACTTTTGCAGGCGCACTTCTTAACAATGGGCTTCCGCCTCTAGGTCCGCTGGAGCCATTGGCAATTTTGACAGCCTGTTTTGGCTTTACCGCCCCAGCTGACTTACCAGCGGCCGCGGTGTTGCCGTTGCCTCAGACTTTCCAAGATACTTTCTCGGATGAAGAGCTGATCTACACGCTCAAGTTGGGATATGAGTTTGCCCCGGACGTCAGCGTATACGGTAGCTTTACGCACGGGATTAAAGCTGGCGGGATCAACCTCGATACGACTGCGGGCGTGTTTGGTGCCGATCCAACCTTTCTTTCAGAAGAGGTGGACGCTTACGAGATTGGCTTGAAATCGCGTTTTCTTGATGATGCTGTGACATTGAACATAGCAGGCTTCCATCAGGAGTTTACGAACTTCCAGGTGCTCGAGTTTACTGGCGCAGCATTCCAGTCTTTCAATGTGCCTCGCGCATTGACCACAGGTTTGGAAATCGAGAGTGTTATTCGGCCAAATCCGAATTGGACTTTCAATTTGGCGACCACGATCCTCGATGCGCGTTATCCTGGTGATTGCGCTGGTGATCTGACCAGCGTGACTGTGCTGTCGCTATGCGGCAATGATTTGACTAACGCTGCGAATGTTACGGCAATTGCAGGCGTGCTCTACGAAAACGAATTGACTGACAATATCGACTTCTTCGCGTCAGGGCAGATTCGAATGGTCTCGGATGAGCGGACATCAACGCAGGCGATTGTGCCGCCTGGGCAAGGTGCAACCGTCGCTGACACGCAGGCTGCGATAGATGCTGCGCCATTGATTGTCGGTGATGTTCAGGACGGCAACGTCAAAATCAATCTGCGCGCTGGTATTCGCTCAGCTGATGAGTCTTGGACGCTTGAAGCATTTGTTCTCAACGCAACCAATGAAGTGACGCGCGGTGTTACCTTCAATAATGTTTTGCGCGGTGTTGGTGCTGTCAACGCACGCTCAAGCTTCATTCTCGAACCTCGTACTTACGGTGTGACAGTCCGTACCAAGTTCTAAGGGAAAAGATCTTTCGCCTTTGGGAGAGGGCAAAGGAAGGGGCGGCTCGCATATGCGGACCGCCCCTTTTCTTGTTCGGTAATGTGGCTGCAGAGGCTTTCGCTCTCAGCGTCTTACATCGCGCGTGCAATCACCATCTTCATGACTTCATTTGATCCGCCGAAGATCCGGGTGATGCGGCTGTCGCGATACATCCGAGCGATAGGATAATCATTGATGAAGCCAGCGCCGCCGTGAAATTGTAGGCATTTGTCGACCACTTCGCCTTGCAGTTCGGTGACCATCAGTTTGGCCATGCATGCGGTCGGCACATCCAGCTCACCTTTCAAGTGCAGGGCAATGCAGTGATTGACGAAGACCCGCGCCGCTGTGCTCCGCGCAGCCAGTTCGGCCAAAACAAATTGAGTGTTCTGGAAATCCCAGATGGTCTGACCAAAGGCCTTGCGGTCTTTCACGAATTCCATCGTCGTCTCGAGCGCCTTTTCGATCCCCGTCATGGCGCCCATGGCTATGATCAGACGTTCCTGCGGCAGTTCGCCCATAAGCTGATAGAAGCCTTTGCCCTCTACGCCGCCAAGGACGTTTTCTGCCGGAACGAAGACGTCATCAAAGAATAATTCGGAAGTGTCGGCCGCGTCTAATCCAATTTTGTCGAGTTTTCTACCGCGCTGGAACCCTTCCGCACCTTCGGTCTCAAGCAGCATCAGCGAGATACCCTTAGCCCGTTCCTTGGGATCAGTTTTTGCGACGACAATGATGAAGTCTGCCGTTTGACCGCTGGAGATATAGGTCTTGGCACCGTTGATCCGGTAGCCATTGCCATCTTTTAGCGCCGTGGTCGTAATGCTCTGTAAGTCTGAACCGACGCCTGGTTCGGTCATTGCAATCGCGCTGACAAGTTCGCCTGTGACCAGCTTTGGCAGGTACTTCTTCTTTTGATCCTCTGTGCCGTGGCGCACGAGATATGGCAGGATCACGGTGTTGTGTAGACTAGCGGCGAAGCCTTCCACGCCGTGCTTTGCCTGTTGATCGAGCACAACGATGTCGTGACGGAAATCGCCGCCGTGACCGCCGTATTCCTCTGGAACTGATACGCCGAGCAGGCCAGCTTCGCCCGCTTCGTTCCAGAATTCACGCTCAACTTGGCCGTCTTCACGCCATTTGAGAATGCGCTTTTCTGGCGCGTGCTGTTGGTAAAATTTACCAACGGCATCAGCGAAAATTGAGATTTCCTCGTCGTCCATAAACTCTGGTTGGGGGACGTTGATTACGGACATGTTATTTCCCCTTCCAGTTCGGCGCGCGTTTCTCAGCAAAGGCAGCGGCACCTTCGCGTGCATCTTCAGATACGAAAACCGGCGCGATAAGTTGCGCTTGCTTTTCATACCGCTCATCCATCGGCCAAGACCGCGACTCCTTGATGATCTGCTTCGAAACGCGAACGGCCAGTGGACCGTTGGCAGAAATCTTGGCTGCGAGCGCCTTTGCTGCGTCTAGCGCAGAACCGTCCGTCACTTGATTGATCAGCCCGATTTCGCGCGCTCGCTCAGTACCCATGAAATCGCCGGTAAGTGCCAATTCCATCGCCACCCGCTCTGGGATTTGATCAGGCAGCATCATGACACCGCCAGCTGCAGCAACCAGTCCGCGTTTAGCCTCTGGGATACCGAACTTTGCATTTTCGTTTGCGACGACAAGATCGCACGCAATCATCAGTTCAAGGCCGCCGGCAAGCGCATAGCCTTCGACTGCTGCGATTAAAGGTTTGGCAGGCGGTGCCTGAACAACGCCGCCAAATCCGCGACCTTCCACGCTGGGCGATTCGCCGCGCAAGAATCCTTTAAGGTCCATGCCAGAACAGAAAGTTCCGCCAGCGCCGGTCAAGATGCCGACCCGAAGATCGTCCTCGCCGTCCAGCCGGTCCATTGCCGCCGCAATCGCTTCTGATGCAGCTTTGGTCATCGCGTTTTTGGCTTCGGGGCGATTGATGGTGACGATCAACACACCGTCTTGAACTTCAGTGATGACTTCCTCGGTCATGGCTTCTCTCTCCAATTGCAAACTGAAACTTGTCTTGCGCCCTTGCTGGCCAAGGCTTACGCAAACGTCAACTAAGATTCGAAATTCATCGGGAAAGGATGAACTATGGGCGAGGCATATATTATTGATGCGGTGCGTACTCCGCGTGGAATCGGCAAGCAGGGCAAGGGCGCGCTGGCAGCGGAACATCCGCAGCATTTGGCAGCGACCGTGATGAAAGCCATCGCATCGCGCAACGACCTTGACACCAGCACGGTTGATGACGTTATCTGGTCAGTCAGCACGCAAGATGGGATGCAGGCTGGCGACCTTGGCCGCATGGCTGCTTTGGATGCGGGCTATGACATCACCTCAAGCGGTACGACGCTGGACCGGTTCTGTGGCGGCGGCATTACCTCTGTCAGCCTAGCGGCAGCCCAAGTGATGAGCGGCATGGAAGATTGCGTTGTGGCAGGCGGTACGGAAATGATGAGCCTGACTGCTGCCATGGCAAAAGATAAGATGCAGGCAGGGCTTAAGCCACCCATGATGGGCAGCTATAACGAGCGGCTGCAAGCTTCACATCCGCAGTCACACCAAGGCATTTGCGGCGATGCTATTGCGACGATGGAAGGTTTCACACGCGAAGATTTGGATGCGGTGGGCTATCGCTCGCAGCAGCGCGCAGCAGCTGCAATTGAAGCGGGTAGGTTTGAAAAGTCCGTCGTTCCGGTTGTCGATGATGACGGCAATGTAATCCTCGATAAAGAAGAGTATCCGCGCCCTCAGACCACGCTTGAAGGTCTGGGTGAGCTGGAGCCTGCTTTCACTAAGATCGCCGACGTTCCTTTAGATGCGAATGGCACGACGTTTCGCGGCCTCATCAATCAGAAGTACCCTGACCTTGATATTCAGCACTTCCACCATGCGGGCAATTCATCTGGCGTGGTTGATGGAGCAGCGGCCGTATTGGTCGCTAGCAAGGACTATGCGCAAAAGCATAGCCTCAAACCGCGCGCTCGCATCGTTGCGACCGCCAATATGGGCGATGATCCGACCTTGAT
The DNA here is from genome assembly GCA_947493165.1 of uncultured Erythrobacter sp. Lineage (GTDB taxonomy): Bacteria > Pseudomonadota > Alphaproteobacteria > Sphingomonadales > Sphingomonadaceae > Erythrobacter. The sequence goes on along the minus strand of CANLPY010000001.1, from coordinate 1,430,974 downwards.
GCTCAACGCGCCTGTGCCAGCGGCCAAGAAGGTGCTCGAAAAGGCTGGCCTGACTAAGGACGAGATTGATCTGTATGAGATCAACGAAGCATTTGCTGTTGTTGCTGCCAAATTCGTGCGCGACCTTGAGCTTGATTGGGACAAGGTCAACGTCAATGGCGGTTCGATCGCCTTGGGACACCCAATTGGCGCAACTGGATCAATCCTGATCGGCACCATGGTTGATGAATTGGAGCGTCAGGACAAACGCTATGGCTTGGTGACCATGTGCGCCGCGGGCGGCATGGCGCCTGCGATCATTATTGAGCGGGTGGACGGCTTCATTGACTGAGTCTCACACATGATCGCTGACAACACACCCGTCATTATCGGGGTCGGGCAATATTCGGAGCGGCTTCAGGATGATGGGTATCAGGCGCTCTCGCATATGGATTTGGCGGGGAACGCGTTGCAGGCCGCGATCGATGACGCCGGGGCGACAGGAGACCTGGCCGCTGCCATCGATACGATCTGCGCGATCCGCCAGTTTGAAATATCCTACCCCGAGGCGGTTGCACCCTTTGGGCGAAGCGACAATCCACCCCGCTCAATCGGGAAACGTGTGGGTGCTCGCCCCACGCGGGCCATTCTCGAAGTCGCGGGCGGACAAGGCAGTCAGAAAATGGTCGGCGAACTGGCCAGCGAAATCGCGCGAGGTCAATGTGAAGTCGCCGCGATTGCTGGATCGGAGGCGGTATCGACAGTCCTGAGCTTGCTCAAAAAAGGCGAAAGACCCGATTGGTCAGAAACTGTCGGCGGGGAGATTGAAGACCGCGGCTTTGGAATGGATTGGACGCTTGACCATTGGTATGAAGCCCATGGAGGGCGCAAGCCGATCGAAGGATATGCACTTGCTGAAAATGCACGACGAGCCCGGCTTGGGCTTTCACTGGAAGACTACCGGCTAAAGGTCGGCGAATTGTTTGAGCCCTTTACCAAAGTCGCCGCAAACAACCCTCACGCGGCTGCTCCTGTCGTTCGTTCTGCGAAAGAGCTGGCTACTGCCACCGAACGCAACCGGATTGTTGCTGAACCCTACACCAGAATGACGGTAGCGCGCGATCAGGTGAACCAAGGCGCAGCGCTGATGCTTGCAAGCGCTGGAAAAGCGCGTGAACTGGGCGTGCCGGAGGATAAGTGGGTGCATCTCCACGCGGTAAGCTTTGCCCAAGAATTGAATGTGATTGAGCGTCCCGACTTTGGCCGCAGCGATGCAGCGGCGCGTTCGCTCGACATCGCTTTGGGCCGCATTGCTAAGTTCGCTGACGACGTGAAGTATTTCGATTTTTACAGCTGCTTTGCGGTGGCCGTCTTCGGACCGATCGAGCATTTGGCGATTGCGCCCGATGATCCGCGCGGATTGACGCTTACCGGAGGGCTCCCTTTCTTTGGCGGGCCGGGGAACAACTTTTCCACCCACGCTATCGCAGAGGCCGTTGCGCGGGTCCGCGAAGATCGCGGCGAATACGCGCTGGTATCCGCTAATGGTGGTGTGATGAGCTATTACGCGACCGGTCTCTATTCCACCGAGCCAGCGGACTGGTCAGCCAATGATCGTTACCTGATCGTCCCCAATTCGCATTACAAAGCGGTGGTTTCCAACGCACCGTTTGATACCGCCACGGTTGAAACCTACACCTTCTTGACGACAAGCAAGGGCGTTCGCGCGATCTTCCTTGGTCGTAACGAAAGAGGTGAGCGGGTTATGGGCAACGGCGATATGGAGCATGAGTCCACGCGTGCCTTGTTCGAAGGCGGCGAACCCTTTGGGGCGCTTCTGCACATCGAAAGGCAGGATAACGGGGTCAACCTTGGCCGCCTAGGCTGATTGAGCTTCGATTTCGGGTGAAGCGGGTCTTGCAGAATCGCTGTGGGCGGTGTATTTAGTTTCAAACGTAACCAAATTCCAATGAGCGAGTGAAAGCGACATGACGAAGCATCCTGGTGACCTGTTCGACAATCCTGCCGGCCTTGATGGCTTTGAATTTGTCGAATTTTGTGCGCCTGAAAAAGGCGTGCTTGAGCCCGTGTTTGAAACGATGGGCTTTACTCATGTCGCAAACCACCGGTCAAAAGATGTCCAGCTTTGGCGCCAGGGCGGCATCAATCTCATCATCAATTATCAGCCTCGCTCTGCCGCTTGGTATTTCGCGCAAGAGCACGGCCCGGGTGCATGCGGCATGGGCTTCCGCGTACGCGATGCGTCGGCTGCTTACGACCATGTCCTTGAACAGGGCGCAGAACCGGTGGCCAACGCTCCGGGACCAATGGAACTGAGCATACCTGCCATTCGCGGAATTGGTGGTTCGATCCTTTATTTGATTGATCGCTATCCCAGCGAGGAAGGCAACGGATTGTCGATTTACGATATCGACTTTGAATATCTCCCCGGCGTCGACAAACACCCAGAAGGTTGCGGCTTTCAATTGATCGATCACCTGACGCACAACGTCTATGGTGGCCGGATGGCGTATTGGGCAGACTTCTATGAAAAGCTCTTCAACTTCCAAGAAATCCGCTATTTTGATATCAAAGGCGAATATACCGGGCTGACCTCCAAAGCGCTGACTGCGCCGGATGGGAAAATCCGCATCCCTCTCAATGAGGAGGGTGAAAACGGCAAGGGTCAGATTGAAGAATACCTGCGCCAGTACAACGGTGAAGGCATTCAGCACATCGCGCTGATCTGTGATGATCTGGTGGCATGTTGGGACCGGCTTCAGAAGCTCGACGTGCCGTTTATGACGGCCCCGCCGCAGACCTATTACGACATGCTTTCAGAGCGTCTTCCCGGCCATGGTCAAGATGAGGCTGCGCTGCAAACGCGCGGCATCTTGCTTGATGGTACAACCGAGGGTGGAAGCCCGCGCTTGCTCCTCCAAATCTTCGCAGAGCCGCGCATTGGACCAGTTTTCTTTGAGTTTATCCAGCGCGTTGGTGACTACAAAGACGGCTTTGGCGAGGGTAATTTCAAAGCCTTGTTTGAAAGTATTGAGCGCGACCAAGTTGCGCGCGGTGTCTTAAGCACCGAGACGAAGGAACCTGCTGAATGACCGCGGTAAAGCCATCGGGGATTCATCACGCCGCCTATCGCTGCAAGGATGCGAAGGAGACGGTTGAGTGGTACGGCAGAGTTCTCGGCATGGAGTACACGACTGCCTTTGCTGAGGATCACGTGCCGTCGACGGGTGACTACGATCCGTACATGCACGTCTTCCTTGACGCAGGGAATGGCAACATTCTCGCCTTTTTTGAGCTACCAAACCAGCCTGAAATGGGCCGCGATGAGAATACGCCAGCTTGGGTGCAGCACCTTGCCTTCCGGGTATCAAGTGAGGAAGATTTGCTAGCGGCAAAGTCGCATGTGGAAGCACAAGGCATCGACGTACTTGGGCCAACTCACCACGGTATCTTCAAGTCGATTTACTTCTTTGATCCCAATGGGCACCGCGTTGAAATGGCGGCCGATATAGGCACGGATGAGCAATATGCCGAGCTGAAGCGTGTGGCTCCGGTGATGCTCGACGAATGGTCAAAGACCAAAAGGGCACCGCGGCACGCAGATTGGTTGCATGAGATTGCCCGCAAAGAGCGCGGCGCAGTCTGAATTGTCGTCTCAAGGCAAAATCTTCTCCAAGTAAAATTACGTTACGTTACCTTAACCCCTGTATTCTAATGACCTTTGCGGGTTGACCCGGGGTTATTGATGTCTGCAACACCGATCGGAATGAATGCGAAGACTGCTGCGGCGGTGCAGGAAATCTATCGCCCGATCATTCGCGGCTACTTTGCTGTTTTTGCGGCATATTACTTGATTATTTTTCCGACCAATTTTGGGTATTACCACGGCGCTGATTTGCTTGTTGTCACCGCATGTGCGCTGATCACCTCAGCTTTGGGCATCATTGGATACTTCTATCTCCGCAATCCAGCACCGCCGAATTTGGTCGAGCGTATGTTGGTGGTGCTCAACTTTCTGGTAGTTTCCAATGTCGTGATTGCGCTGAACTTGGTATTTGAACCGACGAAGCTTTCTTACTTTGTAATCATGGTGATGCTCTTTGCGCTCGCTAGCGTGAGTATGCGGCAGTCGACTCTTTCGATTGCTTTCGCGACTCTTGCATTCATAACCTACGTGCCAAAGCTTAGCTCGGAGGATACCGTAACCTATGGCTTCCTAGTGTTCGGTGCAGTCATGGCATCACTGTCGATCACATTCTATTTGCGCAAAGCGATCAGCTTTATTGCGAAGGCTAAAATTGATGCCGAAGGACGGCTCGAAGAAGCACGAATTGTTGGCGACAATATGCGGCAAAAATCGCTGTCTGATAGCCTCACCGGACTGCCAAATCGCCGTGCATTCTTCGAGGCTTTGCGCAAAGCCACCGGTCAGATGAAAACCGAACGGGAGCAAGCCACTCTTGCCGCGCTGCCAGAGCAAAGCAATTTGTGGCTTGTCCTTGTAGACTTGGATGGGTTCAAGGCTGTCAATGACGTGCATGGCCATTTGGTTGGCGATTTGCTGCTCAAGGAAGTTGCAGATCGGTTGAATAATCACTGCAAGGATTCGGCCCATGTGAGCCGAATGGGCGGAGATGAATTCAATATCATTCTAGTGTCGCCGTGTGAGGAAGACCAAATCAAAGATTGGTGCGACCGGTTGCTCGAATCGCTCGCCAAGCCATATGTGGTTGAAGGGCGCCACGTGCGGGTTTCAGGTTCGATGGGCTGCCGTATGATGGACATCAGCGAGGCGGCAAGACCGCAAATCAACGAGGCCGACTATGCTTTGATGGCGGCGAAGCAGCAGGGTAAAAATCGCTGCGTCGTGTTCAACGAGGCGCATGCGAAGGTGGCAGCTGAGCGGCATATGGTCGAGCAGGCGCTGCGCTTTGCCGATCTAGAAAATGAACTTGAGTTGTTGTTTCAACCGCAGATAGACCTGCGCGAACAAAAGGTCGTGAGGGCAGAGGCTTTAGCCCGTTGGACCAGCCCGATGGTCGGCAGTATTGAGCCGACCCGTTTCATCCAAGTAGCTGAAGAAGCTGGATTAATCACGGAAATCACACTGACTGTCGTCTCAAAGGCGTTCCGAGTCGCCAAAGGTTTATCCAACAGCGTGCCTCTGGCGATAAATCTATCTTCCCACGATGTGATAACCGACCCCATTATCGATCACATCATCGCCCTCGCGAAGCAGTTCGAGATCGACCCAAAGGTGATCGAATTTGAAGTCACCGAAACGGCGATGATGGCCGATCTTGAAAAAGCCACGGATAACCTCAATCGCCTCGCAAAGCTCGGTTTTTCGATCGCTCTGGACGACTTTGGCACTGGCTATTCCAATTTCAGCTACTTGCGTCGTTTGCCTATCCGAAAACTCAAGGTTGATCGCTCCTTCCTTGAAAATGCTGGCGACCCGATGACCGAAAAAGTGCTCTTTTCTCTTGCTGGCATGGCCCGTACACTTGGCGTCGAATGCTTGCTTGAAGGCATCGAGAGCGAGGTTGATCTGCTCATGGCAAAACGGGTCGGCGTAGACGCGGTTCAAGGCTTTTTGTTCGGAAGACCGATGACAGCAGAGGCGCTAGACACATTCCTGGCAAATTATTCGAGCGACGATCAACCTGAACGATGGAGCGGACAAGCTGTCGCCTGACAATTCGCACGCCCGAGCAGACTAGCGGCCGATCAGGTCACAGCGGCGCGCGTGCGATACTCCGGCTTGTCCCACATTCGATCAGCGCACACGCGTTCTAGCCGAGCAACGGCTTCGATAATATCGGTATAGCGCAAATACAGCGGCGTGATGCCTAGCCGGATAATGTCTGGCGTGCGAAAATCTGCGATCATATCCAGCTCGCGCAGGGCCTGAACCATGGCGTAGGCATTCTCGTGAGAGAAACCGACATGGCTGCCGCGCTGTGCCGCTTCAAGCGGGCTGGCCAATCGCAGTCCATATTCGCGGCATAGCGGCTCCATCGCCTCAATCAGCAGGTCGCCCATCAATTCTGACTTGCGCCGAACGTCAGCCATTTGGGGCTCAAGCATCATTTCGACGCCTTCTTCGAGCGCGGCGAGACCCAGCACATAGGGCGTGCCGCATAAAAAACGCTCAATTCCATCGGCTGGCCGGTAGTCTTCATCAAAGTCGAACGGCTTGGCGTGGCCAAACCAGCCTGACAGCACCGCTTGTGCATTGTGGTTGCGCGCTGCGGCATAAAGGAAAGCGGGCGCGCCTGGTCCGCCGTTCAAAAACTTGTAGCCGCAGCCCACTGCAAAATCGACATTGGCCCCAGTCATATCCAATTCTATGGCGCCGGTGCTGTGGCTCAAATCCCAGATCGCCAACGCGCCAACATCTTGGATCGCTTTAGTCACGGAGGCTATATCGCGTTTCAACGATGACTTATAATGCACCTGCGTCAGTAAGACCGCAGCGGTATTCTCATCCACCGCATCCAGCACGTCTTCGGGAGCGACGCTGCGCACGGTAATCCGCCCGCCGGTAAACGCCCCGATCCCTTGCATCATGTAGGAATCAGTTGGGAAATTGCCGGTTTCGGTCAGAATTGTCGTTCTGTCAGGCCGTAAAGACAAGGCAGCGGTCAACGCTTTGAAGATATTGATCGAAGTCGAATCTGCCGCGATCACCTCGCCCGGCTGCGCGCCGATTAGCTGGCCGATCTTGTCGCCAATGCGGCGCGGCGCGGTTGACCATTCGGCATCCAGCCATGAGGTGATGAGGCCTTCACCCCATTCGCGTTGCAGCGTTTCCCCCATACGCTGCGCCGTCGCCTTGGGCAGGCAGCCCAGCGAATTGCCATCAAGATAAATCAGTCCCTCACGAATTTGAAAGCGGTCCCGAAAGTCTTGCAAAGGATCCCCGCGATCAAGCTCGCGCGCTTTGCTCATCAAATCCTGCATTACGAAACCTCTCGTAAGATAGCCCGAACCGGGCTTGCATCCGCGCCTGCAATCTTCAGTGGTAACGCGATCAATTCATATTCGCCCGGCGGAACGTCATCCAAAACCAATCCTTCAAGGATACGCATATCGGCAGCCAGCACTTGGTGATGCGCGTCCATCGTCTTTGAATTTTGCGGATCAAGCGAAGGCGTGTCGACACCAATAAGCAGACCCCCTTGCTTTCCCATGCGCGCGATCACATCAGGGGCAACAGCTTTGAAGCGTTCATCCCATTCTTCATGCGGAAAGCGGGCGTAACTGCGCAGCAGCACGCGGGTGTGGCCATTGATTTTGTCCCAATCAATGTCCTGCACTTCAATCCGTTCGCCAGCGCTTGTCACGTCCAGTACAGCGCATGGGCCAATATAGGGATCAAGCGAGCATTCGGCCGATGCCGCGCCTTCAATTGCATAATGCAGCGGCGCGTCAGCATGGGTTCCTGAATGTAGGCCTGCGCTTATCCCGCCAATATTGACCGGGCAATCGGCTGAAATTTGCGCGTGTGAGTGCAGAGCGAACGCGGGTTCCCCTGGCCAGACAGGTAAATCGGCCCGCAGGACTTGCGAAATATCCCAGATACGGTTCATCAATCGCCCCCTTGAAATGGGCAGCCGCCGGCCTCTGAACCCGTGGCCGGGCTAATGCGGGATCGCATCGAAAGCAGTTCTGGGAAGAAGGTTAGGTCGAGCGTGCGGGCGAGATAATCCGCCCCGGCAGAGCCGCCAGTTCCCGGTTTTTGCCCGATGACGCGCGCGATTGTCTTCATATGTTTGAAGCGCCATTCCTGAAAATAATACTCAAGCGCGCTGAAGCGTTCGCCCAGCTGATACAGCGCACGGTGCTGATCAGGGTCGCGGTATATGGCGAGCCACGCGTCTTCAACCGCAGGATCAGGGGTGTAAAGCACGGCATAATCGCGCGTCAGCAGCGCGTCTGGTATACCGTGGCCTTGCCGCGCCATCAGATGAAGCAGCTCATCATAGACTGACGGCGCATCAAGCGCAGCTTGAAGCGACTGCTGTGCTGCCTGATCATGCTCATGGATGACCAACATGTCTGGACGTTTCAGACCCAAGCGAAATTCCAGCTCGCGGAATTGGTGCGATTGCATACCAGAGGCGCGTTTTAAGAAGCCCCGGAAAGTCACGAAATCATGCGGGGTCAGCGTGGCAAGCACTTCCCAGCTATGGGTCATGTGGCGCAGCACCGTCTCAATGCGTTCAAGCGTTTTGCAGGCGCGGGCAATATGATCAGCCCGCATGTCAGCCATCAATTGTTCTGCTTCATGCAGGACCAGCTTCATCCACAATTCCATGCTCTGGTGCATGATGATGAACAGCATTTCATCTGGTTTGTCAGAGACCGGTTCCTGCGCGGACAGCAGCTTTTCGGTTTGTAAATGGCTCGAATAGGTAAGGGAGGTGTCCCAAGTGATCGTTTCGCCTTCGATCACCGCTTCAAACACGTCGAGGCCATCTATGGTCTGTTTGCGAACGCTCATTGGGGGAACCTCGATTAAATTCGGATCAGCGCGACTGTGACCGAACTTACCCGCACCCTCAAGTGGGCGCGTGTTCACCGATAGAGGAAGTTGGCGGAGACGGAGGGATTCGAACCCTCGATACCCGTTAAAGAGTATGGTTCCTTAGCAGGGAACTGGTTTCAGCCACTCACCCACGTCTCCGCACGGGCAGTTTTGGTTGACTGCAAGTGGCGCGCTATAGTCGCCGGAATTGCCAGCGGCAAGACACCTCTTCATCAAAATTGATTGTGCGCTTTTTCGCGAGGCGAATGCGCGGGCATAGTGGCCATGCACAGCGCCTGCCTGAACGGTTCGCCGTAAACTTCGATTCGGTTCGTCGCATTTTCGATTCGATTCATCGCCGCGCAATTGTCGAGGCCGCAGGAAAGGACTCTGCTTACCCGAGAACCGGCGTGAATGCGCCCATGAAGAGGTCTGATCCGATGAAACTATCGCAGCTGATTGCCCGCACCGGGTTCGCTTTTGCAGGAGGGCTGGCACTGCTTAGCACCCCGCTCGCCGCGCAATCTGTCGGTGAGTTTGATCCTAACGAAGCCTATGACACGTCCGCGCAGAGCGACCTTGCGCCGATTGATGGTGACTTGGACACTGCAAGCTCGGTCGCAGCAGATACCCGCGCACCAGTGCCGGTACAGCAGCAAGAAAGCACAACCGCAGATTGGAATGTGTCACAGCCAAACCGGCCGCAAGCGCAGCCAACGTTTGATGATGAATTCTCAACTTACTCGAACGATGCGCAGGCTGCGCCTGAATGGTCAGAGCCGGGCGCGGTGGATGGCGGAACCGCCCCAGACGGAACCATTCAAACAGCAAGCGACAGCGCCACATATGGCGAAGATGATCTGATCGGGGCGGCCGAAGGCGTATTTGGCAAAGGGGCAGAGGGCCTTGCGAAGATGATCCAAGGCCTGCTGAAAGATCAGGGTCAGCCCAATGGCTATATCGTTGGGCGTGAAGCTGGCGGCGCATTCATTATTGGTGCGCGCTATGGCTCAGGTACGCTGCATCACAAGATCGAAGGCGAACGCAAAGTCTATTGGACAGGCCCATCGATCGGCTTTGATGCGGGCGCAAATGCGGCCAACACCTTTGTGTTGGTGTACAACCTTCATGATTCTGAAGACCTGTATGAACGCTATCCAGCGGGCGAGGGCCAAGCATACCTCGTGGGCGGTCTCAACGCGAGCTACATGCGCAAAGGTGATGTGGTGATGATCCCTATCCGGGTCGGTGCGGGCCTGCGGCTTGGCGTCAATGCGGGCTACATGAAGTTTTCCAAGAAGCAGCGCTGGCTGCCTTTTTAAGCCCACTTGCAATCAAAACTTGCGCGTAAGGCAGGCAAAGCTGGTTGCGGCCTTGCCAATCACGGGGCATTGGCAAATGCGCTATGCTCAATCGACTCGAAACCCAATCGCCCGACGCGCTATTAGCGCTCATTAAACTTCACGCCGCCGATCCAAGGCCCGACAAGATCGACCTTGGCGTTGGCGTCTATCGCACAGGTCAGGGCGATACGCCGGTCTTTGCATCGATCAAGGCTGCAGAGCAGAAGCTGGTCGATACGCAAAATAGCAAAAGTTACCTTGGGCCAGAAGGCGATACCGGCTTTGTCGCGGCGCTTGTGCCTTATGTGTTTGGCGAAGACAGAAGCAGATTTGGACACATTGCCGGAATGCAAACGCCGGGCGGAACTGGCGCGGTGCGCCTAGCTGCTGCTCTGGTGCAAAAAGCCGGGCTAGAGCGGCTCCATATGGGCACACCAAGCTGGCCGAACCACGCGCAAATCTTTGGCGATATCGCGCTTGAATTTGTGCCATTTGAACACGCCAATGCTGATGGGACAGCAAACCTTGATGCGGTGCTTTCTGCGATCCGTAATGCTGGGCCAAATGACGGCGTGTTGCTGCACGGATGCTGCCACAATCCAACCGGGGTCGATTACACCGCCGATCAATGGGAAGCGATTGGCGATGCCATCGCGGAAACGGGCATTTTCCCGATCATCGACACCGCTTATCAGGGGCTGGGACACGGCCTGGAAGAGGATGCAGCAGGTCTGCACAGCGTCCTTGCTAAAGTGCCAGAGGCATTCATCTGCTATAGCTGCGATAAGAACTTTGGCATGTACCGCGACCGTGTGGGCGCGTTCTATATCATGGCGAAGGATGAGGATGTGCTGGACAAGGCGTTTTCTAACGCCAACGCGCTGGCCCGCGCCAGCTGGTCTATGCCGCCAGACCACGGCGGTGCGGCGGTGCGTCTTATTCTAGAAGATGATGCGCTGACACAGATGTGGCTGGATGAACTTGAAACCATGCGGACACGGATGCGGCAGGTTCGTGACCGGCTGGCGGCCGCAGGGCAAACCGGCGGTGTCGATCTGACCCCGCTGGGAACTCAGAACGGATTGTTTTCGGTTTTGCCGGTGAGCAAGGAACAAGTCGCGCAGCTGCGGGACGATCACGGCATCTATATGGCGGGTTCCGGCCGGTTGAACATTGCCGGGTTGACGATGGACAATATCGACAAGTTCATCGCCGCTGTCGCTGAAGTCACTGGATAAGCAAAGCGCCATGGATCGCCAACCAACTCTGGAAGGTGAGCGGGTTCTGCTGCGGCCTTTGCTAGAGGATGATTGGGACGATCTGTTCGCAATCGCTTCTGACCCTGCCGTCTGGGAACAGCATCCTATCCATGATCGCTGGCGCGAAGATGTGTTCCGCACGTTCTTTGCGGACGCGATGGAGCAGGGCGGCGCGCTGGCCATTATCGACAAGGCCAAAGATCAGGTCATCGGTTCAACCCGCTTTCAGCACCTTGAGGACGCTGATGGCGGGTCGATTGAAATCGGCTGGACATTCATTGCACCGCGTTATTGGGGCCGAGGGATCAACGCAGAGGTGAAGCAACTGATGCTGACCCATGCCTTTGAAAGCGTGGCCCGCGTCGATTTCCGCGTTGGTGAAACGAATTACCGTTCCCGCATTGCGCTGGAAAATATCGGAGCTGAACGCACTCGGGAAACCGAGCTTGCGCAATATCAGGGCAAGCGCGTGCTGCATCTGGTTTACGCCATCACACGCGATGCATTTGCAACCGGTCCGCTGATGGCGCAGGCCAGCAGTGATGACTAATTGGCTGCGGCCAGACCCTGCATCCGCTTAAGATACCGGGCAAGCACATCAATCTCTAGGTTCACCTGCGATCCGCCGGTCAGACGTCCCAGCGTCGTCACATCCCATGTGTGAGGGATGATGTTGAGCGCAAAGGTGCAGGAGCCATCATCATTATCGGTCACTCCATTGACGGTGAGCGAGACGCCATCGACCGTGATTGAGCCCTTGGATGCGATATACGGCGCGAGGTCTTTCGGTGCGCGAATTTTGACCGTGTGAGAACCGCCCACTTCAACCGCGCTTTCCACTTCGCCAACGGCATCAACATGGCCGGTAACGATATGCCCGCCCAGCTCATCGCCAAGTTTAAGCGCAGCTTCAAGGTTGAGCTTACCGCCCGTGTCCCACATGCCTGCGGCAGTCTTAGACACGCTCTCCAAGGATACATCGACCGCGAACCAAGCATTACCTGCCTCACCGCCGCGTTCCACCACAGTCATGCACGCGCCAGAACAGGCGATGGATGCGCCAATGGCGATACCAGCCGGATCATAGGGGCAAGCGACGCGCACACGCAGATCGCTCAACTCCTCTGAACTTTCGACTGTTCCGATGGCGGTGACAATTCCAGTGAACATGGGCGCGCAAACTCCTGCTTTAGCGCTTACGCAGATAGGCGGTGAAGCTGTCGCTGCCAAGCTGGCGCTGATCGCTAATTCGCCAGCGGCCATGCGCGTCTTCCAGCTTGTTCAGCCCAAGACCGCTGAGCGCACGCAGGCCATCGCCGATGACGACGGGCGCGCGGTAGATGTGCAATTCATCGACTAGATCGTCTGTAAGAAAGCTGGCGGCGGTTTGAGCTCCGCCTTCGACATAGAGGTATTGCACCGCGTCTAACGTGCCGATTTGATCAGGCTGGGTGATCACTGTGACGCCGTCAGGCGCAGCGCCGCTAGTCAGCAAGACGCGCGCCGGGCTGCGATCAGCAAGGCCGGGCAGTCGGACATTGAGGCGCGGATTGTCTGTTCTCCATGTCCCTCCGCCCACAAGGATCGCGTCGTTGCGCGCCCTTTGAGCGTGGACATGCGCGCGGGCAATGTCGCCAGTGATCCATTGGCTGGTGCCATCCGCCAGCGCGATGCAGCCATCGATCGACATGGCGAGTTTTAGCGTCACATAGGGGCGGCCGATCACTTGGCAGTTTAGATAGCCCGCAAGGCTCTGCTGCGCGCCGGCATCGCTCAGTACTTCTACTGCAATGCCTGCATCTGTCAGCCGCGCGATCCCAGCGCCAGCGGTGCGCGGATCAGGGTCTTTGACACCGATGACCACTCGAGCAGGGCCCGCCTCTGCAATCAAATCTGCGCAGCTTGGCCCGCGCGGTGATTTGTGCGCGCACGGTTCAAGCGTTGAATAAATGTCCGCGCCTTTTGCTCCATTGCGGTCAAGCATGGCCAAGGCCTGTGCTTCGGCATGGGGGCGTCCACCGACCTGAGTCCAACCGCGCGCGATTAGCTTGCCATCGCGGACCACCAAGGCTGCAACACCCGGATTGGGGCGGCTGAGCGGGCGGGCGCGCGCAGCCAATCGGCTGGCGGCTGCCATCCAGTGCTGGTCAGAATTCCGTATGACGCCAGTTATGGCGCAGCGCCTTCTTTAGGGGACGCATCTTCTGGTACGGCTTGGTTCTGCTTCGGCAGCACTTGTGCGTTCTGCGCGGCTTCAGCCGCTTCTTCTGCGGCGCGTTCTTCCAAAGCGCGGCGTTCCATCTCTTCCACGTCAAACCCGCTGGCTGCGCCCAATGCCTTATATGCTTCGCGCTTTTTCTCTTCGTATTCAGCGATACGGGCGGCGCGCTCATCCTTGCGTTTCTGGTTTTCGATATTCGACGCGATAATTTCTTCATCCGTGCGATTAGGCGCAAAGCTGGGAATATAGGTGATGCTGGGCCGTTCTGGCGGGAGGTAGACCTTCTCAGAGATTGCCCATGCCATGATCAACGCAAACGGGATCGACGATACGGCCAGAATCAGCCAGCGATAGGGTTGAGGTTTGCGAAACTCGTCCCAGAAATCGAGTATGCCCGCCTTGGGATTGAAGCGCGATTTGGAAAGCATGGTGGGAATATAGGGCGAGGGGCCGCGTGATGCCAGTGCCGGTTTCAGCCAAAGTTCGCGTAAAGTGATCGGCCGTGCTTCTTCAGCCATGCATCAGCGTCTGCAATATCATCTTCGTAAAGCTCCCCCAGCAATGCGTGAAACGCCGGGCTATGGTCGAAATAAACCAGATGCGTAACTTCGTGTGCGACGACGGAGCGGCGCACGAAATCGGGCGCTTGGACCAATCGCCAATTGAGCCGGATGCGCTCCTTTTCTGAGCAACTGCCCCAGCGCTTTTGTGCGCGGGAAAGTGCGACTGGCACGGGCTTTAATTCGGCCCTCTTTACATAGTCTGCCATGTCGCCTTCAAACAGGCTCAGCGCTTGGCGCTCAAACCAGCCTTTGAGGCGTTTTTCGAGGCCTGTTTCCGGGCCGCCTACACAAATCTTATCCTCAACCCGCTTGGGGCGGCGCGGGGCATCGTAACTCCAGTCGATTGTCAGTGGATCGCCCCGGTACAGCACCGTCCCGCCGGGACGCGGCGCGGCCTTGCGCGGGATTTTCGCCAATTGCTGGGCAAGCCATTCAGAGCGTGAATTGGCAAAGGCAATCGCCTCTGATGACCGCGCCCAATTGGGCAGAGTGATGCGCACTTCGCTGCCATCGGGGGCGAGACGCAAGGTCAGCCGTTTGGCCTGCTTCAGCCGCCGCAGCACTATTGGCAAAACCTCGCCATTCAGCTCAATCTCTTGCGAGAGCGGCTCGCGGCGCAGGAAGTCCATCATGTGGCATCTCTGCTGGAACTGGGTTGGTCCCAATCGACCAGATGATGCTCCAGCGGACCGGCATCGGTCTCACTGATTACGCGTCCGGCAACGGACACGCCCGCGTGTTTCACTGCCTCTCGGTCGCCGCTGATCAAATGGTGCCATTCAGGCAGGTCTTGGCCTTCGGCGCGGCGGCGGTAGGCGCATGTGTTGGGCAGCCACGGCACGTCTTCGACGATGCTCAATGTCAGGCGCAGGCAGTCAGGCACAAAGGCTTTGCGATTACGGTAATCGCTGCACTGTGCGGTCTCGCAATCCAGCAATTTGCAGGCGATATAGGTGTCTTCGATCGCACCGGTATCAGCGTCTTCGATCTTGTGCAGACAGCAACGCCCGCAGCCATCACACAAAGCCTCCCACTCAGCGCGGTTCAATTCCGCCAGCGGCCGCTGCCAGAACTGCGGTCTTAACTCACCCATTTATCGAGTTCCGCGGCCACTGCATCTGGCCCTTGATCGGTGGGCAAAGTCGCGAGCGGCTCACCATCTGGTCCGAACAAATAGGTAATGGCTGAGTGATTGATCAGATAGCCACCACCGGGCGTATCTTCGCCGCGTTCAAAATAGACGCGGAAATTATCTGCCGCGGCTTTGACCTGCTCAGACGTGCCGGTCAGGCCGATCAGATCATCGGAAAAGGCGCTCGTAAACTCGCTGACAATCTCTGGCGTGTCGCGTTCGGGATCGACGGAAATGAAGATCGGCTGGACCGCGGCCGCTTTGCCTGGTTCAGCCTCGGCAAATTGAGCGAGGCCTTGGGTAAAACGTTGAACATCTGTCGGACAGATGTCTGGGCAGAACGCAAAACCAAAATAGACGATTGTGTATTGCCCGCGAAAATCTTCCCAGCGCACAGTATCCCCGGTGCTGCTCGTAAGTTCAAACGGGCCGCCAATATCCGCTCCTGCTAAGGGCGGTTCGGCAACTGCCTCACCGCTGGAAGGGGCCGAACAGGCCGCGGCGGCTAGGCTGGCGGCAAGCAGGGGCACTGCAAAAAAGCGATTGCGGGATTGGTGGGCATTGGGGGCGGCGTTGGCGCGGTGGTTCATGGTCTGCTAACAGGCTCTCAGCCAAAGGTTGAAGATGACAGGGGCAATCATAGATTGTTCTGATACAAATACGTGTCACTAATATGTGGCAGGAATTGCGAAAGGATAGAAGCTTGGGGCGCTCTTTTTTGCGCAGGATCGGTGCAGCGGCGCTGATTGGTTGCGGTTTGACAGCGGGAATCGGTTTGAGCAGCGCAGCTTTTGCGCCGCCCGTTGCTGCGCAAGGTTTCTCCGCTGCCTATGAATTTCTCGAAGCGGTCGATGAGCGTGATGGTGATACGGTAACAGCCATGCTGAATGAGCCGGGCACGACGATCGTCAATTCGCGCGACATTACCTCTGGCGAGACAGGCCTGCACATCGTGACCAAACGCCGCGACAGCGTTTGGGTCCGGTTTTTACTTGGGCGCGGCGCCAATCCTAACATCCGCGATAAGAACGGTGTGTCGCCGCTGCAGATTGCAGTTGGCCTCGGCTTTATCGAAGGTATCGAAGAATTGCTAAAGCGCGGCGCGGAAGTCAGCGTCAGCGATAGATCAGGCGAAACGCCGCTGATCGCTGCGGTGCATCGCCGCGATGTCGCGGTCGTGCGATTGCTGCTTGATAAAGGTGCCAATCCTGACCGAGCCGATAATTCAGGCCGTACTGCACGAGATTATGCCGATTTGATGAACGCCAACACGCTCATGCTCGAAGAATTTGCCCGTGCAGATAAAGAGCGCGCAGAAAAAACGGCATCGGGCGGAAACTACGGACCGTCCTGAGGCGTTCCGGCATTAAGCCAACCATAAGCGCGAGCCATGACCATGACCGATTTTGCCAATATGACGCTGGATGAACTGCGGATCGCGCTTGCGCCAGATATTGCCGCATCAGCGATTTTTGATGGCTGGAATGAAACCGCACTGCTCGCGGCTGCTGATATGGCAGGCGCTGATCCAGACGTGGCAAAGCTCGCTTTTCCGGGCGGTGCGATGGATATGATCACCGCTTGGATCGCCAATATTGACGCGCAGATGGAAGCGGAATGGCCCAAGGAAAAGCTAGCTGAGCTGAAGATTCGTGAGCGTATTCTCACGCTGGTGGCGTTTCGGCTTGAAGCGGTGGACGGGCTGGATGAGGCCTTGCGCCGCGCGCTTGCTATCATGGCGATGCCGCAAAATGCGCCGACTTCGCTCAAGATTGGGTGGAATTCTGCCGATCTGATGTGGCGGCTCGCCGGTGACACGGCGACTGACTATAATCACTACACCAAACGCACGATCCTCGCTGGGATTTACAGCGCGACCCTCGCGGTGTTTGTCAACGATGAGAGCGAAGGCAAAGAGACGACCTATGCTTTCCTTGATCGCCGCATTGATGGCGTGATGAAGTTTGAAAAAGCGAAAGCCAAAATTCTTGGCGGTGATCGTGAGAAATTCAGCATGTCGCGCTTTCTTGGACGTCTTCGCTATCCCAGCACATAACTCGCCGCCAAAATGGAGGTGGATAAGCGTTTCAGACGCTCGCCACTGCGTGCGCCCTCGCTTATGCAGTTTAAGAGAATCGGAAAGTTGGCTGTGACGCGCAGCTGAACCAAAATTGCATCTGAGAGGTTTGAAGACATGGCGGGTTCGCTCAACAAAGTAATGCTGATCGGCAATCTCGGGGCTGACCCAGAGATTCGCTCATTCCAAAATGGCGGCAAGGTTGCCAATCTGCGCATCGCCACGAGCGAGACTTGGAAAGACCGCAACACGGGTGAGCGCCAAGAAAAAACAGAATGGCACACTGTTGCGATTTTTTCCGAAGGCCTCGTCAATGTGGTTGAGAATTACCTTAAGAAGGGAAGCAAGGTCTTTATCGAAGGCAAGCTGCAGACCCGCAAATGGCAAGACCAGTCCGGCAATGATCGCTATTCAACTGAGGTTGTGCTGCGCGGCTTTGACGGCACTTTGACTATGCTCGACGGTCGCAGCGGCGGCGGTGGCGGACAAGGCGGCGGCTATGGCGGCGGTCAGGGCGGAGGCCAAGGTGGCGGTTCAGGAGGCGGCGGCTGGAACCAAGGCGGCGGCGGCTCCGGGGGCGGCTCAGGTGGCGGCAACCAAGGCGGCGGAAACGCTGGCGGCGGCGGAGGTTACGATGACCTCGACGACGACATCCCGTTTTGATCGGCTCAAACCAATCCAAACATCAAAGGGCCTCGCAGATAATTCTGCGGGGCTTTTTGTTTGAGGATTTGTGGGATGTTAAAAGAGTTTGACATTTTCAGAGAAATGTTAAAAAGTTTGTACATTATCGCCGCAAGAGAGGAATGCATAAATGACGTACCGCAAGATGTTTTGGCTGACGGCTGCTTTGGCTTTTGGAACCGCTCTGGTTGCGGGTTTCATAATCGGAAGAACCGTGCCGGCGACTGGCGGCGTTGATAACCCAGAGCTTGTACTGCCCGCTTTGTTTGCGGTTGCAGGTGTCGTTGCTTTCGCGTCCTGGCTGTGGTGGCAAAAGACCGATGACCTGCAGCAGCAAGGTCAGCTATTCAGTTGGTGGTGGGGCGGAAATATCGGCGCGGTGGTTATGCTGATCACGCTGGTTGTGATGACCGGTCGGCACAGTGAAATGAGCATGGGCGCGGGGTATGTATTCGGCGCTGAGTTTGCCGGAATGCTGATTGTCTGGCTCGTTTGGAAATTCCGCGGCCGGGGCGCGGCAGAATGAGAAATTGCCTGCGCGATCTGCGCAAAGGGCGGGGCCTTAATCAGGCTGACCTTGCCGAGGCTCTGGAGGTTTCCCGCCAAACGATCATCGCGGTGGAGGCCGACAAATACGATCCCTCACTGCCGATGGCGTACCGCTTGGCGGCATATTTCGATGTCGCGGTGGAGGAGCTGTTCTTCAATCCGTGGAAGGCGGATTAGCCCTTCTTAAGTGCGGCGAGCATTTCTGCCATCGGGCCGTCTTGCTCGCCTTCGGCGAGAATGCCAGCGGCTTTACGCGCTTCATCGGCGTTCGGTCCTTCGGCATAAGGATCGATAGCAAGGCCAAGCGATTGCGCGATTGCCTCACCCAGATCAAACGCATCGCCTGAATATTCGACCACGTCGAGGTCATTGGCGTCGAGCTCAATTTCAAGGTCTTCGGTATCTTCTGCAAGCCCCGCGCGGGTCGTGGCTGCATCAACGAATTTCAGCGCAATCGGTTCGCTTACGGTGACGGGGAATTCCTCACCCGAAACGACGCATAGTTGCACGAATTTGGCATGCATTTGCCCTTTTGCGAGCACGGTATCGCCGTCCCGCTCAAGCACTATGTCTGCTCGCAAATGGCTCACCTGCGCAAGCTCAAACCGCCTCGACAATGCTGCGCGCTCAGCCTCATCGGCTTCGACCTGCACGGTGTTACCGGGCAATTGCCGCAGTTTAATCGGGCGGGACAGCTCAAGCGGGGTCATAACGCAAAATCAGCCTTAATCAGCGCATCGTCACTGACTGCGGCAAGCCTGATCGAAAGCTCTTGGAGTTTGCCTGCGACGCACACGGATGCTGCATCCTCATCAGTTCCCTCTGCAAAAGTCACGTTGCGGGCCGCCGCCTGCGCGAGCTTTTCCATGTCTCCATCAAGCAGCGCGCTGCGATATGCGCCGAGCCGCCCGCCCAGCACGCTCATCAATTTGCCCACGCGCTTGCCAACAACCACATCATTCACGCCAAATTCGCGCAATTGGCCGTCCATATCCTCGACGAAAAGCTCAGCCAAAAGTGCGCTTTCGCTGCGCATTTCCGCCGCCTCAACGCGCACGACAACGACGCTGAGTACAGCGGTGATCATGTCAAAGCGTCCATTGACGCTGTCTGCCACGCCGCATTCCTCATAATAGGATGGCTCACGAGCAAGCTCTATCACCCGGTGCCACAACGGCCGGATGGTTTCCCTGGGATCAGGGGCAAGGCCAAGCATTTTGGTGAGGAATGACATCGAAGAATACCTTTCGCGATGGCGGCGAATTTGCCGAATATTTTTCAGCTACGAATTTCACGCCTTGCTTGATGCATTCAGCGACAATTCAACCGATTCACCCCAACTGCATGACGCAGCGACGTTGCAAGGCATGAACGACAGCCGTAAAGCCTTGTTCCATGCGATATAGGACGCGGCAGTGTGCGGGCAAGAGATTGGCTGATCATTGCAAGCGTGAGACGAAGGAATGACAGAAGCAATGAACAGGCTTGATAGCAAAGTGGGCACAGGGATGTTGCGCAAAATCAAGGTGTTGACGTTATTGGCGGGTGCAGGTGTTGCGCTCGCTGGATGCTCTTCCATCCGCGAATCGCGCGGCTATGTGGTCGACAATGCGCTGCTTCAATCGATTCAACCGGGCATCGACAACCAGCGTTCTGTCGAAGGCACATTGGGCCGCCCCAGCTTCACCAGTCAATATGGTGAGCCTACTTGGTACTATGTCTCTAGCGTGACGGGACGCCGTCCGCTTGTCCGCCCACGAATTCAGGCGCATTCTGTGCTGGCGGTAAAGTTCGATGCGGCTGGAAATGTGGCAAGCGTTGACAATGCCGGACTTGATCAAGTGGTCTATCTATCGCCTGATAGCGATAAAACACCAACCCTTGGCCGGGAGCGCGGCTTCCTTGAAGACCTGTTCGGCAATATCGGCACAGTCGGTTCCGGCGGCCCTGCACCGGGCGGCGGTTAAGAGCCTGACCGGCTTGATTGCCGCGTGTGAGCGCCCATATTGCGCCGCATGAGCAATGATACGGCTAGCCACGGCCTTACTCAGTGGCACGGCACCACCATCGTAGGCGTAAAGCGCGGCGATAAAATCGTTGTCGCCGGCGATGGTCAGGTCTCCATGGGTAACACCGTAATGAAGCCTAATGCGCGCAAGGTTCGCCGCATCGGCGAGGGCGGCAAAGTTGTCGCTGGTTTTGCAGGTGCGACCGCCGATGCGTTCACTTTGTTTGAACGGCTTGAGAAAAAGCTGGAGCAATATTCCGGGCAATTGCTGCGCGCGGCTGTTGAGCTCGCGAAAGATTGGCGCACGGACAAATATTTGCGCAATCTCGAAGCGTTGATGATCGTCGCCGATAGCGAAACCTTGCTGGTGCTCACCGGCAATGGCGATGTGCTGGAACCCGAAGGCGGTATTGCGGCGATTGGATCAGGCGGCAATTATGCGCTCGCAGCCGCCCGCGCGATTGCTGAATACGAAGACGATGCTGAACAGATCGCGGTCAAGGCAATGGCCGTGGCCGCCGACATTTGTGTCTTCACCAATGGTAATGTGACGCTGGAGACGGTCTAATCCGGCTCGCGGCGCGCACTTTCTTTTCCCAATACGGACAATCATGACAGATAATCTCACCCCAAAGGCGATCGTCGCCGCGCTCGATGAGCATATTATCGGCCAGAAAGACGCGAAGCGCGCAGTCGCGGTGGCACTGCGCAATCGCTGGCGGCGCCAACGGCTAGGCGCGGATTTGCGCGATGAGGTGACGCCCAAGAACATCCTGATGATCGGTCCGACAGGTTGCGGTAAAACTGAAATCAGCCGCCGGTTGGCGAAATTGGCCGAAGCTCCATTTGTTAAGATCGAAGCGACCAAGTTTACAGAAGTTGGCTATGTCGGCCGCGATGTGGAGCAGATTGCGCGCGATCTCGCCGAAGAAGCCATTCGCTTGGAAAAAGAGCGCCGCCGCGAATCAGTCCGCGAAGCCGCGTCGGATGCCGCGATGGAGCGACTGCTAACCGCCTTAGTTGGCGACAATGCTTCTGAGGCCACTCGAGAAAGCTTTCGCCAGCGCATCATTCAGGATGCGATGAACGAGGTTGAAGTTGAAATCGACGTTTCAGAAGCACCCAACATGCCGTTTGATATGGGCAATATGGGTGGCAATGTTGGCATGATCGACCTGTCGGATATGATGGGCAAAGCCTTTGGCAAAGCACCCACCAAGCGCCGCAAAATGCGCGTGCCAGAGGCGTGGGACAAGCTCGTTGATGAGGAAGCGGATAAGCGCTTAGACGATGATGATGTCGCGCAGACCGCTCTGCGCAATGCAGAGACCAACGGCATCGTGTTTTTGGACGAGATCGACAAGATTGCGGTTAGCGACGTACGCGGCGGTTCGGTCAGCCGTGAAGGCGTTCAGCGGGATCTTCTGCCGCTTATCGAAGGCACGACTGTCAGCACCAAATATGGCCCGATGAAAACCGACCATGTGCTGTTTATTGCCAGCGGCGCGTTCCATCTTGCCAAGCCATCAGACATGCTTCCTGAATTGCAGGGCCGTCTGCCAATCCGGGTGGAGCTGCGCGCGCTGACCGAAGACGATTTCGTCCGTATCTTGAGCGAGACCAAAGCCAATCTGGTAGAGCAATATCGCGCTCTAATCGGCACGGAAGACGTAACGCTTGATTTCAAGGATGATGCGGTGGCTGAAGTGGCAAAGATCGCCGCTCAAGTGAACGAAAGCGTTGAGAATATCGGCGCGCGGCGATTGCAGACTGTGATGGAAAAACTGCTTGAGGAAATCAGCTTTGAGGCTGAAGACCATGAAGGCGAAACGATTGTGATCGACGCCGCCTATGTGCGCGAGCGGCTGGGCGAGCTGGCCAGCGATAGCGATCTGTCAAAGTACATTCTGTAATGCCGCGAGGGCCAGTCAGCGACCTTCAGGCCATGCTAGCTGGCATGGACCCGGTGCTGCATGATCTGCCTTACGTCTTCGTGCTAGACGACCGCTTAACCGGTTACTCGATTGAACTGACTGGCATGTTCGCTTCAATCAATGAGGCAGAGGGCACGACATATATCATCGAGCTCGAACAGGAATTGGAGATGGCCGAAGGATTGCCGCGCTTTGCCCGGATCATCTTACAAGTTCATTCCGACCTCGAAGGCGTTGGCCTAACCGCTGCGGTTGCGACTTCGCTCGCCGAGACTGGTCTTGCTTGCAACGTCATTGCGGGCTTTCATCACGATCACCTGTTTGTCCCGTGGGACAGGCGGGGCGAAGCACTCGCAGTCTTAAAGCAGCTGTCAGACGACGCACGTCGATAAATATCAGCGTTTCAGCCAGTCAAACACAATTACTTGCTTGAGCTGCGCGCGCGGCCGCGCTTTAATGCAAGCAATTGAAAATGCACTGGGGACTGGATCATGATTAAATACGCAATGCTTGCGAGCGCTGCCGCAGCAGCAATGGCTTTTACAACGCCGGCTATGGCGGACCCTCACAATGAGGCTGATGCGGCGACTACGTTGTCTGCGCCGAAAATCGAATACACGCGATGGACGCTCGAAAACGGCCTGACGGTTATTGCATTGCCCGACAATTCGACTGCTAATGTCACCACATCGTTATGGTACAAAGTCGGGTCAAAGCACGATCCCGAAGGGCGCTCTGGTTTCTCACATCTGTTTGAGCACATTTTGAGCCGTAAAACGGTCAATATGCCATACAACATGATCAACAAGCTGACCGAGGATGTTGGCGGACAGCGCAACGCATCGAATTGGATTGATCGCACCAACTATTTTGAGACTGTCCCGGCGCAATATCTGGAAACGATGCTATGGACGCACCGTGAGCGCATGGCATTTCCGGTTGTGGACGCGGACGTGTTCGAGAATGAACGCAATGTTGTGAAGGAAGAACTGCGCACCCGTGTTCTCGCGCCGCCCTATGGCCGGTTGCAGCGGTTCGTGATTCCAGAAAACGCCTATGATGTGTTGCCGATGCGACGTCCCGGTATTGGCTCGATCGAGGACCTTGATGCCGCCACACTGGATGATGCACGTGCTTTTCATCAGGCTTATTATGGTCCTGATACGGCGACACTGATTGTCGCGGGCAACTTTGAAATGGACAATCTGAAAGCGCTGGTGGACGAATATTTCGCTGATATTGCCCCGCGCGATAACGCAATCAGCCTAGAGATTGAAGGCGAAGAGCCGGTTCGGACGGAGCCGCGTAGCATTAACGCCACTGCGCCAAATGTTCCGCTGCCGCTGGTTGGCGGCATTTGGAAAGCACCCTCGGTGACCGATGCTGATGCGCCAGCGCTCGAAGTGCTCACTGCGATCCTGTCGCGCGGCGATAACAGCCGTTTGCACAAGGCGCTAATCCGCACCGGCAAAGCGGTTCAAGCGGTCCACTTCGATTCGATGACAATGGATGCCGGTTTTATCGCCAACTTCGCTGTGCTGAGCCCTGCGGCTCAGCCTGATGAAGCGCGCGGCATTCTGAACGCAGAGCTAAAACGGGTGCGAACCGAAGCGGTAAGCGTTGCTGAGCTGCGCGAGGCGAAGAACGAAATCTTCTCCAGCGCTCTTTCACAGCGCCAGACTGTGCGCGGCCGCGCGTTTGAGTTAGGCGAAGCGCTCATGTCGACAGGTAATCCTGATGCCGCCGACATCCGCTTGGAACGGATTGCCGCTGTCACAAGCGAAGATGTTCAGCGGGTCGCGGCCAAATGGCTTGCTCCCGATGCGAAGGTCTCAATGACTTACACCGTTGGTGAGGATAACCCCGAAAGCTACGCCAACCCTGTCCCGCGCCCGGCCTATGCCACGGTTCCGCCCGCAACCGGAGAGCCCCGTGAAGTGCTTCCGGAAGGGGAGCGAATGGCACCGCCGCCGGCTGGTGAAAAACCACAGATTGTGCGGTCCGACTTTTTTGAAACGCAGCTTGCTAACGGCATCCCGTTGGTCAGCACTCAGACCAGCAATGTTCCGATTGCGACCATCACCGTCGTATTTCCAGGGGGGACTTCCACGGATCCAGTAGGAAAGGCTGGCGTCGCTGGCTTTGCCGCTACGCTTGCTGACAAGGGCACAGCTACGCGCACCGCGCCAGAAATCGCTGCGACGCTTGAATCGCTCGGTGCGAGTATTGGCATTACCAGCGGTCTCGACGGGACTTTCGCCAGTCTGACCGCCCCTGCGGTCAACCTTGCCGAAGCGGGCCAAGTCCTCGTCGATATCATTCAAAACGCGAACTATCCTGAGGCTGAGCTTGAGCGTGAGCGCAAGCGTGCGATGGATGGAATTTCAGCCGTTTATAAGGATCCAGGTTCGTTAGCTGGTCTTGTTGCGACACGCGTGATGTACGGCGATGCGCCTTATGGCCGGATTTCAACTGAAACCAGTCTTCCCAAAATCAGTCGTGAGGATTTGGCCTCGCACCGAGCTGCCTATTGGCACCCTGCGGCGGCCAAAATCGTCGTGAGCGGCGGTATCAGTTCAAGCGAGGCCGAGGGTCTCGCAAGTGAGCTGTTTGGTGATTGGACTTCCAGCAGTTCGGCGCCTGCGCCAGTTGCAAACCCAGCAGGAAATGGCACGGAGCCGCGCACGCTCGTGATCGATATGCCAGATGCCGGTCAATCTGTGGTGATCGCAGGTGTCCGCGGGATCTCTCGCAAAGATGAGGATTTCTATCCAGTCTGGCTGGCTAATACTGTGCTTGGCTCCGGCTCGAACGGGCGCTTGTTCGAAGAAGTGCGCACTAAGCGTGCTCTTGCATACGGAGCGTATTCGCAGCACGGCCAAGCGGCTGATGCCTCGATCTGGCGCGCTCAGGCGCAAACCGATCACAGCACAGTTGATGAAGTCGCGGCAGTCTTCTTCGAGGAATTCGAAAAACTGTCCGAACAGCCCGCAACCGAAGAAGAGATTGAAAAGCGGCGCCTTTTTCTGGGCGGCGCGATTGCTCGTAGTCTGGAAACCAGCGGCGGCTTCAACGGTCAGGTCGCGAGCCTGATGCTGCGCGGGATTGAACCCTCTGAAGCCTTTGCGATTGCAGATCGTCTTTCAGACGTGAGCGCTGAAGAAGCGGCTTCGATGGCTGAGAAATATCTCGATGAGGACCGCACGTCTCTTATCGTGGTTGGTAAGGCGTCGGAATTTCTCACTGAGCTAGAAGAGCTTCGCGGCGAAGTTGAGGTGATTGCGTTTGACGATCTTGATCTCGCCGCCAGCGATTTGCGCAAGGCTGACACTGGGGCAGAAGCCGGCGACACGGAAGCTGCTGGCGAATGAAATCGCGTCGCGACTGTTAGGTCGCTGCTTGTTCTTTGGGGGAGCCAGTGTTGGCTCCCTCATTTGTGCCTTCATTGGCTTGGCGGGCCCACATGTCAGCATAAAGTCCGCGCTTCGAAAGTAGAGCACTATGCGTGCCTTGTTCTGCTAGGCGTCCGCCCTCCAGCACAATAATCTGATCCGCGTCTGAAATTGTTGAAAGCCGGTGCGCGATGGCAATAGTCGTGCGACCAGCGGCAATGCGGCGGAGTGTTGCTAGGATTTCCTGTTCGGTGCGGCTGTCCAATGCGCTGGTCGCTTCGTCCAACAGCAAAATCGGCGGGTCTTTCACCAGTGTTCGGGCTATGGCGACGCGTTGCTTCTCTCCGCCTGATAGCTTGAGGCCGCGCTCGCCAACCATGGTATCAAACCCATCGGGTAGGCTTTCTACTAATGGGGTGAGGGCGGCATCTTGCGTGGCCCGGCGAATAGTTTCTTCGTCCACCTCTGCCGCGCCATAGCCGACATTGTAGCGAAGCGTGTCGTTGAACAACACACTGTCCTGCGGCACAATGCCGATGGCTTCGCGCACGCTGTCTTGCTGCATTTGAGCAATGTCTTGGCCGTCGATTAGAATCCGGCCCGAAGTCGGATCGTAAAAGCGAAACAGCAATCGGCCGATGGTGCTCTTGCCCGCGCCTGAGGGGCCGACGACCGCAATAGTGCTGCTGGCTGGGACTTCAAAGCTGAGTCCATGCAGAATTGTGCGGCCTTCTTCGTATGAGAATGTGACATTGTCGAACACAACTTGCGGTTGTTTCACCACTAGCGCGGGAGCGTCTGGCACATCGCGCACTTCGACATCAGTATCGATCAGACGGAACATTTCGGCCATGTCGACTAGCCCCTGCCTGATGGTGCGATAGACCCAGCCAAGCAGATCGAGTGGGCGGAACAGCTGCATTAGGAAGGTGTTGACTAGCACTAAGTCACCCACTGTCAGGTCACCTTTGCTCCAGCCCCAAACGGTGTAAGCCATCGCTCCTGCCATCAACGCATTGGTGATGAGCGATTGCGTCATATTGAGGAGACCGAGCGAATTTTCGCTCTTTATCGCAGCTTCGGCATATGCCTTTGCTGCTTGGCTATAGCGGCGCTCTTCCCGGTCTTCGGCGCCAAAATATTTGACCGTTTCAAAGTTGAGCAGCGAATCCACCGCGCGGTGCAGCGCTTGACCATCAAGATCGTTCATTTCGCGGCGCAGCTTGGTGCGCCATTCGGTAATCCACCGGGTGATCGCAATGTATGTGACAACCGTAACGGCGGTTGCGGCAACCAGCTCCCAACCGAAATTGATATAGAAGATCACGCCAACTGCGATCAGTTCAATCGCTGTTGGGGCGATGTTGAACAGCAGAAAATATAGCATCATGTCGATGCTCTTAGTTCCGCGTTCGATAATCTTTGTCACTTCGCCCGTGCGGCGTGACAAGTGAAAGCGTAGTGATAAGCGGTGGAGGCGGTGGAACACATCCTCAGCCAGGCTGAGCGTGGCCGCCTGTCCTACCCGCTCGAACACGATGTTGCGCAAGTTGTCGAACAGCAAAGAGGTGAACCGGCCAAGCGCGTATGCCACCACCAAAGCCAGCGCCACGGTTACGCCGTCGCCAACCGGTCCGGCCATTTCGTCAGCTGCGCCTTTATAGGCAAAGGGCAGGGCCAAAGTTACGCCTTTGGCAGCCAGCACCAGTATCATCGCAATGACGATGCGCCAGCGCAGACCGGGATTATCCTTGGGCCATAGGTAAGGGAGGAACCGCTTTAACGTCGGCCAGCCTTCGGCGTCGGCGGGCTTTGTTGGTCGATCAGAGCTGGCGGTATCAGGCGGCATCTTGCTCGCCCATGTGGGCGCGTGGCGTCACACGCGCAAGGTTGTTGGGCTTTACAAGGTTTGCCGTTAGGTCAGTTTATTCCGTTGGCACGAGATCTGTTGCGCAAAGACCGCGCGACATCACGCGGCAGATCAAACAAGACGCGCTGGCGCGAAAAGTCGATCGCGACCCGGTCGAACATCTTGAGATGGTTCATGCCGAGCGACAGCACAGGCTTGTCTTGCAGGCCAAGCGCCTCAAAAGCTGGCGTGTCTGAAAACGTGATCGGTACATTGCGCAGCGTCACCCCTTCGATTTCTAGCGTGCGAACGAACGACATCTGCCCCGCAATAGACACACCGTTTACATCCGTGGTGGTAACCTCTTGCGCGCGCTTCGTACGAATGCGTTCCCGCAGAGCGTTGTTGGCAAGGCTTGCTTGCGCGCCAGTGTCAATAATGACGGTCGCTTTGACCCCTTCAATCTCTGCGTTGGTGATCAGCAATTGGCCCAGCTTATGCCGTGCGCGCACCACAATCTCAAAGCCGCGCTGGCTGCCACGCTTCTGGGTGACGTCCTCAACCGCAATCGTCTCTTTACGAAAATCAATCAGGACGCGGAAATCCTGCAGGCTATCCAGTCCGATGATCCCATCCGCGCCGACATGCTGTCTGTACAGCACAGGCGCTGCCAGATTGTTGATCGTCCGGCTGCCCATTTCTAAGCTGTCGAGTTCCACAAGGGGCACTGATCTACTGCTCGCCATGCCCACTAGTGTCGCTGTGCCAAGCGATTCCAAGCTGAGCGTTTCGTTGATCTGGTGGCTAACCGCAGTCGCCTGACTGCCGGTGTCGATCATGAAATCATACGGACCTGTCCCGCCGATAGTGACGGGGATCGTCATCCGCTCATTGCGCTCTTCCTGAAGGCTCAAGATTTCGGTGTCGGGA
>CANLPY010000001.1:0-1397500 GCA_947493165.1 uncultured Erythrobacter sp. | reverse complement strand
GGAGTGAAACAGTACCTGAAACCGGATGCTTACAAGCAGTTGGAGCCCCATAGGGGGTGACAGCGTACCTCTTGCATAATGGGTCAGTGACTTAATCTAGCATGCAAGCTTAAGCCGTTAGGTGTAGGCGAAGCGAAAGCGAGTCTGAATAGGGCGAATGAGTATGTTGGATTAGACCCGAACCCCGGCGATCTAGATATGACCAGGCTGAAGGTGCAGTAACATGCACTGGAGGGCCGAACCGTTGCATGTTGAAAAATGCTCGGATGAGTTGTGTTTAGGGGTGAAAGGCCAATCAAGCCGGGAAATAGCTGGTTCTCCGCGAAATCTATTGAGGTAGAGCGTCAGATGTATGCCGATGGGGGTAGAGCACTGGATGGGCTAGGGCTGCGCGAGCGGTACCAAACCTAACCAAACTCCGAATACCATCGAGTCTTGTCTGGCAGACAGACGGCGGGTGCTAAGGTCCGTCGTCAAAAGGGAAACAGCCCTAACCTACAGCTAAGGTCCCCAAATAATACCTAAGTGCGAAAGCATGTGGGAATCCCAAAACAACCAGGAGGTTGGCTTAGAAGCAGCCATCCTTTAAAGAAAGCGTAACAGCTCACTGGTCTAAATAAGGGTTCCTGCGGCGAAGATGTACCGGGACTAAAGGTATTTACCGAAGCTTAGGGTTGCAGTTTACTGCAGCGGTAGCGGAGCGTTCCGTAAGTGGTTGAAGCCGAAGGGTAACCGACGGTGGACATATCGGAAGTGCGAATGCTGACATGAGTAGCGATAAAGAGGGTGAGATGCCCTCTCGCCGAAAGACCAAGGGTTCCTGCTCAACGCTAATCGGAGCAGGGTAAGCCGGCCCCTAAGACGAGCCCGAAGGGGGTAGTCGATGGGAACCACGTTAATATTCGTGGGCCTGAAGATGTGTGACGGATCGTGGAAGTTGTCTTCTCTTATTGGATTGAGAGGGCAGCCAAGCGGTTCCAGGAAATAGCCTCTTCATATAGACCGTACCCGAAACCGACACAGGTGGTCAGGTAGAGTATACCAAGGCGCTTGAGAGAAGTATCCTGAAGGAACTCGGCAAATTGCCTCCGTACCTTCGGAAGAAGGAGGCCCTGAATCGAGGTAACTCTTTTCAGGGGGCACAGGCCAGGGGGTAGCGACTGTTTATCAAAAACACAGGACTCTGCTAAGTCGGCTTCAAGACGACGTATAGGGTCTGACGCCTGCCCGGTGCTTGAAGGTTAAGAGGAGGAGTGCAAGCTCCGAATTGAAGCCCAAGTAAACGGCGGCCGTAACTATAACGGTCCTAAGGTAGCGAAATTCCTTGTCGGGTAAGTTCCGACCTGCACGAATGGCGTAACGACTTCCCCACTGTCTCCAGGATATGCTCAGCGAAATTGAATTCTCCGTGAAGATGCGGAGTACCCGCGGTTAGACGGAAAGACCCCGTGCACCTTTACTGCAGCTTTAGAGTGGCATTAGGAAAGAACTGTGTAGAATAGGTGGGAGGCTTTGAAACTTGGGCGCCAGTCCGAGTGGAGCCAACCTGTGAAATACCACCCTGTTGTTTTCTGATGTCTAACCTAGGTCCGTTATCCGGACCAGGGACCCTCTATGGCGGGTAGTTTGACTGGGGCGGTCGCCTCCTAAAGAGTAACGGAGGCGCGCGATGGTATGCTCAGGCCGGTTGGAAACCGGCTGCGAGAGTGCAATGGCATAAGCATGCCTGACTGCGAGACCGACAGGTCGAGCAGAGACGAAAGTCGGTCATAGTGATCCGGTGGTCCCTCGTGGAAGGGCCATCGCTCAACGGATAAAAGGTACGCCGGGGATAACAGGCTGATACTGCCCAAGAGCTCATATCGACGGCAGTGTTTGGCACCTCGATGTCGGCTCATCACATCCTGGGGCTGGAGCAGGTCCCAAGGGTTTGGCTGTTCGCCAATTAAAGTGGTACGTGAGCTGGGTTCAGAACGTCGCGAGACAGTTTGGTCCCTATCTGCCGTGGGCGTCGATACTTGAAAGGAGTTGCCCCTAGTACGAGAGGACCGGGGTGAACATACCTCTGGTGTACCAGTCATTCCGCCAGGAGTGCCGCTGGGTAGCTATGTATGGACGGGATAACCGCTGAAAGCATCTAAGCGGGAAGCCTCCCTTGAGATTAGGTATCATCGAACCGTAGTAGACCACTACGTTGATAGGCCGGGTGTGGAAGCGCAGTAATGCGTGTAGCTAACCGGTCCTAATAGTTCTGTTCGCGCTTGTAGAATCTGCACCATCAACGACAAGCCTGCCATTGCGGTAGGGTTGGCGCTGGTATGCGAGAATTACTCAAGCCAGATACGCCCAAGAACACTAAACCAAGTGCATCGATTTAGACCCGTTTTCCGCAAGCTTCATTGCTTGGTGGTCATAGCGTCTGTGACCCACCCGATCCCATCTCGAACTCGGCCGTGAAACCGGATAGCGCCGATGGTACTATGTCTTAAGGCATGGAAGAGTAGGTCGCCGCCAGGCATTGTAGCTTGCGGATTGCGGGATAAACCCATTCACTAGTCAAAGGGCTGGCCTTTTTAAGGTTGGCCCTTTTGGCGTCTCTAACAGACGCATTTTCGGTGCCGCGGGATGGAGCAGTCCGGTAGCTCGTCAGGCTCATAACCTGAAGGTCGTTGGTTCAAATCCAACTCCCGCAACCACCGAGCGCAGATATCTTTAAAAACACTCGGTTACATTGAAGTTGGGTTGTCCGCGTTTGCAGCATTCCATTCGTTGGTGGAGCGCTGGCTGTGTGCGTCTATGCGCGCTAAATGCGGAGGCCGAAAACCTTCTCAGAGGGTAGAACGCTTTTCATTTATTGAATCGTGTTCAATCATACATCAGACTGATTTCAGGTTCGGGAAGCAGGAGAAATAGGGCGCGTGGCAAGCGAGGCTGAAATCCCAGTTTGAATGACCCTTTTCGATGTGTTTGCTCGCGTCTTGAAATGCAGCGACATAATGGTTTGCCAAGCGAGAACGCGCGTTCTGGAAGCATTCAAAGGTTTGGCGCGCCGTCCCAGTGATTTCGATCGTTTCATTTGTGTGATGCAATTCCATTCGCGTGCCATGATTTATCTTCGCACTGGACGTCTTCATAGCGTGATTCTTCGACCAGTCCGTGTCGATTGTAACGGTGCCTCGCCAGTCCCCTGAAAGTTCGAACGTTTGGCGCGATTTTGTTTGCGCCCAATTTTCACCACCCGGGGTGTGAATCCCTGAGACTCTGGTCAATTGAGTGCCTTTGAGCGCACCTTTGATAATCGAGAGGGCGTTTATGCCGCCATCGACCCAAGAATTGATCAATGAGGATTGAGCGGCGCGGTTCTTTTTATAGGGATCGCAAAGCTCAGTGTACCAATCGACAGAGACAGGTGCTTGGCTTGACTGTCTAAACTCCGATAAATGCTTCCTGACTGCTATCACTTCGGAACCATATTGGGCGTGGAGCAAGGAAAAGACGGGTGTTTCGTTTGCGCTCGAAATATCGCGCAGACGATTGAATTGCTCCGCCGACAAGGTCACAGGCTTTTCTATGAGCAAAGGCCTACGCGTTTCCAGCGCCATTGTGGCGACGTCAAAATGTTTAGAACTCGGCACGGCAATTATGAATGCATCCAACTGAGTCAGCTTTGCCATGTCTCGAAAGTCACTGAACAGAGGCAATTTATCGGCATCACTGGGCAGGGCTGGATCACCCAAGTCACACAGCGCGGCGATCTCAAAAGCTGAGTGTCTTGCCGCTTCCAGATAGGCGGACAAAATGCGTCCGGCGCCAACTACACCAACTTTCATGGTTATTCACTCGCCTAATTGTTGCGCGGGACCAAAGAATATCAAGCCATGCGGTCAATCGGAAGTGAAGGAAAGTATGATTGACCGTGATTGCGTGTGATCGATAATACAAATCTTTCTATTCGTTGGACCGGCCAATTTGGGCGCCGTGCAAGACGGGGTAATTGTGAAGTGTACAAGCTCAATATCAAAGGTCAGCGTTGCTGCGGAGTTGATTGTCCTTTCGGTGGTTTCCAGCATTCTTAAATCGCCTCAGCGGTGGGCTGCTTGGAGATTTTGACAGCGAAGTACTATTATCAAGCAGATTGTGTGGGCGATGACATTATAGCTGGTGCAAATGTGGGTTTCGTCAAAGCCTGCAATCGAATTGATCCGCGAAAGATTGCCAGATCATTCTGATTAAGCGCGGCCAACTAGCCACGGCCTGACGCCGTCTATCAGCGGCCAGCATCTCAGATAAGTTCCTCAAGATTGATATGTTGCAAGGAACCAAGGGTGTAGACCCACGACTGTTTTTGGCCGCGCAGGGTCCGGTTCGTGGCGCGCCTAAAGTGGAAGGGACTGTAAAATCTCATTTCATCGCTGTCGGATTAGTGTTTTGCGCGCGAGCATCGTGCTAGCGTTGCGGTGAAAGGGATTGCCATGAGACTTGCAGCGCTAAAAATACTGATGCTTGGCTTGCTCACTGCGGCCAGCTCCGCCGCATGGGCTGCGCCTGAGGGTGAGGTGACTTATAAGGTCCAGCGTGCTGATACGTTGATCGGTCTGACCGATAAGTACTTTCTGAACCGCAGCGCATTGCTACAGATTCAGCGTCGCAACGGCATCAAAGACCCGCGCAGGATGCAAATTGGCAAACAGTTGAAGATCCCGCGCCGGCTTTTGAAATACCGGCCTGTCGATCTCGTTCTTCAGAGTTTTTCGGGCTCAGTGAGTCTGAAGCAAGGGCAACGCACCATCGCACCGAAACTCGGTTTGGCATTGCGCGAAGGAATTGAGATTACAACACGGGCAAACAGTTTTGCCTCGATAGCGGGCAACGGAAACGCAAGGCTATCGATCCCCTCAAATTCTCGCGTGCGTTTGATTGATGCTCGGCGTTATCTGATCAATGATCAGATCGATGTGCAAATTCGCGTTCTAAAAGGGCGCAGCGAAGTGGTCGCGCCGAAGATCAAGGGTGAGGGCCGTTTTCGC
Source organism: uncultured Erythrobacter sp. (assembly GCA_947493165.1). Taxonomy (GTDB): domain Bacteria; phylum Pseudomonadota; class Alphaproteobacteria; order Sphingomonadales; family Sphingomonadaceae; genus Erythrobacter. Next base: position 1,392,473 of record CANLPY010000001.1, on the reverse strand, counting down.
GTCGGCACGCCGATGGCAGTTACCGCCGTTCGTGGCACTGTGTTCCGCGTGGGGTTTGAACCCGATCAAGACGTGAGTCTTTCAGAAGTTCTTGAGGGCCAAGTGGCCGTTGCTGCTGGCGGGCAAGAGGTTTTGCCAGCTGCCGGATTTGGCGTTGCCTCTGCAGGAGAAGCGCTGGGGCAGGCAGAAGAGCTGCTACCTGCGCCGCAGCTTGTAACGCCTGGCAAGATACAGACTGATGAAACCGTCAATTTTGCAATTGAACCGCTCAGCGAGGCCAAAGGCTATAGAACGCAAATTGCGCGCGACGCCGGATTTATCGAAGTGGTTAGCGAGCAACTCACTCCTGTTCCGTTGGCGGTCTTCGATGGCTTGGAAGACGCCCGCTATTTCGTGCGATCGCGCGCAATATCGACGAGCGGTCTAGAAGGTTTGTCACGCACGCACACATTTCGGCGCAAGCGAGCTGGCGTAACCGCAGGAGCGGAGCCGGCCCCGTTTGCTGATGCGTTCAAGTTCGCGTGGCGCGCCCAGGGCTCAGGCGATGTCCTCCATGCCTTCCAACTTTGGAATGCCGCGAGCCCTGATCAATTGCTGGTCGATGAAGTCGCTTTGAGCGATACTGCGGTAATCTTGTCTAATTTGGAGGCGGGAGATTACCGCTGGCGCGTCGCGACTTTTGAAGTCGACGAGGGTGATGTAATCAAGGTTTGGAGCCCAGAGCAGGAGCTCTCCGTAAGCGAATAGATTCCAATTAGAGCTGAGACTGACTGCACACCGATGAAAAATTTCCGGCTCTTCGGTGAATGGCTAACGTTGCTGGGCGTGACCATCTTGCTGGTTTATGTCGCCTGGCAGCGTGATTGGGTTGATCGGCTTGATTTCGCCTTGCTGGATATGGTGTCTGAACAGCGTTTGGACGCTCCATCAGAAGACATTGTGGTTGTTGAGATTGATGACCGGGCGGTGTCGCAGATTGGCAATTGGCCTTGGGATCGAGAGCGCCACGCCGAATTGCTCAACCAGCTGTCGCAATACGAACCGGATACGGTCATTGTTGATGTTCTGTTTGTTGATCCGAGTGATGCTGAAAGCGATTATAGTCTGGCGCGAGAGGTCGGCGCTGCGGGCAACATCGTGCTCGCGCATACTTTCGCACAGCAGACGGGCGGCGTCGATGATCTGGCTCCTGTGTGGCCGATCCCTGAGCTGACAGCAGCGGCGCGAGATGTGGGTCACGTTGCTGTGCGGCCTGATAGCGATGGGATTGTGCGCCGGTTTGCACTGGATTTGGTGATTGCTGGTGAAAGCTATCCGCACCTCTCTTTGGTCGCGCTCAAGGGCGCGCAATTAAACGGTGGAACCTCGCGAACCGACCTGACCGATCTACCGAATGAACCGATCATACCAATGCTCGCGCCTGGCGCCTACCGCAGCATTTCGGCCGTTGATGTGATGCGTGGACAGGTGCCGCGTGAATTCCTCCAAGACAAAATTGTTCTGATCGGAGCCACCGCGCAAGGTCTGGGCGATCGCTATGCTGTGCCAGATCATGCTGGCCGAATAATGACTGGCGTTGAAATTCAAGCCAATGTTTTGAGCGCATTATCGCAAGGGCTCGTGATAGATGAGGCAAGCGCATCTTGGGCGGGCGGGGTGATGTTCGCCTCAATCATCTTGCTGTTCATCGGCTTTTGGCAACTACCGCCGCAATGGGGTCTACGCGTATCGCTTGTGCTAATCGCCACTTTAATCGGCCTGTCAGCTGTGATGATTATAAACGGGCTTTGGTTACCGGTTTTCCCAGCCATATTGGGCATCTTGCTGGCCTATCCGCTATGGGGCTGGCGGCGGCTTACGGCTGTTAGCAGCTTTCTGGAGGCAGAAGCTCGCATCTTGATGGCGCGACCCGGCGCCAATGAACCGCAAAGCCAGAGCGGTTTTGACATGGTTGCTCAGCAGGTCTCTTTAATGCGCGGTCTGATCGGTGCGACACGAGAGCGCCTCGCATTCCTACGCCGGACGCTGTCGGCTTCGCCTGACCCTATGATGGTGTTCGATGGAGAGGGACGGGCTGTCCTGATGAACGAGCGCGCTGAAAGTTTGTTTGGACTAAAAGCTGACTGGAATGGCCTGACACTCAATGAACTGTTAGCTGCCAAGAAAGCTCACCGGGATCCAGTGAAACAGGAAATTCAGACCGCCGATGGACGGATATTCCTAGTTGCTTCGTCCGGCGTGGAATTGGAAGAACAAGGCAAGATCGTATCCCTACGCGATATCACGTATATGCGTGAAGCGGAGCAGCAGCGCAGCGAAATGCTCGAATTTCTCTCGCATGATATGCGCTCACCGCAAGCTGCGATCGTCGGCTTAGTAGGGTTGCCCGCCAAGGGTATGCCGATTGAAGAACGGCTTGAGCGCATTGAGCAACAAGCGCGGCGAACTCTCAAGCTAACCGACGATTTTGTGCAGATAGCGCGCCTCGAATATGAAGGCATTGAGCCTGAAGAGACGGATTTGTCAGCCTTGCTACATGAGGCACTGGACCGCGCTTATCCACTGGCGACACGCAAATCGATTTCTCTCGATGCGGAAATCCCGGCTGATCCGCTGTTCTGCGAAGTTGACCCCTATTCTTTCTCGCGAGCGATCGACAATCTGGTTGGCAATGCGCTCAAATTTTCGCCAGAGGGCAGGAGCATAACGATGGCTTTGTCGCGCGATGCCCAGAACGGCATTGTAATTACTGTTTCGGATGAAGGGCCAGGTCTGCCGCCTGAACGAGTGGAGAACACTTTCGCCAGGTTCGGTTCTCGTGAAAGCGACGCTGGACCCAGTGCTGGGCTAGGTCTCGCCTATGTCAAAAAAGTCGTGGACGAACACGATGGTGAAATAGCTGTGCGCACAAAAGAGGGTGAAGGTACAGCGTTTGAAATCACCCTACCTGAAGCGCGCGAGTGTTGAGTTATTGCGCAAGCAAATCATCCGCTAAGACTTTGCTGAGGGTAGCGTAGGGTAAAGCATCACCCTTGCAGATCGTGCTGTGTGCGCGGCTGCGTTTCGTCAAATTGCCTGAGCCTTTGTCAAACACTGCCAAGGTCGCCTGAACGCGGACAGGCGAACAAATGTCAAGCCATTTTGGATCGCGCGGTTCGGCAACGGGCCGCGGCTCTTCGCCGGTATTCCCCGCTTTACCCATGTAGACCCCAAGGTTGGCGTCCGTGCTGGCGATTGCGAATTCACCGATGTTATCAGCCTGTGGTGAGAGAGAAACACCACGCTCACCAAATTCTTTGACCAGCGCGGAATGCATGGCCATTCGCTGCGTCTGCTTTTCATCAGGAGGCAGGAGGTTGAGCGTGGTTATAGCGCTGCTCTCGCCGTGGCTCGTTCTGATTTGCGGCGGGGTTTTGACAGCGCAGCCAGCCAGGGCAATCGGCGCAAGCGCAACAAGCAAAGTGATGTGACGCCGCCTCAGTTTGCCTGAGGAGCCGATCAACCTCTTGCTAGCTGTCGCTTTGCTCATTGTTGTAGGCATCCATTCGATAGCCAAAGCCAAACACAGTGCTGATCACAAACCCATTGGCAGGGTTCAATTTCAGCTTAGATCTCAAACGGGAAATATGCACGTCAACCGTGCGGGTCTCAAGCCCTGCGTTACCACCCCACACCTTTGACAGCAAATAACCGCGCGAAAGTGGGCGATCAAAGTTTTTGAACATTAGATCAATCAGATCGAATTCCATCGACGTGACTGGAATCGCTTCGCCATCAATTGTGATCGTTTTCGCTTTGCGGTTCAAATGGTACTTTCCATAATCCGCTTCGATGTCTGGCTTGGTCAAGTCAGTGCGCCGACCGGCTGCTTCCACTCGCGCGCGGACGACTTCATCGGCTTCGGGTTTAGTGATGTAGTCAACCGCGCCCGCTTCTAAGCCATGGACAATATCTTCTTTAGCTCCCCGGCTGGTGATCACGATGAACGGTGGCGGCATGTCCAAGTTTTCACGTGCCCAACTGACCACTTCAGGGCCAGTTTTGCCCGGCATGTTCCAATCCAACAAAACGACATCGTAGGTCTCGCGCTGCAAGGCGCGTTGCAGATCGGTCCCTGTGTTAAAGGTCTCGACTTCGTGACCAGCGTCTAGGATCACCGCTGTTACCTGCTCCAGCAGGTCCTTTTCGTCATCTGCAATGGCAACCCGCATTCTTGTGATCTCCTGTCGGGTGATTGGCGATGGTTCAGCCTCTAACACACCAGCCCGCCAAGGCGTAGACGAGCAGCTAGAAGTAATACAGCCTCCACATGGCTAGTGCCAAGCCCAACACTGTAAAATCATGTTCCAGATTTACGCGCTGCACGGCGCGCTAGATGCCAGCCAGTTAGGCTTCGCGGACTTGCCTCAGGAACTCATCCACCTGATTGCTTAGCGTTGTCGCTTGCTCTTCCAATTCCGTTGCGCTGGTCAGCACCTGGGTCGCAGCTGCACCAGTGGAAAGGGACAACTCGCGAACATCTTCTACATGGCCAGAGACGCGGTCAGTGCCGCGTGCGGCAATATCGATGCTGCGTGCCAGATCCTGCCCAGCAACCGACTGCTGGTCCACGGCGCTGGCGATAGAGACGGCCGTTGTTTCCAATTCTCGAACTTGGCCTGCGATCGATCGCAATGCATTGACGCTAGCACCGGTTGTATCCTGCATGTCGCGGATTTGATCAGAGATTTGCTCGGTCGCGCGGCTTGTTTGCATTGCCAGTTCTTTGACTTCGCTGGCTACGACAGCAAACCCTCGGCCAGCTTCTCCGCCGCGAGCTGCCTCAATCGACGCATTGAGAGCAAGCAAGTTGGTGCGTTGTGCAATCGACTGGATTAGCTCAACGATTTGCCCCACTTCTTCCGCAGAATTCGACAATTCGGAGATCGTTGCGTCCGCTTCCACGGTCGCATCTGTCGCGAGCCGCGCAAGATCGCTTGATGAGGCGGCCTGACGGCTAATTTCACTGATTGACAACGCAAACTCATCAGTCGCAGCAGCAGCTGCTGTCGCTCCTGAATTTGCCTCATTCATGCTTTGCGATACTTCACGTGTCCGCTCGCTTGACTGCTCGGCGGTTGCGGCCATTTTTGTGGCGGTCGTCTGTAATTGGCTCGATGCTGCGGCTACGCCGCTTACGACATCGCCAATTGTGCTTTCAAACTGGCGCGCCACATCTTCCAACAGCTTTGACTTGCGCGCTTCGTCTTCTTGACGAGTACGATCACGCTCTTCCTGCATACGGATATGCTCTTCGGCACGCTCGGCGCGCTCTTGCGCCCACACTTCCATTTTTCTGTTAGCCCGTTTGAACAATTCCAGCGCATTGGCCATCTCACCGATTTCGTCTTTGCGCCCATGCCCGCTAACCTCAAAATCACGGTCACCACCAGCGAGCGCATTCATTCCATTTGTAATCTCAGAAATCTTGCTGGAAAAATGACGTGAAAGATATCGCGAGCCAGCCAAGAGGACGAGCAGCGCAAGAAGGGCTAAGCCGGAAACGATTGCAATCATGGCCCAAAAATAATTGATCCCATTTTTCTGAATTTCATCAGCATAATAGGAAAGATCAATCGCAAATTGGCGGGAACTTTCCAGCAGTTCGTCGCCCTGTGCCGCAAGTTCATAAGTAAGCTCAACTGCGCGTTCGCTCCGCCCATTGGCCTCCAGCTCATCAGTGGTCTGCACAAAGATTGCGTTGTATTTTTTGATAGCGGAGTGAATGGTCTTTAGCCGTCCCGCCAGTTCTGGAACATCTGCAGCGATGATCCCATCGACTAGCGCAACCTGCGCTTTAGCGGCCTGATAGCTATCGCGCTGACGTTCAATAGTAGCCTGTTCCGATCCGAAGATGTAGCGCACCGAATTGTAGCGCAACTCACCCGAAATAGCGCGCAGTTCAGTCGAAGCGACAACTGCTTCTTGAACTCGGTCGGTGGCTACGTTTCGTGACCACAGCTCGGCGAATCCCAATGCGAGGACCAGAACCATCGCAAAACCCACAGCGAAGAAAGTGCCAAAAATGAAATGCACTTTTCCTGCCAGTCGAAGGTCGCGAAACCATGATAGACGATCGAAGATATTGTTTGTCCGATGATCCACTGTGGTGTCGGCAGCGACTTGGGCAAAGTCAGAAGCGATTTCGGCCCGCATCTCACGAGCGAAATCTGGCAGAGCGTGCTCTTTCGGCGCGTCACGCTCTTCTTGCTTGGTCATCATCTTCACTCACAATTGTCCAACGGTTTGGAAGGACTTATTCGTGAACGAAATTGCTTTACAAAACCTTCACAACAGTTCGTGCATCGCGGTTTTCCTGCTCGTATAATTGATACTGTTGATCACCATGCGCCGCGCATTTTGTAAGCTTCTGAAAACTAACGAGCTCTGATTTTGTTCAAGAAATTGTCGACTTGCGTACGAAGGGTATTAGCTTGTCCTTCTAGATTGTCGGCGCTTTGCAAGACTTGAGTGGCAGCTGATCCTGTTGAGAGTGATAGTTCGCGAACGTCGGCGATATGACTGGTCACATCCTGTGTTCCTCTCGCGGCCATTTCGACGCTGCGTGCAAGATCGCGCCCTGCGACGGATTGCTGATCCACAGCTGTGGCAATCGAAATGGCTGTCGTTTCCAGCTGTCGGACCTCGCTTGCGATGGATCGCAACGCGCTGACACTGGCGCCGGTCGTGTGTTGCATGGCCAGTATCTGCTGTGAGATTTCCTCGGTTGCTCGGCTAGTCTGCATGGCGAGTTCTTTTACCTCGCTTGCAACAACGGCAAAACCGCGACCAGCTTCGCCGCCGCGCGCTGCCTCGATGGAGGCGTTGAGGGCCAGCAAATTGGTCCGCCGCGCAATGTTCTGAATTAACTCTACGATCTCACCAACCTGATCCGCTGACTGCGACAGAGCCGAGATCGTCGTATCAGCCTCACTCACTGAATTGGTGGCTTTGCGGGCCATTTCAGCTGATGATGTCGCCTGGCGGCTAATTTCGTCGATGGACAAGGCGAATTCATCGCTTGCAGCAGCCGCTGAGCTGGCGCCAAGGTTAGCCTCCTCTATCGATTTGGAGACGTCGTTCGTCCGCTCGCTGGCGATTGTCGCGGTGCGCGCCATCGCTTTGGAGGTCGATTGTAATTGGCTGGATGCAGCCGCCACGCTGCTGACAACATCGCCCAATGTCTCTTCAAACTGAACGGCGACCTCGCGTAGCATATCATCGCTTTGGCGCTGTGCTTCTTGGCGTTCTACTTCGCGGCGAGCTTGTTGTTCGATTTCAGCTTGGGCTTTCATATCGCGCTCGTGGTGGAGTTGTGTCAGTTCAATGCTCGCAAGCCGGATCTGCTCCACTTCCAAACTAAGCTCACCATAATCGTCGACCCGTTCCTGATGAGGCACGACTAAATTGTGCTCACCGTTTGAAATCCGCCGCATTGAATCGATAATTTGACGGGAGGTTTGCACGATATCGGTGCGAATAATCTGCAGAATTGTAAAGGTAACCAGCACACTTAGGGCAACGGCAATAATCATCACTAAGCGCAGCAGCTCAACTTCACGTGCGACGACAGACAGAGCGTGAGCCTCACCGCTGGCGATTGCATCGGCCACATGACCGAGGCCAATTAATGCTAGGGCCGCAGTGATCGCGACGATGAGGAGCGGTGCGCCAACGGTTAGGAGTATTTTTTGAGTGGTGGTGCGGCGCCGAAACCAGCCGGTGAGCGGGCCGACCGACGTATCATACTCAAATGCTGTTTCGTCAAGATTGGTGGCTTGGTGCCCCTCAAATGGCGATGCACCTTGTGCGATCATATCATCCTGCATCATGTTCATTGTCCGGCGCCCCCCGCGCGAGCGGTGTTTGTGATTTCTCCAATCGGAGCTTGCGTCACCAGTTGAGTGATTTCTTTGGCCGGCATGGCCTTGTAATAGAGCCAGCCTTGGATTTGATCGCACCCTGCAGCGCGCACCAAATCTGCTTGTTCTGAGGTTTCGACGCCTTCGGCAGTCACAGCCATTTTCAGCGCCCGTGCAACTGTAATGCTGGATAGCATCATGGCGCGGCTGCCTTCATCCTCGCCTGCTTGAACTACCAGGCTGCGGTCCAATTTCAGTTTCTCAAATCTGAATTGGCGTAGGAAACCAATTGAGGCGTATCCTGTGCCAAAATCATCGAGCGCGACATTGACTCCAAAGCCGCGCACCACGTCAAGCGTACGCTCTGCGACGATCGGATCCAGCACTAGGCAAGTTTCCGTGATTTCTAGCTCTAGCTGCTCTGGCGGAAAGTCAGTTTCTTCAAGAATTTGGCCGAGCTGGATGGGGAATTCTGGATTGCGCAGCTGAGCGGCAGAAATGTTCACAGAAAGTTTCAGATCGGGCCACTTCTTCGCGTCGCTAACGGCCTGACGAAGAACCCAGAGGCCAATCGTGTTGATCAGGCCGGATTCCTCAGCCACCGGGATAAAGACGTTGGGCCCAATGTTCTTTCCATCTGGGCGGGTCCATCGCAGCAATGATTCCACCGCGACGATATTGCCACTATCAGCGTCGACCAGCGGTTGATACGCGAGCGTAAACTCATTGTTGGTTAGCGCAGCGCGCAATTCATCTTCCAATTCCCGCACCGCTTCGCGGCTCCGGTCGAAAGTCTCACTGAACCAAGTGCAGCGCATTTTACCAGCGCGTTTCGACTGGAACATTGCAACGTCGCTGCGGCGTAGCAGTTCTGAAGACGATAACGCTTGCGAACCGACATTCTGAGACAACCCGATGCTCGCCCCGACGAAAATTCGCCGATCTTCATGGGTTAGAGGCTTTGAAAGCTTGTCCAGTATCGTTCGGCACATCCCTTCAAGGATTGTGCCAGCTACGGGCCCAGTCATCAGGATCGCAAATTCGTCTCCACCCAGACGATAACAGCGTCCATCTGGTTCGCAGATTGCTCGCATTATCGTGGCGCACTGCTTAATCAGCTCATCGCCAACGGAATGACCGAAATGATCATTCACTTGTTTAAAGCTGTCGAGGTCAACAATGGCGACTGCTATTTCTGTCTGAGTGCTCTGTGCGTCCGCAATATCTGAATGCAACGCGCCGCGTTTGGGCAAGTTGCTAAGTGTGTCAATGGTAGTGATGACCTCTATCTCGCGGGCCTGTGTCATCCCGATTTTACTGAGCAAAACAATGGTTGCTGCGTAAACAAGTAGCCCGGCTATCAGCAGCGAAGACGGTGACTTGAAAGCGACCTCATCACTGATGATCACGAACAGAGTAATCAACCCGAATAGGATGGATAAGATCACCAAAGGCACAACGGCAATAGCAGTTGGCGTAAATTGTGGTCTTGTTGCCTTTTGCGACACCCAGCTTCCCCGTTTGCGTCCCACGACGCAGCTATTCTTGAACGCCGATTGCTAAAGAGAATTGGCTAAGGAAGCGTAAACCTTAACATCGCAGGTTTGCACTTTTGGGGCGATCGTCATTCAGTTCGGCCGATGCCAGGAGGGGCTAACCATTTGCCGCTATTGGTAAAACCGATCTGGCGTTCCGGGCTGGGCTATAAATGCTCGGACGGTTAGAAGTTGGCGCGAAGGCATCTGTCTGGCCGACTACGGTTTCACCCGCGCCCAACATAAGATAACCATCAGGAGCAAGTGCACTGCGCAGCCGCTCAAAGGCTGTCGCACGGGTGATCGGGTCAAAATACAACAAAACATTGCGGCAAAGCACGAGGTCGAAAGATTGGCGGCCCGGCGGCTCCGCTAGGACGTTGTGCTGCTGAAATCGGGTGCTTGTGCGCACATCATCATGGATTTGCCACCCGTCGTTCGTCTCGTCAAAATGTCGGAGCATTTCATTGACGCCAAGCCCGCGCTGCACTTCGAACTGGGTGTATCGGCCAGAACGTGCTGCTTTGATTGCTTTGTGCGAAATGTCAGTGCCGAGTATATCGATTGTCCAGCCGTCCCAACGCGCCCGCTGTTCGGCAAACATCATTGCAAGGGAATGAACTTCCTGACCGGTCGAACATCCGGCGCTCCAGATCGAAAGCCGCCGTGTCGACCGGCGCTTCTCAGCCATTTCTGGCAAAACCGTCTCGGGCAGCTGATCAAAAGTTGGCTTGTCGCGGTAAAAATACGTCTCGTTGTTTAGCAAAGCCTCGACAACGTCTTGCGCGAGCTCGGATTGGCCCGGGCTCGCGAGCAAGCAGACGAGCTGGTCGACGTTACTTATGCCGCGCTCGCGAAACACGCCGGAGAGCGCGGTTGCTACCCGCCAACGACGGCTTTCGGTCAATTGTTGGCCGGTTCGTGCCGCCAATAGGTCAGCAATTATCTGGTGTGAGGCTTCGCTTACTTCCACGTCGCCGCACCGGTCTTTTTTAGGCCGGCGTGGCTAAGGATTGCATCACGCAAGCCTTCTGGTGATGCAACCAAGCTCGCCAAGCCAGCTTTGGTGACAGCGCCAGGCATTCCCCAGACCGCGCTCGTTTCTGCATCCTGTGCGAAAACACTTCCGCCAGCCTCGACCAATTCAGCAGCCGCTTCGCTGCCGTCGCGGCCCATGCCTGACAGGATCACGGCTAACACATGCCCATGACACTCTTTCGCCAGACTAGAAAGCATTGGATCAACCGATGGCATACATCCGCTGCGGGCAGGCTCGCTGGAACACCTGGTGAGGAACTGTTCGCCTCTGCGATACACCACCATGTGTCCGTGGCCTGCCGCGATCGTGATTTCGCCGGGACGAATTTCGCTTCCTTCGTCCGCGACATGTGTTTTGCGGCCACTAACCGTTTCGATTTGGCGGGCAAACACAGGAATGAATGACGCGGGCAAATGCTGGGTGATCAGAATTGGCAGGTCAAACGTTGGTGGAAGATCATGCAGCACCTGATTGAGCGCATGAATTCCGCCCGTCGATGCACCAATCGCCAATATCAAAGGGCGTTTGCCGGTCGCAGCAAACCTTGCTGCGGCTGGCTTACCGTCCTCGGGCGCGTCCGCAGCGCCAGTGCTGGTTTTATCAATACCACCTAATGCGCGAATTTTGCTGAGCAATTGATCGCGATATTCATCGTTAAAGCCGCCGGGGCGGGGCTTAAGCATAGTATCGGCTGCACCCGTCGAAAGCGCGGCCATCGTGTGTTCAGCGCCGTCCTGTGTCAGCGATGAAACCACCAGAACTTGAGCGTTCTTCGCAGTCGCAAGAATTTTCGGTAGGGCATCAAGTCCGCCCATTCCCGGCATTTCTAGATCCAGCAGGATCACATCAGCTGGCGTGTCTTCGAGCTGAGCGATCGCGCGTTCAGCACTGCTGGCTGTGCCCGCAATTGCCATGGCGCCATCGCTTTCGACCATTCGTTTGAAAACGGTGCGCACTGTTAGCGAATCGTCGACTATCATCACCCGAACGGCATCGCCCTGCGGATCGTTACCCGCCTGCCCGCCGGGCCTTAGTCTGGAGAGTGGCAGCGGGACTGTCACGCGAAGCCGACCAACTGAAGTTTGATTTGAAGTGTTTCATGATCGAACGGTTTCATGACGTATTCGTCTGCGCCCGCTTGAATGGCTTCGCGGATGTGGGCCACGTCGTTTTCGGTGGTGCAGAACACCACCTTTGGGGCATCGCCGCCCGGGCGCTGACGCAGCTGTGTAATGAATTCAATGCCCGTCATGATCGGCATATTCCAATCGAGCAGGACCACGTCGGGCATCTGCTCATCACAGCGATCCAAGCCCATCTGGCCGTTCTCAGCCTCGTCCACGCTGAACCCAAGCGTTTCGAGAATATGTCTCGATACCTTTCGGATCACTCGCGAATCATCGACAATTAGACACGTTTTCATTGGGACCCCTGCTTTGTTTTGTGACGCAGGCTTACCCTTGACCGGTAAGCAATTGCTTAAGCTGCCTCTCCGATAAATTCAGGACCGGCGATCAATTTCGCAAGGTCGATTTGCAATGCTGGTCCGCTTGATGTCTCCACCATACCGATTGCAATGCGTGACCATTCGGGGCCAAAGCCGCCGGTAACCTTTTCTGCCTCTGCTTGCGCTGTGGTGATGTCTTCGATGCGGTCGACTTTTAGCGCATAAAGATGGTTCTCCACCTTGATGACTGCGCCGCGATGATCCGTTGCGAAGGGCTGAGGGTCAATCCCCATCGCCAGGCGGCAGTCGATCACCGTCAATGATTGGCTGCGCATCGCGGTAATTCCGGTAATGAAATCAGGTGTGCGCGGCACTGGCGTGACATTTCCCAGCTCAATCACCGACGATACATCATGCGCCTTTAGCAGGCAGCGACGACCCGCAATTTCTACAATGACCATCAATTCGTTCATTGGGTTCCTCCCGCACGGGCGCGGCGTAAAGCGTTGACCAAACCTTCCCGGTCGTAGCGATAGATTGATCCGTCATTCTCATTTGCATTGGGCTGGCTACGCAAACGGATACATTCACCCACCGCCGGCGGAGATGCAGCCTCGCTGTCATCCAGCACTATCGCGATGTCGCCTGCCTCATTCTCTCCGCTGACAACGTCATAACCAGCTGCGGTGACCAGCGGCGCGAGGATTGTCCGAGCCCAATCATTGTCTGGGACATGGCAGGTTGGTTTAACGGTCGCTTCGGGCGACTCGCCATAGCGCGCAAACAGTTCGTGCCCATCAATCAACGCGATTGTCTGCCCGTCGACCAATGTTAACGCTTCAATCAGGGGATCTTCGTCCACTGGTTTAAGAGCGCTGGAAAGCTCAACGGCATCATCGACCTCGCGCACGGCGTAGAGCAGTTCGCAGGAATTGTCTGACATGCGCAAGAACCGCACCTTGCCTTGCGGTGTCTCACCATCCGGAATGCCAACGAGGGGCAGAATTACACTGTCAATTACTGCGCGCTTGCCGTTGGGGGTGATCTCAATACTGCCAGCCTGGGCCGTTTCGATGCGTTGGACCAGCTCCAGGCGCACGGCGCAGCGGCGACCATCATAATCGGTAAACAGCATTGCGTGACAGGCATCTGCTGCTGCGGCATCATCGGCATCGTTGTCCGATTGCAGCACGCGCGTGCGTGCATCAGAAACCAAGTTGTATGCTGCTGCGATGTTTGTCACATCCAATAACAGCACCGGTGAACCATCATCGAGCAGTGTTGAGCCGGCATAGACACCGCTTTTCATGACTGCCGGCGCAAGCGGTTTGACGACCAGATCGCCATGGTGATGAATTTTGTTCACGGCTAAGGCGAACAGATCACCTGTTGCCATCCTCAAAATGACCATGGTTTGCTGCGCCTTGGCATCATCAGTGACGGGTAAATCCAAAACGTCGCTTAGCTTTAAGCAAGGGATGCGGTTGCCACGGAAAGTGATCAGCGATGTCTCGCCAAGTTTAGCCAGATCAAGTGATTTAGCGGAGGCATCGATAATCTCTTCGACATAGCTTTGCGGGATGGCGAAGCGTTGCGCACCAACTTCTACAGTCAAACCCGCGATAATGCTGAGCGTTAAAGGCACCTTGAGCGTGAAGATTGTGCCGATTCCCGGCGTGCTCGTAACGCTGATGGAGCCGCCAACCTTCTCCAGATTGTCGCGCACCACATCAAGGCCAACGCCGCGACCAGAGACGGAGCTGACTTGGTCGGCTGTCGAAAAGCCGGGCTCGAACACAAGTTGCAGAATTTTGTCGCGGCCCATCGTCTCGCGTTCGCTGGCAGTAATCAGGCCAACCGTTACGGCCTTATCAGCAATGCGTTCCTCGTTAAGCCCGCCACCATCATCGCTAACCACGATGGAAATGGTGTTCCCGGACTGACGAGCCGAGATTGACAGCAAGCCAATTTCACGTTTGCCATCGGCCAGTCGTGCAGCAGGCCCTTCTATTCCGTGATCAACAGCATTGCGAATGATGTGAGTCAGCGGATCGCGAACCGTTTCAATCATTTCACGGTCTAACTCTACATCGCCACCTTCCAGATCAATCATGACCTGCTTATTCAGCTCCGCCGAAAGGTCGCGAACAAGGCGGGGCAGTGCGCTGAACAGTGTTTCAATGCGCTGCATCCGCATTCGAGTGACAGCGTCGCGCACGTCTGACAGGATCGTGGTTAGCCGCTCAAAAGGGCCATCTATCGTTGGCTGATTGCCCGCTTGACGCAGCCGATGGCCCAAATCATTGCGGGCCAAAACCATATCGGAAACGCCGCTCATTACACGGTCAAGCAAGTCAACAGGCAGGCGGATCGAACGTTGGAGTGCGGGCGTGTTATCACTGCGCGGCGCGGCAGAGAGACCTGAACCCTCGGCAGCACTATCGCTAGGATGCAGCAAGGCAGCTGCTGGCTCATGGCTTGGTTTGGAGACCGCTTCTGCTAGTTCGGGCGGCACATAGCCTTCTTCCAAGGCAGCAATTAGGTCTTCGTCGCTGCCTTCGGGCAGCTCGTTTCCTGCCTCGATAATGTCGATCATTTCGACGATCCGGTCGATTACGGCCAGCACCGCGCTAACCAAGGCCTTGTTCGGATCACGGCGTCCCGCCCGGCAATCTGACAGGGCATCTTCAGCAGCGTGGCTCAATCCGGCAAGACGTGGAAAATCAAAAAATCCGCAATTGCCCTTCACCGTATGAACGAACCGGAAAATTGTATCCAGCCGTCCACGGTCAGCTGGATCGGCTTCCCAGGCGATAATTTCGCCTTCGCTTGCCTCCAGCATTTCCCGGGTTTCTGCGACGAAATCCGCCAGCAGGTCATCCATGACGCTATTGCCCCTGTTTGCTATCGAAGGCCCTTATGCGTGAGGATGGTTAACGAACGGTCACCAATGGTTCGCGTGACTGCCGCAATTATGCGGTTTTGCGTTTAAGAGTGAACGCCACGATCAAAACTGCTGTCACTGCGCCGAACAGATTGGCGGAAAGCTCAGCTGCGTAGATCGCGTCACTTCCCCAGCTCGATTGCAGTGCCCAAGCGAAGGGAAGCATGATTAGGAATACGCGAGCAAATGATTGCGCAAGGGCAAAGCTGGCGCGGTCGACCGCATTCAGGATGCCGTTTCCAACAATCAGCAATCCAAACCCGGCATACCCCCAAGCTGCAATTTGCAAATAGCGCGCGAATTCGTCGATCACCTCTGGGTCTTCAGTGAAGAAATCGGCAAACCATTCGCCAGCGAACACCATCGCGGCAGCAATCGTGAGGCCCCAGACAATGCAGAACCCCCCAGCGTAGAGTGCTGCCTCGCGCGCGCGCTCGGTCTTTTTTGCACCCCAGTTTTGGCCAACAATCGCGCCGATTGACCCCGACAAGGCCAGTAAAGGCACGACAGCAAAGCTTTGCAGCCGACCAGCCGCACCAAAGCCTGCAACCGCAGCCTGTCCTTCAACAGCAATAAGTGCGGTCAGAATAGAAAGGCCGATGGGATTAATCGCGTTTGAGCAGGCAGCTGGCACGCCAACGCGCAGGATCGCGGTGGCCGGATCAATGATACTGCCGCCGCGCAATTTCGACGGAGCAAAGGGCAGGGTGGTGCGAGACAACAGATAGAGCGCCATCGCCAAGCCACAGACCCAACCAATGATTGTGGCATAGGCCGCGCCGACTATACCAAATCCTTCAAACCCGAACGCGCCGGTAATCAGAATAGGGTCAAGCACCCAATTCGCGGCTGCATAGGTGATGGAAACATAACTGGTTTTGCGCGCTTCGCCTTGCCCGCGCATCACGCCGTTCACTCCCATAATAACGAGGATCAAGGGAAATCCGGCAGCATATGGGATCATATAGGTCTTGATGAGCGGTAACAGCTCTGCCTGCGCGTTCATAAGTGCAAATATCGGATCGAGCAGCAGATAAAGCGATATCGCCATCACGAATCCTGTCGCTACGGCGAACAGAATGCCAAAGTTTGCCCGCCGTTCCGCTTTATCCTGATCGCCTTCACCCAATGCTCTTGCGACGACAGAATTGATGCCGACCATCACGCCAACGCCCAAGCTGCTCAGCGCCACTGAGATTGGGAAAATAAACGCAATCGCTGCCAGCTCAGCGCTGCCAAGCTGTCCGATAAAGTAGGAATCAACCAGTCCAATCGACATAATCGCCGCAACACCAATTACCATTGGCGCAGTTTGCGAGACGAGATGTCCGGGGATTGAACCTGTGGTCAGTTTGGCAGGAGCTTGTCCGCTATCTTCTTCTGAATCAGAGGCGCGGGACTGATCGGAGCTGCTCATCGCCTGTGCGCGTAGCTGGACAAGACGGGCGCGCATAGCGATTTTCTTGTGCGGCATACTCATATCGTGCGATAAGGTGGTAAGCATTGACCAAACGACAGGAGCCTAAGGCATGGCAACGCAGCTCAAACCGACCATCGAATGCAGCAAGGAAGAATGGCAGGCTCGCCTTGACCTTGCCGCTTGCTATCGGATTTTCGATCACTTGGGCTGGTCGGAATCGATCTATAATCACATCTCACTAAAGGTGCCGGGAGAACAGGACACATTCCTCATCAACCCGTTTGGCATGCTGTATGACGAAGTGACAGCCAGCAATCTGGTGAAGATCGATGTTGAAGGCAATAATGTCGGCGGTTCGCCTTACATGGTGAACAAGGCTGGCTTCACTCAGCACGCTTATTTCCACAAACATCTGGGCGAAAAAGCGGACGCGATTTGCCACGTCCACACGACCGCCACGATGGCTGTTTGTAGTCACAAAGATGGCCTGATGCCGACCAACTTTTATGCCTGCAACTTTCAAGATCAAATCGGCTATCACGACTTTGAAGGTGTGACGGTGCGCCCTGAAGAGGGTGAGCGACTGGTTGAGAACCTTGGCGACAATTCAATCCTGATGCTGCGCAATCACGGTCCTGTTGTCATGGATAGAACCATTCAGGGGATGTTCGTGAAAATGTGGGCGCTGCAACGCGCTTGCGAAATTCAGGTTGCGACCCTTGGCATGGGCAATCCAAATATTGTCCCGCAAGAAGTTGTCGATGTGCACCAACGCGACATTGGAGTGATGCAGGGCCAAGGCGGCGCGGGCATGTTCGATTTTGAAGCGTGGAAGCGCCGGGTCGATAAGATCGACGATAGCTGGCGCAGCTAACCTTTGATGTTCCTATCCCGCTGCCTGATCGCTGTCAGAGGCGATCGGCGGCGGGCAGGTATAAACGCCATCGCGGTCAGCTTGACCTATCGTACCCATCAGGTCCGCTAGAAAAGTGGTCTGCGTTTCAACATACGCGAGGTAGTCAGTGAACGGATGCTTCTCTCCGCCTTGCTCGCGTTTGAAATCGTAAGCGGTGACGCTGATTTGGCGGCTTTGCAGGCGCTGATTGTCAGCCAGATAGTCACAGTAATCTGTGTAGCTTGATGCCATGCAAGTGACGCCAAACCGGTCACATCCAACGAAACCCTTTGTGATGATTTCATCATCGGGATTGATGCCGTAGATCAGCCTTGCGCCGCGCGTCAGGATACCAACATCTACGCTGCTCTCGCTGCCAGAGAATGTTTTCACCGTGGTTGCAGGGGCCATTAGGCCGACCGCCAAATCATTAAATTCAGGAATGCGATACACGCCGTCTTTCGCCGCGGCATTGTCGGCAAAGCGCTGATAGGCAAAATCTTTCTCATCTTGGAGCAGGGGCAGCACATTGCCAGGATTGCCCACCGTTGATCCCAGCACGAATGCGCCCGAACTGTGTGAGAGCATTCGCACCTTTGCCTGTGCCCCGCGCTGCGTAATTGCATCATTCATGGCGTTGAACATTGGCCGCAAGAAAAAGCCAACCAGCGGCCCACTTCCTTGCGCCTGTGACCAGCATGGCACGCCCAGCGGATCAGAGCAGCCATCCCAAAAAACCTCTACGAACAGCGGCTTTTCATCCTGTGGGAGCGTTTGCTTGATCAGCCTGCGCGCCTCAATGAAATCGGGCACCGCCTCAGAAAAGCGGGTGTTGAAGCCATGAAACAAGACCACGATTGTCGGAGAGCTATCCTGCGCCAACGCCCGATTGGCGATCCTCTCTCCGCGATTGCGCCAGATTGACAGTTGGCTGTCATACCACGCCGCCAGTCTTCCATACTTTTGAGCGTCGCCGGTCAGATCAGGCGCAGCGCGTGTCACCGCTTCGCACAGGTCGCGCACCTCCGATGCCATCAGCTTGGAACTGCACGGTGATTTGTCCTCCACAAAATGTTCAAACAAACTACCATTCCAGTGATAGTCGGCGATCGCATCGGCGGGCAACGGCTCCCTAGGGTAAACGCTGCCATAGCCATCAATATAAACTCGTATCACATCGTTTTGCGGCGTGGCGGCAATCGCATCAAAATAGGAAACGCGATGGGCCGTCGTGCAGGCCGAGAGAGCAATCAGGAACGGCACGGCCAACAGCAAACGCAGTTGTGCAATCATGAAAACAATCCTCAACATGGGGGCGGGAGGAGAAGACGGCGTCTAGCAAATCCAATGGGGAGAGGCAGTAAATTTTGTTGGATCGTTTGCGACACGGCGTTTAATGCTGCGTGAATGCCTCGTATGACAGTCAATGATAGTCCGGTCGAGTTTGACATGGAGCCTAATACGCCGCTGCTTTATGCGCTGCGTGAAGCGGCGAACTTGACCGGGACAAAAAGCTGCGGCGGAGGCGATTGCGTCGGTGCGTGCATGGTGCTGGTTGATGGCGCGGCCTTGCGGTCTTGCCTGATCACAATTGCCGAGGCGGAAGGGCGTTTCATCACCACGATTGAAGGGCTCTCGAGAGATCGCTCACATCCGGTGCAACAGGCGATGGTGGCTGAACAAGCGATCCAATGCGGTTATTGCACACCGGGAATTGTTATCGCCGCTGCGGCGTTGGTTCAGCGCAACCCGGCGCCCAGTCGGCAAGAGATTGAAGAGGCGATACCCAATATGTGCCGCTGCGGCGTGTACCCTCGCTTAGTTTCGGCTGTGCAGCGGGCTGGCCGTGTGACACAGCGCCAAGAAAGCATCAGCGCAGCGCCAGCACCCGGCATCAGCGCGGCTGACGCCGCCAGACAGGTTCCTGCGCTTCGTGTTGTTGACGAAGCGGGCAGGGACGGGGCCGATGCTGGCGAGACAGACACGGAATAAAGGCTAAGCAGAGGATATGATGAAAGCGACTATCTGGCACAATCCCAAATGCGGCACATCGCGCAAAACGCTCGCGATCTTGGAGAATCTCAGCAAGGTTGATGTGACCGTAATAGAATATCTGAAAGAGCCGCCAACGCGTGATAAGCTATCGCAGCTTTACAAGGATGCCGGGATCACTCCGCAAGAAGGCTTGCGCCTGCGCGGTACCGACGCTGAAGAACGCGGACTGCCCGATGCGGACGCCGACACGGTGCTCGATGCTATGGTTGCAGACCCGATCCTCATCAATCGTCCCTTGGTTGAGACGGAAAAGGGCGTGGCCGTATGTCGCCCTCAAGATGAAGTGCTGAAACTGCTGTAATTTCGCGGGCAGCCTCAAGGCTTTTCCTCAGTCAGATCAGCATCGGCTTGCAATGTCCGTGCGCCGATCGCGAGAACAATGAGGCACAGCGCAAAGATTAGACCGAAACCAAGCCAATCATCGATATTGTAGAGCCACACGCCAAGTGCCGGGGCGTAGATAAAACTTGCGCCGGCAACGCTGGCAACAACGCCGGAGGCTTGGCCTTGCTCTGCGCGCGAGACCGCTAGCGATGTTCCCGCAGTTGTGCCCGGACGGAAAAGGCCAAAGCCAAGCGAAGCGATAGAGTACCCGAGCGCGATCGTGTGCAATTGCTGCGCGCCGCCAAGGGCCAGAACGCCGACAGCGGCGATAATTATGCCCCACAGAGTGGCTGCGCGTGGGCCTAGGTTGAAGCGCGGGATCAATCCCCATTGCGCGAGCAGTGTCGCCAATGCGCCGGCCATCAGAACGAGGCCAACCGGCCCAGCACCTTCAGCAGGGGTCTCGCGCAGTCCCAAACGGTCAAGCACGAGAAAGCCAGAAATGCCCAGCACCATGGCCTGCGCATGACCGCCTAACAACCCGGCGATCACCCAAGGGCGCAGGCGCGGTTCAAACCACTTGAGGCGAGCTGGTTCAACGCCCGCCTCGGCGCTTTGCTGATCGCTTTCGTCGTCGCCATCATCTCCATCGCTGTGATCGCTCCCGGATCCCGTGGAATAAGGCGCATCATACGTCCGTCCGCGCGCCGGAAATTGCGGCTCGTCGTTAGGTAGGCGCAACCGCAACAGGACCAAGACGACAATCGCGAGGAGCGCGAAGCAGATGAATGGCCCAGTGAGGCCGATGTCCAAGAATGGCAGCACCATGAGTGGTGCGAGCGCTGGACCGATAACTGTGCCCACACCAAAGCTGGAGGCGATCAGGGAGAGCGCATTGGTCCGCTCAGAACGCGCTGTTCGTGAGGCGACATAGGCTTGCACGGCCGGAGGTGCTGCGCTGCCGAACCAACCGAACAGGCTGCGCGCCGCTGCAAAAGCGATCAATGTCCAGAAGGCAGTTATATAACCGCTAAGACCTGCCCATAGAGCCGCGCCGCACAAGGTCATTGAGACAACAAAACCGGTCAAGCCCAGCGTCATCATTGCCTTGCGCCCGCGCTGGTCTGATTTTCTTGCCCACATCGGCGCGCATACGACCCACAACAACGCGGACCAGCTATAAGCGAGGCTGATCCAGACATCGTTGACCTTCAAGGCTGTGCCAATCGAGGGCATAACCGATTGCATCGCCGTGTTGCCCGCCGCCGTCACCAGCATCACCATGAACAGCAAGGCCATGCGGCCATTGGAAATGGCCTTCACCGCAGCGGGACTGGTCAATGCTTGTGAACTGTCAGATTTGTGAGGAGTTTTCGTCATAGCGTGCTGCTGCGCTAGGCTAGCGCGTTGCCGGTTGCAATTGGAATGCTGCTCTGCAACATGAACAGGTGTCAGGGGCGCGATGCTTCTTTCATGGTGGTTCAAGGCTGAAAACACATGAGTTCCAAAGATTTGGCGCTTGGCAAACGCGTTAAATGGCGCGAGCGCTGGCAGCTCTATGCGGCGCAATGCAGCGTGTTCTTTCGCGGCTTCCTTGAGCATCCACGCATGGTGGGTTCGATCATCCCATCCTCGCGTTTTACCGTGCGCAAGATGCTTGAGCCAGTGGACTGGGGTAAATGCGAGGTCTTCGTCGAATATGGTCCGGGGATCGGGACATTCTGCCGCCCCGTGCTGGATCGGCTTCGCGGCGATGCGACGCTGGTCGTGATTGATACCAACCCGCTCTATATTGATTATCTGCGCAAATCGATCCGCGATCCGCGGTTCCATGCGGTGCTGGGATCAGCTGAGCATGTGGAACGCCATCTTGAAGAGCTGGGTCTGGCTCAGGCCGACTATGTTTTGTCAGGCTTGCCGTTCTCAACATTGCCCGCGGGGGTTGCACCCGCCATTGCTGAGGCAACCTATCGGGTCATAAGTCCCGGCGGTGCTTTCCTTGCTTATCAGTTTACCGCAGCTGTTCGCGACGAATCGGCAAAATTCTTTGAGCGAATTGATACCGGGTTTGAATGGCTCAACATCCTGCCGGTAAAGCTTTATTGGGCGTGGAAAGAGCCAAAGCCGGAATAATCAGCGATCCAGATCAGTCGCCTGGGCCAGTCTAACGAAACGTTTCACTCGAAAACATCAGTCACTTCAGCGCCCGTGCCTGATTTTCCTGAAAATTGCTGATGGACGGCAGCGAAAACAGCCAGAAAGACAATCGCTGCAACCGCGTTCACAATGCTGGAAAAGAAGCCAACGCCGGCTTGCTCAACGGTCCCACCAATCGCTGCAAAGATTACGCCTGTAGCCAGTGTCACAAGCAGCGCCAGAATTCCAATTACGATGGCGAGCAGCAACAAAAATACAAATAACATCAGGCTGTTGCCTTTTGTCAGCTGCCAAGAACGCTGCAGTGCCTTGATAGGATTATACTCTTGCTCAATCGCGATCACTGCGGTGTAGAGCGAGAATTTCACGCTTACGTAGATCAAAACTGGAATGGCGATCAGGACGGCCACGACCCCCAAGCCAGCGGCTGAAAGCACGCCGAGTGGTAAGCCGATCAATATGGCTGCCGCGATCACTATCAGGATCAACGCGCCAAAATACGGCAGCAGACCGCGAATGCCCAACTTGATGGCTTGTCCCACTGTTGGCTTTTCCCGGTCCGTTAGCAAAGTGAGCAGTGTTAAAGTGCCCACCGTTTGCAGCAGGGTAATGCCAAGGAAGGCCCACCAATATTCGCTATATTGTTCAGTCGCCGCCGCGAGCGATGCATCGATGACCGCCTGCATATCAGACGGGTCCGAAGCTGGCGGTGGCGGAGCGGGGTTTACCGCCTCTGGCGCGAAGAGCGCCAAAGCGAATTGCGGTAAAAAGAAAAACAACCCAGCAATCGTCAGGACCAGATCGCGGTTCGCACCAATCATGGCCGTCGCGCTGGTCCAAGCTTCACCCATATCCAGCTTCACGTATAATTCCCCTTTGCAATACGCTCTTGATAAGCGCGATAAACATCCCCACGCAATTGCATATGTCTCAAATTGTCCAGACATCACCGGATTTGAGCGCCAAGCACCCTGAAATCGCGGTGCGGCGTGATGATGCCTTTGTGCCTTACAAGCGCGCCTTGGAGCAGATGGAAGCGCGCAATGCTTCTATTGCGGCAGGCGAGGCGCGCGAAATGCTATGGTTGTTGGAACATCCGCCGGTTTACACAGCTGGAACCAGCGCGGCAGATGATGAACTGATCGATCCGCGTTTCGACGTGGTGAAGGCGGGGCGTGGCGGGCGCTACACTTATCACGGGCCGGGCCAGCGCATCGGCTATGTCATGCTAGACCTCAATCGGCGGGGCAAAGATGTGCGCTGCTTTGTCCACGCGCTGGAGGGTTGGGTGATCGCAGCGCTTGAAGATTTCGGTGTCGAAAGTTGGCGGGCGGAAGGGCGCGTTGGCATTTGGACCCAGGATATCGACGGGCGCGAGGCAAAGATCGGCGCGATTGGCGTGCGCGTGCGCCGCTGGGTGACCATGCACGGCTTTTCCGTCAATCTTGACCCGGACCTATCGCATTTTACCGGCATCGTCCCTTGCGGGATCGACGAGTTTGGCGTCACCAGCTTGGCGCGTTTGGGTCTCGACATTCCGGCTGCACAATGGGACGAGGCGCTGATCGCGCATTCCGGCGCGTTCTTGAACACACTCGAAGAGGCTGAAGCACGACAATGCGCATCACTTTGACCAACTTTCGTGCCACCGCACTGGCCCCATTGACGCTGGTGTTGGCGGCTTGCGGCGATGATGCTGAGCCTGTCGCAGAAGGTGCCAGCGACGTCGATGCAGAAGCGACTGGCGAAGTGTTGGGCGGGGAGATCAGCGACGAAATGCTGCCGTTTGAGCAATTACGCTCGCAGTCGCCGGCCGTGCCTCGCGCAACGTCCAGCGCATCTGGATCAAGCGGTCCAACCGCATCGGACGATATTAATGACAACGAGAGCGATAGCGGCGATGCCAGTTCAGACGGTGAAGAGGCCGATGCGCCGTCCCAAGCACCGACCCCTGAGCCTGAACCAGCGGACGAAAGCGAAGAGTAATTACGCCGCGTTAGCCGCGCGTTCTTCCTCCATCGTCGGATAGTCAATGTAGCCTTCAGGAATTGGGAAATACCAGCTTTTGGGTACATCTTTGTTTGGATTGAACTCAGCTCCAGCAGCGATACGTTTTTCCAGATCAGGGTTGGAGATGTAGGGCCGGCCAAAGCTAACCGCGTCGCAGCGCCCGTTCGACACATCTTCATCGGCTTTCTGCGCGCCGTAGTCGGAATTCAAGATCAGCGCACCTGAATAGATTTTCCGGATCATCGCATCTTGTTGGGGCACGTCGGTCTGGCCAAATGTGCCATTCTCGTCGGGTTGACGAAGTTCGACAAACGCAAGGCCCAGCTCTTCACACACCTTCGCCGCCGCGCTGAAGGTGACCTGCGGATTGCTGTCATCCGTGCCCTGGCTATCGCCATTCGGGGACAGGCGAATGCCGACGCGGTCGGCGCCCCAAACGTCAATCAGCGCTTCCAAAACTTCGCGCATGAACCGGGTGCGGTTTTCAGGTGAGCCGCCATATTCGTCAGTGCGCAAATTGGTCTTGTCGCGCAGGAATTGGTCGACGAGATACCCATTTGCGCCGTGCAGCTGCACACCGTCAAAGCCAGCTTTCTTCGCGTTTTCAGCCGCGCGGCGGTAATCGGTGATGGTGCGATTAATATCTTCCTTCGTCATCTCGCGCGAAGGTTCGTACGGTTTCTTGCCTGTCGGCGTGTAGGCGTGGTCTGGCGCAGTTGTGACACTGGCAGAAACAGGTGCATTGCCGCCGAGGAAATCGGGATGGACCAATCGGCCCATATGCCACAATTGCATAACGATCAGCCCGCCTTCTTCATGTACGTCTTCCACGATTGGCGTCCAAGCCTCGGTTTGGCTCTCGCTCCAAATACCGGGAGCAGAAGGCCAGCCTAGCCCTTCAACGCTGACACCGGTTGCTTCGGTTAGGATCATGCCGGCACCGCTGCGCTGACGATAATATGTGCCCATCAACGCATTGGGAGTGAACATAGGCTCAGCGGCACGGCCACGAGTAAGCGGGGCCATGAAAATCCGGTTCTTGGCCTCAAGCGCGCCCATCGTTAGCGGCTGAAATAATGCCTCGTGCATATGTTTAGTCCTCTTTTGCAATCGTTTATAATTGAGCATTTGGGGAATTGCGGGCTAGGGCGCAAGCATGGAAAGTGACGCGGGCCCAAAAGCAAAAGTATTCGTGGCTTGGCGAGGCTGGCTGCTGCTGGCGGCTTTGCTAGCGGGTAATGTCGCCTTGGCAACCGGCCCGTGGTTGGTTCGCGTCGCCGATACAGGGCCAGTTAGCGCGGGGTTCTGGCGCGTTTTTCTGGCACTGCCATTTTTGGTCCTATTCGCACGGATGAGCGGCCAGCGGTTGGGCGGGATGCCGCGCAAGACTTTGGTGCTGGTGGCTTTGGGCGCGACCGCCTTCGCGCTGGATTTGGCGAGCTGGCATATCGGGATTGGCCTTACCCGGCTGGGCAATGCGACCCTGTTTGGCAATGCCGGCTCGATCATCCTGCTGTTTTCCGGCTTTGTCATGGCGCGCATGTTGCCGCGCGGATTTGAATGGCTGGCGATTGTATGCGCTCTTTCGGGGGCGGCGATCCTGCTGGGGCGCAGTTTGGAGATTTCTGCCGAGACGTTCGCGGGCGATTTGTTTTGCCTCACCGCAGGGCTGCTTTACGCGATTTACCTGATCACCTTGCAAGGGGAGCGGGCGCGGTTCGGATCGTGGAGCCTGCTGGTGTGGGTGAGCGTGTTCGCCTGCCCGGTGCTGCTGGTGCTGGCACTGGCGCTGGGCGAGCCGGTGTGGCCGACCGATTGGACACCGATCCTGATCCTGTTTGTGAGCAGTCAGCTGATCGGGCAGGGGCTGCTGGTCTATTCGCTAGGCCACTTCCCGCCGCTGATCATCGGGCTGGCGCTGCTGACCCAGCCCGCTGTCGCAGCGCTGATTGGATATAGCGTATTCGGCGAGGTGCTAATGCCGCTGGACATGCTTGGGATGGTGCTTGTGGGGAGCGCTTTGGTGGTAGCTAAGGCTAGTCAGCGGAGAGTGGAGTAGGGTTTGGCGCAGAAGGTTCCTCGATGACCACCGGAATTTTGCTGGTGTCGGAAACCTCTGCGACTGAGGCATCTGCCCAAAAACCAATGCCAAAAGTGATCGATATGATCAAAGTAAGCGCCGTCAATGGTCTACGAGAAAATGCGGTTATGAAGTGGCAGAATACTGCAAGGTTGGGGTGACCTGTTTCGATCAGTCTTTCCGACAAGTGCCGGGAGGAATCCCACGCAGCAGCCTCGCCACCTCGCCTTTCGGCAATGACGGCATCTAAGATCGAGAATCGGGTTTGATCCATAACAAAGTCCTAGCCCACTTTTGGGCCTCAAGAAACTTTGCGGGACGTTTATCCACCTATAAAGCAGATGATAATGTCTTTTTGAACCCCCTGGCTTGTGGATAGCGGGGATAACTATGCGTCCTGGCGATTAAGTGCTCAATCTGCCGTAAACGCCACCTTACCCAAATCACCCATGCCGACGGTGCCAGTCGCCATACCAAGCATCCGGTCGAGGCTTTCCTTGGCTTTCAGGCGCAGGTCTTCCTCAATCACGATTTGCGGCTCCAGATCGCGCAGCGCGACATAGAGCTTCTCCATCGTGTTGAGCGCCATGTACGGGCAGATATTGCAGGAGCAGTTTCCGTCCGCACCCGGCGCGCCTATGAAGTTCTTTTCCGGCAGAGCCTTTTCCATCTGGTGGATGATGTGCGGTTCTGTCGCGACGATCAGAGTGTCGCCTTCAAACTCTTTTGCGAACTTCAAAATACCGCTGGTTGAGCCGACGTAATCCGCATGATCGACAATGGTTGGCGGGCATTCCGGGTGCGCGGCGATTGGCGCATCGGGGTGCTGTTCTTTCAACTTGAGCAGCTCCGTCTCGCTAAACGCCTCATGCACAATGCACACGCCCGGCCACAGCAGCATTTCGCGATTGAACTTGCGTGCCAGATAGCCGCCAAGGTGGCGGTCCGGGCCAAAGATGATCTTCTGCTCTTCCGGGATCTGCTGCAGGATCGTCTCCGCGCTGGAGCTGGTGACGATGATGTCCGAGAGCGCTTTCACCTCGGTCGAGCAATTGATGTAGGTCAGCGCGATGTGATCGGGATGCGCCTCACGGAAAGCCTTGAACTTCTCAGGCGGACAGCTGTCTTCCAGGCTGCACCCGGCATCCATATCAGGCAGCACGACGATCTTCTCTGGCGAGAGGATTTTCGCAGTGTCGGCCATGAACTTCACGCCGCAAAATGCGATAACATCGGCATCCGTTTCCGCCGCCATCTGGCTAAGCTGGAGTGAGTCTCCGACATAATCGGCGATGTCCTGAATATCGGGCGTTTGGTAATAATGCGCCAGGATCACCGCATTGCGTTCTTTGCGCAGACGATCGATTTCAGCGAGCAAGTCCTCGCCCGATGGCACTTTATTCTCAACACTCATTCTCTCGCACCCCTCACTGGTATGTCTTGGGGCGTGATATAGGGTTTTTGCTGGGATTTGCGAGCGTTTTGGCTAGCATAGGGGCACTGGAGAGAGCGCAATGTACAAATTGGATTTGAGCGAAGCCTATTGCCCGGCGCAAAGCGACACCGAATATCGCGAACGCACCATTGAAGAAGTGCTGCGCGAACAGGCGGCGATGCGGCCCGATGGTAAGGCTTTGCGCGAGCTCAAGGCAGATGGCTCGATGGGCCGAGAATGGACCTATGCGCGGTTGCTCGCGGACAGCGAACGGTGCGGACGCGCACTCGCCTCTCGCCATACGACGGGTACGCGGATCGCGATCATGGGCGGGAATTGCCCTGAATGGATATTGATCCAAATGGGTGCGGCAATGGCTGGATTAACAATTGTCACCGTCAACCCATCCTTCACGCCGCGTGAGGTGCGCTATGTGCTTGAACAGTCGAAGTCCGCCGCGGTGTATTACCAGCCGCATGTGCGCGGATCGGCTCTGCGGCCCGTGGTTGATGAAGCCGCGGCGGGGCTTGCCGCGTCTGAGCATGTGATCGATATAGAGGACCACGGTGATCTGTTCGCAGGTGAGAGCGATGGCACCTTGCGCGAAACAAAGCCACGCGATGTCTGCATGATCCAATACACATCCGGCACAACTGGTTTTCCCAAGGGTGTAATGTTGCACCAGCACGGCCTCTTGCAAAGCAATTACGATGTCTACGCGCGTTGGAATTTGCGGCCCGGTGCGCAGGTGCTGTGCCCGTTCCCGTTGTTCCATACTGCAGGCAGCGCCGTATGTGTTCTAGGCTGTTTGAGCCACGGGGCGACGATCCTGCTTGTGACGCTGTTTGATCCTGCAGCCGTGGTTGAAGCGATCGCGCGTGAAAAGCCCGAAATTGTGGGCGGTGTGTCGACCATGATCTTTGCCATGATCGAGGCCGCGAAAGCGAGCGGAACAGATGTGCGCGGCGTGGAAACAATCGTGTCTGGCGGGGCGATGGTTCAACCCGAACTGAACCGCGCGGCGCAAGAGGTCTTCGGTGTGCCGATCCTGATTGTTTACGGCCAGACAGAAACCTCGCCTGCTATCACCGCCGCGTGGCCAACTGATACGGGCTCGGATTTGACGGACACTATCGGTCAGCCATGCTCACATATGGAGGTGGCAATCCGCAATCCGGGCGACAATTCGGTTTGCGCGGTGGATGAGCAGGGTGAAATCTGCATGCGCGGTTTCAACATGATGGCGGGTTATAATGATAATCCGCAAGCGACCGCAGAGACAATTGATGCTGATGGTTGGCTTCACACAGGCGATTTGGGCACGATGGACGCGCGCGGTTACGTTAAAATCACAGGCCGGGTGAAGGAAATGATCATTCGCGGCGGCGAAAACCTGTTTCCGGCAGAAATTGAAGCCGCGCTTCTTGAGCACCCGGCCATTGCCGAGGTGGCGGTTGCCGGCGTGCCGGACGAAAAATGGGGTGAGATTGTCGTGTGTTTTATGCGGGCAGCGGACGGGACCGAGCGACCTGACGAAAGCGAACTTCGCGCATTTATCCGCGAGCGCCTATCCCCGCAAAAAACGCCTGCGCACTGGGTTTGGATGACGGAATTTCCGTTGACTGGATCAGGGAAAATTCAGAGATTCCAGCTAGCGGAAAGCTTTGCGAAGGGAGAGCTAGCCTAAGGGCAAAACGCTCTGCGCAATAGTTCTCGCTCTTGCTGGAAAGCGCCTCCGATTTGGATGAGAAAGCCATTGCGTTAACCATAGCTTTCAGCATTTTCTTAACCGACCCATTTAAGCCGATGCCAAAACCTCTGCGCTAATTCTAGCGTCAGAAAGTCGGAATTTTGGGGTGGTATCATGATCAAGTTAGCGCGGCACATCTGCATTGTTTTGGCCCTTTTTACGGGCAACGCGGCGCTTGCAGCCAACTCCGGCTGGACCATTTCAGAGGCTGACGGTCAAGTTTCCATCATTCGCGATGATAAGGCGCTGTATGGCGCGCAAGGAACGACGCTGCAGGTTGGTGACGTGATCCGAACGGGCAAGGGTGCTCGTGCGGTTCTCGTTCGCGGTGACGACTTCGTGGTCGTCTCGCCTGAGGCGCAGGTGCGCATTAGCAAGACAAAGGAACGCGGCGCGGTTGCAGAAATGTTTCAATCGCTTGGCACAATGCTGTCCAACATCGGGCAGAAAACCGGCGCGAAGCAAAAAGCTAATCAGCCTATTCTGGCCACTGTCGTTAAAGGTTATGATCGCGGCGAGGACGAGCAGAACGCTGAGATGCGCGCCAAAGCAATGAACACCATCAACGAAGATCAATGAGGTAACAAAGAGTAGAAAGGTGCGAGAATAAAGCCGCGCCGCCTTTAAGCTGAACGCCAAACACCTTCGCTTTTCGCCACCATACCGCGTTTTTCCAAGTCAATCAGATGCGCTTCAACGCTCATTTCCGCTGCTGTAATTAGCCGCGGGTCAAGGCCTTTGTACATTGCCGGGATAAACTCTGGGATTGGCCGAGCAGCCTCGCCAAGCAATCGCAAAATCTGGTTTTCGCGCTGGCGGCGATGACCGATCATTCCGCGTACCAATTGTTGAGGTTTGGTGATCGCTGCCCCGTGCGCAGAGTGGTACACCGCATCATCGCGTGCCATAAGCCGTTCTAGGCTGCGCAGATAATCGCCCATGTCGCCATCTGGCGGAATGACGACACTGGTTGACCAACCCATCACATGATCGCCGGTAAACAGGGCTTTGCTCTCTTCCAGCGCAAAGCACAGGTGGTTCGATGTATGCCCCGGCGTGTGAACCGTGGTTAGAGTCCAGCCTTCACCGCGCATTTGCTCGCCATCCTCTAATACGCGATCAGGCGCATAAGTGGTATCGAACGCTTCATCTGCGCGTGGGCGATCTGATTTAAGGACCAGCGGCGCACATCCCACAACCGGCGCGCCTGTGCGCTGCGCCAATGGTGCAGCGGCGGGTGAGTGATCACGGTGCGTATGGGTGCACATGATGGCGGCAATGCGCGCCTCACCCACTGTCTCCATGATCGCCTCAATGTGGACGGGATCATTGGGACCAGGATCAATCACCGCCACATCTGAGCCAGCGCCCACGACATAACTCTGTGTGCCGGTATAAGTGTAGGGTGATGGGTTAGGCGCGAGCACGCGGTGGATCAGCGGGTCAAGTTGTTCTGCGGTGCCGGTCGGCCAAGGTTTCTCAGGTAGTCCTGCCATGGGGTTGCATATGGAGGTGAGCGTGGCAGAAGTCACGCACAAGAGAGGGATTTAGATGGCCGATTACATTCTCGTTCTGGATGAAGGGACAACGTCAACCCGTGCGATGCTGTTCACCAGCGACGGCGCGATGGTCGCCGTGTCGCAAAAAGAACTGACGCAGCATTATCCGCAAGCCGGCTGGGTTGAGCACGACGCAAGTGAGATATGGAACAAGACTTTGGCGTGTGCGCAAGAGCTTTTGCCCAAGGCGGGCGGAGCCGCCAGCATTGCGGCCATTGGCATCACCAACCAGCGCGAAACAGTTGTTGCGTGGGATAAGGCCACAGGCGAGCCGCTGCATCGCGCGATCGTTTGGCAAGACCGCCGGACCGCTGATTTCTGCGAAGGTTTGCGCGCATCTGGGCATGAATCAGATGTGCAATCGCGCACAGGCCTGCTGCTTGATCCGTATTTTTCCGGCACGAAAATGCGCTGGTTGCTCGACAATGTAGCAGAGGTGAAAGCCGCGGCTGAGAAGGGCACGCTCGCGCTGGGCACGATTGAAAGCTGGCTGACCTACAAATTGACCGGCGGCGCTCATGTTAGCGATGCCAGCAATGCGAGCCGCACTTTGTTGCTTGAACTGGCAGGCGCGCAGTTTGATGCTGGACTATGCGATCTGCTGGGTGTGCCACGCGCGGCATTGCCTGAGGTTATAGATATGTCCGGCGCTTTGGGCGAAACTGCGGCCGAGCTGTTTGGACGGGCAATCCCAATCACCGGCATGGGTGGCGATCAGCAGGCGGCAACGATTGGACAGTCTTGCCTTTCACCCGGCGAGACGAAAGCGACCTATGGCACTGGCGCGTTTGTGCTGACCAATCAAGGACGCACTATTCCGCGCTCGCAAAATCGCTTGCTGGGCACGGTACTGACGCAAATCGGGGGCGAACGGATATATGCCATCGAAGGGTCGGTGTTTGTGGCGGGATCGCTTGTTCAATGGTTGCGCGATTCCTTGGGCGTGGTCGAGTCTGCCAGCCAGACAGAGGTGCTTGCACGCGCCATTCCCGACACTGGCGGGGTGACGATTGTGCCTGCGCTCGCTGGCCTGGGCGCACCGCATTGGCGGGCAGAAGCAAGGGGGCTGATTTCTGGCTTGAGTTTTGCCACGGGTAAAGCGGAATTGGCGCGCGCTGCCTTGGAGGCAATGGCGTATCAGACACATGACTTGGCCGAGGCCTTTGCCAAGGGTGGAAGGGGCTGGGGCACGCTGCGGATTGATGGCGGGATGAGCGCCAATGATTGGATGGCGCAGGACCTTGCTGACATATTGAATGTGCCGGTTGAGCGGCCTGAGTT
This sequence comes from uncultured Erythrobacter sp., assembly GCA_947493165.1. Taxonomy (GTDB): domain Bacteria; phylum Pseudomonadota; class Alphaproteobacteria; order Sphingomonadales; family Sphingomonadaceae; genus Erythrobacter. The sequence goes on along the minus strand of CANLPY010000001.1, from coordinate 1,360,641 downwards.
TGTAGAGACGACCGCGCTGGGTGCTGCCATGCTGGCGGCAACTGGGGCAGATCTCTATCCTGATTTGGATGCCGCTGCACAAGCCATGCGCGGCAAGCTTCACAACTTCACTCCATCGATGGATGATGAGGTTCGAGATTCTCGCCTTGCGCGCTGGAGAAAGGCATTGGCTGCCGCTTAGGCCCATTTCGCCCGTGGTAAGGTGTTATTCTTACCCGAAACGCCCGAGTTCGCGCCCGATGCGTTCTTGAAATGCGCGTGCGGGCGATGTCGCCGCTTCAATGTCTTGGCGCCATGCCTGATCCAGCCTCGCGATGCGCGTGTGCAATAGGACCGTTTCATCGATCAGTTGCCGGGTGGCCGGTTCAAGCATGGCCAATTGCTCTATATCAACCGGGCGGTCTTCGGGCAGTTCGCCGTGCCGGCGCACTTGGTTTTCGCTCAACTCGCCCGAGAAAAACGCGCGCTGGTTCAGCAGCCATGCGAGAGTATGCATCATTCGGGTCGTGGTCTTCAGCCCCTCAATTGAAAGGGCTAGGCGGACTTTATCCAATTCACCGCTGGATGATTCTTTCGCCCCTAGTGCGAACACTGCACGAACTTCGTCTGCCAGCACCAGAGCTTCGCTATACAAAGCTTCGACTATCGGCTGTGAGAGATTGTTTTTGCGATCCATGACTTGAATAGCCGCTACGCCCCGAATTGCTGCTGCGCCAGCGAGGTAACCAGAATATCCCGGCCAAAGTCGCAATGCGTCCCGTGCTGGCACACAATTGCTGCGTTAAGCAGTCTCAGGCGATAATATCGGGCAGCAAATTGTCTTCGATCAAGGCGATTTGGTCTTTGAGGCGCAATTTGCGCTTTTTCAGCCGAGCGATCTGCAATTGATCGGTAGAACCCGTTGCGGTCAGCGCATCAATCGCGGCATTAAGGTCGCCATGCTCAGTGCGCAGCAACTCAAGACGCTTTTGCAATTCTGCTTCGTTCACGCGCTTTGATCCCCAATCAACCTTCGTTCGGGCACTCGCACACCCGCACCATGGCTGGTTTATCACTTAGGTCGCAATGGTCATGAAATCGACCAAAAGTTTGCGAGTCTTGTACAACCAACGTGAATCTTAAACGTCATCTCGCAATTGGACCAACTCCGCCTTTGCATCAGTTGACGATTGTGGTTTTATGCAAATTCGCGGTTCGTCCGCGTTGGACGAGTCGCTCCACATCGGGGTTGTTACCCCCTATTCAGGAGACTCTTTATGGCATCGTCCGCAGGATCATCCCACCTCAATGCGCTGGAATCAAAACATGCAGGGCTAGACGCTCAGCTTCGCGCTGAGATGAACCGACCTGTTCCCGACGCCGCTACAATCCAGTTGCTGAAAAAACAGAAACTGCGATTGAAGGAAGAGATTACGCAGGCCTGACCTGACAGGCACGGGCCCACACCCGTGCATTTGCGCCGTACTGGACCGAAAAAGACGCGTGATCGCGCAGCATTGCTTTGCTTTTGCGCGGCCATTCTCTAACCCAGTGGGGTTATGAGCGCAGCTGCATCAGCCCGACAAATCCTAACTCGCCTGCACGAGGTGATGGCTTCGCGTATGCATGCGCAGGGCAAACTCGATCAGGTAGTGCAGATCATTGGCGATACGCTGGATAGCGAGGTTTGCTCGATCTATCTGCTGCGCGAAAGTATGCTGGAGCTGTTTGCGACAGAAGGCCTTAACAAAAGCGCGGTTCACGTAACCCGCATGGCAATTGGTGAGGGCCTAACCGGAACAATTGCGGAAAAGGTGGAAACCCTCAACCTTGCCGAAGCAAAAGCGCATCCTGATTTCCAATATCGGCCAGAGACGGGTGAAGACAAATTCCACTCCTTTGCCGGCGTGCCTATCGTTTATCGAGAGCGGGCGGTGGGCGTCCTTTGTGTTCAGCATGTCGAGCCGCGGCGCTATGAAGATATCGAAATTGAAGCGCTGCAAACCACTGCTATGGTGCTGTCTGAACTGATAGCTAACGCGGAATTGGTCGATGAAGAGGAAGCACGCAGCCTCGCTGAAGGGTTAACCGGGACTCAAACTTTGAACGGCCTGACATTGGTCAAAGGTTTGGCATTGGGCACGGCAGTCTATCACCAGCCGCGGGTTCAGATCGAACAGGTGATGGCGGACGACACCGAGGCAGAGCGAGCCCGTGTCTATCGCGCGTTTGATAAGATGCGAGAGCAGATCGACACCCTCTCCAGTCAGGCAGAATTCGGTGTGGGCGGCGAGCATGAGGAAGTGCTCGAGACCTATAAGATGTTTGCTTATGATGAAGGGTGGTCGCGCCGCATTAATGAGGCGATTGATAGCGGGCTGACTGCAGAGGCGGCGATTGAGCGAGTGCAGCAACGCACCCGAATGCGGATGCGCGAGATTGACGATGCGCTGCTTGCGGATCGAATGCACGACCTAGAGGACCTCTCTAACCGCTTGCTGCGGATTGTTTCTGGTCAGTTGGGTACGGCTGCTAGTCAGGGCTTGCGCCGCGAAACAATTCTGATTGCGCGCAATCTGGGGCCGGCTGAATTGCTTGAATATGACAGGCGGCGGCTCAAGGGTGTTGTCCTCGAGGAAGGATCCCTCACGGCGCATGTTGTGATTGTGGCCCGTGCGATGGGTGTGCCTGTGCTGGGCCGCGCCGCCGGGCTTCGCGGTGTGATCCGTGAAGGTGATGAGATTTTGCTTGATGCGGATCAGGCGACAGCCACCGTCAGGCCGAGCGCACAGATGGCCGAAGCGTTTGAAGCGCGGTTCGCACAGTCACGCAAAAAACAGGCCGCCTATGCTGAGCTGCGCGATGTTGAACCATTTACCCGCTGCGGCACGCGCATTCAGGTGATGATGAATGCCGGCCTGCGCGATGATATGAGCGCTCTTGCGGCCAGCGGTGCAGATGGTGTCGGCCTGTTCCGCACCGAATTCCAGTTCTTGGTGTCGGCGACTCTGCCGCAACGCGAACGCCAGACGAAACTGTATCGCGATGTATTAGAGGCAGCGGGCGATAAGCCTGTTATCTTCCGCACGGTTGATATCGGCGGTGACAAAGCAGTCCCGTATCTCGCCAACAATGAATCGGGGCATGATGAGAACCCGGCGATGGGTTGGCGCGCGCTGCGTTTGGCGTTGCAACGCGAAGGTCTGATGAAGGTTCAGGCGCGGTCCTTGCTTGAGGCTTCAGCCAACCGGCCGCTTTATGTGATGTTTCCGATGGTGTCAGAGCCGTGGGAGTTTGATGCTGCAAAGGCGGTGTTTGAAGAGCAGCTGGCGTTTATGCGCGCTAAGAAGAAACTGATCCCGGATGCGATTTATTACGGAGCGATGCTGGAAGTGCCAGCGCTCGCTGAAATGCTCGATCTGCTTTGCCCAAAGCTGAGTTTCCTGTCTGTAGGAACCAACGATCTGACACAATTTCTGTTCGCCGCCGACCGGGCCAACCCTTTGCTGGCGGAGCGATATGATTGGCTCAGCCCATCAATCATGCGGTTTCTTCGAAGAGTGACGCAATCGACCCTTGGCACAGGTGTTGACCTTGGGGTGTGCGGCGAAATGGGAGGGCGAAGGCTTGAGGCGCTGGCATTGCTCGGCATTGGTTTTCGGCGTTTGTCTATCACGCCAGCTGCCGTTGGGCCGATCAAAGAACTGGTGCGCAAGGTCGATCTTGCGGAGATCAGCGACGCAATGACCACATGGCTCGCGGATCCGAGTATTAACTTACGCGACGAATTGAGCAGCTGGGCAGCTGATCGCGATATTGAAACCGATTGACGCGCCTTGGTGTTCATTGGCCGTGCACATGCGCCGTTTTATCGAAACAGCCCTGCGGTAAGCCGTGAAGGCGCTTGACAGGCGGAAGCGCGGCGGATTGTGTGGTAACTTAGCCCACAATGGGATAAGAAGAGCTCGTAAAGAGCTTCAATGCAAAGGTCGTAAAGGTTCGGGTCATGGGCGACGAACATCAAACAGTTGCTGACGAACTGCCACTCGAAAGCGTGGGTGCACAATTGCGCCGTGAACGCGAGGGAAAAGGGCTTTCGCTACCTCAAGTTTCGGCAGAGACGCGCATTCCAGAACGTCATCTGATCTTGATTGAGGCAGGCCATTTTTCAGATTTGCCTGCGCGCACCTATGCCATTGGATTTTCACGCACATATGCTCGGATGCTGGGCTTAGATGAAGTTGCGGTGGCGGATCAAGTTCGAGCTGAACTGAGCGAAGCAGACGCAGATCGGCACTATGCGCCAGCCGGTATGGAACCAGGTGATCCGGCTAAACTGCCATCCAGAGGGTTGGCATGGGCCGGAGGAATTGCGGCCATCTTATTGATCGCTGGCATGGCGGCTTTTTACTCAACGTATTACGGCAGCGGCGCAGGGCCGGCATCATTGATCGACCGATCTTCGCCTCAAGTGGCCGAGAACGAAGCGGGCGAGGGCGCAGAAGAGACGACTGCTCCTGCTGCGGCATCAACTGACGGGCAAGTGATCCTGACCGCGCTCGAAGATATGTGGGTGCGGATTTACGACGAGCAATATGATGCGGGCGGAGAGCCTCTGTTTGAAGGAACGCTCGCCAGCGGCGACACCTTTGAACTACCGCGCAATGTCGCCGGACCACGGATCAACACAGGGCGTCCTGATGCGCTCGCGATTACGATTGATGGCCAATCCGTGCCAAAATTGGCGGATGAACCCATCACATTGGGCGATGCGCAGATTTCAGCCGCAGCCCTGTTGGCGCGGGCAGACCAGCCTTCTCAAAGTGCAACACCCGACAGCTAAACCGTCGCAACACACAAATTTACAATCTGCGATTGAATTAACCCCGGATAACGCATCTGGCGGCCCTCGACTTGCGGCGCGCCGCCCGGCACAGATTCGCGGTAGGTTCATAGAGCGCTAGCCAATGTTGGCACTAGTTTTCAAGAAAGAGGGCGATCACCATGCGCGCAATTATCTCAACCACCAAAATTCGCGTTATGGCGGCGGGTGTTGCTGCAGCCGTTGTTGCGACCACCCCGGTTCCAGCGATCGCGCAAGACAATGCTGATGCGCGGCTCCGCAAGGTCGAAGCGGAAATTCGCGCCCTGCAGCGCAGCGTGTTCCCGGGCGGTGATGGCCGCTTTTTTGAGCCTCAAATCGCGCCCGGCACTGCCAATTCGGCCACACCGTCGACCGCCACATCGACTACTGCGGTAACCGATATCCTGACCCGTTTGGATGCAATGGAACTGCAATTGCAGCGATTGACGGCTTTGACGGAAGAAAACTCCAATTCACTAGGCCAGATGGAAACCCGCTTGGTCGCGCTAGAGGCTGGCCAAGGCGGTTCAGCCAGTATCGCCGGTCCTTCAATAGCCGCTGGAACTGGAGCAGCGACCGGCGCTGCGCTTGGCACAAGTGAGGTCGCTCAACCTACGACGTCGCCATCTTCAACGACGCCGTCAGCCCCGCAAGCTGGACCAAGCGCGGAACGTTTGGCAGCCGTGCAAGCGATCACCAAACCAATCACTGAAGACCCTGCTGACGATGAATATTCCTATGGCTTCCGTCTCTGGAATGCAGGCTTCTATCCAGAAGCGCGCCAGCAACTGAGCAGCTTTGTTGATCAATATGGATCGCACTGGCGCGCGACATACGGCCGCAACCTGCTGGGCCGCGCGTATTTGGATGATAATATGCCAGAGGAAGCCGCGCGCTGGTTCCTCAACAATTATCAGGCCGACAAGCAGGCCGCCCGCGCTCCTGACAGCCTGCTCTATCTGTCAGAGGCGATGATTGCGCTGAACGATACAAACCGCGCTTGCATTGCTTTGGCAGAGTTTGGCGAGATCTACCCGGCGCTCGCTAGCGGTCGGCTTTCCGATCGTTATGAGCGCAACCGCCAGAGAGTGACCTGCAATTGATAGCCGGGTCCAAGCTGATCTAGCCGGGCGGTTTTACGATGATCTGATCGCGCTCTGGCCGCTTGGTGAGCGGTCCGGCCCTTTGGGGCTCGCAGTATCGGGCGGACCAGACAGTTTGGCACTCTTGCTGCTGGCTCATTCAGCCATGCCCGACCAAATTGTTGTGGCCAGCGTCAATCACGGATTGCGCGAAGAAGCGGCCAGCGAAGTGGCGCTGGTTGAGCGGCTTTGCGCTGATTTGGGCGTTTCGTTCAAAGCGCTTTGTGCAGAGCTTGCCCCTGGTAATGTGCAGGCTCAAGCTCGCGCGGCGCGCTATCGTGCGCTCGATGATTGGGCCAAGGATAATGGACTTGGCGCGGTGGCGACTGCGCATCATGCTGATGATCAGGCGGAAACCTTGCTAATGCGCCTTAACCGGGGAAGCGGATTGTCCGGTCTAGCTGGCGTGCGCGCGGAGACGCATATGCCTGGCAGCGACACGCTGCTGTTACGGCCGTTGCTGGGTTGGCGACAAGCTGAATTGCAGCGTGTGTGTGCGGATGCTGAGGTGACTCCGGCGAGCGATCCATCAAATGTTGACTGGCGCTATGACCGCGCCCGAATTCGCGCTGAGCTATCTGAGGCTAAATGGATCGATGTGGAGGGCCTTGCAGCTAGCGCTTATCATCTGTCCGATGCTTTACGCGCAGTCGAATGGTACGCACAGGAAGATTGGGAAGAGCGCGTCTTTCGCGAGGAAACTGCGGGCGGGCCGCAGTTTAAATATTACGCCAATGTGCCGCGCGTCATCTCAATTGAAACGATTGTGCGCATTATCGCCGATTTCGGCGGCAGCGCCTCCCGCAGCGATGCGGGACGGGCATTCGATCGTCTCTGGGAGTTTGAGAACGCGTCGATCGCGGGCGTGTTGATAACGCCGGGAAGCGAACGGATCGAAACGCTAGGCGTTGAAATGAGGGTGTGGCGGTTTGCCCCCGAACCGCCCAGGCGCGCGCACTGAGCCCACGCCTCGCGAGTGTTCGCACACCCCTCGCTTTAGATGATGGCGTCCCCCACGCCGATCATCTTTCCGCGTGTCACGATGACTTTGTCACCGCGCTTTGCGATAGCAAACAGTTTGGCAGCAAATTCTTCTGGCACACCAACACATCCGTGGCTGGCATAACCATTGGCGACAGGCGATCCATGTATGGCGATCCCATCCCACGTCATACGAAGAGTGTATGGCATCGGAGCGTTGTTATATTTTTCCGAAACATTGTCCTTTTCCTTTGTCAGGATCGGGAAAGTGCCAACGGGTGTCGGATGCGATTTTGTTCCGAGCAGCGCTACAGCGGTGCCAATTTCATGGCCATCGCGAAACGCGCTGATGACGCGCGCATCAAGATCAACGGTAATGATCAGCTTGCCTTTTTTCGGAGCGCGGCTTTCATCCCAGAACCACTCACCATAACGGATAGTGCCTTCAACCGGCAGAATGCTTTTCACAGTGAAGGCATCTTTGTTCGCACTGCGACGTGGAGTGTTTGCGGGCGGCGCTGGTGGCACGTCTTGCACGACTTCGCGTGAGATTGTGCGGGCGGCGGTTACGCCTTCTTCGCGGCCAGATGTAATGACCGGCACATCTTCACCAATGGCGGGCAGCCCAGCGGCAATTTCGGCTGCTGTAGGGTCGTAAGGTGCAGGCAAGTTTGGATCGACGGCCAGTGATGGTCCGCCGGTTGTCGGATCAATCTCACGGATCGCTTCTTGGGCAACTTGCTCAGCTGCATCGGCCGCTTCATTAGCCGGCGTCTGATTGACCGCCAAGGTGGTTGTACCAGCAAGCACCGCGAGACCAGCCGCAGCGCCGAAGGGGATAATTTTCTTAATCGTGTTCATGCTGCGCATTATGCGTCAAAATGAAGTGAGTCGCTAGAGGCTAACAAACAGGCGTCCCTCAGGGGGACGCTGTCAGGCGGGAAGCGTTAACGCGCTTAACGAAAATTTACGCGCAAGTGCGGCAGTTCTGGACGCTTCGCGAAGCAAAAACACTAACCATGCGCGCCAAACTCATTAGCGATTGCGGTGGTTAGACGAAGCATCAGGGCATAAGCGCGCTCAATCGGGTCTATGTAATCTCTGCCGATCTGCGAATACCCTTCATTGTCGCCGTCTGGGTAGTCGCTTGGGGCATCCACCGCGAAATCTTCTGGTTGCGGGAACGAAGTTGGGAATGCGCGGCGCAATTGCGCCAACGCGTCTTCGATCCGCAGGCTGAAGACCATTTCAAGCACGTCGTCGCGGCTGATATCATTCGCGCGGCTAAATGCCGGGATGGAGACTGCGCGCAAGAAGATGTGCTGCATCAGTGCAAGTCGCAGCGCTTGTGCCGCTCCGATTGTGCGGCGTGTATTCTCGCGATTTTCTAGTGGAGCCTCATCCGGGACCAATTCGAGCAAGCGGTGCAATTTTAGTGCGTCGACCCGCAAGCGCGATGCAAGCCGGCGAAACACGCCTGTGCGGTCGTCTTTGGTCAGATATTCAGCCAACACTTCACAGGCACCCGACAAATGACTCTCCGTGCCGCGATAGGGCCGGCTCGCCCAATAGGCAGAATTGAATAGCTCACCATGCGCGGCGACCGTCTTGATGCTGGCAAGCGCATTGGAGGCGCGCGCCAAACGAATCAGCTGGCGCCCGCGCGGGCTGTCTTGGATGAGAGCAGCTAGCTCTTCATAATTTCCATCTGCTGCGCTGCCGATGCCGGAGATGATATTCACCGGATAGCCCAATTGTTGCAGGATCGAATTGTGCGGGATCGCCCGGATTTGGCGGAGCGACATGTCGCGGTCCGCCGAGATGTCCGACTGGCGGCGTGACACGCGGCTGCCGGTCGAATTTAGTAGGCCTAAGCCAAATGCGGTAACAGCGCGCGAATAGGTTGCGCTAGCCAAGTGACGCCGCTGGTGAGTGCGGATTGCACGGTAAAAGTCGAGGCTGATATCAGTGCGGCTGTAGAACGGGTCATCCGCTGCGGCGGGATCGTTGAGCGGCGCAGTCGCGATTCGGGTCAGGGTCGCGCGCGCCAGTTCTGGTGTGGAGAAGAACATATAACCATCGCCGCCCTGAAAGCTGACTTCAGGTTCCAATGTGATGTCCTTGCTGGCGAAACGCGTGCGCGCCCAAGGGCTAAGCGGCCATGCGAGGCGATCATCAAAGCCGCTAGGGTGCGCGCCGCGTCCCATGCTCTCACCATGTGTGTTGAAGATCAGCGCGGCAACATCTGTAAGGCCGTTTTTCGCCATTGCTTGCGCCATGCGTCCTTGCAGGCGTTCAATCGCGAGGCTGGCGGGAATTTGGCCAACGAACCGGCCAGCATCAGAGAAACCAGTCTGAATGCAAACTCTACCGCGTGTGCGGGCATAGCTGGCATATTCCGGCTCTGCGCACAAAGCATCGAGGAAGCGTCCGCCGTGTTCCAACGCGCTTTCTGTTTCGAACAGAGGCGAGACATCAACCTTATCCTCGATCCCAAACAGTTTGGCGAAATAGAGTGCCGCGAGGATGGTTGAAGGCTGCTCGCACTCAGCGATCAGCATGCGGATTGGTGTATCAGCGTCCACATGGCCCAAGATTTGTGCCATCGCGAGGAATTGCCGGATCGCTGTTGAACTTTCGATAGCGAGCGAGGCAAAATTGGTGCGCAGCGGCTGCACTTCGCCCAGCAGCTTGCGAAGGGTTGCCATCGCGCCTTTGCTGGCGAGGTCTAGCGTGTTGTCTGGGTCAATCCGGCGGCGAATCCCGTTGTGCAGTTGCTTCGCGTTCACGCGGAAATGGATGTGCGCCATGCCAAGGCCATCGGCGCGCATAGCGGCAGCAAGGGTCTTCAAGGCGACAGCTTTTGCATCATCAGCGCCGCGAGCCTCATCTTCCAACTGCGCGATTAGGGGCCTGAGAGAAAGCAACTTTGTGGGGTTGTCCGCTGTCAGCCGATTCGCGGCGAGCGACAACGCCTCTGGCGCGGACAAATCACTCGTAAACTCGCGTGCTCCCAATGCTGCTTGCGTTTGCGCGTCGCGCATTGATCTGATCAGTGAGTGCTCGCCATCAATGGCGGCAAGGCTATCTGCATATCGGCCAAGCCGTTCAGCCTTTTCCGCCAAACGAAACCCGATTGAGGTATACCATTTGATGTCCGTCCGGCCGTCCATGTCATAACCGACCCAAGTGGCGAAGCGGAACGGGACAGGGGCAAGGCTATGCCAGTCTTCAGGCCAATTGCTTTGCGCATGGGCAAGCACGTCAGAGACGATTGCATCGCGAGCATCTTGTGCATGACCGATCGCCCGCATGGCTCGCCCATGCTCATATTGAAGCGTGATTTCAGGGCGATTGGTCCCCGCCAAGCACACTTCCTGACCGATTTCTCCATCTTTACCAGCTGCATTGGCTACCGCGTCTGACTGTTCTGGGGTCAAAAGAAAAGTCGGGTGGGCGGTAAAGACGGCGTGAAGCGAAGGCGTTTCCCACGCACTGCGCAGGGCATCAAGGCTGGTCGTTTGCGACAAGCTCTCTTTCAGCGCATCTCGGTTCGCATCAGGAGCGACAGGTGCAACCAAGCGCCGCAGCCGCGAAGCGCGTGATTGCAGGCTGGCACATTCCAGCTCTGCCACCATGGCTTCCAATTGGTCGAGATCGGAACCGCCGCCTTCCAAGGCTCGCGACAGATCCAGTCCCAGCTGAAACACTGGGTTGAACAGCGGGGTTTCACGCGTCTGCTGGTGAAGTTCACTTAAACGCGTGTGGAGGTCGGCGACGGATTTCATAGATGTTCTCTCGCGTAGGCGGCAGCCGCGCCATACAGGCCCGGCTGGGGATGAACGACAAGTTTAACGGGTAGGCTCGCCATAAGGTTGGAAAAGCGGCCCTTGGCGCAGAACCTTTCGGCAAATGCGGAGGCCAGCAGCGTGTCGCGGATACGGTAACCCAGACCGCCTGCGATCACCACGCCGCTTGCACCTTGGATCAAGGCGATGTCGCCAGCGACACTGCCTAAAGCCATGCAAAATCGGTCAACTGCAGCGGCTGCAAGGCTGTCTTCGCCGGAAATGCCAGCGGTCCAGATATCGATATCATCGAGCTCCATGACGGCGCGGCCTTCCATCGCGGCAAGCGTATGATAAATCTCGACAATGGCTGGGCCGGAAACAACTCGCTCGTCTGAAACGCGATTGTGAGATTTTCTGAGACGGCTGAGAATGGCGTCTTCAATCGCGTCCACTGGGGCGAAGTCGCCGTGGCCGCCCTCGGTCGCTTGAACGCGGTAGTCGCCATGCCCATCGCGCCAAAACCATGCGACGCCGAGGCCTGTGCCCGGGCCGAGCACGCTGATTGTGCCGCTTGCGGGAAGATCTTCGCTGGGCCCGGCAAGATGCACAAATTGGCTGGCAGGCGCGCGGGCGGCTGCGTGAGCGACAGCTTCAAAATCATTGACCACGACATGGCTGTCACAGCCAAGCTTGTCCTTGATCAGCGCCGGGCGGATGATCCAAGGATTGTTGGTGAAGCGAATAACGTCCTGCTTAACCGGCCCCGCGACAGCCATTGCAACCGCTTGCGGCAGGCTTCCGCCCGAACGTTCGCGGAAATCTTCCCACGCGGTTTGAAAGCTGACGTGATCGCCTGTGTGCAGCGTGATCGGCTCGCTTAAAGAGATCGCCCCGTCCGCAGCGATATTTGCAATCGCAAAACGCGCGTGGGTCCCGCCAATATCAACCGTGACAATCTCTGCCATATTCTACAGCCCCGCGCTGGCTAGCATGGCCGATGCGCCTTGTTCAGCCCCGTCGGCTTGGGATTGCATCATTCGGAACAATTCGCGTCCGACGCCGTGCTCTTGCGCTGGATCGGCTGCGGCAACGCGGTCAGATAAGTCTGCCGCGGTCGATAGCTGGCCAGTTTCCGCACATACGGTGATGATATCGCCATCTTGCAGCTTTGACAGAGGCCCGCCGCCGAGCGCTTCGGGAGTGATGTGGATTGCAGCGGGGACCTTGCCTGACGCGCCTGACATGCGCCCATCCGTTACCAGCGCAACCTTATATCCGCGATTTTGCAGCACGGTGAGGGGAGGGGTGAGCGCGTGCAGTTCGGGCATGCCATTGGCGCGGGGCCCTTGGAAGCGAACAACGACGACCACATCCTGATCCAGCTCGCCGGCTTTAAATGCGGCGGCGACGTCTGTCTGTGTCTGAAAAATCCGAGCAGGTGCGGTAACAGTCCAACGGTCGCGTTCGACGGCAGATGATTTAAAACATGCTCGGCCCAGATTTCCGGTGAGCAGTTTCATGCCGCCATCGGGTTGGACAGGGTCAGTGGCTGGGCGCAGCATGTCGAGATCTCGGCTTTCTGGCACTTCGGCCCAGCTCAGCGCTTGGTCGTCGTTCAATATTGGCTCGCGGGTGTAGGCTTCAAAGCCACTTTCCCACACAGTCAGAATGTCGCTGTGGCAGAGCCCTTCTTCGGTTAGTGTGCGCGCCACATAGCCCATGCCGCCAGCGGCGTGGAACTGGTTCACATCGCCTGAGCCGTTCGGGTAAACGCGGGCCACCAGCGGCACGACACTCGATAGCTCAGACAGATCATCCCAATCGAACATCACGCCGGCGGCGCGCGCCATGGCCGGAATGTGGATTGCGTGATTGGTTGAACCACCGGTTGCGAGTAGGCCAATCGCGGCGTTGATGATCGCTTTTTCATCGACGACCTGCGCTAGTGTGCGTTCCGTCGTTCCAGAAAGTTCAGCCAGACGGTGCATAGCCGCCCTGTCCAGCTCCTGACGCAGTTTCGTACCCGGAGTAACAAAGGCTGATCCGGGGACGTGGAGGCCCATCATTTCCATCATCATCTGATTAGAATTGGCCGTGCCATAAAACGTACAGGTCCCCGGCGAATGGTACGAGCCAAGCTCGCTTTCGAGCAGTGCGCCGCGATCAACCTTGCCTTCAGCATAGAGCTGGCGTGTTTCCTGCTTTTGTTTGTTTGAAATGCCTGATGGCATGGGGCCGGATGGGACGAAGATTGCGGGCAGATGGCCAAAACGGAGCGCGCCGATCATCAGGCCGGGCACAATCTTGTCGCAAATGCCTAGACACGCGATTGCGTCGTACATCTGATGGCTAAGCGCAACGCCGGTTGATAGAGCGATGACATCGCGGCTGTAGAGCGACAATTCCATGCCGTCCTCGCCCTGTGTCACGCCGTCACACATCGCCGGTGTTCCGCCAGCAACTTGGGCTGTTGCGCCAATTTCGCGGGCGTAAATCTTCAGCCGATCGGGATAGCGACCATAGGGCTGATGCGCGCTGAGCATGTCATTATAGGCGCTGACGATGCCGACATTCGGCCCGCGTCCCGCCTTCATCGCGTCTTGATCTTCCAAGGCCCCGGCAAAAGCATGAGCGAGGTTGGAGCACGCGACATCCTTGTGCTCCGGCTTGCGGTCACCCTCGCGCTTCATCAATTCCAGATAGGCGCTGCGGCTTGCGGCCGAATTCGCCAGAACCCGCTCGGTCACGCGGTGGATCACATCATGCAAGGGCTTATTCATGCCAAGTCACTCCATCACGTTCAGCAAGGGCGATGGCGCTGCTCGGACCCCAACTGCCTGCTGTGTAGGTTTGCGGCTTGGTATCGGCCGCGTCCCAAGCGGTGCGGATGGCATCGACCCATTGCCACTGCGCCTCCACTTCATCGCGGCGCACAAACAGGGTCTGCTCGCCATGGATCAGGTCCAGAAGTAGCCGCTCATAGGCAATGCGCCGGTGCTGTCCGACAAACGCATCAGGCATCGCAATATCGAGAGGAACTTCGCGCAGACGCACCCCGTCCTGCCCTAGACCCGGAACTTTCGCCATCAGTGAGAGCGAAATGTTCTCTTCAGGTTGAATGCCAATGATCAAACGATTGGGCAGCATCTTTGCGCCCATATCCTCGAATATTGAGTGCGGTACGTCGCGGAATTTGACGACAATCTCGGTGACACGCTCAGGCAGTCGCTTACCGGTCCGAAGGTAAAATGGCACGCCTTTCCAGCGCCAATTGTCGACATGGGCCTTTATTGCGGTGAAGGTTTCTGTGTCCGATTCCTTGCCGAGCTCATCGTCATATCCCGGCACAGCGAGCCCTTGGATCGCACCGGCGCGATATTGACCGGTTACAGTTTCGCTTGCCAGCACTTTCCGAAGCGCGCGCAGCACTTTCACCTTCTCGTCACGAACGGCTGTTGCATCAAAGCTGGTGGGCGGCTCCATCGCGACTAGGGCAAGCAATTGCAGCATATGGTTTTGCACCATATCGCGTAGTGCACCGGCATCGTCATAGAATGCAACGCGCCCTTCAAGGCCGACTGTCTCAGCGACCGTTATTTGCACATGGTCGATGTAGTTTGAATTCCAGATCGGCTCGAACAGGATATTGGCAAAGCGCAGCGCCAAGAGGTTTTGGACTGTCTCTTTGCCGAGGTAGTGATCAATTCTGAAGATCCGGTCTTCTGGGAAAGCATCGGCAACCGCGTCGTTAATGACACAGCTGCTTTCCAGATCCGTGCCCAATGGTTTTTCGAGGCACATACGGACATCATCACCCGTCAGCCCGGCGTGTTTTAGACCTGCGATGGTTGGTCCGAACAGGCTAGGTGCGGTCGATAGGAATATCGCGGTACCGGTGTGGCTTGGCCCAGCTTCATGGACTTTTCGAGCGAGCGTATCAAAGCCTTCGATTGTGCTGGCATCAAGCGCCTGATAGCTGAGGCGGTTGAGGAAATCGGCCATTCCGCCCCGCCGCTCATCAGGCAAATATTGTTCCAAGGCTTCGCGCGCCATATTGCGAAACTCAATATCACTCATATCGCTCCGCGCCGTGCCGATGATCTTGAGATCTGTTGAGAGCAATCCATCAGCATCCAGTGCGCATAGGCTTGGCAGAAGCATCCTGCGTGACAGGTCACCGGTTGCTCCGAATAGGAGCAGACGATCGGCGCTAAGCTGGGTTTCAGGCATGTGTTGTGGTCTCCACCGCGACGCGGCTATGGATTTCAGGTTGCCGCGTTCTAGCGCGAAGCGTAATCCTCGGCCATAGTTCGCATAGCTATTCGTGTTACGATGCACGCGGGTGCACGACGGATCAGGGAGAGGGTAATTGGACACTGCGCGCAGACCGACGCGGGTCACGAGCTTTGATGTGGCAGAACGGGCAGGCGTAAGCCAGTCGACCGTCTCTCGCGCATTGTCTGGCTCGGCTGTTATCAGCGAAGCGACGCGCAGCCGCGTGCTGGAGGTTGCGAGTGAGCTTGGCTATTTTGTCGATGAGCGCGCAGCGCGCCTCAGGCGCGGACACACTGGCACTTTGGCTGCCGTGGTTATTACAATGCCAGGTGGAAGCGCACGCGATGTAAATCCGTTTTCCTATGCATTGCTTGGCGGAATTTGCGCAGCTGCTGCGGAGCATGGGCTCGAAGTGCTGGTGTCTCTGCAAGGAGAGGAAGACAAGCTGTTTGGCCACTATGTTGAGCGCGGGCAGGCAGAAGGCTTGATCGTGATTGGGACCACGCTCAACCGCCCGGCATGGGAGTATTTTCGCGGAATTGGCGAAACCAGCGAACCAGTTGCTTATTGGGGCTCACCATTAGGTGATCTCGATTGGGTGTCATCCGACAATGAAGCGGGCGCGCGCATGGCGGCGGACCATTTAGCCGACGCGGGTTGCAAGGATTTGGTCTGCGTCGGGTCACGTGGCGGCACACAGCGGCAATTTGCTGAGCGTGCAGACGCTTTTCTAACGCGGGCGAAAGAGCTGGGTATCTCAGCAAGGCTTGAAGAGATTGGCGATGAAGATGATCGCCATGACCAAGGTGTTGCTGCTGGCAAACGTCTTCTAGCGCAAGGACAGGCCGATGGCGTCTTTGCCGTGTGCGACGCATTGGCCTTTGGCGTGTTGGAATCATTCAACGGTGCAGGGCGCGCAGTGCCTGACGAAATCAAGTTGATCGGTTTTGACGGGCTGCAAGCGGGCGAGCTTTCTAGCCCGCCGCTAACGACGATTGAGCCTGATCTGGATCAAGCCGGGCGCTTGCTTGTCGAAGCGGTCACCGCCGGTGGTCCTCATTCTGGGATCCGAAGAGTTCCGGTGAAGCTGTTGAAACGCGGAAGCGTATAAGAGCAGGTTTCAGTCGTTCAGTGTCACGCTAATCTCGGAACACGCAAAACTCGCCGGACCAAAGGTTGTAAGGAAACTGACGTCAGCCGCATCGCGTCCCACGCCGATCTTTGCGGTTTGCGCTGGGTTGGCCATTCCAGTCGGATCGACCAAATACCAAGCGCCGCCATTGCTCACATCAGGGTCAGCGAGGAAAACCTCTGCGACCGCGTGGAAATCCTGGGGTGTCACACCCGGCGCAAAGCAAGCGACATAGCGCGCTGGAATCAATGATGCGCGGGCCATCGCAACCATGACATGGGCATAGTCACGGCAAACGCCGCGCCTTTCGATAAAGCTTTCTGCCGCGTTCGTATTGGGTCCACTGGCCGCAGGATCATAGGTGAAGTGTTCTGCGATCCAACCGCGTATCGATTCAATTCGCGCACCTCCTGAGGTGCCAACAAATTCAGTGTCGACGAAGTTTTCAAATTGCTCGACGGTGCAGAATCGTGAGCCGAACAGGTATTCGGTGACTTCGCCGGGGATCAAATGAGTGGGTAATGCAGCAAGCTCGGCGAGATCAGGCAATTTCCGATCAACTTCGATTTCTGCAGAGTAACGGACTTCAAATCGACCGCTGCCGTGGACCCAGATTCGCTCTCCAACGCTGTTATGCGCCGCCACTCGAGCAACATGCTCGGCTTCGCTCAATGATGTCTTTGAGTTGATGATGCGTTGCTCGGGGAGGGCTGCGGCCTCAAACTGCAACAGAGCATCACCGACTTCTTCGAAAACAAACGCAAATCGCGCTGAAACTGAAATGGTCATACGGTACTCACCACTGGAGGGCGCAATGGTTCCGGTAAGCGTTCGAATTCATCTTTTGAGAGTTTCGCTATCAAAGGTCGATCAGTCCGAAGCAGCGATCACTCCAAACAGGTCATGCGCGTCGGCCTCTTCTATGATGGCCGGCACGATATCGCCCAGTGCAAGGTTTTCGGGCACATTGCGTAGCAGCACTTGCCCGTCGATCTCAGGGGCATCGGCCTGACTACGCGCGGTCGCGCCAATGTCGCCGTCTTCGTCAGGTTCACCCACTTCGTCGATGATCACAGGGATGGTCCTGCCAACCTTTGCCGCCAACTTTGCCGCGCTGATCCGCTCGGTCACTTCCATCAGCCTGGCGTAGCGTTCTTCCTTTACCGCTTCGGGCACAGGGTTTGGCAAATTGTTCGCCTGAGCGCCTTCAACCGGCTCAAACTGGAATGCGCCTACGCGGTCGAGCTGTGCCTCTTCCAACCATTCAATAAGGTATTGGAAATCTTCTTCTGTCTCACCGGGAAAGCCGACCACGAAGCTGGAACGGATTGCGATGTCGGGGCAAATGTCGCGCCAATTTTTTAGCCGTTCCAGCACTTTTGCCTCGTTCGCGGGGCGCTTCATGGATTTGAGCACAGATGGCGATGCGTGTTGGAATGGGATGTCGAGATAAGGCGTCAGCAGGCCTTCAGTCATCAGCGGGATGACTTTGTCGACGTGCGGATAGGGATAGACATAGTGCATGCGAACCCAAGGCGGTGATCCCTGCGCGGTGCGCAATTGACCAAGCTCACGCGCCAGATCGGTCATATGTGCGCGTGGCTCTCGTCCCTTCCAACTGCGTGTTTCGTGGCGAGTATCCACGCCGTATGCGGACGTATCCTGACTGATGACAAGCAATTCTTTCGTGCCTGCCTCAATCAGCTTCTCCGCTTCGCGCAGGACAGCATCAATCCGCCGGCTAGCGAGCTTTCCGCGTAAGTCAGGGATAATGCAGAACGCGCAGGAATGGTTGCAGCCCTCTGAAATCTTCAAATAGCTGTAGTGCCGCGGAGTAAGCTTGATATCGTGCTCGGATGGCTGCGGGATCAGGTCGATAAATGGCCCTTGACTAGGCGGTGCATGTTCATGAACTGCCTCCACGACTTGCTCATACTGATGCGCGCCGGTTACCGCGAGAACTTGAGGGTGAGCGGCGCGGATCGCGTCCGCCTCTTCGCCCATACAGCCCGTCACGATGACCCGGCCATTCTCGCTGATCGCCTCGCCAATCGCGGCCAGGCTTTCTTCCTTCGCGCTGTCGAGGAAGCCGCAGGTGTTGACCAACACCACGTCCGCGCCGGCATAATCGGGCGACATGGCATAGCCATCGGCGCGCAGCCGGGTGAGGATGCGTTCAGAATCGACCAGCGCTTTAGGACAGCCGAGCGAAACCATGCCGACCTTCTTCTGATCGGCCAAAGCAGTGGGACGAGAGGTTGAAGCGTTCATACTGGCCGCGCCTCTACACCCAGGCACGCAATTGCGCTAGCTTTGAACGCGCAAATTCAAAGGAAGCATCATGAGCGATTTCGCACTGTGGCCAGTCTTGGCAGGCGCTGCGGCATTCTTCGCTGTCGGAACGCTTTGGTACGGCGTGCTATTCGGTATGGCAGCCATGGGAGGCGTATTTATACTATTTAGATGAGCCAGTGCTCGGCGCTCAATCGTCGCTGTTACTTGGATCATCACCTTTGGCCGTACCGTTTTCAGTTGGTACGATTTCCACCACGATATCGCCCTCTTGAAGGTTCTGACACTCGTCTTCCCAGAAGCCAATGGCGCGCCCGCCGCGATAAACACGCAGGCCTCGCCCTCCGGTGCGGAGCTCCTCAATTGAGCATCCGCATTCTTCTTTGGTCACTACCCGTTCCACCAATTGGACGCGGCCTGTGACCGATGCGAGGTCAGCCAAATAGTCTGAAATATGTGCCCCGCGGGCAGAACCTGCGAGCAAGAGGCCGGTGAAGCGAACCGGGTTGATGACATTGTCTGCCCCAGCCTGCCGGGCGAGCATCTCATTGTCGTCCGCCCTAACAACAACGCTAATGGGCACGCGCGGTGCAAGGTGACGGACGGTCAATACAATCAAGATTGAGGTATCATCGCGCCCTGCAGATACGAGCACTGCCTGAGCTTCACTCACCCTTACAGCGATGAGTGTCTGATCGCGTGTCGCATCGGCGCTCATGACGTTGACGCCAAGCTTCTCAGCCTCAATCAGGCGATCCTCGCTAGGGTCTACGACGACGATATTGGCAGCCTCCATGCCGCGCTCGATCAGTTCATTCACGCTTTCAGAACCTGACACGCCATATCCGAGGACCACGACATGGTTGGAGAGATTCTCTTGGATACGGGTCATGCGCCACTTCTCCCAGCTACGCTTGATAATAAAATTATAGGCTGTGCCTACGAAGATAAAGAACACCGCAAATCGGATTGGGGTGACGATTACCGCCTCAACCAGCCGGGCGCGATCTGTGACCGGAGCAATATCGCCAAATCCGGTCGTGGTAATGGAAATCATAGTGAAATAGACGATGTCGAGGAAGCTGACCTCACCATCCACACTGTCCACCAGCCCACCACGATCAAACCAATGGATTAGCACGACGATTGAGATCAAAAGCAGCGCGAGCCCCAAACGAATGCCCAGGTCGCCCCATACGGGAATTTTGACCGCGCGGCGCAAGGGCTTAAACTTAGACTTCGCCATTTTTGGCGCTTGCGTTGGGATTAGAGTGTCGAGCTGCTTTGCCATTGCACTATCCCTCAAACCGAGCGGCAAGATCGGCCATTGATTCTTGATGCGTTAGATCGAGTTGCAGCGGCGTCACAGCGATATAGCCCTCATCTATCGCTTCAAGGTCGGTTCCGTGGTCCAGCGTGTGCTCAATTGCGTGAAGGCCAAACCAGAAATAGCGATAGCCGCGCGGGTCGCGCCCCTCGACGATTGATCCGCGTGAGTAATCGTGGAACCCCTGACGGACGACGCGAATGCCTTTGACTTCACTCGCCGCAATAGCTGGGAAATTGACGTTTACTAAAGTGCGCTCGGCAAAGGGCGCATCAAGCAAGGGGGCGATCACTTTTGCGCCCCATTCGCGCGCTGCACCAAACGGCACATTATCGCCTAAACCTTCGCGGGCGTAAACTTGGGACAAAGCAATAGAACGAACGCCTGCCAGCGCGCCTTCAATGGCGGCGGAGACTGTACCTGAATAGGTAATGTCATCGCCAAGATTGGCCCCGCGATTGACACCAGACAGCAATAAATCAGGCGGTCCATCCAGCACTTCGCGCAAGGCCATCATCACGCTGTCAGTTGGCGTCCCCGTCACAGCAAAACGCCGATCATCAAACTTCTGCAAGCGCACTGGACGATTGAGCGTGAGTGAATGCCCTGCGCCTGATTGCTCTTCTGAAGGTGCGCAAATCCAAATATCGTCTGAGAATTCTCGTGCAATTTGCTCAAGCACTTCCATGCCAGGTGCGTGGTAGCCATCATCATTGGTAATGAGGATGCGCATCAGGCGGCGGGTTCCAGCTTAGTCACGCCGCCCATGTAAGGATGCAGGACATCTGGGATCAACACGCTGCCATCGGCTTGTTGGTAGTTTTCCATGATCGCTACCAATGTCCGGCCAACTGCAAGGCCAGAGCCGTTGAGCAGATGGAAGTATTCTGTTTTCTTGCTGTCCTCTGGACGATAGCGAGCGTTCATCCGGCGCGGTTGATAGGTGCCGCCGTCAGAGCAAGAGCTGATCTCGCGATAAGCGCCTTGGCCGGGAAGCCAAACCTCAAGGTCATAGGTCTTCATCATGGTCGCGCCCATATCGCCCGAACACAATGCCATAACCCGGTAGTGCAGGCCGAGTGACTGGAGCAATCCTTCAGCGATACTCGTCACACGCTCATGCTCTGCTGCCGCTTCTTCTGGCAAAGCAGCTGTTATCAGCTCAACCTTCTCGAATTGGTGCTGGCGGATGAAACCGCGTGTGTCGCGCCCGGCTGCGCCGGCCTCTGCCCGAAAGCAGGGGGTGAGCGCCGTGATACGCATCGGGAAATCGGCTTCCTCGAAGATTTGCTCCCGGAAGGAATTGCCTAATGTCATCTCTGAAGTGGAGATGAGCAAATGGCCGTCAGTGGTGCGAAACAGGTCTTCTGCAAATTTGGGAAGCTGGCCCGTGCCATATCCCGATTCTTCGCGGATCAACAGCGGGGGATTGCATTCGGTATAGCCATGCTCTTGCGTGTTCGTATCGAGCATATACTGGCCAAGCGCGCGATGCAGACGAGCGATATCGCCGCGCAAGAATGTGAAGCGCGCACCAGAAATCTTGGCGCCTGTTTCAAAATCCATGCCCAGAGCTGGAGCAATATCGGCGTGTTCCTGAGGGTCAAAATCAAAGCTGGGTTTTTCACCCCACTCGCGGAGATACACATTGTCTTCCTCGCCTGCTCCATCAGGCACATCATCAGCCAGAACGTTCGGCAGGACAAGCAGCGCCATTTTCAGCCTTTGGGCCAGATCCCGATCCTGTTCTTCCATAGCGGGCATCGACTGCTTTAGCTCAGCCACTTCAGCTTTCAGCGCTTCCGCCTTTGCCGTGTCGCCTTGGCTCATTGCTTGGCCGATCGCCTTGGACGCTTCGTTGCGGCGGTTTTGCGCTTCCTGCAGCTTGGTTGTGATGGCACGTCGCTGCTCGTCCAGCGTCAAAATTTCGGTTGATACAGGTTCAAGCCCGCGGCGAGCTAGGGCAGCGTCAAAGGCGGCAGGATCATCTCGGATAAGGCGTATATCGTGCATGGGCCAAGCCTATGCCCGCTTGGCTCAGCAAATTCCAGAGCCGGTTTTCCTGATTGTGACACTTAGTCAAATCAACCGCCTGTGGAATATTCTGATGGCACAAGCGGCCGAGCGACCGGGCTTGCCTCCGTTGTGCTTGCAGCTGCTGCGGTTACGACCGGTGCGATTGCGCAGCTACGCCAGCGATGTCGCGGTCTGCCGCGGCGAGGTGGGCTTTTCAGCGGGGTTCACGCACCGGTATAAAGGTGACTTCGCCATCACCGCCGGTGCCGCCTACGCAGGCGTGACGTTCGGATTTTGAGCAGAGACGCAAAGGAGGCCGGAACACCCAGCCTCCTTTCTGTCATATTCCAACAATTATGGGGCGCGTCTTCATGCGCCACCTTTGTACCTAATCTACGAACAACGCCCTGATCGCGGTCATAAGGCTTTTCCCAGAGCTGATCGACTTCGCACTGCTTGATGCAGGACATTCGAGGCAATAGGCCTGCACACCCTGGGTGCCTGACAGGCGCGTGACATCATCCGCAATTCGGCCAAGCATCATGTCACGCTGCTGCGCCGTCATAGCGAACAAGTCGACTTGGCGCGCGCGGCTCTCACTGTCGGCGTCGCTTAGCATTTGACGGATGAGGGAATCATACTGATTCGTACCCGCGCCAAGGTAGCGCGCGTGAAAGCCGCCTTCTTCTAACTTAGCCTCAGCAGCGACCCACTCTATCGCTTCTTCGATCCCGCCAAATTGATCAACCAGCTTAAGTTGGCGGGCTGTGCCGCCATCCCACACCCGTCCTTGTGCGATCTGATCCACACTTTCGGCGGTCATGCCGCGCGCCGTTGCTACACGGTCGAGGAATTCTGTGTAGGTATTACCGATTGTGGCTTGCAAGATCGCGTCAATTTCCGGTGTGAACCCGTCAATTACGTCGGGTTGACCTGATAGAGGTGTGGTGCGGTATCCATCAGCGTTTACCCCCAATTCAGCCGCAGCGCCTTCAAACGTTGGCAGTACAGCAAACACACCGATTGAGCCGGTGATTGTCTCAGGCTGAGCAAATATCCGGTCACCTGCCGTTGCAACCCAATATCCGCCGCTCGCGGCGACATTTGCAAATGAGATCGCAACAGGGATGTCTTTTGCGCGGTGGCGTTCAATCGCAATGCGGATTTCTTCTGACGCGGTGACTGAGCCGCCTGGCGAGTCCACTCGCACGACAAGACCAGCCAGGTCATCATCAAGCGCTTCATCCAAGATGCGGGCAATGCGCTCTCCGCCAGCCGTTCCAGGCCCAGCATCGCCATCCACAATCGTCCCTGCGACGGTGACCACGCCAATGGCTTTGCCATCGGTCGATGGTGTATTGTCCGCCAGAAACGGAGCATAGTCACTCGTGGCATAGGCGCCCGGTGCTTCGCTCCATTGATCTTCGCCGGCAATTTCAGCGACACGCTCCCCAAACTCGACTCGAGTGCCAAGCTTGTCGACCAGACCTGCAGCGAGCGCTGCTTCTGCAAGGTCACCGTCTGCTGCCGTGATCCATTCAACTGGCTCTCCAGTAACGCGGTCTATTTGGAGGGCGGGGCGCGCTTTTGTTACATTGGCTTGCCATTCTTCCCACAGGGCACTGTAGAACGCGGCTGCATTCTCACGTGCCTCTTCAGACATAGAGCTGCGCGTGTAGGGCTCAACCGCAGACTTAAACGTGCCTACGCGGTAGACCCGCGCATTTACGTTCAGCTTGTCGAGTAGCTCGGCATAATAAAGGTTAGTCCCGCCGGGGCCAGCGATAACGGCGCCCCCCATCGGATCAGCCCAAACTTCGCTCGCATGAGCAGCGAGGTGCATATGATCATCGCCGTAAGCGAGCGCGTAGGTGAGGACCGGCTTATCTGCTGCGCGAACCCGCGCCATCGCATCGCCAACCGCCTGCATGTGCACTTGTCCGCCGCCGACAAAACGCGAAAGATCCATCACGACAGCTTTGATCCGGTCATCACTCGCCGCCGCATCCAACGCGGTGATTAGGTCACGCGCCTGATGCTCTTTTACGGGGGCCTGACCGCTTAAGAAAGTCTGAAGCGGATCAATCTTTGATCGTTCTTCAACGACGAAACCATCCAGTTCGATCAACAGCGCTCCTTCGCGAACTTGGCCGGGGCTGGGGCGCGCTGAAAGAACGGCGAACAGAGCCATGAAGAACAACAGCATAAAGATCAGAACCAAGCCGTCCTTGATACCGACCAGCAATTTCCAGACTTTGCCCACGAAACTCATATATCTATTTTCCTGTTTGGCCCTCGTTCGGGCTCCCATTTAAACCAAACTAGGCGTGTGGGAGGAAAACTTCCATGTAAAAGAGCCGCAAGAATAGGTTGAGCGTGCGACACGGCTCGACTAAGGGCATGGCTTTAATGACATCGACGGATAATTCATCGCCGCCCACGGCAAGTTCGGGCCGCTTTCCTGCGGGCCGTCTGGCGTTCGCCCACCGCGATTTAACTGGCATTGGCCAGTTGGAACGCCATGAGATTTTGTACCTGCTGGATCAAGCGGAACAATGGGTTAAGCTTAATCGCAAATCGTCCAAGCACACTGATCTGCTGTCTGGACTGACGATCATCAACGCGTTTTTTGAAAACTCGACGCGGACACTGCTAAGTTTTGAAATTGCCGGCAAACGGTTAGGCGCTGATGTGGTCAACATGCATGCCGCGCAAAGCTCTGTAAAAAAGGGTGAGACGCTGATTGATACGGCGATCACGTTGAATGCCATGCGTCCTGATGCAATTGTGATCCGGCACGGCTCTAGCGGCGCAACGCAATTGATCGCGGACAAGGTCGATTGCCCGGTCCTAAACGCAGGCGATGGCAGCCACGAACATCCAACACAGGCGTTGCTGGATGCTCTCGCGCTGCGCCACGCCTTGCAATTGCGCGGTGAGAGCGCAGAGGATTTCACGGGCCTCAACGTCGTGATCTGCGGCGACATTCTACACAGCCGAGTGGCACGCTCTAACCTGCTGTGTCTTCAAGCGTTGGGTGCGAGCGTGCGGCTTTGCGCGCCACCAGCTTTGATGCCTGACGGTGTCGAAGCTATTGGCGCGCAGCCATTCACCAGTTTCGACGCAGCGCTCGCTGGGGCAGATGTGGTGATGATGCTTCGGCTCCAGACCGAGCGGATGGCTGGACAATTCATACCCTCAGCGCGCGAATATCATCACCTGTATGGACTGACGCAAGAGCGGCTGAGCAATGCAGCGCCTGATGCTTTGGTGATGCATCCGGGACCAATGAACCGCGGGGTAGAGATCGACAGCGAAGTGGCGGATATGCTGGATCGCTCAATCATAACCCAGCAAGTGGAAATGGGGGTCGCGATCCGCATGGCCTGTCTTGATGTGCTGACGCGAAGTGCGCGCGGCGTGGAGGGCTGGGCATGAAGCAGGCACGACCCATAACTATCACCGGCGGCCAGTTGGTGACAACAGGCGCCATGATCACCGGCGCGGTCCGCATGGTCGACGGATTGATTGCTGAGCTTGGCAAAGATGTCGCGGCTCAAGATGGCGACACGATTGTGGATGTGAAAGGGCGAATAGTCGCACCGGGCCTGGTTGATCTGGGCGTGTTTAGCATCGACAAGCCCGCGTTTCATTTTGGCGGAATTACGCGCGCTGCGCTGATGCCGGACCAATCGCCCCCGCTCGATTACCCAAGCCGTGTGAACTACATCGCCAAGAGCGGTAAACCTGATCTGTGGGTCCATCCGCTTGCAGCGGCTACGCGGTCGCTGGAAGGCAATGAACTCGCTGAGATCGCATTGATGCGAGAGGCTGGTGCGCGCGGCATCGCAACCGGGCGCCGCTGGATCGCCAATTCTGGCTTGATGCTGCGGCTGCTGCAATATGCAGCAATGCTTGATCTGGTGGTGGTGACCCATGCAGAGGATGATGCGTTGACCGGTGAAGCGGCGGCAACGGCAGGTGAAATGGCAACCAGATTGGGCCTGCCCAGTGCCCCGGCTGAGGCGGAAGCACTGGCAATCGCGCGAGACATCACATTGGCCGAGATGGCAGGCGCGCGGCTGCATTTCCGTCAAGTGACAACCAAGGCAGGATTTGATCTTGTTCGTGCAGCTAAATCGCGCGGCGTAAGCGTCACCTGCGGGATTACACCTGCGCACTTCATGCTTTCAGACCTTGCAACAGCGGAATTCCGCACCTTTGCGCGCTTCTCGCCGTCGTTGCGTAGCGAAGCAGAGCGCCAAGCGGCATTGGCAGCGATTGGTGACGGCACGGTCGATGTGATTGCATCGGGGCATGATCCACGCGGCGCAGAGGACAAGCGCTTGCCGTTTGCTGACGCTGAAGCAGGTATGGCCGGCGCGGAAACATTGTTGGCGATGACGCTGACCCTTGTGCGTGACGGCGTGATTGACATGGCCCGTGCGTTTGAATTGCTGGCAAGCAATCCAGCGCGATTACTCAATGTGTCAGCTGGCCGTCTCGAAGTGGGTCTTGAAGCGGATATTGCGGTGATTGATCCTGATGCACCGTGGATTATTGACCGCCGCAAGATGGAAGCGACCGCTGATAACACACCGTTTGATCGGCAGGGCGCGCAAGGCCGCGTACTAAAGCTGGTCAAAGGCGGAATAGAAGTCGTTTAATTAGGCTTGAGCCGCCAAACAGACACCGAGCATAAAATACTCCCGATGGCTTGGGCCACCGGGAGTAGTCTCGCTGTGATTCTGGATTACTCCAGAGGGAATTAGATGTCTTAGCTGGTGCGAGCGGCAATCCGTACGCCGTTATCAATCGCGCCTGCAGGGGGATTGACGCTAGCATAGGCAAAGCAGCCTTTGCCGCCTGAGCGGACAGTTGAACACATGCTGCGCGCGCTGCGCAGGCCGAAACCAGCGGCGGCAACACGGAAATAGGTTTTGCCCTTCACCTGAGCTTTGGTGATCACAAGATCGTGATCCTTAAGCTGAGGGTAGCGGTCCTTGTAAATGTCCCACGCGCGGTCTGCGCTTGCGCGGCTCGAAAAGCTGCCCAATTGGACCATGTGAGTGTCGTTTGATGCGTCGGTAAAGCCGGTGGCGGCCATCCGGCGCTGAGAAGAAGAACGGCTGGTGGCGGCAACGCGGGTTGGCGCAGGGCGTTCCGCGCGATCTTGATAGCCGGCTGGAACAGCCTGTACGATCGGCTTCGATACGAAGCGAGCGCGTTCTGGCTGTGCGGCTGCTGTTCGAACTGGAGCCGCGGCAGGTGCAACGCCCTCTTCACTTGCAGAAGATGGCGCATCGACGAGTGGATCAACGCCGCTTGAGATATTAAAGGCAAGCGCTTCACTCTCGCTCGGTGCAGCTTCAACAAACGCAGGTGCGTTTTCGGGCGCTTGTGCAGCAGCTTCTGCCACCATAGTTCCCTGACTTGGGAAATTGTTCAGCGCGAGATATTGCGGCTGTCCGCCGTCATTAACGGGCGTGACTTGCAGCAGACCAGCGATGCGGGTCTGATACGCCTCTGGCTGATTTTGCTGAGCCCATTCTGTCAGGCGAGCATTCACCTGATCGGCTGGAACGTCTTCTGCCGCCATCACGCGCGCTGCAGGCCAATTGCCAGCTAGCGAATATGTATAGGCAAGGTTCTGGCGAACTTTGGCAGTGTTCTGGCCGCCGCGCAGGGCATTGGTCAGGATGTGTACGCCGCGCTGCGGCTCTCCGGCGAGCGCATAGGCAAGGCCCAGGTCAGCGGGATCAATGTCTGCAGCCCAATCATCGAGTTTTGCGATGGCACTGGCATTATCACCAAGAGCGGTCTTCGCAAGCGCGTAGCTAAGCACAGTGCGCGGATCACTATCGCCCAGCGACAGCGCGTCTTCAAAACTGGTCGCGGCTGATTGGAAACGGCCCGATTCAAGATAGGCTGCGCCAAGCATGGCACGGAAACCAGCATCGCGTGGTTCCGCCAGAACGGCAGCTTCTGCGTGCTTTACAGCCTTACTGACTTGACCCTTTTCAAGCGCGACCTGAGCTTTGCTGAAAGAGGTTTGCGCTGGTGGCGCAGATGAAGTGGTGCAACCGGCCAGCACAACGCTGGCCAGAGCGGTTGAAACAATCAGGCTCATCTTCGGGCCGTTCGTGCGGCTAGTGATGGTGCGGTCCATGGTCATAGTCCCCTGTGAGTATCCGTGCTCGTTTGGTCGGCTTTTGGATTTCAGCGTCAATCGCGCTGCATTTTCGCGGCCAGCGCATCGAGATCATCGATCTCATCAAGCATGGCATCGAGTGCGTCGGTTACGAATGCCTGCGCGCTCACACCTTGCATGGTGGAAGCGAGGCGAAGTTTGAGATGGCGTGCTGGGTCAAGACGCAAAGTAAACGCGGCTCTGCGTCCTTTGCTTTTGGCAACAGCCTTGGCAGCCTTGCGCTTCTTTGCCGGCGTTGCAGCCGCGTGGGCCTTTGCGGGCTTTTCAGCGATGCGTTCGACCAACTCTTCTTGTTGGCGCACGACATCAGGCGTCTCGCCGCCTTCTTCTTCGACTAGGTCATCAGCGGTTGCCGGTGTCAGTTGAACCACATTTGCTGCGGGCTGATCATCATCAGCGTCCTGGCCCATGTCATTCCAGCCCAAGTCTTCCAAGTTAGCTGGCGTGCCAGCATCAGGAAGGTTGGTAAGCTGAGGACGCATAGCCGGCTTGGCCCCGCCCTTACGAGCGAGAAGCGCGGGATTTAGTGAGGCAAAAGTTGCTTCTGACATCGCGCGAGCGCTCCTGTTACTGAGCGACGCGGCGGCCAAAGCCACCGCCAGCTGGACGGCCAATGCCTGCAGCTTGCTGCTGAGTGCCAGGTGCTGCGAAAACGGTGCGACGGAAATTCTTTTCGAGGCGATCCGAAATGTATTTCCACAGCGCAGTCATTTCTGCAGCGCTGCGGCTTTCGGGATCGACTTCCATCACCGTGCGGCCATCAATCATTGAGGCTGCAAAGTCAGTGCGGTGGTGAAGCGTAATTGGGGCAACTGTGCCGTGCTGTGACAGGGCGACGGCAGCTTCCGAAGTAATCTTTGCCTTAGGTGTTGCCGCGTTCACAACAAACACCAATGGCTTGCCAGCGCGCTCACACAGATCAACGGTCGCACCAACAGCACGCAGATCGTGCGGGCTAGGGCGGGTTGGGACCACGATCAGTTCAGCCACGCCGATTACTGATTGGATCGCCATCGTGATCGCGGGCGGTGTATCAATAACGGCCAGCTTGAAGCCCTGCTGACGCAAGACCTGAAGATCGTTAGCCAGTCGTGCAACGGTGGTCTGAGCAAAGGCGGGATATTCCGCTTCACGCTCGTTCCACCAATCGGCCAGCGACCCTTGCGGATCGATGTCGATAAGAACAACTGGACCAGCGCCAGCGCGCTGTGCCTGGACGGCTAGATGTCCGGAAAGGGTCGTTTTGCCCGATCCGCCCTTCTGCGATGCTAAAGCAAGTACACGCAAAGCCTTGGTCCCCCTGTTAGGCCAATGACGCCGCCCAATTGCGGCTTGGATGACCAGTGAAATCGCAGGATACCCCTAATTTACAGTTAACATGGGGCTGGAAACGTAACGCTAGGGTCTCGTCACGAGCGCGAATGATGATG
Organism: uncultured Erythrobacter sp.; assembly: GCA_947493165.1. GTDB lineage: Bacteria > Pseudomonadota > Alphaproteobacteria > Sphingomonadales > Sphingomonadaceae > Erythrobacter. Next base: position 1,331,201 of record CANLPY010000001.1, on the reverse strand, counting down.
GCAACGATTTCCTAACCATCCATTCACTATAATGCGTGGGTAGTCAGCGCGATGCATGCGCAGACGAATGAAATGCGTATTGAAAGAGAAGTATGATGGCTCGTCCAACCACTTGCAAAAATAATGGCCTTTTCGCCAAATTCTTTCTCGGTGCAGCAGGAGTAGCGCTCGTGTTTGCTGCAGCTCCAGCAATGGCTGATGGCATGTCCAGCGAAGTTAAGGCTGGCGTAGATGCCTGGAGCGCAGGCGATTTTACCGCCGCAGTTGACCAATGGCGCGGACCCGCTGGTAAAGGTGATGCCGACGCCTTGTTTAACCTCGCGCAGGCATATCGGTTGGGCCGCGGCGTCAATGCAGACGTATCACGCGCCCGCGCGCTTTATGCAGAGGCGGCGCGTAAAGGCCATCTGAAAGCAGCCGACAATTATGGTCTGCTGCTGTTCCAACAAGGAGAGCAATCCGAAGCCATGCCGCTCATTACATCGGCGGCTGAGCGCGGTGATCCGCGCGCTCAATATGTCTTGGGTTTGGCGCACTTCAATGGCGACTACGCGACCAAGGATTGGGTCAGGGCCTATGCTCTGCTGACATTGTCACAATCTGCTGGGCTTCCTCAAGCAAAGGATGCCGTCGCCCAGATGGACGAGTACATTCCGATAAAGCAGCGGCAGTTGGCGCAGTCGGTAGCGCGTGATCTAGAGGCTGAGGCGGCGAAACAACGCTCGGCTCAATTGGCCAGTGCAGAACTTGGCCGAGTATCAAATACACCCTCATCGCCTGTTCCTGCACCTGTTCCCGCGCAGGCTTCGGTAGACACTAATTTTAGTCTTAACGGCTCTGACAATGCGGCAAGCACGCCGCCAGCAGCGGCTTCTGCACCGGTTAGGTCAGCACCCGCGACAGCGGCTACTGGCTCTGGACCATGGCGGGTCCAATTGGGCGCATTTGGCGTTGCGAGCAATGCTGATCGTTTGTGGTCCAAGCTATCGCGCAATCCTGCACTGTCGGGATCGCGCAAGGTTTTGGTCCCAGCTGGAAAGGTCACTCGGCTTCAGGCTGGCGGCTTTGTTTCACGCACAGCAGCCCAAAAAGCGTGCAGCACGCTGAAATCGCAAGGCCAAGGCTGTCTCGTCACTAAGAAGTAAGCGTCGCCACTCGGCAAAGCGCCGATATCTTTCGATCACGGAGCGCCGTGTGCGCTTCCCCTTCCGCGCCCTCCTGCTAAGCTGGACGGAACGGTAAGGGGGATCGAATGACTGATACAGTAACGCCGCGCAGTGCAGAGCAGGTGTTTGGCGACGAACAAGTCCCCAGCGGCCCGGCTAAGCTGACTGATCGCATCAAAAGCCTCGATTTCATTCGCGGGCTGGCGGTGATGGGCATTTTGTGGGCGAATATTGTCGCCTTTGGCCAACCAACCACCGCATATATGACGCCCAGCGCATTTCTTGTCCCTGCCGGTGATCCTGGCGGCTGGCAATGGATCACACAATTCGTTCTGATTGACGGCAAAATGCGCGGCTTGTTTACAATTTTGTTTGGAGCGGGGCTTTACCTGTTCATGGAGCGCGCGTGGGCGCGCGGCGAAAACCGATGGCTGCAAGCGCGCAGGTTGATGTGGCTCCTCGCGTTCGGACTAATCCATTTCTATCTCATCTGGTTTGGCGACATCCTTGCGCTGTATGCAATTTGCGGCCTAATTATTCTGCTGTGCCTGCGGTGGAGCGTGGAATGGCAGCTCCGCATTAGCATCCTAGGCTATATCACAGGCGCCATTTTGTATGCCGCCATGATGGCATTTCCCTATCTGGTGGCGGAAACGCCAATGGGAGACGCGCCGGTCTACAGCGAGATGCGCGAAGGAATGCTCGAAGGCATTGAGCAGGCGACGGCGGATGACGCGGCTGAAACCGCATATATTCAATCCGGCGATTATGCCGGCTTAGTTGGTCACCGATTTACGGACCATGGAGCAGACCCGTTTGTTAATGTGCTGTTCGTCGGGCTTGAAACGCTCCCACTGATGCTGCTTGGCGTGGCGCTGTATCGTTTGGGTTTTTTTAGCGGCGGGTTTTCGCGCTCGGGGATGGTCCGCTGGGGCTGGATCGGGCTCATTGTTGGAGCCTTGTTGCATTTGGCGATTGGCTTGTGGGCGAAGTCCACTGGCTTCAGTTTTTACGGCTCCATTGCCGCGATGCTGGGGTTTAGCCCGATCCCGCGACTTATCATGACGCTTGGTATGGCGGCGCTGCTAGTGGTTTATTCGCCCGGCTGGACCGGTTGGTTGGGGCAACGGATATCAGCAGCCGGGCGGGCGGCCTTCACCAATTACCTTGGTACATCGGTGCTGTTGCTGTTTGTGTTCCAAGGTTGGGCGCTCGGCCTGTTTGGGGAGCTTAATCGCCCGCAACTCTATCTGGTGATGGTGGCGGTCTGGGTCATCATGCTCACATGGTCGAAACCGTGGTTAGAACGGTTCAAATACGGTCCGCTCGAATGGCTATGGCGCTGCCTCACCTATGGGAAGGTTTTTGCGCTGCAGCGTTAGTTTTGTTGAGCATTGCTGCAAAAAAGAAGTGAAGTTCAGTCGCGAAAGCGACCGCAAGGCCGACTGGCCGTCCGAGCTTATGCGAGGGGAGCCAAGGTGGACGGATGTCCAACGCCCGGCGCTTGAGGGTCAAAACAAAACACATCACTTGCAATTGAGAATAATTCGCATAAGTTGCTTTTGCAATTGATTCGCAGGAGTGATTCTGAAGCGCTATGTACATCTGTATCTGCAATGCGATCCGCGAAACTGACCTGCGCCAGGTAGCAGCAAGCACTGGCGGCGATGCAGAATCGGTCTATGCGACTTTGGGTAAGCGGCCCAATTGCGGCCAATGCCTTGTGAAGGCTGGTAAAATTCTGGATGAGGAACGCGGGCTAGCTAACGCCCATCCTTGTTGCAAAGAACTCGCAATCTGAACTAAGATCGCGCTACTGCGAACGCCTCGCAAACAACTGATTTATTTGATGTTTTCCCGTCCCTTGACTTGAAAGGCGAGGGGATTGCGCGCATATGACCGGCATAGTCACCGCCGCATCATGCGCCGCTACGCGCAGAGCAAATCAAGGAGTATCCCCCATGAAGGGCGATCCAAAAGTCATCGAATTCCTCAATAAGGCTCTCACCAATGAGCTGACCGCAATCAATCAATATTGGTTGCATTACCGTGTTTTGGATGATTGGGGCGTGACTAAACTTGCCGCGTATGAGCGCAAGGAATCCATCGAAGAAATGGAACATGCTGACCAATTGGCAGCACGCATCCTGTTCCTGAACGGCCTGCCGAACTTTCAGGCGATCCACAATCTGCGTGTGGGCGAAACGGTTGAGGAAATCCTCAAAGCTGACATGGCGCTGGAAGAAGACGCGATTCCGCTGCTGCGCGATGCCGCAGAATACGCCAATTCGATTAAAGACTTTGCCTCGGGTCAATTGTTCGAGGATATCCTCGCGGCCGAAGAGGAGCATGTCGACTTCCTCGAAACGCAGTTCGACATGATAAACAACATGGGCCTTCAGAACTATGTGCAATTGCAAAGCAAGGCCGCTGGCGAAGGCGGCGAAGGCTAGCAAACTTCATCTATGATGATTTCGCGAAGGGCGGGGCAGCGATGCCTCGCCCTTTTCAATTCCCGCCGCATTTCCGGCTTTGTCGCGTTTCTACAAATGGCGGCGCCAACACTTTGACTTTACGCGTCGCCGCGCCCATCCATCGCAACAGCGGGGGCGATAAGAAGAATTAATTCATAGGTTCGCACGTTCTCCAAACGAAGGGGTCGCATTCACCCTAGACATTGGAGTTTTCTATGAAGCGTTTACTTACTACAATTGGGTTCTCATTCGCGGCGGCTGCATTGGCCGTATCGTCTCCAGCGCATGCGCAGATGGAGATATATGAGAATTATGAACCAGCAACAGATGTAGTCGAGATGACATTGGTGAAGGTCGATGAGGGACAGTTTGAGACTTACCTAGAAGGCCTCAAGAGCACTTGGGTCGCGGCAAACCAAATCCAGAAAGACCTTGGTTATATCAATAATTTTTGGATCTACGGTGTTCCGTATGGCGAAAACGAATTCAACATGGTTCTGGTTGTCAGTTTTCCAAGCACCGAAATGCTCGCTCCGAGTAAGGAACGGTATATGGCCTTCCTCGATGCGTACGGTAAGGCTAATATCGACCGTGGCAACACGACCGTATTAGAACTCTACAATAAGATCCGTAAGATCCAAGGCACGTACATGCTGCGCAGAGTCAATCTGCTGGACTAGTGAACAGACCGTCCGGCGCTTTGCACGGCTTAATAAATGAGGGCGGGGCATCGACAATTGTTCCGCCCTCTTTCGTTGCGCGATTAACGTTCTTCCAAACCGCGCGAGGCGAGCAAGGTCTCTCGAAAAAAGAACACCAGCGCGGTTATCAGGCAGCCAACCGTGGCGATCCACAAAACCGTGATTGCGGTTCCCAGTTTTGCCTCAACATAGGTGGAGGCGAACAGCAGCGCGATGACCAGGCTGATGATGACCGCCGCTGCGGTAGAGAACATGATGGCGCGCCTAGCTAGCTTTTGCCGGTCCCTTAGCCATGCCAGCTCAGGCGTGGCGGGTGTTCCCGATCCTCGTCCAAGCTGATCGTCTAGCCGCTCTATCCGCCCAGCAACCCAGATCAGCCGTGCCATCATCACATTCATGATGCTGCCGATACCGACCAGCAGAAACACGGGTGCAAGGCTCAATTGCATCGCCTGCAGAACGGCAGGCGTACTCGCTGTGCGCTCGATTAGATCACCAGCAACGTCTATCGGGAGAAGCAAATCGAGCAACACTACCTGTCTCCGCTGCCGCTCGAATAATTGCCCCCTCCGCCTCTATTGGCGTTGTAAGGGTTCTTCGGACTTTTTAATGTCACGCGTACTGGCACAGCATCAAAGCCCAGCTTTGAACGAATGCCATTGATCAAATACCGCTCATAGCTTTTCGGGAGTGCTTCAAGCCGCGATCCAAACACCACGAACCGAGGAGGGCGGGTGCCAACCTGCGTAATATAGCGCAGCTTCACCCGGCGGCCCTTTGGCGCAGGCGGCGGGTTATTGGCAAGCGCATCATCAAACCAGCGGTTTAGCGCAGCTGTAGGCACACGCTTTGACCAGCTTTCGCGAATTTCGAAAGCCGCGCTGAGCATTGTGTCGAGGCCTTTGCCGGTCTTGGCGGACACCGCAAACAGCGGAAGGCCGCGAACTTGCGCAAGGCCATCATCGAGCGCGCGGCGAATGCCATTGAATAGCCCGCTTGGGTCTTCGGCGATGTCCCACTTATTAATGGCGATCATAAGCGCGCGGCCTTCTTCAAGGCACATGCTGGCAATCTTGAGGTCTTGGTGTTCAAGCCCCTGCGTCGCATCAAGCAACAGCACCACGACCTCAGCAAAATCGACCGCGCGGCGTGCGTCTGCGACGGAGAGCTTTTCCAGCTTCTCAACCACATTGCGCTTTTTGCGCATTCCTGCGGTGTCGATCAGGCGGATTTCGCGCTCTTCATTGGAATCGGGGTCCGTCCAAAGCCAATCGATTGCAATCGAATCGCGGGTGATCCCTGCTTCTGGACCAGTTAGCAGCCGATCCTCGCCCAGCATCCGGTTGATGAGAGTGGATTTGCCCGCATTTGGCCGGCCTACGATTGCAAGCTTCAGAGGGCCTAGCGGCGCTTCGTCATCTTCCTCTGCGGCGAACTTTTCCGTTTCCTTCATCGCGTCAGCTTTGTCGCCGATCACTGGGAACAGCGCACCAAACAAGTCTGCAACGCCTTCGCCATGTTCAGCCGATAATGGAACGGGATCGCCCATCCCGAGCGAATAGGCTTCGAGCACGCCCGCCTCGCCTTGCTTGCCCTCGGCTTTGTTAGCGACGACGATGACAGGCACTTTGTCGCCTTCAATCTCGCGCTGCTCACGAACAAAACGGGCAATTTCATTATCAAGCGGGGTCAGACCCGCGCGCGCATCCACCACGAATAGGATCGCGTCTGCGCCTTCGATACTGACTTCTGTTTGTTGCCGCATCCTGCCAGATAGGCTTTCCGGGTCTTCATCTTCCCACCCGGCAGTATCAACGATAGTGAATTCAAGGCCCGCCAGCTCAGCATCGCCCAATCGGCGATCACGCGTTACGCCCGGCTGATCATCAACCAGCGCAAGCTTCTTGCCGACCAGCCTGTTGAACAGGGTCGATTTGCCGACGTTCGGCCGGCCAATGATGATAACCTGAGGTTTCATATCTCTCGTGCAAGTGGCCCCTTACCCGCCACTTGGCAAGCAAGAGACGCCGTCAGCCCTTCTTTGCGACTGGCGGATTTTCGCCCAAGTCTTCAAACCACGCCTCAACCGGACCGGTGAGCTTTATTGTCAGCGGCTGGCCTTTGCGATCAACAGTTTTGCCGGCTTGCACACGCACCCAACCTTCAGAAATGCAATATTCCTCAATATCGGTGCGGACCCGGTCTTTGAATTTAATGCCAATCCCGCGTTGCAGCACTTCAGCATCAAAAGCCGCGCTACGCGGGTTTACAGCCAAGTGATCGGGCGGGGTGTCGTTTTGTTCGGTATCGCTCATGTGCGCGCACTTAGTCGTGCAGAGCCGATGAAACAAGCGTCTTGCGCTTGCCCTTTTCAGCCGAGGCGACTAGAGGCGAGCGCAATACGCGCGGGGAGCCTTTCCGGTTTCTCGCGCGGCTTTGTTAAATCAAGCGGGCGTGGCGGAATTGGTAGACGCGCTGGTTTTAGGTACCAGTATCGCAAGATGTGGGGGTTCGAGTCCCTTCGCCCGCACCAGTCCTCGCGCCAAAGCGCGATGATTTGTGTTTCTCAGGTCAGCCCTTTGGGGCATCAAGTACCTGAAATTTCGAGATTGTTGAGAAGGCTTCAGTTTTTACGATGCAAACCAAGCAAACCACAAATGACGGCCTGAAGCGGGCCTATCAGATCACTATTACAGCCGCAGAACTGGCTGATAAGATTGATGCTGAGATCAAAAAGGTCGCCCCGCAGGTCAAAATGCCAGGCTTCCGTCCGGGCAAAGTTCCGGCCAATCTTGTCAAGAAAATGCATGGTGAGCAGCTTCACGGACAGGTTCTCAACGACACGATTCGCGATTCGATTGATGAGTTGATGAAGTCCGAAGAACTGCGTCCAGCGATGCAGCCTGCGGTAAACCTCAATGAGGACTATGAAGATGGCAAGGACGCACAGATTTCGGTTGAGCTTGAAGTGCTCCCGCAAATCGATGCACCAAGCACAGATGGCCTCACGCTAGAAAAACTGATCGTTCCTGTGAAAGACGAACAGATCGAAGAAGCGTTGCAAGGGCTCGCCGGTCAAAACAAGAGCTATAAGGATGCTGCCAAAACCAAGAAGGCAGCTGACGGCGATCAACTGATCATCGACTTTGTCGGCAAGCTTGACGGCGTTGAGTTTGAAGGCGGCAAGGCCGAAGACGCTGCGCTCGTCATTGGCTCTGGCCAGTTCATTCCTGGCTTTGAAGAGCAACTGACAGGCGCGAAAACCGGCGATGAGAAGACCATCACGGTTACATTCCCAGAGGATTACCCAGCAGAGAACCTGAAAGGCCAAGACGCGACATTCGATATTACGGTCAAGCAAGTGAAGGTCGAAACCGGCACCAAGATCGACGATGAATTCGCCAAAGGCCTTGGCCTCGACGATCTCGATAAGCTGAAAGAGATCATGAAGGGTCAGTTGGAACAGCAGACCGCTGGCCTCACGCGCACGCAAATGAAGCGCTCACTGCTTGATCAGCTTGCTGGTGATCACGATTTTGCGGTTCCGCAAAATATGGTTGATGCTGAATTCGATCAGATTTGGAAGCAGCTTCAGCAAGAAGCGCTGAATGAAGATAAGCCAGATGAAGCGATCAAGCAGCTCGAATCGGAGAAGGACGAATATCGTTCTATCGCTGAACGCCGCGTGCGCCTTGGCCTACTGTTGAGCGAAATTGGCCAAGCCAATAACGTCGAAGTTAGTGGTCAAGAAATGCAAATGCTGATCCAGCAAGCGGCGCAGCAATATCGCGAGGAAGATCGCGAGCGCTTCATGCAGTATATTCAGCAAGACCTGATGGCTGCTGCTCAACTGCGCGCACCTCTTTACGAGGACAAGGTTGTCGACTTCCTGTTCGACAAAGCCGACGTGACAGAGCGCGAAGTGACCCAGGAAGAACTGCAAGCTGCGATTGAAGCGGATGAGGAGGCGCAAGCCAAGCCAGCCGCCAAGAAAAAGACTCCGGCGAAGAAAGCTGCTGCCAAGAAAGCTCCAGCCAAGAAACCAGCGGCAAAGAAAGAACCCGCTAAAAAAGCCCCGGCGAAGAAGACTCCAGCGAAAGCCGCTGCGAAGCCGGCTGCGAAGAAGCCAGCAGCTAAGAAAGCGCCTGCAAAGAAGGCTGCGGCCAAGCCAGCGGCAAAGAAAGCTCCGGCTAAGAAGCCTGCCGCCAAGAAAGCGCCAGCGAAGAAGCCGACAACAAAGTAAGCCAAGCTGGCACGCGCGCTTGGCGCAGTGCCTTTACTTTACAGCGACGATTGAAACCGCGGGTCCCCCAAAGGGCTCGCGGTTTTGCCTTTTCGTGCCGCCAAGCCAGTAACCATCCCGATACCGATCCTGCACAGATAACCTGTCTTTAACCATGCTCGCCTACCCCTATTGACAACCTAAGACAAAATACGTGGGGGATGCAGCGCAAAGCTTGCATCTGAGGAAGTGGGCGATCTTTAAATGACGAAAAAATTCATGGCTTTAGCGCGATTGGACGGGATCCTCGAACGCGGCTCAATTGGCGCTCAAGTAGGGCGGGTGTTTAACCTTTTCGCACTCCTAGTTTTGGTTTTGGGAACCCTCGCCACGATCGGGGCACTCCGTTTTGAGCAACGCTCCAACACGCTTGCAGACTTTAATACCGTCGCATTTCTCACCGCCAGTATGGACCGAACGGTCAATGTCGCCAAAGGTCAGATGGGTGCCTACCATTCAAGAGGGCGAGAGACCGAAATGATGACGTCGGCGGTTGCTAATGTGGAAAGCGCGATCGCCATGAATGCGGAATTGGCGTTGGCTACTGCTGAGCTAGGTCAGACCTATGCTTCGCAGGTTGGTGAGTTGAACACCGATCTTGAGCAATTCGCAGTAATGCTCGGTGAGATCCAATCAGCGTCAGACGAACTGGTCGATCAGGAATCTTTCCTTGGGCCAAAATACGATGCGATCGATGTGACCTTGGACAAAATCGCGGAGATTCGCGAGCAAGCTGCGCAAGAAGTTCAAACCTATTCCGGCGATGGGCTGTATGAGATCCAAATCATAATTGCGGTTCTGGTTGCAGGGGTCCTTTTGGCGCTTGGTCTGGTCTTTTTGGGAAAGCGTATTGTTGCAAAGCAGATTGTGGCACCAATTGCTGCGATCAGCGATGCAAGCGAACGCATTGCTGCAGGAGAAACTGAGCTCGACATTCCTGCGAAAGAGCGCACCGATGAAATCGGCACTCTGTCAGCAGCGCTGACCGTGCTTCGGGAGGTGCAGAGCGAAGTGCATGTTCAGGCCCAACTCGACCTTGAAAAAGAATTGCAGCGCGAACGTGAAGTGAAGGAAGAGCGCGAACGTCAAGATAAGGCGCAGCGCGCGATGATTCACTCAATCGCGGACAGCCTTGAACAAACCGTTGGTGATGTCGCCAATGAAGTGGCTGCGGCCTCTGGGCAAATGCACTCGGCCGCGAGCGCGCTGGCTGAGAATGTTGAAGGGTCTTCCAAGACGGTCGTCGGTGCTAGTGAAAGCCTCAAACAGGCTTCAGAAGGCATCACCGGCGCTGCATCAGCGACAGATGAATTTGCCATGTCGATCGCAGAGGTCAGCAGCCAAGCGACGTCTTCGTCTGAGCGTGCTCGCAAGGCGTCTGAAGCGGCTGCAAAAGCCGATGTGACCATTGCTGGTCTCACCCAAGCTGCGGACAAGATCAGTCAAATCGTTGAGGTTATCGCCGGCATTGCTCAGCGGACCAACTTGCTGGCGCTGAACGCATCAATCGAAGCCGCTCGTGGCGGCGAGGCGGGCCGCGGTTTTGCTGTTGTGGCTAGCGAAGTGAAAGAGCTGGCTACGCAAACCGGTAAAGCAACCGAAGAGGTTGAAGGCTTGATCCGTGAAATGCAGAATTCGACCGGCGAAAGCGCCTCTGCGCTGGCTCTGATCAGCAGCGAAGTGATTGAGCTTGAAACCACCGCGACAGCTATTGCCAGCGCCGTCGATCAACAGGCTGTGGCCGGGCAGGGTCTAGCGCGTAGTATCGACATGGCGGCGCGTAACACGCAGATGATTAGTGCCACTATTGATGATGTCAGCAAAGTTTCGTTAGCGGCCGGCTCGACTGCGTCGCAAATGCTGGATAGCTCGGCGGCGATGTCCAACCAATCAGAGCGCTTGCGGACTCAGGTCGCGGAATTCTTGGAGCAGGTGCGCGAGGCCTGACCTAGCATGCGGGTCCAGCTGGTCTGCGGCGTTGCGTGCCCAATTGTGGATCGCAACAAACACCAAATTGGTGGCGTTTGGCCGTGTGTTTCGGGCGTAATTCTGCAAGATATCCCCGCTCGCGGCGCTGGAAACGGTTAATCCCCTTGAACATTTGGGGTGCGCGCCCGAAATAGCAGGACCGATTTAACGCAAGGACCAAACACCACATGATCGATCTGTTCGGCAAATCCGGCGAAACTCACGGCACTCAAGGCCAATTCACTCGCGATCCAGAAACCGGTGCTCTTGTTCCGATGGTGGTTGAGCAGACGAGCCGCGGTGAACGCAGCTTTGACATTTTCTCACGCCTTCTGCGTGAACGGATTGTCTTTGTTACGGGTCAAGTGGAAGATGGCATGGCGTCGCTCATCACTGCGCAATTGCTCTTCCTTGAAAGCGAAAACCCTTCAAAGCCGATTTCAATGTATATCAACTCGCCCGGCGGCGTCGTGACGGCTGGCATGGCGATCCACGATACGATGCAATACATCAAACCGCGCGTTTCGACGGTATGTATGGGGCAAGCAGCGTCGATGGGCAGTTTCCTGCTGGCAGCTGGCGAACCCGGTATGCGTGTAGCTCTGCCGAACGCTCGGATTATGATTCACCAGCCGTCAGGCGGTGCACGCGGCATGGCTTCTGATATTGAGATTCAGGCGAAAGAAATCCTTCGGATCAAAAAGCGCATGAACGATCTCTATGTGAAATACACCGGCCAGAAACTCGACGTTATCGAAAAAGCGATGGATCGCGACACCTTCCTTGAAGCTGACGAAGCCAAGAAGTTTGGTTTAGTCGACAAAGTGTTTGAGACGCGCCCTGAAGGCGATTCGAACGACGATGAAAAGGGCTCTGGCGGCGCGCCTGAATAGACGCGCCAAGCGGGTTGCGATTCGCAAAGGATTGGCGGTTGCAGCTTCCCAGAGCGGGACAATTGCGGCTTTGCTGCGACAATAAAGACGCCAAAACGGCGCATTCGCGCAAAAAACGCCGTGTTAATGTTGATTCACAACCGACCTTATATACTGTCGGGTGATTGACCGAAGGCCGCGCGGTTTCGTTTAGCTGCGTGAACCAGGAAATAGGAAATGACTAAGTTGAGCGGATCAGACAGCAAAAGCACCCTGTATTGCAGCTTCTGCGGCAAATCGCAGCATGAAGTGCGCAAACTTATTGCCGGGCCAACCGTGTTCATCTGTGATGAATGCGTGGAGCTGTGCAATGACATTATCCGCGAAGAGACCAAGGCGGGTATCGCGGGCAAGAAAGAGGGTGAGGTTCCAACACCGTCTGAAATTTTCGCAACGCTTAATGACTACGTGATTGGGCAGGACAGTGCGAAACGCAATCTGTCCGTAGCTGTCCACAACCACTACAAGCGGTTGAAGCACTCTGGAAAATCCGGTGATGTTGAGCTGGCAAAGTCGAATATTCTGCTCGTCGGTCCGACGGGCACAGGTAAGACGCTGCTCGCACAAACGCTTGCACGGACATTCGACGTGCCTTTCACCATGGCCGACGCGACCACGCTTACTGAGGCTGGTTATGTCGGGGAAGATGTCGAGAATATCATTCTCAAGCTGCTGCAATCATCGGACTATAACGTCGAAAAGGCGCAGCATGGCATCGTCTATATTGATGAGATCGATAAGATCACCCGCAAGGCTGAAAACCCATCGATCACGCGCGATGTATCAGGTGAGGGCGTCCAGCAGGCTCTGCTAAAGCTGATGGAAGGCACGACTGCCTCTGTCCCGCCGCAAGGCGGACGTAAGCATCCGCAGCAAGAATTCCTGCAGGTCGACACAACGAACATACTGTTTATCTGCGGCGGCGCGTTTGCCGGCCTGGATAAGATCATCGCTGATCGCTTGCAGAAGCGCTCGATTGGATTTGGTGCGCACGTGGCCGATCCCGACAAGCGCCGTATCGGCGAGCTGCTTGAAAAGAGCGAGCCGGAAGACTTGCTCAAATTCGGCCTCATCCCTGAGTTTGTCGGCCGCCTTCCAGTGATCGCAACCTTGCATGACCTTGATGTCGATGCGCTCGTCACCATCCTGACCGAGCCCAAGAACGCCATCTCCAAGCAATATGCCAAACTGTTCGAGCTTGAAGACGTAGAATTGACCTTCACTGAAGAGGCTTTGAAAGCCATCGCTGAGAAGGCGATTAAGCGCAAAACCGGCGCTCGCGGCTTGCGCTCTATCGTCGAAGGCATTCTGCTCGATACGATGTTCGATCTGCCCGATATGGAAGGCGTAAGCGAGATCGTGATCGATGCCGAAGTGGTCGAGGGCAAGAAGGAGCCTATTCAGGTGCTCGGCGGTAAGGACGACGAGAAGGAAGAGGCGGCTTGAGGATTGCGGCAGCAATTGCCGCATTCGCAGCCACACTCACCGTGCCGGCATCGGCAGATTTCACTCGAAGCTGGCCTGAATCTCCTACAAATCTGAAGTGTGATATTGGGCCAACCGAGCGCATAATCGCTGAGGATGTTTGGCTTTTGTATGCCTGCGATGATGAGGCGAGCCTCGTTTTTGTAGCTCCGAATGGAGACCCGGCCCCGCCTTCCTATTTTGCGCTACTCCTTGACCTGAACGGTCGTTATCGGATCTTGCGCCAAGGCATTACGGATAGAGCCGCTTCACAAGCTGCATATCGCGAGCTGAAGTCCTGGTCTGCGAACGATATCGTAGCAGCGAGGCGCGAGGCTACGGCTGCAAGCGCGAATAAAGAAACCCGTTCGCCCTGAGCCGGTGGCGCTAGGGGCCGTCTTCCAAATCGCACGGGCTTCGACAAGCCCAGCACGATCGAGTTGAATATATAATCCGACCACGAAAAACCCCGCCAGGCCAGGAGGACGGCCGGACGGGGTCTTGGTTCACGTCACCCCAGTGGGAGGGAAGGGGATGATAGGGGCAACGCTAAATGATCTGGTTTACGCGGGCAGGAACACTCCATCGGTGACGTGAATAACGCCATTTGATGTCTGCACATCGGCGGTAGTCACCGCCGAAGACCGGCCCGCAGCATCGGTAATAATCACGGTATCTCCAGCCAACCGTGCGATCAGCTTACCACCTGAAACTGTGGTGATGGTCGCTTCGCCGCCATGCTTGTTGATCAAGCTGATCAAATCGCTGGCAGTCACGTTGCCTGCTACGGCATGATAAGTGAGGATCGCTGTAAGCGTACCCTTGTTTTCAGGCTTGATCAGCGTGGCAACCGTACCTGCTGGCAGTTTTGCAAAGCCAGTATCAGTTGGTGCAAATACCGTGAGCGGGCCGGGGCCAGCAAGTGTGTCAAGCAGATCAGCGGCTTTGACTGCAGCAACCAAAGTGGTGTGCACGCCAGTGCTTTGCGCGGTTTCTACGATGTTGGGCGCGCTTTTCTTGGCGCTGTGATGATGCGCGGCGGACGGGGTGGCCGAAGTCAGCGCAAGGCCGGTCGTGGCGGCGATGGCCGCAAGTGCAGCGGCGTTGAATTTCGAAAACAGCGGGGTCTTAGTCATTGAGTTACTCCTCTTTGCGCAAGACCTCCCGTTCTTGCAGAAGGAGCTACGCATCACTGGTCGCAGCGGATGCAAAAAATGTTGTCAGTTGGGGTTGGGAGCCGCACATCCGCGGCCGGCGTTAACACTTTCCCGTGAGCTGTTTGATTTTTGAACACGGCGTTTTTTCGCGCTTTATCCGGGCCCAATTCTGCGACTTTATGGCCCCGGCGAAAGCCGATGCATAAACCTCAACCTGCGCGGACAATATGGCCAAGACTGCCAAGCCTCATTTCCACGATATCGACGGCGCGCGCTCCGTCCTGATGTTCCTGTCGGTCGCGCTCCATGCAGGCACAGTATACGCACCTGCGCGCCCGTGGATCACCGGCAATGCCGAGCGGCACGATTTCTTCGATTGGCTGATCTTCGGCTTTCACCTATTCATCACGCCGACCTTCTTCTTTGTTGGCGGATTCTTCGCAGTGATGCTGCTGTCGCGCCGCACATTTGGCGACTTCTTATGGAACCGGTTCCTGCGCACTGTTATTCCGCTGGTCTCGATTGCGGTGACGCTCAATATGGTCGAGCATTACCTGCGGTGGAGCGACAATAGCGGGCTGAACGGGTTTTCCGCATGGGTCGCAAGCGGCGATTTCGCACGCGTTTGGGTCAGCGGGGAATGGGCGCTGCACCTGTGGTTTCTCGTTAGCCTGGTGTCGATGTTCATCTTGGCAGGTGTCGTCCACAAGGTTCTGCCCGACCAATCGGCCCCTCGCCGTACGGCGGTCTGGCTGTCAGATGCAATTGCTAGACTGCTCAAGAAAAGCTGGGCGTTTGCGCTGTTCTTGCTGCTGCTTGCGGGAGCAAACACAGCAAATTTCGCCGTCGCGAGCCTGATGCCTGGCGCGTACGATCTGATCCTTCCCGGCTTTCAAAGCTGGTACAAGCTGGTGAGCGAGTTTCCATTCTTCGTCCTTGGCGCAATGGCGGCATTGTCACCGAGCCTGCTCAAACGCCTTTTTCAGTGGCGCAGCTGGATGCCTTATGCGGCGGCACTGGCCATCCTGTTTCAGCCTTACGCTCAGCCTGATCAAGGCCAGATAGAAGCGATGGCGATGCTGTTCGCCAATCAGCTCGCGATCTGGGTGCTGGTGCTGTTTATCCTTCAATTCTTCCATCGCTATTTCGCTGATCCCAGCCCCCGCACTGCTTGGCTCGCCGATTGTGCACTGTCGATGTATCTGTTCCACCATTGCCTGGTTTATATCTATGGCCGGATGCTCGTGCCGGTGGATTGGCCGATTGCGCTTGAGTTCACGATCCTCACGATGGCGGCGGCAGGTACGGTGATCGCCGTTCACGAGCTGCTCGTACGCCGTCATGCGATTGTGCGGCTGTTGTTCAACGGCAAGACCGATATCAAGATGGTACGCAAGCAACCGGGGCTGTGGGCGAGCTTTGCGCGGCGGTCGCCCGCCTGAGGCACCGCGCTAAACTTGCGAGAAATCGCCCTGCGCCACGACCGGTCCGGCGTCTTCGCCTTCGGGTTTACCGCCAATGGGTTCGCGCGTTAGAACCAGTTCTACGCCGCTGCCGATATTTTCGACGATATTCGCAGGAAGGATCATGCTGCGCACTTCGCCTGGCGCAACCACGCCGAGCGATTGCAATTCGCTGCCATCGGCAGGAACGAGCCACAATTCGTGATCGTGCACGCCGTCTGGCGTCAGGCCAATCGCGGTGACCATCATGCGCTCGCTATCAGGCAGATAGGTGACGTCGAGCCGTAGGCCGGTCTCGCCAATCGGCACAGTCGCCATAAGCGGATCAGCGGCGGCGACAGTCGGTACCGGGTCAGGCGACGGGCCAGTCGTCCCGCTTGGGAAAGCCAGGAAAGCCAGGGTAACCGCGGCCGCGGCAGAGGTTAGACCAGCGGTCCATTGCCAGCGGCGAACCTTGGCGTTGAGTTCGATGACCTGCGCGCTTTCACCCGCCGTGTTATCAATTTTACCAGCCTCTGAAATCTGCATGTCGATCCGGCGCCAAACGTCGGCGCTTGGCTCAGCCTGCGCCATCTCGTCTGTCCAAGGCGCGAACCAATTGTCCCACCATGCAGTGCGCGCCGCGAATTCAGGATCGGTCGCCATCTTCCCGCGAGCGGTAAGCAAGTCCTCACCCTCAAGCAGCCCGAGTGCATACTCAGCCGCCATCATCGGATCGTCGCGCTGGATTTCTTTTTCCTCGCTCATTCGCCCGCCTCCAGGCAAGCGCGCAGACGTTGCAGCCCGCGGCGGATCCAGCTCTTCATCGTGCCAAGCGGCACATCGGCATTCTCGGCCAATTGCGCGTAGGTTTTGCCATCGAAGAAGGCGGTACGGATAAAGCGTTTTGCCCGGTCATCGAGCGTTTCGATGCAGGTGTGGATTTGCGCGGTCTGTTCCGCGTCGACAAGCAGCGCATCAGCCAGCGGAGCCTCGTCTGGCAGTGGATTGGCCTCTTCGACGGGAACCGCGCCGCCGCGCACTTTGCCGGTGCGAAGCCGGTCAATCGCCCGATTGCGGGCAAAGGTCGCCAACCACGAAATCGGGCTCGCCCGCGCGGGATCATAGCGATCGGCTTTCTGCCAAAGATTGATGTAGACGTCTTGCAAGGCGTCCTCGGCTTCCTTTCTATCCCCTAATATACGGAGGCAGATGCCGAACAGTTTCACTCGGGTCGCGGTATAAATTTCTTCGAGCGCCGCGCGGTCACCCTCTGCCAAGCGAACCATCGCCGCTTTCAGCGCCTCGCGCGCCTCTGCGCTGGCCGGGGTTGGGGCGGACGAGGACATGGTCGCCATCAACAGCCCTTGCCGCAATCGGCGCTGTTGCCGCGCTCGACCTGAATGGTCGTGTGGTTGATGCCAAAGCGATCTTCGAGCGAATGGACGATTTGGTGCAGAAACTCGTCCGAGCATGGCCCGCCTGGCATCACAAGATGCGCAGTCAGCGCGGTCTCGGTCGTCGACATTGGCCAGATATGCAGGTCGTGCACGGTTTCTACCCCTTCCAGCCCTGCCAAATGACGGCGCACTTCGCCAACGTCAATCCTTGCAGGAACTGCAAGTAAGCCCATTTTGAGGCTGTCTTTGGCGAGACCCCACGTGCCCCATGCGATCATTGTGACGATGGCGAGGCTGACCAGCGGGTCGATCCACCACATTCCGGTCAGCACGATGGCGAGGCCAGCGATCACCACGCCAACCGAAACCAGCGCATCGGCGGCCATATGCAGGTAAGCGCCTCTGATGTTGAGGTCTTCTTGCCCGCGCAAAAACAACATAGCTGTGCCGGCATTGATGAGGATGCCGATCCCGGCGACGATCATCATCACCACACCTTGCGGTTCTTGCGGTTCGAACAGGCGGTGGAACGTCTCGAAAAGGATCGCGCCGATCGCAATCGCCAAGAGCATGGCATTGGCGAGCGCAGCAAGGATGGTCGAGCTTTTGAAACCATATGTGTAGCGTTCGGTCGGCGGACGTTTGGCAGCGTAATTGGCGCCCCATGCGAGCATCAAAGCGAGCACGTCGGACAAATTGTGCCCGGCATCCGCGACCAGCGCCATCGATCCATAGAGGAAGCCAAAGGTCGCCTCGACCACGACGAAGAGCGAATTGAGCACAATCGCGAAGATGAAGGCGTTGCCGAAATCCTTGGGCGCGTGATGATGACCATGATGATCGTGCAGGCCGTGGCAATCGGTGTCGCCGTCGCCCCGACCCGGTGCGTGAGAATGCGCTGGCGAATGATTGTGCGTGTGGCTGTGTCCTTGCCCCATTGGGCTACTCATAGACGCAGGATGCTAGCCCGTCACGTTTTACCACGCCGATCCGCGCGTTGATGGTGTTGCCGTGTCTCGCGAGCCAGCCGCTGGGAGATACCACTGCGCGCTTCTTGGGCAGGGGGAGCGCAGCGGCCATACGGGCCGCTTCCAAAGTGCTTAGGCGCGCTGCTGGCTTGTCATAATATCGCTGGGCGCCGGCCTCCGCACCATAGGTTCCGATGCCGATTTCCGCGACGTTGAGGTAAACCTCCATGATCCGGCGCTTGCCCCAGATCTTCTCGATCAGGAACGCGAAATAGGCCTCAATCCCTTTGCGGAAATAGCCGCCGCCTTGCCAAAGAAACACATTCTTGGCCGTCTGCTGAGTGATGGTAGAGCCGCCGCGAATGCGCCCCCCTTTGGCGTTGTATTCCAGCGCTTTTTCAATCGCCTCTGTATCAAAGCCGTTGTGGGCGCAGAACTTACTATCCTCTGCCGCGATCACCGCCGCGACGAGGTTCGGATCGATATTGTCGAGGCTTTCCCAGTCTTTGGAGATAGAGTTTTCGTCCATCACCATCGTCGCGGTGTAGGGCACAGGCACGAATTTGAAGAGGATCACGAGGCCAAGCGAAATCGCGAGGAACCACAAAATGGCCTTGGCCGTGATGCGAACGAGCGTGCGGATCATGGGGGTTACTTAGTTTGCTTTGTATTCTGAGGGAATGCGAATTCTTGCAGCACTAATCGGCTCGTAGTAGCGTCCGAGATCATGCGTAAAGTTATGATCTTATTCGCTTTGCTTTTTGCCCCGCCCCTGCAGGCGGAAGAGCTATATGAATGGGAGGCTGAACGCGTTCATTCCGATCTTCCACTATACACGTTCGATTGGGACGATGTTTGGCCGCGCGGTATGACCGGACCTGACATCATCGCGGGGTGTGAAAGCCGTGTTGCATTTGGAGATTGGGAATTCAAACCGAATCCCGATGATGAATTTGGCGATCCATATTGGATCCGCGTAGCCAATTATGGGGCGTTCCACTGCGCCGCTAATCTTTACAACGCGGATGAGCGAGAGGGTCTGGATGAGGGAGGCTTCTCGCGCGGTCTCTTCGCGCGAATAGGCGAAACTCGCAAGGGCGGTGAACTCTTCGAACTTTGGGCACTGCAGGAAGGTTTTGTGCCAGGTAGCGATTACTTGCTACTTGCACGCAAGGCAGAGAATGATGATTTGATCACCCGTTTCGAAGTACTCCAACGTCGCTGCCCTCGCTCGCGCATGCGAGAGGTCGATGGTTTGGATATTTGGACCACGAGTTACTGCTCAATAAATACCCGCGGCGAGCTCCTGCGACTGGCAAAACGAATG
The DNA here is from genome assembly GCA_947493165.1 of uncultured Erythrobacter sp. Lineage (GTDB taxonomy): Bacteria > Pseudomonadota > Alphaproteobacteria > Sphingomonadales > Sphingomonadaceae > Erythrobacter. The sequence continues at coordinate 1,311,920 of CANLPY010000001.1, read as the reverse complement.
CTTCGCGAGCCTGCATTGGGGACGTTGTCGCTTGCCAAAGAAGAAGGGCCAGTCTCCGAAGAGACCGGCCCCACTAATTCTGAAGCATCGAACTGAAGCTCTAAGCCACGCCCGGCAGGAGCCTTTCACCCGCAATGCGTTGCATAGCCTTTTGCAACTTCTCAAAGGCGCGCACTTCGATCTGGCGAATGCGCTCGCGCGACACGTCGTAAACCTGTGACAGTTCTTCGAGCGTCTGAGGCTTTTCTGTCAGACGGCGCTCGGTCAGAATGTGCTGCTCACGTTCATTCAGGCTATCCATCGCCTCTTGCAGCATTTCGTGACGCACGTTGGCTTCTTCCGCATCGGCCACCGTCTCATCCTGCAAAGGACGATCATCGGTCAGCCAATCCTGCCACTCGCCAGAGCCATCTTCGCCATTGCGCATCGGCACGTTGAGGGAGCCATCGCCGCCCATCATCATACGGCGGTTCATGTTGACCACTTCCTGTTCCGGAACGCCCAGATCGGTTGCGATCTTGGTCACGTCCTCTGGCGACAGGTCGGTGTCTTCATAGGCCTCAAGCTGCTTCTTCATCCGACGAAGGTTGAAAAACAGTTTTTTCTGAGCCGCGGTGGTGCCCATTTTGACGAGCGACCAGCTGCGCAGGATAAACTCTTGCATGCTCGCCTTAATCCACCACATCGCGTATGTCGCGAGGCGGAAACCGCGATCGGCTTCGAATTTCTTCACACCCTGCATCAGGCCGACATTGCCCTCTGAAATGAGGTCGCTGACCGGCAGGCCGTATCCGCGATAGCCCATTGCGATTTTCGCCACGAGCCGAAGGTGGCTGGAAACCAGCTGGCTTGCCGCTTCGGGGTCTTCATGTTCCTGATAGCGCTTGGCGAGCATATATTCTTGCTCAGCCGTCAGCACTGGGTATTTCTTGATTTCCGACAGATAGCGGTTGAGGCTTTGCTCTCCGCTCAGCGCCGGAACTGTGGTTCTTGACTTACTCACTATTATTCCAACCTTTCTTGCGTCGACCTCTGTCACCAGACCTCTAATGAGCATCCGTTTCTTAGGGCCACTCGGTTACATATACGGGGCGCAAACAAAAATTGCTGCACCTTTCATCGATTAAAACGCATAAGTTCGTCGATTAGTTCCTGCATATCGGCGGGTAAATCAGCGGAAAACCTCACTTTTTCGCCAGTAATTGGATGTAGGAAACCCAATTCTGCAGCATGTAGGGCTTGTCGCGCGAAGTTCTGCTCAGAAAGCAGCGATTTGAGCGTCTTAGGCGTTTTACCGTAGAGCTGATCTCCCAATAGTGGATGGCCAATTGATGCACAATGAACGCGGACCTGGTGGGTCCGACCGGTTTCAAGCCGACATTCGATCACTGCGCTCGATTCGTACGAGCCAAGTACCTTGTAATGGGTTACCGCATACTTGCCGCGAGAGGATTTCTTGTCGAGCACGGCCATTTTCTTGCGATTGGCGTCGGAGCGGCCAATTCTGCCTTCGATTGTGCCCGCTTTTTCGCGGGGCACACCGCCGCAAATTGCGATGTAGCGGCGATGCACGCTGTGAGCCGCGAATTGCTCGGCTAGCTCCTCATGCGCGGCGTCAGATTTGGCGACCACCAGCAACCCGGACGTGTCTTTGTCGATCCGGTGCACGATGCCGGGACGGGCAACCCCTCCAATGCCTGAGAGGGAGCCATCGCAATGGTGCAAAAGCGCGTTGACGAGCGTGCCATTGGGATTACCTGCTGCTGGGTGGACCACCATTCCCGCTGGCTTGTTGACGACGATCAAGTGCGCATCTTCAAACGCTACATTTAGCGGAATGTCTTGCGGCTGCGCTTCGGCCTCGCTCGCTGCTGGCACATCAATCTCAAAAATTGACCCGGCAGCCACTTTGGTGCTGGCGGAGCGCGCGACTTGGCCGTCAAGCGTGATCTGGCCTTGTGCGATAAGCGCCTGCACCCGTGCGCGGGACAGATCGGTTGCATCGGCCAGCGCCTTGTCCAATCGCGCAGGCGCAGTAATTTCCCCAGTGATGACTTGCGGGCCTGACATGCTAAAGCCATGCGCGATGGGGATCAGTGTGACAAGAGATGTGATCGCGGCGCTATCGCGCTCTGCCAAAGCAGCTGATCCGCTGGAGGCGTGCGGTATTTTGACCGGCGAAGGCGATCAAATCACTGGGTTCATTCCAGCGCGAAACGTCCATTCGACGCCAGAAACCCATTTTGAAATTGATCCTCAGGCGCTCATTGATGCGCATCGCGTTGCTCGCGCTGGTGGCCCACAAGTGATGGGGTACTTTCACTCGCATCCACGCGGGTCAGCGACTCCTTCCGCCACCGACAAACAAACCGCGGCGCTGGACGGTGCAATCTGGGCAATTGCGGCCAAACGAGAGCTAAGGCTGTTCCGTGCGGGGGAAGGCGGCTTTGAATGGCTAGGCACACACGAATTGGGGGGCTAAGACAGATCCTATGACATCGCCAACAGATTTAGCGAGCCTGCTGTGCTCGCGCCTATGCCATGATATGCTTTCGCCAGTGGGCGCTCTTTCAAATGGGTTGGAATTGCTCGCCGAAGAGCAAGATCCAGAAATGCGCGCAAAAGTGGTCGAGCTGCTGGAGCAAAGCGCCAAGATCAGCACAGATAAGCTCAAATTCTTCCGCCTAGCCTTTGGCGCTGCGGGAGGCTTTGGCGAAGCTGTGCCGGTGGAAGAAGCGCACAATGTGATTGAGGCGCTCGCTTCTGATGCGAAGGATGTAACGCTCAATTGGGCGATCACCGAAAAGACCCTGCCGAAGCCCGCGATCAAGGTCATGCTGAATTTGGCGCAAATTGCGCTGGATGCGCTCATTAGGGGCGGGACCATGGATATTGGCGCTGAGCTGCAAGACGGCAATGTAGAGATTGTCGTGCGGGCCAATGCCAACAGGATTGCCTTTGACGAGACCATTGGCCGGTCATTGCAAGGTGAGCTTGGTGCAGGTGAACTGACCAGCCGTACAGCAGCCGCGCATATGATTTGCCAATTGGCTGAGGAATGCGGCGGCGGTTTGCAATATAAGCTCGGCGAAAACACTCTGGTGATGGGCGCGGTTATACCCCAGCCAGAAGGGATGATTGGGTAGTCCCATGGCGGGGGAGGGTAAAGGAAACGGCACTGGCGACGAACTCGTCCATGCTGAGCGCCTCTCGCCCAATTTCAACGACCGCAAAGCGCCGATCAACATGCTGGTCGTCCACTACACCGAAATGGAAAGCGCTGAGGCAGCCATTGACCGCCTTTGCGATGAAGAAGCTGGCGTTAGCGCGCATTACTTGATCAGCGAAGCAGGCATAGTCACCCGGCTTGTCCCCGAAGAAAAGCGAGCCTGGCATGCGGGCGCATCGTTCTGGCGCGGTGAAAAAGACGTCAATTCGGCCAGCATCGGCATTGAACTGGATCATCCCGGCCACGGCCTTGGCTACCGCGAATTTGCCAAAGCTCAGATGGACGCGCTCGTCCCGCTAATGGCGCGGATCGTAAAGCAATATGACATCCCACGCGCTAATGTGGTCGGCCATTCCGACGTCGCGCCAGCGCGCAAGATTGATCCGGGTGAGCTGTTTCCATGGGATCGCATCGCCGATTATGGATTGTGCTTGGCGAAGCCCGAAAAGCTTGATCTTGGCGATCCGTTCGACAGCGATGGCGCGTTCTATCTTGCGCTAGAACGCTTTGGATATGACATCACCGCTGGCACACAAGCGGTCGAGGCATTTCAGCGTCGCTGGCGCCCTGAGCTGATCGATGGCCAGATCGATCAACAGATCGGCGCAATCCTGTTCCAGTTGCTGCTTGATCGGGATCGAGGCGTAACCCGTTAATCGCGTCCACCCCGACTTATCCACCGCTCGGCTTGTGGGCTGCACCTGCCAGATTTAACATATTGTCACAGCGCGGTGGAGAATGGCGCGCTAATCAGGTGGGAAAGGGCGGAGTGATACCGCCGATCACTACACGGAGGGATCAAAGATGACGAGGAAACTGTTCGCCGAATTTTTCGGTACGTTCTGGTTGGTATTCGGGGGATGCGGCTCTGCGGTGCTGGCAGCTGCATTCCCAGAACTGGGCATCGGCTTTGTTGGCGTTTCGCTCGCCTTTGGCCTGACAGTCTTGACCATGGCCTATGCCGTTGGCGGCATTTCTGGCGGCCACTTTAACCCAGCGGTGTCGCTTGGCCTTGCCGTTGGCGGGCGGTTCTCATGGGGTGAGCTGCTTCCTTATTGGGTGGCACAAGTTATCGGCGCATTCGTCGCTTCGGGCACTTTGTTTGTGATCGCCAGCGGCGCTGCGGACTGGAGCGGGGCCGGCGGCTTTGCATCCAACGGGTTTGGAGACCTATCGCCGGGCGGCTATTCCATGACCGCAGTTTTGATCGCGGAAGTTGTGCTGACAGCGATGTTCCTGATCATCATTTTGGGATCAACATCACCCAAGGCGCCGGCGGGATTCGCGCCGATTGCGATTGGTCTTGGCCTCACGCTGATCCACTTGATTTCAATTCCGGTCAGCAACACATCGGTTAATCCGGCGCGCTCTACCGGCGTTGCATTCTATGCTGAAACGGGAGCTGTCGGGCAGCTTTGGCTGTTCTGGGCCGCGCCGCTGATTGGCGCTGCGATTGGCGCATTGATCTGGAAATTCCTGATCTCGCCAGACGAAAGCCTAGAGAATATCGGCGGTACGGAATGATCGCCATTTAGGATATCACATAAAATTGAGAGGGCCGGCTTTGCAAAAATCCGGCCCTTTCCTTATGTGCAGCCATGTCAGGGGGCCAAGGCAGCCGCGAGGCAACTCGAGGAAAGTCCGGGCTCCACCAAGCAAGGGTGGCGGGTAACGCCCGCCGTGGGTAACCACAGGGAAAGTGCCACAGAGAGTATACCGCCGATGGTCCGAGTAAGGACACAGGCAAGGGTGAAAGGGTGCGGTAAAAGCGCACCGGGGCTGCTGGTAACAGCGTCCGCATGGCAAACCCCACCCGGAGCAAGGCCAAATAGGGGTCTCGCGCCGTTCTGCGGCAGGAGCGCTTTGCTCCGAGAGATCCGGGTTGGCTGCTTGAGCTGCGGAGCAATCCGTAGCCTAGATGAATGGCTGCCACCGCGCGGCAGGTCTGCTTGCAGATACCGCGTGCGGGACAGAACCCGGCTTATGCGGCCCCCTGATGTTTTTGTTCTGCGCACACCATCCGGTGTGCGATTTCCTCACTCCCTTCGGTCGCTCCGGGCGGGCAGTCGCCCTTGCGGTCGGCTGGACGCCGACCGTGCTCCGCGACCAAGCCAGTTACATCGCGCCAAGACGCTTGGAGCCTGCCAATTGGCTTGGATTGGATTGAGGCCGCAGGCCGCGAGGGAAGCGAAGCTGAACGACCGAAGGGAGGACAAATCGCGCTCGCGAGTGCGGAACACAAACACCCCCTCAAGCACCAACACCCGAGTACAGCTCGTCCAGAGGCCTGCTGCGACCATCCGCGCACACTATCCGCACATGATACCGCTTCATCTGGCGCGGATTCTTCACCCCAACGCTATGCGCGATCACGCCCACTTCCTTGCGCATTTGCTTGACGAAGCTAGCGACCTTCACCGACTTGTCCGCTGGATCAAGCCCTCGCTGAAGGCTGGGATCATGCGTGGTGATGCCAGTGGGGCAGGTGTTCTTGTTGCACTTCATCGCTTGAATACAGCCAAGTGCAAACATGAACCCGCGCGCGGAAATGACAAAATCCGCGCCTGCGCACATTGCCCAAGCAACCTCGCTCGGCGTCACTAGCTTGCCTGATGCAATGATGCGGATGCGGTCTCTTAGTCCTGCACGATCGCGCAGATCAACCAGCATCGGCAACGCTTCTCGCAATGTCAGCCCGACATTGTCGATAAGGGGCAAGGGCGCAGCCCCCGTGCCGCCATCGCCGCCGTCGACTGTGATGAAATCAGGCGCGCTGGCCGCGCCGCGAGTGTTGATCTCGGCAAACAGCTCCTCCAGCCAGCCATATGCACCGATCACCGTCTTGAAGCCTACCGGCTTGCCCGTAACCTCTCGAATATGCGCGATCATATCAAGCAGTTCGGCGATGTTGCCGATATCTGGATGGCGATTGGGAGAGATGGACGCGGTGTGCGGCTCAATCCCGCGAATGGCGGCAATTTCTTCATTGACCTTGGCAGCGGGCAGAATGCCGCCTTTGCCCGGCTTTGCGCCTTGTGCGAGCTTAAGCTCGAACATGCGAACCTGGTCGTGTCCGGCGACTTCGCGCAGCTTCTCGTCAGACAAATTGCCATCCTTGTCGCGCACGCCGTATTTCGCGGTGCCGATCTGGAATACGACATCACAGCCCCCTTCAAGATGATAGGGAGACAGTCCTCCTTCGCCGGTGTTCATCCAGCAGCCGGCCTTAGCAGCGCCATTGGACAGAGCGCGCACCGCTGGGGTCGACAGTGCGCCGTAGCTCATGCCGGAAATGTTGAAGAGCGAGGGGGCGGCATAGGGGGTGCGGGCTGCGCCTTCGCCAATCGTGAGCGGTGCAGCCTCTGCTGCGTCAACTTCCAGCGTCGGCCACGGACAATTGACGAAAATCGGCGTGCCGACTGGGTCGAGATTGCGGGTGGATCCAAACGCGACATTGGTCGATTCGCCGCGTGCTGCATCAGATACCCAATCGCGCTGCGCCCGATTAAACGGCATCTCCTCGCGGTCCATCGCGAAGAAATACTGGCGGAAGAACTCGCCCAATTCGGAGAAGATGTGGCGCAGGCGGCCGATTACGGGGTAGTTGCGGCGCACTGCATCGGCGGTCTGAAACCTGTCGATGAAAAAGAGCACTACGATCCCGGCCAATAACAAGCCGATCACAAATACGAAGATGTTTGAAAGCCATCCAAGCGTGTCGATCATAGTTCTCTTTCTCCCGATATCTGCGTGATGCAGGCAAATTCGCACACCTGCTAGCACATGTTACCAGGGCAGGGCAGAACAATGAGCGTTGGAGCGAGTTCATCGAGCCTTTGATGCAAAAAGGCCGGACTCTCGCGATGGAGGGCCCGGCCTTTTGATCTTCGACTGACAGGTCGAAATTAGGTGTCGGTTAGAATTTCCAAGTTAGCGAGGCGCGACCCTGATTGTTGGTCAGAACGCCACGACCCAAATCCGAGGTCACCGAAATGCCCGCTTTGATGTTATCAGCCACTTGCATCTCAGCCCCGGCATTGATCGAGACCCACTCTGGATCAAGCTGGTTGCTGATTTGGAAGGCTGCATCCGGCGCGCCAAAGAAGCTTGCCGTGACAACATCGCTCGTATCAGCCAGTTCACGCGAATAAGCCACTGAGCCGAATGCGGTGATCTTGCCAGTCCGGCCAACGTTAAGATCAAGGGAAGACATCACACCCATCTTCGCGCCAAGCGAATTGAATGTGCGACCTTGAATATTTAGACCCAGCTGGCCCGCTCCAAATTCGGAATAAGCGCCGAGTTCATTGCGGACATAATCCATGCTCACCACTGGTCCGATCTCAAAACCTTTTGCGACCGGAACAGCATATCCTAGACGAAGTCCTGCAAAGCTTTGCTCGCCGTCGGTTTGACCGATTGCTGTGCTGTAGCTTGATTGGAAGTCACCCAAGCTTGCACGCTGCGTTCCGTATTCCTGATCCGAGAAGCCGAAATACATATCAGCAAAACCATTGCCTGCCTGATACGCGGCATAGACCGCTGCAGAGCGGCTTTGATCGTCACGCGGACGGAGCGCGCCAGAGCTGGTTTGGCTGTTGCGAATATTGGTCATCGCGACGCCAAGGCTCAGGCCCTCCGATACTCGCAAATCAGCGCCAACGGTCAGCTCACCAGCCTGTGTGAAGGCGGCTTCCTCAAACGCATTGATGCCGGTTGAACGATCAACGGTGTTGGTATTCAAGAACGATCCGCTGACCGTACCGAAGAAGCCCATTTGACCGTCTTTGCGCGGAGCCGTGCCGCCCATTGCAAAGCCAGCATTGCCTGCTGACGAGAAACCGGCTGCCGCACCGTTCGCACCGCGAAGCGCAAGAGTGCGCTGTGCGATCTGGCCGGTGAAGCGTTGCGAAAACCCGTTAGCGATCGTCTGCTGATTGAACGCATTGACTGGCGTAAGAGACGATAGCGAAGCGCCGAAATTCTCAAAGCTGGCACTGTCGATCACATCAAATATGGCCGCATACTCTGCGAAACGTCCGCTAAACCGCAAAGTGTCGAGCGCGTTACCAAGTGACTGCAATCCGCTTCCGCGGCCCACCATGCGGCCGATCCGGCGAGCACCGATTTCGACGATTACGTTGCCGTCTTCGACACGGCTCTCAGCAGTCAAAGTGGGGTTGTTGACGATCAACAATGTATCCGCAAATGCACCATCGACCTCGTCCGCAGTCAGCACGGTGAAGGTGCTACCAAAACGCGGCGTGCCGCGCTGGTTGACTAGCACCAACGTACCATCCAGGACGGCAAGCCCGTTCACTGCGAGAAGATCGCTTTCAACTGTTCGACCGTTACGCTTGAAGATATCGGCAACCAATCCGGCGCCTGAGGTTTGGACGTAGTTGCCGTTCACCGTGAGGGTGCCAATCGAACCAAGGTCACCCGGGCTCACAAAGCCGCCGATGTTGAACAGCACATCTGTGTTGATCGTACCATTGCCGGTCAATCCGCCGCCCAGCAAAGCGTAAAGGCCGGCGTTCAGCGTACCATCAATTGCTGCATTACCAGCGAACTGCTCCACACCGATGATAGACGTGAACTCGTAAGGTTCCGACAAGACGAAAGCGGCGTCGCTATTGTCAATCACCAGCTGATCAATTTCAACGTCGAGATCGACTGTCGTGGTGCCAGCGCGGTTAAGATGAACTTCAAAATATTGCGCAGGGTTGGCGAATGCTATGCCCGGAGTACCGTCGGTATTCTGCGGCACAAACCCGGTCGAACCCGGGCCAAGCAGAACCGAGCTTTCTGGCAGTGTAGTATCAATACCTTCGAAACCCGGAGTGATCGCAGTGGAGTTGCCTGAGATGTCGTTGCCTAGAACCGTGCCAAGCTTTGGTCCTGATGCAAAGATGCCCGGCTCATTACCGTCAGGTATGCCGTTCACCAGATTTCCGTCTGCATCTTGGATGAAGAAACCAGGATCGAGATCCTGTGTCCAACGTGAAGCATCCGACCACACGCCGTCACCCTCGTTGGCCGAAACATATTTGTATGATGTGTTTTCGGTAATGAACTCAAAGAACGGGAAAAGTGGGTTGTAAAAGCTTACGTCCGAATACGCGCTGCCTAGACCAAAGAAGTCAAAGCCGCCCGAAAGGACGCCAATCGCAAGAGGAAATTCTGCCAATTGATCGGCCACCAATGGCGAACCTGAATCTCCTGGCGCAGTGCCAGCTTCGAGCGGAAGGGCATCACCATCGAAATAGTCGATGGCGAACACAGCTTCGAGGCTAGTGCAGCTGATCGTATCGCCAGGAAAAGCGCACCCTGCTTGTTGTTCTGGTGTGCGGTCTGGGTTGTCGAAATCAGTCCAATAATAAACTTGAGATTCGAAGCCTAGAACCTGAGTGGATGGGGCTAATGCCGGGAAGACCCCATCAATGTAGTCACCAGTGCTACCGAGAAGTCCGAGCGTATTCTCACCAACGCGCCGCAAGAACGAGCTTCCTGCGTTCGTGCCGCCGGTTAAGCCCGTGCCATTTGTACCATAGCCGACCTGCAGAACGTGAGTTAGCTCAGTCAATGGCGTTAGAAGGATTGGCAGGGACGGGACATCGGTGATCGGCGAATCGACCGAAATCAGCGCAATATCAGCCCATGGAAAGCCAAGGCCGGTGTTGTCAGGGTTGCCCGTTGGGTGGATGACGACGTCAGTGCTCCGAGCTACGCCGCCTTCAGCGTATCCGGATCCATCCCCGATATAGGTGAATAGCCGCGGTGCGCTGCTTTGGCCTGTTGCTATGAGGAGGGTAGTAGCCGCGCCTGATTCTGGCAGGCCGTAACTTTCCGAAGAGGTGGTGGCGATTGGCCCGTCGCTGCCATTCAAACAGTGAGCAGCTGTTAGAATAGTGCGCGGATTGATGACGCTGCCGGAGCAGTTGAAGAACACCCCGCCATCAGCATTTCTTTGTTGGAAAATGTGAACGGCGTAAGGTGCCAAATTATCCGGATCACCAAAATCGACACCGACATCATCGCGCACGATGAGTTCAGGCGAGGGCGGCGTTACTGTTCCTTCAAATGTAGTCTCGGAGATTCTGAATTCTGGGAGAACCGCGATCGGCGCATCAATGTCGATACTGCGTTGTTGTATTCGAAATCCGGCAAAGTCCCCTCGCGCTTCAAGCGAAATATCTTCTGTCTCGCTGTTGTCTTCTGAAGCTAGAGCCGGTGTTGCTGCGAGCCCGCTCGCAATGCCAATTACACCGACGCTGGAAAGAATGTGCCGTTTAATCATACAAAGTCCCCACTAAGTTGTTTTTAAAAACGACTCGGAAGTTACATTATTTTAAGCATGAACACGACTCAGATTCCTGACTGCAGTGTGAACTAACGACTCTACTCTCCTGCATCCTTTGCAATATGGTCTAAGAATCTGGCGGAATTGCGTGTTTCTTGCAGACGCAACGTGGTTAATGAACGGCCAAAATTAAATATTCCGTCTTTGATCAGCTGCGCCCAACGCTCGAATATTCAAAGCCAGCGGCGCGTACATCGTCCGGGTTGTAGATGTTCCGCAAATCAACGAGCACCGGAGCGTTCGCCAACTCTTTAACTCGATTGAGGTCGAGCGCGCGGAAGGCGTCCCATTCGGTCACGATAGCGACCGCATCCGCCCCTTCGATTGCTTCGTAAGGTTGTTCGCACATCGATACGTCAGGCATCAATGGCTTTGCGATGTCCATCCCCTCCGGATCAAAGGCGGCGACTTTTACGCCCGCATCGCCCAAGGTTTGCGCAATTGCGATTGCAGGGGAATCGCGCATATCATCTGTATTCGGTTTGAAGGTTAGACCCAACATGGCAACCTTTTTGCCGCGCGCAGCTTCCGCGCCGCCAAGCGCTTCGAGAACCTTGCGGCCCATCGCTCGCTTTCGGCTTTCATTGGTTTTCACCACTGCCTCAACGATGCGGGTTGGACTGTCATAATCTTCGGCTGTTTTGAGCAGAGCTAGTGTGTCTTTGGGGAAGCATGAACCGCCATAGCCGGGGCCGGCGTGGAGGAATTTTGAGCCGATGCGATTATCCATACCGATGCCGCGAGCGACGTCTTGTACGTCCGCGCCTACTTTTTCGCATAGATCAGCCATTTCGTTGATGAATGTAATCTTGGTCGCCAGAAACGCGTTGGCGGCATATTTGATCAGCTCGCTTGTTCGCCGCCCCACAAACAAGATTGGCGACTCGTTTAAGAATAAAGGGCGATACACTTCGCGCATAATATCACGGCCGAGATCGTCTTCTGCCCCAATCACGATCCGATCAGGGTGTTTGAAATCTCCGATCGCAGCGCCTTCGCGAAGGAATTCAGGATTGGATACGACTGCAAAATTGTGGGCTGTGCCAGTGTCCTTGATTATCCGTTCCACTTCATCGCCCGTGCCAACCGGGACGGTGGATTTGGTAACAATTACGGCATCGTTGGCGAGTTTCTCTCCAACCTCGCGAGCAACTTCATAAACAAAAGTGAGATCGGCATGGCCATCGCCGCGGCGACTCGGCGTACCAACTGCGATGAAGATGGCTTGCGCTCCTTCAATGGCTTCGGCCAGATCGGTCGTGAACGAAAGGCGTCGGGCATTGACGTTGCTCGCGACAAGGCTATCGAGGCCCGGTTCATAGATGGGCATCACACCGTCTTTAAGCCGCGCGATCTTGCTTTCATCTTTGTCGATGCAGACCACGTCGTGGCCAAAGTCAGCAAAACATGCTCCAGAAACCAGCCCGACATAGCCTGAACCAACCATTGCGATCTTCATGAAACCTATTCCTCGCTTGAAATCTTGATCTTGCCATCGCTCTCAATGGCTTTGATGGCTCTCCGCTGGTCACCTTCCAGCACTAGGGCAGTTAGAATGCCAGAACGGAATGCGCCGGTATCAATTCCGATCCGATTGCCGCAATCCATAATATCCGGAAAGATTGTATGGCCGTGCACAACGACTTTGCCGAAGTCCCCCTCGTGGCGAAGAAAACGGTCTCTGATCCAGCGCAAATCGCTTCGTTTTTGCTTTTCGAGCGGTCGGGTCGGATCGATTCCTGCATGAACAAAAAGGTAATCGCCGACTACTATCATGTCCTCCAGTTCAGACAGGAACTTGCGATCCTTCTTGGGGACGATATCTGGCAGCTCTTCAAACAGCTCTTCCAGCGACCAAGAATTAAACTGCTTGGTTGAGATGCCGTAGCTTATAATGGTCTCGCGGCCGCCATGCTTTAAGAAATGTCGCAGTATGTCGACTTCTTTGAAAGCGTCCAGGAACATCTCTTCATGGTTTCCAGCAAGTATCCGGACGTCTCGCGTCTTTTGCCACTTTCGAGCCTTGGCGATTACGCCGGCGCTGTCATTGCCGCGATCCACTAGATCGCCGAGCAGGATTACGTGCGTTTCCGCCTTACCGGCTTTCACATCATCTTCTTCAATCGCTTTGATCAGGGCTTCGAAAAGATCCAACCGACCATGGATATCTCCCACCGCGTAATAGCGGCTGCCCTCTGGCACAGAGGGTTTTGGCGCATCTGGGCGCGAACGGATGATTTGCCGCAGCTTTTTTAACATGAGTGGTATCAGTGATTTTGGCGGTGTCTCAGGGGGTTCACATCGTTTACGCGAACGTTGTATATCTGCCAGTATTTAGGCGCTCGCGCGGCGAACGGCAACCGCAGGCCGCGCCATGTCGCGAGTGGTGCATAATCTCCACACTTTAACCTGTTCACAGGATTTCGCGCAATTTCTCTTGTGCGGTGCGGCATTCTTGGGCACGAAAGTTTCGTATTCGGATGAGATCACCATTTATAAATAGGTGACCGCTGATGACGCAGGTGGGACGAGGCAACAACACAACAAAGGAAGTTGTAATGCTCACGTCCATCCGCGGCCTTACCGCCGCTACTTTTACTGCAGGTCTGCTTCTCTCCGCAGCACCCGCTCTCGCAAACGAAGCCGAAACTGGTGAAGCTAATCCAGAAGGCGTTGTATCTGAAGTTACCACCGTTCTTGACGGTGAGATCGAACGCGCGTCAGCGCCAATCGATGCCGAAAAAGCCAGCTATGCCGATGGCGATGCTGGTTTTGAAGTGACGGGCAATGTCACGCTTGCCAGCGAGTACCGTTTTCGCGGTGTCGATCTGTCTGGCGGTGAAATCGCCATTCAAGGCGGTGTCGACCTTTCAACCGATGTTGGCATTTATGTCGGCACTTGGGCGTCTTCGCTAGACGAAGACACTGTCGGTTTCGGGTCGACCGAAGTCGATGTCTATGGCGGTTGGAGCGGCGATATCGCTGAAGGCCTTTCGGCTGATGTTGGCGTAATTGCCTACCTTTACCCAGATGCAGGGCCGGGCGACTTTGACTACGTTGAATTCTACAGTTCGCTTGGTTTCACTTTCGGTCCAGCTGAAGCAACCGTTGGTGTTGCTTATGCTCCCGATCAGGATTCGCTAGGCAGCACTGACAACTTTTACGTCTACACTGATGTCGGCGTTGGTCTTCCAGGAACACCCGTTACCTTGACGGGCCACCTTGGCTATACCGACGGCTTCCTGACATTCACGAATGACAGCAAAGCGTTCGACTGGTCTGTAGGGGCCGAGGCAGCCATTTACGGCCCGCTGAGCTTCGGCGTTTCCTATGTTGGTGTCGAGGGTGATGGATTGCTTGATCCAGGCGGCGTGTTCACTGACGATGCTGTTGTGTTCACATTGAGCGCAAGCATCTGATCTAAGTTTAGACTCTCCCGTCAATTCGAGCGGGACCAAGAAAGACGCGGAGGCTTGCGCATTGCCTCTGCGTCTTTTTTGCGTTTGCCCGATGGTTGCTAGAAATTCTGTTCAGTCGCCGCGATTTGTCGCTACAACGTGTCAAAGCTTAGACATCAGAAAGAAAAAGAATGACCAAATATCTTCATTCCATGATCCGAGTGAGCGATCCAGATGCGACAGTTGAGTTTTTCAAGCTAATTGGCCTTGAGGAAGTGCGCCGTTTTGATGTTGAGGCAGGACGTTTTACGCTGATCTTTATGGCGGCTCCCGGTCAAGAAGGTGTGGCTGAGGTTGAGCTAACGTATAATTGGCCGCCAGAAGATGGCAGCGCGCCTGAAAAGTATGATGGCGGACGCAATTTTGGCCACCTCGCTTACCGCGTTGAGAATATCTATGACACTTGCCAGCGATTGATGGATGCTGGCGTGACGATCAATCGTCCGCCGCGTGATGGGCACATGGCCTTTGTCAAATCACCTGACGGCGTATCAATCGAATTGCTGCAAGAAGGCAATTTAGAGCCGCAGGAACCATGGGCAAGCATGGAAAACACTGGCAGCTGGTAAGGCTGGCTAAAGCGAACGAACCCTAGCGATTTAGGCTTTGCTAGGCTGATTGCCTTGATCGTCGCATTCCTCGGCAGGATGCGTAGTCGTCAATCGCAGCACAATGAAGCCAAGAATTGCTGAGATCGCTGATCCGGTTAGGATGCCGATTTTAGCCTCTTCAACCAGCAGCGGCTTATCGGGGAAGGCCAAGCCTCCGATAAACAGGCTCATGGTGAAGCCGATGCCGCATAGAATGGAAATGCCCCAAATTTCTGCCCAGCTTGCGCCCTCAGGGCGCGGTGCAAAGCCTGTCTTTTCTGCCAGGACAATCGTTGTGAAAATACCCAATTGCTTGCCCACGACCAAACCTGCTGCAATCGCAACAGGGAGCGGGGCGAGCAGCGCGCTAGGACCCATGCCAGCTAGTGAAACCCCGGCATTCGCAAAACCAAAAACTGGGACAACCAAATAGGCGCTCCACGGAGCGAGCCCGTGTTCAAGCCGCTCAAGCATGGAATTTCCGTCTCCGCGTTGCATCGGGATTGTGAGCGCGGCCAGAACGCCAGCTATCGTTGCGTGGACACCCGTATTCAGCACGCAGTACCACAGCACCAGAGCCAACAAGATATACGGCGCGAACACGCTTACCTTCATCCGATTAAGTGCAATCATCAGACCGAAGACGACTATTGAGGCGACCAGCCAAGCAAGCTTGATAGTTGGCGTGTAAAAAACCGCGATAACCATCACTGCGCCAATGTCATCGACAATCGCCACTGTAAGTAGGAACAATCGCAGGGAGGCGGGCACTCGGCTACCAAGCAGCCCCAGCACGCCCATTGCAAAGGCGATGTCAGTCGCCGCAGGGATTGCCCAGCCGCTGGAATATTCGCCCCCGCCAGAAACAGTGATGTAGACGATGGCGGGGACGCCCATGCCGGCCGCAGCTGCCAGCATTGGTAAACGCCGTGCCGCAGGATCAGATAATTGCCCTGCTACAAGCTCGCGTTTCACTTCCAAACCGACGACGAAGAAGAATACCGCCATCAAGCCATCATTAATCCAAAGGTGCAGATCATCGAGTTTGGCTATCGGCGTCCATGCAAGGTCACCGTAGAATAGTTCGCGATATTCTCCCGCCAATGGAGAGTTTGCTGCGATCATTGCGGCAGCTGCAACCATAATCAGCAGGACACCTGCTGAAGCGTCGCCAACGAATAATGAGCGAACCGGAGCAAATATCGAGCGGAGGGGGGAATTTGTGTCAGACATATCTATGGTTCCCCTTTCCCAAAACTTTCTCTCGTTGCAAGCAATAACAGACCGCGATAGTCTGTTTACTTCAAGCAGAGGTGGGGCACCGTGAACTTGTTTGGGTTAGACGTTTGGGAATGGCTGGCTTTGTTTCAGCATGAATTGCTGCTTTTCGCCGGAATTTTTTTTCTGATTGGCGCGGCTGACGATTTCGCTGTCGATATCGCTTGGTTGTGGCTGCGGATCACCGGACGCACAAAAACTCCGAAACTTAGTCGCATGGCACTGCGACGAAGCTCGCTTTCGGGCGATGCCGCTGTGTTTATTCCAGCTTGGCAAGAAGCCGATGTGATTGGCTACACTGTTCTGCATATCCTAGGAAATTGGCCGCAATCCAGAATGCGGCTTTATGTTGGGTGCTATCGCAATGATGCTGCCACTATCGAGGCAGCGATGAAGGCTGCTGGAAATGATAAGCGGCTGCGCATTGTGATCCATGATCGCGTTGGGCCCAGCACGAAAGCCGATTGTTTAAACCGTCTTTACGCAGCGCTTTGTGATGATGAGCGCAGGCGCGGCGTGCGCGCTCATATGGTCGTATTCCACGATGCGGAGGATATGGTTGACCCAGCTGCGCTTGGATTGCTCGATCAAGCTATTGGTCAGCACGCGGGGGCTGCGCAATTTGTGCAGCTCCCGGTTCAACCCATGCCGCAGCCTGCCAGCATGTTGATTGGTAGCCACTATTGCGAGGAGTTTGCCGAGGCGCATGGCCGAACAATGGTGGTCCGTGACGCGCTGGGAGCCGGTTTGCCAGGAGCGGGTGTTGGTTGCGCGATTGAACGTGAGGCCCTTGAGCAGCTGCGCTTGCGCCATGTCGATCGTGTCCCGTTTGAGGCCGAATCGCTAACTGAAGACTACGAAATGGGCCTCAGCGTTGCAGCTATGGGGGGAAGATCGCGTTTCTTGCGCGCGCGCGGAGATGACGGAGCGCTAATTGCCACTCGCGCTTACTTTCCCGACCAACTTGGCGCGGTGGTTAGGCAAAAGACGCGCTGGGTGCACGGCATTGCGTTGCAGGGGTGGGACCGTATCGGCTGGTCGCGCAATTTAATCGAAAGCTGGATGCGCGCTCGCGATAGAAGGGGGCCATTGACATCGCTTGTACTGTTGATGGGTTATCTTCTGCTCGCGGTCTCGGCAATCTTATGGGCTGCGGCGCAATTGGGCGCAGCGCAAACCTTGCCGTTATCGCCTGCGCTCAAAGGCCTTTTGTGGGTCAACTTTGCAGCCTTTGTGTGGCGCGCTTCATGGCGATTTGCTTTTACCGCTCGCATTTACGGCATTGCGGAAGGATTGATGGCAATCATCCGCATTCCAATTGCCAATATCATTGCAATTATGGCTGGTCGCAGAGCAATCAAGGCCTACATCAGTTCGCTGCGTGGCAGTGCGGTCTATTGGGATAAAACCCAGCACAACGCGCATCCAATGCGACCCGCCACGCCTGTAGAGCAACCAGCATGAGCGCGTTTTCACAATCGCGTCGTGGCGCTCCTTTAATCATGCTGGCGGTTCTCGTATCTGCTTGGGTTGGCGCGCGCGCGATGCTTTGGGAAAGCCCGTTCGCAATTGGAGAAGCGTTGACGCAAGCAGCGGATGTTTTGATGGCGGAAGCACCAAGCGACAGCGCTGCGCCGAGCGCGACTGCTGACCTTGCAAAGGCGCCTTTACAATTCCCGCAGCAAGCCGCGCCCCCGCGCTGGCTTGCGGCGTCAAGCGCCCCGATCAACCAATCGTTGACTTACGAAAGCATCTTTTCTGCCCGTCCCGGTGTGGCAGCAGGGCATCAAATGTTGCTCATGGCGGCGATGGGTCAATTGCCGTTGCCGCGCGCAGTTGAGGAGGTGTGGAATACCCCGCTTACGCCATTTGCGTCAGGGCAGGATGCACCTGGCGCTGGCTGGAGCTTGCCTCGAGCTACGAAACTGGTTGCAAACTCGGATCGTTGGTCTCTCGATGCTTGGACGTATTGGCGCGAAGGGTCGAATTCTTCGCTGATTTCGCAGGGTCGCGTCCCCGTTTATGGCGCAAGCCAAGCTGGTGCGATCCTACAATATCGCGTTGCTCCGAGGTCTGGTCATGATCCGCGCGCCTATCTGCGCGGTTACAAAGCATTGGTTGGCAACGGAGAGAGCGAAGCTGCGTTTGGTCTTTCAGCCCGTCCATTCACAAATGTGCCGTTGCGTTTGCACGCAGAAGCGCGCCTGACTGAAGGGCGCGCCGATACCGTAATCCGAAGTGCGGCCTTCGCCACGACGGAACTGCCTTCGGTGCAGCTTCCAATGGGTGCGCAGGCAGAGATCTATGCGCAAGGCGGATATGTGACTGGTTCAGCTTCCACCGCATTTGTTGATGGGCAAGCGCATGTGACGCGCCAGATTGCCAATTTCGATCTCGCCAAAACCGGTTCTGCACGCGTCAGCCTTGGCGGCGGAGCGTGGGCTGGAGCGCAAGACAATGTGCACCGGGTTGATTTGGGACCGACAGCGCGTATTGATTTGACCATAGGGGACGTTCCAGCGCGCATATCGGTGGATTGGCGTGAGCGGATTCTAGGAGATGCGGCGCCGTCATCCGGCATTGCTGTGACGCTTTCTACCCGCTTCTAGGGCCAGGGCCTCAAGCGGCTCAGCGAACACACTGTCATCAAAGTCGGTGACGTGGGTGCAGCATTTGCTTTAATCCGTGCTGTGCCTGCGTTACGTGCATAGGATGGATGTCTACCTGCCCATTGCAAATCTTTCGGTGAACGGCTTTTTTATTGTCGCCTTGGGATTCGTGACAGGTGTTCTATCCGGCCTTTTTGGTGTTGGGGGAGGGTTCCTGACGACACCGCTGCTAATCTTTTACGGGATCTCGCCAACAGTCGCCGCTGCCTCTGCCGCAACGCAGGTGACAGGCGCTAGTGTTTCTGGTGTCCTTGCGCATGGCAAACGCAACGGCGTGGACTACCGCATGGGAATGGTGATGGTCGGCGGCGGAGTGATCGGCGCAATGTTTGGCGCGCTCCTGTTTAGATTTTTGCAGGCGGTCGGCCAGATCGATGTGGTCATCAACGTCTTGTATGTGGTTATGCTCGGCACGATTGGTGGCTTGATGATGCGCGAAGCCATTGAGGCGCTGTGGCCGCGTGAGGGCGGCAGCAAGCAGCCTCGCAAGCGCCGCCACCACCCAATGGTCGCGAGCCTTCCGATGCGTTGGCGCTTCTATCGCAGCGGACTCTACATATCCCCGCTCGCACCGCTCATTCTGGGTGTTTTGGTTGGTATTCTAACTATGCTGATGGGGGTGGGAGGAGGCTTCATCCTAGTCCCGGCTATGCTGTACTTGCTCGGCATGAGCGGCAATGTTGTTGTCGGCACGTCCCTCTTTCAGATCCTTTTTGTAACGATGGTCACCACCATGACTCACGCCTTGACCACAAAGGCGGTGGACATTGTTCTGGCCGGTCTATTGCTTTTGGGGTCAGTGATGGGCGCACAATTCGGCACGCAAATCGCCCTAAAAGCGCGGCCCGAATTTTTGCGTTTAATCCTAGCTGTTATCGTGATTTTGGTGGCGCTTCGGATGCTCTATGGCCTCGGCATCGAACCTGATGAAGTCTACACGGTTGATCTGCTGTGAGTTTGGGATTGCGCATCGGATTCGTCTTGCTGGCGGCGCTGACACTATCTGCTCAGCGTCAACCAATTTTGGTCCCAGAAGTAAGCCAAAACCGTGTCGAAGTTCGGCAGGGCTTCACCGGTGCAAACCTCTTACTTTACGGAGCAATCCTTGATCCGGCTGGTCCTGCGCGCGGCACAGAATATGATATTGTGGTCGTCTTGAAAGGGCCTACGCAAGCGATCCGGCTGCGAGAGAAAGAGCGGATTGCAGGTGTTTGGATGAACGCGGGCAGTTCCGATTTTCGGTCAGCGCCGTCTTTCTTTGCTGTTGCTGCATCGCGCCCGATCAGTGAAATCGTTGATGAGCGGACTGCGGCGATCTATGAGCTCAGCACCGATTTTATCCAGCTCAGTCCGTCGGGCGAGATCGAGCCTGAGGAACAATCGCGCTTTGCCGATGGATTGGTCGATATGCGTGAACGGCTCGGGCTCTATAAGCAAGATATGACCGGTGTGCGGATTACCGAGAAGGTGCTGTATCAAGCGCGCATTGCCCTGCCATCCAATGTGACCACGGGAAAATATACAGCAGAGACTTTTGCCATTGCTGGAGGCCGTGTGCTCGCCAGTGCGACGGCCGATATTGCTGTCGAAAAAGTCGGATTGGAGGGGCAGGTCGTTTATGCCGCAAACCGATTTTCGCTGTTTTATGGTTTGGGCGCAATTTTCCTTTCAGTCTTTATGGGCTGGTTGGCTGGCCGGGTGTTCGCCCGACTTTGATCATCGCGCTGATGGTTTCGCAACGACCGTCTGGTCTGAGCGACCCGGTCAATGTTGACGCGATCTTAACCTAAATATCGCTATTGAGTGCCTGATAAGAATTTGGGGAAAGTAAGCACTCATGAATGATATGGGTAATCACGGCTTTGGCCGATCACAGGCAAGCGGTTCGCGTTCCACAGATGGAGCCGACGAAGCGCTGTCGAGCTTGAGACCTTCTGGTCAGCCTGGAGGGGCTCCGGCAGTTCCTTCAAGTGATCCGGCGGCTAATGCCCCTCAACAATCAGCAGTCAGTGAGCCAGCGCCGTCACCGGCCCAAACCGCAGTTCCCCAAACACCACCGCAGCCGGCTCAACAGGCGGCCCAGCAACAAACGCCAAAACCTCCAACTCAGGCCAATCCAAAACCTTCCGGCGGATCAGATAACGCTAAGCAACCTATCGGTGTTGTCCTCGAAATCTCAGGGGCTGGTTCGCAAATTGCAGTGGATTTGCAGCGTCTCAATGAATGTATGCAAGACGACGATCCTTCGATCGCGCTGGCTGGCCAAGTGGGCAGCCAGATCAAGATCCGCGTTGGTGACGCTTGGTTGCTCGCCAATGTTCGCGACCAACGCAAAGATCGCCGCAACGATAATAGCATCACCGCTAGCATCGATTTTCTCGGCGAAGGTCAGGAAGAGAAGCTGACAGGCCGGATTCATGGTTTCCGCCGCGGTGTTACGCGCTATCCAGTACCCGGAGCCTTGGTTTATCCGGCAACGACCAAAGATCTTGAGCAGATCTATGCCAGCGATGGCCGTGCTAACATCACGATCGGCAAGGTTTATCCGACCAAAGATATCCGCGCAGGACTTTATATTGACGCAATGCTGGGTAAGCACTTTGCACTGCTAGGATCAACCGGTACCGGTAAATCGACCAGTGCCGCGCTCATCCTGCACCGCATTTGTGAGGCAGCGCCAAAGGGTCATATTGTCATGATTGACCCGCACGGCGAGTATTCCGCTGCGTTCCGTCAGACCGGTCAGATTCTTGACGTGTCGAACCTGCAAATGCCATATTGGTTGATGAACTTCGAAGAGCATTGCGAAGTTTTGCTGACCAGTGATGGCAATGAACGTCAGGTCGATGCCGACATTCTTGCCAAATGTCTGCTGTATGCACGCGGCAAAAACCGCCTTGCTGAAACGATGGGTAAGATCACCGCTGACTCTCCTATTCCTTACCTTTTGTCCGACCTTTCAACGAAGTTGCAGGACGAGATGGGCAAGCTGGATAAGGCGACTTCATCAGCGCCCTTTATGCGGATCAAAGGCAAGCTGGATGAGTTGAAGGCCGATCCGCGCTATCAATTCATGTTCTCCGGCATGCTTGTCGGCGATACTATGGCGGACTTCATCTCCAAGGTGTTCCGTATGCCTGGCGACGGCAAGCCGATCTCGATCATTGACGTGTCGGGCGTTCCATCTGACATTACCTCCACTGTTGTCGCTGTGTTAAGCCGCCTCGTGTTCGATTTTGCGATCTGGGGCCGTGAAGAGAAGACCAGCCCGATCCTGCTCGTTTGTGAGGAGGCGCACCGCTATGTTCCGAATGAGAAGAACTCTGACGGATCGTCGGTTGCGAGTATCCTTGGCCGGATCGCGAAAGAGGGCCGGAAATACGGTATCTCATTGGGTCTCATCACGCAGCGCCCATCTGACCTTGCAGAAGGCGTATTGTCACAATGCGGCACCATCCTTTCCATGCGCCTCAACAACGACCGCGACCAGGCATTCGTGAAAGCGGCCATGCCTGAAGGCGCGCGCGGCTTCCTCGATTCCATTCCCGCTTTGCGCAACCGAGAGGTGATCATCTGCGGTGAAGGTGTCGCCATTCCAATCCGCGTAAGCTTTGACAACCTAGAGGAAAGCAAGCGACCGGCGTCGGAAGATCCGAGCTTTGTTGATCTGTGGAACGAAGGCGGCGGTGAAGAAGAGATCGTAAGCCGCGTTGTTCAACGCTGGCGTAGTCAGGGCTAAGGGCCGTTGTGTTCCGCGCGCAATCCAGCGTGCGCATCACGTCCCCCGTTCATCGCCATAAAGATGGATGTGCAGACGGTCCGACATCCTGAACCCATGCTTCACACATAGCGGTGCAAGCCATTGTTCTCGCGCTCGCAGAGCCGCGCTGTCCGTGCCTTCCGGCATCAGGAAGACGTGACCCGGCTTGAAGCGGTAGCGCGCTGCTAGCTCCAGCACCTCGTCCACATCCTCTGGCTTAGCAATCACGAACTTGAAGAATGCGCGCGGATCGCAAGCGTAGAAGTCGAGCCGTTCGGGGACCAGCGCAA
Organism: uncultured Erythrobacter sp.; assembly: GCA_947493165.1. GTDB lineage: Bacteria > Pseudomonadota > Alphaproteobacteria > Sphingomonadales > Sphingomonadaceae > Erythrobacter. The sequence goes on along the minus strand of CANLPY010000001.1, from coordinate 1,289,283 downwards.
GCTCCGCATCATTGCCCGAATGCGCCAGCTTGGGGCTGACATTGTACTGATCGACGCGGATGTCGACATGAGACGGCGCTTTGGTCGTGCCGTTAGTCTCAATCTCAATCTCCATATCCGGGATCAGAGCGATCAGATCAGCGAGCGCCGCGCCTTGCAGCAACGGCTCTCCGCCCGTGATGACGAGCCGCTTCTGCCCCAACGCCAGAACGCGCGCGGCGACGTCCGCAACCTCCAGCGTCACCTGATTGGACTTGCGCTCAAAGGCGATGCCACCCCGGTGTGGGCGGCTCTCGTCAAAGCGCCAGGTGTAGGCCGTGTCGCACCACGTGCAGGCAAGGTTGCAGCGTGATAGCCGCATGAACGCAACTGGCGTGCCCGCGCTTGGTCCTTCGCCTTGCAGAGAGGCGAAGATCTCCGGCCCGCCACCATCCGCGACCGCCCCGTCTGTTGCCAGCACCAGAGCCATTACGTTTCATCTCCGTTCATCGCTGCTACGCCACACATGGACCGCATGTTACACAGTCCTAAGGCTAAAGTCTGTTCCATCACAGGCACCGCATTTGATCGCAAAAAACGCTTGAAGATCGAAGGGGCAACGCACGTCATACTCCGCCCCTTCGCATATCGTGCCCGCGTAGGAAATGGTGCGCTCCGTTAGCCCAACCGCGCTAGCGCCGCTGTCAGCCGTTCTGCTTCTGCAGAATGATGCGCGAAGTCGGCTTTGGCCTTCTCGACTGCTTGCGGAGCTGCGCGCTCGACGAAGTTGGCGTTGCCGAGGCGGCCTTCGAGCGATTTTGCTTCCTTTTGCGAGGCGGCAAGGGCTTTCTGCAGCCGGGCCTTTTCCTCGGCGATATCGATGATCCCTTCTAGTGGAAAAATTAGTGTATCTTCTCCGACGGTAATCTGCATTGAACTTTTGGCAGCCATGAATGTAGCTAAATCGTGTGTGCTTTCGTCAACAGAGATTTGACCCATTCCAACTGCAATATCATCAAGCAGGTCGATGCCAGCCAACCGACTGATTTCGTGCCTGTTGGCGTTCAATCGATCGACAATTCTAGTGTTGTTGAAGTCAAAGCGCATCGTGAGTTTCTGGCTAAATGGCACATTTAGCTCATTCCTTGCCGAACGGACTTTAGTGACCAATTCAATGACCCAATCAATCGCATCTGTTGCCGGTTTGCTCACTTCAGCCTGCGGATCGGGCCATTTGGCGGTGATGATCGGATATTCGCTGCGATCATTACCGTTGAGCGCGCCTTGCGCGTGCCACAGCTCTTCCGTGATAAACGGCATGAACGGGTGCAGCATGACGAGGATTTGATCGAGCGCCCACCCGGCGACTTCGCGGGTTTCGGCGGCTGCCGTCTCGCTTGCACCTTCGGCAAACACGGGCTTGATCAGCTCCAGATACCAATCGCAAAAGCGCGACCAGGTGAATTGATAGATCGTGTTCGCCGCCGCATCGAAGCGCAGATCGGCCATTGCAGCCTCCAATGCCTCTACGGTCTGCTGTACCTCGCCAATGATCCATTGGTTCGCCGCCAGCCGCGCCTCTGGAGCGGCCAGAGTGCTGCTCGCGCCAATGCCATTGGACTGACAAAAACGCGTCGCATTCCAGAGCTTTGTCGCGAAATTGCGGTATCCCTTGACCCGCTCATTATCCATTTTGATATCGCGGCCTTGGCTTTCCATCGCCGCCATAAAGAATCGCAGCGCATCCGCGCCAAATTCGTCAATCAGGCCGAGCGGATCGACGACATTGCCCTTGGACTTGGACATTTTCGCGCCGTCTGCTGCGCGGACCAGACCGTGCAGATACAGCTTGGGCCAGGGCGCTTGGCCCATATTGTACTGCCCCATCATCATCATCCGCGCGTCCCAGAAGAACAGGATGTCAAAGCCGCTGATCAGCAGATTGTTGGGGAAGTGCTTTTCGACCAGATCGCTTTCATTGGGCCAACCGAGCGTGGCGAAAGGCCAGAGCGCGGATGAGAACCATGTGTCGAGGACGTCTGGGTCTCGCCAAATAGCGTATTTGCCACCAGGCGTTTCGCCGGGCAATGGAGGTCCATCGACTACGATGACGTCCATGCCGTAGCTGGAAGCAAATTGCTCAGCAGAGTTTTTGGCTTCAACTTCTGTTGTTGCGACAAACTCCTTGAAGCGTGTCCCAACTTCTTCCCAAGAATTGACGACGATTGGAGCTCTTCCGTCGTCTGTGTCCACAATCTGGTAGCCAAACCAGGCCGGAATCCGGTGGCCCCACCACAGCTGGCGGGAAACGCACCATGGCTGGATGTTTTCCATCCAGTTGAAGAAGGTTTTCTCCCAAGTCTCTGGGATAATTTCAATTTCGCCCGACTTCACTTGCTCAATCGGTTTCGCCGCGAGTTTTTTCGCATCGACATACCACTGGTCGGTCAGCCACGGTTCAATCACCACGCCGCCGCGGTCGCCAAATGGCGTCGCGATGGTGCGCGGTTCGGCGTCGAGCTCTTGTTCCTCGCCCTTTTTGGTCTTGGTGATATGCGGGATGAGGAAGCCTTGCTCTTTCAGCTGCTCGATCACCAATTCGCGCGCGCCGTCAACGCCGTCGCGCTTGAAACGGTGCAGGCCGATGAATTCGTCAGGGATTGGCGCTTCGCTATCAGCAACCTGGCAAACATTCGCATCGCCATCGAGCATGTTGAGCATATCGCCCGCCGCAATGCCTGCACGCTTGCCAACCTCAAAATCGTTGAAGTCGTGGCCCGGTGTGATCTTTACAGCCCCGCTGCCCAGCTCTGGGTCGGCGTGTTCGTCTTCGACAATAGGAACCTTGCGGCCGGTAATCGGCAGGACAACATGCTTGCCAACAACGCTCTTATAACGCTCATCCGTGGGGTGCACGGCGACCGCCATATCGGCCAGCATCGTCTCGGGCCGCGTGGTCGCAACCTCAATGTAATCGCGGCCATCGGACAGGGTCACGCCGTCTTCGAGCGGATATTTGAAGTGCCAGAAACTGCCCTTTAGATCCTGAGTCTCAACCTCAAGATCCGAAATCGCGGTCTTCAACTTCGGGTCCCAATTCACCAGCCGTTTGTCGCGGTAAATCAGGCCGTCATTGTACAGATCAACGAAGGTCTTGAGCACGGCTTTCGTGAAATGCTCGTCCATCGTGAATTGCTCTCGCGACCAATCCATTGAGCAGCCAAGCCGCCGCAGCTGGCGCGTGATCGTGCCGCCGCTCTCATGCTTCCACTCCCAAACCTTGTCGACGAAGTCTTCGCGCGAATAATTGGTGCGCTTGTCCTGACGCTCTTCCATTTGGCGCTCGACCACCATTTGCGTGGCGATGCCCGCATGGTCTGTGCCGACCACCCACAAGGCGTCTTTGCCGCGCAGCCGCTCGTACCGCACGACGATGTCTTGCAGCGTGTTGTCGAGCGCATGGCCGATATGCAGCGAGCCGGTGACGTTCGGCGGCGGGTTCACGATGGTGAAGGGTTCTGCGTCCGGACGCTCAGGCCGGAACAGACCTTTTTCTTCCCAATGCTGGTACCAGCGTGCCTCAATTGTGGCGGGATCAAATGTGGTGGGTAAAGTCATTTGTGCTGTCTCATGTGCGGAGCCGCCCACTCTCTCGACCCTTCCACCCTGAGTCTACCGGAAAGAATCCGACCGAAAGGGTGGAGGGGTTAGGCGGTGCAGCCCCAAAAAAACCAAAGTCGCCCAATGCCACCCGCACTCACACGACGCAACGAAGAGTTTCGCGATAGCCAAAGACTAATGGCTTGTTTGCCGGGCAATTTATCCGCATAGCTGGCGATGCTATGGATGGGGCAGCGCATTTCACCCTCGAAGAGGACGATACGGGCAAGGCCCGGTTAACGCTGGAAGGCCCGCTGCTGGTCTCTTCTGTCGGACCGCTCGACCATGATCTTCAGGCTTTGCGAACACCGCCAGCCATTATCGACCTTTCGCAAGTCAACGAAATCGACACAATTGGCGCTTGGGTAATTTGCCGGTTTGCAGCGCGAAATGATGCGGAAATCATAGGTGCAGGAGAGCGTGCCAAGCGCCTGCTTGATGCGGTTGAAACTGCCGGGAATGACGCGGAAATGCGACCGCCGCGCATTCCTGTGTGGGAGCGTGTGCCAGAGGCGATGGGCCAGCTGGTTTATGACATGCGCGCAGGCATCATCGGCGTGGTCGGCTTTCTTGGCAGGGTCTTGATCGCGGCAGGCCGGTTGCTGCGGCACCCACGCCGCTTTCCGATCAAAGCGATGGTGCGCCAGATGGAGCTGGTCGGTGTATCTGCGCTGCCGATCATCGGCCTGATGAGTTTTCTGATTGGCATCGTCATCGCTCAGCAAGGTGCGGTGCAATTGTCACAATTTGGCGCAGAAACGCTGACGGTGAACCTAGTAGGCCGGATCACCCTTCGTGAACTTGGCGTATTGATGACCGCGATTATGGTAGCAGGCCGTTCTGGCAGCGCCTTTGCTGCGCAATTGGGCACGATGAAACTGACAGAAGAAGTGGATGCGATGCGCACAATCGGTATTTCCCCAGTTGAAGTGCTAGTGATCCCGCGTGTCTTGGCTGCTACATTCATGATGGTGTTGCTTGGTTTCTACGCATCAATCGTTGCGATTATTGGCGGCGCAGTCGTTGGACAGGTTTCTCTTGGCATCCCATTTTTCACCTTCTTGGAACGCATTCAGGAGGTGGTCCCCACGCATGATCTGTGGGTCGGTTTGATCAAGGCTCCGGTATTCGGTCTGATTGTTGGCCTTGCAGGTTGTTATCACGGGATGCGTGTCCAAGGAAACTCGGAGGAGGTTGGGCGCCGCACGACGATGGCTGTGGTTTCCGCAATCTTTGCGGTGATCGTGCTCGATGCATTCTTCGCCGTTTTCTTCACCAAAGTTGGCTGGGGCTGATGAAAGACACACTAAATCCCCGTTTCAGCGGTGATCCACCGATCGTGGTGCACAATCTTGAGAACAAGTTTGGTGATTTCGCGGTGCACCAAGACCTTTCCCTGGAAGTGCGCGAAGGCGAGATTCTGGGCGTTGTTGGCGGATCTGGCACAGGAAAGTCGGTTTTGATGCGCTCAATCATTGGCCTGCAGACGCCGACCGATGGCGATATTTCTGTGTTTGGACGTAAGATTACTGGCATTGATCCAGATCAGGATTTGGGCGTGCGCTGCCGCTGGGGCGTGATGTTCCAAGGCGGAGCGCTGTTTTCCACGCTGACTGTTGGCGAAAATGTAGAAGTGCCGCTGAAGCAGTTTTACCCTGAAATTGAGCCCCAGCTGCGCCGAGAGATCGCTCGGCATAAAGTGCTGCTTTCCGGTTTGCCCGAAGATGCTATTGCAAAATATCCGTCGGAGCTATCTGGCGGGATGAAGAAGCGCGCAGGCCTGGCTCGCGCGCTGGCACTCGATCCTGAGCTGCTTTTTCTGGATGAGCCGACTGCAGGTCTTGATCCGATTGGCGCAGCTGCTTTCGATCATCTGACCAAACAGTTGAAAGAAACTTTGGGCTTAACCGTTTTCCTGATCACGCATGATTTGGATACGCTTTATGAAATTTGTGACCGGGTCGCAGTGCTGGCGGATAAACAAGTGGTTGCTGTCGGAACAATACCGGAATTGATTGCCACTGGGCACCCGTGGATCAAAGACTACTTTAATGGGCCGCGCGGCCGAGCAGCGCTCGCTACGCATGATCGCGGCGAACTAGAAGCAGGGAGGTAGGCCGATGGACAAGTCCATAGACAAGCCGACCCTCCCACGTTCATAGGGAAACCAATGGAAACACGGGCCAATCACCTTTGGGTAGGGGCGGTAACGCTAGTTTTGCTGGCGGCGCTAGCCGCGTTTATCGTTTGGATCGCGCGACTTGGTCAGGGCGAGCAGAACGAATATGATATCTTCTATGCGCAATCGGTCTCTGGCCTAGCAAACGGCAGCCAAGTTTCATTTGCCGGCGTGCCAGTCGGACAGGTAGCCCAAATTTCGTTGTCACAAGATGATCCAGAATTCGTGCGCGTGCGCGTGCGAGTGAAGGAGGATGTTCCAATTTTGGTGGGAACGGAAGCGACCATTCAAGCGAGCTTCACGGGAGTCTCGACAATCCTGCTTGATGGTGCGCGCAAAGATGCACCAGCGATTACTTGCGAGACGACCGCCTGTCCCGAAGGGCGTCCTGTCATCCCTCCTGGTCGCGGCGGCATTGGTGAGATTTTTGCCAGTGCTCCGTTGCTCCTCGAGCGGCTGGCCACGTTGACTGAACAGCTGAACACCATTCTTGGGCCAGAAAACCAAGAGCAACTTTCAGGCATTCTCCGCAATACGAACCAACTTTCCGGGGAGCTTGCGCAAGCTGCGCCGCGGTTGGAGGGTACGTTCGCTGAATTGGAAAATGCGCTGGGTGAAGCGGCTCAGGCGCTCGATGCGTTTGAAAAAGTGACCGCCTCTACCGACAATCTGCTCAACACCGAAGGACCGGCTCTGTCGAAAGAGCTGCGCGGAACGCTTGCCTCTGCCAATTTGGCCGCGGCAGAACTCGCAAAGACGTTGGAAGAAACGCGGCCAGCAGCGCGGCAATTGCGCGAAAGCACTATTCCGAATGCGGAGGCAACCTTGCAGGATTTGCGGGCTACCAGCCGGGCGCTGCGCAATGTCACCGAAAAACTGGATGATCGCGGCGTTGGTGCGCTGCTCCAAGGTCAGCCATTGCCGGACTATGAGCCATGAGGGATCAGATTGGTATGAGCCGTTCAAATATGTTGGCGCGCGCGCTCAAACTGGCGGCGTGCGCACCGTTAGTGCTTACGGTTTCTGGCTGTGTCAGTCTGGGCGGTGAGCCACCAGAGAGCCTGCTTACCCTCACATCAGACCTTACCGCGCCGAGCGGGCAGGGCAGTCCAATTGTAAATGAAGATGCGATTTTTGTTGCGACGCCTGAAGTGCCCGCGCGATTAGACGTCACCCGTATCCCCGTGCAGGTGAGCGGCAACGAAATCGCCTATCTGCAAGACGCGTTCTGGGTCGAAAAGCCTGCCCGGCTGTTTCGCCGCTTGGTCGGCGAAACTTTGCGTGCGCGCAGCGCCGTTTTAGTGCTGGACACTGATGATGCCCCTCTGAATGCGAAAATCGCAATTCGCGGAACTTTACGCGAATTCGGATATGACGCGACGCGGTCTGCCGCTGTCGTGCGCTATGACGTGATCATTTCGAATGATCAGGGCGCTAATGACAGCAGATTTGCGACGTTCCGTTTAGAGGCGGTGGAAGAAAGCGTGACGCCAGATCCGAGGTCGGTGGGGCAAGCCTTAAACCGGGCGGCCAACCGGGTTGCTGCGCAATTGGCTGATGCTTTGGTGGGCCAGTCGGTGTCGGCGGAGCCTTCACAACCCGAATAGGTGGAGGTGTAGCGGTTCAGCTACGAGCCAGCATCAAGAATTGCTGAGCGCTGAGGAAATCACCGCGACGTTTGGCCCTGCGCTCTTCCGCTTCGTGGTCGCGGCCCCATAGATCGGCTTGCCATTCTTCTTCCAATGAAGCGGCGCGCCACAGACTTTCAGCATCGGCATCTGGTTCGCTCGCAAGGATCGCAATGCTGAGCGAAGCGGATAGCGCTGCAAGGCTTTCTAGCGCGGCTAGCTCAAACTCGGTGCGGGGTTCGATGGCTGAGCGAAGGCTGGCAAGCGTTTCTGCGCTTTGAGGTTTGTGGACGATGCCACTGACCCGCTGAAATTGCACATTGCCGCGTTCCTCTAGCTGAGCCAGCAATGGTTCCCACACTTCTTGCTGGCGCGCAAAAAGCGCGTCTTCTGGATCAGCGCGATAGCAAAGCGTATCTGTCTCACCGTAGCTGAGAAGTTTGGTGAGCGTTTCCTTGCGCGAGTCGCTAACAACATCAATCGCGTAATCGGCCATGTCACGGTAGATAAAGCGGGACGTGTCCAGCTCTTCGCCCTGTTCAGACCATTCCGCCGCCATTGCTTTGACAAGCGACTGTGTCGGCACGATCTGAGGTGTGCCGCTCACGGTTTTTAACCCGCGTCCATCCAGTACGACTTGCCAACCGTCTTGGTCCTCAGCCGCGCGCGTGTCGACCTTTTCGTAAAACCGCTTCACCGATCGTTTTCCTGATCGCGTTCAGCTGATTTCCATTTTCGTACCAGCGCATAGGGGCCGAAAAAGAACCCCATCGCACCGGCGAAACAAAGTATATAAGCGAGCGCATTTGGATAGCCTTCGATAGCGCCCTGCGTCATCGCGATGCCGATCATGGCGACGATAATAGAGCCAAAACGTGCGGCGTTCATTAACCCGACGCGGCGCATCGCTCGCTGTTCTTTTTCTTGCGGAGTGAGGTCACTCACAGCATTTTCTCCAGATCAGCCATCGTGTGCGCAACCCCTTGTGCGCCTGCTTCGGTCAATTCTTCCGGCTCATGATAACCCCACGCCACGCCGACGCTGCGGATATTCGCCTCGCGCGCCATTAAGATGTCGAACGTCGTATCGCCTATCATTACGGTGTCGGCCGGCTGTGCGCCTGCCTCAAACACGGCGGCCTCCAGCATGGCGGGATGCGGTTTTGACGGGTGGCGGTCTGCGGTTTGCAGCGAGACGAAATGGTCGCGAATGTTGTGCGCGGCTAGCACTGCCTCTAGGCCCCGATCCGATTTGCCGGTGGCGACAGCGAGCAACCATCCGGCCTCGCGTAAGCGTCCGAGCAGGTCGAGCATCCCGTCATACAGCGGCTCATGCAGCAAGCCTTCTTGGCGCCGCGCAAAATAACTGGATTTGTAGAATTCAACGACATGTTTGACATCGTCTTCGCCCAGATCAGGCGCAAGATTGCGGATGGCGACCGGTAGGCTAAGGCCCACGATCCGCCGCACATCATTGCGGTTGGGCTGAGCAAGGCCAGCGCGCGCAAACGCCTGTTCCATTGTGTCACAAATGTCTGCCTGGCCATCGACCAGCGTCCCGTCGCAATCGAACACGGCGAGTTTGGGTTTGCCTTGGAAGGCGCTCATTTACGCTTGCCCGCCGGTTTGCCATTGGGCTTTCCAGAGCGTTTCGATGGCTTGCGCTTCTTACCTCGCGGATCGCCGCCCGTGTTGCCGCGCGTACCAGCGGTGCGCGTCTTGCGCTCACCGCGCCGTTCCTTGCGATAATTCTTGGCATGCTGGCGCGCCGCCTGCTTCTTCTCAGCCTTGGTCTTTTCAGGAGCCAAATCCAGACGTGGATCGGCATCGCTCGCACCTTCATCAAAGCCCAATGCTTCCATGCTGGCAGCGAAATGCTCTGGCAGGTCGGCGGTAACGTCCAGCCTGCCGCCGCCGGTGTCCTTGCCGCCGGTTGTGCCGCGGCCGGGCTCTGAAATGATAAGCCGCCGTGCATGCAGGTGCATTTTGCGTGAGATCGCGCCGGTCAAAAACGCGTCCTGCCCGCCATATTTGCCATCGCCCACAATGGGATGGCCGATCGCTGCCATGTGAACGCGCAACTGGTGTGTGCGTCCGGTCAATGGTTCCAACTCAACCCAGGCGGTGCGATTGCCCGCGCGCTCGACGACGCGGTAGCGGGTCTTGGCTGGCTGACCGTCTTCCTCATCGACATGCATCTTCTCGCCGCCAGTGCCCGGCTGTTTGGCGAGCGGCGCGTCGATGGTCCCCTGCGAAACCTCAGGAATGCCGACGATCAGCGCCCAATACACTTTGCGCGCGCTGCGGCCAGAGAAACGCTTGGAATAACTCGCCGCCGCGCCCGGAGTGCGCGCGATCAGCAAAACGCCGCTGGTGTCTTTATCCAGTCGGTGGACAAGGCGAGGGCGCACACCGGCGTTCACCTCGCCCTCTGCCGGCACAAACGCATCCAGCAGCCCGTCGACATGCTTTGTCGTTTTGCTGCCGCCTTGGGTCGCGAGGCCGGGTGGCTTGTTGATCACAATCGCGGTCTTGGTTTCTCGAATGACCATATCGCGCGCCTGGCTGATCTCATCAGCTGTCAATTCGCGGTTTTTGCGCGGGGATTTGCCGCCGGGCTTTTGCTCCCCACCGGGCGGAACGCGCAGCACTTGCCCCTCGGTCAGGCGATCTTCGGGTTTGGCGCGCTTACCATCGACCCGCAACTGGCCCGTGCGCGCCCAGCGTGAAATCGTCGCAAAGCCGATCTGCGGAAGGTTGCGCTTAAACCAGCGGTCTAAGCGTATGCCTTCATCATCCTCGCCAACGGTAAATTGGCGGACCTGCTCGTTTTGGTCAGGGCCGCTCATGTCGCCACCCGCACGATTGAAAGGCCTATGTAAAGCGCCGCAAGCGCCATAATCACTGAAATCATCGCATATCCAATCGCCATTCCTGCCTGCCCGCGCTCAATCAATTGCAGCATTTCGAGGCTAAATGCGCTGAATGTGGTAAATCCGCCGAGCAGCCCGACGCCCAGGAACAGGCGCTGCGTTTCGCTGGCGCCGCCTTCGCGAGCTAACCATCCAAACAACAATCCCATGGCAAGCCCGCCCAGCACATTCGCCGCGAATGTCGGCCAAGGAATGGTCGCCGATGGACCCAGCGCATTCATCATCGACCGGCCCAATTGATACCGACAAGCCGCACCAATGGCGCCGCCGCACGCGACATAGGATGTCGCCAAAATTGGAGATAGGGACGAAGACATTTCGAGGCTCTTAGACGCGGTCAGCCCATTCGTCATCTGCGCATTGCGCGAGCGGCAATTTTATTGTTGCGGCCAAATTTGCTAGTCTGTGTCAAATTGCACGAGGGAGGGTGCCCATGGCTACGCCGGATCAGCAACTAGCGACGATGATCGCCAACATACCGGAGAAGACCGGAAAATCGCTGCAGGATTGGATCGATATCATCAACGCTTCAGGTCTGCAAAAGCACGGTGAGGTCATGGCTCTATTGAAAGATGAGCACGGGGTGTCACATGGCTTTGCCAATCTGCTCGTCGCGAAATCTAAGGAGACGGGCGAAGACGTTGACTGGGTGGCAGAGCAATATTCTGGCGCGAAAGCAGGGCTGCGTTCGGTCCATGACGCCATCGTGCTCTATGCCAATGCCTTAGGCGGCGATGTTGAGATTGCACCAAAGAAAGCGAGCGTTAGCCTTCGGCGCAAGAAGCAGTTTGCGCTGATCACACCGGCAACAAAGTCCCGGGTTGATCTGGGGCTTGCCTTGAAGGGTGATGAACCGTCAGGGCGTCTAGAGGCTTACAACCCCATGTGCAGCCACCGCGTTCGGCTGGAAAGTGCGGCGGAATTTGATGCTGAAGTGAAAGCATGGGTGCAAGAGGCATATAATCGGGCTGGCTGACCCGCACAAAGTCTTGCCATTTTTCCGCAGTTTGGTTATGTGAATGCCAATCCGAGCGCGTTCTCGCCCTAAACAGGCAGGAAACGCGCCGTTTTTAGCGTCAGTTTTACGCGTTGGTCCCGCGATTCGCAGCGGGTCTCTGCGCTTTTGGAATGAGGTAATAGTCGTTTATGCAAATCATGGTTCGCGATAACAATGTCGATCAGGCCCTGCGCGCGCTTAAGAAGAAGCTGCAGCGTGAAGGCGTGTATCGCGAAATGAAATTGCGTCGCCACTATGAAAAGCCAAGCGAAAAGCGCGCCCGTGAAAAGGCAGCAGCTGTTCGCCGCGCTCGCAAGCTTGAGCGTAAGCGCATGGAGCGCGACGGCATCAAATAGGCCGTCTGTGTTTCGCGCGTTATCCGCTTGAAACACATAACCGGATAAGCCATCAGGGCGCGGCTAATTACCGCGCCCTTTTGTTTTGCAGGCATCATCACACAGTCAGGATTGTTTCATGGCCGAAGTTACCCGTGTTCCCTTGCAGCCAATTGCCAAAGGCTCGCTAACCAAGCTGTGGCTTGGTGTGCTGATTGCCGTACTGGTTGGCGGTGCGCTCGCTTGGTCGGCGATGCCGAAAGGTCTCTCGGTTGAAACCATCGTCGCGGGCGAAGGTGAAATGCCCGGTCCTGAAGACGTTGTGTTCGTCAATTACAAAGGTACGCTGGCTGACACAGGTGAGATGTTCGATCAGTCACAAGATGTCCCTCTGCCTGTTGAAGGGATTTTCCCGGAAGGAAATCCGTTGCCACTGGCGCGTATGCTGCCCGGTTTCCGCGATGGCGCGGTGCAAATGCAGCGCGGCGGTGAGTACAAGCTCTTTATCCCGGCTGATCAGGCCTACGGTGACAGCCCGCCTGAGGGCGCTCCGATCCCGCCCGGCGCGGACCTTGTTTTTGAGGTCGAGTTGATCGATTTCATGACTGAGGAAGAGTTTGAGCGCAAACTCGGTATTTTGCAGCAGGCCATGGGCGTTCCCGCAGGTCCGGGCGGAGCGCCAGGCGCCGCACCGCAAGTCGTGCCTGAAGGCGCACAACCAATCCCTGCACCGCAGCAATAATCGAACCCAGTAATCGAAAGACGCAATAATGTCGGTAGACAAACAGACCGTCGCCAAAATCGCAGGCCTCGCCCGCATCAAAATGGGTGACGACGAGCTTGAGCGAATGGTTCCAGAGCTTAACAACATTCTTCAATGGGTTGAGCAATTGAGCGAAGTTGACACCAGCGGCGTTGAGCCGATGAGCGCGGTGATCGAAAACACGCTGCGCCTGCGCGAAGATGTGATTGACGCAGATCCCAAAACCGCGGGCGGACGGCGCGACGATGTTTTGGCCAATGCTCCGGCAACAGAGCACGGCTTTTTCGGTGTTCCCAAGGTAATCGAATAATATGACTGATCTTACCCGACACGGCGTCAAGGCGATCCGCGATGGCGTCGCCTCTGGTGATTTTACCGCGCGCGAAGTGGCAGAGGCTTTCAACGCCAATGTCGCTGCCGCAAGCGATCTCAATGCCTTTATCGTTGGAACACCTGATGCCGCCCTTGCCGCAGCCGACGCGGTTGATGCCAAGCGCGCGAAAGGCGAGGAATTGGGCGCAATGGGCGGCGTGCCGATTGGCATGAAAGACTTGTTCGCCACGACCGGCGTACAGACCACCGCTGCAAGCCACATTCTGGAAGGCTTCACCCCGCATTACGAAAGCACCGTTTCCGGCAACCTCTGGGCTGCGGGTGCTGGCATGCTCGGCAAGCTCAACCTTGACCAGTTTGCGATGGGTAGCTCGAATGAAACGAGCTATTTCGGCAATGTCGCTTCGCCATGGCGCAAGGCAGGCACGAACCAGCCGATGAGCCCTGGCGGATCGTCAGGTGGTTCATCAAGCGCGGTTGCGGCGCGGCTCGCGCCAGCGGCGACCGGCACGGATACTGGCGGTTCGATCCGTCAACCGGCTGCCTTCGCTGGCATTTGCGGTATCAAGCCGACCTATGGCCGATGCTCGCGCTGGGGCGTGGTGGCGTTTGCTTCCTCGCTCGACCAAGCCGGGCCAATGGCGCGTTCGGTTGAAGATTGCGCGATTATGCTGGGCGCGATGGCAGGATTTGATCCTAAGGATGCGACGTCTTTGAAGGTCGATGTGCCTGATTGGGAGGCGGCTTTATCTGCTGATCTTAAAGGTAAGAAAATCGGCATTCCCAAGGAATACCGCATGGAGGGGACCGATCAGGCGATCCTCGAAAGCTGGGAACAAGGCAAAGCGTGGCTGCGCGATGCGGGCGCGGAGATCGTCGATATCTCATTGCCGCACACGAAATACGCATTGCCTGCCTATTACATTATCGCGCCGGCAGAGGCGTCTTCCAACCTCGCACGCTATGACGGTGTGCGATACGGTATTCGCGATCTGCCCGATGGGGCGGGTCTGCAGGATATGTATGCCGAAACCCGCGCCGCTGGATTTGGCGACGAGGTAAAGCGCCGTATCCTGATCGGCACTTATGTGCTGTCGGCTGGCTTTTACGATGCCTATTACAACCAGGCGCAAAAGGTGCGGGCTCTGGTGGCGCAGGATTTTGATAAGGCATGGGAAACATGCGATCTGATCCTAGCCCCGACGACGCCGACGGCGAGCTTCCCGCTGGGATCGCTCGATGCCGATCCGCTGACGATGTATCTCAACGACGTGTTTGCCGTGCCAGCCTCGCTTGCGGGCCTGCCAGCCATGTCGGTCCCGGCGACACTCAATCCCGATGGCTTGCCGCTTGGCCTGCAACTGGTGGGCAAAGCGTTTGACGAGCAGGGCGTGCTCAACGCAGGCCTCGCGATCCAACAGCGCGCCGGGTTCGACCATGCGCCGGAGAAGTGGTGGTGAAACTAGGCCTTCTCTCGAATGAGAGAATGGCTCGCGGGATCAATTGGACACTGCTGTCCGACCCGCTGTTAAAACACCTTAATGATCAGGCTGACGCGCGGCTGATCGCGCCGCCGAGTGGCGTGAACGGGCTGCGCGAACTGCCTCGGCTGGCCAAGCAATTGCGCCGTGTCGATGCGCTGTTTCATATGAATGGCCGCGTTCGCCCGCCGCTTGCGTTTCAAGCGCTGAGCAGGCTGTCATCCGCCAAGTTACGCGCGGTTTTCTATGTCGATCCATGGGCGCATTTGCTCGAACGTATTGTCAAGACCGACCGTCAACAGCGCCATGATCTTGTGTTCATTCCTTACCGCGAGGCGTTTGATCGTCTTTCGGAGGACGAGGGCGGCGAACGCTATCGCTATCTGCCTTTTGCGGCGGACACGCAGGTTTTTTGCTCAAAAGGGCAGCCGCGCGATGTGGACATTCTCTGGATGGGTCGGCGCGATACCGCGCTGCACGGCGCGCTGCTCAAACTGAGCGATAAGCACGGCCTAAACTATCTCTACCGCGAAAAAACCGGCTTTATTGACGATCCGGCTGAGCTGGGGGCGTTGGCTGCACGTGCGCGATATTTCGTTGTTACTCCGCCAGAGCTGGAGCGCAGCGGGGGCTTTAGCCCCCTTGTCATGCGCTATCTGGAAGGGCTTGCGGCGGGATGCAGGCTGCTGGGCACTTTCCCGAAATCGGGCGAGTTCGAGGCGTTATTGCCCAGCGAAAGCCTGCTTGAAGTGGCCAGCGATGGCAGCGATTTGGAAGCACGTTATCTTGCCGATCAAACCGATGATGCTGGCTGGACGGCAAGCGCGGAGGCGGCCCGTATTGTCCGCGAACAGCACGGTTGGGACAGCCGCGCCAAGCAAATCGCGGCGGCAATCAAAGCCCAGCTTGGGCAGGCCACGTGATGCGTAAGTGGCTCGCCAAACTGCGCGAAAAAGCGGAAGGTCGCGGCCTCGCATTGCGCCCTATGACGGGGGCTGATGACGGGCGCTATGCCGGGTTTTCACTAAGCTGGCGAGGTGATGCATCAGAGCAATTGCGCGGGCTGATCGCAGACGTTTCTGACAGACGAGGAAGAGCGCGCATGTTCGTAATAAACGAGCGTGACATTATCCAAAAGGAGCATGTGCAGGGCCGCTTTTACGAGGCCGAAGAGCTGGAATTGATTGCGCGCTATTTCACTGGCGGTACCTATGTCGATGTGGGCGCAAATGTTGGCAATCACGCCGTCTATCTCGGCGCGTTACTAGGCGCGGAACGGATGCATGTGTTTGAGCCCAATCCGCGGGCTGCGCGCGTGCTCGAAGTCAACATCGCGCTCAACAATCTGGCCGGGATCACGCAGTTGCACACCGCTGCCCTGTCGGATGAGGCAGGTGAGGCAGCGATGGCGGGGATGACCAACAATCTGGGCGCAGCGCGAATTTCGGCTGATGGTGACAGCGATCCGGTGCAATTGCTCTGCGGCGATACGGTGCTGGGCGATGAAGTGGTCCATTTTATCAAGATCGATGTAGAGGGCCATGAGCTTAACGTCTTGCGCGGGCTGGAACGAGTGCTGCGTGAACAGCGGCCTACGCTTTTCGTGGAGGTCGAGGACAGCAATCGCGCAGCCTTTGACGCTCTGATTGCTGCCAGCAATTATGCAGACGTTGAAACCCTTCGGCGTTACCCTGGCCGGATAAACGTGGTTTGCTTGCCAGAAGAGCGGACGTGAGTAGCATCGCGCAAAAACTGGGTTGGTGGCGCACACTCGTGCTCCATCGCTTCTTCCCGAGTGCGGCGCTGAAACGCAATCTGGCCCGCGACAAAGAGCATGAGATTGAATTGCGGCTGTTGCCCGCTTTGGTCGATCCAGCGCGCGCTGCAATTGATGTCGGCGCGAACATTGGCACCTACACCGCGGCGCTTATGCCGCTGGCACACCATGTGTTTGCAATTGAACCGCACCCTCGTCTCGCAGGGGTTTTGCGCGCGCTGCCAAAGGACAGCGTCACCGTCAGGCAAGCGATTGCCAATGCGCAGGGCGGAGGACAAGCAAAGCTGGCTGTGTCGCTTATCAATGGCCGGGAGGCCGATGCGTTGGCGCAAGTTGATAGCGGCAAGGGCAACGATCAGGCGCGTCTTTATGATGTGGCTACGACTACGCTTGATGAAGTGGTTCGCGCTCCAGTTGGCTTCGTAAAGATCGATGTTGAGGGCCATGAACTTACAGTGCTCGATGGCGCGGTGCGCTTGCTTTCGGAGGATCGGCCGATCTGGCTAATCGAGAGCGAAGCGCGGCATTTGGAAGGCGCTCCGTTTTCCTTGTTCGAGCGGATGGAGGCGGCGAGTTATGCTGGGTTTTTCGCGCGGCGCGGCGCATTGCATCCCATCAGCGGCTTCGACCTTTCGATGCAGGATGAAGCGCAACTGGTTGGGTATGCGAAGCGTGCAGATGCTAACTACATCAACAACTTTATCTTTATTCCAAATGAGCGCAACGCGCCCGCAATTTTGGACGAATGCGAGAAACTCCTTCACAGCACCGCCAGCTAATGATTGTCCCGGCGTGCGGTGAGCGCTAAAGGCGGTCCGTTAAAGTTAGCAGCCGCTAAGATTTGCACCCATAATGGCGACAGAGAAAAGAAATTGAGCGATCAGACCGCTTTGACCATCGCCGGTATCGGGATTGCGATTGCTGTCCCCGCGACTTTCATGTTCGCCAATTGGGTGCGAAAGAATGTCGATCACGGCGAAGCACGGTTTGATAGCAGCGGCAAATTGATTTCGGATAAAGAGAAGTATGACGATGACTGATTACCGCATTCAGGGCGCAACCGGCGAATGGGAGGTCGTAATTGGCCTTGAAGTGCACGCGCAGGTGACCAGCCAATCAAAACTGTTCTCCGGTGCCTCAACTGAATTTGGTGCAGAGCCGAACACGCAAGTCAGCCTTGTCGATGCAGCTATGCCGGGTATGTTGCCCGTACCCAATCAGGAATGCATTCGTCAGGCGGTGCGGACCGGTATGGCGATTGAAGCGGAAATTCACAAATGGAGCCGCTTTGACCGCAAGAATTACTTCTACGCTGATTTGCCGCAGGGCTATCAGATTTCGCAGCTCTACCATCCGATTGTGGGTGAGGGGCAGCTGATGATTGAAGCTGACGAGAAGTCCGGCATCCCGCAAGACAAAGTGATCGGGATTGAGCGCATTCACGTGGAACAAGACGCTGGTAAGCTGATGCATGATCAGCATCCGACAATGTCCTATGTCGATCTGAACCGCAGCGGGGTGGCTTTGATGGAGATCGTGTCGAAGCCGGACATGACCTCGCCTGCGGAAGCCGGAGCTTATGTGCGTAAATTGCGCAGTATCCTGCGTTATGTCGGCAGCTGCGACGGCAATATGGAAGAAGGTTCCATGCGCGCTGACGTCAACGTTTCTGTGCGCAAGGTCGGCGATACAGAGCTTGGCACGCGCACTGAAACGAAGAATGTGAACTCCGTCCGCTTCGTGATGCAGGTCATTGAGTATGAAGCAAGCCGCCAGGTCGATGTGCTGGAAAGCGGCGGCTCAGTTGATCAGGAAACGCGTCTATTTGACGTTGCCACCGGGACCACACGAACCATGCGCAGCAAGGAAGACGCGCATGATTATCGTTACTTCCCAGACCCTGACCTGTTGCCGGTGGTTTTGGAGGACGGCTTCCTGGAAGACTGCCGTGCATCACTGCCTGAACTGCCAGATGCAAAACGCATCCGGTATGAAAAGGATCTGGGGCTGACCCCATACAATGCCCGCGAATTAACCGCAGAGGTGGAGACCTTTGCCCGGTTTGAAACGCTTCTGGCTGCAGCGGCAAGCGCTATCGGGAAGCCAGAGGCTAAGGTTGCTACTCAGGTGGCCAATTGGGCGCTATCTGTTGGGCCCGGCGTGATCAAAGGCTTGGGCGATGATGCTGATTTGTCGAACTCCACTCCGCAGGCGCAAGCTGCAATTCTGAAGATGCAGGATGCAGGTGAGATTTCTGGCGGCCAGGCGAAAGAGATCTATGAGATCGTTCTGCGCGAGGGTCGTGAACCAGCAGAGATTGCCGATACCGAAGGGCTTAAGCAAGTAAGCGACACCGGCGCGATTGAAGCGGCAATCGAGGAAATCCTTGCGAGCAATCAGGATAAGGTTGAGCAGTACAAAGGCGGTAAGGATAAGCTGTTCGGCTTCTTCGTGGGTCAGACCATGAAAGCGATGCAAGGCAAAGCCAACCCGGGTGTGGTCAACCAGATCCTGAAAGACAAACTGGGTTAAAAGGACTTGTGGCGAAAGCACAAGACGATAGACTTACGCAGTGCTTTGGCCATGGGGGTATTCGAAGTGCGACTTGGATTGACTGTTCTTGCTGCCGCGGCGATGCTTTGCCACCCGCTTCATGCGCAAGAGACTGTGATCGAAGATGCGGGTGAGGCTGAACCGCAAATAGAAGTGCCTGAGCTGGTGTCAGCGGACGGCAAGTATGGCAATGAGCTGAAGTTTTTCGTCTTTCACAAGAAGAACACCAGCTTTACCGCTGCACGAAGTGATATCGCCGAATGCAGCAGCCACTTGACGCGTGGCAAACAGCTCAAAATGCCAGCATTCGTCGCGTGGGAAGACGGCGATCGAACGGCTGAAGCGGTTGAATTCAACGGTGCATATGGGCTTGTCGGCCTTGCCTTTTATTCGATTCTTGAAGGGCCGCTGGAACGCAGTATTCGCCAGCAGGTAATGATGCGCTGCATGCTGCCTCGCGGCTATGATCGGTATTCGGTTACAGAGCCCATGTGGAAGCAGATTCATGAAGGTGAGAACTCGTCTGAACTCATTGTTCTTCAGGCAGCGATTGCATCTGGGCCTGTTCCAATGACGCCCAAGGTGAGTTCATGATTGCGCGGTTCGATCATATAGCAGCAGCTCTTTGGGCTGCGTTTGCCCTGGTGCTGCCATTCGCGGCGTCTGCTCAGGATGGGACCAATTTTCAGCACTTTCGCAAGGGCGCTGAAATCGAAATCCAAGGCGATAAGGCATATCTGCTGGTTCGCATGCCGGCGGAATCAGTGTCGACTAAGCTACAACCGGTCTTGCTGCGTAAACCGAGTGCAGTAGAGTTGACTGATTATCGGGCAGCCAAGCAAGAAGCGTACGATCGGGCGGCCAAGAACGACAAAGAAATCGGCCCGATTGAGACATTCTTGTTCGAGTATCCCAAATCCACCAACCTTTTTCAGATCGAGAACGGCAAATTCTATTCCAAGGACGGCAAGGATCGGACGTTCGTGATCGCGGTTGAGCCGGGCGACTATGTCTTTTACGGCCTCGGCTTCAACAAGTATCTCTGGCAGTGCAACTGCTTGGGAACCGTATCGTTCAAGGCGAAGGCCGGGCAGGTCACGGACATGGGATCAATCCTGATTGCGCTCGCGTGGAAAGAGAGTGGTTTTGCGGAGCTGAATGAAGACACCAGCCTGGGTAAGAAAATGCGGCAGGACTATGCGATGTTCGCGGCCGGCATACGCCCCGCGACTGTGGGTTCTGCACCGAAGCAGCTGGGGTCACTTCCGATCAGAGCCGCTGAATATCATGCCGTGGGAAGCTTTCGAGAACCGGCAAGACTATTAGCGAACCGGGTTGCTCCAATCCCGGGCGTGCTAGCTTACGACGCTGGGGCAGTGGTTAATGTCAGAACCGGAGAGCTGGTTCCAAAACGCTTCTGAGGAACCTCTGCGTGTCTTTCGGATTGAGGCTAGGCGATCGCCATTAGAGTATTGGTCGGGTCGAGTCTTTGCAGACGCTCGACCGCCGAAATGAACTTTCAAAAGCACTCTGTCGCACAAGGTTCAGCAGCCTGTTTAAGTAGGCAGTCCTTCCTTCAATCTAGCAGTTTTTGTTTTGCAATAGCGCCGACTCCATCAACTCATCGCCTTTTATGATATTGCGATTGACTTGCAATAGCGTGAGTCCTAACCCGCCTTCGACGGACAAACGAAGGGGTTCACACTACTCATGATTCGCAACACGGCCTGGCTACTGCGCGCCACTGCTCTGACATCAATTTTCGCCTCCACAAGTGCGATGGCAGAGGAGACAAAAGGCGAGGCCGCAGTGCCGGCAAGCTCGGCAAGTGACTCCGTGAGCGTCTCTGCAGATGGCGTAGACCTATCGAATGACGGTCTCAGCATCGCATATGGCGAGGAGATCGTTGTTACCGGCGACGTTCTGTATTCCAATCAAGTGAACGCGCTAAAAACACCAACCCCAGTGATTGACGTGCCGCAAAGCCTCTCGATCACAACGCAAGAAGAGATCACAAAGCGCGGCTTCAACTCGATTGGCCAAATCGTCGATTACACACCCGGGGTAAACACCTCGCAAGGTGAAGGACACCGTGATGCCATTGTGTTTCGCGGCGTGCGGTCAACGGCTGACTTCTTCATCGATGGCGTTCGCGATGATGTTCAATACTACCGTGCGCTGTACAATCTGGAGCAGGTCGAAATCCTCCGCGGCCCTAACGCTTTGTTGTTCGGACGCGGCGGAACGGGCGGTATTGTCAACCGAGTGACTAAGCGCGCGGCCTTTGATGAGACTTTTGTCGGCTATCAGGCCAGTGTCGACACGCTCGGCGAATTTGGTTTTCAAGTGGATGCCAACTACTCAACCAATGACAACGTCGCATTTCGCATCAATGCGATGTACGAAAACCTCAACAATCACCGCGACTTTTTTGATGGAGAGCGGATCGGGATCAATCCGACAATTGAGATCAAGGTGTCGCCCAGCACTTTGCTTGATCTGTCGTATGAATTTATTGATCACGAACGCTTCATTGATCGCGGCATTCCAACCGGAGCGGATGGCCTGCCCGTTGAAGAGCTTGAAAATGTTGTTTTTGGCAATCCATCAGAGAACTTTAACGATCTGGAAGCGCACACATTTCGTGCGATGCTGCAGCATGAATTCTCAGACAGTCTGAAAGGCAATTTGAGCGCCTTTTACGGCACGTATGACAAGGTCTACTCAAACTTCTACGCCTCTGACTATGACCCTGCGACCAATATCGCTGAGTTGGATGGTTATATCGACACCACTCAGCGGGATAACCTGATCCTTTCAGGCAATCTTGTTGGCGAATTTGAAACGGGCAGTATCGGCCATGTCTTGATCTTTGGCGCCGAGTACATCGGGACGTCATCGGATCAGGATCGCTTGAACCCCGTTTTTGACACCTCAGTCGCTGATATAGCGAATGGCGGTGCAACCGATATAGCGAACAACCCGTTTGGTCCCAGCACAGACAGAGCCAACTTTTTCGCCTCGCGACCGCTTGCATTTGACGGAAACCAAGGGACGCTTGCCGATGGTCGGACCACGACCTTTGGCTTTACTGATCTCAACGACGATACCCGCGTCGAAATTGACGTTTTCTCCGCTTATATTCAAGACGAGATCAAACTGGTCGATTGGTTGAACATCGTCATCGGCGCGCGCTTTGACAGCTTTGATATCACCGTAAACAACGTGCCAGCTGCCGACATTCGCACGCGCAAGGACCAAGAACTTTCTCCGCGCGCCGGCGTTATCCTTAAGCCGCAGGACAATATCTCGATCTATGCTAGCTATTCAGAGAGCTTCCTTCCCCGTTCTGGCGAGCAGTTTGCCAATATCAACGGGGATAACAACGCACTTGATCCCGATACGTTCACCAATCTGGAAGCAGGTGTGAAATGGGATTTCGCTAGCGGATTGAGCTTTACAGCGGCGGTTTTTGAGATTGAGCAAAGCTCTCCGCAGCCCAATGATAGCGATCCAGCAACGCTGGATATCATCGATTCCCAAATTCAAGGATTTGAACTGCAACTGTCCGGCCAGATTACAGATTTTTGGTCCATTACTGCTGGATATTCCTACCTCGATGGCGAGCAAGTTGACCGCCTTGGGCCGACCGGTTTGCGGCCGCGCGAACTGCCTGAAAACACATTCTCGATATGGAACGCGTTTCAGGTGACTGATCGATTTGGTCTGGGATTGGGGCTTACGTATCAAGATGAAAGCTTCATCAACAACGGTAACAGCGCAACTCTGCCCAGCTATACGCGAATTGACGCGGCGGCATTCTACGAGGTGTCTGACAATCTGCGCCTGCAAGTGAATATAGAGAACCTTACAGATGAGCTCTACTTCCCCAATGCTCACGCTACGCATCAGGTGACGGTCGGTGCGCCGATCAACGCTCGGTTTGGGATCAATGGGCGGTTCTAAGCCAAGCTAACCCGAATAGCTGACCCCAAACGAAAAAGGCCGCCGGAGCTCTCTCCCAGCGGCCTTTTGTTTTGTAAGCTGTGCCTTGGCTTAGGCTGTCTTGGTTCCGGTCACTGGCATCGCGCCAAATGCGCCAGCGTTGACATTGCCAGCCAGCGTGTCGCCTTCGACGGTTGCTTCACATTCTAGCTTCATTGGCATTGGGACAGTCATGTTCATTTCCCAAGTCAGGGTGTTGCCATCAACTTTGCCGTTTTCGACATCCATGGAACCCATGCCGCCGGCCATATTGCCGCTGAATGTGCCATCGCCATTGTCGACAACCGTGAAAGTACCCGCTTGGTCGCCCATCGGGCTTTTGACAGTGGTGTTATAGCTACCTGAAAGTGACATAATATTCTCCGTTAAATTGTGCAGCACCAAGGTCCCGCTAAAAATTGCTGTGTTGCATTTACACGCGTGTCAGTAAGACTCAACCCGAATCCCTAGCTCGGCAAGCGAGGGCAATGCCGTTCTCTTTCGTATGCGCCCCGCTAAACCGGTTGCCGCGGCATCAGTCATCCGCTGGTAGCTCGCGCACTTCTAGCGGCAGTCCAAGCTCTTCAAGCTGCGATTGTACGACACTGGCGTCGCCAACCACGACCCAGACGAAATCACCAACATTCAAAGCCTGACGCGCTGCTGCATCAAGGCCATCGGCGGTTTGCGCCTGATACTTCGCCACCAGCGTTTCGTGGTAATTGTCAGGCCGCCCGAACAATGCGTTGCTTTGCATTGCCCGCAGAACAGCAGGCGACGTTTCAAACCGGCCGGGTAGCTCGCCAACTTCGGAAGCTACATTGCGCTCAAGCTCTTCCGGCGTCACGCCATCGGTCGTCAGGAATGTCGCAGTTTCGCGGATCATCTCAACGATTGAATCGCCCGTGCGATCGGCCTGAACGCCGCCAGAGATTGCATAGACCACTGCGTTTTCTTGCGCCTGCGGCCCTCCGCGAACACCGTAACTCCAGCCTTTCGTTTCGCGAAGATTCATGTTCAGCCGCGCGAGGAAGTTGCCGCCAAGCGAGTTGTTGGCATTGGTAAAGGCGATGTAGTCGGGATCGCTTGCATCAAGCCCGGTCAGCTGAGCGCCGACAATCACGCTTTGCGGCGAATTCGGGCGGTTGATCAGAATGATGCGATTGCCGGGCGTTGCTTGCCCTTTATCTGTGAATGTCTTTGTGCCTTTGGTGGCTTCTGATGCGCTCCAATCTCCAAAGGTGGCATTCAAAGCGGCTGTTATTTCTGCCATCGGACGGTCGGAGATCACGAAGATTTCTCCGTTGTCCGGCCTGATCCAGCTGTCCTTGAAGCTGAAGAGATCATCGCGCGTAATTGAGCTGACACTCTCTACAGTGCTGCTGCCGCCATAGGGGCTGTCAGTGCCGAAGATTTCAGGACCGATAGCGCGGCGAGCAATGCCTTGCGGCGATTTCAGCTGTTGCTTGATCCCAGTGATTGTCTGTGTGCGAACGCGTTCCAAATCGTTTTCGTTAAAGGCTGGATTGCGAACAATTTCGCTCATCAGATTGAGTGATGGAGCAAGATTAGAAGACAGCGCCGACAAAGTGAATGTTGAACGGTCTGCGCCGCCTCCGGTTGCGATCGTCAGACCCAGCTTTTCGCGCTCTTCAGCAATATCCTGACTGGTCATCTCAGCTGTTCCCTCGTCGAACAGCGCCATCGTCAGATCTTCAAGCCCGCGCTTAGCGAGAGGGTCAGCCGCGCTGCCCGCGTCGAACGACATGGTCACATAGGTCGCCGGAACGGCGTCGCGCTGCGCGTACGTCAGCTTCATACCATTGGCGAGAGTGGTGCGCTCAAGGTCGGGAAAATCGAGCTGTGCCAGCGTATCAATCGGCGGGGCAGGGCGCTCCACTGAAACGGTGATTTCTTCCGCGCCGCGGTCGCGCTCTGATGCATCCGCATTATTGGATGCGACAGATGTGGCCTCTTCATAGGAGTTATCGCGTTCACCCGGTTCGAGGATCAAGGTGAAGCTAGGCCGCGTCATCCAGCGCTGCATGGCGGCCTTCACGTCAGCAGGGGTCAGCGTGGCGAGTGTTTCAAATTGCTTGCGGTAAAGGCCAGGGTTGCCAGCTAGAACTTCGCCGCGCGCCAGCGTGACGGCTTTGCCGCCAAATCCGCCAACTTGTTCAAGTCCCCGTATTGTACCGGCAAGCTGGTTTGTCGCTGCACGGCGCACTTCCTCTTCGGTCGGACCATCTGCGATATATTGTGCGATCAATTCATCGAGGCGCGCTTCCAGCGTTTCAAGCTCCACGCCGGGTTTCAGCGTGGCATTCACCAGAAGGATACCGACACGTTGGAAATCGAAATTGCCGGCGCTTACGCCAACCGCCAATTGTTCATCACGAACAAGTACTTCATCAAGACGGCTGGATGCCAAGCCGCCAAAAATACTCGTGCCGATATTAAGCGCGATCAATTCTTCGCTCGTAATGCCGGGTGCGGGCCAGTATTTCGTCACAGTGGTGGCTGCAACCTGATCGCGCATGACTGACCGAATGTTCTCTTCCAGAACTGGAATTTCAGCTGCGGCGGGATTGTTTACCGGGCCGCGAGCAATCGGGCCAAACCACTTTTCCATCATCGGGCGCGCTTCAGCAGCGGAGATATCGCCAGCAAGCACAACTGTCGCATTGTTAGGCCCGTATTTGTCGCGGAACCAATTGCGCACGTCCTCCATCGATGCGCTGTCGAGATCAGCCATCGAGCCGATGACAGAGTGTCCATACGGGTGACCTTCAGGAAACATCTTGTCGAGGATTTCGTAGAAGACGAGACCGCCAGGCTGGTTATCGCCCTGACGTTTTTCATTCTGTACAACGCCGCGCTGATTATCGAGCTTTTCCTGCGTCACAGCACCTAGCAGATAGCCCATGCGGTCGCTTTCGAGCCACAATGCGCGCTCAAGCGCCGGGCGTGGGACAGTTTGGAAATAATTGGTGCGGTCAAAATTGGTCGTGCCGTTGTAATCGGTCGCGCCCATTTCTTGCAGATATTGAAAGTAATCAGCTGGCGCGTTCTCACTGCCGTTGAACATGAGGTGTTCGAACAGGTGGGCGAAGCCAGTTTTGCCCTTTGGCTCATCCTTGGAGCCAACATTGTACCACACCGCGATGCCAACCACTGGCGCTTTGCGGTCCTCATGGACGATCACGGTCAGTCCGTTTTCGAGTTCAAATTCCTCGTAAGGAATGCTCACTTGAGAGACCAGTTCACTGAGATCACCGGTTGCTTGTGATGCTTCGGCTTGGTCTTGCGCAAAAGCTGGCTGACCAGCGGTTGTGGCGGCAAGCGCGAGGCTGAGTGCTGCGCCTAACGCAAGGCGGCTCTTGTTTGAAAAGCGGATGGTCATGATGTCCCTTAATAAACTGAATTGAAATTACGAATTAGGGTTAGTGGCTCCTCACACCTTGGCAAGGGCAGTCAGTAAAGGCTGCTAACCGTGTAGCGCTGTTTCGCATTCGCGATCACGTCTTCACGCCAAAAATAGACTGGTTTCAGCTTATGATCGACGAACAGCTGCATCTGGTCGGTGTAGTGCGCACTCTTGGGCCGGGTAATGGCTGCGCCAAAGGGCTGGATTGAGCGCGAGGTGACACGTTCACCTTCATTCCATTCTACCCATTGGATGAAGCTGTCGCCGTGTACCAGGCTGAGGCGGCCATCTTCACTCACCTCCCAAGTTGTTGAGGCGCGCAGAGTGTCTGACCCGCCGTCCAATGGCAAATCGATATCGCCCTGACGTAAGCGGAGCAGGTCTGACATGGGCGGATCGATCCGGCCAAAGTGCTCCATTAAATGCTCGGTCGCTTTTTGCAGCATCTCTCTGACATCGGGCACTTCGTTCTTGTTTTGATACTCAGCAGACATGAAATCCCGGATCATTAGTAAGGCAAGCGCGTCTGCCGGGCCATCATTGTCAGCGGTAAAGTCCCACTCCTTGAGCAGTTGGAGACCATCGTAGAACGCCTGCGAGTCGGAAGAGTAGTGACCCATCGCCTCCAACGCATCCCACAAATCCGCGACATAGCCTGCACGCTCATAGGTCACGTCATATTTGATCCGCTCCAGATTGGCGCGGTCCAGCACATCTGTTTCGCTGAGCAGCTTCCACGCGCGGCGAGAGCGATTGGTCTGCTTGCGCTCCACGCCCAGTACCGGTGAGAAGTCCGCCGGGTCGAGATCGCTACCTGCGCCCGCCGCAGTGAATGGCTCGTTATTGGCATTGTACAGCCACCCGCTCGCCGGATTAATCAGCTTGGGCAGCTCTTCATAGCTAACCGTCCCCTCCCAGATCAGATCGCTACGATTGCCCGGCAGTATGCCGCGCCAGTTGGCCTTAACATCCTCTGGGCGATCTGGGATCGAGGCGTTGTAGACATAGGCGATGTTACCGGCTTCATCGGCATAGATGAAATTGGTCGACGGGATCGCCATGCGCGCCATTTGCGCCTGCCACTCTTCAAGATTGGTCGCCTTGTTGATGCGGTAGTAAGCGTCGAGCTGCTCAAGCTGATCCATCCCGCCATAACGGATCACGAAGGCGCCATTGTTATTGATGATCACCGGGCCGTGGACGCTGCGATGCACCGTCCGGCGGATCGGCAAGTTAATTGGGCCGAGCTTTACAGGTAGCGTGACGGTCTTGCTTTCAAGCTCGCGCCATTCGCCGTCGAGCTCGTAGCGCGTCCCGCTTTCATCCATCACGAGCTCATATACATCGACCATATCCGGGCGATTGACCGTGTTGGTCCAGCCTAAATGACGATTGTGACCCAGAAAGGGGAACGGTGATCCGGGGAAATTCGCGCCGGTAAAATGCCAGCCTTCTTCGCTTTCAACGCTGTATTCGTACCACGCGACCCCGCCCCGCAAGGGCTGGTGCGAGTTGGAAATCAGCGTTGTTGGGCCGCCAGATTTTTCTGGCGTCACGGCAAAGGCGTTGGAACCTGATAATCCTGCTTCATCGGGCGAAGGCAGTACAAGTGAATGCGCAGTCTGATCAGGTGTTGTTCCCGCGTTATCTGGTTGATCACTGTTAATAGTCTCGCGCGGAAAGCCAGGTATATCAGGGCCGAATTCGCGGCGCAGCGCCTCACCTTCAACCAAAGGGCCTATCACATTGGCGAGGCCAAAAAAGAATGGCTGACGCAGCGCAAAGCCCGCCGCAACGTCCTTTCCGCTCATCGGGAAGAGATTTGCGAGTTTGATCTCATCCTTGTTTTGCGACGCATAGTGATTGAGGCCGCTGGCATAGGCTTCAAACAGGGCGCGGGTATCAGCGGGAAGCGCATCGTAATGCCGTTCTGCCGTGCCGCGCGCGTCAATCAGGTGGTAAGCAAAATCGAACTGCGCACCATCTTGACCCGCAATTGCACCATACCGTCCGCGCGACATGGCCGCGACATCTTGCAGCGTGAAGAAATCGTCCTCGGCCTGAGCTACTGCAACACCAAACGCGACATCGGCATCGGTCTCGCCGTAGATATGCGGCACGCCATAATCGTCACGGATGATCTCAGCGGAATATCCGCGCTGCGCACTCCCCGCTGGCCGCTCTGTCGCGGGAGCAAAAAACGGCTCCCAAGTCGCGAGCGCAACAAAGCCAGCAATGAGGACAACCAGCAGCATCCAGCCACCGCGTTTCAACCATTTCATGCGAATATCTCTCCCAAGGATCGCTTGACGCGAGCATTGCCCGCGTCTTGATTGAGGTCAATGGCACATGCCGCGCGACTTGTAATCATGTTCACCGAACCCACCTATTTGAGTAACACACCTATCGCGACACAGAGGATGAGGGGTCTCTCATGAATCTCGAAAAGTTCACCGACCGGGCCAAAGGCTTTCTGCAAAGCGCGCAGACCGTTACCATTCGCATGAACCATCAGCGGATAACGCCGCTGCATTTGCTCAAAGCGCTGCTCGAAGATGAAGAAGGCATGGCGGCTGGCCTGATCCAGCGCGCTGGCGGCGAAGCGAGCCTTGCGGTGAGCAAAGTCGATGAAGAGCTTGGCAAGATTCCGGTAGTGACCGGCGGCGGGGCCCAGCAGACGCCCGGTCTTGATAACGATGCCGTGCGCGCGCTCGATAATGCTGAGCAGGTCGCTGAAAAGGCGGGCGACAGCTACGTTACGGTTGAAATGCTGCTGGTTGCTCTGTCACTCGCGCCAGGTGCTGCTGGTGAAGCCATGAAGGCGGCCAGCATCACACCGCAGAGCTTGAATTCTGCGATTGATCAGCTGCGCGGCGGCAAAAAGGCAGACAGTGCCAATGCCGAGAGCGCGTACGAAGCGATGGAGAAATACGCCCGCGATCTGACGCAGGCGGCGCGTGACGGGAAACTTGATCCGGTTATCGGCCGGGACGAGGAAATCCGCCGGACGATCCAAATCCTCGCTCGCCGGACTAAGAACAACCCGGCGCTGATCGGTGAACCGGGCACGGGTAAGACCGCGATTGCCGAAGGGCTGGCGCTGCGCATCGCCAATGGCGATGTGCCGGACAGCCTCAAAGGGCGCACGCTGATGTCGCTCGACATGGGTTCGCTGATTGCGGGCGCGAAATATCGCGGCGAGTTTGAAGAGCGCCTCAAAACCGTGCTCGACGAAGTGAAGAACGCCGATGGGCAGATCATTCTGTTTATTGATGAGATGCACACTCTGATCGGTGCGGGCGCGAGCGAAGGCAGCATGGATGCGTCCAATTTGCTGAAGCCTGCGCTGTCTCGCGGGGAATTGCATTGCATCGGTGCGACCACGCTCGATGAGTATCAAAAATATGTCGAGAAAGACCCGGCGCTGCAGCGGCGCTTCCAGATGGTTTATATCGATGAGCCGAGCGTCGAGGATACGATTTCGATCCTGCGCGGGCTTAAAGAGAAGTATGAGCTGCACCACGGCGTGCGCATCACAGACGGCGCGCTGGTTGCCTCTGCGCAGCTTTCCAACCGCTATATCCAGAACCGGTTCTTGCCCGATAAAGCGATCGACCTGATGGATGAGGCGGCATCGCGCATCCGCATGGAGGTTGAGAGCAAGCCTGAAGAGATTGATGAGCTCGATCGACGGATCATCCAGCTCAAGATCGAAGAGTCTGCGTTGGCTAAGGAAGACGATGCCAATTCGCAGGATCGATTGGTGTCTCTGCGCGAAGAGCTTGCCAATCTGGAGCAGGAAAGCGCTGAGCTGACGACGCGCTGGCAGAATGAGCGCGACAAGATTGAGGCCGAAGGCAAGATCAAGGAAAAGCTCGATCAGGCGCGGTTAGAGTTGGAGCAGGCCCAACGCGAGGGCGACCTCGCAAAGGCTGGTGAGCTATCCTACGGCAAAATTCCTGAACTTGAGAAGCAGTTGGAAGCCGCCGAGGCGCTATCTGAGGACGCTCTTTTGCGCGAGGAGGTCACCGAAGAAGACATCGCCAGCGTTGTTGCGCGCTGGACCGGCATCCCAATGGAACGGATGATGGAAGGTGAACGCGAAAAACTGCTGCAGATGGAAGAGATCATCGGCAAGCGCGTAATCGGGCAAAGCGATGCCATTGAAGCGGTATCAAAGGCTGTGCGCCGCGCGCGCGCAGGCTTGCAGGATCCCGGCCGTCCGCTCGGTAGCTTCCTGTTCTTGGGCCCAACCGGCGTCGGCAAAACTGAGCTTACCAAAGCGCTCGCCGAATTCCTGTTTGACGATGATCAGGCGCTGGTCCGCATCGACATGTCTGAATTTATGGAGAAGCATTCAGTTGCACGGCTCATCGGCGCGCCTCCCGGCTATGTCGGTTATGACGAAGGCGGAGTGCTGACCGAAGCGGTGCGGCGCAGACCCTATCAGGTCGTGCTGTTCGACGAGGTCGAGAAGGCGCACAGCGATGTGTTCAATGTGTTACTGCAGGTGCTTGACGATGGCCGCTTGACCGATGGGCAGGGCCGCGTGGTCGACTTTGCAAACACGCTGATCATTTTGACATCAAACCTCGGTAGTCAATTCCTTTCCAATTTACCTGACGATGGCAAGGTCGCTGACGTTGAGAACGAAGTGATGGATGTCGTACGCGGACATTTCCGCCCCGAATTTCTCAACCGTCTGGATGAGATCATCTTGTTTCACCGCTTGGCGATGGAGCATATGGCTCCAATTGTCGCGATCCAGGTCAAGCGGGTGCAAAAGCTGCTTGATGACCGCAAGATTGAACTGGATATGACCGAGGCAGCGCTGCGCTGGCTTGGCCGGGTAGGGTATGACCCTGTCTATGGCGCTCGACCATTGAAACGAGCGGTCCAGAGATACTTGCAAGACCCATTGGCTGAGATGCTGCTTGAAGGCGATGTGCGCGACGGCTCGACAGTGAAGGTCGATGAAGGCGACGGAGAGCTAAAGATCACCGTTCAATAGGCCAGGTCGCACGTTTTGCCGCGCGCCTTGTCCGCCGCAGCAGAGTAGAGTCGCACTCTCCAATTACTGCACCCAATAAAAAAGGGCCCCGGTCTCCCGGGGCCCTTTCTTTCTGTCTTGATCGCTTCGGATCAGTCGAGTTCGACGCGGAAGCCAGCGAAGAACGTACGACCGAAGTTATCGAAGATGCCTGAGCCGGCTCCAGCGCCTGAAAGGCCAAGTGGTGGAAGCTCGTCGAGCAGGTTGTCGACACCAGCGAAGAAGTTGAAACGCTCTTCAACTTCCCAGTTCAAGCGAATGTCTTGGTAGAAGACATCGCCATAGTAACGCTGACCAAAGGCTAGTGGGTTCGTGGCTGGTTCGCCATTGAACTCAAACTCTGCCTCAAACGCTTGGATTAACTGCCGACCGACATAACGAACGTCATAACCGAGCGTGAAGTCACCGATTTCATAATCGACCGAGAAGTTCGCCGCGAAAGTTGGGTCACCAAGTTCGCTTTGGATGCGGTTTGGATCGTCAGGGTTCGCAATGTCGAGGAACGACACGTTACGCAGCACGTAGTTGGCCAGGAAACGCATCGATAGTTCGCTGTCATTGTCGAACGAACGACGATAGCGCACGTCAAAGTCGAGGCCCTCGGTTTCGAGAGCAGCGAAGTTGAACGAACCACCAATCAGAACCGGATCATCGAAGAAGTTCGTTGCCGGGTCACGTGGGTTGATCGATGGGCAGAATGCGTTGTTCGGGAAGTTGCCCGGTTCAGCATCGAAGCAGTTGTTCAAAACGGCTTGCGCACCAACACCAGCGATCACGTTTGTGATGTTAATGTTGTAATAGTCTGCAGTGATCGCGAAACCTGGCAAGAACTCAGGTTCAAACACGAAGCCAATGGTGTAGCTCTCTGACTCTTCTTCTTGAAGCAGTGGGTTACCACCGGTCAGGAATGGAAGAGACTGAGCACGGGCAGGCGTATTCACAAAGTTATCGCCTGGCGCAATGCCGATCGCGGTACAGTTTGCAACACGGTTCGGGCCACCATTGTTGATGTTCTGAACATCGCAAGGGTCGGCAATGAACGCGAAGTTCTGCGATTGTGGCGAGAACAGGTCTGATGGGTTCGGAACACGGATCGACTTCGAGAAGTTACCGCGGAAACGCAGACCATCAAATGGAGACCAAACTGCACCAGCGTTCCAAGTGAAAACCTTATCAGCAGCCGTGTTGTAATCCGAATAACGCGCCGCACCTTCAACAGTAAGTTCGTTGACGAATGGCATGTCTGCAAGGACCGGGACGCGAAGCTCGCCGAAGACACTCCGCTCAGTGAACTTTGGTGGGTCAAAGGTTGGAATAATGTTCAGGAACGTAGCACCCGACTGAGTGAGATCATCGAAGTCAGAGAACGAAGTCTCTTCACGATATTCACCACCGATTGAGAACGCGACTGGACCACCCGGTAGTTCGAACAGCTGCGAAGAGTCGCCGCTGACAAATGCCGTAACAACGAACTGCTCCGCCCGCTCATCACGAGTCGAGTCGAACGCAACATAGTCGATCGCAGCTTGGCTTGGGCTACCCGAACCAAAGATGTTGATCGGAACACAGCCCGCATCATCGTTGGACGTGTCCGCATCATTGTTGATAGCGCAAACAATGTTGCCGCTTCCATCATTGGCAAACTCTGCCGCAACGGCGTTGGTGAAGTTTTGCTCAATGATTTGGTTGCGAGACGTCAGGAAGGTGTCAAGACGGCCATAGGTTGCCGCGATTTCATAACGCCAATCGTCGTTGAAATCGCCGCGAATACCACCGACCAAGCGATAGGTTTCACGCTCGTTCACTTCTGAACGACCGCCAAGGTCGACGTTGAAGCGCGAGAAGAAGAAACCAGTACCGCCAGTGAAGCCAGGTTGTAGCGTGTTCTGAATGAAGTCGGCGTCGGCTGGATTAAGAAACGCGTTGTCAAAGCTTACGACTTCATCGAAGAAGCGGAAGGTCGGCTGACCTTCTTGGAGAGCTTCAAGGCGGTTGAACTTACCTTCGAAGAAGACTTCGAACGCTGGTGAGAATTCGTAGCGAGCCAGAAGGTTACCAGTGTAGCGATCTAGGCCTGGCGCCAGCTGCCCGGTGTTGGCGAGAGTTGAACCAATACCGCCAAGGGTATTGTTGCTTCCCGCGCGACGGAAGTCGAGCTCTGGTTGGTTGCGGACAAGGCGACCGTTTGAGTCGAACACGTAAAGCGCTTCTTCACGGGCGCCGGCTGGGTTGAATACGTCACCGTTGCGATCAGTTGCACAGGTAGCTGCTTCGAGTGCTGGCGTGCTTGTATTACAAGCTAGACCAAGAATATTGGTGCCGTCCGAAATGTTGCCATTTCGTACGCCTGAACGGAAGAAAGTAAAGGTGTTTGCACCATTGCCTGCCGATGTCCGGTTAAACTGACGACGACCATTAAATGCACCAGTCTGAGCGTCACGCTGACGGTTAAACAGCGCTTCTGCGCGGGCATATTCGCCTGAGAATGCGATGTTACCGCGTCCATCTGCAAAGTTGGTACCAGCGGTTACAGCAAGGAATTGCTGCGGACGGTCACTGCGGCTCGTGATTGAACTTTGTCCGGTTACGCGCACGCCTTCGAAGTCCTCGCGAAGCACGAAGTTAACAACACCAGCAACAGCTTCTGAGCCATAAATGGCTGAGTTACCGCCAGTGATCACGTCCACACGCTCAAGCAATTCCGCCGGGATAGTGTTCACGTCGATGCGGAAATCACCAGGAAGCGCGCCCACTTGACGGCGACCATTGATGAGAACCAACGTACGGTTTGTGCCAAGACCGCGAAGATCCAGCAGGTTCAAGCCTGACGTACCGATGAAACGGTTCGAGTTGGCTTGTGAGAAGGTGGAGCGGAGTGACGGCAAGTCATTGAGAGCGTCACCAAGGCTGACGTCTGCATTGTCGATCAGATCGGTTGCGGCAACCGAAGTCACAGGAACTGTCGAATCGAGATTTGGACGCGCAATACGCGACCCAGAAACGATGATAGGCGCTGCGGGCTCTTCATCAACTACTTCTGATTCATCCGCGTCAGTGTCAGTGTCAGCGTCCTGAGCAATTGCAGGTGACGCGACAAGCGCCAAACCGATTGCAAAAGATCCGGCGCTAAGCCGTAAGTTACTTGAAATTTTCATTTGATCTCATACCCCTATGACTGATCAATACCACTGGCTGCACAGCAGTTATGTGAGAGAAACATATGCAACCATCGCTTCATGTAGCAGCGTTGGCGCTTGAGGTTTCCAATTTCGACCATGGTGATGGAACTGTCCGCGATTGGCGGAATTCCAACAACTTGCTCATGCCTTCACCTAATGTGGTTTCGTCTGATAGCAAAAGCCCTTCGCTTTCGTTCAGGCAATTGAAATGCAGGTGTTTCAGTTTTGCAACATGTTTGAAACTTGCTTGGAGAGAGATGGGTGCTCTGGCTGCAGGAAATTGCGCCCAACAAAAAAGCCGCGATCCGAAGATCGCGGCTTTCTTTGTGTTAGCTTTCGCTAGGCTGAGTTAGAACTTGAAGTTCACACCTGCGAAGAACTGACGAGCGGTGTCATAAACCGTTGGGAACGTGTTACCGTTACCGAGTGGTGGACCTGACGAAGCAGACACAGGTGGCTGCTCATTCAGGAAGTTCAACACACCGCCACGAAGTGAAACCGTGTCGTTCAGGTCATAAAAGAACGAGAAGTCGAGATAGTTCACTGCTGGCAGATTGTCATCCACGACAGGGTTTTCTGGAACCGGATCGTTGTTGGTTCCACTGAAGTGACGCCAAGCGAGGTTCATGTCGACACCAACCAGTGTCTGGAGACCGAGAACAACGCGGTGACGATACTCTGGCGTTACCGGTG
The DNA here is from genome assembly GCA_947493165.1 of uncultured Erythrobacter sp. Lineage (GTDB taxonomy): Bacteria > Pseudomonadota > Alphaproteobacteria > Sphingomonadales > Sphingomonadaceae > Erythrobacter. The sequence continues at coordinate 1,254,333 of CANLPY010000001.1, read as the reverse complement.
ATGGGCAACCATTGTTAAGGAAGCCAGAGCACTCAATTGCATCACCACCTGGGAACGGGATGAAATCAAACCCGTCTAGGATGGTGCCAACGTAGTCGAGGCTAATTCCGCCAATGCCGTCAAAGTCTGTCGAATATGACGCTTGGATGTCAAAGCCAGAAGTCGTCAGCTCTGCAATGTTGATGTTGGTCTGGAGGAAACCAGTACCAAGCTGACCGGAGTTCAGCGAACCCGAAGAGTCACGAGTGATCAGATCACAAAACGCAGCTTCGCCAGTAGCGAGGCAGTTGTCGAGTGTAACCTGAGCAGCGATACCGCCAGAAATGGCGTCATCTACGCTCACATCAAAGTAGTCGACTGACAGAATGAAGCCCGGCAGGAAGCGTGGTTCAAACACAGCACCAACTGTGAACGTGTCTGAGCTTTCCGGCGTCAGGTTCGGGTTACCACCGGTGATCGAAGCCGTTTGACCTGAGATCACGTCGGCGATGTTACCGAATTGAGCCGCGGTCACACCAGTACGAGCACAAGTTGCAAGATCGAGCAGCGGAGCTGCGGTTGAGCATGGGTCAAACACTGTCACACCGAGGGAGTTAGTACCCGCGGAGTTGAGGTTTGGAAGACCAGCATCTTGACCAGTGAACAATTCGATCACGTTTGGTGCACGCACCGAACGCTGGAACTGAGCACGGAACTTGATGTCCGAAACTGGGATCCAGACACCTTCGATACCGTATGTGTCAGTGCTGACTGAGCTGTTTACGCCGTTGCCGCTATTTGTGTAATCCGAATAACGGTAAGAACCTTCAAGAGTAAGCTCTTCGAAGAATGGCTTGTCGGTTACCAGTGGAATTTGAACTTCGGTAAAGACTTCATAGACTTCGACCGAACCAGAAACTGGCAATGTAGCGCCACCAACACCGGTGAAGCCGCCGCCAGCAACCTGACTGATTTCGTCAGGACGTGATTCCAGCGTGTCTTCGCGATACTCAACACCGACCAAGAAGCCGACGCCGTCGTCGCTGAATGGTGAGCTGAAGCCATATTCGCCAAGATCAGCCTGAGCAAAACCACCCACGACAAGCTGACTGGTGTCACCCACAACGATACCAACGCCTTGAAGGAAGTCGGTCTGAGCTTGCGTAATCGCAGTCGTACCATCAGCATTACGTTGGAACGGGTTGTAAGGAACACAACCACCGCTTGGATCAACGCAGACTACGTTGCCGGTGCCGTCGTCAACAGCGAAGAAAGACTGCTGAAGGTTAGCGACGATGAAGTCGTTGGTCGAGACCGATACGTCGCTGGTTTCAGCATATTGGCCGAATACTTCGAATGACCAAACATCATCGATGTCGCCGCGGAGGCCCGAAACAAGACGGAAAGTCGAGTTTTCTAGACGTGAGTTACGCGGGCCGCCTTCAACGTTACGGTGCGAAGCAGTGATGCCGTCGATGATCGTGCCATCAGCGATATCCTGAGCCGAGCAACCGTAGATGTCGGTCGCCAGGTTGATACCTGGAGTCTGGATCAGTGGGTTATCACAGTTGATTGAATAGGCACCGAAACCAAACGATGCGGTCTGAGCAACCTGTGCATCCGAAATTACATCAACATACGAGAGGTCAGCAAAGAACTCGAGGCTGTCAGTGATTTCGTACTGACCTTTGGCATAGATCGAGAAGCGTTCCGAAGGGCGTTGGAAGAAGTTGAACTCGCCAAAGTTAAAGCGCTGGCTTGGTGAACCGTCAAAATCGACGATGGTGCCGTCAGCTTCTTGGAAGGCAAGGCCGCCATCGCCTGCAAACAAACGGAAGTTAGCAGAACCAAAACAACCGACGCCTTCGAAGCTGACTGCTGGGTTGCCCGAGCTATCCAAAGTACAAGCCGAGAAGTCACGGTTCGATTGGGTAACCGACTCGCGACGTTCGTAGTTGGCATAAATGGTTACGTTACCGCGGCCATCAGCCGTGTTGGTACCGAGAATACCAGTGATTGAGTATTCTGCTCCGTCAGTTACTGGCCCAGGGGTCGAACCGCCGAATGAGTCAAGAACGTTCGCGAAGAACTCTGAACCATTGCCGGTTTGCTGGAAGCCGCCCTGAACGTCAATTTCGAGACCTTCAAAATCGCGCTTGAGAATGAAGTTAGCAACACCGCCAACAGCGTCCGAACCGTAAACAGCCGAGCTACCACCGGTAAGCACGTCAACACGCTCAATCAGCTGAGTAGGGATAACGTCGAGGTTAGCCGACGAGATAGCCGACGAACCGTATGGAAGACGGCGGCCGTCGATCAAAACGAGCGTCCGCTGCGAGCCGAGACCGCGAAGGTTCAGCGTTGCGGTACCAGTTGCGCCGTTTGAGACTTCACCAGCTTGGCCAGCAAAAACCTGCGGCAGTTGGTTTACAAAGTCCTCAATACGGACAGTACCTTGGCTCTGAATTTGCTCAGCAGTCACAGAAACAACTGGGTTAGCACCTTCAAGGTTCGGGTTAACGTTCAAGCGCGAACCGGTAACGAGGATGGGAGCACCCTCATCAACAGCAGCATCATCGCTAGTGACTTCGGCATCCTGAGCAAAGGCCGGAGCCGATACCAGGGCCAAGCCGACTGCGAGTGAGCCTGCGCTCAGTCGGAGTTGATTGGAAATCTTCATATGGTTTCATACCCTTATGATTATACCCACCAATTATTTGGCAGGCATGTTGCAAGATAAAATTTGGGCTACTCCGCGCGGGGCAAAGCGGCTCAAACCGCATCCAGTTCATGAGCAAAAGCGTGACAAGCGAGCATAATTTACCACCCGCACAGAGGCCCAGCTATTCCCTAATTTCCCGACTAAGACTCTAAAGGGGCACAATGGAAGCGGCACGGTGGCTGATCGAGAAATTGAAATGACGGTGTAACACCTTTGCAACACATCAAATTCGCGCACGTTAACCACCGCGATGCGCAACTTTCTAAGGTCTATCGTGTCTCAGTTTGGTGCTACTGCAACACTTTGTGCTGGGCATTGATTGGCTGCTGTGACAATTGTGATGCGAAAGGAGTTTCCATGCGTTTTACATTTTTGAACTTGGTCGCCGCGACATCTGTAGCAGCAATAGCAGGCGCCCCTGCGATCGCTCAATCTGGTGCGGACGGTCAGGTGGAAACGCCTGAAATCGTGAGCGAGCTGTTTGAATGCCGCGAAATTGCCGATCCGCAAGCGCGCCTGGCGTGCTTTGATCGTGAGGTCGCCAGAGTGTACGAAGCGCAAAACGCGCGTGAATTGGTTATCGCGGATCGCGAGCAGGTGCGAGAAACCAAGCGCGGTCTTTTTGGACTCAAGCTGCCAAAACTCGGCATCCTCGGCGGCGATGATGATGCGGACGATGTCAACGAGTTGACTGCGACGCTGGTGAGCGTGCGAAAATTGGAGAACGGCCGCCACGTCTTTACTCTTGAAGATGGTGTGCGCTGGCTGCAAACCGAGAGTGTTTCTGGCTATCAACGATATAAAGTCGGCGACTCAATCGTGATCAAAAAGGCTGCTCTGGGAAGCTTCAAGGCCAAGGTTAATGGCAAGCGCGCAATGCGCGTCCGCCGCCTTAACTGACGTTTATCGGCATGCCGTAGCGTTAGGTCAGCTTGGCTTTCCAGCGTCACTCAATCTTGGTTGACGTTGACGTAAGCTCAACGTAGTCAAAGTGGCAAATTGAAACCAAACTTATAAGTCAGATTGAGAGGATGCCTCATGGCCACCGCATACATCGTTGACGCCGTTCGTACGGCCGGGGGGCGCCGGGGAGGGCGGCTTGCTGGCATTCACCCGGTCGATTTGCTGGCTCATTCGCTTGACGCGATTGTTGAGCGCAGTGGCATTGATCCCAATGTGATTGACGATGTGGTCAGCGGCTGCGTCAGCCAAGCGGGTGAGCAAGCCGGGCAGGTTGGCCGCATGGCTGTGCTCGCGTCAAAGCTGCTCCCGCAATCCACGCCTGCCGTCTCGATTGACCGCCAGTGCGGCTCTTCCCAGCAAGCGATCCAGTTTGCAGCGCAGGCTGTCATGAGCGGGACGCAGGATGTCGTTATTGCTAGCGGCGTGGAAAGTATGACCCGCGTGCCAATGGGCACAAATATGACGCTGCATATGAAAGAGGGACTGGGCAATTACATGTCGCCTGGCGTCATGGAGAAATATCCAGGTGTGAAGTTCAGCCAGTTTATGGGCGCCGAAATGATTGCGAAGAAGCATGACTTCTTAAAGGATCAGATCGACGCGTTCGCGCTGGAAAGCCACAAGCGCGCGATTGCGGCGACTGAGGCAGGCGCGTTCAAGGACGAGATCATACCGATTGCGATCGAAACGCCCGAGGGCGATGCGATGCACACGGTGGATGAAGGCATCCGCTTTGATGCGACGCTGGAGGGAATTGCGGGCGTCAAACTCCTCGCGCCAGAGGGCCGGATCACTGCCGCCTCTGCCAGCCAGATTTGTGATGGCTCTTCCGCTGTTCTTGTGGTGAGCGAGGAAGCTTTGAAACGCCACAATCTCACGCCAATGGCGCGCATTCATAACCTGACGGTAACGGCTGGCGATCCGGTGATCATGCTAGAAGAGCCGCTGTTTGCGACCGACCGCGCGCTGGAACGCGCTGGCATGAAGATTGATGACATTGATCTTTACGAAGTAAATGAAGCCTTCGCGCCTGTGCCAATGGCATGGCTAAAGCACACCGGCGCTGATCCAGAGAAACTCAACGTGCATGGCGGCGCGATTGCGCTGGGCCATCCGCTTGGCGCGTCGGGCACGAAATTGATGGCAACGCTCGTCCACGGACTGAAGCGCCACGGCAAGAAATATGGCCTGCAAACGATGTGCGAAGGCGGCGGCGTTGCCAATGTCACCATCGTTGAGGCTCTTTAAGAATACGAAATTATTTTGAGAGGAATTGAAGCAATGGAAGTATCAGCCAACACCCCAGCCGTCGTCACCGGCGGTGCATCCGGCCTTGGCGCGGCAACGGCCCGCGCCCTCGCGGCTAAAGGCGCAAAAGTTGCCATTTTCGATATGAACGAAGAGAAGGGCGAGGCCATGGCGGCCGAGATTGGCGGCGTGTTCTGCAAGGTCAATGTGACCAGCGATGAAGACGTGGACGCTGGCTTTGCCAAGGCCCGCGAAGCGCACGGCCAAGAGCGGATCCTCGTGAACTGCGCTGGTATCGGCAATGCGATCAAAACTGCCAGTCGCGACAAGCAATCCGGCGAGATCAAGCACTTCCCGATCAGCGCGTTCGACTTCGTCATTCAAGTCAACCTAATCGGGACATTCCGCTGCATTGCCAAATCTGCCGCTGGCATGATGTCGCTCGATCCGATTAATGAAGACGGCGCGCGCGGCGCGATGGTCAACACGGCTTCCGTAGCGGCTGAAGACGGTCAAATCGGCCAGGCGGCTTACTCCGCATCAAAGGGCGGCGTGGTCGGCATGACTTTGCCAATCGCTCGCGATCTGATGCGCGAAGGCATCCGGGTGAACACCATTCTGCCGGGCATCTTCGAAACCCCGTTGATGAATGCTGCCCCGCCGCAAGTGAAGGAAGCGCTGGCCGCATCTGTGCCATTCCCGAAACGTCTGGGCATGCCAGAGGAATATGCAAAGCTCGCCATGACCATGATCGAAACCGGCTATTTCAACGGTGAAGACGTGCGGCTTGATGGGGCGATCCGAATGGCCCCAAGGTAATAGGCTTTGGCACATCAAATGACTTAGTGAAAACCCCCACAATTGCTTTGGCAGTTGTGGGGGTTTTGTTTTGCAGGACATTTGGCATTTTGGGACAAGTATCTCACATGCCTTGGGAGAGAAGAGTTGACCGATTACACACAGATCCTCGTCGATAAAGCGGATGGCATTGCGACCATCACGCTCAATCGCCCGGAGAAGATGAACGCCTACACCCGCACAATGGGAGCGGAAATCATCGCGGCGATGGATGACATCGATGCTGATGACACGGTGCGCGCCGTGATCTTCACAGGCAGCGGCGACCGAGCGTTTTGCGCCGGTGCAGACCTGACACCAGAAGGGGGCGGACATGTGTTTTCTGACCCCAGCGAGGTCAAAGACCTTTCCAATCCCAAGGTGCGTGATGGCGGAGGTTTGCTGACTCTGAGGCTTTTTGAGAGCAAGAAGCCGCTGATCTCTGCCTGCAATGGTGTCGCGGTGGGTGTCGGCGCGACCATGCAGCTTGCGATGGATATGCGCCTTGCGAGTGAGACGGCGCGTTATGGCTTTGTGTTTGCGCGGCGCGGGATCGTGCCAGAGGCGGCGTCGAGCTGGTTCTTGCCGCGCATCGTTGGCATCAGCCAAGCCCTTGAATGGTGCTATTCGGGCCGTGTTTTCGGCGCCGAAGAAGCAAAGCAGGGCGGTTTGATCCGCTCAATTCAAGCGCCGGGCGATTTGCTTCATGCAGCGCAGGATCTTGCGAGCGAAATCGCTGAAAATACGTCGGCTGTTTCGATCGCGATGACCCGGGCGATGATGTACCGGTTGGCAAGTGCAGACCATCCGATGGATGCACATAAGATTGACAGTAGGGCAATCTATCGCTTGTCTCGTGGGAAAGACGCGCAAGAGGGAATCGCGAGCTTTCTAGAAAAGCGCAAGGCCATGTATCCGGGGAAGGTGAGCGAAGATATGCCTGACTTTTACCCCTGGTGGGAAAATCCCGAATACGAATGATATACAAAGCGGCGAGTCTGGCGAAACTTGCCAGTCTCGCTGGTTTCATTAGTAACCTGCGGTATGAACGGGGAAAACAAACCGCAATCCATGATGAACAGCGCAAAGCAATCGAGGCAGCCTCGAGCTGGAGGCCAACTTGCTGACTTTCTGCCCTATCAGCTTTCAATCGCCTCGAACGCGGTGAGCAGCTTGATCTCCGAGCGTTATCGCAAACGCTTTGGCCTAAAAATTCTGGAATGGCGGGTCATGGCCGTTATGGGTGATGCGGGCTTACGCGGTGAATTATTGACGCAGAGCGCGCTGACCCAAGCAACATTGATGGACAAGGTAGCGGTAAACCGGTCTTGCAAGGTCTTGGAAGACCGCGGGCTGATTGCGCGCGCCCCCAACGCCCGTGATGGTCGATCTCACCTGCTTGAATTGACCGACGAAGGCCGCGCTATTCACGCCGAAGTTATGCCGTTGGCTCAGGCGACCGAAAGTGAATTGTTCGCTGGTTTTTCTACCGAAGAAGAGCAACAATTGCGTGAGCTACTACAACGTATGCGAGAGCGAGCCGCCGACCTAGCAAGCGACGAGTAGCCACTGAGTGCAGCTATTCTCGCAGTTCCACAATCCAAAAAGGCCCGGCGTTTAAACCGGGCCTTTCGTCTATGCGCCGCGCAAACTAGCTCCATGCTGCGCGGCGCGTTGACTGATTGTTTGATCTTAGTCGATCAGAGCGTCCGAGATCGAACATGCTGCTGGACCAAGAATAACGATAAACAAGACCGGCAGAATAAACAGGATCAGCGGTACCGTCATAATGGCTGGCAAACGAGCAGCCTTTTCTTCGGCGCGCATCATCCGTTCGTTGCGGAATTCTGCTGAAAGCACACGCAGCGCAGAAGCGAGCGGCGTACCATAGCGTTCGGTCTGCACCATCGTGGTCACCACGCCCTTCACCGCTTCGAGATCGACGCGGTAAGCAAGGTTGTTAAACGCATCACGGCGCTCGTTTAGGAACGATAGCTCAATCGCGGTCAGCGCGAATTCATCGCCTAGCTCAGGATAGGCTCGGCCAAGCTCCTTTGCGACGCGGTTGAACGCAGCATCGACAGTCAGACCAGCTTCTGCGCAGATCACCAAAAGGTCGAGTGCGTCTGGCAGACCCTTCTGGATCTCTTTGGTGCGTTTGCCAGCTTTGTTAGCCAAGAATAGCTCTGGTCCCTTGTAGCCGCCAAATACCATCAGGCTAAGCGCGCCGATCCGCTTCATGGCTCCCCAATCAGGGAAGAAATCCATCAAATAGATGACTGTCACCCCGATAACGCCAAGCACCACGGGCAAAATGGCCCGAGCAAGAATGACGAAGACTGCCAACTCTTTGTTGCGATAACCGGCATGAGCAAGCTTTTGCTGCACGTCGGCAAGCTGGCTTTCCTGCAGCACTTTCATGCTGTCCAGGCGCTCTTTCATCTTGTCGGTCGTATCGGTTTTACGCACCAGGCTGGTGCGTTTTTTCGATCCGCCAGTGATGATGCCGGCCTTTAGTTCATCGCGGCGCGCCTCAAGCGATTTTACACGCTTCGCCATCGGATCCTTGATCGTAACCGCGGCATAGATGGCCATGATTACGGCGAAGGCAGCGAGCCCTGCGAGGATTGTTCCGACGATGACAACGTCGAAACCAAGCAAAGTGGGTCCGGGTTGAGAATTGATCATGTTAACTCGTCCCTGCTTAGATTTCGAAGCTGACCATTTTGGCCATGATAAATGCGCCGATTGACATCCAGACCAAGCCGCCAAGCCCGGTAACAATCAAACGGTCGTCAACGAAGAAGTCGCCAATGTAGCTTGGGTTGATCCACCAGATCATCGCGAAAACGATGAAGGGTAGGGCACCCACGATGTAAGCGGATGCTTTGGATTCCGAACTCATCGCTTTAATCTTGAGCTTCATTTGCGCGCGTTTGCGCAAAACGTCGGCCAGATTCGATAACGTCTCGGCGAGGTTACCACCGGTCTCACGCTGAATAGCCAAGGTGATGCAGAAGAAGTTGAACTCTGGAATACCCAGACGATCAGCTGTTTCCTGAAGCGAATCTTCCATCGTCTTACCGATCCTGATCCGCTCAACGATCCCTTTAAATTCTATTCCGACCGGGCCGTCCACTTCCTGTGCGACCACGCCGAGCGTTTCGGTGACCGGCAGGCCAGACCGCAGACCGCGAACCAGCAGTTCGATACCTTCTGGAAACTTGGTGTTGAAATCACCGGTCCGTTTTTTGATAAAGAAGCCGACAACCAAATGCGGCAATCCGGCACCAATCAGAAGACCAACGCCCAGTGAGAGCATTAGCGCGCCTGAGCGCAGATACATGACAACCGCAATCGCGATGGCAAGGCCCAGAGAAGCGTAAGCATACTGCTGAATTGTCCAGCCTTTACCGGTCCGATCAAGCCGCATGGTCAATGCTTCGACGCGTGAGCCGGAACCGGCAACTTTATGCGTCTTTGGCTTGCGCGAAGCGATCGCTTTTTTCAGTTGAGCATCGACTTTGGTGTCGGTGCTTTGCGAATGGCGAAACCGCAATGCATCCAACCGGCGCTTGCGCGCCTTGTCTGCGCCTGATCCGGTCGCCAGCAAATAGCCAACGACGATCACAGTGAAGATTGCAACTGTAATGAGCAGGAGTTGGAAATTATCCATACTGTCTTCCCGCCTTTCTTTGTTCAGGCGTGACTGGCCAGCGCCGCTGAGCAGGGCTGGATCTGACAATCAGATTCAGCACTACGCTCACCGGGCTTACTCAGCCGGTTCAACTTCGGACTTGTCTTTCTTGGCCAGCAACGACTTGATGTCGAAGCCACCCAACAGAGACTTTTTCTCTTCGGTCACCGATGCCAGATCATCCTCGTTCGCACCCATGATGCGTTCGCCAATCTGTTTAATCACGCCGGTCGATTTGCTGGAGCGGTTGGCATCCACGAAAACCTGACCAAGCTTTGCAGCATTGGATGCAGCCTTGATATCATAAGGGATGCTGAAATCGATCTTGCGTTCGATTGATGCCTCGAAATCGGATTTACTGATCTCTGCTGCACCGGCCTGTACTTTGTTGCAAACGACCATCGGATGGGCGTGTGCAGCGTTGGTCTTGAGCCATGATAGAACACGAATAGTATCGCGCGCAGAAGCGAGCGTCAGTTCGCAAGCAACGATTACAAGATTAACTTCGGCCAGCAGATGCGGAAAGTTGATCAGCATATTGCGAGGCATGTCAATAACCGTCATCTCGAATGCTTGTCGGAATTCTTCCTCCAATTGCACGAATGCTGCGCCATCAGTCATAAGTGGCTGATTGATCGGAGCTTCGGCTGACAGGATCGACAGATTATCGTTTGCACGGATCATCGCACGTTCGATAAACAGACCGTCAATACGGCTTGGGTTGTCAATCGCGTCAGTCAAACCGCGTCCTGGCTCTAGATCAAGCGCGAGTGCGCCTGTGCCGAAGTGGACATCAAGATCAAGCAGCGCAGTCGGAGCATTGTGTTCAGAGCTGAACAACCAAGCGAGCGAAGTCGCTAGGGTTGATGCACCAACACCGCCGCGTGTCCCAACGATTGCGGTTGAGATGTGGCGCTGCACTTGCTCACCGTCACCAGACTTTGGTGCTGTGAAAACAGCTAGGGCCTGATTAAGCGAATCGTGCAATTGCTGCGCTGAGAGTGGTTTCAGCAGATAGTCGTGAATGCCGCTCGAAAGCAGATCACGATACAACCGCACGTCATTGACTTGACCGATAGCGATCACAACGGTGCCAGGTTCGCACACTTCGGCTAGAGCGTTGATATCATTCAGCGGGTCGCCGCTTTCAGACAGATCAACCAGCAAGATGGCGGGGCTAGCGCTAACAGAAAGCGATTGGATCGCATTGCGCAGGCCGCCTTTGTTGCATTTTTCAGGTTGCCAGCCCATTTCGATGACCACCGGACGCAGAACGTCCAGAGCAGCATCATCGCAAATATAGGCCGCGAACGGGTCGCGATTGCCGGGTAGTCCGGATTTCCAAGGCGCGTTCATGGCTCAGTTTCCTCCACTTGCAGCGGTGTTGAGGCCGCCGGCACCAGTTGGTGCAGCGTCACGATAGGAATCGATGGCTTTGGTGCCGCTGCTAAGAACGGTCTCGCCACTTCCTTTCTTGCCTTCCAGCAGATCCTGTGGATCAGCGACCATGGCAGCAAGGTTGCTGTTCGTGGCGCAGCCGTAACCAGGGCTGGTGGCGTTGTTGTAATTCGTGTCCGACTTAGCCGACCAGTCCGGGCAGCCGGGAACTGATGCGTTGGATCGTGTGATCACGATCCGCGCCTGACCAGGCTCGATAAAACCGGTCGTTACCGGCGCAGCCTCGCTAACCAGCAGACCATAACGGCCAGCCAATTCGCTAACTGCAGTGGCAAGAGCCGGATTGTTGGTTGGATCGTCGATTGAAATCCGGTCACCATAGGCAAGACCCATGGTGTTGAACCAACCATTCAGGCGTTGCTGCTCTGAAATTGGCATTCCGCCACGATTGGTTTGGACATCAAGCGTAAAGTTTGTGCGCTCAACAACCGGTTGTTTCGTGCTGTACAGGCTCTTGTTGGTTGGCATTCCGCCACAACCGGCCAGTACTGTTCCGAGCGAGAGGGCAATAGCACCCGCCAGCTTGCTGTAATTTGCAAAGGGCATTGTTCTTACCTTTCTCGTATCTTAGAGGCTGAAGCCGGGAGCCGCGGCGTCTGCCTGACGGTCTTTTTTCCGACTTTTCTTCTTTGCGCGGCGTTCGTCATCACGGTTTGCACCGGGGACGATCGCGGCTGGATCTGCAGCGCTAACGGCTGGTGGAGGAGCATCATCGCCGGCCGCTGTCGGGCCCGGGCGTGCTTCACCGCTTTTACCGGCGTTGTCGCGGTAGCCGATGAACTGCTGCAATTCGCTGGCGGCGTTAAAGCCATCAGTTGGCAGTTTGATCTGGTTCGCATCAACCGGTTTCACCAGATAGGGTGTAACCACGATGACCAATTCAGTTTCGCCTTTGCGATAAGAGCGCGAGCGGAACAGATTGCCCAAAATCGGGATATCACCAACGCCTGGCGCTTTATCGATTGTGTTCTGAGAGTTGTTGCTCATCAGGCCAGCAATCATGAAGCTTTGGCCGGAGCCAAGTTCAACGGTTGTTTCCGTTCTGCGGATTGTAAGCGCAGGAACTTGGAAACCGTTGAGTGTTACGGCGCCTTGAGTTGAAAGCTCAGAGATTTCCGGGCGAACTCGCATCGAGATACGACCATTGGCCAAGACTGTTGGCGTGTAAGACAAGCTGACACCGAAGTTACGATATTCGATCGAAACCGTGCCTAAGCCTTCGCTGATCGGAATTGGGAACTCACCGCCAGCCAAGAAGGTGGCAGTTTCCCCCGACAGCGCGGTAAGGTTCGGCTCTGACAAAGTCGTGATCAAGCCGATTTGTTCAGCGAGATCAAGCGCGGCAGTAACATCTAGGCCGAAAAGTTGACCCAAAGCACCAAACGTGGTGCCGCTGCTGCTGTTAATGGCGGTGCCCGGAATATCTGGTAGGTCCTGGAACAGGGCTGCACCGGTCGCAGGGTCGGTGGCAATGGTGCCATCTGGCCGAAGAAGTGGGACGCGGCCGCCAAGAAGTGTTGGCTGCGCAATACCATTTCCGGCTGCAAGTGGGCCACCGAAGTTAACTTCACCATTGGTGAAGTTGCGTCCAGAACCAACCGCCCCGCGAAATCCGCCGGTTGTCGCGTCAAAGGTGGCAAGGTTGCCGCCAATGTCACGAACGAGCGAGCGGCTGACCTCTGCAAAGGTCACCTTCAAGTTGACCTGCAGTGGAGTAGCAGTGCGCAGACGGCTGATGACATTCGCACCTTCGCCAAGGAAGGCTTGAACAAGGCGTTCGGCTTCTGCTGCGTCTTCAGGAGCGGCAACTGTACCTGTGAGAAGGACCGTGTTGGTTCCCATAGTCGCAACGCCAATCTTAGCTTGCGGCATAGCCAGCGCGAGCATTTGATCAATGCTGCCGATGTTTGAACCAACGCGAATGTTCGCCGACCAGATCACGCTGCCCGCTGCATTGCTGGCATAGATGGTGGTCTCACCGCCTGCCTTGCCGAATACATAAAGTTGGCGCTGTGATTTGACCTGCACATCGGCAATCGAATCGTTGGCAATGAAGACATCGGCCATGTTGCCTGGCACGGTGATCAGTTCACCTTTGCCGATCGACAGAACAACGTCCTGATCTGGGCTGGTGGCTTGCTGAGCGATGGCAGTGTTTGCCGGAACCGCGGCGAGCGGTAGAGCGGCAATGCTGGCCAACAGCATCTTTGCAGTAAGCTTGCGTTTCATTTTAGGGCCCCTCAATGATTTCCCCGTGTCCGCGCATGCGGCAGCCCAGATTTTGGGCGTATTTGTGGTCTGATTAGGCATGTTCAGTCCCCTCAGCGGATCAACAACGCGCCGGCAGCGGGTGCAGTACGACCCGCGTCGCGCACATTGCTGGCGTTGGTTGAGTTGAAGCTGGTGGTTGAACTGCGAACACCGCCGACAGCGACTTCCTCGGTTCTCTTGCCGCGGGTCACACGAACTGCAGGACCGCGATTAGCTGGTGCGCCATTTACCTTTGCAGGGACCCCCAAAGCAGGGGCTGTGCGTGCACTAGCGGCGCGCTTTTCTGCGGCTGTTGGTGGAGGTGTTTTGCGCTGGAAGCGTGAAACGTCACCACCGGTTGAGAAGGTTGTACCTTTGTCGATCGGACGGTTCAGGGCCGTACGCAGCAATTGCTCTTCTTCTTCCGGCGTAGCGCCTTCAGGGATTTCAACATCGCCAGAAGCAATCGCGCGTTCAAGTTCAGTTTGATTGTCAGCGATTGAGCGCAGAACTAGGCTTAGCGTGCCGATTGTTTGGGCAACTGCGACCTTTTCGGCGATCTTTGGAGTCACTTCAATGGTGACTGTGCGAAACGCCCGAACGACAGTCTTACCTGCTTCATTCGTGGTTTGCTCAGTCGACTGGTCGGTTGCGAGCACACGAAGGTTACGCAAAACTGTTTCAGCAGCTTTCAACGAACCATTGTCGCCGCCGCCAACTGTTTGCGTCAGGACAATATCAACGCGGTCACCCGGGAAGACAAATCCGGCAACACCGGTTTTGGCCGATACTGGAACGGTAACAGCGCGCATGCCTGGGCCAAGCGCCGCAGCAAGGAAGCCGCGATCGCCAGGGCTAACAAGCGAACCTTGCGTTACCGGCTCACCAGCGGTGACTGGATGACGCACAACCGTACCAAGAAGCTGGGTTACATCGGATTCGCCGTCTAGGAAGTAGGCGTCCTGAACCAGCTCTTCTGGCCATTGCTGATAGCTCAGGGCATCAGCAGTGATGATCGTGCCGGTCGGCAACGCACGTTGCGCGACCAGAACTTTAGGACCGACCGGTTCAACCGCTTCGGCTTCTGGGGCTGCTGCCCCTGCGAACATGCTTCGTGCAGCGAATGCAGTGCCGACCGCGATGATCAGCGCGCCTAGCAGCAAAACAAGCTTCTTCCTGTCCATGGCTCAATAGCCCCCTTTAAGTGGCCCAATAAAGTTTGTGGGCGGGTATGGTTGCGCTAGATAAGCGCGGATTGGTTAAAATCAGGTTCATCCCAACCCTGCGGCAATGGCAGGACTGGAAAAATACGTTGTCGTGAGCACCCAAAGGCCGCCAAAAGCGATGGCGACTCCATACGGAATTGCGAGACGCTCCTTTTGTCTTTGGATGAAATGATAAGCGCCCATCACAATCGTCAGCACACCGCCGGCGATCGCCATGATGATCAGCAATTGCATAAACGCACTCGGTTCGATCCAGAGCGCCAATGCGGTCAGAAGTTTGACGTCGCCGCCGCCCATCATCTTGATCGCGAACAATCCGGCGCTGACAATGAAGACTGCAAGAGCGATCACGATCTGAAAGATGACGCTGGTTGGCGCGAACATTGTCGGACCTTCTGGTAGAAAAGAAATGCCGCTCGCAAACCAGAACACAGGCGCACCAACCACAATCGCAAGGTTCAGCTTATTGCTGATCTGGCGACTCTTGATGTCTGTGAATGCAGCGAACACCAGGGCAATTGCCAAGGCAATGAGCAATCCGTATTGAAGATATTGACTAAGCATTAGGCCCCCAAAAGTCCCTGCCCGACTGGTTCGGGCGGTTCCTTGATTGGCCTAGCTACAGAACATGGCTTACTAAAAAGTAACCAAAACCGGAGGCACGGAATTAGTGACGGCAATCTGGATGCGAGCGGTCGCATTATGACAATTAATAAAGCGATGGATCGCAGAGCGATTCCTAAAGCAGCAAGTGAGACAATTTGGCGCGCGCCAGATGGGCATAAGCTACGCCGCATCGATTGGGCTGCTTCTGCGCCTGACCGAGGCTCGATTTTGTTTCTTCCTGGACGCGGTGACAATTACGAAAAATATCTCGAAAGCTTGGATGAATGGCATCGAGATGGCTGGCGTGTGACGGCCGCAGATTGGCGCGGGCAGGCTGGATCAGGCCGGCTGGGTAACGATGAAGTCACGGGCCACATCGATGATTTTGCGACTTGGGTCGATGATTTGGCGCATTTCTGGGAAGCTTGGAAAGCAGAAACGCCGGGGCCGCACGTGTTGGCAGGGCATTCGATGGGCGGTCATCTGGTCATGCGGGCGCTGATAGAGCGACGAGTTGACCCAGTTGCGGCCGTATTGAGTGCGCCCATGCTGGGTATGGCTGGTCCGCCATTGCCACTCGCTATCTTGCATGGCGCTGCAAAGTTGATGCGCGGGATTGGCGATGAAGCTCGCCCCGCTTGGAAGTGGAGCGAGAAGCCGGGAGAGATGCCCGCGCGCCGCCGTGAATTGCTGACCCATGATGATGATCGCTATGAAGATGAGCTGTGGTGGCGTGAGCATCGTCCAGAATTGGTGATGGGGCCGGGAAGCTGGGGATGGGTAGAGCGCGCCTACGCTTCAACGCGCGTGCTTGAGGCTGCCGGAGCCATGGAAGGGGTCGACGTGCCCATCCAGATATTGTCCACCAGCGAAGACAAGCTAGTCAGTCATGCAGCGTGCGAGCGGGCGGCCGCGCGTTTGCCTAAGGGCGAACTGGTCGCATTCGGTCCCGAAGCGAGGCATGAGATTTTGCGCGAAGTGGACGATGTGAGAGGCCGGGCAATGCAGTCCGTCGCTGAATTTCTCGATAGGGTGGCCCCAAAAGCCAGCAGCTGATGCCAGACGCGATTTACGATTTTGCCGTCATTGGTGCCGGAATGGCAGGAGCGAGCCTAGCGGCTGAACTGGCGCCTCATGCCAGGGTGCTTGTGCTCGAAGCGGAAGACGCGCCCGGATATCATTCCACTGGTCGGTCAGCAGCGTTCTGGGATGAATGTTATGGTGGTCCGGGCGTGGTACCGCTCACTTTGGCTTCTGGGCAGTTCCTTCGAGAAGGCGGTTTTTTGACGCCGCGCGGTGCGGTGCATCTGGCCCGCGACGAAGATTTAAGTGCGCTAGATCGCTTTACCGAAACGTTCGCCGATACGGGTGTGACGATTGAACGGCTCAAGCTGTCAGAATTGTCAGAAAAGGTTCCACGCCTGAGAGGCGAATGGCGTCACGGATTGTGGGAACCAGCCTGCGCAGATATTGATGTTGCAGGTCTGCATCAGCATTATCTCAAAGCACTAAAGCGTCAGGGCGGCGATCTGGTCTGCTGCGCCCGTGCCGTTAAAATTGAGCGGCCTCCCGTTTCGGATTATTGGGAAATCACGCTCCAATCAGGCGAGACTCATAAGACGGCCAAGGTCATCAATGCGGCTGGAGCATGGGCTGATCCAATTGCGCGTCTGGCTGGCGCTCGTCCAATTGGGATCGAACCCAAACGCCGAACTATCGTCCAGCTACGCGTGTTACCTTCACCGCCCGAAGATTTGCCATTGGTTCTCGACATCAATGGTGGGTTCTATTTCAAGCCTGATGCGGGGCGTTTGTGGTTGAGTCCGCATGATGAAGTTGCCAGTGAGGCCTGTGACGCCGCTCCGGAAGAGATCGACGTCGCTCGCGCCATTGATCGGTTCGAAACTGTAGTTGACTGGGAAATTGAGCACGTCGAACGTCGCTGGGCCGGCTTGCGCAGCTTCGCGCCGGACCGTTTGCCTGTTTACGGTTACGATCCTCAGGTGGAGGGTTTCTACTGGTTCGCCGGGCAAGGGGGCTTTGGCATTCAGACCGCACCGGCGGCCGCGCGTCTTGCTGCGCAAGAATTGCTCGCGATTGACGCGGATGAGATGACCGCCGACCTTTCGCGAGTTCGCTATTCCCCGCAACGCTTTGTTACAATCCATGCCTAGCCAAGACGGCGTTCATCTGTAAAATAACTTGCAGAAACGCTCACCAGCAGGAGGGAAAACATGTCTCACAAATTTGAAATTTATAAAGATAAAGCCGGCGAGTTCCGCGTGCGCTTCAGCTACAATTCTGAAGTGATGTTCTCAACACAGGGCTATTCAAGCAAGTCGAGCGCTAAGAATGCGATCGAGTCGATTCAGAAGAATGGTCCTGGCGCTCCTGTCGAAGACAACAGCTAAGATATTAATGGGTAAGGAGCGATTGCGCTCTTCCAAGTAAATTGATGAATAGCGGGCGTGCTCATTTTGGGTTCGTCCGCTTTGTATATGGACAAGTGAGAGCAGCTTTAAGCTCCGTGACCTTACGCGTCTTCGCTCTCGCTTGGTTCCTCGCGTGCGGCTTTTTCAGCCTCATCGCTTGCCAATTTGTCGACCCGTTCGTTTTCCGGGTGGCCACTATGTCCTTTGACCCAATGCCATTCGACTTGGTGCTTGGCCGACACATCGATCAATTCGTGCCACAGATCGGCATTGCGTACAGGTTTTTTGCTGGCATTCACCCAGCCACGCCTTTGCCAGCCTTCGACCCATTTGGTCATTCCATCGAGCACATATTTGCTGTCAGAATAAAGCTCGACCGAACACGGCTCAATCAGAGCTGAAAGGCCTCTGATCGCGGCCATCAATTCCATGCGATTATTGGTCGTATCGCGTTCACCGCCGGACAGCTCTTTTTCATGCTTGCCCATGCGCAGCAATGCGCCCCAACCACCGGGGCCAGGGTTGCCCTTGCACGCGCCGTCCGTGAAAATTTGAACTTGCTTCATTCCCTGACCATTGCCTCAAAAATTAGCTTACGTGAATATACTAGGGCCCGCTTCGTTGTAAAAGTGCCATTGTGAGACGAACTGCATGGGGTCCTTGCGAGTGACTAACGCATCATCAGGCGTGTCGAACCAGTCTTCAGCGCGGCTGGCTACGAACCGAAGGCAAACTCCTTTCGCAATTTCAGGCAGCAGTTCGCGTTCTGCTTTTTCAAGCGGGCGCAAAGCTTCATACCCCTCAAGCAATGCCGCACCGAGCTTAGCATTATAGTTCCTGCCTGATCTGTCGAAGCACCATGCAGCATGGGTGGTCGCCAAGTCGAGCGCCATCGTCCCAGTGCAGGCAAAGTAGAAATCGATCATGCCGCTCACGGCGTTACCGAGCATCAAAACATTGTCTGGAAAAAGGTCTGCATGGATATTGGAGTTGGGTAGCGCTGCAAGGTCCAATGCCGCTGCGGCGCGGGCATGGTCCACCATTTGTGGGAGCTTTGGATTAATAGAGCTCAGGCCTTGCTCGCCGCAGCTCTCCAATGTGGTAAGACTATCCGCGAAGCCCATCGTATTTGCTCGAAAGAGCGGAAAGTCAGCAGATGCCAGATGCATTTGCGCCAACGCATTCCCAACAGAACGGGCCTGTTCCACGCTTGGGTGTGTCGGAGAAACGCCGGGTAAAAATTCGATTAGTGCAACGGCTTTGCCGTCAAGCATCCGAAAGGCCGCGCCGTCCCGGTCATGGATTGTGCGCGGGACGGGGCAATTGCGCTCCGCCAAATGGTCGAGCAAGCCTAGAAAATACGGCAGATCATTAAGCTCAATGCGCCGCTCATACATCGTTAGAATAAATCGCGAGGTGCGGGCGTGGGAGGTTCCGCTTGTTTCAATCAACCAGTTCGAATTGGAAACGCCCTCAGCAATACCTTTCGCTGAGACCAGATCGCCAACATCATAATTGGCAATCAACTCTGCCAATTCCTCTGCGCCAAGATGCGTGTAAACCGCCATTGAATGCGCGCCCGCTGAATTACTCGGTCAGCTGGCGCGGCAGCTTGAAAACCATTTTCTCTTCCGCCGCTGTGATAGTCCGCTCGTGCACAGGCCGCAGTTGATTTAGCTTCTTGACGACGTCGCGGACGAGAATTTCAGGTGCTGACGCTCCAGCGGTAAGCCCTAACGTATTGACTCCTTTTAGCCACGTGGGATCAATTTCATCGCTGTGTTGAATCAGCCTGCCGGGAGTGCCCAACCGCTCAGCCACTTCGACCAGCCGGACCGAGTTGGAAGAGTTGGGCGCGCCAATGACTAGCAGAAAGTCGCATTCCTTCGCGATTTGTTTCACCGCAGCCTGACGATTGGACGTGGCGTAGCAAATATCCTCAGCCTTCGGTCCGCTGATGTTGGGATAGCGCCATTCGAGTGCGGCAATGACCTCCGCAGTGTCATCGACGGAAAGGGTGGTCTGTGTCAGATAAGCAAGTGGCTCGTGGGTGTCGAAAGGCAGCTTGTCTACGTCCTCGAGAGTCTCCACTAGAGTCATCTGTCCATCGTCCACTTGGCCCATCGTGCCGATGACTTCGGGATGGCCTTCGTGACCGATGAAAATGATGTGCCGCTTCTTTTCGATCTGGCGTTCCGCCTGTCTGTGTACTTTCGACACCAGCGGACATGTCGCATCAACATAGATCATGTTGCGACGTTCAGCTTCTGCGGGAACGGACTTGGGCACGCCATGCGCGCTGAAAACGACCGGGGCCTCGTCAGGCACTTCGTCTAGCTCTTCGACAAAGATTGCGCCCTGAGCCTTTAGGGAATTCACCACATATTTGTTGTGGACGATTTCGTGCCGAACATAGACCGGGGCGCCATAGCGCTCGATCGCTTTCTCGACGATTTCAATAGCGCGATCGACCCCTGCGCAGAAGCCGCGCGGAGCGGCAATCAGCAGATTGAGCGGGGTTTGATCAGCAGGGCTGGCACCCGTCTCAGTTGAGCCGGAATCGCTGGAGTTGGGAAAGGGAGCGTTCATATCTCCCCCTCTAGCGCTTTGCGGCGCGCCCCGCTAGGGCGTGATGAACTGAGATTTAGGCCTACTTTCGCTTTGGCATAGTGCGCCACCGAACAGATATTTGAGGACGACCGTGTTGATGACGTTTCGCAAGCCGATTTTGCCTGCTCTTGCTTTGGTTGCCGCCCTTGCGGGTTGCGCCCGCGAAGGGGATTTGGTGATTGATCAGGGCGTCGGGATCACTGCGGTTCTGACTTCTTGTCCGGCGGTTGGCATTCCCAATTTCACCGGCGACATCACGGCTTTCCGTACGGCTGGTGAGCCGACATTGAATAATCTTGATATGACAGCGACGATCACGAACCTGCGCTCGACTTGCGATGAAAGCGGCGAGCGGGTCTACAGCGGCGCAACTTTTGATGTTCTTGCTCGCCGAACGGATGCACGCGGGGCCCGAACGGTAACTTTGCCTTATTTCGTGACGGTTCTTCGGGGTGGTAGCGCGGTCGTGACTAAGCGTCTAGGCGAAGTGACCCTGACTTTCGCCGATGGTCAAGAACGCGCGCAAGCAACAGGTAAGGCAGGGTCATTCGTGAACCGTGCAGATGCGACGCTGCCAGCCGACATCCAAGAACGTATCACTCGCAAACGTAGGGCCGGCGATGTCGACGCAGCGCTCGATCCACTATCTGCTCCAGAAGTGCGTGCAGCAATTCAGCGGACCAGTTTCGAAATGCTCATTGGCTTTCAGCTTACTGAGCAGCAATTGGCTTACAACGTAACACGCTAGTTTTCGCGCTCGTTCATGCGTGCTTTTCTTCGCGTTTGCGACCAAAGATCACGCCGCTGTGGGCGGCCAACTGGTGTTGCGGTCGCCGTGCTATCGTTTGGCATTCAGACACTCTCTTTCCGCTTAGACTTCTTTCCGCTAACTGCGCTCGTGAAATGACAGAAACCCAGACTCTCTATGCAGCCTTTGTGGCCAAGACTCACAGCGTCCTTTCGGCACTCCAAGCTGGTCGCGTGCTGCCAGTAGACGCGACATTCACCAATGTGACGTTAGAGCCGCCGCGTGATCCCTCGCATGGCGATCTTGCGACCAACGCTGCAATGGTTTTGGCAAAGCAGGCAAAGACCAATCCCCGCGCGCTGGCAGAACACATAGCAGCAAAACTTGAAGCTGACCCTGCGATCATCAGTGCAGAAATTGCTGGACCGGGCTTTATCAATTTGCGGCTCGATGCAGCAGTGTGGCTTGAGGAATTGCGCGCTATCGCCGCCATGGCGTCAGGTTATGGCCGGTCTAAAATGGGCCAAGGCACACGCGTGAACGTCGAATATGTCTCGGCCAACCCAACTGGCCCTATGCATATGGGTCATTGCCGGGGCGCGGTGGTTGGCGACGCATTGGCGAGTTTGCTTGAATTTGGCGGTCACGATGTGACGCGTGAATATTACATCAATGATGCTGGTGGTCAGGTTGATGTGCTCGCCCGGTCAGCGCATCTGCGGTACCGTGAAGCGCTGGGTGAAGAAATTGGGGATATTCCCGAAGGACTCTACCCTGGCGATTACTTGAAACCGGTTGGACAAACACTAGCCGGCGAGTTGGGTGATGAATACGTCGAAGCAAGTGAGACCCAATGGCTTCCCATTTTCCGCAATGCAGCGGTAGATGAGATGATGGGAATGATCCGTGCTGACTTGGCGCTGCTGGGTATTAAGCATGATGTTTTTGCGTCAGAAGCCGCCTTACATAGAGCCGGGAAGCCGGAAGCGGCCGAAGCTTGGCTGCGTGAGCATGATTTCGTGTATGACGGTGTGCTCGAAGCGCCCAAGGGCAAAGCCCCGCCGGACGATTGGGAGCCAGTTGAGCTTCCGCTGTTCCGCTCCACCAAATTTGGCGATGATCAGGACCGCCCGATCAAGAAATCGGATGGCAAGTGGACCTATTTTGGCGCGGATCTCGCCTATCACATGCAAAAAGCGGCCGAAGCTGATCAGTTGATCGACATCTGGGGCGCTGACCATGCCGGTACCGTCAAGCGGATCAAGGCGGCTGTAGCTGCGCTTTCCGAAGGGCAGGGCAAATCGCTACCTTTCGATGTCAAGCTGGTTCAAATGGTCGCTCTATTGCGTGATGGCGAACCTATCAAAATGTCCAAACGCTCTGGTAACTTTATCACTATTGCAGACATGATCAGGGAAGTGGGCAAGGATGTGGTGCGTTTCACCATGCTGACCCGCAAGCCTGAGGCGCAGATGGAGTTCGATTTTGGCAAGGTGGTCGAGGCATCGAAAGATAATCCGGTCTTCTACGTGCAATATGCGCATGCCCGTATCCGCTCGACTTTGCGCAAAGCAGCAGAGGCTGGTCTTGCGCCATCAGGCGATGATTTGGCGCAATTGGGCGAGGAAGAGCTGGCGTTGATTAAGCGTGCGGCGCAGTTCCCTCGTGAAGTTGAAGCCGCCGCAAAAGCGCGCGAACCGCACAGGATCGCATTTTACCTCTATGATTTGGCGTCTGACCTCCACGCTTTCTGGAATTTGGGCAACGATATGCCGCAGAAACGCTTCATCTTGGAACAGGATGCTGGTTTAACGGGCGCAAGGCTTTTCCTAGCGGACGCAATCGGGCAAGTTATCCGCAATGGGCTCGGCGTGCTCGGCGTTGAGGCGGTGGAATCTATGTAAGAGCCGTGTGGCTCTTTGGGTAAGGGGCGCGGATCGCTGATTCGCGAAGGACGATATGAATGATGCAGCTGAGCTGGATCTATCCGAAGATGAGAGCCTGCCATGGCTCGAATCAGATGAAGATGATGATCATGGCGGAGGCGTTGATTCGGCCCGCATAGTCGGCTTTGCGGCTATCCTGCTGGTTTTGTTGGCAGCGATTATCGGTACGATATGGTTTGTCTCAAACCGCACCACTGATGCAGAGCTGGTCGCCGATGGCAGCACCATTCCTGCCCCTGATGGTCCTTACAAAGAACGCCCCGAAAATCCGGGAGGCAAGGAATTTGCTGGCACGGGTAATGTTGCTCCTGCTGTAGGTGAGGGCGAAACGCGTGATAGCGTGATCGCTGATGGCGATGGTGCAACGTCAGGCGCAGCTGCCGGCGCCGCTTCTTCCGGCTCATCGGCTGACAGCGTTAACGACAGCGGCACTGGCCCGTCGATTGCGACACGCAGCACGGATGAGAAACCCGCTGCTAGCAGCGGTGTCGGCGTTCAAGTGGGTGCTTATGGCACTCGGGCCAAGGCGGAAGCAGGCTGGGTCACGCTCACCCGTCAAACGAGCGTGCTTAACGGCGTACGTCACCGCGTGCAAAAGGGGCAGGCCGACATCGGTACGGTTTACCGCTTGCAAGCGGTCTCCAGCAATTTGGCTGCCGCACAAAAGCTTTGCAGTGACTTGAAAGCTGACGGGGTCGCCTGTCAGGTTAAGCGCTAAAGCCGCGATTGCCTTTAGGTTTTCCCCACGACTCAGGGTTACGATGCTTGCCTGAGCTGCATGCGCCTGCAAGGTTTCGTCTATGACACCTGCGATTTTCGGCATTTCTGGCCTTGAGCTGACCGAAGAGGAGCGTGCCTTTTTCAAAGAGGCCGATCCAGCAGGCTACATCCTGTTCGGGCGAAACTGCGACAATCCTGATCAATTGCGCGTGCTCACCGATGATCTTCGGGCGCTTCATGGGCGCGAGCGCCTGCTCATTTCTATCGATCAAGAAGGCGGACGAGTTGCGAGGCTCCGCCCGCCGCATTGGGCGCCTTACCCTGCAGGTGAAAAGTTCGACGATCTTTACCGGCTTGCCCCGGCTAGTGCGATTGAGGCAGCACGGGCCAATGCCCATGCGATGGCGCTGGAGTTGTCGGCGATGGGTATCACCGTCGATTACCACCCGCCGCTCGATGTGCGCCAGCCGGGCGCGCATGATGTTATCGGTGATCGGTCTTTGGGCAGTGAACCTATGCAGGTTGCAGCCATTGGACGAGCGACGCTCGACGGGTTGGCTCGCGGAGGCGTTGCCGGGTGCATCAAGCACATGCCGGGCCACGGCCGCACAACCACCGATACGCATAAGGAAATGCCGACAGTTACCGCCAGCGATGCCGAGCTTGAGGCTGACCTTGCGCCGTTTCAGGCGCTGAAAGACGCGCCGATTGGAATGACGGGGCATTTGCTGTTCACTGAGTGGGATGCGGACAACCCCGCCACTCTGTCAGAGACAATCATTCGCGATATCATCCGCACCCGGATCGGCTTTGACGGCCTTCTGCTGACCGATGACATTGATATGGAGGCGCTGGACGGCACGATTCCGGAACGCTCTGCCAAGGCTTATGCGGCAGGCTGCGACATTATCCTTAATTGCTGGGCCAAGAAGGATGATATGCAGGGTATTTGCGAAGCGCTGCCAAGCATGTCGGACGCCGCGATCGCGCGCTTGGACGGTGCGCTCGCGCAAACCAAAATTCGTGATGACCTCGGCTCGTCCGCTGAATTGCTGGCCAAACGTGATACACTGTTAAATCTGGTCGGAGAGGCAACATGAGCACAGGAGGCTTTATGCTGCCCGATGGAACCTCTGATACGAATGAGCCGGGCACTCTTGATCTGCAGGGCGGGGCGAACTGGGGCGATCCCACCGGCGATGATGCAGCCAAAAGCGAACATGAAAAGGCGCTTTATCTAGAGCTGGACGGCTGGGAAGGGCCGCTTGATCTTTTGCTCGACCTTGCAAGGCGGCAAAAGGTTGATTTGCGGCAAATTTCTATCCTTGCGCTGGTGGATCAATATCTGACCTATGTTGAACAAGCCGAAGCCATGCGGTTGGAGCTGGCCGCCGATTACCTTGTGATGGCGGCTTGGCTGGCCTATCTCAAATCCGCGCTGCTCCTGCCCAAGGATGAGCAAGAAGACCCAAGTCCCGAAGAGCTGGCGCTACGCCTCCAACTGCGCCTGCAACGTCTGGGGGCGATGCGTGAAGCGGCTGCTAGGTTGATGGGGCGAGACCGGATCGGGCGTGATATATTCATTCGCGGCGCTCCTGAAGGGCTGCGGATTGACCGCAAGACGCAATGGAAATGCGACAGCTATTCCTTGATTCAGGCGTATGGTCAGGTGAAGGCGCGCACTGCGCCGCGCATTTATCACGTCTCCGATCGTCCGGTGATGACCCTAGACAGCGCGTTGGAGCGGGTTTCTTCCATGCTTGGTGTCACCCTCGACTGGATGGAAATACGGGACTTTCTCCCACCGCACGCTGAACCGGAGCTGCGCAAGTCAGCCCTCGCATCCAGTTTTGTCGCCGCGCTGGAGTTGGCGCGGCTTGGGAAAGCGGAATTGTCGCAAGAAGAGGCGTATGGCGCGTTGCGGGTCCGCCGTCTGCGCGAGAAGGCGAGCGCAAAATGAACGATATTGTGCGCGGAATTGAAGCGACATTGTTTGCATCAGAAGAGCCAATGAGCGTCGAGGCGCTGGGAACGCATCTGGGCGGTCTTAGCAACGGCGACGTTCGTGATGGCTTGCAACAGCTTTCCGAACAGTACGCGGAACGCGGCATTCATCTGGTTGAGCGGGGTAAACGGTGGCATTTTGAGACCGCGCCTGACCTCGCGCATCTGCTGCGCCGAGAACGCGAACAAGTCCGCAGACTGAGCCGTGCGGCTACAGAGGTTCTCGCTATCATCGCATATCACGAGCCGGTGAGCCGGGCGGACATTGAATCGATCCGCGGGGTGCAAACCGCCAAGGGTACACTTGATGTTTTAATGGAGGCTGGCTGGATTAAGCTGGCGGGCCGCCGCGAAGTTCCAGGGCGCCCGGTCATCTATGCAACGACGCCTGATTTCCTCGATCATTTCGGGCTGAGTTCCCGCCGTGACTTGCCAGGTATTGATGAATTAAAAGCGGCAGGCCTGCTTGATCCGGTGGATGATGCGCTTGAAGCGGCCATGAACCCTGACACAGGCGATACCGGCGATGATAACGAAGAGGTTGAGGGTGATGGAAATCCTGCCGTGGAAACCGTTGCAGATCAAGAAAACATGCCGCCTAATCCTCCTCTAACCGGACAGGGCGAATAGCGCACGCAGATCAATTTGTGCGTTGCGACTGGCGTAGCGGCGTCATCGCGCCTATATTGGCCACAGGTTAAGCAGAGAAAGTCATTACCCCATGGGTTTTAGTGTCTGGCAGATCGCCATCGTTGCAATCGTTGTCCTCGTCCTGTTTGGGCGCGGGCGCATTTCAGAAATGATGGGTGATTTTGGCAAAGGAATTTCCAGTTTCAAGAAGGGTATGAGCGAGGATGTCGATGCATCTTCTTCAAAACCCTCGGAGCCGAACGGCCAGATTGAAGGCCCGACAAGTGATGGCGTATCAGCTAGCGAGAGCAAGGCAGCGGATCAAAAAGACGCTGCTAACTGATTTCTAAACGGAGAGCGGCCCAGCGCCGGACCCGACCATGTTCGATTTAGGCGCCGCAGAACTGCTGGTTATCGTCATTGTGGCGGTGATCGTTATCGGGCCAAAGGACCTGCCGTTGGCCATGCGCACTGCTGGTCGTTGGATCGGCAAAGTCCGCAAGGTCTCCGCGCATTTTCGTTCGGGCCTCGATACCATGGTTCGCGAAGCTGAACTCGAAGACATGGAAAAGAAGTGGCAGGCCCAGAACGAGGCGATCATGAAGCGCCAATCAGGTGCCGCTGCTGAAGATGCTGGTGAGCCAGTGATGACTGGCCCGCCGCCAGCAAAGCCGCGCAATGTGATGCCGCCAGCGGATGCGAATGATGCGGTTGCCACATCAGCTGCGGAATCTTCGGTGGAAGCGAGTGCTGCAACGCCAAAAACCAATAAGATTAAGGCCGTTGGGAAAGAGCCAGAACTGCCGCTCGACGCAGGCGCGGAGCCTTCGCGATCAAGCGCCGATAGCAAAGGGCAGGGCTGACGTGGCACTTGGCATCAAAGATATTGATGAGACGCAGGCGCCGTTGCTCGATCACTTGATTGAACTGCGTGGTCGGTTGGTTAAATGCGTGATTGCTTTGGCAATTACGTTCAGCATCTGTCTCTATTTTGCAGATGATATTTTCGGCTTTTTGGTACGACCACTTACTGCAGCTTTCCCGGAAGGGCAGGGCAAACTAATCTACACCCAGTTGTACGAAGCGTTTTTTGTCGAATTGAAAGTCGCGCTATTTGCCGGTTTCTTTATCGCTTTTCCTGTCATCGCCAACCAGCTTTGGGCGTTTGTTGCTCCCGGATTATATGCGAAGGAAAAAAGAGCTTTCCTGCCGTTTCTGATTGCCACGCCCGTGCTGTTTACCGGCGGGGCCGCGCTGGCTTATTACGTTGTCATGCCTACTGCGTTCCGATGGTTCCTTGGATTTGAAGGCACCGTTGGCGGTCTGGATATCGAGGCGTTACCAGGCACGGGCAACTATCTCGGCCTGGTTATGCAGTTCATTCTGGCGTTTGGGGTCACGTTCTTGTTGCCGGTTCTGTTGTTGCTGCTCAACCGGGCTGGCATTGTCACGCGTGAGCAATTCGTCGCTGCACGCAGATACGTTATTGTCGGTGTGGTTGCATTAGCGGCCGTTGTGACGCCGCCCGATCCGGGATCACAGATCATTCTCGCTGTACCGCTGCTGATCCTATTTGAAGGGTCTTTATTGCTGATGCGATTGCAAGAGCGCGGCGGAAGAAGTGCTGAGCATGAGAGTGACGTTGAGGAGCTCTCAGAGGCTGCGCCGCCAGTTGAAGTGACTGAGGAAACCTAAGCCGGCCGGCTGAAATGTATTTCGCTCACGACTTCGTCGCTAGCATACGTTGAAGCAATCCAATCATTGAGCTGCCTGATTGGCAGATCTGTCATATTTCGCGCACGCTTGAGTTCTGCGGCTCCGCTAATCACTCAGCATACCTAAAGATACACCAATTGCGCACAAAAAACGGGGCCCAAAAGGGCCCCGTAATTGTATCGATGTATCTTTAAGACTTAGACGCTGACGGGATCGTCGTCGCCGTCTGCGGCGATGATGATGCCAGCGATGACAGCTGCAGCTGCCAGAAGCGCGATGATGATACCTGAACTGCCTTCAAGTTCGCTTTCGCCTTCGACAGGTGCAATAGCACGGTCGAATGAAGCTTCTGCGATAGCTGGTGTAGCTGCAAGCGAGATTGCTGCTGTTGCAGCGGCAAGCGTACGGATTTTCATCGATGGTCTCCTAATAAGTTCTTTTTATTCAAATTCGGTTGGTTAACTAGTGCACTCTGTCGACTGTGGCAACCCTCTTTTTAAAACAAATCGGCACCAAACTCGTTTTAAATACCGTTATATATCAATCACTTGCTACTTTAAGCGCTTGAATGATGCATTTATACCGCACTGCAGCAAGCCTTCAAATGCTGCATGTGCGCAAAGAACCATGAGTCTAGAGCACACATTGATCACGATTCGATTCCTTACATCCTTCAGCTAAAAATACGCGGCCAATATAAACGTTTGGCCACAGCGCGGCGTCTGATCTCAATCTTCCTAAGTAAACAAGCGACGTCGCGCCCATAAGATGAATAAGGTTAATAAATCATGACTTTATATTTGCAAGATCGGCGAGACCGCTTGGTTTCAGCGCGCGACGACTTGTTCTCCGCCAATCCAAACCCCGAAGATTTGTGTGGCTCGGATATCCTCTGGTGCGGCCAGTAATGGATCCCGATCGACCAAAAGAAAGTCCGCGCGTTCTCCAATGATCAACCGGCCGAAATGTCCATCGGCAAACCCAGCGAAGGCTGCATCTGCAGTAAACGCTCTCAGTGCTTGCTCGCGGCTGACTGTTTCTTGCGCTCGCCAGCCGCCAAATGGTTCACCGTTTGCATCTGTTCGGCTGATTGCGACGGCCAGTCCGGCGAAGGCATCGGCAGGCTCCACAGGTGCATCCGATCCAAACGCTAAGCGCCCGCCAACGTTCAGGATACTCCGCCAAGCATATGCTCCTCCAAGACGGTTCGGGCCCAATCGTGCTTCTGCCATCGTTCTATCGGACGATTGGTGCAGCGGCTGCATCGATGCGATTATTCCGTGTTGGCCAAAAGAGGGCAGATCAGCGGGGTCTGCAATTTGCGCATGCTCAATGCGCCAGCGCCGATCCCCGGTGTAGCTCTCATTGAGCTCTGCGATGGCTGATAGGACATCGGCATTCGCGGCATCGCCAATGGCGTGTACAGCGGGCTGAAAATTGTCGATCGCCGCGCGGCTCATCAAATTTCGCAATTGAGCCTGGCTCAGCAGAGGCAAACCCTTGGTGCCGGGTTCATCGGCATAAGGCTTTTTCAGCGTAGCGCCGCGTGAACCAAGCGCGCCGTCTAGGTACAACTTAACACCGCCCATGCGCAGGCGATCCTCGTACAGCCACGGTGTTGGGCCAGGCCCCCCGATCAGTTCCATCGTCTCCACACTGTTGGCATATGACATGATGCGTAGTTTGAGAGTGCCGTTGTCGCCAGCGCGGCGATAGGTGTGCCAATGCTCAATCGTTGTGCCCATATCGGCAACTGCTGTGATGCCATTTGCGAACAACATGTCCTGCGCCTTGCGCAAGGCAAGATCGCTATCTTCTGGGCGCGGAGCGGGCACAACTTTGTTGACGTATTCCTCAGCGGCATCGATGAAAACCCCTGCGGGTTCACGGCTATCAGCCTTGCGGATGATCCTGCCACCAGAAGGATCCGTTGATGCGGCGGTAACGCCCGCTGTTTCCAGCGCTTTTGTGTTGGCCCAGCTTGCGTGCCCATCAACGCGTGAGAGCCAGACGGGCCGGTCAGATACAGCCGTATCCAGTTCTTCGGCCGTCGGAAAACGGCCAAGGCCCCATTTTTCCTGATTCCATCCACGGCCCAATATCCAGGGGCGTCCGGGGTTTTCTTCTGCAAACTGTGCGATCTTCCTGAGCGCATCGTCCAAGGATGTCGTATCGGATAAATCCAGCGTTAGAGCGCCATAGCCAATGCCCATCACATGCACATGCGCATCAATCATGCCAGGCAACATCACGCGACCTTGGCCATCGATGGCGAAATCAACATCGCTCGGCCGATCGTCACCGCGCTCCAATACGTCCGTTATCGTCCCGTCATCATCGAACACCAATCCGACGAAGCGTTCCACCTCACCTGAGTCTCCGATCGTAATGCCATCGACATTATATACGAGCGTGTCTGCGAGGCTTGGAGTAGCAGCAAAAGCCAGCGCAGCGCATGCCGCTGTGGCGGAAAGTATACGGATCATAACGTGTCTTAATCCCTTTTGGGTTGCGGCAATCGGGTGATGAGAGCGCTGGTATCCAGCCGGCCTCCTCCGTCCGCTTGTATATCGGCGTAAAACTGATCGACCAAAGCTGTCATTGGCGATGACAACCCTAGGCGTTTTCCTTCGTCCAGAGCATAGCCGAGGTCCTTGCGCATCCAGTCGATTGCGAAACCGAAATCAAAACTGTCTGCCGCCATACTCGCCCAGCGATTATCCATCTGCCAGCTTTGCGCGGCGCCGCCAGAAATAGCTTGATATGCTTTATCCATATCAAGTCCAGCGGCCTCTGCCAGCCGAACGGCTTCAGACAGGCCAGCCAGTACGCCCGCGATGCACATTTGGTTTGCCATTTTAGCCGTCTGACCAGCGCCAGCTTCTCCGACATGGACGATGCTTTTCGCGTAGCAATCCATAATTGGGGCGGCGCGGGCAAGCGCTTCTTCGTTACCGCCGCACATAATCGCCAGTTGGCCGTTTTCAGCGCCAGCTTGACCGCCTGAAACGGGTGCATCAATGCAATCGATAGCAAGCTCTGCTGCGGCTGCTGACAATTGCCGCGCCATCTTTGCAGAGACAGTCGTGTGGTCAACCAGCAGCGCGCCGCTCTTTATCCCGGTCAAAACGCCGGTTTCGCCAAATGTAACGCTGGCGAGGTCATCGTCATTGCCAACACAAATAAAGACAATGTCGGCATCTTTCGCCGCCGTGGCTGGCGTATCAGCAAAATTGACAGGCAGCCCTTCTTTTGACCACGCGGCGCGCCATTTATCAGCACGTTCTTTTGAGCGATTATACGCTGTGACGGTGTGACCAGCGCGGGCTAAATGACCGGCCATCGGTCCGCCCATTACGCCCAATCCGATAAAGGCCAATTTTTGAATTTTGCTCATATTGGCAATGCTCTAATCCCAATTGCTGGCTGCGCCAACCCAATCCACCGAACGGCCAAGACGCCATTCGCATTGCCCTGATGCGCGCAAACGCCTAACGGCCCTAGCGTCATGACAGTCAAACAAGCCTCCGCGAACGCAAACGGCGCTATCTTTAGCGCGGATGATCTCACCCTAGACGATGTGCGCGCAGCCGCTGCACGGATCAAAGGCGCGGTGGTCAACACCCCGATGATGCACTCAATTACTCTATCGGAGATTACGGGTGCAGAGATTTGGCTGAAATTTGAGAACTTGCAGTTTACCGCTGCCTATAAAGAGCGCGGCGCGCTCAATGCATTGTTGCAGCTGACCGATGAGCAGCGCCAGCGCGGCGTTATCGCAGCATCAGCGGGCAACCACAGCCAAGGCCTTTCTTATCACGGGACGCGTTTGGGCGTGCCGGTTACGATTGTTATGCCGCGCACGACGCCTACGGTTAAGGTCATGCAGACCGAGAGTGTCGGCGGTAATGTCGTGCTTGAAGGTGAGACTTTTGACGATGCAAATGCTCATGCGCGCAAGCTGGAGCAGGAAATGGGGCTCACGTTTGTACACCCCTTCGACGACCCGCACGTCGCAGCAGGCCAGGGCACGGTCGCGCTCGAAATGTTGGAGCAGAAGTCGGATTTTGACTGTTTTGTTACACCTATTGGTGGGGGCGGATTGATTTCTGGCATGTCGACAGTCGCCAATGCGCTTAATCCCGAGATAGAGATGATCGGCGTGCAGGCGAGCCTGTTCCCAAGTATGTATGCGCGGTTGAAAGGCGAAAATAAAGTTTGCGGCGGCGATACGCTCGCAGAAGGAATCGCTGTTAAACAGCCGGGTGAGTTCACCAGCAAAGTGATTTCTGAGCGCGTGAATGACATCCTTTTGGTCGATGAACCTTGGCTGGAAAAAGCGGTGTCCTTGCTGCTGCAGATCGAGAAAACCGTGGTTGAGGGCGCCGGAGCTGCGGGTTTGGCAGCTGTGCTTCAATATCCTGAGAGGTTCGCCGGAAAGTCCATCGGGTTGGTCCTTTGCGGCGGTAATATTGATACGCGTTTGCTTGCCAATGTCCTCCTGCGCGACCTGGCTAGGCAGGGGCGCTTAGCGCGTCTGCGTGTGACCTTGCAGGATCGACCGGGCGCTCTGTTTAAGGTCATGCGTCTGTTCGATGCTCACAACGTCAACATCATCGAAATCTACCACCAGCGCATTTTTACAACGCTGCCTGCCAAGGGATTGATTACGGACATTGAGTGCGAGGCGCGCGATGCCGATCAACTCAATGCATTGGTAAAGGCGCTGGGTGAAGCTGGATATCAAGTTAGCGTCGCCGAATTGGCTTGATCCGCCGGTTTTTGGATAACCGGGTAAGATCGCGCTCTCGATTTAGCGAGCAGTGATCAATCCGATCCAAATTGGAGGGAACTGAGTTTCCCCAGTGTATCCGGCCACCTTAGGGTACGACGAGATGTGCATAGTAAGGTTTTGTTCACCCTGTTTCATGGTTAAGAGTCTTTTACTTCGCTTGCTAAGCAGGCATAAGATTGTCTTAACGCAGCGCCCCGCTGATTCCCCACGTGAGAGGACTACAGGCAAATCGTGACGGCCCCGATACGCTTCCCCCGCTTTTTCGTGACCAGCCCAGCGCCTTGCCCCTATTTGCCGGGCAAGAGTGAGCGCAAGGTTTTTACAGAGCTAAAGGGCGGTCATGCCGATCAACTGAATGAAGCATTGGGCCGAATTGGGTTTCGCCGTAGTCAGACGGTTGCTTATCGCCCCAGCTGTCAGGATTGTCAGGCTTGTGTTTCGGTGCGCGTCGTCGCTGATGAGTTCGCGCCATCTTCTACGCAAAAGCGCCTATTGAAGCGCAACACTGACTTGGTGGTAACTGAATGCAGGCCATGGGCGACAGATGAGCAGTTTGAGCTCCTGACAAAATATCTCAGCGAACGCCATCCCGATGGTGGAATGGCCGCTATGGATGAACTCGACTATGCTGACATGGTAGAGCACACGCCGGTTACCAGCTATCTGGTTGAATATCGTGAGCCAAGCAGCGACGGTCAACCGGGAAAACTGATTGGAGCTTGTTTAACTGATCGGCAGGGTGATGGTCTGTCGATGATTTACAGCTTTTATGACCCAGATCATGGAACTCGCGCCGGTCTGGGGAATTATATAATTCTCGATCATATTCAGCGTGCTGCGGCGGAAGGCCTTCCATATGTTTATCTCGGCTATTGGGTCGAGGGTTCGCCCAGGATGCAGTACAAGGTGCGCTATCGACCTCTCGAACGCCTCACACGTGATGGTTGGCAACGTATGTCAAACGAAGATCAATCTGCGCTCATCGCCGCAGCAACCGCTCCGCGCGATAAATCCGCTGGCGGGCTCCCTGCAGCGCGCGGTAAGGATGGCCAGCCGGCTAAACTCCCAGCGAGTTAAATCTACGACATTGAAAAGTGTTCTGCTCGGCGCGGTGTTTGGCTGCGCCATGTTTACAACTCCGTTGCGCGGGCAGGAGCAGGCCGCTCCGCTCGATCAACCCGAATCTGAGCAAAGCGAAACAAAGTCTGACGAACAAGAGGTGGTTTCCACAGACCAGCCTGCTCCACCGGTTACCGCGCCTGCGCCGTTTCGTCTGGAAGACTTAATCCCCGACAGTGCTGTTGAAGCCCCCGAAGATTGGGCATCTGGAGGTTCGGCGTCAGATGATCAGCCGCCGCAAACCGAAACCCCTAGTTCACCTCAACTAGTCACGGACACTATTGACCAACAGCTTGAGCAGTTTGAACTCGCCCTTCCGGAGCCGCTTGAACCCGATCCGCAAGTTGAGGCCTTGGCAGAAATCGATGCACCAGACTTAATCGTGTTACCTGAGTTGCGGCCTGAACGGGTCAGTGATGAGTTGGTACT
Source organism: uncultured Erythrobacter sp. (assembly GCA_947493165.1). Taxonomy (GTDB): domain Bacteria; phylum Pseudomonadota; class Alphaproteobacteria; order Sphingomonadales; family Sphingomonadaceae; genus Erythrobacter. The sequence continues at coordinate 1,220,198 of CANLPY010000001.1, read as the reverse complement.
CGCCTTCCCAAGCGACCGTGATTCTTTTCCTGAGAACACCAATTTCATCTCTCGCTTCAACGCATTGTCTACCGTTCAACAGCTGGATTCGGGTGAAGATTCGATTGCTCAGCTGGCGGCTCGCGCACGGGCAGATCAAGGTTTACTTGAACGGCTTTTGCGCAATTATGGCTATTACGACGGCCAAGTGATCCGCCAAATTAGCGGGCGGCGTATTGGCGAAGAGGTGGCCGACGCCGATCCGAGCATCCGTTTCGATATTCTGCCGGGCGAGCGTTATGATTTCGGTTTGATCGACCTTGGCGCGCTGGACACTGCGCCTGATTATGAGACGCTGCGTGCTGCCTTTGATATCCAATCAGGCCAGCCGCTTTACAATGATCGCATTGTTGATGAGGTGGCTTCTCTCGACACAGCCTTGGGCGAGAAGGGTTATCCGTTTGCCGAAATCGCTGCGGCGGAATTGTTGATCGACCATGACCGGCGTGAAGGCGATCTTACTTTGCCGGTTCAACCGGGCGGTAAATATGTGTTTGGCGGTGTGAATAGCAGTTTGCCTGATTTCCTATCGGATCGTCACCTTGAACGGATCGCTCGGTTTGACCCGGGAGATACTTATCAACGCAGTCTGGAACTCGATCTGCGCCGCGCAGTAACCGCGACTGGCCTTGTTTCCTCGGTCAGCGTTACCCCGCGGGAGATCACACCGCCGCGCGGTGATGAGCCCGGTGTTGTCGCAATGGATGTGGGCCTCGAAAAGGCGAAGCTCCGCACGATCGCAGGCGCAATTGGCTTTGGATCGGAAGATGGTCTGAAAGTTGAGGCCAGCTGGCAGCATCGCAATCTCTTCCCGCCGGAAGGCGCGCTGACCGCCCGGGCCATCGCAGGAACGCGCGAGCAGCTAGCCAGCCTTAGTTTCAAGCGCGGCAATTTCCGAGCTCGCGATCAGGTTTTGACGATTGACGCCTATGCCAGCGACATCGAAACAGAGGCGGTTGACGCGCGGACCATTGCGCTGCGCGGCACGTTTGAAAGACTATCCAATCTCTTGTTTCAAAAGCCGTTTAGTTGGGCGGTTGGCAGTGAATTGCTGTATACGAGTGAGCGCAACCAAGGTGTTGGAGGGATTGACTCTCCGCGGCAAGATTTCCTTATCGGCGGCTTCTTCGCCCGTGCGACTATCGATGGCAGTGATGATCTGCTTGATCCGACGTCTGGTTTTAGACTCAGCGGTACGCTTGCACCCGAGGTTTCTAGAAGTGAAGATGTTTCTAGCTTTTACTTCCGAAGCGAAGTGGACGCGACCTATTACCAATCCATTGGATCAACTGTGCTTGCCGGACGCGGGCGCTTTGCCACAATTCAAGGGGCGTCAACTGATGTTATCGCGCCATCGCGCAGGCTCTACGCTGGCGGTGGAGGATCCGTCCGCGGCTATGGTTTCCAAGCGATTGGTCCGCGCGATCCCATAAGCGGCGAACCAACAGGTGGGCGTTCGCTGGTAGAACTTGCGCTTGAAGCGCGCATTCAAACCGGCTTTTTCGACGGAGCATTGGAAGTCGTCCCGTTCATAGATGCGGGGTCGGTTTCTACTGCCACCGCACCGGATCTAGGACTAATCCGCGTCGGCGCTGGTCTGGGTATACGGTACAAGACCGGCTTTGGCCCGATCCGGTTTGATGTCGGTGTGCCGCTTAACCCCAATGAATTTGATAGCCCTGTGGTGGTTTATGTGAGCTTGGGTCAGGCCTTCTGATGAGCGGCACTGAGATCCAGGAACAAGACGCAGAAAGTCCGCCCGATAAGCGCAAACGCCGCTGGGCGAAGCGGCTTGGCTGGGCGCTCGCCATTCTTTTGCTTCCGTTGTTGCTGGTTGGAGCATTTTTGAGCACCTCAATTGGGAAGCGTTTTGTTGCCGATCAAATTGCCGAGGTTGCGCCCGCATCCGGGCTGCGCTTTGAGGTTGGTAGGATTGAAGGAGACATCTACGGGCAAGCTACATTGCATGATGTCGTATTGTTTGATCCGCAGGGCGAATTTCTGAGCATTCCAGAGGTGGAACTCAACTGGAACCCGCTTGCTTGGCTTTGGAGCGGATTGGACGTCCGTGAACTAACCGTTCGAAGAGGTACGCTGCTGCGCTTGCCAGAATTGCTGCCGGGTGATCCTGATGCGCCAATCCTGCCAAATTTTGACATTCGCATCGACCAATTGGCGATTGAGAACCTTACACTTGCGCCGGGCTTGGCCGGTGAGAATGCGCAGCGCGTCGATTTGACCGCCACAGCTGATATTCGTGCGGGCCGTGTGTTCGTCGAAGCTGATGGCAATTTAGGTAGCGAAGATCGTTTGGCATTGTTGCTTGACGCTATGCCCGATGGTGACCGGTTCGATCTTGAACTGGATTACGCCGCACCTGCTGGCGGCGTGATCGCCCAAATTGCGGGCCTTCAAGACGGTTACCGCGCTCAGATCACGGGCGAGGGTACTTGGACGGAATGGCTTGGATACGGCCTGGTTACGCGCAGGGGTCAGCTTGATGATGACGCGGTGCAGGCAAAACGGATAGCAGGGTTTCAGATTGCCAATCGTGCAGGTGAATACAATCTGCTTGGCCAGATTGCATCGCCCTTTTCGGGCACTGGGCTGACGTCGCGCGCTTTGGGTGAAGCGGTATCTTTGGCCGTTGTTGGCCGTCTTGAGGAGAGCGTTTTTGACGGGCAAGTTACGGCGGTTACGCGCGCGCTCATGGCGCGAGGTGAGGGCGCTGTCGATCTTGCGGATAATACGTTTAACGAATTTACAGTCGATGCAAACTTGCGCGATCAGAACTTGTTTGCGGATAATCTTACGCTCGGAAATACTAGTTTAAATGCAACCCTAAATGGCCCATTCCGTGACATTGAAATCGCGCATAGGCTTGACGTAGGGCAACTGATATCTGGGGAGACGCAGATTGCAGACCTTCGTCAAAACGGGGTTGCCCGCTTCGATGGCGCAGGTTGGTCAGTTCCGCTTGATGTAATCAGCGGGCCGGTGAACACAGGTGTGGAAGCGCTTGATCCCTATTTGACGAGCGGTACGCTGCGCGGGGCACTCGACTGGCGCAACAATGCCCTGACCAGCGATAATTTACAGGTCTCGTTTGGACAGATCGCCGCGAATTTGAGCCTACGCGGCAACACTGCAGCGGGAGCATATGCTCTGGCCGGTCCCGTCGCCGCGCGCGGCCTGACGCTGGCCGAAATCGGCACCGCCAATGCAACCGCGAAAATCCTGCTGAAGGTCGGCGCGAATGTGCCTTGGAGTTTACGCGCGAACTTTGCTGGTGATCTCGCCAATATCTCTAACGAGACAGTGGCCAATGTCGCTGGCGGTGCGGTCAAATTGCGCGGCGGTTTGTCTGTGGGAGGGAACTCGCCTTTTGCATTCAATGCTCTTTCCGCAGAAAGCCCCAACCTTACTTTGACCGCCGATGGGCGCGTGGTTGATGGCACTACGAACCTCGTCGGATCAGGTCGCCACAGCGAATATGGCCCATTTGACATTGATGCGGAGTTCGCGGTTGATGGTCCGCGGGCCGTCTTGGTGTTCGCAGACCCGCTCCCCGCAGCTGGACTTTCCGATGTGCGCGTGGCCATCGCCCCAAGTGATGATGGCTTTGCGATCGATACAGAGGGTGGGTCACTGCTCGGGCCGTTTGCCGGCTCGCTTGGTTTAGCTTTGCCAGGCAATGCGCCAGCGCAAATAGATATCGCATCCCTGCGGGTTTGGCGTACCGATGTGACGGGCGCGCTTGCTCTTGAAGATGATGGGGGGCGCGGTCGGTTGTCCCTTAATGGCGGTGGTCTGTCAGGAACGATTGGGCTGGCACCTGAAGGCGGAGTGCAAGGTTTCGCCGCTGATGTGACCGCTGCAAACGCGAACTTTGGCGGCGCCACCCCAATCTCGCTCGCGAGTGCAGATATCAACGTAAAAGCCGCCGTCGCGAAAGGGACGAGCGAGATTGAGGCCGATATATCGGGCGAAGGCCTTCGCTACGGTGGTTTATATTTGGCGAGGTTCGCAGCAGATGCCAACATAGCGAACGGCAGCGGCGATGTAACAGCCTCTATTGCCGGGCGGCGCAGCGACCGATTTTCGTTGAAGTTTGACGGCGATATCGCGCCTGATCGGATCGCTTTGCTTGCGCGCGGAGAATTTGCTGGGCGCCGCATCACCATGCCGCGCCGCGCGGTGCTGACGTCTGGTTCAGAGCAAGACGGTTGGAGGCTGGCGCCGACACAGGTCGGCTTTGGACGCGGTTATGCGATCGTTGAAGGCGCATTGGGCGGGGCTGAAACCGCGATTGACGCAAAACTTGCCAATATGCCGCTCTCACTCGCCGATCTGGCGGTGGCTGATCTTGGGTTTGGCGGGGTGATTTCTGGTATCGTGAAATATCGACAGATTGGAAGCAACGCTCCTAATGCGGATGCGAAGATACGGGTGAAGAACTTCACACGCTCTGGGCTTGTCCTATCATCGCGACCCGTCGATTTGCTCGCGGTGCTGGACCTCACTCCTTCGCGGCTCTCAGGCGGCGCGGTTTTTCGCGACGGCGGCAATCAATTGGGTAAAGTAAAAGGCACTATTACTGGCCTTCCAGCCAGCGGAGACTTGGTTGCTCGTCTGCAACAAGGGCGTTTGTCAGGCAAGGTTGATTATAGTGGTCCAGCAGAGTCTGTGTGGCGTCTGGCAGGTATCGAGACGTTCGATTTGACCGGCCCCGTCGATGTAAATTCGCAGGTAACAGGAACCTTACTCAACCCCGTCTTTAATGGGCGTGTGGCGAGCGATAGTCTGCGCGTGCAAAGCGCTTTATCAGGCACAGATATCGCAGACGTTGCGATGCGCGGACGCTTTACCAGCTCTCGCCTTCAGCTAACCCGGTTTGCCGGAACGACAGCGCGCGGCGGCACGGTAAGCGGCAGCGGCACGGTCAATTTTGCTGGGCTTCAATCGGGTAGAGCGCCGCAGATCGACTTGAAAGCGGCTGTTAACAGAGCGCGCTTGCTCAATGCCAACGGTCTTTCAGCGACGCTAACGGGGCCTTTAAGGATCGTTTCTGATGGCCGCGGCGGGACAATCGCTGGCCGCCTACGGATTGACCGTGCGAGCTGGGCGCTTGGCGTTGCCGCAGAGGATATGGCGCTGCCTAATATTCGCACCCGGGAAGTGAACACACCGCGCGATGTGGTACCGCGTACGGCCGCCGCGTCTGATTGGCGGTATCTCGTTGATGCACGCGGAGGCAGCCGGATTTCTGTAGACGGCCTAGGACTCGATAGCGAATGGGGCGCAAACATCTCCTTGCGAGGGACCACGAGCGACCCGCGGATCGGCGGAGAGGCTAATCTGGTCCGCGGCGCTTACAGCTTTGCTGGAACTCGATTTGAACTTACGCGTGGTCGCATCGCTTTCGACGCAGAGCAGCCTATCAATCCGCGCCTTGATATTGCGGCAGAAACGGAAAGCGGCGGGATTGATGTGACCGTCGCGATCACAGGCAATTCGGAGGCTCCTCAGGTGTCCTTCGGCTCAAATCCACAATTACCGGATGAAGAGATACTTGCCCGCCTGCTCTTCGGCGGCTCGGTCACCTCGCTCTCGGCAACCGATACGCTGCAATTAGGCGCCGCTTTGGCAAGTTTGCGCGGCGGGGGCGGGGTGGATCCGGTAAGCCGACTGCGCAATGCGATCGGTCTCGATCAATTGCGCATAGTCAGCGCTGATCCTGCACTGAATCGTGGAACTGGTGTTGCGTTGGGCAAGAACCTTGGCCGCCGTGTCTATGTCGAGATTGTGACCGACGGCCGTGGGTACAGCGCCACCAGCGTAGAATATAGGATTACCCGTTGGCTATCACTGCTTGGCAGCGTTTCGACGATCGGCAGGCAAAGCGTGGTAGCAGAAATAAGCCGCGATTATTGATTGAAAACGGCGCGAAACGCGCGGCCATTATGATGCATACAATTTTGCCTCTGCTGCGCGGCGTCTGACCAAACCTTTTAAGACCCGTCCACCGGCTTTGTTCCAACGAGCAAACTCGCGCATCGCGCCAAGGTGGTCGCCCTTAATATGCTTGCGGGTGAGGGTCGCCCTAGCAATTGCCCCAGTGTTATAGTGAAAGCTGACCATTGCGTCGAATTGTGTCTGGCTTGTGGGTGCGCCAGCAATCGCATCCACCACATCGCGAGCATAGCGAATGAGATCACGCTCAAGTCTCTCATCACATTGGGCCTGTGTCCAAACGGTACCTGGGCCAATGTGCCCAGAACCGTCATAGTCTTTGCCAGTCGCGCCCCAACCAATCGTCCAAGGCTCAGAGCCAGTGCCGGGGTCGGGATATGCCTCGACAAGGCCATCGGTCCGTAACCGTGCGCAACCTTCGAATTTCTTGATGATCGCGACGCCTGCTCTACCGGTGCGCAGCGAACCGTGCGCTGATCTGATCAGTGGGACCGAAATATGCGAGCGGTCCATCTTGCAGGCATTCGGTTCGCCTTCAGCGCAATCAATTGCGCTGTCGAGCGTATCGACTTCAGATTGTTTAAAGCCTCGCCCGATCATAGCTCGGACTGTGTCAAAAAGGGGTTTACGGGAAGTCATTGATTGTTCACCATTTTGCGTTGGGCCACTGCTTTGAACGAAGCGGCGTCAGTCAGAATTGCGCCCAGTTCCAAGGCCGCATCGCGGGTCATGGGGAGGACGAGCGGGTTTTCTTCAAGTGGTGTTCGTATGCTCACCGCGAGCAAGCCAATCGGGCGATCATCAAGTGTGCGCAATGGGCATGCTACCGAAGCTTTCAGGTTCCCGGCGTTCATGAAAGCAATAAGGCCGGGATCGTCATAGTCTTCGATGTTTCTAGCAATGCAGCGCGGGACGTCGCTCGCCAGCATGTAGTCGAGAGTTCGACGGATTTCTGAGAGCGGCAGTTGTCGTCGGCGGATGCCAGTTTGCTCTGTGCGGATGTCCATGCTTTCAAAAACATCAACAATCCCGACAATTTGTTCCGACTGGTCAATGTCGAAAACAAGGGCTCTGATAACCGCGCGGCTGGATGAGGAGCGCAAGCGCAATTTCAGCAAACGCCCGCGCACCCATTCATCGATTTCGATAGCGTGGGATTTTAACCGGCGTTCGCGTTCTTCGTCCAGGATGCGCCGCTCATACTCGCGGTTTGTGCGGCTCTCATAAAGGCTAATTAGCGTTGGTGCCTGCCAGATAATCAATGCAAAAACGGCGACAAGCATAGCGGTTGGGATCGCGATAATGGCACGCCGTGGATGATTATCGATAAGAGCAAGTAGACGCTCAAACGCGTTAAAGTACGGCGCAGAATCGGACATTGGGCGACCTCGGGGTGGGTAGCGGCGAGGTCGGACTATTAAGCAGAATGCCGAACAGTAGGAAAATGAATTTTGGGCTTTGCAGTGGCACAAAGCCTACGAAAAAGGCCGCCCGAATTGCTCCGAGCGGCCCTATTCTGACCCTAAGGTAAATGCCGATTACGAGCTGTAATACATATCGAATTCAACTGGAGCAGGTGTAGTTTCAAGGCGCGATACCTCTTCCCATTTCAGTTCTGCATACGCATCGATCTGGTCTTTCGAGAATACGTCACCTTTTAGCAGGAATTCGTGATCTGCTTCCAAAGCTTCGAGTGCTTCGCGTAGTGAGCCACAAACGGTTGGCACATCAGCCAGCTCAGCTGGTGGCAGATCGTATAGGTTCTTGTCCATCGCTTCGCCCGGGTGGATTTTGTTCTCGATCCCGTCGAGACCAGCCATCAGAAGAGCGGCGGATGCGAGGTATGGGTTTGCCAAAGCATCTGGGAAGCGGAATTCGACCCGTTTCGCTTTCTCGCCAGCGCCATACGGAATACGGCATGATGCAGAACGGTTGCGCGCTGAGTAAGCGAGCAGCACTGGTGCTTCAAAGCCCGGGACCAAGCGCTTATAGCTGTTGGTCGTGGCATTGGTGAACGCGTTACACGCCTTTGCGTGTTTGATGACGCCGCCGATGTAATAGAGGCAGGTTTCAGAAAGACCCGCGTACTCATCACCAGCGAACTGGTTCACACCGTCTTTCCAGATAGACATGTGTGTGTGCATGCCGCTGCCATTATCGTCCTTGATCGGCTTCGGCATAAATGTGGCCGTCTTGCCATACGCATGGGCGACCTGCTGCACGACGTATTTGTAAACTTGCACACGGTCAGCAGTTTGAACGAGGTTGCCAAAGGTAATGCCAAGCTCATGCTGCGCAGCAGCAACTTCGTGGTGATGCTTGTCCATGGGCAAGCCCATTTCCATCATCGTGGTGACCATCTCACCTCGAATGTCCATCGCGCTATCGACCGGAGCCACAGGGAAATATCCGCCCTTGGCACGCGGGCGATGGCCCATGTTACCCATGTCATATTCTTTGCCTGTGTTGGTTGGCAGTTCGATATCGTCAATTGCGTAGCCTGACCCAGCATAACCATCTTCAAAACGGACATCGTCGAACATGAAGAATTCAGGCTCTGGCCCGACATAAATCGTGTCACCAATGCCGGTCGACTTGAGGAAAGCTTCTGCGCGTTTGGCTGTTGAGCGCGGATCGCGACCGTAAAGTTGGCCGTCAGACGGCTCAACAATATCGCAGAACACACTAAGCATTGGAGTAGCGGAAAATGGATCGACATAGATGCTGTCGAGATCAGGCTTCAGGATCATGTCGGATTCGTTGATTGCTTTCCAACCTTCGATTGAAGAGCCGTCGAACATCAGTCCATCTTCAAGTGCATCCTCATCCATAACGTCGGCGCACATCGAAAGATGTTGCCACTTGCCTTTAGGATCGGTGAAGCGAAGATCGACCCATTCGATCTCCTCATCCTTGATGCGCTTTACGATATCTTTTGCACTTGCCATGGCTTTGTATTCTCCAGCTTGTCTGTAGTGATCGCCCGCAAGTCCGCGAGCAGAGAGGTTAAACGAAGTTTAAATTGCGTCGTCGTTTGTTTCGCCGGTACGGATACGCAGAGCGGTTTCAATGGGAGAGACGAAGATTTTTCCGTCGCCGATTCGGCCCGTTTGTGCGGCTGCTGCAATGGCTTCCACCACGCGTTCGGCCAGCTCGTCACCGATGACGACCTCGAGCTTCACCTTAGGTAAGAAGTCGACCACGTATTCGGCGCCGCGATAGAGCTCAGTGTGGCCCTTTTGCCGACCAAAACCACGGGCTTCGGTCACTGTGATTCCGGAAACGCCAATTTCATGGAGCGCCTCTTTCACCTCGTCGAGCTTGAAGGGTTTGATGATTGCTTCGACTTTTTTCACGGTGCGAACGGTCTCCCCTGTCAAACGGTATTAGCCGCCTGTTTGTTGTATCACGCGCGATCCAAGAATCGTGCCAAACGATAGGAAAGAAGGGGTAAATGATCTGGCCTTCTGCGCAAGGGGCATTCGTGAGAGGAGGGCTTCGCGCAAGTATCTGTCGCTTGCTGCAGTGTTGCGGATTACCTGCCTAAGAGGCGACCTTCCCCTGCCTAAATATTAGGCAGGCGTCGTGCCGAGGCGAAGCCCCGTCGTTTCGGGCAGGCCACACATGATATTCAAATTTTGGATCGCGGCCCCGCTTGCGCCTTTGCCGAGATTGTCAAGACGCGCGATTAGGCGTGCGTTCCATCCTCCTTCATTGCAGCAAACGAATAGCTCCATTCCGTCATCTGCCGGGGCGCCATTTTTCAAGACTAGCTCGGCTGGTGTTTCACCTTGGCTGACTTTGACGATCTGTGACCCAGAATAGAATTCTTGGAGTGCGAGTTTGAGGCTTTCGGCAGTCGGCTCGGTTGCCATCGCACCCAAATGAAGCGGAACCTCGACAATCATCCCGCGAAATGCTGGGACGACTGATGGCGCGAACAGCACTTCATGTTCAAGCCCCGCGAGCAATTTCATTTCTGGCCGATGCTTGTGCGCAAGGTCGAGGCCATATGTGCGGAAAGCGATGTCTGTTTCGTTTTCAAACCTGTCGATTAACGTGTTCCCACCGCCTGAATATCCGCTCACAGCGTTAACGGTGTAGGGCCAGTTAGCTTGCAGTAACCCTATGCGCACCAGCGGCGCTATCAGCGCTAAAAACCCTGTCGGATAGCAGCCGGGATTGCTCACAAGCTGCGCATTTGCAATTCGTTCCTGCCCGATCAGCTCAGGAAAACCATAGGTCCAGCCCTCGGCCACCCGATGCGCCGACGACGCATCAATGATCCGCGTGTTTGATCCGTCAGCCAGAGCGACCGCGTCTACTGCCGCATCATCGGGTAGGCACAGAATCGCAATGTCTGCGCTGTGCAACGCCTCTTTGCGCGCCGCCTCATCCTTGCGCTGCGCGTCATCGAGAATGATCAATTCAAATTCATCGCGGTCGCTCAAGCGATCACGAATTTCGAGGCCAGTCGTGCCAGCGGCTCCGTCAATGAAAATGCGCGTTGTCATGCGCAATGCTCTAGCGCGTTTAGTCGTTAAGACAATCGGCTTTGATGTAGCCTGATGGACCATTTGGCCCGAGGCAGCCCCAAACCCAGTTACCCGAAACGTCGAGTACTTCGATCAAAGTGCCCGCCGCAAAATGCGTCACTACGGGGCTGTCATCCCGGGTGCTTTCCATCACATCTGCGCCGTCAATACCAAGGGAGCGCTTTTGCGGGATCACATAATGCGCGGCCAAATGCGTGCCAGCGAGAGCGATATGGGCGAGGTCACCGCGCAGCGGCAACGTGCCCGGCTCAGGACGCGCAACGGGGCCGGTCAACCCTAGCACGCCAGTCGGTACATCATATGTTGCAGCTTCGCTCATGTGAGCATGCTCTCCAGCTTAATCGCACTTCGCATTTTGCACGGTTGCGGGCGCTTATACGCCAAAGTCCTTTCGAGCAAGTTAGCCGCCATTTAACGCAGCTTTGACTGTGGATGTCCGTTATTTGTTGCCGTAGCGTTTTTGGAGTGCGTGCCAGCTGGCGCGCAGGCCGTAAGATGCGCCGCCTTTTGCCCGGCCCGGCTTCGGGTAGGGACGCCAACCAAAGGTATCAAAGTGCACCCAATCAATGCCAGTTCCGACGAATTTGTCGAGGAACAGGCCTGCCACGCTCGCCCCGGCGTAGGGGTTGCTTTGCGCATTGGTGAAATCGGCGATGTCAGATTTCAGGTATTCAAAATAGCCTTCGGGCAGCGGCAACCGCCACGGTTCGTCATCCGACGCTTTGCCTGCCTCAATCATTTCCATCGCGGTGGTATCGCGCCGCGTCATCATCGCGGCAAAGTCGGGACCAAGCGCAATCCGCGCCGCACCCGTCAGTGTGGCGAAATCAATGATAAGCTCTGGGTTTTCCTCGCTGGCACGCGTGAGGGCGTCACCAAGGATTAGGCGGCCTTCTGCATCGGTGTTGTGAATCTCAACTTTGTGCCCCTTTCGGCTGTCGAGCACGTCTCCCGGGCGGAAAGCTGGCCCAGATACAGCGTTTTCTACCGCTGGGATGAATAAGTGCAACTGCACGTTTAGTCCGCCGCGCATGATCAATCCGGCTAAGGCAATCGCGTGCGCCGCGCCGCCCATATCCTTCTTCATCAGGCGCATTCCGCCCGCAGGTTTCATGTTCATGCCGCCAGAATCGAAGCAAACACCTTTGCCGACCAAAGCCAGCACAGGAGTTTTTCCATCTGCACTCTTCGGTTTCCAGTTTAGATGGATAATCCGCGGTGCGTGATGGCGTGCGGCTGCCCGCCCGACAGCGTGAACCATCGGATAGCCTTGCTCCAAAGCGTCGCCCTTATTAATTTTCAGCTCCGCGCCATATTCCTTGGCCAGCTTGTCGCACTCCGCTTCCAAAGCGGCTGGTCCCATGTCCTCCGCTGGCGTGTTGATTAGATCGCGCACCAGCATCTCAGCCTCAGCCTCTGCCAAGAATGGCTCTATCCTTTGCGCCTGCTTCGTCAGCAGTACTCGCGCACCGGGCGCTTTGTCATCGCTGATGTAACGATCAAATCGGTAATGAGCGGTTAGCCAGCCAAACATGGACGCGCCTGGCTCATAACCTTTGAGGCGATATGTGCCTTCCGGCAGATTGTCGGCGAGCGAGGCAAGACAATAACTTTTGAGGTTCTCAGGATCGGTCACACCACCGGCAGCAAACCATCCATCGCCATCGGGCACAATTGCGACTTGCCCAACTCCCGCTTCAAACTTTTGCGCTTCCAACGCGCTGCGCTTTCCGATGCTGAGCGATCTCGCCCATTCCTCATATCCTGACTTGGTAATGAGGTGGATGGCAATGGCGTCTTGCCCGCGATCGGGCTGGATCAGTTCTTTGGCTTCAATCATAGACCGTTCCTTACTCAGCAGCCCCAAATTGCCAAGCGTGAAATGCTGATCTCGCAATTTGTGTTTGAAGTCGCTACATGCCGCATATGCATGATTATCAAGTCGTAGACAGCGATCAAACCGTCTATCGTGACGGCACCATCAAACTCCACACTGCCGAGGGCTTTGAGGGGATGCGCAAGGCTGGTCAGTTGGCCGCCCGCATTCTTGATGAAGTGGCGGGCTGGGTACAGCCAGGTGCGACGACAGAGAGCGTGGACACCGCCGTACGCGAAATGATGCTGGACCACGGCGCAGTTCCAGCGACGCTTGGCTATCGCGGGTATACGCACAGTTGTTGTATCTCGATCAACCATGTGATCTGCCACGGTATTCCGAGTGATAAGGTCTTCAAGGAAGGTGATATCGTCAATGTCGATGTCACCCCGCTGCTCGATGGTTGGCACGGTGATACGAGTCGCATGTTCTTCGCTGGTGAGCCGAGCCTAAAGGCCAAGCGGCTGGTCGATGTAACGCACGAATGTCTGATGTTGGGCATCGAGGCGGCGGGCAAGCCGGGCGCGCGGCTGGGTGATATTGGTGCCGCGATTGAAGCCCATGCTAAGCAGTTCCGCTACGGTGTGGTGCGTGAGTTTTGCGGGCACGGTTTAGGTCGCCTGTTCCACGATGCGCCGGAGGTTGTGCACGCGGCGAAGGCGGGCACTGGACCGGAATTGAAGCCAGGAATGTTCTTCACAATTGAGCCGATGATCAACCTCGGCAAACCATGGGCAAAGGTGTTAGGCGACGGCTGGACCGCGGTGACGCGCGACAAGTCACTCTCCGCGCAGTTCGAGCACTCGCTGGCCGTAACCGAAGAGGGCACTGAGATATTCACGCTAAGCCCAACCGGTAAAGATAAGCCGCCTTATTGATGGCGCGATTGCTTTTATGAAGCCGCTCGCGGGGTAATCTCGTAACTTATCGAGCGATGCGAGCGAACTTCCTGCAGACATGCAATGCAGGATTGACTGCTTCGCACCATATCTGTCGTCTCAATTACCATGGGCTAGAATTTCGCAATGATAAAATTGCCAAGAATTGCCGTAACGTTTGCCGCAGCAGCGGGCTTGATGGGGTTGGCCGCTTGCTCCTCGCCTCATGCTAACCTGCAAGGCGATAATGTCGCCGGAAGCACTTTGATTAGCTCTGACAATCTGCCCAAGAATCAAGCCACAGCGGTTTTCGCTATGGGCTGTTTCTGGTGTGCGGAAGCTGATTTTGAAAAAGTAGATGGCGTGATTGATGTCGTTTCTGGATACACTGGTGGACGAACCGCGAATCCGACCTACAAACAGGTGACCTATGCTGAGACAGGCCATTACGAGGCGGTTCTAGTCACTTACGACAAGACCAAACTGAACTACGAAGACCTGCTTTCGGTGTTTTGGCGCAATGTTGATCCTTTCGATCCACGCGGGCAATTCTGTGACAAAGGCACTAGCTATCTAGCCGCGATTTTCCCAGGCAATGATGGCGAAGCGGAACTGGCAGAGCTTTCCAAGGAGCGCTGGGAGAAGGTTTTCCAAAAGGAAATCGTGACCGATATTGTAGACCGTGCCGACTTCTACCGAGCCGAGGAAGAGCACCAGGATTATTACAGCAAGAACCCGATCCGCTATGGCTATTACCGCGATGGCTGTCGGCGTGATGAGCGATTAGAGGCGGTCTGGGGCGCAGTTCCTAATTAGGCTGACCACAACTAGGTTTCGCGAGATGCCCGAATGGCGGCGCCAGCAGCGAACGGCGCGCTCGCGACCAGCAGCAGGCTAATCGCTGCGACAAAGCCAAGACTCGCCTGATCCATCCGCGCCAGCGCTCCGGCTCCGAAGATCAAGATCGGCAGCGCCAGCGGGATCAGCAGCAGCCCAGACAAAGCTGCGCCTGCGCGCAAGGACGCTGTGAGCGATGCGATCATCAGGCCAATTGCCGCCAGCCCCGGCGTACCCGCGAGCAATCCGAGCAACAGCAGATGCAATGTCGGCCCGTCCAATCCGAGCAGCGCGGCGACTGGAAATGTTGCAAGCACCAGCGGCGGGCCAAAGCCGAGCCAATGCGCTACAAGGCGTATAGCCATGCTTGCCTCTTCAGTCATTCCGCGCAGCTTCAGCTGATCGAATACTCCATACTCGATATCCCGCGCGACCAATCCGTCTAATGGCAAGATCGCTGCTAGAAGTGCGGCGATCCAAACCACGCCGCCACCTGTCCGTCCGAGCAAACCTGCATCCGGCCCAACAGCAAACGGGTACAGCATCGCCACCGCAAGGAAGAACACCAGCGGCAGTGCCGCTCCGCTGCCAGCAAAGGGGAATAATCGCGCCAGATCACGCTTTAAGAGCGTTCCTATCATGGAGCGTCCTCATGTTTCAGTTGCGGGACGTAATCGTCAATCGCGAGCGTCTTCAATCCATAAACCGAAAGTGCTTGATGCGATGCGATCAGCGCTATTCCGCCGCTCTCGCAATGATTCTCGACTAGTGTAGTGACTTGTTCAATCGCGCCCGCGTCTAACCCAGAAAGCGGTTCATCCAGCAGCCATATCGGCGCATGCCTATTGACCAAACTCGCCAATCCTGCGCGTTTTCGCTGACCAGTTGATAAGTACCGCACGGGTATATCGAGCAGGGCCTTCAGCCCCAGCGTTTGATATGCCTCAGACGGATCATCGCATCCATCGATCCGCTCCCAAAATTCAAGCGCTTTGCCAAGCGGCAAATCGGGATCGAGCGAAATGCGCTCATCCAACAGGCCAATAGCGCATGCGCTTTGCACATGGCCTGCAAACGGCGTGAGCAGCCCCGCCAATGCGCGAATTAACGTCGTCTTGCCGCTGCCATTCGCGCCTGTCACATGGAGCGCATCGCCCGCTTCCAATGCAAGATTGAGTCCACGGAACAACACGCGGTCACCCCGGCGGCACGCTAGGTCATTGGCGGAAATGCGCGTTTGCATGATGCCCTCTTGCATGACTGGAGGCGTTAGGCAAAAGCTGCCCCGCAAACAACACGCTAGACAACAATTGCCTGATCGGAACCGATATGAGCCGTGTGCCTGAACTGACCGATACCGAGCGCGCCGAGCTGCTCGCGGCTTTTCCAGAATGGAACGAAGCGCGCGGTGGCAAGGCGATTTTCCGCAAGTTTGAATTTGCCGATTTCTCTCAGGCCTGGGGCTTCATGAACCGGGTGGCCCTGATCGCGGAAAGCCAGGATCACCACCCTGAATGGTTCAATGTTTACAACAAGGTCGAGATCACTTTGACGACGCATGATGCGGGGGAAAGCGGCGGCCTGTCGGCGCGCGATGCGGCGATGGCGAAGGCGATTGCTGAGCTCGCCTAGGCGTTAGCCGATATCGGTCCCAATGCCTTGGCTGCGCATTTCCTTGCGGACGCGGCCAGGTAGGAACCGCTGCAGGAACAGCAGGCGGCTTGCCATTTTGCCGACGGTGTAATCGAGCTTGTCTCCGTGGACCGCATCCCACACCACCTTGGGCACTGTGCTGACGGGTGACACTTCGACGCCTGCATCCAGCAGGTCCTCTTTCACAGATTGGTTCGAATCTGCGGCGGTTTGTTCGATGATGGGCGTGTCGATAAAGCCGGGGCACAGCGCGGACACTTTGATGCCATCCTTTGCCCATTCGGCATCCAGGCTTTGCGTGAGGCCGCGCACCGCCCACTTGGTCCCGCAATATACAGAGAGATTGGGCGCGCCAATGATCCCGGCCAGACTGGCGGTGTTGACCAGAACGGAACCGGGCGCGGTTTTCTTTAGATGCGGATGTGCGGCCTGCGCGCCGTAAATCACGCCTTTCAAATTGACATCGAGCAGAGCGACGACTTCTTCGCTCGGCTGATCCACAATCGGCCCGCCGTGCCCGATGCCGGCATTGTTGAACACCACATCAATGCGCCCGCCAGCTACCGTTGAAAAGGCCTCCAGCGCTTCGTCCCAAGCGGCGCGGTCGCGCACGTCGAGCTGGTGCATGTACTTAAAGCCGCCCTCGATCAGGCCGAGCGTGTCTTGCAAGCCCGCTGTATCGACGTCAGCCACGCCGACGAACCAGCCCTTTTCAGCAAAGTAGATCGCGACCGCGCGGCCAATGCCCGAGGCACCGCCGGTTATGAAAATTGACCTGTGTCCTGCTGTCTCGCCCATGTGATCCCTCGTCTCAGATTGCTATTTGCAACCTGTTTAGTGCGGCTCATTAGGTTTGTCAGCTACTGACATACTTGTCAGCAAATGTTGCCGCGGATTAGTCAGTCAAAGATTCAGCAAGGCCCACCACATGCTCAGCACCTTCAAGGATTTGTGCAGTAGAGTTGCGGACTGTTTCGCCAATCACTTCGCTGCGGCCTCCTAGGCATTCTGCGAGGAAGTTTTCAGCGATCGCGGTGTAGGCGATGTTGTTGCTCGGCTTGGCGAAGCCATGGCCTTCATCAGGGTAGAGTACGTAAGTGACTGGGACATTGGCGACCTTCATGGCGCCAACAATCTGATCGCTTTCGGATTGCTTTACGCGAGGATCATTTGCGCCTTGCAGGATCAGCAGAGGCTTGGTGATCTGGTCCGCCTTGTAAAGCGGGCTGGCCGCTTTCAGCAGATCGAGGCCTTCTTCGGTGCTCGGATCGCCCATCCGCTCGTGGAAAATTTTTACCATCGGAGCCCAATATGGCGGGATCGTTTCAAGCAGAGTTTCGAGATTTGATGGCCCAACAATGTCCACGCCGCAAGCAAATTTTTCAGGCGTAAAGGCGAGGCCTGCGAGTGTGGCATAGCCGCCATAAGAGCCGCCCATAATTGCCACTTGATCGGCGGTGGTTATGCCCTGTTCAATGGCCCAATCGGTCGCATCGATCAGGTCGTCATGCATCTTCAGGCCCCATTGCTTGTTGCCTGCATTGATGAAGTCTTTGCCAAAGCCCGTTGAACCGCGAAAATTGACTTGCAAGACGGCGAAGCCTCTATTTGCAAGCCACTGGACACTGCTGACGAAGCCATAATCATCGCGCGCCCACGGCCCGCCATGTACCAACAAAACCATCGGAACTGGCGCGGCGGGTTGGCCGCTCGCATCCGTGTCGCTGCCTGGTGGAAGCGTCAGATAAGATGGCAAAATTAGGCCATCGCGGCTGGCTATTTCAACCGGATGCATCGGCTGCAGCGGTGCGCCCTCCAGCTCTGGCCTGGTTACATAGAATGGAGTTAGAGTCTGCGCGCAGCGATCATAAATATAGCTGCCACTGGGTTCTGTGACTGGGTCATTCCACACGATCCAAGTCTTGTCGTCATCTGTGCGGCTGGCAATGCCAAACTGTCCGTTGAGCTGGCTATCGAGCCATTCAAGCGAAGCCTTGATGCCTTCATTGATCGCGGTCCATTCAGTCTTCAGGTAATTGACTGAATAGGCTTCGACCACGCCAGTTTTATTGTTGCGGATCGTGCCGCCAATATCGGCCTTATCATTTTCTGCGACTA
This sequence comes from uncultured Erythrobacter sp., assembly GCA_947493165.1. Taxonomy (GTDB): domain Bacteria; phylum Pseudomonadota; class Alphaproteobacteria; order Sphingomonadales; family Sphingomonadaceae; genus Erythrobacter. Next base: position 1,202,268 of record CANLPY010000001.1, on the reverse strand, counting down.
GCGTTTTTTCGCCGCTCGCTGTGTCTTGCGCGAACAGGGCAGCGGTGTTGCGCCCGCGACTGTCGAGCCAATAAAGCGTGCTGCCATCTGTGGTGTATCCAGCTGGAGAAGTCGTCATCGAATCTTCCATGGCCGTCGATACAAATGGAGCTTCCTCGGCGGCATTGTCTGCCACGTTGAAATAATCCGTTCCGCCCGCCTCGTTCTGGCGCATGGCCATCCGCAGGGTCAGCGTATCATCCGCCATAAAACCGGCAAATGAATTGTTCTCATAGACAAGTTCCAGATCGCCAGTGTTTAGATCAAGCAGGTGAACATCATGGAATTGCGGGTCACGATTATTCAGGCCGATCAGGATCTTGTCACGGATCGTTTCTGAGCCGCCAATAATATCAACACGGGTGTTCTCAAATGGGGTGAGGGTGGTCTCAACGCCGCTTTCGACATTTATCGAGTACAGCAAGAAATTTTCATCGCCGCCTTTGTCTTGAATATAGAGTAGGCTGTTCGAATCTGGAGACCAGAAGTGCTGGCGGATCGGGCGGTCTGTGGCGCTCGTCATCGCCTTGGCCGCATCCAGATCATCGCGCGGAGCCATCCAAATGTTGAGCACGCCGTCTTTGGGCGCCAGCCAACTCAGATACTTGCCATCGGGACTGATACGGCCTTGTGCCTTTGTCGGATTACCGAACAGTGCATCACACGGGATAAGGGGGAATTTGTCGATAGCGGGCATGGTCTCTCCGATTGGTCTCAAGCGGAGCTGATGTATGAATTAAGCGGCCGATTGCTACCCTATGCAATCACAACGCCGGATTGGCATAGAAATGCCAGACCCAGATCGCCATAGCTCCACGATGGGGCGACCATTGTTCGCCGATTACCCGCAATTCTTTTTCGGTCGGACGCTCATCCAATTCCAGCAGGCGCTTCACGCCTTCCTGAACCGCGAGATCGCCGGCGGGCCACATATCGCCGCGCCCTTCAGCAAACAGAAGGTAAATTTCCGCAGACCAGCGGCCTATGCCTTTGACCTTGATCAGCTCCGCGATGGCTTCTTCGTCACCGGCGGGTAAGGCATCAAAATTAACCTCGCCGGTTTGCACCAGCTCGCACAGGCTGCGGGCATATCCTTGTTTTTGGCGCGACAGGCCGCAGGCGCGAAGTGTATCAAAATCGCGGGCGAGCAAACACGATGGGGTAAACTCGGAACCAAGCTCTGCCTCCAACTTGGTCCACATTGATGTTGCTGCAGCGACTGATACTTGCTGGCCGACAATGGTGCGAAGCATGGTCTTATAGCCGCGATCGCGCAAGCGCGGTTCGGGATAGCCAATGCGCGCAATTTCTTCTGCGAGTTTCATATCGCTTGCAGCCAGATCATCCAATCCGGCCTTGATCGCGGCAGCAGTAAGTCCCACGTGTCGTCTCGCTGTGATGATTGCAAAAAACAACCTCTAGCAGCCAGCCTAACTATTCGATAGAGCGCGCCGAAACGCGATTACGCAGCAACAAGGATACAAAGCCCATGCCAAAAATGATTGTCACTGATCGTGAAGGCGCAACCAGTGAGATCGACGTCGAGAACGGCCTCACTGTGATGGAAGCCATCCGGGACAATGGCTTTGATGAGCTGCTGGCGCTGTGCGGCGGATGCTGCTCGTGTGCGACATGCCACGTGCATATCGATCCAGAGCATGTCAGCAAACTTCCAGAAATGAGCGAAGACGAAGATGATCTGCTGGAAAGCAGCGAGCATCGCAAAGACAATTCGCGCTTGTCGTGCCAAATTCCGTTCACAGCGGATCTCGACGGCCTAAAGGTTGCTATTGCACCGGAAGATTAAAGTTCGTTGCGGGCAGCACGCGAAACACTTACTTCGCGTGATATGAACATCACTCAACCCATCCACAATACCCTCGCCCTGATCGGAAATACGCCGATTGTCCGGCTCGCTGGTCCCAGTGAGGCTGCAGGCTGTGATATTTGGGGTAAGTGTGAATTTGCAAACCCTGGAGCATCGGTGAAGGATCGCGCGGCACTGTTCATGATCCGCGATGCGGAAGAACGCGGTGACTTGCAGCCGGGCGGTACTGTGATCGAAGGCACGGCTGGCAACACTGGCATCGGTATTGCTCTGGTCGCAAACGCGCTCGGTTATAAGACCGTAATCGTAATGCCAGACAATCAGTCCAAGGAAAAAATGGACACTCTGCGCGCTCTTGGTGCGCAGCTTGTGCTTGTTCCGCCCACGAAATACGCTGATCCTGCGCACTTCCAGCACACTTCGCGCCGGATGGCGGAAGAGACCGAAGGAGCGATTTGGGCGGGCCAGTTTGATAATGTCGCCAACCGCAAGGCTCATATCGAGGGCACCGCAAAGGAATTGTGGGAGCAGTTGGACGGAAAGATTGACGGCTTCACTTGTGCGGCTGGCACTGGCGGCACGATCGCGGGTGTAGGCATGGGCCTTAAAGAAAAGAACGAAAACATACGTATAGCGCTGACCGATCCGCATGGGGCGGCGCTTTATAACTACTATGCCCATGGCGAGTTAAAGGGTGAAGGTTCCTCGGTCGCTGAAGGTATCGGGCAAGGGCGTATTACGGCTAACCTTGAAGGCGCGCCAATCGATACGCAATTTCGCATTTCTGACGAAGAAGGAATGGTCTGGGTCGAAAAGTTGCTCCGTGATGAAGGTCTCTGCCTTGGGTTATCCTCTGGGATTAATGTTTCGGGCGCAATCGAGTTGGGCAAGCAATTGGTTGCCGAAGGCTACGAGAACCCGCAGGTCGCGACCATCCTTTGCGACACTGGATTTCGCTATCTTTCAACGCTGTACAATGCGGATTGGCTCAAATCCAAGGATTTGCCAGTGTTCGACTGGCTTGAGCAGGCGTGATAGGCGACCAGGATGGCCTATCGTAAACTCTTTGAGGCGCGCAGACAAAGCGCAGCGGCTGACAGTGGATCAAATGGCGAGCTGTCAGGTGCTCCGCTTGGCGGAACGCGTGACGAAGCTATGCACAGATTGCAGGTTGGGCTTTCAGGGCTTGCCGCGATGGTTTTGCTGGTTGGACTGGCCAGTATCATTCAGGGCCGCGCAGCCGTGAGTGAAGAAACCGCAGTTCCCGAGGCTGCTCCGACAACGGAGCCAAGCGAAGCCCCGCCATTGCGCGATCCGCTCGCTGATGCGGGCGTTGTGCCAGATCTTCCGGTTGAGCCGGAAGTCGCACCCACACAAGAAGCAGCAATTGTCCCCGAGCAAGGCACTGGCACTGGCGCTGATAGCGATGGTGCCGTGACCAAATCGTTGTCGAGCGATGAGCGCAACGCGCCTTAATCCGCTTTTGATAGCGGCGTTTTTGGCAATACTGGTCTGTGTTGTCGTTGTTGTGCTGGTCATTTTTTTCCAGCCTAGTTCGCAGAAACCGATTGAGTGTTTCAATTCATCTGCTGATGGAGCTAAACCGCCACCTGCCTTGGCTTTGAAGACAGGTCTGCCAATCTACTGGCCCCTTGATTTCGATTTTTCAGATATTGGGAGGGGGCAAGATATCTCTACGTGGCAGCGTGCTGCGATTGAGCAATGCTATACTCTTGAGCCGCTCGATATTCTGGCGGGTGACAAGGGCAGTCTTGGCCCGCTGGTCGGACACGAGCGGCTGGCGATCATCCAACCTCGTGGACTTTCGCCGCAAGACAATGTTGCGCTTGATGATTGGGTCGAGGCTGGTGGGCAGCTTCTGATCGCCCTCGATCCAGCGCTCACTGGCCATTACGACCTGCCTCTAGGTGACCCGCGACTGCCAACAATCTCTGCGCTAATTCCGCCCGTGATCGAACGGTGGGGGCTGCGCATTAGCTTTGACGATCAACAAGAAATGACCGTGCGTGAAGCGGTCTTTGGTGGCAACGCAGTTCCGATGAGCTTGCCTGGTATCATTTCCAGCAACAACAAAGCGTGTGCGGTTTGGGCAGACGGCGCAATTGCTCAATGCCAGATTGGTTCAGGCCAAGTGACACTTATAGCCGATGCTGCAGTTTTTGAGCATGAAGAGATTGCAGGAGGCAACGGTGTGAATTTACTCGCACTGCTCGATTCTGCGTTTGCCGTGCGATAGAGCGCGCCAATTTTGCGACTGGGGATTTTGCGGGATGGCGCTTCCAAAGCAGCTAGGTTGCAAGAGATTCGCACCCATTCAGGCAGAAAATCAGGACTTTGTGGCAGCGAGCTCGTCTTGGGCGCCAAGTAGTTGTGCAGATAGGTAATGAAAATTAACTATGTAAAACAGTAGGATACCAGCTTTTCCCGTAAAATCCCGCAAAAACCCCTTTCATCTCGACTAAACCCACGATATTACCGTCTTCCATCAAACATGCCCCGTTTGTGCTGCGCCACTTTTTTTGAGGTGGCGCGACTGCCGCAATTGTGTGCGAGCGGCAGTGAAGACGGTGTGTTTTGGCCTCGAAAGGGGCGGGGAATTTGCCCGATGTTCGGGTTTCGAGGGGAGTTGGAGCGGGTGTCGTTCGCAGGATTCAGTGGTCAAGCTTATTCGCCTGCCGGCGATAAGGGTCGCTTTGTGCTGCCGCCGCTGTTCCGCAAGGCTGTAAAAGAAAGCTCTGAAGGTCGCGTTCTTTGCCTCGCTAAGCATGAGCGTTGGAACTGCCTGACCGGCTTCGGCCTCTCTCGCAAAGGTGAACTCGAAGAGCAATTGGAGCGCGAAGAAGATCGCGCTTTGCGCCGTGAGCAAGATTTCGACCGCGATCTACGCGCGATGCAATTGTTTGGGTTTATCGAAGTGCCATTCGATGACAGCGGACGCTTCGTCATGCCTGATCACTTGCGCAGCCTCGCTCAGATTGATGATGGCCTGTATTTTCATGGTGGAGGGCGGTTCTTTACCATCTGGAATCCGGATCAACTCGCGCAAATGGGCGAGCAATGGGAAAGCGCGCAGGCTGCGTGCAACAATCTGGTCGCTGAGGCTGCGGCGAAAGGACGCAAGAAATGACGTCCTACGCCGCGCCTCATATCCCTGTCCTGCTTAAAGAGGTTATTGCCGCGCTTGATCCTAAGCCCGGTGACGTGATCATCGACGCCACGTTTGGCGCCGGTGGCTATACCCGCGCGCTGCTTGATCGCGGCGCGACCGTCCACGCTTTTGATCGCGATCCTGACGCGATCACTCAAGGCCGCGGATGGAGTGAAGCGCGTATTTTCCCTCCGCGTCTTGTGCTTCATCCGCGGCGCTTTTCTGAAATGCTCGAATCAATGGCTGAGGCTGGTGTGGCGCAGGTTGACGGCGTGGCGATGGATATCGGTGTCTCTTCTATGCAGCTTGATCAAGCGGGGCGCGGTTTTGCGTTCTCATCTGACGGGCCGCTGGACATGCGGATGAGCCAAGAAGGTGAAAGTGCAGCAGATTTTCTCAACTCCGCTGATGCCGATACGATTGCCGATGTGCTTTATGAATATGGCGAAGAACGCCAGTCTCGCCGCGTTGCGCGCGCTATTTTGGCAGCGCGTCCGCTGGAGACTACCGGCGATCTAGCCCGTGTGGTGCGCAAAGCATTGGGGCATAAGCCGCACGATAAGAAAGATCCGGCAACACGCAGTTTTCAAGCTGTGCGTATTCATGTGAACGATGAACTGGGCGAATTGCGCGAAGGTCTGTCAGCGGCGGAACAGTTGCTGCGCGCTGGCGGTAGGTTGGCAGTCGTCAGTTTTCACAGTCTCGAAGATCGCATGGTGAAGCGTTTCTTGAAGCAGGCATCGGGTGCAGGGCGAGCTGTTTCGCGACACCTGCCCGGAGAAATTGCCGGACCGCCACCAGTTTTCGAATCCCTTTCAAAGGCCATCCGGCCAAGCGAGGCTGAAATTGAGCGCAATTCACGCGCTCGTTCATCAATTTTGCGCAGCGCCACACGCACAAACGCCCAACCAAGGAGGCAGGCGGCATGATTGTATCTGGATCTCGCTTGCGTCAAATCGGTTGGATGGCAGTGCTGGCATTGTGCATCGGACTTTTCCTTGTGCTTAGCTTTCGCGTACATGCTGTAAAAAGCGAAGTGTTGCTGGCTGAACGCCAGATTGTCGCGCTTGAGCGTGAAGCTCTGGTGCTTGAAACTGAGTTTCAGGCTCGCGCCAGCCAACGCCAACTCGCAAATTGGAACGTAGTGGAGTTTGGTTATGTCGCTCCGCGCGCAGATCAATATCTTGAAGGTGAGAGGCAATTGGCCAGCCTTGGGTCGCCGCAAGCGCCAGGTGCTCCCGCACCTATTCGCGTGGCCCGTGCGCAAAACGATGATGGCTCAGCACCTGCATCACTTCGCGACCGCGAAATGGTCTCACCGATCAGCGGTGTACCGATAACGCTTGCTTCTGCTCAAAGCGATGATGCCCCAACGACACAATTTGCAGAGGCTTTCGGTGACTTTCTGATTGATGCATCGCCTATTCGCGCCGCTCAAGCGCGTACGAGCGTTGCGGCAGCAGGTGGACTCGCTAACCCAACTGCAGAGGCGGCTGTTGAATGACCGCATATGCGGCCCGCCCGGCCATTCCTGCAGGCCGCATCAAACTCGTCAACCTACGCTATCGCTCGCTGTTGACGGCACGTTGGCGTGTACTTTGGATTGTGCTGGTTTTCGCGCTGATTGCGGCCGCTGCGATCCTGCGTATCGCCTATCTTGGTTTTGCTGGTCATGCGCCTTCTCGCACCAGCCTTGCCGACCAACTTTTGCCGCCTCGCGGTGAAATCACAGATCGCAACGGTATGCCGCTGGCCCGCGCATTCCCCGCTTACGCCTTGTGGTATGCACCAAAGGCGATGGGTGACGGCGGAGCGCCGCTTGTGCGCCCCCCAGAGCAAGTTGCGCAGAACTTGGCAGCGATCTTTCCAAATATGGACGTTGAAAAGACTGCGCAGCGCTTAGCTTCCGGCCGCGCAGGCTATCTCCATCGCCGCATTCTTCCCGAGGATGCGAACAAGGTCATGGCGTTGGGTGAAATTGCGCTGGAGATCCCGCGTGAGACCGACAGGCACTATCCGCAAGGATCCCTTGGCGCGCACATTCTGGGCTATGTTGCCGCCGATGATCGCGGCCGTGTGGGGATGGAAGCTGTTCTTGATGAGCAATTGCGCGACCCGGCTGCACGCGCAGAGCCTGTTGCGCTGTCGATTGATATGCGCGTGCAAGGCGCCCTCGAAGACGAATTGCGTAAGACGATGCTTGCCACCAACGCTTTGGGCGCTGCTGGCATCATCTTGGATGTTGATAGCGGTGAAGTGATGGCGCTCGCATCGCTGCCGGAATTTGATCCGAACAAAATCGATGCCGAGGGTCAGGCGAACATGATGAACCGGGCCACCAACCAGGTTTATGAGCTGGGTTCAACGTTCAAGCCGCTTACCGTTGCGGCTGCCATCGATGCAGGCGTAATTAAGGACTTATCGAAGAGTTGGAATGCGCGGCCGGTCAAGATCGGTAGCCTTGAACGGGCTGATTTCAGTGACAAAGGGGCGAGCCTCAACATCCCGCAAGCACTGGCGTATTCATCCAATACCGTGACAATGCGGGTTGCGGACCAGCTCGGTCCAGAGCGGTTACGCCAGACGATGATTGATCTGGGTATGAACGAACGGCCTTATATTGAGTTACCCGCTCGCGGGCACCCGATCTGGCCGGGCGGCAAGTGGTCGCGGCTCACTAATATGACTGTTGGCTATGGACACGGTATCTCCGTAACGCCGCTGCACCTGGCAAGCGCCTATGCCGCGATGGTCAATGGCGGGATCTGGCGGCCAGCGACCTTGCACAAGCTTGAGGCTGGCGCCGCGCCGCGCGGCCGACGCGTTTTTAAGACCTCAACCTCTTCTCGGATGCGCCAATTGCTGCGCATGATCTCTATGTATGGTACGGGTCGCAGCGCGGATGCGGCAGGTTACCGTGTGGGCGGTAAAACGGGCTCAGCGGAAAAGGCAACACGCGGCGGATACAGCAAGACTAAACTGATTTCTTCATTTGCTGCCGCATTTCCATTGGATCGTCCGCGCTATGTCGTGGTTGCCGTGATTGACGAGCCACGCGGCACCGTTGCAAGTTCGTTCCAGCGGACAGCTGCATTCAATGCGGCACCTGTAGTGGGTAGGTTGGTACCGCGTATTGGCCCCATGTTGGGCGTTCGTCCTGATACGACACGCGATGTCGATATCAGTGACCTTAGGTTCTTGGTGGAGGGCCGCAAATGAAACTTGGAGCTTTAACTGAGCGCGCAGGCGTTGCATGTGCAAGCGGCAACGATATCGACGTAACAGGTTTTGCGATCGACCATCGCAAAGTTGCACCAGGCACAGTTTTCGGAGCGTTTCGCGGCCTAGAATTCAATGCTGAAGAAGTGATCCCGCAAGCCATTGCGGCGGGTGCAGTAGCCGTTGTGACCCGTCCAGATGTGATTGTGGACGGTGCTGTTCATATCACCAGCGATGAGCCGCGCCGCGCGTTTGCGCAATTGGCGGCCGGTTTCTTCATGCCGGTTCCAGAAATCATCGTCGCGGTCACTGGTACAAACGGCAAAACCTCAACTGTCGAAATGACGCGGCAAATATGGCGCATGTGCGGTGAGCGCGCAGCGAGCATCGGAACCTTGGGGGTCACAACCCCTGATGAGAGTGTTTCAACCGGGCTTACCACGCCAGACATAGTCACCTTCTTATCAAACATGAGTGGTTTGGCGCGCGAAGGCGTCACCCATATTGCTTATGAAGCATCCAGCCACGGTCTTTCGCAGTTTCGCAATCACGGGCTGCCGGTGATCGCGGCTGCCTTCACAAATTTCAGCCGCGATCACCTCGATTATCATGCTGACATGAACGAATATTTTGCGGCAAAAATGCGCCTTTTCAGCGAAGTGCTGAGCGAGGGTGCAGCAGCAATCATATGGGACGGCGGTGACAATAGCGAATGGACTCGCCGCGCCGTTGAGCACGCGGTGTCCTCCAATCTGCGCGTGCTCCTAGTCGGCAAGGTGGGGAGCGAACATCCAGCGTTCCTCCGCCTCGTCGATCGCAAAACGACACAGCTTGGCCAAGTGCTTGAGGTGGAGCATGACGGGGTTCACCGAACGATCAAATTGCCGTTGATCGGCGAGTATCAGGCCGCCAACGCTTTGGTGTCCGCGGGTCTAGCTATTGCAACCGGCAGTGATGCAGCTCAGGTGTTTGATGCGGTTTCGCGCCTCCAGCCTGTGCGCGGCCGCATTGAACGCGCGGTCATATCTCCAGCTGGCGCGCCTGTTTATGTCGATTATGCCCATACGCCGGATGCGCTTGCTGCGGCGATCGCGGCTTTGCGTCCGCATGTTGCGCGCGGGCAGGGCGGACGGCTGATCACAGTGTTCGGTGCTGGCGGGGACCGCGATCCTGGAAAGCGCGGCGCAATGGGCGAGGCGGCCTCTGACCAATCAGATATTGTCATTATCACTGATGACAATCCGCGCGGTGAAAGCCCCGCAGCAATCCGCGCGGACATTATGCGCGGCGCAGCAGCCAGCGCGCGAGAAATTGGGGATCGCCGTGATGCAATTCGCGAAGCAATCGCGCTTGCAGGCGCGCATGACATCGTACTTGTGGCAGGTAAGGGCCACGAGCAAGGTCAGATTATCGGGTCGGGAGATACTATGCGGATTTTGCCGTTCGACGATGTTACGGTGGCGCGTGAATGTGCGGCTGAGCAAGCCTCAGGGGTGCCTTCATGACTGTATCTGCTAATGCCAAAGCAGGGCAAGCTGCGCTTCAAGCGTGGTCTACTGTCGAACGTGATCGCCTACCCTTCGCGCTTTGGTCTTCGCAAGAGATCGAAGACGCAACGGGCGGTAAGGCCAGCCATGCGTTCCAAGCCTCTGGCGTAGAAATGGACTCGCGCGATGTGCGCGCTGGCGATCTATTTGTGGCGCTCAAAGGCGAAGCAATGGACGGCCATCGCTTTTTGCCCAAAGCCTTCGCCGCTGGCGCGGTCGCTGCGATCACGGATCGCCCTGTCGACTACCCCCACGTTTTAGTCGAAGATACCAGCATAGCGCTGAGCGATCTTGCAAATGCTGCGCGCGATCGCAGCAATGCTATCCGTATTGGAATAACTGGCTCGGTCGGCAAAACGGGTGTGAAAGAAGCGATCTTTGCTGCGCTAGACCGCGCTAGCCGCGGGGCGGCGCATCGCAGCGTTCGTAGCTATAACAATCATGTCGGGGTTCCGCTCAGTCTGTCACGGATGCCAGCACGCAGCCGATTTGGCGTGTTTGAGATGGGAATGAACCACGCGGGCGAAATTGCTCCGCTGGCTGCCCGCGTTCAGCCAAATGTTGCGCTCATCACAACGCTTGCTCCTGCTCATATTGAGAATTTGGGCAGTATGGAGGCGATTGCTGATGAGAAAGCGGCGATTTTTTCTGGCCTGGCTAATGGCGGCACGGCGATTATTCCGGCTGATACTGAACATACCGGGCGATTGGTTGAACATGCGCGCAAAATTGGCGCAAAGGTCGTCACTTTTGGGCGCAGCGAGACAGCGGATGTCCGTTTGCTTGACGCCATCCCGCAGGCCATCGGAGGCTCCCTTGTCACTGCCGATATGGGTGATGCGCGGCTTTGTTATACAATTGCAGAGCCCGGTGAGCACTGGATCGTCAATTCGCTTGGCGTCATGGCTGCAGTTCGCGCCGCAGGCGGCGATTTGGCCGCAGCTGGCCTTGCGCTGGCAGAAATGGGCGGACTGAAGGGGCGCGGTGCGCGTTTTCAGATACAAACGCGCGATGGCGGCAAGGCGCTGCTGGTTGACGAAAGCTACAATGCAAACCCGGCCTCGATGCGCGCTACACTGCGCCAATTGGGCCAAACTCCGGCAATGCGCAGGGTCGCAATCCTTGGCAGCATGATGGAGCTGGGCGACTTCGCAGCACGCTTCCACCGGCAGCTCGCAGAGCCCTTGGCCGAGGCACAAGTTGACCATGCCATCCTTGTTGGGGCGGAAATGGCCGCACTGGCCAGCGAATTGCGCGGGCAATTGGGGAAAGCGGGCGGCGATGAGGTTGGCATGTCGGGCGGCTTCACGCATTGCAACAGCCCAGCCGAGGCGATCGCAAGGTTGGACGAATATGGTATCAATGGCGGGGACGCGATCCTTGTCAAAGGCTCCAATTCTGTCGGCCTAGGGGCGGTTGTCTCCCACTTCACACAAAAGGCTCAAGCAGACGGGTCACGGGGCGATTGAATGCTGTATTGGCTAGCTGAATGGATGGGGTTTGAAGGGATATTCAACCTAGTCCGCTATCAGACGTTTCGTGCTGGTGCGACGCTTATCACGGCGCTGTTTATCGGCATGATCATCGGTCCGCGTTTCATCAATATTTTGCGTGTCCGACAAGGCAAAGGACAGCCGATCCGCGAGGACGGCCCGCAAAGCCATCTGGCAAAACGCGGCACGCCGACGATGGGCGGGTTGATGATCCTTGTCGCGCTCGCGCTGTCCCTGATGCTTTGGATGGACCCTCGCAATCCGTTGGTGTGGGCTTGTCTGGCCGTTACCGCCGGTTTTGGGATCATTGGCTTCCTTGATGACTACGACAAAGTTTCTAAGAACAGCCATGCCGGTGTACCTGGCCGCGTTCGGCTGGCGATGGAATTCGCGGTCGCGGGCGTCGCATCATATATTATCGTCAGCCAGATCAGCACGGATCTCTACATCCCTTTCTTTTCTGATGTGACGATCCCGCTGGGGCCGTTCTACTACTTTTTTGCGGCATTCGTGATTGTTGGCGCTGGCAATGCCGTGAACTTGACCGACGGGCTCGATGGCTTGGCGATCATGCCGGTTATCATAGCGGCGGGCACATTTGCGATTATCGCTTACCTTGTTGGACGCAGCGATTTTAGCGAATATCTTGGGATCCCGCACGTACCCGGCGCAGGCGAGCTGGCGATCTTCGCCGCCGCAATTATTGGCGCAGGCTTGGCCTTTCTTTGGTTCAACGCGCCGCCAGCGGCGGTGTTTATGGGCGACACTGGTTCGCTCGCACTCGGCGGGGCTTTGGGCGCAATCGCTGTTGCCTCGCACCACGAAGTTGTGCTGGCCATAGTCGGCGGGTTGTTTGTGCTGGAGGCCGTCTCAGTCATCGTTCAGGTCTTCTGGTTCAAACGCACAGGCAAGCGGGTGTTCCGCATGGCGCCGATCCACCACCATTTCGAACAGCTTGGCTGGAGCGAGAGCAAGGTCGTGATCCGGTTCTGGATCATTTCGATTGTGCTCGCGATGGCGGGCCTTGCCACGCTGAAGCTGCGCTAAGGAGAGCTGGGTCAAAGTGATCACTTCGACTGCCTTTGCTGAAAAACGGTATGCCGTGCTCGGCCTGGCGCGGTCTGGCGTGGCCACGGTGGAGGCATTGCTGGCGAGCGGGGCCGAGGTGACGGCATGGGACAATCGCGAGGAAGCGCGCGCGCCGTTTGCGGGTCGGTGCGATTTAGCTGATCCTTTGCAGATTGATCTCACCGAATTTGCGGGCGTGGCGGTGTCGCCCGGCGTCCCGCTCAACACCCATCCAATCGCGCCCTATGCCGCGAGATTTAGTGTGCCCGTGATTGGCGATATTGAACTGTTTGCTCAGGCTCGTGCTGATCTGCCGCCGCACAAGGTCGTCGGCATTACCGGCACCAATGGCAAATCGACGACGACCGCGCTGGTCTATCACATCCTGCAAACCGCGGGCGTGCCCAGCGTGATGGGCGGCAATATTGGTGAGCCGATTTTGGGCCAAGTCCCACTGCCAGAAGGCGGGGTCTATGTGCTGGAGCTGTCGAGCTATCAGATTGATCTGACATTTAGTCTGGATTGCGATGTCGCAGTGCTGCTGAACATCACGCCGGACCATCTGGACCGGTATGATGGCAGTTTTGAGAAGTATCGTGCCTCCAAACTTCGCTTGTTTGAGATGCAGTCCGAAGAACATTGGAAGCTTGAGCCGTACGCTCGTCTCAACATGGGTGACCCATTCGATGTTTGGGGTGTCTTTGAGGAGCACGGAAAGGCGCTACGAGACGCCACTGGGCTTGGGGCTCAGCCTGACTGGCCAAGCCTACAAGGTCCTCACAATGCTCAGAATGCTCAGTTGGCGATTTTTGCGGCTGAATGCCTCGATATCGCAGAGGCTACTGTGGCTGAAGGCCTCAAAACCTTCCCCGGCCTCCCGCACCGGATGGAGCGCATTGCTGAAATCGCCGATGTCACCTTCATCAACGACAGCAAAGCGACCAATGCGGATTCCACCGCGCCGGCCATCGCTGCGTTTCCGCCTGATCCCGACCCGCGCGTGCGCTGGATCGTGGGCGGCATGGCCAAGGAAGACGGCCTCGGCTCGCTCGCTGGGCTAATGGACCATGTCGCGGGCGCCTATGCTATTGGCCGCGATGGTGAGATGTTCGCGCAGGCCATTCAGCCTGCCGCACCGGCAGAGTATTGCGAAACGCTGGGCCAGGCCTTTGCCAAGGCGCATGGTGATGCGCGCGCTGGCGATGTGGTGCTATTCTCGCCAGCGTGTGCAAGTTTCGATCAATTCAAAGATTTTGAAGATCGCGGGCAACAATTCCGTGATCTCGTCCATGCCTTGGGAGAGGCCGCATGAGCGCTACCGGTCATTTCGCTCCGGCACAGCCCGCTGCGAGTTTTCATGCGCCCGTTCCCGCGCGGCGCGGGTGGATCGGCGATTTGCGCATTTGGTGGCGCGAAGTCGACAAATGGCTCTTGGGCCTCGTCTTGCTTCTCATGCTGATCGGCACGGCCGCTGTTGCTGCAGCGTCTCCCGCCAGTGCGGATCAGCTTTCTACGGCTGACGTTCAGTTGGATGAGTTTCTGTTCTTCAAGTCGCACATCACCTGGCAAATATTAGGCATTGGCGTGATGATCGCGACCAGTTTTGCAAGCCGCGATAACGCACGGCGAATGGGCATTTTGCTGTTCGCTGGAATGTTGTTCTTGCTGTTCTTCGTCCCGGTCCTTGGGGCAGAAAAGAACGGAGCGCGCCGCTGGCTGGAATTTGGCATGTCGCTCCAGCCATCAGAGTTTTTGAAACCCGGCTTCGCGATTGCGATGGCATGGATATTGAGCTGGCGTTTGCGTGATCCCGGCTTGCCGGTTGTGGCATATGTTACCGGCGTAATGGTGCTCGTCGGTGGTCTGCTGATGCTTCAGCCCAATTTGGGTGCTACCATCCTTTTTGCAGGCGTCTGGTTTGTTCTCGTCCTACTTTCAGGCGTGTCGGTACAACGCATAAGCGCGCTAGTGGGCGCGGGCGTGATCGGCTTAACGGCAACCTACTTCCTCTATGACAATGCTCGTCACCGGATCGATGCGTTCCTTGGCGGAGGCACAGCGTTCGATCAGGTCGATCTCGCGCAGCGCACTTTGCTGGCAGGGGGCTGGACGGGCAGCGGCCTATGGCTCGGCATCCGCAAAATGAACCTGCCTGAGGCGCATACGGACTACATCTTCTCCGTGATTGGTGAGGAGTACGGTCTGCTGATCTGTGCGGTCGTTGTGCTCCTATATCTTGCCATTGTTGCGCGAGTTCTGCTGCGATTGGTAGATGAGGAAAACCTATTCGTACTTCTTGCCGGAGCTGGGTTGGTCACTCAAATTGGCGGGCAAGCGTTCATCAACATCCTGGTGAACCTTCAACTGTTCCCATCAAAAGGGATGACGTTGCCCTTGGTTAGCTATGGCGGGTCTTCGACGCTGGCGGTGTGTTTCACATTCGGGTTGCTGCTGGCGATCACTCGCCGCAATCCATTCCTTAAACGAGAGACACCCGGCTTGCGAGACTTTCTGTCCAACAAGGATGACCGCGAATGAGCAGTGATACGCCAATCGGTGCAAGCCGCCACTTCGTTCTCGCTGCTGGCGGCACAGGCGGTCATTTGATCCCGGCCTTTGCGCTCGCGACTGAGCTGGAGGCGCGCGGGCACCATGTTGCACTCATCACGGATGAGCGCGGGGCGAATATTCCCGGCAAACCCGATTTTCTAACTGCGCACGTCTTGCCTGCCGGCCGCTTTGGCAAGAACCCGCTGCGCTGGATCGGCGGCGTGCGTGCGATCATGGAAGGTCGCAATATGGCGCTGCGCCTGTTCGATGCATTTGAACCTAGCGCTGTGATCGGCTTTGGCGGGTATCCGGCCTTTCCCGCTCTGCTTGCGTCAACCAAGACAAAAGTGCCGAGCATTGTTCACGAACAGAACGCCGTTCTGGGTAGGGTCAATCGCTTGCTGGCTGGCCGCGTCGATGCGATTGCCACCAGCTATCCCGATGTTCAGCGGTTGAAAGAAAAACACGAAACCAAAGTGCATCTGGTCGGCAACCCTGTTCGGGCAGAAGTGCTCGAATTGCGCAAACAGGATTTCCCTGAGTTTACTGATGAAGGCTTGCTGCGGGTCCTAGTGACAGGTGGCAGTCAGGGTGCGAGCATTCTTTCGGACGTTGTGCCTGACGGTTTGGCAATGCTTCCGCCTGCGCTGCGTCAGCGCCTGCAAGTTACGCAGCAATGCCGCAAGGAAGACATTGAAGCTGTGCGAGAACGCTATGCCAATCACGATATTCCAGCTGAACTCGGCAGTTATTTTGAGGATATGGAAGAGCGACTTGGCGACTGCCATTTGTTTATCGGCCGCGCAGGTGCATCGACGATTGCCGAGCTTACAGCCGTGGGGCGTCCCGGCATTCTTGTTCCGCTACCCATAGCTACAGATGATCATCAGGCGGGGAACACCCGCGAAATGGTGAAGGCTGGCGGTGCCCGGATGATCCGCCAGCACAATTTTACTCCCAAGGAACTGGCCAAACAAATCCAAGCTATGGCGCAAAAGCCCGCGAGCCTTGCAAATGCCGCACACGGTGCGTGGAATTGCGGACGCCCGGATGCGGCGAAGGATTTGGCCGATCTGGTCGAAAGCTTTGGCGGGGTCGACATGATGGATGTGATCCGTGTGGGCGACGGCGAAAAGCGTGTTGCCGCGACGAATACCGCAGCTGAAGGCGCGACCAAGGATGTTTCTGAATGAAGGGTGTCGGCATTGACATTGGCACCATCCATTTCGTCGGCATCGGCGGGATTGGAATGTCCGGCATTGCCGAAGTGATGCACAACCTTGGCTATTCGGTGCAAGGCAGTGATTTGGCTGAAGGGCCAAGCGTGGAACGGCTGCGTGACCGCGGGATTAAAGTGCACATCGGGCATGAGCGGGAGAACGTTGAGGGCGTTGCGGTTGTTGTCACTTCAACCGCTGTTCGCCGGACCAACCCAGAGGTCGCTTTTGCGCTGGAGAACCGCATCCCGGTGGTACGCCGCGCAGAGATGCTTGCAGAATTGATGCGGTTGAAGTCCACTGTCGCGGTCGCTGGGACACACGGCAAAACCACCACAACCAGCATGATTGCAGCCTTGCTCGATCAGGGAGAGGTTGATCCAACAGTCATCAACGGCGGGATCATTGAACAGTATGGCTCCAACGCGCGCCTTGGCGACAGCGATTGGATGGTAATTGAAGCGGATGAGAGCGATGGCAGCTTTCTGCGTCTTGACGGGACGATTGCGGTCGTCACCAATATCGACCCGGAACACCTCGACCATTATGGCGATTTTGACGGTGTAAAGCGCGCATTTGTGGAGTTCATTCACAACGTGCCGTTTTACGGTGCGGCCATCCTATGCGTTGATCACCCAGAGGTTCAGGCGGTGATCGGGCAGGTGCGCGACCGTAAGGTCGTAACTTATGGCTTTTCGCTGCAGGCGGACATTTGCGGCGTAAACGTCCGCCCGCATGAAGGCGGCAATCTGTTCGATGTGATCATCCGCCAGCGCGGGGAAGAAGATCGCCGCATTGAAGGTGTCAATTTGCCAATGCCGGGCCGTCACAACGTTCAGAATGCGCTCGCCTCAATTGCCGTGGCGATCGAAATGGGGTGCGCAGACGATGTCATCCGCGAGGGCTTTGGCCAGTTCGGTGGAGTCCGCCGCCGGTTCACCAATGTCGGTGCAGTCCACGTTGATGGCGGCAAGGTTAGCGTGATCGATGATTACGCGCATCACCCGGTTGAGATCCGAGCTGTATTGGAAGCCGCGCGTGAAGCAGTCGGTGGGGAGAAAGGCCGCGTAATCGCGGTGGCACAGCCGCACCGTTACTCGCGCCTCAACGATTTGATGGAGGAGTTCCAGAGCTGCTTCAACGAAGCTGATCTGGTCTACGTCACCCCGGTCTATGAAGCGGGCGAAGACCCGATTGAAGGTGTGGATTCCGATGCGCTTGTCACAGGGTTAAAATCGCGCGGGCATCGGTCGGCGCAGACCATTGCAGACCAGAGAGCGCTAGCGAGTGAGCTGGCGGGCGAAATTCGCAGGGGTGACATCGTCGTATGCCTCGGCGCGGGGGATATCACCCGCTGGGCCGCTGGTCTTGCCGGTGCTATTGAATCAGAGCGGGCGGCATGACCATGATGCAACCCGATGACTGGATAGACTTAAACCGCGGTGCGGCCCCCAATTGCGAGGTTGAAGGAGGCATTGCGGCGCCTGTCCCGGTTGAAGGTATTCGCGGTAGATTGACCGCAAAAGCACCTCTGGCAAAGCTCGTCTGGTTCAAAAGCGGAGGCGCAGCCGATTGGCTGTTTGAGCCGGCGGACCTCGATGATCTGAAAACTTTCGTCGAAAAGTTGGAGGGGCAATTGCCGCTGATGGCATTGGGCCTTGGGTCCAATTTGATCATTCGCGATGGCGGCGTGCCAGGCGTTGTTGTGCGCTTGGGCAAACCGTTTGCAGGTGTCAAAGTGACTGGCAAAACAAGCCTTGAATGCGGCGCAGGCGCGAGCGGAATTCTGGTCGCTTCTACTGCACGTGATGCGGGGATTGCAGGTTTAGAATTCCTGCGCGGGATACCCGGCACAGTGGGCGGATTTGTCCGCATGAACGGCGGCGCTTATGGCCGCGAAGTGGCTGATATTCTGGTCGATTGCGATGTTTTGATGCCTGATGGGCAGCTGATCACACTGCCGGTTAGCGACTTACAATATTCATATCGCCACTCTGCCCTGCCAGATGGAGCTGTCGTGGTGTCTGCCCGGTTTGAGGGAAGGCCCGGTAACCCCGAAGAGATCGGCGCAGAGATGGACCGCATTGCAGATGCGCGCGAACAGTCTCAGCCGCTGCGCACAAAAACAGGTGGTTCAACTTTCAAGAATCCAAATGGCTGCAAAGCATGGCAATTGGTTGATGATGCTGGCTGCCGCGGATTCAAACTTGGCGGCGCGCAGGTGAGTGAAAAGCATACCAATTTTCTGATTAACACTGGCGATGCGACCAGCGCCGATATTGAAGGACTGGGCGAGCTTGTGCGCGAGAAAGTCTACGCGAAGTCAGGCGTTGAACTGCAATGGGAAATCCAGCGAGTGGGGCGTCGATGAATAGTCAAACTCTCCACGTAGCCGTCCTGATGGGCGGATGGGCGAATGAACGCGAGGTTTCGCTCTCAAGCGGGAATGGCGTCGCTGATGCGCTGGAAAGCAAAGGTCACCGCGTGACCCGCATCGATATGGGCCGCGATGTTGCAGCGCGCATTGCAGACGCCGCGTCAGATGTCGTCTTCAACGCTTTGCACGGTGTGCCAGGCGAAGATGGAACCGTTCAAGGAATGCTTGATCTCATGGGCGTTCCCTATACCCACTCAGGTCTCGCCACGTCTGTAATCGCGATTGATAAACAGCTGACTAAACAGGCGCTTGTCCCTCATGGTATTCCAATGCCGGGCGGACATATTGTTCGTAGCGCTGATTTGCATGAACGTGATCCGATTGCGCGTCCATACGTGCTCAAGCCGGTGAACGAAGGTTCATCAGTGGGCGTCGCTATCATCACTGAAGATAGCAATGTTGGCAATCCGATTGCTCGCGATGCAGAGGGGCCGTGGCAGGAATTTGATGAATTGCTGGCGGAGCCTTTCATCAAAGGGCGCGAACTTACAACGGCTGTGATTGACGGACCAGATGGTCCGTACGCGCTGGGCGTGACAGAGCTTATCATCGAAGGCGGCTTTTACGATTACGAGCACAAATATACCGAGGGACGCACGCAGCACGTTTGCCCGGCTCAAATCCCGGAGAACATCGCAGCCCTTTGTGAAAGCTATGCGATCCGCGCGCACCAAGTGCTTGGTTGCCGCGGGACTAGTCGCACAGATTATCGCTGGGATGACGAAGCCGGAGAAGCTGGCCTGTTCGTGCTCGAAACCAACACTCAGCCTGGCATGACGCCGCTTAGCCTCGTACCAGAGCAAGCGAAGCAAGCGGGCATTGAATATCCAGAATTGGTCGAGATGATCGTGCGAGAAGCGCTGCGAGTGCATGCGCCCGCAAACGAAGCAGGAGGCGCTGATGGCGCAGATTAAACGCGGCGGAAAAGGTGTACGGCGTGCAGCCAAAGCATCAAACCGGGCAACGACGGCACGGCGCGCGAAAGCGAAGACGACTGGCGTGCTGGATAGCGCGATCAGCCTTTTGCCGTTCACCGATGATCAACTGCAGCGCATCTTTCTTGCGATCATTATCGGCGGCGCTGTTGCGCTCGCATGGTTCGTAGCCAGCCTCGCGGGCGTTCCAGCGATGGCACAGGCACAGGTTGCTACCCTCGCTTCCGATGCGGGATTTGAGGTGCGCCATGTTCGTGTGACCGGCACGAACCGTATGGACGAACAGCATGTTTACAGCCGTGCTCTAGCCCAGCGAGATCGGCCAATGCCTCAGGTTCAATTAGAGGCATTGCGCGAAGAACTGCTCGAATTGTCATGGGTCAAGGACGCGCGGGTTTCTGCGCAGCTTCCTGAAACACTTGCGATCGATATTGTCGAGCGCACACCTCATGCGGTTTTGGCAAAGCCTGATCGCTTGATGTTGATCGATGCATCCGGCGTTGAGCTGGAACCGGTAAGCGCAGACAACACAAAAGATATGCTTCTAATCTCTGGGCCAGGCGCGAGCAATCAAGTGACACAATTGGACCGTCTGCTCGCAGCAGTTCCTGCGTTGCGTCCACAAATTGAGGCTGCTGAATGGGTTGGCAACCGCCGTTGGAACCTCACGTTTAAGACCGAGCAGGTGCTGGCCTTGCCTGAAGGCGCTGATCCGGCAGCGACCGCGCTCGTGAAATTTGCGCGAATGGACGGGCAGAACCGCTTGATTGGCGGCAAAGTTGCGACCTTCGATATGCGCGCACCTCCGCGCCTTTACATGCGCATCCCCGGTCGGTCTGAGCAGATATTGGCGGACGCGTCTGGCAGCGGGGGCGTTCAGTAATGTCTACCAGCAAGGGCCAAAGTGCGCTTGGTAAAACGCGTCTCGCCAAAATTTTTGGTGCGGTGAACATTGGCTCATTCCGTATTTCCGCGATGATTATGGGCGAGACCGAGGACGGCGATCTGATAGTCCTCGGATCTGGACACCGTGCCAGCCAAGGCATCAAGCGCGGCTATGTTACCGACATGAAAGCGGCAACCTATGCCATTCGCGATGCGGTTGAGCGTGCAGAGAAGAACGCGAGCGCAAATGTACAGAGCGTATGGGTGGCATGTGCTGGGGCGGGGCTCGCCAGCAATGTCACAAAGGTCGAGGTTGAGATTGGTGGTCGCCGCATTGAGGAAGAAGATGTCGAGCATTTGCTGATCGCCGCTCGTGATGCGATCCAGCCCGACGGGCGCATGTTGTTGCACGCGCAGCCCGCACACTACACTCTCGATGGCGCGCATGGAGTAGGCAATCCCCGCGGGCTACATGCTGAGCGGCTGGGCGTTGATGTTCACGTCATGCTGGCTGATGGTGCGCCCGTTCGAAACCTGACCGAGGCTGTGCAGAACGCGCACCTCGAAGTTGAAGGCGTTGTCGCCGCTCCGCTCGCTGCTAGTTATGCTGTGCTCAGCCAAGAGGAGCGCGAGCTTGGTGTTGCGCTGGTCGAAATCGGTAATGATGTGACCAATGTTTCGGTGCACGCAGGCGGTATGCTTTTGGGACTGCACGCTTTGCCATTTGGTTCAGGCGACATAACCGACGCAATAGCCAGCGCGTTTGGCATCCGCCGTTTTCAAGCAGAGCGTCTTAAGTGCGTATCTGGCTCCGCAATCGCATCACCAAGCGACCACCGCGAAATGATCCCAGTGAACGGACCAAATGAGGGCGGAGAGGGCGGCGCAGGACCATTGGCACGCGGCGCAGACGATAAGAACCGCATTCCGCGCGCAGAACTGGTCTCGGTTGTCACGCAAAACCTCTCCCGCTTAACTGATGAAGTTGGGCGTGCGCTCAAAGGCATGGGCTTTTCCGGGCCGCGCGCGGGACAAGTCGTGCTTACCGGGGGCGGAGCTGAGCTTGCAGGGCTTGCCGAATTCACTCAAGCTGCGCTTGGAATGCCCGTGCGCATTGGCCGCGCGCCGACCTTGAAAGGATTGCCAGAGGCGCATTCGACGCCCGGCTTTGCGACACTATCAGGTTTGTGCCTTTATGCGGCCGATGATCCGATTGATATTCGTGCGGTTGGACCCAAGTATCAGCAAACAGCTCGATACAGCGGCGGTATGGTCGGTTCGCAAACAATGGCGCGTTTATTTCGCGCGGTGAAGGAGTATTTCTGAAAAGCGCTTGGATGAGAGCTCTGATTAATAATTAGGCACTGTGGATAAGGGTTTGTGCGCTATAACCGAGAACACACTTATGTGGCACAAGCGATGGTAAATATTACACACAGCGGGGGCATTAGTGGGTCGCACCTCGCCCGGAGGACATTTCAATGAGTATCAATATCGGACCAGCAGCAACAGACGACATGCGGCCCCGCATCACAGTCGTGGGCATTGGCGGTGCAGGCGGAAACGCTATCGCGAATATGATCGAATCCGAAATCGAGGGTGTCGAATTTATTGTCGCCAATACAGATGCTCAGGCGCTTAGCAGCAGTCCAGCGGAAACGCGGATTCAACTGGGTCCGGATATCACCGGAGGTCTAGGTGCAGGTGCGCGCCCTGAAGTTGGTAAAGCAGCCGCTGAAGAAACCGTTGCGGAAATTGAAACTGCGCTTGAAGGCGTGAACATGGTTTTCATCGCCGCTGGTATGGGCGGCGGAACTGGCACGGGCGCTGCTCCGGTCATTGCTGAGGCGGCCCGCCGCAAAGGCGTGCTGACCGTTGGTGTTGTGACCAAGCCGTTCCTGTTTGAGGGCACGCGCCGCATGCGCGCGGCCGAAGCTGGCATTGATGAGCTGCAAGAGCATGTCGACACGTTGATCGTCATTCCAAACCAGAACCTGTTCTTGGTTGCGCAGGCTGAAACCACTTTCAAAGAAGCGTTTCAACTGGCTGACGAAGTTCTTCAGCAGGGTGTGCGCTCGATCACTGACCTGATGGTTATGCCGGGTCTCATCAACCTCGATTTTGCCGATGTGCGCTCTGTTATGAGTGAAATGGGTAAGGCGATGATGGGCACAGGCGAAGGTAACGGTGAAAACCGCGCGCTTGATGCGGCGGAACAGGCGATCGCCAATCCGCTGCTTGACGGTGTCAGCATGCAGGGCGCTAAGGGCGTGATTATTTCGATCATCGGCGGCGAAGACATGAAGCTTCTTGAAGTCGATGAGGCTGCCAATCACATTCGCGAATTGGTTGATGAAGACGCTAATATCATCTGGGGTAGCGCGTTTAATCCTGATCTCGACGGCAAAATCAGAGTTTCCGTAGTCGCCACTGGTATTGAGCAAGGCGCTATTGGTTCTGCCAGCGAAAGTGCTCCGGTTGCTTTGTCTAGTGCCCGCGCACCTAAACGTCCTGCACTTCCGCTTCCTGGCGAAGAGGAAACGGCTGGCGAAGAATTGCCAACCATGGATCTCGGCGGCTTTTCAGAAGCCGTAGTTGAGGCCGGGTCAGATGGTGACGAAGATTCGGCAGAGGATGGTTCATTCTCAGCAGAGCCTTTCGATCTTAGCGGAATGCAGGCGGGCGAAGATATGGGCGACGCCGACGACGATGATGTCGACGGTATTGTTGATCCACTCGCGGGCTTGCGCGGTGCAGACGATGAGTTGGAGGCTGACGATCTGCAAGGCGGCCCAGACGGCGGCTTGGCTGATCCGGCTGAAGACAGTGCATTTGGTGGGACTAACGAATCTGGGTTTGGCGATAGTGACGCGAATGGAGGTGACGGCGGTGACGGCACTTTCGATCTGACTTCTGAAGTTTCTGATGATGGGCCGCCACAGGGTGATGACCTTCTTGCTGATGCTGACCGTTTGGCTGAAGAAGACCAACCAATTGAGCAAAGCGCGCCGTCGCGCCGTGATGGCATCCTGGGTTCAGGAACAGGTGAGAACGAAGCTAGTAGTCAAGCAAGTGGCAACGTAACTGCGGCACCGGGCGCAGCCGCTGGTGGAAGCACTCTATTCGAGCGGATGGCCAACCTCTCGCGTGCATCGGGATCGGACAGCAAAGACGAAGAGGGTGAGGACGAGGAAGATACTAGCGGCGAAGACGCGCCAGCGCTTAGTATTCCTCGGTTCCTTGGCCGTCAGAACAACCAATAACAGAGTCATTGTGGCGGCAGTTGGCAGCCGAGCGTTCTTGGCGCTCGGTTGACCGACTTTCTATGCCGGTTCGGCATTGGTTCAGACGCTTTAGACTAGCGAAGCCTACCCTTGCTGCTACCGGGATAGGCTATGACAATTCGAACCTCTGCTCGCTTTGCGCTCCTGTCATTGGGCGCGGGCGTCTGCCTTTCTTCCCTTAGTTACGCTGCGCCCGTGAATGCGCAGGATACCGGTGCAACCTCGCGCGAAGTGGTTCAGCCCCTGCCTTCTGCCGAAGTCCAGCGGCTGAACCGTGCTCTGCGTCAATTGGCGAGAAGCCCTCGTAGGCTCAGCACTTTGATAGAGGCTGGCAACGCTGCGATGGCGCTCGGTGATTATGATGCAGCGATTGGTTTTTTTGGCCGCGCGCAGGCCATCGCGCCAACCGATCCTAGCGTGAAAATGGGCATGGCAGCGGTGTTCCTGAGGTCGGACCGTCCAATCGAAGCCTTGCGACTGTTTAGCGAAGCAGAAGCAGCGGGTGCATCATCGCGAGATGTCCTGCCTGATCGCGGGTTGGCATTCGATCTCGTTGGGAACAACACCGAAGCCCAAAACGCTTACCGTTCCGCTCTAGTGTTGAGAAACGATAATGAGGTGGTTCGCCGCCTTGCGCTTAGTCAAGCAATCGCAGGCAATCGCGATGCTTTTGAAGCGACACTAAGGCCGCTTCTCGAAGATCGTGATTTTGCCGCATTCCGAACGCAAGCGTTCGGCCTCGCTATTCTGGGACAGCAGGATGAAGCCGCAGCGATCGCAGATGCTGTCATGCCGCGCGATCTGGCAGCTCGAATGACGCCATACCTCGCATTTATGCCGCGCCTAACCAAAGCGCAGCAAGCCGCAGCAGCCAATCTGGGAATTTTCCCGGCCGCAGCCGATGTAGGCCGTGATGATCCACGCATTGCGCAGTTTGCCGCGCAGGGCAGCGCGATTGCGCAGGCCGCTGATACGAGGCTGGCTCCATCGGGTGACCCATTGGGGAGCCCACAAGAGTCAAGTTTGGCCCAAGTCCGGACAGCACAGGCGGCTGAAGCGCAAACTGGATCGGTACAAACCGCGCCAGCACCAACCGCGCTAGTGTCAACCGAGCCGGCGCAAACTACTCTACCTCTCGCCTCTCCAGATTCAGCTGATGTTGTCCGCGTCTCGCGTGCAAGTGAGGGCGGTGAAGTGGCAGAGTCCACCGCAGCGCCGCGTCCTGGTTTTGACCTTGCGCGCGCCGGACGGCCGTCTAGCGCAAACCCTGTCGTGCAAGCCACCAAGCCGAACGTTGCCGATGCCTTTGCAGATTTGGGCTCTGCTTCCACACGGGTAACACGTGGCGGCGGTGGCGCGGTGGATTTGGCAGCGATTGAAATTCCTAGGGAAGACAGAGCCACCTATGAGCCAGAGCCAGCTAAGCTGGTTCACCCAAGTCGCAATTGGGTGCAAGTGGCAACCGGCAAGGATCGCTCCGCATTAAAGTTTGACTGGCGCCGTTTTAGTCGAACTGCCCCGGACCAATTGGGTGATTACACACCTCACGTCGTTGCGTGGGGAGAGTCCAACCGCTTGCTTGCAGGGCCGGTACCCAACCAGAGCGAGGCTCGGGCATTGGTCAATGCGCTGAAGGACAAGGGCCTTGATAGCTTTACCTACGCAAGTCCTGAAGGTCAGGAAATACAAGAACTTAAATAGAAATTTGGGTTACAAACAGGTTTCTTTGCACAGGCTTTGAACAAGCCAATCGGGTTCTCCCCAGCCGCTGATCTTGTTCGCATTGCCAAGTATACCTGCGGCAATGCATGTCCCGTCTCAATGGAACAAAGTTGCCCCCAATGAGACCGTGCGAGAACCAACAACGTGCAGCAGATGATGCCGCACCGGTGGATATGCTGGCGGCCCTGTTTGAGGCGCGAGGCTGGCCTTTTGAGGTGGTTTCCGGCGACGAGCTGACCGGAGAAGTTCAAGGCAGCTGGACTAAGTATCAGATGCGCGCCGTGTGGCGGGCAGAGGACAGTGTCCTGCAATTCATCGCGCTGCCTGACATCCGCGTATCTTCGGAAAAACGCGGGGATGCGCATGAATTGCTGTGCTTGATCAACGAGCAAATGTGGCTTGGTCATTTCGATATTTGGTCGAATGGCGACATGCTGCTGTATCGTCATGGGGCGATGCTGGGCGATGATGGTATGCTGAGCCTTAAGCAAGCGCAGGCGATGGTGGAGACTGCACTTGATGACTGCGACCGGTTCTATCCCGCATTCCAATTTGTGCTTTGGGGCGACAAAAGTCCGCGCGATGCGCTCGACAGCGCGCTTGTCGATGCAGCTGGCGAAGCCTAACAAAAGCCGCATCGAAAGGCGGCAATAATGGCTTACCCTCGCAAGGTTCTGATCTTTGGTTGCGGCAATATGGCCGGCGCAATGCTGGCTGGCTGGCTGAAGGCTGGCGTAGATCCAGCGCGTTTTGTGGTGGTTGATCGCTCGCTGGAAACCGCGCCAGACGGCGTAGAACTGCATCGTTCGTTGCCCGAAATCAGCGATCATGATGCAGTGCTGCTAGGTGTGAAGCCTCAGCATTTGGACGCACTTAAGGGCGAACTCCAACCAGTGGCAGGACCGGGTGTGGTGGTTTTTTCCCTGCTTGCTGGGATTACGCTGGACGGCCTGCTCGGTGCTTTTCCTAATGCTTCGGCGCATGTGCGGGTGATGCCAAATTTGGCAGTGCGCATTGGAAAATCACCGGTGATCCTTGCTGAGAATGGTTTGGAAGATGCGGAACGCGATGCAGCCTTTTCGTTCTTCGATCATCTTGGCAGCGCGTTGTGGCTGGATAATGAGGCGCATTTCAATCTGCTTACCGCTCTCGCTGGCTCTGGGCCGGGCTTTGTCTATCGTTTCATTGATGCGCTGGCCGGGGCGGCAACAGAATTGGGGCTAGACCGTGGTTCAGCCGACCGATTGGCGCTTACGATGGTGGAGGGTGCAGCGCAGTTGGCTGGCGGGGCGGATGTCCCTCCGGCGCAGCTTGCAGACCGTGTCGCAAGTCCTGGCGGGATGACGCGCGAGGGGCTAAATGTGCTCGACGAACAAGCGGCGCTGCAAAATCTGTTGCGCGCCGCCTTGCAAGCCACTGCGAGCAAGGGTGATGAACTCGCTAAAAACGCTTAGGAAATACGCTGCGCAACAGCGTTAACGGTTGAAAAGACTTCCCTTCCGGTTTTGCTTGAAATTCGGAGCGAAAATCACGATATTGTGCATAACGGCGCGTATGGTCGCGCTTTAGTTTAAAGGTAGGGATCTACTATGGCTGAATGGAATGACACTCAGCAAAGGCAGAGCAATTTCACCGGAGCCTCGGTTCCGAAAACAGGCGAAGTCTTTGATGAAGGCCTGCGCAAATATATGCTGGGCGTTTACAATTACATGGCGTCGGCGATTTTGCTGACCGGTATCGTTTCGATGCTGACGGCACAGTCCGGTTTGGTCTTTGCAATGTTTGACCCTGCAACCGGCGGGCCAACCCTATTCTATTGGGCGATGGTTGCTGCACCATTCATTCTGGTGATGTGGCTGCAATTCCGCATCTTTAAGATGTCGGTGACGACCGCGAAGGTCGCCTATTGGGTCTACGCCACACTGGTTGGTGTATCGATCGCGTCCATTTTCATTGTGTACACACCTGTGTCGATCGCGCAGACGTTCTTTGCGACCGCTGCTGCGTTCGCTGGGCTCAGTCTGTTTGGCTACACCACGAAGAAGGATCTGTCAGGCTTCGGCACCTTCCTGATTATGGGTATCTGGGGCTTGTTCGCCGCTATGCTGCTCAACGTGTTCATCTTCCAGTCTCCGCTGGCTGACATGATTATGAGCGGGATTGGCGTCCTACTGTTTGCTGGCTTTACCGCTTACAAAACTCAGGAAGTGAAGAACATCTATTCGCAGGTGCGCGGCAACACCGAAATGATGGCGAAAACCACCATATACGGTGCGCTGCACCTCTACATGGCGTTCATCAACATGTTCCTGTTCCTGCTGCGCTTTATGGGCAACCGCGAATGACATGAGCGTCGGCGCGGCTGACCGCAAAATCAGCCGCATCAGCCGCTAAAAACTTGCAAGAAAACGATGCCCGGGGCGTTCATAGCGCTACCGGGCATTTGTTTTGGGGGTTAGGTGATGAGGCGCATTGTGATTCAGCCCCGGTCAAGGCACGTTGTTTCAACAAGATCACGACCCTTTTGGGCGCAAATCAATATTGAAAAGGCGATGGGATAATGAGCGCAGCACAGCAGGCCCCGATAGGCGGCCAGCAAATAGAGATCGATTCTCAATCATCGGAGCGCCGCGGCATTGCCAATACCGGCCTGCGCATCACAACTATCGTTACGGGAGCAGCTATCCTGAGCGCTTGTGTAACTCCGCCTCCACCTCCGCCACCGCCGCCTCCACCGCCGCCAGTCGCAGAGGTTGTCCCCTATCGGCCATTGCCGCCCCAAGGTGCGTCCTATGTGATGGCGATCCCAGGTATCGGTGCTGACGGACAGCGCATCACTATCAATCGCGGTATCACCGATGATGAGAAAGTCTGGCACTTCCGCTCTGCGTGGAATGTTGCTGCGCTCAATTGTACATCTGCGCGCAGCCAACCGGTTCTGGGCGCCTATAGTGACTACATTAAGAAGCACGGTCGCGCGCTTAAGCGGGTGAATGATCGGATTGACCGAGTTTATCGAAGCCAGCTCAGCTCTCGTCGCAGTGCAATTATGGCGCGTGAGCAGAAGATGACGAGCGTCTACAACTTCTTCGCCTTACCGCCTGCGCGCAGGGATTTCTGCAACGCAGCGCTTGATGTATCCACCCGCTATTTGGCGACGCCGGACCAAGATCCAATAGCCTTTGCAGCGAACAATTTCTCTGTGCTTGAAACCCCTTTTGACAGGTTTTTTACAGCATACGAGGCTTACGAGCGCGATTCTGCTGCATGGGATGCTCAATACGGAGAGCGCTACGGTTCGTCCCAACCGGGTTGGGTGGCCGTGCAGCGGACGCGCCGAAATACAGGAGCGCCGCCGCAGCCGACAGGCTTTGTGGCTGATCCAGCTACCAGCGGAAATGCGCAGGTGCCAATCGTACCAGCGCCAGGGAATACGGTGTCTCAGCCGATTGTTGAGCCGATCCCTGATGCTGATCCTAACGCAGCGGAGCCAGGTTCAAACTAGCGCACTTGCGCCTGCCATTATGCGGGCGTAAGAGCACGACTGCACTTCGGTAACGGGAATGCGGTTTGAATCCGCAGCTGTCCCTGCAACTGTAAGCGGTGAGCGATTGTCTCGTGCGGGCCTGAATGGTGCGCAGCCACTGGGGAGTTCCCTGGGAAGGTGAGGGGCAAGAGCGGCGATCCGTGAGCCAGGAGACCGACCGAAGGGCGTCGCTTGTGGCTTTGCTCTGGGATTGGCGAGGCGCGAAAGAACTTTCGTTTCGAGCGACGATTTGTTGACTGCGTGGGTCTTCCGCGCGGTCATCGTTTTGCTTGTTCGGAAGGGATCCCGGAATTGAAATATCGTACTTTTTTACGAGGCGCAGCTGTGGCTGCGCTGGGTTTGGGCTGGTCTGGTGCGGTTAACGCACAGGATGCTGAACTACCAGATGACCAGCCCCAGGATGACGGCTCGGACCCAGAGTCGCTCTACCTTTCCGCCACTTTGCCGGCCATATTGGTAAGCGGTAGCCGGTCGGAAGACCTCGAAGCCAATCGCTTCACCGGCTCTTCAACCACCGTCACCCGCGATGATATCGCTTCTCGCCAAGTCCGCGATGTAGCTGAAGTTTTACGCGATGTGCCCGGCGTGGCGGTAAGCAGTGTGGCAGGGCAAACCCAAGTCCGCTTGCGTGGTGCAGAAGCCAACCAGGTCCTTATCCTGGTCGATGGCATCGAAGTGTCAGACCCCTTCGCGGGCGAGTTCGATATTGGCACTTTGCAGGCCGAGATCGGCAGCCGGGTCGAGGTGCTGCGCGGGCCGCAATCCGCACTCTATGGTTCGGATGCGATTGGCGGGGTAATTGCCTATCAAAGCGCTAGTGGGCGCGATCTTTCAGGCTTTGCGGCGCGGATCGAAGGCGGCACGAATGATACGATCAATGGCTCTGCGCGGTTGGGTATTGATGGGGTCAATTGGGACGCGGCACTGTCTGCGACGGTCGTCAGCACCGATGGCGAGCCGAATGCGCGCGGCGGCATGCGCGACATTGGCCGTGACAGCTACACGGTTTCTGGCAAAGGCTCCGTTGAGCTAGCACCGGGTTTTTCGCTGCGCGCCGCAGGGCGCTATGTTAAGACCGAAGGTGACTTTAACGATAGCGATTTCGACACAGCCGCGCCCACATTCGGCCTGATAATCGACAGCCCCGGCACCCGGTTCGAAAATGATGCGATTTATGGCCTAGTGGGCGCGCGCATTGAAACTCTCGACGGAGGCTGGACGCATGACCTGTCCGCCCAGATCGCCGATATTGATCGCGATACGTTCAATGCATTTGGTCGCAGTTCTGGTAGTGAGGGGGAACGGTTCAAAGTGTCCTATGTCAGCGCGTTTAAACTTGCTGATGCTCACTCGCTAACCTTTGCCGCAGACTGGGAGCGCGAGCGGTTCCGCAATAATGATCCATTCGGTTTTGCATCGGCCACCCGCCAGCAGATTGAGAATGTCGGTCTGGTTGGAGAATATCGTTATTCGGGCGAGCGTTTCGATCTTTCAGCCGCCATCCGTCATGACATAAACGATCGTTTTGCTGATGAGACCACGTTTAGGGTGGGTGCTGGGTATCGCATTACCGAAAGCACCCGGCTGCGTGCAAGCGCCGGGTCTGGGATCAAAAACCCCGGCTTTTTCGAGCTGTTCGGATTTTTCGATGGGCTTTTTATCGGCAATGAAGACCTGACCCCGGAAAAATCGGCCAGTTGGGAAGTCGGCGTGGATCAGGACTTTGCCAGCGGCGATGTTCGGGTTTCGGCAACCTATTTCAACGCGGAGTTGGATGATGAAATCTTCACCACTTTCCCCGCGCCAGATTTCATCGCGACCCCTGCCAATCGCGACACACAAAGCACGCAAAGCGGGGTGGAGTTCTCACTTGGCGCCGATTTAGGTGGCGGCTTCTCGCTAAACGCAGCCTATGCATTCCTTGATGCAGAAGAGGGTGGCATCTCAGAAGTGCGCCGCCCGGAAAGCATCGCTAGTGCGGCGCTCAACTGGATTGCTTCAGACGATACAGCCTCCGCCACGCTGATCATCCGCCATAATGGTGAGACCGAAGACTTGGCCTTCACCGACCCCAGTTTTGTGCCGGTGCGTGAGACTTTGGACGATTACACGCTGGTCAATATCGCGGCTGAAGTGAAGTTGACTGAAAGTTTGCGCGCCTTCGGCAGGATCGAAAACCTCCTTGATGAACGCTATGAGCAGGTGTTCAGCTTTGTCTCACCCGGACGCACGGTATTGGTTGGGCTAAGCGCTCAGTTTTAGCCGGGATCACAACAGCACTCGCAATTCGTCGAGGAAATGCATAGGAGGCGCACATGCATTTCCTTGATCAGGCAAAAATCTATCTGAAGTCCGGCGGCGGCGGCCCGGGAGCGGTGAGCTTCCGGCGCGAGATGTATGTCGAATTTGGCGGCCCGGACGGCGGCAATGGCGGGCGCGGCGGCGACTTGGTGTTTGAGGCCGTCGCTGGCCTCAACACGTTGATTGACTTCCGCTATGCTCAGCATTTCAAAGCAAAGCGCGGCGATCATGGCCGGGGCAAGGATCAAACCGGCGCGTCAGCCAAGGATTTGGTGGTGAAGGTTCCGGTTGGCACACAGGTGCTGTCCGAAGACAAGGAAGAGGTGCTGCTAGACTTTACTGAGGTTGGCCAAAGGGTCGTTTTCCTTGAAGGTGGGCAGGGCGGACGCGGCAATGCGTCTTACAAAAGTTCTACCAACCGCGCCCCGCGCCAGCATCAGCCCGGCATTCCGGGCGAAGAGGCGTGGGTTTGGCTGCGGCTCAAATTGCTCGCCGATGTTGGGCTGGTCGGCCTGCCCAACGCAGGCAAATCGACATTTATCAACGCGGTGTCGAATGCCCGGGCCAAGGTTGGGCACTACGCCTTCACCACTCTGATCCCAAAGCTGGGCGTGGTGAGCCACAAATCGCGCGAATTCGTGCTCGCGGACATCCCCGGCCTGATCGAAGGCGCGGCTGATGGTGCGGGGATCGGTGATCGGTTCTTGGGCCATATTGAGCGCTGCCGCGTGCTGATCCATTTGGTCGATATTTCCGGCGATGATCCGGCCGAGGCGTTTCGTGTCGTGCGCGAGGAACTTGCCGCCTATGGTGAGGGCCTGGAGGACAAGCCGCAGCTGATCGCGCTCAACAAGCTTGATCTTGCAGATGAAGAGCTTGTCGAAGGCTTCGCCGCTGAATTGATCGAAGCGGGCGCGGATGAAGTGTTTGCAGTGTCTGGCGCAACCGGTGCAGGGATTGAGCAATTGCTGGACGCTGTGCTCAGCTATCTGCCTGACCGGACAGCAACCGAGACCAACGAGGCAGAGGTTGAGGATGAAGGTGAGGACGGGGGCGAATGGTCACCGATCTGACCCGATGACCGTTTCAGCCATTAAAGATTTGGCTTCCGCGCGGCGGATCGTCGTGAAAATTGGCAGCGCCCTGCTTGTGACGGACGGCGCTGCAAATGAAGCATGGCTGCGGTCTCTCGCGCAGGATTTGTGGGCGCTGCGCGAAGAGGGGCTGGAGATTATCGTCGTCAGTTCCGGCGCCATTGCGCTTGGCGCGGCGCGTCTTAGCCTTTCAAAAGGTGGTCGAGCAAGCCTAGCTGATGCGCAGGCCGCCGCATCGGTTGGCCAAGTGGCCTTGGCGCAGCTTTGGGCTGATGCACTGGGCCAACATGATCTGACGGCCGCACAAATGCTGGTGACTATCGGGGATCTGGAAGACCGGCGGCGTTATCTTAACGCGTCGGCCACGTTGGAGCGCTTGCTAGAGGCAGGAGCAGTCCCGGTCGTCAATGAGAATGATAGCGTGGCAACCGAAGAAATCCGTTTTGGCGATAATGACCGGCTTGCCGCGCGGATAGCGCAGGCAGCCAACGCCGATGCCGTTTTGCTGCTATCGGATGTCGACGGGTTGTTCGATCGTTCACCGGATGAAGAAGGTGCGGCTCTGATTAAACGAGTTGAAGGCGTTACGCCTGAGATTATCGCAATGGCGAGTGATCATTCTTCGTCTGGAATTGGCTCTGGAGGGATGAAGGCAAAACTGCAGGCTGCTCGTATTGCTGAGCGGGCGGGGATCATGCTCGCGATCATCAATGGCACGCACGAATCCCCTATTGCCAACGCGGTTGCGGCAGATAGCGGCACGATCTTCTTGCCGCGCAGGCACGATAGCGCTCGCAAGGCATGGCTTGGCGGGCGGATGGCCCCTGAAGGCGTCTTGAGCGTAGATGCAGGCTGCGTTGCGGCGTTGGAAGACGGGGCAAGTTTGCTTGCCGCAGGGCTGACCGAGGTTGAGGGCGAATTTCAACGCGGCGCTCTTGTGAGCCTCCACGGACCCAAAGGCGAGCGACTGGGCCAGGGGTTGGTGGAATACAGCGCTGATGAATGTCGCGCGATTTTGGGCCTGCGCGATACCGATCAAGAAGCGCAGCTGGGCTATGCACCGCGCGCCGCTGTCGTCCACCGAGATCACATGGTGCGCGGATGACGCAGATTCTGGCGATCACTGGGGCAACCGGGTTTGTCGGTGGCTCCGTTTTGGACGCCGCGCGCGAGCAGGGTTTTGAGGTGCGCGCCCTTACGCGGCGTGATCAGGCCCCGCGCGAAGGTGCGGTTTGGGTCAATGGCACGCTGGACGATGCTGAAGCGCTGGCGGAACTTGTCCACGATGCTGATACCGTGATCCATATTGCCGGGCTGACCAACACTCCAAATCTTGCTGAGTTTGAAACTGCCAATGTGATCGGCACGCAAAACGTAATCGCGGCAATGAAGCAGGCCGGGATCAAACGACTGGTCTTTGTTTCGTCGCTCTCTGCGCGCGAGCCTGACCTATCAGCCTATGGCGCATCAAAAGCACGGGCAGAGACTTTGGTGGAGGCGAGCGGATTGGACTGGACGACCGTACGTCCGCCCGCCGTCTATGGTCCGCGCGATACGGACATGTTCGAATTGTTTCGATCTGCGAAATTTGGCATTGTCCCTCTGCCACCGCGCGGTGCCACCTCCATCATCCACGTTGATGATCTTGCGCGTTTGTTGTTGGCGCTCGCAGGGCCAGTCGCGCCCAGCCGGGTGCTTTACGAACCAGATGACGGCCGCGAGGGCGGTTGGAGCCATACAGAGCTCGCCCATGCGATTGGTAAGGCGGTGGGGCGGAAAGTATTTGCGCCAAACCTGTCCGCTAGCGTGCTGGAAATTGCGGCGCGCGCCGACAAGATATTGCGCGGCGACAAGGCAAAGCTAACCGCTGATCGGGTAGGGTATATGTGCCATCCCAATTGGGTTGCCCGGTCCCAGAAAGCAGTTCCTGAGAAAGTCTGGCAACCACGCATTCATGGTGAAGAGGGCTTTGCTGCGACCGCCAAATGGTACCGCGATGAGGGCTGGCTTTAGGTACTGGTCCCGATTTCTTACAGAAACGGTTCCTCGCCCGGCTTGTGGATGCCGCATTCGGTCTTGTCCCAGCCTTTCCAACGTCCAGAGCGCGCGTCTTCGCCTTCGGCAACTTTGTTCGTGCAGGGCGCGCAACCGATAGAGGGATAGCCCTCTGCCACCAGTGGATGGCGCGGGAGATCGTGCTCATCGAAATAGGCTTGGATATCGTCCGCAGACCAATCGATCAACGGATTGATTTTGAGCCGCCCCTGAGCGTCGGAATTGTCAATCTCGAACCGTGGTAGGTTAGCCCGCGTGCTGGATTGAAACGCCTTACGCCCAGTGAAGCTCGCGTCGTAGCTCTCAAGCGCTTTAGCGAGCGGGATCACCTTGCGGATCTCACAGCAGCCATCCGGATCGTAAGACCAGCGCAGACCGCTTTCGTCTTTTTTGTTTAGCTCCGCTTCGTCTGGGGTCAGAACCACCAGATTGGTCAGGCCGATTTTCTGGACCACCGCATCGCGGTATTCCAAGGTCTCAGCGAAATGCTTACCAGTGTCGAGAAACAGCACCGGGATATTGCGATCCACCTGTGCGACTAAGTGCAAAAGCGCCGCGCTTTCCGCGCCGAAGCTGGATACAATTGCGATATCTCCGGCCAGATCGCCTTTGATCACGCCTTCGAGCATTTCCATCGTATTCGCCCCGCGGAACATGCGGTTGAGGCGCACTGCGTCATGCTCTGTGAAGCGTGGCCCGGTATCAAGCCGGTCAACTGCACGGGCATGTGCTTCGCTGGTGGAAAGGGGGGCTTCAGGCTTATTCATGGCGCAACTCTGCTATGGTTTTGCGCGCATCGGCGGCGCTTTGATAGACATTATCCCACTGCGCAAAGGCGCGCTTGGCGTCCTCTTCATCAAGCGATTTATCCGGCGCAAAGGAATCAAAGCCGCAGCGGCGCATATGTGAAAGCTGATCGATCAGCACATCGCCAACTGCGCGGAGTTCACCCTCATATCCGGCCTCGCGCAGTATCCGCGCGGCTGAGTATCCGCGTCCGTCGCCGAAGGTCGGAAAGTGCACCTCGACCAGCGCGAGCCGATCTAGGAAAGGCAGAAGGACGCGCGCGTCGTCGCTCGGCTCAATCCGTACGGCGGTGGCGTTGGTCTGATCGCAGCACGCATCAACAGTTACCGTGCCATGATCTGCGACTCCATCATCGCGGAAACGGAACTGCACGTCATCTGGGGATGTTCCAAAATCAGTCATAAAGCGCCTCCTTAAAGGGGGCCATTCCGATGCGGCGGTAAGTGTCGAGGAAGCGTTCGCCGTCCTCGCGGGTCTCAAGATAGACATCGGTGACGGTTTCTACCGCTTTGATCACGCCGTCCTCGTCAAAGCCAGGGCCGGTGATCTTGGCGAGCGATACGTCCTCTGCCTCGCTGCCGCCGAGCGAGAGTTGGTAGTTCTCTTTGCCTTTTTTATCGACGCCGAGGATGCCGATGTGGCCGGCATGGTGATGCCCGCAAGCGTTGATGCAGCCAGAGATTTTGAGCTTTAGCTGGCCCAGTTCTGCCGTGCGGCCAGACTTCGCAAAGCTTTCTGAGATGCGCTGCGACAGCGGGATCGAACGAGCGTTGGCAAGCGCGCAATAATCGAGGCCGGGGCAGGCGATAATATCCTCAATCGTATCGAGGTTTGGCGCGCCTAGATCGGCCGCCTCCAGCGCGGTCCATAGCGCGTGCAAATCGGCGATTTTGACATGAGGCAGGACGATGTTTTGCGTGTGCATAACGCGTAGCTCATCAAAGCTGTATTGCTTGGCTAGCTTCGCCATCAGACGCATCTGATCGCCGGTCGCATCGCCGGGAATGCCGCCAACCGGCTTCAGGCTGATGACCGCGCTGACATAGCTGTCGTGCTTGTGGCGCACGGTGTTACGGTCGACCCAAAGGGCAAAATCTGGGTCTGAGCGATCAACGCTCTTAGGACCGTCCTCAAAAGGGGGATCGGCAAAGAACGGTTTGATCCGCTCCAGCTCAGCCAGCGGCGGTTCAACGCCTTGATCCAGCAGATGCGCGAACTCTTCCTCGACCTGGCGGGTGTATTCCTCTGCGCCCATTTCATGGACCAGGATTTTGATGCGCGCCTTGTACTTATTGTCGCGGCGGCCATAGCGATTGTACACACGCAGGCACGCCTCGGCATAGGTAACCAGCTGATCCAGAGGCACAAATTCGCGGATTTGTGGAGCGATCATCGGGGTGCGTCCCATACCGCCGCCAACGTAAAAGCTCGCACCGACCTCACCGTTTTGCTCAACTATTTGAATGCCAATGTCGTGCAGGCGCATCGCTGCGCGATCAGTGTCTGCTGCAATCACAGCGATTTTGAACTTGCGCGGCAGATAGGTGAACTCCGGGTGGA
Source organism: uncultured Erythrobacter sp. (assembly GCA_947493165.1). Lineage (GTDB taxonomy): Bacteria > Pseudomonadota > Alphaproteobacteria > Sphingomonadales > Sphingomonadaceae > Erythrobacter. The sequence continues at coordinate 1,165,511 of CANLPY010000001.1, read as the reverse complement.
AGCTCGACCATTGGCGCAGCAGCTCGGCATAGGGACGCGGATCGATCAGCTCGTCGTGAGCAGCGCCAGCAAAGTGATCGGAGCTGATATTGCGGATGCAATTGCCGCTGGTCTGGATCGCGTGCATCTCAACCTTGGACAGATCGGCGAGAATGTCGGCGGCATCCTCCAGCTTGATCCAATTGTATTGCAGGTTTTGCCGCGTGGTGAAGTGGCCATAGCCGCGATCATACTTATCTGCGATGTCGGCCAGTGCGGTCATCTGCCGCGAATTGAGCGTGCCATAGGGGATTGCGACCCGCAGCATGTAAGCGTGGAGTTGCAGGTACAGGCCGTTCATCAGCCGCAGCGGCTTGAACTGGTCTTCGGTCAGCTTGCCATCAAGGCGGCGCTGAGCCTGGTCGCGGAATTCCTCAACGCGGGCGTCGACCATCGCTTGGTCGTATTGGTCATACTGATACATCTTAAATCACCCAGTCCCAGCCGGTTTTGGAGGCAGTCGGCACCGCGAGATCGCGGCGGACCGTTGGGCCGAGCGCACGCACCCGGTCTTTAATGTGAGCAGGCCGCACGCCTTCTTCGGTGCGGCTGGCGACCAGCGCGTAGGGCACGTTCACCCGCCGCGCGGCTTCTTCAGCGGCGAGGATTTGCTCGCCCATGTCGCCAACATCGACTGCGTCATGCACGGATAACGACCAATTTTGGCCGTCCCACCACACGACTTCACCTGTCTTCAGGTCATTTCCGGTGAGGATGTTCATTGGGTTTCCTCGATAGTGAGTTTGGCCAGAGCTTGATCGCCGAGGCCAGAATTACGAGCAGTCACATCGCCGATCACGATCAGCGCGGGGCTTTTGATCTTATGCGCCGTGACGAGCTGCGGCAGGCCCGCAAGCAATCCGCAAACAACCCGCATTTCCGGCCGAGCGGCGTTCTCAATCACAGCGACCGGAACGTCGGGCGCGAGGCCATCGGCCATCAGTTTCTCGGCAATCTGGGGTGCAGTTTTAACGCCCATGTAGATCACCAAAGTCCGATCCTTACCGGCAAGGCCCGACCAATTTTGCTCGGACAAACCTTTGCATTGGCCCGCGACAAAGCTGACGATGCTGGATGCATCGCGGTGGGTCAGGGCGATCTGAGCCGCTGCGGCCGCGCCATTCGCGGCGCTAATACCGGGAACGATCACAACCGGAACACCGGCTGCGCGGGCGTCTTCCGCTTCCTCGCCGCCGCGTCCAAAAACCAGCGGATCGCCGCCTTTCAGGCGCACAACATCGCGGCCCTTCTTCGCCTCGCGGATCAGCAGAGCGTTGATATCGTCCTGAGGCAGGGTGTGCCGCGAGCGCTGCTTCGCGACGGAAATTAATTCGGCCGAGGTTGGCGCCAGCGCAAGGATTTCGCGCGAAACTAAACCGTCATGGACGACAAGTTCGGCCGTATCGAGCAAGCGTGCCGCACGAAGGGTTAGCAGGTCGGGGTCACCTGGACCCGCACCTACCAAATAGATTGTGCCTGTCGTTTTCATAAGCCGCGATTTGGGCTGCTAGCGACAATCACGCCAGTGAGAATGGATTTGCGTGTCTGTAGGAAAGCTATTGCAACGCTGCGTAACCCCGCCGCTGCATTTGCACGTCAGCTTTACTTCTTTGCTGCCATCGCATCTATCAGGCGGTCTATTTGTTGGTTGCTGCGCAGGTTAAGATCGCGTTGCGGGAACGGAATCTCAATATTGTGCTCTTTGAAGAGCTGCCATACCCGCTTGAAAACATCGGAGCGGATATTCGCGAGACCTTCCTCGGGGTCTTGGATCCAAAAGCGTATTTCAAAATCGACAGAACTGTCGCCAAATCCCATCAAATTTACACGCGGTTTGGGAGCACTCAGGATACGGTTTGTTTCGTCGACGGCCTGATAAAGCAGTTCTTCAACGAGCTTCAAATCGCAGCCATAAGACACGCCAACCGGAGCCTTCACCCGAACATCGCGTGAGCTGTACGACCAATTAACCACCTGATTGATCATCAGGTTTTCATTCGGGATGAGATATTCGGTTTGGTCACGAGTGATCACTGAAATTGCGCGAATACCGATCTTTCGGATCTGGCCAAAGCTCTCATTACCCGCCTGATCCGTTACTGAAATGACATCGCCCGGCTTGATCGATTTATCCATCAACAGGAGGATGCCTGAAATCAAGTTACCGAAGGTTTTCTGAAGGCCAAAACCAATGGCGAGACCAAATGCGCCGCCAAAGAAAGCGAGTGCGGTTAGGTCGATCCCCAGCAAATCAATGCCGATGAAGAACGCTAGACCCCAGATCGCCATCGTACTCAGCTTTTCAGCCAGCAATCGCTGCGATGAATCAAAGCTGGTCACCCGCCCGAGCAGGCTCCGGCTAACGCGGATGGCGAGCCATGCGCCAGTGATGACGAGCGCGATCACCCCAACGATGAGCAAAACATCGAATAATGACACCCGCATTTCACCAATGCTGAGCGCCCATGCATCAAGTGTGTCGACCACGGATCCAGCGGTTTTGCTTTGCGATGCAATTCCATCACGGATACCTTGGCTCGCAATGACGTCCACTTCCTCAAGTTGAGGCGCGTCCTCTGCAAGCCTCCAAGCCTGGCCGGGCTGCGAGGGTTCAGGCGTTGCCGTTGCAACCGCCTCTGTCGGGGCCGAGCTATCGGTGGTTGGAGCAGTTGGTGTTGTCATATGTCTTTCATTGCGGCGAAACCGCTTGTGAGATCCTCAATCAGGTCTGCCGGGTCTTCAAGGCCGATCGATAGGCGAATGCTCATCGCTTCGCTAGTGTCCGACTTTGCGGAGCCGGGAATGGCCATTGTGTTGCGGATCGGGGCGGCATCATAGGGCAGCGCAAGGCTTTCATACCCACCCCAGCTGTAGCCGATCGCAAACAGTTTCAATGCATCGACAAAGGCTGCGCGTTGCTCAAGATTGGCATCGGCTAGAGTGAAGCTGAAAAGACCGCATCCGCCGGTGAAATCTCGCTGCCAAAGCTCAAACCCTGCATCGCCTTCCAAAAGCGGGCAATGCACCGCAGCGACTTCGGGGCGGCTTTGCAACCATTGCGCTACCGTGATCGCGGTTTGCATCCCGCGTTCCAGCCTAACGCCCATGGTGCGCAGTCCGCGCAAAGCGAGCGCAGCGTCATCTGGTGAGACGACATTACCCATCTGCTGGCTGGTTTGGCGCAGTCTGCGATAGAATTTCTCACCCGCGCTCGCGCTGCCCATCATCAAATCGGAATGCCCGCCAACATGCTTTGTCAGGCTCATCACGGAGATATCACAGCCGCGCTGCAAGGCTGGAAAGCCGATTGCGCTGGCCCAGGTGTTGTCGATCAGGCTGACTGCGCCGCGTTTGCGCGCAATGTCTGTTAGTGCTGGAATATCACACACTTCCATCGTCAGGCTGCCCGGGCTTTCAAGCCACACGGCCTTGGTCCGTTCGCAAAACAATGCTTGATAAGCGGCCAAATCGAGTGGGTCGAAGAAGCGATGCTCTATGCCCCATCTTTTGAGAAAGCCGGTCGCCATAATGCGCGATGGCTCATATGAGTTGTCGCTAATCAGCAGCACATCTCCGGGGCGCAAAACGCTCATCAATGCGCCGTTGATCGCTGCAACGCCGCTGGGGTAGAGCATCGTACCTGCCGCGCCCGGCTCTAGTTCCGTCAGCGCTTGTGCCAGCGCCCATTGCGTGGGCGCACCTTGCCTGCCGTAATAGAACTTGCCGTCTTTGGGCTGCGGTCCGCCCGCCTTGCGGTCAGCTTCGCTGGCGTAAATGTGTGTGCTCGCGCGCCAAACTGGCGGGTTGACAACGGGGCCGGTCCATTCTTGGCGGCGGCCTGCGCCGACCAGCTTTGTTCCGGGTTTTTTCCCTTCAGTTCCGCCTGCCATACGTTAAGCCTTTGCCCCGGTCTCTTTGGGCATTTCAGGATCGCCGCCCCAGTCTGACCAACTGCCATCATAAAGCGCCCAGTCAGACTTTCCGATCTTTGCGAGTGCAAGGAGCAGCACACTGGCGGTTGCACCGCTGCCGCAAGTGGCCGTGATTGGCCGGTTCAGATCGACCCCGACTGACTTGAACTCTGAACGCAGATCATCGTCCGACTTGAAAGTCCCGTCTTCGCGGAACATTTTGCCGAACGGCAGATTGCGTGAGCCGGGAATGCGTCCACCTTCGACGCCGTGCACGGGGTCTGTGCCACAGCCTTCAAAACGGTCAGCGGCGCGGGCATCAAGTATCTGTTCGGTGCGGGTCTTAATATTGGCGAGGATATCGGCCTTCATCCGCAGGCGCGATGGCGGACCAAGATCAGGCTGGCTGCTGGGAATGTGCTCGACTATGCCGCTCTCAAGCGGGCGATCTTCGCTGCGCCATTTGGCAAGCCCGCCATCCAGGACGAAGACCGGCGTAATGCCAAAGGCAGTGAACAGATACCAGGCACGCGCAGCGCTCTTTAAAGCGCTATCGTCATAGATTATGATCCGCTTGCCAAGCTCTACACCAAGTGCGGCGATAGCTGCAGCGAATTGATCAGGCCGGGGCAAGGCAGACGGAACATCAGAGGTTTCATCGATCAAACCAGTTAGGTTGAGAAACCGTGCCCCGGGAATATGTGCTGAGGTATATTCGGCCTCCGCGTCGCGGCCGGCGGCGGGCAGATGCAACGAAGCATCGATGACTACCAAATCATCATTCTGAAGGCGCTCTGCCAGCCACTCCGTGCTGATCAATAATTCGCGAGAATCTGTCATCACCGCCTGCGGTAGCGCGGCTTTGATCCTGCGCCAAGTGATTGCGCCGCAAACCTATCGCGGGGATTCATGCCGGCTGGATTTCAAGCTCTCTTACGCGCAGGCCGGGTATGCCGCCCGGAGGAGTATCGAGCGGAATCGGATGGAGCCGCACTGAACTTGCCGAACTAGGCAATCCGACAACGTAGTGATGCGTTTGAGGCTCAAGATCACCTTGCTGTATTGTGATTTGCAGCAACGGCACGAACAGGGGCTTGTTGCCTTGCCTCAATACCTGAAGTTTGGCTGTCGGCAATTGCACTTGTCCTGTGATCGAATGGCTTTTGCTGGGGCCAATCCGAGGAACAGTTTCAGCTTGTAATCGATCAACCTCAAGCGCTGCACTTTGGCTAACCTGCTTTTGCGCGCTGGTAAGGATTGCTGCAACTGACACGTCGCGCACCGCATGGGCTTCTCGATTGGCCAGTGTCAGGCGATAGTCCAGCGTGAAGTTCATCATGCTGCGCGTCGCCGTAACGATTTCCAGCGCTAGGTTGATCCTTGCTGGACCGAAGGCTGTTACAGGAGCGACTAGGGCAGGTTCGACTGTCACGTCCCCGGTTTTCGGAGCTGCTGCAGGCGTGGGTATAGGAGCGGATGCAATTTTCGGACGCTCAATTTCTGGAACAGCCAGCGCGGTTTGCTTGCGGCGCACAAACAGCAAGCCTGCGATTAAAGCGGCCAAGATCGCCAAACCACCCGCGATCCACATCCACAGAGATATGGAGCCTGCACTTGCTTCGTCGGCAGTTTCGTCGCTGATAGGCGCGCCCTGTGCCGGCACGGGCATACCCCCCTCAGTTTCAAGGCCTGGAACACTGGCGCTCGCATCTGTGCTGAGCGGCGCCTCTACAGCGATATCCGAGACCGGCTCACCAGAAGGCGCGCGGGTATCAGGTTGAGCTTGTCTCACCGTGCTTGGGTTAGATCGAACCTGCGGTTGTGCAGCATCGCTAGGTAGCGGTTGGACGGTTGCCGGTCCGCCAGTGCTATTGGCCGCAGGGGTTGCACTATCAGTCGGGTTCAAAACTGGCGCAATTGTCGGTTGAGGGCTAGGAGCAGCGGTCGGCGCCGGTGTCGGTGCATCGGTGGGAATGACGCGCGGGGCAAGCGGAACAACGCCGGTGTCATCCGCGGGGCCTTCCACCTCGGGCCGCGATGTTGGTGTTGGCGTCGCAGTCGGCAGTGCGAAGCCGCCGGGCGACGCGCCCAATGCCATAGGCGCAGCAAATGCGGCGGTGATCGCCATCGCACTTGCGCCATTTAGGACAGCGCGGGAAGAAGGAAGAACGGCAGGCATCACAAAATCAGGGCGTATCGGGTCAACAATCCAACGGTGCAAAGGGTCAGCTATGAAAACAGCATATACCTAGCCACGTGTCATAGGAATTAACGCCGCCGCGTCCAGCTTGCGGGTTGCATGGAGGGCGCTTTCCCGGCAACAGCGCGGCATGGAAAGCACACCTGAAAATAGCTCTACCCCTGCGTTTCTTGGCAAAGACACGCCACTGCCATCCTCACCCGAAGAGGCGGTGCTGGATTACGTGCCCAATCCGCGCAAAGGTGCGCTGTTTCTGGTTCGCTTTGCCGCGCCAGAGTTTACTTCGCTTTGCCCGGTGACCGACCAACCTGATTTTGCGCATCTCGTGATAGACTATGCGCCGGGTGAGACGATTGTCGAATCCAAAAGCTTGAAGCTGTTCCTCGGCTCATTTCGCAATCACAACGGTTTTCATGAGGATGTGACGGTTGGCATCGGTCAGCGACTGGCAGAAGAAATGAAGCCCCAGTGGCTGCGCATTGGCGGCTATTGGTATCCGCGCGGCGGCATCCCGATTGATGTTTTCTGGCAAACTGGCGCAGCCCCTGAAGGCCTATGGGTGCCGGACCAAGGCGTTCAGCCATACCGCGGGCGGGGCTGAAGTCCCTGAAATAGAGCTATTGCGGGGGTCGGATGAAAATGGTGCCGGCTGCACGATTCGAACGCGCGGCCTGATGATTACAAATCAACTGCTCTACCAACTGAGCTAAGCCGGCCCATTTCTCGCCGTCACCGAATCCGCATTAGCGGTGATGCGCGACGCGAAGCCCGCTAGCCGCAAAGCGCGGTCAATGTCCAGTCCCCAGTTCATGTAAATGTCTTGCACGATCGATTTGCACATATTGCGCAGGCCGAGTGTTATCGGCGCTTCGTCGATGATTCCAAAGGATCGCTTGCACCGCATTTGTTATCCGACCAGACGGGCATGGGATATAGGGACGGATGATGGACGAAAATACGCACAAACAAATGGTGTTTGAAGAAAACGAGAAGTCGGTTCTTGTGGCCTATCTCCTGTGGTTCTTTCTGGGCGGTTTGAGTCTTCACAGGTTCTACGCGGGTAAAACCAAGTCGGGTGTATTGCGGCTGCTACTGCTGCTCATCCCATTCATTGGATGGGCCATTCTCTCGCTATTATGGATCATAGATCTCTTTCTGATTCCTTCGATGGTGGGCGAAGAAAACCTCAAAACGATCAATTTGATCAATGGCCGCCCCGGTAAACAAGGCTCGCCGAAGGATGGTCAAAAGCAAGCGCGCAAAGCGCTGACCGAGGCTGAGCGCAAGCGCGAAGCGATGCTCGAGGATTTGCGGCAAACCGGATACCGCAAAGAGCGCCGTGATAAATCATATCTTTATCGGTAGGTTTTCTACAAGGCGCCGAACGTCCAGCCTTCGGTTCGCGCAATCTCCGCTGTGAGCGTGCGTGGTTCCCACCGCTTTGGCTCTTTATGCACTTTGCGCAGCCACGCGGCCGTCAGCAGCGCGTCGGATGAATGGTCATCAACTTCCCCCGTATCAGGGACAGGCGGGCTGCCGAGAGCTTCTAGCGCCGCGTTCAAATCGGCATAGGTTAGAAATTTGGTGCGCGCGCCCAAATCTGCTGCCTCTTTCGAAGCGAGACCTGTGTAAATCTCAACCAAAAGTGATCCTATTTTTGGGATTGGCTGCACAGGCCAGACGGGCAAGTGCCCTTTGAGCTGATGCAGCATTCGCATCCCGGTGAGCGAGCTTTTGCCGACCTGTGCGGCTCCCACTAAGTTGAAATTGCTAACCGGTCTGCACTTTTGCGCACGCTGAGCGGTTTCTGCCTGACGAAAACGCCCTTCTCGCGTGATCGCATCGTCCAAGTGAAAGCGATCGCCGACATCTTCCTTGCTATGGCGGAAGTAACGCGCGGCTTCTGGATGGGCCAGAAAGCTGTGCGCGCCCAAATGCGGATCATCGGCGCAAATCTCATCGATCAGGGCCCACAGCGCGTTGGCGTGTTTTGGGCTGCGGTCCCATCCGGGAAAATACGCGCCGACATCTTCAAACGGTAGGCTGATGCCCAGATCAATGCCGATCAGCGTGCTGCGCGGAATGTCATTCTTTAAAATTTCGAGGACATCAACGCGCGACCAACCGCGATGCGGTGGCTCGACCAGAACAGGCGGACCGCCTTTCGCATCTGCGATGGCAAGGGCGATACCCTTGTGACGTTCTCCTTTGGCACCTGACCAATCGATGGCGAGGAAATGGTCGAAATCACGCATCTTTGGAAGCTCGCGTCTGGCGTTCACTGCGCAGCCTGCTCCAATAGTCGATCCGTTCCTTCACTTTGCGCTCAAACCCGCGTTCTGCAGGTTCATAATAAGTTTGCGGCTCCATGTCTTCGGGCCAGTAATTGTCGCCTGAAAACCCGTCTTCGCTGTTGTGATCGTAGGCATAGCCTTTGCCATAACCGATGTCTTTCATCAGTTTGGTCGGGGCGTTGAGGATGTTTTGCGGCGGCATCAGGCTGCCGGTTTCGCGTGCGGATTTGAACGCGGCCTTTTGTGCGGCATAGGCGGCGTTCGATTTGGGTGCGGTGGCGAGATAGAGGCAGGCCTGAACAATCGCGAGCTCACCCTCTGGGCTGCCGAGAAATTCATAGGCGTCCTTGGCCGCTAGGCATTGGGTAAGCGCATTTGGATCAGCCAGGCCAATATCTTCGCTGGCAAACCGAACCAAGCGGCGCAGAACATACATCGGCTCCTCACCAGCGGTAAGCATCCGAGCCATATAGTAGAGCGCGGCCTGCGGATCAGAACCGCGCAAGGATTTGTGTAGCGCGCTGATTAGGTTGTAATGGCCCTCACGGTTCTTGTCGTACACGGCCACGCGGCGCTGGAGGAATTGGCCTAGCGCTGCCGGGTCGAGTGGTTCGGTTAGCGCCGCGTTGTAAAGCGTTTCCGCCTGACCCAGCAAAAAGCGCCCATCGCCATCCGCGCTCGCAATCAGGGCGGCGCGTGCCTCTTCGGTTAGGGGCAAAGGGCCTTCCAAAGCCTCGCCGCGCGCCAGCAGCGCCTCCAAAGCATCGTGGCTCAATCGCTCAAGGATCAGCACTTGGCTGCGGCTGAGCAAAGCGGCGTTGAGTTCAAAGCTGGGGTTTTCCGTCGTCGCGCCGACCAGTGTCACCGTACCGCGCTCCACAAAGGGTAGGAAGCCGTCTTGCTGCGCGCGGTTGAAGCGGTGGATTTCATCCACGAACAGTAGCGTGCGGACCTTATTCCCTTGGCCTGCGCTTGCCAGCTTGTCGGCTTCCGCAAAGGCCTTTTTAAGGTCGGCTACGCCTGAAAACACCGCGCTGATCGAGACGAACCGCATCCCAACCGCGTCGGCAAGAAGCCGCGCTATGCTGGTTTTGCCCGTGCCCGGCGGTCCCCACAGGATCATGCTAGATAGCTTGCCCGCCGCCACCATCCGGCCAATCGCACCGGTCGGCCCGGTCAAATGCTCTTGTCCGATGATCTCCCTGAGGTCGCGCGGGCGCAGCCGGTCCGCCAGCGGCGCATCGACTCGCGGCTCATTACCTCTTTCAGGCGCGGGCGCATCATTTCCGAACAAGTCTGACATTGGTCGGCCCTGATAGGACGCTTGTCGGAAAATGCCATCCACCTCTTGCAATGATAGGTCTAAGATATATCTTTGGTGCACTAAGAAATATCTGGAGTTGAATGAAATGGGTAGACGTTCAGATCAAGCGAAAGACGAGACACCTTTGGAAGGGAACATTCCTGAACGGCCAGAGGGTGAGGACTTTGATGTCGATGTTGACGTCGATGTCGACGTGAATGTTGATGTTGAAATGGAGGATGAAATGCCTGGTAGACGCAGGAACAGGAGCAACAGCTGGAACGGGCTAGGACCGATGATCGCAATGATTGCGGCATCAGCTGCCAATGACTGGGAAGATGACATTCGTTTCAGTGCCCGCAAATTCAAGCGAGATTGGCAAGATAGCCCCAAGCGCCGCAAGCGTCGCGGGCGCATGTTTGGCCAGGGCGAATTGCGCCTCGCATTGTTGGCGCTGATCAATGAAGAACCGCGCCACGGCTACGAGCTGATCAAGGCAATCGAAGATATGACAGCTGGCGGCTATGCGCCAAGCCCGGGCGCGGTCTATCCGACGCTGCAAATGCTCGAGGAAGAGGGCAAGATCAAACCGGCCAAGTCCAAAGCCAAGACAGAAGATAGCGAGACGAGCGGCAAGAAGCCGTTCAAAGCGACCAAGTCTGGCAAGGCTGAGCTGGCTGAGCGCGTGGAAGAGGTCGATCAGCTGATGGGCCGGATTAACGAGCACGGCGACCGTGCCGAAAAGGTGAAGGAACGCTCGCCCGATCTGTTTCGTGCGATGGGCAATCTTGGCACAGTGCTGAAAAATCGTGCGCGTGCTGGGAAGCTCGATCAGAATGCGATGAACGAAATCGTCGACATCATTGATGAAGTCGCGAAACGCATTGAAAGAATGTAATATTTGTAAGGTCAATTGTCGCTGAGTTGCACAATTTGCACTTAATGATAGTGTCCCTCCCACAGCCGTCCGGTTCAGAGATGGCATGGGGGGATAGCTATGAACGAAATGGGTAACAAACGCGCACCGTGGCACCTGTGGGTGGTGGGCGTCCTTACGTTGTTGTTCAACGCGATGGGCGGTTTCAGCTACACAATGACGCGGCTTGGAAAACTGGCCGATCTTGGCATGACGGCCGACCAAATCGCTTTCTTCAATAGCTACCCTCTGTGGGCTAACACCATGTGGGCGCTCGGCGTGTGGGGAGCGATTGCGGGCTCACTCCTGCTGCTGGCAGGGTCACGTTTCGCTGTTTCGGCGCTGGTTATTGCCGTTGTCGGCTTGGTCGGAACGACCATCTATCAGCAGCTGCTGGTTGAGGTGCCAGAAAGCCTGCAGAGCTGGCCTTTGGTCATAGCGATTTGGGCATCGACGATCTTCTTGCTCTGGTATGCAGGCAAAATGCGGCGTGCGGGCGTGCTAAAGTAGGTGCGAGCTAGGCTGCGGAATTTTCCTCAGCCATTTCCTTGGCGATAATCGCCTGCCGTTCTTCGACCAGCCGGACATAGATATCCGCAACCACGCGGTTGATCGCTTCCCAGCTGTACTCGCGGGATCTCGCTTCGCCCGCTGCGCCGTGACGCGCACGCAAATCGTGATTAGTGCAATAGGGCGCCAAAGCCTCTGCAAACCCTTGCGTTTGACCAGGAGGAACGAGACGACCCGTCTCCCAATCATCGACTAGGCTTGATGCGCCCGTTGCTCCGGCGGCGACCACAGGCAGGCCGCTGGCCATCGCCTCCAGCGTCACATTGCCGAATGTCTCAGTGATAGATGGGTTGAAGAACACATCGCCGCTTGCCAGTGCGCGGCCCAAATCAGCGCCGGTTTGAAACCCAGCGAAGATACCGCCCGGCAATGCCTCTTCAAACCAGCCGCGCGCCGGGCCATCGCCAATTACCAGAACCTTGTGCGGGGCTTGTCGTTTGCGTAGCTCAATGATGCTGTCGGCAAAGACATCCAAGCCCTTTTCCATCACCAAACGGCCGAGGAAAACGATAGCAATATCGTCATCTTCTAGGCCAAGGCTGCGCCGCCATTCCAGATCCCGCTTGGAAGGATCGAAAATTGTCCGATCCACTCCGCGCGTCCAAAGGCCGATATCATCGTGCATCTTTTGCTGAAGCAATTCGTCGATCATGCTTTGTGACGGTGCAACCAATGCGTCGCAGCGATTGTAGAACCGTCTCAACATCATCACCAAAAGCGGCTCCAAAAAGCCCATATTGTAATATTGCGGGTAGGTTTCAAACCGAGTGTGGACCGAAGACAGCACCGGAACATCATGGTCTTGCGCCCAGCGCAGGGCAGCGTGGCCGGATGGGTCGGGCGATGACAAATGAACGATATTCGGCTTGAACTTTTCAAGATCGCGCCGGACTTTGCGATTTAAGCCGGTTGGCAAGCGATATTCACTGCGCCCTTTTACCGGCATGGGCCAGCTTGGCAGGCTGATCAGATCGCCGGTCGGTTCAAAATCGGGTTCGTCGACAGTCGGCGCATAGATGCGCACCGCTGCGCCAAGGTCCAACAAAGAGCCGACAAGGCGGTTGAGCGCCTGGTTTGCCCCGTCGCGGGTGTAATTATAATTGCCAGAGAACAAGGCAATGCGAAGATCGGGTATTTCCATGTTGATCGCGGCATAGAATGTTGCGCGGGCGTTGGCGAGTTTGTTTTGCGCGCTTGGGATGATGTGCATGAAACAAACATACCAATTGACTCTCCGACCAGCATCTCTAGTGCCGCCGACGGGCCACGCGGTCCCAACGCCGCGCGAGCTCTCTGTAAGGAGAGAATACATGACTGAACTACCTGCCGAGCCAGCGCTCAAGCCTGCTCGTCCGCAATTTTCATCCGGTCCCACGGTTAAATTCCCCGGATGGTCCCTTGATAAACTTAAGACCGAATCGCTCGGGCGCTCACACCGCTCAGCTGTCGGCAAGTCGCGTCTGAAGTATGCGATTGACCTCAGCAAAGAGATGCTGGGCGTGCCCGAGGATTACCTCGTTGGCATCATGCCCGCTTCTGACACGGGCGCGCTGGAATGCGCGATGTGGACCATGCTGGGCCAAGGTCCGGCGACCGTTGCGGCTTGGGAAAGCTTCGGGAATGTCTGGATCCAGGATGCGGTGAAGCAGCTGAAGCTGCCTAACTTGCAGGTGCTGGATGCCGATTATGGCGAGATACCTGATCTTCACTCGATCCCGCAAGACAACGACGTTGTCTTCACCTGGAACGGCACGACTTCTGGCGCGAAAATCCCGAACACGGACTGGCTGGAGCCGGGCCGTAAGGGCGTAACCATCAACGATGCCACCAGCGCGATCTTTGCGCAGGAAATGGATTGGGCGAAGCTCGATGCGACGACCTATTCCTGGCAGAAAGTGATGGGATCAGAGGCGCAGCACGGCATGCTGATCCTCTCGCCCAAAGCGATTGAACGGATCGAAAGCTATGATCCTGAATGGCCGCTGCCTAAGCTCTTCCGCCTGAAGAAGGGCGATAAGATCAATCGCGGCATCTTTGAAGGCGCGACGATCAACACGCCGTCTTTGCTGGCGACCGAAGATTACATCGCGGCGCTCGAATGGGCGCAGGCGCTGGGCGGGCGCAAGGCGATGTTTGAACGCGCCGATGCCAACGCGAAAATCGTGGGTGATTGGATTGAGGCGACGCCTTGGCTGAAAAACATGGTCAGCGATCCGGCCAAGCGTACCAACACCGGCGTGTGCATGAAGTTCACTGGCGATTGGTACGAAAACCTGTCCGCTGAAGATCAGGCCGCCGTACCGAAGAAGATCGTCAAAATGCTGGAAGAACGGCATGTTGGCTATGACTTCAACGGCTACCGCGACGCTCCGCCGTCCTTGCGCATTTGGTGCGGAGGTACGGTCGAGCAAGAGGATCTGAAACGTCTCTTGCCGTGGATCGAATGGGCCTATGCCCATGTGCAATCCGAACTCCAAAACGGCTAGCTAGCTGGCGGCCCCATCACGGGCCGCCGCCTCCCCTATATAACCCCGATCTAGCTTTAGGCAGGGTGGGGTAAGGAATTTACCATGACCAAACCAAAAGTACTCATTTCCGACAAGATGGACCCAAACGCCGCGCGTATCTTTGAAGAGCGCGGCTGCGACGTTGATGTGATCACCGGCGAAACACCGGAAGAGTTGATCGCGCGGATTGGCGATTATCACGGGCTTGCGATCCGTAGCTCAACCACGGTGACACCGGCTGTGCTGGACGCGGCGACGAACCTTAAAGTCATTGGCCGCGCAGGCATTGGCGTCGACAATGTCGATATCCCCTATGCCAGCGGCAAGGGCGTGGTTGTGATGAACACGCCGTTCGGCAATTCGATCACCACTGCAGAGCACGCGATCGCAATGATCATGGCGCTCGCCCGGCAAATCCCGGCGGCGAACACCCGCACGCAGGCAGGCGAATGGCCCAAGAAGGACTTCATGGGCGTCGAAGTTACTGGCAAGACCTTGGGCCTGATCGGCGCAGGCAATATTGGCGCAATTGTCGCATCGCGCGCGCTGGGCCTCAAAATGAAAGTGATCGCTTACGATCCTTTCCTGACAGAGGACCGCGCGATTGAAATTGGCGTTGAGAAGGTTGACCTGGATACGCTGCTAAGCCGCGCAGACTTCGTCTCGCTGCACACCCCGCTAACCGATCAGACGCGCAATATCCTTAGCCGAGAGCGGCTGGAGAATGCCAAGCCCGGCATCCGCATTGTGAACTGTGCGCGGGGCGGGTTGATCGACGAAGCGGCGCTGAAAGATTGCCTCGAAAGCGGCCAAGTTGCGGCCGCTGCGCTCGATGTGTTTGCCGAAGAACCCGCGAAAGAAAACCCGCTGTTCGGCGCGCCAAACTTCATCTGCACGCCGCACCTAGGGGCCTCCACTACAGAAGCACAGGTCAATGTCGCGCTGCAGGTGGCCGAGCAAATGGCCGATTATCTGGTCAATGGCGGCGTCACGAATGCGCTTAACATGCCATCGCTTTCGGCGGAAGAAGCGCCGAAGCTGAAGCCTTACATGGCGCTGGCTGAGAAGCTTGGGTCACTGGTGGGACAGCTGGCCCACGGCAATCTCACCAAGATCAGCATTGAGCGCGAAGGCGCGGCCGCCGCGCTGAATGGCAAGCCGATCAGCGGCGCTGTTCTGGCCGGCTTGATGCGCCGTTATTCCGACACGGTGAACATGGTCAACGCGCCGTACCTCGCCAAAGAGCGCGGGCTGGACGTCAGCGAAGTGCGCCATGAGCGCGAGGGCGCGTATAACACGCTCGTCCGCGTCACCGTAGAGACAGAGCAAGGTCCTCGCTCGGTCGCGGGCACTTTGTTTGGCAACACTGCGCCGCGTCTGGTTGAGATTTTCGGGATCGGGATTGAAGCCGACCTTGATGGCCACATGATGTATGTCGTCAATGAAGATGCACCGGGCTTTATTGGCCGCATCGGTACGCTGCTGGGCAATCACGGCGTCAACATTGGCACGTTCCACTTGGGCCGGCGCGATGCAGGCGGAGAGGCGGTGCTGCTGCTCTCGCTCGATCAGCCGATCTCGGATGAAGTCATCGCCGAGGCTGAGCAGGTTGAGGGCGTGAAACTGGTCAAAGCGCTGGAATTCTGATCGGCAATCGGGCAAGCGCTCGCCAACATGACCAAGTCAGATGATCTCCTGCCCGAAGGGCTAGCCGACCGTTTGCCGATTGAGGCAGACCGGATCACCCGCGCTATGCGTGCCAACTTGGATGCGCTGCAGGCGCATGGATATGACCGGGTGCGCCCGCCATTGCTCGAATTTGAGCAATCCTTGGCCGCGCGTATGGAAGGGGTAAAAACCCGCAATGCGTTCCGCTTTGTGGACCCGTCCAGCCTCCGCACGCTGGCCTTGCGCAGCGACATCACGCCACAAATAGGGCGGATTGCCGCGACCAGCATGGCAGACAGCCCGCGCCCGCTGCGGCTTGCCTATTGCGGAGAAACCGCGCTGATCCGTGCTGACCAGCTTGATCCGGCGCGTGAACGGCTACAATTGGGCGCAGAGCTGATCGGAGCTGATACGGCGCAGGCGGCCGGTGAGATTGCCGCGCTGGCGGTCGAAGCGCTGAGTGCGGCAGGCTTAACCGGCATCTCGGTTGACTTCACTCTGCCTGATCTGGTGGATACTCTAGCTGAAAAGGCGATGCCGCTTAAGCCGGAACAGATAGACGCGGTGCGGCGCGAACTTGATACCAAGGACGCGGGCGGGCTGAAGGAAGCGGGCGGCGAGGCGTATCTGCCACTGCTTTATGCCACCGGGCCGTTCGCTGAGGCGCGCGATAAATTGCGTGCGGTTGATGCGGGCGGCGCGCTCGCCAGCCGGATTGCCGGATTGGAAGCTATTGCCGCGCGGATTGAAGGAAAGGCGCGCATCACGCTCGACCCGACTGAACGCCACGGATTTGAATATCAAAGCTGGTTTGGCTTTACGATTTACGCCGACGGTGTTCGCGGAGCAGCGGGCAGGGGCGGAACCTATCGGATCGGCGGCAGCGATGAAGCTGCAACCGGCTTTACTCTGTATGTTGATGCTGTGGCCGAGGCGGCGCCAGAGGCGGAGGCGACAAGCACTCTCTATCTGCCAGCGGGCCATAATGAAGACACCGCCGCGCGCCTGCGAGCCATCGGCTGGCGCACGATTGCGCAGCTCGGCGAGGGCGAAGACGCGAAGGCGCTTGGCTGCACGCACCGGTTGGATGGGAAAGAGACTGTTTTGCTTTAGGTTTTCCGCACGCTATCCAGCGTGCGATATCCTCGCGGCTTGCCCGCAAGCCGCGAGGACATCGCAGCACGGATGTGCTGCGCAGCACAAGGACTCCAAGCCAATGGGTATTGCGCCACCATACTCCCTTGCCCTCAGCCTCGCGACGCCCTAGGTCCGCGCGGTTTGTCGGGTCACACCTTCCCTACCGAATCAGCATGAAAGTAGAGCATGGCTAACGTCACCGTAATTGGCGCCCAATGGGGCGATGAAGGCAAAGGCAAGATCGTCGATTGGCTCGCCAGCCGCGCTGACGCCGTCGTCCGCTTCCAAGGTGGGCACAATGCTGGCCATACGCTGGTGATTGATGGGGAGGTCTACAAGCTCAGCCTACTGCCATCGGGCATCGTCTCTGGTACGATGAGCATGATCGGCAATGGCGTGGTGCTGGACCCGTGGGCGCTGCGCGATGAAGTGCAGAAGCTCGAAGGCCAAGGCGTCACCATCAATGATGACAATCTGGCGATTGCGGACAATTGCCCGCTGATCCTGTCGGTGCACCGCGATCTTGACGCGCTACGCGAGACCGCGGCGGGCAAGGGCAAGATCGGCACGACCGGGCGCGGGATTGGCCCGGCCTATGAAGACAAGGTTGGACGCCGCGCGATCCGCGTGTGCGATCTGGCGCACCTTGACCGGCTGGAGCCGCAGCTTGACCGTTTGTGCGCGCACCATGACGCTTTGCGCGCAGGTTTTGACCAACCGCCGGTGGATCGTGAGGCGATCCTTGATGAATTGCGTGATGTTGCGGAGTTCGTCCTGCGCTTTGCTCAGCCCGTATGGAAGCGCCTCAAGAAGGTGCGCAAAGCGGGCGCGAAGATCCTGTTCGAGGGCGCGCAGGGCGTGCTGCTGGATGTCGATCACGGCACCTATCCCTTCGTCACCAGCTCCAACACCGTCAGCGGGACAGCCGCAAGCGGCAGCGGGCTTGGGCCGAATGCAACCGGCTTTGTGTTGGCCATTGTGAAGGCGTACACGACGCGGGTTGGCAGCGGCCCGTTCCCGACTGAGCTTGATGACGAGATTGGTCAGCGTCTGGGTGAGCGTGGCCACGAGTTTGGCACTGTCACCGGGCGGCAGCGGCGCGTCGGCTGGTTCGATGCGGTGCTCGTGCGGCAAACCTGCGCGATCAGCGGTGTGACCGGCATTGCGCTCACCAAGATCGATGTTCTCGATGGGCTGGAAACGGTGAAAATTTGCACCGGATACCGGCTGCGCGGCAATGTGATTGACTACCTTCCCACGCACTCCGCCGATCAGGCAGAGGTTGAGCCGATCTATGAAGAAATGGAAGGGTGGAGTGAGAGCACGGTTGGTGCGCGCTCGTATGTCGATCTCCCCGCGAATGCGATCAAGTACATCCAGCGTGTGCAAGAGCTGATCGAGACGCCGGTGTCGCTGGTGTCGACCAGTCCTGAGCGCGACGATACTATTCTGATGAAAGATCCGTTTGAAGACTAAGCGGCAAACCCTTCCCTGTTTGGGACATAGGGGTGGGTGCGCAATTGCGCGGGCGCGCTTGAGGCGATATTTGTGCAATTGATGACTCGGATTTTCGCTCTCCTTGCCACCTTGCTCATCGCGAGTTGCGTCGCCCCACCCGGCGATCCTGTGACTGATGCGAGTGTGGCAACAAAAGTCAGCTATCCGGTGGTTCAGAGACAGCCGCGCGTCGCCGCCCGCACGATTGAGCGTCGATCAGCGCTATATGCTGACTATTTGATCGTCGATAAGTCGGAACGATTGCTAGTTGCCTACAATGGCGGTGAACCTATTCGCGTCTATCGCGGTCTGCAATTTGGCGATGCTCCGCGCGGTCACAAACGCTTTGAGGGTGATGAGCGCACGCCTGAAGGGGTTTACACTGTCCACACCCGCAACCCGAACAGTAGTTTTCACCTGAGCCTGCGGATCGATTACCCAAATTCACGCGACCGGACCTTTGCCGCACAATATGGGCGTTCGGCGGGAGGGGACATATTCATTCATGGTCAGCCCAATGGCGCGAACCGCCGGATGCGCGGTGATTGGACCGATGGCTGCATTGCGCTCACGAATGCCGAAATCGAGGAGCTTTGGACACTGGTGCCCGACGGCACACCGATCGAAATTCGGCCCTAAAGGGGGGGGGATCCCTGCTTATCGCCCTCTTGGTGTTCGGATAGCAGTGCGACCTGCACTTGTAGCTTCTTCACCTCGCGCAAGATCGTCAGCATGTTCATTCGATTGAACATCCACTCTTTGAGGAAGCCCTGAATAATCAATAGGGCGAGCGCTGCGATCGCCCATAAGGTGTGCTCTACTGGATCGCGGGTGTGAGCCACCTGCCAGATTACCACCAACAATCCGAAGCCGAAGATCACGGCGAGAATGAAGGCGAACTTGGCCCATCCGCCAAGCGGACCTTTCCAGCTATCTCCAATCTGTTGAAATAGGCCGCGATCACTGTCGAGGCTGGCGAGAAACGCCTTGTCGTCATCGTCGAGCGCCGCGGAAATGCGATTGTCTTGTTCACTCATGGGTAGTCTCCTTTTGGAACGGGGATAGCGCCGCCTTCAACAGGCGGCGCGCGTGAAACAGGCGGCTTTTCGCTGTGCCAAGCGGAATGTCGTTCACCTCTGCGATTTCGCGCAGGGTTAGCCCTTCGACGAAATGCAAATGCGCGGCGAGTCGTTGATCGGGCGGGAGGCTGGCAAAGGCCTGCTGCAATGCGAGCGCATCGTCCTGAGCAGTCGCTTGCGCCTCTTCGGGCTCGGCCGTCGCAGCTTTATCCCGCTCGCGAATGCTCTTGCTCAGATGCGTCGCCCCGCGTCGGTGCAGGATCGCAAAGGCATAGCTGCGGAACCGCTCCGGATCGCGCAGGCTACCAATGCCTTTCCAAATCCCAATCCAACATTCTTGCGCCAGATCGCGCGCCAATTCGCGGTCGCCGGTGTAGCGATAGGCCGCACGGATCAGCCGAGCATCCCAGCGCTTGTGCAGGCGCGAGAGCGCTTTTTGATCGCCTTGCTGCACCATCACGACGAGCAATTCGTCGAACAGAATGCCGGGTTTCGGTGAGGCAAGACGGGTTTGCTTGGTCATTACTGATGTAGTCGCGCATTACGCGCAAAAGGTTCAATGACTTCGGTCAAATTGCCTCAGATTTGCACAAATTCTTGACTTGAACACGTTTTGTTCTACTTGTGTTTCATTCTATCAAGGAGGCGATTCGATGGCTCAAGCAGACTTTTCGTACGATGTGGCGCGTGATCCGGCCGTGGAACCTGCGAGTATTGCGGTGTTTGCTGATCGGCCCGCAATGCGCAGTCAGATTGCCGAGGATTTGGTTGGCGCTGGGTTTCGCGCGGCTGATCGCGGCCCGATTGCTGATCTGCTGGAGGGGCAAATTCGCGTCTTGAGCGATGTCGTCTTGATCGACTGCCCTGAAGTTGATGCGCGCACATTGGCCTTGCTGGCGCGGCTCGATATGCGCGCAGCCGAATGTGGATCACAATTGATCGTTTCAACCTCGCTAGAGGCGCTTGATGATGTGTTTGCGGTGCTTGATCAATCGGATGCCCAATTGCTGATAAATCCGTCTCGGGCTGACCGTATCGTGGCGGTTGGCCGTATCCTCTCGCACGTATCGAATGCACGTGTGCGCGAAATGAGCGAAGAGGATCGCCTTACTCTGCTGCGTCTTTCTGAGCAGGTCGATGTGATTGCCAACAAGTTAGAAGGGTTGCCGCAGGAACCATGGGAATCCGATGAAAAACAGTCTCAGAGCTTGAGTGACGTCAAGAGAGATTTTCGCGGGATTGAGAGCAATGAGAATGGCTGGGGCGCACAAAATTGCGCTCGTCCGCCTTTGCCGGATCCCCGGCTGGTGCGTCAGATTATTGCCAATCGTCAGACCCGCGCACGGTTCTTTGACGCGGAACTGTTTGCCGATCCTGCCTGGGATATGCTGCTCGATCTGACAGCGGCTCATGCTGAGCATCGCCGTGTCTCGGTCACCTCGCTGTGTATTGCGGCCGGGGTCCCGGCGACAACGGCGCTGCGCTGGGTGCGGCAGATGGTTGATAGCGGCATTTTTGTGCGCATTGCGGATTCGACGGACAAGCGCCGAGCATTCATCGCCCTTAGCGAGGCCAGCGCCGATGGCATGGCCAGCTATTTTGCGGCGATTGATGCACCGCTCAACCTGGCGGCCTGATTTGGCAGATTAGGCCTGCTGGCTAGTCCGGGCTCTGCCAGCGCAGGATCACGGTAAGAGTGTTGCGGCTCCCACTGAGCGCAAATTGCTGAGCGGCGCGGGGACAGCGAGGGGGTGAGCTATCACCGCTGCTGCTAGCGTTACCTCGCTGCGCATTGGGGCAAGTGCTCACATCGCAGTCAATGCGAATGGCATCGGCGCGTGCGCGGGCGAGCACTTCTTTGGAAACATCGCCAACCACGCAGACAATATCAGCCTCACCAAGAAGGCGAGCCTGACGCAAGGTCAAGTCCTCGGGGTTGTCGCTGGTAATCACGCATTCCGCAGCTTGGCTGGCCTGCGCGGCAAGTTCGCCGCTTGCCCACGCATCGACACGCTCGTGAGATTTGCCATCCAGTGCGTCAAGAGCGCCGCCCTCTCGCAGCGCCTCATCAAGTGCGCGCCTACGGTCCCCTCCATCTGGAAACAATTCGCGCAGCTTGGGCCGCGCACCAAACAAGGCTTCTGCAAGCCTGCCTAGTGATTGCGGTAGAATTCGCTCCAATCGTAACCGGACGTGTTTGGCCAAACCCGCCGAAGCCCCGCCTGTGCCAACTGCGATCAGCACCGGATTGCGATCAAGAATGCTCGGGGTGGTAAAGTCGCACAGGTCAGGCTTGTCGACCACGTTCACCAGCATGCCGGCACAGCGTGCGTTGATTGCAGCGACTTCGCACGCCTTTGCGTCATCGTATGCGACAAAGGCGATACGCACGCCTTCATCCACCGCTTGGACCATGTCATCAATGATGATCCCGCCTGCTCGCTCGACCAAGCGTCGCTTGGGCTCTGCCGCATCGCCTTCACCCAGAACCAACACCTTTTGCCCGGCAATCCGGTGAAACAGGGGAAGGCTTTGAAGATCACTCATGAGTTAAGTGGTAGCCGTGTTCACGCTAGCCAATCGGGGACGCGTTCTGCATCCATGATCGCACCGGCTTCAATTCGATCAGCAACGACAGCGAATTTATCGCCATCGACCAGCACTTCGGCGACAAACCCGCGCGAGTTGTAGCTGG
The DNA here is from genome assembly GCA_947493165.1 of uncultured Erythrobacter sp. Taxonomy (GTDB): domain Bacteria; phylum Pseudomonadota; class Alphaproteobacteria; order Sphingomonadales; family Sphingomonadaceae; genus Erythrobacter. The sequence continues at coordinate 1,143,695 of CANLPY010000001.1, read as the reverse complement.
AGGCCATAGTGGCGCCATATGCGCCAGCGGTGCGAAACACGGCAAGCTCACCGCTAACGAGTTCATCACAATCGCGGCCCATCGCGAAAGTATCGCCTGTTTCGCAGATCGGCCCAACGATGTTCGCGGTCATTTCATTCCCGCGCGGCTCCACAGCTTCAAAGTGATGATAGGCGCCGTAAAGGGCAGGGCGAGCCAGATCGTTCATCGCCGCATCAACGATTACAAACGGATGATTGAGGCCCCGCTTTACTCGAACAACGCGGGTTAACAGCACGCCGGCATTGCCTGCGATTACGCGGCCAGGTTCGAAGATCAAGGAGACGTCCCAATCCTTCGTTACGCGGGCAACCATCGCGCCGTATTCGGATGGTGGCGGCAATTGCTCGCCCTTGCGATAGGGCACGCCTAGTCCGCCGCCCAAGTCGACATGGGTGATCGTATGGCCAGCGCCGCGCAGGGACTTTACCAACTCACCCAGCTTTTCGAACGCACGCTCCAGCGGAGCGATGTCCGCCAGCTGACTGCCGATGTGCACTGCAACACCGCGCAAATTCACGCTGGGTGAGTGCGATAGCTTGCCGAATATTTGACCCGCTTGATCGATTGGCACGCCAAACTTGTTATCTGCCTTGCCCGTGGAGATTTTGTCGTGCGTTCCTGCATCAACATCGGGATTGATGCGTAGAGCGCATTGCGCAATAATGCCCATCTCAGCGGCGACTTCGGCCAGCTCTTCGCCCTCTTCTTCGCTCTCGATATTGAATTGGCCAATGCCCAGATCGAGCCCTGCGGCCAACTCTGCGCGGGTTTTGCCGACGCCGGAAAATACGATCTTCTCAGGCTTGATTCCCGCCGCGAGCGCGCGCCTAACCTCGCCGATGGAAACGCAGTCGGCGCCGTACCCTTGGCTTTGTAGCACTTTCAGCACCGACAAATTGGGGTTTGCTTTCACCGCAAACGCGATCAGCTTATCCGGCACACCGTCCAAGGCTTCGCGAAAGACGCGGGCGTGCCGCTCCAATGTGGCGCGAGAGTAGACGTAAACGGGCGTGCCTACTTCTTCAGCAATACGCGGCAAGGGCACGTCTTCGGCATGCATAACGCCGTTTTTGAGGGAAAAGTGGTCCATTAAAGGGTTCTAAGTCGCTTTTTATTCAGGAGGTAGGTCGAAGGGATCGTCTTCGCGTTCTTCGGAGCGGCGACGCAATTCCACGCTACGTTCTGGTGCGGCGAGAGCATCGCGTTCTAACAATTCTTCAGCGTTGGGCGGTGTCTCGGCACCGAGCGGGGCGACCGGCAGGCTGGCGCCTTCTGGTGGAGCCAAGTCAGAACGCGAGCCACATGCGCTAAGAGTTACGCTCGCCAAAACTGCCGTCAAAAGCCGCATCATTCTGTCATTCCCAGGTCGGCGCGGGCTTGCGCCACTTGACGCTTTACCTGTTCAGGCGCCGTGCCGCCATAGGAAGCGCGCGCAGCAACAGACGCATCGACGGAAAGCGCAGCGAAAACGCGCTCATCAATTCGATCATCAATGGCCTGCAAGTCGTCGAGCGGCAATTCATCGAGTGCGCAGCCACGCTCTTCCGCCATTTTTACCGCAGCACCCGTGATGTGATGCGCCTCCCGAAATGGGATGTCAGCCTCTGTTACCAGCCAATCGGCGAGGTCGGTTGCTGTGGCATAGCCAAGTTCCGCCGCCTCGCGCATCCGATCTGTTTTGAAAGTGCTGCCGGAAACCATGCCTGTCATGGCCGCAATGCTGAGCGCCATTAGGCTGGCAGCTTCGAATACGGGCGGCTTATCGTCTTGCATATCCTTTGAATAGGCGAGCGGCAGACCCTTCATCGTTACCATCAAGGCTGTGGTGCAACCAATCACGCGGCCGGCATGTCCGCGCACCAATTCAGCCGCATCAGGGTTTTTCTTTTGCGGCATGATGGAACTGCCGGTGGAGAGCGTATCAGCCATCGTCACGAAGCCGAAGGGCTGGCTGGCCCACAGGATGAACTCTTCGGCAAGGCGGGACAGGTGCACCGCGCAGGTAGACGCGGCAAACAAGAAGTCCATCGCAAAATCGCGGTCGGATACGGCATCAAGCGAGTTTGCCGTTGGCCGGTCAAATTTCAGCGCATTTGCAGTCATGTCGCGGTCCAGCGGGAAACCCGTTCCTGCTAGCGCCGCACTACCCAGCGGGCTTTCGTTGAGGCGAACGCGGGCATCGGCAAGGCGAGAACGGTCGCGGCGCAACATCTCATAATAGGCCATCAAATGGTGGCCCAAGGTAACGGGCTGCGCGGTTTGCAGATGAGTGAAACCGGGCATCACACTAGATGCGTGCTCATCGGCGCGTGTAACCACGGCACGCTGCAGTTCAGAGAGGCCGGCGTCCATGTCATCAATTGTGCCGCGCACCCACAGCTTAAAATCGGTCGCGACCTGATCATTGCGGCTACGGGCGGTGTGCAACCGACCGGCGACTGGGCCGACCAACTCCGTGAGGCGCGCCTCCACTGTCATGTGAATATCTTCAAGATCCCAATCTTCAGGCACGCCATCACGTTCATACTCTTCCGCAATTTGAGACAGCCCATCGTCGATGACTGCCGCGTCTTCCTCGCTCACGATGCCTTGGGTTGCCAACATTGCGATATGTGCTCGGCTGCCGGCAATATCTTGTCGCCAGAGCGCCTTGTCGAACGGAATGGAGGCATTGATTTCGCGCATGATTGCACTAGGTCCTTGTACGAACCTGCCACCCCACATTGTGTTGGATTTGCTCATGTCGCTTCGTTTGCCGTTCTTTGTTCTTGCGCTCGCATTGACGCTTGGTGGATGCGATAGGACGACGGGAAAGGACGCGCAACAACACGGTGACTTGGGCGCTGAAAAGTCAGACTTGGGCGGCAGTAAAGTGGGGGAGGTTGATCTTAGCCAAGCGGGCACGAAATTGCCCGATCTGTCTTTCACAGATCCCGATGGCAATATGCTCCATTTTGCATCACTTAAGGGAAGGCCCGTATTGCTCAATCTTTGGGCAACATGGTGCGCGCCATGTGTGATTGAGATGCCCACTCTTGACGGCCTTGCTCAAGAAATGGGCAGCGATTTACGAGTAATTACAGTGAGTCAGGACATGCGCGGCGCCGAATTGGTGGAGTCGTTCTTTGCCAAGCATAGATATCAGAATTTGGAGCCTTGGCTTGATCAGACAGGAAGTCTGGACCGGGCGCTCGACAATGGTGGAGTGCTCCCGCTGACGATTCTTTTCGATGCAAACGGGAAGGAATTGCTTCGCGTGAAGGGTGGCTATCACTGGGATAGTGAAGATGCGATCGCGTTAGTTTCAGAGGCGCTCGTTGAAGCTCAAAGCGAAGAATAATCGGGCGGATCAAGGCCAAGTGAAGCGAGCGGCGACCCAAACATCCCGCTCATCAACAGCGCTTGAATGCGCGAAATGGGCCAAACTTGGGATAGCGGAGCGAGAATGCGGTCACGCAGCCACGGCTCAATGCTGCCGTCTGACTGATACAAGGGCGTGAAGAACGCCGTTATCCATTGGTAGAAGTCGACATGATCGCGCCGCCAGCCTTTGGCGAGCCGCAAGGCTTCACCCAGGGTGCGGCCCTCGGCCAATCCGCGCTGGAGCGACCATGCATCCAGCAGCGCCATGTTAGCGCCTTGGCCCAGCTGCGGACTAGCGGAATGCCATGAATCGCCAATCGCAATCATGCGTTTGCCAACGGGGCGTTTGGCGGTTCGGTGGGCATAGCGGGCAAAGGTGAGCTGATCGCGCGATGTGATCCGGTCGAGCAGCGGCAATGTTTCTGGCCATAAGGCTCGCACTTGCGCTTTCCATTCGTCTATTGGTGTCGCGCACCAAACGGCGTGGTCAGCCACCTTTAGCGACCAGAAAAACGCGGCCTCTTGGTGACCGTCTACGGTGCGCGATCCGATTGGCAGAACGCCGACCATCTGCCCTGCGCGGCGATATCGCTGCTCAAGCAGGCCCAAGTCGTATGGATCATCCGCTTCAACCGGTAAGCTTGCCCAAATGGCCCCGAACGGGAGGATGTTCTTTGGCGTATCGTCAAAAACGGTCTGCCATCCGCTGGCATCGACGATTAGGTCGAACGCGCAGCTTTTGCTGCCATCTGAGAAGCTGAGAGAGCGGCCAGTGGCGTTGATCGAGCTTGCGGCAATCGCGCGGCCAGTTTCGATCTGAATGCCTTCGTGCTGCACGGCATCAAACAGCACAGTAAAAAGGCTGGCACGGTGAATTCCGATACCAAACGCGCCTGCAAGGCCCAGCTTATCGTAGTGCGCATCGAGCGCGGTGCGGCCATGCTCATCCAGTCCCTTAAGCCCGCGTATGCGTGAACCACGCCGGGCGACCTCGTTTGCCAGGCCCAATTTTACGAGCACGGCCATGCCTGTTGGCTGGATCATCAGACCCGATCCGACTGGCCCCGGCTCATCAAACTGATCGAATAGCGTGATTTGATGGCCGCTGCGGTGCAGCATCAATGCAGCGGCAAGGCCCGCCGGTCCGCATCCTGCAATTCCAATGTTGAGCCCTTGCATGGCGCAATGCTTTGCCGCGAATCACCGCGCGCGTCGAGTGCTTTGGATTGTTGAGATGTTGCGCGAGACGCCGCCTCTCCAAACCGGGGGCCGTACGTCGTGGAAATGGTGGGCGATGACAGGCTCGAACTGCCGACCCTCTCGGTGTAAACGAGATGCTCTACCAACTGAGCTAATCGCCCGCTCATCTCCAGCGGAAGAGGCGCTTCTAGCGTGCAATTCTTGAAAATCAATTGCTGTGTGGCGGATTATTGCATTTGTGGCTATTTGCGCCCGGTATGAACTCCCCCAATCTTACTGTTCTTGCCACCGGAGGCACCATCGCAGGCGCTGCTGATTCGGCGACGCGGCATGACTATCGCCCCGGTCAAATTGGGATTGGTGAATTTCTTGCGCGAGTCGATGAATTGGGCGTCGATGCCGTGTTTTCTGGCCAGCAGATCGCCAATATCGGTTCAGAAGATATGAGCCCGGCCATTTGGGCGGATCTGCATGAGGCGGCAAGCGCGGCAATTGCTGATCCTGATTGCGACGGCATTATTATCACGCACGGTACGGATACGGTGGAGGAGACAGCGTTTCTGCTCGACCTGACATTGCCGACCAGCAAACCTGTTGTGCTGGTCGGAGCGATGCGTCCGGCCACCGCTGTTGGCTATGATGGCCTGCGCAACTTCGCCAATGCCGCGCGCGTTGCCTCTGATGCTCAGGCGGCCGGACGCGGCGTGCTGGTGGTCATGGGGGACCGCGTTTTTGCAGCGCGGGATATTCGCAAAAGCCGCACGCGTGGGACCGACGCCTTTCAGGGCTTTCCGCGCGGTTCGGTTGGATTGGTGACGCCTAGCGCTCTCGATTGGTTTGGCGCCCCGTGGCGCGTGGGTGAGGATGCGCGCTTTCCATTCCGCGTAGACCTACCTGATGTTCCAATCCTGTTTGTTCATGCCGGGATGACGCCCGACTACGCCGACCGCTTGGTGAGTGACAACACGCGCGGTATCGTTGTCGCGGGACTGGGTGAAGGCAATATGCCGGATTCTGTGCGTATGGCGCTGGTCGCGCTTGCTGCGAACGGTATGCCGATTGTGCGGGCAAGCCGCTTGGAGGAAGGGCTGGTGGACCGTGAGCCTGAGGATGACGAGAACAGATTTGTCGCCGCGCGCGCGCTCAATCCGCAAAAAGCGCGGATATTGCTACAAATGCTGATCGCGAGCGGCATTTCTGACGTGGGCGAGGTACAAGAGTATTTTGATAAGAGGTAGTTTGGACCGCGCCCGAGATGGGGCGCGGTCCAATCAAATCAGCTCCACGGTGTGACCAGATACTTCTCGCCGGTTTTCATCTGGCGGTAATCTAGGATCGCGTCTTTGGTCAGCATCTCATTGAGATTGACCTTCGCCTTGTAGCTACTGGCAAATGTGGTCGTGATGTTTTGCTGCACACGGGTGCGCATCTTTACCACCGTTTCCATACCTGCCTTGGCAAGGAATGGCGTCAGCAGCCAACCTGAAACCGTCCATTGCAGACCGTAGGACGGCGTCAGGATCGTGGGATTCTGTAGGTCCAACCGGCCATATTGGTACATCTTCTTGTCTTGGTTGGAGCCATAGCGCGAAAACTCGTCCATTTGGTTGACTGCAACCTGCTCCATCGCTTTCAAGACGTGGTCGGTGTTTTGACCACCGCCAATCGGATCAAAGCCTAGGAATGCGCCGGTTTCAGAAATCGCTGCGCGCAATTGTTTCATGTAGTCATCATCAGATGAGTTCACGACATACTGCGCGCCAAGACCTTTCAGCAGATCCACGTGCTCTTGCCGGCGCACGATATTGACCAATTTCATGCCGTCTTCGAGGCAAATTTTGTTGAGCATCTGACCAAGGTTTGATGCCGCTGCGAGGTGGATGATTGCATCATGCCCCTCCATCTTAGCCGTTTCGACAAAGCCAAGAGCTGTCATCGGATTGACGAAGCTGGATGCGCCCACTTCTGAACTGTGATCGCCTAGTGGCAAGCACATCATGGCATCCGCGATAGCGTATTGGCTGAACGCATTGCCCGGAACGCAGGCAACCCGCTGACCCATCAAAGCCTTGGCCATATCGCCATCACCAGTTGCCATAACTGTGCCTGCGCCTTCGTTGCCTGCTGGCAAACGCTGTCCATGGCGGCCGCGCTGACCAGATAGGAAGGGCTCCGGCATTTGTGCCACGACTTTGCCTTCGGAATATTCGGCGTTTTCAAAGTCAGCAGCGCTGGTCAGGATCGCGAGGTCCGATGGGTTTATCGGCGCCGCTTCCATTTTAACCAGCACTTGATTGCCAGTTGGCTCTGGGAAGCTCTCATCCGCGATTTCGAGCGTTAATGCGCCGCCCGCATCAAGCGTGGTGAAAAGCTGTTTACCGGTCGTCATGGGATCTCTCCTTAATTGCTTTGCCATTCGGCTAGGCAATCGGGCTAGGCCAGCAATGCGGCCTTGGCTAGGGTGACGTTAGGTCAAGTGTGTCCGCCTGATCCGATGGATAGATCGCTTCCATGAAATATAAGCCGTGGGGCGGGGCATTGTGGCCCAGAGCCTGGCGATCCTTGGCCGCAAGGGCTGATGCAAGCTGGGATTTGTCCCATGTGCCTACCCCCACCAGTTTGAGCGAGCCGACCATTGAACGCACTTGATGGTGCAGGAAGCTGCGCGCGGCAGCGTGGATATGGATTTCTGGGCCGAGCGGGGTTGTGACCTCTTCGACTTCAAACCGGTCGAGCGTTTTCACAGGATCCTTCGCTTGGCATCTGACGGATCGAAATGTCGTGAAGTCATGCCGTCCGACCAGCACTTGCGCTGCATCTGCCATGGCGGCAACGTCCATTTCCGCACCGATCTGCCAAGCGCGTTTATACTCAAATGTTAGCGGCGCGCGGCGGTTGACGATCCGGTAGAGATAGCGCCGCCCGACGCAGGAAAAGCGGGAATGCCAGTCATCGTCCACAACCTCACACGCCTTCACCGCAATCGGTTCTGGGCGGAGCTGCGCGTTCAATGCCTCCATAAAACGAAAAGGCGTCAGGTCCTTTTCAATGTCCATATGGCTGCGCATGGCGAGGGCGTGGACGCCAGCGTCCGTCCGGCCAGCGCTCAACAATTGCGCATCTTCACCGGTGATCTTGTGCGCGGCTTCCTCGATCGCTTGTTGAACGCTTGGTCCATGCTTTTGCCGTTGCAACCCCTGATAGGTTGTGCCGTCAAATTCTAACGTGAGCGCGAAGCGGGTCACTTCAAGACCGTGCCTTTTGTGATTGGCCGGCCGCGCAGGAAATCACCGCGATCCATCGATGGCTTTCCCGCGCGTTGCAGTATCACAGGACGCAACGCCCCGTTTCCGCTCGCGATGGTCAGGTCATCATCCAGGACTTCGCCAGCCTTGCCTATTCCGTCCACGAATTCTGCGCGCAGCAGCTTCACACGTTCCGGCCCGTTCGCACCAGCGATCTCAAACCACGCGCCGGGGAAGGGAGCTAGGCCGTGCACATGTCTAACCAAATCACGGGCCGGGCGGGACCAGACAATCCGCGCCTCAGCCTTATCGATCTTGGGCGCATAAGTGCTGAGCGCATCATCCTGTATTTGTGCGGAAATATTTTCCAGATCAGCCAAAACTTCGACCATTGCGTTCGCGCCCAGATCCGCCAATTCTGCGGTCAATTCACCAGTCGTCTTGTCCAGCACTGGTGCCGTAACCTTTGCCAGCATCGGCCCGGTATCAAGGCCTGCTTCCATCTGCATAATTGTCACGCCGGTTTGCTCGTCACCTGCCATGATCGCGCGGTGGATCGGCGCGGCCCCTCTCCAACGCGGCAACAACGACGCGTGGATGTTGAGGCAGCCATGCGCGGGCGCATCGAGCACCGCTTGCGGAAGGATCAGGCCGTAAGCCGCAACTACAGCGACATCTGCGCCAAGCGCCGCAAACTCAGCCTGCGCTTCCTCGCCTTTGAGCGATTTTGGGTGGCGCACTGGCAGGCCCAGCTCTTCTGCCTTCGCCTGAACCGGGGAAGGGCGCAGCTTTTTGCCCCGTCCCGCCGGTCGCGGTGGCTGAGTGTAAACACACGCCACATCATGCCCCGCATCATGCAATGCTACCAACGCCGGAACGGCAAAATCTGGCGTTCCCATAAAGATGATCCGCATGTTTGGTCGCATAACCTTGTCTGCTGGCCTTTCGTGTCAGAGCGCCAGCCCCTATCTCTCTGCCCATGGCATCGCAAGAGATCGAAGCGTTATCGAGCACATTGGCCCGTCTTCCGGGCCTTGGGCCGCGCTCTGCCCGGCGCGCGGTGTTGTGGCTGGTTAAGAACCGAGACCGGGCGCTGCCCGCCCTGCTGGATGCGTTAACGAGCGTGAATGAGACGCTGGTCGAATGCGCGACCTGCGGCAATGTCGACACGACCGATCCATGCGGCATTTGCGCTGATCCGCGCCGTGACGCGAAATCATTATGCGTAGTAGAAGACGTTGCTGACGTCTGGGCTCTCGACCGCGCTCGGCTGTTTTCAGGCCGATATCATGTTTTGGGCGGTAAACTTTCAGCACTTGATGGGATCGGTCCAGAGGATTTGAACATTGCAGATTTGCTGTCGCGGGTTGAAGGCGGCGAAGTGGACGAGGTAGTGCTGGCCATGAACGCGACCTTAGAAGGGCAGACGACTGCACATTACCTTGCCGAGCGATTGGAACCGCACGGCCTTAGGATTACCCAGCTCGCGCATGGGCTTCCGGTTGGCGGAGAGCTGGATTATTTGGACGAGGGCACGCTAGCGCAGGCTTTGCGAGCTAGGAGGCCGGTGGATTGATCGTTCTTGTTTAAGACCCAGCCAGCCCGCGCCCTCCACCCTTCCACCCGGAGCAGTTTCGGATACCATCCGAGTGGAAGGGTGGAGGGCGCGGGCTGGCCTCGGTTACCCGACCGATACATATCCAATCACACTGATCGGACCCTTCCGCTTGCGAGCGCAGGCATCAGGCACTAAATCACCCTCATGGCTATTCGTGAAATCCTAGAAGTGCCGGATCCCCGGCTCAAGATCGTGTCTGAACCTGTCACAGAGTTTGATGACGAATTGAAAACACTCGTCGCTGATATGTTTGAGACGATGTATGATGCGCCGGGCATTGGCCTGGCCGCGATCCAAGTCGGCGTGCCCAAGCGCTTGTTGGTGATCGACTTGCAAGAGCCGGACATGGACGCAGAGCCTGAAGAATGCGGTCACGATCACGGCGATGGTGAGGGCGCTCACAAGCACTATCCAGTGAAGAAAGAGCCGCGCGTTTTCGTAAATCCCGAAATTCTCGATCCGGCAGAGGAACTGGCCACCTATCAGGAAGGCTGCCTTTCCGTTCCAGAGATTTACGCCGACGTAGACCGCCCGGCGACCTGCCGCGTCCGCTATCAGGACGTCGAGGGCAAGACCCATGAAGAAGACCTTGAAGGCATGATGGCCACCTGCATCCAGCACGAAATGGATCACCTCGAAGGCATTCTGTTCATCGACCACCTCAGCCGCCTGAAGCGCGGCATGGCTCTGAAGAAGCTGAAGAAAATCAGGCAGGCTGCGTAAGCCACAGTTTTTCGAGTTGAAAGCTGGCGTTCTTGCTCCGTTCTATTTAGAATAGCGCAATGGATCCGACACTGCTCGCAATAATCACCCTCGTCCTCGGCCTTGCTATTGGAGCTGGGGCGAGCTGGTTCTTTGCCTCACGCCCGGTTGCCGACCTTACTGCGCGGCTATCGGAACGCGATGGCGAGTTTAAAGCAGCAATCAGAGAATTGGGCGAGGCTCAGATAGGCCTCTCAGCTGCGAAAGAGCGTGCGGCGCGGGCAGATAAACTTGCCGCAGATCTTGAAAAGAGCAGTTCGGAACGCTCGGCAATGGCGGAGCGACTTGCTGCGCTCGAAAGCAGTGCGTCTGAGCGAGACAAGGCATTTGCTGAGCAAAAACGCGTGCTGGTCGAACAGCGCGAAGAACTGCTCGCGCAGTTCAAAGCGACCGGCGCAGAAGTGCTGCAAGCCAATCAGGAGGACTTCCTGAAACGCGCAGAAGAGCGCTTCAAGCAATCGGAAGAAACCGGCGAGGCGAAGATCAAATCGCTGTTGCAACCGGTTGGTGAGCGGCTCGAAAAATACGAACGCCAGGTGGAGACGCTGGAAAATCAGCGCAAGGACGCCTTCGGACAGCTCTCAGGCGTGATCGAGGAAATGCGCAAAGGCCAAGAAGAGGTCAAGCGCGAGGCGCAGCGGCTCGGCAATTCGCTGACGAATGCTCCCAAAGCGCGGGGGCGCTGGGGCGAACGGGCGCTGCAAAATGTTCTGGAACAATGCGGACTGGCGCAGCACACAGATTTCCACCTAGAGCAATCGACAGAGACCGATGCTGGCCGACTGCGCCCTGATGCCATCGTCAATGTGCCGGGGCAAAAGAAGCTGGTGATTGATGCGAAAGTGTCGCTCAATGCTTATCAGGCCGCATTTGAGGCGGAGGATGACGGCGAACGCGCGCGGCACCTCGATCTGCACACTAAGAGTATGCGCAATCACGTCCAGACGCTCGGCTCGAAAAGCTATCAGAGCCAGTTCGAGGACGCGCCCGATTATGTCGTGATGTTTGTGCCGGGCGAGCACTTCGTCGCCGCCGCGCTAGAGCACGATCCAGAGCTGTGGGACTTTGCGTTCAGCAACAAGGTGCTGCTTGCCACCCCGACCAATTTGGTGGCGATCGCTCGCACCGTCGCGCAAGTCTGGCGGCAGGACAAAATGGCCGGCGAAGCGCAGGAAATCGGCAAGCTCGGCGCGGAGTTGTATGACCGACTGCGGGTTGCAGCCGAACATATGAAGCGTGTTGGCGGGGGCCTGGAGACGGCGGTGGCGAACTACAACAAGTTCGTCGGCAGTTTTGAGCGCAATGTGCTCACATCAGGCAAACGGCTGGCCGACAAAGGCATTGAGATCGGCAAGCGCGAGATTGAAGAAGTGCCGCTGGTCGAGAGCGCGCCGCGCTACAACGCGAAAGACGCAGATGATGCTGACGCTCTTGAAGCCAAGCGTGATGAAGCAGAATAGAAGGCTGCCTTAGCGCTCCAGAGTGTTCAGCACCTCATAGGCCAGTACCGCACCTGCAACCGCGGCATTTAGGCTATCCGCCCGCCCGCGCATTGGCATGGTGACGCGCAGATCACACTCAGCTTCGTAAGTTTCAGGCAGGCCCTGGCTTTCGTTGCCTACCATCACGAAACACGGCGCCTGATATTCTGCGCCGCGATAGGGGACCGCATCGCGCAAGGATGCCGCGACCAACTGGCTAGGCTCGCTGCGCAACCAAGACAGAAATTCTTCCCAGCGTGATTGCGCAACACTTTGTGTGAACACCGCACCCATGCTTGCTCGCACAGCTTCAGCGCTGAAGGGATCAGCGCAATCGTCAATCAAGATCAGCCCACCAGCGCCCACCGCATCGCCGGTTCGCAGCATGGTGCCAAGGTTTCCTGGATCGCGCAGGTCCTGCGCCACCAGCCAAATTTTTGCGGTCTCACGGTTGAGTGAGCTTAGGGGTGTGCCGAATTCATCAAACACCCCCACGACGCTTTGCGCGTTCGATTTGCCCGTAATCTTGGCTAGGATATCGGGCGTTGTAGTGATGATTTCACCGCCCGCTGCGATGACATCCATTTCCAGTGCGCCGAGTAGCGGGTGCGGATCGCGCCGCTCGGCCATTACAAGCGTTCTGGGAATGTGGCCACATTCGCGCGCGTCGGTTAGCAATCGCAGCCCTTCGGCCAAGAACTGCCCCGCGCGCTTGCGCAGCTTCTTCTCCCGCAAAGAGCGTAGGTACTTTACTGTGGGATTGGAGAACCCGCTGATATGTCTGCTGGGATTGTCAGGATCAGGCGAAACGTCAGGCATTGCTCGCCTATTCCTCGCCAAATCCGTCTCCGACGAGCGCGCTAAGATCGGCTAGAACCGCGTCGGCTCCGTCCCCTTCGACGATCAGCTCAATCGTATCGCCTTTGGCAGCGCCTAGCATCATCAGGCCTAAAATCGATCCGCCGGCCGCCTCGTTGCCGCCCTTGGCCACGCGCACTTTGACCGTGTTTGGAAGTTCGCTAACCGCACCGACAAACTTTGCGCTAGCCCGCGCATGAAGCCCGCGCTGATTGACGATCTCTATGGTCTGGCGTTTTTCGTTCATCGCGTTACGCTTTTGCCTGGGCTGGCTTGGAATCATCCCCCAGAAGCTCGCTGGCAACAGTAATGTAATTGCGTCCTGCTTGCTGCGCGGCTTCAACCGCCTCAGTCACTGACATACATTTGCGAGCCCCGGCCAAGCGGATGAGCATCGGCAGGTTAATCCCGGCAATGACTTCGACCTTGCCCGTGTCGAGCAACGAGATCGCGAGATTTGACGGTGTTCCTCCGAACAGGTCAGTCAAGATAATGACACCTTTACCGTCATCCACTGCTGGTATCGCATCGGAAATTTCTGCGCGGCGCTGTTCGACATCATCGTCAGGACCAATGCAAACAGTTGCGACCTTTTCTTGCTCGCCGACCACGTGCTCCATCGCGTGCACGAATTGTTCAGCCAAGCGGCCATGGGTAACCAAAATCAAACCGATCATGTGTGAAACCTGGGTCCGTTAGCTCTCTGCGACGTGCGGCTGCGAAATGGCATACCGGGGCCGAAACCATGACTGTGAGGGCTCATTTGCGTCACCCACGCTCGATTTCGTCGGCGGCGCGTGAGCCCAGATTGCGGTGTCGCACCGTGGGCGAAAAACCAGCCTCGCGCAAGTCTTGCGCCATGCGTTCGGCTGTGAACACAGAGCGGTGTCTCCCTCCGGTACAACCGAAGGCGACATGAACATAGGCTTTGCCTTGCGCCTGGTATCGCGGCAGCAGGGTCGTGAGCAGATCGCGAATTTGGGCAAATGCAGGAGCAAAACCAGAGTCTTGCTGGATATGATCTGCCACCGCCCCGTCTTGTCCAGTCAGCTCGCGTAGCCCATCAACCCAATGGGGATTGTCAAGAAAACGCATGTCGAAAACAAGATCAGCGAGTGGCGGCATACCGCGAGCAAAACCAAAGCTGGATATTGTGAGTGTCGCTGGCTGCTCTTCAGCATCACTGAATAGATCGCGCACGTGATTTTGAAGTTTGTTCGCCTTAAACTCGCTGGTGTCGATCACAATGTCGGCCCAGCGCCGCAAGGGATCAAGCAATTCGCGTTCCGCTTTAATGCCTTCCTGCAAGGGGCGACCTTGGGCCATTGGATGGCGGCGTCGCGTTTCGTTGTAGCGGCGCTCCAACTCACCGCTGGCGCAATCAATAAACATGAATGTGATCGATAGATCTTTGCGCTCGGACAGATCCTTTACCAATGAAACGATGTTGCTGGGCACAAATCCACGTGTGCGCGAATCAAATCCAATAGCCAGCGGCGCGCGCTGATTATCCGGACTTGAAATCAATCCGCGCAGCAAACGCACAGGGAAATTGTCGATTGTCTCCCACCCCATGTCCTCCAACACATCGAGTGCTGTGGACTTTCCCGCGCCAGATAGGCCGGTGACTAGCAGGATACGCTGACGATTGTCGTGCTCATTGAGGGAATCGGAGGGGGGCATAAGTAGGTAAGACTATTCGGCGCGCAGCTATGCGAATGCAAGACCATGAATGTGCAATGCCCATATGGCGCGCTCAAAAGGCGCAATTGGGCCGGGCACAAAGGGAAGGCATGGAATAGTCAAGCCCAACACGTCGCGGGTGTCTGCCATCTCGCGAAATCTTGGAGCGTCTTCGGCAAGCGTTAGGATCAAGGCGAGCGGTGCGCTCACTGGGTGCATATCGACAATTCCAATACCGCGAATTTCGAACTTTCCGGGGATATTCGGCGGCGGTTTAGCTAGAATTCGTTCACCATCGCGGGCCAATTCCAATCCATCATCGCCGATGAGCTTCGCGCCGCGATCTATTAGGCCCAGCGCCAGCGAACTCTTGCCGCTTGCCGGTTCGCCTTCGATCAGTAGCGCTCGTCCATCAATGGCTACAGCGCTCGCCTGAATGAGGGTCATGCGGCGGCTGGCAGATCGAGGCGCAAGCACGCACCAGACGCGCTGTCTGTGCGGCCTTGGGCGATCAGCGCCCCATCATGCGCTTCGGCGATGGCGCGAGCGATGGCCAAACCAAGGCCAGAGTGGTTGCCGAAATCCTCGCTGTCTGGGCGAACAGAATGAAAGCGATGGAATACTTTTTCGCGGGAGTCTTCGGGAATTCCCGGTCCTTCGTCACAAACGGTTAGCACCACGCGTTCGCCATCATTGTCGATCTCAACTGAAATGGGTGCATCTTTGGGTGAGAAGGAGACAGCATTATCGAGCAGATTCTCTACCACCCTTTCCAGACGCGCTCCTACGCCGATTACATTGGCAGCATAGCCCCTCGTCTTCAGGATGATCTCGCGGTTGCGATTTTCTGCGCGGTCTTCGCGGCTGCCGATAATTGCTCGCACCAAATCTGACAGATCGAGTCGTTCCAGCGTCGCACGCGACATTTCGGCATCGATCCGGCTTGCATCAGATATTTCGCTCACCAGCCGGTCAATCCTGCGCACATCATGGGTGGCAATATCGGTGAGCTTTTCGCGGGTCTCAGCATCCTCAACACGCGGTAGGGATTCAATCGCGCTGCGCAGGCTGGCTAGCGGGTTCTTGATCTCGTGCGCGACATCGGCGGCGAAGCTATCGACCGCATCAATCCGGTGCCGCAGAGCGCCTGTCATATCCGACACGGCGCGGGCGAGAAGACCGATTTCATCACCGCGTTCAGGCAGGCGAGGGACCTCAACCTCACGTTCCCGACCTTGCCGGACACGCACGGCAGCGCCCGCCAACAGGCGCAACGGTTTCACGATCGTGCGAGCGAGGAAAAGCGAGAGCAAGATTGATGCGAAGAGCACCACTAAAACTGCGATAACGAGAGTTGAACGCGCTGCACGGACAGATTCGGTAATGTCGACCGCATTGCGTGTTGTAAGCAAGGTTGCGCCGCGAAGACCGACAGGTGCAGCGGCGGTGATAACCGGGGTGCCATCGCGCCACTCATAGAGAGTGATTTGGCTGACCTCTTCTTCGCGGGCCGCGACAAGTTCCGGCCATGCGTCGGCTGTTTCTGATCCGGGCTCAGCATAGTCTGTGACGGCTTCGGCGCTGACGATGGCGTCAACAGCGCGGTCCATCCAGCGAGCGAATTGCTGGTTCCAGGTATCATCGCTAATGTCATCAAATTCGAATGCGGGGCCATCTTCGTCGAGCACAAAGCTATCTGCCCACAGCAAGCCTTCGGCATCAAACATGCGCAAGCGCATTTTCTGCTCTTTGCCGATCTGTACCAGCAGCGCTTCTTGGCGTTCTCTGGTGGCTCCGGCGAGCGCTTCTGCAGTGATTTGTGCTTCGATCCGCGCCAGCTTGAAACGCTCATCGATCAATTGGGTGCGGTAGCTATCGATATAGAACAGACCGCCGCCCAGCACCATCAATGGCAGCAAATTCACTGCCAAGATACGCGCGGTCAGAGAAAAACGGCCGAGGAAGCTTAGCCGCTCTACACTCTGATCGAGAGTTGGCGCATCATCCTCATCCATCGGTGAAGCTGTAGCCTGCCCCATAAAGTGTATCGATGGCCGCAAAATCTGGATCAACGCTGCGGAATTTGCGCCGCATGCGTTTGATGTGACTGTCCACCGTTCGGTCATCGACGAAAATGTCGTCGGGATAAGCCGCATCCATCAATTGATTGCGACTTTTGATAACGCCAGGGCGTGCCGCGAGCGCTTCGAGGATCAGAAACTCCGTAACCGTCAGGCTGACCGGACGCTCATCCCAGGTCACATGATGGCGTGCTGGATCCATGAACAAGCGTGCTGTTGAAATGCTGGGGTTGGCAGGTTCAATATCTTGGGGCTCGCTGCCCAGCGGCTTGTTAGGATCTGCCCTGCGCAAGATCGCTCTGATCCGTGCTGTCAGTAATCGCAGGCTGAACGGCTTGGCGATGTAGTCATCCGCGCCAAGGTGAAGGCCAAGTTCTTCGTCCTGCTCATCATCCTTAGAGGTTAGAAAGATGACCGGAATATCGCTTCGTTCGCGCAAGCGGCGCAGTAATTCCAAGCCGTCCATCTTTGGCATTTTGATGTCGAATACGGCCAAGTCCGGTGGGTTTTCCAGCAGCGCCTTTAGTGCTGTTTCACCATCGGAATACAGCCTCGTCTTAAACCCATCGGCCTGCAAAGCGATGGATACTGTGGTGAGGATATTGCGATCATCGTCAACCAGCGCAATCGTGACCTCATCTCCGCTTGCCGAACTCTCACCGTTTGCGTCGCTCATCATTCACCTTTTTTAGCGCCGTGGCTTCAAATCCGATAGCCAGCTTGGACGCATGACTAGCCGCTATGCCGTGCATAAACAACGCGCTCCTTAAACGGCCGTTGGCAGGTTGCGATTTAGGCAGGTGATATTGCGCACCGTGCGTTTGACGCAAGGAAATGTGATATCTATGCACACGTATGCATAAGGGATCAAAACATGTTCTACCGCGCGGTGATTCTCAAAGGATTCGCGCGGTGACATGGCGAAAATCCCCGTTCAGCCTTCCCGGCAAAAATTTTGGTTTAGGAGACCTTCGTTGACCCCGCTTGCGCACTCTCTTTCAGCCCAGGGAATTACTGTTTCGGCAAATATTCACCCCAATTACGGAACGCCCGAACTCGTTGAGGCTTCGATTGCTGCGGGAGAGGGCGCATTGTCTAAACACGGCGCGCTGGTTGTGAAAACAGGGGCGCACACCGGGCGCAGTGCCAAGGACAAATTTATTGTCCGTGACGCGACGACTGAGGACACCGTGTGGTGGGGCAAGGTCAATGCGTCAATGACGCCAGAGCATTTTGCAGCTCTGAAAGAAGATTTCATAGTGGCCCTTAGCGAAAAAGAGACGCTGTATGTCGCGGATTTGTTTGGCGGCTCTCAGCCGGAGCACCGCGTTAATGTGCGGGTGATCAATGAACTTGCTTGGCACAATCTGTTTATTCGCACCTTGCTTGTGCGGCCTACTGTTGATGAGCTCTCTGATTTCGCGCCGGAATACACGATCATTGATCTGCCGAGCTTCCGCGCGGATCCTATGCGTCACGGCACGCGCAGCGAAACGGTAATTGCAGTCAATCTGACGGAAAAGCTGATCCTGATCGGCGGCACGAAATATGCCGGTGAAATGAAGAAGAGTGTCTTTGGCATTCTCAACTATTTGCTGCCGACCAAAGGCGTCATGCCAATGCATTGCTCAGCCAATGTTGGCCCCGATAACAAGACAGCCGTTTTCTTCGGCCTTTCAGGCACAGGCAAAACAACATTGTCTGCTGACGCCAGCCGCACGCTGATTGGCGATGATGAACATGGCTGGTCAGACACGGCGGTCTTTAACTTCGAAGGCGGCTGTTACGCTAAGATGATCCGTCTGTCCGAAGAGGCGGAGCCAGAAATCTACGCGACGACCAAGCGTTTCGGCACGGTTTTGGAAAACGTCGTGATGGATGAACAGACGCGTGAGCTGGATTTCGATGACAACTCGCTCGCGGAGAATACCCGCGGCGCCTATCCTATCCACTACATACCTAACACCAGCGCGGACAATCTGGGGCCGGTTCCGAACAATGTCGTCATGCTTACCGCTGATGCGTTTGGCGTGCTGCCTCCAATCGCCAGGTTGACGCCAGAGCAAGCGATGTATCATTTCTTGTCGGGCTATACGGCGAAAGTCGCTGGAACAGAGATCGGCGTAACTGAGCCAGAGGCGACCTTCTCAACCTGCTTTGGTGCGCCGTTTATGCCCCGTCACCCCAGCGTCTATGGTAATTTGCTGAAAGAACGGATCGCGAAAGGCGGCGTGCAATGCTGGTTGCTGAATACTGGCTGGACCGGCGGCAAGTACGGTATTGGTAACCGTATGCCGATCAAGGCGACGCGCGCCTTACTCAACGCGGCGCTGGATGGCGATTTGGACAATGTTGAATATCGCAAAGATGATAACTTCGGGTTTGACGTTCCGGTTCATGTCCCCGTCCTTGCAGCAGCGGGCATTGATCAGACAATACTCAACCCGCGCGACACTTGGGCTGACAAGGCTGATTATGACATAACCGCGCTCAAGCTCGTCAATCTGTTCATAGATAACTTTGCTGAGTTCGAAGCACATGTCGATGAAGGCGTGCGGCAAGCGGCCCCGGTTACGCCCATCGCCGCCTAAATCAGATTTCCGGTTGGAGAGGGAAGCCCCGCCCGGTCAACGAGCCGGTGCGGGGCTTTTTCGTTGAGCTTTCAATTTTAGCGTCCAATCAATTGGCGCAGAATTCGGCGTAAGTGGCACGGTGGTCTGAGCCATTGTCTGGCAAAACCTGGAAACTGCGTACTCCCACATTATCTTTGACCATGATTTGATCGAGCGGCCAGCCAATCGGCAGCGTCCAAGATGGAAAGGTTGCATAAGTTCCGCGGCCAATTCGCGGATCAAGCCATCCACCTTTTTCGCGAAATGCCGTTGTTGTGCGCGACCACGGCACATCGTTGAAATCGCCCATAACAATCCCGCCTGCCAATTCGCCTTCACCTTCATCGCTCGCATTCATAATGCTTTGATCGCGCTTGTTCGTGTCTTGCCCTGGCAGAGGTGCTTTCGGGTGCAGGCCGATGAATTCGACCAGATTCCCATCGCCTACCTTCAGGACGGCTGTGAAGGTTGGAGTGTCCTCATTCGGTCGCTCGATCACATCGGTTTCGATCAATGGCAGGCGGCTGGCAAAGACTTTGCCGAACGTGTTGGACTGCGGGTGAGTACGCACCTGCGGATAGCGATCCAAAAGTGGGCGCAAGGCATTCACCCAAATTGTGTCGGTTTCCGTCAAGAATAGCACATCGGGATCAAAACTCTCCACCTGAGCAATAAGTGCTTGATGGCGAGGATTCTCCATCTTCACGTTCGCTGAGAGAACTGTGAAACACTTCGCTGGGTCAGCATCAGCGACCATCTCGACTTCCTCTGGGGCCATTTCCAAATATGGCCAGATGCGCGTGATGTTGGTTGCAATTGCTGCGCCCAAAACGACTGCCAACACCAATCTGCGTTTTGGATATACGGCAAGGCCAACCACAAGCAGAGCCATTAGCGTGTAAGTGGCCGGTTCCAGGACCATGTCCAGCGTTCTGATCAGCCACCAGTTTGCCGGTATCAATGATATAAGTGACGCGCACAGCGCCAGCAGTGCGATTGCGACCAGAATTGCTCGCCCAACTCTTTTGGATTTATCCATTGATGGACTAATGGAAAAGCAAGCCAGTCGTTCCAGTGTGTCTAAATCATAACTGTTTACATCGCAGGCTTTATTTTGCGGCGGATCACGTGCATCTTACGGCCAATCAATCTTGGCGATGGAGACAGATGATGAGCTTACTTGACGGAATCTTGAAGAATATTGGCGGCGCGCCCGACGATGTGGCCAATCTGGCGGAGAAGGTCGGCATTGATCCCTCGATGGCGGAAAAAGCGATTGCCGCGCTGGGGCAGACGCACCAGATGGATGGTGATACGGTCGAGCTCGCATCAGAAAAAACCGGGCTCGATGCTGGCGTATTGAGTCAGATCGTAGACCAAATTGGCGGCGAAGGATCGCTTTCCAGCTTTGCTTCGATGATCGACAAGGATGGCGATGGCAATCCGATTAATGACGTGATGGATATGGCTAAGGGCTTCTTCGGTAAGAAGTGAGCACGGTTTGGACGCTTCGTCGTCTGATCCGAATAATGATCATATTTGAAGGGACCCAAAGATGAGCCTTGCCCAAATTTTGCAACAAACCGGTGCAATCAAATCCATGGCCAGCGAGCTTGGCATTGATGAAGGTACAGCGAAAACAGCGGCGGGCGCTCTTTTGCCTGCTATTGTCGCCGGTATGGGGCGCAGCGCCACCGGCGGCTCCTCTACACCCGATCCACTGGGCGGCCTTGGCGGCTTGGCTGGAGCAATTCTGGGTGGCGGTTCTGGCGGCGGCGGTCTTGCCGGTGGGCTGGGCGGCGGTTTGCTGGATGCGGTGCTCGGCTCAAAGCCAACTCCGGTAAATCAAGGCAATGATATCCTTGGCACGATTTTCGGTAGCAAAGATGTGAGCCGATCTGTCGCTGGTGAAGTCGCTTCGATGACTGGGATCGATGAAGGTATTTTGAAGAAGATGCTGCCGATCCTTGCTATGGCAGTCACTGGCTATATGGCGAAGCAAGCCACTGGCGGGGGCGCAGCTCCTGCGGGTAGCGGAAGCAACCCGCTTGGCGGTATTCTGGACTCAATCGTCAGCGGAATGATGCGCTAATAAGGCGCTCTGGACGGTGGGGATCAGTCTTGCTGCTGCTTTAAACCATCCAAATATGTCCAGATCTGACTGACCACGACAGAACCTTCACCAACAGCACTGGCAACGCGCTTCACAGATCCAGAGCGCACGTCCCCGACGGCGAAGACGCCGTCCGTTCCGGTTTCGAAAGGGGATGGTCGCTGCACCGCATCGCCGGTTAGAACAAAGCCTTTCTCATCGGTTTCGACCAGACCGGAAAGCCAATCTGTGTTGGGAGCCGCGCCGATCATGATGAACAACGCTCGGCTATCCTGATGTGTGCCACCTTCAGGCGTTGTGAAGGTCACGCCTTCCAAATGGTCTTCGCCGTGCAGCTCTGTGACTTTCGTGTTGTAATGAATCGTGATGCGCGGATCAGCTTCCAACCGACTGGTCAAATAACTCGACATGGACGCCGAGAGGCTGTCTGAGCGAACGACAAGGTGTACGTGGGATGCAGCACGCGAGAGATACATCGCCGCTTGACCCGCTGAATTGCCACCACCGATCACAACGACTTCCGTATTGCGGCAGAAACGTGCCTCCATCTCGGTCGCGGCGTAGAAAACTCCTGCGCCTTCAATTTCTTCAAGCCGTTCGAGTGGCAAGCGGTTGTATTGCACCCCTGTGCTCACGAGGATCGCGCGCGCACACACTTCATCACCATCGTCCAAACTCGCGCAGAATGTGCCGTCCTCGCGCTTGGTTAAGCCTTCGACCCGGCGCGGCATGGCAAAGCGTGTTCCAAATTTCAGCGCTTGAATCTGTCCGCGATATGTCAGGTCCGTTCCGCTAATGCCGGTTGGGAAGCCCATGTAATTTTCAATCCGGCTGGATGTGCCCGCCTGACCGCCGATCGCCATGTCCTCAATCACCAGCGCCTCGAGGCCCTCAGACCCGGCATAGACGGCAGCTGCGACCCCGGCCGGGCCTCCGCCAACTATCAGCAGATCGAACACTCGTTGAGAGCAGATATCGAGATCAAGATTGAGGTATTGGGCGACTTTGCGCGGCGTTGGATCATCCAGCGTTTCGCCTTGGCCGAGAATAACCGATGGCTGATGCCCCGTAAGATCGCAGACATGCGCAGTTTCCTCGTCGCTTGCATCCATATCGAAACTCTCGAAAGGAATACGGTTTCGCGCAAGAAACCGTTCTACAGCTTGCACTGCGCCATCGCGGTCCGCCCCAATGATTTTGACCGCGCCATTGCTCTCTTCAAACTGCTTGCGGCGACGGGCGGAAAAGACGGTGATTATATGGTCGGACAGTTCGGGGATGCGGCTCATCAAATTGAGCATTCCTTCGCGCGGAGCTTCGATCACGCGGGTCGTCTTGGAAGCGCGCATGCTCAGATAATTGGTTGCGCCAGACAAAAAGCCGATCTCACCCATAAACTGCGTCGGGCCGAGGCTGTGTTCAAATTTGCGCTTGCCGGTATAGGGATCGACAACCTCGATTTCGCCTTCGAGAACGTAGACAAATTTGTCCATCGGATCGCCAACCTTGGCGACGAACTCGCCCGCTTCATAAGAGCGTTCCGTGCCAATTTTACGGATCGCTTCCACGTGCTCGCTGGCAAGCGGCACGCGCGGCATGTTTTCCAGATCGAGGCCAAGTTGTTCCATGGGAGCTCCTGCGGGGTTGGCCTATCAAATGGGGTTAGTTTTGCACTCCTGCAATGTAGCGGTCGACATTCTTCGCCACCACATCCAGCGGTGAGTTGCCGCCGAGGATTACCGCCGTGTTGAACGCCTTAAAGTCATAGGCTTCGCCCAGCTCAGCCTCTGCCCGCGCGCGCTGGCGCACGATTTCGCTGTGCCCGATCTTGTAGCTGCAGGCTTGGCCCGGCCAGCTGCAATAGCGGTCCACTTCGCCGACCACTTCTTCAAATTTCGAGCCATTGCGTTCGACGAAGAACTGGCGCGCTTGATCGCGGCTCCAGCGTTTGGAGTGCAGGCCGGTGTCGACCACCAGGCGGCAGGCGCGGAAGGCGAGACTTTGCAAATAGCCAAGCCGGCCGACTTTGAAATCATCGTAAGCGCCCAGCTCATCAGCGATTTGTTCGCCATAAAGCGCCCAACCTTCCGAAAATGCGCCAAATGCCAAGATGGACCGAATGAGCGGGAGACGGTTGGAGTATTCGCCCTCCCAAACATGACCTGGGATCGCTTCGTGATATGTGAGGTCGGCCAGATCATATTTGCGGTGCAGATCAGTGGTGCGCAGATTGATCCAAAAGCGGCCCGGGATGCTGCCATCTTTGCTGCCAGCACCGCCATAGGCGCCTGGCGCCCCCGGTTCTTCGTTGGGCGGAATGCGGCGCACTTCCATGTTGGGATCGACCAATTCGTTAAACGCGCGCGGCATTTGCGCTTTGATCCATTCGATCCGGTCATCGATGAAGTTGAATATTTCTTCGCGCCCAGGGTCTCCCTCGGCAAATTTGTAGCGCGGGTCTTGGCTAAGCGCTTGCATGCGCTCTCCGACAGAGCCCGTCGTAAATCCGATCTCTTTGAGGATCGGGTCCATTTGACCCTGAAGTTCGGCAAGTTCTTCAAGCCCCTGCTCATGGATTTCATCAGGGGTCATGTCGGTCGTGGTCGAGGCGCTGGTGGCCCAGCTATAATATTCCTCGCCCTGCGGCTGGCTCCACATGCCAGGATCGCTATCGGCCTCTGCCCGCTGCGTTTTCAGCTCTTCCAGCTGACGTTCAAGCGCTGCGGCAATCGGTCCGCCGACAATCGCATCGACATCTTCCGAAGTGTCGCCGGGTAGGCCAGCTTTTTCCACATTAGCGGCGAAGTCATTGGTCAGCAGATCGCCTGATTTTGCGCTGGCAATGCTGCTTTCCATTTGCGCGATTGCCTTGTCGAGCAAGAAGTCCGGCGGGACTACGCCCATGCCGCGAGCTTGCTGCATCCGCTCATTCTCACCATCAAGCAAAGCGGGGATTTCATTGAGGCGGCTTAGGTAATAGTCGACGTCTTGAGCGGTGCTGAGCGGTTGGCTGGAGCCCATGAAACGCGGCATGTCGATATAGGCGCCGACATTCTGGATGACGACATAAGGCGCATTGCGCCAGCTGCCGACAGCAACATCGCCGTAAGGCAAGGCAAAGCCTTCCAATGCCTTGTCAAACGCACTTTCGACGACTTCGAAACTTGTTAGCTGATCTGGGGTAAGATCGTCTTTGGGATAGGCTCTTGCGCCATCGCGCAGCCGTTCAAGAGTTGCGGCATATTGCGCCCGGCCTTCTGGCCCAGGTGTGCCGAACGTGCCCCGCCATTCTGCATACTCACCAGTGTCGACCCCAAGGCCAGTCGCGCGAGCTGGCTCATGGCTAAGCATATCATAGCCGATCTTCTCAAGCGCGGCATCTGGTTCCAGCGCGGCAAATTCGCCGCCATCGCCTGCATCGAGGCCCAGTTGCTTGCATGCCGGCAGCAAGGCGAATGCAGAAACGCCGCCAAGCCCATAAAGGGCCTGACGGCGTGTGAATTTTGTGTTTGTCTTAGTCATGGTCGCTCGTGTTACCGCGCGCCCAATACGAGTCAATCAGTCAAGGAATTCTGCTGGCACTTTGCCGCCATTTTTGGCGAGTTCCTGCATAGTTTTCTTGTGCAGCCAGATGTTCTCTTCGGCCGTACCAGAATAATCGGTGTCACCCAGCTCTCCGGCCAATTCCTTACGGTTGGCAAAGCTTGGGTCGAGGCCAAGAAGTTTCATCAGATCGACAATCGACGTACGCCAATTGAGCTTGTCCGCACCCGGTTTTGCATCAAGGCTAGCCGCCACGTCGACTTCGCTAACCGCTGTAGGCTTCGCCGAAGCCGCTGCGGCCGCGCCCACAGCTGCGCCAGCTGACGCGCCTGCGCCGCTTGGCTTCTTCTCTTCGTCATCGCCGCCAAAAATTGCGCTCTTGATTGAGCTGAAAATTCCCATCGTGTCCTCCAATATTGTGATTTTTCTGGGCTACATGCCGCATGTCCACCCATGTGACGGTTGCATTATCGGCGATTTGGCGAAAGTAAGCAAACGCAATGAATATCGTTCTTTCCATAGTTATGCTCGCCGCCTTCGCTTTGCTTGCGGGGGCGTTCGCCCTTTGGCGGCGCACGGGTGAAGCCAAACAGCCAGCGCTGATGGTTTTGCTGGCAGTGATCGCGGTCGCGAATGTGATGATTTGGGCGCTACCTGATGCAAGCGGGGTCGCTCCGGTCGATCAGATTGAGGCGGCGGAATAGAGGCCGAAGCGCGCACTCCGGCCTCACACTTTTATTTGGGCAGCTGCCAATTCACCGAGCTTTTGAACGAGCCCGTCGTCGGTGCTCCCTCGCTATTCAGCGCTGGATTAAAACGAGCGCGCTTGGTTATCAGCTTGCAGGTTGCAGTATCCAACACCTCATGTCCGGTTGACTCAGTGATCGTGCAATCAGTGACACGGCCGCTGGTGCTGACCTCGAGAAGGAAGCTGGCTGTGCCAGAGTAGTCGCGGCGTACCCAAGTGCTGCGATAATCGCTGTCGGTAATCCAGCGTGAGGCATTGTTCGATGGTTTCGCTCCAACGGGGTCAAACGTCGCCTTTGGTGCGACATCGCCACCCACTCCTCCGCCAAGGCCCAGATCGCCATTATTGATTTCGCCAAGATCGATATCGCCAATCGGGTCTAGCTGGCCGGTCGTTTCAATATCGCTCGGGTCACGCGGCGCGGGAAACCTCGTGTCCGGAACGTAAGTGATGGTTTCATTTGGCTGAGACTTTGGGCGCGGATCGGGGTCTTCAACCGGTTTTGGCGGTGGTGGAGGGATGTATGGAGTAACTGTCACCCCGGTAATTGGCTCATCAATAGTGTTGTCGACCACAGCTTTCACTGCGAGACCGACAACCAAAAGTCCCGCAAAGGCGGCGGGAATTCCAATTGCGCCAAGTATCGCGACGGGCTGATAGGTATGTTTGTTTGTGACATAGCTCATGGCAAGTCTCCTCTCTTCAAGGAGCGGCTACCTTGAGCGTTTGTTCGCCCTTAGGCGCCGCCCATGAGGGATGTTACAACATTACATTTGCATGACAAGCACTTTCGAGTTGCAGATCAGGACCTTGTATTTCCGCACTCCGTCCAGAGTGCGGAAATAGGCGGCCTATTTGATTGGGCAATCCGGCGAGAGGCGGAAGTCGAGATAGTTGTCGACTGACCCCATTAAGTCTTCTGTCTCATTTTCGAAGAAGTGGTTTGCGCGCGGGATCTCTTCATGGTGGATTGTGATGTGCTTTTGCGTGCGCAACTTGTCGACCAGCTTCTGCACGGCGCTCGGCTGAACGACGGTATCCGCTGCGCCCTGCACAAAGATGCCGCTGGCAGGGCAAGGGGCAAGGAATGAAAAGTCGTACATGTTGGCTGGCGGTGCGATCGAGATGAAGCCGCGCACTTCAGGGCGGCGCATCAGCAATTGCATGCCGATCAGCGCGCCAAAGCTGTAGCCGGCGACCCATGTCGTTTGCGCCTCTGGGTGAATGGACTGGACCCAATCAAGTGCGCTTGCTGCGTCTGACAATTCACCAACGCCATTATCAAAACTGCCTTGGCTGCGGCCAACACCGCGAAAGTTGAAGCGCAAGGTTGCAAAGCCGCGATCAGTGAAAGTCTTATAGAGCCGCTGAACGATCCGATCGTTCATTGTGCCGCCGCCTTCTGGATGCGGATGCAGGATCATCGCCACTGGTGCGCGTGGGCGCGGTGGAGGGGAGAAACGACCTTCAAGACGGCCTTCTGGGCCGGGAAAGATGACTGATGGCATCGGAAACCTTTGTGAAATGAGTTGCGCGAAGTGTCGGCTGACATAAGCGATTGAGCGCCCTATAGACGAGGCTTAATCCATAACGCAAATTGTTAAGAATCATTCTCATTAAGCGCAGAAATTGAACCCTCGTATTTATCTTGATCACGCCGCGACATCTCCGCTGCGCCCTGAAGCGAAAGCGGCGATGGAGGAAGGCTTTGCCATTTGGGCGAACCCGTCTTCGCCGCACGCAGAAGGACGCAAGGCCAAGGCCGCGCTGGAGGATGCGCGAGAGCGGATCAAACGGGCGCTTGACTGGAATGGCGAGCTGATCTTTACCAGCGGCGCGAGCGAGGCGCTGGCAATTGGCCTGCAGCGCACGAAAGCAGATCGGCGAATTGTGAGCGCGGTTGAGCATGATGCGGTGTTCCGCGCTGCGCCGGGTGCGGAACAATTTTCTGACGGTTTAGCGCTTAATGAACGGGCCATATTGGCCATCCAGCACGTCAATTCAGAAACCGGGGTTATCAACCCGGTCGACAAGATGTGTGATGCGATAAGGCCAACGGGCGCATTGTTACTTTCCGATTGTGCGCAAAGTGCAGGAAAGCTGTCGCTTCCGGGTGCTGACATGCTGGTTGTCTCTGCGCATAAATTTGGTGGGCCTATTGGGATTGGTGCGCTCTTGGTCCGCGACTTCAATCTTCTGGAGCCAATCGGCGGGCATGAGCGCGGCTATCGTCAAGGGACGGAGAATATGCTCGGCGCCTTAGGCATGGCAGCTGCGCTTGAAGCGGATGATTGGCACACCACCGCTGAAGATCGCGCGGGTTTTGCGAAAGAGCTTGGTGCCGATGTGATGGCATTGGGCGAACAGGCCGACTACATCTTTGCGCTGACGCACCCGAGAATGAGCGCGCAGGCTTTGTTGATCCGCCTTGATGCAATGGGCTTTGCGGTATCGGCGGGAAGCGCTTGTTCTTCCGGAACACTCAAAAAAAGCCGTGTGCTGGATGCCTTTGGCGTCTCCGATGAAGTCGCCGCCCGCACTATTCGCGTAAGCTTGGGGTGGAGCACTACCGCGCAAGAGCTGGAACAATTTGCTGAGGCGTGGGCTTCTCTTTCATGATCTACCTTGACTACCAAGCCACAACACCACTCGCGCCTGAGGCCCGGGACGCGGCAATGCGCTGGCTCGATGGGCCGGATGGCACCGGCTTTGGCAATCCGCACTCGCCGCATCGGATGGGCAGGCAAGCGGCGGCTGCCATTGAACTCGCGCGCGACAGGGTAGCGTCTCTGTTCCCAGCAGCCGGCAAAGTCATCTTCACGAGCGGCGCAACAGAGGCGCTCAATCTCGCGATCCGGGGTGCGGCGGGCGAGGGCGCGGTGGCTTTCTCCGCGATTGAGCATTCCGCCGTCGGCGATACCGCGCAATCAGCGGGCGTGTATCACATGCTGGGAGTGGATGAGCAGGGTCGGTGCGATCCCTCGCAAAACCTGCCCAAAGACACGCGCATGGTCGCCGTCATGCAGGTTAACAATGAGATCGGCACGGTGCAGCCCACATTGGAATGGCACCGAAAAGCGAAGGAAAACAACGCGCTGTTTCTGGTCGATGCCGTGCAGGCATACGGCAAGATCGAAGTGACCGGCGCGGATATGATCGCGATCAGCGCGCACAAGTTCCACGGCCCCAAAGGTGTGGGCGCCTTGTGGGTGCGTGACGGCGTGGACCTGGGCGAAGTGCAAACCGGCGGCGGGCAGGAACATGGCATTCGCTCCGGCACTTTGGCCCCGGCTCTGATCGCAGGCATGGGCGCTGCTGCGCATCTGGCAGCGGAGCGAGTGGCCGACGACGCTCAGCATATCGAAACGCTTTGGAACCGCGCGCGCCAATTGTTTTGCGACTGGACGCTCAATGGCAGCGAGGATGCGCGCTGGCATGGCAATCTGAATATCCGAAAAGATGGCTTGGATGTTTCCCGCCTGATGTCTGATTGCCGCACGATCATGTTCAGCGCGGGTAGTGCGTGCGCGAGCGGTTCTGGCCGGCCCAGCCATGTGCTGAAAGCCATCGGGCTGAGCGATAAGCAGGCAAAATCATCAGTCCGCTTGGGCTTCGGGCGTTACACCACGATTGAACAGATTGAGGAAGCGGCGGCGGCGCTTAACGCGGCGGCTGCAGAGCAGCTCGCATGAGCGTGAGCGTGAGCGTGAAATTCACCGATTCCAAAGGCACGGTCATCGAAGCCAGCGGCGATGCCGGCGACAGCCTGCTAAAGCTCGGCCAAGCAAACGGCTTGCCATTGGAGGGGACGTGCGAAGGGCAGATGGCGTGCTCCACCTGTCATGTCATCGTCGCAGCGGAGTGGTTCGACCGTCTGCTAGTTGCGAGCGAGGAAGAAGAAGACATGCTCGACTTTGCCGCCGGCGTGCGCCGCACGAGCCGCCTGTCCTGCCAGATTGAGCTGACCGAAGCGCTGGACGGGCTGACGGTGACCATCCCGTCCGAAGCGCACGATATGTCGGCTTAGGCCTCGGCTGCGGCTGGTACTTCGCGGCGGCCGTTCTTCCAGAACCGCAGGCGATAGCCAAAGCGGTGCAGCACCCAGCGAAGCGCAAGTAGCAGGAATATGATCGGGAACAGTACGGTCCCAGCCATCATCATAAACGCAATCGTACTGCCGAGGACGGTGCCTAGCGAATTCCAGGCGGCTTCTATCGGTTCGCCAAAGCTGCCTGATACTGCGCTCACTTCGCCAGCTTCATAACGGATTGTCATCTCGCTGAATGCGACGCGGGTGCGCATCGTTTCGAGCCAACTGCGGGCTTGATCGATTTCCTGATTGACCTGTGCAACGGCGCGTTCGGCCTCGACGAGTTCGCCGACAGTGCCATTTCGAGAAGCGAGAATTTGCATAAGCCGATCGCGCAGCAATTCGCGTGAACGCAGCCGCGCCTCTGTGTCGACGATCTGTTTAGATAAATCTTCGCCGGTCAGGGAGGATGACACCAATTCGCCATCCGCTTCGCCCGTTGTGGTTTCGAGCTTCTTGGCGAAATCGCGCGCCTTATTGGCGGAAACGGCGATGTGCAGGTTTCCGCTTGAGTATTCGTCACTGTCGCGCGCTTGATTCATCGAGATCACGCGGCATCCATTGCTGCCCAGCTCTTCGCACATGGCAACATGGCTTTGCTGGACCTGTCTGATGCTATCGAGCGGAAGATCGAAACCAAGCCGATAGGTGTAGGCGATTTGTGGTTCGTCGACCGGTATATCCGCGCTTTCTGGCGCAGATGGTGCTGATACTACCTCGGCTGCGACGTCCGCCTCGGCTAAAGCAACGTCTGAGCTTGCGGTCATTTCGTGGGTGTTCTCACTGCAGGCGGCGAGGGCAAAGACGCTGATCGTTGCCACCAATGTTACGCTTATCTTCCTACCAGACTTCATGATCACTCTCCTGAAAAATAGGCGAATTGTGGTGGGATGCCTCATTTGCGCCTAAATGCTGCCATAATTGTGCCACATTTTAGTTTCGTTGCAAGCCCCTTCTTTTTTCTGAGCATCACGCGCTGCTCCTTCTGGCGAGGCGGGAAAGGCGGTGTTAAAGGGGGCGGCCAAGGTCACCATTTGCTTGCCTTAATCACCGTTGGAGTATCTGAAATGACGCTGCGAGAGCGCGCGCAGAACTTGGTCGAATCCGGCTCTTTTGAGCGTGTCATCATTGCCGTCATCGTGATCAATGCGATCGGTTTGGGGATGGAGACATCGCCCTGGGTCATGTCGAAAGTGGGCGGGGCCGTGCACATGCTCGACACCATCGCTCTGACGATTTTCGTAATCGAGCTGCTGATCAAGCTCTTCGCCTACCGCTTTGCCTTTTTCAAAAACGGTTGGAATGTATTCGATCTGATCATTGTCGGCGTAGCGCTCGTTCCGGCGAGCCAGCAATTCTCCGTCCTGCGGGCGCTGCGCATCCTGCGGGCGCTGCGCCTGATTTCGGTTGTGCCCAGCATGCGCCGCGTCATCGTCGGCCTGTTTAAGGCGATCCCCAGCATCGGGACCGTGATCGTCATGCTGCTTTTGCTGTTTTATATCAGCGCGGTGATGGCGACGAAGCTGTTTGGCGAAAGCTTCCCGGAATGGTTCGGAACGCTTGGTGCATCGCTCTATTCGCTGTTCCAGATCATGACACTGGAAAGCTGGAGCATGGGCATCGTGCGCCCAGTGATGGAGGAATACCCCTACGCCTGGGCGTTCTTCGTACCGTTCATTTTGATGACGAGTTTTATCGTGCTGAACCTGTTCATCGGTGTGATCGTCAACGCCATGTCTGAGGCAACTGATGAAGAAGCGCACGGCGAACGCGAAGAAATCCTGATCCAACTGCGCGCCTTGCGAGAGGACATGGCGGCGCTGAGGGATGGCAACAAACAATGAACTGAAGCCCGCTTCCGGCAAGATCGCGATTTCGGCTTAATGCGCGTTTTTTGGGGTGGGAGCGGAATGTCTGCATCTGGCGGTCAGCGTGGGGAGAAGTTGGCGGTCGGAAAATAGCCAATCTGTCTTGCCAATTAACCGTACTATGCTCCCTTGTCTGAATTGCACGGTTTTACAAAAATTAAAGCACTTGTGCCTACCTCCTATTGCTAGGGAGACAGCATTTAATGTTTGGACGGAAGAAGAAGGCTGAAGAGCAGCGTAACGCCATAGAAATGGTGGCCAATTTTGTCGATTACCAGGTTGAGACAGAGCGGATGAAGGATGCCGCCCGTACTAGTGAACGCCCGGTCGCTATTCTAAAACCACAAATACCAATAGGATCTGGGAATTCGGCAGGATGGTTTGGCGGAAATGCCGAACTCCCAGAAGGCACCGCTTGGCCCGAGCAAGACGGGCACAAGCTCTTGTTTGTTGGCCAAATTGACTTGGCGGCTTTGCCTAGAGACATTTGGTCGGGCATTGGCCCACGCAATGGCTGGCTCGGTATTTTCCTGCCTGGGCATGGCGAGTTCAAGCCCAAAGTCCTTCACTTCGACGGCCCTCTGGTCGAAACGAATGGACCCCCACCGAATTCCGCCGGATGGACCCGAAGTTTCAATTTTGATGCACCGCAGACCTTCGCGCTTCCCCGCTGGCCGATTGTTGTCGAAAATCGCTCAGGTGATGAACTGCACCAGGCGAACTCGGCAGTGCAAGCCGATGAACAATTGCAAAGTACGGTACTCGATCCGGCATATCATCCGTTTGATCGCGATACGATGTCACTGCTTTTTGAAACTTTGGGGGAGAGCGTAACGCACATGGCGAGGGAGATCGTTCGCTTTCCTGCCATGAAGAAACTTCGTTCCGAAGATGCCGCATGGTTTGAGCGCATGCAGCCGATCATTCTCGAAACCTTTGTCCGTTTCTTCGAAATCGAAGGCCGAATGCGGACCAAGAGGGAGTTCACTGGGTTCGAAACCGCAGCTTTCGTAGCGGATCTGGCTCAACTCGATGCCTATGATTGTCAATATCTCAAGAACGACGATGACGGCTATTGCGAGCTAGTGCTGCGCGAGGCCAAACTTCTGGAATGGCAGCCAGATCGTTCAGATCTTCGGCGATGGTGGCACCGTTACGACTCGGGGCTGACCAACCATGCGTTAAAGGCATATACAACAGATCCAGACTTGCTACCGCCAGCGTTGAGCAGCCGCGTTCAAAGCGAATGGCAGAGGCAGACAAGCGATGGGTTTGGGGCAATGGGGCATGC
Organism: uncultured Erythrobacter sp.; assembly: GCA_947493165.1. Taxonomy (GTDB): domain Bacteria; phylum Pseudomonadota; class Alphaproteobacteria; order Sphingomonadales; family Sphingomonadaceae; genus Erythrobacter. Next base: position 1,111,097 of record CANLPY010000001.1, on the reverse strand, counting down.
TCCACTCGGTCATATCTACACGCCGCACGGGCCGGATAGCCCGAATGAAGTTCTGCTCGAACTCCATACAAGTCAGCTGACCGGTTGGATTTGGGGAGACTGCTACTCGTTGGTCTTGCTCATTGATCGCAAAGCGTTGCAGCGTGGAGACTTTAGCTCAATAATGTTCGACATCACGAACTGATTTCAAAAGCCGCTTGGCTGGTGATGGAGTGCGCATCCATTCCTGTGGAAACCCCTCTCCCCCGGGGCGCGCTTGCTTGCTAAGCCGTTGAGCGATGGCTGACACCAAAGATAAGACCGCCGGCGATCTGCCCGAAGATCCGTTTGATGCAATCGTCGATGCGCCGTTCGATAGCGCGCTCGAGGAACGCTATCTCGTTTATGCTTTGTCGACGATTACGGCGCGGTCTTTGCCGGATCTGCGCGATGGCCTGAAACCGGTCCATCGCCGCCTGCTGTGGACCATGCGCCAGCTGAAGCTGGACCCCAGCAATACGTTCAAGAAATCGGCCCGCGTTGTGGGCGAGGTGATCGGTAAGTATCACCCGCATGGCGACACCGCCGCGTATGATGCGATGGTGCGGCTCGCTCAGGATTTCTCGCTGCGTTATCCGCTGGTCGAAGGGCAGGGGAACTTCGGCAATATCGACGGCGATAATGCCGCCGCCTATCGCTACACCGAGGCGCGCCTGACCAAGACCGCGATGCAGTTGATGCAGGGTCTGGACGAGGGCACCGTTGATTTCATCCCGACCTATAATGGTGAGGAAGAAGAGCCCGAGCTGATGCCTGGCCTGTTCCCCAATCTGCTGGCCAATGGGGCGAGCGGGATTGCGGTGGGCATGGCAACCAATATCCCATCGCACAATGTCGCCGAAGTGATCGATGCCACGCTGGAGCTGATCGACAATCCGCATGTCGAGCACGAGCGGTTGATGGAGCTGTTCCAGGGCCCCGACTTTGCCACCGGCGGGCAGGTGGTCGACAGCCGCGAGGCGATCAGAGAGGCCTATGCCACCGGGCGCGGCAGCTTCCGCCTGCGCGGCCGGTTCTATGCCGAGGAGGCTGAGAAGGCCGAAGACCGCGATGCCGGGATTGAACGGCTGGGCGGCGGGCAATGGCAGCTGGTCATTTCTGAAATTCCGTATCAGGTCGCCAAGGGCAAGCTGATCGAACAGATCGCTCAGGCGATTGCCGATAAGAAGCTGCCGATCCTTGAGGATGTGCGCGATGAGAGCGACGAGCAAATCCGCATCGTTCTGGTCCCGCGCAGCCGCAATGTGGACCCGGAGCTGCTTAAAGAATCCCTCTTCAAGCTGACAGATCTTGAGACCCGCTTTGGCCTCAATCTGAACGTGCTCGACGCCACCCGCACCCCGATGGTGATGGGCCTGAAAGAGCTGCTGGAAAATTGGACTCGGGCGCAGATCGATATCTTGCAGCGCCGCGCTCAGCACCGGCTGGACAAAATCGCGGCGCGGCTGGAGCTGGTCGAAGGCTACATCATCGCCTTCCTCAATCTCGACCGCGTGATCGAGATCATCCGCACCGAGGATGAGCCAAAGCCGGTGATGATGAAGGAATTCAAGCTCACCGACCGTCAGGCTGAGGCGATCCTCAACATGCGGCTGCGGTCTTTGCGCAAGCTGGAGGAAATGCAGCTGCGCGACGAGAAGACTGCACTTCTTGAGGAGCAAGAAGAGCTTCAGAAACTACTCGACTCGCCAGCACGTCAACGCACACGTCTGAAGAAAGACCTGCGCACACTGCGCAAGGAATATGGCGAGGATACCGCGCTGGGCAAACGTCGCACCCGGATTGAGGAAGCCGCTCCTGCAGTTGAATTCTCAATGGATGCAATGATTGAGAAGGAGCCTGTTACGATCATCCTTTCGCAAAAGGGGTGGATAAGGGCCGCAAAAGGCCATGTCGATTTGGCGCAGGAATTCAAATATAAAGAGGGCGATGCGCTCGCCTTTATCCTGCACGCGCAAACCACTGATAAGCTATTGGTCGCGGCTGAAAATGGAAGGTTTTACACGCTTGGCTGCGACAAATTGCCGGGCGCGCGCGGATTTGGTGAGCCAGTGCGAACGATGATCGATCTGGAGGCGGATACGTCAATCGCCCGCATGATGGTCCATAAGGAGGGCGGGAGGTTGCTGCTCGCATCCAGCATCGGCAAAGGCTTTATCGCTGAAACCGCTGAACTTCTGGCAGAGACCAAAAAGGGCAAGCAAGTCGTCAATCTTAAGGGGGATGCGCAATTGCGCGTGATTCGTGAGATCGCGGCCGAGCACAATCACGTCGCCTGTGTGGGAGACAACCGCAAGCTGGTTGTCTTCAACCTTGAAGAAATGCCCGTGATGGCGAAGGGGCAGGGCGTAATGATGCAACGTTATCGTGATGGCGGACTGGCCGATGCGACCACTTTCGTTCTCGACGAGGGGCTAAGCTGGCAGATGGGCGGATCGGGCGAGCGGACCCGGACAGAGACAGATATCCATCTGTGGAAGGTCGCGCGCGGCGGGGCAGGGCGGATGCCGCCTCAGGGCTTCCCGAAGGACAACAGCTTTGGAAGTTAGGTTGATGCCCTAAGGGCCTGATCGAGAAGTTCTTGCACACGCGCCTCACCGGGGAAGCCTTCGTCAATCCATTGCTTTTCGATGCTGCGTAGTATGCGGGCGATCGCGGGCCCAGCTTCAACCCCGCGGGCGACGATTGCGCCGCCTTTGAGCGGAAAGTTCGGTGCTTTCCAATCGCGGATTTCGCTCGTGTCCAATCCCGCAAGCAGCAGGCGGTCAATCGCAACCTGTGCCCCTTCCGCATAGGCGAGCCGCAGGGGATATTCCCCATCGGCCCCGGTTCGCTCAGCAATGGCGATTAGCCGGGCTCGCTGCGCTCTCGACAGACGCAGACGTGCTGAAACAATCTCGGCTATTTCTGGCATTGGCGGCAGGAGTGCGGCCAGCCTGCGCAGCCCGTCTACTGGGTAACCTTGCGCCTTTTCTCGCTCAATCAGATCGCGCATTTGCTCAACATGGATTAGCATGGCTTCGGGTAGGATCACGCGCAATACCGCGCGGTTGAACATCCGCTCCACGGTTGCGCCAGGATCAGGCAGGCTAAGCAGATTGAGCAATTCAGCGGCGACCCGCTCTCGGCTCAATCCCTTCAGTGTGTCAGACAATTCCTCGCACGCCTGCTCAGCCTCTTGGTCCAGCTCTGACCCAAATCGCGCCTGAAACCGGTAATAACGCATAATGCGCAAATGATCTTCGCGGATGCGTTCGCGCGCGTCCCCGATGAAGCGTACGCGGCGCGCCGCGAGATCATCCAGACCGCCGAAATAATCGGAGATTTCGAGCGTTTCTGGATGCGCGAACAACGCGTTGATGGTAAAGTCGCGCCGGGCTGCGTCGTCTTGCCAATCTTGCGCGAATGCGATGGTCGCGCGTCTGCCATCGGTGGAGACATCATGGCGCAATGTCGTGATTTCGACGGGTCCATCATCAAGCACAGCTGTGACTGTGCCGTGATCGATCCCGGTTGGAACGGTGCGAATGCCCGCAGCTCGGCACCGGTCGATCACCGCATCAGGTGTAAGCTTCGTCGCGCAATCGACATCGCTAACTGGCATTTCCAAAAGCGTATCGCGCACTGCCCCGCCGACCCAGCGAATGTCTTGGGCTCCGAGCGCTTCAGTAAGCGCGCGCAGCCCCTCGCGCTTTGGCCAATCGGCATTCGAAAGATCAGGCGACATCGCGTAACCCCTCTGGAGCTATGCGGCGCGCAAGGTTGGCAAGAATTGCCGCTGTTACGCCCCAAATGCGAAACCCTTCATAATGCATTTCGAGATATTGCCGGGTCTGCCCGCGCCAAAAAACCTCATGGGTTTCCCAATTGCCGCGATCCAGCAGCAAGGACAGCGGCGCTTCAAACCATGCTTCAACCTCAGTTGGGCTGGACGTCAGCGAAAGGTCTGGTGGAACCACTGCTAGAACGGGAGTAACATTAAACCCAGTTCCAGTTTGGTATAGATCAGTAGTGCCGATTACGCGCACCTGCGCCGGGTCCATCGCCAGCTCTTCATACGCCTCGCGCAGCGCCGCTGTGACCGCATCTTCGCCCGGATCAAGCTTGCCGCCGGGGAATGCAACTTGGCCGGGGTGATCGCGCATGTCTTGTGGGCGCTGCGTCAGAATAACGCCGGGCCCGCCATCGCTTTCGGCGCGATCGGTTACCGCAATCAGCACAGCAGCTTCGGCGGTCCGATCACTTTGGACGAACCGCTCGTCACTCAGCAAATCGGGAATATCGCGCCGGTGGCCTTCCTCAAACAGGCGGGATAGGTGATCAAACAGCGCGCTCATCGGCGGAAATGCCTCATGGTAAAAGCGAGAATTCCTCGCCTCCACTGGTCACGGTCCAGTCATCACCATGCGACAAGGCAATGTCCGCCAGTTGCGCATAGGTTGAGCGGTTGAGGCGCGCTTCGCAGCCCCGCCGGACATGCAGATAAATCGCTGGTGTTTCTGCGTCGCCCGCCGCGCGCAAGGCGTGGCCTGGCCCGGCGATCACCAGTTCATCAGTGTTGAGGCGGAAGGCGAGGCCGCCATTGCGTTCCGCGCAATCAGTGGCGATAAACGCTGCGTCCTCGATCTCAATACTTAGTTTCTCAAACGGGCTGACGAGGAAATGCTCGCCGCCGTCTTCGCGGATCAACAATCCGGAAAAAGCGCGCACCATCGCCTCACGCCGGATCGGATCACCATCGTGATACCATGTGCCATCCGCGGCAATGCGCATTCGGCTTTCGCCCAGCTTTTCAGGCGCCCAGCCCTCGACCGGGGGCAATTTGCGCAGCGCGACCTGCTCCGCAATCTGGGCAAGCGTTAGGTCAGCTAGGTGTGGCGGTGGTTCGTAAGGCATTTGTAGGGAAGCGAATGCCAGATGCGGCTCGCTTCGCCAAGTGGTATAGGGCGGTTTGTCACGAGCTGCCTAGCCCTAAGAGGTTAGGTCTTTGCGCGATCCCCACGGGCCCAGATTGCCTTTTGCAGGCAGAATTGCCGGATTTTCGCAGCGTACCAACAACCGCTCTGGTTCATTTTGTCCCGGCGCGCGCCATTCGCCAGTCGGCGCTGCTGTAAATCCCCAGCCGCCGTAATAATCTGCATCGCCGATAAGCATTTGCGGCAAGGGTGGGGCGTTGCCGCTCGTCTCTTCAATCGCGCCAAGGCTCGCAGCCATCATCGCTTTGCCATATCCTTGTCCTTGGTGATCCGGCAAAACCGCTACTGGTCCGACCATCAATAAAGGAAAGTCGCGGCCATCGGGATCAGTCAAAGCGATCGGCCATATTTGGATCGTGCCAACCAACAGATCATCCCCGTCGAGTGCAGCGAAGCTTAACGCCTCTAACCAGTCCATACCGGCGCGAATCCGATAGGCCGTTCTGGCTTGGCGCCCTTCTCCGAACACGCGGTCGAGCAATTGCTCAACCATAGCGGGCTCTACTGCGGAAAGGGGGATCAATGTGGCCATCGCCCGGGCGGTTAGAGACTACGCCCGACAATGTCGAACAATTTGAGGGGGCTTCTAACTATGAAAAATCACTCAGGCGAAACTTTGAGCAGTTTGCCGCCTTCGCCGTCTTCGATCAGCCAGATATTGCCATCGGGGCCTTGCTCAATACCGCGAATGCGATTGCCAAAATCATGGCGCGCAATTTCTGTGGCGGTGTCGCCATCAATCTCTACATGGACGATCCCCTGCGCGGCAAGGCCAGCCATCAATGGGTCGCCTTTCCATGCGGGGAATGCATCGCCAGTATAGAACAGCAAATCACCCGGTGCGATCACAGGGGTCCAGCCAATCGCTGCCGTCTTGAATTCAGCACGCGTTTTGTGGTCGGGAATTGGATCGCCATTATAGTGCTCACCATCCGAAACGGCCGGCCAGCCATAATTCGCCGCGCGCTCAACCTTGTTGAATTCATCACCGCCAGCCGGGCCATGCTCCAAATCCCACAGCTGTCCATTGGGGGCGAACCCTAAGCCAAGGACATTGCGGTGGCCGTATGACCAGATTTCTGCCTGCACTTCGCCTTCATCGGCAAATGGATTGCCCTCTGCTGGCGTCCCATCAAGGTTCAGCCGAACAATTGTGCCCAAATTGTTGGTGTTGTCCTGAGCAGGTTCCAGCTCTTGCCGGTCTCCGCTAGAGATGAACAGGTGCTGCTCATCAGGAGAGATCACGATGCGGTGCGAATAATGCCCGCGCTTTCCCGTTTTCAGCGATTGCCGCCAAATCACATCCAAGTCTGAGACTGCGCAGCCGCTTCCCTGGCAAGACAAAGTGCCGCGACCGACAACAGCACCATACGTGTCACCTTCACCCGCTTCGGCCCAGCTTAAATAGATCGTGCGGCTGTCCAGCCCATTCTCCGACGCCAAGAAAGCCACATCGCCAAGGCCGCCTTGGCCGCCATAGGCAACCTCTGGCATGCCGGTGACTTCCAGAGCTGCGCCAGTGGATGTGTCGATCGCGCGCATTGTGCCCGACTTTTCTGTGAGGAAGATGGTGCGCGTGCCCGGCGCAAAGGCAATTGCCCATGGCTCGTTGAATTCGCCCATTTCATTTACGGTATACGCGACGCTAGCAGCGGCCTCGCCATCGACTGATTGAACGATGCTTTCCCCAGAAGTCGCATTGCCGCAGCTTGCGAGCGCGAACGCAGGGATCAATAGGGTGGGTGCGAGCTTGGAAATAGTCATCATGGTATCTGGAACTCCCAAAACTGAATTTGGTGCCCTCGACATTCAAAAAAACGGGGCAATGATTGGCGTCGATGAAGCGGGGCGAGGCCCGCTGGCTGGGCCGGTAGTGGCGGCGGCGGTGGTCCTTGGCAAGTCTGCACCTGGAGGTCTGGCAGATTCCAAGGTGCTTTCATCGAAAAAGCGAGCGGGGCTGGATCTGGAAATTCGCCGCACTTGCGCTTGGGCGGTTGGCATTGTCGAGCCGCAACGGATTGACGAAATCAATATTTTACAGGCGACGTTGCAGGCTATGACTGAAGCAGTTCAGCGACTGGACACGGAATTGGGCTGCACCATTGGAGAAGTTCTGATTGACGGCAATATGACGCCGGAAGGTAGGCGTGCCGGCTGGCGCTGGCCTGCTCGTGCTATTGTCGGCGGTGATGGGACTGAACCGGCGATCTCGGCTGCATCAATCGTTGCTAAGGAATGGCGCGACAGAATAATGATCCAAGCGGCGCAAACCCACCCGCATTACGGTTGGGAGCGAAACAAGGGCTATGGATCGCGAGAGCATATGGAGGCTTTGCGCGTTCATGGCCCGACGCCGATGCATCGCCATAGTTTTGCGCCGGTCGCGCAAGCAAACCTTTTGTGACGAACGCTTACTTGCCCTAAGCGCTTCACTGATATGGTATATGCGATTCTTTTGAGCCTAGGGGGCCTAGTGGGCCTTGCCATTGGCGGTGAACTGTTGGTGCGCGGTGCGGTTGGCATTGCCCAGAAACTGGGTGTGTCGACGCTGTTCACCGGTCTTGTTATTGTCGGATTTGCCACCAGTATGCCAGAAATGGTCGCGAGTGTTCAGGCGGCCTTGGAAGGTTCGCCGGGCATCGCTTGGGGCAATATTGTTGGCTCAAACCTTGCTAACACATTGCTCATTTTGGGCGCGACGGCTTTAATCGCCCCGATTGCGCTGTCTGGCGGCGGACGGCGCGATGCGGTGGTGGCGCTGGGCGCAACCCTGTTGTTGGCTGGTCTCGCATACGCCCAAATTGGTGCACACTGGATTGGTGCCGTCTTGCTGGCAGCGATCATTATCTACATTGTCTGGCGGTATCGCCACCCAGGGGCTGCGCAAGAGGGTGAGGATGACGATGACGCCCCGCAAAATGGTTATGTCGCCAGCGCTCTTTTTGCAGCAGGACTGGCAGTGCTGGTTTTCAGCGGACAGATATTGGTGACTGGCGCGATCGATCTGGCGACGATTTTCGGTGTTAGTGAAACAGCTATTGGCCTTACGGTGGTGGCGTTTGGAACGTCACTTCCAGAGCTTGCAGCATCTCTCGCGGCGGCTTTGCGGGGCAAAGCAGGGCTCGCGATTGGCAATGTCGTTGGCTCTAATATCTACAATATCCTTTTGATCGGCGGGGTAACCATGAGCATCGCGCCGTTTGCGCTGCCAGAGAATTTGCTTGGCCTGCAAATGGGATTATTGATCGCGAGTGCGGTTGCGTTGCTGCTGCTGCTTTGGTTTGCAAAGTCGATCGGCCGGGTGCTTGGGTCGATCTTGCTTGCGGCATTCCTTGCTAACGTCGCCTTCGTATTGGCCTGAGTCTTTCAGGTCACACCCCCGCTATATCGGCCCCACATTCCAAGAAGAGACTCCATATCTTGTGGCGGTCTCGTTTCGTTCTTGTTGTGAAGTCCTGATGCTAACCGTTTGTTAACCATAATCTCCGATCACATTTGCCTTGACGTGGAGTCCGCTTGGACTCACCCTGTGGATAACTCTGCGCTGCGATGCGTCGGGACTGCAATTTCGGGGAATTTCAATGGGTGTGATGGAAACCGCAAAACTGCGGGCGGCAAGCAAGGTCGCCAAACCTGCCAAGCGGGCTGAAAAATCACGCGCGCCGCATCCTGATCTGCCACTCGGGCAAATCCTGCCAGGTGATTGCATAGAAGCTATGCGTTCACTGCCTGACAATAGCGTTGACTGCGTGTTTGCTGATCCACCCTACAATCTACAACTGGGCGGCGATTTAAATCGCCCTGATGGCAGCCAAGTTGACGCGGTTACCGATCATTGGGACCAGTTCGATAGTTTCCGCATCTATGACGAGTTCACTCGCGATTGGATGACCGAAGCACGCCGCGTGCTGAAGCCGGATGGCGCCCTGTGGGTGATCGGCAGCTATCACAATATTTTCCGCGTTGGATCAATCTTGCAGGATCTGGGGTTCTGGATCCTAAATGATATCGTTTGGCGCAAAACAAATCCGATGCCCAACTTCAAAGGTACGCGGTTTACCAATGCGCATGAAACGATGATCTGGGCCAGCATGGGCGAGAAGTCGCGCTATCAGTTCAATTATCGCGCTATGAAGACGCTGAACGATGAACTTCAAATGCGCAGCGATTGGGTGATGCCGATCTGTGCCGGGGCCGAACGGCTTAAGGAAGATGGCAAGAAAGCGCATCCAACGCAAAAACCCGAGGCTTTGCTGTACCGCGTGCTTCTGGCGACCACGGAAAAAGGTGATGTGGTGCTTGATCCATTCTTCGGAACGGGCACAACCGGCGCGGTTGCAAAGCGGCTGGGCCGTGAATGGATCGGCTGTGAGCGCGAAGACTTTTATCGCGGTGTTGCGATGAAGCGGATTGAGAAAGAACTGCCGCTGGATGAAAGCGTGATTGCAACCATGCAGAGCAAAAAGGCTGCGCCGCGCGTTGCCTTTGGCACGTTGGTTGAAAACGGTTTGATCCCGCCGGGCACCAAAGTGTTCGACAAAAAACGTCGTTGGATCGCGACGGTGCGTGCTGATGGCTCATTGGATTTGGATGGGAAAACGGGCTCGATCCATGGGCTTGGCAAAGACCTGCAAGAGGCCCCCAGCTGCAACGGCTGGACCTTCTGGTACTTCGATGATGGCGCGGATGTGAATCCAATCGACGCAGCCAGGCAACGCTTCTTGCTGGCCAACGAAGACTAACAACACTCTGCCGCAAGGTCTGTGATTTCCGCAGCTTAGGTTCAGGTTCCCAGCGCGATTTGGCGTTTGGGGGCGCAACCTAGATTGAGGAAATCATGCAAAAACCCTTTAGAAACTTCGCGATTTGCGGTGCCGTTGTCGGCGCGTTTGCTGTGCCCAGCGCGGCACTAGCCGAAGGGCCATATGTAGGCGTCAGCGGCGGAATTGCTCTACCCAGCGACAGTCAAAACTCTGGAGAGTTTGATGCCGATGTGGCTGCGACAGCCGATTTCGATGCAATCCCAGCTGAAACCCCGCTTGAGTGGAACACTGAGTTTGACAATGGCTTGGCCTTAAGCGGCCAAGTTGGCTACGCTTTCCAAAATGGCTTTCGCGTCGAGCTCGAAGGCGCCTATTCCGAATATGACGTATCGGGCCATTCCGGCCTGACAGTCGGCGGCGCGGATATTGACGGCGTTGATGTCGCCGTGCTGACCCGCGGCGCAGCTGATCCGGCCAATCCTACCGTAGGAACGGTGATTGCCGATGGCCAAGGCAGCGTCACCAATTTTGGCCTGTTCGGTAATGTCTTTTATGACATCAAAACTGGCGGCGCGTTCAAACCTTATGTTGGCGCAGGGCTTGGCTATCAATGGGTCGATTCTGAGTTCACGCCCTCGGGTGTTGATGTGGCCGACGAAGATGATGGCGGGCTCGCCTATCAATTGATGGCAGGGGCGAGCTATGCGGTATCTCCCCGCGCCGAGGTTTTCGGCCAGTACACTTACCGCGCTAACACCGAAGATGCTGATATCGATTTGAACTTGGTTCCTGCGACGCTGGGTATTGAGTCGGACCAATCGATTATCTCAGCCGGAGTGCGCTTCAAATTTGGTGGCTAGGCTGATCGAATGATGAGGGAAAAGGGGCTGTGCCGTGCTGGTCCGGCCCCTTTTCTGTGCGCTGGCGGGGCAAGGGGCCTTTGCGCTCGTTAAATTGCGGCCTAATCATCGCGGCTATGAGTGAGAGCATTTACGTTTGCCCAATTGGCTTTGCGCCCGCCCCACAACACAATGATGGGGCGGCGATCCGGCTTGCCGGCACCATGGTCTATGCCAGTCGCTTTGCATGTGTTGTGCGTTCCGGCGGTGAAATTGCGGCGCGCCATTTGTTCGGCGTACGTGAGGCTGAACGCGTTTTCGCAGAACTCGGCAGCCAGCTTGAGCAAGAGGCGCGCGAACAATGGGCGAATCTTCAGAAAGTTCACGAACCCATAGTTTTGGGCGAGCGGACCATACGGCTCGACCAGCCGCAGATAATGGGCATTCTCAATGTTACGCCGGACAGCTTCTCTGACGGCGGTGAGTTTCTCGACAATGTGGAAGCGGGCCGCGCTCATGCATCTGGGATGCTTGAAGCGGGTGCGAGCATCATCGATATCGGTGGCGAGAGCACACGCCCCGGTGCAGCAGCCACTTGGGAAGGTGATGAGAAAGACCGGGTTCTGCCAGCGGTTGAGTATTGCGCTGGGATGGGCGCGGCGATCAGCGTCGATACAAGGCGCGCAGGCGTTCTTGAGGCAGCTCTGCAATCCGGCGCACATATCGCCAATGATGTGTCAGCTATGCGTTATGATCCGCGCACAGCAGAGCTGGTTGCAGGCGTGCGATGCCCCGTAATTTTGATGCACGCGCCGGGTAGCGGCGATGATCTGCACGAGGGCGGCGATTATGCCGATGTGGTTACTGACGTGTTCGACTTCCTTAAAGAGGCGCGCGCAAACGCCATCGCGGCAGGTGTTGCAGAGGACAACATTATCCTCGATCCTGGTATTGGATTTGGCAAAAGCCTGACGGAGAATCTCGCGCTGCTCAATGCGTTGCCATTGTTCCATGCGCTGGGTTCGCCTTTATTGCTGGGTGTCAGCCGCAAACGCATGATTGGCGCGCTATCGAAGGAGGCAGAAGCGCACGAGCGCCTTGGTGGATCTCTCGCATTGGCGACCCTTGGCTTGAATGCCGGCGCGCATATTCTTCGGGTGCATGATGTTGTGGAGACTGTTCAAGCGCGCAATGTTTGGCGTGGTCTTCGCGATGCAGCTTTGACTGATTTTTCGCAGATGCCACCCTTGTAAAGTCGTTGGTAAAATGAAAATCGCTGGAATTAATTCTCTCGCGTTGTAACCAATCGATGTGGCTGCGCGAAACGCTGGGTACCTATCAACGCCATAAGGTCAGGACCCCCATGACTAACACAAAAGCTTACCGTCTCGTTGCAATGTCGCTCACATTGCCAATTTTTGCAGTAGCAGCTCCTGCTGCAGCGCAATCGCAAGATTTTGAGCCAGAAGGCGGAGTTTATGTCTCTGTCCAAGGCGGTGTAACATCGCCAACCGATGAGACATTTAACGGTATCCAGGACCCTGATGCTGGAACGCCCGGAGTAGCAGGCGCACCTGCCGTAGTGGACGTGGAGTTCGATGAAGGGTTTGTCGGCACTGTCGCTGTTGGATACCGCATCCCAAAGCGTATTTTTGGTCTATTTCAACCCAGTGTTGAAGTAGAATATTCCTATGCCGAAGCCGACGTCAGTGGCGGCAACTTCAATGGCGGAAACCAGACTTTTGGTGGATCAAGCGAGGTCAACACTTTCTCGATCAATTACCAGTCGGATATTCGCTGGTCTGATGATCAGAAGGTGATCCCGTTCTGGGGCGGCGGCATCGGTATCGCTGATGTCGATTCCAACGCGACCTACTTCCCTAATAATGGTGTTGCGACCGCTCCGACCTTCGCTGTGACAGGCGGCGGCACTGGCCTTTCTTTGCAAAGCAATGCCGGTTTGCAATTCGTCTTGACTGAGAACATCGAGCTTCAAACTCGGGTGCGGTATCAGCGCGTAACCGGATTGGACTTTGACCGCACGTTCGTTGGTGGCGGAGCGCAAGGCTTCAACGCTGACCTGGATGGCCGGTTTGAAACTGTGAGCTTACTTGCTGGCGTTCGGTTCCGCTTTTAGAAAATAGGCAAGCGCTGGCTGCACGGCGCAACCCTATCGCCATGAGAATGGCGCGAAAAACCCTCTCCAGCCTGTAGCGGAGGGGGTTTTTTGTTTGCGTGTCGCGGAAAGGTCATGGCAGGCGCGCATTGACTGATTCCAAATTCCAAGTGCCGCAGGTTAGTTACCTGCGGCGAACCAATATCGAGGAGCCTTCCTATGCGCCGTATCACATCGTCTCTTGCTGCAATTGCGGTAGCCACTCTTGCAGTGCCGGCTTTGGCGGACGGGCACGGCGAAGTTGAATTGAGCGTGTCTGATCTGCTTGCGCCTTATTACTCAAAATTGCGCACTGAGATTGAACTACCGGTAGCCCCGGCGAATGTTTCACTCGCACCAGAAACCACCTTAACCCGCATCGCCTTTGGCAGTTGCAACCACCAATCGCGTAGCCAGCATATGTGGGCGCAGATTGCCGCGACGAACCCAGATGTATTCCTGTTTATTGGCGATAACAATTACGGCGACCAATTTTGGAAAGGCGACGCTGCGCTAAGTACTTTGCGTGCTGCCTATCAATTGCAGGCCGAAACGCCAGAGTTGACTGATTTCCGAACCAAGGTCCCCATGATGATCACCTGGGATGATCACGATTTTGGCTTCAACGATGGCGGCGCAAACTTTACTTATCGTGGTTGGTCAGAGACAATTTTTGAGACTTTTTGGGGATCGTCAGATGAAGTGAAATCACGACCCGGGATTTACGAAAGCCGCATGTTTGGCGCTGAAGGGAAAGTCACTCAGATAATCATGCTCGACACGCGCTTCTTCCGTTCTGATTTTGACGCGATTGCCTACTCACCTGAACGCCCGCCGCTTGGGCCATACGTGCCGAGCGATGACCCCTCCAAGACAATGTTGGGCAAGGAGCAATGGGAATGGCTGCAACAAGAACTGGCAAAACCCGCTGACCTGCGTGTCTTGGTCTCGTCGATCCAAGTCATCACCGATGCGCATAATTATGAAAGCTGGGAGGCTTTGCCGCTAGAGCGCGCGAAGCTTTATGAGATGGTCGCCAATCGCGAGGATAGCGGGATCGTGATGCTTTCAGGTGATCGTCATGCGGGCGGAATTTATTCTGACGTCAGGCCAGAAATGAAAGGCGAGCGGATCTGGGAGCTGACCAGTTCGTCGATGAATTATTCATTCTCTTCGACAGAGCGGAACACGGAGCGCGAGCCTGATCCCAAGCGAATAACCGACTTTATTTCGGAAGAGAATTTCGGCTTGGTTGAGATCGATTGGGACGCGAAAACCTTCACCATGTCGATGCGCGGCAGCGAAGGGGAGACGCGCGTTACCCGCACAGTCAGCTGGTAGCGTTTAAAGGGTAAACCCGCCGTCTGATACCATAACGTGCCCCGTAAGGTTCGAACCGGCGTCAGACAACATGTAGAGGATATTATCTGCGATTTCGTCTGAAGTGGCGAAGCGGCCAAGCGGGGTTGTGCCCGCCATTGTCTTCATCGTGGCCTCTCGCCCATGGGATGCGACTGATTGTTTAAAATCGTCAGAGCTTTCCCATATTTTGGTATCCACACCGCCGGGCGCGATGGCGTTCACGCGGATGTTGTCCGCTGCGCCTTCCAGCGCTGCGATGCGGGTCATATGCGAAACTGCGGCCTTAGCGACGCCATAGGGGCCGATGCCAGCGATCGGCTTCATTCCGGTGGAGCTGGAAGTGATGACCGCACTGCCGCCATTTGCTTTCATCGCCCGCATTGCAGTTGCCAAAGTTAGGAAAGCACCATCGAGATTGACGTCCATCACGCGGCGCCATTCTGCAAAGCCCAATGAGGCAATCTGTCCGCTTCCACCAATTCCAGCATTGACGACAGCATGGTCAATTGCGCCTAGACTGGCTTCTAGTTCCTGCCAAAGCTCAGGATCAGCCACGCTGCCGACCACGTTTTGGACCTGGCAGGGGAGGCTGAGTGCCTCAAGCCCAGGGCCATCAACGTCTACTAGGATAAGCTTGCCCGCGCCGCGGGCTGCGAGCGCCTTCGCGCAGGCTGCACCAATGCCTGAGGATGCGCCGGTGACGAGCGCAATGCGTCCCGTGAAATCTTGAGTTTTCGTCATGCCGCCGCGCTAATCGCATTGGCCATCTGCATCAAGCCGCGTTTTTGCGGCGCGGCTGAAGTTGAACCGCGCTGTTCTGTTGCCCAGCTGGCTTTAGGCCGCGTTATCAATCCCAAGGTCGGAAAGCTTGCGATACAGCGTAGAGCGGCCAATTCCCAACCGGCGCGCAACCTCTGTCATGCGGCCGCGATAATGGCCGATGGCAAGGCGAATAACATCCGCCTCAATCTCTTCCAGCGGACGCAAATTCCCATCATCAGTGTAAAGCATGATGCCCACACCATCGTGATTGGAGGAGGTTAGCTCCTCAAGCTCACCCAGCATTTCCGACAATTGCGGGAAGCTGTCAGCGGTGAGAGTTTGTCCCTCGCAGTAAACGGCGGCACGGAACAGCACCGATTGCAGCTGCCGGACGTTACCGGGCCAATCAAAGGCGGCAAGCAAGGTCAAGGCGCTGTCGCTGACAGACAGATGTTTGAGGCCCGGCTGCTCGCCAATGCGGTTAAGGAAATGGCGGGTCAGAGCAGGAATATCACCGGTCCGATCGCGCAAGGGCGGCAGCTCAATCTTGGTTGCACCAAGCAAGCTCGCAAGTTTTGGGTCAAAATGCTTTGTTTGGATCAGGCGCTCAAGCGCGTAATTGCTGCCAGAAAGCAGACGCACATCAACACGAAAACCGTGAGAGGCGCCAACCGGGCGAACAATTCCGGTCTCAATCGCTTCGGCGAGGCTGGCCTGCGCCTGGGCGGGTAGTCGGTCCACCTCATCGAGCAGCAACGTCCCGCCGTCGCAATGCTGCATTGCGCCCACTTGGCGATCAAATGCGCCTGGGAAAGCGTCTGGTTCATGACCAAACAGCACCGATTCAACGGAATTTGCCGGAATGCTGCCAATATTAATAACACGGATCGGCGCTTTGCTGCGCGGAGACGCAGCGTGCATGGCGCGCATGAGCATTTCTTTGCCCGTCCCGCTTTCGCCTTCAATCAGCACATGGCCGTGACCGCGCGCGGTTTTTGCCGCCTGTGCCAAGGCTGTGCGAAATTTGGGCGCAGTGCCAATCATCGCATCGAAATCGAGAGTTGCTGACATCTTCTCGGTCAGCGGGGCGAGCTCATTTTGCGGTGTCTCGCGAGTGGTGACGGCGCGCAATGCTTCCATCAAGCGGTCGGGAGAAATTGGCTTCACCAGATAGTCGCTGGCGCCAGAGCGCATGGCCTCCACCGCGAGCAGCGGAGATGCGCTGGTCGTGAGCATCAGAATAGGAAGAGCAGGGCGACGTGATTTTAACTCTTCGATGAGAGCGCAGGCATCATCACCCGGAACCCATTGATCAAGCAGGATCGCAGAAAGCTGCATGCCTTCGCGTGTTCCCAACATCGCAATTGCTGTTTCGGCATCACTGGCGACAATAGTGCGCCAGCCTTCGCGCGCGGCAATCGCGCTGATCAACCGGCTTTGTGCCGGCTCATCATCGATCAGCATTACCAGGCGCGGTTCCGTCTCGGACATAGCGTTGTTCATCCCCAATACGCCTCAGGGCGTGTTGCCCAGAGGAGATCCATCCGCCGGGCATAGGGTAAAGGAGTAAAGACGATGTTAAGGCTGTTTGGTTGGCAACTGTGTGATTACCTATGTCGCTCGTCTCGGTTCCCACCTTGAATCGCGGGCTTGAGGTTAATCGCAGGCTTCGATAGGGGATGCTGGAACGGTGCGCATGCGCGATTATGTGCGCACTATGGCAAAATATTTGAAGGATTATTGCGCAATGGCAACGAACGATATGGACCACGCCGAAAAGACATACGGCAGTTTCATCAGTTCGCTTAAATGGGCTGTTCCCTTGATCTGTGTGATCACGCTATTCGTCATCGCTCTGATCGCTGAATAGACGCGCCCCGCATGAAAATAGCCGTCCTTAAGGAGCAAGCCTCTGGTGAAACGCGCGTGGCCGCGACGCCGGAAACGGTGAAGAAATTCATCGGTCTTGAAAACGAAGTGGCGGTTGAGACGGGGGCTGGGGCGAATGCCTCAATCACTGATGCTGCCTATGCAGAAGCAGGCGCAAGTGTTGGCAGCGCAGTTGATGTGGTCAAAGACGCTGACATCGTGCTGGGCGTGCAGGCGCCAGATGCTAAGGCGTTGGTCGGAGCAAAGCCCGGCGCTTGGGTAGCGGCTTTGTTTGATCCGTTTGGTGATAAGCCCCGGGTAGAGTCCTATGCCAAAGCGGGACTAGAGGCGCTTTCCATGGAATTCATGCCGCGCATTACCCGTGCGCAGAGTATGGATGTACTCTCTAGCCAATCGAACCTTGCCGGATATAAAGCGGTGTTGGCCGCAGCCGATACATATGGTCGCGCTTTCCCAATGATGATGACAGCGGCTGGCACGGTTCAGGCGGCTAAAGCGTTCATCATGGGGGTCGGTGTTGCTGGTCTGCAAGCGATTGCGACTGCACGGCGACTTGGCGCGCAGGTCTCTGCGACTGACGTTAGATCGGCTACCAAAGAACAGATCGAGAGCCTGGGCGCAAAAGCGATTTTTGTCGAAGATGTGGCGGGAATTGAAGGCGAAGGCTCTGGTGGATACGCCACGGAAATGAGCGATGAGTACAAAGCGGCTCAGGCCAAGCTTGTCTCAGAGCACATCGCCAAGCAGGACATTGTTATCACCACTGCACTGATCCCCGGACGGGCGGCTCCTGTGCTGATCACGGACACGCAAATCGCGACGATGAAGCCGGGCAGCGTTATCTTCGACCTTGCCGTTGCGCAAGGCGGCAATGTTGAGGGTTCAAAGCCGGATGAGACGGTCGTGAGGCACGGCGTCAACATTATCGGCTATTCGAACACGCCCGCGCAATTGCCCGCCGATGCATCGGCGCTGTTCGCGCGCAACCACTTCAACTTCCTCTCTGCCTTCTGGGACAAGGAAGCGGGCAAACCGGAACTCGACGAAGAGATCGGTAATGCGGTTCGCCTGACGCGAGGCGGCAAGGTGGTGAATGAGAGGATTAAGGGGTGACCAGGTTGATTCCTTTAGTGATGTGCGCCGCTTCCATTTGCGGTTGCCCGACGCTTGCGGACGCCCATGCGCGTCCCGCCCCCCAAGCCCAGTCTGGCATTCTCGAGCAATATTGGAGTTGGAAACAGCACGCGGTTTTGGCTCGCGGATGCACACAATCTGAAAGGGCTTTTGAAAGCGAGCATGGTCGGAAGATTTCGTCTATCAATCAGTCGTTTTTGATAAAGTATCCGAACTCCAGGGCAGTAAGGGAAAACCCCATCCTGGTGCTGGGCGTGGCCTGCGAGCAAGACGTGAACGGCCGTCCTACAAGAGTGATCGAAAACCGATTTAGTGTTGCGACGGATCACTTGATCCGGTCAATTGAGCAAGCTGGGGCCAGCTAACATGGACTTTATCTCAATCCTTTCGATCTTCGTATTGGCCTGTTTTGTGGGCTATTACGTTGTCTGGTCGGTCACCCCGGCGCTGCACACGCCATTGATGGCGGTAACCAATGCGATCAGTTCGGTGATTATCGTCGGCGCGCTGATTGCGAGCGCTGAGGCAGGCAGTGCGGTCGCCAAATACATTGGCCTCGCTGCCGTTGTGCTCGCAAGCGTCAACATATTCGGCGGGTTTGCAGTGACGGAACGAATGCTCGCCATGTACAAAAAGAAGGAGAAGTAAGAGATGACCTTCTCCATTCTTGTAGGTGCAGCAGACGGCGCCGGAACACCGGCTTGGGCAATGCTCGCCTACCTCGCATCCGGCGTGTTTTTCATCCTCGCATTGCGCGGGCTATCATCCCCTGCGACCAGCCGGGCGGGCAACCGCAATGGCATGATCGGCATGGTGCTCGCGGTTGTTACAACGCTGGTCACACATGACATCGCTAGCCTCCCAGAAATCGGCATTGCTATGGCATTGGGCGGGATCATCGGCTTCACCATCGCGCGCAAGATCGCGATGACGGCAATGCCGGAACTCGTCGCAGGCTTTCACTCTTTGGTCGGCATGGCCGCCGTTCTGGTGGGCTGGGCTGCTTATTTGGAGCCGGGCGCATTCGGCCTGCTTGATGGCGAGTTTATATCCCCGGTCAGCAAGATCGAAATGGGGCTGGGCATCGCTATCGGCGCGATCACGTTCTCGGGCTCAGTGATCGCCTTTGCCAAGCTTTCTGGCAAGATGAGCGGATCGCCAATCCTGCTCCCTGCGCGGCATGTCATCAACCTCGGCACTTTGGCGGCAATCATCGTGCTAACGGCGATGTTCGCAATGGCCAATGGACCGGCAGAAACACTGCCGCTTATCATCGCGGTGACCGTGCTCGCCTTTATCATCGGATTCCTGCTGATCATCCCAATCGGCGGCGCGGATATGCCGGTGGTCGTCTCCATGCTGAACAGCTATTCCGGCTGGGCGGCGGCGGCGATGGGTTTCACTTTGGGCAACAGCGCGATGATCATCACCGGCGCTTTGGTGGGCTCCTCGGGCGCAATCCTCAGCTACATCATGTGCAAGGCGATGAATCGCAGCTTCATCAGCGTGATTGCGGGCGGATTTGGCGCAGATGCTGGCGGCGGCGGAGACGGCGAGCCGCGCGAACAGCGCCCCTACAAACAAGGCAGCGCGGATGATGCGGCGTTTATGCTTGAACAGGCCGAAAAGGTCATCATCATCCCCGGATACGGCATGGCGGTGGCACAGGCTCAGCACGTGCTGCGCGAAATGGGTGACTTGCTCGAAGAAAAGGGCATTGAAGTTAAATACGCGATCCACCCGGTCGCGGGCCGGATGCCAGGGCACATGAATGTGCTGCTGGCTGAGGCCAGTGTCGATTACGACAAGGTTTTTGAACTGGAAGACATCAATTCGGAGTTTGCGCAGGCTGACGTAGCCTTTATCATCGGCGCGAACGACGTAGTGAACCCGGCGGCAAAGACTGATAAGGCCAGTCCGATTTATGGCATGCCCGTGTTCGATGTCGACAAGGCCAAGCAGGTCTTCTTTATCAAGCGCAGCATGGGCGGTGTCGGCTATGCCGGGGTTGATAATGATGTGTTCTATATGGATCAGACCATGATGCTTTTGTCGGATGCCAAGAAGATGGTCGAAGAGATCAACAAGGCGCTCGATTAGAGGATTTTGCTCTCAAGGCATCGTATGAAGAAGCTGCTCATCCTCACCCTATTTATCGCTGCAATCACGGGCGCGGCATGGTTCGTTCTGCGCGATGGCGGGGTGTTGGAGCAAGTGACAGAAGAGCGTGTCCGAACCGCTTTGCTGGATTCAGGAGCGCCCGCGCCGCTGGCTGATTGCATGGCGCCGCAGCTGGTTGACCGACTGTCACTCACGCAACTCAAAAAGCTCGAGCGTCTTGGCCCTGCCGAGGGGGAACCCCGCGTCCCGATGTCCCCCGGCGAAGCAATTGCAAGGATGCAGCGTGTCGACGATGATGAGGCGGTCGCCGCTCTTGTCGGAACCGGCGGTAAGTGTGCGCTTAGAATTGGACTGGACTCGCTGCTTTAACGCGGTCTTAGACGCGCATTCTCTTGCATTTGACCTGATCTGCGGCACAATGCGCGCAGGGATTGGGAGAGACCACATGATCAGATTGTCCTTGGCTGCATTGGCCCTTTCATCGGCTGTGATATCGGCTGCACCCGTGCTGGCTGAAACGCACACGATTGCTCCAGGTGAAGGCGCGCAAGAACGCCTGCAAGAGGCGCTGATACTCGCCGAGCCGGGTGATGAGATCGTGCTGGAAGCGGGGCGCTATGCGCTCACCGACGGACTTAGCCTTGATGTTGATGGGGTAACCCTGCGCGGGGCGGGTATGGATGCTTCGGTCCTCGATTTTACCCAGCAAGTAGGTGCAGGCGAAGGTCTGCTCGTAACCTCTGACGATGTGACGCTGCGCGGCTTTGCGGTAGAGAATGCAAAGGGCGATGGCATCAAGTCGAAGGGCGCTGATCAGATCATCTATGACGCGGTCCGGGTTGAATGGACGGGCGGCCCAGATGCGAACAACGGGGCTTATGGCATCTACCCGGTCGAGGCGAGCAATGTGCTGGTGCAGAATAGCTATGTGCGCGGCGCATCGGATGCTGGGATTTATGTCGGTCAGTCGGAAAACATCATTGTGCGCGGTAATTACGTGCTCGAAAACGTCGCCGGCATTGAGATTGAGAACAGCAATTTTGCCGAAGTGACGGAGAATTTGGCGACCAAGAACACCGGCGGAATTCTGGTTTTTGACTTGCCCGGTCTGCCTAAGGTTGGTGGCGGATCAGTGCTGGTCGCAAAGAATGCGATTGTCGATAACAACACAGATAATTTCGCGCCTGAAGGCAATATTGTTGCCAGCGTTCCCGCAGGGACAGGTGTGATGGTGATGGCGAATGAGCGGGTCCAAATCCGTGAAAACAGCATATTCAACAATAAGACTTCGCATGTGATGCTTATCGCCTACACTCAAGAGTTTGACGATGAGCGCTATCAGCCGCGGCCGGTAGAGATTGCATTGAAAGGCAACATCTATGGCAGCGGAGGCAGCGCGCCAGACTTTCCCGGTGGAGAAATGCTGGCCGCAGTGTTAGGCGGCGCATTGCCCCCCGTTTTGACTGATGGGCTTCACCAAGGGCTGTATGTCTTTGACAATGTGCCGGTGGTGACCCTTGGCCTGACCCAAGTGGGCCAGTCGATTTCTGAGGCAGCACCCACTATGTGGGAAAAGCCTGATGAGTTTTCGTTCAAGGATCTGGAGCCGGTTGAGCTTCCAGCCACAATGATGACGCGCTTGAAGTGAACCGAGCGGGGTTGGCACTAGCGGGCGCAATGGCGGTGCTGTGCGCAGGGGTGGTGACATCTACCACTGCGCGAACGCCTGTGTCGGTCAACAATGTGGCGATCATGGAGGGCCTTCCCAAGCAGCTATCTGATTTTGGGTTCTTTTACCGGCCAAGATCGCAGCAATCTTTGCAAGCTGTGCCATACTCACTCAACACGCCGCTGTATTCAGACGGCGCGGCAAAGCTGCGCTTCGCCTATGTGCCGCACGGCAAACAGGTGATTGCCGATGGAGATGGCCTGCTGCAATTCCCGGTCGGCAGCGCGCTCATCAAAACTTTTGCCTTTGGTGAAGGAGCAGACCGCCGACTGATCGAAACCCGCGTATTGTTGCACCGCGCCAATGGATGGTTGGCCTTGCCATATCTGTGGAATGAGGAGCAGTCAGACGCGCGCTTGGCGGTTGCTGGCGCGCGCTTAGACATTACGACGTCGGCGGGTGAGGACATATCCTACCGCGTGCCCAACAAGAACCAATGCAAGCAATGCCATGTGAAAGACGGGGAAGTGACGCCAATTGGGCCGAAGGCGCGCAACCTTTCGAGTGATTGGCTGGGCGAAATGGTTGATGAAGGACGCCTTTCGGCATTGCCGGACGGGGCGGATACTATGCCTGACTGGACGATGCGTGATGGGGCAGACACAGCGACACTTGCCCGCGCATATCTCGATGTGAATTGCGCCCATTGTCATCAGCCTGGATCAATGGCTTCCAATTCAGGGCTCGACTTGCGGTGGGAGCAGGATGATCCGCACGCGATCGGTATCCGAAAGCCTCCGGTGGCTGCCGGCCGCGGTGCGGGCGGACATGCTGTCTCCATAGAGCCGGGTGACGCTGATGCATCAATCATGGTGCACCGCATGGGTTCAACCGAACCGGGTGTCGCTATGCCGGAGTTAGGCAAGGGAACCGTTGACACCGAAGGCTTGGCCGTGATCCGTGAATGGATTGCCGAGATGGAGCCACAATGAAACGTCTACTGAAAGTTCTTGCCGTGCTGGCCGCGCTGCTAATGCTCGCCTTTGTCGTGTTCCGCACGCCTGATACCAATGTGGCGGAGATGCGCGCGAAGTATGGAGGTGAGTCTTCGCAATTTGTCGAGATTGGTGACGGCACGATTGTCCATCTACGTGATGAAGGACCGCGCGATGGCATGCCGATCATCCTGTTACATGGTTCCAATGCAGACCTGCATACTTGGGAGCCATGGGTTGAGGGCTTGCGCGATGATTACCGCGTCATCCGCTTTGATCAGGTCGGCCACGGGCTGACGGGCGCAGCTCCTGATGGCGATTATTCAACGGATGCCTTCGTCGCCGATATTGATGAAGTGGCTGATGCGTTGGGATTGGAACGATTTATCCTTGGCGGCAATTCGATGGGTGGTTCGCACACTGTCGCCTATGCAATGCAGCATTCAGACCGGCTTGCCGGTATCGTGCTAGTCGATGCGGGCGGCGCGGATATTCCGAAGGTAGGCGGCGGCAATATTGGCTTTTCTATCGCCCGCACGCCGGTGCTCAATCTGTTGATGAAACACATTACTCCGCGTTCGTTAGTCAAGCAATCGCTTGAACAAAGTGTGACCAATCAAGCGATTGTTACCGAAGAGGCGGTTGATCGCTATTGGGAAATGCTGCGTTATCCCGGCAATCGCGAGGCAACCATCGCACGCTTTTCGCGCGGTTGGGCCGGCTTTGACGCGCAGGACGTCAGCGTGATCAGCGTGCCTGCGCTCATTATATGGGGCACCGAAGATGCGCTAATCCCGGTAGAGGCGGGGCGCTGGTATGATCAGCAGCTGCCCAATTCAACTTTGGTGGAATATCCCGGCATTGGCCACCTACCGCAAGAGGAAGCGCCAGCAAAATCTCTGGCAGAC
Organism: uncultured Erythrobacter sp.; assembly: GCA_947493165.1. Taxonomy (GTDB): domain Bacteria; phylum Pseudomonadota; class Alphaproteobacteria; order Sphingomonadales; family Sphingomonadaceae; genus Erythrobacter. The sequence continues at coordinate 1,087,484 of CANLPY010000001.1, read as the reverse complement.
CTAAATCAATGGCTACTTAAACTGGCATCAATTCCGCCCCAGCCATGACCGACTGATTACATGGTTGCTATGGACGGTGGCATCTTGCTGTAGGTAAGAGCGCCAACAAGAAGCCTCTTTTAGATTCGGGGAATTCAATTGCGTAAACTGGGCCTTGTCGGCGGCATGAGCTGGGTTTCGACCCGCATGTATTATGATCGCATCAATCGCCTTATTCAGCGCGATGGAATGAAGCACGGGCGGCCTATGGCGAGTGCTCCGATGCTGATCGAAAGCCTCGATTTCTGCGAGCTTTATGGCTTGCGTGAGGATGAGGACTGGAACCGTGCGTCCAGCGTGTTGTGCGAAAGTGCAAAGCGCCTTGAAAGTGCAGGGGCCGAGGCGCTGATCATTGGCGCAAACTCAATGCACAAACTCTATGATGACGTCGCGGCTGCGGTGGACATACCTATCATTCATATCGCCGAATGTGTTGGCAAGGCGATGAAGGCGGCGGGCTGCACCAGCGCCGCACTGATCGGAACGCGCAACGTTATGACAGAAAGTTTCTATCGCCAGCGGCTCGTTGCCCATGGCATTGATCTGTTGCCACCGAATATGGGCAATGTCGAAAAGTTGAATGAGATAATCTATGATCAGCTTATGGTTGGCAAAGCCAGCCGTGATGCGGAGCGTGCACTGCGCACAATCATCCGAAACAAGGAACAGGAAGGCGCAAAGGCCATCGTGCTCGCTTGCACTGAACTCGATCTGGTTGTCGACGTTGATGCCAACATTCTGCCAGTGTTCGATTCCACACGCAGCCATTGCGAAGCAGCTGCAAACTGGATTCTAGGTCAGGATGATGTGGGTTGATGCTCCATTGGTCTTGCCATGCGATCATTCTGTCGCATTCTTACAAGTGAGCACTATCCACATGGGTGCGAGCAAATAAGGGTCGGCGTGGATATAAATATGTATCCGAGCCGTTTGGGTCGCTTACCGATCGGCTTGGGGCTGCTCTTGCGAACCGTCGGAGCAGCCCCAGATCAGGGCTTCTCAAGCCGCTAACGATTTCTCGCTAATATATACGCAATTGCGGATCCATCACATTGGTGTCCCCATCCAATCGCAAAGTTCGCGATCTGTTCAGGTTGTCGGTCGCCATGCGCTGACTTAGTTGCAGATGCACCAATATGACGCGAGCCAACTACGCTGCAGATCCAGCCGCCACGCGCGGCCGCGAGTTCCAAAGCCATCCAGGGGCTTTGCCCGGATCAGGGCGAGCCGAAGTGCGCGGTCCGCGCAGCGAGTTTCAGCGCGACCGTGACCGCATCATTCATTCGATGGGCTTTCGCCGTCTCAAATCCAAAACGCAGGTCTTTATCGCGCCGGATGGCGATCACTATCGCACGCGACTGACGCATAGCCTTGAGGTGGCGCAAATCGGGCGGGTGCTCGCGCGGGCGATGGGTCTTGATGAAGACCTGACCGAGGCGCTGTGTCTTGCACATGATTTGGGTCATCCGCCCTTCGGCCATGCGGGGGAAGAAGCGCTATCTGAAGCGATGCAGCGGCACGGCGGTTTTTGCCACAATGCGCAATCGCTGCGCACGCTGATGCGGCTGGAATCGCCCTATCCTGATCATGATGGGTTGAACTTAACTTGGGATTTGTTGGAAGGGCTGGCAAAGCACAATGGACCGATAGTCGCGCCCAATTGGGCCTTGGCGAAGCTGGATGCTGATTTCCCTCTCGATTTGGGCGCTTGGCCATCACTAGAAGCGCAAATTGCCGCGGTCGCTGACGACATTGCTTACGACAATCACGATATTGATGATGGGCTGCGGGCGGGCTTTTTGGAGCTGGATGACCTGCTGCAACTGGATTTCCTCGCTGACCAATGGCGGACGGTCGAAAAACGCTTTCCCAATGCGCCAAGAGAGCGTCAGTTGCGCGAGCTGGTCCGCGACCAGATTGGCTTGATGGTAAATGATGTGCTGGAGCACACTCGTGCCAATGTGGCTGGGATTGAAACGGTTGATGATGTGCGGGCTGCCAACAAACAACTCGCTGGGTTCTCACCCGGCTTCGCCGCGCAGGAAAGATCGCTCAAGGCCTTCATGTACGATAAGCTCTATTACCATCCCGAACAGGTCGCAGCGGCAGGCAATGCCCGCGATGTGGTCGCAAGGCTGTTCGCTGCGTATTCACAAGACGCGCGGCTAATGCCGGCCGAATGGCAAGATCGCCTGCCCAGCCATGATCCGCAGCGAGCCCGTGCCATCGCGGATTTTATCGCTGGGATGAGTGACAGGTTTGCGATCCGCGCTTGCGCCGAAATCTATGGTGAAGTTCCGCAAGGGCTTTCCAATGTTTAGGGGCCTTGAGCATGACTGAGGTTTACAGAATTGCTCTGGTCGGCGCGACTGGCCTGATTGGCCGGCGTGTGATCGAAACAAGCAACGACATTGCGGACACTCGTATTGTTGGTGTGGCCCGGCGCGAGGCACCATTGCCCGACGGTGCGCGGATGGAGATGTTCGTCGCCGACCCAGATAAGTGGGGTGAAGTGTTCGAAGCTATCCAGCCGCGCGCGCTGATTTGTGCGCTTGGAACGACATGGAAGAAGTCAGGCCGCGACGAAGAGGCTTTTCGTGCAGTCGATCATGATTTGGTGCTCGCTACGGCAGAGGCAGCCAAGAATGCAGGCATTCCCAACATGGTATGTGTGAGCGCGGCAGGCGCGGATTTTCGGTCCAAGAACTTTTACATGAAAGTGAAGGGCGAGACCGAAATGGCGTTGTCTAAAGTCGGGTTCAAGCGGCTCGACATCATGCGCCCCGGCTTGCTGCGCGGGCCGCGCACCAATGATCTGCGCGTGCTTGAACGCTTGGCGATGTGGGCCAGCCCGCTGCTCGATCCGATGCTGGGGGGCAAGTGGCAGGCTTATCGCTCAATTGATGCGCGGATCGTATCGGAAGCCGCCCTTGGCCTAGCCATGCGCAATGCAGCTGGGCGGTTCACACATAATAACGATGCGATGAAACGTGCGGCGCGCGAGTGGCGTCAACGCAATGAACGTCTTGGGTTGGTCGACTACGAATAGGCTTTTGTGCCTACCGGGTTGGCGAGCAGTTAAACGGGGGAATAACGCGAGATGGAATGGTCTACATTATTCGGCGCAGTCTATGTGTTGGCGCTCATCTTTTGGGCACTCCTGATCCTCGCGCCGCGTCATCCAGCGGTTCTCGCAGGCGTGCTGTTCGGCGGTGTTGGAATTTTGTGCGCGGTTTATTCGGCGGCGCTGATCGGCGTGCTCACCGGTTTCTTCCCTGCCAGTGACGGCGGCTCAAACTTCACCACAATCGAAGGGGTGCGCGCCATCTTTAGCAGTGATGCCGGAGTGACAATCGGCTGGACGCACTACCTTGCGTTTGATCTGTTTGTCGGCCTTTGGATCGCGCGCGATGCGGATGCGAAGTCGTTCAGCCGCTGGTTGCAGGCACCAATCCTGCTCGCGACCCTGATGGCTGGTCCGCTTGGCTTGCTGATCTGGTTGATCGTGCGAGAGCCGAGTGCGCGCGCAAAGGGCCGCTGGACTTAGGTTGCGGTAACGCCTTTGCCAGCACAACCCGCTTGGCAAATCCGCAATGCTGCGTAAGCTGCGTGTATAACAAAACACGACAGCACCGGAGAGATCATGGAATCGGCACCGCAGCACAACACTTTTGATGCCTTCATTGCCCATTGGGCCCAGGAACGGCCCGATGCCATCGCATTTGAGCAAGTCGATGAGACGGTCACCTTTGCGCAGCTGGATGAAATGACGCGGTGTATGATCGGGGTGTTTGAAAACCACGGCATTGCGAAGGGCGATCGGATCGCTTGGCTGGGCAAGAACCGCATCATCTTTTACGCGATGTTCTTGGCTGCGGCGCGGATGGGTGCGGTAATGGCGCCGATTGGCTGGCGGCTTGCTCCGCCAGAGGTCGCTTACATCCTCAAGGATACCGGCGCGAAGCTGATGATTACGGGTGTTGGCTTTGCCGATGTGGTAGCGAAGCTTGCGCCAGAGATCGCGGCGACGGTGACTATCATCGAAGAGCCGGAAATGTATGCTGAGATTGAGGCTGCATCGCCAGCCGAATTCACTCCATCGCAGCCTGATGATCCGGTGTTGCAGCTCTACACAAGCGGCACGACCGGTAATCCCAAGGGCGCAGAGCTGAGCAATGCAGGCCTTGTCGCTTTGCGCAACTCATCAAAAGCAGCGGGCGACCCATGGAACGCTCCGGGCCCAGAAGATTGCATGCTTGTCGCTATGCCGTGTGCGCACATCGGCGGCACAGGTATTGTCATTGCCTCCATCGCCAATGGTATTCGCGCAATCATTCAAGAAGAATTTGAGCCGGGCGCGTTCCTTAAAGGCATCACCGCTGGTGCAACCCAATCCTTCATCGTGCCTGCGGCGCTGCAAATGGTGATCCAGCATCCAAACGCCAAAGACACTGATTTTTCCGGTGTGAAATACATCATGTATGGCGCAGCGCCCATGCCGCTGGAGCTGCTGAAAGAGGCGGTGCGAACCATGCCGCAAGCAGGCTTTCTGCAAGTGTTTGGTATGACGGAAACCTGCGGCACGGTCACACTGCTGCGGCCGGAGGATCACACGCTGGAAGGCAATGAGCGTATGCGCTCAGTCGGCAAGGCAATGCCGGGCACAGACATTCGCATTTTCGATGAGGACAGTAATGAAGTGCCGCGCGGTACAATCGGCGAGATTGTCGTCAAATCGCCGTCTAACATGATCGGATATTGGAACCTGCCTGATGCGACGAAAAGCACTATTCGCGATGGCTGGCTTTATACCGGCGATGCGGCGATTATGGATGATGATGGCTACATCTACATCCAAGACCGCATCAAAGACATGATCATATCAGGCGGAGAGAATGTCTATCCGGCGCAAGTCGAAGGCGCGATTTATGGCCATCGTGATGTTGCCGAAGTGGCTGTGATTGGCGTGCCTGATGATACGTGGGGCGAAGCCGTGAAGGCCTGCATCGTGCCAAAGCCGGGCCATGAACTCGACCCTGACAGCGTCATTGCTCATGCGCGTGAGCAATTGGCAGGCTTTAAGGTTCCCAAGAGCGTTGATGTGATCGAGGTGATGCCGCGCAACCCATCAGGCAAGATCCTTAGGCGGCAATTGCGCGCACCCTATTGGGAAGGGCAGGAGCGGCAGGTCAACTGATCCGTGCAGCGGACCACTATGGACATTTTAGACAGCGAAGGGGCGAAACGCTTTGCGCCCGCGACCCTTCGTAACCGTGAGGCGATTGCCGAAAACTTGGCTAGAGAACTGCCGGAGAAAGGGACAGTGCTTGAAGTTGCAAGCGGCAGCGGCGAACATGCGGTGTTTTTCGCGGAGAGATTTCCGCAGCTGACGTGGCAGCCGAGCGATCCCGCGTCAGACGCGTTGGCGTCAATTGCGTCATGGAGCGAGGGATACGCAGGCGATAATCTGCACGCAGCGATCTATCTTGATGCAGCAGCGCCTGCCGACTGGTTGATAGGTCATGCAGATGCCATTGTGTGCATCAACATGGTGCACATCAGCCCATGGGGCGCGACTGTGGGATTGTTCAAGGGTGCAAGCGAGCTGCTTAGCTCACATGGGCCGCTCATCCTTTACGGCCCTTACTTCGAGCCGGACGTGCAGCCTGCTGCGTCAAACCTCGATTTTGATATGAGCCTGCGCCAACGCAATAGCGATTGGGGTGTTCGCAACACTGCTGATGTAGAGAAAGTGGCGGGCCATCACGGGTTCGCGCTCAGCGCACACCATGAAATGCCCGCCAACAATTTGATGCTGGTTTATCGCCGCGTATGACGGCAGACTTCAGGTCTCGTCGTCGACTGCGTCTGCGACAGATTTCAGATCATCGCCAACACCGCGAACTGTATTGCACGCGGCGGTAGCTGTAAGGAGCGCTCCCAGCATCAGCGCGGCCAGAATGTTCTTCTTCATTTCGGTTTCCTTTATCCACACGCATAATCGGATCAATATTCGCGTCGTGCAACAAAAAAGGGCCCGCCGTAATGGCGAACCCCTTTTTGATAAGTTCGTCTGACTTAGGTTTCTTCGTCAACCGCGTCAGCTGCTGAGTTTAAATCATCGCCAACGCCGCGCACGGTGTTGCAAGCGGCTGATGTGAGGGTGAGGGCCGCGAGGGCAATTGCTGTGAGTGTCTTACGCATGATCATATTCCCGTAGTGTTGTGCTCACTATACGATCAAGATCAGGTCAGGTTCCTCGATTGCCGCTAGACCGCGATATCCGGTGGCTTAGGGGCGGCGCGGCGAGACAATACTCGTTCCCGAAACGCGATCAGCAGCCCGTCAGCGATGCTAAGCCGAGTATTTAGCCTTCTTGGTCAACCAGATCGCCATAATTGTCAGGGGTGAGATCCAGCTTTTCGATTCGGAAGTTCACATCGCGGCGTCGAATGCGTGTGCCCGTGCTGTTGTTCTCGAACCGTGCGGTCTGAGTATAACGTTCGATATGGAACAGACCGGGCGCGGCAGGCTCAAGCTTTAGCGGCGCGTATCGGCGAGAATCTATCTGGGTTATGACCAGTTTATGCCAGTCATCTGGCCCTTGCGCGCGCAACACTTCGATTTCGGCGGTGCTGCCATCTGGTCTAATCCAAAAGCCAATATCGACGAAGCGCGGCTTGTTCAGTTGAGGCGTCGTGAGCCGATCCAATGTGTTGGACTGCAAATTACCCGTTCGCCGATCAACGCCAAGCGCGCTTTCAGCGACACGGTCCAGCGGGTCGCTGTAGAGCAGGACGGGACGCTCTGTTCCGCCCGCAGAAGCAAATGTCTTGATCAGCTCATCTGTTGCGCCCGGTTGATCCAGTTCCCGCATGAGCCGCGCCTTTAGGACGCGGGCCACCAACGAAAAATCATCTGAGTCGCGCAGGGGATTGTTAATAAGATTGTCGAGCGCGGCTTGATAGGCGTCCAGTTTTGGCCCGCCGCGCTTATTCCTGCCCCACTCAACTTGCAGCAGCAAAGCTTGCCGCAAAAGGGCAAAACTGGCCACGCGCGGGTAATCTAGCTCCAAAGCTCGTTTTTCAACTTGTTCATAGACATCGCGCGCATCACGGATTGATCCCAGCTTTGCGCGGCTGTCACCAACTTCTGTCTGCGCGATCAATACGCGGCGATCGTCCTTGCCGAACACATCGCGAAGTGTGTCCCGCATGTTCAAGGTGGCAAATTTAAAGTCGTTTGCCTCTCCAAGGTGTTCGGAAAAGCGAGCGCTTGAGCGGTAAAGGCCAGCGAGCAATTCAGGCGCATCTGATTTGTGCTTTTTGTTGCGGCTGATCGACTTGTTCAAGGTTTGGTCGCCGTCCTTATAGTCACCTTCGACAAACTGATTTTCAGCATGGGCGAGAGTTAGCCGGATGTCTTCCTCAGGCGGGCAGCCGCGCGAAAGACACTCTTCCAATGCCTTCGCTGAGTCTTCCAGTAGGGTTGCTGTGACGACGATCGTTTCCCCATCATCTTGTGCCAATGCAGGAGTTGCGAGCAGGAGAAGTGAAGCGGAAATGGGGATAAAGTATTTCATTCTTGGTGCCTTAGCACGTTCCCACGTTAATTGGTGCCAGTTTCGACGAACGTCCTAGGCGTGCCGATAAAGCTACAACTGTGGGCTATCGCACGGCTTCCTTTGCGCTTTTGCGCGCCATTGAGCGTTCGCGATAGGCGATCAGTAGGCCTGCTGAAATAATCAACGGAGCGCCAATCCAGAGCGCGGCGGGCGGCGTATTTGAGAATACCAGCGCGCCATACAATGTCGCCCACAGCAAGCTGGTGTAATCCATAACGATAATCACTGCCGCCGAACCAAAACGTAGTGAAGTTGTAAGAAGAATTTGTGCCAGAGCGCCGAACAATGCCATTGCAATGATGATTGCCCAGGTCTCTGCGTTATGCGGTCCGATAACAAATGGCAGGATGAGCGCCATCACAGGCGTGCTAAGCGCGGTGAACCAGAAGACAATGGCCCACGGATTTTCCGTCTTATTGAGGTCTTGAATCTGGAAGGATATCAGCGCAACCAGAAAGGCTGCGATCAATCCCACCGCGGCGCCAAACGGATCAATCAGCGTGCCTGATCCGCCTGGCTGCATGATCACCAACACCCCGGCAAAGCCCAAAACCACTGCTCCCCAGCGATACAGGCCGACCTTCTCCCCGAACAAAATGACGGACAACATCACTGCAAAGAACGGCGTCGTGAAGCTGATTGTGGTGGCTTCAGCCAGTGGCAACAGCATCACCGCGCCATACACAAAGAACATGCCGGTTAGGCCGTAAATCGCGCGGCGGGCGTGGGCGCTCATCCGCTGCGTTTTGATCAGAGCCAATTTACCACCGATGGCAAGGATCGCGGTCACACATACGAGAGTGATAGCCTGACGCCAAAAGATCAACTCTGCTAAATGTACGCCTCGAGTTCCCGCCAGTTTGACGAGCATTGCCATCGTCGCGAGGGTGCCAGCGGTCGCCAAACGAATGGTCAATGCCAGCATCGGGCGGGGGTGGGCAATCGAACCATCCATACGAACCGCGGTGTATAGCGCGAGTGGCTTTGCGCAAGCGCGCTTTTCGAAAGGCTTTTCGGCACGCCTGGTTGTGCCTATATCGCCGCTGCAATGGAATTTTTGCGCGATCTCTTATTTGCCAGTGATGCGGCTCTGCTCGCCTTATCAGGTGTGGGCTTGTTAATGCTGGCCGGGTTTGCCTCTTTCATGGAGCGCAGGCGCAGTAAAGTGCGATCAGTTGATCGGCTTGAGAAGGTTGGCTGGGTCCCTTGGACCAGCGTGTTTGTGCTGTGCGCGATCAGTGGGATGGGCATGCTAGCCCTGAGTGCGCCGGTTGTGCTTGGGAAATTATGACGGTTCTTGGTTGTTTTGTCCGTCAAACGCCGGGCGCGGACCATCGAGCTCAATCGGCTGCCTTGCTGTAAGGCGAGACGCCCAGTCGGGCTTGCGCCGCCCGCGGGTTCGAATGAGCTTTAGCTAGCTTAGCCCGGCCGGTTAGGCCGGACACCCCGGGCCAAACTGCCCCAATTCGCGTATTATAGACAAGCTTCCAAATACGCTTGATCGAACCCGTATTGGCGCGCCTTTTCAAGCGTATAAGGCCGCAGGCCAGAGGCGCGGAACTCGCCTAAGATCTTACCATCTTCACTCTCGTCCAGATATTCAAACTTGAACAAGTTCTGGGTCACGATCACTTCGCCTTCCATCCCGATCACTTCGGTGATGTCAGTGGTGCGTCGCGAACCATCACGCAGACGTTTCACCTGAACGATGATGTCGACAGATTCCGCGATCTGAGTTGAAATCGCTTGTTTCGGAATTTTGATGTCGCCCATCAAAATCATGTTTTCCATACGGCCCAGGCACTCACGCGGTGAGTTGGCGTGAAGCGTACACATGGAACCATCGTGGCCAGTGTTCATGGCGGCGAGAAGGTCAAAACATTCCGCACCGCGAATCTCACCAAGGATGATCCGGTCTGGACGCATACGCAGGGCGTTCTTGACCAAGTCGCCAATGGTAATCGCGCCTTGCCCTTCAAGGTTAGGCGGACGTGTTTCTAGTGGTAGCCAGTGCGGCTGTTGCAAGCGAAGTTCGGCGGCATCCTCAATCGTCAGCACGCGCTCACCCGGGTCGATCATTTTCGACAAGGCGTTGAGCATGGTGGTTTTACCCGAACCCGTACCGCCAGAAATCACGATGTTCATACGCGATGCGCCAGCGATTTTCAGCGCGGTACACATCTTCTCACTCATCGAGCCAAAGTCCTTGAGCATGTCCAAGGTAATTGGCTTCTCAGAGAACTTACGAATGGAGATCGCGGTCCCTTTGAGCGAAAGCGGCGGCACAATCACGTTCACACGTGAGCCGTCTTTCAGACGAGCATCGGCAAGCGGCGTGGTTTGGTCGACGCGGCGGCCGACCTGGTTCACGATGCGCTGAGCAATCTGGAAGAGGTGCTGTTCATCGCGGAACCGGATCGGTGCGATGGTCAGCTTACCGCCTTTTTCAATGTAGGTCTGATCAGGGCCGTTGACCATGATATCAGACACGTCTGGATCCGTGAGTAGCTCTTCGAGCGGGCCGAAGCCGAGCAATTCGTCAATCAGGACTTTTTCGAGCGCAAATTGTTCACGGCGGTTCAGTGTGACCTTAAGTTCGGCCAGCACTTCCATGATAATAGGACGAAATTCTTCCGAAAGCTCTTCTTTAGAAAGCGTCGCTGCGGCTTCGGGATCAACCCGTTCAAGCAGGCGCGGCAGCACTTGCTCTTTAATTTTGTGAACGCTGGCTTCGAAACCGCCCTGTTCTTCGGGCGTATGCGTGGCGTTCATGCGCTCTGTTAGACGCGTCATCGCATCGTCAGAATTGTTTCCGCCGCCTGAGGGCGCGGGCGCTGGAGCAGGCGTTTCAGCCTTTTCTTCTTCGCTATCAGGCAAAGGCGGGAATTGTTCGCCGCCTTCTGCAGCAGAACCGCCGCCCTTCATCGGGCGCGCGACGCCAAATGCTGGGCGTCCGCCGGTTTTTCCTCCGCCTGCACCGCCCTTTTTGCCGAATGCGCTCATCGAAGCCCCCTAGGCACGTAATAATCCATCGCAAATCACCGCCACATGGCGAAGTTTGCCTCTCGAATTGTGGTGAATAGTTTGGAAACCTTATTTTTTCCCTAAGGGTCAGGTTGATTTGGCCGTCGCAAGGCTTTTGCGGCGCAAATGCAGTGTTAGCCTCCGATCTGCTGCGATGAAGTTAACGTTGCCCACGATCCATTTGCTCAGCGCAATTGCGCGCGCCTTACCTTGAGCACTAGGGTCGCGTCAGACTTACTTTCAACAGGGCTTAACACCGCTGCCATGGCTGCAAAGATTATCGCATTCGGGGGCTATGACACGCGCAAACCGCGCGTGCGCCTGCTGATAGAGGCGATCGAGCGGCACGGTGGTTTGGCCGATGCAATACACATCTCAGGCTGGGAGAATGTAGCGCAAACCAACATCCCTTCTCGGGGCGCTGCGCTGAAAGCCCTCACCAAAATTGCGCTGGGCTATCCGCGCGCCTTGTTGCGATTGCTGCGCAGCGCAAAGGGAGCGGCGATATTGCTGCCTTATCCCGGCATAATTGAGGTATTCCTGATTGCGCCTCTAGCGCGCATGATGGGGCGAAAAACCGTGCTAGATGCGTTTTTGCCGATCTACGATACGATCGTTATGGACCGCGCATTGGTTCGCGAAGGCGGGCTGGTCGCAAAGGCAATCTGGTGGGTTGAGAAAACAGGGCTGCGGATGGCAGATATTATCCTCACCGATACAGACAGCCACGCGGACTACTTTGCGCGAGAATTTGGCATCGCGCGCGATACGTTTGAGACAGTGTTGGTGGGGGCGGAGCCGCATTTTTCCCCCGCCGCTGCGCGGGACGCCGCCGAGGACATTCTTGGCCCGAAAGACGCGCGGCCCATCGTGCTGTTCTATGGGCAATTGATACCGCTTCACGGTGTGCCGACCATTATCGAAGCGGCGAAATTATCGCACGGCAGCGGCGCGCGTTGGGTCATCATCGGGCGAGGACAGCTGGAGCCTGTCATGCGCGAAACCATCGCCAGCAAAAATGGCTCTGCCATCGAATGGATCGAGTGGGTGGAATACGAGCGCCTGCCAGCGGTGATTGCGCGGGCGGACATTTGCCTCGGCGTGTTCAGCGCATCGGATAAAGCGGCGCGGGTGATCCCAAACAAGCTGTTTCAGCAATTGGCGGTTGGCAAGCCTGTGATCACGCGTGAAAGCCCAGCGGTCGATAGCTTGGCGCGTGAGTTTCCAGCGACTTTGCGCACGGTTCCTGCAAATAATGCGGTGGCCTTGGCGCAAGCGGTTGCTGAGGCGCTGGCAGATAAAGCGGCTTTGGCGCCGCTACCGCAGCATTCCTTGCGCGAGCTTAGCCCTGATGCGGGTGCTGCGCGCTTACTTGCGCGGTTGGACTAGCATTCATAGCTACTGCAATTCCTGCGCACACAAAATCCGCCGTCGTCACTATCAACCGCGATAGCAAGACGATGGCAGAAGCTTCAGCCAACCCAATGCTGAGCGTCAAGGCCGCGATCAAGCCGCCTTCGCGCGCGCCCAGCCCAGCTGGAGCAATCACCACAAGGAAGCCCGCGACCCATGCAAAAGCGTAAGCTCCCGTTGCTTGTAGCAGATCGGGCCAACCAAGCCCTGCGCCAATCGCCTTTGACAGAAGCACAATCTGAACCCCTGCGAATATCCATGCGACAAGGGCGAGCGCCAATGACGTGGTAAGCGCTGTAAGCGGTACCGGAAAATCAATACGGGCCAGTTTGAGCAGGACTGCGCGCAATCTTGGCAGCGCGATCAACGCGAAAAGCGCGGCTGCGAACGTCCAAACAACCCAGCTTTCCGGCACGTATCCCAATGACTGAGGAATCAATAGCAGCGCGATAATCACGCCGGAACCCATTCCGATTAGAAGCGCGAGAAACAGGCTTGACATCGCTGTTGTGCGGGGAAAGCCTGCACGCTTAGCAAGCTCTCCAGAGGCGAGGAATGACCAGAGCGAGCCGGGTAAATATTTGCCGATCTGACCAAGGAAAAAGATATGCGCCGATTGACGCGCAGTCAGCGTAATTGGAGCGTGCAAGAGCAGCGCTCGCCATGACAGGCCGGTCAGGACCACATTCGCGATCGCGGCCAGTAAAGCTAGCGCTATAAGGCCAATTTCAGCGTCAATAAGCGCGGCTAAAATGCCATTCCATTCGCTGGAGATAAGCAAGGCTGCCGCTGCCAACGCTGCAAGCACAAATACGCTGCGAGCGATGGACTTCCAAGCAAAACCACCTTTTCTTGGTCTCGCCTCGGGAGGTTCGGCAGGTATCATTCTGGCAGACGTGCAACAGCGACAAGGCCTACGCCGCGCCCAGGGAAAAAACGCTGGGCCCAGACCATTGGACGCGCGGCGACCGTGGTGATGATGCCGCTCAGTCCATTATCGGGCTGCAGCAGCCGCCCTGATCCAGCAGTGCGGTCTGCAAAGTCAACGCCTTCGCCGCCATTCGCTAGCATTTTACGACCGCTGTAATTGCGGAACGCTTCGAGCAGGTATCCAGCCGGTGCACCGTAAGCCTCTACATGGACATCAATGAAACCAGCAGCCTCTAGCAGTTTTTGCAATTCTGCTGGATCATAGCGCCTGAAATGGCCAGCAACGTTGTCCCACGCGCCCATCCTGTCAGCCCATGCAGGGACGCTCAATATCAAATTGCCACCGCTGTTGAGCTTGCTGCGCCATTCCTGAAGTGCGGCCTGGTCATCTTCAATATGTTCCAGAACTTCGAACGCGCAGATCGTGTCATATCGCTGATCGCCTGGCAGTTCGAAGCTCATGCAATTGTGCAGTTGGGCCAAGTGGCCGATGTTTGCCTTAGCCAAAGCGAAGCTTTGCGGATCGGGTTCGATTGCTACCATGCTGTGGGCGTTCTCGGCTATCCGTGCAGTGACCCCGCCGCGGCCACACCCAATTTCTAGCGTGTCACCTAGAGTTTTCGGCAAGATGCGCGAAATTGCATCCCAGCGAAGAGATGCATTGAGCGTGAGGGGGGGCACGCCCGTTGTCGTATTCTGCCCTTCAGACATAGTGGTCTGTTCATTGTTCATGGGAAGGGTCGCTTTGTTCATCTCGTCACTCATCAAAACCGGGTCCAATAGGGGCGCTGCGGCGGCGCTTTTTCTGGACGCTTCAACTTGTCGCCCCAGATAATGCCAGCGCTATCAGCGCTATTGTTCGTCATGTTCACCACCCCGCGATCAAGGACAAGCGTCTCGCCAGATTGATAGGCCGTGCCATCAATCGCAATATCGCTGCCCGTAACGGTGTAGGTGCCGGGAACCATAACTTCGTAAGCGGCCTGCTCGCCAGCGGAGACTTGTGTGCCAGCCAACCAGAACGGCCCCCAGAACCTGCGGTATGTCTGCTTTAGAAGGCGCTGATCCGCTTCCGCAAACAGCTCCTTACGCGGCATGTCTTCCATAACAGCCAGCAGGTTCGCATGGCGTGTCCAATCAATCGTCAGCAGCAAGGGCACGGGCTTGCTCTCAAGAATTGGGCGGTACGTGCTTTCGCCCTCAGCCGCGCGGCTATCTTCAAGGCCCCACGTGGTAAGGAAGCCGTTGGCCTTATCAAAATCCGTTAGCATGTTTGGAAAGTCGAAATAGGCGACCGGCTCAGGGAAAATTTCTTGCGCGGCGCTAATGATTTCGCGCTGCTGCGGCAGCCGGCTGGCCCCGTCTATTACCCACAAACCGGCTGCATTTATTGCAGCGACCATGGCAATCAGGCGCACAGAATAGCGCGGGGCCAAATGCTTCAAACCAACCGCACAGGCTGCCGCGACAGGTGCGAGCATCATCGGATAGAAATAGGGGAAGGTATTGCGATAAATCGCCAAGGCCAGCAGCGTTGCCACACAGCCGATCAAGGCGAATTTCTCATCGCGCTTATGGGCACGAATTTGCGGCACAGCATAAGTGATCAATACGACCAATGGAAAGGCGATGATTGCGCCCTTTGCCAAGAACCGCAAATAGGGCGGCAGGCCAGCAAGCAGCATGGATTGCCCGGCGCCGCCTGCCGATTGCAGCGATGTTGCGGCCTCGCCTGCGCTTACGGCATCGCTGTGGACGGCGTAAAGGGCGAAGAATGTCGCTGCAGCTATGGCTGGGATAGCTATGATTGTGGCGCCGCGCGGTGTCGAAAAACGCGCCTCTGACCAGCGCAGCCATGCCATGCCAGCAAAAGCAGGTGCGAGCAGGATGGCTTTAACCGTCACCAATCCGGCCAACCCGATCAGTATGCCAGCAATAGGTACGGTTAGAATATTCAGACGCGCACGGGTGAATACCGCCAGTGATGACATGATTAGTGCGGTTGCCAGCGGGTCTGTTCGAAAAGACCATCCGTGCTGCAATGTGTACCCAGCCGACAGATAAATCAGGACCGTCAGCCACGCATATTCGCGCGTGACAAAGCGCTGCGCTATCGAAGCGATGGAAGCCAATGTGATCAATTGGCAGCCGAACATCACGGCTCTGCCAAGGACAATCCCATCTATGCCGTTCTCGACCAAGCCCGGTATCCAGGCAAAAAATTGCACGTGGAATGTTTGAAACGGGCTGATTTCATTACCGCGCGCATAATCGGCCAGCTGGCCATAGAAATGAAACTCATCCCAGTGGATAGAACGGGTCAGAACCAAATGAAACTCTAGCGCCAGAACACCGATGATCAGCAGCGCAATCAAAGACAGGCTGCTAATCCCGCCAAACGATTTTGGTGCGCTGATCATGCTAGACCCGGATTGATCCAAGGGGGCGCTTTCCGCCGTCATGACTTTCTCAGCCAGCTTTCCGCTGAAGGACGTCTTCTTGGCGTGGTTCAGGACGGTCTTGATCAGATGCGAGCTCACGCCCGTCCATGTGATCTTCGATGCGGCGCAGCTTTAGCATCGTCGCCTCAAGCAGCTTGCGGTTCGTCGCGATGAGGTCTGCAAGTATGCCAAGCGCCGATACAAGCGCGCCGACGATTAGCAGGGCGCCGCCAAGAACCAGCGATTGGATATGACCATCGGATTGCCCAATCGCTACGAAATAGAGGAATCGGCCAATCGGGATCATGCCCAGCGTTCCAAGCAAGAGGCCCAGGGCAAGGAACACGCGCAGCGCGTTAAATGTGGTGTAGGCCCGCAGGATCGTAACGCCGGTTTGCTGGATGAATTTTGGGATGGATTTGAACAGTCGCGAAGGGCGCGTCGCGGCGTTGGTGCGAATTGGCACCGAAATAATCGCGAGCCGTTTGCGGCCCGCTTGGATCAGCATATCCGTGGTATAGCTGAAATCCGTGGTGATATTTATGCGCTGGGCAGCAGCGCGGCTGATTGCACGAAACCCGCTGACAGCATCGGTGATATCGGTGTTAGACAGCCGGCGCACGACCGTGCTGCCAAGGCGTTGCAGCAAGCGCTTGCCTGCGCTGAAATGCGCGTTGTTGGCAACCGAGCGATCGCCGACCACAATATCTGCTTCGCGCGCGACGACTGGCGCAACAATTTTGGCGATGTCCGCGCCTTCATATTGGCCATCGGCATCCGTGTTGACGATTATGTCTGCTCCTTCGGCCAAACATTTATCGATCCCGCTGCGAAATGCTTCTGCAAGGCCGCGATTACGGCGATGGCGCACCACATGGTGGACACCCCAACGGCGCGCAACGCCGATCGTATCATCGCTGCTGCCATCATCGATGATCAGATATTCGATTTTGTCCACGCCGGGAATTGTTCGCGGCAATGCCGCCAGCGTCTGTGGCAAAACCTCAGCCTCGTTCAGGCATGGGATCTGGATAATCAGTTTGGTCATGACGAAAGAAGTGGCCCCCGTTGTGCGCAAAAATTCAGCGCTTGAGGGTCGTGTTACCGACAGTGGTTTAAGCAATCGTAAACCATGCTAAGGCGCGGCACGCTAAGCGTTGCGGCGTATCATGCATGATGCAATTTTGATTTAAGTTAGGCACGACACCATGAAATCCGCTGAGCGCGTTGGAATACTCTATGCCTTGATTGGTTTCGCCATGCTTTCGTTTGGTGATGCGGTGATTAAAACGATGGCGGGCGAATGGCCGGTTGTCGCTGTTGCCGCATTGCGCTTTTCGATTGGGGCAGTGGTCTTGTCACTTCTGCTGCTGCGCAAGGAAGGCCCGTCAGGATTTGTCCCGCAAAAACCGTGGCTTCAGGTCGCACGCGGATTGTGCCTAGCTTTTGCGTCGCTCGGCTTTTTTTCGGCCATTTACATCATGCCACTGGCTGAGGCGATGGCGATCGCGTTCATCTCTCCGGTTCTGACGCAGATTTTTGCCGGGCTGATCTTGGGTGAGAAAGTGCGACCGATAGCATGGGCGGCATCAGTTTTCGCTTTGGCAGGTGTTGCGGTGGTGCTCCGTCCAAACTTGGCAGAGCTTGGGCTTGCGGCGCTCTTGCCGCTGATATCGGCAATATTCTTCGCCCTTATGATGGTGAGTAATCGCGCCAGCGCTGGGCAAGGCAGCGCGCTTTCTATGCAAGTCTTTATCGCGGCCGTGGCTGCGCCCGTACTAATTCTATCTTCGGTGGCGGGCAAACTTTCAGGCATTGAGCAGATTGATTTTGGTTGGCCCAGTTGGGAGGTTGTGGCGCGCTGCGCGCTTGTCGCCTTCACTGCCAGCACCGCGCATTGGCTTGCCTATATCGGGACATCTAAGGCTGGTGCATCACAGGTCGCCCCAGCCTCCTATGTGCAAATGCTGGTGGCGATCGTTATGGGCTGGTGGTGGTTTGGCGATGTGCCAGACCTGCTTACCCTCGTTGGGGCGAGTATGATCATTTCAGCCGGTTTATTATTGTGGCGGGACAGTCAGAAACCGTTGGCCGTTCGCGTCAAATAGAGACGCTTTGCATCTCAGGGTCTTGATGCGGCTACGCGAATGGCTAGAGGAGCAAATGCACGCTGCATCGCAGCAAAAGGCAACGCGTTATTCATCCACTGCCGTTTAGGGCGCGGGCTTGTTGAGCCGCGCGGATCTAAGCGTCGCAGCAGGGGTTAGGGTTTAAATATGTGCGGAATTATCGGAATTGTCGGCAACGCGCCCGTGGCGGACCGTCTGGTGGATGGTCTGAAACGGATGGAATATCGCGGCTATGACAGTGCCGGGATATGCACTTTGCACGACGGCGCGTTGGTTCGTCGCCGCGCTGAAGGCAAGCTAGCCAAATTAGTCGAAGTTTTGCAAGGTACAGTTGCGCCGGGGACTGTCGGTATAGCGCACACGCGCTGGGCCACGCACGGAGCGCCAACCACTAGCAATGCCCATCCACATGCAACGGAAGAGCTTGCATTGGTGCACAATGGTATCATCGAAAATTACAAGGAACTGCGCGCGGAATTGGCCGGTGAAAACCGCAATTACGAAAGCGAAACTGATACCGAAGTCGTCGCGCATTTGATCTCATCGGGCATCGAAAAGGGCTTGGCCCCGCAAGAAGCGGTTGGAAATGTCCTGCCGAAACTGCGCGGGGCATTCTCCCTTGCTATCGCGTTTCGTCAGCATCCTGATCTGCTGGTTGGCGCGCGGCTCGGCTCGCCGCTGGTCGTGGGCTACGGCGATGGCGAGATGTATCTGGGGTCTGACGCGCTGGCGCTTGCCCCGTTAACGCAGCGCATTTCCTATCTCGAAGAAGGCGACTGGGTGATTATCACCCGCGACGGTGCGCAGATCTTCGATTCTGAGAATGATCCTGTTGAACGTGAGATTCAGGCATCAGGTGCATCGGCCGCTGCAGTGGAGAAGGGCAATTATCGTCACTTCATGCAGAAAGAGATATTTGAGCAGCCAACCGTGGTTGCGCAAACTCTGGGATCGTACCTGCGTCAGTCTGACAATTCGGTTGCCCTACCTCAGCTTGATTTCGACATTTCGCAGATCAAACGCCTCACAATTGTGGCGTGCGGCACCAGCTTTTACGCCGGAATGGTCGCGAAATACTGGTTTGAACAATTCGCCCGCGTACCGGTCGATATCGATGTCGCCAGTGAGTTTCGCTATCGCAACCCTGTGTTGGAAGATGGCGGCCTTGCGCTGTTCATATCCCAAAGCGGGGAGACCGCCGATACGCTAGCCGCACTGCGTCATTGTAAAGCTGAAGGGCAAACCATTGGCGTGGTCGTCAACGTGCCGACCAGCACGATGGCGCGTGAAGCGGACTTGCTGCTGCCAAGTCATGCCGGTCCAGAAATTGGCGTTGCATCAACCAAAGCCTTCACATGCCAACTCGCCGTGCTCGCAGCCTTGGCGGCGCATATGGCTGTCAAAAAAGGTCTGATGAACCGCGAAGAAGAAGCAGAAGTGGTCAAGCATTTGCTTGAGGCTCCGGCAGCTCTTAACGCTGCGCTTGATCATGATGATGATATTGCAAGTATGGCACATTTGATCGCGCCAGCGCGCGATGTGCTGTATCTGGGGCGCGGGCAAGATTATCCGCTGGCGCTTGAAGGCGCGCTAAAGCTTAAAGAAATCAGTTATATCCACGCCGAAGGTTACGCGTCGGGTGAGATGAAACATGGCCCCATCGCGTTGATCGATGAAGACGTGCCCGTCGTCGTCATTGCGCCATCCGGGCCGCTGTTTGAAAAGACGGTTTCCAACATGGAAGAGGTCCGCGCACGCGGCGGTCAGGTGGTTCTGATCTCTGACGCTGAAGGATTAGAGCAAGCAGGCGAGGGTTGCATTGCGACGATTGAAATGCCCGTGGTGCATCCACTGATTGCGCCGCTGGTTTACGCTATTCCTGTGCAATTGTTGGCCTATCACGTGGCAGTGGTGAAGGGCACAGATGTTGACCAACCGCGCAATCTTGCCAAGTCAGTGACGGTGGAGTGAGCAGCGCATCCAACCTCGTCACGGTAGAAGGCGGCTGCCATTGCGGCGCTGTGCGATTTCGTGCTGAGGCCGACCGTGAGCCCAAAATGCTCCGATGCAATTGCTCGATTTGCGCCGCGTCTGGCTATTTGCATCTGTTCATCCCGCATGATCGCTTTACACTGATTAGCGGCGAGGGTTCGCTGAGCGAATACCGCTTCGGCTCGAAACAGGCGCAACATCTATTCTGCAAAACATGCGGTGTGAAAAGTTTCTACCAGCCCAAATCGCATCCCGGTGATTGGAGCGTGCATCTTGCGTGTCTCGATGACAGCAGCGAATTGCGCCCACAAATCCGCGATTTCGATGGGCAAAACTGGGAAAAATCAGCGAGAAGTCTTTAATCCAGAAGCGGATTAAAACCTGTTTAGCCATCTGTTTTGCGCTCCAATTTGGCCATGCTTTACCCGGTCATAACCTTTCCCGGTTAACCGCGTCGGTGTGAGCAATAAAGAAGCCTTGACCCAGCTGCATCAAGAGCGCCTTACTGTATCGTCTGTACTCGGCTTGTCCGGTTCAGACCGTGCGGAATGGGCACGCATGCATGGGCTGCAGTCATCAATCTTTGCTGATCGCACTTGGCTGCGCGCTTTTGCACATGTCCTGATGGGGCTTTTTGTCATCCGCCTTTATCAAGAGCCCATTGGGGCCTTGTGGGTGTGGTTGTGGCTAGGTGCTCTCATAACGCTGCACGTAAATGGCGCGAGGTTTGATCGCTCAGTCGCTGGCTTGGCAAGACCCTCGATGGCAAATGCAGTCTTTCGACGGCAGATGCTCACCCCCGTTTTGTCTGGTCTGTTCTGGGCAATTTCGGTCTTGGCCTTCACGCCATTTGGCCCGGTTGAATATCACGTTTCGCTGGTGCTGGCCTTGTGCTTGATGGTGGGCGCCTCGGCGATCTTCTTGACCGCTACACCGCTCGGTCTGGTTCTATTCGCGCTGATCACCGGAATTGCCAGCGCCGTTAGCTTCATCGTCCAGGGATGGTGGTTTGCGGCGGTTGTGGTCGCGCTTTTTCATGTCGTCTGCGTCCTTGGAGTGATTCAGGCCGCGCGGTCCTTTATTGCGGCACGGATTACCGAGGATACCGTCGCAGAGAAGGAACAAGTGGTCTCCTTGTTGCTGCGCGAGTTCGAGGAGAACGAAGCGGATTGGTTATGGGAAGTCGACACTTCGCGCCGCTTACGCTCTGTCAGTCCTCGCTTTGCCTTTGCGTTGGGCAGTGGCCAAGAAGAGGTGGAAGGCCGCCCTCTGCTGGAATTGATCGCAGGCGATTCATGGGAAAGCGGCAAGTTCGCATCTAGCCTGCATGATCTTGCGGAGCGGCTGAAGCATTGTGAAAACTTCTCCAACCTGCTCGTCAATGTGACGATCCGCGGTGAAAGGCGCTGGTGGGAATTATCAGGCACACCCATGCGCGACGAGAGAGGGCGCTTCGTCGGTTTCCGCGGGGTTGGATCGGATGTAACAGAGGCGCGCAATTCTTCTGAAAAGATCGCCTATCTTGCGCGGTACGATACGCTAACATCGCTCCCCAACCGCCTTCAATTGACCGAGGCTTTGGGCGATGCGCTGGTGTTTGCGGAACAATGGCGCACACGATGCGCATTGCTAATGGTTGATCTAGATCGCTTTAAGCAGGTCAATGATTCGCTGGGTCACTTGGTGGGCGACAAATTGCTGGCTCAGGTGTCTGCTCGCTTGCTATCAATGATGAGCAAGGATGAGTTGTGCGGACGACTGGGCGGCGATGAATTTGCCATCGTGATCCGCGATGTTCGCGATTTTGAGACCGTTCGCGCGATTGCTCGAAAGTTGATCGATGCGCTGACAGAACCCTATCAGGTCGATCAACACACGCTTTATGTCGGCGCCAGCGTAGGCTCTGCGATTGGCCCGCGCGATGGCAAGACTGTTGAAGAGCTGATGCGCAATGCCGACTTGGCACTTTACCGGGCCAAAGACATTGGCGGCGGTACGCATTGCGAGTTCGAGCAGTCCCTGCACGCCAATGCTGAAGAACGCCGCACGCTAGAGCTTTCGCTGCGAGAGGCATTGAACCGCGAAGAGATGGTGCTGCACTATCAGCCAGTGGTTGATGCCAGAAGTGAAAACATCGTCAGTTTTGAAGCGCTGGTGCGTTGGAACAGCAAGGATCACGGCTTTGTTAGTCCGGTCAAGTTCATTCCGCTTGCCGAAGAGACCCGCCTTATTGTGCCAATTGGCAAATGGGTTCTGCGTGAGGCCTGTCGTCAAGCACGCAGCTGGCCCGAGCACGTGAAGGTCAACGTCAACGTCTCGCCTGAGCAATTGCTCGAACCGGATTTCTATGAAGATGCGCTTGCAGCGCTGGCTGAGACTGGCCTTCGCCCTGAACGACTTGAAGTAGAGGTTACAGAGAGCATCTTTCTTCGCGATGCGAGCGTCGCACGAAAAGCGCTCGAGCAGCTCATGTCGCTTGGCTGTTCGGTAGCCCTTGATGACTTTGGGACCGGCTATTCCTCTCTAGGGTATATCCGCAAGCTGCAATTCTCGACCATCAAAGTCGATCGCACCTTTGTGCAAGGTGCAGCGCAGAACAGCTCAGAAAGTCTCGCGATCATCAACGCGGTGGTCGCTATGGCGAAGAGCCTTAATATGAGCACCACTGCTGAAGGCGTAGAGACAGCCGAAGAAGCTGAGTTGATCCGGCGAATGGGTTGTGACAAGATCCAAGGATATTATTTCGGGCGTCCGATGGAGCACGAAGACGCGCTCAAACTGTTTGATGGCCGGGAACTTAGAAGCGCATAAGCACTCCTGCATCAGCTGACCAATTCGCCCATGACGCTTTCAAACAAGCGTCTGCCATCAACACCGCCATGCGCGTCTTCCACAGCGCGTTCGGGGTGCGGCATCATGCCCAGTACATTGCCGCTGGCATTCAGGATGCCTGCAATATCGCGGCGTGATCCGTTGCATGGCTCATCATAGCGGAAGGCGACGCGGCCATCGCCTTCTAAGCGGTCGAGCGTGGCCTCATCAGCGAAGTAATTTCCATCGTGATGCGCGACAGGGATGCGGACCTTTGATCCTGAATCATAGCTGCCGGTAAACAGCGATTGCGTGTTCTCAACTGTCAAAGGCACGGTGCGGCAGATGAAGTTCTGACTGGCATTGCGCATCAGCGCGCCGGGCAGCAGGCCGCTTTCGGTCAGCACTTGGAAGCCGTTGCACACGCCCAGCACCGGGACGCCGCGCTCAGCAGCTTTCACGACACTGCGCATGATCGGGCTGTTTGCTGCCATCGCGCCGGAGCGGAGATAATCGCCATAGGAAAACCCGCCGGGGAGGGCGATAAAGTCGAGATTATCGGGTAAGTCTGCATCGCCGTGCCAAACGCGGATGGGCGCAGTGCCAGAAACCAACTCAAGCGCGGTCGCCATATCGCGGTCGCAATTGGAGCCGGGAAAGGTGATGACAGCCGCGCGAAAACCCATCAGGCGGCTCCTGCAGTTTCGAGCTTCTCAATCGAGAAGTCTTCGATCACCATGTTCGCGAGCAGTTTTTCGCACATCGCATTGAGCGCTTCATCTGAAGTGTTATCAGCCACATCCAGTTCGATCATGCGGCCAATGCGAACATCTTCAACGCCTTCAAAGCCAAGGCCATCAAGCGAATGGTGTACGGCGCGCCCTTGCGGATCGAGCACTCCTGGTTTGAGGCGAACGAGGATGCGGACTTTCATGAGCTTTCACCTGACTACAAGCGTGTTAGTGCGTATCCGCAGCCTATAGCGCGCTACGGCAACCGTGCAATCGCGCGGAGGGTGCTTGCCCACTGCCTTGGCGTTTTAATTGGCAGGCGCGTCGGTTGCCGCTGCGGATTCCTCGTTTGTTTCCGGCAGAACCAGAACCTCTAGCGCCTCGGCGGGCTTCAGATATTGAGCGGCAGCAGCCTGAATATCTTCAGGCGTAATCGCCTTGAGCATATCAGGTGCAGCAAAGAACCGGTCGAGCCGGTCATTCTGGCTTTGTGCATTATCAGCCAGACCCATCCAGCCGCCAAGCGATTTGAGAGCATTATCATAGCTTTCGAGCAGCGGCTTGCGAGCGCGCTCAATGACATCGGCATCAAGCGGCTTGGCTGCGATGGCTTGCAGCATCGTCCGCACGGCTGCGCGGGTTTCACCCAGCTCAGCCACATCGACAGAGGCTGTAATCGTGAACGTGCCATAGCCTTTGTAGACGCGGCCAGTGGAACTGCCAGCTGATGGGGAATAGGCTTGACCCAAATCCTCACGCAGACGGTCTGTTAATTCCAATCGCACGACCCGGCCCAGCAAAGACAGTCGCAGGGCTTCACTCAAATCGCTATCATCGGTGGTCGGCCACATCATTCGCACCAGCGCTTGGTCAGGTTCGCCGCTATGGGTGAGGGTGCGGGTGCTGCGATCGGCGGTGAAAGACCGGATGCGCGCTTCCTCGCGGGGCCGGAAATCGACTTCACGCGGGGGCAGGGCGCCCAATGTGGCAGCAACCGCATCAATCGCTGCCTGCTCTTCCAAATCACCTACCAGCGCAATCTCAATCGCGCCCTTGGCC
Organism: uncultured Erythrobacter sp.; assembly: GCA_947493165.1. Classification (GTDB taxonomy): domain Bacteria; phylum Pseudomonadota; class Alphaproteobacteria; order Sphingomonadales; family Sphingomonadaceae; genus Erythrobacter. Next base: position 1,063,291 of record CANLPY010000001.1, on the reverse strand, counting down.
AAACGGTCGCTAATGTCTGCCTTTAGCTGCGCAAAGCTTCTTTCCAGATACGCTTCTTGTGGTTGCAGGCTGAAACGCGGATCGCCGTCTGAGACGATCCCGCCAATGCGGTTGCGCAAAGTGCGCCCTGGCGTTGCATCGAGATTAGCAAAGTAATTCTCGATGTTCTTGGCATAGCGCTCTTCACCCTCAGCGCGGTATCCCGGATCAGTGAGTGCAGCGGTGAGCAATTGCATCTGCAAGGAAAGGTCGCGCGGGGTTGTGCTTCCACCCATGCGGAATGCGTCTGCGCTCGAGGAAATGTTGAATCCAACGCTGCGCCCTGCAAGCACGCTTTGCAATTCGTCTTGACTGTGCTGGCCCAAACCGCCGGTTGCCAACACGCTGACCATGGCGGTTTTGAGCGGGTCTTCTGCGGTATCGAGCAATGTGCCCCCGTCCAGCGTTAGGCGATAGCTGACGCGGTCTTTGCGAATATCGGTCTGTTTGAGATTGAGCCGCACACCATTTGCGAACTGGATCATGCGAATGCCCAGGCGTTCGTCGACCTGATCGCTCACGACTGTGCCGGGCTCTCCGAAATCTTTGTAGGCAAATTCTGCCGCACCATTGTCTTCTGGCGCAGCGATTGGCGCGCTCATGCCTGCTTCGAACGCTGCACGCAAAGCCGCCTCACCGCCTTCTGGTGCGGTGCGTCCTTGAAACCGGATCAGCGGATCTTTCAGCGCAGGCATGTCCGCTAGCAAGGTTTGATAGACCGCTTGTGGCGTGATCGACGGTGCAAAGGCTTCGAACCGGTCCAGCCGCCACGATGGCGTTGTCGGAATTCTGTCAGAACCGACCAGTCGCAAAGCGGCATTGGCGAATGCGCCATTCGTGCGCGTGTCAGCAGCGGCGACGCTGTTTTCAAACCCGGTACGCAGATTGGCGATTTGTTCGGTTACTTCGGCCTGTGTGAAGCCAAATTCGAGCGCTTGTCGCACTTCGCGCACGGCAGCGATTACGCCCTTTTCCCATTCTCCATCCGCGCTGCTGACTGAAATACCAGTGGTGCGCGCGTCTTCAAACACATCACTGCTTCCAAAACTGGCACCGCGAAACGGCGCATTTTCTGCCCGCGCTAGGCGCGATAGGCGGCGGGCGATGATGCGATAGGCGACGGTGCGCAGGATCGCTTTATCGCGGTTCGCAAGCGTATCAGGGCGATCCTGCCAGCTTGAAAAGTTGATGATGCTGACACTTTCGGACAGCGCCGGGTCGATATAAATATCCGTTGCTGCCTCGCGGTCGATGGCAACCGGGCCGGTTTCAGGTTCAACCGGGTCTGGGCCGGCTTCCCAATCGCTAAAGACCTGTGCGATTTTAGCTTCGACCATTTCGGCTTGAAAATCACCGACGATCACCAACACCGAATTGGCGGGCACATATGTGCGCTCATAAAAGCCGCGCAGATCATCCGCAGTGGCATTTTGCAGCACTTCAAGCGTGCCGATCGGCAGGCGATTAGGGAAGCGTGCATCCGGCGCTAGAAATTCAAGCTGATCTTCAGACGCTTTTTGCTGGAAATTGCGGCGATCGCGCCGTTCGGCCAGAATTACACCGCGCTCGCGCTCTACGGCATCGGGCGCAATCGTGAGCTCGCTCGCGGTCTCACGCATCAGCATTAAAGCGGTGTCGAGCAAATCTTCATCATTGCGAGGCAGGTCGAGAATGTAGGTCGTCGTCTCCAATCCGGTCGCGGCATTGGTGTCAGCTCCGAATGCGAGCCCTTCGCGTTCGAGCAGCTTGATCATCTCGCCTTCAGGAATGCCGGTGGAACCGTTAAACGCCATATGTTCGACATAGTGGGCCAAGCCGCGCTCGGTCTCTGTCTCGTCCAACGAACCAGAACCGATCTGCAAACGCACCAAAGCAGTGCCTTCTGGCGTGCCATTTTCGCGGATCACATAGCGCAAGCCATTGTCTAGTTCGCCAAATACAAAGCCGGGGTCGACCGGTACGTCGCTGGCTTCAAATGCCCACGAGACTTGCTCTTCTGCCTTGGCTTGTTCGGCGGCTTGCGCAGGATTTTGCGCGACTTCCTTCGCAGCGAGACTTTGAACCAGTGCGATGTTTGGAAACGCGACGAAGATGGCAGCGGCGGCTGCCCGGGTCGTGAAATTCATAAGCTGGAAGAGTGCCCTATTGTGATCAAAGACAGCACTCTAGCGGCAGAAACCTGTATTGGTGATTTATTTTTTGGGCGGCATTCCGCGTAGCCGGCTACGATGGCTAGACAGATCGAGCACTTCGCCCGGACCATTGTCTTCTTCTTGCATCAGGCCAAGGCGGCGCGCGACTTCGCGGTAAGCGTCTTCTTCGCCGCCTAGATCGCGGCGGAAGCGGTCTTTATCAAGCTTCTCACCCGACTTCATATCCCACAGGCGGCAGCCATCCGGGCTAATCTCATCGGCCAAAATGACTCGGCTGAAATCGCCATCAAAAAGACGTCCAAACTCAAGTTTGAAATCAACCAGACGAATATCAATCGCAGCAAACATGCCGCACATGAAATCATTGATGCGGATCGCCATTGAAGACATGTCCTGCATCTCTTCAAGGCTGGCCCAGTTAAAGCAGGCGATATGTTCTTCAGAGACCAGCGGATCGCCCAGCGCGTCATCTTTAAAGCAATATTCGATCAGCGTGTGCGGCAGCGGCTCGCCTTCTTCCAGCCCAAGGCGTTTGCAAATCGATCCAGCGGCAACATTGCGCACGATCACTTCAATTGGAATAATCTCAACCTGACGCACCAATTGCTCTCGCATATTGAGGCGGCGGATGAAGTGGGTCGGGATGCCAATGTGCGAAAGGCGGGTGAATACATGCTCGCTTATGCGATTGTTGATCACACCTTTGCCATTGATGGTGCCCTTTTTCTCCGCGTTGAACGCGGTCGCATCATCTTTGAAATATTGAATGATCGTCCCCGGCTCAGGACCTTCATACAGGATCTTAGCCTTACCTTCGTAGATTTGACGGCGACGGGTCATGGACATTCCTTCCAGTCCAGCGAGTGGTGCCCGGGGGCGGATTTGAACCACCGACACGCGGATTTTCAATCCGCTGCTCTACCCCTGAGCTACCCGGGCATTCGCTGCGGCGACGGTCTAGGCGAACAGACGCTTTGAACCGGCGAGCAAATGAGTGCGGGCCTATGGCGAACCCTCACGCGCTTGGCAAGAGCAATTTGGCGATTGTGTGGCCATTTTGCGTAACGGCCAGCACTTATCCCTGCTGTTCCCAATCGTCGGGGGTGATCTCATCAGGAGAGACCGGGCGGCCGGGGACGGAATAACCATCGCCAAACCACTGCGCGAGGTCACGATCTTTGCATCGCTGAGAGCAAAAGGGTGCAAAGTCTTCGGATCGCGCCTTCTTGCAGATTGGGCATGGTTTTGTGCGGGTGTTCATCTTTCTACAATCTGGGCCTGAGCCGCTTCGAGTGCAAGTTTCGGATTGGTTTCAATCCGCACCTCTTTGCCGGTCCGGCGCGAAAGTTCAATCAGCCATTCCTCTTTGAGTTTTGCTTTGATGGCGGGGTGAACGGTAAGCAGCAGAACGCGGCCAGTCCCCTCTGCCATTTCCGCCCGGCGCAAGGCCATGCGCGCGCAGGCACCGACCCTTGAGTTCGCAAGGCGGTGCAACAGCGATGGCCCCTCCATGCGCGCGACCAATTGCACAAAGCCGAACCCATTCATCGCGGTGCGTTCATGTGGCCAATCATCCAGAGCCTGTTCCAGCGCAGCGTCCACCGCCTTGCGGCCTGCTTTGTCGGCAATGGTCGGGAAATCTATACCGATAGAGCCGCCCAGATCAAACCAGCGCAGCGCCTGACCAATCGCTGGCACAGCGGCCAATGCCAGTTCTTTAGGTGAGCCTTCGCCATCAATGTCGATCAGGGTCATGGCGGGCGTTGTGCTGATCAGGATGGAACCGCCAGCAAAGTCGATCTGGCCTGCGGAAGCCGCGTCCCACACTTCGTCCCAAAAGCCGCTGGGAAAGCGGCGCACACTTGTGCCAGTCGCGAAAACCGATTCTGGAGGCAGTCCTTTGTCTGGGTGTTCCCCAAAATAGCGTGCCTGCGCGCGCTTAAGCCGTCCACGCTCTGCCACTGGTTCGCGGGTAATTATCAACCGCACATCGCTGCCTTCGCTCGCACTACGTGGCAGGCCATCGGCGTTGATCTCAATGCCGTCTGGGCTGAGGCACAGGGCGCGCGCCGAATTGGGCCTGCGCGCGGTTACTTTCGCCATCACGATGGTTCGGGCGCAGATCTTGCTCAGCCAGAACTGCTTGGCGGCAACCACGTCGCCGTTTTTGATTAGCAGCGCGCGGTCCTCTCCAATGCCCTCTTCAATGAGCCATTCAGCTGCGGCACCATCAGGCAATTTGAAAGCCCGCCGCTTTCAGCAATGCGCGCGTTTCATAAAGCGGCAGGCCCATGACGCTGGAATGGCTCCCCTTGATCCATTGGATCAATCCTTCAGCTGCGCCTTGGATGGCGTAACCACCCGCTTTGCCTTGCCATTCGCCGCCAGCAAGATAGCTTGCGATTTCTTCGTCGGAGAGCACTTTAAACCGAACGATATTCTCTGAAAGCCGTGATCGCGTGGTCCCATCAGGCGCGCGCAAGACGATCGCTGACAAAACGGTATGTCGCCGCCCGCTCATCAGTTTGAGGCAGGCGCGCGCTTCATCTTCAATCTCTGTCTTCGGAAGGATACGCCGACCAACAGCAACCACTGTGTCACCAGCAAGCACATGGCCGTCTGCAGGAATCGCCGCTGCTTTCTCAGCCGCCATTCTCATTGCATAGTCGCGCGGCAGCTCTCCTTTTTGCGGGGTCTCATCAATATCAGCCGGCGCAATCGCATCCGGCTCAATACCAATCCTCCCAAGCAGATCGTGTCTGCGCGGGCTTGCTGAACCTAAAGTAAGGTGGGGCGCGCCCATTCAGCGCACCAATTTACGCGGGGCCGGGGCCCTGACCGGGGCCGCCGCGACCAGGCATAAAGCGATAGGTTATACGCGCTTTGGTCAGATCGTATGGAGTGAGCTCACAAAGGACTTCATCGCCGACCAGCACACGAATGCGGTTCTTGCGCATCTTGCCGGCTGTGTGGCCGAGCACTTCGTGACCGTTTTCAAGCTCAACCCGGAACATCGCATTGGGTAGCAGTTCAACGACTTTCCCGCGCATTTCGAGGAGTTCTTCTTTGGCCATGGATATCCTTATGCAAACTGCAAATTTGATTAATTCTTCGGTGTTGGACGCGCCCAATAGCCTTGCCGAGAACAAAAGGGAAGTCTCGTGCGTTGTGACCGCGATAAGCCTAAACGTCCAATTCTTCTACCTCTCCGTAGCTAACCCCGAAGCTAGTGATGCAAAGTGATACAAAACAGCGGCTTGTTAGGCAGTTCGCATCCGACCAAAAGGCAAACCATGTCCCCCCTTCAATATCTTAGAGCAGGCGTTTGTCTTGCCAGCCTGATGACAGCGCCGCTTTTGGCGCAGGAAGCAGATGATCCTGAAAACTCTGACATTGATATCGGCAGCAATATCGGGGCGTCATCCGATGGCGAGATCGTGGTACGCAGTGAGCGAATCCGTGGGCAATTGCTCGTCGAACAGGCCCCGCTACTGGAATTGAACGAGCAGGATATCGCGAGCGAAGGCGTCACTTCGATTGCGGACCTTGTAACACAGGTGACCAATCAAACTGGCTCTGCGCGCGGGCGTGGCGGCGGCGGCCGTCCGGTGATCTTGGTCAATGGCATCCGCATTGGCAGCTTTCGAGAGCTTGCCTCATATCCGCCAGAGGCGCTTGAGAAGGTTGAAGTCTTCCCCGAAGAAGTTGCGCAAAGGTTTGGCTTTGCCCCAGATCGCCGCGTTATCAATCTGATCCTCAAAGAGAATTATTCGAGCCGCGAAATTGAGCTGGAATTTGAAGGGCCGTCGCGCGGCGGATACACCGCGTTGGAGCAGGAATTTGGCTATCTCAAGATAGCGGACGGCGGGCGGTTCAACGTCAATTTGGAAGCGCGCGATCTATCGCTTCTGACCGAATCCGAACGCGGTATCATCCAAACGCCTGGCTCCATATCCGATGTAGCAAGCGACCCCGATCAGGCTGAGTTTCGCAGCCTTGTCGCAGATAGCCTTGCATTGGAAGGCAGCGTTAGCTGGGCAAAAGCGCTGGTGGATAGCGGGACATCTTTGTCAGCCAATCTCAATTACAATCGCAATCAAAGCCGTAGCCTGTCTGGCCTCAACATTGTGCAGCTCACCGATGGGGCAGGAGACAGCCTGCTGCGCACATTCGGAGAAAATGACCCGCTGGAGCGGCGCACTTCGGTCGATACCTATTCCACATCTGGCTCACTCACCCGGCCGCTTGGTCTCTTCCGCCTTACCGCGACCGCCGATGCGAGCCTGATTGAGAGCGAGACGGAGATCGACCGGCGATTTGATACCAGCGCCTTTATCGCTGATGCCGCCAGCGGAGCCTTAGCTGTAGACGCTGCGCTACCCCAGAGCGCCGATGCTGGATTTGATGTCGCAAACTCGCGCAATTGGCTCGCAAGTTCAAAGGTGACTGCGCGCGGACCGTTTGCGCAATTGCCCGCTGGCGAAGCAATCGTGACTTTCGATGCCGGATACGGTTGGACCCGGATCGAAAGCCAAGATACGCGCACAATTGGCCAGACGCAGTTGACCCGCGGTGATCTGGAAGGCGGGGTAAACCTTGTGCTGCCGCTGACCAGCCGCCGCAACGCTGTGGCTGACGCTTTGGGCAGTTTTACGCTCAACCTAAGCGGGGGCCTTGATAATCTGTCTGACTTTGGAACTTTGTCTGACTGGTCGGCTAGCCTCAATTGGTCTCCGGTGGACAGTCTTGAACTGACCGCAACTTATATTGAGCGCGAAGTTGCCCCATCCCTCGGCAATTTGGGCAATCCAGAGATCATTACGCTGAACGCGCCCGTGTTCGATTTCACCAATGGTGAGACCGTGCTGGCGACAGTGACGACAGGCGGCAATCCTAACTTGCTGGCTGAGACGCAGCGCGATTGGCGCTTTGCTGCGAATTGGCAATTGCCCTTCTGGCGCGGATCGCGTTTCACCGCAGAGTATATTCGCAACCGCTCTGACGATGTAACAAGCGGGTTTCCGGTTTTGACAGATAACATCGAAGCCGCCTTTGCGGATCGGATCACGCGCGATGGCGCAGGAACATTGCTGGCGATAGATCGCCGTCCAGTCACGTTTTCCGAAACGCGCAGCGAGCGTTTGCAATTCCGGTTCTCAACGCGCGGCAGCTGGGGTGGTGCACGTCCAAGCGGTAGGCCCGGCGCACGTCCCGGCGGCGGCGAGGCGCGCGGGCAGGGTAGGCGCGGTCCACCGCCCGGAGTGGGAGCTGGCGGAGCGCCAGCCGGCGAAGGACGAGGTGGGCCCCCAACCGAAGAACAGCGCGCGCAGTTTCGGCAATTCCGTGAGCGGATATGCGCTGATGATGGTCTGGACGTACTCACGCAGCTGATAAGCGCGGTTGAGAATGGCGAGGATGTGTCCGCCGTAATCCCCAACTTTGACCCGCAGCGGTTTGAACGCATTTTGAGCCGTGTCCGCGACGAGAATGGCGAAGTGCCGCCAGAACGGCTGGCGCAGTTCAGAACGCGTTTCTGCAGCATGGATCCTGCGTTGATGCGCCGCGGCAGCGGTGGTGCTCCTCCAGGTGCCGGTGCTGCTCCCGGTGCTGGCGGTCCTCCTGGAGCGCGTAGAGGAGGTAACCCGCTTGCTAGCGGGTTTGGACGCGATGGGCGTGGGCGCTATTTCGTCAACCTGAGCCATACGATTGAGCTAGAGAACGAAGTCTTGATCGCACCGGGATTGCAGCCGCTCGATCTTCTTGATGGCGATGCGACCGGAGCGTTTGGGCTGCCGCGCCATTCTACCCGTCTGGAAGCGGGCTTTTTTCGTGGTGGCAAAGGTCTGCGATTGTCGGGCCGCTACACTGGCAGCTCGCGAATTGATGGCACGGGATTGCCGGGCAGCGCGGATCTATTCTTCGATGATCTGGTGACTTTTGACGTGCGCGTTTTCGCAAACCTCGATCAGCTGTTTGGCGAACAGAAAGGCATTTTGAAGGATGTCCGCATATTCCTGCGAGCAGACAACATCTTCGACGCGCGCCGACAGGTGACGGACGCGAATGGCGACACGCCGATCAATTTTCAGCCGTTCCTGATCGATCCGACGGGCAGATTTGTCGGGTTCGATATAAGAAAGTTGTTCTAGACTTTGGGGAACATCCAGCGGCGCAGCGGACTAGGCTTGAATGGTTTCCACGCGCCCTCTGTCTGTGCGAGACGGTCCGCAATTGCGATCATGACGCTGGGGTTGACGCCAAGGCCAATATGGCTGGCATAAACTTCAATGTTCTCAGTCGGGTATGGACCTTTTTTCTGCACGCTGCCGCGCCAATGGACCACGCCATCTGTCTTGGTCAAAACCGATGTTGTTGGGACGGGCGGGGCGACGTCCAGCCCCTGGAACTGGCCATCACGCAGCTGCTCTGGTTCATTGCCGTTGAAGAATTTAAACAGGCGAGCCGCGCTGGTGTGATTGCGATCGTCAGAAATCGGACTGCCCAGGCTGATGACCAAGCGCACCATATCCGGGTGCAGCTTCGCCAGTTCGCGCGCAAGCACACCGCCAAGGCTCCAACCTACCAGTGATACTTTGCGTCCGCTTGTTTCATAAAGCTCAAGCAATTGCGCTTCGATCACTTGCAGCAGTTCTTCATTCACGCGCAGGTTGCGGCCTGCATCCCAGCCGTGTGCGTTATAGCCCAAATCCTTGAGCAGACCGCGCATCGGCGCTGTTGAATTGTTGGTCGCCATGAAACCTGGCATGACCATAACGGCGTGGCCGTCTCCCTTGGGCAATTGCGACAGCATCAGGCGGGAGGCGTAAAATGCGCCCAGCTCAAAAAAGGCGCGGCCTTCGGTTAGTGTCCAGAAACGGTGCGGCGGCTTGGCCTTTGTTTCCTCGATGAAGCGTTCGGCGTCCACTACCGAATTTGATGCGATACTCGCCATTATGATTTTACCCCGACCCGTTTTGTAGGTTTTGCTTTTGCTTTTGGTGTCTTTTTCGCCGCTGCTCGTTTGGCAGGCTTCTTCTTTGGTGCAGCTTTTTGTGCTGCTACCGCGGCTGCCAGCAGCTCATCAAAGCTGTCTTGCAAACATTGCGAATAGAATTCTGGATCCGGCATGATGTCGCGGCAAGCGGTGAAGCTGATGTAGGCTTCATCGACATAGCTCTGCACCACATGCGCCAGACCCAGTCCGTCCGTCAGGCAGATGAGCGAGAGTGCCATGCTCTCCATCCGCGCGCCTGAAGAATAGATGTGAACGGGCGGCCCGGGAACATTGGTCACCACCGTGTTGAATGGCATGGCCAGCTTGTGCGCAATGCTGACCCGGCTGAACAATTGTGCGCCCAGTGCCATGTAGAGCAGCGGGTTGACCTTGCTGACTTCTGTCATGGTGCGCGCGCCCAGCGCGTTGGTCATCGCTTTGGAATTGCTTGTCTGGTTAAAGACGTATTCGAGCCGTTCTTTGGGATCGGCAATGTGCGTGCCAAGCGGCGCGACCATCGCCGCGACTTGGTTGCCCATATCGCCTTTTTCGTCCTTAGCTCGGACGGAGATGGGCGCCATTGCCGTCATCGTTGCTTTCGGCAGATCATCTTTGGCGGTGAGGTATTTGTGCAAAGCGCCGCCGATAATCGCAATGGCAACGTCGTTCACCTTCGCTTCGGGAAGCAGCGCGCGAATGCCTTTGACCTCGGCTAAGGGAAAGCTGCGTCCTTCGATAACGCGGTGAGGTGAGATTGATCGGTTAAAGCGGGTGCGCGGCGGCACCATATCCGTGCTGAGCTTAAAGTCGCGCGTGACAAGCCCCTTGATCGCATTGGCGACACCGGGAAGGGCTTGGGCTGCGACCTGTGCTTGCTTCAGCGGGTTCATCAGTGCGTTGATGTATGACTTGCCGAGCAGTTCAACCGCTCCCGGCACTTTCTCTGGTTTCCAATCATCGGGCTTGTTCGGCGGTGCTGTGCTGGGTGTGACCGTGTGGAGCGCTTCCATCAGGTCAATTCCGCTCATCCCGTCAATCGCGGCATGGTGGACCTTGGTGACGAAAGCGAAGCATCCGGGCGGATAGTCGCGGACATTGTCCAAGCCTTCAATTACGGTGAATTCCCATGGCGGGCGATTTAGGTCGAGTGGGCGGGCGTGGATGCGCGCGGCCTGAATGCACAGTTGGCGCCAATCGCCCGGCTTGGGCAGCGCCACGTGCCGCACATGGTATTCGAGATCGAAATCGGGATCCTCAATCCAATAGGGATAATCGAGGTCAAACGGGACCCGTACAAGCCGCTGTCTCATCGTTTTAGAGAGCTGCATTCGGCCCTCAATAAAACTGAGAATGTCTTTAAACCGAACGAACCCACCCGGAGCGGTCTCCGGATTGTAGATCAGCACGCTGCCGATATGCATCGGCGAATTTGGCGATTCCAACGCTACGAACGAGGAATCCATGCCCTGCAATTGGCGCAAGGGTCTCTCCTGCAGGCCAACCCAAATGTGGGTGGCTTCGGCCTATTTTAAGGCTCTGCAGTCGGCCTATAGATGTTTCAGTTGCGTTACAAGCTAACGCAGGCGGCAAGGATTACCATTGGGGAAGGGGATTTGTAACATTGTTATGTGCCACCGCCGTGAGAAGCCAAAGCTTGCCCACACGCGGCGGCGCTGGCCCAAGCCCACTGGAAGTTATAGCCTCCCAGCCAGCCGGTCACATCCACCGCCTCGCCGATGAAATACAATCCGGGCACGTTTTTCGCCTCCATCGTTTTGGAGGATAACTCGCTTGTCGCAACACCGCCGATTGTCACCTCGGCCTTGGCAAAACCTTCGGTTCCATTGGGGGTGAAGCGCCAGTCAGCGAGTTTACGCGCAGCCTCTTGCAGCGCCTTGTCAGGGACGTTGCCAAGCTCGCGATCAATCTTCAGCCGTTCGGCAAGCGCATCGGCAAGGCGCGCTGGCAAGTGCTCACGCAGCGCGCCGCGAATGGTCGCTCGCGGGTTATTCGACTTTAACTGGGTAAGCCAATCGGCTGGCAGATCAGGCAGAAAGGCGATCCCGATCTCCTCACCATGCTTCCAATAGGATGAGATTTGCAGGATGGCTGGGCCGGACAGCCCGCGATGCGTAAACAGCGCTGCCTCTGGAAATTCGACCATTGTTTTCTTCTGACCCGCGCGCGCGACCACGGGGGCGGCAACGCCGGACAATTCGCGAAACATCAATTCTTCGCCGCCGAGCGTCAACGGGACTAAAGCAGGACGAGGCTCCACCACTTTCAGCCCGAATTGCCGCGCGAGTTCAAAGGCGTAGCCAGTCGCGCCCATTTTCGGGATCGAAGGTCCGCCGGTGGCGATCACGAGTGATTTTGCGCGCATTGCCTGGCCGTTCGCTTTGACAGCAAACTCGCCGGCATCTTCCACCACGTCGCTGACATGCGCATCGCACAGCACATCGACGTTGCCGCCAAAGTCCGCTGCCTTCGCGCATTCTTCCAGCAACATCTCGACTATCTGCTTGGCCGAGCCATCGCAAAATAATTGGCCCAATGTTTTTTCGTGCCAAGCGATGCCGTAGTCATTCACCAGATCGATGAAGTCCTGGGGAGAGTACCGGCTCAGCGCCGACTTCGCGAAATGCGGATTGGCCGACAGGTAATTCGCCGAGGTCGTGCGCGAATTGGTGAAATTGCAGCGCCCACCGCCGGAAATCAGGATCTTTTTGCCTGGAGCATTCGCCTTTTCCAAAACGACAACGCGCAAACCGCGCTTGCCCGCCACTGCGGCGCACATCAGTCCGGCGGCGCCTGCGCCCAACACTATTGCGTCATATTCCTGCATGACGGCGTCGATAGGGGCAACGCTGCATCATGCCAACATAATGCGGCCACGGCAGAGTGGTTCGCGGGACCGGAAGTCACCCGGGGGCAAGTGGGTTGCCTGCCGATCCCGCTTTGCCGCGCCCTGACGGGGGTCAGGGTTGTGCGACAGTCACCAGTTTGCCCAATGTGTTCCATTCCTCACGCGGGGACCAATTGCGGTTCGCGCCAAGATAGGAATGATCGTCCAGTTCCAGCAGGCCGATCAGCGTTTCAGCGACAATTGTCGCGCCGACGGGGCCCAATCCTTCGCCCTCATTGGTGCTGCCATCGCTCTCTGCGCGGCCGATCACTTCGGCCTCGGCCAAAAGGTAGAGCCACAGCGGTATGCCTTCATCACCCAGATCGCCATTCACCTTCGCGACTTTCTTGATGACCTTTTTGATCTGGTCCTCAGGGCAGCCGATGGCTACCGCGATTTTTTCGCCAGCAGGCAGCAGGAATGTGTTGCCGCGCAGCAGGTTGCGCGTTGCCAGCGATTTTTCCGCAGGCGTACCGTCGATGAACGGTAGGTTGAGCAGGTCACCCGCCATTTTTGTATCGAGCTTTTGCGCGCGCTCAACCTTGCGGTTTTCGGGCGTGAACAGAAGTTCATGCCAATCAACCACGCCTTTGGGGTCGGTAAGCGCGTCAAAGCCGCGGCCAAGGATCGTGCCGAACAGTTCAAGCCGTGATTTGCCCTTTTGCACTTGCAGCTTCATCGGGATCATCGAATGGCCAAACCGGTATGCCGCCACAGAGAATTCTATCGGGATGAAGGGGACTTCGCTGCAATAATGCTGGCGGCCACAGCCGAGGATTTTTTCTACAACTGGCACGCCGCACATATCGGTGAGGAAATCATTCACCACGGCCCATTGGTAATGCCATGTCGTTTGCTGACGCGAATGCTCGTAAAGGTCGTGGCCTTCCAATCCAGTCTCATCATGCAAAGTCTGCGCGACGTGATTGTGGAACCGGATAATCGCCAATTGTATCTGACTGATCACGCGGTTTTCATCATTACGCGGATCGCCGATGATCGCGCGGCCATTGGGCGAACGCAGCAGGTCGCTGTCGCGCAGGCCCGCCTGACCCGGATTGTCCACGCCCGTTAACAGCTTGACCCCGCCAAACGTCCCGCCTTGCTCGAACAAATATGGCTGCGCCTCTGGCCCGAGGCCGTAGATGCAATCGAGATCGAGCGTGGGCGTGCGCACATTGGCGACTTCGCCGGGGTTGTCGACCACGCTGTCGAAAGTGGTCGAGGCGTCGAGCGTGATATCGTGATCGACAAACTGGCCAAAGAAAACCATGCCCACTGGGACGGTATCAGTGCGTTTATCAGAGGATTTGCCGTCCATCGGGCCGTTCTTGGCACCGATTGCGGCTAGAATATCTGGGCGGGTGTAAGCTGGGCTGAGATATTGGAACAAGCGGCCAAACCGGTCATCGCGCTGTTCCTCGCCATATTTGCTGCTGCGGCAATAGGCCGAAAGGCCTTCAAGCGGCTTCATCCCATGATGTTCTGAATTCGACATTTATTTGCCTCCGTTAGTTAAACTAAGGCAACCCGATGTTATTATTTGTTCGCTATCATTCTCAAATATTGAGTGTTTTAGATATAAGTTGGCGGTAGAGCGTGCTTGTTCGGAGTTCAGGTCAATTTTTACTTGTATAGACACGACATTGTGGGCTGCGAGCGCTTCACGCTTTTCTCGCACGGCCACAATCCCTAGTTAGTGGGTATGTCTCGCACGCCTGCCGGTAAACCACACGATCCCAGAGGTTCTGATCGCTTCAACGAAGAGCGGGCGGCCTATACCGTCGCGAGCGCTCAGCCCAATCTGGAGGCTGGCGTCACCGCAATCCGAGAGACAGTGAAGACGCTGAAACCGGTCCCCGGTGTGTACCGCATGCTCGATACGCGCGGTGATGTGCTGTATGTCGGCAAGGCGCGCAGCCTAAAGGCAAGGGTAGCCAATTACACGCAGATCAATGGTCTGACGGGGCGCCTGCAACGGATGGTTAGCCAATGCCGGTCGATGGAAATCATCACCACCAATTCCGAAGCCGAGGCGCTGCTGCTCGAAGCGCAGTTGATTAAGCGTTATCGCCCTGCGTTCAACGTGCTGCTGCGTGATGATAAGAGCTTCCCCTTCATCTTGCTGCGCAGTGATCATGCCTTTCCGCGCATTCACAAGCATCGCGGTGCACGCAAAGCGAAGGGCAATTATTACGGGCCGTTTGCAAGCGCAGGCAGCGTCAACACCACTCTGAATGCGCTGCAAAAGCTGTTTTTGCTCCGAAGCTGCACTGACAGTTTCTTCAACAATCGCGACCGGCCCTGCCTGCTTTACCAGATCAAGCGCTGCTCAGCGCCATGCGTCGATCGGATCAGCGCGCCTGATTACGATAAGTTGGTCGATCAGGCGAAGGACTTTCTCGCCGGTAAATCGGGTCAGGTTCAGGCTGATCTTGAAAAGCAGATGGCGAAGGCGGCGGAGGACTTGGACTTTGAAACCGCTGCCATTCTGCGTGACCGTCTGCGCGCGGCGACGTTTATCCAAGGATCACAGGCGATCAACGCCAACGGCATAGGGGACGCCGATGTTTTCGCGCTGAACTCCAAGGGCGGCCAAGTCGGCATCCAGGCCTTTTTCATTCGCGGCGGGCAAAACTGGGGGCACCGCGCGTTCTTTCCGACGCACACGAAGGATGTGGAGGAGGCTCAGGTGCTCTCCAACGTCATCCTGCAATTCTATGAAGAAGTGCCGCCGCCGCCGATGATCTTAGTCGACCGCGATCTGCCGGAAAGCGAGCTGATCGAAGCGGCCTTGTCTGAAGTTGCCGAGAAGAAAGTGCAGCTCTCGATCCCGCAGCGCGGTGACCGGCGTAAACTTATGGAGCAGGCGAGCCGCAATGCGACCGAGGCGCTGGAGCGGCGGCTGGCAGAGACGGGCACGCGCGCCAAAACCAACCGTGAGCTTGCGGAATTCCTCGAGCTGGACGCGCCGCCGCAGCGGATCGAAATATACGACAATAGCCATATCCAAGGCGCAAAGGCGGTCGGAGCAATGGTGGTTGCGGGGCCGGAAGGTTTTGAAAAATCCCAGTACCGCAAGTTCAACATCAAGTCCGCGCAGACCAATGATGATTATGCGATGATGCGCGAAGTGATGGAGCGGCGTTTCTCGCGCGCGATGAAGGATGACCCGGACCGGGAGCGCGAGGGCGTGTGGCCTGATCTCGTGCTGCTGGATGGCGGCAAAGGTCAGATGTCGAGCGTCCAAGAGGTGCTGGGCGAGCTGGGCATCGAAGACCTCGCCGTGATTGCGATTGCCAAAGGTCCGCATCATGGCCGCGAAGGGCGCGAAGTGTTCCACTTCCCCGACGGGCGAGAGAAGATGCTGCCTACCAATTCGCCGGTTCTGTTCCATTTGCAAAACTTACGCGATGAGGTGCACCGGTTCGCCATCGGCGCTCACCGCGCAAAGCGCTCGAAAGCTATTACCGCCTCACCGCTTGATGAAATCCCCGGCATTGGCCCCGCCAGAAAACGCGCGCTACTGCTGCATTTCGGCACGGCGAGCAAGGTTCGGGCAGCATCATTGGATGATCTGCAACGCGCGCCGGGTGTCAGCGATAAGGTCGCGCAGCAAATCTACGATTTCTACCACGCTGGGGGATGAGGGGCTGGACGTTACCGCTTTGCCCTCGTTGCAATGCCTTCTTCTGGAACACTTGCCATGTGGCTCCAAGCCCCTATCGATCTTTCGTTCATCTTCGCGTGATTATCACGGGTAATCCCAACTGACCGGAGCATTGCATGAGTGAGCTTCCTGCCACCCCTGACGAATACACCCAAGGCAAGCGCAACGCCTTCACCCGTTTTCTTGACGGGGTTGAATGGCTCGGCAATCTGCTACCGCATCCGGTCACTTTGTTTGCGGTGTTGGCGCTTGGGATTGTGTTGCTGTCCGGCTTGCTCGGTTGGATGGGTGTCGCGGTGGAAGATCCGCGTCCGCTTGGCGCTAAGGGTGTGGCTGAGGATGGCATGATCCGCGCGGTCAGCCTGATGGATGGCGATGGTGTCCGCCGCATCTTCACCAATCTGGTCGACAATTTTACCGGCTTTGCCCCGCTCGGCGTCGTTCTGGTCGCGATGCTGGGCGTCGGTGTGGCGGAGAAATCAGGGCTGCTGTCAGCGGCCGTCCGCAGCATGGTGCTGGGCGCGCCGAAGAACCTCGTCACCGTCGCGATTGTGTTTGCAGGCATCGTTTCAAACACTGCATCCGAAGTCGGATATGTGGTGCTTATCCCGCTTGCTGCGGCGATCTTCTATGCTTTGGGCCGGCATCCGCTCGCGGGCATGGCAGCCGCGTTTGCAGGTGTTTCAGGCGGTTACAGCGCGAACTTGTTGATCGGGACGATTGACCCGCTTTTGGCAGGCATCACACAGGAGGCCGCTCGCCTGATTGACCCGGAATACACTGTGGTCGCAACCGCGAACTGGTATTTCATGGTTGGCTCCACGTTCCTCATCACTTTGATTGGTTCGCTGGTGACGATCTTTATCGTTGAACCGAAGCTTGGGAAATATGATCCCAAATTGGCTGACCCCACCATTCTTGATGACCGGATGATGGAGCAAATCAGCGACGATGAGCGAAAAGGGCTTCGCTGGGCCGGAATTGCGCTGATCGGTGTGCTCGGCGTGATGGCTCTCACGCTGATCCCGGACTGGGGCGTCTTGCGCAACCCAGACAATGGCGACCGCATCGATAGCCCGTTCTTCGATGGGTTTGTGGTGTGGATCCTGATCTTCTTTGTTGCGCTCGGCTATGCTTATGGCCGCGCGGTTGGGACGATGAAGACGGATCGCGATGTGATTGACGCCATGGCGGCAGCGCTCGCGTCGCTTGGGCTTTACATCGTGCTGGTGTTCTTTGCGGCGCAATTCGTGGCGTTTTTCGGGTGGACCAATTTGGGCGCAATTACAGCGGTTACAGGCGCAAATTTCCTAGTTGAGACAGGGATGACCGGGCCGATGATATTCTTCCTGTTCATCCTGCTGTGCGCCATGATCAACCTGTCGCTTGGCTCAGCGTCCGCGCAATGGGCTGTCACGGCGCCGATCTTCGTGCCTATGCTGATGTTGATCGGATATTCGCCTGAGGTGATCCAAGCAGCATATCGGATTGGCGACAGTACGACCAATATCATCACCCCTATGATGAGCTATTTCGGGCTGATCCTGGCGTGGGCAACGCGCTATAAAAGCGATCTTGGGGTGGGCACATTGATCGCGATGATGCTGCCATATTCGATGTTCTTCATCGCGTTTTGGAGCGTATTTTTCTACATTTGGACGTTCGTTGCAGGCCTGCCGGTTGGACCTGGATCGCCCACGTTCTACGCTCCGTAAAACTACGCAAGTCGGTTTCCAAACCCGATATTAACCAAAGCCCGATAATCAAGCACGGTAATCGGGGAACATGTGTTGCTGCAGTTGGTGCGCAAATTTTCAGCCTCAGGAAGGCTCCGTCATGCGGTGATCGCCATTTTGGTGGCGGCGCTGGCGGCTGCGATCACGATTTTTCGGCCTCTCGATGTCGCGGTCTGGTCACTCCAGTCGAAAATTTTCGATCATGAGCCTAGCGGTGAGATGGTATTCTTTACAGACACTTCCAGCGAGGCACGGCGGACCGTTGTGTCGACCAATGCCGATTTGCTGCGCGGAGTTGAGCGGTTAGAAGAGGCTGGCGCTGAGCTGATAGTGATCAACACACCGATCCAACGGAGCGCCGATCCAGAGCTGGACAAACGGCTGCAAGCGCGCCTGTTCGAATCACGCGACCGGATTGTTTTGGCGCGTCCTGTGCGCGTCGAATTGGAAGAAAACTCTGATCTGGCGCAGACCGACCCGTATTTTGAAGCTGGCATGCGTATCGCGAGCAGCGATTTTCACAGCGATTTTCTAGGTTTTGTATGGGCAATCGAGCCCAGTCATACGGCTGGGTCAAGGGTGTATCCATCCGTTTGGAGCGTCTTGGCCAATGAAGAGCGCGCAACTGACCCAATCGATCTGAATTACTCCATCGACAGTTCTAAAATCCGCCAGTTCGACCTTGCACGCTTTGCGGATAATGAGACTTTTGATACCGAGGCCTTGCGCCGGAAGAAAGTCCTGATCGGCGGTCTATCAGGCAATGATCGCGCAATTAAGGTACCCGATGGGGGCTACAGCAAGACGCCTGCATCGCTAGCACACATCGTGGCCGCTGAAACGGCAATTCGCGGGGAAGGTCAATTTGTTTCCAATTCGGCAACGTTGGCGTTTTTCGGTTTCATCTTGCTCCTTGGTATTGCGATACTGCGCAACGAGAAGGCCCGGCGTTACTTCTATGCTTTATGGTCGGCGCTATTCGTAGCGACGTTCTTTCTTTCGGCGATGTTTGGCGTACGGATCCTAATGGTCGATGCCATGATGATCAGCGTCATCTTTGCGGGGTTGCGAATTGCATATCACTTCCGGCGCAGGCATTTGTTTATTGATCCACGCAGCAAGCTGCCAAACTTCGTTGCTTTGCGCCGCGATTTCGAGGACCGCGATGACGATTCTTTCAGCATTGTGGTTGCAAAGGTCGCTCGGCTTGAAGGCGTCTTTGTATCGATAACTCCGGCTGAGCAAGGTCGCTATCTGCGCCAAGTTGCCTCGCGCCTAACGCTGGGCGATGAGGGCAATGTAGTCTATTATGACGGCGGCAAATACTTCGCCTTTGTTTTGCCGAAGGCGGAATATCCAGATTTGCAAAGCCACCTTGAGGGCCTGCGAGCCGTAGCTTCACAGGCGGTCACGGTATCAAAGCGTGCGCTCGATGTATCGATGACTATTGGCGCGGACCAATCTGTTTCCAACAGAGCCTCAAAACGCATCAGCTCGGCTATCGCAGCCGCTGACCAAGCGCGCGAAGCCTATCGCCCGGTGTTCATCATTTCTGATTTTGAGGCGGACAGTGAGACATGGGATTATTCCCTCCAGTCGCGGCTGGAAGATGCGCTGTCGCAGAACCGAATCTCCATCAAGCTTCAACCGCAAATTGATATCAAAACAGGCATGATCATGGGCGCTGAAGCTTTGGCGCGCTGGGTCGATGAGGAGCGCGGCGAAATCCCGCCATCGCAGTTTATTATTCAGTGTGAGCGTGTTGGCCGGCTGGACGATCTAACGAAGCGAATTTTGTACAAGAGCTTCTCTGCTTCACGCGGTTTGCAGGATGCCGGGTTCAATGCGCGCATCTCTGTCAACGTATCCGCCATTCAATTCGTTGATAGTCGGATCGCAGACTTGATTGAGAAAACACTGCTCAAGACAGGCGCCGATCCAAGCCAAATTACCATCGAAATTACTGAAAGCGCGCGCGTTGAAGACTTTGCGGCAGCACGTGAGATTATGGAGCGCATAGCAAAAACTGGCATCAAGTTTTCCATTGATGATTTCGGCGTAGCCAGTGCCAACCTTGATGCTCTGTATCACCTGCCGTTTAGCGAATTGAAGATCGATCGCATGTTCGTAGATCAGGTGACACGTTCGCCTGCTGCGCGAGCCATCGTCGCGGGTTTGATCCAACTGGCGCAAGATATGCGAATCACCTCCGTCGCGGAGGGGATTGAGACCCGCGAAACGCTCGAAAAGTTAACAGAAATGGGCTGCGATGTGGCTCAGGGTTATTACCTAGCGCGCCCGCAAGCGCTTTCACAAATCGAAGAAACGCTTCGTTTACAGAAGGATAGCTTCCCAGGCAAATCTGAATACGGTTAATACTTTACAAATCGAAATGGTAAACCTAATGTTACTGAGCAATCAATAACAGGAGGTTCGCTATGCGTCGTTCTATTTGGGACTGGATCTTTTCATAAGATCTGAGAAGTCGATATTGAAAAGGCCCCGATTTCTGGGGCCTTTTTTATTGTCCAGTTCGGTTGTGCAGTGATTGGACCGTGCGCTCTGCGGCCAGTCCATGAAAAAGGCCCGGTCGCCGCTAAGCGGGCCGGGCCTCTTCATATCCGATTGGCGATGGACTTATTTAGGATAAGTCCATGCTGAGCCGCGAGCAAGGTTTTCACTCGCGAACGCCCAATTGATCTTATGATCGACCACAGCGTCAAGATAGGCTGGACGCGCATTTTGGTGATCAAGGTAATAAGCGTGCTCCCACACGTCGATTGTCAGCAGCGGGTTGAAATCGCTATCTGCTAAGGTGTCGCCATCGTGCGTTTCTTCAACGCTCAATTCGCCGTTCTTTTCCGCCAGCCAAACCCAGCCGCTGGCAAAGTGGCCTGCGCCGCGCGCCTTAAGTTGGCTTTTCAACTCATCAATTGAGCCAAATGCAGCTTCGATCTTCGCCTTCAGCTCGTCTGATGGGGCGGTTTCGCTTGCCGCCATTGAATGCCAGTAAAACGCATGGTTCCAGCTTTGCGCAGCGTTGTTGAACAGGCCCTGGTTTGATCCGCGTGCGGCGCTAACCACGTCTTCGAGCGCCGCGTCATCATGCGCAGTCCCATCAATCGCAGCGTTCATCTTGTCGATGTAGGCTTTGTGATGCTTGCCGTGATGGAACGACAGAGTGTTGGCTGAGACCGCAGGCTCAAGCGCGCTATCAGGGTAAGGAAGATCAATAAGTTGGAATGCCATTACAGGTGCCTCGTGTGGTTTGAATTTCAGTATCAATGACCCAATGCGCGCGCGCGGTATAAGTTTCAAGCAGCATTGAGCAATCTGCGCTTGAACTTCGCATCGGCTCGCAACTGAGCATGCTCAACCCAAGTGGAATGGACGCCGCTGCTGATCTTATGCGGCAGGCGCGCACGGCAGATTGGGCCCTTGGTTACGTCGCTTGCATCAAGGATGGCGAGCTGTGATGTACCATTGTTCTCATCAATCAGGAATGTGATCAGATAGCCATCATCCTCGCGTCCTTGTCGTTCTGCCGCTTCGCTACTTGGGGACGCAGAATGTTTGCGCGGGATCATCGGGCTTTCGCTGGCATAAACCCCGTCTGGCAATTGGTAGACTTGTTCCTCGCCCGTCTCGGTATCGTGGCGGACATAGCCATTGAAAAGGAACCATCCCGGCCGGGTCGTCGTTGACCATATGTAGCGCGATCTATGCATCAGATAATCTGGGTTGATCATGCCAAATTCGACAATCCGATCAGACAGGCGCTCTTCCATGGTCTCACCAGTTTCCAAGTTGAAGCGCCAGCGGTGCAGGCGGCTCTGAAAGGAATGCTCATCAACATAGGCCATCATGTGGCTGTATTCGCCAGCTTCCTCAAGCGGATCAGGCATGGGTTTGTCCTGATAATAGCCTTCTAGAACAATCTCATCACCGTTTGGCCCGGTTGTTTCATAGGCATTGGTCCAATGCAGGACATAGGTGGGCGAAGCCTCGAACCAGCGAATATCCTCTGGCTGGCCGCGGCGCGGTATCAGCGCAAACCGGGTCGGTACACCTTCGTGAATGCGCGCTGCGTGGATGCCCCGCGCCAGCAGCTTTTCATCCCAGAACAGCGGCATATCATTGAGGATCGACCAGTTCTCGGTGATCGCCATGTCATGCGGCAGGCGCGGTCCGGGCAGGGGAATCGGCACGTAATGGACAAGCTTTCCTGCGCGGTCGACGACACCGTAATGCATGAAAGGCGCGTGTTTGGAATAGTTGAAGAACATGAGCTCGCCCGTGTCTTCATCAACCTTCGGATGGGCAGAAACTCCGTCCAGCGGTCCCCAAGATGCCTTGCCCAAATTATCCAAGGTTACCGGGTCAATCTGCCACGCTTCTCCGCATTGATAGAGCGTCGCCAGCGCCGTTCCCGCGTGAACCAGAATGTCGGTGGAGGCAGTATCCTTCAGCCCGCCATGCGCGCCAAATCCGGGGCGTTTCGAAATGCCAACCGGGTCCATCAATCCGCCCCACAACGCGCTGCCTGCAATCTGTTCTTCCTCAAAGCAGTTTGTGCGCACGAAGCGGTTGCGATAGCTCGCCTTCCCGCCCGAAATACTGACTTGATGCACCATGGCATCGCCATCGAACGGGTGATGGCGGCCTAGCGGCTGGTGAACTGGATTTTCGGTGTTGCGCAGATAAATCCCGCCAATATCTGCCGGAATTTCGCCCTCAATCACTTCCAATTCATCCACGTCGACCTCTTCGTGAACTGGGGTCCACGGGCCGGAGAGGTAGGGATGATTGCTCGGCTGCAGGGTTGTTTTAACCGGTGGCTGGCGAGTGATTTGCATAAGCGCTTTCTCCTGAAAGCCAGACTAGCTTGGGCAGCCGCCGCCCTCAAGCGGCAAGGCGCGTGCGATCAGACGGTTCTGGAAATTGACTTAAATCAATGACGCTGTTGCCGACCCTCCTAGTGTGATCATTGTTGGCCCGCATGATATTGGTGAGCGTAAAGGCACATCGCGCATGGTCGGCGAATTGGCCATGAAGGCGCCGTGCCCTGTGTTGGTCATCCCAGAAGAGTTAAAGCGGCTTGACGTAAACGCTCCGGTGTTAATCGCTTGGAATGGCTCGTCAGAGGCGTGCAAGGCGCTTCGCAGTGCACTTCCGATGTTGCGAACGGCCAAGGCGACCTATCTTGCCAGTGTTGCGGGAGATAAAGACCCGGATCGCCATGATTTGCCGCCAGTCGAAGGCGCAAAATACTTAAGTCGGTACGGTATCGACGCTCAAATGGTGGAGTTGCCAGCAAGCCAAACGAAGACGGCAGATGTGCTCGCATCGGCTGCGAAGCAGCGCGAATGCGGCCTAATGGTTATGGGAGCTTATGGGCATTCCCGCTTATCAGAAATGTTGCTGGGCGGTGTCACCCGTAGAGCGATTACCGAGCCTGATTTGCCGGTGCTGCTCGCGCATTAGCCTGCTGGGTCTCAAACGTCGGCGTTCGCATCCGCTCACTTGGCTATACTCGCTAGAGCGACGGGGCACCAAAGCTAAGCTCGTTACGATCCTTTCCGTTTGCGGATCATGCCTTCCTGGGCGACGCTGGCGACAAGATCGCCAGATTGGCTGAAAATGCGTCCGCGATTAAATCCGCGTCCGCCGCCTGACCACGGGCTATCCGTGACATAGAGCAGCCATTCATCAGCGCGCGCTGCGCGGTGGAACCAAATAGTGTGGTCAAGGCTGGCTCCGGTCAGCTCGCCGCGCATCCAGCTAAGCCCGTGGGGCAAAGCCGCTGTTCCCAGCAACGTAAAGTCGCTGGCGTAAGTGATCACCGCGCGGTGCAACGCGGCATCATCTGGCAAAGGCGCTGCGGTGCGGAACCAGCTGTGTGCGCGCGGTTCCTTCTTTTCAGAATTCATCCAATGCAGCCGATCAATCGTGCGCATTTCAATCGGTCGCGGGCGCAGCATCAAGGCGCGCTGGGCCTCGCCCAATTTGTCGCCCAGCTTTTCAACCGTCTCGCGGCGAATATCCATATCGGGACGCAGATCATCAGGTCCCGTCACATCCGGCATGGGCGCGTCGGTGTGCTCAAGCCCTTCTTCAGGGCTTTGGAAACTGGCGGTTAGATTGAGGATCGGTTTAGCGACCCCGTCCTCGTTCGTCTGACTGGCAACGACGCGGCGATTGGAAAAGCTGCGCCCATCGAAATCGCGCGCAATCGTATAGTCGATGGCGGGGCCTTCTTTGCCGCCGCGCAGGAAGTAGGCGTGGAGAGAATGCGCTTGCTTGCCATCGCCAACCGTAGCTTGCGCAGCTTGCAATGCCTGCGCGAGCACTTGGCCGCCAAAAACACGGCCCATGCCGCCTTTTTGCGGGCGTCCGGTATAGGCGTCGTCTGATTGCTGGCCCACGGTTAGCAACCGCACCAGCCCATCGACCAGATCTTGATTGGAAGGAGTATCGCTCATCACCGGGCGCAATGCTGGCGCGCGGACGAGAGGTCAAGCCAATCTAGCGTTGCCACACCCGGCGCAGGATCGCAGTCTGCAATCCGCCGCGCACAAACAATATGTCTGATACGTGTGAGGTTTCCTCTGCACCCATCTGCCGCTTGTATCCGCCATCACCCAGACCCCAGTCGATTCGGGCTAGCCCGCGCGCCGCGGCGCTGGTGAAATCATCATAGAGCAGCACGCGGCCGGGCGAGAATTTGTGGAATTGCTGGTCAAAATTGTTGGCGATCAGGTAGCGCGTGTCGCCGCAATCAAGGCCGAAGGTGAACGCTGCCGGGGTATCGCCCACATGCAGCAGGCTGCCCCGGATCATATTGGCAATGGCGGGATCATCGGCGATCTCTTCCCAGAATTTGCGCAAGCCCGGATCGTGGAATTTGGTGTCGCCGCCTTGCTCCAATTGGCCGACCCACGAATTGCTCTCGATGGTTGCAATTGCGCCCCGCGCGGTGCCGGTCCAATCCTCGCCAGTGAAGTGGCTGATGGTGACCGGGCCTCTTTTTTCCATCTGACGGACCCGCCAGCGATCCTTTTGCTGGCCCTTAGAGGAAGGCCATTTGCCCGATGCCGTAAGGGCTTTGAGATCAAGCACGAACAGCGATCCAACTGGCCGAGACAGTGCGTGCCATCCGGCTTGCTCGGCTGCCTGTTTCAGCTTCAGCAGCGACGGATCATCAGCGATCACCGGGCCAATGCGCCAAACGGAGCCCAATTGCTTATTCTGGATGGCCTGGGCTAGCATTTCCACGGAGCAATTGTGGTCGATTGGCGCACCGCGAAACGGCCAATAGGCTCCAGCGATTTGGTTGACTTTTATCGGGCCGATGGGCTTGGCGCGCAGCGGAAATGCAGCGAGCGCGCGGCCATCATCATCCCGCGCGATCAGTGTGCGCGTTGCCGGTTCAGTGCCGGCGGCGAACCATTTCGCCCTTAAGAAGGCACGGCGCGGCTCGTCCTGGTTTGCCAGTTGATCGGTTGCGCTGGTTCCCGTGGCAGTTGTATCAATGGGAAACGGGGCGTTCATACGGCGTGGTCCTCACTCGGTAAGCCCGCGCGTCCAAACAACCGCCTCCATGCCCTAAACCCCAACGCTTTCGCGCGGCTTTGTCCCGGCCAGCGCGGCGGCGCCTTGGGTGCAAAGCCCAGATGGCGCAGCAGCACATTGGCGCAGCGCGCATCGCTTTCATCATAGCTCCACGCAGAACGCCATGTGATCGACAAAGAGATTGAGCTGGCCGCGCCATTGCGTACGAAATGCGGCGCCATAACGGGGACATAGACGGCATCGCCGGGGCCAAGTGGGCATTCGCGCCCCTGACCTGCAAAGCCATCATCCCACTTTAGCTCGCGCGCGCCGCCCGCATGATAAGCCTCATGCGCCGTGTCGCTGGCAAAGCGGGTATCGCCCGCCGGATATTGCGTCATCACTTTGGAGCCGGTGATCTGCAACAGAATGTTGTGCTCTGGATCGAAGTGATAGGGCGTTACGGCATTCGGGCTGGAGATGAAGATAAACGCCTGAGGCGTCAGCATCTCGCCAGTCTTGGCTTCGATTTCGCCGCGCAGCTCTCCTAAAAGATCGTTCAAGAGCGCGTGATATGCGCCGTCTTGCTCAACATTTTTGAGCACAGCCCAGCTGTTTGCCTCGGCCACTTTGCGGATGGTCTCGCCAATCGTCAGGCCATTGCTTTCTGGCTTTCCATCCACCCCAATGGGCAGGTCGCCGCGATTATATTCAACTGAACTTGCAGGAAGGTTCTCTGCCAGCTGTGCCAGCGCGTCCAGTTCTAACAGAGGATGCGTGTCCAGCGCATGGCGCAAGCTGTGAGGGCCTTCGGGATAATGCTTTGCGAAAGTTTCGCGCGCTTCTGCATCAAAGATTGGCTGCGAAGACGCATCCATTCCTTGCCACTGTGCCGGATCAGAAATCGGCGCGTTCATTCGGTTTTCCCCTGAACTTTACTTGCGCGCATTTCGCGCCGCATCAATCGCTCAAACACGGCTCGGCGCAGTTTTCCGCCAATGGCCACGTTATAGCTATGCAGAGTGCGCTTCTCGCGCCACAAGCGTTCGATCATTGAGTGTCCTTCGGCGGCACAGCTATCGGTCCATTCAATCAGTTCGCTGCTCAAAACTTCGAGATTTTCAAGCTGAAGCAGAAGGCCGGGGGAATATCGCTTGTAGCGTTCGTCAAAAGCGGTCTTGAAACTGTATGAACCGGGCGGGGTCAGGAAATTGGCGAGCATCGCCACTGCGCGCCCATCGACCCTTAATGCGACCCGTTCAAGCCTCCCAGCGCTTGCTGCACCAGCCAGGGCCTTCGTGAAGAATTGCTCTGTTTCAGTCGCACTAGCGAGGGCAGAGCCTTCTGCGCCTTTCCATCCGGCACGCTCGATCGAGAGGAATTCCTGCGTCCATAGGGCAAGGTTCGTTTCGCCTTCCAACCGCTCAACACTTAAAGTGCCTTCTTCGGCCAACCTTTTATGCTGGCGGCGCAATTCCTTGCGCTTTTTCGCTGACATTGAGGCGTTGAGATATTCCTCAGGCGAAAGTTCTGCATCCAGCATGGCGCGTTCTTCGCTGTGGACGATGGCGTGCGAACGACCTTGTTCATGCAGGGCTTCGCGCAACGCCTCTGCCACCGGACCGCCAGCGGGCATCAAGGGCAAGTGGAGGAACAGCGCTGGCCCTGATCGCGTGTCGAATGCTGTGAACAATGTGCGCCAAAAATCGACCTCATGCCCGCATGCGATCAAAGGCGCGCCGCAGAATGAATTGTCATGCAGCGCAGTGCCGTAATGCGGGACGGGATAGCCGTAATAGCGCAGGCTTTGTTCAATCGGGATAAGGCCCAGCAACTCGCCGCCGATGATATAGGCAAATAGCTGAGTATTTTTCGCATCTGGCAAGCTCGCGAGCGATGCCGATAGAAACCATTCCTCGAAAAAGGGATTGGGCTCTGCAGCATGATTGGTCAACTCATCAAGCGGAGCGACAAAGGCTGATCGGTTGATCTGGGCCGCGGGAAGCGCATGCATGCCATCGCTCCACCCATCAAGTGGGGCAGAGGTCATAGGGGTATCAGGCACTATAGGCGCGGCCGCCATATCCATGCGTTAACCTTGTTTCGGCGCGCAATATCGCGCGCGGGGTTAGGTTAAAGCAGATTGGCGTTAAGGAATGGTTGTGATCTGGAGCAGCGCTGGCGCGGATCAAGCGATTGCCGATACAAAAATGGCGGCACCTGCTGACAGGCACCGCCATTTTTCGTTTTGGCGTAAAGCCTAGTTGAAGGTTATCATCCGAGGTGGTGTATCGCCATCGTCCGGGAGATAGGCCGGGTTAAAACGCTCCAACCATGCATGGGCTTCGTTGATCCACTGCATGTGCACATCGTCATACGGCAGGTTATGTGTTCCTTGTTCCTGAACGATGTATTTGTAATCGCGGCCTGCTTGCTTGCCCGACCTTCTCAGGTTGCTCACCAGCGTTTCAGCCTGCTCCATTGGGATACGCGCATCGCGCTCAGCCGCAACAATCAAGATTGGTGCCCATTTACCATCGGTGTTGAGCGCTGGTGATATGCCTTCGGGATCTTCCGAAGTTGCCTGAAAGCCTCTGCTGAAGCGCCCAAGATTCTTGGCATCCCACTTGTTCATGAGGGGCATGTCATAGACCCCTGCGCCAGCAATAGCACACTTCCAGACTTCTGGATCACGCTGAGCGCCGCGAGCAGCCGCATAGCCACCATAAGACCAACCCATGACACAGGCGCGCTCTGGATCGATCACGCCCTTTTGGCCGTAATAGGTCAGAATATCGTTGAGATCATCTTGCATCCGCTTGCCGTAACCGCCCGGCTCGCGGCCCATTTTGACAAACTCTTTGCCGTATCCACCAGAACCGCGATAGTTTGGCTGGATCACGACGTAGCCTTGCTCTGCCAGCGGCTGGTTCCACGGCTCCAACTGGTTGGTTGCTGAAAGCACACCGAATGGTCCGCCATGGGGCATGACGACAACCGGCAGGTTTTTCTGACCCATGCGGTGACGCGGATAGGTCACGATTGCCTGAATCTTAGTGCCATCGCTTGCAGTGTACCATTCCGCCTTCACCGGGTTCAACGGCGCATCTTTTAGAGATGTGCTGCGCCAGTTCAAAAGCTGCATTGAACCTGTGCGCGTGTCGAACAAATAAAAGCCCGGCGAGCGAGTAACACCGCCGCCGCTCAAAATAACTTTCGACATATCTGGCGTGTAATCGAAAATACGCACCTCATCCTTGCCAAAAACCTCTTCAAGCAGCGCATTTATCGTTTTCAAGTCGGGGTCGATATATTCTACACGCATCGTGCCATCGAATGTTCCGTACCCAAGCACCTTGGATGCGTCGTCATTCAGTACCAAACCCTGAACGTCGAACCCTTCGGTTTCGAAAACAGTTTCAACAGGCTTCATCGTCGTCATGTCGATCTTGTAGACTGCATCGTGCCCTTCGTGATTCGAAACGGCATAGGCATAATTGGTGCCTGGAATGAACATTGAAGGAGCTGGCAACGATTCCGTGAATGTCGCATCAGCTTCATTGTAAACCGTTTTCAGATTGCGCTCGCCCTCAGGCTTGAACAGCATCCGAACTTTGCCGCTGTCGCGGTCCCGATTGAATCCAGCGCGAACTTGACCTTTGCTGTCAACCGCCCAACCGCGCACAACCGGGTTGGTGCGTTGCACCATTTTGAATTTGCCGGTGCTGACATCGACTTCAATAACCTCAGGAAAACCCAAGCGTTCCAAATTCTCCGAGACCGCGTCGCGTTGCAAAAGATATTTGCCTTCATCGTGGTCGATGTGAAGGATAGTGCCAGCATCGGCCCCGGCATTACGCCATGCTTGTTGAACCAACTCGCCTGAATTCACATCATAAGCCACCAAGCGGCGGAAGTCGCCAAGCGAACCGCCCATGTCTTCACGGTTGATTGTCGTGATTACAATGTGGTTGTTCCCGATCCAGCGAAAACCGCGCATCGTGCGCTCGCCGCCCTCGCGCGCTTCTTCAGCGGCGAGAATCGCTTTTTCTTGCATGGTCTCAAGATTGAGGGTGACCAGCAGAGAACGGCCACCGCGGCCTGCTTCATAAGCAAGACGTTTGCCGTCAGGCGAAATCCGAATATTTCTCATATTTGGCGCTTTGACGAATTCGCCCGCTGGAATACGCATTTCTGCTGTTTGTTGCACTTGTGGTGCGGCGTCTTGCGCCATGGCAGGCGCGCTCACAGCGCCTGATCCCAACACCGCTATTCCGAGCGTACAAGCGCTCACCCCGCGAAGGACGGAAGTCTTCAATTTCATTATACAGTCCCGTTTTGTTTGATGGCTGGCCATCGAATTAGTGCGACAAAGCCGAGCATATCCCACTCCGCTTCCCTCCTGATGGGCAAGGTATGCAGAACATCTCGCAAAAATCAACTCAGCGTTGCTTTTGTGGGATTTTTCGTTGCGCAAACAAAACCCCGCCGAGCCTTGGCCTAGCGGGGTTGTGATAGCTAAACCGGCATTAAGCGCAGGTGAAGGTCAGATCATCAATGACCAGCAAGCGCAGCAAGCAGCAGCAGGGCCACGATGTTGGTGATCTTGATCATCGGGTTCACGGCCGGACCAGCGGTGTCCTTGTAAGGATCGCCAACTGTGTCGCCTGTCACTGCAGCTTTGTGAGCTTCTGAGCCCTTGCCGCCGTGATTGCCATCTTCGATGTACTTCTTCGCATTGTCCCATGCGCCGCCGCCAGCGGTCATGGAAAGTGCGACGAACAGACCGCCCACGATCACGCCGAGCAGCAGTGCACCCAGCGCCGCGAAGGCGTTGTCTTGGCCTGCAAGGTAGTAGATCACGAAATAGGTAACGATCGGTGCCAGCACTGGAAGCAGTGACGGGATGATCATTTCCTTGATCGCGGCCTTGGTCACAAGGTCAACCGTACGAGCATAATCTGGACGGCTGGTGCCGGCCATAATCCCCGGATCGCCCGCGAACTGTTCACGCACGTCTGTCACCACATCGCCCGCAGCGCGGCCAACAGCGGTCATGCCCATTGCGCCGAACAGATACGGCAGCAGCGCGCCAAGCAGCAGCCCGACGATCACATATGGATTTTCAAGGCTGAAATCGACATTGGCTGATGGGAAGTATTCCCGAAGGTCAGCCGTGTAAGCCGAAAACAGCACCAGAGCTGCGAGACCGGCAGAACCAATGGCATAACCCTTGGTGACGGCTTTCGTGGTGTTGCCAACCGCATCGAGCAAGTCGGTTTTCTCACGAACGCTTTCATCAAGGCCAGCCATTTCGGCAATGCCGCCAGCGTTATCGGTAACCGGACCGTACGCGTCGAGTGCGACAACCATGCCGGCAAGCGCCAGCATTGCAGTTGCACCGTAAGCCAATCCGATCAGGCCAGCGAGCTGGTATGCACCGATGATAGCCGCGATAATCGCGATTGTAGGCAGTGCGGTTGATTCAAGGCTGATTGCCAGGCCTTGGATCACGTTAGTGCCGTGGCCTGTCTCTGATGCCTTGGCGATAGACCGCACCGGACGGAAATTCGTGCCGGTGTAGTATTCAGTGATCCAGATAATGATGAAGGTCAGCACCAGGCCAATCACCGCGCACAGGAACAAGTCCATGCCGGTAAATTCAACCATGCCAAGGCCAGCGTTGATCACGGTGTTCATATCGCCCAGCGCATATTGCGTGACGAGGTAAATCAGCGGGATCGACAGAACGGCAGTGACAAGGAAGCCCTTGTACATCGCGCCCATGACATTCGTGCCGCCACCAAGGCGCACGAAATATGTGCCGATGATCGATGTTACGATGCAAGCACCGCCGATCAGCAATGGAAGCGCCATCAGTGGGAGCAGCAGATCGCCAACCGAAGTCAGCAACAGCGCGGTCAGAACCATGGTCGCACCAACGGTAACAACATAGGTTTCGAACAAGTCAGCAGCCATGCCAGCACAGTCGCCCACATTGTCACCTACGTTATCGGCAATAGTCGCCGGGTTGCGGGGGTCATCCTCTGGGATGCCTGCTTCAACCTTACCCACCAAATCGGCGCCAACATCAGCAGCTTTGGTAAAGATACCGCCGCCCAATCGCGCAAAGATCGAAATCAATGATGCGCCGAACGCTAGGCCGACGAGACCATCAATGACCGCGCGGCTGTTTGGTTCAAGACCCATTGTGTCGACCAAGACATAGAAGAACACTGCGATGGCAAGCAGAGCGAGGCCAGCCACCAGCATGCCGGTGATTGCGCCAGCGCGGAACGCCAGTGTCAGGCCTTCTTGCAGTCCCTTCATTGCCGCAGCAGCGGTGCGGACATTAGAGCGAACAGAGATGTTCATCCCGATATAGCCCGCAATGCCAGAAAGGACGGCGCCGATCACAAAGCCTACCGCCGGGATCACTCCCAGAAGTACGCCAACCAGAATGGCTACGACCACACCGACCATGCCGATGGTCGCATATTGACGGTTGAGATAGGCCTGAGCGCCTTCTTTAATCGCGCCCGCAATCTCTTGCATTTTCTCATTACCGGCGTCTGCGCCGATAACTTGGCGGCTGGTGACAATGCCATAAATAATGGCAAGCAGTCCCAGCCCGATTGAAATCAGAATAAGATCCACGGAAATAATCCCCTCTTGAATGCGTGGAAGATCCGCTCCTCTTTGACACGGGAGCGGCTAGGGGCGAGTGGCTATCGCGGTTGGTGCAAGGTGACAAGGGCAGAAACGGCGCAACCTGTGTGATTTCTGCGGTTATTCGGCTGTTGGGGTGCTGGATACCGGTATCAGCCGTGCTGGTAGCCAAGCTCATCCGAGGCGATTGCTTTGCCATCGACAAGAAGGGGGTGTTCAGTTTGCGCGAGCACCTCGCCAATCTTTGCGCACTCAATTGGAAGTTGAGCCTTGGCAGGGGCAGTAAAGAGCAACGCATAATCGTCACCCCAAGAACATGCTGCCAGTCGGCAGGGCCAACCCTTGGTGCTCTTATCCAGCTGGTTCCCATCCGAGGCATAGTCTTTGAACTTGCTAGAATGAGGCACCGCATCCAGCTCTAGGCTAAACGTAACTTCGCTTGTCTTCGCCATTCTGCTTGCATCAAGGAACAATCCATCTGACACATCCATCATTGCGTTTACATGGCGAGCCAAAGCTTGCCCCTCTTTGATGAGCGGTGTTGGGCGCAGGAACTTTGCGGCGAAATAGGGGCTGGCTTTGTCTGCATCCTCGGGCTCAAGGCCCAATTCGCGCGCCCTGTTCGCCTTCGTAAGCTCGTGAAAGCCCGCCATGGCATCGCCGATTACACCGCAAACGAAAACGCCATCGCCAACCTTTGCGCCTGACCGTGCAGGGACAGGCGTGTGCGTGGCGCGCCCAATCGCCGTAAGCCCCAAGGTGCGCGGGCCCTTGGCGCAAATCGTATCTCCGCCTAGCAGCGGCACGCTGTATTCATTTAGGACTTCCTGCAGGCCAGCAAGGAACCGGTCTTCGTCTCCGTCAAGTGTATGGCCGAGAAGCACACCGACCGGCTCTGCCCCTTTGCTCGCCAAATCAGACAGATTGCTCGCGACCAACTTCCACGCGACATCGGCCATGTCTTGGCCCGGCAGCCAATGCGTGCCTTCGGCCATTGAATCATAGGTCAGGATCAGGGTTTCGCCGCCAACTTCAATCACCGCGCAATCATCGTTTAGCCCGCGAGCTCCGGGATGGAGAGGGAAATTGCGCAAGGCAGCGATGAAGTCGGCTTCGTTCACTGGTCCTTGCTACCGCGCGGCTTCGGGGTGGCCAAGAGAATTATGTGATGGGGTGGCGCTAGCCGAGGAAAAGACGTTTCAGCTACATGCTCGCAATGAGTTTTTGCGCATCGCGTCTCACACGTCGATCATTGCTTTCGATCGCTTGTGTAAGCCAATATTCTGCTTTGGAGGCATCGCTGCGGATGTGTTCCCCGCGCAAATAGGAAGCACCCAGAATGAGGCTGGCTTTGGCATTACCCCCTTTAGCGGCCTGAAGTAGCAATGACCAACCTTCCAGCCGGTCCTCTTTAGTCAAAGCCCAGCCATGCAGCCTAATTAGGCCAAGTGTGACCATCGCGTCAGTCTTGCCTCTAGCAACATCGCTTTTCAATCGTCGAACGAGACTTTTAGGAGGGTTTCGATAAAGATCAGGAGCAAAAGTAAAGGCGGCGCTGTCTTGGCTACGCGTTCTTTCAAATACCGTAGGAGTATTGCCGCTGTTGTAGTTGTTCTGTGCAATTGCGTTGATAGGTAAGCATACACCTGCTGCAGCAATCAATATTCCAAGGGTGCGAACGGTTTTCATGCTGACCTCCTACTTTTACACTGACGTAAAAGAACTCGAATATCATGAATAAAACATGAATAACGCTGCAGGGGTGGGCTAGTTAGATCCGCACTTCTTTCGCCACCGCATCCAGAATGCCATTCACGAATTTTGCCTCACGATCATCGAAGAATGCTTTGGCGACATCGACATATTCATTGATCGCGGCTGCGGCTGGCACATCATTTCTCGCGAGTAATTCGTATGTCCCGGAGCGCAGCACTTGCAGCATGGTCTTGTCGAGCCGCGCAATCGTCCAGCCATTCGCAAGCTTGGCTAGCAGCAGTGCGTCGATCTCATCGCGGCGCGCATCAACTCCGCGCACAACATCATCGAAGAATTCAACCTCAGCAGCGGCGAACTCATCCTCGTCGATGACCTTGCCCAGCCGGTGCTGATGAAATTCGTCGAGCAGTTTGATCGTTGGCGTGCCTTCCATTTGTTGCTGGTAAAGCGCTTGAACGGCGGCGAGCCGCGCGGTTGAGCGCGCTTGCGAACGGGCTGGCGTGTTCATTTGAG
Source organism: uncultured Erythrobacter sp. (assembly GCA_947493165.1). Classification (GTDB taxonomy): domain Bacteria; phylum Pseudomonadota; class Alphaproteobacteria; order Sphingomonadales; family Sphingomonadaceae; genus Erythrobacter. Next base: position 1,029,345 of record CANLPY010000001.1, on the reverse strand, counting down.
GCGAAGCTCCACAGATTTGGCATGCGCGGGAAGGCCCTCTGCATGGGCGAGGGTTGCCGCAGCCGGACCAATGGCAGCGAACGCATCATCATCCAACGCGATAAAGCTGGTGCGTTTCATGAAATCGAGCACGGATAGCCCGCTTGAAAACCGCGCGCGCCGCCCGGTTGGGAGGACGTGATTGGGGCCAGCGACATAATCGCCTACCGCTTCTGGCGTCATCCGGCCAAGGAAGACGCTGCCTGCGTGTTTGATCTTATTGAAAAATGCCTCAGGATCGGCGACCGCCAGTTCAACGTGTTCAGCCGCCAATCGATTGGCGAGAGCAGGGGCCTGCGCCTCCAAATCCTCAACCAAGATGATTACGCCGTGCTCGTCCCAGCTTTGTTTTGCGGTTTTGCCAGTTGCCAATTGGGATAGCTGAACGTCGATCCGGTCGGCCACTTGCGCTGCGCAGGTCGCATCATTGGTGATCAAGATGGATTGAGAGGTTGGATCGTGTTCGGCTTGGCTCAGCAAGTCTGCAGCGATCCAATCGGGGTCATTTTCGCAGTCGGCGATCACCAGTATTTCGCTTGGGCCAGCGACCATATCGATCCCGACGACACCGTAAAGCTGACGTTTGGCCTCTGCGACATAGGCGTTGCCGGGGCCGGTGATGACATCAACCGGCTTGATCCGTTCTGTGCCATAGGCGAGCGCGCCAACCGCCTGTGCTCCGCCGACGCGCCAGATTTCGCTGACGCCGGCGATGTGAGCTGCGGCCAGAACCAGCGGGTTTGAATTGCCCTTGGGCGTTGGGGTGACCACCACAATCCGCTCAACGCCTGCAACCTTTGCAGGGATCGCGTTCATCAATAGCGATGATGGGTAAGCTGCACGTCCGCCCGGGACATAAAGGCCTGCGGCATCAACCGCGCTCCACCGCGCACCCTGACGCACACCGTCATCATCAGTGAAATCGCGGTTCGCGGGGATTTGATCGCGGTGATAGGCTTCAATTCGCCGCGCCGCGAGGTCGAGCGCATCGCGCAATTTGGGATCGAGCGCCTCATATGCTTCTGCGCAGCGTTGCGGAGAAATCGACCAGTCGTCATCCGTGCTCAGCGAGTGACCATCAAAGCGCTGGCTGAATTCAACCAGAGCTTTGTCGCCTTGCGCTTTTACTTTGGCGAGGATGTCTGTGACTTTACCAGAGACATTGTCGCTGCTTTCGCGCCGGGCATCGACGATTTTTGCAAATTTCCGTTCAAAATCGGCATCTTTGGTGGAAAGCTGTTGCACTAGGCCGCTTCTCCTCGCGCCTTTTGCGCCTGCATTTCAGTGCGGAAAGCATTGACGAGATCAGCCACGCGCGGGTCTTTCTTCAAAGCCGCACGGTTGACGATGAGGCGCGCGGAAATGTCGATAATCTTCGACGTTTCGACCAAGCCATTGTCTTTAAGCGTACGCCCAGTTGAAACCAGATCAACGATTTGGCGCGCAAGGCCCAGCACCGGGGCAAGTTCCATCGCGCCGTTCAGTTTGACGCATTCGGCCTGAATGCCTTGGCGTTCAAAATGGCGGCGAGTGAGGCTGGGGTATTTCGTTGCGACCCGTAAATGGCTTGAGCTGCCTTGAGGCGCATGGTCATCTGCTAGCTTCGCCACTGATAAGCGGCAGTGCCCAATGTCCAAGTCGACCGGAGCGTAAAGGTCAGCGTAATCGAACTCTTCAATCACGTCTGAACCGACAATGCCAACTTGTGCAGCGCCATGCGCAACGAAGGTCGCCACGTCAAAGGCGCGGACCCGGATGAGTCGCATATCTGCGCGGTTTGTGCCAAAGCTCAATGCGCGGTTGGCCTTATCATGAAACGCGGCCTCGGGTTCAACTCCCGCCCGCGCCATTACAGGCAACGCCTCGTCAAGGATGCGTCCTTTAGGAATAGCAAAGGTGAGCTGGCCAGGATTGTCAGTAATCATTGCGAGGCGGCACTTAGGCATTGCACCGGCAAAGGGCAACACGCACGATTGAGCCGATTTGCGCTTTTGCGGGGCGCATTGCGGGCAAATACAGGACAGGAGATAGGCTGAATGAGCGACACGGATATCATGGAGCTTGATGATTTTGCTGCTGCTCTCGATTGGCAGGTGACTCATGCGGCGCAAAATGGCGCGCCTTGTACCGCGCGCATTGTCCGGGCGTTGGAGGCTGCTGCGAAGGGCGATACGGCGGTCGCAAAGCGGATGACGAACTGGCCCGGCCTTACATTGAAGGATGCCATGCCGCTGAGAATTGCGGGCGGTTTGCACTATCTGCTTCTCAGCGGGACAGATGATCGTCTGGCCCCTGTTTATCGCGGTGAGATCACTGATCAGGCGGAGGTTGACGCGCTGGTTTGCTCGGTGGTGGAGGCGCATGACGCGGCACTTGTCCCGTGGTTTGACGGTCCGCCGCAGACAAATGAGGCGGGGCGCTCTGCCAGCATTATGGCGGGGCTGTTGTGGCTGGCCGGCCGCGTGCCTGCGAAGTTCGATATGTTTGAACTCGGCGCAAGTGCGGGCGTCAACACTATGATGGACCGGTATTTTTACCAGTTGGGAGAGACGCAGGCTGGCCCTGTATCATCGCCCATGCGCATTGTGCCTGAGTGGCGCGGCGTGTCTCCTCCCGCCGCTGATATTGAGATCACCGCCGTTCGCGGCTGTGATGTTGCCACAATTGATCTGAGCGATGCGGACAAGGCCTTGCGGCTTAAAAGCTATGTCTGGCCAGACGCGCAAGAGCGGATGGAGCGGATTGATGCAGCGATCCAACTGGCGGGAGAACGCGCGCCGGATTTGGTGCAGATGGACGCTGGTGATTTTGTCCGCGAACAGCTGGCCCGACCTCAAGAAACGGGCACAACGCGTGTCATATTTCATTCGATCATGTGGCAATATATGCCTGCCGAAACGCAAGGCTCGATTACACGAGCGATGAAGGAGGCTGGCGCATTAGCGACAGCAGACAAACCGCTGGCCTGGGTATCGCTAGAAACCGACCCTGCGACCTTCCGGCACGAATTGCGCGTGCGATATTGGCCGGATGGCGAAGAGGAAGTGTGCCTTGCCCACGCGCATCCGCACGGGGCATGGGTTGAGTGGAGCGGGGGCTAGCGGCTCAAAAACTTCTCCATCGCGGCATTGACTGCGCCTGCTGCTTCCCAAGGTACGAAATGCCCGCAGTCGTGGACCTGCTCGACGGTTAAATCGTCAACAAGCGCGTTTAAACCTTCGAGATTCTCAGCGGGCAGCGCGAGGTCGTCCATCGCCCAGATGACGAGTGCCGGGATGGTCAGGTTTGGCAGCTCCGGGCCAACATAGTCGGCGGGCACTTCGAACGGTTCATCCATTGTCGGGACAGTGATCGGGCTCGCGCGGTAATAATTGATCATACCGAACGCGGCATCGCGGTTTTGCCAGTCGCGCAGCAAGGCCTCGCGCTCTTCAGGCTCCATCGCTGATGGACGGTCCCACTTCACCTCTTGCAGCATCAGGCCGGTAAGGCCTTCATCCTTGATCAGCGCGTCATTCGCCGTGTCCTTGAACCCGCGAATATATTGGCTCGCCTCGCGCTGGCCGTGATGGGTGTAGAGCAGCTTTTGAAAGATCGAAGGGTGCGGCGCGTTGGCGATAATTGCCCGCTCCACCCGCATGTGCTGCCCGCCCAGCGCCACACCCCAAGCAATCGCGCCGCCCCAGTCATGGCCAACAATCGTGAATTTCCCAATGCCGAGCGCATCAGCGAGCAGAAAGACATCGCCGATCAGTTTGTCCGGCGTGTAAGCGTCCACCTCTTGCGGCTTGGACGAGCTACGATAGCCGCGCTGGTCGGGTGCAATACAGCGATAGCGATCTTTGAAATGCGCGATCTGATGGCGCCAGGTCCGGTGGCTTTCAGGAAAGCCGTGGAGGAAGATGAGGACCGGGGCATCGGCCGGTCCTTCATCGAGCACGTCGAGGTGGATGCCGTTAGCGAGGCTGACACGTTTTTGTTCCATGCTGTGAATGTGACGCGAAGCCGGGCAATTGGCCAGTGCCTTTGATGACTTGTATAAGAATGAACGTTCTGATATTGCCTGCACATGCCAAGACCCCGCTCTTCAGAACGCCAAGATGTGCTTGACCGGGCCATGCGTGCTTTTTGGGCCAACGGCTATTCGGCGACATCGATGGTCGAACTTGTCGAAACAACCGGCTCGACGCGGCAATCGATCTATGGAGATTTCGGCAGCAAGCATGGGCTCTACACCGCGTGTTTTGAGACCTATCAGAGCGAGGTCGTAGCTCCGGCGCTGGAACCGTTTGCTGATGGGACGCCCGGAATCTCGGCTATCGCGGACTATTTCGAAATCCAGATCAGCCGCGCAGAGCGTATCGGGCTGCCCGGACCGGGCTGTATGGTTGGCAATGCGACGACAGAACGCGGCGCAAGCGATCCTGAAATTGAAGAGCTCGTCCAGCAGCACCATGATCGGCTGGCGAGTGCATTCGCTAAGGCGTTGACCGACAGTCTTGCCGACATACGCCGCGCGGAACTTGCCCAATTCCTCGTCTTGGCTGCCCAGGGGCTCTGGGCGATGTCGCGGGTCGCGAATTCGGCTGAGCCATTGCGCGCGCAGGCGGCAACAATAGTCTCAATCTTGGAACGGGAGTGCAGGCATGCAGCCTAACTATCAAGCGGAGGGCTCGTTCAAGCTTGCGCTCCTGCTCAATTTCTTCTGGATCAACGTCTCGGAGGTCGCGCGCTATTTCCTCGTGGTTCGCCCGCGGCTCCACGCTGCGTTTCCCGAGCGGCCCGAGATCGCGCAGATTGACTGGGTGATTTTTTCGATCTGGGGTGTCTGGGATCTTATCCTGATCCTCGCAGCGACGGGTTTCTTCTGGATCTGGCTTGAGCGATTTGGCGCGTCGATCCGGCAAGTGATCCTCGCTGCGAGCGCCTTTACTGTGACCGTATTTGGACTGCTCTGGTTGGGCGTCGCCAATATGGGGCTCGCGCCCTATTCAATGATCGCTGTCGCTTTGCCATTGGCGTGGCTCGAACAGGTTATCGCCTGCGGGATTGTGGCTTGGGCGATGAAGCCCGATCAATCCACCGCTTCCATCCGTTCCATATAGCCGCTGGCGACCATGCCTGCGATCTGATCAAGCAGCGCCTCTGGCGTGCGGCGCATTTCGCCCATTTGCAGCTCAGCGCCCTGAGCGACGATGATTTCGCGCTCTCCCTTGGCAATGCCATCCAGCATGGTCCTTGCCGCTTCATCGGCTGGAATGCCATTGTCGATCGCGTCATCACTGACACCGCGTTTTGCCCCGTCGCCCACCATGGCATTGCGCGCGACATTGGTGGCGACAGAGCCGGGATAGATCATGTGCACATTGACGCCGGTTTGCGACAGCTCGCCGCGCAAGGCATCGCCATATCCAGCAAGGCCGAATTTGACCGCGCTATAGGCGGTGCGCATTGGCACGCCGACTTTACCCGCGATCGACGAGATGAAAGCAAGCCCGCCCGATCCTCGTTCAACCATATGGCCGATCAACCCTTGGCTGAAGGCGATCTGAGCGGTCAGATCAATATCGATAATGTCGCGGTAAACCTGCATGTCAGTGTTGAGCGCGCGGCTGCGCTGAGACACGCCGGCATTGGCAAAGGCAAGGTCAACGCTGCCTTTCCATGCAATCGCTTTGGCAGTGGCATCAGCCAGCGCTGCATCATCGCGCACATCGAACGGTAAAATCAAAGTCTTGGCGCAATCCTTCGCGACTTCGGCAAGTCGCGCCTCGTCACGGCCTGACAGCACCAGATGCGCGCCGCGATCGGACAAATCGCGCGCCAGCGCCGCGCCAATCCCTGATGAAGCGCCGGTGATCCACACAACTTTGCCTGAAAAATTCATCTCTCTCGCCTTTCCTGCACTCGCCCAATTGCAGGCCAGCTTAGTCTTCGAATTTGCTTTCTTCGCGCAGCTTTAGGCCAGCGGTTTGCAGCGGTGTAAAGGCTTTCTTGAATTGCCCCGGCGTCATTTGCGCAAAGCGCTTAAACTCGCGGTTGAGATGCGACTGATCAAAGAAGCGCAGCTGGGCAAGATCAGCTTCGCTCGGCGTGCTAAATCCGCGGATCGCTGCGGCAAGATCGAGGAAACGGCCGCGCCGCATCACTGACTTGGGCGTGATGCCAAAATGCTGTTTGCAGCGCCGCTCCATCTGACGGATCGACAAGCCGATCCGTTCGGCCGCTTCTTCGATTGGCATGGTCGAATTGGTGCGTGCGATCTTTTCAAACTCAGCCATTGCCGTGTCGGTTTCAATGCGCCCAATCTCTTCGATCCTGCGCCAGATTGCAGCGTCCATCGCGGCGAGCTTGCCATCATCATCGCTGGCCGCCTCGACATCCTGCAGCATCCCTTTTGAATTGATGCCGATCATCTTTTCCATGGGGATGAGGCGGTCGACAAATTCATTGTGCGGGTGGCGCGCAAGACAGCGCCAAGCGCTGGGGCGGATGGCAAATCCCGCGACAGCAAAGCTGCCTTGGACGCGGACGCGAAAGGGATGCTGGTTCGACCCAAAGAACAAGGTCTTGCTGGGCCGCGACCATTCGCCCGGTGCAACCTCGCCAACCCATTCGCCCTTCAACAGGCAGCGAACGAAGGCGGTTTCCGCCAGCAGAAAATCTTCGATAATAAAGTCGTCGGGTAGCTCAGCCTCAAACACGTAAAAGCGCCGAATATACGGTTTAAGCCGTTCAGACGGACGATAGGTTCGCGACAGCAACACCTTTTCGCCTTCTCCCCAACAACCCACAGCCTGCTTAAAGCGGTGCTTTTCACTATGCAGGATGCATTAGGCGACCAATTGGCACAAATTGCAAGAGGGAGGAGCGCGAACAGATATCGGCGCGAGTAGGTTAGGGCGCGCTTGCCTTGATCGCAACTGCGTGCACGCGCTCACCCACGATATCGCCAAGCGCTGCGATCACCGCACGCTGGCGGGCAAGCCGGTTCAATTCAGCAAAGGCCGGCGCTTCGATCACAATCGTGAAATGCGATTCTCCGCTGCCATCATCGCCCGCATGACCGGAATGCTGGGCGCTGTCATTGATCACGTCCAGCTTGGTCGGGGCGAATGCTTCGGTCAGAAGTTTCGAAATTTCTTCACTAATTGATCCGCTCACGCGCGCTTCTCCCTTGGAATTGCAGGCGATAATACCCATGCTCTATTTTTATGCGTTCGACAAAATTTCATGGCCGCCACGAAGAAGAAGATCGGGCCTGCGATGCGCCCGGTTGCCGTGAGGCGGGCGAATTTCGCGCGCCCGGCCGGCAGCCCAACGGTTTTGACGGACCGGGGACATGGCGCTGGTTTTGCTTGCAGCATGTGCGTGAATTTAATGATGGTTATGACTGGTTTGAAGGGATGAACGCCGAAGAAATTCTTCGCGCGCAGTCTCCGGCCAGTGGTTGGAAGACTGAAAGCCCATCATTCAGACCAACCGCCGGTGTTGATGGAATGCCGCGCTGGGCCGATTTTGAGGATCCACTGGACGCCATCTCTGCGCGGGCGAACGGGATCAAGAGCCGTGCGCAGCGCGAAGCGAAAATGGCGATGGACGGTCGGTTTTCGAAAGAAGAAGCGGTGGCGCTTGAGACGATGGGGCTGGGGCTGAATGCTGACCGGCAGCGGCTGCGGCGGCGCTATTCAGAACTGGTGCGGCGTTATCACCCAGATCGCAATGGCGGGGACCGCAAATACGAAGCGCGGCTGGGCCGAGTGGTCGAAGCGTATCAATTGCTGAGAAAAAGCCGCGTATTTGCCTAGGCGTTGCTAATTGATCGATGCCGAACGTATGGGGAGGTGAAAACAGTGGGGGTATCAAGAATGGTGGGTGACAAAACGAGCGATTTGCTCGTCAAAGCGGGCTATGTTCCATTGCCAGCTTGGTTGGGATTATCGACTCTGGCCGGCTTTCTTGCGGTCGGTTACGATCCGATCGCGTCCCATGTCAGCGTGATGACCTTAGAAGACACGTTTTCGCACAGCTTGGCGAACGTTGCCGCGCTGGCAGCTGGAATTAGTATTTTCGTTTTCGGAGCAGCCGTTTGGAAGCTATCAGGTAGGGTCTTCTCTGCTGGTGCTGTTTGCTGGATGATGTTTGGCGTCGCGATGATCACCAATGGCATTTGGCCGATGGGCAGCCCAATGCACGGCTTTTACATAATTGGTATTTTTAACATTCTGGCGCCGGCACTATCGCTGCTCGATCTGAAATCGAACGAGCTGCGGCAGAGATTGCACGGCATCACAGCGTTCGTCAGTCTTGCTGGCATGACCTACTTGTGGCTTGCCCTGACTGGTTTCGAGCCAGAAGGATACTCAGGGCTTTTTCAGCGGATTTTCGGTTCGATCAATTTTCTTTGGCCATTGGTATTTGCGGTCCAATATCGGCGCAGCAATACCTGAATCGCGTCAATTTTGGCGAAATGCCCAGCGCAATGTGCGGCCCATGCCCCATGTCGCGGCGCGGGCCGGAATTGCGGCTAGGCCCGGACGTGACAGGCCCAGCATGCTGCGTCCCCAATTGGGCAACATCGCCACTGCATCTGCGCCAAGCATGGCTTGCACGGCTGGCGGCGCGCCTTGTGGGCGCTGGTTCAGCACTAAATCGGCAATCTTGCGCGCTTCGGGTGAGGGGTGCAAATCCATGCGCAATTCGCGAAAAATTGCATCGGCCTCGCTGACTGTCTCAGGCACGGGATCAGCGCCAAGTGCCCGCGCAATCACGGCGAACTGGCGGTAATATTCGTCTTGCTCGGCGCGCGGCATATCGGGCCGGACATGGCGCATATAACCAGCGAGAAAGCTCTGCGCCTCGGCCACGTGAACCCACGCGAGCGTGCGCGGATCGCTCGCAACATAAGGCGATCCGTCAGGCAAAGTGCCCGTCACCTGCGCGTGAATGCCATTGACCCGCTCAATCGCCGCCATCGCCCGGTCGCGGTGGCCGAAAGTGGTGACGGCGATGAATTTAGCGGTGCGGCGCAAGCGCCCATGCATATCCTCGCGAAAGTTTGAGTGGTCGAGCACCCCTTGCAGCGCGTGCGGGTGGAGCATCTGCAGCAGCAAGCTGCGAATGCCGCCGGTCATCATGCCCACCAGATCGGCATGGACCATGCGGATCGGCGTATCGCGCTCAAACAAGGCGTCATCCGATGGCGGCTCAGGCTTTTGCCCCGCGCTGGCATCGTTGAAGACATCGCGTACCTGACCGACCAGCTTTAACCTGATGGCTTCAATAGGATCGGGGCGCGGCATACCTGCGATATAGCGAGGAATTGCCGCTTTTAAATTACTGCGTTCAAAAAACACTCAGGCGCTTGCAGCTTGGCGCGCGGCGTTATAGGCGGGCATTGCAATGAGTTCTCCACTACACACCAGCTTCGATCAAAGCGCAGAGACGCTAATCCCTGAGCCCGATACCTCTGTCGATGTGCGCGACACATTCGGCATTGATATTGACTGGCAAGTGCCGGCCTTCAGTCTGTCTGATGAGCATGTGCCTGAGCTGGACGATAGCTATGTGTTCGATCCAGACACAACGCTCGCGATCTTGGCTGGTTTTGCCCACAACCGCCGGGTCATGGTTCAAGGCTATCACGGCACGGGCAAATCGACCCATATTGAGCAAGTGGCTGCGCGGCTCAAATGGCCGAGCATCCGCGTGAACCTTGATGCGCATATCAGCCGGATTGACCTGGTTGGCCGCGATGCGATTGTGCTGAAAGACGGCTTGCAGGTCACCGAATTTAAAGAGGGCATTTTGCCGTATGCGCTGCAACACCCGGTTGCGCTGACGTTTGACGAATATGACGCGGGCCGCCCGGACGTGATGTTCGTGATCCAGCGCATCTTGGAATTTGATGGCCGTCTCACGCTGCTTGATCAAAACCGAGTGATTACGCCAAACCCGTTTTTCCGCCTGTTCGCGACGACCAATACGGTCGGGCTCGGCGATACCAGCGGGCTTTACCACGGCACGCAGGCGATCAACCAAGCGCAGATGGACCGCTGGAACATTGTCGTGGCGCTGAATTACCTGCCCGCTGAAACCGAACAGCAGATCGTGAAATCGAAAGCGCCAGAGGCGGATGACGCGGTCATCGCCGATATGGTCAAGGTCGCTGAGTTGACCCGCCAAGGCTTTATGAACGGTGATATTTCCACCGTGATGAGCCCGCGCACCGTTATGACTTGGGCGCAGAATGCTGCAATTTTCAAATCAATCGGCTTTGCATTCCGGCTGTCATTCCTGAACAAGTGTGATGAGGCGGAACGGGTGCTGGTGAGCGAATATTACCAGCGCGTCTTCAACGAAGACCTGCCAGAGGGCGCTGCGAAGACGGTATAGCTGATTGCGGGCTGAAAAAGCGCTCGCGCTCGCTGTGTTATTCTGATAATACACTAGACGATGTTGTGGCGTCGTTCCTCACGATCTGATTCCGGCCCGTCTTATTATGGGCGCGATGGAAGGCGCGGGGCGGGCTATTACTCCTCGCAAGACCCCTATGGCAGCGCGCTCGACGAATTCGACAGTAAGTTCGATTGGGGGCAGCATGACAGTTCTGGCGGCGGTGCGAAGCCAAAGCGGCGCTGGCTGAAATGGCTCAGTTTCGGCCGAGAAGAAGAACCGGAAATTGAGCCGTACGAGCATGACCCGTACGAGCATGAACCGGTCAAGCCGCGTTCCAAATGGCGCACGCGGTGGAAATGGATTTCGCGCGGGTTTGCGGCCTGCCTGTTCGTCTTTATCTTGATCGTCGGCTGGCTGGCGTTAACCGCGCCGCTGTCCAAATCGCTGGAGCCCATTGCGCCGCCGCAGGTCACTTTGCTGGCGAGTGATGGCACGCCGATCGCGCGCAGCGGAGCGGTGGTTGATACGCCGGTTGATGTGAGCAAGCTGCCCGATCATGTGGTCGGCGCGTTTCTGGCGATTGAGGATCGGCGGTTCTATTCCCACTGGGGCGTTGATCCGCGCGGGATTGCGCGCGCGGCATGGTCGAACGTGTCAGGCGGCCCGCGTCAGGGCGGCAGCACCATCACACAGCAGCTGGCGAAGTTCACCTTCCTAACCCCCGAACAGAGCATGACGCGCAAGGCCCGCGAGGCGCTGATCGCGCTGTGGATGGAAAGCTGGCTGACCAAGGATGAGATCCTCGAACGCTACCTCTCCAACGCCTATTTCGGGGACAATCAATACGGCCTGCGCGCTGCCAGCTTGCACTATTTTTATCGCCAGCCAGAAAATCTGCGGCCAGAGCAAGCCGCCATGCTCGCCGGTTTGCTGAAGGCGCCAAGCCGTCTTGCCCCGACCAAGAATTATGATCTGGCTAGCGAGCGCATGGCGCTGGTGATCGGCGCGATGGTGGAGGAAGGTTACGTCAGCGCGGCAGAGGCCGGTGCGCTCGGCCCGCCAAAGCTGGATGTGCGCACGCGCGATAATCTGCCTACGGGCACATATTTTGCCGATTGGGCGCTGCCGATTGCGCGCAAGACATCCGAAGCAAGTTATTCCAAGCAGGTTCTCACCACCACGCTGGATGCGCGCCTGCAAGCGCTGGCCAGCCGGGTGGTCGGCGGGGCGAAGCTGGGCGAAGCACAGGTCGCGCTGGTGGCGATGCGGCCCAGCGGCGAAGTGGTCGCGATGGTCGGCGGAAAAGACTATGCGAAATCGCCGTTTAACCGCGCTACACAAGCCAAACGGCAACCGGGTTCAACCTTCAAATTGTTCGTCTATCTCGCCGCGCTGAAAGCCGGGTGGGAACCCAGCGACACCATCGCCAACACAGCGATTGACAATGGCAGCTATCGCCCCAAAAACGCGCAAGAGAATTACTCTGATACGATCACATTGGAGCAAGCCTTTGCTAGCTCCAGCAATGTTGCTGCGGTTCGCCTGTTTCAAGAGGTCGGCAGCGAGCGCGTGATCGGAACCGCGCGTGAACTGGGCGTGACATCGCCGCTGCCCAAGGGCGATCCCAGTCTTGCGCTTGGCACGTCCAGCATGAGTTTGCTGGAGCTCACCGCCGCTTATGCAGGCGTTGCGGGCAACACTTTCCCGGTTGATCCTCATGCTTTTGCGCGCGAAGAGGCAGGGTGGCTCGATTGGCTAACCTCTGGTGAAGACAGCCTGCCGTCCTCAACCCATGCAGAAATCCAGCAAATGCTGCGCGCGGCCATCAATGATGGCACAGGCCGCGCGGCAACCCTGCCGATTGCCAATTACGGCAAAACTGGCACGACGCAGAATTACCGCGACGCGCTTTTCGTTGGCTATGCTGGCGATCTGGTTGTCGGCGTGTGGGTGGGCAATGATGACAATTCATCGCTGGACGGTGTGACGGGCGGGACGACGCCTGCCCGCATTTGGAAAGACTTCATGCGCGGCGCGCTCTCACTAGCGCCGCCTAAACCGACCAATTCGCCCGATCCGCAAGGGCCTGTGCAGCCGCTGGATATTGAGCTGGGTGAGCCGATAGAGCTGGATGACAATGGCTCAGAGTTGACGTTTGAAGAAGACGGCGTTCGCGTCACCACCGAGATTGAAGGTGTGGCGGTGCAATTTCGGCTAGATGAAGACGGGCTCAGTGTAGAAGCCGACGAGCCTTAGCCCGCCAACTTAGTTGGAACGCCTTATCACTCAGGCTCATCGGCCATCAAAATGTTCATTATAGCGGTTGCGATTGGGCGATCGCGGTCATCCTGCCACGCTTCCACCGTGATATTGGCATTGCGCCGGCCCAGCCGCGTTATCCGCCCTTGAGCAAAGCTGGGAATGCTCTTGCCAGCGGCAAGGAATTGAACCGTGATATTGACCGGTTTTAGGCGCGGATGCCGGTTTTCGCGGATTAAGACAGTACGCAAAGCGGCATAGCCCGCGTTTTCAAGCAGGCCGGATGTCGCCCCGCCGTGAAAGTGCTGGGGCCGCCCTTCGACCGACGGGCCAAATTCAACCGTCAGCACCGGTAGATCGCCTTCAAACCCGTGCAGTTTGATGCCCAAGGAACGGGCATAGGCGGGAAGCGCAATCGCTGATTTTGGATCACTCATCGCCGGTCCCCGCTTCGCTGCCCGATGCGGCAGTCACAGGCACTTTACCTTTTCTAGAATCGCGCTGGATCGTCATGAAGACGCCTGCGATATGCGCCACGGGATCATCGGGATCACCATCATGGGCCACGCCGCGAACAAAGGCGGCAGAGCGCGTCGTGCGATAGCATTCAACCCGGCCAATCACAGCGGCGCGTTCGCGCGCAGGGCGCTGGTAATCGACCCGCAGATCGAGTGTAGCGATGGGAGTGAAATCACCCATTGTGGTCCAGATCGCCATGCCGCTGGCCATATCCATCAGGCTGATGATCGGACCAGAGGCGAGCACCTGGCGATCTTCTTCACCCAGCAAATCCTCGCGCCAGGGCAATTCCAGCTCAACCCAATTTTCACCATTGTCCCGGTAGGCAAGGTCGAGCCAGCCGGAATGGCCGTGGCGGGTGAAGAATGTCGCCGCCTGAGCCGGATCAAATTTTGCCGTTTCTTTTGTCATAAAATTACCCTGCAACAGGGGTTAAACTGTTTCAATCTTTTAATTTTTCAGAATCTTATTGCGCCGCCAAGTTCGTATGCGCGCCGCGGCAATTGTGCCCGGCGAGCATTTGGAAGGATACGCATATGAACCTGCCCAAAATTGATCTCTCTTCAATTCCCGGTCTCGACAGCGCAGCTGGTCTGTTTGGATCGGTTGCCGACCTAGGCCCCAGCTATGATGACCGGATCATTATCATCATGGTCTATGTCTATGACACAATGCCGCCAGACGCCGTCATCTGAGGGGCGCGCAGCGATGCAGATACATCCTGATATCGCGGCGCTGCGGAGCGATCCTGCTCTGCAGCGCCAAGCGCACGCGCCAATGGCGGCTGCCTATGAGGGCTGGCAGAATGGGACGCTCTGTAAAAGCGTCGCCGCAGAGTTGGCCAACTACGCCGCTGGTCAGACGCTGGCCGAATGCGAGCAATTGATGCGCCTTGTGACAGACATTGAGGCAGCGCAAGGCTTCGTCGCTGAATGGCAGACGGGATTGCTTGGTGCGCTGCGCGATCAGCCGCTTGGTAGTATTCCCTCGCGCCACAGCATCAGCGTGGGCCTGACGACCGTTCAATTGATGACCAGCGGCAATGCGAGGCTATCCCTGCTCGCTTATGAGGAACGCGCTGATATTGCAGAACCGACCAGCGTTATGTTCACCGACGGGCAAGCGCATGAAATCGTGCTCGCAGGAAAGGCGCACGGTATCCGCTATAAATGTGATCCTGTTACGGCAGACCGCGCCACTATCGCTGCTGCGCCAATTTTGTATGAGCAAGCGTATTCTATTTCGCTGAATTCGGCGAGCGAGACACGGCAGTTTATCACAGTCGATGGGTCGATTCTGCTGCTTCAGCTGACCCGCACTCCAGACCGGCCTCAGCCATCAAAAGCCTACGCGCTCGCCGATGGAAAGCTGATCCATCAGGCCAGCGGCAATAAGCGCGCCAGCCAACATTTCCTCGCACTAGATGTGCTTGGTGCGATGGAGCGTGCAGACGCCGTGCCGGTGATGACCGAACTCGCTTTGTCCCGTGATGAAGAGGTGGATTTGCGCTGGGAGGCTGTGCGCCAGACGCTCAGCCTGGATGCCGGGCACGGGCTTTCGCTGTTGCAGCGTCTTGCGGACATCCCCGACGACCCGCTCTTCGTGCCTTCGACCGCCCTGTTCCAATCACTGATCCAAGCCAATGCGCAGATCGCCTGCCTTGCAAAGGAGACCGCCCCATGCCCCGCGTGATAGAAGCTGCCTCGAATGAGAGCGCCAGCCTTGATGAAGTGATCGACCGGCTCAGCGACATCCGCCTCGATCCGCATTGCGAGCAGCGCACGCAGATGGCGGCGCATGAACTGCGCAAGCTCAATAACAATCGCACCTTTTTGGGCGATATGCTGATCGACCAGATCAAGCAGCGTCACCGCGACGCAGGCCTGCAAAGCGGCTATGGCCCGCAAGCCATCGTCCTTAGTCCCGTGCGCGGCAACACGTTTCTGCGCGCAAACATCTGGCCGAGCGAAAGCGACCTGTGTTTTCAAACCAGCGGCGCGAAAAGCTTTGTCTATGGCGTGCCGCACGATCACAATTTCTCATTCTTAACCAGCGGCTATCTGGGGCCGGGTTATCGCAGCGATTATTATGAATATGATTACAGCGCGCATCACGGCTTTCCCGGTGAAGCGGCCAAGCTGACCTTTGTGGAACGCAGCGCTTTGTCACAAGGCAAGCTGATGCTGTACCGCGCGCACCGCGATATTCACTCGCAATTGCCGCCGGAAAGCCTCTCTGTCTCGCTCAACATCATGCATGTCGATCCGGCGCAGGATTGGTATGACCAATATGGCTTTGATCTCGAACAGCAGCGGATCGAGCGGGTGGTTAGCCCCAATTCAACCGAGGCGTTCTTGCGCGTGGCTGTGGCTACCGGATCAGATGAGGCGCATGATTTTGCAGAATGGGTCGGTGATCATCACCCCAGCGAACGATTGCGGCAGGCGAGCTATGAAGCGCGCAGCCTGCAATTAGCAGATGCGTCTGCGCGCGATGCGATGTGGCGCAAGGCGGAAAGCGCAGGCAGCCGGATGCTTAGCGAAGTGGCGAAGCAAAAGCGGGCGGAGCTGGTGGGCGCGGCCTAAAGAATGCCGCCCGCTAGCCGGTCAATCGCCCCTTGCAGTATGACAGCGGCGGCGTGGGAATCGAGGCTTTGCGCGCGCTTGGCCCGGCTCATATCTTGCCCGATCATGGCCGCTTCGGCGCTTTGTGTGGACCAGCGTTCATCCCATAGCAGGATCGGCAGATCGAAACTTTCGGCTAGGTTGCGGGCATAGGCGCGGCTGCTTTGCGCGCGCGGGCCTTCGCTGCTGTCCATATTGAGCGGTAAGCCCATGACGATGCCCGCCGTGCGGCGATCCTTGATAAGCGCGCGCAGCAGTTCACGGTCGCGCCCAAACTTGCCCCGCTGAAGTGTGGAGCCATTGGTGGCGAAGCGCCAGCCGCCGTCGCATGTCGCAGTGCCGATGGTTTTTGTGCCGAGATCCAGACCCAAAAGCGGGCCGCCATCAGGCAAGGCCTCGCGAAATTCAGCGGCGTCTTCGGTGATCAGCACGCCATTGCCGCTCAAAGCTGCGCGCGCCATGCGTTGGCGCGTTTCGCAGCGTCAGCTTGTGTGTTCGCCCAGAACAACGGGATGTCATAGACGTGGTAATTGTTGCCGGGGAGAACATAGCGGCCCATGTCTGGCGGATCACCGATCAATAGTAGGCCGCGACTGTCGCAGCGGGCTGGGATGGCGCCGGGTACGAGTTCTCCATCTGTAAGCTCCTCGTTGGGAACCAGCGTGCCCAGATTGCGATCCATCGTCGCCGCGCCGCCGAATGTGCCGACCAGCGGATTGGTGCAGAGAATTTCGCTATTGCCGCGTTTAACTCCGTCAAAGCCGACGCTTTCGGCATAGGCTTCTATCACGTCGTCCGGCTCAGCCGGTTCGGCAAAGCTAGACCATGAGATGACGCAGCCAGTCTGACTGGCAGATGCGCAGGCGGGCAGGCCAAGCGTGGGCAAATCATGTTCGATAGAGATCGGCCAGCCAATGGCGTAGGCGGCGATGATCCGGTCAGCGATAGGCTTGCCAGCGATTTCTTCGCGGAGCAAACGCAGCACATGAAGCGAACCTTGGCTGTGTCCGGCAAGAACAATCGGCGTGTCATCGTCAACCGAGCTGAGGAAGTAGCGGAAAGCATCAAGCACATCGTTGTAGGCAGCGTCGATGGCCTTTTGCGCTTCGGGTGCATCAGTCAAAAATGCGCCCATTGTCGCTTGGCGATAGCGCGGCGCCCAAATTTCAGACGCCGAGTTAAACGGGCTGGCCATGCCGCGCACATACAGGCTGGCGACGCGCTCAGCCTCTTGCGCGCCGATTTGCGCATTCCATGTTGTCTTATCAAGAAGGCTGGTCGGGTGGACGAAAAAGACGGCATAATCGCGCGCATCGGGCACGGTGTTTTGCGGCGCTTTTTGTGATGCTACAGCTTCGCCATCGGCATTCTCGCCATCAGCGCCGCCGAGAGTGGCGTAGGGTGGTTGCCAGCGTGCTGGATCGCTTACGCCTATGCCGGGGCGCGAGTACCACAGGTCTGGCGCTTGATAGGCGTTGTCGGCCAACCGGTCTTGCTCAACGAATTCTGTTTCTGGAACCAACGCAAGGGCGGCAAGCTCGCTTGACCACACGCGCAATGCGATGAGCGTTACGAAAATCATCACGATGATGAATGCTACGAGATACAGAAATTTCTTTGCCATAACGTCAAATACGCGAGGACTTCCTATTCGGCTGCGGCTGAATTTTGTTCTACGAGCGCTGGGCGCAAAGTGCTCCATGCTCGCTCACCGCGCAGCGCGCCCCACCAACTGAGCGGATTCCAGCTGGCTGATCCATCAAGCGAGAAGGTGATGAATTCAGCGCGCCCGCCAATATTCTCCAAGGGGATCGGTCCGCCAAGCCCACTTTCGGCGATTGATGCACGGCTGTCGGCAGAATGATCGCGGTTGTCGCCCATCACGAACACAGCACCTTCCGGCACGGTCAACGGTCCGAAATTGTCGCTCTTCAAATTCTCGATGTGATCGATCGTCAGGTAGGTTGCGCCATTGGGCAATGTTTCGCGGTAAGTATCAGGCTCGAAGAATTGTTCGCCATTGGCCTCACGCCGGCGATAGGCTTCAAAATCATTGAGGCACGGATTGCCATTGCACAGCAGCTCTGGTTCAAATGGGATACGCACGGGCGGCATCACTTCGCGCTTTATCGCCGCGCCGTTGAGCCAAATGTGGCCGCCGCGCACTTCAATCGTATCGCCGGGCAAGGCGACCACGCGCTTGATATAATCCTCATCGCGCTCAGGGTGCACCGGGATCACGATGTCGCCATATTCCGGCGTATCGGCCCATAGGCGCCATTCCCCGCGTGGCAGCAGATGAAAGCTCGCCGATGCCCATGACCAGCCATAGGGGTATTTGCTCACCACCAATCGGTCGCCCACATGCAGCGCCGGCATCATTGATGTTGACGGGATGTAGAATGGTTTGGCGACGAGGCTGTGGAACGCCAGCACGGCGAGCAGCATGATCGCGAGGCCGCGCAATTCAGCCAGCCAATTGACCTTTTCGTCTGCGCCGTCAGTTGTTGTATCGATTTTTGTCACGTGTTTGCTCGGAAAATACCGCTCATTAGGCCGCGATGATGGGACGGGCTTCGATAATTACGAAGGCCTGCGCCCATGGATGATCGTCGGTTAGGGTTAGATGAACATGCGCCTCATGGCCGTGTGGGATCATTTCTGCAAGCCGTTCTGCTGCCCCGCCAGTAAGCGCCAGCGTCGGCGCGCCTGATGGGGCGTTGACGACGCCAATATCTTTCATGAACACGCCGCGGCGAAATCCCGTGCCAACCGCTTTGCTAAATGCCTCTTTTGCGGCGAATCTTTTGGCATAGGTTCCAGCGGTGGTGAAAGGGCGGCGCTGCGCCTTCGCGCGCTCTTTTTCGGTGAAGACCCGGTTTTCAAAGCGTTCCCCAAATCGGTCCAGCGATTTTTGGATGCGCTCAATATTGCACAGGTCAGATCCGGTTCCGATAATCATATGCGAATCCTTCTAGCGCTTTCCCAGGCCACCCGCGCGCTCCGCCCTTCCACCCGGAGCCTACCGGGAAACCATCTGGGTGGAAGGGTGGAGGGCGTGCGTGGCAAAGCATTCAAGAAGGTCATATCCCCAGCATCCCTCCGCCCAATAATGCGATGGGGATTAGCAGAATGCTGCCGACCCACACTGTAATCGCCGCATTCACCTTGCCGTTGGTCCACAGCACCAGCGTGCCAATGGTAAGCGCCGCGACGAGCAAGACCGGGCCATAGATTATTGCCATTTCAGCGATGGGGATTGGCGCGTTCCGGTAGGCCTCTGATCCGAACGCCATACCCAGTAGGGCAATCAATCCAGCTCCAACGAATAGAAGGCCGTACCAGACCATCATAACGGCCAGCAGCCAGACGCGTGCTTTGTTCTCAATCATCCTGCACGCCCGCCGAAGATAACCATCGCCAACAATCCGACCGCCGCGCAGTGCAGGATCACCTGACTTTTAAACAGCGGATGTGAAAAGTCACCTTTGGCGCGTTGCAGTGATCCGACATAGCCAAAGATTTGCAGCGCAACCCAGCCAATCGCAAAGGCGACCAGCACGCTGTTAGACAACGCAAAGCCAAGAAACCCAATGGAGAAGACAAACAGTGCCGCTGCAGCAAGAGCCCAGCGTTTCTGCGCGCCTGATAATTCCGGAAGATCCGGCTCTGGCGCCATCACCGCGCCTCATCCATCAAATCGCGCATCCGGCGAATGGCGGCCTCTAATCCGACGAATACCGCCTCACCCACCAGATAGTGCCCGATATTCAGCTCTGCGATTTGCGGAATTGCCGCAATCGGCTGAACGTTCTCAAACGTCAGGCCGTGGCCCGCATGCGGCTCAATCCCGTTCTTCGCGGCGAGCGCGGCCATATCGCTGATGCGTTTAACTTCGCTGGCGACGCGTTCGCTGTCACCGTCCAGAAATGCATGGGCATATTCGCCCGTATGAAATTCGACGACGGGCACGCCGAGGCGCAGGGATGCATCAAGCTGGCGGTCGGTCGCTTCGATAAACAGCGACACCCGAATACCAGCCTCGCGCAGCTCATCCACTATCGGCACCAGCGTATTGTGCAATCCGGCGGCATCCAGCCCGCCTTCTGTGGTGCGTTCCTCGCGCTTTTCCGGGACGATGCAGGCCGCATGTGGTTTGTGGCGCAGCGCAATGTCGAGCATTTCGCGGGTCGCGGCCATTTCCAGGTTGAGCGGCAACTGCGTCGCGCTTTGGATGCGCGCCAAATCTTCATCGCGAATGTGCCGGCGATCTTCGCGCAAGTGAGCTGTGATACCATCGCCGCCAACGCTGGCGACAATTTCTGCTGCGCGCACGGGATCGGGATGGTCGCCGCCGCGCGCATTACGAATGGTGGCAACGTGATCGATGTTTACACCAAGGCGAAGTTTAGCTGACATTCTGCGGTTCTTATTCCTTGCGGCTGCCCGGCTTGGTCACGCGGATGGCAGCAATCTCTGCTGGCACTTCATCATCCGCATAAGTCGGGAAGTTTATGGCGATCAGTGGATAAAATGGGACGCCAAGGTCCACTTTGCCAGCCGAACGATCAACCAAAGAACATTCTGCAATCACCTCGCCGCCTTCGCGGCCGACTGCGGCAATCGCTTCGCGGCTGGAAAGGCCGGTGGTGACGACATCCTCCACCATCAACACTTTAGCGCCCGGTTTCAGCTCGAAACCCCGGCGAAAGTGAAATTCACCGTCCGGGCGTTCAAGGAACATGGCGTCTTTTTCCAAGCAACGCCCAACTTCATGGCCGACGATCAGGCCGCCCATCGCAGGCGAGACGACAGTATCGACCTGCGCGCGGATCTCACGCGGGATATTGGCGCAGATTGCGCGGGCCAAGCGGCCAGCGCGTTCGGGATTCATCAACACCCGCGCGCATTGTAAATAGAATGCGCTGTGGCGACCAGATGAAAGCTTAAAATGGCCTTCAAGCAGCGCGTCGCAGCTACGGAATTCTGACAGGACTTCGTCTTCGGTCATTAGGTAAGAACACTTCCTTTTGTGCAAACTTGCGCGCCAAACATGGTGGCTTGCATAATTTTCTCCCTAGAAGCGCTTGAGGCACGGGGCAAGCGCAGCTAAGAGGCGCTCAACACTGGCAGCAATGTCGGTGCGTGAGCCGTACGCAACGCTTGGGTATTTGAGTGTGCTATTAGGGCGGTATGGGATTAGCAGCGGATAGATTAGACACATGAAACTGGGTCATATTTTCGACCGTGCATCACTCGCGATGGTTGCTTTGTTTGCAGCCATGTCGATTGCACTTATGCCGCAGATTGCGGTTGCTCAAGAAGCAGACACAAGCGCAGGATCAGGCGCAGAATCAGCTGGGGCCGAAGCGGCTGCGACTGATGCGGCTTCGCCAGAAGCAGGTCCGGCGGCAGAGGCGGCGTCTTCGTACACGCCGATGGCCCCGACCGAGGGTAAGGGCATGCCGACCGCGTTTGAAGATGATGCGCTCAAAAGCATGACTTTCCAGGATCAATATTCTGCCGATGGCCAATATGCGTTGTGGATGCATGACGTGATCCTGCTGCCGGTGATCACCGTCATCAGCCTGTTCGTGCTAGCGCTGCTGCTTTGGGTGGTTGTGCGGTATCGCAAATCTGCAAACCCGGTCCCTTCTAAGACGACTCACAACACGGCGATCGAAGTGATCTGGACGATTGTCCCGGTCATCATTCTGGTGATTATTGCGGTTCCTTCGATTTCGCTGCTAGCGCGTCAATATGAAACGCCGCCGGAAAATGCGATTACGATCAAGGCGACCGGTTATCAGTGGTACTGGACCTATACCTATCCCGATAACGGCGATTTTGAGATCGTCTCGAACATGCTTACCGAGGAAGAGGCCGAGGCAAGCGGCGAGGTGTTCCAACTGGCGGTGGATAACCGCATGGTTGTGCCAGCCGGTGTGCCGCTGCGGATCCAAACAACGGCAGCTGACGTGATTCACGCCTTTGCTGTGCCATCACTGTGGTTCAAAATGGACGCAGTTCCGGGCCGCTTGAATGAAAAGCTGCTGACGATTGATGAACCGGGCGTTTATTACGGCCAGTGTTCAGAGCTGTGCGGCGCGAAGCACGCATACATGCCGCTTGCGGTTGAGGCATTGCCGATGGCAGAATACGAAGCTTGGGTGCGTTCGCAGCCGGGCGGTACGGTTTCCAGCGATGCTGTCGCTGAAGCCGCGCCAGAGGCCGAGGCGACTGACGTTGACGCTGAAACCAGCGAAGAAGCCGCTTCGTAACTAATCCGACTATTTGAATAATAACGAACCTGAGAGAATCCGAACGATGGCTACCACAGCTGAAGGTTTCGACATCCACACTGAAGATCACGCACATGATGCAGATCACAAGCCTAGCTTTTTCAAGCGCTGGTTCATGTCGACCAACCACAAGGATATTGGCACACTCTATCTGATCTTTGCGATTATCGCAGGGATCGTGGGCGGCGCGATTTCGGGCGTTATGCGGATGGAGCTGGCTGAGCCGGGCATCCAATACCTTCAATTCTGGTCCGATTTTATGGGCAATACGCCCGGCGATGAAAACGCGGCTCTGCATATGTGGAACGTGTTTATCACCGCTCACGGTCTGATCATGGTGTTCTTCATGGTCATGCCAGCGATGATTGGCGGATTTGGCAACTGGTTCGTGCCGCTGATGATTGGCGCGCCGGATATGGCGTTCCCGCGGATGAACAACATCTCGTTCTGGTTGACCGTTGCTGGCTTCTTGAGCCTGTTGTTCTCGCTGTTTGTGCCGGGCGGTACAGGCATGGGTGCAGGCGTAGGTTGGACAGTCTATGCGCCGCTATCGACGACCGGCTCTGTTGGTCCATCGGTCGACTTTGCGATCTTCTCATTGCACTTGGCGGGCGCAGGCTCGATCCTTGGTGCAACCAACTTCATCACCACCATTTTCAACATGCGCGCGCCGGGTATGACCCTGCACAAAATGCCGCTGTTCGTATGGTCGGTTCTGGTCACAGCCTTCCTGCTGCTGCTCGCGCTTCCAGTGCTTGCTGCGGCGATCACCATGCTGCTGACAGACCGTAACTTTGGCACGACCTTCTTTGACCCAGCGGGCGGCGGAGACCCTGTTCTCTACCAGCACCTGTTCTGGTTCTTCGGCCACCCTGAGGTGTACATTATGATCCTGCCGGGCTTCGGCATGATCTCTCAGATTGTTGCGACGTTCAGCCGCAAGCCTGTGTTTGGCTATCTCGGCATGGCGTATGCGATGGTCGCGATTGGCGTGGTCGGCTTCATCGTGTGGGCGCACCACATGTACACCGTTGGCCTCGACGTAAACACGAAAATGTATTTCACAGCGGCCACTATGGTGATCGCGGTTCCGACCGGCGTGAAAATCTTTAGCTGGATCGCGACGATGTGGGGCGGCAGCCTTGAGTTCAAATCACCCATGGTGTGGGCGATGGGCTTTATCTTCCTGTTCACCGTTGGCGGTGTGACGGGGGTTGTGCTCGCCAATGGCGGCATCGACGATAACCTGCACGACACATATTATGTGGTGGCACACTTCCACTACGTATTGTCGATGGGCGCGGTGTTCTCGCTGTTCGCCGGTTTCTACTACTGGTTCCCCAAGATGAGCGGCCGGATGCATTCCGAATTGCTTTCGCACCTACACTTCTGGGGCTTCTTCATCGGGGTGAACGTGATCTTCTTCCCTCAGCACTTCCTCGGGATGCAGGGCATGCCGCGCCGCTATCCCGACTATGTAGAAGCGTACACTTACTGGAACGAGGTTTCGACGTTTGGCTACATGATTATGGCGATGTCGATGGTGCTGTTCTTCGTGAACCTCGTCTATGCCTTCACCGCCGGTAAGAAGGTTGGCAACAACCCATGGGGCGAAGGCGCGACGACGCTGGAATGGACATTGTCCAGCCCGCCGCCATTCCACCAGTTTGAAACGCTGCCTGTCATTGAGGATCATCACGATTACCACGATCACATGCCGCGCGAGGATCGGCCTAGCCCGGCTTAAACCACCGTCTAAAGGGCAGGGCGCATTCCGATGATGCTCTCTGCCCCCAAGACAGACCAGCAGGGTAAGCGCGCCGCACTGGTGCGCTTGTTTGCAAATTTTAAGAACACCACCTGAGCAAGACATGAGTGTAAGCGCAAATAATAGCCCAGTGACGGCCGAGACGAGTGAGCCTTTTGGCGTACCTGCGCCCGCGCTCGCGGCTGAGGCTGCGCGCTCCATGCCTGCCGACTGGCGCGACTTCCTGACACTGACAAAACCGCGTGTGCTGACGTTGGTGATCTTCACCGGCATTTGCGGTCTGCTGGCCGCGCCTGGCAGCATTCACCCGGTCCTAGGCTTTACCGCGATCCTCGCCATTGCGATGGGCGCTGGCGGTTCGGCGGCGATCAACCATTGGTGGGAAGCAGACATTGACGCTGGGATGAAACGGACCGCCAATCGCCCTCTGCCCAGCGGGCGGATGCGCCGCGATGATGCCCGCGATTTCGGCATCTTCCTTTCACTGGTCGCCATCGGCCTGATGGGCCTTGCGAATGGCTGGCTGGCGGCATCAATCCTAGCGGTAGCGGTGGTCTATTACGCGGTAATCTACACCATGTGGCTAAAGCCGCGCACGCCTCAGAACATCGTGATCGGCGGCGGCGCGGGCGCATTCCCCCCGATGATTGGCTGGGTTGCCGTCACTGGCGAAATCACCGCAATGCCGATCCTGCTGTTTGCCATCATCTTCTTCTGGACGCCGCCGCACTTTTGGGCGCTCGCGCTGTTTATGAAGTCTGATTACGCCAAGGTCGGCATTCCGATGCTGCCCGTGGTCGCGGGGGAAAAGGCGACACGCCGGCAGATCCTGCTCTACACTATTGCCTTGACCCCTATCGTGATCGCCCCGTGGATTATCGGCGGAACCGGCGCGATGTACGGCGTGACGGCAGTGGTCCTGTCCGCAGTGTTCTTTGCCTATGCTTGGAAAGTCGGCACGCGGACCAAGATCGAAGATGATCAGATGCTGCCTGAAAAGCGCCTGTTCAAATTCAGCATCCTGTATCTGTTCATCCTGTTCGGCGCATTGGTGGTTGACCGCGTTGCGGCGTATCAGGGCTTTACTGGTTTGGGGCTGTTCACATGACGCCTGAAGACGAGAAAGAAACCACGCGCAGGCAAAAGGCGCGCAACCTTGTGGTTGGCGGCACTCTGCTGTTCTTCGTCATCCTGTTTTACGCGATTACGATTGCGCGGATTGGGGGGCAGGCCGGATGAGCCAGACAGCCTCCATTGATCGCGATAACACCCGCGTCGGCCTGATGGCTTTTGGCGGCGCAGTGGCAATGCTGGGCATGGGATATGCCGCCGTGCCGCTGTATGAACTGTTCTGTCAGGTCACAGGTTTTGGCGGCACAACGCAGGTTGCGACCCTTTCTGATGCGGATCGCGCCGCGAAAAAGGCCGCTGGCCGGATGATGTCGATCCGCTTTGATGGATCTACCGCGCGCGATGTGCCGTGGGAATTCCGCCCGGCGCAAGCCACCGACGAAGTGCAAGTCGGCGTGCGCGACATCGCGACCTATGTGGCGAAGAACAATTCTGGCGTGCCTATCACCGGCACTGCAACTTTTAACGTTGAGCCATCGCAGGCTGGCAAATACTTCCACAAGATCCAGTGCTTCTGCTTTACAGAGCAGACGCTGCAACCGGGTGAAGAAGTGCACATGCCGGTGCTGTATTACGTCGATCCAGAAATGATGGACGATGAATTTATGGCCGATGTTGAACAGATCACTTTGAGTTACACTTTCCACCGCGCGAAAGAGCCAGTATCCTCGGCTCTGGACCGCACCAATACAGGCTCGTAAGAGCTGTAGCGAAACGAAAAAGACGGGATATTTTTCCATGGCTGGCAACGTCAACCACGACTATCACATTCTGGAACCCGATATCTGGCCGTTGGTCGGTTCGATGTCGGCGCTCGCATTTACATCGGGCATGATCTTGTGGCTGAACCCGGATGTGTTCGGCAGTTCAGGATGGATCGTAATGGGCCTTGGCCTTGCGGGTCTGCTCGCCACGTTCTTTATGTGGTTCAAGAATGTCGTGGTAGAGGCGCAGCGCGGCGACCACACACCCGTGGTTCAGCTTCACATGCGCTACGGCATGATCCTGTTCATAGCATCCGAAGTGATGTTCTTTGTCGGGTGGTTCTGGAGCTTTTTTGACTTCGCGCTATTCCCCGAACCGCTGGTGGTTAGCGCCGCTGGCACGGCGGAGCAGGTCACAACAAACCTGTTCCTTGATGACAACACGGCGACCGGCGGCACGCTTGTGCCAGAAGGCATGGAAGTGCTCGACGCATTCTCTCTGCCGCTG
Source organism: uncultured Erythrobacter sp. (assembly GCA_947493165.1). Taxonomy (GTDB): domain Bacteria; phylum Pseudomonadota; class Alphaproteobacteria; order Sphingomonadales; family Sphingomonadaceae; genus Erythrobacter. Next base: position 1,003,093 of record CANLPY010000001.1, on the reverse strand, counting down.
CTCAACACCCTGATCCTGTTGTGTTCAGGCACCACGGTAACCTGGGCGCACCACGCGCTGATCCATGGCGATCGCGACGGTCTTAAGCAGGGCCTGTGGGCGACGATCGCCTTGGGCGTACTCTTCAGCTTCATCCAAGCTTATGAATACAGCATCGCGCCGTTCAACTTTGGCCAGAACACTTACAGTTCTGCGTTTTACATGGCGACTGGCTTCCACGGCTTCCACGTGTTGATCGGTACCATCTTTCTCGCTGTGTGTCTGTTCCGGGCATACAAGGGTCACTTCACCTCGCGCCAGCACTTCGGCTTTGAAGCGGCGGCTTGGTATTGGCATTTTGTCGATGTGGTGTGGTTGTTCCTGTTTATCGCCGTCTACATCTGGGGCGGTTGGGGCGCGCCGGTCCACTGATGAACTCAGGCGAGCAATCGTCGCAAGAAAAAGGGCAGCCGGGTTTTTACCGGGCTGCCCTTTTCGGTTTGTGTCCGCAATGTAGCGAACGCACTCTGTTCGCAGCACCCGCACGGATTGCGGATACCTGCGCGTCATGCGGATTGAACCTTGCTGAGCTAGAACGCGGAAGCCGCGCGGCCGGGGTGGTGACGATTGTGGTGGCCGCTGCGTTGATTGGGCTGGCGCTGTGGATTGAGGACACGTTTCGCCCGCCGCTGATCCTGCAGATGATTGTGTGGACTGTGGTTACCGTGGCCGCTGTGCTTGGCGCATTGCGGGCCTTCAAGACATATATGCTTATGGTGAGTTATGAGCGCGCGCTTGAGCGGCAATCGGAGCATGGAGCGGAACATGATGAGGGCGATCAGTGATTAGGCAGTTACCCATCTTACCTACATTGCTGGTTCTGGCTGCTGCGGCGACGATGGTCGCTCTGGGGGTGTGGCAATTGGGCCGCGCGGATGAAAAGGCTGAAATGATTGCGCGGTATTCTGCTGCGCTTGATTCTACAGAGCAAGTTCCATTTCCAGCCAACCCTGATGGCGTAGAAGACGGCGCCTATGATGCAGACACGCTGTTTCGTGCCTCCAGCTTTGATTGCCTTGAGGTAACGGGTGTAACGTCTATTTCAGGTAAGAGCGCACGCGGGCAAAGCGGCTATGCGCATATCGCAACCTGCGCGGCTGATATTGGCCCATCAGAAGTAAAGCTGGGTTATTCGCGCAATCCCAACACGCCTGAATGGCAAGGCGGAGAGGTCAGCGGTCTGATCGCTCCCGGCGGCCGTTATGGCGCGCGGCTGCAATTGCATGAGCCGGTGGCGGGCCTTGAGCCGCTGGCCAAGCCTGACCCCAAGGATTTGCCGAACAATCATCTTGCCTATGCCGGCCAATGGTTCTTCTTCGCGCTGACGGCGCTGGTGATCTATTGGTTTGCGGTCAAGGGGCGCATTGCCGCGCGGGAGAGAAAGCGGGATTAGGGCGCGTGCAAGAGCCGCTTTCTTGCCAGTACGTTTCCACACAGGTAACCGCTTTTCCAACATGAAATATGTATCGACCAGAGGCAGCGCGCCCGCTCTAGATTTCGAAGGTGTCACCCTTGCTGGGCTGGCGCAGGATGGCGGGCTTTATTTGCCAGCCGAATGGCCGCAATTTGACGCCGCTGAGATCGCGGCGATGGCGGGGCTTCCCTACGCAGAGCTGGCGACACGGGTGATGCTTCCGTTTGTAGGAAACAGCTTAAGCGAAGACGAGTTGGGCGATCTGTGTGCGCAGGCCTATCTGCGCTTTGCGCATGATGCGGTGACGCCTCTGGTTCAAATGAATGAGCGGCAATGGCTACTCGAATTGTTCCACGGCCCGACCTTGGCGTTCAAAGATGTGGCGCTGCAATTGCTTGGGTTGTTGTTCGAAAAGTTTCTTGCTCGATCCGGCAAAAGACTGACGATTGTTGGCGCTACTAGTGGTGATACAGGCTCCGCCGCAATTGATGCGGTTGCTGGGCGCGAAGGCGTTGAAATATTCATGCTCCACCCAAAGGGCCGAGTGAGCGATGTGCAGCGCCGCCAGATGACTACGGTGCGATCGCCGAACGTGCACAACATCGCGATCGATGGTAGTTTTGACGACGCGCAGGCGATGGTTAAGCGCATGTTCGTCGACGATGCGCTGACCGGCGACTTGCACATCGGTGCGGTCAACTCAATCAACTGGGCACGGTTAATGGCGCAGGTCGTTTATTACTTCGCCGCTGGCTTGCAGCTGGGCGCTCCGCATCGTGCCGCGGCCTATGCCGTGCCCACTGGCAATTTCGGGGATGTGTTCGCTGGCTACGTTGCTCAGAAAATGGGCCTGCCGATTGAGCAGCTTATCGTTGCCACCAATGTGAACGATATTCTCCACCGCGCGCTGTCCAGTGGCGATTACTCTGCGGGGACTGTCACGCCAACCGCCACTCCGTCGATGGACATTCAGGTAAGCTCCAATTTTGAGCGATTGCTCTTTGATTGCGGTGGTCGTGATGCTTCTGCGCTTGCAGAGCAAATGCGCAGCTTTGATGCCAACCGCACCATGCAATTGACCAACGCACAGCGTCAAAGCGCTGCGGACATCTTCACAAGCTCCCGTGCTGATGCTGATGATATGGCCCGCGCCCTGAGATGGGCGCATGATGGTGCAGGGCAAACGCTCGATCCCCACACCGCGATCGGTCTGCACGCCGCGCTTACAAGCGAGTTGTCCCCTTCGGTGCCTATTGTCACTCTTGCCACAGCCCATCCAGCGAAGTTTCCAGAGGCTGTTGAGCGAGCGACTGGTATGCGGCCAGCTTTGCCTGCTCGAGTGGGGGACCTTTTTGCTCGTGAAGAATATTTCACCGAATTGCCGGGCGAATACGAGACGGTGCGCGATTTCGTTCGCAGTAACGCAGCCCGCTGATGGCGATGCTCGCTCGAGATCCCTTGGTCATGCAGTGCAAAGGCTGGGACGCCTATCGCCTGCTTGATAGCGGGGCTGGACGCAAGTTCGAACAGTTCGGTCCGCATTCGTTCATCCGTCCGGAACCTCAAGCCATGTGGCAGCCGCGCCTTAGCCAATGGGATGCTGACGGCGAATTCGTGCCCGGTTCCGATGAAGACGGCGGAGGCCGTTGGATCTTTAGCCGTGAAGTGCCTGAAGACGGGTGGGAACTTGCTTGGAATGAAGCGCGTTTCACCGCTCGGCCAACTCCGTTCCGGCATCTCCAATTCTTCCCTGACATGGCGCCCGTCTGGGACTGGATGCGCGCCATGTTGCAAGGCCGCGAAGGTGCGGAAACGATGAATCTTTTCGGCTACACTGGCGTCGGCAGCCTCGCCTTGAGCCAGCATGGCCGCGTCACCCATGTCGATGCTTCGAAAAAATCTGTCGCCCAAGCGCGCGAAAATGCGGATCTGTCTGGCATGGAAGGCAAGCCCATTCGCTGGTTGGTCGATGACGCAGCGAAGTTTGCTGCGCGCGAAGTCAGGCGAGAGAACCGTTACGATGGCATCATTCTTGATCCCCCCAAATTTGGGCGGGGACCTAAGAATGAAACTTGGCGTCTTGAAGAGAATTTACCTGAGCTAATCAGTGATTGCGCGAAGCTGCTGGATGGCGACAGCCGCTTCCTTTTCCTTACTGTTTACGCTGTGCGCATGAGCAGCCTTGCGATCGGCGGGCTGCTGATGGAGGCGCTGCGTGATCTTCCGGGCACGATTGAGCATGGTGACATAGCCGTGCAAGAAGAGGGCGAGAATGCACGGTTACTTCCAACTGCAATCTTCGCAAGATGGAGCAATCCGGGCTAAGCGGCCCTTGCATGACTGAACCGATGAACGATTCGCTGACCCTTGAAGTTGCCGACCTGGAAGTCGATGTCCTGACCGGCATCTATTCCGAAGAAACTGGCAAGCCCCAGCCGCTACGTATTACTATAAATGCGCGCTATGATGTCGCGGATCAATACGATGCAGATACGCCGCTTGATGCGAGCAAGAACTACATGGACTTGAAATTCGCTGCTTGCGAAGGCCTGCCTAAGGGTGTGCATTTCCAATTGATTGAAGCGGTCGCAGATCACATTTGTGGGACACTGTTTGTGCAAGACAAACGCGTCCAAGCTGTCACGGTCAAGATCGTGAAGCTGGCGATTGCTGAAGCGAATGAGAAAATCGGGATCACTCTACATCGCGAACGCGGCGTTTGGGAAAGTAAGCGCGCGTGACCGAGGCGGGTAAGCAGGCGGTGCAACGTGTTACCGATCTTCCTGAAAGCCCGTTGTCCGCTGCAGCCGCGTATTTTGACCAATTTTTGAACGAAGCGCGCAAGCTGCTGGCGTATGATGGCGTTGGAGCGCTGGCGATCATCCTTCCGCATACTGGCACGGATCATGACGATTGGCGACGAGCTTTGGCGCGCGACATGGCGAGAGAATTCACGCCGCAACGGGTGAATGTCATTGGGGCGGGGGCAGAAGCCGACACGCAGGCACTTGCCCGCTATTTAGCAGGTGCGCCCGGCGTTACCGGTCAGTATTGTCCGGTTCATGACTGAAATTGTCACATCCACGAAACCAGCCGATATGCTGGCTTTGGATAGCGTTCGTCCGCTGATCGATACCTTTCAGCGGCGGATCACTTATTTGCGCCTATCGGTGACAGATCGCTGCGATCTGCGCTGCACCTATTGCATGCCAGAGCAGATGAAGTTTCTGCCGCGCCGCGAAGTCCTCTCTCTTGAGGAACTGCATAATCTGGCGCGCGGATTTATTGATCGCGGCATCACCAAGCTGAGGATCACGGGTGGAGAGCCGCTTGTAAGGCGTGACATCGTGGATCTGTTTACGGCTTTGGGTAAGCAGTTGGGCAATGGCTTGGATGAGTTGACCCTAACGACCAATGCGACGCAGCTATCCTCGCATGCCGATGGGCTGGCGCAGGCAGGCGTGCAGCGGGTGAATATCTCGCTTGATACGCTCGACCGGGCGCGCTTTGCTGAGCTGACCCGGCGCGATGCCTTGCCCCAAGTTCTTGAAGGGATTGCTGCGGCGAAAGAGGCTGGCCTTAGGGTTAAGCTGAACGCGGTTGCGCTCAAAGGGATCAACGAGGGTGAATTGCCTGATCTGATTGCTTGGGCTCACGGCCAAGGGCACGATGTGACCCTGATTGAAGTCATGCCTCTGGGCGAGGTCGAAGAAGATCGGATTGATCATTACCTACCCTTGACCGACGTGCGATCGGCCTTGGAGCGAAATTGGACGCTTACTGACGTTGATGCAACCACCGGCGGACCTGCGCGCTATGTTGATGTGGCGCAAACGGGCGGCAGACTGGGCTTCATCACGCCGCTCACGAACAATTTTTGCGCAGGCTGCAATCGCTTGCGGGTAACGGCCACGGGACAGCTTTTTCCTTGCCTCGGCGGCGGTGAACGGGTGGACTTGCGGGCGGCGCTACGATCTGATGATCCGGCCGCGAACCTCCAAGCTGCTTTGGACGAAGCGATGGCTATCAAGCCTGAAAAGCACGATTTTTCCATTGATGCGCGCGGTGCTGAGCCAGCCTTGGCACGCCATATGTCGATGACGGGAGGATAGACGATGGCGGTGCGGATCGTTTTTGTGGGGCCATTGCGCGATATTGCTGGCGAAGAGGCGCGCGAAGTGGCCGCGCCGCTCAATTGGGCTGGGTTGCTCGAAGCTGTGGGTGCGGAGGTGGCTCAGCAGCTTGGCGAAGAGCGTGTGAATGTCGCCTGCGCAGGTGAAGTGCTCACCGATAAGACAACTTTGCAGGCGGCAGACGGCGATGAGGTCGCGTTGCTGCCACCTGTTTCAGGCGGCTGAAATGCAAGATGTTCGACTGCTTGCAGCGCCGTTAGTCCCCGGTTCGCTGATCGGTTCATTCACCAATGCCAATCCGGGATTGGGAGGGGTCTGCACCTTTGTTGGTGAAGTCCGCGGCGAGGACAACGTCGAAGCGCTGGAGCTGTCACATTATGAACCGTTGACGCTTCCCAGCATGGAAGAACTGGCTGACCGCGCCATCGTCCGCTTTGACCTAATGGGAATTCTGATCGCGCACCGGATTGGCATGATGTATCCAGGAGAACCCATTGTCTGCGTTTCTGCCGCTGCAAAGCATCGTCGCGGCGCCATCGATGCCGTTGATTTCTGTATGGACTGTTTGAAAAGCGCGGCGTGGTTTTGGAAGCGCGAATTGCGCGGCGGGGTGTGGCATTGGATTGAGCCGCGTGCTGAAGATTACGCTGATCTTGCGCGCTGGAAAAAATGAATTTGGTGAAAAATCGCTCAGTTTGATCTGGATCAAGGTGCGATAGCCCGGCGCTCGGTAATTCCCTTCTCACAGAAGGAAGGAAACTACCGATGAGCAAACAAATTCAAGAGCAGTTGGACATTGGCAAAGCCCGTATCGTCCAGGCGCCAGCAAGCAATGAAAACGAAGCGCGTCAGTCGGTCGTCGTTGACCGCACATTTGAGATCCCAACTGGCGTCTATGCTGCAACAGTAGGGTGCTATCTGGCCTTCATCGGCACCATGTTTGTGGCATTTCAATCACCTGGACTGGTCATCCCCATGGTAATTTTCGCTTTGTTTGTTGTCGCCGGCTTCGGCGTGCCGACAATTTGGACGCGGTTGAAGACAAACAGTACAGCGATGCCATTATCTTGGGGCAAGTTCGCTCGTGAAGGTATTATGACCAACACAGGCCGCCTCAACGCTGGCGAAGCGACCATTCAAATCCTTATCCTGCCGGTGCTTATCGTGCTCTGGGGGCTCGCGGCGGTGACCATAGCCGCGCTGGTCTAAACAACCTTCCTTGCGGAGAGGGCCTGCAGGTGCGCGGGGTCGACGAGTTCGATCCCGCGTTTGCCTGTGCGCAAAATCGCGCCGGCTTCTTCGAGTTCACCCAATTTGCGGCTCACCGTTTCAATCGTAAGTCCCAGCATATTGGCGAGTTCACCGCGTGTTAGCGGCAGGTCGAAATGTTTCGCCGGATGGCATGGCGACTGGCTCGCAGCTTGTCCGAAATCATGCAGCACCGACGCGAGGCGAGTTTCCGCGCTGGCATGAGCGGTAAGCTCAAGCAGACTGCGCGTGGCGTGCAAATCCTCTTGGCTGCGGCGCAGCAATGCCTTCGCCAAAGCCGGATATTCATCAACCGCTCGTTGGATGTCGACCTTGGCAAATGTGCACAATGTGCTTTCCGTCAAAGCAGTCACATCGTGATGAGCGAAGGGCGCGAACAGTTCTCCAATAAAGCCAGCAGGATGGACGAGGGCCAAAATGTTTTCATTGCCGTCTGCGTCGACCGTCGAGACTTTGAGCGCGCCCGATACGAGGGTCGCACAGGCGGCATCCTCGTCCCCTGCCGCAAATAGCATTTCGCCGCGCTTTAACACACGAGTGCGCCCCGCTGCTGAAAGCGCCTCGCGCTCCTCCTCCGTAAGAACCGAGCACGCCGCGCTATCGCGCACTGGGCAAGACGCGCACGCTAGGCTCATCAGCGGATCATCTGGCGCAGTTGATCTAGGATTTGGTCTTGCGCGCTAACCTGCGCATCAATTTTAGCGCGAAGCTCAGCAATTTCAAACGCCATTGCCAGTTCGATCGAGGCTTCGGCATAAATGAGGTCGATGTCAGCCAAAGCTATTGCAGTTTGGCTGCGCTGCGAATCGAGATCAGCCAGCGAGATTTGCGCGGCTGCCCATGCGTTGCTCGATGCCGAAGCTCCTTGCGCCGCAGAAAGTGCTCGTTGCGCACCAGGAACCGCAGCAACAAACTCGTCATATGCTGTCTGGGCACGTGCTTCGATTGCGGGCAATCCGGCGAGCAAGGCTGGGTCAGTCACCGGCGCGCTTCGTGTGCCGATGGCAGGATTAAATGCGCCCGACACACGCTCCGCATCGCGCACGGCAAGCGACGGATATTGTTCCCCGCTACCCACACAGGCTGAGAGCATTAGAGCGCCAGCCAGAACGGCGCCAATTTTTGAAGTTTGTAAGTGCTTCATATCTGGCCCGCTGGTATCACGGCGCAGGCCCCACGCAAAGTCGATTGAGCACACCTGCGGTGGACTCGAAAGAATCCTGTTTTTGCACCCGACAAGCGTTGACTTGATGCAGCCTTTCCCTTAACGGCGTGCGTCTTCCCAGCGCGGCAATAGTTGCTGCGCGGTGTTTTGCGTCTTGTTTGTGCGAGTTTTTGCATATGGCAAGGCACAGCTTTAGATCGAGAGTAGATAGTCATGTTCGCAGTAGTGCGCACGGGCGGCAAGCAATATCGGGTTGCCGCCGGAGACAAGATTGCCGTTGAGAAGCTGGCTGGTGAAGCCGGTGATACCGTCACTTTGGGTGACGTTCTCTTGGCTGGCGAAGGCGAGAATATCGCTGACGCTTCCAAGGTAACGGTTTCAGCGGAAATCATCGCGCAAGCGAAAAGCGAAAAGGTTGTCGTTTTCAAAAAGCGCCGCCGTCATAATTACCGCCGCAAGGCCGGTCACCGTCAGCAGATGACGCTGCTGCGGATTACTGATGTGGGCGCTGGCGCGAAGAAAACTCCCGCTAAGAAGGCGGCTCCTGCCAAGAAAGCCGAAGCAGAAGCGAAAGCGGAACCAGCTAAGAAGGCTCCGGCTAAGAAAGCAGCCGAACCAAAGGCTGCAGCGGCCAAAAAGCCAGCGGCCAAAAAGGCGCCTGCGAAAAAGGCACCGGCTAAGAAAGCCGCACCTAAAGCAGCTGACAAGAAGTAAGGAACAGACACCATGGCACATAAAAAAGCAGGTGGTTCATCACGTAACGGTCGCGACTCAGAGGGTCGGCGCCTTGGTGTGAAGAAGTTTGGCGGTCAGAATGTGATCGGCGGCAATATTCTCGTGCGTCAGCGCGGCACCAAATTTTATCCGGGCACCAATGTCGGCATTGGCAAGGATCACACTCTATTCGCAACCGAACAGGGCGTGGTGCGATTCCACAAAGGCAAACTTGGCCGCAAATACGTGTCAGTGGACATGATTGCGGAAGCAGCTGAATAACCGGGCGTTTCAATAAAAGGATCGTCCTGCGGGGCGGTCCTAGTCGGAAATAACCGGCACTCGAGAGGGAGATAGGGCTTTCCTGGTAGCAGGGAGCCAATCTCCCTTTTTTCGTTTTCCCTCTCCGATTGTCGAATTCACGTTCGTCAATTGAATTCGTCACATACGGGTTCTATCGAAGCTGTGTGGGGCGGACCACTTCGATGAGGAGAGGCAACGATGTTCCATCGCAGCGACAGATTGCTGTTAAGACCGATTTGGCCAGAAGATTGGCAGGGCGTATTTGCGGGCATTGCCGACGAAGGTGTGGTGCGAAACCTCGCCAGCGCCCCTTGGCCTTATAGTGAAGAAGATGCACGCCAGTTTACCCAATCCTCTGGCGACCCATTCTACCCGCGCTTTCTGATAACCCGAGCTCGTGATGCAGCCGTCATCGGCTGTATTGGCATTGATGCGATGGAATCAGGCGAAGTGGAGCTTGGCTATTGGATAGCCCGCCCGTTTTGGGGACAAGGGTTTGCGACTGAGGCAGGTCGGGCCGTTCTAGATATTGCAAGGATGCTCGGCCATTTGCGTCTCAACGCGTCGCATTTCCTCGACAACCCTGCCTCTGGAAAGGTTTTGAGCAAGCTGGGTTTCAAGGCAACTGGACGAACTGTTCAGCGCCACTCGTGTGGGCGCGGTGCCAAGGCTCCGGTTGCAGAATTCACGCTCGACTTGGAGCAGCAGGCGGAGTTATCCGACGTGAAAAAAGCAGCCTGAGCCGCTGAGGCAAATAAGCAAAAACTCCAGCGTTTCTTTATGAGGTATCGGGGGCTTTTCTCTAGCGAAGTCTAGGTGCAAACCAGGCCAGGCCATCCAGCTGGCATGACCCCATGGGCATAGTGGCTACATCGTTTTGAAGATCATCGCGTGCTTAGCGGTGGTGGACGACCCACGGGCCAGCCCTAAACGACTATCTTCATTGTCCTTTCTAGGGGACTTGTCGCCGCGTGACGGGCGCTCTAGTCCTGTGTTTGATTGGTTCAACAATTAAAACCGATTGGGACGCACCCATAATGACAAGTCGCAAGCGTTTGACGCCAGAAGAGTCGCGTAGTTCCGCACTACAAGCGGCGCGCGCTTTGCTCATTGAGACGGGGCCACAATCCGTTACTCTCAAAGCCGTGGCTGGGCGCATCGGCCGTACCCATGCAAACCTGTTGCACCATTTCGGATCGGCGTCTGGCTTGCAAAAGGCGTTGGCTGAGCATCTCGCGCAGACGGTCTGCGAGACGATCAAGGACGCGGTTCATGCCAGTCGCGCCGGACTTGGTACAGCGCGCGAGGTCGTGGACCTGGCGTTTGACGCGTTTGATCGCGAAGGGGCAGGGGCGCTGACCAGTTGGATGCTGCTTACTGGGAATGAGGATGCTCTGCAGCCGATTGTTGAGACGATCCATAACCTGGTTGATGAGATTGCCCCTGAAGAGGCCGAGCATGAATGTGACGATCAGCGGGTGCACCGCGACACCTTAAGTCTCGTTCTGCTGGCCTTGGGCGATGCCCTGATGGGCTCGGTATTGTCGAAATCTCTTGGCCTTCCGCGCGATGCGGCAAGGTCGCGGGCGCAGCAGATGTTAGAAGCATCATTGGCCAAATATGCTGAGCAGGTTTAGCCTGCGATGGCGCGGCTTTGCCAGTCTGGCAAAGTGTCGCCTTCCAGATCAGTAACGCGCAAGTGATCGACTGCTAGACCAAGGTCAGGATACCCAGCCTTGCGGCGTTTTTCTTCAGATTGCTCAATCGGGACGACAACCAAACGGCGATTGACCTTTTGTCGCCAATTCATCCGCGCGGTGTTTTCTTGCCCGATATAACAGCCCTTTTCAAAGCTGACGCCGTTCAGCTCCACTGCGTTGGTTTCCAGCCATAAAGTGTCGCCCATCTCGGTTTGGCCTTCTGGTACTCCAAGCGCTAACCGGTGCGCGAGGTAAGAACCATCGGCGGTGTCTGCATCGGAAGCGCTTGCGATCCAGCGATTGCCAAGACCAGGCATACGCGGATCGGGCGAGCCTTCTGTTGATCCAGTAACACTCCAGTGCATCTCTAAACCTGCGTCACGCGCGATCTCAATTTTACGGCGCAGGCGATACAGTGAAAGGCGTTTGACTAGGTCATCGGCGATATCGGTTTCGCAGTCGAGCAACAGCGCATCGCCGTCATTCCAGACGAAAAAATCGAACATCATCTTGCCCTGCGCTGATAGCAGTGCGGCGTAGACAGGCAGCTTTCCGCTTACATCATTCGTGACCAGTCCTTGGAGAAACTCAGCGACGTTTTCACTTTCAGCAAGCGGTGTGAGCCGAACTAGAGCGCGTTTTGAAAGGCGTGTTGCAGTCATCTTTTCGTGAGCCTTTTGGAAATGGCAGCGGCTATGCGCGGGCCGAGTTCTGGTCCTTGCTCTGGGTAGAGATAGGGTTCAACCAGCTCGGCTTCCATGAGCAGCAGGACATCATCATCGCCGCGGACCATATCAATTCGCGCATATAGCGGAGCATCAAAGGGTAAGGCGCCTACTACGGCTTTCGCGTGCGCACGCTCACTCTCATTCGGCGTGAAGTCTACTTCTGTCCCGCCGTAAAGCGACTGGATGCGGTATTCACCGTCTGCTGCGCGCTTACACAGGGCATGGCTAAATTCGCCATCGACGAACAAGAACGAATATTCGCCTTCGGTTTGGATCGTAGGCAGGAAAGGCTGCAGCATTGCCGCATGTCCATAGTGCCAGCCTGCTGGCGGCGGATTGTCGCGGGTGAACATGAGCTGTCCTTCCGCTCCGGCGCCGACTTGGCGCTTTATGACGAGTTTGTCGCAGGCAAATTCATCCATCGCGGCCATGACGTCATCGTTGGTCACAGCATTAAGCCAAATGGTCGGGATGGTATTCGCGCCGGACGCTTCCAATTCCCGCAAGTACGTTTTGACGGAGTTCCAGCGGACCACCTCAGCACAATTGCACAGCTGCACGCCGCGTGCCTCTAACTCATCCAGTTTTTCTAGGTATGCAGTATGCTTATCCTGATAATTCCAGGCTGAGCCCAAAATTGCGAGCTCGATGTCTTCGAAAGCCGACATATCTGCTTCCCAGTCGATCACTTCCATCGTTAGCCCACGCGCTGTCAAAGCCGGCTCTAGGGCGGTGACCATTAGATCATGCTCATAGGCATCGCCGCGTCGTTCGCCCGCACCAGGAAGCGTCGTCTTACACGCCATGAATGCAATTTTCGTCATCGAACGCATCTTTAAGCGAGGTGTTCGCAAGTGGCCACCCTTTGCGTTCCGCACTGTAGGGGTAGAAAGAGCGCGCGCGCCGCATTAGGGCAGCGCACAATGACTGATACATTGACGATCCGCCGCCCTGACGACTGGCACCTGCATTTTCGCGATGATGAGGTGATGCAGGCAGTCGTTCCTTACACTGCACGTCAATTTGGCCGAGCCATCGTGATGCCAAACCTTTCCCCGCCAGTGACAGACACGGCAAGCGCCAGCGCGTACCGCTCTCGCATCCTCGCAGCTGTACCAGAAGGTGTGGACTTCATGCCTTTGATGACCTGTTATTTGACTGATAACACTGATCCAGAAGATCTCGCAGACGGCGCTAAGGCTGGTGTGTTCACGGCGGCCAAGCTCTACCCGGCCAACGCTACTACCAATTCCGCGCATGGGGTAAGCGATGTTGCGAAGATCTATCCTGTGCTTGAGGCAATGGAACGTGCAGACATTGTGCTGTGCGTTCACGGCGAAGTGACGGATAACGATATCGATGTGTTTGACCGGGAGGCGGAGTTTATTGAGCGCCATATGCGCGCGATTGTTCGCGACTTCCCCAGCCTTCGCGTAGTTTTTGAGCACATCACCACTTCAGATGCAGTGGACTTTGTGATGGCTGCGTCTGACAATGTCGCTGCGACCATCACCCCGCAGCATCTTCATATCAATCGCAACGCTATGCTCGTTGGCGGCATACAACCGCACAACTATTGCCTGCCTGTCGCTAAGCGTGAGGGTCATCGTTTAGCCCTGCGTAAAGCGGCCACATCGGGCGCGACAAAATTCTTCTTAGGCACTGACAGCGCGCCGCATCTGCGCAGCGCAAAGGAAAGCTCATGCGGCTGTGCGGGTATTTTCAATGCGCCATTCGCACTTGAGAGTTATCTTACCGTGTTCGATGAGGAAGAGGCGCTTGAGCATTTTGAGGCCTTCGCCTCGCTCAATGGTCCACGGTTTTACAGGGTACCCGTCCACGACCAGACCATCACGCTGGAACGCGGTGACACCCATGTGCCGCAAACTATTGCGATGGCCGGTGAAGAAATCGTGCCGTGGCATGCTGGCGAGATGCTGAGTTGGCGTATTTCAAGCTAGACGGCCGGAACTGTTTTGCGCCGTGAGCGCTGCCAAAGATCACCAACAAAGATAGCCAATGCGATCCAGATAAGCACAAAGCTACCGAGCTGGGCTAAACGCAACTCTTCCTGAAACACAGTCAGCCCCAGAATGAACACGATAGTTGGCGCCATGAACTGGATAAAACCTAGAGTTGAATAGGGCATTCGTCGCGCGGCGATGGCGAACAACAGCAAGGGAACTGCGGTAACGGCGCCTCCCGCTACAATAGCTAGACTCAACCATAGGTCGCTTCCAAACGCGGAGCCAGAGGGGGTTTGTGCATACCACCAAACAATCGCACATGCTGGGACTAGCAAAATTGCGGACTCGATTGTTAGGCCTGGCAGCGAACCTACCGGAACTTGCTTGCGAACCATTCCATAAAACGCAAAACTGAATGCAAGGCTGAGGCTGATCCACAGCGTCGTGAGCGCTCCAGCAAGCAGGAGCCCGACTGCACAGCTGGCGATGGCGACAGCGAGCCATTGCCAGCGTGACAGTCGCTCATTCAGGAATAGCGTGCCAAGCAGTACATTCAGCAATGGGTTCAGATAATATCCTAGACTTGCAGCGTAGAGCTGATTCTCCATGATCGCCCAGACATAGATGAACCAGTTTGCAGCGATCAGCATTGCACTTGCGAACAGCATGGCCAATGTCTTGCGATTGGCAAGAGCGGCTTTGAGTGTCGGAAATTGCCTGCGAATAGCCACGATCAGCAAGCAAAAGGGCAGTGTCCAGATGATGCGCCATCCGACAAATTCAAACGCTGGTACTGTGCGCACAAGTATCAGATAAAGTGGCAAAAACCCCCAAATCAGATACGCCCCTAAGGCGGCAGGAAGCCCCGAAGGAGCGTGATCGGATGGTGCCGGGTTCATCGCCAAGCCCCTAGGCTTGATGCCTTGCACTAGCAAGGCGAAGGCGCGTTATTTCCGTACGTCAGCGAGTTACATATGTTTACAAAACTGCACGCATTGTTGCTCTAAATTCAGTGAAATTTCGCTATAGAGAATGCAGAAGAAGCGGGGGACTGCTCGGGGGCACAAGAAGAGCGGCGCCCGCTTTTTCGACATAACAGTTTCGACTTTGGGCCCATTCCCACCAATGGCCCGAGCGCGGCTCCCACCAGTCGCGGAAAGCGCTCTTAGGCCTTTGGCTTAAGGGCGTTTTCATTTTTCACGAACGGCAATTGAACGACTAGCGGTTGCGAAGGCGAAAATTAACCAAGATCGGGTATTGAATGAGGATGCGCGACGCACGCCCTTCTCCTATTGCTATCGCTGTGCTCGGCGGCGTATTGATGCTGTCCGCTTGCGGCGAGGACGCAGCGCCGGTGTTTACTGAGCAAACGCGCGATCCGGTTTTGGCCCGAGTGCTCCATGATCCGTTGATGGTCGATCCAGACCTTGCTTATCGCAACGAAGCTGCGGCCGCCCTAACTACCAGTGTTGGACAGCCGCTTCCAGTCTTGGCAGGAAACGAAACACTTGCGCGATTTGCCCGCGATGAGGCGCGACTTGAATTGTTGAAGGACGGAGAGATTATCGACTTGCCAAAGGTGGAGTTCGATGTCGAAGGTTCGAACTTGGCGGACCTTAATAGTGCTGCTGAAATGGCGCTGACGTTGGGCGCGCCAGCACACTGCACCGAGCAATTGCTGGCTGGAATCAAATGGGCCGCACGGCTCGAAAAGCCAGCTTCGATCATGCCGCATGGCCATGTTCGCACATCGGCTGGCTTTGACAGCGGTAAGTGCTCGATGCGAGTTGTTCGGTATCTGACGCCGGCGGAGCGGGATGCCGCGCTTGAATATCACTTCAATTTGGCTAGCCGGGCTAAAATGAGCGTAGAAATCTACAACTCCCCTGAAAATGCAATGATCGCGAAGTCTGAAAATGTGACTTTGGCAATCAATGTCCGCGATGCGGCCGACGCGATGCGCATGGTAGATGTTGTTTATTGGAAAGCAGAATAGCGCCCCCAATCGGTTTAGTGCCTAGTCCTTCACGCCGATCGCGATGTTCGCGCGCGGCTGCTCCATCTCAGTACTTGCAACTGGATAGGCGCAATAATCCGCCGCATAATATGCCGCTGGCCGGTGATTGCCGGACAAGCCAATACCGCCAAATGGCTGGGATGATGATGCACCATTGGTGGGCCGGTTCCAATTGATGATGCCAGCACGGACATTGGCCCAGAAACGCCCAAAGTCTTCCGGCGCTCCGCCAATCAATGAGGCGGAAAGACCAAAGCGAGTGTTGTTCGCCTCGGCTATGGCCAGATCAAGGTCAGGAACTTTGATGACTTGCAATAAGGGACCGAATAGCTCCACGTCAGGTCGATCTGCAACCTCCGTAGTGTCAATGATCCCAGGCGTTAGGAACGGCTTTTCAGGATCGCCGCGACGCATATGCGCCAATGGTTTTCCGCCCTCTGTAACAAGAGCGAGGAAGCTTTGCTCCAGCTTATCTGCAACTGCATTGTCAATCACAGGGCCCATAAAAGGCTGGGGATCGGCGAATGGATCATCCACAATTAACTTGCGGGTGAGTTTAAGCAGAGCCTCCATCAGTGGCTCATACATGCTTTCTTTCACGATCAATCTGCGTGCGGCTGTGCAACGCTGACCTGCGGTGGTGAAGGCGCTCTGGATGATCAATGATGCGGCGTCGTTGACGACCGGAGTATCGATCACCACCAAAGGGTTGTTGCCGCCCATTTCGAGCGCGACGATCTTCCCGGGGTTGGACGCCAATCTGCGATTAATTGCGATTCCTGCCTGCACTGAACCGGTAAACAGAACGCCGTCCACGCCGCCGTGAGCGACGAGTTCTTTGCCTTCGTCAACGCCGCCAAAGACCAGCTGGACCACGTCTTCTGGAACGCCCGCTGCATAAAAGCACTCAATCAGCTTTTCGCCGACCGCTGGTGTTTTTTCGGAAGGTTTGAACAGGATCACATTTCCCGCGATCAATGCAGGGACAATGTGGCCATTCGGCAGGTGTGCAGGAAAATTGTATGGGCCCAGAACGGCCATAACGCCATGGGGCTTATGGCGCACGGCGGATGTGCCTTGGAGCGCGCTGTCAAGCCGCGTACGTCCAGTTCTCTCGCTGTATGCGTTGACCGAGATTTCCACCTTGTTCATCACCGCATCAACTTCAGTGCGGGCCTCCCACAATGGTTTGCCGGTTTCACGGGCAATGATTTCGGCAAACTCATCATGGCGAATGCGCACTTCGTTTACGAAACGGCGCATGCTTTCGATTCTCACAGCAAGCGGTGTTGCAGCCCAATCAGGCCATGCGCGGCGCGCGCGGCTAACGGCTGCGCCAACATCACTTATAGTGCCGCGCCAAACCTCTTCTCCGCTAGCGGGCGCAAAGGAAATCAGTGTTTTTTCAGTCACTAGTGACGATCTACCTGTGCTGGTGCGTTAACCGCGCGCTGTTGTACTTTTCCAAGCAACCTTCCTTGCTGATTGCCCCTAGCGCAAGAACTAGTTGAGGCGCTCTGGAAAAGCTAGGGGGCTGAATTGTGATTACGATGTCAGATGATAATCGCATAACGAAGTAAACTTCGGTCAAATTTATAGCTCAGGGGTATTGCGCGGTGCAGGGTTATTTGTGGCCCGCTGGCGTTGGCGCTTCACCATGGGCATTCCCCATCCGCCGCAGGGCTACGATCTTTGAGTTTAGCGGGGACCAATCATCATCACGGTCAATTGCGGCCCAAATTGCCTCGACCTCATCAACAAGCATAGTTTGAGGCGTGTCATCATCCCAATATGGGTGTTCGTCTGGCTTTGCGATGTATGGCTTGAAAGCCTCTCCTAGTTCGCCATCCGCGTCCATGCCGCCGCGATGATGGAAGAAGAAGGCGTCCGGCTGCAATTTGCTATCGCGCATGGCTTTTTCGCAAGCGGCGACAAGTTTGGTGTCCTCCTCAACTCCCTTCGGCTTCACTCCCAATCTCCAGCACCAACGCCTCGCAACCGCTTCCATGTAAAGCTGGCCATAACGATCAAGGGCATCGATGAGTGGCTCAGCCTCGCAGACCAGACGCAGGGCGACTGCCAGTTGGCCGCAATTCCAATGCAAGGCTTCTGGCTGTCGGCCAAAAGCATACAATCCGCCGTGATCGAAATAGGCGGCGGTAAACCCCGGATCCCATTCAGGTAGCCAGCGCCAAGGGCCATAATCAAAACTCTCGCCGGTAATATTCATGTTATCGGTGTTGAGCACCCCATGGACAAAGCCCGCGACCATATAACTTGCGGCAAGATCGGCCATTCGCTCAACAACTTGGTGCATCAGAATTGCGGCTGGCTGATCACGGCCCGGTGCATTCTCAGGCGGTTGGTTCCCCGGGTAATGCCGCAGACAATAAGCGATCAAGGCTTGCATCTGCGTAGCTTCTTCGTGCGCGAGCAAGCGCTGAAATGTGCCAATGCGAATGTGCGAATGGGAAAGGCGCACCATCACAGCTGAACGCGCCGGTGAGGGCTCATCATCGCGCCACAATTGTTCGCCTGTCTCTATCACAGAGAATGTCTTGGAGGTGTTGGCCCCAAGCGCTTCAAGCATTTCAGTAGCGAGAATTTCGCGCACGGCCCCTTTTAGTGTAAGCCGCCCATCGCCATTTCGACTGTAGGGTGTTTGGCCTGATCCTTTCGTGCCAAGGTCCACCAATCGGCCATCGCTGCCGCGCATTTGTGCCGCAAGAAAGCCGCGCCCGTCGCCAATTTCCGGGTTGTAGGCGCGGAATTGATGGCCGTGATATTTGAGCGCCAACGGCTGATCCAGATTGTCGGCCAAGGGCATGAAACGGCCGAAATGCTCTACCCATTCCTCATCGCTGATTTGGTCCAAGCCGACCGTCGCGGCCCAAAGATCATTGCGAAAGCGCAATCGTGTTTCCGGAAAATCAGCGGCTTCGACCGAAACACCCAGCCATTCGGCCAACGCATCGATTGCTGTATCGGCTTTATAAAGCCCAGGTTGCGGTTCTGCTCGCATAAAGCGATAGTGGGCATAAGCGTCGGACAGCGCAAGCACCGCCGACCGGCAGACGAAGACTAATCAAGGGGTTATCACCGCTAATGACGAGCCAATATGTTGATCGCTACTGGACCAGCAGCGACGGCCTGAAATTGCACTATCGTCACTATGCTGGACCAGATGGCGACGGGGCCAACTTGCCCATTTTATGTTTGCACGGGCTTACGCGCAATTCGCGCGATTTTGAGGATTTGGCCGCGCATCTAGCGGCAAAGCACCGGGTTATCGTGCCAGAAATGCGTGGGCGCGGGATGAGCGAACATGCGCCCAATTCGGAAAGCTATAGTCCGGCAATCTATGTCGGTGATGTTGAGTTGCTGCTGAAAGATCTGGGAATTGATCGTTACATTTCGATTGGTACGTCGATGGGCGGGTTGATGACGATGTTGATGGCGGCGGCAAAGCCAGGTCGCCTCGCTGGCGTGGTGATGAATGACATTGGCCCCGTGATTGATCCAGCCGGGCTTGAGCGGATTGGGGGCTATGTGGGCCAGCAGCGCACCTATCCCACATGGGTTCACGCTGCGAGGGCAATGGCTGATGTGCATCAACCAAGCTTTCCTGACTTTGATCTCGACCAATGGCTCAAGATGGCCAAGCGTACGATGGTGGTTGGTCAGAATGGCCGCATTAGTTTTGATTACGATATGGCAATCGCAGAGCCGTTTTCGAACCCGGGCAACGCTGCACCGCCTGACCTTTGGCCCGCGTTTGACTCATTGAAAGGAGTGCCAATGGTCTTAGTTCGCGGCGGGCTTTCTGATCTATTGTCTCCAGAGACGGTCGAGGAAATGGCTCAACGCAATCCTGCGATGACGTCAGTGACAGTACCGAATGTTGGCCATGCACCAACGCTTGATGAGCCAGAAGCGCGCGCTTCTATTGATGCTTTGCTGGCACAACTGGCATGAGCAAGTCTAAGCCTTCCGGCGGCAAAGCTGCTCCAAAAGTATTACATTGCCACTCAACGTTTTCGGCAGGTGGCAAGGAATTGCGAAGCGTAGACCTGATGAATGCCTTTGGCCGACGACTGGACCATACTATCATCTCCGGCGAACCTGACAAAATGGCGGCGCACACCGCGATTGCCAAGAATGTACCGGTGAAGTTTCCGCGCAATTTCCCACCGCTCAGCGGGTTTCCATGGCCATCTCGCCTGCAAAAAATTGCCAAAGCGTTGACCGCCTATGATCTAGTCCTGACATATAATTGGGGCGCGATGGATGTCGTAATGGCGCACACCGCTTTTAGTAGGGCCTTCGACCTTCCTCCGCTAATCCACCATGAGGATGGGTTTAATGAGGATGAGGCAGACAAGCTTAAGGCAAGCCGCAACTGGTTTCGCCGGATTGGGCTGGGCCGTACGGCTCGTCTGGTTGTGCCCTCGCAAACTTTAGAACAGATCGCTCTGGATATCTGGGATCAGCCGCGCGATCGGGTGACCCGAATTCCCAATGGTATCGATACGCTCGCCTTCGCGAAGGCACCGCGGGCTGACAGCTTGCGTGTGGTGAAGCGCAAGGGTGAATTTTGGGTCGGCACGCTTGCTGGTTTGCGCCCCGTCAAGCAGCTAACAATGTTGGTGGAAGCATTTGCCGATCTGCCAGAGCAATGGCAATTGGTAATCCTGGGCGACGGACCGGAAAAAGATGCGATCCGAGATGCTTCAGTGAGAGCGGATATCAGTCACCGTGTCCATTTGCCCGGCAAGGTGGACAATCCGGCATCTGCGGTCGGTCTTTTCGATATTTTCGCACTGTCATCAAAAAGCGAGCAATTTCCCTTGTCGGTCGTAGAGGCGATGGCGGCTGGACTGCCCGTCGCAGCGCCCGATGTTGGAGATGTCCGAAACATTGTGGCCGAGGCAAACCGGGATCTTATCTGCGTGCCCAATTCGGCTCAGGCATTGGCGGCAGTCCTTAAGCGGTTGTCTCAAGATGCTGAATTGCGAAATAAAATTGGCGAAGAAAACCGTCAAAAGGCGCTCGCAAAATTCGATCGCGCGGGCATGATTGCACAGTATGAGCATCTGTACTCACGCATCTTAGGTCGGAAATTTTAGTAGGCGACCCGCTGCCTGCTTAACCTGCCGTTCAACTGCACATTGCTCAACTCCATGGGGACAGGAAACAGATGGCATTGCGGTTGGTGCGATGCGCTACTAAAGCTGCGACCCATCATTGACTAAGACAATTTTGAAAGGCCCCCCGTGGCGCTCAAACCGACTGGCGGAAAAACCGCCGAAGACGAAAAGGCAGCGAAGAAAGCTGCGGAAGATGATGTCATTCTGCGCGAGATCGACGAGGCTGTTCGCAAGGATGATTTGGAGCAATTCGGCAAGAAATATGGCACTGCCCTAATTGGCGGGCTAGCCGTGGTTCTACTTGGTTTTGGCGGATATTTGTTCTGGGATTCCCAGAAAGAGGGCGAGCTAGAGGCGCAATCAGAGACCCTAGTAAGTGCTCTCGACCAAGTTGATGCGAATAATTTTGATGCCGCCAGCGAGACCGCAAGCGAGTTGACCACAAGCGGTAGCTCAGCGGCTAAGGCGAGCGCGATGATGCTGCAGGCTGGAGCAGCGCTTGAAGCAGATGATAAGGATGGTGCAATCGCTCTGTTCTCGCAAGTCGCGAGCGATGCCGATGCACCGCCAGCGCTGCGCGACCTTGCAACTATTCGGGAATTGGTGACCAATTTCGATGATCGTGAGCCGGCCGAAGTGATTGAAAAGTTGAGCGCGCTTGCCGTGCCCGGCAATGCCTTCTTCGGCAGCGCGGGCGAGTTGACCGCGATGGCACATTTAGAGGCAGGTAACGAGGCAGAGGCGGGCGCTATGTTTGCTGCAATGTCTAAAGACGAAGGCGTGCCGGAAACTTTGCGTGCACGGTCGCGCCAAATGGCTGGTCTGCTGGGCGTGGATGCAATCGAAGATCCTGAAGAACTGCTGGAAAGCGAGGGGGTTATCGATGAGAACGGCAATCCGGCCGGAGGCGCCCCTGCAGTTCCACCACAAGGTTGATAATTTCAGCTAGCAATAACGATGTAGTGAATGATGCGCCGCTAAAAGTGGTCTGATTGGACAAAAAATGACACGTTTTAAAAAGACAAATCGCACGGTCCTAGTATCTGGGGCCATGGCTGCTCTTATGACAGGGTGCAGCGGCGGCCTTTTCGGTGGCGGCGATAAAAAAGCTACTCCGACAATTGGCGATCGAACACCGATTCTGTCTCGTGTTGAGAGCGGTGCAACGGTTGATCCATCACTGGCGCAGGTCAGTGTGGTGCTCCCCCCGGCGCAGACAAATGCTGCTTGGGCTCAGGTCGGCGGTTCTGCGAGTAAGTCTTATGGTCACCTGACGCTATCCGATAACCCAACCAAAGCTTGGACTGCACAGATTGCCGGCTCTACCGGCCGAACGCGATTGGCTGCGGCACCGGTGATTGGTGGCGGATCGCTGTTCGCGGTCGGTACTGATGGCACGATCCACAGTTTTGATGCGAAAACTGGTGCCCGCCGTTGGTCTGTGTCCGCTGGCATGGAAGACGACATGAGGCCATCGGCGTTTGGCGGAGGCGTTAGTTTTTCAGAAGGCCGGCTTTATGCTACTAACGGTGCCGGTATGGTGACGGCGCTGAATGCGGCCGATGGCACAGAAATCTGGAAAGTTAAGCCATCAGGCCCCCTTCGTGGATCACCCACGATAGCTTTTGGTCAGGTCTATGTGATGACGCAGGACAACCAAGTCTATGCGCTCGATTCGGCTACTGGTGATTCCCTCTGGAATGACGCGGGCTCTGCCACGCAAGCAGGCGTGTTCGGCGTTGCAGCACCGGCAGCTGGTCAAGGCACCGTTATCGCAGGCTATTCAAGCGGCGAATTGTCAGCTTATCGTTATGAAAATGGCCGGACTTTGTGGGCAGATGCATTGTCGCGCACCAATATCTCGACACAAGTTGGCTCGCTGACCGATATTGATGCGGATCCGATTATTGATTCTGGGCGAGTATACGCGCTGGGACAGGGTGGGCGGATGGCTGCTTATGAACTGTTGACCGGCCAACGTATCTGGGAATTGAACTTGGCCGGCATCTCCACTCCGGCAATTGCTGGTGAATGGATCTTTACGCTTACTGACGATGCGCGGTTGCTTGCGATCGCGCGTTCCACCGGACGTGTTCGTTGGATCACGCAGCTTCAGCAGTATCGCAATGAGGAAAAGAAGAAGGACGCAATTTTCTGGACTGGTCCTGTTTTGGCCGGAGGTCAGCTATGGGTCGCAAGTTCTCGCGGAGAACTGTATCGTGTCAGTACAGGCGAAGGGTCCGCGCAGGGCTATGCTGAACTGGACGACCCGGTTAGCCTGCCGCCTATCGTTGCGGACAACATGATGTATTTGCTGGACGATAGCGGAACAATTCACGCTTGGCAGTAGCTCAGCATAACTCCCCGTTTCTGCTGCTCTGTCTTAACCACTTGGACAGCGTTGTTCCCCGCCGGGACAGCGCGGCTTTTCTAACCTTGGTGTTAACCCTTTGCCGCTAAAGGCGGCGAGGTGATGAACGCAAAGTCAGAAAACCACCCGCTTAAGGTCCGTGCAAAAGCAACCGATTTGCCGTGCAGCGACGTGTCGGCAGGTGTTGGTCTAGCTGGTCTGCTTGGCTTGCTTGTGTGGTTGCTGTTCTGCCGGACTTACCCGCTCATTGCCGAATTTCTTGTTCTGCCGGGACCACGCGGCGTCTTGTCTGGTCCGTATGCTGCATTGGCAACAATGCTATTTACGGCCGGGCCAATGGCAATCTGGTCATTGCTAGTTGACCGAGTACACCAGCGATCTTCAACGGGCTTGGACTGGTCGCAAAAGCGTCCAATATCCGATGTCTTAGATGTTTCGGTTGTAAAAATTGCCGGCCTTTGGGCAACGTGGGCGATTATCGCAGGACTGTATTGTCTCGCCCGGTGGTACTGGAGCGGACAATATTTGTTCGCAATGGAAGTGCTTGCCTTTGCTGCGGTGCCCTTGGTGGTGCTGGCGGTTCCGTATGTGATCTGGCTCGACCGTTATATGGTTGAGCCGCGCGACGGTGCTTGGCACTTTGGCGCTATGTTGGTCGGGCGCGAGGCATTTGATGGTGATGCGGTCAAAAAGCACTGGCGGGCATGGATTATTAAGGCGTTCTTTGGCGCGTTCATGATTTCAATCCTACCCTTTGGCTGGAGCCAGATTGTTGAAGCGGACATCGCCGCGATTTATCAAAACCCGGTCCAATTGGGCTTGGTCCTTATCGCATTATTATTCGTGATCGACGTGCAGATCGGAACAGTTGGTTATCTCTTCACTATGCGCCCGCTCGATGCGCATATCCGATCAGGCAATCCATTCCTGGGCGGCTGGTTGGCGGCACTGATCTGCTATCCACCGTTTGTTTGGGGCATCATCGGCAATGGGCAGGTGCTCAGCTATGAACACAATGTCGAAGGCTGGGGCTTTTGGTTCGATGGTAGTCCGACGCTTTTGTGGGTATGGGCTGCGTGGTTGGTTTTCCTGACCGCAGTGTACGCTTGGGCGACGGTGGCGTTCGGAATTCGCTTTTCCAATCTGACTTACCGCGGCGTCCTAACAAATGGCCCGTACCGCTATACGCGCCACCCAGCTTATCTCAGTAAGAACCTGTTTTGGTGGTGCTCTGTCATGCCATTCTTGGTGACCAACGGGTCTTTGACTGATGCGATCCGCAACACATTCTTCCTGCTAGCGGTGAACGCCATCTATTATTGGCGTGCCCGTACAGAGGAAGCGCATCTGCTCACCGAAGACCCGAAGTACCGGGAGTATTATAATTGGATGGAGCAGAACGGCATCATCACGGCTCCCCTCGCGCGGTTGAAGCGTGCTGTTCTTAGCCGTGGTCGCCGAGCGCATGATGATTCAATTATCGAGCCAGCCGAATAGCTAGAAGCTGTATTTGTAGACGCGCGAAACGTCGCCGTTCCATTCACCGTGAAAACGATCGAGCAAACGCTGGGCTGGCACTTTGCCGCTGGCTACGATCTCATCGAGAGTTTCCAAAAAGCCGGTTTCATTGTCGCCACTGGAATTGAGCGCATTGCGAGACTTAAGGCCCTGACGCGCAATCGCCAGAACATCGCCTCCAAGATCTTGCATCGTGCCGCCGCCAGGTAGTGGCGTATCGAGGCCCAGTTTTGGCGCGTTGTCGCGCAGAGCCTCGCGTTCTTCCATCGACCAATCTTTGACCAGATCCCACGCAGCGTCGAGAGCTCCCTGATCGTAAAGTAAGCCGACCCATAAGGCTGGCAATGCGCAAATACGGCTCCACGGGCCGCCATCAGCTCCGCGCATTTCCAGGAAACTCTTCAGACGCACTTCGGGAAAGGCAGTTGACAGGTGATCCCACCAGTCGCTTTGCGTCGGGCGCTCGCCGGGTAGCGCGGGCAGTTTGCCTTCAAGGAAGTCGCGGAATGACTGACCGGCGGCATCGATATATTTCCCATCGCGGAAAACGAAATACATCGGCACATCGAGCATATAATCGACCCAGCGTTCATAACCGAAGCCGTCGTCAAAGACGAACGGTAACATGCCGGTGCGATGAGGGTCAGTGTCAGACCAGATGTGCGAGCGGTAAGAAAGATAGCCATTGGGCTTACCTTCTGTGAACGGAGAATTGGCGAACAAGGCAGTTGCCAGCGGTTGCAGCGCTAGCCCGACGCGGAATTTCTGCGCCATGTCGGCCTCGTTGGAATAGTCGAGATTGACTTGAATGGTGCAGGTGCGCAGCATCATGTCGAGGCCAAGGCTACCGACCTTTGGCATATGCCGCATCATGATTTCATAGCGGCCTTTTGGCATGACGGGCAATTCTTCACGGGTCTTATCTGGCCACATGCCCAGTCCAAGAAAGCCGATGCCGCAATGTTCGCCAATCGCTTTGACTTGTTGCAAATGCCGGCCGGTTTCTGCGCAAGTTTCATGCAGGTTTTTTAGCGGCGCTCCTGACAGTTCAAGTTGCCCGGCAGGTTCAAGGCTGACAGCACCATCTTGGCCTTTGAGCGCAATGACACTGCCATTCTCTTCAACCGGTTCCCAGCCAAACTCGCGCAAGTTCATCAGCACATCGCGGATACCGCATGGCTCATCATAGGACGGCGCCCGAAAATCTTCGCGCTTGTAGACGAGCTTTTCGTGCTCGGTCCCGATCCGCCAGTCATCCTTAGGCTTCTCCCCGCCTTGCATAGGGGCAACCAACTGGTCGCGGTTTTCGATGATCGGGTCTTGCTCGCTAGAGGCTTCGCGGGTGCTCATGTGGGCCGCCTTAGGAAACCGAATTAGAGGTGGGAAGCGGAAATTGCAGTGCCGCTATGCAAATCACTCCTCGTCGATCCAATCTCCGGCCTCAGCCATCCATACGGACAGGGCGGCAATAGCAGCGGTTTCCGCGCGCAGAATACGCGGGCCAAGGCTGATCGGACGGGCGACGGGATGCGCTCTGATCGCTTCGCGTTCCGCGTCATCAAAGCCACCCTCTGGACCGATGAGGATCGCCGCAGGTCCTTCTTGATATACGAATGCGTCCGCCGCCAATTCACCTCCCAATTCGTCCGCAAAAAATAGCGCGCGATCGGTTGGCCAATCCCTCAGTAGAGCGTCAAGTTTCACGGGTGCCTCAAGCTCAGGAAGAGCGGTGCGCGCGCATTGCTCTGCGGCTTCGATTGTCAGCGTGCGCGCACGCTCATGGTTCAACTTATCTGCAACACAGCGTCGCATAAGAACGGGCTGTATGCGCGCCGCGCCCAGCTCTGTCGCTTTCTCCAGCACCACGTCAAAACGGTCTTTCTTTAGCAGTGCAGGGCATAACCATAAGTCGGGCACATCTTCGCGAGGTCGCAGTCGCGCCGCAACCTGCAAAGCTACATCGCGCTTGCCGGCGTTAATCACGCGTGTCACCCATTCGCCCGTTGTGTCATCGCATAGAATGATAGCATCACCGTCGCTTACGCGCATGACACGTGCAAGATAGTGCCCTTGATTGCCATCGATGGTCACTGACATTTGTTCGTGTAGCGGACCATCGACAAACAGGCGCGGTGCACTGCGCGGGGGCCAAGCAGGCGTTTTTGGAGTGTGTGGTTCGGTCATGGCTTTGCACTAGTCGCGGGCGCGGCTAATGAGCAAGCATGAGCGAGCAAATCGTCCCTGATACCCAGCACCGCGGGCTAGTCGAGCGGTTACCACAATTGCCGCGTGACCTGGCGCAGCTCGCTCGGTTTGATAGGCCAATTGGCTGGTGGCTGTTGTTTTGGCCCTGCGTCTTTAGTGTTTGGTTGGCTGGATCGGGTCCGCAATTCGCGCTGCTCGGGTGGTTGCTACTGGGTTCAATCGCTATGCGCGGAGCGGGGTGCGTCTACAACGATATCGTTGATGCTGACTTGGACAAAAAGGTTGCGCGCACCGCCGCTCGGCCTGTTGCGAGTGGGCGCATATCAAAGCGCACAGCTTGGGTCTGGTTGGTCGCACTTTGCCTAATCGGTTTGATCGTCCTTTTTCAACTGCGGTTGGAAGCCCAGCTTGTCGCGCTTAGCAGTTTGGCTTTGGTCGCTGCGTATCCTTTTATGAAGCGCATCACTTGGTGGCCGCAAGCGTGGCTGGGCATGGCGTTTACATGGGGGCTGCTCGTCGGATGGGTGCATTTGCGCTTTGACAATTGGGATATGCTCGCCGCGATCTATGCCGGGTGCATCGCATGGGTGGTCGGTTTTGATACAATTTATGCGCTGCAGGACTGCGATGATGATGCGCTGGTCGGCATTCGATCTTCAGCCCTGCGTATGGGGGCGAACGTAAAGAGCGGTGTGGCCGTTTTCTACGGGGCAACGATTGCGCTGTGGGCTCTCGGCTTCTGGCTATACCGGGCAGATTTGGTGGCGCTGCTCGCATTGCTTCCCGTGTCGCTGCATCTGATTTGGCAAGTTGCGACATTGGATGCAGACGATCCAGACAATCCTCTCACTCGTTTCCGTTCAAACCGTTGGGCAGGGGCGCTGATGGCGGCAGCCTGCTTCGTAGTTGGCAACGCCTAAGGTTTACCCAGCGTGTGCAACCTCTACCGAATGACAAAGACACAGGATGAGGTCGCCAAATGGTTCAACGCTATCGAAGCGCTGGGCGGCGCGAACTTCGGGAATGAGGTCTTTCCTGGTTATCCCGGAGCAGTGGTTTCTGATGGCAAACTGACCCGGATGAATTGGGGCTTTCCTTTGGTGATGAAGGGGAAACAGGGCCAACCATTAAAGCCCAAACCGGTCAACAACGCTCGCACCGACAAACTGAAAAGCTTCTTCTGGCGTACCTCTTTCGAAGAACGCCGCTGTCTCATCCCCGTAACCGCTTGGGCAGAAGCGCAGGGGCCAAAAGGGAGCAAAACACGCACGTGGATGTCGCTACCGGGCGAAGGTTTGTTTGCCTGCGCGGGTGTTTGGCGGACGAGCGATGAATGGGGTGATTGTTATTCCATGGTTATGACAGATAGCGCTGGATCAGCCGCCGAAGATATTCACAGCCGTATGCCGGTGCTGCTGCGTCCTGAAGACTATCCGGCTTGGCTTACCGGCACGGCTCACGAAGCTTTTGACCTATGCCGAGCATGGAAGGCTGACCTGATCATCGACCAAACAGAAGAGGGTTGGACGCGGTCATCGGACAAGTCGGCCAAAGGAAGCAATGAGGTATCGTCGCAATCACGTTTGCTGTGATCGCCGAATATTGGTTCGCGCAAGATCGGGTCGTTCATGTTGCGTCTCCAGTATAGCTGACGACTTCGAATTCGATCCCGTCCCAGTCAAAGAAGTAGAAACGTTTCCCCGGTTCATAATTATCGTGACCGAAGGGACTTAGGCCGTTTGAAGTGACGACTTTTTCGGCCGCGTCCAAATTATCCACGACCAGTCCGACGTGATTGAGCGGCTGACCCTTGGAATAATCGCCCTTCACATGATCGCCGGTGTAAAGAGCGAGATACGTAGTTTCATCACCGACATGGACCGTCCAACCATACTTTTGACTTGGTCCGCGCCAGCGCTCCTCCCAGCCTAGCAATTGCTTAAACAGTTCAGCGCTTCGGTCTGGATCAGTGACAGAAATATTGGCGTGTTCGATTTGTCCTGTTGGCATCTCTACCTCCTTGCATGAGATCTCAATGGTGCGATCAATGAACCGAAAATGCTGTCTTCGAATCGCCGCACTTCACAATCATGCAACCTCAAGCTAACTTGAGATCAAGACATTTTTTCAAGATAGGAGTTTGCCGGTGGTTTTGCGCAAAACTGATCTCATTCCGATTGGCGAAATGGCAAGACGCACGGGCCTTTCTGTTTCAGCCATCCGCTTTTATGAAGACAAGGGATTGATTGAGCCGATCCGCACCAGCGGCAATCAGCGCCGCTTTTTACGATCTGACATTCGGCGTTTGAGCTTCATCTTGATCGCACAACAAATGGGACTGGCGCTGGGTGAGATTGAAATCGAGCTGGCTAAGCTGCCAATGGGGCGCACACCGAACGCAAGTGATTGGACCAAGATTAGCCGTTCCATTCGCGCAATTCTTGATCGCAAGATTGCTGAACTTGAACGGACACGCGACAGGCTTGATGGCTGTATCGGATGTGGCTGTTTGAGCCTGAAAAAGTGTCAGCTGTATAACAAAGACGATCACTTGGCAGAGCGCGGTCCCGGCCCGCGTCAGATTATTGCAGTCTAATATTCCGGACCAAGTTCAGGATCGAGATCGCGCGGGCGGGCGAAATGAACCAACGTCGCACAGTGCTTTTTAAGCTCTGACCAGTCATCAATCGCGCATTCCAGAACAGCATAGGTTGCTGTTGGAAATTTCACCGCTGCTTCTCTGAAAAGATCATTCTCGCGCGCAGGTGAGACAAGGTCGAAAAGGACCTCCTGCAGGCCAGGGTTATGGCCTGAGATCAGGACTTTGTCATGCGACCCAGCATGTTCTTCTACCGTCTCCAATATGGTTTCTGAGCTGGCCAGATACAGCCGATCATCAAACACCGGCTCCAGCTTTGGTAGCGAACGCTCGATTGTTCGTTTTACTCTTTGAGCAGGGCTCGCGAGAAGGACGTCCCAATCAACACCATGGTTTTTGATATGCGCACCGATCGTATCTGCACCTTTGCGGCCGCGGTCATTGAGGCCGCGATCAAAGTCCCGCTTTGCCATATCGTCCCAATCCGATTTGGCGTGGCGCAAAAGGCCCAGAATTTTCACTGTGTTTGTGGCTCCTCACCAACCGCGTGAACACTATTATCAGTGCCAAGGCTGGTACCCGAAACACCCATTTCGACGCGTTGTAAAGCCTCCTCCAACGTCAGGCGAATAACCGGCGTGTCTTCAGGGAACGCAGTAAGCAGACGAGTAGGGAAGGCGGCGGACAGGACAATGAAGTGCCCAGCATCATCCTTACCCCGGATCAAACGTCCAAATGCCTGCGCTAAACGAGCGCGGATAATGCGATCATCATATTGACTGGCGGGACCATGCACGCTTGCCGCAAGGCGCCTCGCTTTATGCAAGATGTCAGGCCGTGGCCACGGCACTTGCTCCATCACCACGCAGCGGAGGCTTTGCCCTGGCACATCGACGCCGTCTCTCAGAGCATCTGTGCCGAGCAGGCTGGCGCGTGGGTCATCGCGGAAAATATCAACCAGCGTTCCGGTATCAATCGGGTCCACATGCTGAGCGTAAAGCGGCAGCCCCGCGCGCGCGAGTCGATCAGCAATGCGGCCATGCACCGCGCGCATGCGCCGGATCGCCGTAAACAGACCGAGCACGCCGCCATCGCTCACTTCGATCAATTTGGCATAGGCCCCGGCAAGCGCGGGCAAATCGCCTTTCTTGACGTCGGTAACGATCAAAACCTCGGCCCGGTTTTCATAGTCGAATGGGCTTTGCGCTGCGGAGCGCATGGGTTCGCTTTCAATATGGCTCGCGCCTGATCTGGCGATGGCAGAGGCCCATTGCTCGCTCTCGCTTGCCTCGCTGCCAACTCTATCAGTCAGCGTCGCACTGGTTAGCATCACGCCATGCGCCGGCTCTAGAACGGTTTTAGCAAACGGCTTCATCGGATCCAGCCAGCGCCTATGAATGCCAACATCGAACTCGCGCGCATCGCCGCGTTCAACGCTCAGCCAATCGACAAATTCAGGGTCTGCTGGCCCGCCAAGTCGCTCTAGCAATGCAGCCCATGCGCCCAGCAAATCAACCCGCCAGCTTAGCGAGAACCGCGCGCCTTCGATCCGCTGTCTGCCTTGACCATCCAGCCAATCTGGCGGATCTGCGATGATTGCTTCTAACCGTGTGCCAATCTTTATGAGCGGTGTGCGAATTGCAGCCAGCGCTTCACCTGCAACGCCTGCGGCTTCGATCAATTCGCCGGGCAAGCCAGACGCTTCGGTTTCAATCCCATAGCCTGCATCGACGCCGCCACTTTCATCGCGGGCATAGGTGGTAGAGCGGACCTGCGCCAGCAGCGCTTCAATCGGGCCAGATGGCTCGCCTTCATTGAGCCGTTGCAGCCAACCATCAGAAGGCAAGGCCTGTGCCGCATTCACAGCATCTTCTATCGCAATGCCGCCTTCATCATCATAGCTGGAGACATCTGCAAGCCGGGCGGATAGGCCGCGCCTGCGCCCGCGATTCTTACGTTCCGGGCCAAGTATCCAGCGGCGCAACTCAATCGCTTCTTGGCCTGACAGAACAGCGGCAAAGGTTGAATCGGCAGCCTCGAAGACATGGTGCCCTTCATCAAAGATGATACGGGTGGGCTGCATCGCGTGATCTCTACCGCGCGCCGCGTTCACCATCACCAGGGCGTGGTTGGCGATCACTAGATCGGCTTGCGCGCTGTTGCGGCTAGCGCGTTCGATGAAGCATTTCCGGTAGTGCGGGCAGCCAGCATACACGCACTCACCGCGCTGATCGGTAAGCGCTGCGATCCCGCGCTTGCGGAAAAGCGTACCAAGCCAGCCAGGCAAATCGCCGCCAATCATGTCGCCGTCTTGTGTGAACGCAGCCCAACGCGCGACCAATTGTGCAAGAATGGCCGGGCGTCCAGCAAAGCCGCCCTGCAAAGCGTCTTCTAGGTTCAGCAGGCAAAGATAATTCTCACGGCCCTTGCGCACGACCACTGGCGGTGTGCCATCTTTACGTTTGGAGGGCCATGCACGTTTGCTTTCGCTGCGCAATTGCCGCTGCAGATTCTTCGTGAAAGTCGAAACCCAAACCGTGCCGCCTGCCGCTTTTGCCCATAGAGACGACGGCGCAAGGTAACCCAGTGTCTTGCCTATTCCCGTGCCCGCTTGTGCTAAGGCGACATGTGGCACTTCGCGTTTGTCCCGCGGCGCAAATATGTTTGCCGCGTCGCTGGCGTAATCACGCTGACCGGCGCGTTTTTCTGCGCTTTCTCCAGTCAGGTGATCCAACTGAGCCAGCACATCTTCAGGTGTCAGCTTTACCTGCCGGGGTGGTGCGCGCTCGCCTGCTTCTTCCCATTCGGGAAGTTTGGAAAACAACCATTTTTCTGCTCGTTCTGGCCGCGCAATGTGTGGTTTAAGAACGCCTGCCCATTGCCAGCGTAGGCGCTCAAGTGATTGCAAGGCCGACCATGCACCGTCGCGCTCAAACCATTCCCGATCCTCGCAGTTCGCGATGAGCTTTGCCGCTGCACGTTGCAAAAAAGCTGGAACGCCACCGTCGGTTTCCGGCTCATCAATTTCAAGCGCTTGGCTTAGCCCTCTTGGTGTGGGTACACAGAAAGAGGAAGGATGAACGAATGCGTACAGCTCCAGCAGATCAAGCCCGGATAGATCGGGGTAGCCCAGCCGGTTCGCGACCAATGGTGCGTTTAAGATCAGCACCGGTGTATCGGCGGCGGCCATGATCGCATCGCCTTTCGAGACAGCGCTTGTCTCGCCAGATGGCGAACGCAGCCAATTGCCAGAATGGCTGGCATGGAGCGCGGGTAACGAAAGCGCTGGGGTAAGCGAGGCAGAAGAGGTATTGCTCACACCTTTGAGAATGTGCGCAGAGGAACGAAAAGTAAACGTTTGCTCTTCAGGCTTTAGCAGGTTTTTGCGATTTGGGACGAAGGTGTGCGTAAAGCCTGAGGAGTTATCGCAATTTTTGACGGTTTAGATTTTTCAATTCGCGTATGGCGCTCCCGAAATAAAAATCGGTGATACCGGCACGAGCTGATCTAACGCCTACACGATCACAAAATACCGTTTTCCCGACCGTCGCTAATTATGCCGCGCCTATGATGAATACATCGTTCGCGGCTACAAAATTGCGAGGATCGACGGCACAATGTGATACTGCACAGCAAGTTGATTGCAAGAAAAAGCGGTGCAGCACCAAGGTGCTACACCGCTCTCTCAAGTGCGACCCGCCAGTTTATTCTAAGAACATTTATCAACGCCAAGTTGCAATCGGGATAAGTGACGTTGCCGGTGGGTATGGATTGTCAACGACCCGAACTCGCAATTTGATCCCGTAATTATGAAAAAAGTAGGATGCTGCACTTTTTGGTGCATTAGAACGCGTCACATCGCGCATGGATTCCATCGAGAAAGGCCGGCGGTATTGCGAGCGCACAAGACCTTCTTGCTTGCACCTTTACTCCCTTTCAGCAAAAGCCCCTGTGCTATGACGAACAGTGCAACGATCAATGAACTCATGGAAGCTGCGCGTGCTTCCAAAGCTTGGCCATTTCAAGAGGCGCAGCGTTTGTTGAAACGTTATCCCAACGGCCAAAAACCCGATGGTTCGCCGATCCTATTTGAGACGGGCTATGGGCCTAGCGGTTTGCCGCATATCGGTACGTTTCAAGAGGTGCTGCGCACAACCTTTGTCCGCCGGGCATTCGAAGCGCTGATCGGTGCAAGGCCTGAAGACGGCAAGACACGGCTTGTTGCTTTCAGCGATGATATGGACGGACTTCGCAAAGTCCCGACTAACCTGCCCAATCAGGATATGTTAGCGGAGCACCTGAACAAGCCGCTTTCCCGGATACCTGATCCGTTCGAAAAGTATGAAAGCTTCGCGCATCACAACAATGCGATGCTGCGCGATTTTTTGGATCGCTTTGGTTTCGACTACGAATTTGTAGCTGCGAGTGATCGCTATAATGCGGGCGGTTTTGACGACGCGCTGAAGAATGTACTCGCAAACAATCAAGCAATCCTCGACATCATGCTACCGACCTTGCGGGCAGAACGTGCTGCGACATATTCGCCATTAATGCCCATTTCGCCGAACACAGGTCACGTTCTGCAAGTGCCGGTGGAAGTGATTGATGCCAATGCTGGCACGATCCGTTTTACTGATGAAGACGGCAGGGTCGTTGAACAAAGCGCGCTTGGCGGCATGGCCAAGCTGCAATGGAAAGTCGATTTCGCAATGCGTTGGGTCGCGCTTGGCGTTGATTATGAAATGTACGGCAAGGATTTGACTGATACCGGCGTACAGTCAGGTAAAATCGCCAAGGTGCTGGGCGGGCGCAAACCAGAGGGATTGATCTATGAGCTGTTCCTTGATGCCAATGGTGAAAAGATTTCCAAGTCGAAAGGCAACGGCCTGACAATTGAGGAATGGCTTACCTATGGCTCAGAAGAGAGCCTTGGCTTTTACATATTTCCCAACCCCAAAAGCGCAAAGCAATTGCATGTTGGCGTGATCCCGCGCGCGGTCGATGATTACTGGCAATTTCGTGAGCGTTTGACCGATCAGCCACTCGATAAGCAACTGGGCAATCCAGCATGGCATCTGCTGCGCGCGAATGGTGGCTATGAAGGGGCTGACGCTCCGGGGGCTGGCGAGAGCTTGCCAGTGACATATGGCCTGCTGCTGAATCTTGCGAGCGTGCTTGGCGGTGAAGCCACAGAGGAAAGCCTGGGTGACTATCTCGACACCTATTTGGACGGTGTTGAGCGCGGCCCAGAACTTGACACTCTGATTGCATCAGCCGTCGCTTACACTCGCGATTATATTGTGCCGACGCTCAACAAGCGCGCACCAACAGAGGTTGAAGCTGGAGCTTTGCGCGCCTTGGATGCCGCGTTGGCTGGGGCGGCATCTGACGCAGCGGCGGAAGAGTTGCAGACCATGGTCTATGAAATTGGCAAAAATGAAATGCATGGGTTTGAGAACCTGCGCGACTGGTTCCGAGCCTTGTATGAGACACTGCTTGGTAGCGAGCAGGGACCGCGCATGGGCAGCTTTATCGCGCTTTATGGTATTGAGAATAGTCGCAAGCTGATCGCCGAGGCGCTCGAACGAAGTGCCTGACCTTGTGCTGCGTTAAGAGCTATTTCCACTGACGCGTCCGGTACCAGCGCGTGATGACGTATTTTGAGCCTTTGCTGACGGGCGTGCCGGCGTGCAGCGTATCGCGATTGGGCGTGCCATCAGGTAGTGCATTATTCCATGCCAACAACACGCCTGGCTTCGGCTCAATCTTTATGCCGACTTCGGTGAAGTGCGTTTCTCCGCCTTCCTCGACATCACTAAGGAAGACCATCGCGGTCCAGCTTCGTTGCCCGCCGCGCTTACGCTCTGCTGGCCAATAGGCCTGATCGGTGTGAAACCAATCGTTGTGCGGCTTAAACTGCTGGCCTTCAGTGTACCGCTGGCCTTGGATTGCTTCGCCAGTAGTAGGATTGAGTCCTAACAGATCATCAATCCGGCGCGACACCGATCGCACGAAATTATCGTGTGGGTTCAGGTCACCTGAATATGAGGTGCGAAAACCATCGTTCTCTTGGTCTTCATGCAGCGACGATGGCCGCGCAACTTCATCGATCATATCGCAAAGCCGGGTGCATTCGGATGCCGATAAAAAATCGCCGACGGCGTAAATCTCCGCCTTTTCCGTCTCGACCTTATACGCGCCAGGATCAGCATTAAGCCGATCGCGCACGGTTTTTCCGACTCGCTTTAGAGAAGACTGATCAGGGATCGCTGCGGTTTTGGACATGGGGCATCTGCACAATTTGAGAACGTGTGACATCTATTTGCCAGCCATCGCCGATCAATAAAAGGCAAAAGAAAGCCCCCGCCTGCATCTCAGCGTGCGGGGGCTTGGTTGGCTAAAGGCCGTCTGACTTACCAGAAGAAGTCGTGGATCACGTCAACAACTTCGCCGCTGTAAGTATCGACCAACAATACGTCATCGAAATAACGAACCCAGCGATACGGTCCGTAGACCTCTGGCAGGCGATAACGCCACGGATCGTTGATGTAATAGCGTGAGGAGAAGAATAGACTATCAAGGAAGAAGCCTATGCCAACCCGGCTATAGCGGTGACTACGATAGGGTGAATAATACCGACCGATCCGAAAGATGTTCCGGTGAGCGCGGCGGTGGCCGTACCAGTTGTACCGGTTATTTTTACGCCACGTGCGGTTCCACCGTTTGTGGTCGCGGTATCCAGCCCGATAGCCGTTGCGGTAGCCTCGACGTTCCGTACGATATCCGCGCCGTCCGTCACGATATCCTCGCCGACTATCGCGATATCCATCACGGCGACCATCCCGATACCGATCCCTGCGATCAGCGCGCCGTTCTGACCGGCTCCCGTCGCGGCGGCCATCTCTGAATCCAGCGCGCCGATCCGCGCGCCTGTCTGAACGGCGCTCTGCCCGGTTTTCAGCCCGGCGACCATCGCGCCTGCCGTCACGATATGCGCGGTTGCGATTCCGATCTGCATAAGTCTGGTTGCGCCGAGTATCGACCGCGCGACGATCACGGCGGTCTCCACCACGGCGGGCTTCTGTTGTCCGTCGTTGCTGGCGAGCCTGCTGGCGGTTCTCGCGCCGCTCTACGCTGCGGTCAGCTCGACGTTCCGCACGCCGCTCAGTACGCGCTCTGGCTGGAGCTTCGCGAACTTGCCGCTGCGTTTGGCGCAATTCGCGCCTGTCGGTGCGGACTTCGTTTCGGCTCGTGCGACGCTCACTGCGCCGTTGGCCGCGCGCTTGCTGACGGTTGCTACGTCGTTCACCGCGCGCCTGTTGACGGTTGGAGCGGCGCTCAGACCTAGCTTGGGTTTGCTGCCCGCGATTTTCAAAGCCTCGGCTCTGCGCCTCAGCCTCAACCGGAGCGACCGTAACCGCCATCGCGATTGCGATTGCGGAGAGCGCGCTGCCTTTGAGCAATTGATATAAAGCCATTGGGGCCTCCTACTTTGCCGCTCCACCACAAACGGCCTTGTTGATATGACTGTGTTCTAGAGATGAGTCGATGTCTCGATACTTAACCACTCGTTTAGGGTTACGTTCATGTTCGGGCGATGAAACATGAATGACGAATTTGGCATTGACTGATGGTCGACATGCTCCAAATGACGCTGCATGGTTGAGACCCTTAATGATGTTTGGGAAGATGTGGTTCAGCGCCTAGATCAGGCAGCCAAGGACCGAAAATCACCACTCCATAGCCCTTGTGTCGTGACGAGCGATGTTGATGCGCGCGTGATGGTCCTGCGCGAGTTTGATCGCGAGAGCCGGACCTTGCGTTTTCACACTGATATCCGGGCACCCAAGGTCAAAACCATCGAAGCCGACCCAAAAGTTGCGGTCCTGTTTTATGACAAAGGCGCGAAAATCCAGATCCGTGTTCGCGGTTCGGCTAAGATCCTCCGTAAGGGCGATGCGGTTGATCGCGCTTGGACTGCGAGCCAGAATTTTGCGAAGCGGTGTTATTTGGGCGAAGGGCCGGGCGCTGTGTCTGATACGCCGACGAGCGGCCTGCCGCCTGAATTTGAAGGAGTAGAGCCGAACGATGAGCAAATCATCCCAGCCCGACCCAATTTTGCGCTTTTGCGCATTACGATAGCGACGGTCGATTGGCTCTATCTCGCTCACACAGGCCATATGCGGGCGCAATTTGAGCGGGGTAACGGAGCGTGGGAAGGGCGCTGGGTTGCACCTTAGCGTTCTTCGGCTCGTCTCACACACGCGAGACATGGACCGCATGTTACATGGTCCTAGAGTAGAAAAGTTCCGGCGTGCGGATGCGGTTTGAAGGTCGTGATTGTCCAGGTTGGCGAGGGCCGCACGCATGTCCGAATTGTTAGCGTGCGGAATTCGAGTAGGAAAATCGGGGCGCTGCAATCCGCAGTTCGGGACTACTCGCCTGTCTTGGCGCGCCAGTAATCGAAAGCGGCTTGCTGCACTTTGCGCACAAATTTGGCGGCGTTTGCGCCTCCCCATTCGCCTTTATAGCCGTGTCGTTCGCCGACCCCGATCCACCAGCCTTGGCCGGGTAGACGGTCACTTTCGCGCACGACCAGCACGGCAAGTTCTGGCTCGCCCCCAGCGCGGCCGGTCTCGTCGATGGCATCGAGCGTCTTGCACAGCGCGCGCATCTTGGGCCGGGTGAAACGATGGCCGAGCAGCCCGAGCATTTCGGAATAGCTGACCGAGCGCTCGTCTCTCGCCGCCGCGATCAGCAGTCCGCGCACTTTGGCGGTGTCGGCGATGTCGCCGGGGGAGGAGGACGCGGCGTTGTCGACAATCCCCTCGGCCTCAAGCCAGTCGGATACAGCGCGGTCAAAGGATTGGGGCATGGGGTGGGCCTACCATCGTTCTCCCAAACTCGTCACCCCGGGCTTGACCCGGGGTCCCGCTTTCCTTCAACCCTTCTTGATGGACAGGATGCAGCTTGGCGGATGGGTCTACATCATGACAGACCGTTATCGCGGAACTGTCTACGTTGGGGTCACGTCTGATTTGGTCGCACGTGTAAGCCACCATCGCGAAGGGACAGGATCGGACTTTTGCGCCAAATATGGTTTGAAGCGGTTGGTGTGGGCGGAGACGTTCCCAACAATCGACGAAGCAATCATGTTCGAAAAACGGCTCAAGCGCTGGCGACGCCAATGGAAAATCGATCTGGTTGAGAAAGTAAATCCCGATTGGGACGACCTGTTCGATCAATTGGCAGGAACCTAATACTCATGGTCATCCCGGCCCCCGAGCCGTGATCCCGCTTTCTTCATGGGTAAGCGCAAAAGGCAAAAAGCGGGACCCCGGATCAGGTGTGCTGCGCACAGCTTCGCTTCCCGGGGTGACGGGCGATATCACTTAGGTTGTTCTTGATCGCTCGTTTCGAGATCATCGAACTTCAATAGTGCTGCGCTGAGGTCAATTCTCGGAAGCTCGAGTTCCTTGAGTTCGCTGGCGGCCAATAAATCGTAGGCTTTGGCCAACCGATATGCTCGGCCCGAGTTCATGCGCGTTAATTCGACTAGACCTTGAGCGACGCTTTCTGCTTGGGCTTCGCGATCAGCCAGCACAACTTGCTGATCGCCTGCAATCCTATAGGTCGTCTTACCATCGGCCCCTTCATGGCGCTCTTTGGCAGACTCGTAAATCTCGAAAAGACGTTCCTTCTTCGCCCTGAATTCATGGAGTAGTGCGATTTGTGTTTCATAGGCCCTACCCAACAAATCGACCCTATTAATAAGATCAATGCCTGACTTGTTCGCGAAAACCGACAGGTCTAGTTGAGCGAATGGGTTCTGTATTTCTGATCGAGCACCAGCTAACGCTGAAACCCGCTTGTGCAGTTTCGATTCATCTCTGCTGTTAATCATCCACTCGATTTGCTGCCGCGTTGATAAAGTGTCATTCGCGACGCTTGTTAGCACTGAATAGAAGCGGATCCCGGCGAGCCGCCTCTCATGGGCACGTTCTGCCTCTATTCTTTCTGCTTCCTCTTTGGAGGCTTTTCTCG
Source organism: uncultured Erythrobacter sp. (assembly GCA_947493165.1). GTDB lineage: Bacteria > Pseudomonadota > Alphaproteobacteria > Sphingomonadales > Sphingomonadaceae > Erythrobacter. The sequence continues at coordinate 963,760 of CANLPY010000001.1, read as the reverse complement.
CAAGCAAATATGCTGGGATTGCACCACTTGCCGACCCGACAATGGCACCAACGATTGCAGCCCAAAACTCACTTCCAAAATAAATCACCTAGTCAGCTTCTTATACGCCAACCTCGTCGGCCGATCCGCGGCATCACCAAGCCGCCGCCGCTTGTCTTCCTCATAAGCCTCGAAGTTACCCTCGAACCACTCGACGTGGCTGTTGCCCTCGAACGCGAGGATGTGCGTCGCGAGACGGTCAAGGAAAAAGCGGTCGTGCGAGATCACCACCGCGCATCCGGCGAAGTTCTCAATCGCCTCTTCGAGCGCGCCCAGTGTCTCAACGTCCAAATCGTTGGTCGGCTCGTCCAGCAGTAGCACATTGCCGCCTTGCTTGAGCATTTTTGCCATGTGCACGCGGTTGCGCTCACCGCCCGACAGCTTGCCGACGTTTTTCTGTTGATCACTGCCCTTGAAGTTGAACGCGCCGACATAGGCGCGGGTCGAGGTGTCGTGGCCATTGACTTGCATGTAATCGAGCCCGTCGGAGATTTCCTCCCACACGTTGTTGCTCGCGGTCAGATCATCACGCGACTGGTCGACATAGCCCAGATGAACGGTGTCACCGATTTCGATTGTGCCGCTGTCAGGTTTTTCCTGCCCCGTAATCATGCGGAACAGCGTGGATTTACCAGCGCCGTTCGGGCCAATCACGCCGACAATGCCGCCCGGTGGCAGCATGAAGGAGAGGTTTTCGAACAATAGCTTGTCGCCATAGGCTTTGGAAATGTTCTTCGCCTCGATCACCTTGCCACCAAGGCGCTCTGGAACTTGGATAACGATCTGTGCCTTGCCCGGTTTGCGATCGCCCTGCGCGTCTTGCAATTGTTCAAATTTGCGAACGCGCGCCTTGGATTTGGTTTGACGCGCGGCAGGAGTTTGCTTGATCCATTCCAGCTCGCGGCTGAGGGCTTTCTGACGGCCGGATTCTTCGCGGCTTTCCTGCGCCAGCCGTTTCGCTTTTTTCTCAAGATAGGTCGAATAATTGCCTTCGTATGGATAGTAGGATGCGCGATCGAGTTCGAGGATCCACTCAACGACATTGTCCAAGAAGTAGCGATCGTGGGTGATCATCAAGACTGCGCCAGCGTATTCCTTGAGGTGGTTCTCAAGCCATTCGACTGATTCAGCGTCCAAGTGGTTGGTAGGCTCATCGAGCAGCAAAATACCCGGCTTTTGTATCAGCAGGCGGGTCAGGGCCACGCGGCGCTTCTCACCGCCAGAAAGGTTCGTGACCGGGCTGTCCGATGGAGGGCAGCGTAGCGCTTCCATCGCGATCTCAAGCTGGTTGTCGAGCGTCCAGCCGTCCACCGCGTCGATCTTTTCCTGAAGCTCGGCCATTTGTTCACCCAAGGCTTCAAAGTCGGCATCCGGTTCTGCCATCTCAGCAGAGATTGCGTTGAATCGTTCGACCATTTCGGCGGTTTCGCCTGCGCCTTCACGAACGTTTTCAAGCACCGTTTTGCTCTCGTCGAGCTGCGGTTCCTGTGGGAGGTAACCGACGGTGATGTTCTCCCCCGCCCATGCTTCACCCGTAATGTCGCTATCAATGCCAGCCATGATCTTCATCAGGGTCGATTTGCCCGCACCGTTGGGGCCGACAATGCCGATCTTCGCGCCTTGATAGAACTGTAAATTGATGTTGCTCAACACCGGTTTTTGAGCACCGGGGAACGTTTTGGTCATGTTCTTCATGACATAGGCATATTGCGCGGCCATTGGGCGGGTCCTTTGGATCAGTAACGGTCGAAATGATTGGTTGCAGCGCAGATAGGGCCAGACCTTAACGGGGGCAAGTCGCCATCCCCGCGGAAACGACGTGTATGAAATTAAGGGGACATTACCGATTTTTGGCTAGTCGGTAATGGCACAAAAGAAGCGATCGCATGCAGAACCATATCTTGACATTTATAATTCCGATTATTGCATTGATTTTCAATGTAATTTTCTTTGCTTTTTGGTGGACCGACAAAAGTCGGAAGTATGTGCTCGCCTATTCAGTCTGCTATGGATCGATGGCATTTGGCACGGTAATCAACATTTGGATTTTGGGTTCGGTCGGTGCGTTCGGCATAGTCTCTTACCATCTGTTCACGATGGCTGGTCTTCTCGCTCTAATGTGGGGGCTCGCTGAGAAAAATGATCGAAAGGCTCCAATACTCGCCTCGCTTGCGACAGTCGGAATTACCTGTGTTGTTATTTGGGCTTCCATTATGGCGGAATCCCTGGATGCAGCGCGTCAAGCTCAAAACACCAATGCTGCTCTGATCTTATCCATTATAGCGATTAATCTTTGGCATACAGCTAGCCGGCATTGGAGCGACCGAGCGCTTATTTGGGTGCTGGTAGGCATCGCGGCATTTGGCTTTGTGCGTCCATTCTTGACGATGCTTTCAGATTTCTTGTTTGGCGCAGGCGAGGCTTCTGCTGCCTTGCTGACGTCGCTGCATGTTCTGCTACTTGCTGTTTTGCTTACGCTTATGGCTTTAAGCCTGATTGCGACGATATTATACGATGATGCCAAGCGTAAGCACAGTGAGGGGATAGTCGATCCGCTGTCTGGTCTGAATATGCGCGGGGCCTTCGAAAATGCTGCGCAAGCGATGGGCATGAAAGCAGCAAAAGAGAACGTGCCTGTTTGCTTGATTTTGGCTGATATAGATCACTTTAAGGATGTGAACGACAATTTCGGTCACGTCGCAGGCGACAAAGCGATTACACGATTTGGTCAATTGATTAGCCAGACGATACGGCGCGGTGATATCTCCGGCCGGGTTGGCGGCGAAGAATTCTGCATCCTTGCCTGGGACTGCCGGACGGATGCAGCTGTACAGTTGGCGGAGCGCATTCGGTTATCCGTTGCGCGCCCAGATCAGGGCGCTGATGACCAGGCAGTCAATTATACGGCGAGTTTTGGGGTGGCTGAGTGGCGCGCGAATGAAAGCTATACTCAATTATTCGAGCGAGCAGACAAGGCACTGTATCAGGCCAAGAACGCAGGTCGGAACAAGGTGGTCCATGAAGGGGGCGTGGTTGCTGGCCAACCGGCTGCTGTCGTTCCTTTCGTAGCACGCAAATCAGAGATGGCTGGTTAACAAGCTGAGCGCATGATAACTCTCCGATTTGAGGTTTAGGCATATATGCAAAAGACCTAAAGGTGACGTTAACCAAATAGAGCTAACCCGAGAAGCTAAGTAACGGGTGGGTCGATGCAAACGCAAATACTTGGATTGCTGACGCCGTTAATGGCACTGTTGTTCGCAGTGACTTTCGCGGTGTTTTGGCGGGTTGGGCGCATGAAGCGTCATGTGCTCGGCTTTGCGATCGGCTATGTTCTGTTTGCAATAGGTTTTTTGGCTACGCATTTCCTGCCCGCTAATGCCTTTTACCTGTTCCATACGACCCAGTTTTTCTACAGCCTAGGAACCATTGTATATATCGCATCTGTTTGCGAACGAGCAGGTCAACGTGCGCATGTGGGCAGTCTTTTCGGCGTTTACCTGATCAGCGCTTTAGTGCTGGCGTTGGCTGTGAACCTTACTAGCGATGTCGGACCCCGACTGATCATCGTTAACTCTGGATATGGGGCCATGTTCGCCATGGGGTTGGCGACTCTTCTCAACGCAAAGCGCCGCACTATTATCGATATTGCCATCATTGCGATTGTTGCCTTGCAAGCGGTGGATTTTCTAGTTCGACCGAACCTGACCTTGATGTTTGAGCGAAACATTCCGGCAGAAGTCTATCGCGATTCAGTATACTACTCTTTGATCGGCCTCGTGCTTGGTGTGAAATCTGTGACAGCGGCGATGGTTCTTATTGCTGCGACGATTTCTGAATGGATGACCACGCTGCGTGAAAGCGGTGAACGCGATCCGCTCACCGGTTTGCAAAATAGGGGGTCGTTTGAACAGTCGATCCGTAGCTTGCTGCCGCTTGCTCAAAATGAAGGAAGGCCGCTCAGCTTGGTCGTCGCCGATATTGATCACTTCAAGCAGGTGAACGATATCTGGGGTCATCAGGCAGGCGACCATGCGATCTCAAGCTTCGGCGAGTTAATCCAAAGTATGGTGCGCGGATGCGACAAGGCCGGGCGGATCGGCGGCGAAGAATTTTGCATTGCAGTTTGGAATTGTGAGAATGAGCCAGCCGAACGATTGGCAGAACGCATCAGGCTAGCCCTCAGCCGGCTGCAGCATTCCGGCATCAATGAAGACATCCGTCTTACTGCAAGCTTTGGCCTTGCTACTGCACGCGATGGTGAAACTTATGAACAGCTGTTTGCGAGGGCGGATGAAGCGCTTTACAAGGCGAAATCAGCAGGACGGAACCGAGTGGAGAATGCGGAGCGTTCGAACCGCCTTGATGTTGTGTCTGCACAAGATCGTGATTTGGCCGAATTGATACCAGTGGCGGCTGTACAGCGATAGCCCGCTGGACACTGCGCCAAGTCGCGGTTAGCGCTCGCGTTCATGAAAAAGACCATGCTCGCGCTCGCTGCGCTCTCGCTTCCCGCCATTCCTGCTACAATCCAAGCACAGGACGTTGGCACGGTATCGCTCGATGATATGGCCGATGGCGCGTTGAAGGGCGATACGCTTGCTTGGGATTTCGTTGAAGGGATCACCACCGAGGTGGGCCCAAGACAGGCCGGGACTGAAGCAGAAGAGCGCGCTCGTCATTGGGCAATGACATGGCTGCGCAAAAATGGCTTTGCGAATGTCGCGAATGAGCCTTTTGAGATGGACACATGGGTTCCAGGCGAGCTGCACAAAGCCGAGATCACGAGTCCATTCCCGCAACCCTTTGTTATTCAGCCTCTTGGTGGCAGTGCGTCGACCGGCGGCGATGGTATCACTGGTGAAGTGGTTGAGTTTGCGAATGTGACAGCGTTGCAGGCTGCGCCTGATGGCAGCCTTGCTGGCAAGATCGCTTATATTTCACACAGCATGACGCCCACCCAGGACGGTTCGCAATATGGCTTTGCTGGCCCAGCACGATGGGTCGGCGCCAGCATCGCAAAGCAAAAAGGGGCGATTGCTACCATCATCAAATCGGTTGGTACTGACTACCATCGTAACCCCCACACAGGCGGAACCCGAGTTGTGCCGGATATGATACCAGCGGGAGCATTGTCACTCCCTGATGCGGCCAATCTTGAACGGATGTTTGACCGCGCGGATGGTCGGGCGATCATGATGAAGCTAACGCTCACGCCGCAAAACCTGGGCAAAACCATGAGCGGTAATGTCGTCGGAGAGATAGTTGGGCGTGACCCGTCGCTACCACCCGTTTTGCTCGCGTGTCATATCGACAGCTGGTGGAACGCACCCGGCGCATTTGATGATGGAGCTGGTTGCGGTATTATTGCCGCTGCGGCCCTGCATGTGAGCCATGTGGGGCAGCCGCTCCGCACCATCAGGGTGTTGTTTGCGGGGGCTGAAGAAACGGGCCTTTGGGGCAGCCGTGCCTACAGCGAGGCTCATATCAACGAACCTATCGCAGTGGGCCTTGAAAGCGATTTCGGTGCCGATAGGATTTGGCGGTTTGAAAGCAATTTCCGAGAGAGCAATCCTGATTTACATGCCAAGATTGCCAGCTCCGTTGCCCGGTTCGGTGTCGCGAATTCTACGATAAGGGCCAGCGGCGGAGCGGATCTCAATATCATGCGCGATCAGAAGGGGGCGATCATCGATCTTCAGCAAGACGGAACGCGCTATTTCGATCTGCACCACACACCTGACGATACGCTAGACAAGATCGACCCAGTCCAGCTGCGTCAGAACGTTGCGGTATGGACGCAGGTGGTTGGTATCTTGGCGAATGAAGAAGGTGCGATCCAAAACGACGGCATTGCGCCGGTTGGATTGCCAATCATGCAAGCGGAAGAACGCTGAGTTTGAAATCTGGTCGGGGAGAGAGGATTCGAACCTCCGACCCCCTGTACCCAAAACAGGTGCGCTACCTGGCTGCGCCACTCCCCGACCGATTTCACTTATCTTACACAGGCAAGACAAGGTGTTGCATCGCAGGCCAGTGGTGGTGGGCCCGGCAGGACTCGAACCCGCGACCTAGCCGTTATGAGCGGCCAGCTCTAACCAACTGAGCTACAGGCCCATCTGGTCCAGCCACAATGCAGCCGAGCCTCTACAGCCGGTTTGCTCAGGAAACAAGCACCCGTTTGCAGCAATTATAGTAAATTGCTCACCTAACCGCGCTGCGCATGATTTCGGCAACACTGGTGCTCGCAACTCCGCGCCGCGCAAGATAGCCGTAGATCTGCTGGAACCAGTGATAGATGGCTTCTACGTCTGCTTCGGTTTTCGCATAAGGGGTGTGGCCAGGTGCCAGAGATGGGCTGTGGAACGAAAGGACCAGAACCGGTAGGCCATCATCAAGCGCAATGTCGATGCCGCGAACGGCTTCATCAATGCCAACACCCTCCGGCGTCAGCGCGATTCTCTCTAACATGCCAAGTCGGGAAAGCGCGCCACCAATTCGAGGCAATTTTTCCTGTATGCGCCGCACGAAACGCCCTTGGCGGCGAAGCATACCCCAATAAGTTGTCGTCACGGGCAGTTCTAGCAGTTGGCGTTCATCATCGACCCAATAGGGTTCAAGCGGGTGGCTTGAGTAGTCCGGCCCATGCTGCTTGGTGTAGTCGAAGAGAGAACGCACTGAGGTGTCCAATGCGATCCCAGCGTCTTTCAGAACACTTGCTGTATCCGCGCCCAAGCCATATCGCCCCGCGCGGTAAATGAGGGGCGGGGCGCCGAAAACCGTTTCAATTTTGTCGCGCAATGTATTGAATTTCGCCGCGGCCAGCTCTGGCGGCAAATTGCCAGCATAACTGTTAAAAGAAGTGACTTCTTCGTCAAACGGCGGATTTACCCAAGGGTGTAGCTGAACACCGACCTCCGCAGTTCCGCGCTTCACCGCATCTCCGATGATTTCAGTCGCAGGTTCGCAGTTCACGATAGGCCAGTCGACGAGGTAGACGGGGCTAACGTTCAGATTTTCGCAAAAGTCCTGAAATCTGCGCAATTGGGCAATGTGGTCCAAGCCATAGCCATCCCGGCGAAATGGTGCGTTCCAGTCAAATTCTTCCTCAGTATCGACAGTTAGCAAAGCACGCTGACCGAAATCAGCGGTGAAGGCAGCACGGGAAATACTTTGCGGAGGGATCAGCATGGAAGGGGATTGCATTGTGTCGGACCGCCCCTTTCGCGCATCATCTGGTGGGTATGCAGAACCTATGCTTCCCCGTTTGCTCGATGTTCTGCATGTTCGCTGTCGTCTGGATCAGCGAACGATACTCCATCGCCTTCGGCCATCTGGCTAGGCAGAGCCGCATCGCTGGTCAATAGCGGCAGGGTGAGCACGATATTGTCACCATCTAGCAACAAAGAGCCACTCGCAGCCCGCGCTTCTGCTCTGGCCAGTCGCAAAGAGAAGCCTGCGCCAAAAAGTCCAGCCGTCAATGCGCTGTTGGCTGGCTTCAAATCAGCAGCGAAAATATCGTCTGCAGATGAAAGTTGAGCTGGAAGTTCACAAATCAACCTTGCCCGAGTTAGACCGCGCTCCAAGCGGCAAGAGATGATTTCACCGGCGCTGCATGCACCGCCAAGAGTAGCCAGCAAGCGCCAGATCAGGGCGTCGGCATCAAACGCGTCTAACGCTACTGGAACAGGCGCATTTTCTTCGTTTGCATATTCGACGCCAGCCATTCGCGGGCTGAGCACGCCTGCGAGTTGACCAGCGGTGCGCTTTGTAATGGCTGCAAGGTCCGCTTCACCCTCTTCTATTTCAATCGCACCAGTCTCAAGCCGCGCCAGACGATCCAGTTCCTCAAAGCCGGCTAGTATCCGCGCTGCGTCGGCTGCGATTGCGGCTGCTAGCGCGCGATATTCATGCGGGGCAGGGCCAAACAATTGCTGTTGAATGACCTCGGCATAGCCTTGCACGGCTGTTACTGGCGTCCGCAGCTCATGCAGCAATTGCCGAATGCGGTCAGCTTCAATCTGGCGGCTTTCAGCTTCTCGGTCGGAATGGGCTGGGCGGCGGAAACGGCCGACATAGCCCGAGAAGCCGCCCTCGTCAGTGAAGCGCGGCTGCGCGTCGATAATCCAGTCACCAGCAATGGCATCTGCCCCATTAAGTGAGATCGGTGCATTCGGGATCGGTTGGCGGCGTTCAAACGCACGTTCAACCAGACTTTGCTTGGCCGGATCGGCAAAAGCCTGAGCGGGTACGATGCGCTTGCCAATTACCATCGCTCCAGCTTTGCTTTCGGCCCAATCTATCTTTCCAGAACTGTCGACAGTGAAGCCGAATGAATCAAGTTCGCGCTTGGTTGGGCTATCATCATCTTCCAAGGGCAAAAGAGGGGAATTGTCGAGATTCTGCGCAACTTCGCGCTCACGCCTGAATTGAGCAATCCGTTCAACCAGCGCGGAAATTTCACTGTTTGAAGAACCATGACTTTCATCAGAAGGTCCATTCAGCGCGGCATCATCGCCGGGAAGTTCATCCTTTGGGACTTCCTGATCAAGTTCAAACGGTTCATTCGCTGCGGTCAATTCAAAGTCCGCAGGCCTCTTATTTGGCGGCAAAATTGTCGGGGGTGTGCCGATCCCAGCCACTGAAATTGGAGGGGCCTCTGACGACTTTTTAACTGCATCTGAGCCAACTTCACTTGGCGGTTGTGGTTCTGGTTGCGGCAATCCGCGATCATGCACTCCAAGCCGATCTAACAGCGCCTCTGCATCAAGCGGCAAATCATCTCGCAGACGCAAGAAACCTCTGGCGCGGACGGGTAGGCGCGGGATCAGTGCTGACCAATCGCCCTCACTCAAGTCTGCCCTGCGTAATGCTGCTGATGCGACTTCAGGCTCAAAATCGGCCAAGTGCGCGGCGAGATTTGCGTTGCGAAACCGCCAACCGCGTTCGCGAATCGCTGCAGCACGGTCACCTGCGGGCACAATTTCGCTCAGCGCATCCATGCGCAACCAAGCTGCTGCGACCAAGCTTTGGCTTGTCTTGTCACCAGCACCAAATTTTCGATTGCCCAGAATATCCAACAATTGCCGAAATTGCGTGCGCGCACCAGCTTCGCTCTCGCCGGTCTGGCGAAGCACAGTAGCAAGGCGATCGTCGAAAAACATTCTGCCTCCGATACACGCACGGGCGCAGATAGCGCCAGTGGGGGGAAGGGGTGCATATCAGGGCTTACCCACAGTCTGCGCGTTACATTCATGTGCGTTGCAAAGTGGGACAATTGCTGGCAGACATAATTATATTAGCTTTATGCACGGCTTAGCGCGCAAATACTTACTTGTTTGTGTTCCGTAAGAGCCATCTTCGACCTGTGCATTGAACAATTGGGAGCGTACGCCGCATGGCGAATCTAGACGAGATCGATAAGCGCCTGCTGTCAGAACTTCAGGCTGAAGGCCGGGTGACCAACGTTGAATTGGCACAGCGGGTGGGGCTTACCGCGCCGCCATGTTTGCGCCGGGTGCGTGGGCTAGAGGATGATGGTGTCATTCGCGGCTATCATGCTGATCTAGATCCATCCAAGCTAGGCTTTGCTATCACGGTTTTTGCCATGGTGAGCCTTAAGAGCCAGGCGGAATCTAGCCTGCGTGAATTTGAAGAAGCGATGCGTGATCTGCCTGAAGTGCGCGAAGTGCACATGCTAAATGGAGAGATCGACTTTATCTTGAAGATCGTCAGCAATGACCTGCAGAGCTTTCAAGAGTTTTTGACGAGCAAGCTAACGCCGGCTCCCAATGTCGATAGCGTAAAAACCTCGCTTACAATTCGCACCGCCAAATATGCACCGGGTGTGCCTCTTTGAGTGATGGCTCGCTTATAACCCAGCCGCTAAACGGCAAATGCCTGTGCGGCTCGGTTACAATAACGCTGCGAGGCGCGCACAATGAAGTCGATGTTTGCCACTGTTCGATGTGCCAGCAATGGACCGGGTCGATGTATGCAGGGATCGAGACCGAAGATTTCGCGCTGAGCGGCGAAGCAGCAATCTCAACCTATCAGTCGAGCGAGTGGGCCGAGCGGGCGTTTTGCTCCAAATGCGGCAGCGGTCTATGGTACAAATTTAAGCCTACTGGCGGGCGAACTTTTTTGACCGGATTGTTTCAGGACTTGCCAAGCGGAATGCCGATCAAGCACCAGATTTTCGTCGATGAGAAGCAGGACTGGTACGATCTGGCGCAGGAGAGCCCGATGAAAACCGGGCCCGAGATTATCGCCGAGGCTGAGGCCGCCGGTTTCAAGTTTGAGTAGGGCTTTGCCGCAATGATACAGGATGCTCCCCCGATTGATCCGCCGGCTGAGGCCGAGATCGCCATCGCGGATGAGCAGGCGGCGACGCAGCCTGTAGGGCTTCCCACGACCGAGAATGCCGATGGCGCTTTGGTGATCGACCTGAAGTCACTCGCTCCGGTTCCCGAGGTCGAACAATGCTTTGACCGCGATCCAAACCCGCTCGACAATACAATTGTGGTGTGCCGCCGAAGCACAAATGATCAGCGGCTGACCTCTAACTACGGGCCAATTGATACGCCGGACGATTTCGGCAGTGCTGTGCCGCGCGCGCGGGTAAAAATTTCCGATGACGCTGAGGCAGAAGCAAATGCTATCAGTAAAGGCGTTGGCGGGTTTAACGCGAATGGCGGTGAGGTGCGTGTAAAAATCGATTTCTAGCAGTGGTTGAACAACTTGCCGATCAAACCAATTAAGCCTCGCGCTCTTTCAGCCATTCCTCAAGCCATTTGATTGAGTAATCTCCGCTCAAGACATCATTCTGCCGCAGCAATTCCTGATGCAGCGGGATATTCGTCTTAGGCCCTTCGACCACCATCTCTTCGAGCGCGCGGCGCAGGCGCATAATGCAGCCTTCGCGGTTGCGGCCATAAACGATCAGCTTGGCGATCATGCTGTCGTAGTAGGGCGGGATCGAATAGCCCGCATACAGGCCTGAATCGACCCGCACATGCATCCCGCCAGCCGGGTGATAATAGGTGACCTTGCCGGGCGAGGGCGCAAAGGTGAACGGGTCTTCGGCGTTGATCCGACATTCAATCGCGTGGCCGTTGAATTCCAGTTCCTCTTGCGTGACCGAAAGGGGTTTGCCTGCTGCCACACGAATTTGTTCGCGCACCAGATCAACGCCCGTGATTGCCTCGGTCACGGGATGCTCAACCTGAAGGCGAGTGTTCATTTCGATGAAGTAAAACTCGCCGTTTTCCCACAGGAACTCGATCGTGCCAGCCCCGCGATAGGCCATATCGCGCATGGCTTTTGAGCAAACTTCACCCATCCGCATCCGCTCTTCATGGCTGATCACCGGCGAAGGTGCCTCTTCGAGAACTTTTTGGTGGCGGCGCTGAAGTGAGCAATCGCGTTCGCCCAAATGGATTGCCGCTCCTTTGCCGTCACCGAAGACTTGGAATTCAATGTGGCGCGGATTGCCGAGATACTTCTCTATATAGACTGTCGCATCGCCAAAAGCGGCTTTCGCCTCGCTGCCTGCTTGCTGCATCAACGTGGCGAGTTGATCTTCACTTTCGCATACCTTCATGCCTCGGCCACCGCCGCCGCTCGCGGCTTTGATGATCACCGGATAGCCGATCTCAGAGGCGATCTTCTTGCCTTCTTCTGGATCAGATACCGCCCCGTCAGAGCCAGGGACCAGCGGCAGGCCCAACTCTCCAGCGGTTTTCTTCGCTTGGACTTTGTCACCCATGGTGACGATATGCTCAGGCTTTGGCCCGATCCATTTTATGTCATGTGCTTCGACAATTTCGGCGAATTTCGCGTTCTCGGACAAGAAACCATAGCCGGGGTGGATCGCATCGCACTGAGAGACTTCGGCCGCTGAGATAATTGCTGCAACGTTCAAATAACTGTCAGTGGCGGGCGGCGGACCAATGCAAACGGCGTGATCCGCGAGCCGCACGTGCATGGCATCAGCATCAGCAGTGGAATGGACCGCAACCGTTTCGATGCCCATTTCGTGGGCAGCGCGGTGGATGCGCAGAGCGATTTCGCCCCGATTGGCGATCAAGATACGAGAAATTGACATGGTCGCTTCCGGCCGATCAGGCGATCACGACAAGCGGCTGGTCAAACTCGACCGGCTGCGCGTTCTCGATCAGAATTGCTTTGATTGTACCTGACTTGTCGGCAGCAATCGGGTTCATGACTTTCATCGCTTCGACGATCAACAATGTGTCGCCTGCTTTAACCTTGTCGCCGATCTTGATGAAGTCATCTGCGCCGGGCTCTGGAGCGAGGTATGCTGTGCCCACCATTGGCGAGAGCATAGCATCCTCGTGACTGTCAGCCGCAGGTTCAGCGGTTGGAGCCGGCGCGGCTGCTACAGGGGCAGGCGCCGGGGTTTGAGGCGCAAAGGCTGGCGCTGGAGCCGCCGACACACCGCCTCCGCGCGCGACGCGGATTTTGCGATCATTGTCCTCAACTTCAATTTCAGTGAGGCCGGTCTCGTTGAGCAGCTCTGCAAGTTCACGCACGAGCGAAGAATCGACATTCATGCCGGAATTGCGTCCGCCATTGGATTTGCTGGTCGCCATGGGGGCCCCCTACTTGTTTCGCCAGATGCGGCGTTGGTTGCTCGCGTGACTATTAGGGCAAATTGCGGCTGGCAAGTGGCGAAAGCGGCAAGATCAATGATTTTCCCGCATTGTCAGCAACGACATTGTATCAAATGACGCGCGAATTTACACTTCTCCTGCTGCTACGGCCTCTATGGCCAGCCTGTAACTATCCGCCCCGTGCCCCTCTACGGTTTTCGCTGCTGCCATGCCGACATAGGATATGTGGCGAAAGTTCTCGCGGGTCTTCGGGTCCGAAATGTGCACCTCGACTACCGGAGTGGTGATGGCCTTGATCGCGTCTAGCAAAGCGATTGAAGTGTGGGTGTACGCGGCGGCATTGAGCAACACAGCGCGTGCATGTTCTGCCTGCGCTTCGTGCAGCCAATCGACCAACATGCCTTCATGATTGGTCTGACGCATATCTATGGCAAAGCCGAGTTCTTGGGCACAATCTTCTAACATTCCAGCGATTTCATCGAGCGTGGTTGACCCGTAAATCTCGGGCTCGCGCAGGCCAAGCAGATTAAGGTTTGGCCCGTTCAGAACGTAGATGGTGCTGGATGCGTCGGTCATTTGGCCGACTTAGCCCGCCGCACTCCTATTTGTCGACGCCCTTGATTTTTCCCCACTGGCGTGCTGCTGTATATCCTAGGTATCCGGTGCCAAATAGCGCATAAAGTGGCTCGGGAAGGCCGCTGAGATAAGCGTTCATTCCGTTGGCAATGTCACGCGCGGTTGCTGGATCAAATGCGGCAAGGATGCCCATCGGGAGTGCCCACAGGATCATCACATACATCACATAAAGGAAACTAGGGCGAGCGCGGCTGGTCCACGGGTCCCTAGAATTGGCTTCAGCGACGATAGCCTGCAACCGAGCCTCGATCAGGCTCATTTCCTGCGTGCCTTCGAGCTTGAGCAGCTCAAGCTTGGCTTTGGCACGTGCTTCCTTGTCAGGGATAATCTTGTCGATGATGGATGTGATTGGTCCGATCAGGGTCTCTAAAATGGCCATTTGCGCAGCTCCAATTGCATGAGTTGCTCGCAGATTTAACCAAATCGGCACGTGTAGGAAAATTTGATTTCCTAAATGGCCTTATTTTCTTTCTGGGCGCAACTGACCCAACAGCCATTCGCCAGCTAGATCGAACAGACCGACTCTGTAGGCAATTCAGACAAGACCGGGTAGCACCGCAGCAGTGCAAAGCTTCCAAAGCTCATTCTTCATTGTGGTAAATCATCCCTCATTTTCCGCCAGCAACCTCTGCGCCAATGCCAAATGCGGGCGGTCTAACATATTGCCATCAAGCGCTAATGTGCCCGCGCCGGGATTTTCTGCAAACAATTGCACCACGGCTCGCGCATGGGCGAGTTCCTCAGCGCTTGGAGTGAATGCGTTGTTGATCGGCTCGATCTGAGCTGGGTGAATGGCCAGCATTCCACGAAAACCTTGACGGCGAACGCGAAGGGCACGCTCGCGTAGGGCTTCCAGATCACGAAACTCTGGTTGCACAGTTTCGATCGGAGCGACTTGCGCCTTAACAGCACCAAGCAAGCACAAGCTGCGGGCCATCTCAAAAGTATGCGTGTATTCGCCGTCCGGCCCGCGCTGTTCTTGCGCGCCCAGTTCGCTCGACAAATCCTCTGCGCCCCAGCTCATCGCTGCAAGGCGCGGCGCACCTTCATAACTGCCAGTGGTGAACATGGCAGCTGCCGTTTCGGTTACGAGTGCCGCGACAAGCGTTGATCCAACTTCAAGGCCGGCCGCTGTCTCCCGGGTTGTCAGCATGGTGTCGAGAGTTTCGACATCGTGGCCGCCTTCAGCTTTTGGCAGAAACACTCCGCCCGGTCTGGCGGCGATGATTGCGTCAAGGTCTGCTTCTGTCCAACCGCTTGAGAGCGGATTTAGCCGGACCCAAATGCGCTGCCGATTGTCTTGGGATCGGATGGTGTCGCGCACCAATTGCCGCGCGCTCGCTTTGTTTTCTGGCGCGACTGAATCTTCCAAATCAAGCAGCGCGATATCAGCCTCACTCGCGATGGCCTTTGCCATTTTCTTATCGCTGTCGCCTGGCGCAAAAAGCCAGGACCGCATTTTCAAACCCATCAACCGCGCTCCTCTCATAGGAGCCGAGTAGGGCGGTTAGAACGATCCTTCAATGTCGATTGAATAGATCGTGCCGAAGCGGCGCCGACGCTCCTCTCGAAAATCAACTGTCCCTGCCGTGCGATCAGTGAAAATCGTGCGGTCAAAATTGTTCGACCGATCAAGAATATTGCCAATGCGACCGCGCACTGTCAGGCCAAGGACATCCTTGTGCTCGACAAAAATCCTAGCGAAGCCGGGGCTTTCAGTTCGCTGCGCAATTTCATCAATCCGCACCGATGGCCGCGCTTCATCAAATCGGAAAAAGCCGCCAATTGCCCATGGAGTGCCTATGAAATCCTGCCTAATCTCAGTCTCAAACTCAATATAACGCCGGCCTGAAATTTCTCGCGGAGTGCCGAGTAGTGGGTCCAATACCTCGCTCGTGGAATACTCAAGCTCAGTATCGAAGCGCAGACCTTTTAGTCCAATCGTGTCGAACAAAAGTGTCAATTCCCCTTCGAAGCCGTATACGTTTGCGCTGTCGATATTGCCCGGCGCCTGACCGCCGCCAGCAATTGGGATCTGGTCAACGATATCGCTTATGTCTTCGTAAAATCCGCGCAGATTGAGTGAGCCAAATGCACCAAGGCTTTGCGTCGCCTCTACTTCGAAGAGCCAGCTTTGCGGAGGAACGAGGTCAGCGTTCGTCACATTGACCCGGTCCTGGTCCAGATTGGTTGTAGCGATAAAGTCAAAGAACTGGAGTTGGCCGACTTGACGCTCTATTCTGCCTGAAAGATCAAGCGATGCGTTCACATCCCAATCGAGCGAGAGAAATCCCTTGGGCCTCCAAAATGTGCGCGTTTGCCCGGCCACGCCGGTTTGACTGATCTTCGAATATTCACCGCCAGCCGATACCTGCAATTGTAAAGCAGACGATAATGCGCGGCTGTAAGTCAGGCTTGTCTCTGCTCGGTCCTCTTCGACCCTCGCGGTAGCACCATCGAAGGCGATCGGTTGAAGAATGCCGGCAGCGTCTCGTTCTTCGAAAGTGGAGTTGATATCGAGGAAGTTTTTGACGCCTTCAAGCGCAAATTGGAAATCGCCATCGAGCGCAGCAAAGCTGTATTCTGATCGAAGGATCGTTTCGCCTTCATCAGCATCTCTTGCGAACACAGAGCCTTCTGGCACAGAGGCATCGGCGAATTCCGTAATTACTGCGGAGCGCGTCGGGCTGTCTTCATAACGATGATATGCAATCAATTTTAGTTGGCCGTCGCCAAATCCAAATGCGTAATCTACCCCGACTTCGTAGCTGAATTCATCCTCAGAGGAACGGAACGTGCGAACTCGATCAGACGCCGCGATTGTTCCGCTGCGCTGCGACAGTTCTGTTTGTCGGAAGATATTTCCGCCAATTTCGCCGGTCAGGTTGAATACGTTGCCATTGTCGGCGGTTCGCGCAAAAGAACCTGACAGAGTTGGGCGATCAGAGTTGAAATTGGACTGCTCTTCGCGCGTATCAATCAGGACATCGGCGGCATCAAATACCTGCTCAAAGCCTGCATCACCTCGGCGACCGGCATCGTTTTCTAGGCTGAGAGACCATTCTGTCTGCTCACCGCCACCAGCCAGCGAAATCTGCCCATCGCCCCAGCGGAAAGGGACTCCAGAAGAGCGCCATTCAGCCGAATAGCGAAATTGCCCGGCGATCCCGCCAGAGCTGCTTACGGTGACATTGAGAACCTGACCGCTCAATCCGCCAATATCAAGGCTGGCTCCATCAACAAGCTCCAGCCGGACCACATCACCAACTGGAATTCGCTGTAGCGCATCGACCGGTCCGTTCGACTTGCCAGAGATGCGCCTGCCGTTGATCAAGACGTTTGTATCGG
Organism: uncultured Erythrobacter sp.; assembly: GCA_947493165.1. GTDB lineage: Bacteria > Pseudomonadota > Alphaproteobacteria > Sphingomonadales > Sphingomonadaceae > Erythrobacter. Next base: position 947,102 of record CANLPY010000001.1, on the reverse strand, counting down.
CTTGGCCAAGCCCTCGGTCGCCGCCGCCCTCGCGGATAGAAAAGCCAGGGATTTGCCGTGCCATATCGAGCGCGTTGCGAGGAGCGAAGCGAGCAAAGTCTGCGGGCACGAAGCTACGCCGTGCTTCTGTACTGGTTGACATTGCGCCATCCGCGTCGTCGACTTCTGCCGACGCAACCGGGTCTTGTGCCGCAACTGGCGCGGCGGCTAACGCCAAAGCAGAGCATGTGCCGACAATGGCGATGCCGCTGCCAAAGGAGGGTCGATTTCGCATAAGCTGCTTTGAACGCGCCTTTCCAATTCCAGTTCCTGCGCAATGAGTGAAAAGCGCCTTGAACGGAAATTTCAATTCAGGAAAGGACTTCGCGTAAGTATTCGACGAAAGCTCCACTGGTCGGGACGACTGGATTCGAACCAGCGACCCCCACACCCCCAGTGTGATGCGCTACCAGACTGCGCTACGTCCCGGATCCAGTGGAGGGCGGCGCTATAGGCGGGCGGCTAATGGCTGGCAAGCAGACATTGAGGGGCTCGCGAAGAATTTGAACGAATATCTTTGCAGCAAAGCTGTGTGCGGAAAACAACGCTTGGTTCGCATCCGATTGCGGCGCTCTTGCATTGCTGCTAGGCGCGCCCACTTACCGGATAAGGGCGAGAGCGTGCGGTGTATGCTGCGCACAATTCAGCCCTCCGAAATGTGACATGAATTTTTACGGGCTGACTTTACATGCTTGAATTACTCGCTGCTGCTGGTGCTGGACAGATGCCTCCTGGATGGCTGCAATGGTTGCCCATCTTGGGCATGATCCTGATTTTCTGGTTTCTGATTATTCGCCCGCAAATGAAGCGACAGAAAGAACATCAGGAAAAGGTCGCAAGCATGAAAAAGGGTGATCAAGTTGTTACGGCTGGTGGATTGATCGGCAAGGTCGTCAAAGTGACTGATGATCATGTCGAGCTGGATATTGCCAAAGATGTCCGGGTTAAGGCGGTCAAGCAAACGATTGGCGATATTATCCCGCCCGGCGGCAAGCCCGCTAACGATTAAGCGCGGGCAACGCCTCGCAAATACGCATATCGCATAGACCATCAGACAAGCGGAATAGAACGAAACGCCAATGCTCGATTTTCCAACATGGAAGAAAGTGTGGCTCTGGGGCCTGACAGCCGTCGCTGCACTGGCGGCGATGCCATCGATCTTCGCCGCATCAAATATCGACTGGCCTGAGGCGCTGCCTAGCCCGCAGGTCAATCTTGGTCTTGACCTCGCCGGTGGTAGCCACATTCTGCTCGAGGCGGATCCATCACAAGTCGCCAGCCAGCGGTTAGAGAATATGGAAGAGGCTGTGCGCACCACCATGCGTCAAGCCGAGCCACGCATTCGCATTGGCGATATCTCGACCTCTGATGGCGAGCTATCGTTCATGCTCGACAGCCCGAGCGATATTGATCGCGCGCGCGGGCTGCTTGAGCCGGTGATGCAAGGCAACAATCTTGTGCGCGAATGGAATCTGGCCGTTGTTGATGGCCAACGCATGGTTCTTACCCCCACTGACGATGGGATCGATCAGGCGGTTACTGATGCGATGGACAGTGCGACAGAGGTGGTTCGTAAACGTATTGATGAGCTTGGTACGCGAGAGCCAACGATTATTCGTCAGGGTGATACGCGTATCGTGGTGCAAGTCCCAGGTCTTCAGGATCCCGACCAGCTGAAAGAGTTGCTCGGTAAAACTGCAAAGCTAGAGTTTAAACTGGTCGACCTTTCCGCATTGCCAACCGACGTTCAGGCCGGCGTCGTTCCGCCGGGCAGCCAAGCTTTTCCATATGCTGACAATCCAGAGCAATTTGTTGCGGTGCGCCGCCTTGGCGGCATTCGCGGGGACAGCCTGATCAATGCTGATGATGGGGTGAACCCTCAGACCAATGAGAATATCGTCAACATTCAGTTTGACCAGCAAGGCGCGGCCAAGTTCGCCAAGCTGAGCACAGAGAACGTCGACAAACCATTTGCGATCATCCTCGATGAAGAGGTGATTTCGGCACCAAATTTCAATGAGCCAATTCTTGGCGGTTCAGCGCAGATCTCTGGCAACTTTACCGCTGATAGCGCGAACGAACTAGCAATCGCCTTGCGTTCCGGCGCGTTGCCAGTTGATTTGACTGTCATTGAGGAACGCACGGTTGGTCCTGATCTTGGCGCAGATTCCATCCGCAAAGGCATGTTGGCGATGTTGATTGGTTCGGTTGCGGTGATCGCCTTGATGATTGCGACCTATGGCCGGTTCGGCGTTTATGCGACGATCGCCCTGTTCTTCAACGTCCTGATCATTTTAGGCATCATGGCCGGCCTAAACACGACCTTGACGCTGCCGGGTATCGCCGGTTTCGTGATAACAATCGGCGCTGCGGTGGATGCAAACGTGCTTATCAATGAGCGAATACGCGAAGAGCGCAAACGAGGACGGCGCGTAATTGCCGCTGTTGAAAATGGCTACAAAGAGGCCAGTCGGGCCATCTATGACGCCAACATCACCAACTTCATTGCCGGTGTTCTGCTGTTCTTGTTCGGATCAGGCCCGATCCGCGGGTTCGCTGTCGTCCTTGTGATCGGACTGTTTACCAGCGTTTTCACAGCACTCGTTCTGACGCGCATGTGGGTGGCCGGATACCTTCGGGCCAAACGCCCTAATGACATCAATATTTGAGGACGGCTGAACCGATGAAATTGCTCAAACTCGTCCCCGAAGATACAAACATCAAGTTCCTGAGATTCAGGGTCCCATTTTTCCTCCTCAGCTTGTTGCTAATCGCCGCGAGCTGGGCGCTGGTTTTTGTGAATGGCCTTAATTACGGGGTCGATTTTGCTGGCGGTCAAGAGATCCGGGCAACCTTCACGCAAACGGAGCAAGCTCCTATTGCTGAGCTTAGGGAGAGCGTTGGCTCATTGGAGAATGTCGGTTCTCCGGTTGTGCAGAAGTTTGGTGCGGATAATGAAGTTTCGATCCGAGTAAAACTTCCGCCAGAGGCGGAGGGTAACCCTGAATTCGCAGCGGAGATGACGACCGCTATTACCGATAATCTGAAAGCGAATTATTCGGATATCCGCATTGATGGTGTGGACTCGGTATCGGGCAAGGTTTCTGGAGAGTTCCGGCAAGATGCGGTTCTTGCTTTGCTTGCCGCAATGCTCGCCGTTGCGATTTACATTTGGGTCCGGTTTGAATGGCAGTTTGGCGTGGGGGCTCTGTTTGCTTTGTTCCACGATGTGTCAGTAACGCTAGGCATGTTCGCGCTGTTCCAGTTGGAGTTCAGCTTGCAGATTATCGCCGCAATTTTGGCAATTATTGGCTACTCGCTGAATGACACGATTGTTGTTTATGATCGCGTCCGAGAGAACCTGAAAAAGTACCGCAAGATGCCTTTGCCAGAGCTTCTTGATCTGTCGGTGAACGAAACATTGGCCCGCACGGTTATGACGTCGCTGACGCTTTTGGCTGCGCTTGTGCCGCTACTTCTGATTGGTCCAGCCAGTCTGTTTGGATTAGTCGCTGCGATCACCGCTGGTCTGTTTATCGGAACCTATTCGAGCGTCTATCTCGCAGCTCCGATCCTGATCTGGCTGGGCGTGACGTCGAACAGTTTTGTGCCGCAAGAAAGCAAGGCTGATCAGCAGGAGCGCAAGGCGCGCGGCGAGGCGTAAGACGGGTTCTAATTCTGCATTGTTGCTAGCTTTTCGTAGTGCTCCGCCAACTGTGCGCCATTGGTCTCCCAATCGAAGCGATCAGCCATCGCTGCTACCTGCTGCCGATCAACGGGCGAAGCCATCAACGCCTTGACTGCGTCTGCTACTGCTTCGGCAGAGCGCAGCACCAGTCGTCCGGCAATATCGCTTGTGATGAGTTCGCGCGCGCCGCCAACGTCACTGGTCACAACCCGTGCACCGCAAGCAAGCGCTTCCACCCATGCATTGGCGAGCCCCTCGGCAACGGTTGGCAGCACCATGACATCCGTCGCTGAAAGGATTACTGGCATCAAATCGTGATCGATTGAGCCAGCAAAATGGACGCGGTCCGCAACGCCCAAATCAAAGGCAAGGCCTCGCAATTGCTGCTCTTGTTCGCCCTTGCCGATCAAGATTAATCGAGCGTCGGGCAGAGCCGACAGCGCGTTAATCGCGATATCTTGGCCCTTGCGCTGAATCAGTGCTCCAACGCAGGCGAGCAGAGGCGTATTTTCGGGAATGTTGAAGCCTAGAGTTTGCCCCAGCTGGCCGCGCAGACCAACATGATCCATTGGACGAAAACGATCGCGATCCAGCCCAGTATAGTGGACCGTGATCTTGTCACGCAGCATACCCATCGCAACCATGTCATTCGCAAGCGCACGGCTGACTGCGAGGATACCATCGGCACGCTCAGCGGCAGCAAGCATTTGATCGCGCGCAAAGCCTTGGTCGCCCCAATAGGAAATATCGCTGCCCCTTGCTTTTATGGACAACGGCAGTCTCAAAGCATCAGCGATCTGTGCCGCTGCTGGGCCTTCTGGAAAGAAAAATTGGGCGTCGAGCACGTCAATTGGATTGTCTAAGTGAATGCGCTGGATCACTGGGAGCGCGGCTTTCACAATTGCTGCCGCGTTTCGGCGCCCACCTATGCGCGGTATCAGCCTGAACTGCGGGCGGTAAATGTCGATACCGCCATCCTGCGCAACGGCGGGCAAATCGGCTAGCGCGCGGTAACGACCAAAGGCGATAGGCGGGATGCCGAGCGGATTGACGACCGTTACCCTCCAATCTGAGCGACTTGCCAAGGCTTCGAGTGAACGCGCAACGAATGTCCCAAACCGAGGATTGGCCGGGTTTGGGTAAAGAGTGGATAGCGAAACAACGTGCTTCGCGCGCTGGTGATTGCTTTCGTTCACAGGCGGCGGACCAGCATTTCTGCAACCGCGATCCAGGGAGGATTATCGACCACTTGCTGTTTTTGGCCGCTCCCCGCAGGCAAAATACCGACCAATGTCTCTCGACGGTCGATCAGTCGTCCAAATGCGAAGCGGCCACCGGGGCGAGGCACTAAGCAATCCCGGTTGATTGCTGCACTGGCCGCTTCAGGTGGTAATTGCCGCATCCAAAGCAAATCCCCAGGGCGGAACTCTCCAATGCTTGCTGATACGCTCAAGACAATCAGCTGCCCGCTCTCGCTTGTAGCGGCTAAGTCCGTGGGCAATATTGCTTCGCGCGCAGAGGTAAGTGCCTCTGGACCATCGGCTGATAGCTCTGCGATGATCTGTATCTGTGGCTTTTCTTCCGATCTGACGAGCGTTTCAGGATCGACGCCCAGCGCGCTACCGATCCGGTCCATCCATTTGATTGAGAGATTGCGCATACCGGTTTCCAAACGACCGATCGTTTGTGCAGTAGTTGGCGGATCGCATGCATCGGCCAGATCAGCCAATGTCAGCCCTTTGCTTTTGCGAATATCCCGGATGCGGTTGATCATTTGCCCGGCTCCTCAAACAAAATTGAACCAATTTGGTAATTTCACTTTCCTACTTGAACCACGTCAATGCAAGTGCTGTCGCCTTACAACCCACAGGGAGGACTGCAGATGAAGCGTATCTTGGAAGAACGCGAATTGACCCGTGAAGGTCCGAAGCGAGGACGATCTGCTATAGGAGCGACTCGAAAGATGCGGCGTTCGGCAACGGTCAACATCGCAGAATCGCCGCTCAGTTGGCTCCACGCACGCGGCCATATCTGTGACCGGCTGCACGATGCAGGTGAACGGCTGAGGGCGGATTATGAACGGGCTCAGTTGCCGGCCAACGTGACGATGCGTTGGGATCCCGTTCGGATAAAAAGTACAGGTGACACGGGCTTATCAGCGGGCGAGAAGCAGATTGCTGCGAAACGCCGCTTTGATGAGGCATTGCAGCAGGCAGGCAAAGGCCTCGAAGATATTCTTTGGCGTGTGGTGTGCGCTGGCGAAGGCCTGCCCGATGCAGAAAAGAGCCTCGGTTGGCCGGCACGCAGCGGAAAGCTTGTGCTGAAACTCGCGCTTGATCGGGTGGCTGACTATTACCGTTTGACTTAGCGCGTGATTATTCAACGCTGTAGAAGAACCGCTCTTCAGCTATCTTGCCGTCCTTAACTGTGTAGATCGCGGTCTCGGATGATTGGCTACGCTCACCCATCATTGTTACGTCCATGGAATAATTGACGGAGAATTGTTCGCCAACAACGTGAGGGCCGGTCATGTCAAAACCATGCATTTCGGCGTTTTCGTTCCACCATTTGTGTTTTTCGAGCAATTGTTCGCGGCCTTGCACATGCGACATTGGGCCATCACCTGGTTCCATACTGACTATGTCGTCGGACCATAGGGCTTGGTAGTCAGCTTCGCGATCTTCTTTGACAGCGTTGAAGAAATCCTTCGCAACTTGTTCAATGGACATATGATGGCTCCTTTCAAACTGCTGACGAAGCTCTAGCGAGCAAATATGGCGAGTTGTGGACATTAACGAAGATGCGCGGTCATTTGTTCTCTAAGAGCCGGCAAAACATCGGCCTCAAACCATGGGTTCTTGCGCATCCATATAACTGAACGCCATGCTGGGTGAGGCAGCGGCAGAAAAGGTGCAAACTCATCGCCACGCTTAACGCGTTGGGTCATGGAGAGCTTCTTGGTATCAGGCAGATAATGCGCCTGTGCGTAGGCGCCGACCAACAATGTCAGGCGATCATCCGGTAGTGTATCTAGTATTCTATCGTGCCATTGCGGCGCGCATTCCTTGCGCGGTGGCAAGTCTCCGCCAGAAGCTTTGCCGGGATAGCAAAAGCCCATTGGCATCAAAGCTATCTTCGCTGCGTCGTAGAAATCAGCTTTGCTGAGCCCGATCCACTCGCGCAGTCTATCTCCGCTGTCATCATCCCAAGGGACACCGCTAGCATGAACCTTTGATCCCGGTGCTTGCCCAATAATAAGGATGCGGCTGGTTTCAGAGAATTGAACCACTGGGCGCGGGCCATGGGGCAGATGCTGAGCGCATATGTCGCAGGCCGATATATCGTTATGAAGCGAGGCTGCGCTCATCCTTCGATCAATTCTGCCAGCTCAAGCCAACGCTCCTCAGCTGCTTCTTTTTCAGCGCGCGCATTCTCCAAACCCTTCGAGATATTGGTAAAGCGCTGAGGGTCTTTGGTGAAAAGCTCAGGGTCGGAGAGGATCTGCTCACCCTTAATAATTGCGGCTTCCAATTCCTCAACTCGGGCCGGCAGCAGTTCGTAGTCGCGTTGATCCTTGTAGCTGAGCTTATCGGACTTGGCTGGAGCTTCTGGCGCCTCTGCCGACGCGCTTGATGTTTTGGGATTTGCCTTTGCCTTGCGCTCAATGGGTTTGCGGCGCTTGCGTTCCCAATCCTCATACCCGCCTGCAACCACATCGACGCGGCCTGTGCCGTCCAACCCAAGTGTTACAGTGACAGTTCTGTCGAGAAAATCCCGATCGTGGCTAACGATGAGGACGGTGCCATCGAAGTCTGCGATCACCTCTTGCAACAGATCCAGTGTTTCCAGATCTAGATCATTGGTCGGCTCATCAAGCACGAGCAGGTTTGCGGTGCGCGCAAATTCGCGAGCCAGCAACAGGCGTGATCGTTCCCCGCCGGATAAGATGCCGACTTTAGTATCAACGATCTTCGGATCGAACAGGAAGTCTTTGAGGTATGCTTGCACATGTTTGCGCGCGCCGCGCACGTCGATCCAATCTCCGCCTTCTGCTAGAATGTCGCGCACGCTTGCTTGCGGGCTAAGCAATTTGCGCTGCTGATCGATCATCACGCCGGACAAAGTTCGCGCGCGTTCAACTGTTCCGGTGTCAGGCTCCAGCTCGCCAGTTAGCATCTTTAAAAGGGTGGTTTTACCAGCGCCGTTTGCACCGACGATACCGATCCGATCACCGCGTTGAATTCTCAAAGAGAAGCTTTTGATCACTGCTTGAGCGCCAAAACTCTTCGATACATTTTCAGCGACGATGACAGACTTCGATTTGAAATCGTCATCATTGGCAAGTTTTAGTTTGGCAGAGCTTGTATCGGAGATCATAGCTGCACGAGTCGCGCGCATTTGGTAGAGCTTCTCGAGGCGGCCTTGGTTGCGCTTGCGCCGCGCGGTAACGCCGCGCTCCAGCCAATGCGCTTCAAGCTTCAGCTTGGCATCAAGTTTTTCAGCAGCGCGCGCTTCTTCTGCGTAAACGCTGGCTTCCCATGCCTCATATCCGCCAAAGCCAACCTCTTTGCGTCGCAAGCTTCCCCTGTCGAGCCACAGGGTGGCGCGGGTCAATCGCTTTAGAAATGTACGGTCGTGACTGATGGTGATGAAAGCACCTTTGTATCGGCTGAGCCAATCCTCCAGCCAGTCAATCGCGCTCAGATCAAGGTGGTTCGTAGGCTCATCAAGTAGCAATATGTCCGGATCTTGGGCAAGCGCGCGGGCGATGGCTGCGCGGCGCCGCTCGCCGCCACTGGCGGTTTCAGCCTCACGATCCATTGCAATTCCGAGCTGTCCGGCAATGGATTCGACTTCATGCGCCTCTGGAGCGTCGTCACCCGCCAACGCAAAATCCATCAATGTCTTGTATTCACTGAAATCAGGCTCTTGTTCCAAAAAGACAACTCTAGCCCCCGGCTTGATCCGGCGAAGGCCGCGATCAGCTTCAATCCGATCATCAATCAGTTTTAGTAAGGTGGTTTTGCCCGCGCCGTTGCGGCCGATAAGAGCCAACCGATCACGCGGGGCGATGTGCAAATCGATGCCGTCAGTGCCCGGACCACCGAAGAGCCAGCGGCCGCCTTGTTGCAGGCCGAGCCCTTCCCAGGAAAGAATTGGAGGTTGCGCCATAGGCTGAGCGCGGTAGGAGTTTGCTGGTAAGCGAGCAAGTGCGTAACATCAAGCAACGAGCCTGAATGCTGTGCAACGGCGCTATTCACAGCGTGTTAAACGCGGGGTCACTAGATATGAGGGCATGATGAAACGCGGTATTTCTTTATTTGGCGCTTTTGCAGTTCTCGTGATGACAGGAACATTTGCTGTGCCTGCACAGGCAGCGTATTCTCAGTCAAAGGATGACCAGAGCGACGCGCGCAAGGAAATGCGCGCTGGCAATCAATTGTCGCTGCGCCAGATTGAGGCGCGCGTTTTACCGCGTATGCGCGGCAGCGAATACCTTGGCCCATCATACGATAGCACTGCGAGAGCCTATCGCTTGAAATTCATCAAGAATGGCCGGGTGACTTTTGTCGACGTCGATGCCCGGACAGGCCGCATCATCAACCGTTCGCGCTAATCCATCACCATGATAAAATGGGTGCAATCCGTGCGCAATTCACTCCGCTCGCTTGACGCAAATTGCGCAAGAGCGCACCAGAAGCGTTCAAAGTACAAAGCCACCGATTTGGGGACCCATCACTTATGCGCATTCTGATTGTCGAAGATGAACCGACACTTGGCCAGCAATTGAAGTCCACTCTTGAGCAGACCGGCTATGCAGTTGATCTGTCGACCGATGGTGAGGATGGTCATTTCCTTGGGAGTACCGAGGATTACGACGCGGTTATCCTTGATCTGGGCTTGCCAGAAATTGATGGTCTTTCGGTGCTAGGTATGTGGCGCAAGGAAGGCCGCGAATTCCCTGTTCTTGTGCTTACCGCTCGCGATAGCTGGTCTGACAAAGTCGCCGGGCTTGATGCGGGTGCAGATGACTATCTGGCTAAACCATTCCAAACTGAAGAATTGATCGCTCGTCTTCGGGCACTTATCCGACGCGCATCAGGTAACACCTCGTCAGAATTGACGGCCGGCAATGTCCGATTGGATACACGGTCTGGCCGGGTTACTCTCGAAGGCGAACCGGTGAAGTTGACTGCTCAGGAATATAAACTGCTGAGCTATCTGATGCATCACAAAGGCAAGGTGGTAAGCCGGACTGAGCTGATCGAACATATCTACGACCAAGACTTTGATCGCGATTCCAACACGATTGAAGTCTTTGTCACCCGCATTCGCAAGAAACTCGGCGCAGAAGTGATAACAACGATCCGTGGACTTGGTTACAGCCTCGACGATCCCGCAGACGCGCCCCGAGCGTAAGTCTTCTGACGCGGCCCCTCCATCGCAAATAAGCGAAGGTGGGGCTGCGGCTGAGATGTCGAGTGATTCCGGGGCGAACTTCCCACCCGCAAATTCACCAAAGAGGCAGCACACTGGCAGTCTTGCCCGGCGCATGGGTCTTATCGCAGCCGGTTGGATTGCGGTGTTGCTACTCGTTGGGGGTCTCGCGTTGGACCGCGCGCTGACCAATCAAGTCGAGAGCAATTTTGACGATCAGCTCGAGTATATTCTCACTGCAATGATTGGCGCCGCCGAAGTGCAAGCTGGTGGTGAAGTTGCGTTCAACCGCGTGCTTGGAGACCAGCGTTTTCTCGAGCCGAACAGTGGTCTTTATTATCAGGTCAGCGGCGAAGGCGAGGAACCTTGGCCTTCGCGTAGTTTGTGGGATCGTGTGCTTGATGTGCGCGGCGATCATTTCGATAATCAAGCCCACTTCTACAATTCAGATCAGTTCGATTATGAACCACTGCGCGTCGTTGAGCGGTCAATCATTTTGCCGGGTTCTGACACGCAATGGTGGTTTACCGTGGCTGCCAGCCGCGAGGAGCTAGACGAGGAAATCGCTGAAATTCGCGCGATCTTGTTCTGGAGCTTTGCGGTTCTGGGCCTTGGGCTGTTGCTCATGGCGCTCTTCCAAATTCGCTATGGTCTTTCGCCGCTGCGCCGGGTGAGGGCGGCGATCCAGAACCTTCGCTCGACCGGTGCGAACCGTATTACGGAACCTTTGCCCACCGAGGTTCAACCTTTGGTTGAAGAGCTTAATGGCTTGCTAGAGCACTCTGAAAAACAGGCGGAAGAGGCGCGTACCCATGCTGGCAATCTCGCACACGCCCTTAAGACGCCTCTGACAGTTCTTACGAATGCGGCTACTGCGCGCGCGCCAAATCTGGGCGATGCTGTGATCCGTGAAACGCGCACTATGCAGAGGCATGTCGATCACCACCTCGCGCGCGCAAGAGCGGTAGGGCGCCGGGCTGTTGGGCACGCACGCACCAGTGTATTTGACAGCGCGGAGGCAGTTCGCCGTGCGGTTGAACGTCTGTATGCAAATGCACGGATCGACATAGCTGGTAACCGCCAAGTCAATGTCGCGATTGAGCGGCAAGATCTCGACGAGATCCTTGGAAATCTGATTGAGAATGCGGCGAAATACGGTGGGGGCAGCGTTTTCATCACAGTCGATGCTGAAGCCGACCATGATCCGCCAAGCGAGCAATGCGTTATCTGGGTCGAGGATGATGGAACAGGCATCCCGGAAGAGGAGCGTGAACGCATCTTTGATCGCGGCGCTCGGCTGGACACGGGCAAGCCCGGAACAGGGCTGGGCCTCGCCATCGTTCGCGATGTTGCCGAAATTTATGGTGGCGGCGTTGAGATCGAAGAAAGTGAAGATTTGGGTGGCATGCTGATCAAGCTCAGCCTTCCACGCGCCTCCTAAGTCCGCTGTGCGCGTTCATGGTGCCGGATCACCTCATCAATGATGAAGCGCAGAAACTTCTCGCTGAATTCCGGGTCAAGATCAGCCTCTTCCGATAGCTTGCGCAACCGCTCGATCTGACGCTTTTCGCGGCCTGGATCAGCCGGAGGCAAAGTCACCTTGGCTTTGTATTCACCCACCGCTTGTGTGATCCGGAAACGTTCGGCCAGGATATGGATAAGGGCGGCGTCGATATTGTCGATGCTCTTGCGAAAGCTGGCAAGGACGGGATCGGGCTCGTTCGGATTGTGAGTAATATCGGACATAAGATGCAAAACTAGCAGCAATTGAGCGCTTGCCAAGCGGGCTTCGCTCGCGCAAATGCGCAAATCATGAGTGCCGATGTGGTCCCACTGCCGCGCGATAAGCGGCCTACGCTTGATCCTATGCTAGCTTTGACCGCGAGCGGGATGAATTCGGTGAACAGCGTCATCCTTGAACGGATGCAGAGCGAAATTCCTCTAATTCCGCGATTGGCTGGGCATTTGATCTCTGGCGGGGGCAAAAGATTGCGCCCTATGCTCACACTCGCTGGTGCAGAGCTTGTTGGTTATCAAGGCACACGGCATCACAAACTTGCCGCTGCGGTTGAGTTTATTCACACCGCCACTTTGCTTCACGATGATGTTGTCGATGGCAGCGAGTTACGACGGGGCAAAGCCGCGGCGAACATTATCTTTGGGAATCCAGCCACGGTACTTGTCGGCGATTTTCTGTTCAGCCGCGCCTTCGAACTGATGACCGAAGATGGCAGTCTTAAGGTCCTTAAGATTCTGAGCCATGCTAGTGCGGTGATCGCTGAAGGCGAAGTGTCGCAATTAACTGCTCAACGTCAGCTTGAGACGAGTGAAGAGCGTTATCTGCATATAATTGGTGCAAAAACAGCTGCCCTTTTTGCCGCGGCGAGCCAGATCAGCGCGGTCGTTGCTGAATGCAGTGACGAACAAGAGCGCGCGCTAGAGGATTATGGCCGCAATCTTGGTGTCGCCTTCCAACTGGTCGATGACGCAATTGATTACGATTCCGACGCTGCGCAAATGGGTAAGGACCAAGGTGATGATTTTCGCGAAGGCAAAATGACTTTGCCCGTGATTCTCGCCTATGCTCGCGGGGATGAGGAAGAGCGCAAGTTCTGGAAAGCAGCCATTGGCGGACACCGCACCTCGGATGAGGATTTTGCCGAAGCCATCACCCTCATTGAAAAGCACAATGCACTTGAAGATACCAGAGCGCGGGCGCGTCATTTTGTTCACCGTGCCATTGATGCGATCTCGATCTTTCCTGACAGTAAGGCTCGCGCGGCGATGGCCGAAGCGGCCGAATTTGCTGTCGCACGGGGGTATTGAGCGGGGCCTTGATCCCCGAACTTCCCATAAACGAAGTCCTGCCGGATCTGCGCGCCGCTTTGGCGAAGCGCGGGGCTGCGGTGCTAATTGCTCCTCCGGGCGCAGGTAAAACGACCGCGATTGCACCGGCGCTTCTGACTGAAGAGTGGTGTACTGGTCAGATTATCCTGACCTCCCCGCGCAGGGTTGCTGCGAGAGCAGCGGCGGAACGTATGGCGCAAATGCTGGGTGAAAAACCGGGCCAAACAATCGGCTATGCGACGCGGATGGACACTAAGGTCTCCGCTAAGACCCGCGTGTTGGTCGTGACTGAAGGCATCTTTGTAAATCGCGTGTTCGATGATCCTGAACTTCCCGGTGTTTCTGCCGTGTTGTTTGACGAAGCGCACGAGCGTAGCCTCGATTGCGATTTGGGTTTGGCACTGGCTTTGGAGGCGCGAAATGTGCTGCGCGAAGACTTGCGCGTTTTGGCTATGTCAGCAACGATTGATGGCGCACGTTTTTCGCAATTGCTAGGTGATGATGCTCCAGTGATTGAAAGTGCAGGGCGCAGCTATCCGCTTGAGCTTCGTTGGTTGGGAAGGAACGCAGCGCAGCCAGTCGAAACGCAAATGGTGGACGCGATAATTACGGCGCGCCGCGAGAATGAGACAGGCGATATTCTCGCCTTTCTACCTGGTGTGCGAGAAATTGAGCGTGTGGGCGAGCAGCTATCAGACCGATTGTCTGAGACGCCGATCCTGCCGTTGCATGGACAGGTTGATCCAGTCAGCCAACGAACGGCGATCAAGCGTGATCCAGAAGGCCGCCAACGTATCGTGTTGGCTAGCGCGATTGCTGAGACGTCTCTGACGCTTGATGGAGTGTCGATCGTGGTCGATAGCGGACTGGCCCGCTACGCAGAGTTTGATCCGGCAGCTGGGACGCAACGCTTGGTCACACGTGCGGCAAGCCGCGCGGCGGCAATCCAAAGGGCAGGGCGCGCAGCACGTCAAGGGCCGGGTATTGCCTACCGACTTTGGGAGGAGCCCGGCCATGCTGGGCGGCCAGAATTTGCACCGCCAGAAATTACCACTGCAGACCTAGCGCCACTTTTGTTGTCCCTTGCAAATTGGGGCACGCGCGATCCGGCGTCATTGGCTTGGCTAGACCCTCCACCCGAAGCCTCGATAGCGAGCGCGCGCGAGCGCCTTTCCGCGATGGGAGCGCTGGACGAGGAGGGCAATATCACAGAATGGGGCAGGCAGATCGCTTCATTGCCGATTGGCCCAGATTCCGCGGCAGCGGTGCTGTTTGGCGCGAAGGTTGGTCAGGCAGAGGATGCGGCGAAGATGGCGCTGTTGCTGCAAGAGCGCGGCTTAGGAGGGCGCGGCGAGGATTTGCTGCAACGCCTTTCGCGTTGGAGCGATGATCGAGGCAGGCGCGCGCAGGCTTCTCGCAAATTGGCAGAAGGGTGGGCGAGTTCAGCAAAGAGGGTGACTGAGATCACCAGCGCAAGTTCAATTAATCCAGCCGTATTTTTGGCCTCCGCTCGGCCTGACATGATTGCAAAACGGCGCGATCAGAGTGGGGAGCAATGGTTATCTGCTGGAGGGCGCGGCTTCATGCTCGACCCCGCATCCCCGCTTGCCCGCGCGCAATGGATCGTCGTTGGCGACGCAAGCGGCCAAGCGAAAGGCGCGCGGATTATGGCAGGCGCAGAATTGACAGAAGAAGACATCGCGCAACAGCTTGGTCATTTGATCGAACAACGTTCAATTGTACGCTGGAACGGCGAAGAGCGCCGCGTTGAAGCGCGGCTAGAGCGCCGGATGGGTGCGATTACACTGGCAAGCGGACCGGACCCTACGCCCCATCCGCAAGCTATTGTTGATATCCTTGTGGAGAAAGCTCTGGAGAAACTGGGGGAACTGCTCCCGCCTTCGCTTATCGCCCGTGCCAAATATGGCGGCATATCTGCACTATCTTATAACGCGCTCTCCGATAGCGCAGAGCTCTGGCTTGCGCCGCTTTTGACCGATCGCCGTGACTTAAACCTGCCAGCCGAAACACTTGCGCAGAGCGCGCTATCGACCCTCGATTGGGACGCTCGACAAGCTCTCGACAAAATGGCTCCGACGCATTTCACTTCACCAGCCCAGACGCGCCATCAAATTGATTACGCTAGCGACGATGCACCAAGTGTTGATGTGCGAGTGCAAGCTTTATTCGGATTGGACATCCATCCGATGATCGGTGCAACACCCTTACTCCTTAAGCTTACCAGTCCAGCTGGGCGTCCAATCCAATCGACTCGAGATTTACCTGGATTTTGGCGCGGGAGCTGGGCCGATGTCGCAAAGGAAATGAAGGGGCGTTACCCAAAACACAGATGGCCCGACCAACCGTGGACAGAAAAACCGAGCCTGAAGACCAAGAACGCCTTTTCAAAATCAGGTGGGTGACTTATTGGGACGCACACTATGACCGCACGTATTTTTCAAACTCCTAAAAGCGCTATGCAATCGGGCAAAGCAAAGACTGACACTTGGGTGCTTGAATTCGAGCGGGCCGAGGCATTGCGGCCAGACCCATTGATGGGTTGGAGCGGTAGCGGCGACACGCAATCTCAGGTCCGTTTGACTTTTCCAGACAAACAGGCCGCGAAAAATTACGCCGAAAAGTACGGCATTGCCGCACGCGTCCATGCGACGCCTGCCAAAGGCCTCAAACTGCAGGCATACGCCGATAATTTTCGGTAATTGATTTTTCAGCACTGCACCGCCATATGCGCATCCGGGAGTCGGGTGGACGTTTGCGTTCGCTCACCGGGTCAGGTCCGGAAGGAAGCAGCCCAGGTGAATTGCGGCGGGTCGCTCGGCTCCTTTTTCCAACATGTCATGCGAACATCGCCATGACAAACGCTCCGCAAGCGCGTAGCTAATTGTGGATGGGTGATTCACCGGAAAATATGGATTCGCCGCCTTGGGGTGGAGGGGATCAAGAAGAAAATAAGCCGAGTGCAGCTGAGTTGGAGGCTGCTGGGCAAGATTCGATGTTTGGTGCCCCGGAACCTGCTGCGCCAGACACACCGCAGGCGGAACAAACTCCGAAGCCTGAGGCAGCAGTTGAGGTACCAGCAGAAACGACCGCTCCTGCTTCTGCTGTGCCAGCGAGTGGATCGCCACAAGAAACAAACCAACCGTACCGCGTGCTCGCGCGCAAATACCGCCCACAAACGTTCTCTGAACTTATCGGGCAAGAGCCAATGGTGCGCACGCTCGGCAATGCGATTGAGCGGGACCGGCTGGCACACGCATTCCTGATGACCGGAGTGCGCGGGGTCGGAAAAACCTCGACCGCGCGCCTTATCGCTAAGGCTCTGAACTGCATCGGTCCCGACGGGGAAGGCGGGCCAACCATCAATCCATGCGGCCAGTGCGAGCCATGCACGGCCATTGCTCAAGGCCAGCATATTGACGTTATTGAGATGGATGCAGCATCTCACACAGGCGTCGATGATGTCCGGGAGATTATTGAGGCAGTGCGCTATGCGGCTGTCTCGGCCCGCTACAAGATCTACATTATCGATGAGGTGCACATGCTCTCACGCAATGCATTCAACGCATTGCTGAAGACGCTTGAGGAGCCGCCTGCGCATGTGAAATTCCTTTTCGCGACGACTGAAGTTGAGAAGCTGCCAGTAACTGTACTCAGTCGCACTCAACGTTTTGACCTAAGGCGTATTCCTGCTGAAATGCTGGCGGGTCACTTTGGCAATGTGTGCCGGAATGAAGGTGTTGAAGCAGAGGCGGAAGCGCTCAGCATTATCGCAGGAGCTGCCGAAGGTTCTGTTCGTGATGGCCTGTCGATCCTCGATCAAGCGATTGCCCACGCAGATCTAGAAGGCGGCGGTAAAGTAACGGGTGAGCGTGTTCGCGATATGCTCGGCCTAGCAGATAAAAGCGCACAGCGGCGCTTGCTTGAGACGTTGCTGAGCGGTGATGCGCCGGCGCTGCTCTCTGGCATTGATGAGCAATATGCGCTGGGCGTAGAGCCGCTCGCTTTGATGCGCGCCATGATGGACCTGACGCACCGAATCACTGTCTCGCAAGTGTCTGGGGCAGAGCCGGATGCACCAACCGAGGAAGAACGCGCGGCTCTCGCGAAATTTGCGACCGAACTCAGTGCCGGGCAGTTGCACCGCCTTTGGCAATTGCTGCTTAAGGGGCACGATGAAGTGCGCCAAGCGCCGGACCCACTCGTCTCACTCCAAATGGCTTTACTGCGTGTGATGCACGCCGCCGATATGCCTGATCCGGGTAAGTTGGCGAAACGTATCGAGGAAATGGCGAAATCTGGCGGAGCGCCTGACCAAGCCGCTGCTGGAGACCATAGTGGCACAGCGGCGCAGCAGACTACTCCGGTTGTCAGTGATGCACTCGATTGGGCAGCACTCGTCGATGAGGTTGATCGTGCTGGAAAAATGCACGTTGCAGAGATTATGCGCAGCCGAGTTCGAGTGATTGAGCTTGCCCCTGATCGCTTGATCTATCAGCAGGCCGATGATTTCCCCGATGATCCGGGCCCTGAAATCCGCGATGCTTTGTTCCAGATCAAGCAACGACGCTGGCAAGTCGAAAAGGGTGCAGGCGATGCTCAACCGACGATCCGTGAGAAAATGGAGGCAGAAGCAGGAAAGACGCGAGAGCGCATCTTGTCAGACCCATTGGTCAAGGCCACATTTGAAGCATTTCCTGATGCTGAACTGATTGAGAACGATGATAAGGTCGCTCGCGCATCGGGTGACAAATGGAATTGACGGAGCATTCGCGATGAAATCGATGGAAGAAATGATGCAGGCCGCTCAAAAGGCTGCAGAGACAATCCAAACACAAATGAACGACATGCAGGTCAAGCTCGACGCGATGGAGGTCGAGGGGCAGGCTGGCGGCGGGCTGGTGAAGGTTAAGGCGACGGCTAAGGGGCGGATCCTTAAGGTTGAGATCGACGATAGCCTGATGAAGCCAGAAGAAAAGCATATGGTCGAAGACCTCGTGACCGCCGCATTCAACGATGCGCGCGACAAGGCTGACCGTGTTTCCGCCGAAGAAATGAAGAACATGCAGGGCGGCATGGGCTTGCCGCCAGGATTCAACCTGCCGGGAATGGGTTAGGGCGAACAGAGAATCCTGCTAACCCCTTTTTCCAGCTTTCCCTGCAGAGCCATTGCGAGCCGCGCGAGCGCTACCCATATTTGACGAAACGGCGCGTCCAAATGGCGGCCTCGGATGTATTAAATGACACAGCATTTTCCCCTTCTTCCCCTGCGCGATATCGTCGTATTTCCCGGCATGGTGGTTCCGCTTTTTGTTGGACGTGACAAATCGGTCGCGGCTCTTGAGGCGGCAATGGAAGCGAGTAAAGACATCTTCCTGCTCGCACAGCTTGATCCCGCCTGCGATGATCCAGACGCAGATGATCTGTATGACGTCGGCGTAGTTGCTCAGGTTCTGCAGCTTTTGAAATTACCCGACGGTACCGTGCGCGTTTTGGTGGAGGGCTCGCACCGCGCCAAGATGGAAACGTCACGGTTGGAAGGCGACTATGTTCTTGCCAGTGTTGCGCTGGAAGAGCCTGAAACGGTCAGCGGCAGTGAAGTGACGGCGCTGATGCGGCAGGTGACTGATCAGTTTGGAGAATATGCCAAGCTGAACAAGAAACTCGGCGATGATTCCGAAATTGACCTGTCTGAGGTCGATGACGCGGGCGAGCTGGCTGATACGATCGCCGCGGCAGTCAACGCCAAGGTTGCTGACAAGCAAGCTTTGCTGACTGAGGCGAATCCGCTGAAACGGCTGGAACTGGTCATGTCCTTCATGGAAGGTGAGTTGTCCGTCCTGCAGGTGGAACGCAAGATACGCGGCCGCGTGAAGCGTCAGATGGAAAAGACCCAGCGCGAGTATTATCTCAACGAGCAATTGAAGGCGATCCAGAGCGAGCTGGGCGGTAGCGACGGCGAAGACGGCGATGAAATTGCTGAATTGACCGAGAAGATTGAGAAGACGAAACTCTCTAAGGAAGCGAAGACTAAAGCCTCAGCGGAGATGAAGAAGCTCAAGGCGATGCAGCCTATGAGCGCGGAAGCGACCGTCATCCGTAATTATCTTGATGTGCTGCTGGGTCTGCCTTGGGGCAAGAAATCGAAACTAAAGAAGAGCATCGGCAAAGCGCAGGAAGTGCTCGATGCCGATCATTACGGACTTGAGAAGGTCAAAGACCGGATCATCGAATATCTTGCTGTTCAGGCACGCACCAACAAACTCAAAGGTCCGATCCTCTGCCTTGTTGGCCCGCCCGGCGTCGGGAAGACCTCGCTCGGCAAATCTATTGCTAAAGCAACAGGGCGTGAGTTTGTGCGCCAATCGCTGGGCGGAGTGCGTGATGAAGCAGAAATCCGCGGTCATCGTCGCACCTACATTGGCTCTATGCCGGGTAAAATCGTCAACAATCTGAAGAAGGCAGGGACCAGCAATCCGCTGTTCCTGCTCGATGAGATCGACAAGCTGGGACAGGATTTCCGCGGTGATCCGGCGAGCGCCTTGCTTGAAGTGTTGGACCCAGAGCAAAACAACAAGTTCCAGGATCACTACCTTGAGCTTGATCTCGACCTAAGTGACATCATGTTCGTGACAACCGCGAACTCGCTCAATCTGCCGCAGCCTCTGCTAGATCGAATGGAGATCATCCGGCTTGAGGGATACACTGAGGATGAGAAGGTTGAGATTGCTCAGCGTCACCTGATCGCGAAACAAGTTGAGGCGCATGGCCTGAAAGAGGGCGAATTTGAACTGACCGAGGCGGGCTTGCGCGATCTGGTGCGGTATTACACTCGCGAAGCGGGGGTTCGTACTCTTGAGCGCGAGATTGCGCGTTTGGCTCGCAAGAGCCTGCGCAAAATTCTTGAGAAAGACGAGACGTCGGTCACGATCACGCCTGAGAACCTTGGTGACTTTGCCGGAGTGCGCAAATTTAAGCACGGCATGTCCGAAGATGAAGCGCAAGTTGGTGCGGTAACCGGTCTTGCATGGACGTCAGTTGGCGGTGAACTGCTGACAATCGAGAGCGTCACAACGCCAGGCAAGGGTGAGGTCAAGACGACCGGTAAGCTGGGCGAAGTGATGAACGAATCGGTTGCGGCTGCTTTCAGTTTCGTAAAAGCGCGTGCGCCCGCATACGGGATCAAGCCTTCGATTTTCCAACGCAAGAACATTCACATCCACCTTCCTGAAGGCGCCGTTCCGAAAGACGGCCCAAGCGCAGGTGTTGGGATGGTCACATCGATCGTGTCTACCATGTCGGGAGTGGCTGTGCGTCCTGACATTGCAATGACCGGCGAGGTCACTTTACGCGGTCGTGTGCTTCCCATTGGTGGCTTGAAAGAAAAGCTGCTGGCGGCGCTGCGTGGCGGGATCAAAACCGTGCTCATTCCAGAAGACAACGTAAAAGATTTGGTCGAAATCCCTGATAATGTGAAAGAAGGCTTGGAAATTATTCCTGTCGCGCATGTAGATCAAGTTCTTGAACAGGCACTGGTCGAAACTCCAGAGCCGATTGAATGGACTGAGGCGGATGACCTAGCCAGTCAACCAAGTCCGTCAGCGCCCGGAGCAGCCACTGCGCACTAGTGTGATCAAAATTGTATAAATGCGACACAATTTGCAATGTTGCGCTGCAGCATCGGCAAGCCTAGCGATCAATTCGTCGTAAATGGCAAAGATTTGTCCAAAAATGGCGCTTTTCTGGGCGATTTGCCTTTGACAGACTTCGCAAAAGCGTTTCTTTTGCGCCCTTTCGGAGAGGCGATTCACCGAAACGTAGATTACGAAATCGAATGAGGGGGTTCCCAGAATGAACAAGAACGATCTGATCAGTGCAGTGGCCGAAACAAGCGGCCTTTCTAAAAGTGATGCTTCGACTGCCGTGGAGAGCGTGTTCGATGCAATCACTAAATCGCTTTCGAAAGGCGATGAAGTTAGACTGATCGGTTTTGGTACTTTTTCTGTTGCTAAGCGGAAGGCTTCGACCGGCCGCAATCCGCGCACTGGCGAACCAATGAACATACCTGCGTCGATCCAACCCAAGTTTAAAGCGGGCAAGGGCCTAAAAGACGCCGTCAACTAAGACGCTATTGAGCTGGCGTTCCGCCTCGCGCCGCTGATAAGAGAAGCCTCGCCGGAGTGATCCAGCGGGGTTTTTCTATGAGTTTTTACGATGCGGCCCAGAAGGCGTGGTGCCCCAGTTCCGCCTTTTTCAGCTAACGCGATACGTTTATGAGGGCGGTCGGTGCGCTTTTTGTGCGCGGCGAAATGCTCCAAGTCAGTGTTTGGCCACCGGATGATGCGTTAGGGCCTTCGTCAGTATTGTTAGCGAGGATCGCACCATCTGTGACAATTGAAAACGTCCCCTCGATCACTGGTAGATCGGGAATGCTCTCACCAGCCCCAACCTCTGCGCCTGACATTCCTGCCATTGCGCCCATGCCAAACATGCTGCCCATTATGCCTCCCAACGGGTTATTTTCGTTCTGAGCGGCAAATCCAGGTGCATTGATCCGCACAACATTACCATCACGCAACACCATTTCGACAAATGGGTTCGTCATCGGAATGCCTTCAAGTACGGGGAACTGAAAGTCGTGCGAGAGCGTGCCGGAGATTGAATAGGAGACATCGAAAACGCCTTCCCCCTTGTCTTCAACGCGTTCCCAACCTTTGTGGCGTAGAAGTAATTGACGCAATTCCTCAGCGGCCTCAGGGTCGGTCGGATCTATACCGCCCATCATGGCTGAGAATTGTTCTGCTTCCTCTTTCGCTTTTGCTGCTCTCGCTTCAGCCCCCGCATCCCATTCTGATCGTTGGTCAGCCAATTCTGCCGAGGTGCAATCGCGCTCCTCGTATGTGTCGTCATCATAGCATTCTGTCGGGACAAATTCGTTTGCTGCAGCGCCCATTTCAGCCAGGCTGGCCATTCCAAGGAAGAAGATCTCACCGTCATACGTGAAGCTGAAAGTGTCTTCGCCGGTCAACTGCAACTGGGACGTGAATTTACCGGGGGTCACGAAGCATGCGCTGAGCAGTAATGAGAGCGCAGCGAGTGTCGCGGCCGCTTTCAAACGGATTGGTGATTGAACGGTCATATGAGTGTCCCTGTTGCTAAACGTTAGCGTGTGCCCGCAGCGTATAGCGCAATCGCCGCTGCGTTTGAAACGTTGAGGCTTTCAATCGCAGAACTGATCGGCAGCCGTGCAAGCGCGTCACAATGCCCGGCGATATTGTGGCGCATGCCTTCGCCTTCTGCGCCCAGTACCAGCGCGACAGGTCCTGTTGGCAAGGCGTCAGCCAATATTGTGTGAGCTTCACCTGCTAGCCCAATCCGCCAATAACCTGCCTCTGCCAATTCATCGAGCGCACGAGCCAGATTGACCACACGAACCCACGGCACTGTCTCCAAAGCGCCAGAGGCTGATTTCGCAAGCACGCCAGATTCGGGCGGAGCGTGGCGATCTTGCGTGACCACTGCCGCTGCACCAAATGCAGCAGCCGATCGAAGAATCGCGCCTACATTATGCGGGTCTGTGACTTGATCAAGTACAACGATAGGCCGCGCCGCATCGCCGGTTGCAACTTCGTCAAGAAACACTGTTTCAAGCGCTTCGCATTCGAGCACCAAGCCTTGGTGCGGCGCATCCTTGGCGACTAGCCTCGCAAGGTCGGTTACTTCGGCGTATTCCAAGGGGAAATCTGACGGCAATTCGCCGTCGAGCGTTTCAATCCCCTCACGTGTCGCCCACAGCTTGCGGTGTTTGCGCTCAGGGTTCTTGAGAGCTGCTTCAACCGGATGCCTCCCCCAAAGACGCGTATTCCCTGCGCCCGCTTTGCCAGACCCACGGCCACCCTTCATCCGACCGGCGCGTCCACGCAGGGCTTTTTTACGTTCTTTACCAGCCATTTTGGCTCCTGTTTGCTCGCTTTGTTTGCTCCCCTGCCAGCAGGCCCATTGACAGGCAAGCGTGGCTTCGCCATTGGGGCGCCTCTCGGCATGGGGAGCCCGCAAGGGCGCACTCTATTTCCCGCAAGGTATATGTGGACAGGTGGCCGAGTGGTTAAAGGCAGCAGACTGTAAATCTGCCCGCGCAAGCGTACATAGGTTCGAATCCTATCCTGTCCACCACCTGCCTTATGCAAGGCAATACTGACACCTTCTATTCATCTTCTTTTGAAGTTATAGTGTTTAGGCGCTGACTAATCTTAAATAGAGTCTATGGTCGCCTCCATGTTATACTATGGGGCGGGCCAAGATAGTATTGAGAAAACTCTCATATCACCGGAGAACCCGGCGATTGGTGCTGCCCCTTTTTGTAGAATTGGAAAAAGGGGTGCAGATGAAAAATTCACTTTTGCTTTCGACGGCGGCCTCGGTTGGCTTGGCTGCTTTATTGCTTTGTCCGGCGCAAAAAGTAAGTGCAGAAGCTTGCCTTCTCGATACGAACGAAGACGGCAATGCGGATAGTAATGTCGACACGACCGGCAGTGCAATTTCCGATGATGGCAACTTTGAATTGGCGTGCGGTGTTGCCTCTGAGGCTTCTGGCGCGAACAGCACATCGGTCGGGGCCAATTCAACCGCAAGCGGTACCAATACGGTTGCGTTCGGATTTGATGCAAGCGCGCCAGGCGACAATTCTACGGCAATTGGCGTAGAGGCCGTTGCAACAGGAGTGAATGCAATTGCGCTGGGTTATCAATCCATCGCTGCTACGGAAGGCGCGATTGCGATTGGCGGCGATGGAGGTGACGCTGATTCTCAGGGCGCACTATCAACCGCTGTCAATGCAATTGCATTGGGCGCAGATTCTGCTGCGAGCGGTGTTGGAGCCTTGGCCCTTGGCGCGGCCACTTCGGCTACCGGCGCTGCCTCGATTGCGATTGGCGGGGACGGCAATGATGGGGACGCGCTGGGTGCGCAAGCTACCTTTGACCGGGCGAGCGCGTTTGGCTCTGACGCTCAGGCGCTGGGCGTGAACGCAACGGCGCTGGGTAACCGCGCCACTGCTGGCGGTACCGATGCGGTGGCGATTGGGGTGCGCTCATCGGCAGTGATCAACTCAACCGCTATTGGCGAGCTAGCCAATGCAACCGGCGGTCAGTCGGTTGTGGTCGGCTCTCAGGCCGCCGCAGCGGGCGCAGGCAACACTGCCGTGGGCTTCCTCGCCAGCACCGCAGGCAACCGCTCCACCGGCGTTGGCGTGCTCGCCTCAGCCACAGGCTCCAACAGCACAGCGGTAGGTTCAAACTCAAACGCGTCGGAGAACTTCTCAACCGCCGTTGGTTTTCAGGCGCAGACCACAGCAGCCAACCAAGTGACGCTAGGCGGCACGGGCAGCTCGGTAAGGATCGGCGACATTGATGCAAGCACAGCAGCGCAGGTTGGCCCGGTTGATGTGGTCACGGTCGACAGCGCGGGCACGCTGGGCCGCCAGAGCGTTGCCACAGCAGCCTCGGTCGACAATGTCCGCGTGGCGCTTAATGCTGTTGCCCAGGTCTCAACCGCCCAATTCGATGCGCTCAGCGGACGGGTGCAAGACCTGAACTTCCGTCTGGAGGAACTCGACGACAGCACCAGCGGCGGCATTGCAGCGGCTATGGCTATGGGTGGACCTGCGATCGCGCCGGGCAAATCTCTATCGCTGTCTTTTTCGGTCGCGAACTACCGAGGACAGCAGGCCATTGCTGGCAATCTGGCCGGGGAAATTGCCAAGGATGTCTATATTGCCGCTGGCGTCAGCGGAAACACTGGCGACGGCAGCATCGGATCGCGTGCGACCGTGCTGTTTGGTTTTTAAGCTGAGGGCGGCTTGAAAGAGTGAAGAGGAAGGGGGCAGCCTCACTTTTTCTGTGCAACTCCAAGCCGCATTTGACCTTCGGGGACTTGCCCACTGATCAGCAGAGCATTAACTGCAAGGCATGAATATGTCCCCAGATACGCTTAGTCAGCGCCCCGTCATTTCAGCCACCGGCCTTTTCACTCCTGAACAATCCATCACAAATGAGGAGCTTGTTGAGAGCTTCAACGCCTTTGTAGATCGCCACAATGACGAACGCGCTGATCTGATCGCATCTGGCGAGGAAGAGCCGCTGACATATAGCTCTGTTGAATTCATCGAGAAGGCGAGCGGGATCAAAGCGCGCCATGTGATGAGCAAGGTGCCTATCCTTGACCCTGGCGTAATGGAGCCACGTTGGGATGAACGCCCCAACGGTGAGCTTTCGATTATGGCGGAGATCGGCGTGATCGCCGCACGGGAGGCGCTGGAGCGAGCGGGGCGTAAACCCGAAGATGTTGATGCGGTGCTGTGTGCTGCATCGAATATGCAACGGGCCTATCCAGCAATGGCTATTGAAATTCAACAAGCGCTTGGGATCGATGGTTTTGGATTTGATATGAATGTCGCGTGTTCATCCGCGACTTTTGGTATCCAGACGGCGGCCGACTATGTGCGCGCGGGCAATGCGAAAAGCGTGCTGGTCGTCAGCCCGGAAATCACCTCTGGTCACCTTAACTGGCGCGACCGTGACAGCCACTTCATCTTTGGCGACGTTGCAACCGCAGTCTTGGTCGAGGACGCGGCAATAGCGCCTGATGAACATTGGGATATCCTTGGAACAAAGCTGAAGACGGTGTTCTCTAATAACATCCGCAACAATTTCGGCTTTCTCAATCGCGCGCATCCAGAAACGGCAGACGAGGCTGACAAGTTATTCGTCCAAGAAGGGCGAAAGGTATTCAAAGAGGTGGTCCCGATGGTGGCGCAAATGATCCTCGACGAAGCGGAGCGACTAGGCATTGATCCCAAGGCTTTGCGCAGAATGTGGCTGCATCAGGCGAATGCGGGAATGAACCGGCTTATCGCGCAAAAGGTGCTGGGTCATGAGGCGAATGAGGATGAAAGCCCGACTGTGCTTGATACCTATGGCAATACCTCGAGCGCTGGCTCGATTATCGCATTTCACCTGCATAGCGATGATCTGACTGCAGGTGATGCTGGGCTGATCTGTAGCTTTGGTGCAGGCTACTCTGCGGGCACCGTGTTCGTGCGCAAAGCGGCCTGATCGAACCGCGCTGCGAGAAACCTGTCCCAGCCAGCGATAATGCGCTGAGCCGCCCACCAAATCGCTGCAACGGCGACAATAGAAACCAAGCCGTCAACCGCATAGTGGTAGGCGAGGTGGACGCTGCTAATCCAAGTTATGGCGAAAAACACGCCGAAAAATAGACCCAAGCGCGGCGACACGCGGCGCATGGCTAGCCAATAGAGAAACGCAATCGCGACATGCATGCTTGGCATGGCGGTTATCCCGCTGCCGAGGCCATTGGCATCCGTATTGAACCATTCGATCAACAATCCCTGAACCTTGAGCGTCATGACTGGGACCTGCTCGTTTGCAGCGTTTAGATAGGCCATCTGTTCGTCAAACCGCGGATCACCTAGCAGCGGCCCGACAAAGCACGGCCCGACCGATGCGAGCCAAGTTGCCATCGCGCCGCCAACCACGGTCCAGCTCAGCACGTAAGATAGGAAGAACTGCCGCCGCAGTGGGCTTTCTACCTGTGCGAATGCGAAATAGAGCACGCCGGGGTAGAGCAGCAGAAACCAGAGTTGGTACAGTAGGGCGAGGAACGCAGTGACGACGGGGAAGCCAAGCACCGGTTGCAGCACCTCCCACCCATCATACCCGAAGAAAATGGCCCTATCCCAGGCGATGAAGGCATCGTCCCAAGTGTAATCGTTGAACAGCGGAATGGCTGCTTTCATCTTGGAAAAAAACGGTAACAACACAATGGCAACCGCCATCATTGGCAGTCCGGCCAGAACAGTGCGCTTGAACTCTGGCGTCGAATAGCGTGCCTTCAAGAAGTCGACCGGGCTATCTGGTCTGTGCTTGAAGAGTTGGCGCGTACTGTCAAACGCGGCGATCACAATCAAAAACAGGGCAAATAGGCGCATGTTCACCCAAATGCCGATGAAGCTAGGCGGCACGCCCTTGCTCAACAGCAGTCCGACGCACAATGCCATCAAAGTGATACCAATTGCGTAGATCGGTGCCTCACCCAGCCAGCGGATGCTGGGTAGGCGCAGTGCTGTACCTTGCTGAGAAATTTCGTTTACCCCTGTCATGACACGTGCGATTTACGGTAAACATATCACTAAAAAGTGAATGTGTGGCGGGGGCAACGTGGTTCTAACGCCCACTTATTGACGGTAATGAGCGCAGCTTTGCTTGCGGCGCACGCATCCAACCCCTAAATGGCCAGCCATGCCCGGTGAAATTCTAGATAATGAAGGACGCGGCGATGTCAGCTGGAGCTGGCCGCCCATCCACCCTGAAGGCCGCAAATTTGGCGTCATTGCCATTGCGATCAGCCTTGTCTTTTTGTTGCTGCTCGATTGGGAAATAGTGGGTTGGCCGCTTCTTGCGCTGTCTGGTGGAGTGTTTGCCTTTTTCCGTGACCCAGAACGTGTCGTACCGCAAGCAGATAACGCCATAGTTGCGCCAGCCGATGGATTGATTTCGCTTATCACTGAAACTGAGCCGCCGACTGAACTGACTATTGACGATGGTTCAGATATGCCGGGCCTACCAGAAGGACCTGTCATCCGCGTTTCGATCTTCATGAGCGTGTTCGACGTGCACATTAACAGATCGCCTATTCCCGGCGCGATCCGGCGGTTGGTCTATATCCCAGGCAAATTTATGAACGCCGATCTTGATAAGGCCAGCGAAGAGAATGAGCGGCAGCACATTCTGGTTGATCGCGGCGATGGATTGTTGATCGGGTTTACTCAGATTGCAGGCCTTGTAGCACGGCGGATTGTGCCGTTCGTCAAGCCGGGTGATACCGTTGCAAAGGGACAGCGCATTGGCCTGATCCGTTTTGGTAGCCGGGTTGATGTGTACTTGCCGGCTGGAACATCACCTAAGGTGCTGCTCGGCCAGAAAGTTATCGCTGGAGAGACAATTCTTGCCGATATTGGCACCCAGGCATTGCTCGAGGGCGTCTCGCAGTGAGCAAGCCGCGCATCGGGCCCAAAGCGGCAGAGGATGAGCGCGGTGAGACCCCTCCTGACAGAAAAGGCCTTACGCTGCGGGCGATGCTTCCCAATGCGATTACTGCAGCGGCGCTGTGTGCCGGGCTAACGGGCATTCGATTTGCGATTAACGAACAATGGGGCCTTGCCATTTTGGCGGTGGTTCTTGCCGGTGTGCTTGACGGACTTGATGGCCGCATTGCCCGGTTGCTCAACGCTCAATCACGGTTTGGGGCAGAACTTGATAGTCTGGCAGACTCGCTATCGTTTGGAATGGCGCCTGCGATCATTCTTTATCTATGGGCGTTGCAGGATCTACCACGTTTTGGTTGGTTCGCATCACTAGCGTTTGCGATTTGTTGCGCTGTTCGCTTGGCGCGCTTCAATGCGCAGATTGATGTCGATGAGCAGCCACACAAATCAGCCGGATTTCTTACGGGTGTTCCCGCACCTGTCGGGGCAGGGCTGTCTTTCCTGCCGTTCTATCTCTGGATGGAGACCGGGATTGAGTTTTTCCGAGACCCGGTTTTGGTTGCGGTTTGGGTCGCACTCATGGCGTTCTTCATGATTTCAAACATGGCGACCCTGAGTTGGGGGTCGCTGCGTCCGCGCAGAGGCATTCGCTTGGGTGTGATTGTCTTTGCTGCGCTCGCCTTTGCGGCGTTGCTGCTAGAGCCGTGGTGGCTGCTTACGGTGGTCAGTATCGGTTATCTTGCGATGATGCCGTACGGCCTCATCAAATATGGCCGGATCAAGCAGCAGAAGAATCAATCGATTGAGGTGAAGTAGAGCGGGGCAGACGCTGCGCAAACGCTCTAGTGCTTGTCCCGCGATAGTTTGCCACGGCCGGACGAAGACGCACTTCACGCGCTTCCACAGTTGGCATGAACCCAGCATTCGCCAACGCTCTTTCGTGTTTCAGCGCCTTGAAGGCATTGCTAGCCCGCAACGCGTTATCAGCGAGCGTAATGATCACAGCGACAGAGACGACTGTGAACAGAGAGGCAAGAAGCAGAGTGATCATGATGCAATATCCAGAAGTTCATCGCTAATTAGTCGGATAACTACGGAAAGTTACGTATGGTTCCTGTTCCGCGTTTGTTCTGATACTCTTGTTCCTTATTTGTTCTGTCTAGTCAAGCGCGAAAACCGCACTGGGTGCGATTTTTTCCGAAAAGGCTGGATTTCTACGAGCTCGGCCGCTATTTGCGCCGCCTTGCTTGAATCGGTGCAGCATTCCGCTGTGTCAAATATCCAAGTAAAATTCACATGGAAGGCGCTTCATACCGGTGCCGCAGGCGGGAGCTCCGCCAGCAGGTTCCTTGCCTTCCAGAGGATAAACCGGAAAGGAAATACCTATGGCGGCCACTACCGTCACAATGCAGCAATTGATTGAGGCCGGCGCGCACTTCGGCCACCAGACGCACCGTTGGAACCCGCGGATGAAGCCGTATATTTTCGGCGCTCGAAATGGTGTTCATATCATCGATCTTTCGCAGACTGTGCCGTTGTTCGCACGCGCTCTCGACTTCGTTGAATCAACCGTCCGTTCTGGCGGTAAGGTGCTGTTCGTTGGCACGAAGCGTCAGGCGCAAGAGCCTGTAGCTGAAATCGCTCGTAGCTGCGGTCAGCACTTCGTAAATCACCGTTGGCTCGGCGGCATGCTCACCAACTGGAAAACCATCAGTGGCTCGATCAAAGAACTGAAGTCGCTTGAGGAAAAGCTTTCAGGCGATACCAGCGGCTTCACCAAGAAAGAAGTTTTGCAGCTCACCCGTAAGCGGGACAAGTTGGAGATGTCACTTGGCGGTATTCG
The DNA here is from genome assembly GCA_947493165.1 of uncultured Erythrobacter sp. Taxonomy (GTDB): domain Bacteria; phylum Pseudomonadota; class Alphaproteobacteria; order Sphingomonadales; family Sphingomonadaceae; genus Erythrobacter. The sequence goes on along the minus strand of CANLPY010000001.1, from coordinate 917,165 downwards.
CGATATGGGCGGCATTCCCGACGTCATGTTCGTGATTGATGCTAACAAGGAAGATCTCGCCATCAAGGAAGCAGCTGTGCTCGGCATTCCTGTGATCGCAGTGCTCGATACTAACGTTGATCCGTCGAACATCGCGTTCCCAGTACCGGGCAATGATGATGCAAGCCGTGCTGTGCGTTTGTATTGTCAGGCAATTGGCGATGCGGCGAGCGCTGGTCGCGGCGGCGCTGTTGCTGACTCTGGCGCAGACGTTGGCTCAATGGACCAACCTCCTGCTGAAGCGGCTGCTGAACCCGCCTAATAGCCCGGCGCGTGTAAACTGCGCGTCACATTTCTCTGATCAGAGCGCCGGGAACACCGATCTTCGGGCCCGGCGCCCAACACAGATACATTTGAAAAGGAAATCTCCATGGCCGATTTCACAGTCGCCGATGTGAAGACCCTGCGCGAGAAAACTGGCGCAGGCATGATGGATGCCAAAAAGGCGCTCGTGGAAGCGGGCGGCGATATCGAAGCTGCTGTTGACGCATTGCGCGCTAAGGGTCTCGCTACCGCTCAGAAAAAATCCAGCCGTACCGCCGCAGAGGGCCTCGTTGGCGTCGCTGTTGAAGGCACGAAGGGTGTTGCTGTTGAAGTGAACTCTGAGACGGATTTTGTTGCCAAGAACGATCAGTTCCAAGACTTCGTTCGCAAGACGACCGCTGTTGCACTGAAGCAAGATGGCGATGACGTCGAAGCTCTGAAGGCTTCTGCCTACCCAGATGGCGGGACAGTTGCCGACAAACTGACCGAAAACGTTGCCACTATTGGTGAGAACCAGCAGGTTCGCCGGATGAAGACCATTTCTGTGTCACAAGGTGCAGTTGTTTCTTACATCCACAACTCTGCGGCAGATGGCCTCGGCAAAATCGGTGTTCTTGTCGCGCTTGAAGGCGATGCGAGCGCAGACGCGCTTTCAGCCCTAGGTAAAGACATCGCGCAGCATGCAGCGGCGATGTTCCCGCAGGCGCTTGACGCTGAAGGCCTTGACCCTGCTGTGATTGAGCGTGAGCGTGCGATTGCTCAGGAGAAGGCGTCGGAAAGCGGCAAGCCTGAGAACGTGCAGGAAAAAATGGTCGAAGGCGCGATCAAGAAATACGCCAAGGAAAATGCGTTGCTTAGCCAGATCTTCGTGAAGGATGGCAAGGCAACCGTGGAAGAGCATGTCGCGAGCGCAGCCAAGGATGCAGGCGCGTCGATCAAGCTGGTCGACTACGTTCGCTTCCAACTTGGTGAAGGTATTGAGAAGGAAGAAGAAGACTTTGCGGCAGAAGTTGCTGCAACGCTCAAAGGCTAAGTCTCGTCACGCTTTTCAGGCTCAATGAGCCGGTCACATTACGGCCGCCGGATCTTTAAAGGTTCGGCGGCCGAATTGTTATGAACCAAATTTCAGGCTGAGTGAACAGGCGTACTGGCAGCAGGCTTGTGCCTAGTCCCGCTCCTGTAATTAGTGTCTTGCCATGTTGTTCCACGACGCCGCAGGCATAGAGCTCTCCAAAGTCCGACATGGTCGCCGGAGATCCGCCCCATGGGTAGGCAATCTGTCCGCAATGCGTGTGACCAGCAAGCACGAGGTCGAAATTCACTGGCACGCTGGGGAAGATGTCAGGGCTATGGGTGAGCGCAATGCGCGGCCCCGATAGTGCTGCCATTCCTTCCAGAGTTAGCGGCACGTCTGCCTTGCCGGTAAAGTCATCGTCAATGCCGGCAATGGCGAGCGGCCCGATTTGGGCAGCGCTGTTTTCTAGTACTGTCACATTCTCAAACTTGGAAAGCTCTGCCTTTAGGGCGGGCCAATCGAACCAATGGTCATGATTGCCGGGCACTATGACTGCGCCCAGTGGTGCGTCCAATTCGCCCAAAGGCGCTGTGATTTCTTGAGCAGTGTAGACATGCGTGGCCGTACGTTTTTCACTGACCAAATCACCTGCAATCGCTATTAGGTCAGGTTTCAGAGCGTTGATCTGATCGACAATCTTGGCAAGTCGGTTCGGCGGCATATCCGGCCCAGCAACGTGAACATCGCTGATAAGGGCTATCGTAATTGGCGCTGCACCCGCCGCCAGTTCAGCGCTCTCAATGCTGTGTCGCTTAACAATGGGCGCGCCCATCGTATCGAACCAAGCCTTTGCTGCGATGGCCAAACCAAAAATCAGTCCGATAAGAAACAGTTTGCGCAGCATCACAATTAGGGATTGCGCAAGCAGTTGGCTCGCGCAAGGGCAAATCCATCCCCATACCTCTTGGCAGCGACCCGCTGCCCGGATAAGGCCTGAGCAAAGCCGAAACACTTGCAGCGAGCACACCACCAATGGCCCTTCCCAAGATCAAACGCGTCCTCTTGAAACTATCAGGCGAAGTTTTGATGGGAGAGCAGGATTACGGGATTGATCCTGCTTACGTTGCTCGGTTAGCCGAGGAAGTGAAAGTTGCCAAAGACAGTGGCCTTGAGGTTTGCCTAGTCATCGGTGGTGGCAACATTTTCCGCGGCGTGGCTGGTGCAGCCAGAGGACTCGACCGAACAACCGGCGACTACATGGGCATGCTTGCAACCATCATGAACGCGCTAGCCATGCAAAATGCACTGGAGCAAGCTGGCGTGCCAACGCGGGTGCAATCCGCAATCCCGATGAGCACTGTTTGCGAGCCATACATTCGCCGCCGCGCAGAACGGCATCTGGAAAAAGACCGCGTGGTGATCTTCGCCGCCGGAACTGGCAACCCGTTCTTCACAACGGATACCGGCGCAGCGCTGCGCGCAGCAGAGATGAATTGCGACGCATTGCTAAAAGGCACTAGCGTTGACGGCGTCTATGACAGCGACCCCAAGCACAACCCGGATGCGGTCCGTTTTGATACAATCAGCTATGACCAAGTGCTGTCGGATAATCTAAAGGTTATGGACGCGACTGCTGTCGCGCTTTGCCGCGAGAACAATATCCCGATAGTGGTGTTCTCGATCCGAGAAAAAGGGAATGTCGCCCGTGTCCTAGACGGCAAGGGCGTTCAAACAATTGTGAAAGAGGAAGCCTGAACCATGGCTCAATATGACAAGGCAGATATCGAGCGCCGGATGAATGGCGCGGTGGAATCGCTTAAGGGCGATCTTGGGGGACTGCGCACGGGCCGGGCGAACACCGCTTTGCTCGATCCGGTCGTTTGCGAAGTCTACGGCGCAATGATGCCGCTTGCGCAGGTTGCGACCGTTTCTGCACCTGAGCCGCGTATGCTCAGCGTTCAGGTGTGGGACAAATCGAATGTCAGTGCGGTAGAGAAGGGCATTTCCAAGGCTAATCTTGGTCTTAATCCGATGACCGATGGCCAGACCGTGCGTCTGCCTATGCCTGATCTGACTGAGGAACGCCGCAAGGAGCTAGCGAAACTGGCAGGCGAGTACGGTGAAAAAGCCAAGATCGCTGTGCGGAATGTTCGCCGCGATGGAATGGAGACCCTGAAGGCCGATGAGAAGAGCAAAGATATCTCAGAGGATGAGCGCAAACGACACGAAGAAGACGTGCAGAAGCTGACTGACAAGCATGTCGCTGAGATTGACACCGTCGTGGACAAAAAAGTGCAGGAGATCCTGACCCAGTAAGGTCAGGCTCTGATGGGGAAGCAATCAGAGGCCAATCGCGCCCGGCATGTCGCGATCATTATGGATGGCAATGGCCGCTGGGCGAAGAAGCGCGCCTTGCCGCGCGCCATTGGCCACCAACGCGGTGTCGAAGCCGTTCGTGAGCTGGTCCGCAATGTTGGCGGGATGGGGCTGGATTGCCTTACGCTCTATGCGTTCTCCTCTGAAAACTGGAAGCGGTCGGACGATGAAATCGATGACCTGATGAATTTGATGCGCAAGTTCATCAAATCGGATTTGCCTGAATTCATAGCCAATGATGTGCGACTGAAAATTATCGGTGATTGGCAGGGACTGGCGCCTGATATTGTCGCGATGCTTGAGGATGCGCTTGAGCAGACCAGTAATGGTTCGCAAACGCTTGCTGTCGCGCTCAACTACGGCTCACAAAATGAGATTGCCCGCGCTGCAGCAAAGGCGGCTGCGATTGGTGATGTAACGCCTGAGGCGATCAGCGCTCATCTCGATACGGCCGATTTGCCTCCGCTGGATTTGCTGATCCGGACCAGCGGGGAAGTGCGCTTGTCGAACTTCCTGCTGTGGCAATCGGCTTATTCTGAGATGCTGTTCATCGATACCTTGTGGCCGGATTTCAAACCTGAGGATCTGCAAACGGCGCTGGATGATTTTGCCAAGAGGGAGCGACGTTTTGGCGGACGGTGAACAAGCGGCAACTCCCGCAACCAAATCGAAGAACGCTGACTTGCCCGTGCGGCTTGCCTCTGCACTGGTGATGGTTGGTGTGGCGAGCTTTCTTCTATGGCTCGGTGGCTGGTTCTGGGTTGCGTTTGTAGCCCTGCTGGCAGGTTTGGTGCTGTGGGAGTGGAACAAACTCGTCAAGGCGTTCGCAGGTTCGCCCCTTATCGAAGTGCTATGGCTATTTTTCGGGGCCCTTTATGTCGGCGGGGCCGCATTGGCTATGGTCGAGGTTCGCCAAAGCTATGTTCCGTTCTTTATGCTAGTCGGATTTATCCTGCCGATCATCGCTGTTGATGTTGGGGCCTATTTTGCTGGCCGCGCGGTTGGCGGACCCAAGATCCTGCCAAGTGTCAGCCCGTCCAAAACTTGGGCGGGGCTTGGCGGTGGCATCCTTGCAGCCTGCATCGTGACCCTTGGTGTCCAATTGCTATATCCAGAAGCACAGCATTTTGGGTCAATCTCGACTGAAGGTTTTGACATCACCAGCGTTATCGGCCCGATTGTAATTGGCACAGTGATCGCCGTGCTCGCGCAGGCTGGCGATTTCTTTGAAAGCTGGATAAAGCGCAAAGCGGGCGTCAAGGATTCCGGCACACTCATTCCTGGCCACGGCGGTTTGTTTGACAGGCTTGATGGGTTCCTTGCGGTTTTCTTTGTACTAGCCATTACGCGCATCTTTTTGGGATAAGCACGCAATGACGCGGTCTCTCACCATATTAGGCGCCACCGGATCAGTGGGTGCATCGACGCTCGACCTGATCAGTCGCAACCGCGATGATTGGCAAGTCGAAGTGCTGACGGCCAATTGTTCGGCGCACGAATTGGCAAAGCTAGCGCGCGAATTCGGTGCGAAACTTGCGGTGGTCGGCGATGAGAGCTGCCTTGCCGAATTACGCGAGGCGCTATCCGGCAGTGGAATCGAAGCGGCCGGCGGCGCGCAGGCGCTTTGCGATGCGGCTGCACGGCCGGTCGATCTGACGGTCGCGGCAATTGTCGGGTGCGCCGGTCTTGCACCGGTAATGGCCGCGATTGAGCGGGGCGGGACAGTGGCGCTCGCAAATAAAGAGGCGCTAGTTTCCGCTGGTGACGTCATGACGGCAGCGGTCGCAAACCACGGTGCGACGCTTTTGCCGGTCGATTCAGAGCACAATGCAATTTTCCAGTGCTTGGCTGGCAGTGATATTGCTGATGTTGCTCGTATCACACTCACAGCAAGTGGTGGCCCGTTCCGCGAATGGTCGCAGGCTCAGCTCGACGCGGCGACCCCTGAGCAAGCTGTGGCTCATCCCAATTGGGATATGGGCGCAAAGATCAGCGTCGACAGCGCGACGATGATGAACAAAGGGCTTGAATTCATCGAAGCTCACCATCTGTTCCCCGTCGGGTTAGATCGTTTGGGCGTCGTGGTGCATCCGCAAAGCGTCATTCACTCAATGGTCGAGTATAAGGACCGCTCGACCCTCGCCCAGCTTGGCCCGTCTGATATGCGAGTACCAATCGCGTCTTGTTTGGCCCATCCGGCGCGGATGGTAACTCCGATGCAGCCGCTTGACTTGCCGATGATTGGCGAGCTGACGTTCTTTAAACCAGATGAAGCGCGTTTTCCTGCGACACGTCTTGCGCGAGAGGCCATTCAAGCTGGTGGCGGTGCGCCCGCCACTCTCAATGCTGCGAACGAAGTGGCAGTCGCCGCGTTTCTTGCTGGTCAGATAGGGTTCACGCGGATCGCAGTAGTGGTAGAGGATGTCTTAAATCGCTATAGCGCTGCTACACCGCTCAGCCTCGACGATGTTTTGAGCGTTGATGGCGAAGCGCGGCAGTATGCTAGCGCAGTGTTGGAGAGCCACGCCCTTGTTTGAATCGCCCCCATTCTGGATGTACGCCGTTGGGTTCATGCTTTTGCTTGGGCCATTGGTGACCGTGCATGAGCTTGGCCATTATCTCGTCGGACGCTGGTTCGGCGTGAAGGCAGAAGCGTTCTCGGTCGGCTTTGGCAAGGAATTGATCGGACGCACAGACAAGCACGGCACTCGCTGGAAACTATCGGCGCTGCCACTGGGTGGCTATGTCCAATTCAAGGGCGATATGGACCCCGCAAGCATTCCCGATCCCAATGCACCGGTCAGTGATGTTGAGGACGGCAGCTTTCAGAATGCTGCACTGTGGAAGCGCGCGCTCATTGTTGCTGCAGGCCCGGTCACAAACCTGATCGTCGCAATCGCAATTTTTGCGGCATTCTTCATGATTTACGGCAAGCCGACTTTGCAAAGTGATGTCGACACACGTGAAATTGGTGCCTTTGCAGAGCAGTCCGCAGCGCAGGATGCTGGTATGCAGATCGGCGATGTGATTGTTCAAATCGACGGCGAACCAATTGCGGACTTCGATGACATTCGCAAAGAGATCGCTCTTTATCCAGGCCGATCGGTCGTCATTGAAGTTGAGCGCGAAGGCAGCGGCAACCTCGAAATTCCGTTGACGATCGCGAGTGTCGATCAAGCCGATGAGTTCGGCAATTCCGGTAAGATTGGCCTAATTGGCGTGAGCCCGCTGGATGCCGAATACGTTTTTGAAGACGTTGGCGTGTTGCAGTCTATCCCGCTTGCCGCTGGGCAGTGCTGGGAAATCACCAAGATGATGGTGACAGGTATCAAGCAGATCCTGTTTGGTGAACGCTCAATCAAGGAATTGGGCGGGCCTATCAAAATTGCAAAATATTCTGGCGAGCAGCTCAGCCGTGGTACAGTCGACTTTATCAACTTCGTCGCGCTCATCTCGCTTAATTTGGCATTCATCAACTTTTTGCCAATCCCAGCACTCGATGGTGGTCACCTTGCCTTTTACGCCGCAGAAGCGATCCGTAAGAAGCCGGTTGGCCCTCGCGCGACCGAATATGCCTATCGAGGCGGAATAGCATTCGTGCTGATCTTTATGGTGGTCGTGACCTTCAACGATCTGGTGTCGCTGCCGGTCTTTGGGCCGATATTTGGCAGTTAGCCGGGGAAAGCAGGGCGATGAAGGGTGATTGGCGGGCTTGCCTGCTTGATTGCTCAGGCGGCATCGGGCACAGGCGAGACCTGTGCTGTAACAGCCTAATGAAATCACGCCCCGGGGCAGGCGTGCGTGATCGAACGACGGGTTAGACGGGAACACTTACTTCATGAACCGAAGCAACAAGACACACGCCGTGTCTGTTAAGTCAGCCGGGCGGCTCTCTATCGCTCTTTTGTGCACCAGCGCGCTTGGCGGCCTGCCACATATCGCTCTTGCACAAGATCAGGTAGAAGGCGCGCAAGAGGCAACAGCCGCTCAACCGGCAGACGCGACGCCTGCGCCGCCACCTGCGCCCGCTGTTCAAACGATCAATACAATCAGCGTGGTTGGGGCAGAGCGGCTCGAGCCGACAACCATTCTCAGCTACATCCGTTTGCGCGTTGGTCAGGAATATACCAGCGTCGCAGCCGACCAGGCGATTAAGGACTTGGGCGCGACCGAGCTGTTCGCTGGCGGCGCACAAATCCGCAATGACAACGGCAATGTCGTCATTACGGTCACAGAAAACCCGGTCATCAACCGCATCGTTCTGGAAGGCAATGCGCGGATCAAGAACGACAAGATTCTGCCAGAGATCAAGCTGTCCCCGCGCCAGATTTTCACCCGTTCCAAGGTTCGCGCTGACGTTGCCCGGATTATTGAACTCTATAAGCGGCAAGGCCGCTTTGCCGCGACCGTCGAACCGAAGATGGTCACCCTGCCGCAAAACCGCGTCGATATTGTGTTTGAGATCAGCGAGGGGCCGAAGTCTAAGGTCCGCCAGATCAACATCATCGGTAACGAAGAATTCTCTGATGGGGAGCTGCGCAGTGAGATGGTGACGAAGCAAGCGCGAATTACGCGCTTCTTTAGCTCCAACACCAGCTATGACCCTGATCGCTTGGCCTTTGACCAGCAAAAGCTGCGTCAGTTTTATCTAACTGAAGGTTTTGCTGACTTCCGCGTCGTATCAGCGGTTGCTGAACTTACGCCTGATAAAGAAGACTTCATCATCACCTATGTGGTGGAAGAGGGCGAGCGCTACAAATTTGGCGACGTTGAGGTTGAGAGCCAGCTTCGCGATTTTGATGGCGATGCCCTTGCGACACGCCTGCCAATGCAAACAGGCGATTGGTACAATGCCAAATCGGTTGAAGACACCGTAGAGCAATTGTCTGACCTTGCCGGTAGCTTTGGTTATGCGTTTGCCGACGTGCAGCCCCAGTTCGACCGTAACAAAGAAACGCTGACGATGAACATTAACTTCGTGTTGCGCCAGGCACCACGGGTTTATGTTGAGCGGGTTGACGTGAACGGTAACACCCTAACGCAGGACAAGGTTGTCCGCCGTGAATTCCGCATTAGCGAAGGTGATGCGTTCAACTCATTGGGAGTTCAGCGTACCACGGCCCGGATCGCGTCGCTCGGATACTTCCAAGAAAACTTTGAAGTTAGTCAGGTTGAAGGCAGTCAGCCAGACCGGATTGTGCTTGAGGCGAATGTTCAAGAACAGCCCACAGGCGAGCTGCAGTTCTCTGCGGGCTTTTCTTCGATTGAGAGCTTTATCCTCTCAGGTTCAATCCGTCAGCGTAATTTCCGTGGCCGCGGCCAGACCGTTGGCCTCAGTGTGAACCTTTCGCGCTTCTCACGTTCGGCGCAATTGAGCTTTTCTGACCCCTATGTATTTGATCGGAATATCTCCGCGGGTCTTGATATTTTTCGCCGAGATTTCAACAGTTTCAACTTCAATGGTAGTGACCGCAATCGCACTTTTGAGCAAGCAACGACCGGTTTTACAATTCGGGGCGGTGTTCCGATCACAGAGTTTATCTCGCTCGTCGCAAGTTACACGCTAAACTACGACGATGTTGATCTTGATCGTGGCATTTTCTTTACAGATTCTAATGGAGACTTGATCCGCGGCAATAGTCCGAACGATACCTGTGACCCGCTGCGGGGGAGCCGTTTCCTATGCGACGCGCTGGGAGAGCGGTTGAGCTCTATTGTGGGTGTCAATCTCGCCTATAATACTTTGAACTCGCGGGTTAGGCCTTCGCGCGGTGCAAGCGCCAATTTCTCAACGGAATTCGCTGGCCTTGGCGGCGACGTGAAATATTTGCGGTTCCGCGGTCAAGCGGCGCAATATTTCAGCCTTGGTAGCGGATTCATCTTCTCACTCTCTGCCGAAGGCGGCACCATCATTCCGTTCGAGAATCGACCCGGTGTTGGCGTTGATGATGTACGGCTCACGGACCGCTTCTTCCTCGGTGAACCGCAAATTCGAGGCTTCGATATTCGCGGTGTGGGGCCGCGCGTATTGCGCCGGCCGTTTAATCCTGATGGCACCGTCATTCTAGATCGTCAGCAAATTCAAGACGATGCTATCGGTGGCCGCAATTATTACCTAGGTCGAGCTGAGCTGGAGATTCCGCTTGGCACTGGGGCGCGTGAATTAGGCCTTCGTCCGTCTGTCTTTGTCGATGTAGGCGCGCTTTGGGGCATCACTCAGCCTGAATTAATCGATGGCCTGCCATTTATCGATGCAGCTGGTAATCTCACTGCAGATGCTGTTGCGGCTGATGGGACGCCGAACACATTTGTTCCAGGATCGTTCGAGGAGGTTTTCCTCGGCAATTCACCAAGTCCGCGCGTCACAGTCGGCATCGGCGTAAACTGGAATTCACCATTCGGTCCGTTCCGCATCGATCTCGCTCATGCTTTGCGCACGGTCGAAGGTGACGACGATAAACTATTCTCATTCAACGTAGGAACTCAGTTCTAATGAAACTCATTGTTAAATCGCTCGCCATTGCGAGCCTCGCCATGTCGACCGCGATTGCGGTGCCTGCTACTGCTCAGGTGCAGGGCAGCTTCGCGACCATTGACACACCAAGTGTGGTCATCGGCACCACCGCGTTCCAAACCGCTTATCAGCAAGTTGCGACAACATATAAATCGCAGATTGATACGCGCCGCGCTAAGGGTCAGGAGCGCCAAACGTTGCTCCAGCAACTCGACACGAATAGCGATGGTGAGCTTAGCCAGGCAGAACAAACAGCCGCCAATGGCACGCCTCAGTTGACCCAGATCCAAACTATCGATCGTGAAATCCAGCAGCTTACTGCACAAATTGACGGCGCACGCGTTTATGCGGTTGAGCAGATACTCGCTCAATACCCAGCGGCTCTTCAGGAAGTCGTTCAGGCCAATTCGATCCAGATGATCCTTTCGCCTGAATCTATTGTTTATGCTCCGCAGGCTGCCGACATCACGCAAAAAGTGACCGCTTCGCTCAACACGAAGGTTGCGAATGTTAACATTGTCCCGGCTCAAGGATGGCAGCCCAACCGCAACTCAGTCGCGCTGTACCAACAAATTCAGCAAGTGCTGCTAACCGCGCAAGCGATCCAGCAGCAGCAAGCAGCGCAACAGCAGCAACAACAGCCAGCAGCGGCTCAAGCTCCTACAGGCCGATAAGGCTTGTAGGCACCACACAAGGCATAGGGGCAGGGTTATGAGCGACGGCGCGGAGAAGTCCGGTCCAACCGGGCAGATCGTGGATTACGATATTCACAAAGTGCTGAAAGCTCTGCCCCACCGCTATCCATTGTTGCTGGTTGATCGGGTCCGTACCATTGACCTTGGAGAACGCATTCATGCGGTGAAGGCCGTCAGCATGAATGAGGAGTTCTTTCAGGGGCATTTCCCTGGCGCTCCTATTATGCCTGGTGTGCTCCAAATCGAAGCGCTGGCGCAGGCCGCAGGTATTCTCGGCATTGAGACCATGAACCTGGCCGATTCGGGCAAGCTCGTGATTTTTATGGGGATCGAGAACGCGAAGTTTCGTGCGCCGGTCACACCGGGCTGCTTGCTCGATCTGGAGGTCGAATTCCTCAAGAAAGGCAGCCGCGCTTACAAGTTTGCCGGCAAAGCCAGCGTCGAGGGCAAAGTGACCTGCCAGTGCGAATTCACAGCGATGATGGCAGATGCGCCTTCGCAATGATACGTTCGCTGCTGATTGCTCTGGCGCTAACGATCGGCTTCCCGACATTTGCGCAGGATGACGCAAAGCCTTTGGATGGCAATCGAGAAATGGCTGAGTTGTTTGCGGCCGATCAAGAAGCACGCCGTTCGTTTTCTCCTGATATGGATTGGGGGGAGATCAAGCGTGAAGACGGCGAGCGCAGAATAAGGACGCGCGAACTGCTTGATGCTGGTGAACTAACAACCGGCCCTGATTTCTATGCCGCCGCATACATATTTCAACATGGCGATACCGCGGAAGACTATTTACTCGCGCACACGCTGGCAATTCGAGCTCTTGGTTTAGGTATGGGTCAGGCAGAGTGGATCGCAGCAGCAACTTTGGACCGATACCTTCAGTCAGTAGGACGGTCTCAAATATATGGTACGCAATACCAAAGCGATTCCACAGGGAATTGGACGCGAGGAGAGTTTGACCGCGATCTCATTACAGATCAATTGCGCAACGGAGCGGGAGTCGAATCTCTAGCTGCCCAAGCGAAAAAGCTTGAGCGCATGACTGGGACTGATGGCTCACAGAAATGAGGTTGCGTTCTGAATTAAACCCAATTAATCGCTTTCCCGCAAACAGCATGCCCGGTCGGTACCGGGTCACCGCTAGCAAGGACCAGAGTTATGAAAGCCGAAGGGCACCCAGAATATCACATGATCACGGTCAAAATGACCGATGGTACAGAATTTCAAACGCGCTCCACTTGGGGCAGCGAAGGCGATACGCTTGCGCTTGATATTGATCCGACTAGCCACCCAGCTTGGACTGGCGGCAAGCAACAGCTGCAAGAAGGTGGCCGTGTGGCTGCATTCAACAAGCGCTTTGGCGGGCTCAGCCTGAAGAAGTAGGCTGCGGCGAATATTTGCAGTCGGTAGACAGCATGAAGAGGGCGGTCCTGTCAGGGCCGCCTTTTTCGTATGTGCCGCAAGCGCGCCGATTGTGACTCAGGTGATGATCATCCCCATGGTTTTTCCCGGTACCATTTAGTGATCACGTATTTTGTGCCTTTTCGCACCTTCATGCCGTGGTGCAGGGTGGCAGGATTTACGCTGCCATCGGGTCGGCGGTTGTTCCAACACACCAGCTTGGCAATTTCGGGGCGAAAGGTCTTGCCAACCACTTTGAAGCGAGTCGCGCCGCCAGCCTCAACGTCATTCAAATACACCATGAAGGTCCAAGTGCGTTGCCCTGCAATGTTGCAGAACTTCTCATGATCGACACCGCCTGGTGTGAAGTAGTCGGTATGCGCTTTGAATTCTTGCCCCACATCATAACGCTGGCCTTGAACAGGTTCGCCATAGCTTGGATCAATACCGTTCAAATCCTTTAAGAGATGCTCCAAATCCTGAACGGCGGGCTCGCTCGCATCAAGGTCGCACGTTTCGCTCGTGCGAAAATAGCCATCGCCATTGCTATCAGCGATTGTCGATGGACGGCGATCCTTTTCAATCAAAGCAATCAGGTTTTGGCAAAGTTCTAAGGTGAGGAAATGGCGGAGTTGGAACAGCTCAACCTTGGCGCAGGGCAGTTTTTGAAGCCCTTCGCGCGCCTGCAATAATTGTGCAGAAGATTCGCCCGGTTCCATGTTCAAAAACGATACCGATGTGAAGAGATGAGGCAAGAGTGAAAGAATCTTGCGCAAACTTCATTCTTGCGCAGTTTTTACTTCCCTTGGCTTAGGGTTTGTGCAACAGGCTCGCCCCGCTTATTGCTAGCCTTGACCCGCTGGCAATCAGGCGTAACACGCCCCCCTGCGCAGCTAACGCATTGACCATTTGGTGCGTTGGGGGAAGCATATGGCGATCGTAGCTCAGTTGGTTAGAGCGCCGGCTTGTGGTGCCGGAGGTCGGGGGTTCGAGACCCCTCGATCGCCCCATTTCCTCCAATCATTAGGCGGCTCAATCGCGCATAAATATCTGCGTTGATTATGGAGCTGCTTGCCCGATGACTGCCTTTTGGACTGAATCCGACTTTGATGATCACGAATTTGTGCATGTCGTGCACGATCGTGCAAGCGGGCTTGCTGCGATTATCGCTGTCCATTCGACACACCTAGGCTCGGGTGCTGGTGGCACGCGCGTTTGGCACTATCCCGATCCAAAAGATGGCATTCGCGATGCTCTGCGGCTTAGCCGCGGGATGAGCTATAAGAACGCCATGGCAGGCCTACCTCTTGGCGGGGGCAAGGCTGTGATCCTTGCTGACAAGAATCGTACAAAGACACCTGAAATGCTCACTGCTTTTGCTGATGCGGTTGAGAGCTTAGGCGGGCGCTATGTCACCGCAGCTGATGTCGGCATTACAGAGGCCGACATGGTCACCATGTCGAAGCGAACCAGTCATGTCTCTGGCCTTCCTGTCGAAGGTGAGGGCGATGCAGGCGGTGATCCCGGGCCCTTCACGGCTATGGGTATCTACCACGGCATAAAAGCGGCGGTTCGCCATAAGTTGGGCAAGGATAGCCTAGAAGGCGTGCATGTCGCCGTTCAAGGTACAGGCAGTGTAGGCGGCGGTGTTGCAAAACTTCTCGCTAAGGATGGTGCAAAGCTGACCGTGGCTGACATCAACGGTGCCCGTGCGAAAGAGTTGGCGCAGGAAATCGGCGGTGAAGCTGTTGATGCGGACGCGATTATGGCGACACCATGCGATGTATTTAGCCCCAATGCATTGGGCGCAATTTTGAATGATGAAGGGATTGCCCGGCTCGATTGCCCGATCGTCGCAGGCGGTGCCAACAACCAACTGGCCCGGCCTGAGCATGGCAAAATTCTCTCGGATCGCGGCATTCTTTACGCGCCGGACTATGTTATCAACGCAGGCGGGATCATTTCCGTTGCGCTTGAGTATCTTGCGCGGCGTGATGGGGTGGCTGCGGACCTTAACGAGGTACGCAAGCGGATCGCTCAAATTCCCGGCCGGCTTGAGGAAATCTGGCAGGAAAGCGACACCAGCGAAGAGACCGCTGATGTGGTTGCTGATCGGATGGCTGCCAAGCTGATAGGTCGCTAAGCTCGATCCGTTGCGTGCAATCGCGCGGTCATTGCCAAACTTGCAGGTTTCGCAAAGCGCTTAAAGGCTTGCCGCACAGCGTGGGAACGCTACATCACCGCAAGGCATTTATCGGTAATTATGCACGGCTACGCCAACCCAACGCGCTTCCTGAGCCTAGCAAGCTGGCTCACCCCGCTTTTGCTGGTAAGCGGCGCTGTTTTGACAATCGGCGCGCTGGCATGGGGATTACTGGTCGTTTCGCCTGATCGGCTGATGGGTGAAACCGTCCGTATTTTGTTTATTCACGTGCCGAGCGCATGGCTCGGCATGGGTGGATGGTCGGGCATTGCCATTTCCAGCGCTGCATTGCTGATATGGAAGCATCCACTCGCTGCGATTGCTGCCCGCGCAATCGCCGTTCCAGGCATGGTCTTTACCGCGATCTGCCTTGCCACCGGATCAATTTGGGGCCGCCCAACGTGGGGCACGTGGTGGGTATGGGATGGCAGGCTGACCAGTATGCTGGTGCTGCTATTCCTATATGCGGGATATATTGCACTGGCACAGGCGAGCGCGCGCGATGGAGGATCGATCAAGATCCCCGCGATCTTTGGTATTGTGGGCGCGATCAACATTCCAATCATTAATCGCTCTGTCGTTTGGTGGAATTCGCTTCATCAACCACCCAGTCTGACAGCCGGAAAGAGTGCCATTGATGGCGAATTCTTGGTGCCGTTGTTGATTGCCGTGATTGGGTTCTCACTGCTGTTTGGCGGTGTGGTATTGATGAGAATGCGCACATTGATTGCAGAGATGCAGGTTGAGGCACGTCTGCGCCGCCGCGCGCTTGCCGATGATGGTCCGCAGAACCAGCCAATCCAACGTCGGAGAGTGCGTGATGCGTGAGGCACTCAACCAGTGGGATTATGTCACCGCCTCTTATGTGGTTGCTATCAGTTCTGTCCTTACCCTTATCCTGTGGGCGTGGCGTGCGATGCGTTCGGCTGAAAAGCGGCGTGATGAAGTGAAGCGAAAATGAGCACGGTCAAGGCCAAACATCAAAGGTTGGTGCTGGTCGTCCTTGCGCTGGTGGCGATTGTCCTTGCCGGACTGTTCGCCGCCTATGCGCTTCGCAATCAAGCGAATTATTTTTACTTACCTGAGCAAATGTCCGCCAACCCACCAGAGGTGGGACAAGCGGTGCGGTTGGGCGGGATGGTGCAAGCAGGTTCGCTCGAGTGGTTGGAGGACGGGGTCACCGTCGCTTTTGTTGTGACAGGAAACGAAGAAGCGAGCGTGCCCGTGCAATATAGCGGAATTCTGCCTGATCTTTTTGTCGAAGGGTCTGGTGTGGTCGCAGAAGGAAGCCTCCAAACTGATGGCACATTTCTCGCCTCTAACTTGCTCGCCAAGCACGATGAAAATTACGTTCCGCGTGAGTTGGAAGGGTTGCATGCCAATGATGCCGCGCAGCAAGCTGCAGAAACTGTTAGCTACAGTGAATAGGTCGCCGGCCCGATGATTGCCGAAATTGGTCTTGCCGCCCTTTGGTTGGCTGCAGCGCTCGCGGCGCTCCAATTGCTCGCTGGGGCTTTGGCTCTAAAACACGGCTACGTCGGAGGCGCGGAGCGTGATTTCGCGCGTCTGGTCCGGCCAGCTGCTATCACGCAGGCTCTGCTCGCTGGTATTTCATTTGTGATGCTCTTGTGGTGCTTTGCCATCACAGACCTGTCCGTGAAGCTGGTTGTCACCAATTCGCACTCGATGAAGCCGATGCTTTATAAGATTACCGGTACATGGGGGAACCACGAAGGCTCGATGCTTTTGTGGGTCGCGGTTATGGCGCTTTCAGGCGGGCTAATCGCATGGCTTGAACGCCGTTTGCCGATCCGCACGATGCAAGCGACACTGGCAACGCAGGGCTTTGTGGCGCTGGGCTTTTATGCGTTCTTGCTGCTTAGCTCTAACCCATTTGAACGACTGCCAGTGCCAGCGGCGGAAGGGCAGGGTTTAAACCCACTTCTCCAAGACATCGGTCTCGCGCTGCATCCGCCAACGCTCTACATTGGCTATGTCGGCCTTTCAGTGGCGTTCAGCTTTGCGTTGGGCGCATTGTTAACTCGGCAAGTGACACCGGAATTTGCGCGCGTAATGCGGCCATGGGTGCTGGGCGCTTGGGTCTTCCTGACGCTCGGCATAACGGCGGGTAGCTATTGGGCGTATTACGAGCTTGGCTGGGGCGGATATTGGTTCTGGGATCCGGTAGAAAACGCCTCATTGATGCCTTGGCTAGCGGCGACCGCTTTGCTCCATTCAACCAGCGTACTGGCCGCGCGCGACGCCTTGCGCACTTGGACTATCATGTTGGGCGTCGTCGCATTATCGATGAGTATGCTGGGTACATTCCTCGTCCGATCCGGCGTATTGACCAGCGTGCACGCTTTTGCCGTCGATCCTGAACGCGGGTCTTTTATCCTGATCCTGCTGGCTCTTTATATCGGCGGGGCCTTGGCCATCTTCGCTCTTCGCGCGCATTCGATATCAGAGGGCAAGAGGTTTGCTGCAACCAGCCGGGAAAGCGCGCTGGTGTTCAACAATGTGATGCTTTCAGCGATCTTGGGCGTCGTGCTGCTTGGTACGCTTTACCCGCTGCTGACCGAAGCGTTTGATGTGCGCGTTTCTGTCGGTCCGCCCTATTTCAATCCGGTTAGTGCGATTTTCGCAGTGCCGATGTTCTTGGTGATGGCGGTGGGGCCGTTGCTGCGCTGGAAAGCAGATAGAGCTGCGCGTGTGCAAGTGCCAATGATCGTTGTTGGAATTGTGATTGTAGGAGTTCTCGCATTCACCGCATATCTTGGTGACTACTCAATTCTCGCAGTCCTAGGCCTCGGACTGGCAGCAGGCCTTGCTATCGCCTCGTTCCTACCTCTCAGAGGCCGCAAGCTCACCCGCATACCGATCGCAACATGGGGCATGGTGCTCGCCCATTTCGGCGTCGCAGTCTCTCTTTTCGGCATGGCCAGTGAGAGCGCTTTCACCAAAGAGCGCCTTGCCGCCATGATCCCCGGAGAGAGCGTCGCCGTGGCCGACTGGCAGATCACGCTGGACGGCGTTGACCCAATTGCAGGCCCCAACTGGACCGCCCTTGAAGCCCGCCTCAGCGCCTCTCGTGCAGGCGGCGAAGCCATCGCAGTCACCCCGCAAGCCCGCACATTCTGGGCCCCATTTCAAGCCACCAGCGAAAGCGCGCTGCTAACCCGTTGGGACGGCCAGCTTTACGCCGTGCTGGGAGATAGCGCGGGCGTCGATCAGGAGGGCAACCAGCGCTGGCAGGTCCGCATCTGGTGGAAACCGTTTGTCACCTTCATCTGGTACGGCGGCCTGCTCATCTCGCTTGGCGGAGCGCTGGCCATCATTGGCCGGCTTACAAAAGACCTTAAACGCCGCAGAGCCGTGCGCCGCGGCGATGAAAAACGCGAAGAAGCGCGCGAGCTTGCCGCTGAGCTTGAACCGGAGACTGCCTGATGCGCTGGACCCTATGGATACCCCTCGCCCTGTTCGCCTTTTTCCTTGGCGTCGCGGGCTACATGCTGACCCAGCCTAAGGACGACAGCATCCCATCGCAAATGGTTGAAAAGCAGCTGCCCGAATTTGAACTGCCCGCAGCGGTCGAAACCATGCCCGGTGCATCCAGCGCAGATTTTATCGGGGGCAAGCCAAAGCTGCTCAATATCTGGGCCAGCTGGTGCCTGCCGTGCATTGCCGAGGCAAAGCAATTGGAAGTGCTTGAAGGCCAAGGCGTTGAGATCATCGGCATCGCCATCCGTGACAAACCAGCAGACGTTGCCGATTTCCTTGAGCGTTACGGCAATCCGTACACCCGCATTGGCGCGGATGATATTTCGCAGCTGATGCTGGATTTGGGCGCGTCCGGCGTGCCGGAGACTTACGTCATCGATGCCGCTGGCAAGATCACCTACCAGCATATTGGCGACATCCGTTTAGAGCATATTCCGTTGCTGCTCGAAAAACTGGATGAGGCCACACAGTGAGGTTCCTCCTCATCTTGTTGGGCGCGTTATTGCCAACGGCGCTCGCGGCGCAGGATTCCATGCCGCCAGCACCCTATGCTTATAAACAATTGGAAGACCCCGCTCTAGAGGCGCAGGCGACTGAGCTGATGCACACTTTGCGCTGTCTCACCTGCCAAAGCCAGACGATCGCGGATAGCGACGCGCCGATTGCGGGCGATATGCGCCATCAAGTCCGCAGCCGCATGGCCGCTGGCGAAAGCCCGGATCAAGTGCGCGAATGGCTGCGCACGCGCTATGGCGACTATGTCAGCTACGAACCGGAAGTGAGCGCGACCACATGGCCGCTGTTTATCATTCCAGTTATCTTCCTGCTGGTTATCGGCCTTGTCCTGTGGCGCAGGCTGCGCCGTACATCATCAAATGAGAGTGCGGGCGCATGAGCTGGGTTCCTATTCTTCTGGTCGCGCTCGCGGCATTTGCATTCACGGCCTTTGTGCTCAAACTGCCCCGATCCAGTTGGACGATGTTTGCCACCGTTCTGGTGCTGGGCCTTGCCGGATACGCTTGGCAGGGCAGCACTTTGCAGCCGGGCAGTCCTAAGGCGGCGCAGGCGCAGGCTCCGCGTTCGGGCGATGCGATGGTTGATGCACGGCTATCCCTGTTTGATGATAGTGCGCTGAAAACGCCCTATATCACCACCGCCGATGCCTTTGCGCGGCGCGGGCAATTTGGGCGCGCCGCATCGCTGCTGCGCCGGGGGCTGGTTGAAAATCCTCAGCATCTGGAAGGTTGGATGGCGCTGGGCATGGCCTTGGTGGAACATGCCGATGGCGCGGTTACCCCCGCTGCTCGTAACGCATTTGATCGAGCGAGTGAGGCGCAGCCCGGCCATCCCGGCCCGGCTCTGTTCCTTGGTACGGCCTATTTCGCCGCGCGCGATGTTAGAGAAGCGCGGGCGGTTTGGGGCGGATTGCTCGATGAAACACCGCCGGATGCGCCGTGGCGCAGCGATCTTCAACAGCGTGTGGATGCGCTAGACCGTATGCTTGCAGGTCCATCGGCGCAGGCCCCCGTGGGGCCATCCAATAGTGAACCTGTGCAAGACAGTTCGACGCGCTGATATTGCAGGGGGTGAAAGGCGGTGCTAAGCGCCGCCGCCTTGGGAAGGTTCGTGAGGGGGCAGAGTCGCCAAACCGGGCGGCTTTATTACGAGGGCAGTATCGATAGGGCCGTGGCTCTAATTCGGGAAATCCATTTGGCATGAGCAATACAGCAGCGCCAGCGCACCAGCCGCCAACAGGTGGCAAAGGGCATTCCGCGTCCAAAAAGGCGCTGGCTGTCGGCGCAATTGGTATTGTCTTCGGCGATATCGGCACCAGCCCGCTTTATGCTTTCCGTGAAACATTCGTTGGCCCGCACCCACTCGCGCTGGATAGCGCGCATGTGCTGGGCGTTATCAGCCTGATTTTCTGGTCGATGACGCTGGTGGTGTCGATCCAATATGTCACCATTTTGATGCGCGCCGATAACAAAGGGCAGGGCGGCAGCCTCGCTCTGGTTGCGCTAATCTCCAGCCAGCTTAGCAAGTCAAAATACGGCTGGGTGGCGCTGCTGCTGGGGGTGTTCGCCACATCGCTGTTTTACGGCGACAGTATGATTACGCCCGCAATTTCCGTTCTGTCAGCGGTTGAGGGGCTGACCGTGGTTGATCCCGGATTGCAGCGTTTCGTCATTCCGATTGCATTGGGCCTGCTGGTATTCCTGTTCATGCTGCAAAAGCGCGGCACGGCAAAAGTGGGCGCGCTGTTTGCGCCCGTGATGATTGTCTATTTCACCGTGATCGCAGGGATGGGGTCATGGCAGATCATCAACACGCCAGAGATTTTGTGGGCGCTGAACCCCTATTACGCGATCAACTTCTTCGTGATTGACGGCTGGCTCGCCTTCCTCGCGCTTGGCTCTGTCGTGTTGGCTGTGACGGGTTCAGAGGCGCTCTATTCAGACATGGGGCATTTTGGCCGCGGGCCGATGCGGCTCTCTTGGTTTGGCTTTGTCATGCCGTGCTTGCTGCTCAATTATTTCGGGCAAGGCGCGATGATCATCGGCCTGCCGCCAGAACAGGCCGCCGAAGCCATCCAGAGCCCGTTCTTCTTCCTAGCCAATGAGGAATGGCGTTTGCCGCTGGTGTTCTTGGCAACGGTTGCGACCTTTATCGCCAGCCAAGCGGTTATCTCTGGCGCGTTCTCAATCACCCATCAGGCGATCCAAATGGGCTATATTCCCCGTCTGTCGATCCGCCATACCAGCGAGACCGAGGGCGGGCAGATCTACATTCCAGTGGTGAACTGGGCGCTCATGGTGGCGGTGATCATTCTGGTGCTGACATTCCAAAACTCATCCAACCTCGCCAGCGCATATGGCATTGCGGTGACCGGCGCTGTCACGATTGATACGCTGCTGATGGCGGTGCTTTTGGTTGGCGTGTGGAAATGGAAGTGGTGGTATGCCGCGCCAGTGGTTGGCCTGTTCCTGATCGTTGACGGGGCGTATTTCGCCGCGAACCTCACCAAGGTTCCCGAAGGCGGCTGGTTCCCGCTGATGGTGGGCTTCATCGCCTTCCTGCTGCTCACAACGTGGGCACGCGGCCGTAAACTGATGCGTGAGCGGATGAGCGAAGTTGCACTGCCAATGGAAATCTTTGCAAAGTCAGCCAAGAACTCTGCCACCCGTGTTCCGGGCACGGCGATCTTTATGGCGTCAAGCACGGCTGGCGTGCCATCGGCGCTGCTGCACAATATCAAGCACAACAAGGTGCTGCATGAGCGGGTGGTGATCCTGACGGTTGATATTCAGGATGTGCCCTATGTCGATCCAAGCAGCCGCTGCGAATACACCGATATGGGCGACGGGTTTTTCCGCGCGGTGCTGCATTACGGTTTTATGGAAGAGACGAACGTTCCGCTGGGCTTAAAGCAGATGGAGCAATGCGGCGGTGAGTTCGATATGATGCACACCAGCTTCTTCCTGTCGCGGCAGACTTTGCTGCCCAGCGAAAAGCCAGGGATGCCGATCTGGCGAGAAAAGATATTCGCGTGGATGCTGAGGAATTCAGCGACCGCGATGGAATTCTTCCGATTGCCGACGAACCGTGTGGTGGAACTGGGCAGTCAGGTCGAGATTTAATGAGGCCTCGAAACTGTGCGCTGTAACAAGTTCTTACACGCTAGGTTATTGATCGGTTCAGGCCCTTTTCTCTATTTGCGATGTCAGCAAACAGGGACGCAATAATGACTGCTCATCGTATCTTCTTCACCGGCCGCTCTGAGGCAAAAACGGGTCATGGCGGCTACCTCAATCTGGTCACGACCAGCCGGACTGTCGACAATCAGGAAGCGGTTTTAGACGCTGTGCGAGCAGAACGCGCGCGCCGGGCGTTGTATGCGGATTGTGATCGCGCGCCATTAGGGTGGGAAAACTGCGCCGCTTAAGGCGTTTCGTCCTTCGCCTCGGCCTTGTCTTCCTCACCCAGATCCAGCCCATGCTTTAGCAGCATCGGGATTTGCGTGAAGGTGAACAGGAATGTGAGCGGCAGGAACACCCACAGTTTCGCCCACAGCCACCCCTCAAACGTCATATAGGCACGCAGGCCCTCGTTGAGCGCTGCCAGCGCGAGAAAGAACACGCCCCAATTGCGTGACAGCTTAAGCCAGCCTTCGTCTGTCAGGCCCTCAAATGCGGCCTCCAGCAGGATCTTGAGCAGCGCCTTGCCCATCTTCCATCCGACCAGCAGGGCCACTCCGAAGAAGCCATAGATGATGGTCGGCTTCAGCTGCACGAACACCGGATCGCCAAAGAAGATCGTTAGTGCGCCAAAGCCCACGATCAACGCGGTTGAGAACATAAGCATCGGCGAAACTTTGCCCAGCCGCCATTTCGACACAGCAAGCGCGACAATCGCTGCCAGCATGAAGGCTGCCGTGCCGCGAATGATCGCGAATAGCTCGCCCGCTGGTTCAGGCTCATCAGGCGCGTAGAAACGATAAACGCCCAGAAAAACCAGCAGCGGTCCGTAATCAACCGCGACGTTGATCCAGCCAGAGCCTTGCTTCTTTGGTTTCGGCATTTGGGCTTCGTTCTCAGCCATCAGGCCACTCCTGCTATAACGCGTGCAACCAGATCGGGGTCGAATGGGCGCAAATCATCCATGGTCTCACCCACGCCAATCGCATGGATCGGCAGGCCGTATTGCTCGGCGGCTGCTACCAGCACTCCGCCGCGCGCCGTGCCATCCAGCTTGGTCATTATCAGGCCGGTAACGCCCGCGACTTCCTTGAACACATCAATTTGGGAAAGCGCGTTTTGGCCGTTGGTCGCATCAAGCACTAGGATCACATCATGCGGGGCCTCGGCATTCAACCGGCCTAGGACGCGGCGGATCTTCTCAAGCTCATCCATCAGCTCGCGCTTGTTCTGAAGTCGGCCTGCAGTGTCGACGATCAGCGCGTCGATCCCGGTGTCGGTGGCTTCTTTCACCGCGTCGAACACGATCGATGCCGGGTCGCCGCCCTCTGGCCCGCGCACCAAAGGCACGCCGATGCGTTCCGCCCATGTCGCCAGCTGCCCGATGGCAGCCGCGCGGAATGTGTCGCCTGCCGCCAGCATCACGCCGTAATCGTCTTCCTGAAAAAGATGCGCGAGCTTGGCGATGGTGGTGGTCTTGCCCGATCCATTCACGCCGATCACCAGGATCACTTGCGGGCGAGGGAAGGCCACGATGTCCAGCGGCTTCGCCACCGGACGCAGAATTTCGGCGATTTCCTCGGCCACCGCTTCTTTCAACTCCTGCTCGGATATCTCCAAACCAAAGCGCTTTTCAGCCAGCTTTGCACGAATGCGGGCCGCCGCCGCCGGGCCAAGGTCAGATACGATCAGCGCATCCTCAACGTCGTCCAGCGTCGCGTCATCCAGCTTGGCCGTGCTAACAATCCCAGTAAGGTTTGAAGACAGCCGATCAGAGGTTTTGCTAAATCCACCGAACAGCCGCTCGCCCCAGCTCTTATCACTCATTGCAGCAGGCCTTCTTGAAGTGCGGTCGGGGTGAGGGTGACGATATCGCCGCGCGTCGTGCCGTCTGGCAAGGCTGCGCGGGCGTAGGTTTCTGTGTAGCCGGTCTCATCCCCTTCGGCGAGGACGCGCTGCGGTTCGCCCACAAGCCTGTTCAGCCATGCAGCCCGGATATCGGATGCGGCGGCGCGCAGTTCAGCGGCGCGGGCCTTTATCAGCGCACGGTCATGCTGCGGCATCCGCGCAGCGGGCGTGCCTTCGCGCGGGGAAAAGGGGAAAATATGCGCGTGCACAATTTCCAGCTCTTGCAGGATAGAGAGATTGGCTGCGTGGTGTTCTTCCGTTTCGGTCGGGAAACCAGCGATCAAGTCCGCGCCAATGGCAATATCCGGGCGGCGCGCTTTTAGCCGCTGAACCAGGTCAACCGCATCACCTCGCAAGTGCCGACGCTTCATCCGCTTTAGGATCAAATCATGTCCATGCTGCAGCGACAAGTGCAGATGCGGCATGAGGCGCGGCTCGCTTGCGAACAGCTCAAACAGCGCCTCATCAATCTCAATCCCGTCTAGCGATGACATCCGCAGCCGGGTGAGGGCGGGGAAACGATTGAGGATAGCGCTGACCAACGCGCCCAGCGGCGGCGTATCGGGCAGATCATGACCCCAACTGGTCACATCAACCCCGGTCAACACGACCTCGCGTGCGCCCAGCTCCAGATGCTGTTCAACCTCGGCCAAGACTTTTGCAATCGTCATCGAACGGCTTTGTCCGCGCCCCTGCGGTATGATGCAGAACGTGCAGGCATGGTCGCAGCCATTCTGCACGGCGATAAAGGCTCGGGTCTTGGTCGGTGCGAGGGGCGCTTCATTCAACGGCACGTTCCAGGCGCGCGGGTCTAGCTTGGCCTGATTGGCGATAAGACCATCAACCTCTGGCATGTCGGCCAGTTGATCGCGCTCAATATCTGCGGCGCATCCTGTCACCAGCAAGCGCGCATCGGGCCGCGCGCGGCGAGCCTTGCGGATGGCTTGGCGGGTTTGCCGTACGGCCTCATTGGTGACAGCGCAGGAATTGATGACGACCACGTTTTCATCATCGGGCAGCATCGCGCGAAGCTTTTCGCTTTCGGCGATATTCAAACGGCAACCGAGTGAGATGACATCTGGCGTTGTTGCGGTAGCGCTCAAGCGAAATCATCCCATTCAAACGTGCCGCGAAACGCCTCTGTCGCCGGTCCGCTCATTTGGATGTGATCGTCCGCGTCCCATTCGATTAGCAGCGTCCCGCCGGGCAGGGTGACGGTCACTTCGCGTCCGACAATTCCCCGCCGCATGGCCGCGATGGCCGTTGCACATGCCCCTGTGCCGCAAGCGCGGGTTTCGCCAGCGCCGCGCTCCCACACTCGCAGTTTGAGCGACGGTTCACCATTCCCGCCACCGAAGTCGGCTTCCTTTGCCGATGCGACATTCACATTGACGCGGCTGGGGAACAGCGGGTCATTTTCAATTTCTGGACCAAGTGTTTCAAGGTCAATTGCATCGCAATCATCCACGAAAAATACGGCATGTGGATTGCCGACATTCACGGCAGCGGGATTTTCCAAAGGCCCCCAGCTAACCGGCATCGCCAGCGTGTCCATGGCGTATTCAAGCGGTATTGCATCCCATTCAAACTTGGGCTGACCCATGTCGACGGTTGCGCTTGCTCCATCAGCGGCGGGCGTCAATGCTATCACGCCGCCAGCGGTCTCTACCAAGGCTTTAGAGCCGTGAAGCAAAGCCACCGCGCGTGACGCGTTGCCGCAGGCTTCAACCTCTCCGCCGTCGTTGTTGAATATTTGCATATGGAAATCATGCGCAGCGCTTGGCGAAAGAACGATCAGCTGATCGCATCCAATGCCTGTGCGGCGGTTGGCAATTGCGCGTGCAAAGTTGTTCTCGACGCGCGGCAATTCGGTTTCGCGGGCGTCAAGCACCACAAAGTCATTGCCGAGGCCGTGCATCTTGATGAAGGGAATGCGCATTACACCCGCGCATTTATGCACGCGGCGGCGCTTCGTCCAGTTCTGCGTTCAATATGCCCGGATATGGGCGGGGCTTACTTCACCACGCTCCGCAAAGCGTGGACTGCCTTTACCGGGTCTTCTTCCCCGGTCTCTGGCTGAGGGGCGATTTGAGGCTGGCTTGTCGGCTCTACCAATCGGCCTGCTTTCAACAGCCGCTGTCTGACTTTTTCGGCGCTTTCAGGCTTACCATAGAGATAGCCTTGGCCTTTAAGTGTGCCCATTGATTTGAGCAGATCGAGAATGCCTTCATCCTCAATACCCTCAGCCACGATTGGCATGTCCAATCCATTGCCGAGAGATACGATGGCATCGACAATCTTGGAGCTGGCATCTGGATTGCGCAGCTCGCTGATGAAGCTGCGATCAATCTTGAGGCGGTCAAACGGTAGTGAGCGCAATTGCTCAAGACTGGAATAACCGGTTCCGAAATCGTCGAGGCTAACTTTAACGCCTTGGTTGCGCAGGCTGGCTATCATCGAACGGACCATGCCGACATTCTCATGCAGGCAGCTTTCCGTGATCTCGATTTCCAGACGATGCGACGGGAAGTTGTGCTCGACCAGCAATTTCAGCAGTTTTTGCGCAAACCAGGGATCGCGCAGCTGAACTGGCGAGATATTGACCGAAAGTGTGATTGATGGATCCCACTGAGTGGCCTCTTGGAAGGCTTGGACCATCAGCTGTTCAGACAGCTCACCGATCACGCCAATGTCTTCTGCGATCGGAATGAAGATTTCAGGGCTGACCAATCCAAGCTGGGGTGACTGCCAGCGTGCCAGCATTTCAAAGCCAACCAGATCGCCGCTTTCCAGATCAATCTGCTGCTCAAAGTACGGGATGAACTCTGCTTGGCCAAGACCGCGGCGGATGCCCGTTTCCAATGCATTGCGGAAACGTAGCTCGTTTTCCATTGTCGCTTCGAACCAGCAATAGCGGTTCTTGCCGTTCTTTTTGGAGTGGTACATCGCGATATCAGCGCGGTGCATCAAAGTTTCCGCATCGCAGCGCGTGGTGTCGCCAGCATCGTCATTGTCGCTGGCAATGCCGATCGACATGGTCAGTTCTACCGCCACATTTTCTGCGCCTTGAATTTGCGGGACGCTCTCAAACAGGCGCATGACATGCTCATCAATGCGTTCACCATGGTTCTTGTCATAGGCCATGACAAAGGCAAATTCATCACCGCCAAGACGCGCTAAAACCGCCTCCTGCGGGAGCTTGTCGCGCAATTGCTCTGCCAGGCCGACCAGCACTTTGTCGCCGATGGCGTGACCATTCATGTCATTGATGTGTTTGAAATTATCAAGGTCGATCATGACATATGCCAGCGCTTGACCGCGAGCCTCACACTCGGTCCGCAATTGTTCGGTCGCACGCGCCATGCTGCGGCGGTTGAGGCATCCGGTCAGCGGATCAATCTCAGAAAGCTTGCGTGCCTGCTCTTCTGCGCTGCGCCGTTCCTTGATCTCATGGGTGAGTTCGCGGTAGCGGCGCCAGCCGAAAATGATCAGCGCAATGTTGAGAAGGAGGGCGTTGGCGAGCACATCATCAGGGCCGCTGCCCTCACCGTAAAGCGAGCGCACAACTTGCGGCAGCACAGTGCCGCCAGTGCCGACAAATAGAATGATTGCAGCTGTAGCAATGCCTAGCGCGACAATGTCACGCTCTGCGTTTCCAAACCGCTTTTGTGTCTTTTTTTCTGCCACCGCTTTTATGTCTGGCCGTGATCGACCCCGCCCCCAGTGATTTCAATCTCTCACGTGTTGCCGTGACAAACTAAAAATCGGGTTAATTGCGTGAATTTGTCTTGTTTGGACTTGGCGTCAGGCGCTTTGGCGGTTTAGGCCAATCGCCAACTCGACATGATTATGGAGACCCGCTCGTGCCCGCATATTGGCTGATCAAATCCGAACCTTTCAAATACAGCTGGGATGACCTTGTTGAGGAAAAAGAGGGCGTGTGGGATGGCGTGCGCAACCATCTTGCCAAGAACAATCTAAAGGCGATGAAGGTTGGCGATGAGTGCTTCTTTTATCACTCTCGTGAGGGGCTTGAGATTGTCGGAATTTGCACGGTAACCGTTGCCGATATCCTCGATCCGACCGATGAAACCGGCAAATGGGCGGCCGTTAAAGTGACGCCCAAGCGCAAGTTCGATAACTTCGTATCGCTCAAGCAGATCAAGGCCGAACCCAAGCTGGCTGATTGCGAGCTGGTGCGGCTGTCGCGCCTGTCGGTCGCCAGTATCAAGCCCGACGAATGGAAGCTGATCTGCAAGATGGCAGAGGGCTGAAATTGCTTCGGAACGTTCAGGGTCGCGTGTCCGTTGGTAGGCAAACAGTCATTCACTTACGGAGACGATCATGAGCAGATTTGAAGGCAAACGCATTCTCATTACAGGCGGGACCAGCGGCATGGGCCTCGCCGGAGCCAAGATGATCGTGGAGGAAGGCGGCGAAGTTGCCGTTACCGGACGCAGCCAAGATCACTTGGACGAGGCGGGGCGCAGTCTGCCATCAGGCTCTTTGGTGCTGCGCAACGATGCGTCTGATCCTGATGCCGCGATTGAGTTGGGTGAAAAGATCAAGGATCAGATGGGCACGATTGATGGCGTATGGCTGAACGCAGGGTTTGGCAAATTTGGTCCGCATGAAAGCGTTTCAGCCAGTGCGTTTGACCGCATGAACAATGTCAACGTGCGCGGCCCAGTGCTGCAAATGGCGCAGCTTATCCCGCTGATAGGCGATGGCGGATCGGTTGTCGTAACATCATCAATTGCGCCGTATCTAGGGCAGGATATGGGCGCGGTTTACGCTGGCACGAAAGGCGCGATCACTGCGATTACACGCACATGGGCGCGCGCGCTTGCTGGCCGCAAAATCCGTGCGAATGTTGTTGCACCCGGCCCTATTGAGACCGGGTTTTTCGAGGCAACCGGCATGAACCAGGACCAAGTCGAGCAGATGGAAAAGCAGATTTGTCGGCAGGTTCCCCTGGGCCGTTTCGGAACCTCGGAAGAAGCCGCGCAGATCGCGCTGTTCCTGCTATCCGATCACAGCTCTTATGTGACTGGGTCAGAATATATGGTCGATGGCGGGATGACGATGCGCTGATCGCTCAGCGATTTCGCAATCCGCTTATGCTGGCGCCGCTGGCGGCGAGCTGTTCGATATCGATCTTCATATGAATGAGGCGCAGGCCGCTTCGCCCGCGCGCTTCAGTCAGCGCAGTCTTGAACTCGTCCGTGGTTGACGCGGTGGCGGTCCATGCGCCGAACGCAGCGCCAAACGCCGCGAAATCTGGATTGGATAGCTCAGTTGCTGAGACGCGGCCGGGATATTCGCGTTCCTGATGCATACGGATGGTGCCGTATGCCCCGTTATCAATCACCAGCACGGTTAGGTTTGCGCCATGCTGAGCTGCGGTTGCAAGCTCCTGACCATTCATTAGGAAATCGCCGTCGCCGGCCACGGCCACAACTTGCCGATCGGTGTGGCGCAGCGCGCCTGCGATGGCGGCGGGCACGCCGTAACCCATCGCGCCAGCGGTCGGCGCAAGCTGGCTGGGGTAGCCATCATAGCGCCAGTATCGATGCCACCATCCCGCAAAATTGCCCGCGCCATTGGCGATGATCGTATCGGCTGGGTAGGTTTCTTTCATGAAGGCAACACAGGCCGCCATATCGAGCGCGTGATCGCTGGTGGAGGCGGCATCAGCTGTCGCCCAATGTTCCCATTCGGTATGCGCCTGCGGCCCAGCATCAAAGGGGATGATTGAATGATCTTCCCATAGCGCAGCGGCCTCCGCAAATTCATCCACCGCGCAGCACAGCGCCAGATCAGCACGGTAGACGCGGCCCAATTCTTCCGGGTCGGGATAAACATGGATTAGAATTTGATCGGGATGATCCAAGGTAGGGAAGGTATAGCCATCGCTCGTCGCTTCGCCCAGCCGCGCGCCAACCGCCAGCACCAGATCTGCGGCCTTCACGCGCTCCACCAGCTTAGGATTGGGGCCATAACCAAGATTGCCAGCGTAAACAGGTGAACTCGCAGAGATTGCATCCTGCCTGCGGAATGCGGTTGCGACCGGCAAACCAATGCTTTCGGCAAAGGCCTGAAAGTGATTGCGCGCCTTTGCATTCCATCCCGCACCGCCAATAATCGCGATGGGGCTGGCGGCATCGCCGATCATCGCCAGCATAGCTTGCATGGCATCAGGACACACAGCCTGTGCAGGCCTGGTGACTTGCGGGCGAGGGGATAGGTCAGCGCTAATCGCGTCGCACAGCATGTCTTCTGGCAAGGCAATCACAACCGGGCCGGGCCTGCCGGACATAGCCACTGAATAAGCGCGGGCGATGTATTCCGGGATGCGGGCTGGATCATCAATGCGCGCTGCCCATTTGCAGATCGGCCCGAAAAAGGCTGCGAAATCGACTTCCTGAAAGCCCTCACGATCACGCATTGGGCGCGCCACATCGCCAACAAACAGGATCATTGGTTGCGAATCCTGATGCGCAACATGCACACCGATGCTGGCATTGGTCGCGCCGGGACCGCGCGTTACAAAGGCGATGCCGGGCTTTCCGGTCATTGCTCCATCGGCGCAAGCCATAAATGCTGCGCCGCCTTCTTGGCGGCAGGTGACGACATCGACCGTCTCGCTCGCGTGGAGCGCATCCAGCACCGCCAAAAAGCTCTCACCGGGTACTGTAAAAATGCGGTCTGTGCCTTGTTCAGTCAGGCAATCGACCAGCAATTCTGCTGCGGTTCTGGTGGCGGTCTTCATGCTTGATCGTCCCGTTCTCTCGTGCCGCCAAAGCGGCCCTCGAATGGCGCTTAGCCGCGGCGCGAAAGACAGGCAATGCGCGGGCGTGTCTGATAAACAGACAAGGTTACTGTGCCAGCTTGCGACAGTTCACAAACGGCCCTCCTCAAATCGTTAAGAAAGTCTTAACGTCGCGCTTATGAGCACAACAACAAAAACGCGTCGCAATCTTGTTCTAACGGCGGAATCCGCTCGCCATCCGTTTCGGGCTACGCTGCCTCCGCATGTGTTGACCGATGAATTGGCCGCACCGGCGGAGAGCCTTTGGCGCTTAACCCGCGATGATGTGCGCGGCTTTGCGACCGTCTATGTCGCAGCGTTGGCGGCGATGCTGGCCTTTATTGCCTAAGGCAATTTGCGAGCGCGCTGATTACTCGGCATGTTCTAATTCAGCGTTGTGCAAACGCTTGCCGAGCCATGCTGAAACCAAGCACATGCCCGCGCTTAGCAGCACTTGTTCCACCACAGGCACGCCGATAGCGCTTAGGCCGATGGCGAGCAGCGAGCCGCAAACCATTGCCCCTGAGTTGACGATGTTGTTGGCAGCGATTGTGCGTGCGGCCTCATCCGGCGCGCAGCGTGTCGTCAGGAACGCATATAGCGGCACAACGAACATGCCGCCAGCAATGGCAATGCCCAGCAAACAAAGCAGGATAACGGTGGCAAGCGGCCATGCGATAAATTCTGCAACGTTCAGCAATTCGGTTGGCTGGTCCGCCGCCCATGCGCGGCAGACGAGATAAAACGCAACCACGAACACACCCATCACGATCACGGAAATTGGCGAATAGCGCGCCGATACCTTGCCTTTCAGCAGCATGTTGATCGAGACCGAGCCAATTGCCACTCCGACTGAAAAGATGACGAGGAACAGGCTGGCGACTTCCTTGCTGGCCATAAGCGTGTTCTTGGCCAGTGGCGGAAACTGGATGAACAGCACCGCACCAATCGTCCAGAAAAAGCTGATAGACAGGATTGCGTAGAAGATCTGGCGATCGTGCATGGTGTTTTTGATAAGCGTGATTGAAGCGCGCAGAATATGCCAATCGAGTTTTTCCTCCCCCTTGCCTAAAGGCGGCGCAGAGGGAATTTGCCGGCTGGAAATATATCCGATCACCGATGTTACGATGATGCCGCCTGCGGCCCATTCAACCGGTATCCAGCCCGCCAAAATCGTGCCGAGCAGGATCGCGACATATGTGCCAGCTTCGACCAAGCCTGTGCCAGCAAGCACTTCTTCTTTCTTCAAATGCTGCGGCAGGATTGCGTATTTAATCGGGCCAAGGAATGTCGATTGCACCCCGGTTAGGAACAGCGCGAACATCAAAAGCGGTATGGCAAAGCTATCAACCGCAATCCCTCGCCACGCCAAGAACAAGCCCGTTGCGCCAATCAGCATCAAGCCAATCTCGCACATCTTTACGGTGCGAATGATCGCGGCCTTGTCGCGCATATCAGCAAGTTGCCCCGCCAAGGCTGACAAAACGAAGAAGGGAAGGATAAACAATCCCGAAGCAACGGCGCTAAAAATCGCCTCTTGGCTTTCATCGTTGTAAACTTGGTACACGACGAACAGGACCATCGCGGTCTTGTATAGATTATCGTTAAACGCATTGAGCAATTGCGTGCAGAACAGCGGCAGGAAGCGTCTGCGGTGCAGGAGATGCGTTGTCGTGGTCATGAAGTTTGTTAGCCTGTGGCGCCCCGATACTTGCGGGATAAACGATACGCAGACGTTAACAAGATCAGTCTTGCATCTTTTTCCTTTGCGACGGAGCGGCTAAGGCACGTTTCGATATGTTGACGCTGCCCAATATCCTTACGCTGTCGCGCATAATGGCATTGCCATTGCTGGCGTTCTTCTTGTGGTGGCCGCAATGGCAGCTTGGTTATGCGATTGGCTTTGTCTTGTATTGCCTGATCGCGATCACTGATTTCTTTGACGGCTATCTTGCGCGGGCACAGGGCACGGTATCAAAGCTCGGCATTTTCCTTGATCCTATTGCGGACAAGATCATGGTCGCCACTGTCATTCTGGTATTGACGGCGCAAGGGTATTTGCGCGGGCCATATGTGGGCGACTTCCATGTTATCGCGGGCCTCATCATACTGATGCGAGAAATCGCCGTGAGCGGCCTGCGTGAATTTCTTGGCGGCATTCAGGTATCCGTCCCGGTCAGCAAATTGGCCAAATGGAAGACCGCATTTCAGCTCATCGCCCTTGCGGCGTTGATTGGCGGCGGCGCATTGCATGGTCAGCCATGCCAAGTGCCCGGCGGCGCCTGCGCGTCGGTTGAGGAAACCTGGCTGCACCTTATCGGGCTTACGACTTTATGGGCAGCTGCTGTGCTGACGTGTATTACCGGGTGGGATTACCTGCGGGTCGGCCTTAAGCACATGGATTGACCGAGGCTCGCGCTGCCGTGCTCGGGTCCTAAAAATCTTGCAGAGTGAAACCAATCGGCATTTTCTGCGTATTAGTATGACAGAGGGGGGCAACCAATAGGTACGCCCGATGTCGCTCAATACGAAGTCATTGCAAACGGCTTGTAAACCATTCGCCGCTATTGCGGATGGCATGAACGCAAAACTCGCAACCTTTCTTGGCTGGTTTTTCAAAGCCGGTTTCGTCGCTTTGATTTTTAACGAAGTACGCGGTGTCATCCTTGCTGTGCCGGTCTTATACGCGATGTATCAATCGGGCGGATCGGCGATGGCAATTTGGCTTGGCGTGTGTTCGCTCGGCGGAATTGCCCTATCGGTGATTGTGCCGATTATCGCTGCAAGAAAAGTGAAAGCCGCTGCGCAGCGCCGCGGCCTGATCCCAGCGGAAGCGTGAGCAGGCTTAACCCGCCCGCAATTCCTCTGCCAGCAGCTTAAAGTCCTCGCCGCGCGGCGAGTTCTTACGCCATATCAGCGCGATTTCGCGGCTTGCCTCAGAGCTTTTTAGCGGCCTTGCGACCACATCTGTCCCGTTTAAAATACCAGCGTTCAGCGCCATTTCCGGCAGCATTGTTAGCCCCAAATCGTGGTCAACCATCTGCACCAATGTGTGCAGGTTCGTGCCGATCATCATCGCGCTGCCGCGCAATTCTGGTCGGTTGCACGCCGCAAGCGCATGATCGCGCAGGCAGTGCCCGTCCTCCAGCAACAGGAGCCGGCCATCGTCAATCATGCTGGGTGGCACAGTTTCAGGTGGATCGCGCGGATCATCTTTGGGAAAGGCGATAAACAGGCGGTCATCGGCAATGTGCTCCATTTCAACTTCGCCAGTGCCGAAAGGCAGGGCAAGCAGCACGCAGTCAACCCGGCCATGTTGCAGCGATTCCACCGCATCCTGACTGGTTTCTTCGCGCAGCAACAGTTTGAGATCAGGTCGCTCTTTCTTCAGCCGCGGCAACATGCGCGGCAGCATAAACGGTGCAATTGTGGGGATCACACTCATACGCAGCGTGCCGGATAGCGGCTTGCCAGAGGCCTGAACCAGATCAGATAGCTCCTCCGCCTCACGCAGGATACGGTGCGCTTTTTCCACCACGGCATCGCCTAGCGAAGTAAAGCGCACGACCCGGCGGCTGCGTTCCACCAGAGTGATGCCGAGCAGCGATTCCAGCTCTCTAATACCAGCGGACAATGTTGATTGAGAGACGTAGCTGGCCTCTGCTGCACGGCCAAAATGCTTATATTCGTGGAGCGCCACGAGATATTGCAACTGTTTGATCGTGGGGAGGTAAGTGCTCACAGGCTGTTCATTCCGCGTCCTGCGCTTCTTCCATACTCGCTTGCATATCATCGATATGGGTCATCACGAGCTTGCCTTTGCGTACCGCGAACGCAAGCCGCCCTTCGACCAGTTCAAGCGCATCTTTGCCGAACACATCATAGCGCCAGCCTTCTAGCACTTTGAGGTCGCGCATTCCCGCGGCCAGCGCCTCCATCTCATCGGCTTTGGTCAAAAGACGCGATGCGACATCAATTTCGCGCGCGCGGATTTTTAGCAGCAGCTTGAGCAGATCGGCGACTAATGCGCCTTCTTTGCCCAATGGAGCGCCGCGCTTCATCTTGACCGGCATTTCGTCTTGGGGAAGCGGCTCAGCTTCGGAGGCAACCTTCATCAAGCGTTTTCCAATATCATTATCGCGCCATGCGGCCGATAGGCCGCGAACCTTTGCCAAATCAGCCTGTTTCTTAGGCGGGTGGCTGGCGATGTCAGCCAGCGTTTCGTCGCGCATGATCCGGCCACGCGGAATGTTCTTATGCTGCGCTTCGCCTTCGCGCCATGCGGCCAGCGCTTTCATTCTGCCAAGCACGGCGGGATTGCGGCCCGGTTGTCGAATGCGGCGCCACGCCATATCAGGATCGGTGATGTAATTGCTGGCATCAGCGAGCTTTTCCATTTCAGCATTCAGCCAATCACCGCGCCCGGTCTTGATCAGCTTTTTCAGCATCATCGGGAAGATGACCGACAAATGCGTCACATCGCCAATGGCGTATTCGATCTGACGAGCAGTGAGCGGGCGGCGGCTCCAATCAGTAAAGCGCGCGCCCTTATCGACTTGAATGGCCAGCCATGTGTCGACCAAATTGGCATAGCCGATTTGTTCAGACTGGCTGATTGCCATCATTGCGATTTGTGTGTCGAATATGGGGAAGGGGGTCTTGCCGGTCAGGTTCACGATAATCTCGACATCCTGCCCGCCGGCATGGAACACCTTTAGCACGTCATCATTTTCGCACATCAGGTCGAGCAGTGCGGTCAGATCAATCCCATCGGCCAGCGGATCAATCGCGGCGGCTTCTTCCGTGTTGGCAATCTGCACCAGGCACAGTTCCGGCCAATAGGTGTTTTCGCGCATGAATTCGGTGTCGATGGTGACGAATTCGGACTTCGCTAGTCGCTCGCACAAATCATTGAGCGCGTCGGTTGTCGTAATCAGATCATGTATTTTCATGTACGTCTTTTCTGTCTTTGGGCGGAGTACCACCCTCGGACCGCACAAGAAAAGCGGCCCCATTGATATGCCATTTGCGCCCACGAAACTTGACAAAGCCCCACGCTTGCCCTGTTAGCGCGCCCATATTGTTGACGCGTTGACCGGGTCTGGCCACGACATAAATCGCGGTGCGCCTGCGCGTCTGTTCCATTGGGCCATACTCTCGAACAGGACAAGAGTTTAGGATGCACACCTATCGTTCCCATACTTGCGCACAGTTACGTGACACGCATGTCGGTGAAACCGTTCGACTTTCGGGCTGGATTCACCGCAAACGCGACCATGGCGGCGTATTGTTCGTCGATCTGCGCGATCACCACGGCATAACGCAGATCGTGGCGGACGAGGATTCGCCCGCATTGCAAGAACTCGATTCGCTGCGCGCGGAAAGCGTCGTGACAATCGACGGTGAGGTAAAGGCTCGTTCAGCCGAGACGGTGAATGACAGCCTTCCTACCGGCGCGATTGAGGTGTTTGCGCGCGGCGTCACCGTGCAAAGCGCCGCGGAAGAGCTGCCGATGCCGGTCGCGGGCGAGCAGGAATACCCCGAAGACATTCGCCTGCGTTACCGGTTCCTCGATCTTCGTCGTGAGACGATGCACCGCAATATCATGCTGCGCAGCCAAGTGATCACGTCGCTGCGTCAGCGCATGATCGCGCAGGATTTTACCGAGTTTCAAACGCCGATCCTGACGGCTTCCTCGCCAGAGGGCGCGCGCGATTTCCTCGTGCCGTCTCGTATGCATCCGGGCAATTTCTATGCGCTGCCGCAAGCACCGCAAATGTTCAAACAGATGCTGATGGTGTCGGGTTTTGATCGGTATTTCCAGATCGCGCCGTGTTTCCGCGATGAAGACCTTCGCGCTGACCGCAGCCTGGAGTTTTATCAGCTCGATTTCGAAATGAGCTTTGTGACGCAGGAAGACGTGTTCCAAGCGCTGGAGCCGGTGCTTGCGGGCGTGTTTGAAGAGTTCGCAGGCGGCAAAACGGTGACGAAGTCGGGTGATTTCCCGCGCATCCCCTATGCCGAAGCGATGCTGAAATATGGCTCTGACAAGCCTGATCTGCGCAACCCATTGATCATCTCAGACGTTACCAGTCACTTTGAAAAATCGGGCTTTGGCCTGTTTGAAAAGATCGTGGGCGGCGGCGGCGTTGTGCGCGTTGTGCCTGCGCCAAAAACCAACGAGAAGAGCCGCAAGTTCTTCGACGATATGAACAATTGGGCGCGCTCTGAAGGGTTCGCGGGACTTGGTTATGTCACCCGCAAAGGCGGTGAGTTTGGCGGGCCTATTGCCAAAAACCACGGCCCTGACTTGATGGCGCAGCTCTATGATGAGCTTGGCCTTGGCCCTGATGATGGCCTGTTCTTTGCGGCTGGTAAGGAGGCCGATGCGGCCAAGCTTGCTGGCGCTGCCCGCACGCAAGTGGGTGAGCAGCTTGGCCTGATCGAAGAAGGGTGCTTCAAGTTCTGCTGGATCGTCGACTTCCCAATGTTTGAGTGGGACGAAGACAACAAGAAAGTCGATTTCAGCCACAATCCGTTTTCCATGCCGCAAGGCGAGATGGAAGCGCTCGAAACGATGGATCCGCTCGACATTAAAGCGTGGCAGTATGACATTGTCTGCAACGGTTATGAGCTGTCGTCCGGCGCGATCCGGAACCACCGCCCAGACATCATGTACAAGGCTTTTGAAATCGCGGGCTATGACAAGGAAACGGTCGACCGCGAGTTTTCTGGCATGATTGAGGCGTTCAAATTGGGCGCGCCGCCGCACGGCGGCTCTGCTCCGGGCATTGACCGCATTGTGATGCTGCTGGCTGGTGAAGAAGCCATTCGCGAGGTTATCGCCTTCCCGATGAACCAAAAGGGCGAAGACTTGATGATGAGCGCGCCGAGCAAGGCTGAGCCAAAGCAATTGCGCGAGCTGTTCCTGCGCACCATTGAGCCGCCACAAAAAGCGGGCGAGGGCGCTAAGGCTGGCGCAAAAACTGCTGGCGAGGCATCGTAAGCCAATCTCAACCGCACATACAAATGGGGCGCAAGGTCATAAACCTCGCGCCCCATTTTGATATTCTCGATTGATTATGCGTATTGCTTCTCAATCATGTCGCCAAAGCGTTCACCTTCGCTGACTTCGGTATAGGCCGTTGAGACCCAACCCTTGACCCTGGCCTCAAGATCGTTGTCATTTAGCGCAATGCGGAACTGTTCGGCGATGTAGTCTTCGCCTTCTTCTACGCGCTCGGCTGCTGCTTCATCGCCGGTCTCTAGTGCATCCGTAATCTTTAGAAACATCTGGTGGACCTTGCCGCTGACGCTCACATCCGTGATCGGCTGCACGCCCAATTCCTGTAGTCCGCTGTTGAGCGTCGATAGTGTCATTGCGCGTTTTTGTTGGCGGGTCTCAAGCGCACGCTTCAGTGCGGGACTCTTCGCCACGTCGGCGGCTTTGCGGTAACCTTCGACAGAATCATATGTTGTTTGGGTAAGCGATTTAAGAATGTTAATGTTAGTCATGGTTCTCCTTGAAAGTTGTCTTGTTTTGCGTCGTCGTGACAACCAATGAATGGGTGAAAGCCTAATTGTTTCCGAACCTTACGTTGAGGTGTGGCTGAGCTGCGTTGGGCTGAGGGACACCCTCCAAACGCGAGATCGATAGCTAAGAATTTAGCTTTGACTAGGCTTGCTAGCCCTTGTCAGCCTAGTCCCGACAAGAACGCAGCGACATTGCTGCCCAATGCGTCAATCCGGTAGCCGCCCTCCATAACGATAACACCGGGCAGCCCTGCCTGCGCAACTTGGATTCCCATAGCCTGCATATCATCCGTGGTAAGGGCAAAATGCGAAATCGGGTCCATCGCGAAGGTATCAGCGCCATAGCTGATTACGAGGAACTTGGCTCCGAAGCGGGTGATTGCGTCAAGCGCCTGCGCAAGGGCAGGCTGATATTGGTCCCATTGTGTCCCGCGGGGCAGCGGAAGGTTTACCGTCGTGCCCAACCCATCGAGAGCCCCGCACTCGTCTGCGTGACCCCAGAAATAGGGATAATCGGATTTCGGGTCTGCGTGGATGGATGCAAACATGACCTCCGGATCGTTGTAGAAGATGTCCTGAGTGCCATTGCCATGGTGGTAATCAACATCCAGCACTGCGACTGGGCCAAGGCCCAGCGAATGCGCTTGGCGGGCTGCGATGGCAGCATTATTGAGATAGCAGTATCCGCCGTAATAATCGGCCCCCGCATGGTGGCCGGGTGGACGGCATAGGGCAAAGGCGCGGTGCGTATCGCCTGCATGTATGGCTTTGACCGCGTTGATCGCACATTGGGCGCTCCAATAGGCTGCATCCCATGTGCCAGCGGCAATAGGGGAGGCAGCATCAAAGCCGAAAGCGCCTAGCTTGGCGTCAATCCGCGTGTGATCCAACCTGCGGCGGGCCCGAATTGGGAAAGCATAGCCGATTGCATCGCCTTCCCGGCCCGCTTCGCGCCATTCGTCATGCGCGTTGCGCAGGAAGGTGAGGTATGCCTTGTCATGGACAGCCTCGATTGCGGCAGTTCCGTGGTCCTGCGGCGCTGTTAACGTATCGATTGAGGAAAGAACGGAGACAAGCCGTTCGGGACACTCTGCATAATCCATCCAGGCGCCATTGTTCAGTTCGCGCAAGGGCGCATGATTCATCTGGTGGTCACTGTAGATTGTCAGCATCGGTTCCTGATGTCCTTAATCGATGGTAATCTTGCATTTCACGTAACTTTAGATGCGTATTTGTCGAAGATATGTCTATGAAAACAACTCGTCGCGCCGCCATTCTGGGCAGTATTGCCAGTGGAATTGTCGTTCATCCGCTGATCGGATGCGCCAGACCTTCCATCCCGCAAGGGACAACCCGGCTTACCATTCTCGGCACAATCCATTCGACCCACCGGCAAAGCCGATCCTATTCGCTAGACGTTTTGCGAGAGGCGATCATTGAGGCCAAGCCTGATGTGATCCTGACAGAAATTCCGCCAGATCGTATCGCAGAGGCGAAGCGCAGCTTTGCTGAAACTGGCGAAGTTACTGAACCGCGCACCAAGGTTTTCCCAGAATACACAGATGTCGTGTTCCCGCTTAGCCGAGAGATGGACTTTGAAATCCGAGCGACAGCGGGATGGACACGGGAAATTGCGGATAACCGCCGCGCAGCGTTGAGACGGGTCGAGAATGATCCTTCGCGCGCCGATGAATGGGCAGAGCATCTTGCCGCGCGCCAAAATTATTCGCGCGAGCTGGCTGGTCGCGGCGATGATCCGGCCTTCATTCACACAGACGAATACGATGCCATCGTTGAGCGCGCGCAAACCCCTTATCAACGGTATTTTGACGCAGATTTAGGCGCTGGAGGATGGACGCAAATCAACCGGGCGCACACCGATTTGATCCATTCTGCCCTCGATTCCGTGACCGGTCAGGGCCTAAATGCCCTTGTAACTTTCGGAAGTTGGCACAAATATATGATCAAGCAATCGTTAGCGGTGCGCGATGATATTGAGCTTCTCGATGCAAGCATGCTGTTCGACTAACGCGAAATCACCGTTTGGGGAGGGGTGTTCATCTCCTCTTGCACTCACCTGCGCCGTTCATTAGGGCGAGCACCAACGTATTTTTAAAACCCAAAAACGAGGGAATATTATGAGCGATACTGCCGACCGCGTGCAGAAAATTGTTGTCGAGCATCTCGGTGTAGAAGCCGACAAGGTTTCGCAGGACGCAAGTTTCATTGATGATCTGGGCGCAGACAGCCTCGACATCGTCGAACTGGTTATGGCCTTCGAAGAGGAATTCGGTGTCGAAATCCCTGACGATGCGGCTGAAAAGATCACCACTGTTGGTGATGCGACCAAATACATTGAAAGCAACAAAGGCTGACCGGGCAGGGTCGGAGCGCGCTGGTTTGTCCTGCCTCTAACCCATTTGCTTGTGGCTAAATTATCAGGCCCGCGCCCCCAGTGGGCGTGGGCCTGAGCGTTTTTGGAGAGTTGAATGCGTCGTGTTGTCGTAACGGGGCTTGGTCTTGTGACGCCTTTGGGCGGAGATGTGGAGACCACTTGGAGCAATCTGATCGCCGGAGAAAGCGGTGCGGGGCCAATTACCCGTTTCGACCCAGCAGACCAGAAGTGTCAGATCGCCTGCGAGGTCAAGGACAAGGACCATCCTTGGGGGTTTGACCCAGACAAGCGCGTTGACGGCAAGATCCAACGGCAGGTCGATCCGTTTATCGTCTACGGCATTGATGCCGCAGGGCAGGCTATCGAACACGCCGGTCTTCTGGATATGGACGAGGCGACAAAGCTGCGCACCGGTTGCTCAATTGGCGCTGGCATTGGCGGATTGCCCGGTATTGAGAAAGAAAGTGTCAATCTGCATGAGCGCGGCCCCGGACGGGTTAGCCCGCATTTTGTGCATGGACGCCTCATAAATCTTGTCACCGGACAGGTTCAGATCAAATACGGTTATATGGGGCCAAACCACGCGGTGGTAACGGCCTGTTCCACTGGCGCGCACTCTATTGGCGATGCGGCGCGTATGATTGCCGCTGATGATGCCGATATCATGCTTGCGGGCGGAGCTGAAAGCACCGTTAACCCGCTGGGCATTGCTGGGTTTGCACAGGCGCGTGCACTCAACACCAGCTTCAATGATCGTCCGAAAGAGGCCAGCCGTCCCTATGACAAGGATCGCGAAGGCTTTGTCATGGGTGAGGGCGCGGGTGTGCTAGTGCTGGAAGAGTATGAACACGCGAAGGCACGCGGAGCCACCATCTATGCCGAAGTGACCGGCTATGGCCTTTCAGGAGACGCCTATCACGTCACAGCGCCGCATCCAGAGGGTAAGGGCGCAGAGCTCGCTATGCGCATGGCCTTGCGCAAGGCTGGGCTTTCTGCGGGCGATATCGACTATGTAAACGCGCATGGAACGTCCACGATGGCCGATACGATTGAGTTGGCAGCCGTGAAACGCGTTCTGGGCGATGATCTGAGCGGTGCTTCGATGAGCTCAACCAAATCAGCCATCGGGCATTTGCTGGGCGGCGCTGGCGCTGTCGAAGCGGTGTTCTGCATTCTGGCGATGCGCGACGGCATTGTTCCGCCAACGCTCAATTTGCACAACCCCGATGATGGGACAGAGGGCATTGATCTCGTTCCGCTCAAGGCGAAAAAACGCGAAGTTCGCGCAGTTCTCAACAACAGCTTTGGATTTGGCGGCACGAATGCATCGATAATCATGCAGAAGATGGATTGACGCTGTGCGCCGGTTCGGTCTGATCGCTGGGGCAGCTTTGGTCATATTCGCGGCCATTGCACTTTATGCGGGCAGCCTGTTTCTTGGTTCTGCATCGGTGAAGACGGAGAGCAATTTTGTGATTGCTCCAGGATCTTCATTGAGCGCGGTGGCGCAGAAACTGGAGACGGAAGGACATATCCAATCCGCTGATGGTTTTGTTTTGCGCGCTCGGTTGCTCGGTTCAAGCGATCCTATTCAAGCGGGTGAATTTCTTCTTACTCCGGGCATGACCCAAGGGCAGATTTTATCGGCCTTTCAAAGCGGCGATGTAATCCGCCGGTTTGTCACCATCCCCGAAGGTATGCCGTCGATCTTGGTCCATGAAAGGTTGATGGCAGAAGAATTGCTGACCGGTGATGTCGACGTCCCGGTCGAAGGCTCAATCCTGCCAGACACATATGATTTTGAACGCGGCGAAACGCGCGCAAGCGTGGTTGAGCGCATGCAAGCGGCCATGGATAGCTATCTAGCTGAGGCTTGGGCGGAGCGCGGCTCTGACATTGCAGTTGATACCATGCGGGAGGCGGTAATCCTCGCTGCCATTGTTGAAAAAGAGACGGGCAAGGCTTCTGAGCGTAAAAAGATCGCCGGGCTTTACTCAAACAGGGTCAAGACGGGTATGCTTTTGCAAGCCGATCCAACCATCATTTATCCGATCACCAAGGGTAAGCCACTGGGCCGGCGTATTCGCCAGTCAGAGATTGCAGCGGTAAATGGCTATAACACCTACACCCGCATTGGCCTTCCCGAAGGGCCCATCACAAATCCGGGCCGTGAGAGTATTGCCGCTGTGCTGAACCCGGCTGAGACGAGTGCGCTCTTCATGGTTGCTGATGGCACTGGGGGTCATTGGTTCGCGGATACTTTGGCACAGCACAACGCGAATGTTGAGAAGTGGTATGCCATCCGCCGCGAACGTGGCGAGATGTAGGCCCAGTGTGCGAGAGCATGCCTAACCCGTTCATTGTCACAGCAAAGCTGCCGCCAGAGATGCAAAGCTGGGCGCAAGGCCTGCGACGTGAGCATTATCCCGCGCACCGCAACCACCTGCACGCGCACGTCACGATTTTTCACTCCTTTGCCCCGTCACTGCTGGATGAACTGAAGACCTATCTTCCCCGCCTTGCGGCTGAATATGCACCGATTGAGGCGCGCGTCAGCGGAGTGATGGATTTGGGCAAGGGCACAGCGATCGCGCTTGAGAGCCCCGATTTGCTCAGTCTTCGTGCTGAAATTGCCGAGCATTTCCATGGCAGTCTCACCGCGCAAGACCTGTATGAGCCGCGCCCGCATATCACCATCCAAAACAAGGTGACTAAGGAAGAGGCAAGGGCGCTGCAGGCCGATCTTGTGCCAATAATTGAGCCGCATTGGTTCACCTTTCAAGCGCTGGAACTGCACCTTTACAAGGGCGGACCTTGGGATTTGGTGAAGGCTTGCCCGTTTCGAGGTCGAGAACGGCCTTAGCGGGCGCGTTTCAATGGTTGACCAGCGCGCAGCCGCGCCCTAAATGCGCCGCTCGCTTGCCGCAAACGCCGCAGCGAATCCCAATTGGGGCGGAGTAGCTCAGCTGGTTAGAGCAGCGGAATCATAATCCGCGTGTCGGGGGTTCAAGTCCCTCCTCCGCTACCAAATTGCCCTGTCGGTTTCGATGAACGGGCGTTCCTATTTTTTGCTCTGATCGCGGATTGCGCAATTGGCGCGTTGCGCCGTTTGCGCTCAGGCGCCGTGCGCGCCGTGCGTCGCGGGACAATGTAGGGCGCTTCAATCGAGTTTAAGATCGATAGGCCCTGGGCGAAACGGCGAGTTATCCTTTTACTCTCCGCATTGCTGATGATAGCCCTCGTCGTCAGAAACGATCAAAAAAGGTCGCAATCGGTCAATGCGCAAACTCTCTTCTATAACTTTGATCTGGGCGACCCTGCTTGCCTGCTTTGCGCTGTCTGGTTGTCAAACCACTATGCAGGCTAATGGTGCAAAATCGGCAGCGCGAAAGCCAGCAAATGTACTGTTCATCCTAGTGGATGATTACCGCACGGCGATGGGCGCGATGGGCGATCCCTATGCGATCACGCCAAATATTGACGCGCTGGCATCGCAAGGACTGCTGTTTGAGCGCGCCTATGCCAATGTACCGGTGTGCGGGGCGTCGCGCGC
Organism: uncultured Erythrobacter sp.; assembly: GCA_947493165.1. GTDB lineage: Bacteria > Pseudomonadota > Alphaproteobacteria > Sphingomonadales > Sphingomonadaceae > Erythrobacter. The sequence continues at coordinate 873,259 of CANLPY010000001.1, read as the reverse complement.
AAGCCTGATGACAAGCGTCTACCCGCACAAGACTCGCTTTGTGAACTACCTCGCAAATGCTGAGCGCGAAGTGCCGCAGGCAGTCACTCTACCGTCAGTCTTCAAACAGGCCGGATATTACACCGTTTCCAATGGCAAGGTGTTCCATAATCCGCGCGATTCCGATGAAGAAAGCTGGAGCGAGCGGGCATGGGAACCGGATGTCAAAGGGCCAGCCTATTTCGCAGAAGAATCGAAGAAATTCGTCAAACCGTCCGATCGTTTTGGCGATCGAGGCCCGTGGTATGAAGGGGCAGATCAGCCGGACGAGGCCTATTATGACGGGCAGGTGAAGGCCAAGACCGTGGCGGACCTCAAACGGCTTGCCGCGCGCGGGGAACCGTTCTTCCTTGCAGCGGGGTTCCGCCGTCCGCATCTGCCATTCAACGCCCCTCAGAAGTATTTCGACCTGTATGACGGCTCGGATTTCCGGCCCTCAGACCAAAGGGGGCGACCCGCTGGCGCGCCGAACGGGCTGAAAGGATCAGGCGAAATCCATCTCTACCATTTCAAGGAAGAGACCTACAACTCAGACGAGTTTCACCGCAAATCCCTGCTCGGCTATTACGCCGCCGTCAGCTTTATCGATCAGCAAGTGGGCGAGATTGTATCAACACTTGATGAATTGGGACTGCGCGAAAACACGATCATCGTGTTAACGAGCGATCACGGTTTCCATCTGGGTGAATATAATTTCTGGGGCAAGCATAATACCCTTACCAATGCACTGCACATCCCGCTTATCATTGATGCACCCGGCACGCAGCCTGCGTCTGTCCCCAATGCGCTCGTCGGTTTGGTTGATCTGTTCCCAACCATGCTGGGCTTGGCCGGGCTTGAGGCTGACGGCAAACTGAGTGCCCAAATGGTTGGCGAAAGTTTCGCGCCGCTTTTTACCGCGCCAACCGCGCGCCACAAAGATTACCTCTATTCCCGCTTTAAAGAGGCCGACACCGTGATCAGCGCAGATATGATTTACACGCAATATCGCTCTGCCGATGGCGAGGAAGAGGCGATGTTATATGATCTGCGCAATGACCCGGGTGAGACGACTAATTTAGCTGCCGATCCCGCCTATCAAGCGGATGTCGCGCGCCTGTCAAAGCGGCTGCGCGCCTTTATCGCTCAAAGCGAAGCCTACGCGCCTTAAGCGCCTATTGCGCGGGGCGCTCCCAATGCTCGATCACAAAATAATCGTCCGGGGTTAACGTGTTGCGCAGCTCCGGCGCGATTGTGCGAAATCTCGAATCCTGATCGAGCTTGAAGGCAGGCGCAGAGATGATCGGGATCTTGCCAAACCCATCCTCCAGAATATCGCCCTGCTGGCGCATCCAGACAAACATCTGGTCTGAAAGCCGCGCCTTTATCCGCGCCATCTCTGGCTGACCTGCGATGTTATTCTGCTCAAACGGGTCCGCATCAAGGTCATACAGTTCTTCGTAAGCCTCATCGCGATGTTGCTGAGCGCCGCGACGCAGAAACACATTGATTGCCTCGTTGTCACCAAGGTTGCGATCCAAAACCTCCAGGGCGTTAAAGTTGCGAATATATTTGTAACGCCGGTCTCTGATCATGCGGGACGGAAATACATGAGCGTTGATGATGTTTTGGTTGGTCCGCACACCGTAAACATAATCATGGATGGCCCGGTCCTGCCCCAGCAACAGCGGCAACAGGCTTTTCCCATCCATCTCCGCATCGGTATCCCCGCCTGCAATATCCATCAACGTGGGCAGAACATCGGTGTAATGGATGAGTTGTTCGGAGCGCATGCCCGGCTTGATAACACCCGGCCATCGCGCGACAAACGGCACTCTAAGCCCAATATCCTTAAGCGTGAACTTGCCTGATACACCGTGATCGGAGCTGTAGATGAACAGCGTATTCGCCCCCAGATGCGTATCGACCAGATCGAGCACATGTTCGAGCTGCCGGTTGTCTTCTTCGATGCTGCGATAATACCCGGCTCTCTTCCTGACATATGCGGCATCCTCTCGAAGATGCGCGTCGAAGGGATGAAACTTGAGAGCGTCGGCATTGGGCTGTTCAACATCGAAGTATTTACCGTGCGGGTATTTTGACGCGATAAACATCACGAACGGTTCGGTGGCCGTCTCAAAATATGTCTCAATATCGGATAGCGGAATATACTCGCGCGGCACGCCTGCTTTCGGGACCGGTTGCCATTCCGCGTCCCAATCATAGACGCTGGCGGGTTTCACGTGGCTCTTCCCTGCCAGCACCACCTTATATCCCAGTTTGCGCATTTGCTGCGTGACTGATGCCGCATTTGGGCGGGTTGGCGTGTGGTTGGCGAATGCGCCATTTTTGAGCGGATACTTGCCTGTGAACAGTTGCGACCGGCTGGGTGCGCAAATGGCCTGGCCCGTAAAGGCGTTATCGAACACCATGCCTTCCCGCGCTAGTCGGTCCACGCTGGGCGTGTGGACCTTTTCATTCCCATAGGCGCCGTAGTCGGTCACATCCTGATCATCGGCTAGATAAAAGACGACATTAGGTTTGGCAAAGGAAGGGTCTTTTGCAGCTTTCTGTGCAAAGCTTGCTTGCACCGCATTGGTGTCCGTCTGCAAGCTGCTGGTCTCGTTTTGCGAGCCTACACATCCCGATAGAGTGAGCGAGAGGATAAAAAACAACGCTTTCAAATGGCACAACTTTCCATCTCCTGCCTGTGATCAGTCCGCGGGGCTGTTCCTGCTTAGTAAGCGTCGTTATGATTGAAGTCGATTGACATTGACCGCTTTCTGCTTGGAGTTAGTCTGTGCCTATGTTGAGCGCGAACCATTGAGATGAATGATCCAGTCGAAATTCCCCCATCGTCGAGGCGGGGATTCCTGGGATTGTGTCTTGCCGGAGGTGGGTCTTTTGGTCTGGCCGCGTGCGGGCCGGGCGAGGTCGTCTGCGAGATTGGAAATTGGGCGCTGCCAGTAAAGCCTGCCGGCGTGTTTTTCGATTGCTTGCAGATGAGCGTCATGTCGGACGCTGCGAATTTGATCGTTGGCGAAGGTGAGTGGCCGACGGCTGATGATGCACAGGTGGTGACATATCTTGATCAGATTTTCGGGGAATGGGCCGGGCCGGATTTAAAGATGCGAATGTCCAGATTACCGGAGCATTTGGACAATTTTGCCGTCCAGCAACAAGGGCGCGCTTATGTCCAACTTGATCAGGAAATGCGTTCGGAAACGCTCAGCCGATATGATGCTGCGGCGTTTGCGGACCGCAAGGATGAAGCCAATGCGACATATATCGAATTCAAATCTCTGGTATTGAAAATCTATAACACCAGCGCCGAGGCCAACCGTGATTTCGTGCTCGTGCCGGGTGAGTATATAGGCAACCTGTCGGCAAGCGAGCATTTGGAATTGGTGCGCGCCAAAGCATTGGATTTTGCCGGATGAGCGCTCAGGCAGATACAGATTTCGACGCGATTGTTGTCGGCTCAGGTATCACTGGCGGGTGGGTCGCAAAGGAATTGTGTGAGCGGGGTCTTAAAGTTCTGGTTCTTGAACGCGGGCGCAATCTCGATCATCCCAGCGCGGAATACACCGATTTTGAGGCCCCGTGGGAGCTGGAATATCGCGGCATGGTCCCCGATTATCTCGCGGAGAATGACCGGTATGAAATGCTGCGGCGAAAACGGCATATTTACCGGAACGAACACCGCCAGTTCTTTGTCGACGATGCTGAGCATCCTTATAGCTTTCCCGAAGATCGCCCGTTCATGTGGACGCGCGGATATCAGCTTGGCGGGCGCTCGCTGACATGGGCGCGCCAGTGTTACCGCTGGAGTCAAAAGGACTTCGACGCCAATCGCAAGGATGGTCACGGCTCTCCTTGGCCCATCGGCTATGAAGACCTTGCCCCTTGGTATTCCAAGGTAGAAGCGTTCGCTGGTATTTCGGGCAATGCCGATGGCATTGACAGTCTGCCCGATGGCGAATTTCTGAAACCATGGGGCATGAGTGCAGCGGAAGACCAGATCGCGGCGAACCTGCGCAAAGAGCGACCCGATCGGCCCATGATTATCGGGCGCTGTGCCAATCTTACCGAAGATCACGAACCATCAAATGCTTTTGGACGCGGTGTTTGCCAAGCGCGCAGTCGCTGTTCCAGCGGGTGCGCATACGGAGCCTATTTTTCGTCGCTATCCGCCACGCTTCCTGCGGCACGTCTTACAGGAAATCTCACCGTTGTAACGGATGCGACAGTTGAATCGGTCGTCTATGATGCGAAGCAGCGCAAAGTGACAGGCGTGCGCGCTATCCAGTCGGTTGATGGCTCGCGGGAGACATATTCGGGCAAAATCGTTTTCCTGAACGCTGGATCACTCAATTCGGTTCACCTGTTGATGAATTCGCAAGGGGCGCAGCATCCCAGTGGCCTCGCCAACAGCAGCGGGATGCTAGGCGCGTATATCATGGATCACTTTGGCGGATCAGGCGCTTCGGGTGATGTGCCCGGCCTTGATGATCGTTATGCGTTCGGGCGTAGGCCAGTGGGCATTTACGTGCCCAATTACCGGCATGAGCAGTTAGGTGACGCAGACTTCCTGCGCGGTTTCGGTTTTCAAGGCAGTGCGCAGCAACGCAAGAACGAAAAGCCCGGCGCGAACGGCCCTGGCATTGGCGAAGAGCTGCGGCAGAAAGGGCAAAAAGGTCCTCGCTGGCGGATGAGCCTGTTCATGTATGGCGAGATGTTGCCGTATGAGGACAACCGGGCTTCGTTGCACAAAACCAAGACGGACAAGTTCGGCATTCCGCTGCTTCACATGGATTGTGAAGGCCGGGATAATGAGAAGAAGATGCGCGCGCAGGGCGCGAAAGATGCGGTCGATTTGCTGACGGCGGGCGGCTGCGTCAATGTGCGCGAGATCGCGCCTGAGCCAGACGCGTTTGTCATGCTGGGCGAGCGGACGCATGAAATGGGCGGGGCGTGTATGGGGGCGGACCCGCGATCATCCGTCGTCAATGGCATGTGCCAGACCCACGACATTGCGAACCTTTTTGTAAGCGACGGTGCGGTTATGGCGTCATGCGGAACTGCCAATCCATCCCTGACTTATATGGCGCTATCCGCGCGGGCCGCGCATCATGCAGCGGACCTGCTGCAAGAAGGCAAGCTATAGGCTTCTATCCGTCAATCAGCGCAGGCGGAAACGCTTGGGCTGATCGGTCAGAATGCGGATATTTCTGAACGAAACCCAGTCACCGGGTTTGCCCATGCGGCTGCCCGGCCGAACGCTGTGGACTTGTAATCCAATCACGCCGCCCGTCAAATTATCCTCGGACGTGCGCACACAGCCCACCCCGTTCAGAAAGATACGCAGATCAGTGCCGACCGCTTCGATGCGCATCGTGTTCCATTCCCCTCGCCGAAAGCTGGTCTTGCAGGGATCGCCATCTTCAAGCGGGACCAGCCAGCCGCGCAGAGCCTCTTCAAACAAACCGCCGGTCCAGCCGCGTGGGCTGGGATCGATATCAGCCTGATATCCGAACAGTCGCCCTTCGCGGTATTCCGGATCATAATCTGCGCGAAAGATGATGCCGGAATTCATCGATCCATCGGACAGGAAATCCGCTTCGAGGATAAAATCGGAATAAGTTGCCTCGGTGACGAGAAAAGCGTTGGGTTCGCCCGCAATTGCTATGCCGGTTATCACGCCATCATCGACAGAGAATTGGTGTGCGCCGCCGTGAATGCGCCATCCGGCCAGGCTTTCTCCATCAAACAGCGATATCCAATTTGGAGTGCTCTGTGCGATCAGCCGCTGGTTCACGCTCGCATCGTATTCCGGATTGAGCTGGGCTGGGATGTCCGCACCGGTATCCTTGCGCCAGGCTTCCATCTTTTGTTGCAAGGCGCGCAGCACGACCGGCTTTGCTTCAGCCAAATTGGTGCGCTCACCCACATCTGTGGAGAGATCATACAACTCATAATCATCATTCTCGAAATAGTGGATGAGCTTCCAGTCGCCGCTGCGCATGGCGGTTCCGGGGCGGGTGCGGAAAAGCGGATCTTGTGCTTGATCGGTGGAGCCGTTGTGCGCTTGGAGATAGACCGGGAAATGCCAGAACAGATCGCGGCTTCCGATGGCCGTATCGCCCAGCAACAGCCCGCTCAGATCCATCCCGTCGAGCACCTGATCAGGCCGCTCGGCCTGAGCCAAATTCATCAAGGTTGGATAGAAATCAGCATTGATAAATGGCGTTTTGTTGACGCCGGGCGCAATCTTGTCAGGCCAACGCACCACCAAGGGTACGCGAAGGCCGCCCTCGTAATATGACCCTTTGCCCGCCCGAATGGGTGAGGGGAAGGAGGGCATACGATAGCCGCCATTGTCCGATGTAAAGATGACGATGGTGTCGCGCGCCAAGCCTTCTTCATCGAGCGTCGCCAAAATCCGCCCGACGCTGGCGTCCATCTTTTCCACCATCGCGGCATAGGTCGCCTCGGCGTCGCTCTTGATGCCCTTTGCACGGTATTTTGCGACGATTTCGGCAGGGGCCTGAAACGGTGTGTGCACAGTGTAATAGGGGACATAGGCAAAGAAGGGCGCGTCTTTTTCCGCTTTTACCCAATCGATCACTTCATCGGTCAGCCTGTCTGTAAGATACTCGTCCGGCGGTCCATCGACGATGTTTTGCAGTTTGTAAGGGCTGAAATAATGCCGCGTCATTCCCATACCGCTGCCCGCGACATTGTGATCAAATCCTTGGGTGTCAGGATCAGCGCCCAGATGCCATTTGCCGAAATGGCCGGTGGAATATCCAGCGGTCTTAAGCGTTTCGGCAAGCGTGATGACTTCAGGCTTGAGCCCGCGCTCATTGCGGATAGGGATCAGCTTGCGCGCCTTTGCCTCGCCGCGTGCGGACGGGGAAACGGTGTAGATACCGTGGCGCGGACCGTATTGGCCCGACATCAAGACCGCGCGGCTCGGCGCGCAATTGGCCGCCCCGGCATAGGCGTTATCAAACCGCATACTCTGCTGAGCGAGCCTATCGATGTTCGGCGTCTCCAGCAGTTCGGTCGTCTGATTGTATCCAACATCTGCCCAACCAAGATCATCAATCACGATCATCACGATGTTGGGCTGAGAGTGGGCCGCCATAGGCAGTGCGGCCCGAGAAGACGTGCCGTTTGAGCCGGTGCATCCGCTCAGCAATATCGCGAACAATACCAGCAACGCACGCGCAGGCATCGAGCGAGCTGACGCCTCCCATTGGGATGCGCCGATCTGTTTCAGGCCAAGTGTTCGTATCGCGTGATGCATGTGTCTCTACCTTGGTGGGGAAAAGGCGCTTTGGCTGGAAGAACTGTATCTTGCGTATCCGATTACTGCCAGCACCTATGATTGATTTTGCGTGGTATTGATCACAAGTGCTGGCATTATGGCAAGTCGTTGCTAAGCTGCGACCATGAGAATCCTGCCTTTTTTGATCGCCATTATGTTCGTGCAAGCCTGTGCGCCTTCCACTCCCGTATCGAGTTTAAGTCCGACGGTGATGCCTGATCGTCCCAATATCATACTGATCACGGCAGAGGACTTAGGGCCTCGCGTTGGCTTTATGGGTGACGCTGTGGCGATTACCCCCAACCTTGATCGGTTCGCATCGCAGAGTGTGCAATTCAATCGGGCGTTCACCACAGCGGGCGTGTGTTCGCCATCGCGTGCGGCGCTGATCACCGGCGCGCATCAGACCACGATCGGGGCGCACAATATGCGTACATCCAGCTACGGCGAGAATATGGATGAAGGCGCGCCCTATCGCGCGGTTCCTCCGCCTGATGTGAAAGCTTTTCCCGAGCTTTTGCGCGCGTCGGGATATTTCACCATCAATGACTTCAAGACCGACTATCAGTTCGGGAATGCCTTCACTGTGTGGGATCGCAACACAAAAGGGGCGGATTGGAACGAGCGTGCACCCGGCCAACCGTTCTTTGCGATGATCAACCACGAAGTCACGCATGAAGGGCGCACCTGGCCGCCTGACACGGACCTTGCGCTGCATCCGGTTGTGGCGCGGCGCAATCCGCTGAATGCGCAGATTGATGCGGGCAAGAATTTCGCACTTACTGATCCCGCCAGCGTCGAGATTCCGCCTTATTGGCCGGACACTCCTGCGGTTCGCGCCAACCTTGCCCGGTTTTATGACAATATCAGAGTGATGGATGGGCAGGTTGGCGCTCTGCTGGATCGGCTGGAGGATGAAGGGCGCTTTGCAGACAGTATCATCATCTTCACAACAGACCATGGTGACGGCCTGCCGCGTCACAAGCGGACCATTTTTGACAGCGGCACGCATGTGCCTCTGCTGGTGCGATTTCCCGATGGTTTTGGGGCAGGGACGCAGCGCGGCGATCTGGTCAGTTTCGTCGATCTGGCCCCCACCATTCTGGATTGGGCGGGCGTAACTATTCCAGAGTATATTCAGGGTCGCCGTCTGTTCGATGATCCGGCGCCTGACGCAATCTTTATGGCCGGTGACCGATTTGACGAAGTGCCGCAAAGGTTTCGCGGTGTTCGGGAGGAGCGCTGGCACTACATTCGCTATTTCAGCGATAAGCCAGTGATCCCCTCGCTTGGCTATCAGAACGTCAATCCGATCATGCGCGAGCTGCGGCGTCTCCACGCAGATGGTGGTCTTACACCGTTGCAGGCCTCCTATCTGGAGGGCGCGGCCCCACGCGAATTCCTATTCGACACTCAGGCTGACCCCGATGAAGTACGCAATCTTGCTGGCGATCCTGGATATGCAGACATCCAGAGCCGCCTATCAGCCCGTCTGGAGGCATGGATCGAAGAGAGCGGCGATATGGGGCGCATCCCAGAGCGCGAACTGGTCGCGCGTATCTGGCCCAATGGCTTGCAACCGCAAACAGCAAGCGTGACGGCCTGCACGAACGTGGGCGGCAAGGTCTTGCTTGGCTCTGCAACAATAGGCGCGTCAATTGGTTATGGCGGACCTGATGGTCAAGCATTGCTTTATGCGCAGCCCATTGACGCGGCTGAGCCTTTCAAGGCGAGAGCGGTCCGTTACGGGTATCGGCCTTCTTTGGCAGCTGATGTCGATCCTGCACGGCTTGAAGCTTGTTAGCGATCCATCCTTTGACCCGGATTCGATGTGGCGCACCCGCCGATTTTGACCTGCATTTAAGTCCGCCTGTAAATTTGAAGGCTAATCCCACACTAGGAAATGATTTAAATTGCGTATATTTGATCAATAAAGATTGTTATGAATTGAGGGGTGGATTGTGATTGGCGGAATATTGCGCACTATTGCGGTGACCGCCGCATGTTTTTCAACCGCGGCTTGCTCAGTTTCGTTTGAGCAACAGGGCGTTATTCCTCCGTCAGAGCGCGAGTTTGCGAACACAGTTCCATATCTCCTGAAAGTCGAAGGTCAGATCAATCCCATTGGGGTCGGTCGCGTGGTTCCTCGATTGTCCTGGCGCAGCGCTGTCGATAGTCAGGCTGCTTTCGAGATTGAAGCCGCGTCTTCTGCAGAACTGCTTAGCTCTGGGGCTCCAGATCTATGGTCGAGTGGTCGGGTAGAAGATGGACGCTCCGTCGCGATACAGTATCGCGGTGAAGCCTTGCAGTCGCGCGGGCAAGCCTTTTGGCGAGTGCGGGTTTGGGCCGAAGGCGAGGATCGCCCAGGCCCATGGAGCGAAGTGCAAAGCTGGCGCATGGCATTGCTGGGGCCGACCGATTGGCGCGCCGGATGGATCACCAGCCCGATCTTTCGGGCTGCGGGCGAGACGGCGGGAATGGCGCGGTGGCTCGAAGCGACGGCGGCAGACCCTCAATTCAAGAATGCCGAGACCGTAGCTGACACCAAACGCCGCCTGCGCGATGTGCGGCCCGCGACGTATTTCCGCAAGTCATTCGCTGTCGACAAGCCGATCAAGTCAGCGCTGCTTTATTCTACCTCAGCCGGGTATTCAGAGTTCTTCTTAAATGGAGAGAAGATCGGTGACCGTATCCTGAACCCGGCGCAGACTGATTTCGACAAGCGGATCTATTACGATGTTGATGATGTCACAGATTTGATCGGGCAGGGTCAACAGGTCGTTGGTGTTCATCTGGGCAACGGCTTTTATGGAGAGCGCACTGCCTTTGGGATGGATAAGCTGTTCTACGGCGAACCGGCTGCGATTGCTCAGTTGGAAATCACCTATGAAGATGGCGCGAGCGAGACCATTGTTAGTGATGGCAGCTGGCTCGCTCATCCGTCGCCCATCCTGAAGAACGGTGTCTATTCGGGCCAGTTTTTCGATGCGCGTGAAAAGGTGGCGGGATGGAATGACGACCGCCTTGAACAGGTCAGCGGCTGGCGCAATGCTGCGGTGTTGGACGGTAGTCCTACGCAGTCGCTGGTGGCAGCTGAAATGCCCCCGGTTCGCCGTGTTACTGAGGTGAAGCCGAAAGCCGTGCTCAATCCAGAGCCGGGTATCTACACGATCGATCTTGGGCAAAACTTCACCGGATTGCCGACAATCGACATGTCGCGCCTTGGTCTTGCCGAAGGGCAAACCGTACTGCTGCGCTACGGCGAATGGGCCGACGGAGATGGCAGGGTAGGAATGAAATCCGGCGGCGGCGCCCCGCGCACCAAGCAGGTTGATGCCTATGTCTCGGACGGCAAGGATAAGGCCCCGTGGTCGCCATCATTCACCTGGCATGGCTTTCGCTACATGGAAATCAGCGGGATCGATGGACCTCCTCCGCTGGACGCCATCACGGCACACCTGACGCGGACTGATATCGAGCGCATCGGGCATTTCTCTTCGTCAGACCCGCTGCTCAACCGTATCCATGAAACCGCTCTCTGGTCGTTCGAGACAAATATGGTTTCGGTCCTGTCCGACTGCCCGATCCGTGAACGCAACGGCTGGACCGGTGATGCCCACGCGATCATCCAGACGGCGAGCTACAATTTCGCCATGGGGCCGTTTCTCGAAAAGTATCTCGGTGATTTCAGGACCACCGACTTCATCTCGCCGGCCATCGTACCGGGCAGGCGGACGCATTCGGGCAAAGTCGACTGGGCGGCAGCCGAGGTCTTCCTGACTTGGGAGCACTTCCTTCACACCGGAGATGTGTCGGTGATCAAGCGGCAATATGACAGCCTGCTCGACTATGTCGCCTATGTTGAAAAGGCGATGGATGATGACCGCGTCACCGACCCGTTCCATTATTACGGCGACTGGTGCGACGCGTTACCGGAACTTGGCATGGAACGGCCGCTTGGCCGCTGCGCATCGTTCAGCACACCGGGTGATCTGACCGCGACAGCGCTGATGGCGCGGGTGTTCCAGCAAATGTCCGATATGGCCGCGCAGCTTGGACGGGAAAACGAAGCGAAGGCGTTCGAGCAGCGTTTCAACGATGTCAGCGCCGCGTTTAATCGCGCCTACTATCAGAATGATCGTGTCGGATACGGCAGCCAGACGGCTAATGCGATGGCACTGCAATTCGGCATTGCCCCTACACAAAAGAGAAAATCGATTGCCGCAGCGATTGACGCGGATGTTCTTGAAAAATGGGATGGACACGCCTCCGTCGGGGCCCTGGGTCAGACATGGCTTTACCCGGCTCTGGCCGATGCAGGTTACAGTGACACGGCGTTTGGCGTGTTTAAGGCCGAAGGCCCACCAGGCTACTCATATCTGTTTGACACACTGGACGGCACGACATTGTGGGAAAACATCACAGGCTTTTTGCCCAGCGATGGAGCGGAGCCCGGAAGGTCGCTGAACCATCCGTTCAAAGGCGGCTATGATGCATGGTTCTATTCTGGTCTCGGCGGCATCAATCCAGACCCCGATGCTCCGGGCTACAAAAGGTTCTTTCTGGACCCGAAATTTCCCGCAGGACTCGATGAAGCCAAGGTTTCGCTTGAGACGGGATATGGGACCATTCGCAGCGCATGGAAGCGCGAAGCGGGTGACATTATCTGGAATGTCGAGGTGCCGCAGAACACTACCGCTCTAGACACACGCAATGGAGGCTCGCGGCTTATAATGCCGGGCAAGCATCGTTTTCGTCTGAATGCGGCTGGTGAGGGCAGTGTGATTGGTGATTGAGGGGGGCGGATTAGCGCACATAAAACTGGCCTACAAGTGGGGCCAATTATCACCATCAAGTCCGCCCGTGTTCGTGCGACAATTTCTTAGCTGTAAGGTGCGGTAACCGGGTGTTCTTTGAACGCTTGGAAGAAAACACTGCCGACGCTTACAACATGTAGGGCCAAGCCGAGGAGTGCCCTGCCTGGGAGGATGCATGGCACCGAATGCGATCTCAATGAGATAATGCGAAGCAGGCGGCAAAGCGGCTGCATCGGCCAGATTCATTGATGGAGTGACTCTTGATGCGATTGCGATGCACTTTAACTGTTATAAACGAGCGCTGAGAGGCCCAGCCACGAGCTGAACATAATCAGGTACGTCCAGCGGCGCGGCCACAACCAAACAACAACAAGTGTCGCCAACGCGGTTCCTACAAGTGCAATCAAAGCTGGAATTGCCGCGTGACCGCTGGTTCCGATGATCGCAGTATCAATTGCTACGCTTGCCCATTGCGCTGGCAGCAAGGCAAGTAACCAATTTGGTAAAAATTCCGGTTGGATGACGGCCGTTGCAACCAAGGCTGCCTCGCCTGCGACAATAAGTACGGCAACCAGCCAGCCCTTGTCAGACGCGCTACGAGCGAAAAGCGCACCCCGCGCGGCAAAACTCACGCTGGCAATGACTGCAGCCACTCCGGCCAAAACCGGGTGTGAGAAGGGAGGCAAGCCTAGCTCGCTCGCGAGAAGGGTGAGGGCACACCCCGTGAGGAGCGCAAGGAGCACACCGACCCACAGGCGTCCAGCAGCGGCCGCTGCAATCATCCCAGTTCCCATCAGGCCAATGGCGAGTATTGGGCCACGAACCAAGCTTAAGGGCACAGGGGTGGTGGCTTCGACTAGCAGCAGCATAGCGAGAACGGGGGCCGCAATACCCGCCAGCAGCACAGTTGACCAAGCAATAGGTGATCGGACTGGCGAAGGGGCGTGCAATTGGAATTTCATAAAATAACACTGATTGAAGCGTGCGGCGTTGTCGAGCGCTCTCGGCAAGAGCGCTCTAAGTCAATCAGGCGGCCCCAAATTGTCGCAATTGCGCGCGCAAGTCGCAGATTATGCCGGGACGCATTTCTTAAAGCGTGCGTCTCACGCCCGGCTGAGGGCGCGTATATGGGCCGCTGCGGCGAAAACTAGGCGAAAACCACAAGGCTGGCGGCAATCTGCCGGTGATCTGGCTCATCTATCGCAACGAAAAGAGGTAAGAGATGACTCAGTATACCGGAATTCTAGCTAAAGATGAGCGTGTTATTCGGGACCGCACTCTGCGGCGCGGCGTCGTGAAGCAAGCCGCTGGCAATATAACATTGGATGGCGCTGCGTGAGCGAGGCATGTCACCCTATCGCTATTTACGGGGCAGTCGCGCAGGTTCTCACAGAGCTTGCGGAAGATGTCGAAGATTTGGGTTCGGGGCTGTGCGCCAATCCTCTGATCACTGCTGAGCATATGGTTGAACTGCAGGGGATCGACCTTTTTGCCCAAACTTTGCGTCAACTATCTGACGTGCTTGCGGCCAATGATCCAGCCGTGGGAGCTGCACAAATAAAGATGGAAAAACTGAGAGATCGTATCTTGTCTTCACAAGTTCGCGAGGGAGTGGAGGTGTGACAGCTGTGGTCCTGTTTGATGCATCAATTAATATCGACAACACGTGATGTATCAAGACTAATGGATTGAAAAACAGCAGACAATGCTCCCCAAAAGAGCGAATGGTTTGTTTGAGCGTTTGGGGAGGCGCTGCGGTGACCGTAGACCGAAATCGGGAATGCGGTCGCGATCTGACAATGCGCCGTTCCTTCAATGATCCATTTTCCCGAATCTAGGGCCGGAGGATAACATGAGCGCTTTTGCTCTCGCTCCAATTGTGACGTCATGACGGATCGCCTTGAATATCGACAATTTTGATAAATACATTACAAATCAGTTTTTTAAAATCTTAATTTGCTAATGAATAGTAAGGTCTGGGTGCAAAACTTTTGCTCTTTGTTGGGTGGCTTACGGCCGAAATTCAGTAAATCAATTTCTGACCGCTGAGTGCTGGGTGCGTATATCGGTGCGATCCGCTCCGAGACCTCTAAATGATGTAAGAAATAGCTTTTAAAATACTGTTTTAACAGAAAAAATGATTCGCACTGATGTCTGCATTTACTGGAAGCGGTCGCAAGCCGCTTAGGTTGAGCGGCTCGAATGGTGGCCGCACTGCGGTGCTCTCTCTCTCTCTCTCTCTCTCTCTCTCTCTGATGCAAGGCGATACCAAGCGGCCCGACTGAGCAAGAGCCATGTTGATCGGATGGGGGTGGCATCCGCATGGACTATAGGAACAGCCTGCTTCCTGCGCGTTCTCCTTTTCTCATATTCTCTAGGTCAGTTGTGATGATCTGAGCCAGTCTGGCTAACTTTCGGCGTGCCCGCATACTCGCCCTACTCGCGAGCAGGAGAGATTTGTGGTCGGCGTAAGCGATCCTCCCTTGTCAGGTGAACGGCAAATTAACCGACTTACGGAGCATTTGTAAACTCGTGTAAACGGGGAAAAACTGCCGTTTTTGTGCAATTTGTAAACGGTTCGATAACCAATTTTGCGTATCTACACTGGGTATGAATACGCAAAACCTCATTAAGCCCACGTTGGCTAACTCGCTCGCCTCGGCCCTTGCTGTCAGCATTCTTGCGATGGCTGCCGCGGCTCCTGCTCACGCTGCTGGCGTCGACGCAGGCACGTTGATCGAAAACACCGCGACCGCGACATATGATGATGGGAGCGGCCCGCAGACGGTCGATTCAAACACGGTCGTTGTGCGTGTGGACGAGCTGCTCGATGTCACGGTGACGTCGCTTGATGGCGGCCCGATTGGCACGGCACCTGGTGATGAGGTTCTCACGTTTGAAGTCACCAATCAGGGTAACGGCCCCGAAGCCTTCGAGCTGACGGCCAACCCAGCAGTGGCAGGCAATGACTTCGACACGACTGTCAATAACATCGCTGTCGATACCAATGGCAACGGGACATACGACCCGGGCGTCGATCAAATCCTGGCTTCACCAGAGACAACTGCGGTTCTCGCAGCCGACGAAACGCTGACTGTCTTTGTATTGGTCACTGTTCCACCAAGCGCCACTGATACGCAGACCAGTGATGTTGAGCTGATCGCAGAGGCCGTAACCGGCGCTGGCGCGCCCGGCGATACATTCGCAGGGCAGGGCGTTGACGGCGGTGACGCAATTGTCGGCACCACAGGCGCTGACTCGACAGCAACCGGTTCTCTTTTGGTTGGTATCACCACCGTTGACCTCATCAAATCGGCTGATGTTGTCGATCCGTTCGGTGGAACAAGTGCGGTTCCCGGCTCGGTCGTCACCTTCACCATTTCGGCAGAAGTTACCGGCAGCGGTTCGGTTGACAATTTGATCGTCACTGACGCCTTCCCAGCAGACACAACTTATGTCGCGGGCACACTCACGCTTGCAGGCAACCCATTGACTGACGCCAGCGGCGATGACGCAGGCGAGACTGATGCCACGGGCATCACGGTTGATCTGGGCACGGTTGCTGGCGGCACGACGCAGGCAATCACCTTCGATGTCACGATTGATCAATAATCCAAGCAAGGGTCGAATAAGATGAAACTTTCCACCAAGATTGTCGCAGCTTTACTCGCGTTTGCGATGCCAGCAGCGCCAGCGTTCGCCCAAGATGGCGCGATGCAGCTTAATGGTGACGTGATGGCGGTGAAGACCACCACGGACGCATCTGGCGCTGAGGCAACCGAATTGGTTGCGCCGACTGTGATCGTTCCGGGTGACCGGCTGATCTTCGGCACAGACTACACGAACTCAGGTTCTGAAGCTGTCACTGACTTTGTTGTTACGAACCCGCTGCCTAGCGCGGTGGCCTTAGCTCCTGACGCTGATCCTGAACTAACCGTTTCGGTTAATGGTGGAAACAATTGGGGCGTTCTTGGCACTCTCACCGTTACAGCTGAGGACGGTTCGACCCGCGCCGCTGAGCACGGCGATGTCACTCACGTTCGTTGGACGCTTGCTTCGGTTGCACCAGGTGAGACGGGCCGGCTCGAATATCCAGCAATCATTCGCTGAGAAGCGAACGGTAAGCCGCCAAGCCTTGCGGGCGGAACATTAAGTCGCAGGGCACACGCAGAGGAACTCTAAAATGAGACCTACCACCCAGTTGCTGGGGGCCGTCAGTGCGGCTGCGCTCGTTGCAATGAGCAGCGCGCCAGCTTTAGCTGCAGGTACCACAGCTGGTGATACGATCACCAACAACGTCTCCGTCACTTATGACGTAGGCGGTGTAACTCAAGACGTGGAAACTGCATCCGATACCTTCACGGTCGACCAAAGAGTCGACGTGACAGTAACGGCTGTGGGCGGCGCTACTCCTGTCTCACCTGGTGAGCAGAACGCCGAACTCGTCTTTGATGTAACAAACCTGTCGAACAGCGACGTTGACCTTGATCTGACCACGGCTTTGACCGCGGGCACACCAGGCAACATCGCCAATTTCGAAATCTTCCTTGATGCCAATGGAGATGGCGTACTTGATGCGGGTGAAATCGCAGCAGGGCCGATCACCTTCCTTGATGAAGTTGCGGAAGACGAAACCGTTCGCGTTATCGTGGTTGCTGACATTGATCTGGCAGCCGCTGACGGTGAAACATTCGATGTCACTTTGACGGCGGATGCGCATGAAGCGGGCGGCGTTGGCGCTCTTGGTACTGAACTGACTGATACTGCCGGTGCTAACACCGCTGGTGTCGATACGGTTCTGGCTGACGATGCAGGCGCAACTGATGTGGCCAACCAAGGCGATTTCTCGGCTACCAACACATATGATGTTGCTGCTGCGAATGTCACGGTTGCCAAGACCAGCTCGGTCTTCAGCGATCCCGTCAACGGCACAACCAATCCGAAGGCAATTCCTGGTGCATTTATTGATTACTGCATCACGGTAGCCAACGCTTCGGGTGCGGCGACAGCCACCGACGTCAGCGTAAACGATTTGCTGCCAGCGGATGTAACTTTCGATCCGTCATTCGGTATTTTCGTGAACGGCGATGCGGCATGCACCGGCGGCGCTGACGGCGTACCGGGCGGCACTGCTTCATTCAGCGCGGCCTCTGGCCCGGGTGGTGAAGATGAAGTCGACGGTGTTCTGACGGACATCCCGGGCGGCACAACCCGCTCGCTCTACTTCCGCGTCGAAATCAACTAATTGACAGGGACTAGAACTTTGCGTGTAACCCTCTCTCTGAGACGCTTGGCGGCGGCACTTATGTTAGTGCTGCTGCCATTTGTCGTGCTCGGAGAGGGGGCACGCGCGCAGACTGCCTCGGATCGTACGATTACCAATATCGCCGAGGCAACCTGGCAGTTTGATGGGACCGAGTTGAGCATTAGCTCGAACGAGGTTTCGATCGATGTGTCACAAGCTCCGCCTGAAATTCGCGCTTTCCGGCCTGTGCCGGCCAGCTCGGTTGAGCTTAACTATCAGGCACCATTGTGCAGTATTGCGGGTCAGTCTCCGCAAGCTATCTCCACAAATGGACAATCAACGCAGCAGAGCGCGACTGTAGAGCAGACAAATGTGCTGCGCGCCGGTCAAAACCTGCTGTTTGAAGTCACCGCGACCGCTGCAAACGTTGATCCTAATGCGATTGACCAGCTGATAGTCGTGATTACCACATCAAATGGCGATAGAGAGACCGAGACGATCTTTGAAACAGGGCCGAATACGGGCCTGTTTGTCGGGGAAATCCCGACCGTGCGTTCTCCGCCTGCCCCAGCGCAGAGCGATTGTCGTTTGAGCATTTCCGATGGTGAAATGATCCAGATTGCAGCGTCACTGCCTGGTCAGTCTGATATCATTGTGACCACTGACGTTGAAGTGCTCGCTGATCCATTCGGCGTCGTGTTCGACAGCGAAACTGGTGAGCCGGTTGACGGCGCGACCGTTACTTTGGTTGATGCGGATACAGGCCTGCCCGCTACGGTTTTCGCCGAGGATGGCGTAACTCCATGGCCTTCAACGGTTATTTCCGGTCAGCCGATTACTGATGGTGCTGGTAATGTTACTGTGCTGGGTGCCGGTGAATTCTGGTTCCCCCTGACATTCCTTGGCCGCTATCGTCTGGAGATAACACCGCCAGAGCCCTTTACCGCACCATCTGTCGTGACGCCGGAGCAGCTTGCGAACCTGACGCGTCCAGATGGTCGGGCATTTGTTATCCAAACAGGTTCATTTGGCGGGGTGTTTGAACTCAATGACCCGACGCCAGTGCAAATCGACATTCCGCTGGATCGTCCAAGCCTTGATATAGGCCTGTCGAAAACAGCCTCTAGAGACCGCGTGCAGCCCGGTGATGTGGTGTTCTATGCCGTCACAGCGACCAATGGCGACCCTTCGCGCGTCAAACGCAATGTCGTTTTGACCGATACACCGCCCACGTCTTTGCGCCTGCGCCCTGACACTATCCGTATCGACGGTGTGGCAGACCCAGAAGCGGTCACTATTGCACCAGATGGCAGTGTGCTGTCAGTGGCGCTTGGCGATCTTGCTGGCGGGGCCTCGCGCCGTGTCACATACGCCTTGGTTGTGCGCGCTGATGCATCGCCTGGCCGCGCGCTAAACCGCGCTGAAACCACAGATTCGCTTGGCCGCACCGCGACCGCAAGCGCCGTTGTCGATATTGAACGCGACAGCATTGCAGATCGCCTAACCATTATTGGCCGCGTAACCGCTGGTCCTTGCTCTTTGCGCGATCCGCGCCGCGGCATCCCCGGTGTGCGGGTTATGCTGGAAGATGGCAGCTTTGCTATCACCGATGCTGACGGCCGCTATCACTTTGAAGGCGTTGTTCCGGGCACTCATGTCGTTCAGGCGTCGCGGATGACGCTGCCTGAGGGCGCTGAATTTGTCGATTGTCACCGTTCTAGCCGCAACGCGGGCAGCGCCAATTCGCGCTTTGTCATCGGGCAGGGCGGCAGCCTGATCGTTGCAGACTTCCACGCTACCGTGCCTGAGGGTGCGCTGGCACCGGTAGCAGTTCTGGCTGAAACAACACCTGAAGGTTCTATTGCACGCGCTGTTGATGCCGCTACGACGCCAACCACGCTGGGCCCGCAGTCATTACTCGGTTCGCCAACTGCCGGCGGTGCACTGCTTGCTGATCGGCCTGCGAATGCAGGGTCTGAAGTTGTTGTTGAGACGGCTGCGGATGCCGCAGCATCGCCGACACTTTCACCAAAGACCGATTGGGTCGCCTTGGGCGATGGCCCTGATGGCTGGCTCACACCAGAAATTGATCACAACCCTCGCGCTCCGGCAATCCGTGTCGCTATCCGTCACCGCAAAGGCCAGAAGGTTGTCCTGCGCGTCGACGGTGAAGAAGTGAACCCGCTGGCGTTTGACGGCGTGAAAAAGCCAGCTCGCGGCAAGTTCGCCGTCAGCACATGGCGCGGCGTTCCGCTTACCAGCGAGCGCACCGTGCTTGAGGCGGACATCTATAATTCATTCGGCGAAGTTCGCGAAACGATCACTCGCGACGTATTCTTCACCACTACGCCTGCAAAGGTCGAGTTTCTTCCAGAGCTATCAAACCTGATTGCTGATGGACGCACCCGTCCAGTGGTCGCCATCCGTGTGCTCGACCGCAACAACCGCCCACTGCGCGAAGGTATCGCCGGTGAGTTTGCGATCAACGCGCCATATGAAAGCGCTGAGCAGCTAGATCGCCAGCAATTGAACCAGCTTACCGGCCTTGCGCCAAGCTCGGCTCGCTGGGTGGTGAAGGGCAGCGATGGTATTGCTCTTATCGAACTGGCGCCGACCATGGTTTCAGGCTCGCTACAACTCGACTTTAGTTTTGACGATGGTGATATCACTCGCACACAAGAGCTGGAAACCTGGATTGAGCCAGGTGATATTGAGTGGACCGTGATTGGTCTGGCCGAAGGTACTGTGGGCGCGAAGAGCGTCGCCGACAACATGGAACGCGCAGGCCGCTTTGATAGCGATCTGGGGAACAATGCTCGTGTCGCTCTTTATGCCAAGGGCCGCGTGCTGGGCAAATATCTGCTGACACTGTCCTATGACAGCGCGAAGCAGCGCGAAGACCAGCGCGTGCTCGGCACGATTGATCCAAACGCCTATTACACCGTCTTTGCTGACGGCTCTAGCCGCCGCTTTGACGCTGCGAGCCGTGAGAAGCTGTATGTTCGTATTGAAACATCAACTTTCTATGCGCTTTACGGTGACTTTGAGACCGGCTTCAACCAAACACAGTTGGCCCGCTACAACCGCACCGCCACCGGTGTTAAGGGTGAAGCGCGCATCGGTCAGGTAAAGGTCGCAGGCTTTGGCGCTGAGATTTCCAGCCGCTTGCGCCGCGATGAGATCCAAGGGCAGGGCATCAGTGGTCCATACAGCCTTTCAAGCCGCGCGATCCTCGCCAATAGTGAGCGCGTCGTACTTGAAGTTCGTGACAGGTTCCGCTCTGATGTAATTGTTTCTAAACAAGAACTAGCTCGTTTCATCGATTATGACATTGATCTGCTGTCAGGCACGATCACTTTCGCTGAGCCTGTTCTTAGCCGTGATTTTAGCTTAAACCCGCAATTCATTGTAATTGATTATGAAATTGATGATTTCGGTGAAGGTGAGCTGAACGCTGGTGTGCGTGCTGACTGGACAAGTAAGGACGGCAATCTCCGTATCGGAGCGACTGCAATCACTGACAAGGGTGACGGCGCACGCACTGATCTTGGCGCTCTCGACCTGCGGGCCCGTATCGGCGACAACACTGAAGTGCGCGCAGAAGTTGGCTTTAGCCATAAGGCTGACCGCACGTCGAATGCTTGGCTTGTTGAAGCGCAGCACCAGACCGGTAAGCTGGATGTGCTGGCCTATGCCCGCGGCGTTGATGCTGATTACGGCGTTAATCAGCAGAATGCCGCTGAGCGTGGCCGCAGCAAGGTTGGTGCAGATGCCCGCGTCCTTCTAACCGACGAGCTGAGCCTGACCGGTAGTGTATGGCAAGACGATAGCCTTGTTGACGACAGGCGCCGCCGTGCAGCGCAATTGCAGCTTGGCTACACCGCCCAGCGCACTGACCTAACTCTAGGCCTGGCTCACTTTAATGATCGCTTGGCTGATGGCACACGGAACAAGTCAACTGTGCTTGAAGGCGGCGTCACACAGCGCCTGTTCGACAATCGTCTTGAGTTAAGCGCAACTAGTAGTATTGCTCTTGATGATACTGAAAGTATTGATCTTCCTGCTCGTCATCGCTTTGGTGCGCGGTATTCGATCACTGACGATATCCGCCTGGTTGGTCTGTATGAGATCGCTAATGGCGACAACATCGATGCGCGCACGCTGCGCGGCGGCGTCGAAGTGACCCCATGGCAGGGTGCCAAGGTTGTAACGACGCTGGGTCAGCAAGACATTGGTGAATTTGGCAATCGCAGCTTTGCAGCGTTTGGCCTCTCGCAAACGGTTCAGGTCAGCCCAGAACTTACGATCGACGCGACGCTCGACGGCAGCCGCACATTGAATGGCTCCCCGGACGTGGCAGATATTGTCAACGTAGCGCAGCCTGTTGCTAGCGGCGGCCAATTGACTGGTAATTCACAGTTTGAAGACTTCAACGCTGCAACAATTGGTGCAGCATGGCGCAAGGATCGCTGGAGTGCGACGGCGCGCGGCGAATATCGCGATGGCGAGTTCGCTGATCGCAAAGGCGTTACTTTTGGCGCGATCCGCCAGCTGGGCGAGGGCAGCATTGTCGGCTCGGGAGCAACCTGGACCGAGGCAAAGGCTGAAAACGGCGCAGAGACCGAGATCTTCGACGCCAGCATCGCCTTTGCGCATCGTCCAGACAGTTCTGAAGTCGCTTTGCTCGGCAAGCTTGAGTACCGAAGCGACAAGGTTTCAGGTGCGATCGCTGGTGAAACAGCCGGCGCTGGCCGTACCGCGTTGATCGTGGATGGCGATGCTCGTTCACGCCGCTTGATCGCTAGCGTATCGACCAACTGGTCGCCGCGCGAATGGGATCGTGATGAGAATGATGAACTGGTTCAGCGCCGGAACGATGAATACACGTTGTTCCTCGGCGGGCGCTACAACCTGGATCGTTTCGAAGACACGGAATTTTCCGGCACTAGCCTGCTGGCTGGGGTTGATGCCCGGATCGGTATCGGCGAACGGTTTGAAATCGGTGCAACAGGTACTGTTCGTGCGAACTTGGAAGACAATGTCACCAGCTTCTCATATGGTCCGAAAATCGGCTTTGTCCCGGCTGATGGAATGTTGCTGACTGTGGGTTACAATATCGAAGGTTTCCGTGATGAAGACTTCTCTGCTGCGCGCAACACTGACAAGGGTGTGTTCGCTGCGATCCGTGTGAAGTTTGATGCAGATACCTTTAGTTTTCTGGGGCTTGGACGGTGAATTTATCAATTAACCTCACTCACCTGCGGGCTACGCTTTCGGCGTTGCTGATTGCCGCATTGGCACTTGTGGTGCCGCAAACTGCATATGCGCAAGTTACGGCTGATTGGACCAATCTGGGCAAGGCCAACTTTGAAGAAGTGGTCGATGGCGACAGCGTGACGGTGGGTTCCAACCAGGTCACTATCAACACTCAGGTTGTCTTGGACGGCGACGCCAACGATGCCAATTTCGGGCAGTTCTATTCAACCGGCCCGCTGTCCTACTTTAACGGTCAGATTAGCAGCTTCACCGGCGTTTTGCTCTACGATATTGATAGCTCAATTTTCGACCAGGGTGACTTTTTCGAAAGCACTTACACTTTCGATACAGCGGTGAACGATCTGAATTTCACTGTGGGGCATGTCGATCAATTCTTTGATGCCACGCGAGGTATGCATGATGCTTTGGTCATCGAGTATGACACTGGTGATGGTGTTTGGCGCAACCTGCGCAATCTTGGCGGATCGTTCGCGCTAGGCTCGGTGGTCGGAACGACTACGATCAATGGACAGCTGGGCTTCCAAGGGACCGCCCCAAACGGTGGCTTGACCGCAACCAATGGCGATATTGCTGTAGACTTCGGTTCAACTACCGTTGAGCGCTTCCGAATTCGATATCATTTCGGTCAGGCTAACCCTACACGTGACCCGACTGCTGATATCCAATATGTTGCGTTGTCGGATCTTACCTTCGCTGCGCCAGGTGCCGACCTGTCCCTGACGAAACAATTGGTTGGCTCGCCTCCCTTGAATGGCGGCAGTGCCAGTTGGCGTCTGATTGTCACCAACGCGGCGACATCCACGCTTAGCGCCAATAGTATTGTCGTAAATGATACGTTGCCAGGCAGCTTTAGCTTCACCTCCGCCTCCGGTGATGGCAGCTTCAACGCTGCAACCGGCGACTGGACTGTTGGTCAAACGCTGGCACCTGGCCAGAGCGCAACTATTACCATTCAAGGAACAATATCAGCGGCGGCTGGCACGGTGATAACCAATTCGGCTGAAATCACCGCCAGCAGCGCGCTTGATCCGGATTCGATCGTGAATAACGGTGTCGCAACCGAAGACGATTTCGATACATCGACCTTTACCGTCCAAAGCGGGCGAGCGCCCGGAACGCCTCCGCTGCTGGCCTGTCCGGCGAGCGAGTCTATCTTTGACTGGGACAATATTTCTGGCTGGGTCAACGGCTCGACCAATAACACTTATGCGTTTTCGACCTTTGGGAATGTCAATTTTTCGATCTCCAATGATGGAGCATTTTTGAACAATGCGGTGTTTGGCGGGCAGTCGCCGACTGTGTTCAACGAGTTTACCGGTGGCAATTTGCCTGCAGAGGATTCGCTCACGCTGGTTGCGGATCAAGCATCGCAAGCTGGTGAAGTGGAGGTGGTGATTGCCTTACCGCGCAGCTTCGACGGTTTGCAGTTCACCATTTTCGACGTTGATTTCAATGCTGGTCAGTTTGCAGATCGCGTCGAAGTGGTGGGCACTCTAGGCGGTGCCAATGTCACTCCAACGCTTACCAATGGTAATGTAAACTTTGTGGTTGGTAACGAGGCGTTTGGCGACGGCGCATCAGCCAGCGATCAGGCTTTCGGCAATGTCGTGGTCACATTCACCGACCCAGTCGACACCGTGTTTGTGCGCTATGGTAACCACTCCACCGCGCCAGTTGATCCCGGTCAGCAAGGTATCGGCATCCACGATATTACTGTTTGTGACCCGTTCACAACCATGTCGATCACCAAATTTAGCTCTGTCCTGTCAGACCCGGTCAACGGATCGAGCAGTCCCAAGGCCATCCCTGGTGCGTTGATCGAATATTTGATCACCGTATCCAACACCGGCAGCGAAGTAACGGACCCAGACAGCATCGTCGTTCTTGATGATGGTCCAGCAGATGCAAAGCTCTGCTTGATCTCTGCGGCAAGCGGACCGGTCAATTATTCAGGAACGGGAACAGGTCTGACCTACAATTTCGCAAGTATCGGATCGACAACCGATGACCTTGAGTTTTCGAACAATAACGGCACGACGTTCAATTACACACCGGTCGCAGATGGAGATGGTTGCGATACTGCGGTAACGGACTTTCGCCTCAGCCCAAGCGGTGCGATGAACGGCGGGACCTCATTCACGCTGCGCGTGCGATACGTCGTCGAGTAAGTCTTGCACATTTTGACCGGCGCATACGTAATGCGCGGCTAGACCAATTGACCTAAGACAGTTTGCGTCTATGGCGCTTTCATGCACCGCAACACGGGCCTTGCTGGACCGCCATCCCTCGCATCTTTGATCGCGAGCGGCCCGCTCTCGCTATTTCTCGATTTTGACGGAACTTTGGTTGATCTCGCCTCGAGACCAGACGCAATTCAAGTGCGCGAAGGGCTCAATCACAAGTTGACGCATCTTGCTGGACGAGTCGAAGGGCGCTGCGCCTTGGTAAGCGGGCGTCCGGTTGATGAATTGCGGCATTACATTGGAACGGCCACAGTTGGCTGGGCTGGGTCTCATGGCGCAGACATTCGCGATGTTGGCGGAAGCCAAATTGGTAAAGTGCCAAATGGGTTACATTGTGATATCGAGAGTGCGTTAAAACGGTTTGCGCGGCAGCACGGTCTAGAGTTTGAGCAAAAACCGCATGGCGGCGCGCTGCATTATCGCAATTCTCCCGAAAAGGGTGATTTGGCGCATTCCTTTGCTGACGATCTTGCCGCTGAGCATGGCTTGCGCGCGCAAAGCGGTAAATTCGTCGCAGAGTTGGTCGCAAATGATGCCAGCAAAGCGGACGCTGTTTATGCATTTATGCAAGAAGCCCCATTTGCGGGTTCTCGGCCGTACTTTCTTGGCGATGATTTGACCGATGAAGCGGGGTTCGAAGCGTGCGCACAACTGGGCGGCGTGGGAATTCTGGTCGGAGAGCGCGCGCTACAAAAATCCGAGACAACAGCAAAGTTCGCTTTGCCTGATGTCGCATCTGTTCATGAATGGTTATTGCTATGATCCAACCACAATCTGTTGTTCCCAATCTGCAGCTTTGGCCGATTGGCAATTGCCAAGTGTCTGGCTTGGTTGATCGCACTGGCGCGCTCGTATGGGGCTGTGTTCCGAGAGTGGATGGTGATCCGGTTTTCTCTTCTCTGCTCAATGGTGATCAACGCGATGCGGGCATTTGGCGATTTGAACTGGATGGTCAGGTCAGTGCCAGCCAAGAATATATTCGCAACACGCCAAACCTCGTCACGACGCTGACGGCAGATGATGGCAGCGCGGTCGAAATCCTCGATTTTTGCCCGCGATTTGAACGCTCTGGCCGGATGTATCGTCCTGTCGCTTATGTCCGCATTGTACGCCCTATTGCTGGCAATCCGCGCATCAAAGTGGTGCTTAACCCGACCAAGAATTACGGCGCAGAACTGGCAGAGACGACGCATGGCACCAATCACATCCGCTATCTTTCGGGCGCGCAATCGCTGCGCTTGTCAACGGATGCGGCGATTGGATACATCCAAGAAGGGCGCAGTTTCCGCGTTGAAAGCGACACGCATTTCTTCCTTGGCCCAGATGAGCCATTCGTCGGGAATTTGCGCGAGACGGTCCGTTCCATGGAGCAAAAGACGCGCAAATACTGGCAGCATTGGACACGCGGTCTGCACATTCCACTAGAGTGGCAAGAAGAGGTGATCCGCTGCGCCATCACGCTGAAACTATGCCAGCATGAAGAGACAGGTGCGATCGTTGCCGCGCTCACCACGTCTATTCCAGAGGCCGCGGATTCGGAGCGAAACTGGGATTACCGCTACTGCTGGATCCGCGATTCCTATTACACGGTGCAAGCGCTCAATCGCTTGGGCGCGCTTGATGTGATGGAGAAATACCTCGGCTATTTACGCAACATCGTTGACGGGGCGAGGGGCGGACAAATCCAGCCGCTTTACTCCGTGATGGGTGAAAGCGAACTGAGCGAAACGACTGCTAGCTATCTTGCTGGATATCGCGGCATGGGCCCCGTGCGCAAAGGCAATGCCGCTTATAAGCAGGTGCAATATGATTGTTATGGTCAGATTGTCCTGCCGAGCGCGCAGGCTTTCTTCGACAAGCGATTGCTACGCATGGCGGATGAGCGCGATTTTGAGAATTTAGAGCAGGTCGGCAAAATGGCCTGGGCAATGCACGATCAGCCCGACGCGGGCCTGTGGGAATTTCGCACTCGGCAAGAGGTTCACACCTATTCCGCCGTTATGTGCTGGGCCGCCTGTGACAGGCTCGCCAATGTTGCTGATCATATCGGCAAGGCTGACCGCGCGAATGTTTGGCGGGAGCGAGCCTATGCTATCCGTGCCAAGATTGAAGATGAGGCGTGGAAAGAGAACGGGGAAGAAGGCGGCCATTACGGCGCCAGCTTTGAAAGCGACTATCTCGACGCGAGTTTACTGCAAATGGTTGAGCTGCGTTTTCTCTCGCCTGATAACGAACGCTTTCAGCAGACCTTTGCTGCGGTGGAGAGAGATTTGCGCCGCGGCGATCACATGCTGCGCTATGCTGCAGAGGATGATTTTGGCGCTCCAGAAACCGCGTTTAACGTCTGCACATTCTGGCTGATCGAAGCGCTGCACCTTGCCGGGCGCGATGAAGAGGCGCGCACTTTGTTCACCACCATGCTAAGCCACACGACACAAAGCGGGCTGCTGTCCGAAGACCTTGATTACGAGACGGGTGAACTTTGGGGGAACTTCCCGCAGACCTACTCGCTTGTAGGAGTAATCAATTGCGCCGGGCTGTTGTCCAAACCGTGGAGTGAAGTGCGATAAGCCGTCTAGTCGTCATCTCGAACAGGGTTGCTGTGCCCAAGGCGCGCGGCGCCGCTGGTGCGCAGGGCGGATTGGCGGGCGCGCTCAACGCGGCGCTCAAAGAAAACGGCGGACTGTGGTTCGGCTGGTCAGGGCAAGAAAGCGACGATCGTACCGGCAATATGAACATTCAGCGCGGTGATGGCGTGACCACAGCGACAATTGATCTGTCGAAACGCGACGTTGATGAATATTACAATGGCTATGCCAATTCCACGCTGTGGCCGCTGTTTCATTACCGCATTGATTTGACTGAATATGAAAGCAAAACCGGCAAAAGCTACGAGCGGGTGAATGACCGTTTTGCTGAGAGCGTTTTGCCTCTAATTGAAGAAGACGACTTTGTTTGGGTCCATGATTATCACCTGATCCCCCTGGGGGAGCGTCTGCGTCAGCGTGGTATCAAAAATCGAATCGGCTTCTTTCTGCATATTCCGTGGCCGCCGACTCGCTTGCTGACCTCTCTGCCGTTTCATGATCGGCTGGTTCGCACATTGTTGGATTATGATTTGATCGGTTTGCAGACAGAGGAATGGCTCGGTAGCTTCCTGCATTATTGTGAGAATGAGTTGGGTGCCGAAGTGGACGCGGCGACGGGGCGTATCGCCTTTGAAGGGCGCGAGACAATCGCGAAAGCCTATCCAATCGGCATTGATTGGGAGCATTTTCAACAAGTTGGTGCTAGCGACGAAGCGAAGCACGCAGAACAGCGTTTTCTCGATTCCATGCGTGGCCGCACAGGTATGATTGGTGTCGACCGGCTGGACTATTCCAAAGGCCTGCCGGAACGCATCGACGGCATTGGGCGGTTCTTTGATGAATATCCTGAGCGGACCCGCGATCTTGTGTTTATCCAAATCGCTCCGCCCAGCCGTGAAGATGTCGATAGCTATCAGCAGATCCGCGCGGAGCTGGAGCAGAAGACCGGACAAATCAATGGCGCGCGTAGCGAAGTGGACATTGTTCCGATCCGCTATGTCAACCGTGGGCACAGCCACGGGGAGCTTTATGGCTTTTTCCGCGCGGCCAAAATCGGTCTGGTTACGCCGCTGCGGGATGGGATGAATTTGGTCGCGAAAGAATACGTCGCTGCGCAAGACCCGGATGATCCTGGCGTACTGGTGTTGTCAGACTTCGCCGGCGCGGCCTTGCAATTGGGCTGTGATGGGAAAGGTGCTGTGCTGGTCAATCCGCACAGCCCGGATGACCTTGCCCGAGCAATTGGCGAGGCTCTGGACATGCCATTGGAAGAGCGCAAGAGCCGATATCAAGCGATGGTTACCACCGTGCGCGACGATAATATCCAAAGCTGGACCAAGGATTTTTGTGACGATTTGGCTGGCAGCGCCAGCTAGAACCATCGCTCTAGATCGCGCGCTTGACAGTCATGTTTGGTTCCGGTTCCCAACCCGATTTTTCGGCAAGATAGGTTTGTAAATCGGTGTGTTTTCGCCGTCCGCGTAATCGCACCATGCGTTCAATCCGCCTGACTAAGCCAGCAGAATCAAATGGTTTGCGTATGTAGTCTTGCGCGCCGGCATAAATTGCCTGCTCCTCATCCCTGTCGCCAGTAAGAGCGGTGAACATGATCACAGGCAAATCATACAATTGCGCTGAGCCGCGAATTTTCCGCAGCAGAGTTGAGCCGCTCATTCCCGGCATGTTTTGATCCAGCAGCAGCACATCGGGCCGCCGCGATTGTAACAAATCCCATGCGTCAATTCCGTTCGCTACCCAGCCACAGGGGTGACCGGCATCGATCAGCGCATTGGAGGCTAAGGCTGCGATAATCTCATCATCATCGGCAATAAGAACATAAGCCATAATCGGGTTTCACTTTGCTTTCTCATCTCCTCGTCCATTGCCGGGGATAGACCAGCACTGCTCAAGAGCGTCTTTGCGAGGGGCTTTGCACTATTACTTAGGGCGAAATACGCCATTCGCATTGCTGCGCCGAGCTGCTGCTGCCACTGTCAGCCGCATGATTCGAGATGAAATTCCAGCGCCATTCCTAGCGACCCAAGCAATCCACAATCTGCGTGATTACGGGGGATATGCTGTTGCCGGCGGCGGCCAAGTGAAGACAGGTCTGCTGTTCCGCTCTGGTCACCATGCCGAAGCTGATGAACGCGATCTGGCGATCATCTCCAGCCTAAACTTGAGGCATGTTATCGACATGCGTGGGGATAGTGAGCGGGCGCGCCACACTTGCCGCAGGACAGATGATTTCGGCGGTGAAGTGATCTTCTACGAGGGCGAAACCGCAGGGCTTGCGCCGCATTTGGAAGCAGCCGAAGGCAGCGTGGATGCGCAAAGCGCGCATAATGCGATGGTGGGGCTATATGCCGCCTTGCCGGATCGCGAAGGCCTGACCTGGGTGCTGAGACGCTATTTCGCGGCATTAGCATCGGGCGAGGGAGCAAGTTTGGTGCATTGTGCGGCAGGCAAGGATCGCACTGGCATGGCGGTCGATCTGCTGCATCATGTCTTGGGTGTGCATTCTGACGACGCGATGCAGGATTACCTGCTAACCAATCACTCACCGCGCAACGAAGAACGGATCGCACACGGGATGGAGTTGATGGGCGACAAATATGGCGGAATTGACGAGGCGACCGTGCGTGTTCTGATGGGCGTCGATGAAGCATTTTTGACCGCAGCGCGCGATGCGGTTCGAGAGCGGTTTGGATCAACCGATGCCTATCTTGAGCAAGTTTTAGGCGTTGATACGGCCAAGCGTGAGGCGATCAAAGCTGCGCTTGTGGACGCATAAGACAATCCACTGCCCGGTGAATTGAAGGCGCACGTGGAAGCGCCTAGATAGTCAGCGAAACGAACAGGAACAAAAACCATGGCTACCCACCACACCAAAATGCTCATCATCGGCTCAGGCCCGGCTGGATATAGCGCAGCGATATATGCCGCGCGCGCCATGCTGGAACCGATTGTGGTGCAGGGCCTGCAGCCCGGCGGTCAGCTGACGATCACCACCGATGTTGAGAATTATCCCGGCTACCGCGAAGTGGTTCAGGGCCCGTGGCTGATGGAAGAGATGAAGGCACAGGCCGAACATGTCGGCACGCGCATGATGTGGGACACGATCGTCTCAGTCGATCTTGAAAACGGCCCTCCATACACCGCAATTGGCGACAGCGGCGATGAATATGTCGGCGAAACTCTGGTAATTTGCACCGGCGCGCAGGCCAAATGGCTGGGCGCCCCCGGGGAGCAAGAGCTGGGCGGCAAGGGTGTGTCAGCCTGCGCTACGTGTGATGGCTTTTTCTATCGCGGCAAAAAGGTTGCGGTCATCGGCGGCGGCAACACCGCTGTTGAGGAAGCGCTTTACCTTACCAACCACTCTGATGATGTGACGCTGATCCACCGCCGTGATGAGCTGCGGGCAGAGAAAATCCTGCAGGATCGCGTTTTTAAATCTGACAAAATCAGCACGCTTTGGAACAAGACTGTCAAAAGCTTTGAAGCGGGCGAAGATGGTTCGCTCAACCACCTCGTGCTGGAAGACACGCAGACGGGTGAGACCTCTACGCTAGAAGTCGACGGAGCATTTGTTGCCATCGGCCACGCTCCTGCGACAGAGCTGTTTAAAGGCAAGCTGGCGATGGATGACGGCGGTTATCTGGATGTTGAGCCGGGTACGCCCAAGACAGCAATTCCGGGCGTATTCGCTGCGGGCGATGTGACAGATCATGTCTATCGCCAAGCCGTCACCGCGGCTGGCATGGGCTGCATGGCTGCACTTGATGGTGAGCGGTACTTGGCGGCGCGTGAAGATGCCGAAGAAGAGGTGAGCGAAGCGGCGGAGTAAATTCCGCCGCCCGCCAAATTTATCCGTTACTCGATGTAGCCAAATACAATCGTTGCAGCGTGAAAGATCATCGCGATCAGTACCACGCTGGACAGGGCGAACAGCACAAAGCGGACAATCACTTTGTTCGCGGTCACTTGGATCAGCGAGTGCGCTACGCGTAGCCCGACGTAAATCCACGCCAGTAATGCGTGCTGGCCATCGCCGTGGCCGGTGATTGCGAGTACGATTGCTACGGCGTAAAATAGCGTCGGCTGTTCATGCAAGTGGTTGTAATTGTCTGCTTTCCAGCTGACTTTCTCAGGTAATTCTTGACGCAGGCTGGCACCCGTGGAGCCAACGAGATTGGCCGGATTCTCGATCCCGGGCGCTTTGTTCATCGCCGGAATGCGCGTGGCGTACATCCATACCCACATGATCATCGTCCAGATCATCAGCGCGACGGCGGGTTGTAGGATCATCGAATCAATCATGTCGGAAGCGCTCCGGGATTATAGAGTAGGGTTACCATCACCGCACGAATGGCGAGAACGATCAGAATGATGCTGCTGATAAGGAACAGAGCAAAGCGGAGCGGGATATTGTTGACCAGAATTTGCCAGAGTGAATGCACGATGCGCACGCCGACATAGGCCCAAGCAAGCATAACATCGAGCGCGCCAGCTCCCATAATCGTGATAATCACGACGGTCGCGTAGAACAGCGTTGGTTGTTCATGCAGGTGCGTGTGATTATGCGCTGGCCAATTGGCTTTGTCGGGAATGATCCCTTCAAGATCCTGACCGCGCGCGCCCTGTTTCCCAGACAGTTTTGACTTGTCGGCCTTCGCCAGCGAACCAAAGCGAGGCGGAATAATCCAAAACAGTATAATAAGTGTCCAGACCACCAACACTGCGGCTGGTGCGAGCATTTGCGCTTGCATTGAGTGTGTCTCCCTCTTGACGCATTCCTGCGAGAGCCCGGTCAGATTGTCAATTGCAACTGATTACGCCGCGCTTAGCGTTTGAGCAAAGGCCGCAGGGTCAGCGTTCCCGCCAGTTATCATTATCACCGTAGCATCATCGAGCGGCACTTTGGCCGCCAATGCCGCCGCCAGCGCCGCTGCGCCGCCAGGCTCAATTACCATGCGCAGGTTCGCAAAGGCCCAGCGCTGCGCCTCTCGCACTTCCTCATCAGTAACAGTCACGCCCGGCTGCGCGCGCCCTACAAGCAAGTCGAGATTGAGTTGCTTCGTTGCGGTTGGTTGCAGCGCGTCGCAAATCGTCTTGGGAGCATCCGTGCGAGCTTGCACGATCTTACCTGATGCCAGAGCTTGCCCAACCATATCCCAGCCGACCGGCTCAACCGCGTAAATTTTTGCATCAGGACAGGCGAGGCCGAGGCCAGCGGCAAGCCCCCCGCCGCCGCAGCACGCCAGGATTGCGCTTGGCTCACGCCCCAATTGATGCGTGATTTCGATACCTGCGCTGCCTTGCCCTTCGATCACCCATGGATCACCAAATGCATGAACCAGCGTGCCGCCCTGGCTCGCTATCAGTTTGGCCGCGACTTCATCGCGATCCTCTCCGGGCCGATCATAAAGCACAATATCCGCGCCCAGCGCCCGCGTATTATCCAGCTTAACTTGCGGCGCATCGCGAGGCATCACTATCGTCGCCTTGATGCCGAGCTTGCGCGCCGCCCAGGCGACGCCTTGCGCGTGGTTGCCGCTGGACACGGCGACAACCCCGCTCGCGCGCTCATCTGCGCTCATCGCTGAGAGCCGGTGCCAGCCACCGCGAATCTTAAACGCGCCAACAGGCTGCAAGTTCTCTGCTTTTACCCAGCATTGCACCCCACCAATTTCGATCGGCAGCAAGGGGGTCGGCGGCAAAATATCCGCGATTTTCTGAGCGGCGTCAGCCACGCCTTTTTGACTAGGTGTTCGGATCATTTTGCGGTCTTAGCGCATTGGACTAATAGCGGCACAAGAATCATTCTCGAAAGGTCCAAAACATGTCCACTGTCCTCGTCATTGGAGCAGGCGGCGTCAGCTCGGTCTGCGTTCATAAGATGGCCTTTAACGCAGGCATCTTTACCGATATCCACCTCGCTAGCCGTACCAAATCCAAATGCGATGCGATTGCCGCCAGCGTGAAAGAGCGGTCGGGCGTTGATGTGGCGACGTATGAGATTGACGCTGAAGAAGTGCCTGCAATGGTCAACCTGATCACACAGGTTCAGCCCAGCCTCGTTGTTAATCTCGCGCTGCCATACCAAGACTTGCCGATCATGGATGCTTGCCTTGAGGCGGGCGTGCACTACCTCGATACAGCGAACTACGAGCCGAAGGATGAGGCAAAGTTCGAGTATCACTGGCAGTGGGCCTATCACGACCGTTTCAAAGAGGCAGGCATCATGGCGCTGCTCGGATCGGGCTTTGACCCTGGGGTGACGAGTGTTTTCACGATGTGGCTGCGCAAGCACAAGCTAAAGACCATCCGTCAGCTCGACATTTTGGATTGCAATGGGGGCGATCACGGTCAGGCATTTGCGACCAATTTCAACCCGGAAATCAACATTCGTGAAGTGACAGCGCCTGCGCGGCATTGGGAAAATGGCGGCTGGGTCGAGACTCCAGCGATGCAGGTGAAGACGGAATTCGACTTCGATCAAGTCGGCAAACGCAACGCCTATCTAATGTATCATGAGGAGCTGGAAAGCCTGTCCAAATTCATCCCTGAACTGGAGCGTGCGCGGTTTTGGATGACCTTTGGCGATGAGTATATCAAGCACCTCACCGTACTGCAAAATGTCGGCATGACCGGGATTGAGCCGATCAAATATCAAGGCAAGGAAATCATCCCGCTGCAATTCCTCGCAGCTGTGCTGCCGAAGCCGGAAACCTTGGGTGAGACGACCACCGGCAACACTAATATCGGCGTTATCGCGACCGGCGAAGCCTTGGATGGTTCGGGCGAAAAAACGTTCTACATCAACAACATTTGCAGCCATGAGGCCGCTTATGAAGAGACCGGCAATCAGGGCGTGAGCTACACCACTGGCGTGCCGGCAATGATAGGCAGTGCGATGATGCTTGGCGGCACTTGGTCAGGCGAGGGCGTGTTCAATATGGAGCAGATGGACCCCGATCCTTTCATGGGAATGCTGAACGAGCACGGCCTTCCTTGGAACGTGAAGGAGCTCGATGGGCCGGTTGATTTTTGATCTGACCGCTGCGCGCCCCCGTTCAATAACCAGGCACAATCTCACAAGATGGATCGCCCGCGCACACGATTGTTTTGCGAGCGTTCCCCATTGCCGTGAGGTTGGCTGTTTGAAGCTGAATGTAGGTCTGCAACGCCCACTTTGCCCAAATGTCTCCGACGCCAGAAAGTCTGCGAGCTTGATTTTTTGCAGGGGCTGAACCCTGAGCGCGGCTGTCGGCGACTTCCTTCGCGGGATCAAGGTTGAGCCACAGGCTAGCTGGCACAACCCAGCCGCCCATGCTCGCGTATTTATCGCGCGGAGCAACAAAGGTGTGCACACCGGTCGAACGAGGATCTTTTTTGCTCAGCCTGCCATAAAGTACCATCGCTGCAATTCGGTAAGGTGCGCCATTGCGCGTCCCATCGGCGATGTAGCTTATTCCCTGGCCACCTTTATCGAGCAATTTTGCTCCGGGCATGGGGTGGCTTGCGAGGATTTTGACATTCGTGATCCCCCCCGATTTTGCAGAAGCAATAAGCGCTGCCTTTAGATCATTGCCTGGATGGTCATAAAACCAGGCGGCGCTCCCTTTGTGCTGTGTGGTACCGGGGCGGTGGAGATACTTCACCCCATTCGGCAGGCCGCTTGTGACCTTCTTCCAGCCCGCAAAGGTCTCAACTCCAAACCCACTTTTGCTCGTGATCGGTTGAGGAGCTTGAGCCAGTGCGACAGGGGGCAGTGTCCCTGACAGAAAAAGTGCAGCAGTAATTGTGAGTATGCGACGCAATGGTAAGCCCTCCCTTGTGTTCGCAAATATGCCATCTATCTCCTGCCAGTCTAGCGTTCGGTAGCCACCCGTGCAAAACCTGCGACAAAAGGAGCTGATCTCAGCAATGCAAACACAGGCCGGTGACCCGGGCGCCTTCGCCCAATTCGATTTGAACCGCGTCGAAAGCCCTGCGTTCGTGGTGGATGCGGCAAAGCTGCGCGCGAACTGTCAGGTGCTGGCGGAAATTCGCGATGAGGCGGATATCAAAGTGCTGGCAGCATTGAAGGCTTTTTCCATGCACGCGGTCGCGCCATTGATCGGCGAATACCTTGATGGCGCCACATGCAGCGGCTTGTGGGAAGCGCGGCTGGCGAGCGAATATTACGATGGCGAAATCGCGACCTATTCCCCCGCCTATAAGCCGGAAGAATTGGAGGAAATTTGCCGCCTATCCGACCATGTGATCTTCAACTCACCTGAGCAGATGGGGCGGGCGGCGCTGATCCTAGATCATGCTGCGACCACTGGCGGCGATGTTTCCGTTGGCCTGCGGATCAACCCGATGGTGGCGACAGGCGAGGTTGCGAAATATGATCCAAGCGCGCCGGGATCGCGCCTTGGCTTTCCAATTGACCAGCTAACCGAAGACCACATGCAGGGGGTGGATGGCGTCCACTTTCACAACCTTTGTGAACAAACGTTTGAGCCGCTCAAGCGCACGTGGGACCGGGTGTTTGATGCGATTGAGCCGTATTTCGGCCAGCTCAAATGGATCAATATGGGAGGTGGGCATCACATCACGCGCGCCGATTATGAGCGGGCTGAACTGATCGAGTTCCTCAAGGATGCAAAGGAAGACACAGGAGCAGAGATTTACCTAGAGCCGGGCGAGGCGATTGCGCTGGATGCTGGCATTCTAGTGGGCACGTTGCTGGATACTGGCTTTAATGAAATGCCCATCGGCATCACTGATGTGTCCGCGACCTGCCACATGCCTGATGTGCTGGAGGCGCCTTACCGTCCGGCCATGCTGGGTGAGCTGCCCGATGAAAGCGCTATTCCCATTCGGCTAGGCGGGCCTTCCTGCCTAGCGGGTGATGTGATTGGTGATTACCGCCTGCCGATGAAGGCAGAGCCGGGCGCACGTTTCGCGTTTCTGGATCAGGCGCATTATTCGATGGTGAAAACCAACACTTTCAACGGAGTGCAGCTGCCCAGCATCTGGCTGTGGGATAGTGAAACCGATGCGCTGGAATGCGTGAAACGGTTTGAATATGAGGACTTCAAAGACCGGCTGAGCTAAGCTGCGCTAATGGCCTTTGCGGCCAAATCCGCTGCTCGCTGGCCGGTTTAGCGATGATCCACCTGCGCCCAAATTGCGCGCGTCATCGACCACTACGCCAGACTGTTGAGCTCGCGGCCGTCCGCGTTTATCGCCGCGCTCTTGCTTATTGAATGCCATGGCAAGCCGCGCGAGTGATGCAAATTGCTTGGCGGCTTCTTCGGCGCGTTCGCGGTCACCATCGGCATCAATATGGCCGCTTTCAAACAGGTTGCCGCTTTCCACTGCGATGATGATTTCGCCGTTCATGAACAGGGCCCGCACCGCATCGCCATCAAAGGCGCGTTCAATCGCGATCAAATGTTCGACATAGGCCGGATCGACCAGCACGCGCGCTTCGACATTGTCATCGCTGTAGACATCGAAGACATTTTCAAACGCGGGGTGGACCTGATCGATATGAGCCAGTTCCTTGCCCTTGAACGAAATGCGTTCCTTGCGGCCGCCAAGGCCGAACCATTTCTTGTGCTTGCCAGCGCGTTGCAGCAGCGTGGTTGAGCGAAAGGCGCGGCCAAACTCCATGCGAATGATGGCGCCGCGAAACACCGTTACCCAGCGCTTGTTTTTGCCCGACCCGCGGCGTTCTTCCAAATGCGCTTCGTAGAGGCGGAAATCATGGCCTTCTAGCTCACCAAACCATTGGTCTTCAAAATCATCGCGGTCGTAATTCGGCACTAAGCCAAATGTCTTGGCTGCATCAAATTCGCTGCCCGGATCAACATCGTGCGCATATTGCACGCCCAGCTCATTCGCGATGGCTGAGTTGATCCCGATTTTGATCTCTTTCTTGGCTTTCTGGATCGGTGCATAGCCCCACGCATAGCTGCCACCGATGCCGAAGACGCTGATGATCGTTTTCATCGTTCCGCCCCAGTCCGGACCGAACCATAATAAGGCAAGCAGAGGAAGCAGGATCACCGCGCTATAAAACCAGCGATTATGCGCCGTTTCCTTGGCCTTTGTGCGCATGCCTTGCTGCTCGTTGAGCCAGCTTCCTAGCTCGCCGCCCATCAGCTTATTTACATCGGCGCGCATCGCCCATTCGCCTCCCACAGCCGCCGTGTTGGGCGGTGTTTAACCCTTAACCAATTGCAGCTATAATGCCGTCAGAAGGTTAAGGAAGGGGTGTCTTGTGGTTGAGATTTTTGGTTGGTTCTGGACATCGGCGATTGTTGTAATCGTCGTGGGCACAATTCTGATGGTTATCGGGATTTACAACAACCTTGTGCGCCAACGCCAGAATGTAAACCAAGGCGTCGCTGATATCGACGCGCAATTGAAACAGCGCCACGATCTGATCCCCAATCTCGTCAGCACCGTTCAAGGCTACGCTTCTCACGAGAAAGAGACCTTGGATTCGGTCATCGCCGCGCGCAACACCGCTGCGGCGGGCACTCCAGATTCTGGCAGTGAACAGCAGTTGAAGATCGCGCTTGATCGCTTGCTGGCACTGGGAGAGGCGTATCCTGACCTCAAAGCGAGCGCGAACTTCCAAGAACTGCAACGTGAATTGTCCGAAGTTGAAGACAAGTTGGCGGCTGCGCGCCGGGCACTTAACGCCGCTGTCGCTTCGTTCAACAGCGCGCGCGAAAGCTTTCCTGCCGTTCTGTTCGCTGGGATGCTAGGCTTTAAACCGGCTGACTTTGACCGGCTTGATGATAGCGAAAAAGGCGTGGTTGATCAGGTGCCGAACGTCGCGTTCTAAGCGCATCTCCGCGATGTAAATTCGCTCGCTCGTGTTGGTTTTCCGCTTGCGGTTGCGCGGTTTGTGACTATATCCGCGCCTCCGCTGCCGTTCCCCTTTGTGGGGCGGGGACTCTTGATCGCAAGACCGTATGGCAGCTTGTTTCAGAACCTAAACCTTCTGGGGGTCCCTTGAGTTGCACATTTATCCTGACGCTAAGGCGGTAATCGCGGCGCACGCGCCGGATGAAGCCATCATTCTAAACCGCCCGCATGCTGCGATGCGTGCTGCCCGTTTCTTCAACGCGAAGTTTCCGGGCAAGGTGCTGTATGCGGTAAAGGCCAATCCAGCGCCTTCGTTGCTGCGCGTGTTGTGGGAGGCTGGTCTCACGCATTTCGACGTCGCCTCTATTGCAGAGGTGCGCCTTGCGCGCGCAGAGCTGCCTGAGGCTGAATTGTGCTTCATGCATCCGATCAAGACGCGCCGCGCCATTGCAGAGGCATATCATCAGCACGGCGTGCGCACTTTCAGCCTTGATAGCGCGGAAGAGCTTGAGAAGATTGTCGAGGCGTGCCGCGATCTGAAAACGGGTGAGCCAGCGCAAGACCTGCGTCTGTGCGTTCGACTGCGCGTGTCGTCAGAACATGCGCAGCTGAGCCTCGCGAGCAAGTTTGGCTGTGATCAGACAGAAATGCCCGAGCTGCTACAACAGGCCCGCCAGCATTGTGATTGGCTGGGCGTGTGTTTCCACGTTGGCAGTCAGGCGATGACACCGTTCGCCTTTGTGCAAGCGCTGGACCGCACCCGCGCTGCAATTGCCGAAGCGAGCGTGGTGATTGACATGATCGATGTGGGCGGGGGCTTTCCCAGCATCTATCCGGGGATGGAGCCGCCGCCGCTTGAAGATTACTTCGCACTGATCGCAAAGCATTTTGAAGACCTTCCAATCGCCTACAATGCGGAATTGTGGTGTGAGCCGGGAAGGGCGCTGGCGGCGGAATACTCCTCGCTAGTGGTTCAAGTGGATAAGCGCCGCGGCGATGAGCTGTTCATCAATGATGGCGCATATGGAGCGCTATATGATGCGGCGCATGTCGATTGGCGTTTTCCGGTGCAAGCATTGGCTGAGAACTTGCGCGATCCAATGGTCGATTTCTCATTCTATGGCCCGACCTGCGATGATGCGGATTACATGGCAGGGCCGTTCTCTTTGCCGGGCGATATACAGGCTGGCGATTAT
This sequence comes from uncultured Erythrobacter sp., assembly GCA_947493165.1. Lineage (GTDB taxonomy): Bacteria > Pseudomonadota > Alphaproteobacteria > Sphingomonadales > Sphingomonadaceae > Erythrobacter. The sequence goes on along the minus strand of CANLPY010000001.1, from coordinate 833,667 downwards.
ATCGAGATCGGCATGATCGGCGCTTACGGCGCGGCGATGAAGACCGGCTTTAACGGCTTTGGCAATGCGGAAGAATTTACTGTCGCCGACGAGCCGATGATGAGCCTGTTCCGCGGCGACCGCAAGCTTCCGCAAAGCGACAATGTGGTGTCGCTAAGGTAGTTCGCTATTTTTAAAGCAAAGTTTGTTCGCTAGGTGCAAACTTACATTCCGATAGCGTTGAGCCGTCTTGCCATTTAACATACGCGCGACCGACTGCGACATTTGGAATTGTGAGGCCGCGCTATGACCACAAGACGACTTTTTATGAGCGGTAGCCTGACCGCCGCTGGAACAATAGAGCTCACAAGTGGGCGGGGCAAAGCGAGAGCTTTTGCCGGGCCCGGCCCCGCGGTTGCTAGCAGGAGCGCTTTGTCAGAACTGGATGCCGCGTCATCTTCCGTCGCCTATTTGCTAGAGCGGGGCCGCGCTGGATGGTTCGCCTTCAACCCAGCCGATTTATCCAGAGAAGTTGCAGCAGACCCGAGCCAAGGGATATTCATCGCGCGGGCTGATCACCAGCCCGATGACAAACTTGGTGAGCGCGGCGCTTGGGTAAGGCAATTCGACGCTGACCTGAATGTGAAGTGGTTTGGTGCCGCAGGCGACGGGCGGAGCGACGACACCGCAGCTCTGCAATCCGCATTCGACGCGGCGCAAGCGTTGGGTCTCTCCGTGTTGCTTCCTCATGGCACGTATCGCACAACCTACGGTTTGAAGATCAGGCAAGCGATCACGCTGCAAAGCCAGGGCGCGAAACTGTATTTCGACACTAGCAATCCCGATATTGCCTTAGAGGTGACAACTGCCAGCGGCGCGCTTTTATCACGGCCTCGAATTTTGGGCCACCTCGCTATCGAAAACGCCAAGATCAATTGGGCGATTCCTTCGTGCGGGCTGAAGCTGCAAAACTGCTACATGGGTGAATTCCATGTGTCTGTCTTGAACTTTCAACGCGGGATTTGGCTGCGCGGGGATGAAGCCGGATGTGTGTATAATGACGTCCACATCAGCCAGCTGACCAACAACCAATACTCGACTTACCTTGATACAGCCTCCGCAAAGGGTTGGTGCAACCAAAACACATTTTGGAGTGGGAGGTATTCAAACGGGATATTGGAGCCGGGCAGCCATATCGAAATCGATGACTTGCTGTATTCCTGCAATGGCAATTCTTGGGTGCGCCCGTCTCTCGAAGCGATCAGTGACGCATACCGCTTGTTCAATCTGATGGGCCAACACAACAGCATTCTTCATCCGCGTTGTGAGCATGGCGGAAAGCCTGGCATCTATGGCGAGATTGGGGGACGAAAGAACGAAGTCCTGGCCCATTCTTCCCCCTACCTTACAGAAGCACGCGTCAAGATTTCAGGTGTATCCTCCCGATTGGAAACCAGTGTCGGATCGGTGTGGCAGTATCAATCCGATTACGGGTTGGAACGTCGCGGGGTTGGTCCGGTATTGTCGCTGCGCAATGTCAGCCAAGACGATGGACTTGAAATATTAGCGGCTGATGGTCGCCGTTCTGTCCACATCTCCGCGGGTCCTGCTTGGGAAGTCGGCGACGGCAAAAAAATTATTTGGCGCGCAGAGACGCCGCCATCATCGGGCGAGTGGTTGCATGGAGACATCGCATTCAAGGCTACGCCATCGGGCGAAGGGCAGCTCGGCTGGGTTTGCACAAAGTCAGGAACTCCTGGGGTCTGGGAGGCGTTTGGTTTGGTTGGCGCGACAAAAGCCGAGCGCGTGGAGCACCCGGGCAACGGAAGCGTTGTTGACACTGAATGCCGATCTCAACTCATTGATTTGATTGAATCACTGAAGGCATCGGGATTGATGGCCTAGATAGTCGGCCCTGAAACGCTTCCCCTTATTCAAACCCCACAAACGTCGCGGCCTCGTCCACACTGCGGCGCGTGATCTTCACCGGGTTGGCGGGAAAGTCTTCGTCGGGCCAGCCCATCGCGACGGCCTTCATGATCACCTGATCGTCTGGAATATTCGCATGTTCGCGCACCACCGGACTTTGCATGATGCCTTGCGAATTGATCACGCAGCCGAGCCCGCGTGACCATGCCGCGTTGACCATCGCTGTCGTCACCGCACCGCAATCGAACACAGTGTCATCGGCATCGGATAGCTCTTTATCATAGCTGATGATCACGCACACCGGCGCATCGAACTGGCGAAATCCGCGCAGCACCCAGTCTTGCCGTTTTTCTTTGTCTTCGCGGCCAATTCCCATCGCTTCGAACAATTGGATCGCGCAGCCGACCTGCCGGTCGCGGTGGACGCCTTCGAATGCGTGGCCTTTGCGAAATTCGCGGCTGTCCGGCTCTCCCGCAAGAATACGCTCCGTGTTGCCTTTGCGGATGCGGTCCAGCGGCTCACCCGTGATCACATGGAAATGATATGGCTGGGTGTTCATTGATGAGGGTGAGCGCATTGCCATTGCCAGCACCTCTTCAATCAGTTTCTGCGGGACCGGCTTATCAAGGTAGCCACGGATCGATCTGCGTCCGAGGACGATTTCATCATACTTCTGATTGGGGTTACCGCTCACGTAGTTCTCTCCTGAATTTTCAGGTGAGTGCTAGCGTATTGCGGTGGCAGCGCAAAGGACGTTACGGCGCGGCGCTGCCGCCGTTGCCTAGTCTAAGCCGCTTGGCGCAGCTCCAGCTCCATCCGGTCCCAGATCTCAACCAGCGCGCCCACCAGCTGATCCATCATCGCGGCGGTGTGCATCGGGCCGGGAGTGAAGCGCAGGCGCTCGGTCCCGCGCGGCACGGTCGGGTAATTGATCGGCTGAACGTAGCAGCCATATTCGGCGAGCAGGATGTCGCTGATCTTCTTTGCGCGAACCGGATCGCCGACCATCAGCGGCACGATATGCGTCACGCTGTCCATGACTGGCAGGCCAGCATCGCGCATCTTGGTCTTGAGCGCTTCTGCGTTGGCTTGCTGCGCGTCACGTTCTTCGCTTGAGGATTTGAGATGCTTGACCGAGGCGAGCACGCCCGCAACCAGAACTGGTGACAGCGACGTTGTAAAGATGAAACCTGGCGCATAGCTGCGGATGCAGTCAATAATGCGCGTATCAGCCGCGATATAGCCGCCCATGACGCCAAACGCTTTGCCTAGCGTGCCTTCGATAATGTCGATCCGGTCCGCCGCTTCATCACGTTCTGAAATGCCGCCGCCGCGCTGCCCATACATGCCGACCGCATGAACTTCATCGATATAGGTGAGGGCGTTGTATTTCTCAGCGAGATCGCAAATCTCGTGGATTGGGGCTACATCGCCGTCCATCGAATAGACGCTTTCGAAGGCAATGACTTTGGGCGCGTCATGATCTTCGGCTGCCAGCATTTCTTCCAAATGCGCCATGTCGTTGTGTTTGAATACACGCTTCTCACATCCCGAATTGCGAATGCCTGCGATCATGCTTGCATGGTTGAGCGCATCGGAAAAAATCACGCAGCCGGGCAGCAATTTGCCCAGCGTTGAAAGCGTCGCGTCGTTCGACACGTAGCCGCTAGTGAAGGTAAGGGCGCCTTCTTTGCCGTGAAGATCAGCAAGTTCATGCTCTAGCTCGACGTGGAAGTGCGTGTTGCCGCCGATGTTGCGCGTGCCGCCGCTACCTGCGCCCACATCGTGCAGCGCATCTTCCATCGCGGTGATGACCTTTTCGTGCTGGCCCATCGCAAGGTAATCGTTGGAGCACCAGACAGTGATCGGCTTTGGTCCGTTGTGTCCGTGAAAGCAGCGCGCATTGGGATAGGCGCCTTTATTGCGCATAATGTCGATGAACACGCGGTAGCGGCCTTCCTCATGGAGGCGGTCAATCGCTTTGTCGAAGACGTTGCCGTAATTCACGTGTTTACTCATCGTTTCGCCCGTGCGGCGGGCCAGAAGTGAGCGCGATCTAGGCGGAGATTGCCCCTATTTCCAGCGCTATCTTTGCGAATAATTTGCAGGTGGACTGCTTAAAATCGATCAATCTGATCGATAGCATAATTCGCGAAAGCGCCATTGAGTTCCTGCAAGCGGCCAAGGTCGCCCGTTGTCACCGCGCGATTTGGACCTGTTTTGGTGAATTCTTGACCCTCCAGCAGGTGCGCAATTCGGCGCGCTATGCCCGCTGCACCATCAACAAAACGCAGGTCTGGAGACATGGCAAGGTCGCAAAGCGCAACGTCCATCAGTTCTTCTTTCAGCAACGGGAAATGCGTGCAGCCCAGCACCACATTGTCGATCTTCATTGCGTCATCGTGTTCCAGCAAACCCTCAAGCGCGGCCTTGATGACGGTGCGATTGACGGGCCTGCCGCGCAGCTTGTTTTCCGCTTCGTCAACCAAATCAGGCGCAGCAAAGCGTATCAGCTTGCCGCCGGTCACAAACTCTGCTTCCAGACGATCAACATAGGGCTGGCGGACAGTTGCCGCTGTGCCCAGCATCCCGATCACGCCCGTTTTGCTGTTAAGCGCGGCAGGCTTGATTGCTGGCACAGTGCCGACAATCGGGATCTCCAAAACCTCGCGTACCATGCCCAATGCAATTGTGCTGGCGGTGTTGCAGGCGATGCAGGCGAGGCGCGGCTGATACCGCTCGCTCATCCGGCCAAGCAGGCCCGCGACCCGGGCTGCAACCTCTGCCTCCGTCTTCGTGCCGTATGGCAGCCCAGCGTAATCGGCTGCCAGAATGATCGGCGCATCGGGCAGGGCGCGCCGAACCTCGTCGTAGATGGTCAGCCCGCCAACGCCGGTATCAAGCAACAGGATCGGAGCGGTTGGATCGGTAATCGTTTGGACTTTCGCGTCTTATGCTTGTGGAAGGTCCGCCTTTTACTTACGCCTTGCGAAAAGGGAAGCGGGTCACGATTTGTACCCGTGGAAGGGCTAAAAAGCATGGAAGCAATTTACGCAGCGATACTGGGCTATGCGCTCGGCTCAATCCCGTTCGGCCTGCTGCTGACCAAAGCGGCTGGCATGGGCGATGTGCGCGATATTGGCAGCGGCAATATCGGCGCTACCAATGTGCTGCGCACTGGCAACAAGGGATTGGCAGCGGGGACTTTGCTGCTCGATCTGGTGAAAGGCTTCGCGCCGGTATTTATCGCTGGTCAATTATGGCCGGGAGAAGCAGGCCAAGTGGCAATGGCCTTTGCCGCGGGCGCTGCGGTGCTGGGCCATTGTTTTCCTGTTTGGCTGAAGTTCAAAGGTGGCAAGGGCGTTGCCACAAACGCTGGCGTCGCCTTTGGCCTCGCTTGGCCCATCGGCCTCGCATACGCAGGCATCTGGCTTTCCATGCTCGCGATTTTCCGCATTTCGTCACTGGCGGGGATGAGCGCCGTTGTCGCTGCTGCCGCCGCTGCGCCCTTGTTCGGCTATCCCCAATTTTTGCCTGTTCTCGCCGCCATCGCGGGCCTGATCATCTATCTCCACCGCGAGAATATTGGCAGGCTTACCAAGGGTGAAGAGCCAAAGATCGGCGGGAAGAAAGACGCGTGAGTTCAAAGTCGGTCACAGCGCTAACCCAAGCAGAGGCGTTTGCTCGTATTCGCTTGCTGCGTTCGCCCAATATTGGCCCGGTGAGCTATCGCAAATTGCTTGCGCGGTTCGGTAATGCGATCACCGCGCTCGAAGCCCTGCCTGAACTGGGGTCGCGGGGCAAACGCAGCTATCGCCCCGCGCCGCGTCACAGGATTGAGCGTGAGGTTGAAGGCATTCAGCGCGCAGGTGCAAGTTATCTGTTTCATGATCTGCCCGATTTTCCGGCGCTGCTGGCTGAGATCGAAAGCGCGCCACCCATCCTCACCTATCGCGGCGATGTGACGCTGGCGTCGAAACCCTGCGTGGCGATGGTGGGTGCGCGCAATTCCTCTGCTGCGGCGGTGAAGATCGCCAAGCAATTTGGGCGCGATTTGACGGCGCAAGGGTATGTCGTGGTATCAGGGCTGGCGCGCGGGATCGATGGCGCAGCGCATGAAGGGGCAATGCCAGCAACGGTGGGTGTCATCGCGAGCGGAATCGATATTGCCTACCCGCCAGAGCACAAAGCGCTGCAAGAGCAAATCGCGAATGAGGGCTTGCTTATTGCAGAGCAGCCTCCTGCGACCGAGCCGAGAGGGCGGCACTTTCCCAGCCGAAACCGGATTATTGCAGGCCTTGCGGCGGGCACTTTGGTGGTGGAGGCCGCGCCAAAATCCGGCTCGCTCATCACTGCGCGGCTGGCCGGTGAGGCAGGCCGCGAGGTCATGGCGATACCCGGTTCCCCGCTCGACACGCGCAGCCTTGGTTGCAACCAGCTAATTCGCGATGGTGCGGTGCTCGTGCAAAGCCCCGATGAAGTGATTGAGCTGCTTGAGAGTTTTGAGGGCACGCCGCGATCCCGTTTCAACGTGGCAGAAGAACGCGAGGAATATGATTTCTCTGAGCTGGGCGATGCGCAGCTCGATGCTGGGGATAGCGAGCGAATAATTGCGCTGCTTTCAACGGCGCCGGTTGCGGTGGACGAGCTGGCCCGGCAATCGGGCGCGAGCATGGCGTTGGTGCAAATGGCGCTGTTGGAGTTAGAGATCACGGGCGATCTGGAGCGGCATTCCGGCGGGCGGGTGAGCTTGGCTGGGTGAAGGCCCAATTAGGCATTCAAATAGGGGCGAATTTTGGCATTTGTTCAAAACCGAACAGTTAGGGTCAGCGAACTGTTAAGCGGCACATTCGCAGAGCTATCTGAGAATCGCAAAGAGGTGGGTATATATCTTCTCGCCTTTCTGATCGCGGGCATGGTGATCGATCTATCAGGGCCGCTCGGTAGTATTTTGTCACTGCCGATCTTCATCGTGTATTTTGTCGCGCAATATTATCTCTACCGCGCAATCCTGTCGCGCGGCGGCGTCTCGTCGGATGAAAAGATCAAGATATTCAGTTTCTTCTTCATGGCGATCATTTTGGGGTTCCCGATCTATTTCGGTCTCTCGCTGCTTTTGGTGCCGGGTTTGTTGCTGGGCGGAAAATGGCTCATGGCGCCCAGCTTTCTGGTCGCGGAGAAAACAACATTGTTTGAAGCGATCGGGGCCAGTTGGCACGCTAGCAGCCAAAACTTACTGCCCTTGTCCGTTGCCTTCATGTTGATCGGCGGCATGTGGTTCGCTGCAATTGCCGTGTTCGGCGGCGCATTCAGCGCGATATTCGGCAGCTTACCGTTTTCCGGCCTATCAAGCGCGCTCGTATCGCTTGGGGTCCACACATTGCCATTGATGCTGATGGGGCTTTCTATCACCGCTTATAAAGCCTTGAGAGAGCCTGACGCTTCACTTGCTGCTGTTTTCGAGTAATTGACCTCTTGACGCATTTGCGAAACCGGCTCCACCCTCGCGCGTACGTACACACGTAAGGATTTCAATACACCACCATGCAATTAGTCATCGTTGAATCGCCGGCAAAGGCGAAGACCATCGAAAAGTATCTCGGCAAGGATTTCAAAGTTCTCGCCAGCTACGGCCATGTCCGCGATCTGCCTCCTAAGGATGGCAGCGTTCGTCCGGATGAAGACTTTGCGATGGATTGGGAATTGTACCGCGACAAGCAAAAGCGGTTCAAGGAAATCGCGGATGCGGCAAAAGACGCCTCGCGTCTTGTCCTCGCGACCGACCCTGACCGCGAAGGCGAAGCGATCAGCTGGCACGTTCAAGAGCTGCTGCGGAAGCGAAAGGCTCTGCCAACCAAGGTTGACCGGGTGACGTTCAACTCGATCACCAAAGGCGCAGTGACAGAGGCGATGAAGAGCCCGCGTGAGCTCGATCAGCCGCTGATTGATGCCTATCTGGGCCGCCGCGCGCTTGATTATTTGTTCGGCTTCACCCTCTCACCAGTGCTGTGGCGCAAGCTGCCCGGTGCAAAATCAGCGGGCCGCGTTCAGTCGGTCGCATTGCGCCTGATTGTTGATCGAGAGCGTGAGATCGAGGCGTTCACACCGGTGGAATACTGGTCTGTGCTCGCAAAAATGGAGCACGACGGAACGGCGTTTGACGCGCGGCTCACGCAATTCGCTGGCAAGAAGCTGGGCAAGCATGACCTCGGCGATGAAACCAGCGCAATGGCGGCCAAGGCTGCGGTAGAAGGCGGACGTTTCACGGTTGAGGATATTGAGACCAAGCCGCTCAAGCGCAATCCATCTCCTCCTTTCACGACATCGACGATGCAGCAAGAGGCGGCGCGTAAGCTCGGCTTTTCCGCCAGCCACACCATGCGGTGCGCGCAATCGCTGTATGAAGCGGGCGCGATCACATACATGCGGACAGACGGTGTGCAGATGGATATGTCTGCGATCATGGCCGCGCGCGATGCGGTCGAAGAACGCTTTGCGAAAGAGTATCGCCCGGAAAAACCGCGTTTTTACAGCACTAAAGCGAAGAATGCTCAGGAAGCACACGAAGCCATTCGGCCAACCAATTTCAGCCGAGATGCCGCTGGATCGGGTGATGAGGCGAAGCTGTATTCGCTGATCTTCAAGCGCGCCATGGCCAGCCAGATGTCAGCGGCTCAACTGGAGCGGACCACTGTGAATATGCGCGATGCGACCGGCCAGCACGAGCTGCGCGCGACCGGTCAAGTCGTCAAATTTCCCGGCTTCTTTGCCGTCTATCAAGAAGGTTTTGATGATAAGTCAGACGATGATGAGGACGGTTTGCTACCCGCCATGAGCAAAGGCGAATGCCCGGCTAAAAAAGATGTTGAGGCCAACCAGCACTTCACGCAGCCACCGCCGCGCTTTTCCGAGGCATCGCTTGTTAAGCGTCTGGAAGAACTCGGCATTGGCCGTCCATCGACCTATGCCTCGACCATCCAGACCCTGCGCGACCGCGATTATGTGCGGATGGAAAAGAGCCGTTTTCATGCCGAGGATTCGGGCCGTCTGCTAACCGCATTCCTTGAACGTTTCTTCCCTACATATGTCGCTTATGACTTCACCGCCGGGATGGAGGATGAGCTTGATACGGTGTCCGACGGGCGCGAGGATTACAAACAGCTGCTCGCGAAATTCTGGAAGGATTTCAAACCAAAAACCGAAGAAGTTATGGAAAAACTTCCGTCTGAAGTGACCGAAGTTTTGGACGAATATCTGTCCGATTATCTCTTCCCGCCGCGTGATGATGGCAAAGATGCCCGTTTCTGCCCGCTGTGCGAAACAGAGGGGCGTGAGGGCGGCAAATTGAACCTGCGCGGTGGCCGCTTTGGCGCGTTCATCGCCTGCCAAAACTATCCCGAATGCAAGTTCACACGCCGTTTTGCCCAGCCTGGTGGTGAGGGCGATGATGGCAGCGATGACGGCGTGATGGGCCAGCACCCTGAAACGGGTGAGGATATTGAACGCAAATCGGGCCGCTTTGGTCCCTATGTCGAAATGGCGGATGGCGAGAAGAAAAAGCGCGCATCCATCCCCAAGGATCTGGATGATTTTGACCTTGAATGGGCTATCAAACTGCTTGATCTGCCGCGCATTGTTGGCGCGCATCCAGAGACGGGTAAGGAGATTGAGGCGGCAATCGGCCGTTATGGCCCGTATCTGCGCCACGATGGCAAATACGCCAAACTGCAAAGCACGCGCGATGTTTTTGACACCGGCATGAATGCGGCGGTCACGTTGCTTGCAGAGGCAGCCAATCGCAAAGGCGGCGGGCGCGGTAAGGCGGAACCGATCAAGACGCTGGGCGAGCATCCGACCAGCGGCGGCGAGATTAAGGTGATGCCGGGTCGCTATGGCCCTTATGTCACTGACGGCAACGTAAACGCGACGATTCCTAAGGATATCAAGCCTGAAGACATCGAAGCGGCCAAAGCGATTGAGCTTATCGATGCGCGCGCGGCGAAGGGACCGGCCAAGAAAAAGCGCAAAAAAGCAGCTCCTAAGAAAAAGCCCGCAGCTAAGAAAAAGGCTTCAGCGAAAAAGACAGCAGCAAAGGCGGCGGATTGATGCGTGAACGGGCCGACTGATCGGCCCGTTTGGGCAATTCGTCATATTGGCGCTGATCTGTTTGCAAATCCTTTAGTATTGTCCCCTATCCCTTGGCCAAGGACCAGCGTGCCTCACTGCGCGCTGATAATGACCAGAGGCCGCACACGTGATCGAAATCGAAGTCCAAAACGAGACCCATCAATCGCAAGACCGCATGCGCTTTGCCGCGGTGCCGCGCATCGGCGAAGGACTTCGCCTGCGTGAACCTGATGGAATTTGGGCGAGCTATGATGTGCTCGACGTTTGGTATCAAAAGGCCGAATTTGGCGATGTGTGGATGCCGTATCTGCACGTCTGTATGACCCCGGGAGAGGAAGCAGCAGGCGCGCCGGCAGCAGCGGAAATCGAGGCGAATGACCAAGTTTCCGAGTTGGACGAGGCGGGCGAAGTTGATGAACGCAACTTCGCGAGCCTTCGGGGGGAGCTAGAGCCATTCAAAATCTAATCAAACGCACCACTGGGCCCAAATCACCGGGCGGCCAGGCACGCATGAACCAAGCGATGGAAGGCAAGACTCTTGCTGAAAAACTCGCTGCGGCAAAAGGCGCGCCTGACGGCGAACCTGCGGCAAACGAGACGGCCCAAACTGAGCAAGCAAAAACGGCGCCTGACGCCGCGCCAAAGGCTGCCCCAGCAAGCAGCGCTGTCGAAGCGCGTGAAGATCAGCCAGCGCCAGCGACCGGCGGCAACGACACCGATTCCATCGTTGCCGCGGCCAAGGCAATGCGCGGCGGCGAAGGGGCTGATGTTCAGCAGGCAGCCGCAAAGGTTTGCCTGATCGTCGATGACAGCCGGGTGATCCGCAAAGTGTCTAGCAAGATCGCAAAAAGCCTCGGCTATGTTCCCATCGAAGCGGAAAATGGCGAAGAAGGTCTCGCGCGTTGCAAGAAAAGTATGCCGCATCTGGTTCTGACCGATTGGCAAATGCCAGAAATGGACGGGATCGAATTTGTGCGCCAATTGCGAGCTATTCCAACGCCCCATGCGCCAACGGTGGTGTTTTGCACGTCCAAAGGTGATGCAGCCGACATCCACGAAGGGATCAGCGCTGGCGCAGACGACTACATCGTCAAACCGTTTGACGAACCGAGCCTTCGAGCAAAGCTGGAAAAAGTCAGCAAGGGCTGAGGCGGCAGGGGCGCTTGCCGCTCGCCATTCCCGCGCTCTACGTCTAGGGAAAGGGCATGGGTAAAGAACGCTTTGAACGTCACAAACAACCGTGGAACGCCGAAGAGGCAGGGCGGCTAAAATTGCTCGCGTCCAAGGGGCAGGGGCTCAAACAGATCGCCAAGGCGCTGAACCGTAGCGAAGATTCCACCAAAAGCTTTGCCAAGCAGCAGAAGATCAAGATCGCAAAGAAACGTTAGGGTTTAGTGCTCCTGCGGCTTGCCAACGCGGATGGCAGCGCCGCGAGGGAATGCGACGCTGCCGTTGTGAATCGCCCGTATTTTAATAAGGTAGTGGACGCCAATCGGGCTCTGGGTGCGGGCAGCCGTTCGGGACGTAGCTGCTACCGAACCATTCGCCGCCGGGATGACGCTTTTCGATTTCTTCAATGATTCCAGCACCGGTGACGTTGGTGACTTCAAATTCAGTCATAGTCTTCATCTCAAACAGTCCATTGTTGATGAGGAGTGTTTGATACGTTCGCTGAGGATACGCCGCGATTGGGCAGAGGCACTAGGACAATCGGCTTAGCACATCGTGCCGATGAGCTGCCGTTTAGCTGTCCGCGAGCTTTCGGCCTGCATCTTTCCACGCCCTGCTGTTCGTCAGGCTGCTGGATCGGAGAGAAATCTTCGCATCAGGCACAATTGTTTTGATTATGCCGCGCAAGTTATCGGTCAGGCTAGGGGGCATCCAAGGACTGAAAGTGATGCTGCTGATCCAAGATAATTCAATAGCTAAGTCGGCGAATTCGCGCACCTCATCGCATTGCTTGATGATCCGCCATTCGCGTTCATCGGCATAGCCCTCGCGCTTCACAAATGGCAGAGAACTGAGGTGTTTTCCGCTTCGCCCGTCCAATTCATTGACGCCAAGGTATTCGACGGGGCCAGCACGAAAACCAACCTGCCCTTCGACCGCCTCTTCGAGGGGTTCGCGGTGGAATTCGATTGAAACGCCATCAATGCCAGATGTGAAGACGCGCCAATGGTGATAGGTTTCCTTCGCCATCGTGCAGCAAAGGGCGAGCACTGATGGCGAGGATGTTTTCGCGCGATACAAGTCCATGAAATAGGCGTCGTTGGCATCGTCCCATTTCGATGGGCTCAGCAATACGAGCTTTTTCTGATTGAGCGTTTGCAACGCGCTGGAAAGCGTCGTGTATCGTTTGACGAACTTTCTAAGCGGCCGTGTGCTCATTTCACCCAGTCGAGGCCCATTTCTTCGAACACTTCCTTGTCCTCTGACCAGTTTTCAGAGACTTTGACGTGCAAAAATAGATGCACTTTCACGCCCAGAATTTCGCTTAGCTCTTTGCGTGCCGCTTCGCCGATTTCCTTGATCCGCTGGCCGCCCTTGCCAAGCACAATCGGCTTTTGGCTGTCGCGTGCGATCACGATTTGCTGGCGCACCTCGACCGAGCCATCAGCACGCATTTCGTATTTCTCAGGGCGCACCGCTGCGTCATACGGCAATTCTTCGTGCAATTGGCTGTAAATCTGCTCGCGCGTAATCTCAGCTGCTAACAAGCGTTCGCTCGCATCCGACACCTGATCCTCGGGGTACATCCACGGTCCAGCCGGTATCATTTTGCCAAGCGCTTCCATCATCTCGGCTACGCCGTCACCGGTCAGCGCAGAGACGAAGAATATCTGTTCAAAATCAATCTGTTCGTCTAGCTCCTGCGCGAGCGCCAGAAGTGGTTCTTTCTTTGCGCGGTCAACCTTGTTCAGCACCAGAATTTTTTGCTCTGGCCGTTTCTCAAGTGCTTCAAGCAGCGGGATCAATTCATGACGGCGTTGCTTGATCGGATCGACAATCAGCAGGATTGCATCGGCGCTTTCCGCGCCTTCCCAAGCCGCGCTGACCATCGCGCGATCAAGCCGCCTGCGCGGTTCAAAGATGCCGGGCGTGTCGACCAGGATCATCTGCGTTTCGGGATCCTTTGCCGGGTGCAAGGCAATGCCCAGCATCCGCGCGCGGGTCGTTTGCGCTTTGTGCGATGTGATCGCGACCTTTTGCCCGACCATCTGGTTGACCAGCGTTGATTTGCCTGCATTAGGCGCGCCAATAACTGCTACCACTCCGCATTTTGTGCCAGTCTCGGCGCTCATCCAAATTGCTCCATAAATACCGTGGCCGCTCGCTTTTCTGCTTCAGATTTGCTTGCGGCGGTGGCCTCAGCCTCACCGACGTTGTGCACGCTAACCCGAACGGTAAAACGCGCGGCATGATCTGGTCCGCTTCGGCCAACAATTTCGTAGTCCGGTGAGCGATGGCTATTGCCCGCTGCCCATTCTTGCAAGGCGGATTTGGGGTGCTTTGCCTCACCCGCTTTACCGGCAAGTTCTTTATCCCAAGCGCGGTAAATAAAGTCTCGAGCGACCTCAAAACCATGCTCGATAAAGCACGCACCGATCAGCGCCTCCATTACATCGCCAAGGATATTGTCGCTATCCGCGCCGCCATCTTCGCGCGCTTGTTTTCCGAGGCGCAAATGCTCTGCCAACCCAATTGACCGCGCAATCCGCGCGCAGGTCACCCCGCTGACCAGAGCATTGAGCCGCTGTGACAGTTTGCCTTCGGGCGCATCGCCACGGCGGTAAAGCCAATCTGCAACCGAGAGGCCTAGGACCCTGTCGCCCAAAAATTCGAGCCGCTGATAATCTTTCATCTGGCGCCCGCCATTGGGCACATGGCCTTGCACGCTGCCATGCGTCAGCGCTTCGAGCCACGGGGCTTCCCCGCGCACCTCAAGTCCAAGTTCAGTCAGCCATTTGGTCGTCGAATCACCAAGGCGATCGAGTGGCGCGCCGCTCACAGCCCGCCTCCCATCCGGCCCCAACGCGCGGCGCTGAACCATGTCCAAGGCATAACCCATTCGGCCCCGCCATCGGTTGACCACATGATGACGCTTGCACGGCCAACCAGATTGTCTTGCGGAACAAGGCCAACACCGCCGCCCGCAGCCGCGACAAAGCGGCTGTCTTGTGAATTGTCACGGTTGTCGCCCATCACGAACATGCGTCCTTCGGGGACGATAACTGGCGCCTTATTGTCAGAATTCGTCGGACCAAAATCGAGCACATTATACGCGGCGCCATTGGGTAGGGTTTCGCGATATTGCGCATAGGCGCACACGCCTGCGCCATCATCATCGGTGCGCTGCTCTGCGCCCCATGCGCAGCCGGTGTTGGGTGAGACTGGGATGATGAAATCCTCGATCCGTTCTTTGGGAACTAACTCACCGTTCAGCACCACCTGACCATCGATTATGCCGATGCTGTCGCCGGGCAGCGCAATCACGCGCTTAATATAGTCTGCGCCGTCAATCGGATGCTTGAAGATGACGACATCGCCGGCCTCAGGTTCTCCCGCGAGTACTCGGCCCGGAATTAACGGTGCCCCAAGCGGCAGCGAGTTGTTTGAAAAACCATAAGGCCATTTCGCCGCGAGCAGATAATCGCCGTTCCACAAACGCGGCAGCATACTTTCTGACGGAATCGAAAACGGGGAGAAAACGAAGCTACGGAAAATCAGCACGACCAGCACCAGCTTCAGCACGAAAAAGGCAAAGCTGGCGAGGCTTTCCGGCTTTTCTTCCTCAGTTGCAGCCGCGCATACGTCACCAGCCGGTGTATCGCTATCAGTTTGGGTCTTAACATTCATCGCCCCGGTCCCTAACCGCGCAGATGCAATCACGCCAAGGGAATTTGCCAATGACCGATCCGATTTCCACCGCCTGGGACGCGATTTGCGCGCTTCCCCAGCCTAGCCTCACCGAATTGTTCGATGCTGACACGGATCGCGTCGGCAAGATGAGCCAGCGGCTTGAGGCGTCTCTTGACGACCTTGGCGAATTGGGCATCCTGTTCGACTGGTCCAAAACGCATCTGGATGATGATGTGCTGGCTAAGCTGGAAGCCTTGGCAAAACATCAGGATTTTGCCGGTCAAAGAGAAGCGCTGTTCAATGGCGGCATTGTCAACGCGACAGAAGGGCGCGCGGCGACCCACGGAGCAATGCGCGGCAGCGGCACAGAGGCACAGGTGGAAGAGGCCGAAGCGTTGACCGCGCGCATGGGCATTCTGGTGGAGGCGATCCATCAGGGCGCATTGGGAGAGATCAATCACCTCATCCATATCGGTATTGGCGGATCGGCGCTTGGCCCAGCATTGGCAGTTGACGCTCTGGGGCGTGATCTCACGCTGGTCGATGTGCATGTCGTCTCTAACATTGATGGCCTAGCGCTGGAGCAGGCGTTCGCGGCATGTGACCCGGCAACGACGCTGATCGCGATTGCATCGAAAACTTTCACCACCACTGAAACGATGACCAATGCAGCCAGCGCGCTCAAATGGCTGGAAGAAAACGGCGTCGATGACCCCGCCGGCCGCGTTGTTGCGCTCACGGCCAATCCCGAAGGCGCGGTGAAGTGGGGCGTTGATGAAACGCGCATTCTGCCATTCCCTGAAAGCGTTGGCGGGCGTTACTCACTGTGGTCGAGCATTGGCTTTCCCGTCGCGATTGCGGTGGGGATGGAGGATTTCCAAGCGATGCTGGCGGGCGCGCAGGCGATTGATACGCATTTCCGTGAAGCCGAGGGCCGGGCGAACCTGCCGCTGCTCGCAGCTTTTGCGGATCAATATTACACCCGCGCACGCGGATGTCAGACGCGCGCGGTGTTTGCCTATGATGAGCGGCTGACATTGTTGCCGGACTATCTCCAACAGCTTGAGATGGAGTCGAACGGAAAGCGGGTTTTGAAAGACGGCATACCGGTTGGCCTGCCAACAGCGGCTGTGACTTGGGGCGGAGTGGGCACGGATGCGCAGCACGCGGTGTTCCAATTGCTGCACCAAGGCACGCATCTGATCCCGGTCGACTTTATCGCCAGCATCGCGCCGGGGGATGAGCTGGACCCTGCGCATCACAAGAGCCTGCTGATCAATTGCTTTGCCCAAGGCGCCGCCCTGATGGCGGGCGGCAATATGTCCGCCGATGGCAAAGACCCTGCGCGAGCCTTCCCCGGGGACCGGCCCAGCGCGATGATGCTGGTCGATGATCTGGACGCCGCGGCGCTAGGCGCATTGATCGCATTTCACGAGCATCGCACGTTCGCGAACGCAGTTCTGATGGGCATCAACCCGTTCGATCAGTTTGGCGTGGAGCTGGGCAAGAAAATGGCGAAGGACATTGATGCAGGCGAGGGCAATTTCGACGCGAGCACGAAGGCGCTGATGAAAGCGGCTGGGATGGGGTGAGGTTGGTCGTTTTTGCCGATTGCCTTTTTCATACTCGTCTGCAAGTTACAGAGCCGGAAGCGTAAGGGGTAGTTATGAAAAAGTCGTTCGCATTTTGTTGTTTTATTGGCCTTTGTCTTTCTCAAGGAGCATTCGCTCAGGCACAAACCGCTGACGAAATAGAGGCAAACCGTGTATTGGCTGCCGATTTGACTGGTAATTCTATTGACTCTTTTATTTGTTCACAGGCAGCGAATGAAGCGAAAAAGTTTGCTGATCGAGAGGAATTTATTCGATACGGCTACGAACAGGGGAAGAAATTCTGGGAGCTTTTCATTGAAGAGGGCGACAGAGATCTGAGTGGGATGAGGAGGTACTTTATTATCGGGACAGGAGATGTTTCTTCGGACTTTGAGCTTGGGCGTACTCTGGAATTTATGAGGGGGCTTGCCAACAAAGAACTGGATCGTCTTGCTAGGGAAAACTCACAAAATTATGAGTCTCCCGTTGTTGATGATGGCTCTACCTCTAGAATTGATGAGCGGTTTCAAGATATTCGGCGGTGGTATGCGGGGCGTATGCTGGTTGAAAGCGATTGTGCTCGCATCACTGAATTGATCGGAGAGTGATTGTTACCGCTTTTCGCGTCTTGTTAGCACTCGGTGCTGCTCTGATATTTGCGATGTCCACGCCTGCAGTCGCACAGTCACACTATCTGAATTTCAATGGCATTCCATTGAATTGTACGACGGCTAATGGAAGGCCGGTTCAAATTTTTACTTCACCCTCCGCAGCGCGCTTCGCCTCACAACATGGTGGTGGTTATGCTCTAAACAGTCCGCGTTACGGTCCGCTAATTCTGCTTGATTTGCGACTATTGAACCGTATCCCTTATAGGGCTGCGCTCCTTGTGTTTTACCACGAATGTGCGCACCTCGCTCTACCATTCGGAGTTGGTCTTGGGTCAGCTAGTCAGGAGCGTAACGCGGATTGTTTCGCAATTCGGGCGCTGAGGGACCACGGGGTGATACGAACATGGGGAGACTTTGACTCAGCAGTTTCTTATGCTGCTTCAATGCGTCACAGCCTGACAAATAGTCGAATTGAAGCGATGGCACGTTGTGTATCTGGCTAAATACTGATGATTGAGTGGAGGCAAGGATCGCGAATTGCTTTGACTTTCGCCTCTTTCAAGCCCACATGCTGCAACAGCGAAGAGCGCGAGCCAGCGTGAAGCGGCGGATCTGACAAACAATCCGCCCCGGCCGCACTTCGGTTTATCCAACAGACTTCCCTATTCACGCGGGCGGTTATTTAACCACCGCGACCGCGCCCGGATTCCATCTGGTTTCCGGCCAGCGTGCCGCACATATTGCGAGCTTAACACTCAAACATGACGACTACATTTGACCAATTAGGGCTGTCTCAGCCCATCCTTCAGGCATTGGACCTGCAAGGCTACACCACTCCAACACCCATTCAGGAACAGGCGATCCCGTCCGTTCTGGAAGGCCGGGACTTGCTCGGCATTGCGCAAACCGGAACGGGCAAAACCGCAGCTTTCATGCTGCCGGGCATCGACCGTCTACGCGAAAGTGACAACCAGATCCCGTTCAAATCCTGCCGGATGCTGATCCTTGCGCCGACCCGCGAACTGGCCGGGCAGATCGCCCAGAGCGCGAAAGACTACGGCGCGCTGGCTGGCATGAAAGTGCACTCGATCGTCGGCGGAACCTCGGTCAACAAAGACCGTAATAAGCTGCACCGCGGCACTGATGTGCTGGTGGCGACGCCGGGACGCTTGCTCGACCTGATCGACCAGAAAGCATTCAACCTTTCAGGCGTTGAAGTGCTGGTTCTGGACGAGGCCGACCAAATGCTCGACCTCGGCTTTATCCATGCGCTGCGCCGGATAAACGATCTCGTCCCGAGCGACCGCCAGACGCTGTTTTTCAGCGCCACGATGCCCAAGCAGATCAAGGAATTGGTGAAGGGCTATTGCAACAATCCGGTGCAGGTTTCGGTTACTCCGGAATCCTCCACCGCAGAGCGGATCGACCAGTACCTTTTCATGGTGCAGCAGAATGAGAAGCAATCGCTCCTCGAAATGGTGCTATCTGGACGCCACTCGGTTCCGGGCAAGATTGAGCGTGTGTTGATCTTTACGCGGACCAAGCATGGCGCAGACCGCGTCGTGAAGAAACTGAGCCAGTGCGGCATCGCTGCCAACGCCATTCATGGCAATAAGTCTCAGCCCCAGCGGGAGCGCGCGCTAAGCGAGTTTAAGCGGGCGAAAACGAATGTGCTGGTGGCGACGGATGTGGCCGCGCGCGGGATTGATATTCCGGGTGTTAGCCACGTGATCAATTACGAACTGCCCAATGTGCCAGAGCAATATGTTCACCGCATCGGCCGCACCGCGCGTGCCGGCAAAGACGGAGTTGCGATTGCGTTTTGTGCCGAGGATGAGCGCGCGTATCTCAAAGACATCAACCGCACGACAGACGCGGAATTTGACCGGCTTGACCTGCCAGAAAACTTCCGCGCGGTTGTCGAAGGGGTTGGCCCGACCAAGCCTGCGCCAAAACAGCAACGCCAGCGCGTGAAGCCAAAGCCATTTGGCGCAAAGAAGAAGCACGGCGGCGGACGTCCACAAGGTGGTGGCAGACCGCAGGGCGAAGGCGGCGGTGAAGAGCGCAAACCATTCCGAAAGAGCAAGCCAAAGCACAGCGCGCGCAAAGGTCGCCCCAACCGCGATGGCGGACATAGCGGCGATCGCCCTCAAGGTGATCGTCCCCAAGGCGGCCGTCCCGGCGGCAATTCTGGCGGAGGCCGTCCGGGCGGCAATCGGCGGCGTGGTCCTGGCGGCGGCGGGGGCAATCGTTCTGGTGGAAGCCAAGCGCGCGGCTAACGCTCGGCACAAATCGGCGTGGCGGGCATTTAGGCTTTGATGCAAAGCAAGTCCCCTACGCTGGAAAAGGTCTTTGAGGCCCTTGTCATCGATGATGAGGGCCGGACCTGCCGCGATATTCCCGACAGTTCTTGCCGCGAAGAACCGCGCAATTTCTTCACCCATGTCGGCTCGCTATCGCTTAGCAAGCTGGCCGATGGCTTGATCGATCCAAAACTGGTGCTGAGCTGGTTGATGACGACGCTCGGCGCACCCGGCTATCTAATCGGCCTGCTTGTGCCAGTGCGCGAAGCGGGCGCTTTGCTGCCGCAATTGTTCACAGCGGGCGCGATCCGCCAAATGGAAAGGCGCAAATACGCCTGGGCTGCGGGCGCGGTGTTTCAAGGATTGGGTGCGCTCGGCATTCTTGCCAGCGCGCTTCTTTTTGAAGGCGTGGTTGCAGGCTGGGCCATTCTCGGCTCGCTCACCGTTCTGGCCGCGGCGCGCAGCGTCTGTTCGGTTTCGTACAAGGATGTGCTGGGCAAAACGGTTTCCAAATCTCGTCGCGGCACGGCAACTGGCATGGCGGGGTCTGTTTCCGCCGCGCTAGTGATTGTGTTCGCGCTCTTGCTGGTCACCGAAGTCGTCGCCCGGCGCGACCTTGTGCTGGCCGGGCTTGCCGCGGCGGGGCTGTGCTGGATTGCGGGCGCAGCGCTGTTCGCAACGCTTCAGGAACATGCAGGTGACACAGAAGGCGGCTCAAACGCGTTTGACGTTGCCAAAGAGAACTTGTCGTTATTGGCGCAAGACAAGCAATTGCGGATATTCATCATTGCTCGTGGTTGTTTGACTGCGACAGCGCTGGCTCCGCCATTTATGATTGCAGCAGCATCAACCAATGGTGAGACCGTCTTTGAAGGTTTGGGTTATCTGGTGCTGGCATCATCTGGTGCAGCGTTATTAAGCTCAATGGTGTGGGGCCGCTTGTCTGACAAATCGAGCCGCAAGGTGCTGATCCTTTCAGCGCTTGCTGGCGCGATTGCGTTGGCGGCGACTGCTGCGGCGGGATGGCTTGGGCTTATCGCGCAAGTGTGGGTTCTGCCATTGATGCTGATGGGTCTGATGATCGCTTATCAGGGTGTTCGGCTGGGGCGTTCAACTCACCTTGTCGACATGGCTGACGAAGACACCCGCGCAGCCTACACCGCATTGTCTAACACCATAATTGGCGTGATCCTGCTTGCGGGCAGTGTTTTCGGTGTGATCGCGCAATGTTTTGGTTCTGAATTTGTCCTCGCATTAATGGCCGCCTTTTGCGTCGTGGGCGCGATGTTCGCTTTCAGGTTGGAAGAAGTGCAACAGGCGTAAGCGGGGCACTATTAGAAGCGAATTGGTTTAGCAAAAGCGTGGTTGGCATTTACGCCGCAAGCCGCCATATCGCGCGTTCATAAAACAGGAGCTTCCCCGACATGGCTGAATATGATTACGACCTCTTCACAATAGGTGCAGGTTCTGGCGGCGTTCGCGCCAGCCGCGTTTCGGCCGCGCATGGCGCCAAGGTTGCTGTGGCAGAGGAATATCGCGTTGGCGGAACCTGCGTCATCCGCGGCTGTGTGCCTAAGAAGATGTTGGTGTACGGCGCGCATTTTGCTGAAGATATCGAGGACGCTGCGCAATTTGGCTGGACGATCGAAGGCAAGAGCTTTGATTGGTGCAAGCTGCGCGATCATGTGCAGACAGATATTGACAGGCTGGAA
This sequence comes from uncultured Erythrobacter sp., assembly GCA_947493165.1. GTDB lineage: Bacteria > Pseudomonadota > Alphaproteobacteria > Sphingomonadales > Sphingomonadaceae > Erythrobacter. Next base: position 812,554 of record CANLPY010000001.1, on the reverse strand, counting down.
GGTCTTTATGGAGAGACGCTAGACAATCACAATGTTGAGATTATTCGCGAACGCGCAGAGATTACCGGCGATCACGAAATCACTCTGGCAAGCGGCAAGGTCGTAACCGCGAAATATATTCTCATCGCTACCGGCGCGACTCCTCAACGACTTGAATTTCCGGGCGCTGAACACGCTATCACTTCCAACGAGGCGTTCCATCTGGACGAATTGCCAAAGCGCGTGATGATCGCGGGCGGCGGTTATATCGCGAATGAGTTTGCCGGCATCTTCAACGAATTTGGCAGCCGCGTGTGCATCGTTAACCGGTCTGACCAATTGCTGCGCGGCTATGATGAAAGCCTGCGTGATCGGCTGCTCCAGATCAGCCTGATGAAACGCATACAATTCCATTTCAACACGACGTTTAAGGCGATCACCAAGAATGATGATGGCTCGCTTCACGTAGAACTGAACGGATCGGATGATCTGGATGTTGACTGCGTGATGTTCGCTACGGGCCGCGTGCCCAATATCGATGGCTTGGGCCTAGATAAAGTCGGCGTCGAGACCGGAAAAAATGGGGCCATTTTGGTGGACGAATATTCGAAAACAAATGTCGATTACATCTATGCCGTGGGTGATGTGACTGACCGTGTTCAGCTGACCCCGGTTGCAATCCGCGAAGGTCAAGCCTTTGCCGATACTGTGTTTGACGACAACCCGCGCACGGTTGACCATTCCTGCATCCCCAGTGCGGTGTTCAGTCACCCGCCTATTGCCGCTGTTGGCATGACGGAAGGTGAAGCTCGCAACACCTTAGGTAACATCAGAGTTTTCCAATCCGATTTCCGCCCGATGAAAAACGTGGTTGCGGGGCGGAATGAGCGCGGGCTCTACAAGATGATTGTAAATGCAGCGACAGACCAGATTGTGGGTATTCATATGATCGGTCCGGAATCGCCCGAGATCATGCAGGGTGCTGCGATTGCGGTAAAAGCTGGACTGACCAAAGCGGATTTTGACGACACGGTCGCGATCCACCCGACCATGGCAGAAGAGTTGGTGCTGCTGAAGTAGGGGCGGGGAGCTGGCGCTGAGAAGTTGCCCGCGCTAGGCCCCGCATCATGGAACTAGACAACAAAACCATATTGCTGACCGGTGGGACTGCTGGAATTGGCCGCGAGATGGCGCTGCAATTGAAAGCCAAGGGCGCGAAGATCGTGCTCACGGGACGCAATCCGGACCGGCTGGCAGCAATGCGCGATCATGGCTTTGAGGTGGTCTCAGCCGACCTATCCAATGCGGCAGGCGTCGAAGCCTTGCTGGCCGAATGGGGCGGGCGCGAACTTGATGTGCTGCTCAACAATGCTGGGCAATTGGTCGATCATGACTTTCGCGGCGGGACACCCAATCCCGATGCTGCTGACGATGCGATCTATGCCAATCTCAATGCGCCGATCCGATTGATCACCGCGCTGGTTGAACGGATGAAGGCGCGGCCGCAAGCCGCGATTATCAACGTTACATCAGGCCTTGCGATAGCGCCTGCCGCGCGCACCCCTGTTTATTGCGCGACGAAGGCAGGCTTGCGGTCATATACGCTCGCATTGCGCAAGCAGTTGGCAGACACGAGCATCACCGTGATCGAAGCTTTGCCGCCGGTCGTCGATACGCAAATGAACGATGGCAATCCGATGAAAAAACTGCCCGCAGATGAGTGCGCTCGGCAGATTATCACTGCGATTGAGAAGGATCGCGATGAAGCCAATGTTGGCATGACAAAGGTGCTGCGTATGGTCGATTCCATCTCACCCGCGCTCGCCCGTAATGTGATGCTACGCTTCTGACGCATTGACGCTGCGCCGCGCCTGCGGCAACGGTTTCGCCAAGATTGAAAACCATCAGGGGAAGCCGATTGTCCGCCAATATCGCTGAAATGGAACGTCGCCGCGAAGCCGCTAGAATGGGCGGCGGGCAAAAGCGTATTGATGCGCAGCACGCCAAGGGTAAGCTGACGGCTCGCGAACGGCTCGACGTGTTGCTTGATGCGGGCAGCTTTGAAGAACTCGACACCTATGTTGAGCACGATTGCGTCGATTTCGGCATGGCGGAGCAGAAGATTCCGGGTGACGGCGTCGTCACTGGATCAGGCACGATCAATGGCCGCTTGGTCTATGTCTACAGCCAGGATTTTACCGTGTTCGGCGGCAGCCTGTCGAAACGCCATGCGGAGAAAATCTGCAAGGTGATGGACAATGCGATGAAGGTCGGCGCGCCTGTAATCGGCCTTAACGACAGCGGCGGCGCTCGCATTCAGGAAGGCGTCGCCTCGCTCGGCGGGTATGCTGATGTGTTCCAAAAGAACATTCTGGCGAGCGGCGTCGTGCCTCAGCTTTCGCTCATCATGGGGCCATGCGCGGGCGGCGCGGTTTACTCGCCAGCGATGACCGACTTTATCTTCATGGTGAAGGACAGCTCTTATATGTTCGTAACCGGGCCTGACGTGGTCAAAACGGTGACGAATGAGGAAGTGACGCAAGAGGAATTGGGCGGGGCGGTGACGCACACGACCAAGACCAGCGTTGCTGACAATGCGTTTGAGAACGACATTGAAACACTGCTCGCGACGCGCCAATTCTTTGATTATCTGCCGCTGTCGAACCGCGAAGAAGCGCCCGAATATCCCACCAATGATCCGTGGGATCGTGAGGAGCCTTCGCTCGACACGCTCATCCCGGACAATGCGAACCAGCCCTATGACATGCATGAGGTGATCGCGAAGACGCTGGACGAGGGCGATTTCTTCGAAATTCAGCCCGCCCATGCGGCCAACATCATTTGCGGGTTTGGCCGGGTCGAAGGACGCACGGTGGGCGTGGTCGCGAACCAGCCGATGGTGCTGGCCGGGGTGCTGGACATCAATGCCTCGAAAAAGGCCGCGCGGTTCGTGCGGTTCTGCGATGCGTTTGAAATTCCTATCCTCACTTTGGTCGATGTGCCGGGCTTTCTGCCGGGCACCGATCAGGAGCATAATGGCATCATCAAACACGGCGCGAAATTACTGTTCGCATATGGCGAGGCGACCGTTCCGAAGATCACCATCATCACTCGCAAGGCCTATGGCGGGGCGTATGACGTCATGGCGTCCAAGCATTTGCGCGGAGACCTCAATTACGCTTGGCCGACGGCGGAGATCGCGGTGATGGGCGCGAAGGGCGCGGTGGAGATTATCTTCCGCCAGGATCGCGGCGATGCGGAAAAGATCGCTGAGAAAACCAAGGAATATGAAGACCGCTTTGCGAACCCATTCGTGGCTGCTTCGCGCGGCTATATCGACGAGGTGATCCACCCGCACTCCACGCGCAAGCGTGTGGCGCTCGGGCTGCGCAAGCTACGGGGTAAGCAGCTTGAGAACCCGTGGAAGAAGCATGACAATATTCCGCTGTGAGGTGAGCGATGGAAGAAGAAATTAGTGAGCGCCGTTGGTATCAAGCGGACTGGCTCAAAGTTACTCTGATTGGCGGCGCGGGCTATCTGTTGGGCTCTATTTTTCCGGCTGGTTACGTCAATTATTTGGTCCGATCGACGCTTTTTCCAGAGACGCTAGTTTATCAAGAACCAGAGTTTGACGTATCTTTACTGAATGGCGCGGAAGAGGTGACAGCCAAACTCTTGCTTTCGACTTTGGAAAACAACCCAAGCGATTTTGCGGCAAAATTCATCGATAAGCCTGTTCGAATAACTGGAACAATTGATTGGTTTATGGAGAGCGATGCCGGCGACAAAGACGCAACTCTTACTCTCGATACCGGTAACAGATACGACAACGTTTTCTTGTCTTTCGACGACGCATCTGACCCTAAAGTTATCGCTCTGGACAAAGGTGGTAGCGTGACTGCAAGTTGCATCGTTACGGGCACAACTAACTCGGGCGTGCATATGCGGCATTGTCGCGTGGAGAACAAATGAAGCTGGGCAGACTCAACCACGTCGGCGTCGCAACGCCCTCCATCGCGGACTCCATCGCGCGTTACCGCGATGTGATGCATCCGACACAGGCTGATGAAGTTTGCGGTTTTCTGGCGTAGTAGTGGGTGTGTATCAGCAAAATCGCATGGCCTCTTGCAAGACGGCACTAGGCACTAGAGAACATAGTGATCCTGATGACCTATAAGCGAGACCCAAAGCTGCCATGGTATGTCCGGGACGCGAACCATCCTGCGACCAAAGCCAGCGGCTTGGTTTTTGCGTATTTCATGATGCCATTTTTGGTCGGCATTGCTTGGTGGAAGGCGGGTGAGTTCGATCCCTATACAACCAGCTTTTTCACCAAAACCTATGTTGAACCTTCAGCCTCTATGCCCGATGAACTGCGGATTGTTGGTTGTGTCTTAATTGCTATTGGCGCGTTGCTCATAGTGAGCTGTGCTAGCGGCCTGGCAAAAGCGCGGGTGACCTTTCGCGAGATATGGATCGTAATTTGGATAGGGATTTGCGTGGCCGCATTTGGTAGCGCATTTTTTGTCGCAGCGGACAGCGCGCAGGATCGAATTGAACAGGAGCAAACGGCATGAAACTTGGGCGACTAAACCACATCGGAGTTGCAACGCCCACCATTGCAGATTCGATCGCGCATTACCGCGACACGATGGGGGCGACTTCAATCTGTGAGCCGTTTTCTCTGCCAGAGCAGGGCGTGACAGTGTGCTTCGTCGATACGCCGACCCACTCCGGTTTGAACGGCACTCAGATTGAGCTGATTGAGCCGCTGGGACCAGACAGCGCGATCAACAACTTTCTGGAAAAGAACCCGCTCGGCGGACAGCATCATGTCTGTTTTGAAGTGCCCGACATTGCCGCCGCGCGTGAGGAATTTGAGGGGCAAGGCAAACGCATCCTTGGCCCAACCCGGATTGGAGCGCACGGAACGCCGATTTTCTTCCTGCACCCCAAAGATATGCAAGGGATGCTGACCGAGATCATGGAAACGCCTAAGGGCGATCATTGATATCCCTTCGTCATCCTGAACTCGTTTCAGGATAACGAGCACACAGAACAACGCGTTATGCTGAAACAAGTTCAGCATGACGGAAAATCGGAGAGAACAGCGACATGACCTACGAAACCATCAAAGTTGAACGCGACGGCCCGCTGATGACGATCACGCTGAACCGGCCAGATCGCCTTAACGCTATGCCCCCGCAAATGGCGGACGAAATTGGCGCTGCATTCTATGATCTGGGGGACGCTCGCGCGGTTTTGATCACGGGTGAGGGTAAGGGCTTTTGCTCTGGCGCGGATCTGTCTGCGCGCTCAACTGGCGAAAAGGGCGGCAGCCACAAGGCGCTGCAAAACCACTATAATCCTGCGATCAGTCAAGTGCTGCGCGCGCCCGTGCCGGTGATCTGCGCGGTCAATGGTCCGGCGGCGGGTGTTGGCTGTTCGCTGGCGCTTGCAGGCGACTTCGTGCTCGCGGGGAAGAAGGCGTATTTCCTGCAGGCCTTCGTAAACATTGGCCTTGTGCCTGACGGCGGATCAACCTGGTTGCTGACCCGCGCGATTGGCCGCGCGCGTGCCACTCGCATGATGATGCTGGGTGAAAAAATCGGCGCAGAGCAAGCAGAAGACTGGGGCCTTGTTTACAAAGCGGTCGATGATGACGCGTTGATGGATGAAGCGCGCGCGCTCGCACAGAAACTGGCGAATGGGCCAACGCTCGCGCTGGCGACGATGAAGGCCAATATCAATCTGTCGATGGATGGCAGCTTGCAACAGGTGCTGGTCGCAGAGGCTGAAGGCCAGCGGCTGGCCGGGGCCAGCGATGATGCGAAGGAGGGCGGCATGGCTTTCCTCGAAAAGCGCAAGGCCGAGTTTAAGGGGGCGTAATACCTTCAAAGCACTCGCCCTGAGCTTGCCGAAGGGCTGAATTTCCCTCTAACTCTGTGCAACAGAAAAAAGCAGGGCTTCGACGGGCTCAGCCCGAACGGATATTGTTAGACTATGACGGAAAAACCGACCCCATCTGATTGGAAAGCGCTGGCGGATAAGGAATCCAAAGGCCGCGATCTGACGACGCAAACGCCCGAAGGCTTTGCGGTAAAGCCGCTTTACACGGGCGAAGATCACGCAGATTTTGATCCGGGCCTGCCGGGCTTTGCGCCGTTCACGCGCGGGGTAAAGGCCAGCATGTATGCTGGGCGTCCGTGGACGATCCGGCAATATGCGGGGTTTTCAACGGCTGAGGAATCCAACGCATTTTACCGCCGCAATCTGGCCGCTGGGCAAAAGGGGCTGTCGGTCGCCTTCGACCTCGCCACGCACCGCGGCTATGACAGTGACCATGAACGCGTGGTTGGTGATGTCGGCAAGGCGGGCGTGGCGATTGATACGGTCGCGGATATGGAAATTCTGTTCGACCAGATCCCGCTGGATACAATGAGCGTCAGTATGACGATGAACGGCGCAGTGATCCCTGTGCTGGCGTTCTACATCGTCGCAGGCGAGCGTCAGGGTGTGACGGCAGATAAGCTGTCGGGCACGATCCAGAACGACATCCTAAAAGAATTCATGGTCCGCAACACCTACATCTATCCGCCAGAACCCAGCATGCGGATCGTGTCAGATATCATCGGCTACACCAGCGCCAACATGCCGAAATTCAACAGCATTTCGATCTCTGGCTACCACATGCATGAGGCCGGCGCGACAGCGGTGCAGGAACTTGCCTTCACGATCGCTGACGGCAAGGAATATGTGAAACGCGCGATGGCCACGGGCCTGGATATTGATGCGTTTGCAGGCCGGCTGTCGTTCTTCTTCGGTATTGGTATGAACTTCTTCATGGAGATCGCCAAACTGCGCGCCGCGCGCACGCTATGGTATCGCACAATGGACGGGCTAGGCGCGCAATCGGAACGCTCCAAAATGCTGCGCACGCATTGCCAGACGTCTGGGGTGAGCCTGCAAGAGCAAGACCCATACAACAATGTGATCCGCACCACGGTGGAAGCGATGGCCGCGACATTAGGCGGAACGCAAAGCCTGCACACCAATGCCTTGGACGAGGCGATTGCGCTGCCGACGGATTTCTCTGCCCGGATCGCGCGCAATACGCAGCTGGTCTTGCAAGAGGAAAGCGGCATCACCAGCGTTGTCGATCCTTTGGGCGGCTCACACTATATCGAAGCGCTTACCGCGACGCTGGTTGACGAAGCGGAGAAGCTGATCGCGCAGGTCGATGCGGCAGGCGGGATGACCGCTTACGTCGATACCGGCGCGCCCAAGGCTGCGATTGAACGCGCGGCGGCGCAAAAGCAGACGAGCGTTGATATGGGCGAGACAGTAATCGTCGGCGTCAACAAATACCGCAAGGATAAGGAAGACCCGATCGAAACGCTCGACATTGATAATGCGGCGGTGCGTAAGGGCCAGATTGAGCGCTTGAAAAAGGTTCGCGCGAACCGTGATGAGGCCGCGTGTCAGGCGGCGCTCAAGGCGTTGACAGCGGGCTGCACATCAGGCGGCAACGTGCTGGAATTGGCCGTGGCTGCGGCCCGCGAAGATGCGACGCTTGGCGAGATTTCGTCGGCGATGGAAGAAGTGTTTGGCCGCCATGATGCGACGCCGAAGCCGGTAAGCGGTGTTTATGCGAGCGCCTATGAATTCGATCAGCGCTGGGCACAGGTAACGGACGGTGTGGAGGCGGTGGAGCGCCGCCTTGGCCGGCGCCCGCGCATTATGGTCGCGAAAATGGGGCAGGATGGGCATGATCGCGGCGCGAATGTGATCGCGTCCGCCTTTGCCGATATGGGTTTCGAGGTTGTCAGCGGCCCGCTGTTCCAGACCCCGCCAGAGGCGCGCGATATGGCGCTGGAAAAAGATGTGGACGTGATCGGGGCAAGTTCGCTTGCCGCCGGGCATAAGACGCTCATCCCCGAGCTTATCCGTCTGCTAAAAGAGGCAGGCCGCGCAGATATCAAAGTGACGGCGGGCGGGGTGATCCCGGCATCCGATTATGACTTCCTGCGCGAAGCAGGGGTGCAGGGTATTTACGGCCCCGGCTCAAACGTGGTCGAATGCGCAGCCGATATTCTGACCCTGCTCGGCCACAATATGCCGCCATTGGGCGAAGGGTTGGAGGAGGCGGCAGAGTGATTACCTTGACGCGAATTGGATGCTCATTGGTTATGGCTAGTCTTGTGCTACCCGCGCAACCTCTCTTCGCTTGCACTCAAGAGGGATCAGAAAGAGCTTCGCGCTACTTCGAACGAGAGCGGAAAAAGCGGATCAAAGTTGAGGGAATGTTGCGGATCGAGAGCAATTTCACAATCACGCGACCAGACGAATTCGACAAAGATGTAATCGCAGAAGAAACATGGCACTTTGGCAGCATCGAAACCGACAAAGGCTCTACCTACAAAACTTACCACAACACCGACAACTTGATCGTTTTGTGCGGGCGTGCTCAAGGGCCCGTGCGCGATGCGACAGGCGTGTTCTACCTTCAAAAGAACCCGGAAAACGGGAATTTCTACATCTACGATTGGGATGGCGACTACTTGCCCGTCGACACGGCAGAAAACTGATTTAAAGCCTGCCGTCCTTAATGCTTAGAGGAAATTGATGACCAACCCACGCACTGACTGGACCCGCGAAGAGATCGCGGCGTTGTTTGACCTGCCCTTTACCGAGTTGCTGTTTCAGGCAGCGTCCGTCCACCGCGAAAACCATCCGCCCGAGCAAATTCAGCTGTGCACTTTGCTCAGCATCAAGACCGGTGGGTGCGAGGAGGATTGCGGCTATTGCAGCCAGTCCGCGCATCACAGCACCGATGTCAAGGCGACCAAGCTGATGGACGCGCAAGAGATCCTGCAACGCGCCGCGCAGGCCAAGGATGCCGGATCGCAGCGGTTCTGCATGGGTGCGGCGTGGCGTAACCCCAAAGAGCGCGACATGCCCAAGATCGTCGAGATCGTAAAGGGCGTGCGCGCCATGGGTCTGGAGACCTGCATGACGCTGGGCATGCTCACCCCAAAACAGGCCGATATGCTGGCCGAGGCGGGCCTCGATTATTACAACCACAATATCGATTCTTCGCCGGAATATTATGAGCGGGTGATTTCGACCCGGACGTTCGAGGATCGCCTCGATACGCTCGGCAATGTGCGCGCGGCGGGGATCAACGTTTGCTCTGGCGGGATAATCGGCATGGGCGAAACGCGCGAGGATCGCGTCGGCTTTGTCCATACGCTTGCGACTTTGGAGGAGCATCCCGAAAGCGTGCCGGTGAACGCGCTGGTTCCGATGAAGGGAACACCGCTGGGCGATATGCTGGCCGATACGCCGCTGGCGAAAATCGACGATATCGAGTTTGTCCGCACGGTTGCGGTCGCGCGGATTACGATGCCCATGAGCATGGTCCGGCTGTCCGCTGGACGCGAGTCTATGAGCGAGGCGACGCAGGCTCTATGCTTTCTTGCGGGCGCGAACTCGATCTTTACAGGAGACAAGCTGCTGACCGCGCCCAATGCAGGCGATGACAGCGATGGCGCTCTGTTTGCGAAGCTCGGACTGACTGCGCTGAAGGGTGAGGAGCCGATGCGGGCGTGCGGCGGACAGGCGGCGAGTAAGAGTGTGAATGAGGTTGAGCCTGCGGAGTGACCCTCGGCTTTTCCGTCAATGAGCTTTTGCCCAAGGCGCGCGGTGGCGGGCAGCTGCGGATGGGCCTCGCCAAACTGACCGAAGACGAATGGCTCGATCCCAAACCTGACTTGAAGGCACGGCGCGCAGGTTTTGCTGAGTTCCCCGAAGGCACGCAGCTGACCCCGCAAGCGCTCGCGCCGGGCGAGGAACTCGCAGCGATGCTCGGTCTAAAGGGTGGATTGCTGGAAGCGGCCATGGCGCAGCACGAAGATATGTGTCTGCTCACCCGCTTTGATGGCGAGGAGCATTACCGTCTGATCGGCGCAGCGGTCGCTTGGCCAAGCGATTGGCAGCCAGCAGACAAGATGGGACTGCCTTTGCGCGGACTTCACGCTCCGATTGCTGGCTATGAAGAACAGCTCGCAAGCGGCGTCGATCATTTCATGAGCGCGCTCAAACCCGGCCCGATCTATGGCCGATGCAATTGGTTTATCGCCCCCACAGGTGATGAGCGCTGGCTGGCAGACAAACCCAGCCCGGTCGCATTTGCACATGTGAATGCGGACAATGCTGGCGAAACTCTGTTCGTTCGCTCTGAACGTCAAACGCTGCGCCGCTTACCCGAAACAGGAGCGATCCTGTTCACAATCGGCATTTATGTCGAGCCATTGGTCGGGCTCAACCGTGCAAATATCGCAGCGCTTTCTTCCGCTGTACGAAGCCTTGTAGAAGGAGAATGTGAGCGGCGCGGAACGGGGGCTTACGCAGACGCCCTAATCGGCTATGCGAAGCGGCAAGAGAGAAACAGGGACTAGGTATGTTTTCCAAAATTCTGATCGCCAATCGGGGGGAGATCGCCTGCCGCGTCATCAAGACCGCGCGGGCTATGGGGATCGCGACAGTCGCGGTTTATTCCGACGCAGATGCGCGCGCGCCATTCGTGCGGATGGCGGATGAGGCGGTGCATATCGGCCCGGCGCCCGCTGCAGAAAGCTATCTGATCCCGGGAAAGATCATCGCCGCGTGCAAGGAAACCGGCGCTGAGGCGGTGCATCCAGGCTATGGTTTCCTGTCCGAACGCGCCAGTTTTGTGGAAGCATTGGCGGCAGAAAACATCGCCTTTATCGGCCCGCCTCCCGGCGCGATTGCGGCGATGGGCGACAAGATTGAATCCAAAAAGCTCGCAAAGGAAGCGGGTGTGAATGTCGTGCCCGGCTTCGTCGGTGAAATCCGCGATACCGATCACGCGGTTGAGATCGCGAACGAGATTACATACCCGGTGATGATGAAGGCCAGCGCGGGCGGCGGGGGCAAGGGCATGCGCCTTGCCTGGTCAGAAAAGGACGTGCGCGAAGGGTTTGAAGCGACCAAGCGTGAAGGCCTCAATTCCTTTGGTGATGACCGTGTTTTCATCGAGAAGTTCATCGAGAACCCGCGCCATATCGAGATCCAGATCCTCGGCGATAAGCACGGCAATATTCTCTATTTGAACGAGCGTGAGTGCAGCATCCAACGCCGCCACCAAAAGGTGGTTGAGGAAGCGCCATCGCCTTTCGTGACGCCTGAAATGCGCAAAGCCATGGGAGAGCAATGCGTCGCCCTTTCTCGGGCGGTCGACTATCATTCTGCGGGCACAGTTGAGCTTATTGTGAGCGGCGCAGACCCGACGGGTGAGAGTTTCTACTTCCTCGAAATGAATACTCGACTGCAGGTTGAGCATCCGGTGACCGAAGCGATCACTGGCGTCGATCTGGTCGAACAGATGATCCGCGTGGCCGCTGGCGAAAAGCTGGAAATGACGCAGGAGGATATCGGCATTGATGGCTGGTCGATTGAAAACCGCGTCTATGCTGAAGACCCCTATCGAGGGTTCCTGCCCAGCACTGGCCGACTGGTCGAATATCAGCCGCCGCTGACCGGTTGGACTGATGATGGTGAAGCGAATGGTCGGCGCGGCGTAGATGGCGTCCGCGTGGACGACGGCGTCTATGAAGGCGGCGAGGTCAGCATGTTCTACGACCCTATGATCGCCAAACTGATCACTTGGGCCCCGACCCGCGAGGAAGCCGCTGACAAACAGATCGAGGCGCTGGATCGGTTCCGCATCAAAGGGCTGGGTCACAATGTCGATTTTTTGAGCGCAATTATGCAGCATGAGCGGTTTCGTTCGGGCGAGCTCACCACCGGTTTTATCGCGGAAGAATATCCCGACGGCTTTGTCGGCGCGCCTGCTGATGAGGCGTTTTTGCGGCAATTGGCGGCGCTGTTTGCCGGCGCGGAATTTACAGAGCGGGTTCGCGCGCAGCAAATCTCTGGCCAGATGGCTCCGCTCCCGCATCCTCCATCTGATTGGTCGGTTCAGATCGGCTCGCACAGCTTTGATGTGCTGCTGGAAGAAGGCGGCGCGGCAGTTGATGGTGAGCTGGTCCGCGGAACTTGGGATTGGGCTCCGGGTATGAAGCTGGCGCATACGAGCGGCGATTTTGATATTGCCGTTCAAATTGAGCGTGTCGGTGTGCGCTGGCGGATGACAACACGGGGTGCCTCGCATGAAGCGCTAGTGCTGCCCGCCAGTATTGCTCCGCTGGCTGAGCATATGATTGAGAAGATCCCGCCTGATTTGTCCAAAATGCTGATCTGCCCAATGCCGGGCCTGCTCGTAAAATTGCATGTGGCTGAGGGCGAGGAAGTTCAACCGGGCCAGCCGCTCGCAACGGTTGAGGCGATGAAGATGGAAAACATCCTGCGCGCCGAAAAGGAAGGCGTTATCGCTAAGGTCAATGCGACCGAAGGCGAAAGTCTGGCAGTGGATGCGGTCATACTTGAGCTAGAATAATTACCCATCCGGCAGAGCAGTTAGGCAATCTGCAATTAACCAGTTTCGCGAATATTAGCTCTGCTAGAACGAATCTATCGCGGGCGTAAAACAAGTCCCGTTCGATTGTATCAAGATCGGACGCAAGGTTTGTTGATTCGCGACAATCTCTCAAAACGACTGGATAATCTTGCTGATATTAGAGATTATTCAATTTGCCCCGATTCGTTGGGGAACACGTGAGGGATTTGAAATGGCTAAGCAAGGAACAGGGTTTTTCGATGCGAGGGGGCACTATTTCCGCTCGCCTGATGAGGCCACAGCAAGCGATTTGGCCGCCTTGCTTGGACAGATTGGCGATGGTGAGAGCCTAGCGCCCGGTATCGCAACCACATTGCTTAAACGCCGCGCTGACATTGAACGCTTGTTCGCAGAGCACGATTCCATGCTGATTGAGCAAGAGCGGATCAAGGCCGCGCTTGAAGGCCTGCCTGAGAAGGTTGCAAAACTGCCGAGCAGGACCAATCAAAACTCCGCCTGATTGTTGCACGCAAGCTGCTCATCCAAAAATGCTGTGACATCGTCCAGTTTGACGTCGCGCGCCAAAAACGCATCGCCAACTGCGTTGAGCAACAGGAAGGGCAGGGTTCCGCCCTCCATCTTCTTGTCATGACGCATGTGATCGACCAGCTTCGCGCCGCTGCAGGAAAGGCTGAGTTGAGTAATCTCAGACCGCAAGCCAACTTGTGCAATGGCGCACGCGGTGCGTTCTGCATCGCCATCATCCAAATGCCCGCGCCGGGCGGAATAGCGCGCCGCAAGCACCATGCCGAGCGCGACGCCTTCGCCATGCAGCAACTCTTGCGAAAAGCCTGTTTCCGCCTCCAGCGCGTGGCCGAATGTATGGCCAAGGTTCAGCAGAGCACGCCGCCCCGATAGCTCTCGCTCATCCTCAGCCACAATGCGCGCTTTTGCTCGGATGCTGGTGGCGATCGCATGGGTCAGCGCCGCTGGTTCGCGCGCGATGACTTTGCTGCCATTTGCCTCCAGCCAAGCGAAGAAATCGGCATCGCCCAGCAGGCCATATTTGAGCACTTCGGCATAGCCTGCACCCATTTCGCGATCAGGCAATGTATCCAATGTAAGCGGGTCAATCAGGACAGCGGAGGGCTGATGAAACGCCCCGATCAGATTTTTGCCTGCGCCCGTATTGATTGCGGTTTTACCGCCGACCGAACTGTCGACCTGCGCCAGTAAGGTGGTCGGAATTTGGACGAAGCCGCAACCGCGCTTGAGGATAGCACAGGCAAAGCCGGTGAGATCGCCAACCACGCCGCCGCCCAATGCAAAGACGTGATCGCCGCGGGTCACGCCGAGCGCGAGCAGCCAGTCCGTCAGCTTTTCGAGGACAGGCCATGTTTTCGCGCCTTCTCCCGGTTCCACTATAAACCATTCAAGTTTCCGACCCACCGCATCGAACGACGCCGAAACAGCCTGGGAATATCGCTCATGCGTGTTCCGGTCCGCCACGAACGGGATCGCTTGATCGGCCGATGGCAAATAACCGCTCGCAACCGCACTAAGCCGATTGAGCAATCCCGCTTCAATCGTCACATCATAGCTGCGCCCGCCCAGCTCAACCGGAATCACATCCATCGATCAATTGCCTCAATAATATCATTGGCGACGTCGCTATGCGGTCCGTCCCTGCTTTCGACCCGGATTTGAGCCTGTGAGTAAAACGGTTGGCGCGCTTCATGTAAGCTGGTCAGAATTTCTTTGGGATCGCCTGTGCGCAGCAGGGGCCGGGTGTTCCGGCGTGATGTGCGCTCCACCAAAGTGTCTATGTCGCAGTCAATCCACACCGCAACCGCTTGGTCGAGGATCAATGCACGGGTATCATCGTCAACAAATGCGCCGCCCCCGGTTGCGATTACGCCGGAATGTTCTTCCATTAGCCGCGCGATTACCCGACGTTCGCCAGCGCGGAAGTATTCTTCGCCAAATTCCTCAAAAATTTCAGAAATTTTGCGCTGCGCTGCTTCCTCGATGGCATCGTCGGCATCGACAAAATCGCGGTCGAGCAGGCTGGCAAGGCGCCGTCCAACCGTGGATTTTCCAACCCCCATCAACCCGACAAGCGCAATCGGCTTATCCAGGTCGCGCGCTATGCGCGTGATCGCGTGTTCAAGATCGCTGTCGTTTATAGCGCTATTCTCGGTCATTGCCGCACGGCCTATAGATGGGGTAGGGCGCTTGCAATATGGCTCGTACACACAACGCGATTAGACCTATGGACAACACCAAAGGTCCGCGCCGCGTGCAGAGCCGATGGATTTGGTATTTGCTGGCGGTGATAATTGTGGTGATAGCTCTGGCTTGGATCGATGGCGGCGAAGAGCCGCTGCATCCGATAGTGCAGGAAATTGAGGTGCCAGAGAGGCTGTGATGGATCGGTTCGGCATTAAATGGGTCGGTGTGAAACCGGCAGGTGTCGCAGCGGCTGCAATCGGCGCCGCTGTGCTGACGGGCGCATTGGCGAGCGGTTATGCTGGCGCGCAGGACGCGCCCGAATCGCTTTTGCCGCCGGGCTTTGATGATCCTGCGCCGCCACCTGCTCCTCCGCCGCCTGCTCCTCCGCCTCCTCCTGCAAGTGGCGGAAATCCGACGCCAAGCGCGGCTGTAGGGTCACCATCTGGTGGAGGATCACCTCCGCCCTTATCAAACGGTGGCGGGGGCAGCGCCAATTTGCCTTCGGTGCCAACCATTTCCAACGATGCTTTGAGCCGTCTGCCGAGCATTCAAGAGTTGGAAGACATGTCGACCGATGATCTGGATGAACTGCTTGGCCTGTCGCCCAATTACGATATTCCACCAGCCGCGCGCCGCCGGATGACGCAGGTTGGCATTTTGAGCGACGAAGAGGGCGGAATGCCTGCCGCATCACTCGCCAATCAACCGGCCGAATTGGTTCGGGCGGCATTGGACGGAACTAAGGGCCGCCTTGTTTCGCGGTGGGGGCACATCCTTTTGCGCCGCGCGCTTTCTAGCCGATTGGCCGCGCCGGGCGGGATGAATCCGGCAGAATTTGCCGCTCTGCGCGTCGCCCTGCTCAACCGTTTGGGGGAATTTAACGCCGCGCGCGCTCTGGCGCAGGATGTCGATACCGGCAATTGGAACACGCCGCTGACCAATGCTGCCCTTGATGCCTATGTTGGTGCGTCCGATTTTGTCGGCGCTTGCCCCGCTGTGCGCTTTCAGGGCGGTTCGCGAGAAGAGCCGCGCTGGGTTATGTGGCAGGCGATTTGCAGTGCCTATGCGGGTGAGACTGCGCTTGCGAACCGTGAATTGAACCGCGCGCTTGATAATGAGATTGCGCCCGCCATCGATGTGCTGCTGGCGCGCCGCTATGCCGGGGCTGCTGGAAGCGGCCGCCGTGCGGTTGAGATTGAGTGGGAAGGGGTTGAAGATCTGAACCCATGGCGCTTTGCCTTGGCCAATGCGGTTGGAGAGCCAGTGCCCGAAAGCCTGCTTGAAGATGCAGCGCCATATTATGCGCGCGCAGCAGCGATTGGTCCGGCGGTTCCACTGGGTCTGCGCGCTGGATTTGCTGATCGTGCAGGGGCAGAGGGTATCTTGTCCTCTTCCGCCATGGTTGATCTCTACAGTCAAATTTACGCCGACGACGGTGTTACTGGAGAGCCTGCGGACAAAGCGGCGCAATTGCGCGAAGCATACGTAGCAAGCAACGCATCAGGCCGTTTGGCCGCGATGCAATCAATTTGGGGCGAAGGCGGTGACTATGACGGTTACGTGCTAACGGCGTTTGCAGCGGCACGGATGCCTGCCGGCAATGCTCTTTCCGAAGAAGCGGGTGATCTAATCACGTCAATGCTCGCTGCGGGGCTTGATCGCGATGCGCTGGCCTGGGCCGAAGTGGTGCAGGGCGGCAGCATGGGCTGGGCGCTTATTACATTGGCTCAGGCGCAGCGCGGTGTGCCTGCATCGCGCGAAGACCTCGATGAATTCTTGAGCAATGATGCGAGCGATGAGAGCCGCAAGTCGCAATTCCTGATCGCAGGCCTTGCAGGCCTTGGTCGCATCAGCAGCGCGGATCGCGGTGATTTGGCGGGCGAGCTTGAACTGGATCTGGGCCGCACGACCAAATGGACGCGGGTAATTTCGCAAGCTGGCGAATATCGCAATCAAGGGCTTGTTGCGATGCTCGCTGGGCTTGGAATGCAAGGTGCAAGCTGGAATCAGATGACGCCGCTGCATCTTTATCACGTGGTTTCCGCACTTAACGCAGCGGGCCTTGATGCAGAAGCCAGAATGATCGCGGCAGAAGCGGTCGCGCGCGGCTGAGCCGGGCAGGCGCGATGTCTGATGCGACCCAAGCTTTCCTTGATATGCTGGCGGCTGAACGCGGCGCAGCGCCAAACACTTTGGCAGCCTATGCCCGCGATTTAGCCGGAGCAGAGGAGCTGATCGGCGATCCGGCCAAGGCAAAGCGAACAGATGTCGCCAATCTCGCGGGCGAATGGGCCACGCTTGCTCCGTCCACAGTCGCGCGCAAAGCCTCCACTTTACGGCAATTTTTTGGATTTGCTTTTGATGAAGGATGGCGGCAGGATGATCCTTCTGGCGCCTTGCCTCAACCCAAAGCTCGCCGTCCGCTCCCCAAAGTGTTGTCGCATGAACAGGTGGAACAATTGTTCGCCCGTGCTGAGCTAGAGGCAGACATCGGCAAACATGCGGCGATCCGGCAGCTGGCATTGCTCGAATTGCTTTATGGTTCAGGCCTGCGCGCAACAGAACTTGTCTCATTGCCGATCAGCGCGGTGCCGCGTGATGCACCGCTGCTGACCGTGATGGGTAAGGGCGGGCAAGCGCGAATGGTTCCGGTAAGCGAACGGGCGGGCCAAGCGCTGGTTAAATGGCTTGAAGTGCGACCGCCTGACCCGCGCTATCTGTTCCCTTCACGCGGCGGAAAACATCTAAGCCGGGTGCGGCTATTTCAGCTCCTGAAAGATCTTGCCGCGCGCGCTGACCTAAATCCCGCAGGGATCAGCCCACATGTTTTGCGCCATGCCTTTGCCACGCATTTGCTAGAGGGCGGAGCTGATTTGCGCGTGCTGCAAACCTTGCTTGGGCACGCCGACATCGCGACCACTCAAATCTACACCCATGTTGATGCGGCACGGCTCGTGGCTCTGGTCAATTCGCGCCACCCGCTTGCCTCGCGTCGCAAGTCCGACTAGCGGAGCACACATGAACGCTTACCTCGAATTCGAGAAACCCGTTGCCCAGCTTGATGAGCGCATTGCCGAATTGCGCAGCGCCGCTGAGGGCGATGACGTCGATATTGCCAGCGAACTTGCCCGGCTGGAAACCAAGAGCAAGGATTTGCTCGCCAGCACCTATGCCTCGCTAACCCCGTGGCAAAAGACGCAGGTCGCACGTCATCCCAATCGCCCGCATTTACGCGACTATATTGAGCACGCCTTTGAGGATTTCACGCCTTTGGGCGGGGATCGGTATTACGGCGATGACCAGGCCATCATCGGCGGATTCGCGCGCCTGAACGGTCGCCGCGTGATGCTGATCGGGCATGAAAAGGGCCACGACACTGAATCCCGCATCAAGCACAATTTCGGCATGGGTAAGCCAGAAGGTTATCGCAAAGCGATCCGCCTGATGGAGCTTGCCAGCCGTTTTGGGCTTCCGGTCGTGACTTTGGTCGATACATCGGGCGCATTTCCCGGCGTTGAGGCCGAAGAACGCGGTCAGGCAGAAGCCATTGCGCGCTCTACCGAAGCATGTCTGGCGCTGCGCGTGCCGATGGTCGCTGTGATTGTGGGTGAAGGTGGATCAGGCGGCGCGGTTGCTTTGGCCAGTGCAGAGCGTGTCCTGATGCTTGAACATGCAGTTTATTCCGTAATCTCTCCAGAAGGTTGCGCCTCAATCCTGTGGCGCACCGCGGATAAGGCGCCGGATGCGGCAGAGGCGATGAAAGTAACCGCTCAGCATCTTAAGCGTCTTGGTGTGATTGACCGGATCGTGAAAGAGCCAGTTGGAGGCGCACACCGCGATCCTGCCGCGACTGCCGCCAACCTTGCCAAAGTGATCAGTCAAGAACTTGATGCTTTGGTTGACCTGCCAAGTGATACACTTATCCGCACGCGTGAGGAACGATTCCTGCGTATGGGCGGTTAGTATCAGGCTTGCACAAGAGCAGCCGAGCGCCGCGCGACTAACCACCATAGTCTTGAAATCGCTCAAACTTGCGTTGATGGTGCGACGTCTAATATATATGGGATAGACCTGCATTTGCGGGTGAAGCTGCAGCGTAAGGTGGGATGCTGCTTCGATACCAATCGGGAAGGGACCACCATGTCAAAATCACTCATGGCTAAAGCCACAATTTCTAAGCGTACGCTGGCGATGACCACTGCCGCGCCGCTCGCACTGCTGTTGTCAGGTTGTATGGGTGGGGGCGCTATTCCCTCTGCGTCCACCCCGATAACGCAATCAGAAGCGCAGCAGGGCGCAGAATTTCACCCGCAACTGCTCGCCGAATTTGGCGGCGCGATGACCGGTCCACAAGCCGCCTATGTTGAGCAGGTGGGCAAGAATATCGCGGTGCAGTCAGGCCTTGGCAACGCGCGCGAAAGCTTCACGGTCAGCACATTGAACAGCTCGGTAAACAACGCATTTGCGGTACCCGGCGGCTATATTTACACCACACGCCAACTAGTCAGCCTGATGAACAATGAAGCGGAATTGGCCGCCGTTCTGGGGCACGAGGTCGGCCATGTCGCCGCGCGCCATTCGCAGCGACGGCAACAGCGCGCTCAGCGCAATTCAATTCTTGGCGGATTGGGAGCTGTGCTTTCTGGCGTGCTTCTGGGCAATAGCGAACTCGGCAGCACTGTCAGCCGCGGCTTTCTGCAAGGATCGCAGCTGCTAACGCTCAGCTTCTCGCGCAGTCAGGAACTACAGGCGGATGATCTCGGCATCGAATACCTCAGCCGGGCCGGATATGATCCGCGCGCAATGGGCACAGTTCTCGCTAGCCTAGCGGCGCAAAATTCGCTCGATTCTCAGCTGCAAGGGCGGGGTGATGCAAAGGTCCCGGCATGGGCGTCGACCCACCCTGATCCCGCCAGCCGGGTGCAGGCAGCGCTGACCAAGGCGGGCACAGTTGGCGGCACGCTGAACCGCGACACATTTTTGAGCCGGATTGACGGCGTGCTGTACGGGGATGATCCAGAGCAAGGGGTGATCGAAGGGCGGCAATTTATCCACCCCGATTTGCGCCTTTCGTTCACTGCACCCCAAGGCTTTTACATGGTCAATGGCAGCCGCGCAGTCAGCATTAACGGTCAAAGCGGCAAAGCGCAGCTGACGCTCGCGCCATATGCTGGAAACTTGGAAAGCTACGTGCGCCAGCAGTTTACGGCGATGGGCGGCGAAGAACAGCAGCTTTCACCGTCCAGCATTGAGCGCACAACCGTTAATGGAATTAGGGCCGCATATGGCACGGCGCGGGTTAACAATGGCAATTCGCAGGTTGATCTGGTGATCTTCGCGTATGAATTTGCCAATGACCGCGCGTATCATTTCGCGGCGATTGCGCCTGCGGGGCGCAGCAATACGTTTTCTGCAATGTTCAATTCGATGCGGCGAATCAGCGCGAGTGAGGCAAGCAATGTTGTGCCGCGCAGGATTGATGTGGTGACAGTGGGCCGAAACGATTCGGTGCAATCGCTTTCGCGGCGAATGGCCTATTCCGATTCGCAAGAAGCGCGCTTCCGCGTTCTTAATGCTTTGGGCTCACGCGACGGGGTTCGCCCTGGTCAGAAAGTGAAGCTGGTGGTTCGCGGACGCTGACCGGCCAAAGGCGAGCGCACCGCTCCCTTAAAATTGATGTCAGACATAAAAAAAGCGGCGGGGAAATCCCCGCCGCTTCTCTTTGGCGTATCGCCTTAAGACTTATGAGTCTTCGTTTGCCATTTCGGTAGCAACTTCAGAGAAAGTCTCGTCGAGCTGGTTGCCGAGGCTCTGCATTGCAGTGATAGCAGCAACAGCGATAAGAGCGGCAATCAGACCATACTCAATGGCAGTTGCACCTTGCTCGTCAGCGAAAAGCTTGTTGAAAAATTTCATTTGTAGTCTCCTGGTTCAGTCTTCGTTACCCGTGTCGACCCCAACACGGGATCGGACAATCTGTGGTTTAATCAGCACTTATTGAAACTTTGCTAACCCGCAGCCTTTCAAAAGTCTTAATTGCCACTTTCGTTCACAGCATCACGTACTACCGCCCACAATCCAGTGTTCTCGTTGGCTACTGCCTCCAGAGAACCGATTATGCCGATGACGATCAAACTGACAATCAGCCCGTATTCGACGGCGGTGGCGCCTCTTTCATCAATTCCGAGTTCCCGAAGGAATTTCGTCAAAAGCATGGTTACACCGATCGATTACGTTTCTGATGAGACATCAAATGAGACATGTGCGTTAAAAAAGAGTTGATGGTTGACCAAATAATGGAAAGAAATCCGACATGACGCACGCGTGGATTCCCGTAGTTGCTGGCGCTTTGCAGGACGAAGATGGGCGCTGGCTGATGCACAAACGACCTTTGGAAAAGCATCACGGCGGCCTCTGGGAATTTCCCGGAGGAAAGGTTGAACGCCATGAGAACCCTAGAAATGCGTTGGTTCGCGAGCTTTTTGAAGAACTGGGGATCGCGGTTCCTCAGGAAAACTGCGTAGAAGCGGCGTTTGCTCAAGATCGCAGCGCCGATGCTGAAAAGCCGATTGTCATTTTGCTTTACAGAATCGCGCAGTGGGACGGCGAGCCTCGCGCGCTCGAAGGTGAGGCGGTGGGTTGGTTTACACCAAAAGAGATCGCTGGATTGGCTAAACCACCGCTGGACATCGCCCTGGCAGAGCAATTGTTCAAGAAACTCTAGTGCATTTGACGCGAAGGGGATTGCCAAGCCGGACGCACCCCCTTATGTGCCGCCCTCCACGCGCACCCGTAGCTCAGCTGGATAGAGTACCTGACTACGAATCAGGGGGCCGGAGGTTCGAATCCTTCCGGGTGCGCCATAGAAAGGGGCTGGTCCATCGGACCGGCCCTTTTTTATTTGCGGGTAGTTTTTTACCGGCGAGCCATCGAGGCGCGCAGCTCCGCAAGCAATCGGAACTTGGCGCGGGTTCATCCATTGATTGGACATACAATTGAAGGAGCCCAGACGATGACAGACACCCTGCAAATCTTCGATCGCCTCAAAGAAGATCATGACAAACACCGCCGCCTGCTGGCGCAGATCGCTGAAACAACTGGCGACAGTGAAAAGCGCAATGAGCTGTTCCTGGAGCTGACCAAAGAACTGAAAGCGCACGCGGCAGCTGAAGAGCAAGCCGTTTATTCGACCATGATGCGCAAGCCGCCGACCACCGATGATACGCGCCACTCAGTAGCGGAACATCATGAGATTGATGAAATGCTCAATGATCTGGCCGCGACAGACATGACATCAGGTGCGTGGTTGCAGAAGTTTAAGGACTTCGACCATCGCTATCGCCACCATATTGAAGAAGAGGAAGAAGATCACTTCCCAGACTTTGCAGAACATCTGGACGATGAAGATACCCAGCACATGCGAGAAGTGTTTGATCGCCGGAAGACGGAAGAGAAGGCTGAAGCTGAGCTGACACCTGAGAAAGCTGAGAACGCAAAAGAGTAGCCGGCGCACACTGCTGATCTCAAGGGCGCGCCTTGTCACGGTTCGTGACGGGCGCGCTTTTGCTGGGTGACCGTGACTGGATTGCCAAGTTAGCAAATATGCGCAAAGGCGGCTGCGGGATCGGAAACAGTTTTAGAAAGCGACGTAAATGAGCGACTTGCACGACCACGATCCAGAAACCTCACTGCCAAAGCCTGACGTACCAGATCATGTGCAGGATGCGATCCGCACTCTGATCGAATGGTCAGGCGATGACCCCACCCGCGAAGGCTTGCTGGATACGCCAAAGCGCGTTGGACGTGCATGGCTCGAATACTGCCAGGGCTATAAAGAAGACCCGGCGATCCATATGAGCCGCGTGTTCGAAGAAGTCGGCGGCTATGATGAGATTGTCCTGCTGAAAGACATTCCGTTTCAATCGCATTGCGAACATCACATGGCGCCGATCACCGGCAAGGCAGCTATTGCATATCTTCCTAAGAACAAAGTGGTTGGTATATCGAAACTAGCCCGCGTTTTGCATGGCTATGCCCGCCGCCTGCAAATTCAAGAACGGCTAACCGCCGAAGTAGCCCAGTGCATCTGGGACCATCTTGATCCGCACGGTGTTGCCGTCGTGATTGAGGCACAACATGGCTGTATGACGGGCCGCGGTGTGCGCACGCCCGGTGTTGGCATGGTCACGAGTCGCCTGCTTGGCTGCTTCCTTGATGACCAGCGCAGCCGCAAGGAAGTGATGAGCCTGATGGGCTATTGACAGGCAACTCCGCCAAACCACAGAAACAAAAAGGGCGCCTTAACCGGGCGCCCTTTCTTCATTGTAGGTTCGGGCAGATCAAAGCTGGTCGAGCATGTAATCTGCGCTCGAAACTTTGAACTCGCCGCCTTCTTCAACGTTCAGCTGTTCCACAACGCCGTCGTTTACTACCATTGAGAAGCGCTGTCCGCGCTTACCCATGCCAAATCCGCTGCCGTCCATTGTCAGGCCAACGCCTTCAGCAAAATCGGCATTTCCATCTGCGAGCATAGTGATGTCATCTGAGCCAGCGGCTTGGTTCCATGCGCCCATCACGAACGCATCGTTTACAGCCGTGCCAACAATTTCATCGACGCCTTTTGCTTTGAGATCATCAGCCTTTTCGACAAAGCCGGGCAGGTGCTTGGCTGAACAGGTCGGTGTGAACGCGCCCGGCACAGAGAAGAGCGCGACCTTTTTGCCGGCGAAGTAGTCAGAAGACTGGACTTGTTCTGGCCCATTCGCTGTGGCTTTCACCATGGTAACATTGGGCAGTTTTTCACCTACTGAAATCGTCATTGCTAGTCGCCTCCTTTGATGGGTCTATTTCATACTGCACGTAATGCCCCAAAGGCCAGCTTCAAGGCGTGGCAGGATGCTTAATTATGCTTCACCGCGCTGGTTCAAGCATCCGTAAGTAGATCAATGCATTAGTGATGGGCCCAAACGTGGTGCGTTCGCGCGCCTCGTCAGGCGGCTGTGCATGCCCCCGCACAGTCGCCGCACTTTGGCGCCGCACTTTGGCGCCGCACTTTGGCTTAGATAGCACTCTGCATGTGTGGGATTTTAGATATAAAGAAAACTTTATATTTGCTTGTCGCGGCCTTGGCGGCTAGGGCGCGGAACAGTTCAAAATACCCTCACAAAGACATCCTCGGAGAATATCATGGCCACTGCTGCTGCCACTCAGGATTATATCATTAAAGACATTTCGCTCGCACAATATGGCCGCGACGAGATTGCTATCGCTGAAACAGAAATGCCGGGCCTTATGGCTCTTCGCGAAGAGTATGGCGCTGCGCAGCCGCTGAAAGGCGCGCGCATCACCGGTTCGCTACACATGACGATCCAAACCGCTGTTTTGATCGAGACGCTCACTGCGCTGGGAGCAGAAGTGCGCTGGGCAACCTGCAACATCTTTTCGACGCAAGATCACGCGGCTGCGGCGATCGCGGATCAGGGCATCCCTGTGTTCGCGATCAAAGGTGAGACGTTGGCTGAATATTGGGATTATGTCGGCAACATCTTCGATTGGTCGACCGATGCCGACCCTGACCAAACTGCGAATATCATCCTCGACGATGGCGGCGATGCGACCATGTTTGCACTTTGGGGCGCGCGCCTTGAAGCGGGCGAGGAAATGCCAGCCCCTGCCAATGCCGAAGAAATCGAGTTTCAGCGCGCTCTTAAAGCTTATGTCGCTGCAAAACCGGGTTACCTGACCAAGTCGGTTCAGAATATCAAAGGCGTGTCGGAAGAGACCACCACTGGCGTGATGCGGCTCTATCAAATCGCAAAGCAAGGCAAGCTGCCATTCCCTGCGATCAACGTGAACGATAGCGTGACCAAATCGAAATTCGACAACCTCTATGGCTGTAAGGAATCGCTGGTTGATGCGATCCGCCGGGCAACCGACGTTATGCTGGCCGGTAAGGTTGCCTGCGTTGCTGGTTATGGCGACGTTGGTAAAGGCTCCGCCGCTTCGCTGCGCGATGGCGGCGCGCGCGTTATGGTGACCGAAGTTGATCCCATCTGTGCTCTGCAAGCGGCGATGGACGGCTATGAGGTCGTCTCTATGGAAGAAGGTGCCAAGCGTGCTGACATCTTTGTGACTGCGACCGGCAATGAAGACGTGATCACTGGCGAGCACATGAAGCTGATGAAGAACATGGCGATCGTGTGCAACATCGGCCACTTCGACAGCGAGATACAAATTTCCGCGCTCGACAATTACGATTGGAAAGAAATCAAGGAAGGCACCGACATGGTGACCATGCCTGATGGAAAGTCTTTGCTTATCCTCGCCAAGGGTCGCTTGGTAAACTTGGGCTGTGCCACCGGCCACCCGAGCTTTGTGATGAGCGCTAGCTTCACCAACCAGACGCTGGCCCAGATTGAACTGTTCACGAAGTCAGATGAGTACAAGAACGATGTATACGTTCTGCCAAAACACTTGGATGAGAAGGTTGCCGCCTTGCACCTTGAAAAACTGGGTGTTGAGCTGAGCCAATTGAGCCAAAAGCAGGCCGATTACATCGGTGTGCCTAAGGACGGGCCGTTCAAACCGGACCACTACCGCTACTAAGCGGTCTACGCTTATCGAGAAAAATGGTGAAGCCCTCGCAAAGTGTCGATTTTGCGGGGGCTTTTTCTTTCCCGCCCCGTTGCATCGCGGGCGCGCGCCGCATAGCTGCATGTTATGGAGTTTTCTTCGACCGCTTTGGCAGTAATCGGCTTAGTGCTTGCCGCATGGACGGTAGGCGCGGCGGTGCTCATGCTGCGCGCGAACGGCGACACGCGGCGGACCAATGCGCTGCAAATCTCTCTGCGTAGGATGCAGCACATGCTCGATGTGGCCCCGGCAATCCCTTTGTTGGTCAGGGTTGATGGCCGGATCGAAGCGCCAGAACGGCTGGCGCGTTGGCTCGGGCTTGCTGCAATGCCGCGCTATCTAAGCGAACTGGACGCAGAAGGCGGCGAAGGGCTCACCGCTGAACAACTGGCTGAACTGTCTGAAAATGTCCGGCGCACGCAAAAGACCGCCGCACCTTTCCAGATGGCGCTGACCCCGCCCGGGTCAGAGCGCAGCCTCGCGCTGCAAGGGGCGCTCGCTGATCCGCAAGTCTCGCCGGGCGGCGCAGCGCTGATTTGGGTGTTCGACTTTTCGGAAAGCGAAGATGAGCTATCGAAATTGCGCGCAGCAGCGATGCGGGCGGAAAGCGATTTTGCTGCATTGATCGGTTTGATTGAGGCGGCGCCCATGCCGATGTGGTTCCGGGCATCGGATATGAAATTGCGACTGGTCAATCAGGCCTATGTTGATGCGGTTGCCGCTGATGACGCCGCCGCGGTGATCAGCGGGCAGGTTGAATTGATCGAAGATCTTGATGGGCAAAAACCATCAGACATCGCCCGCGCATCGCTCAAACAACAGGAGAAATCTGAACGGATTGTCCCGGCGACAATTCAGGGTCAGCGCCGCTCCATGCGGGTCAGCGACCTGCCTTTGGGCGCAGAGGGCGTTGCGGGATATGCCATCGACATCGAAGAGCAAGAGCAGGAACGCCGCGAGTTCCGCGCCTACCGCGATGCGCAGCGCGCAATGCTGGATCAGCTTTCTGTTGGTGTCGCATTGTTCGATGCGAAAGAGCAATTGAGCTTTGCCAACCGTCCGTTTCGCCGCCAATTTGGCTTGGCAAATCAATCGGTCAGCGGGCTGACATTTGCGCGGTTCTTGTCCGACGCGCGCGACCAAGGGTTCACGCCAGAAGTGCGCGACTTCCCCGAATGGCGGCGTGAACACATCGCCTGGTTCGGTACGGCAGAGACAATCGAAGAGGCATGGCCGCTGCCTGGGGGCACGCACTTGCGCGTGGTTGCCCAACCAATGCCCGATGGCGGGATGGTGCTGATCGCGGAGGATCGCACCGAAAGTCTCGCCTTGTCCGCCACGCGCGACACTTTGCTTCGCACGCGTACCGCTACGCTGGATAGCCTGTTTGAAGCGCTCGCGATTTTTGCACCGGATGGCTCACTGCAATTGTGGAACCGCAGCTTTGCCGGGACATGGGGCCTCACCAGCGAGTTTCTTGATACTCACCCTGCGGCGCAAGAACTGCTCGATGCGATTGCTGAAAACTTGGTTCAGCCTGCGCAATCAAAATCCATTGGAGCGGTCGTGCGCGCAGCGACACTCGACCGGCGCGAGAAAGGTGGCCGGGTTGAATTGACGGACGGGCGTTCGCTCGAATTTGCTGGGGTTCCGCTGCCTGATGGCAATGGATTGCTTACAGTGCTCGACATCACCGCGTCGGTGAATGCGGAGAACGCGCTGTTGGAACGCAATCAGGCGCTGGAAGAGGCCGATACGGTGAAGGCGCGCTTCCTCGCCAATATGTCGTACGAATTCCGCACACCGCTCACTTCGATTGGCGGGTTTGCCGAGCTGATCAAAAGCGGCGCGGCAGGGGACGTCGGTGAGCAAATGGGCGAATATGTCGATGCCATTATCGAGAGTGTTGGCCGCTTGACCGACCAAGTCGAAAACGTGCTGGACCTGTCGCAAAGTGAAGCTGGATTGCTTCCGATCACCAAACAGGAAATCGACTTGCTGCCGTTCCTTACCGCGCTGGTGCGGGAACGCGAAAGCGCCATTATCGAGGCGCAGCTTGGGTTGGATTTGCGCGGACGCAAAGGGCGCATGGTTGACGCTGACACGCGGCAATTGGGCCGCGCAATTGGTAATCTGCTGGACAATGCCATTGAAGGGACGCCGCCAGAAGGCCAGATTGAGATTTCCATCGCACAAAAGACCACCGGCGCTGAGATTGTGATTTCGGACAATGGCCGGGGGATGAGCGCCGATGATCTAGACCGCGCGCTAGGAAATGCGCGCACACACGATGATGGTTCGATAGAACGCCGTCAGGGTTTGGGCCTGCCGCTCGCCAAGCAATTGATCGAAGCGCATGGCGGGGCGCTCAAACTCGAAAGTGAAGAAGGCGCGGGGACGACCGCGACCATTCGGCTTCCGTAAGGGGCGCGTTGTGATGGAGATCAACCTCCCAGACCTTGGCGCGATGCAGGCATTTGGAGAGCGGATTGCCGCGCACCTGCGCGCGGGAGACGTCGTTTCGCTCAGCGGCGGGCTGGGCGCAGGGAAAACAACGTTGGCGCGCTCTATCATTGCCGCGCTCGGCTATCAAAATGAAGTCCCTTCGCCGACTTTCACGATCATTGAAACTTATGATGCGCCGCCGTTGCGCATCCCTGTGGTCCATGCCGATTTCTACCGTTTGGAGCATCCCGATGAGCGCCATGAGATCGGCCTTGATGACTACCGTGAAGGTGCCGCTTTGATTGCGGAATGGCCTGAGAACGCTGGCGGTTTCGCGCAGGAGGCAGCGTGCCTTTCAATCACGCTTGAAACTGTGGGGGAGGGCCGCAAAGCGACTGCCCAAGCGGGCCCGGATTGGCTAGGGCGGATGCCATGAGCGAGCTACCGTCCGGCATTCACCAATTTCTTGAAGCAGCAGGGTGGGGCGATGCCGCCATTGATCCCATACCTGGAGATGCTTCATTCAGGCGTTACTTCCGATTGAAACAAGCGAGCGGACAGCCGGGCATGTTGATGCATGCCCCGCCGCCGCACGAAGATCCGGTCCCCTTTCTGAATGTCGCGGAATGGCTCAGCGGGCTGGGGCTGCGCGCGCCGGAAATCTACGCGGCTGATGCGCCACGCGGCTGGGTGCTACTGGAAGATTTCGGCGATGATAGGATGCGCGATTGGCTGGACGTGAACGCTGATCGGGAACACGCCGCTTATGCAGGCGCGATTGATGCGCTGGTCGATTTGCACAAATGCGCGCCAGGGCCGTTTGCGCCGTATGATATGCCTACCTACGCCCGCGAAGCTGCTCTTCTGACCGAATGGTATTGCCCGGCACAAAGCCTTGATGTCGATGCGGCGGGCTATAACGCGGCATGGCAAGAGGCGCTTGCGCCCATGCTAGAGCGGCAACAGCCCGGCGTCACGGTGCTGCGCGATTACCATGCGGAAAACATCATGTTGCTGGGCGATCCGGCGTCAGGTGCGCCGCAAGGCCTGATTGACTTTCAAGACGCTCTGGTGGGCCACCGGGCATATGATCTGGTGTCATTGCTGCAAGATGCGCGCCGCGATGTCTCTGAGGAACTGGAGGCGGCAATGCTCGCCCGGTATCTGGAACGCGCAGACACTGATGAGCACTTCGCCGCCGATTATGCGCGGCTAGGTGCGCAGCGCAACGCCAAGATCGTTGGCATTTTCACCCGGCTCTACAAGCGCGATAAAAAGCCGCGCTATCCCACTTTGATCCCGCGGGTGTGGAAGGCGATGGAGCGTGATCTTGCGCATCCCGCACTTGCCCCGGTTGCAGATTGGTTTGACGCTAATATCCCGGCAGAGCTTCGCGCGGCGCATGGCGGAGAGATCAAATGACCAAACTCGCCAGCGATACCGCAATGGTCATGGCCGCTGGGATGGGCAAGCGTATGCGACCGTTAACCGCCAGTCAGCCAAAGCCATTGGTGCGGGTCGCGGGTAAGCCGCTGATCGATCATGCGCTGGACCGCTTGAAAGAGGCAGGCGTGGCGCGTGCCATCGTCAATGTGCATTACCTTGCCGATGCGCTCGAAGCGCATGTGAAAGAGCGGGACGCGCCGAAAATTGTGGTCTCTGATGAGCGCGAGGAACTGCTTGAGACCGGCGGCGGCATGATTAAGGCGCAAGGCATTCTGCCCGATCCGTTCTTTTGCCTAAACGCTGATAACATTTGGCTTGATGGGCCGCGTGACGCATTTCACGATCTCTCCCAGCGATGGGATGCAGACGCGATGGACGCCTTGTTACTGCTTGTGCCGCATTCACGGGCCAAGAACTTCAATGGGCCGGGTGACTTTCACATGGATGCACTTGGGCGCTTGCGGCGGCGCACGGCTGGCCGGATCGCACCCTTCATCTACACTGGCATACAGCTGATTTCGCACCGCTTGCTGCGCGATGCGCCCAAGGGTAAATTCTCGACCAATATTCTGTGGAGCCGCGCGATTGAGGAAGGACGCTTGTTCGGCACATCCTTTACCGGCGAGTGGTTTGAAGTGGGCACTCCGCAAGCCATTCGCCCAACCGAAGATGCGTTAAAGGGTGGCTGAGCGCCCCCAACCCAATGTCTATTCCATCGCTGCGCACCGCGGCTTTGCCGATGCATTGGTTGCGGGCCTTGTCCCGCGATATTCTCAAGACGGTATAGGGCTGGCACGGCTGACACTGCTTGTCCCCTCGACCCGCGCTGCGCGCACAATCAGCGAAGCCTTTATCCGCCATGCGGGAGAAACCGGTGAAGCAGGGCTGCTGATGCCGCGCATGGTCGCAGTGGGCGATCTTGATCTGGATGAGAAGCTGGGCACGTTGCTTGATCCCTTGGGCGCGAGCGATATTCCGCCCGCGATTGAGCCAACCCGGCGCTGGTTTACGCTCGCACAATTACTGCGCGCTGAGGTGGAGAAACAGGACAACCCAATACCGCCGGGCGCCGCGATCCTGCGGATGGCGCGGGATCTGGCGCGCACGATGGACCGGCTGCTGGTTGAGGAAAAAACACCCGAAGATTTGCTTGATAATAGGGTGCTCGACCTTGAGCCGAGTCTCGCAAAACATTGGCAGGAATCGATCCGCCTGTTTGCCAGAGTGCAAGCACGCTGGCGTTTTTCTCTGGATGAGGGCGGGCATGTCGATGCTGCGACCCGCCGCAACATGCTGTTTGAGCGGGCTGCGCGCGAATGGAAAGCAAGCCCGCCGGCCGGTCCGATTGTCGCTGCTGGTGTTACCAGTGCCGCGCCCGCTCTTGCGCGAATGCTGCGCAGCATTGCTGACCTTGAAAATGGCGCGGTGATCTTGCCCGACCTTGATCTGTCCATGCCGGGGGATGCGTGGGATGAGCTGGGGCGTGCCGGGCAAAGGGATCAGCCGGGCGGGGATGTGTTTGCCAAGAATGACGCGCTGACGCATCCGCAATATCACCTCAAATTGCTGCTTGGCCGAATGGGTATTGCGCGCGAAGAAGTGCGCCAGTGGCACCGGCGCGGGATCGGCGCGGCAGAGCCCGCGCGCACCCATGCGATCAGTTCCCTGTTTCTGCCGCCAGAGGCCAGTTCGAGCTGGGCGGATATGCCTGCTGACAAGCGCCGCCTTGCCGGTGTGCGTTTGCTAACCAGCGCAACATCTGAGGAAGAAGCGCAGGCCATCGCGCTGCTTGTTCGTGAAGCGTTGGATCAGCCGGAAAAACGCATTGCAGTGATAGCTGCAGACCGCAGTCTAGCGCGCCGTGTTGCGCAGCATTTGTCGCGCTGGAACATTGATGCCGACGATTCCGCAGGCCGTCCGCTATCGCTTACGGCGGCAGGGCGCATGTTCGCCTTGCTGGCTGAGCTGGCGAGTGGAACGATGACGCCAACTGCGATCGTCGCAGCCTTGGCGCATCCGCTGGTCCGGGCCGGTGATGATCGGCGCGAATGGCTCGCGTATCTACGCAAGTTCGAGCGAAAACTGCGCGGGCCATCGCCTGCGCCGGGGTTCGGGCCGCTGCGCTCCGTTGCTGAAAAGGCTGAGGTTTCGGACTGGTGGAGCGAGGCGGAAGCGCTGCTTTCCATGCTAGTGATTCCTGATGAGACAATTGCGCTTGCCGACGCGCTTGATGTGCTGAGCAGCGCCGCAGAAGCCTTGGCAGGTGAAGCCATTTGGGCGCGCGAAGATGGCCGCGCTCTATCCGCTATGGTTGAGGACTTGCGGCTGCACGCCCGCGCTACGGGCACACATATTGCGCCGCGCGATTTGGGCAGTGCCTTGCGCGATGCGATGGATGAGATTGCGGTGCGGCCTCCCTATGGCGGACACCCAAGGGTCGCGATTTATGGTCTGCTGGAAAGCCGCATGGCGCGCGCTGATCTGATCATATGTGGCGGGCTGAATGAAGGCAGCTGGCCCCAAAGCCCAGGCCCGGATGCACTGCTGGCGCCCGGCGTTTTGCGCGCGCTTGGCGTGCCCGGCGCAGAATTTCGCATCGGCCTTGCTGCGCATGATTTGGCCGGAGCGATGGGCGCGCCCGAAGTGGTGCTCAGCCGGGCAGAGCGCGACAAGGAAGGGCCAACAATTCCCTCTCGGTTCTTGCTGCGGGTAGAGGCCTTGCTGGGCGATTTGGCGCAGGATTACCGCGAGGCTGTGATCCCGGCAATTTTGCCGCAGTTGGACCGGACGGTAGAGCGCGCGCCGCAATATCCGCGTCCGGCGCCGATGCCATCGGCCGATCAGCGCGATGTAGCGATCAAAGTTACCGCGCTCGACCGGTTGCTGGGTGATCCCTATCAATTCTATGCCGCCGAAGTGCTGGGCTTGAATGCGCTGGACCAGCTGGAGGCTGATCCGTTCAGCGATCCGGCACTGCGCGGCACGTTGACGCACAAGATCCTGGAGCTGTGGCATGAAGCGCGCAGCAAAGATCCGAGCGCGGATATTGTCGCCATCGCAGAGGCGCATTTCCGCGATCAGCAATGCCATCCGCTGTTTATGGGCCTTTGGCGGCCGCGCCTGCTCGCGGCGCTGCGGTATTTCTCAGAAAAGATCGACGCAGATGAGGCACGCCAAGTCATCGCGTGGGAGCGCAAGGGATCAATGGTGGTCAACGGCGTGCGCGTTTATGGCCGGGTGGACCGGATTGATCGGCTTGAGGACGGAACCCTCGCGATTGTCGATTATAAGACCGGCAGACCGCCAACCCGTGCTAAAGTAGAAGCCGGTTTTGCACTGCAGCTTGGTTTGTTGGGTCTGATCGCGCGCGATGGCGATTTTGATGGCTTGTCCGGCGATGCGACCGGATTTGAATATTGGTCGATGGCAAAGGACAAGGGTGAGTTCGGCTTTGTCGATGTGCCAATGAAGGTCGGCAATAAGCGAAGCGGTCTTACCCCTGATGAGTTTCTGCCAAAGCATGAAGAGAAGCTCGCCGAAGCCATCCGCCGCTTTATCAAGGGCAGCGATCCCTTCGTCGCGAAAGAAAACCCGGATTATCCGGGCTACACTGATTACGACCAGCTCATGCGCCTAGATGAATGGCTGATCGCGCTGGCTGACAATGCGGATAACGCCGCATGAGCGGCGCGGTATTCCCACTTGCAGGCAATCAGCGCGAGGCTGTGAACCCGGCGGACAATGTGTGGCTCTCGGCTTCCGCCGGGACGGGCAAGACGCAAGTGCTGTCTGCCCGCGTGCTGCGCTTGCTCCTGCGCCCCGATGTCGATCCGGGTCAAATCCTGTGCCTTACCTTTACCAAGGCGGGCGCGGCGGAAATGGCCAACCGCATCAACGCTGTGCTGGCGCGCTGGGTGCGGTTGGAGCCTACCACACTCGGGCGTGAGCTTGGCTATTTGGGTGCAGACATTGGCCCGGAAACACAGGCGCGGGCGCGGACTTTGTTTGCCAGCGTGCTCGATTGCCCCGGCGGCGGCCTGCGTATTGATACGATCCACGCCTTTGCGCAGTGGCTGCTTGGCAACTTTCCTGGAGAGGCGAACTTACAGCCCGGCGCCAAGCCGATGGAGGACCGTGAGCGCGAACTACTCGCACGCGAAGTGCTCTCCGAAATGCTGGATGAGGCGCAACACACATCCGATCGAACGGTGCTGGATGCGGTGGACCTGTTTACCACGCGCAAAGACCCGGATGCTTTGCGCAGCTGGCTCATGCGGTGCGCGAGCGCGCGGCACATGTGGCACGGACCAGGTGCGTGGCAGCCGCCCATGGGCGCACGGGTCAATCGTTTGCTTGATATGCCAGCGGATGCGGATGAGGCGTGGGCGAAGGAGATATTCCACCCGGATACCTTCCCTGACGACCAATTGCGCTTGTTGCTGCCGCATATGCGCGAGTGGAGCACCAAGATAGGCAGAGAGACGACAGCATTTCTCGAGCGATGGTTTGCGCTGCCTTTGGACCAGCGCGCCGACCATGCTGGCGGCTTTCTCGATACGGTGCTGACCAAGACCGGCAGCCCGCGGAAAATGGACAAGCCAAGCAAAGCCGAACCGAGCATTCCCAAATGGCAGGAAGCAATTGCCGATGTGATGCGGCAACATGCAGAGCGCCGCGCGCTCCTGAACCTTGCCGAATTGCTCACCCCCGCGCTGGAACTGGGCCGGGCATTTGCGCTGCGCTGGGAAGAGGCAAAGACGCGCGAAGCGCTGCTCGATTTCGATGATTTGATCCAGCTTGCTGCTGATCTGCTAGGCCGCAAAGAGGCATCGGACTGGATCCGCTACAAACTTGATCGGCGGTTTGATCACATCCTGATTGATGAGGCGCAGGACACCAATAGCGCGCAATGGGATATTGTTTTTGCGCTGATTGACGACTTCTTCTCAGGTGAGGGCGCGGCGGGTGATAAGCTGCGCACCATCTTTACCGTGGGCGACTACAAACAGGCGATTTTCGGCTTTCAAGGGACCAGTCCTGAGAATTTCGCTCGCGCCAAGGAAAAGGTCAACGCTGAGATTGAGACTGCGCGCGCCAATGCTCTCGAAGCTCGGCGCAGACGTGTTCCCAATTGGCGAGAACTCGATTTGGGGCAGAGCTTTCGCACGTCGAACGCAGTGCTCGAATTCGTCAACCGAGCGATTGATGCCGTTGGATCCAGCGCGTTTGGTCTGGACGGTGATCCTGCGCCGCATGTGGGTGAAGAGCGCGCAGGTTTAGTCACTTTATGGAACCCTGTGCGCGGCGGGAGTGACAGCGATCAGGTCGAAACTGGCGATCCTGAGGGGAGCGATGGAGAGCAAGATTGGCTCGCTCAGCATGATCGCAAATTGGCGGATCAGATCGCTGAACAAGTGCGGCGCTGGCACAAGCGCGAGGAACCCTTCATCCTGATGAAAGGCGGCGAACCGCGCGCCGGCAATGCGGGCGATGTCATGGTGCTGGTGCGCAAGCGCAAGGATCTGGCCGCGCTTATCGTTGCCCGGCTTCATGCCAAAGGCGTGCCGGTGGCGGGTGTCGACCGCCTGCGTCTGGGCGCGCCCTTAGCTGTGAAAGACTTGCTCGCCGCGCTGCGATTTGCGGCCCAGCCGCTTGATGATCTGATGCTTGCTAATCTGCTTTCCAGTCCGCTGATCGGGTGGAGCCAAGATGATTTGCTGAAATATGTGCGGCGCAAAAAGGGCGTGCGGCTGTGGAACCACCTGCGTCAGTCAGCGGAGCCATTTGTCGCGCAAACTGCTGATAAATTGCGCGAACTGCTTAGCCTTGCCGATTACGAAACACCGCAGGCTCTGCTGGCTTGGCTGCTGATCGGGCCATGGCAAGCGCGCGCAAAACTGGTCGCGCGTCTGGGGCGGGAAGCCAATGATCCGATTGATGAACTGGTGAACGCAGCTTTCGCCTATGAGAGCGCGAGCGTGCCTAGCCTGACAGGGTTTTTGCAGTGGTTTGATGCGGGCGAGGGTGAACTGAAACGCGATCCTGGCGAAGCGGGTGAACAGGTCCGCGTGATGACGGTGCACGGTTCCAAGGGCTTGCAGGCGCCCATAGTGATCCTTGCGGATGCAACCAGCAAGCCGGGGCAGGGCGGATCGATTGAGCTGGAAGAAACACCCTTGGGTGAGGCCGCGCCGCAGGACGATAATCGGATTGTTCCTTTGCCGCGCCTCTCCAAAGAAGAGCGGGCAGGACCAGTATCTGACGCGCAAGAGACCGCAAGCATTGCTGAAATGCAGGAGCATTGGCGCCTGATGTATGTTGCAATGACCCGCGCTGAAGAAGGGCTGTTCATTACCGGATCGCTGGGGCCAAAGGACAAGAACGGCCCGCATGATGATAGCTGGTATGCGCGGCTTGCGCCGATCTTTGTCGAGGACGAAGTGACCGACCCCATCTGGGGTGCGCGGCGTGAATGGGGTTACCGCGCGGATGAACGACCGAAAGTAGCCCGCAAAGAGGTTGACGCGGACATTGAACTGCCGGTTTGGGCGAGAACCCCAATCGGCCCAGAGCCCAAGCCACCGCGACCGCTCGCTCCGAGTGCTGCGGGAGAGGATTTGGCCGCTGATCCGCCGCTCGCCCCTGAAATCGCCAAGACTGCAGCGCGCCGCGGTGTGTTGATCCACAGCCTGCTTGAACGTCTGCCTGAAGTCGCGCCGGATGCCCGCGAATTCGCTGCCGAAGCGTGGCTCGACCGGCAAGCGGCTGACTTGCCAGAGGAAGCGCGCGCGGAAATGGCGGCAAGCGCGCTCCAAGTGATCGCTGATCCGCAATTCGCCGAGATATTTGCGCCCGCTGCGCTAGCGGAGGTTCCCTTAGCTGCGACGGTCGGCGGTATCGTGATCGCGGGCACGGTTGACCGGCTGCTTGTAAGCGAGGAAAGCGTCACCATTGTCGATTATAAGACGACGCGCCGGCCGCCCAGATCGGCAGAGAATATCCCCGCAGCAACCGTCAAACAGATGGCGGCCTATGTCGCCGCGCTAGAGCAAATCTATCCCGACAGGATGGTTTCGGCTGCTGTCCTCTACACCCAAACCCCCCAGATCTTTGCGCTTTCGCAGGCGCAGATTGAAGCGCAAAAGAACGTTTTGGGCAGCGCGCAGGAAAGGTTTGCCCCGCCAGTGGTTGAGTGAAACGCAATCAAGCCTAAATTACACGGCAACACGATAAGGAGAATTCCAATGGCCACTTTCAATGTGAGCGACGACAGTTTCAAAGCCGATGTGCTGGAAAGCGATACCCCGGTTCTGGTCGATTTCTGGGCCGAATGGTGCGGACCGTGCAAGATGATCGGGCCATCGCTAGAAGAAATCAGTGATGAGCTGGACGGCAAGGTCAAGATCGCCAAGATGGACATTATGGAAAACACCGGCATTCCCGCGGATATGGGCGTTCAGTCGATCCCCTTGATGGTCCTGTTCAAGAACGGCGAAGCGGTCGCGCAGAAATTGGGTGCTGCTCCGAAAAGCCAGCTTAAAGAATGGATCGAAGGCGAATTGTGATTTTGTTGGGGCCGCGCCCTATCCAGGGTGCGGCTTCCTCGCGGCTTGCGGACTAGTCCGCTCCGCTGACCGATTTCTCAAACTTGTTAATTGGCGAGGCGTTCTACAAACGCATCCCAAATGGCCGGGCTTGATGCGCCGACCATCCCCTCCACGTCTGCCTGATCGACGCGGTAGTCGCTGCCATCGAGCCGTGCGGCTTTTCCGCCAGCTTCGTTCAGCCACAACGCGCCAGCGGCGTGATCCCAGGCAAGCGTGCGCTTAAAGGTTGAAACGTCGTTTTCGCCCAGCGCAAGGCGGGGGTATTGTTCGGCGGCGCAGCGCGGAATATCGACCAGCGCATAATGCGGCGCGATTTTGGCATCGACTTCGGCGCGCTCAGCCTCATCCAGAAACAGCTTTGAAATCGCTGCAATTGGCGGGTTTTGACCGCTGGTGCGCGCAGCAATTTTCACGCCGTCGATAAACGCGCCTTCGCCGGCCTTGGCATGGCAGAGCCTGTCTCCAACCGGGTCATAAAGCCATCCGGCGACGGCTTTGCCCGCATCAGCCAGCGCGATGATAATGCCGAACGGTTCTTTCCCCTCAGCAAAGTTCGCGGTCCCATCAAGTGGGTCGATAATCCAGCATTGCTGAGAGAGGTGATCGAGCACGCTCTTATCCTCGTGCGCAGCTTCCTCGCCAACTACAGGCACGCCGGGCGCGAGCTTTGTCAGAGCTTCTGAAAGGAAGCCTTCCACTTCGCGGTCAACCACGGTGACGGGATCGTCTGCGCCCTTCATCTCAATTTCGTGGTCGGCAAGCTGCTGGAATCGCGGCAGCATAGAGCCGCGCGCGGCAAACCGCATCAGATCGCGAATTTCGCCATCAAGGGCGCTTAGGCCATCGTCGCTCACGATCTATAATCCGCGTTTATTGAGATGTAGCCATGCGTCAAATCACAAGTCCAAACGGTCGCGCGGCCAGGGCCAATGCCAAGGTCCACCGCAAGGTCGATTTCTTCGCCCTTCAAATGCTGCGCCACGGGCGCTTCATCATAATCATCGACGGGGAGGCCATCTTTCGCGGCCCAGATGCCGCCGAATGCGACAGAAAGCGTGTCGCGGTCCGCTGGCTCACCCGCTTTGCCAACCGCCATGACGACGCGGCCCCAGTTCGCATCCTCTCCCGCAATCGCGGTTTTGACGAGCGGGGAGTTCGCAATTGCCAAGCCAATGCGGCGCGCGCTGCCATCATCCGAAGCGCCCGAAACGCGCACGGTTATGAACTTGCTAGCGCCTTCGCCATCGCGCACGACCAATTGCGCGAGGCTGCGGCACACATCGGTCAGCGCTGCTGCAAAGGCATCCGCGCCGACGCTGTCGAAGCTCTCAATCCGCGCGTTTCCAGCCTTGCCGGTGGCAAATGCCATAACCGTGTCGCTGGTCGAAGTGTCGCCGTCCACTGTGATGCACGAATAGGTTTGGAGATTGGCCGCGCTCAGCAGCTCTTGCAGGAATGCTGGCGCAATGTCCGCATCGGTAAAGATATAGCCGAGCATGGTCGCCATATCAGGCGCGATCATGCCGCTGCCTTTGATGATCCCGGCAAGCTCTACCCGAGTGTCTCCGATAATGGCTGATGCGTGTGCGCCCTTGGGAAAGGTGTCGGTCGTGCCGATGGCGTTTGCCGCGTCTTTCCAGCCTCTCTCGCTTGCTTCGAAAGCAGCGGCCAAACCTTCGCGTGCCTTGTCTTTCGGCAGGGGCACGCCAATCACGCCGGTGGAGGAGACGAAAACTTGGTTCGCCTCGCAGCCAAGATGCTGCGCTGTCTGCTCCATGATCTGCTGCACCGCTTCGCGCCCGCGATAGCCGGTAAAGGCGTTGGCATTGCCGGAATTGACGATCAATGCGCGGGCAGACCCTTGTGCAACATTTGCCCGGCCCAATTCCACCTCGCTAGAGGCGCAGGCGCTCTGTGTGAAAACGCCGGCCGCCGCGGTTTCCTCAGCCAGTTCTATAAATGTCAGGTCAGCACTTGTCGCGCCCGCCTTATATCCTGCAAGCGCGGTTCGCACGGTCACGCCTGCGATTGGCGGCATGTCGGGAAAGGGTAGGGCCAGCGGAGATGTCTTAAGTTCCATACCGATTGCCGTAATGCGCAAAATTGGCTGGGGCAATCGGCGGATTTGCTCTTTGCCCTTCAGTTGCACTCTGATAGTCCTACGTTCATGAAAAATATCAGCTTTGTTCTCGCCGGTGCGACATTTGTCGTGGTCCCCCCAGTTATGGCTCAATCAGCGGAGGAGACCGCCGAAGCGGCGGCGGATGCGGTGGCAGAAGCGGCGGAAGCAACGGACCTCTATGTCGTGCCGCCACCGCCAGTGACGGTCCGGCCATCTGAACCGCGCGACAGATCCAGCCGGCCTCGGCTACAAAACCGGAACCGTGGTTGGATTGTGCAGGCAGATTATCCCATCAGCGCGTGGAACGCCGATCAGGAGGGTTCAGTAGGTTACGACGTGTCGGTTGATGTTACCGGCAAAGTGACTGGCTGCGAAGTCACCGAAAGTTCTGGTTTCGCCGCTTTGGACGATGCAATCTGCCCGCTGGTATTTGAACGCGCAGAATTCTTGCCCGCGCTCGACGCAGAGGGTGTGGATGTCGCTGGTGTGTTTGAAGGGCGACACAGGTGGCGCAAGAAAGAGCCTGAAGCGCCGGAAATGCGCGTTGTCTTCCAATATTTGCACGATGCAAGCGGTGTGACGAAAGATTGCGAGCTTTTGTCGATCGAAGGCAATCCTCCCAAACGGATGTTAGAAGATATCGAAAAAGCACGGGAGCGCGGCAGCGTCTGCCCTGAAACCAAAGGCCGTCCGGGAACGCCCTACCGCGATGAGAACGGTGTTCCTGTGGCGAAACGCGTGACCCTTAGCCTTGATATTAAAGTGGAAGATCCTGAATGAGCCAAGCGCTTGCGAATGTCGCTAAGCTGGTGGCTCCAATTGTGATTGCTACGGTCGCTGCGCCAGCCGCTGCACAAGAGGAAGGCGAAGCAGAAGCGGTCACTGGAGCGTTGAGCCCAGCCCCACCAGCGCCTCCATCAAGACCGCAGCCGGCGCCCCGGCCAACGCGAGGGATCAGTATACCCCCGCCTGCACCGCCACCGCCGCCGCCGATTTCTAAGGCGCGCCCGGCCAAGGCCCCGTCCACTTTCAGTCAATATGAATGGTTTCAGGACGTTGTCCTGCCAGCTAGCCTATATCGGCAGCAGGCCGAAGGACTCGTGATGTATTCGGTAAAAATCAATGCCGAAGGCGCGGTCACAGATTGCACCGTGACCGATTCAAGCGGCTTTCCCGAATTGGATGCGCTGACCTGCGAAATCGTCCGCGAGAAGGCGCGGTTCGACCCTGCGCTCGACCAAGACGGCGAGCCAACTCTGGGTAGCTTTTCCAGTTACAAAAGGTGGTCATTTCGACCGCACGACTTGAATGATTTCAGCTTTACGATCCGCGCCACTATCCGAGTTGACGGAACGGCAATCAATTGCCGGGTTGTCGAGCAGGCGGGGACTCCTCCGATGGGGTTCAAGGAAGAGGATCCGTGCAAAGGCCTGTTCCGGCAGGAGCAACCGTGGCGCGATGAAAATGGCGAGCCGCAGCCAAGAGTGATAGAGTTTTCGATGAACGTGAAGACTTGGGAACCGCCTGCGCCGCTAGTTATTGAAAAGCCGGCCGCGGCAGAAAGGCCGTCAGACTAGACGAATTAACTTATTCGCCTTATATCGATTTAATCATGCGTCGCCAATTGATCGCCTTTCTTGCTTTGCTTACCGGGCTTGCCGCCTTGGGTGCGCCT
The DNA here is from genome assembly GCA_947493165.1 of uncultured Erythrobacter sp. GTDB lineage: Bacteria > Pseudomonadota > Alphaproteobacteria > Sphingomonadales > Sphingomonadaceae > Erythrobacter. The sequence goes on along the minus strand of CANLPY010000001.1, from coordinate 771,935 downwards.
GCGCAGGCATCTATTACTGATGTAATCAATCACGACTTTGGCGTTTCAGCCGATGCTGAAACGAACCGCGCGTGTGACCGCGTAACGCCTGCTAGTGAGCCTGAAAAACAGGTCTCTAAGTGCAAGAAGATGAAGAAGCGCAGAAAGGCCCCAGTGCCTGCTGCGCTGCGTATGCCGGTACTAATGGGTATTGATCGCGCGTACGAATAGCGCGCGTTAGCCTTTGCCGTACGCCTTACTGCTGGCGGCGCGAATTTGCGCGTAAGCAGCCAACCTTTCATTCTTCTGATCCGCCAAACGCATCCATCCGGTGCGCTGCACAGCGGACATTTCAAACAGGTTTCTTCTCCCATGTTTAACGCAATCGCCAAATCTCTGTTCGGCTCCTCCAACGACCGTTACGTTAAATCGGTCGGCAAGGTGGTGAACCAAATCAACGCGCTCGAAGAACAAATTCAGGCGCTTTCTGATGATGAATTGAAAGCGCAAACGGACAAGTTCCGTGAGCAGCTGGATAATGGCGCGACGCTGGATGAAATCCTGCCAGAAGCCTTTGCCACCGTGCGTGAAGCCTCTGTTCGCGTGTTCGGTATGCGCCACTTTGATGTGCAAATGATCGGCGGCATTGTCCTCCACCGCGGCGAAATCGCAGAGATGCGGACGGGTGAGGGTAAGACGCTGATGGCGACCCTTGCGACGTATCTCAACGCGATTGAGGGTAAGGGCGTACACGTTGTGACCGTCAATGATTACCTTGCCACGCGCGATGCCGAATGGATGGGCCAGCTTTACAATTGGCTGGGCCTCAGCGTTGGCGTGATTGTGCCCAACATTGATGAATACGATCGCCGCGATGCGTATAACGCAGACATCACTTACGGCACGAACAACGAATTCGGCTTTGACTATCTGCGCGACAATATGAAGCATGAGCGCAGCCAAATGGTGCAGCGCCCGTTCAATTTCGGCATCGTTGATGAGGTCGACTCCATTCTGATCGATGAAGCGCGTACGCCGCTGATAATCTCTGGCCCGACAGAGGACAAGTCTGACCTCTATGTCGCGCTGGATGCAGTCGTGAAGGAAATTCCCGAAGACTGGTATGAGAAGGACGAAAAGACCAAGCAAATCCAGCTTACCGAAGATGGCCTGGATCAGGTTGAGCAGCTGCTGATTGAAAAAGAGCTGCTGGAAACGGACAATCTCTACGACGTTGAGAACACGCAGGTCGTCCACCATTTGGATCAGGCGCTGAAAGCCGTCCACATGTTCAAGCGCGATACCGACTACATCGTCAAAGACGATAAGGTTGTGATCATTGATGAGTTTACCGGCCGGATGATGGACGGACGCCGCTGGTCCAACGGTCTGCACCAAGCAGCCGAGGCGAAGGAAGGCGTGAAGATTGAGCCTGAGAATCAGACCATGGCTTCAATCACATTCCAGAACTATTTCCGCATGTACCCTAAACTTTCCGGCATGACCGGTACGGCCGCAACCGAAGCGGCAGAATTCTGGGACATATACAAGATGAACACGGTCGAGATTCCGACCAATGTTCCGATCCAGCGGATCGACGAAGAGGACGAATTCTACAAGAACACGATGGACAAATTCCAAGCGATTGCAAAAGCGATCGCGGAAAAAGCCGAAATCGGTCAGCCGGTTCTGGTTGGCACGGTGTCCATCGAAAAGTCTGAATTGCTCAGCAAGTTCCTTGATGAGGAAGGCGTGAAGCACGAGGTTCTCAACGCGCGCCAGCATGAACGTGAGGCGCATATTGTGGCGCAGGCGGGCCGCCTTGGCGTTGTCACCATCGCCACCAACATGGCTGGCCGCGGGACGGACATCCAGCTGGGCGGCAACCTTGAATACCGGATCAATGATGAGCTTGCTGACTTGGCTGAGGATGATCCCAAGCGTGAGGCAGAAGTCGCCCGGATCACCGCCGAAGTGGAAGCGGAAAAAGCAAAAGTCCTAGAGGCGGGCGGCTTGTTCGTGCTTGGCACGGAGCGCCACGAAAGCCGCCGGATTGATAACCAGCTGCGCGGCCGCTCTGGCCGCCAAGGTGACCCGGGTCTTTCACGCTTTTACTTGTGCCTTGAAGACGATTTGCTGCGCATTTTTGGCCCAGACACGCTGTTTTCCAAGATGATGAACTCTAACCTCGAAGATGGAGAAGCAATCGGTTCAAAATGGCTGTCAAAAGCGATTGAGACCGCTCAGAAAAAGGTTGAAGCGCGCAATTACGAAGTTCGCAAACAGGTTGTTCAGTATGATGATGTGATGAATGATCAGCGCAAAGTCATTTACGATCAGCGTTCTGAAATCATGGATTCTGAAGCGGTCGATGATGTTGTGGTGGATATGCGCCACGATACCGTCAACGCGCTGGTCGGAACTGCTTGCCCTCCCGGTTCCTATCCAGAACAATGGGATATCGACGGTCTCAAAGAAAAGCTGGACGAAGTGTTTGGCATCGCACCGCCGCTTGAAGAGTGGATGGAAGAAGAGCAGGTTGAGCCAGAGATCATCGAAGAGCGCATTCGTACGATCACAGATGAAGCGATGGACGCGAAGATGGCGCAGACGGAAGGCAGCACTTGGCGGATCGTTGAGAAAGACGTGCTGCTGCGCCAGCTCGATTATCACTGGAAAGAACACCTCGCCACGCTTGATGCGCTGCGTCAGGTGATCTGGATGCGCGGTATCGCGCAAAAGCAGCCGATCAACGAATATAAGCAGGAAGCGTTCGGCCTTTTTGAAACCATGCTGGATACCTTGCGTGAGGAAGTGTCGAAGATCCTCTATCGTTCTGAACTGCGCATGGCTCCTCCAGAACCAGCATCGGATGCGCTACCTGATCTGCCAGACTTCCTGACCGGACATATCGATCCGCTGACCGGCCTCGACAATTCAAATGATGGCGATGGATCAGCGGAGCGGCCTGAAATGTTCGGCTCTCTGGCCGGATCGCCGCGCGCAGCATCAGGGCCGGGCGGATCCAATACAGACAACCCTTATGCCAACCTCAATGTCAGTCGGAACGCACAATGCCCATGCGGATCAGGCAATAAGTATAAGCATTGCCACGGCGCAGCCGCATCGAAACCGACCATCGCGTAAATGCGTTATTGCGGGGCGGGATAGGCTGACGTGATCGGTGCGGTTCCCGCGCTGCTCGCGGCGGCATTCCTGCTCACAGCGCTGCTTTATGCCAGCGTTGGGTTTGGCGGCGGGTCAACCTATGCCGCGCTGCTGGCGATCTCAGGTCTTGATTACCGGCTGCTGCCGCTGGTCGCGCTTGCTTGCAACATCGTGGTTGTTGCGGGCGGGAGCTTGCGATTTGCGCGCGCAAACGTAACGCCGTGGCGCGGCGCGATTGTGGTGACAGCGCTGGCCGCACCTGCCGCATTGCTTGGCGGATTGACCCCGATTGGCCGGGACGCATTTATGCTGCTGCTGGGCGCGAGCCTAGTGCTGACCGGCGTGACGATGCTGATCCCGGTTGTTGGGGAGGGGCGCGTTGGAGAACCGGCGCGGTTCGCAAGGTTTGTGCCGATTGCTGCGGCTCCTCTTGGCTATTTGGCGGGATTGGTCGGAATCGGCGGCGGGATATTCCTAGCGCCGCTGCTGCACCTAACACGATGGAAAGACGCGCGCGCCATTGCCGCCACGGCAAGCTTCTTCATTCTGGTAAATTCGCTATTCGGGCTCGTCGGGCAATTGCTGAAGCAAGGCCCAGCGGCCTTCGCCGGGGCTATGACGTATAGCCTGCCGCTGCTCCTCGCGGTCGCCATCGGCGGACAAATCGGCAGCCTAATGGCGGTGAGATTGCTGCCCGGGCGCTGGATCAGATGGCTGACAGCCGCGCTGGTTATGGTGGTGGGCGCGCGGTTGTTGGTCGGCCTTTAAGGCCAGCATGACTGCATTGCTGTGATGAAATGGCTCCCCGAGTTGGATTCGAACCAACGACCAAGTGATTAACAGTCACCTACTCTACCGCTGAGCTATCGGGGAGCAGCTTCCCAAGCGGTATCAAGGGAAGCGGAGGCGAGCCTATATGGCTGCGCGCGAAACTTGGCAAGAGGGTTTTGGGAAACTTTGTTTGTGCATGTCATCCGACATGCAGTGTCCTCGCTCACGCGACCTAAAGGTCGCATCGTTGCGGGCGGGGACAAGCCCCTTGCGGTCGGCTGGACGCCAACCGTGCTCCGCGACCAAGCCGATGGCTTGGAATGGCTCGAGGCCGCAGGCCTCGCAAGGCCGAATGGCCGTCCGAGCCTATGCGAGGGAAGCCAAGGCGGATGGATGTCCGCCGCCCGGCGCTTGAGGGCCAAAATAAAAAAGCCCGAGGAGTTAGCGAGCGCCGATGCGCTTGCGCAGATCTAAAGCGCAAACTGCTCCGCCACGATCCGCTCATCCAGCGAATGGCCTGGATCAAACAGCAAAGTCAGCTCTGTATCGCGATCAACCGTCAGCGAAACTTCTGCAATATCGCGCAATTCCCGCTGATCAGCCACCGCCGATACTGGGCGTTTTTGCGATTCCAAGATGCGGAACTTCACCGGCAGATGATCGGGCAAGATAGCGCCGTTCCAGCGACGCGGGCGAAATGGGCTGATCGGGGTGAGGGCGAGCAGCTCGCTGCCCAGCGGCAGGATCGGGCCATTGGCAGAAAGGTTATACGCGGTCGATCCTGCAGGGGTGGATAGCAGCACGCCGTCACACACCAGCTGCTTTATCCGCACGCGGCCATTCACGCTGACTTCTATTTTCGCGGTCTGACGCATCTCACGCAGCAGCGACACCTCGTTAATGGCGAGAAACGTATGCTCAGCGCCGCTTTGCGTCACCGCATCCATGCGCAGCGGGGCAATTGTGAAGGGCCGCGCGCGCTCAACCCGGCGCAGCACATTGCTGCCATCGCGGTATTTGTTCATCATGAACCCGACCGTGCCCAGGTTCATCCCATAGGCGGGAATAATCCGCCCGGCATCAATCATAGCGTGCAAAGTTTGCAGCATAAATCCGTCACCTCCCAGAACAACCGCCACATCGGCGGTTTCAATCGGTGACCAATCGTGCTGGTCTTTGAGGGCGTTATAGGCCTTCTGCGCGCGTTCCGTTTCCGAGGCTAGCAGTGCAACACGTTGAAAATCGTGTCTTTTGGGCAAAATCCTATCCTTAATCTGGCGCGCGTCAGCGGAAGTTTCCACAGCTTTGCTATAGCGGTAAATGCTGATGTTCCAAATTCGGTCAGATTGCAATTGGCGCGGGCATTCCTGATCCGCTAGGTTAGGGCCTTGGCAATGGATTCGACCCCCTCTTCCTTGCGCAAAGGCACACGCGGCGGTTTTCCCGGTGTGAAGCCCGAGGCGCTCGATGCAGATCTGCTCAGCGCACTCGACCGGCGCGAAATCGAGGTTCTGTTTCAGCCGCAATTTTCTTGTGCGACGGGGCAAGTTGTGGGCGCAGAGGCTCTGGCCCGTTGGCGGCATCCGACCCTGGGAGAGATCGGCGCGCGCGATCTGTTTGCGATTGCGGAGCGGGCTGCGCTGGTTGCGCCACTGTCGCGCCATGTGGTGGCCCGCGCGCTGGAGGATGCGCGCGAATGGCCGGTCGAATTGCAGCTATCGCTCAACATCACGCCGGAGGAATTGGGCGATGCGCGGTTTGCGGCGGATTTTGCCGAGCTGATCGGGAAGAGCGAGATTGCGCCGCAGCGGCTGATGTTGGAGATTACCGAGGATGTGCTGCTGCGCAATTTGCGCCAAGCGGCTGAGGCATTGAGCGCCTTGCGCGCGCTCGGCTTTAAAACGGCGCTGGATGATTTTGGCGCGGGCTTTTGCAATTTTCGCTATTTGAAAGAGCTGCCGCTCGATGCGCTCAAGCTCGACAAGGTGATGGTTGAGGGCGTGCCGGGGGACACCCGCGATCTGGCGGTGTTCCGGGCTATTGTTGAGCTTGGCCATGCGCTCGGCCTGAAGGTCATCGCCGAGGGGATCGAGAGCGAGATCCAGCGCGCGAGCGTGATCAGCGAAGGCTGCGATTACTGGCAGGGCTTCTTGCAGGCTGAACCGATGCCGAGCGAGAAGATGCTGGGCGTGGCGAGGGCCGCGCGGCGGTAAATCCAAGACCGTTTATGCTGAGGAGCCGTTGAGCCTAGTCAAAAGGCGTCTCGAAGCATCCGCCCTTCGAGACGGTCATTCAGCCTGCGGCTTCTCGACCTTCTCACGACGAATGGTGCTTCTCAAGCCGCCTCGCGCTTCTTCGCCTTGCGCGCAATTCCGCTCAAACCCTTGGTCAGCTGGAACAGGCCATTGAGGCGGCTCTGCGGATCACCCCACGCGCGGTTGATCACCAGCTTCATATCGGGGCGCAGTTTCGCGGTCCCCTGAGTCCCCTGATTCAGCCTATCAACATAGGCGATCAGGCCCGGACCGTCGGGAAAGTCATCATTGTGGAAGGTGACGAGCGTGCCGCGCGCGCCCACATCAATCTTGGCGATGTTCGCCTCGATCGCCTGATGCTTGATCTCGATCAGGCGGATCAGGTTCTTGGTCGCATCGGGCAGATCGCCAAAGCGGTCGATCATTTCCGCCGCCATGCTCTCTATCTCGGCCTTGTCCTGCGCCTGGTTGAGTCGGCGATAGAGCGCCATGCGCACGGCCAGATCGGGCACATAATCCTCTGGAATCATAATCGGCGCATCAACCGTGATCTGCGGTGAAACTGTGTCGCGGCTCGGCTCCAGCCCCATCGCGCCCGCTTTTGCGGCGAGGATCGCGTCTTCGAGCATCGATTGGTAAAGCTCGAACCCGACCTCGCGAATATGGCCCGATTGCTCATCACCCAGCAGATTGCCCGCACCGCGAATGTCGAGATCGTGGCTGGCGAGTTGGAAGCCCGCGCCAAGGCTGTCGAGATCGCTCAGCACTTTCAGGCGCTTCTCTGCGATTTCGGAAAGCTGGACGTCTTTCTCATAGGTGAGATAGGCGTAGGCGCGCAATTTCGCGCGGCCTACGCGCCCGCGAAGTTGGTAAAGCTGCGCCAATCCGAACCGGTCAGCGCGGTGGATGATAATCGTGTTGGCGCTCGGCAAATCCAGCCCGCTTTCCACGATAGTGGTGGAGAGCAGAATTTCGTACTTGCCTTCGTAAAATGCGCTCATGCGCTCTTCAATTTCGCCCGCACCCATCTGGCCGTGCGCGGCGATGACTTTCACCTCTGGTACGTTTTCCGCGAGCCATTCTTCCATGTCGGCCATGTCCGAAATGCGCGGCACAACGATGAAACTCTGCCCGCCGCGATGATGCTCGCGCAGCAGCGCCTCGCGCATCACCATGTCGTCCCATTCCATCACGTAAGTGCGCACCGCTAGCCGGTCGACCGGCGGGGTCTGAATGGTGGAAAGCTCGCGCAGGCCCGTCATCGCCATTTGCAGCGTGCGCGGGATTGGCGTTGCTGTTAGCGTGAGCATATGCACATCGCTGCGCAGCTGCTTGAGTTTTTCCTTGTGGGTCACGCCAAAACGCTGTTCCTCATCGACGATGACAAGGCCTAAATTCTTGAAATTGGTCGATTTGGAAAGGATCGCATGCGTGCCAATGACGATGTCGATATCGCCGCTTTCAAGTCCTTCGCGCGTCTCTGACATTTCCTTGGACGAAACCAAGCGAGAAAGGCGGCCAACCTTCAGCGGGAAACCTGCAAACCGCTCGGAAAAATTGGTGAAGTGCTGGCGCGCGAGCAAAGTGGTGGGCGCGACGACAGCAACTTGCTGCCCGTTCATGGCCGCGACGAAAGCGGCGCGTAGGGCGACCTCTGTTTTACCAAAGCCAACATCGCCGCAGACCAGCCGGTCCATCGGCTTGCCGCTTTCCAGATCGCGTAAGACATCTGCGATGGCAGCGTCCTGATCATCGGTTTCTTCCCATGGGAAGCGGTCAACAAATTGGTTATAGCTTGCTTCATCAGCGGCAAGCGCTGGGGCTTTTTTAAGCGCGCGTTCGGCGGCCACTTTCATCAGCTGGCCCGCGATTTCGCGAATGCGTTCTTTGAGTTGAGAGCGGCGCCGCTGCCACGCCTCTCCGCCCAGCCGGTCAAGCATGACCGCATCTTCAGACGAGCCATAGCGAGAGAGCACGTCAATGTTCTCAACCGGGATGAAAAGCTTGTCGCCGCCGCGATATTCCAGCGCGACACAGTCGTGCTTGCTTTTGCCCACAGCAATTGGGTCAAGGCCAAGATATTTGCCGATGCCGTGTTCAACGTGAACCACCAGATCGCCGCGCGCCAGAGCCTGAAGTTCAGCGAGGAAGGCGTCGGAATCCTTGCGCTTCTTCTTGCGCCGTACCAGCCTGTCACCCAGCACATCCTGCTCTGTCAGGACTTCCAATTCGTCGCTGGCAAACCCGGTGTCGAGCGGCAGGACCATTGCCACAACATCAGCTTTTTTGGATGCGCCCAGCGCCTCTTGCCAGCTGTTGGCGATCTCAGTTTTGACGCCTGCTTCGGACAGGATTGAGCTGATGCGTGAACGGCTGCCGGTGGAATAGGCGGCGAACAAAGCGCGCTTGCCTGATTTGGCTAGCGCGGCGAAATGTTTGGCCGCTTCCTCATAGACATTGGCACCGCGCGCGCGTTCGGGCGCGAAATCACGAGCTGAGGTGAAGCCGAAGTCCTGGTTCGCATCGCTATCGGGTGCGGCGAAAATCTGGCTACGGTGGGCGGGCGCAGCGGCAAGGCCCTCGTCAAATTCTTGCTTGGACAGATACAGCGCATCGCTTGCTAGCGGACGATAGCTGCCTGCCGCTTCGCCAGCGGATCGCACACGCTGATCGTGGTAATCGTTGATGTCTTTCAGCCGCTCTGCCGCCGCGCCGATCGCGCCATTGTCGATCACCACCAGATCATCATCGCTCAGGTGATCGAACAGCGTATCCAGCCGCTCTTCAAACAGCGGCATCCAATGTTCCATGCCCGCAAGCCGGCGGCCATCGCTTACCGCTTCATACAGCGGGTCTTGCGTGGCGGCCGCCCCGAACATTTCGCGGTAGCGCCCACGGAACCGCGTGATGCTATCTTCGTCCAGCAAGGCCTCAGATGCGGGTAGCAGCAGGTGGGATTTCAGAGTGCCCGTGGACCGCTGTGTGCCCGGATCGAAGAGCCGCAAGCTCTCCAACTCATCGCCAAAGAAATCGAGCCTCAGGCCCTGGTCGAGCGAGGAGGGGAAGATATCGACGATGGAGCCGCGCACCGCAAACTCGCCGTGATCGACCACAGTGTCTGTGCGCGAATACCCCTGCCGGGTTAGCAGCGCAGCCAAACTTTCGTGCCCGATGGTGGTACCGGGTTTGAACTCTCGCACGCTCTCTCGCACGCGAAACGGGGTGAGCACACGCTGCAGAACGGCGTTGACCGTAGTGACCAGCAATTGCGAACCGCCCGCCGGGTTCTGCAAGGCGTGGAGCGCAACCAATCGCTTTGCACTAACCGACAGCGCTGGGCTCGCGCGGTCATAAGGTAGGCAATCCCATGCGGGAAATTCTATCACTTCAATTTCGGGCGCAAAGAAATGCGCCGCTTCACTCACGCTGCGCATCGCCGCATCATCGGGCGCAATAAACACCGCGCGCTGCTTTGCTGCCCTGGCAAGATCGCTCAGCACCAGCGGCAGGCTGCCGCGCACCAACGAGGATAGTGTTAGCGGCGCTTTAGCCGTGAGGATGCGGGACAGATCTGGCATATTCGTGTTTAACGCTGGGCTGCGCGATCAGTGCCCCATGTCCACATAATCGAGCCGTTTCATTTTCTCGATGAGTTCGCCTTCAAAACGCGGCGGGGTTGGCTGAGTGCCAAGCGCCCATGCCATCACATCAACATCGTCTTCGGCCAGCAAATCCTCAAACCACTCCATATCGGACGCAGTCCAATCCATGTGGTAGCGATCAAAAAAGCCGCCGATCATATAGTCGGCTTCGCGTGTGCCGCGATGCCAGGCGCGAAATTTTGCGCGAGCCAATCTCTCTGGGGCAATCTGGTCGGGGGAAATGCTCATGCCGCGCCGCCTAGGACACTCGCCAAGAGCGCGCAAGCGGGTATAGATAGCTGCGATATGCGGCCCGATATCCTCAACCCCCTGTTTGTTGAAAGCGACGCGCTTGAAGGCGTTGGGCCAAAGCTCATGAAGCCGCTGGAGAAGCTTGGCCTGACGCGAGTGAAGGACCTGGCCTATCACCTGCCAGAACGGTTTGTGACGCGCCGCGTGGTCGATGATCTGGATGCGGCGGCAGAAGGCGAGCAAGTGATCATCGGGCTGACCCCGACGGAGCACCGCGCCCCGCGCAATCCCGGTCGCGGCCCTTACAGAGTATTAGCAGCAGATACGGCGGGCAATATTTGCGCGCTCACTTATTTTGGCCGCGCATCCTACACCGCGAAAAAGCTGCTTCCCGTGGGGGAGAAGCGCTGGATCGCCGGGCGGCTCGATCGCTATGGCGATATGCTTCAAATCGTCCATCCTGATCACGTTGAAAAGGACAGCGCTGCGCATCTTTCTCGCTTGAATGAGCCGGTCTATCCGCTGTCAGAAGGACTTACGCAGCCGCGCATGGCCGGGTTGACAGCGCAGGCTTTAGAACGCTTGCCGCAGCTGTCCGAATGGATTGAACCGAGTCAGCTGGACAAAGAGGTCTGGCCAAGCTGGCACGATGCGCTGCACCTTTCTCATAAAGACCAGAACGCGAAGGCGCGCGACCGGCTTGCTTACGATGAGCTGCTGGCCAATTCGCTCGCGCTGCTGCTGGTGCGTGCAGAGGGCAGGCGGCGCAAGGGCCAAGCACTGGCGGGAGATGGGCGTTTGCGCGCCAAACTTGACCTGCCATTTGCGCTAACAGGCGCGCAGACGCGTTCGATTGGTGAGATTGAAGGCGATTTGGCACAGGAAGCGCCGATGCTTCGGCTGCTGCAGGGCGATGTCGGCGCGGGTAAGACGGTGGTCGCGCTGGAAGCAATGCTGATCGCGAATGAGGCCGGCAAGCAGGCAGCATTGCTTGCACCAACCGAAATCCTCGCGCGCCAGCATTACGAGACTTTGCGAACAATGGCCGCGCCAACCGGAGTGGAGGTTGCGCTGCTCACCGGCCGGGCCAAGGGCAAAGAGCGTGAAGGCTTGCTGATGGGGTTGCTCGATGGCTCGATCGACATTCTGGTCGGCACGCACGCGATCTTTCAGGACACGGTGAATTACAAGGATCTGGCGCTGGTCGTGATTGATGAGCAGCACCGGTTTGGCGTCGCGCAGCGTCTGCAATTGGCCGGCAAGGGCAAGCGCGCACCGCACACGCTGGCGATGACAGCAACGCCGATCCCGCGCAGTCTTACACTGGCGCAATATGGCGAAATGGATGTGAGCCGGTTGGATGAGCTTCCACCCGGTCGGCAGGCAATCGACACCGTAGTGGTCGCGCAAGATCGGATGGAAGATGTGGTCGCGGGCGCCGCGCGCCATATCGCAGGCGGGCAGCAGGCCTACTGGGTGTGCCCGATGGTGCGCGAAATGAACGGCGCGTTTCAGGCCGATGATATAGCCGCGGCAGAGGCGCGTTATGCTGCGTTGAAGGAGCGGTTTGGCAACGACGTGGTGATGGTCCACGGGCAGCTCAAACCAGAAGAAAAAGACGCCGCGATGGAGCAATTCGCCAGCGGCAAAGCAAAGCTGCTGGTCGCCACCACAGTCATCGAAGTCGGCGTTGATGTTCCTGCTGCCACGTTGATGGTGATTGAGCAGGCGGAACGATTTGGCCTTGCGCAATTGCACCAATTGCGCGGGCGCGTGGGGCGGGGCAGTGAGAAATCGGTGTGCTTGCTGCTGCGCGGCAATGAATTGTCGGAGACGGGCAAAAAACGGCTCGCCCTGATGCGTGAAACGCAGGACGGCTTTCGCATCGCGGAGGAAGATTTGGAGCTGCGCGGAGGCGGCGAATTGCTTGGCACGCGGCAATCGGGCGAAGCGGCGTTTCGTATCGCTGACCTTGATCAGACGCAGCGCCTGCTGCCTGTCGCGCATAGCGATGCGCGCCTTCTGATGGAGCGCGATGGGGGGCTGACAAGCGAGCGCGGTGAGGCAGCGCGGCAATTGCTGTATCTGTTTGAACGCGATTGGGGTGTGCAGCTGCTGCGCGGCGGTTAGCTTTTAGCGAAAGCGATCTACCAGAGCCTCTGCTGCCATCCAAACGTCTTCCCAAGTCGCGCCAAAATGGCCCTCACCATCATAATATGGATCGGCAATTGCTGCGCCCTCGCGGCCCGGCACCAAATCCATGAGCAGCGAGACATGCGTGTCTGAACCCGCTGGTCGCACCGCTTCTATATTGCGCAAGTTCTGGTGATCCATCGCGAAGATATGGGTGAAGCGGGCAAAGTCTTCCGCCACCAATTGCCGCCCGCGCTGATCGGTTATGTCTACGCCCTTTGCCGCTGCTGTATCGACTGAGCGCGGGTCAGGCAGCGAACCAATGTGATAGGCCGATGTGCCGCAGCTATCGACCTCAACATCCAGCCCAGCTTTCGCAGCAGCAGCGCGCATCGCCCCTTCGGCCAAGGGTGAGCGGCAGATATTGCCAAGGCATACGAACAGCAGCGCAGGTTTTGTCATGGCATAACCATACTGGACCGCGGTGGCCTTGCGCAATATGCGTATGCCAACAGGAGACAATTTCATGCGTTCAATGATCGCCGCTTTCGCACTTGCTGCCACCTGCCTTTCCGCGCCCGCCTATGCGGGGCCAGTTGAGGATTATGAAGAGCTTCGCGAAGAGGTGTGGCAGGCGACGCTTGATGCGGATCCGCTTTTGGCCACGAGCATTGGCGACAGACGCGGTGACGGCAAGCTAGGCGACCTTTCGATCGTTGAAGTTAGCCGTAGTCAAACTCGCAGCAATGAGTTTCTAAAGCGATTGAATGTGATTGATGCGGATCGGTTGCCAGTCGACCTGCAAGTCGATTACGCCGTTTTGAAACGCAGCATGGAAAATGCGGTCACCAGGCTTGGATTTTCCCAAGCTCGCTACATGATCTTTACCAATCGCGGCGGCTGGTTTACCAATTTTGCCTCGCTCCCAAATCGTTCTCCATTCTTCAGCATGGCCGATTATGAAAGTTATATCGGGCGGTTGCGCGGGTATGCGCAAGTCAATGCTGATGGCATTGAGCGCAGTAGGGTGGCCCTGGATTGGGTGCGCCCACTGGTCCAGCCTTGCGAACCGATGGAGGGTTTAGAAAGTCGGATTGCTAGCCAGATTGTCGACGATTACACATCCTCTCCATTCTGGAGGCCATTCTCTGGTGATCGGCCCGCTTCCGTCACAGACGCACAATGGCAGGATTTGAAATCGCGCGGGCGCGAGGCAATTGAGCAGGTTGTGCTGCCAGCGTACCGCGAATTCCTTACGTTCTACACCGAGGAATATGCTCCCAATTGCCGCACCGGAACTCCGGGAATTCTCGCCACCCAAAATGGCAAATCTTACTACGACCACCTCGTAAAGAGCTTCACCACGACCAACATGACCGCGGATGAGGTCCACAATCTAGGCCTATCAGAAGTCGCGCGCATCCGGGCAGAAATGGTCGAAGTGGCTGCCTCTGCCGGATATGACACGCGCGAGGCCTTTATCGAGCATCTGCGCACCGATCCGCAATATTACATGACCGATGCGGATGAGTATCTGGAATACACGCAGGCGCTGGCGAAGCACATTGATGGGTTCATGCCCAAGCTGTTTGGCCGATTGCCGCGCAATCCCTATACCGTCTCCCCGATCCCTGCGGCGCAGGCTCCGGGCAACACCACCGCTTATTATGAGCCGGGTTCGCTAAAGACCGGACAGGCGGGCATTTACCGCTTGAACACGACCGAGCTGGATCAGCGCCCGCTGTGGGAATTGCCCGCGCTGGGCGTGCACGAGGCGGTGCCGGGGCACCACCATCAAATCTCTTTGCAGCAGGAATTGGACATCCACCCGCTGCGCGCAAATGGCACTTATTTCACGGCGTTTGTTGAGGGCTGGGGGCTTTATTCAGAGCGGCTAGGGATTGAGATGGGGCTGTATGATACGCCCGCGAAGGAAATGGGGCGGCTGTCCTATGAAATGTGGCGCGCGACACGTCTGGTGGTCGACACCGGCATCCATTCAAAGGGCTGGAGCAAGCAGCAAGCGGTCGACTACATGCTTGATAACACCGCGCTCTCGCCTGCCAATATCGATGCGGAGGTCAATCGCTATATCACCTGGCCGGGACAGGCGCTGGCTTACAAAGTGGGTGAGTTGAAAATTCGCGAGCTGCGCAAGCGGGCGGAGGGTCGGCTTGGCGCGAACTTCGACCTGCGTGCGTTCCACGATACGGTGTTAGAGAATGGCTCAGTGCCGCTCGATGTGCTGGAAGAGCATGTTGATCGGTGGATAGTAGGCGCAATGATGGTCGCCGATGCCACAGCAGTTGTTCAAGACGCTGCTGATGCGGCGGCTGCCCAAAACTAAGCCGCCTTTGCTGGTAGCGGCTTGGTTGACCCAAGCACCTCTTCCGTAATCCGGCGGATGTTTACCTGTGCTTTCAGCCGCGCGCCGAGCAGCGCCGTGCCGCTCACCTTGCGCTGAACGAACAGGGTTTCAACCGGCGGAAAGGCCCAGGTGTCTTTATCCTGCGCAATTGCCCAGCCTTCATCGCGTAGCAGCGGTACGAATGACCTATCGCCAAAGTCGAATTTCTTGTCCTCGCGCATTTCATTCACGACAATGTCGATCATTTTGTCGACGCGCTCGCCGTGTTTCTCGACCACGATGGGCAGCATAAAACCGGCAGCGATTGTTTCCTCGCGCACCTTGTCCTTATCGCCCTCCAACCCGGCGGCGAGCAGACGGCGATAAGCATTGCCAACGTCCGGGTCGACATCACGGCAGGCGCCAAAGTCGAGCAGGACGATCTGCCCCGTTTCCTTGCGGAATAGGAAGTTGGCGAAGTTGGGGTCGGTCTGCATCACGCCAAATTCAAACAATTCGCGCGCCACCAGACGGATCAGATTCGCAAACACTGCATCGCGGCGCTCAGCAGGCTCGTTCTCCAGCGCCTCAATCGAGGAGCCTTCTTCAAAGCTCATCGCCAAAATGCGGTCGCGGGTCAGCTCTTTATGCAGGCGCGGGACGACAAAGCCTTCATCGCCCGCCAGCCGCTCCCGATACATTTCCATCTGCGCGCCTTCGCGGTGGTAATCCGCCTCTTCGTGCAGCTGTTTCTTGGCCTCGGTCAGCAGCGCGTCGATCTCCAGCTCTGGCGGCGCAAAGCCTGATACGCGAAGCAAGGTCATCACATTGTCGACATCGCTGTCGATGCTGTCGGCGATGCCGGGATATTGCACCTTAATCGCGAGCTCCTGACCATCGCGGGTCAGCGCCTTGTGCACCTGGCCGATGCTGGCAGCGGCGATGGGGCGCGGGTTGAACCAGCGAAATTGCTTGCGCCAGTCCGGCCCCCATTCCTGTTTCAGCACGCCGTCAAGTTGCCGCGCGGGCATGAAATTCGCCTGATCGCGCAAGGTTGCTAGAATCTTGCCGAGTTCTGGCGGCAGGAAGTCGCCCGAATCCATGCTGATCATCTGCCCCATTTTCATCGCCGCGCCGCGCAGGTGAGAGAGGCGGTCCGTCATCCGCTGAACATTGCCGGGGGTCAGCATAAGATCGCGCGCGTTGATGTTCTCACCGCTAGCCAATCGCCGCGCGCCCTCAGCCATCATCCCGCCAGCAACGCCGCCCGCGAGCCGGCCAAACGTTCCAAAGCGCGCCAGCCTGCTGGAGGGGACAGTGCGTTGGCGCTTTTTATCGGAACGGTCGTCTGTCATGGGTTTCGCATCGTTACGCCAATCGGGCTTCACGCACAAAACGAAACGGCCCCGGAATGTATCCCGAGGCCGCTCATTACTTAAATTTTGATGGTCAGATTACGCGAGTGCTCGCCCACCGCCACGCAGGTAGTTTACATAAATGCCGTGGATCAGTCCGGGCACGAAAAGAATGATCGTTAGGATCAAATTGATCCAGAAATCGCGATCAAGGCCGTGCTTTAGGGCTACGCCGAGTGGTGGAAGTAGAATGGTTGCGATCAATGTAATGATTGCGAGCATTGGTAATCATGTCCCTTTTGGTTCGTATGATAACGACGCAATATCGCGCCGCAGTATGCCCAAACAACGGGCCGCTCGCACTGATGTTCCGAAAAAGCTCTCGGAACAAATTGTAATATAACGAGTTTACGGTGACTTGCTGCTAATCAGCGGCGGCAAACTCTACGAGTTTGGGAACGATCATCGCGCGTGATCGCTGGCACATGTATGTCCTTGCAACCCACACTGACACCGGCGGCGCGCGCGCTTGGCTATGCGGGCCTATTGCCCCAGATCATTTGCGTGACGCTGGCGGGCACGGGTCACGAATATGCCTATTCCGCGCTGGCAGGCGGGTTTGCTTATGCTGCCCTGATCTTTAGCTTTCTTGGCGGTGTGTGGTGGGGGCAAGCCTTGGCGAAAGGCAATGCTGGCGCTGGCGCTTATTTGTTCGCGGTATTGCCCAGCCTGATCGCGCTCGCGCTGTTTATGCCGTGGACGTTCGGGTGGGATTGGCCCGGCCCGGCGCTAATGTATCTCGGCGCTCTGATTGCGCTTAGCCCGTTTATCGACCGGGCCTTAGGCTTTGCGGAGCGGGAGTTCCTGCAAATGCGCTGGCATCTGTCATTGGGCTTGGGCACGCTTACAATCGCGCTTGGCTTTATTGCTGATCGAATCGTTTAGGCCAAGGGCCGCCGATTATGGGCTTCTATCATTGAAAGATACTGGTCGGGGAGAGAGGATTCGAACCTCCGACCCCCTGTACCCAAAACAGGTGCGCTACCTGGCTGCGCCACTCCCCGACCGGTATCGTCCTGCGCGGCGCTGGCTCCATAAAATGGACGCCGGCAGGACGAAGTACGGCGCGGCCTATAAGTGTGGATTGGCAGGGTGGCAAGCAGGCATTTGCTGACTATAGTTTTGTGCATGGTTACGCTTGATACATCCCAAACGATTCCATCCGAGCTTCACGGGCCGGGGCATCCTGAATGGCAATATCTCGATCTGATGCGGCGCATTTGGGAGGAAGGCAGCGAGCGCAGCGATCGCACAGGTATCGGCACACGGTCGGTTGTAGGCGCGCAATTGCGCTATGATTTGGCGGATGGCGCGATGCCGCTGCTCACGACGAAGCGCGTCTATTGGAAGACGGCGACGCGCGAGATGCTGTGGTTCCTGACAGGCGAAACCAACATTCGCCCGCTGGTGCTGCAAGGCGTTAAGATCTGGAACGAGTGGCCGCACGCGAATTACGTGAGGGCGACGGGCGAGGAAATTGCGCTCGATAATTTTGTTCAGCGCATCGCGGATGACGAAGATTTCGCGAAAAAGTGGGGCGATCTGGGCCCGGTTTACGGCAAGCAATGGGTCGATTGGCCCACTTATCGTTATCGCAAAGATGGGCTTTATGAGCGCGGAGAGGGCATCAACCAAGTCGCACAAGTTGTTGATAGCCTGAGGAATTCCCCTGGCAGTCGGCGGCACATCATCGAAGGGTGGAATGTGGCCGAGCTTGACCAGATGGCGCTGCCCCCGTGTCACAAAACCTATCAATTCCATGTCGATGGATCAGGTAAGGATGCGCGGCTTAATTGCGTGCTGTATCAACGCAGCTGCGATGTTGCGCTGGGCCTGCCGTTCAACCTGTGGTCCGCCGCGCTGCTGACCTGCATGATGGCGCAGCAAACAGGCATGCAGCCGGGCGAGCTCATTTGGATGGGCGGGGACGTGCATCTCTATCTAAATCACAGCGACTTGATCACTGAGCAACTGAGTCGCGAGCCGCAGAGCGCGCCGCGATTTGAGATCACGCGCAAGCCTGAAACAATTTTCGATTACAAAATTGAGGATTTCGTGGTGCATGATTACGCGCCGCTGCCTCCGATCAAGGCCCCTGTTGCGGTGTAACTGAGTTCGCTTGACCGCTTCGGACCTGTGAAATAATCGTTCGCCTCAAAGCAATGATTGTAAGCCCGTCATCTGAGTGGGCGATCCAATTGGGAGAGCGCAGATATGGCCGAACAGGCCTCCAATAGACCTGCATTGGCACTCCACGTGCCAGAACCTCGCTCGCGTCCGGGCGATCCGGTCAACTTTGCTGATGTCGATGTGGGTGAACCGGGCAAGATGCCGCGCCCCGACGAGGGCTGCGATCCGGGCGATATGAAGGACTTGGCCTATGGCCTCGTCCGAGTGCTGGGTGATGACAACAAGGCGCATGGGCCATGGGATCCCAAACTTTCGCCTGATACCTTGCGCGAAATGCTGGGCCATATGGCGATGGTCCGCGCCTTTGACGAACGGATGTTCCGCGGTCAGCGTCAGGGCAAGACATCGTTTTACATGAAATGCACCGGGGAAGAGGCGACCAGCGTCTCTGCCGCGATGGCGCTGGCCAGTGATGACATGGTTTTCCCAAGTTACCGCCAGCAGGGCATTTTGATTGCGCGCGGCTATCCTCTGATCGAGATGATCAACCAGATCTACTCGAACAAGGGCGACAAGCTGAAGGGCCGCCAGCTGCCGATCATGTATTCGAGCCGCGAGCACAGCTTTTTCAGCATCTCCGGCAATCTTGCCACGCAGACGCCTCAGGCTGTCGGCTGGGCCATGGCGAGCGCGATCAAAGGCGACAGCCGGATTGCCGCGACATGGGTGGGCGAGGGTTCAACCGCAGAGGGCGATTTCCACAGCGCCTGCACCTTTGCGACCGTTTACAATGCACCGGTTATCCTCAATGTTATCAACAACCAATGGGCGATCAGCAGCTTCTCTGGTTTCGCCGGGTCAGAGCGGACGACCTTTGCTGCGCGCGCGCTCGGATATGGCCTCGCGGGCCTGCGGGTTGATGGCAATGATGCGCTTGCTTGCTACGCGGCGCAGCAATGGGCCGCGAACCGCGCCCGCGCCAATCAGGGGCCAACGCTGATTGAATACTTTACCTACCGCGCCGAAGGGCATTCCACCTCGGATGATCCATCGGGCTACCGCAGCGCTCAGGAACGCGAGGAATGGCCGCTAGGTGATCCCGTCATGCGCCTCAAAAATCACCTGATTGAAATCGGTGAGTGGGATGAGGACCGCCAACAAGCGATGGACCTCAAATGCGCAGAAGAAGTGAAGGCAGTCACCAAAGAGGCCGAGAAGAACGGCATCTTGGGCCACGGCCTGCATCATCCGTTCAAAACCATGTTTGAAGACGTGTTTGAAGAACTGCCTTGGCATCTGGAAGAACAGGCCGCGCAAGCGACCCGCGAGCGTGAGATCAAATGGCCTGACCAGCATCCCAAAGATGGAGCAGGCAAATGAGCGCGCATGACGTAAAAAACGCCGCTACTCCCGCAGAAGGTCAAGAAGAACGCCGGATCAATATGATCGAGGCGATTAACGAGGCGCTCGACATCATGTTGGAACGCGATCCCGACACCATCGTGATGGGCGAGGATGTCGGCTATTTCGGCGGCGTATTCCGCGCGACCGCCGGCCTTCAGGAAAAGCACGGCAAGACCCGCGTGTTCGACACGCCAATCTCTGAATGCGGCATCATTGGTGTCGCGGTGGGCATGGGCGCTTATGGCCTCCGCCCGATCCCCGAAATTCAGTTTGCCGATTACATTTACCCCGGTCTCGATCAGCTGATCTCAGAGGCTGCGCGGCTGCGCTATCGTTCGGCGACCGATTACATCGCGCCGATGACAGTGCGCTCTCCCTTTGGCGGCGGGATTTTTGGCGGGCAGACACACAGCCAATCACCAGAGGCTTTGTTCACCCATGTGGCGGGCCTGAAGACGGTAATCCCGGCGACGCCCTATGATGCCAAGGGATTGCTGATTGCGTCCATCGAAGACAATGATCCAGTGATCTTCTTTGAGCCTAAGCGGATTTATAACGGCCCATTCACCGGCTTCTACGACAAACCGGTTGAGCCGTGGAAGAAGCACAAGGACAGCGTCGTTCCAGATGGGTATTACAAAATACCGCTCGGCAAGGCGCGTCAGGTAACCGAAGGCGAACAGCTCACCGTGCTGGCCTACGGCACCATGGTGCATGTGGCAGAGGCGGTGTGCGCGGATAAAGGCATTGAGGCCGATATTCTCGATCTGCGCACGCTGATGCCGCTCGACATTGAAGCCATCGAAGCGTCGGTTAAGCGCACCGGACGCTGCTTGATTGTGCACGAAGCGACCCGCACCTCCGGCTTTGGCGCCGAGCTTTCTGCGCTGGTGACTGAGCGCTGTTTCTATCACCTGGAGGCGCCGGCACTCCGCGTCACCGGCTTTGACACACCCTATCCGCACAGCCTCGAATGGGCTTACTTCCCAGGCCCGGTTCGCATTGGCGAAGCGATTGATAAGATCCTCAAGGATTGACCCGACTATGACCAAATTCACATTCAACATGCCCGATGTGGGCGAAGGCGTGGCCGAGGCGGAAATCGTCGAATGGCAGGTCAAAGTTGGCGATCAGATCGAAGAAGATCAGCACATCGTCGATGTGATGACCGACAAGGCAACGATCGACATCGAAAGCCCGGTTACGGGCACAGTGACTGAGGTTGCAGGTGACGCCGGCGATATTGTTGCCGTTGGCGCGATGCTGCTGGTGGTCGAGGTTGAAGGCGAAGTACCTGACGAGGTCCAGGAGCAAGCAAAGGAAGAGGCCGAAGCGCCTGCTCCCCAGCCGACCCCAGAGCCTACTCCTGCGCCTACTCCTGCGCCTACTCCTGAGCCTGAGTCAGTGCCCGTTGTTTCAGAAAGCCCATCGCCTGCAGCTTCCAAGAGCAAAGTGCTGGCAACGCCCGCTGTGCGCCAGCGCGCTAAAGAGCTTGGGATTGATCTGGGCGCGGTGAAGCCGGCAGCTGATGGCCGTGTGCGTCACGCCGATCTCGACCAGTATCTGTCTTACAACGCAGGCGGAGGCTTCGCGCCAGCGGGCAAAGCGCGCGCGGACGAGCCGATCAAAGTCATTGGCCTGCGCAAACGCATCGCGCAGAATATGGCCGCATCCAAGCGCTCAATCCCGCACTTTTCTTACGTTGAAGAAGTCGATGTCACTGAACTTGAACGGATGCGGGCGGACCTAAACGCCAATCGCGGTGAGAAGCCAAAACTGACGATGTTGCCGCTGCTCATCAGCGCGATCTGCAAGCTGGTCCCGGATTATCCGATGATCAATGCGCGCTATGATGACGAAGCGAATGTCGTGACACGCCACGGCGCGGTGCATCTCGGTATGGCAGCGCAGACCGACAATGGCCTGATGGTGCCTGTGATCAAAGACGCGCAGTCAAAGAATATTTGGCAACTGGCGCGCGAAATCGGGCGCTTGGCTGAGGCTGCGCGCGATGGCTCAGCCACATCGGACGAGCTTTCTGGTTCAACCCTTACCGTCACATCGCTTGGCCCGCTGGGCGGTGTGGCAACTACGCCGGTTATCAATCGGCCAGAGGTTGCGATCATAGGTCCGAACCGGATTATTGAGCGACCGATGTATGTCACCGGCCCTGATGGCACCGAGCGAATCGAGAAGCGCAAGCTGATGAATATCTCGATTTCTTGCGATCACCGGGTCGTGGATGGCTATGATGCGGCAAGCTTTATTCAGGACATTAAAAAGCTGGTTGAGACGCCAGTTTTGCTGCTGACGGAATAAAGTTTTCAAAATGGCAATAAATGACTGTCAGAGCCGTTGACAGTCAGATCAGCGGGGCCTAATGGCCTCGCTCCCAAGCGGTGCAAACCCACAAATACGCGGGTGTAGCTCAGTTGGTTAGAGCGCCGGCCTGTCACGCCGGAGGTCGCGAGTTCAAGTCTCGTCACTCGCGCCACTTGGGACATTTCTTCAGATATGATTATTCGTTGCAGCCTGCGCGTTGCGCATCATCTGCGCGCACCCACGCAATCGCATTGGAGAGGATGCGGCGATAGATCGGATCGTCATAGCTGGTGTGCTTATGACCAATTGCCGAATAAAATGTGCGGCCCTTGCCAATGCAGCGCGACCAAGCGATCGGATGGCCCTCTGGCCCGCCGCCCATGCGCAAGTCTTCGCGGTCGCCATACACCAAGTTCTGCGGGCTATAGCTATCCTCATCTAGACCCAGCAGCGGCACAGCACCCTTCAATTCAGCGGTGTCAAAACTGTACCACTCATCATTATGTATCCAGTCCGCTGGAATGCTTTGCATGATCGGGTGCGCTGCGGCGAGGTTCACAATCCGCGCGTCCTGAAACTGCGGATCGGCAGGATGGCCGACAAATTGCGGACCGATCACTTGCGTGTCGTACCAGCTCCAATCGCTGTGGGAATTGTCTCCGGAACCATGAACTGCGATCAGCGCGCCGCCTTCTTCGATCCATTTCTGAAACGCGCGTTCTTGTTCAAGAGAGAGCGAATCGCCGGTCATGTTGTTGAAGACAACCAAATCAAACCGGGCGAGCTGTTCAGCGTTGAACACCGCAGCGTTGACGGTGGTAAAAAGCCCCATGTTGTTGTCTGCCGTAAATTCGGCAAAAAAACGGTCTGCGCCTGCAATGCCTTCATTATGCCGCCAGCTGCGTGTTTTTGAGAACACCAGCACAGCAGGCTGAGTCATGAACTCATTTATCTCAGGCGGAGATTGATCATAGACGGTCGCAGGTGTCGCTGTTTGCGCAGTTGAGGGCGCGCAAGATGCGAGGACTAGGGTGAGCGGTGCAAATAGCCATTTCATAATTGGCGGCATATCACCACGAGCCGGCTATTTACAGATCAACCTTCAGGCGGACTCCATCTGCCGGTTTCCATCCAAATCAGGAAACGTTTGAGCGGTAGCAACCAGATCACGCCAAGCACCAGATAGACAATCGTTTGAACCCAGCCCGGCCACGTGCTGATCGTAGTGGGCGCGAAATGCGCGACCGCAAGCCCATACGCTGTTAGGCCGATCATCAGAGCTACAATCCCAAAAGGTATGCGCCAAGTTGGTTCTTCGCGGTTCATTTCATAATCCATAACTTCGCGTCGGGGTAATCACCGCATCAAGCGCTATATCGTGCGGCTCTATCGGCAGGGCATCGCGTGGCTCAACCAGCTGCACGTCCCACGCAAGGCCAATGGTCAAACGGCCAGGATGTTCCGAAAGCCAGCGATCATAATGCCCGCCGCCTTGGCCCAGCCGGTCACCAGCTGCGGTAAAACCGATGAGCGGCACGAACAGAACGTCTGGAACAACGTTGGCTGCATCAGCGCTGGGCTGCAACAAGCCGAACGGTCCGATTTCCAAGTCGCTTTCTGTCAGGGGATCGGAATGCTCGGCAAATGTCATTGCCGCGCCGCGTCCGCTGAAACGGGGAAGGGCGACCGTGCGGCCTTGTTCGTGAAAGAACTTGGCATAGGCTGATGCGGGCGCTTCATCCGCGCTTGCGTGATACAGGCCAATGCTGGCGTTATCGCTAATGCGGCTGAGCAGGGCAATTGGCGGGCGGTGGAACAGCAACGCCTTGATCGCCTCTGGCTGGGCCAGCACGTGCTCATTGCGCGCTCGGCGCAAGCTTTTGCGGAGTTCGGTTTTTGAAGTGGAAGTCATCTCATTGGCGCAACGCCTGTGCGGGCATGTGAGTTCCCCGTGTTTTTGTTTCATGCACCTGCATCCGCAAGTGCGATACCCTCGCATAAGCTCGGGCGGCCAGTCGGCCTCGGATGCGCTGCGCAAAAAGAAAGTGACGGGACCACCATGGGCCGGACCAGTAGAAATCCTCTGACGCGAAAACGTCAGGTGGGTGCCGTATGCCCGAACCCCACGGCCGAACCGGTGGACTCAGGCAGGGACAGCTCCCGATGGATTGCTTATAGCCTCAGGGATATTCAATCGGCTCGCACCGGGCAGCCCCGCCACCCAATCATTTAGGAGGTTGGTGCGTCACTCTCAAGGGCTTCAGCGCAGGCTTCTGCTTGCGCAGCTAGCGTCTCAAGCCGCGCAGCCAGCACATCTTGGCCGAACATGTCGTGCTGATCGGCGTTTTCAGTGGCGGCATGTGCAACCTCTTTAGCGGCTTTCAGCTTCTCCGCCAGACTGTCGCGTTCGCTTTCTAAACTGGCTTGGACGAGCTTCAATTGATCGATCTCGGCGCGCAGTTCGCTTTTCTTGCCCTTTGGTTTGTCATCCGCGTCGTCGGCCGATGGAGACGGAGTGGAAGCTGGAGCGGCGGAAGCTTGCTTCGCCTCATGCAGCTCATCGGCTAGAATCAGCGAGGCAAAGAGGAAGTTCTGCACCTCTTGGGGCGCCAGATTATCGCCCATCTGCGCGAATTTCGCATCGATCATCGATCCCAGCTTGGCGATGTGCGATTCTTCGCCATCTGCACAAGCGACCGCATATGATTTGCCGCCGATCTGAAGTGTGACTGTGCTCATTCTTCCAGCTCCGCAATCACGCCGTCGAGCTCGGTTAGCGTATCGGCAACCTCTTCGCGCAATTTCTCATGCGCGTTCACCAATGCCATGATGCGCGGCGAATTCGCGCCCTCATCGCTGTTCGATTGCGGGGAGGCAGCAGGGATCGCTGCACGTGCTGCTTCAATGCGGGCCAGTGCGGTATCAAGCCGCGCCATTGCCTCGTCTATTCGGGCTTCACTCATAGTGGGTCCGTTTACCAAGAAAGAATTGGGCCTGCAAAGCCTTGGGTGCTCCTGTTGATAAGTGTTGCGAGCGAACCGTGCGGAAGTTGGGCTGGATTGAGCCGAAAGAGATCGGGCGCGGGTATAACAAGGGCGCAGAGGAAAGGGCGCGCTTGACCTCCTCCAGCGCCTCGGCAAAGGCTGCGGCGCGCAGCGAATCAATGCGATATACGCACGGCTTTCACGCGCTCACAAACGCTGGCAGCAGGAGCCTACCCAAGCATGACGACCGACACCGCCCGTTTGCAGAATATGGCAAACGCCATTCGCGCGCTTTCAATGGATGCCGTGCAGGCCGCCAATTCGGGACACCCCGGTATGCCGATGGGTATGGCCGATGTCGCCGCAACCTTGTTTTCCGGCCATGTGAAGTTTGATCCTGCGCGCCCAGACTGGGCCGACCGTGATCGGTTTGTTTTGAGCGCAGGCCATGGCTCTATGTTGGTGTATTCTTTGCTGCATCTCACTGGATATGCCGCCCCGACGATGGATAATATCCGCAACTTTCGCCAGCTGGGTTCGCCCTGCGCCGGTCACCCTGAAAACTTCCTTTTAGAAGGCGTCGAATGCACCACCGGACCGCTGGGCCAAGGCCTCGCGATGGCGGTCGGTATGGCGATGGCAGAGCGGCATATGAATGCCGTGTTTGGAGACGATCTGGTCGATCACCGCACCTGGGTGGTCGCAGGCGATGGCTGCTTGATGGAAGGTATCAACCACGAAGCAATCGGCCTTGCAGGACACCTCAACCTCGGCAAGATGATTGTGCTGTGGGATGATAACAACATCACAATTGATGGGTCGGCTGATCTTTCAACCAGTGAAAATATCAAGGCGCGTTATGAAGCGACCGGCTGGCACGTCGTCAGCTGTGACGGACATGACTTTGCCGACATTGAACGCGCCATTGGCGAAGCAAAAGCGGATGACCGCCCGTCGCTGGTCGCGTGCAAGACTGTAATCGGGAAGGGCGCACCGACTAAGCAGGGCACATCGGCCACTCACGGCGCGCCGCTGGGCCCAGATGAGATTGCCGGAGCCCGCGAAGCGCTGGGGTGGAGCCATGAGCCATTCGTTGTGCCGGAGGATATTCTCGCAGATTGGCGCGCGACTGCCGATATGGGGCGCGATGCACATGGCGCATGGCAGACGCGCATGGATGCATCTGAGCACAAGGCCGAATTCACGCGCCGGATGGCGGGCGAATTGCCTGCGACCACTGGTATGCAGGACTTTATAGCAGGCTTGCTGGCAGAGCCGGTTGGTGTTGCGACCCGCAAGGCGAGCGAAATGGCGCTCGCAGATATTAACCCGCGGTTGCCCGATACAATCGGTGGCAGCGCCGATCTGACCGGATCAAACAACACCAAGGCAGGCGGTATCGAGGCATTTAGCGCCGATGATTACTCTGGACGCTATGTCTATTACGGCATTCGTGAGTTTGGCATGGCTGCGGCCATGAACGGTATGGCGCTGCACGGCGGCGTTATTCCTTATGGCGGCACATTCCTCGTCTTCACTGATTATGCGCGCGGCGCGATCCGCCTGTCTGCTTTGCAGCAAGCGCGTGTGATTTATGTGATGACGCATGATAGCATCGGCCTGGGCGAAGATGGCCCGACGCACCAACCAGTTGAACATCTCGCTTCGTTGCGAGCTATGCCGAATTTGCTGGTGATGCGTCCATGCGATGCGGTTGAGACCGCCGAATGCTGGCAAGCTGCGTTAGAACAGCCTGACCGTCCGACAATCCTCGCGCTTACCCGTCAGGGTCTGCCGCAGCAGCGCCTGGCTGACGCGGGTGAGAATATGTCGCTGCGCGGTGGATACCGCACCAAAGCAGCCGGATCAGACCGCAAAGTGGTGTTGATCGCCACGGGCAGTGAAGTTCACCTGGCGGCAGAATGCGCAGAGCAGCTTGAAGCGCAAGGGATTGGTGCAGACGTTGTCTCAATGGTTTGTGCAGAATTGTTTGACGAACAGGACGATGATTACCGCGCAGACGTATGCCCTGCCGATTGCCTGAAAGTTTCGCTAGAAGCAGGCAGCACATTTGGCTGGCAGAAATACACAGGCAATGATGGGCTGAATATCGGGATCGATACGTTCGGCGCATCGGCCCCGGCCAAGGATTTGTTTGCGCATTACGGCTTAACTGCGGACGCTATTGTCCCGCAGATTTTGAACAAACTAAACGGATAAGCAGGAGTTACCCCTCTCATGGCGATCAAAGTAGCAATCAATGGATTTGGCCGTATTGGACGGCTGGTGGCGCGCGCTATTCTGGAGCGCAGTGACGATAATCTGGAATTGGTCTCGATCAATGATCTGGCCGATACCAAATCAAACGCGCTTCTGTTCCAATACGATTCCACCCATGGCCGCTTTCCCGGTACGGTAGAAGTCGCTGATGGCGCGATGGTGGTGAACGGCAAGAGCATTGCTGTCACCTCAGAGCGTGATCCGGCCAATCTGCCGCATGGCGAGCAAGGCATCGACATCGTGCTGGAATGCACCGGGTTTTTCCAAAGCGATGAGGCGTGCCGCCCTCACTTGGCGGCCGGCGCAAAGCGGGTGCTGATCTCTGCCCCGGCTAAGAACGTGTCCGCCACCGTCGTCTACGGCGTAAACCACGATGTGCTGACAGCGGACGATGTAATCGTCTCCAACGCCAGCTGCACCACCAACTGCCTGTCGCCAGTTGCCAAGGTGCTGAACGATCTGGTGGGCATTGAGCGCGGTTTCATGACCACGATCCACAGCTACACCAATGATCAGCGCATGCTGGATCAAATGCACAGCGATATGCGCCGGGCACGCGGCGGCGCGCAGAACATGATCCCGACCACCACGGGCGCAGCGCGCGCGGTTGGTCTGGTGCTGCCGGAACTGGCGGGCAAGCTGGATGGCTCATCCGTCCGCGTGCCGACCCCGAACGTTAGCCTTGTGGATCTGGTGTTCACGCCGGGCCGCGATACGTCGGCTGAAGAACTCAATGCTGCTCTCAAAGCGGCTGCGGATGGCCCGATGAAGGGCGTTCTTGATTACACCGCCGATCCTCTGGTCAGCAGCGACTTTAATCACCACCCGGCCAGCTCCACCGTGGACAGCCTCGAAACCAGCGTGATGGAGGGCAAGCTTGCCCGTGTGGTCAGCTGGTACGACAACGAGTGGGGTTTCTCTAACCGCATGATCGACACCGCCGGTGTGATGGCAAAATTCCTGTAAGGAACCTGTAATGCCCGCCTTCAAAACACTCGACGATCTGCCCGCCGATCTGACCGGTAAGGTCGCGCTTGTGCGCGTTGACCTGAACCTGCCGATGAATGGCGGATCAGCCAGCGATGTTACGCGGGTGGAGGCGGTGAAGCCGACCATTCTCGAACTGTCGGACAAGGGCGCCAAGGTGCTATTGCTCGCACACTTTGGGCGGCCCGGCGGTAAACGGCATTCGGCGCTGTCGACCAGCATGGTCGTGGGCGATGTTGAAGGGGTGCTGGGTAAAGAGCTTATGTTCATTCCAGAGGTAGCTGGCCCTGTGGTGGAACAGAGCATCGGCATCCTGCGTCCCGGCGATATTGGACTGCTCGACAATGTGCGGTTTTGGCCGGGCGAAGAGGCGAATGATCCCAACTTTGCGCAAAGCATTGCTGCGCACGGAGATTTCTACGTCAATGATGCCTTTTCAGCCGCGCACCGCGCCCATGCGACGACCGAGGGGATTGCGATGCATCTGCCCGCCTATGCTGGGCGCGCGATGGAGCGCGAGCTGGCCGCACTCGATAGCGCTTTGGGCAACCCCGAAACTCCCGTTGCAGCCGTCGTTGGCGGGGCAAAGGTTTCGACCAAACTAGACGTTCTGCAAAACCTTGTGGGCAGAGTGCAGCATCTGATTATTGGCGGCGGCATGGCTAACACCTTTCTTGCAGCGCGCGGAGTGAACGTTGGCAAATCTTTGTGCGAGCATGATCTAACGGACACCGCTTCGAAGATCATGGATGAAGCGGACCGCGCCAGTTGCACGGTTCATCTGCCCTATGATGTCGTGGTGGCGAAAGAGTTCGCCGCAAACCCGGCCTCCTTGCGCACCTGCAACGTGCATGAGGTGGCTGAAGATGAGATGATCTTGGACATTGGCCCGAACGCCACAGAAGCGCTGGCCGACGTGCTAAAAACTTGCCGCACACTCGTGTGGAACGGCCCTTTGGGCGCGTTTGAAACCGAACCGTTCGACACCGCGACGATGGCGCTGGCCCGGCATGTCGCCGCGCTAACGCAGGAAGGCTCGTTGATTTCGGTCGCGGGCGGGGGCGATACTGTCGCTGCTCTGGCTCAGGCGGGCGTCACGGGTGATGTGACCTATATCTCCACAGCAGGCGGCGCGTTCCTCGAATGGATGGAAGGCAAGCAATTGCCGGGTGTCGCGGCGCTTTCGGCGTAAAAATGGCTGACATTGCCACCAGTATAGAGACGCTAGAGCACCGCCTGATGCGCGCGTGGATAAGGCGCGACAACAGCGATCTGCGCAAAGTTTTGCGCCGCGATTTCATGATGATTGTCGGGGCAGAGCGGTCGCAATTGCTTGACCGGCCCAGCTTTCTTGAAGCGGCAGAGGGGCGGCTGGCGTGTTCTTCCTATCGCTTTCGTGAAGTCATCGTGCGCCAACACGGTGCCTGCGTTTGGTTTGCGGCCGGGGTTGATCTGGAAATGCGGATCGGCGGGCGCGATTGGGAAGGGCAATTTTGGCTGACGGATATGTGGCGCCGGGGCAAGATCAAGCGCGGCTGGAAATTGGCCGAACGCAGCCTTTCGCGCACAGACCCGGAAGAAATCCTGCCTGCTGCGATCCAACAACTGCAATTGTGGAACTGATGGACCGATGAGTGATACCGAATACGGATATGGCGGGGCGATTGAATGCACCGATGGCGAATTTGCTGGATGGTACCATTGGAACCACGATGCGTTTGAGACGCAATCGGGGCCGTTCTTCATGCTGCGTCAGGCCGATGGCAGCTATCTCTCTGCTTTTCGCGCGGAAAAGCGGCATATGAACGGTGCCGGCTTTATGCACGGCGGCTGCATACTGACCTTTGCGGATTTTGCCCTGTTCGGCATCGCCACGGATGAACTGAACGGTGACAATGCCGTCACCATGAACCTGTCAGGCGACTTTCTGGGCGCGGTGGAAGAGGGCGCATTGGTTGAGGCCCGCGGAGAGGTT
This sequence comes from uncultured Erythrobacter sp., assembly GCA_947493165.1. GTDB lineage: Bacteria > Pseudomonadota > Alphaproteobacteria > Sphingomonadales > Sphingomonadaceae > Erythrobacter. Next base: position 741,892 of record CANLPY010000001.1, on the reverse strand, counting down.
ACGCGCGGCGGCGGCAAGACGATCTTCGTGCGCGGATTGATTACCGGCGATGGTAAGCCCGCGCTTAGCTTTACCGGGATCATCCGGCGGCTGGGTAAACGTCCCGCTTGACCATTGCAGCATGTGCAAACGCTGGCTAAACGCCTCACCAACGCGCTTTTGCATAGCTATGCATAAAACAGGGAACACCTGATGACTTTCGATGAAATGACCGCAAAAATCGCCACTGGTGATGGCTTTATCGCGGCCCTCGACCAATCCGGTGGCTCCACGCCAAAGGCGCTGAGCGGCTATGGCCTGTCTGAAGATGCGTGGTCGGGAGAGGCGGAGATGTTCGCCAAGATCCACGAAATGCGCACCCGCGTGATCACCGCGCCGAGTTTTGCCAGCGGCAAGGTGATCGGTGCAATTCTATTTGAGCGCACGATGGATAGCGAGGTTGAGGGTGCCTCAACCGCCGATGCCTTGAAAGAGCGCGGCATTGTGCCGTTTATCAAAGTCGATCAGGGTTTGGCCGACGAAGTCGACGGGGCGCAGATGATGAAGCCGCTCGATAAACTGCCAGCGCTGCTCGAAAAATCAGTCGCGAACGGCATGTTCGGCACGAAAATGCGCTCTGTCATTAAGTCAGCCAACCCTACCGGAATCGCGGCGGTTGTGGCGCAGCAATTCGCGGTCGGTAACCAGATCGCGGATGCGGGTCTGGTCCCCATGCTGGAGCCAGAATTTGACATTACGGCCGATGATCGGGCCGAAGGTGAGCAGATTTTGCTGACGGAGATCATGAAAGGTCTCGATGCACTGCCGACTGGCCGCAAGGTTATGCTGAAATTGTCGCTGCCGGTCGAGGCTGGGCTTTATGCGCCAGCGATCGCGCACCCCAATGTGCTGCGCGTGGTCGCGCTTTCAGGTGGTTTTTCAACCGATGATGCGTGCGAACGATTGGCGCAAAACCCTGGTATGATCGCCAGCTTCAGCCGCGGCCTATTGCAGGATTTGCGCGCTGGCCAAAGCGATGCCGAATTTGACGATGTGCTGGGCAAGGCAATTGATAAGATCTGCACCGCCAGCGTAGCGGGCTGATCCCCACAAGAGGGATTGGCGTGAAGGCCGCGTGCGATTAAAGCGCGGCTCATGTCATCTAAAACACCGGCTCAGCTTTACCTGATCTCACCGCTCGACGTTGGCGGCGCATTCCCCCAGCGGCTCGAGCGCGCGCTCGCAGCGAGTGACGGGCTTGTCACGGCTTTCCAGTTCCGCGTTAAGGGGCTGGACCAGCATGAGGCAGCCACGCTGGCTGCGCCGCTGCAAGAGATTTGCGCCGCGCATGATGTTGCCTTCATCGTCAATGACAGCGTGCCATTGGCCAAACGGCTGAAGGCGGACGGCGTGCATCTGGGGCAGGGCGATGGCGATGTGAAAGAAGCCCGCGAAGAACTGGGTAGAGATGCGCAGATCGGCGTCACCTGCCACGCATCCAAACACCTCGCGATGGAAGCGGGTGAGGCTGGTGCGGATTATGTCGCGTTCGGCGCGTTCTTCCCTTCGACCACCAAGGACAAAGGGGACGCTGAGCGACCTGAGGTGGGCGTGATTGCGTTTTGGGCTGGATTGTTTGAAATCCCCTGCGTTGCGATTGGAGGGGTCACGCCCGACAATTGCGAGCCTTTGATTGAGGCGGGCGCAGACTTTCTCGCTGTGTCAGGCGCGGTTTGGAACGGCGATGAAGTCGCTGCGATAGAAGCGTTTGCCAAGGTAATGCGTTAGCCGCGATCTATGCTGTGCGCGGGTAAAGCCGCCTTGCTCTTTTCAAGCAAGGCGGCCTTCCACCGATTGGTTTTCTTAGCGCCTCAGGCTTCAGATGTGTTGGCGACCATGTCGCGCTGAAGCGTGCGGCCTGCCAGTAGATAGTGCAGCGCAGCCCAGCCATAGATGCAGCTGAAGATTACGATCGACCATTGCAGCCCGCGCGCCTCCGCGCTGGTGCAAGCGTCAACTGCCTGCAGCTCAGCGCCGGCCAACAGCGCTTTCGCATCAGGTGTAAGCGCGATGAGCGGTTTGCAGGCCTCCAGCGTCAGGCCAAGGCTTTGCCCGTCGAGGAACATCGTCTTGAGGTAGGTTGAAAGCACACCGATAATAGGCGGGCCAAGGCCGTAACCCAGCAGGTTGACCACAAACAAAGTGATCGCAACCGATGTGGCGCGCATCCGGCTGTCAACGACGCCGCCAGATACCGCATACATTGGCCCAAGATAGAAATAGTGGATCATCGCCGCGATCATCAGCGCCGGGACAGCCCACCACAGGTTTGGCATCAAAAAGCCAAAGGCGTAGAGCGGCACGGACAGCCCCATGCCAATCGCAGGGAGCCACGACAGCGCATTGGGATATTTCTGCGACATCTTGTCGGCCAGCCAGCCGGAACTGAACACCCCAATCGCGGCCATCAATCCCAGCACCACGCCGTACAGTATCGATGCCTGCTGGATGGTCAGGCCGTGGGTGCGCAGCAGGAATGATGTGGTGAATTGGCCCACGCCATACCCAACAAAAGAGGCTAGCGTCGCGCCGAACACAATGTGCCGGTAAGCTGGTTTTTTCGCCAACACAGCCAACGCTTCTTTAAAGCTGGCTTTCTCCAACCCCTGAAGAGCCTTTGGATCGGTGTAGCCACGCGGCGGTTCTTTGACGCTGCGCCAAACGATCAGCGACAAAAGCAGGCCCGGAACGCCGCACACAACAAACGCGACCCGCCATCCTTCAACCTGAGTCCAGTCGAGATCACCAAACAAGCCGCCAATCCCGATGGCATTGACCCACGCGCCATATTGCGCGCCGTCTAATCCGGCCAATTGACCGCCAAAGATCGATGCCAGCATCCCGCCCAGTGGCACGCCCAAGGCGTAGATGGAAACCGCCGTCGCGCGGCGTGATGGCTTGAAATAATCCGCGATAAGCGATTGCGCTGGCGGCGTGCAGCCCGCCTCTCCAATGCTGACGCCGATGCGGAATAGGAACAGCATCATAAAGGACATTGCAAAGCCGCAAAGCGCGGTAAACAAGCTCCACACCGCGACCGCAGCTGAGATAATCAGCACACGGTTATACCGTTCTGCTCCGCGCGCGATCGGAATGCCGATAAAGGTGTAAAGCACTGCAAAGGCGGGCCCGCCAAGCAGACCCATCTGCCAATCTTCAAGACCAAAGGTGAGCTTAATCGGCTCGGTCAGTATATTGATGATCGTGCGGTCGATGAAATTGAATATATAAACGACAAGCAATGCGCTGAGAACGTAAGCGCGATATCCGGGGGTTCCAAAACCTTCAGATGCTGGAGCAGCATTTGTCGGTGCTTGCACAGTCGCTTCGGCCATCAATTTCTCCCAGAGCTTCATGTCGATACTGGGCCGGTTTTTCCGGCTCCCCCATCGCAAGAAATCTTGTTGCTCGCCGCACCTTCTGAGCATTTGATACGAAGGTAAAGTCAAATCGGAGGAAGTTCGTGCGCTGCAAATCTTAAAGGGCGCGTTGGTCGCGATGGCTGTGCTGTGCAGGCTGTCTCGTTGAGCGACTATAGCCGGGCGAAGCGATGCGCTGCTTGGGGACGGTCAGGCTCGAGGGTCATTCAAAACCGATTGTTAAGCTTGCGCTTTATGGTGCATCGTTGCACGGCTTGCCTATTGCTTTGCCAATATGCGTATGCTCGATATTGGCCGCTCAAATCGTGAAGAAAGCCGCCGTCCTGCAAAACCCTACTCGACTAATACCGATCTTGTTCTTGTGTGCGATCGCGGTCGGGACGCTATTGCTCTTGTTACCAGTCTCGCGGGCGGGGGATGGAGCTGCGCCGTTCATGACTGCTTTCTTTACCTCTACCTCGGCGGTGGCGGTAACTGGCCTGATCGTAGTCGACACGCCGACCTATTGGTCAGGCTTTGGGCAGGGTGTGATCTTGTTACTGTTTCAGGTCGGCGGCTTAGGCATAATGACTGCGGCTACCTTGCTTGGGCTTGTCGCTGGTCGAACATTCGGACTGCGCGACCGGATGGCGACCCAAGTTGAGCGGAGCAGGCTGGAAATCGGCGACGCCAAATCTGTCTTAAAGCTTGTCTTGGCGATCACGTTGATCGTTGAAGCGATAGTTACGTTGATCCTCACTTTGAGACTGCGCTTTGCTTATGAATATGATTGGGGAGAGGCTTTGTGGAACGGCCTTTTCCAAGCCGTAAGCGCGTTCAACAATGCCGGTTTTTCAACCTATTCTGATAGCTTGATGGGCTTTCAGGGCGATGTTCTTATCCTTGGCCCGATTATGATCGCAGTGATCATCACGGCGCTCGGTTTTCCTGTCATGCAGGAATTGCGCAGCCGTCCCTTCGCGTTCCGTAAATGGACTTTGCACTCGAAAATCACCGTCACAGGAACGCTGGTCCTGCTTGTTGCCGGGTGGATTGGAATTCTGGCCGCAGAGTGGAGCAACCCCGATACCCTCGGCCCGATGAATGTTGCGGGCAAATCACTCAACGCAGCCTTTCACTCGGTCATGCCGCGCACCGCCGGCTTTAACAGTTTGGATGTTGGCAGTTTTCGCGATGAAACGCTGATGGGCAATTATCTGCTGATGTTTATCGGTGGAGGCAGTGCCGGCACCGCTGGCGGGATCAAGATCACCACCTTTGTACTGCTGTTGGTTGTTGTCGCATCGGAGGTTCGCGGCCAACGCGATGCCGTTTTGTTTGGACGCAGGGTCCATCAAGATGTTGAGCGTCAAGCGCTTTCGGTCGTCGTTTTGGCGTTGATGCTGATCACAGTCGGCACGTCGATCTTGCTGGTGGTGACACCGCATTCGCTCTCAGACGTATTGTTTGAAGCCATTTCGGCGTTCTCAACCGTCGGTCTTTCAACCGGCATTACGGGCGACCTGCCAGTGGTGGGCCAGCTGGTGATTATCGTACTCATGTTTGTTGGCCGTGTCGGCACAATAACGGTGGCCACCGCACTGGCTCTTGGCGCGGCGCGCCGCAGCTATCGTTATCCAGAGGAGAATCCAATTGTCGGTTAGCAACAGAAAGCCGGTCTTAGTCGTCGGCCTTGGTCGATTTGGGCAAGCGGTTGCCAAATCATTGAACCGGATGGGGCATGAGGTGCTGGGCGTCGATAGCGATGCTGAATGTGTTCAGGCGATGGCCGAAACCCTCACTCAGTGTATCGAGGCGGATGCGACAGATATTGAAACCTTGCGCAGGTTTGGGGTTCAGGATTTCGAAGCTGCTGTGGTCGGCATTGGCAGTGATATGGAGGCAAGCGTGCTTGTAACTCTTGCTCTATCTGACCTTGGTGTGCCGCAAATATGGTCGAAAGCGATCAATGATAACCACGGGCGTATTCTCGAACGCACGGGCGCGACCAACGTGCTGTATCCCGAAGCGCGGATGGGTGAGCGGGTTGCTCATATTCTCAGCGGAAAGATGATCGATTACATTGAATTTGACGATGATTTTGCGATTGCCAAAATGGTCACACCGAACCGACTGGCTGGGCAGACCCTTGGGCAGAGCGATATTCGCAAGGTGAGTGGAGTCACCGTGGTAGGGGTAAAACGCCCGACCAAAGATTTCGAATACGCCCAACCCCACACGCAAATTGAGCTGGGCGATCTTTTAATTATCTCCGGCACACGTAAGAATGTCGAACGGTTCGTCGCGGGCTGAGCACCAAAAAACTATTGCGAACCTTTGGGCCAAATGCGTGGCGCAAAGTTACATCTTAGAGCAGCTCATCTTCATCCAGCATGGGATCAGACAAAGTATCGTCTTCGATCTGATCCAAGCGCAGAGCGGCGGTTTCAACTCGGCGGACTTGGGCAATGTGCATCAAAGCGTCTCCCATGTTGACCACCGGCAGCACCGCCGCGCCAATAATTAGGCCGTCTCGGTTTGAAGTCACTGGTATGTCAACATCTCCAAATGGGTCAGACACCACGCCTAAGACCTCATCGGCACGCACCAGATCACCAGCCTTTTTCTTGGCCCGAAATATGCCGCCTTCAGGCGCTCTTACCCAGCCGCTCTTGTTCGATTGAATTGGTTCGACGCGTGGCACCAGCGATGCAGAAGCAGGGCGCATCCCCAGGTGCACCATGACCCGCAAGATGCCTTTCAAGCCGGCGCGAATGGCGAATTCATCAAACCGGAGACCTTCGCCGGCCTCAAACAAAAGCACATCGGTTCCCGCATCCAAGGCCGAAGCGCGCAGCGATCCAGGCCTGAGCGGCGATGTGATGATAGCGGGCGGCGCAAACGCAGCGGCCAATTCCTGAGCTTTTGGACGGTCATCACTCACGCGGATTTGCGGGTAGTTGGTGCGATGGATCGCCGCTGAATGCAAATCGATCCCAAAGTCGCTGCGCTCAAGTATTTCTGAGGTGAACACATGAGCCAGTTGAGAGGCCAATGATCCCGTCGCAGAGCCGGGGAAACAGCGATTAAGGTCACGCCGATCAGGCAGATATCGCTGATGCTGGATAAACCCAAAAACGTTCACCACAGGGATGCAGATGAGCGTGCCGCTTAAGCGTCTGAGTTGCACCTTGGCTAGCAGCCTTCTGATGACTTCAACGCCAATGATTTCATCGCCGTGCACCCCGGCACTCACGAACAAGACCGGGCCGGGCTTTCGCCCATGCATGACGCGAACCGGCAGGTTTATCTCAGTATGAGTGGATAGCCGGCTGATCGGCAATTGAACGGTTGCGGCCGTGCCGGCAGCAATTGTTTGGCCGCCGATTTCAAACGGAGCGCGCTTTGAATCGCGGCTCGTCCCGGCGCCTACTTTATCCTTTGCCACGAGTCTTTGTCTTTCCCGGCTTGGCGTTTTCCTGCAGAAAATCGATGATCATCCCAGCGATGTCCTTGCCCGTCGCATTTTCGATACCCTCAAGGCCTGGCGAAGAATTGACCTCCATAATGACTGGGCCATGATTAGCCCTTAGCAAATCAACGCCGCACACATTCAGGCCCATGACCTTAGCCGCACGAACGGCGGTGGAGCGTTCTTCTGGCGTGATTTTGATCAATTCGGCGCTGCCGCCGCGGTGCAAGTTAGAGCGGAACTCGCCTTCGGCTCCCTGCCGTTTCATCGCGGCCACGACCTTGCCGCCCACGACGAGACAGCGAATGTCTGAACCGCCGGCTTCCTTGATGAATTCCTGCACCATAATCGCAATATTGGCGCCGCGAAACGCCTCAATGATCGACGCGCCGCCTTTAAGAGTTTCCGCCAGAACGACGCCGATCCCCTGCGTTCCTTCCAGCAGTTTGATCACAACCGGCGGACCGTTGACCGCTTTAATGATTTCCTCAGCCGCCTTGGGATCATTGGCATATGATGTCAGCGGCAGGCCAAGGCCGTGCTTTGCCATAATCTGCGTTGAGCGCAGCTTGTCGCGGCTTCTGCCGATGGCGACGCTTTCATTAAGCGGCCACACGCCGCCCATTTCAAACTGTCGCAGAACAGCGAGGCCATAACTGGTGATCGATGCGCCAATACGCGGGATCACGGCTTCATAGCCGCTAAGCGTTTCGCCTTTGTACATCACAGTGGGACGGTGGCTCGCGATGTTAACGGTGCAGCGCGTGGTGTTGAGAATATCGAGCGTGTGCCCGCGCTGTTCGGCCGCCTCCACCATTCTTTTATGCGAATAGAGGTTGGGGTTGCGAGCAAGCATTGCGATTTTCATTGCGGTGGTTCCAAATCTGGTTCGGGGGCAAGGGAGGTGCGTTTCGTTGGGGTTTGCAGCCATGAACGGCCGCTATCGACAAGAAAGCGGCGGCGCAGCGAGGACCGGCCAATCAACATCGGAAATTGCATGTCTGACCTGTCGGCTAAACTTATTTCCGCGCGAACTTGCGTTCCGCCGATAGCTAGCGGGGTCTTTATGACATAGCGCCGCTGGGTCTCTCCGTTTGAACTTGTGATCCCGCGCACATCGACGTGGATCGCTTCGCATTCGTGGCGGATATCGTTCCAATCAACCGCGAACCTGACAAAGCTTTCCCCATCGCGCTGAAATTCTTCAAGAACATGCGCATGGAGTGATGATGTTCGCGCGCCGGTGTCAATTTTGGCTGGCACGCCTGTCAAAGCCAGCTGCGGCAGATCGACCAGCTCGCGCCAGCCGACAACAGTCAAAGGTGATGTCACAGACATACGCGAATTCCTCTCGCCGCCCGCTGTAGAGGAATTTTGCAAGAATGCGCGCTCAAAATACAGTCCAGATTGTCCTTAGGTCTTATACGAAATTGCCGTTGTGGCTGATTGGTTGCCTTGCGGCATAAAGAGAAGATCAATTTTGCGGAAAAGAACCGAAGGCGTGGCACGACGCTGCCACTGCTAGCTAAAGCGATTGCGCCCGAAAACGGACTTTCCGCAAACGACCCATTTGCTGCCACAATGTGACGGGCAGTTGCTTCTTTCCCGCGTCAGATCGAAGTCAAAAAACCTCCAAGCGCTATTTTGGCTTTGGCAATTGCGCAAGAATCGAAGGGTCTTTGATAGTATTTTCGTCGGCGAGCATGTGAGCTTTTGAGAGCAGAATGGCCAAAATATCGTCTCCTGCGAAAGGCAGCGTTACTGTGGATGCTAGGCCAGAATTTCCACCGGTCACTATGCAAAGGTGTCTGTTTAAGCCGACTATTCGCACAGCTGCGTTGCCTGTGTGGATTTCATAATCGTGCCATTTGCCTCGCACTTTCAGATTATGGCCATGGAGTTCGAGTTTTTCAGCAATGGCCAAACGTGGAATGAGCCACTTTAGCAATTCTATGCGGATTTTTCCCAGCTCTCCGGGCGAAAGGCGGTCAACTGAATTATCCAATTGACCAGCAACAATGTCGATATTCTTGAGTGGTAAATCGACGTTCAATCCGGGATCAGACCAATGCTGGTCCAAGCCTGTAACTGAAAGTCCTGTTGCGAGTTCAATGTCGAACATTGCTTCACAAAATGCCCGAAGGGGAACCTCGGAAAGTGGAACGGATACCGCCCCGGCCGCACTATCTTCGCTCGTGTTGTAGAACCTAATTTGGGATGTGGCGAAGTACTCGAAATTTGGGGCTCCATACTCGTGGCCCGTTTGAAAGCTGCCTGCTCCTCGTCCCCAATACTCTGCAATAAGGCCGCAGCTTGGAAGCATTAGACGCGCGGGCTTGGCGAGCTTCTGGCTCGGATCGTCGTCCCACTTCATACGGCTTTTAAGCTCCCAACCGCGGTTGCGAAGGACACGGACGAAGACTGGTTGGGACAACAGCAACCCTGCAAACCGATTAGAATATAGAGCAGTCCTCTTTTCAGGATCGGTTAGCGAGTAAACTGGTCGCCATGCTTGCCAAAGGGGCTGCCTGATTTCCTTTTCAAGCAATGCTCTACGCCATTGGCTAGCGACGTTAGCAGCTGTGTTTGCTGGGTGCCACAGTCTAATTCTGTAGTCATCGTCAGAGATTGGTACTGGGTTTCCATCAAGCCCGGTCAATTCCGGAGCAGTACCCAAGGCTAGCTTGGCCGACTTGGTAGGGTGGTGCAATTCCCAGATTAGTCTTTCGGTCATGCGCCGCATCAAGGGTTGCTTCTGGTATCGGTCTTGCCAATCAGCCAGTGCCCATTCGCGGCCGTTACGATACGTCTGTTCAAGCCGTTTGCGGGCTTCTAGCTGAGCAGACTTAATATCCGTGAGCCGTTTATCTAACGCCCGAAGCTGCGAGCGCGTGGCCAATTGTTTGATCTTACGAGGCAGTCGTTTATGAACTGCACCATCAGTTGAAACATATCGTGCGAACGGCTTACCGTCCACATCCAGCGCAACCCTTGCTTGCCAATCACCAATTGGAAGCTCTGCAGCTGATTTTGTAGATTTAGTCGAGGCCATAATCAGGCAGGCTCTGTTCGGCGATATCGTCAGGCTCGACACTGTGCATTTCGGCGAGCTTGTTGATCGCCTTTTGCACTGTATTGCCGATTGACTTGTCTTTGATCGAGCGCCTCAAGCGTCCAAGTGCATGTAAAGCTTCGGCTGTGCCAATCCTGCCAAGACTTGTGATTGCAGCGTTAGCTGCACTGCGCGAACGATATCGGTCACTGTTTTTGACTCCGGTTGAGGCCATCACCATGTCTTCCAGCAGAGACACGTTTCCCGGAGTAGGCACATCACCAAGTAGCCAAGTGACCGCGCGCAATGTGTTTTCATTCTTGAGTGAAGGGAAAACATAGGGGCGGCGATAGGCATTGCCGAGATCAAACCGTTCAGCATCTAGATAACGAAATAATCCATAATAGGCGCTGCAGCTTTCATCACCCTGCGATCCGAGTGGAGCGAAGAATTGCTTTCGCTCACTTTCACTCAACATGGTACTATGGTGTTGGAAGAAGCCGTCAATCGAAACACGAGTCGACTGGACATATCCAGATGCGGCCAATCCAACCCACTCGGCTAATGACTCGATATCCTCGCTTTTCAGGTTTTTCCAATGCGGAAAGAGTAGATTAAACGTTTGCGCGTGCAACGCTCGAGTGTGACAGTCAGAAAGTTGTTCAATCGTCACGTCGTTGAAGCCGGGCCGGCAAAATATTCTTAGCCATTGCGCGAAGCGCAGGCGGATTTCCTCGGCTCCAATCTCCGCAATTAGTTTTTGGACCTGTTTGCCCCATTTTGCTGGCGGTTTTGGTCCTGCCTTCGCCTCGCTCAACATCATGAGTAATTCGATGTCGTTGTCTGATCGTTGCCCAATCAAAATTTCTGCCCCTGGCATCCAAGGCTGAGACCAATCATGGTCAGCCAGAGGTTCTAATTCCTCCCTCAGCTGAAGGAGAGTTTCGTATGGAATACGTGGAAGGACTGGATCCCTGCGATCTTCCTTTTCCGGCTTAAGTAAGTAGGCAAAGTTCCGCCCGTCAATATGGCCGTACGCCAAACTTTCCGAACGCCAGAAACCAAATTCGATAGGTACGTCAGCGACCGAACGAAAGCGCGCATGGAACGCATCTTCATCAACCAACCATTTCGCTTCTTTGGAAGCAATTTCTTGTTTCAAAAGCTGTGTCTTATCAGAAACAAGATCGAGAAAGCTGCACCAAAATTCGATATTTTCCGGCAGTGGACGAAAGTGGTTCGGTGATCGCTCAAACTTTAAGAACGCCTCTACCAACTGCCGCTTGGTGCCGAGATCAGCCGCAGGCGTTTCAGCGTGTCCATCGAGCTGTTTGATTAGCCGCAACAGCTTGTTCTGCTCGTCTCTCGTATAAGATTTGTCGACTCGCTTCTCTAGTTTTCGCGCTAGTTTGCCGAGGCGATCCTTCTGCTCGCGGGAGAAGTGATAACCCGCTTCAGCGATTTCTGCCAAGTAAGGCCCCACTCGCAAAAAACGGTAGTATCCGCGATACCCATTTGCTGGTTCATGGAGTATCTTGATCAGCAGATCTAACACTGGGAGAGTGGCCGGAAGACCCGCGCGCAGGAGGCAGTCCAACAGAGCAGCAAATTCCTCGCGACAGTGGTAGGAGAGTTCGTCCGCGGAAAGATGATAGCCCTGCATCGACAAAAACAAAGATTCCCGCTCTGGCTCACTCAATCTTTCAAGCGCATCAACCACATGACGCGCCTCGTAGGAAAATGTGCTGAATGGGCGCGAAAGACGACTGCCAAAGCTGTCGAGAAATTTCTCGTATTCGGGCACCTCATTTCGATCTGGCCAAAAATCGTCGATAAGCCCCATAGTCTAACCTCCCCGCAATGGCACAATTCTTAGAAAAACGGCATTGTTGCTCTCTTGAATTGGGATCATCTCGTCGAGACTGGAGACTTGCTTATCATTGACGATGAGGAGCAGCTTTCCAGCGCTAAAAGCTGCGAGAGCTTTCTCAATGATCTTATCGACATAACCATCGAGCCCGCCCGATAGTTCGGCGAAAAAGTCTGAGGCCGGTACATTTTGCGCGACCCTTTCGAATTCGACGCGGATGCGCTCTTCGATCAGCAATCTTGCTGTGCATGACTGCAAGCCCGTCCATGACCATTCCAACGCCGGTGTCCTCGGGGCGGTACCGATTTCATCACTAACATTAAAGGTAATCATCTGCTTCTCACTTTCAGAAAAGCAAGTAGCATAGCTGATCAGTATAAATTCCTAATGCTATAAGACCTTAAGCTTTGGCGGTTGCGAACATTTGATGAAATGTCCGCTTCCACCTCAGTTTCAGACTTACAAACGCCCATTGCACCTATGGGAACCGGGCATACTGGAATAGCCATTCGGACTGGCTGCGGCGCTAGTCTTCGCTAAAGCGATTTGCGCCTAGCCGTGTGCAAAGAACCTTTGTTCTACCGCCGTTTGCATCGATTTTTTGCAGCTGGTTCGCGCCGATCCGGCGGTAGCGTTCGCCTTTCTTGGGACCGCGCGTAAAGGTCAGCACATCGCCGCGTAACAGATACACGCCCGTGCCTTTGGGACTGATATAGCTCGATGCTGCGCCAAGCCGGAATTCTCCGCCGGGGACAACATCATAGGCAGCGCTGGCGGCATCGCCGGGCAGGGCGCATTCATAATTGCCCTGCGGCATAGTCGACAGCATACCGCCGCCGGTGCTTTGACCGGTGTCTTGTCCGCGCACTTGCGGAGAGGTTGCCGCAACGGCAGCCGCAATCGCGGTAAGGGTAAGAATATAGCGCATTTTCATTATGCTCACGTGTTTATCAGGTGGCCGGTAAGACTACCACTGGGTTAACCTTAAATCGGCTGTATGCGTGCGCTGCTTTACCTCGCCTGAAGGCTCCGCTATGCGCGCATCCACAAGCCGGGCATGCATTCGCGCCTGCGCTCCTAATATTCCCAAACGAAGGCAGCTAGCCCCATGAAAATCAGCGGCGTTGATATCCGTCCCGGTAACATCATCGAATATGAAAAAGGCATCTGGAAAGTTGCCAAGATCCAGCACACGCAGCCCGGCAAGGGCGGGGCGTATATGCAGGTTGAGATGAAGAACCTGGAAGACGGGCGGAAAACCAACGTGCGTTTTCGCAGCGCTGACAGCGTTGAAAAAGTGCGTCTTGATACGGCGGACTATCAATTCCTGTACGAAGACGGCGATATGCTCGTGTTCATGGATCAGGTGAATTACGAACAGATCATGCTGCCATCCGATCTGCTGGGCGATGCCCGCCCATTCTTGCAGGACGGGATGCAGGTGATGCTGGAATTGTGGGAGGAAAAGCCGATTTCGGTGCAGCTGCCTGCGCAAATCGAGGCTGAAATTGTTGAAGCCGATGCGGTGGTTAAGGGGCAGACCGCCTCTTCCAGCTATAAACCAGCCGTGCTCGATAATGGTGTGCGGATTATGGTTCCGCCGCATATTGGCAGCGGCACGCGCATCATTGTGGATGTTTACGAGCAGACTTACGTCGGAAAAGCGAGCTAAGCGTCTATGTCGATGTTTTCAGGCCTGATCCGCGTGATGGAACGCGCTGCGCGTAAAGCGGGCGGGCGTTTGCGCCGTGATTTTGGCGAGGTTGAGCACCTTCAGGTGAGCCGCAAGGGGCCAGCGGATTTCGTGTCCAAGGCGGATATGCGCTCTGAGCGCATCCTCTATGATGAGCTGCTGAGTGCGCGGCCCGGCTGGGGCTTTGTGCTGGAAGAGGCTGGCATTATCGAAGGCGATCCCGGAATGCCGCGCTGGATTATCGATCCCTTGGATGGGACGAGCAATTTTCTGCACGGTATCCCGCATTTCGCGATTTCTATTGCGGTGCAAGAGCCTACGCTGGACGGCAAAGGCTGGGGTGATGTGACCGCTGCGGTGATCTATCACCCGGTCAATGATCAGACCTATTGGGCGGAGAAAACCCGCGGGGCGTGGTTGATGGATGCGCGTTTGCGCGTGTCGGCGCGCTCGCAATTGAGCGATTCCCTGATTGCCACCGGCATTCCGTTTGCCGGCCACGGCGACTTTGCCGAATGGAGCCGCATTTTTGGAGCCATCGGCCCAGAAGTCGCCGGTATTCGCCGGTTCGGCGCGGCCTCGCTCGATATGGCTTATGTTGCGCAGGGGCGCTATGACGGGTTCTGGGAAAGCGGGCTGAATGATTGGGACACAGCGGCGGGATGCTTGCTGATCCGTGAGGCTGGCGGATTTGTGTCTGACTTTCGCGGCCGGTCACAGCCGGTCCATTCTGCGCAAGTGCTGGCGGCGAACAACGGCCTGCATTCAAAGCTGCACAAGCTGCTCGCGAACTCGTTGAAGTAGGCTCTTGATGTGAGAGCGGGGCGCGGCTAACAGGCGCGCTTCACGATAGGCGTGCCCCTGTGGTGGAATTGGTAGACGCGCTCGACTCAAAATCGAGTTCCTAACGGAGTGCCCGTTCGAGTCGGGCCAGGGGCACCAAATTTTTGTAGAAAATTTGGTTTGTTTGTTTCCCGCAGCACATCCGTGCTCGCGATATCCTCATGTTTTTGTTTGGCTTCAAACGCCAGCGCTCACATCCGTTCGCTCGGCTATCCTCGCATAAGCTCGGGCGCGCAGTCGCGCTTGCGACGCCTGCGGCGTCGAACCATTCCAAGCCAGCTACCGTTCAATCTCCCTCTTTCTCTCCAATTCCCATTCCTTCTTCCACCTCTCGCGCAGGTCGGCGAAGAATTGCAGGTTCGCCGCGCGGTTTGCCTCGCTGTAGCGCCCGGCATGTTGCTCCGCCTCCCATTCCGCGCGCAGCTCCGCCTTGAGCGCTTCGTAGGCCGGATGGCCGGGGCGCAGCTCCCCCGAACCATAGCGATGCGGCAAACGGCCCCGCAGGAAGAACATCACCAGCGCCTCATTATGGCGGGTCTCTGTGCCCAGCACTTTGCCGGAGGAGACGACCATCCGCTCCTCCCCCTCAATCGCGCGGGTGAGCGCGCAGTCCTCCAGCCGGGCAACACCGCGGTCAAGCGCCGCCTCCCACGCCGCGCGAAAGCCCTCTGCACCGGGCCGCGCGCGCAATTTGTAGATCGCTTCGAGTGATTTGCCGATCCGCCGCGCCGCTTGGCTGACGATGCCAGTGGCGGCGAGCTGCGCAATGAATTCTCGCTGGAGGTCAGGGGTGATGGAATTGCGGCGAGGGCGGGTGTGCGGAACCGGGGTGAAATCGAGCAGCGGATCACCGGGCGAGGGCGCAGCGCCCGTAAAGGCGATGGCGGATGTGGCCTGATGCGAAATGGCGCGTTTGTTTTTCATGGCACAACCTTACTGGCTTGGAATGGTTGCGAGGCGCAGCCGAGCCAGCTCGCAAACAAAAAACTCGGTCGTTCTTGGTGCCAGCCATCCGCATAGCGCCAAGTATCCCTCACCAGATCCGGTCAACCCGTGGCCCGCACAGGAGCAGCTCATTGTGGGCGTGCCGCGCGAGCATTTTGGGATCGCGCCTATGCGGCTCCCCGATGCGGCCAGCGTCAATATGGCTCTGCCACTCGCGGCAAGAGGTGATGGCCGGGCCGTGGCCGGGCGGCGGGCCACAGCGGCCCAATGGGGGAAGGTGAGAGGTTTGGCTCAAGTGCGGCTCCTGACTGCTGGCGGGCTTAGGTCCATTCGTGTTTGGACGAGCGGCTTAGGCCGATGCAGGGGCAGTAGGAAAATGGATTTTGAATTTCAGCGCCAAGCCGGTGGCTTGGTCGCGGAGCACGGGCCGCAGGCCCGCCGGCCAGTTAGGCCGAAAGCCAAGTGACGCGGATGCGTCGCGCCCGGCGCTTGAGGGACCAAAGCAAAAAACAGCGAAGCAGGAAAATGGTTTCTGGCTTGGTCGCGGAGCACGGGCCGCAGGCCCGCAAGGGCGCACGCCCGCCCGAGCTTATGCGAGGATAGCCAAGTGAGCGGATGCGAACGCCGGCGCTTGAGGCGAAACAAATAACTCTGGCGTCTGGGCGCGAGATTGGTGGGTGGCACCAAGAGGCTGGGCGCAATCTCGATGAGGTGAACCAAGAGGAGATAAGTTTTTGTGTTCCGCAGCACATCCGTGCTGCGATATCCTCGCTCATGCGACCTGAAGGTCGGGTGGCCTTTGGCCGTCTTCGACTCCGCTGCGGGCGGGCGTCTTTGTTGTCCTACCGCTTCGCTACTTGAGGACAGAGGCCCTTGCGGCGCTGCGCGCCGTGCTCCGCGACCAAGCCAATGATAAGGCACCAAGCGTCAGAGTTTCAGGCCGTTGGCCGGGAATGGTCCGGTCCGCGACCAGCGGACCGCAAGGGCGCACGCCCGCCCGAGCTTATGCGAGGAGAGCCAAGCGACGCGGATGCGTCGCGCCCGGCGTTTGAGGGGCAACAAAGAATGGCGTGGCAGAAAAGGCTTGCATTCCAAAACGGAATATTCCATATTGGAATTGCTCATTCGAGCAGTTTGAAAAGTGAAAAAGTGAAAAAGTGTCGAGTAGAGAAGTAAAGAGTTAAAACAGTAGAATAGTAGAAGAGATCGAAATGGAGAATACGATGAAAAAACCTATGAGATTGGCCTTAAGGCCAAGCCGACCCCTTAGGAGAAGTAATAATGGAGACGTGCCAGGTTGAGTTGACACTCACCCTTTACCGGAAGGTTATGAACTGGAGCCCAGAGGATCAAATTTATTTTTCGGCGTTTGTGCAATCCTTGCGCGAAATGTCCGTTGAAACGGTTCTCGCTGCTTCGAACTGCATCATTGATGGTGCGAATTTGACAGCCGCAGATACGATCGACGAGTTGAATTTTTGGATGAAGCTGAGGATGGACTGGAGCCATTTTGTTATCCGCCAGCCTGCCGAGAATTTCTTGACCCTTAGTGATCAATAGGCGGTTAGTAAGGAGTATTATGAGTAAGTCCAATATCGGCCGAAAAACGGTCGATTGGAGGCCTGAATGGGAAGGAGACGATCTAAAGAAATATAATGAGTATCGAGATGGTTTTCGTGCGCAGGTCTCTAGCTTTAGAGAGTTGCGTGGTGCTTTGGAGCTTTCCCAAGCTGAAGCCGCGCAACGGCTGGCAACAAGCCAATCGAACGTATCAAAGATCGAGACTAAGTCTGACCCTTCGTTGTCCACTCTGCGTGAGTTGGTAGGCGATCAAGGTGTGCTGCACGTAATTGTGCGTCTGAAAGACGGCAAAGAAATTGAACTGTTGAGCGAGCACTAAATGGCGCGATGCGCCGTGCTCGGCCACCAAGCCAGTGACAAAGCACCAAGCGTCATAGCGCTAGGCTGCTGACCCGGAGTGGTTAGGTTTATCGCTAAGCTGGTTCTGTATTGCCCGTTTGGGGACTGATGCGTCTTACAAGCTCATTCTTCCGAGTCCTCGGGAATCTCTGATGGCGCTTTTTGGGGAGATTTACGATGTGTCTCTCCGTGGCGCGCGGTTTCCAAACTCGAAGACGCAAAATCTCTGATTTTGCCGGCAAAATTTGGAATGGTCTCCAAAGCTTGTTTTACCACAGGCGACCCAGTCAGTTCAGTTAGTGGGCTGCTATGAGTTTCGGGCTCGACAAGCCTCAACGGCTGTTCGTCGAGGCGCGCCAATGCTGAACCGAGTAGTTCTTGTTCCATGTCTGCATCAATCCGCGCTGCCTCTCTCCGATACCCCTCGTAGGCTTGTGAAACAGATGCCTTAAATGCGTAGTCCTCCGCAATTCTGAATCGCTGGCCAATTTGTCTTGTGGCGAGCCAAGCAAACCAAATAGGCGCACCGACGGACAAGAGCGAAAGCAGGAATTGTAGTGCCGTTTTTGCGTCGCTGGCCGTGCTATCTGAAATTGTTTGAGCAAGCTCTTGGATCCTCCAAAATCCGAGCAAGCCAGCAATGGCCAATGCGGCAATCAATAGAGCTGTCCAAACCCATACCGACCAACCTAGAGTACGCGACCGATCCGAAAATGCGGCCGCGAGGCCAACGCTGGTTGCGGCTGAATAAGCCGTCTCGCAACGAGTTAGTACCAATTGGGCGTTGGTATCGCTTTCCCTAAGACTCTCCGATACCTCGTTTGCTTTCGTCAGCGCGTCCTCGATTAGTTTTCGATTGGCTTCCACCTCAGTGTGGATTTGATTAATGTTTGCTCTGGCTTCTTGTAGCGCTTCGAGATCAGTCGGCAATTGATCAGCTGCGCTGTGTGCATTCTCGATTAGCGCAATCTTACCGTCTAGGTCGTCGAACTTGGGTTCAATCTCATTTAACTGGGCTTCTCGGCTTCGAAGTCTCGTGTTTAGGTTCTTTACTCTTTTTATAGCTTCCCGATTTGGGTCGCCCTTTAGGTTTGGTTCTAAAGCTTGTTCTAACCCATTAAGAGTGAAGAGAAGCGCTGGGATGGCCTGTTGAGGGTTTGCCTCCAGGTTTGGTACTGTACTCTCCGTCAAAAACTCAATTCGGCTTGGGTATGTAGCTAATCTTTTTGAAAGTTCATTGAGCGTATCTTTCCCGAACGTATCGATAGATGTCTTTATCCGGTTTACATATGCACTTAACTCCATGCTGGACAGGCATGGAAAAGCCCAATTGCCTGACTGGACTCCATAAGATGAATTATGAGTACTATTATCATCGATAGCAGTTGCTAAAGTTTCCAGAGAGTTTCGAATTTCTTTCAGCGTTTCGTGCATTTTGGCCCCTGTTCTTCAAGTGTTCCTTATAAATGCGTGTTGGGTGCCTGCCAAGTGAGCTACACTGTCAGGTGTGGAAACTTGCTCAGTTGACCAACGCGGCCTTTGTTCCCCTTGACCCCCGCGCCGCCCCCCCCCCGCTAAAGGCGCGCTCATCCGAGGCGTGCTGCGTGCACACCCCGGCCAAATAGAGCTGAACATTGCCGGTTAAGTCACTGAAGCTTTTACTCTATTGTCTGGACATAATCCCACAGAACCTCAACCAGACGTTGCTGGCTAACCTCGCCTGTGATGACATCGCAGACAAAATCCGCCAGATCGATCGTGTCTGGAATGTTAAGATCGTAGCCGTTGAGATAGAGAAAGTAGTCCGCAGCGGCGAAGGCGCAGCGTTTGTTGCCCTGCAGAAATGGATGGTTTTGGCCGATACCAACCATCAACGTGACGGCCAGAACAACGGCGTCGGTTTCTCCATAATGCCAGTAGTTTACCGGCCGAGCGAGCGCGCTTTCCAGGCCAGCTTCATTCAATAGTCCATGCGGCTCGCCGGTCTCAGCAACCGCCAGCTCGTTGAATTCAACGATTAGCTCCGAGGGGAGTCATAGCGGCTCACTCGGCAAGGCGTGCCATCACCTTGGGAAAGCGCTGCTTTACGCGGTCGTGCATTTCACGCGCGGAAGGCTTGCGATCAGTCTTTCGAACCGGCGCATTTGCCTTTACATTTTGTTTCAACAGCGTGTTCATTGGCTTTACCTCAGTGCGTAAAGGTCGCGGGTCTCGCCCCAATTGTCAATCGTTATAGCTTCGCCAGGTTAATGTGGGGTGTCTATGGTCCGGTTTCCATGATGCACTGCATCACCCTTGACCCCCACTCACTCCCCCGCTAAAGGCGCGCACATCCGGGACGTTGGATCAAACCAACCCCGGCCAAATAGAGCTGAACATTGCCGGTTAAGTCCCGGAGGCCTCGCTCGCTTGAGCTAGGCCTTTTCTATTTGCTCTTCTGTTGTTTTTCAGAAGGGTTGGGGCGGCCGTCAAAGTAACCCGGTGCTTTGTTACCGGGTGGAGTGTTTCAGTTTGCGCAAGGGAGCGCCGCCTTTCGGCGGTGTCTTATCTCGCTGGATCCCGGATCAAGTCGGGGATGACGGCGGCGCAGACATCCACTTCACCTGACCAGCCAAGTGCCTGCCTCAGCGGCCAGGACCGAGCCCCTTCATGCGGAAGCGGCAGCCGGTTCCGCGCCTGCGAAGGGGCGTCCTGATCCGGTAATCCCGCCGGATCAGAATAAAAGGTGAAGGTATTCAATGCCTACGATTAACCAGCTGGTCCGCAAGGGCCGCGTTCCGCAGAAGGCCAAGTCCAAGGTCCCTGCGATGGAGGCGAACCCGCAAAAGCGCGGCGTTTGCACACGCGTTTATACAACGACTCCAAAGAAGCCGAACTCCGCTCTGCGTAAGGTTGCCAAGGTGCGCCTGACGAACAGCCGCGAAGTCATCTCCTATATTCCGGGCGAGGGCCACAACCTGCAGGAACACAGCGTTGTGCTGATCCGCGGCGGCCGTGTGCGCGATCTTCCCGGCGTGCGCTATCATGTGCTGCGCGGCGTGCTCGACACGCAAGGGGTCAAGGATCGCAAGCAGAGCCGTTCGAAGTACGGCGCGAAGCGTCCGAAGTAATCGGTGCGCCCTAGGCATCCGCCTAGGGCTACGGCACCGGCCCGCTCCCCCACCCTTCCACCCGGAAATTATTCCGCAAGGGCAGAAGGGTAGGGGAGCAGACCGGAGCCGGATTAGGAACTCAACGCTGTAACAGCCCTCTTCCCCACCCGGACGCCTTACAAGGCATCCTTTGGGTGGCCGGGTGGGGAAGAGGGCTGGAGCGGCAAGGCAGACCCGGATGGGTTTGCCGCACTCCGAAGGAGTTAAGAAATATGTCACGTCGTCGTAGACCCGAAAAGCGGGTTATCCTTCCCGATCCCAAGTTTGGTGATCAGGTTTTGTCGAAGTTCATGAACAACCTGATGCTGGATGGTAAGAAGTCCACCGCAGAAGGTATTGTTTATTCAGCGCTTGATACGGTTGAGGCCAAGGCCAAGACTGATCCTATTCAAGTGTTCCATGATGCGCTGAACAACATCAAGCCGCAGGTCGAAGTTCGCAGCCGCCGTGTTGGCGGGGCGACCTATCAGGTGCCGGTTGAAGTGCGCCCAGAGCGCGCTCAGGCGCTTGCGATCCGCTGGATGATTACGGCTGCTCGCGGTCGTCCTGAAACCACCATGTCAGCGCGCCTTTCGGGTGAGCTGATGGATGCGGCCAACAATCGCGGCAATGCGGTTAAGAAGCGCGAAGATACGCACCGGATGGCCGATGCGAACCGCGCGTTCTCGCACTATCGCTGGTAAATTGATCCTCTCACGGAGAATATGAAAATGGCACGCGAATATCCGCTAGAGCGGTACCGCAACATTGGCATCATGGCTCACATCGATGCTGGTAAGACGACCACCACCGAACGTATCCTGTATTACACGGGTAAGTCCTACAAAATCGGCGAAGTGCATGATGGCGCGGCGACGATGGACTGGATGGAGCAAGAGCAGGAGCGCGGGATCACGATTACGTCCGCTGCGACGACCTGTTTTTGGAACCCGGAAGATCCTACGATGGATCCAAAGGGTGATCCTAAGGAGCTTCGTCAGACGCCTGAACACCGGATCAACATCATTGATACGCCGGGCCACGTTGACTTCACGATTGAGGTTGAGCGTTCGCTTCGTGTGCTTGATGGCGCGGTTGCGTGTTTTGACGGAGTTGCTGGGGTTGAACCTCAGTCCGAAACCGTCTGGCGCCAGGCCGATAAGTACAAAGTTCCACGGATGTGCTTTATCAATAAATTAGACCGTACTGGTGCCGACTTTAAGTACTGCGTGAACTCGATTATCGAACGCCTCGGTGCGACACCTGCCGTGTTGTATCTCCCGATCGGTATTGAAGCCGATCTGACGGGTCTTGTTGACCTAGTTAATCAGCGCTCGATCACGTGGAAGAACGAAGATCTTGGTGCGGAATACGTTTATGGCGATATTCCTTCCGATATGGCCGATGAAGCGGCTGAATACCGTGAAAAGCTGATCGAGCTTGCTGTTGAGCAGGACGATGACGTGATGGAAGCATACCTTGAAGGCACTGAGCCTGATGCGGTTACGCTGAAGAAGTTGATCCGTAAGGGTACGCTCAACCAGAGTTTCGTTCCCGTGCTTTGCGGCTCGGCGTTTAAGAATAAGGGTGTTCAGCCTCTGCTCGACGCTGTTGTCGACTACATGCCGAGCCCGCTCGACGTGGAAGCGATTAAGGGTGTTAAGCCTGATAGCGACGAGGAAGATTCGCGCGCGTCCGACGATGCAGTGCCTTTCGCGGCATTGGCGTTCAAGGTCATGAACGATCCATTCGTTGGCTCGCTCACCTTTACCCGCATCTATTCCGGCGAACTCACAAAGGGTACTGTCCTCAATTCAGTGAAGGGCAAGAAAGAAAAGATCGGCCGTATCCTCGAGATGCACTCGAATGACCGTAAGGACATTGAAGAGGCCTTTGCTGGCGATATCGTTGCGCTGGCGGGTATGAAGGCAACTACCACTGGTGATACCCTTTGTGATCCTGCACACCCAATTGTGCTAGAACGGATGGAATTCCCAGATCCAGTTATTGAGCTGTCTGTGGAGCCAAAGACTAAAGCTGACCAAGAGAAGATGGGCGTTGCGCTTAATCGTCTGGCTGCTGAAGATCCAAGCTTCCGTGTCACGACTGACCACGAATCTGGCCAAACAATCATCAAGGGTATGGGTGAACTTCACCTCGACATTCTCGTTGACCGTATGAAGCGCGAGTTCAAGGTCGAAGCGAATGTTGGTGCGCCGCAAGTTGCATATCGGGAATCGCTCGGTCGTGCGATCGACGTTGACTACACTCACAAGAAGCAGTCTGGCGGTACCGGGCAGTTTGCCCGTGCCAAGGCGACTTTCACTCCGGGTGAACGTGGTCAGGGCATTGTGTTTGAGGACAGCATCAAGGGCGGTAACATTCCTAAGGAATACATTCCGTCGCTGGAGAAGGGCATCCGTGAGCAAGCCGATAGCGGCTATCTCATCGGCTTCCCGATCATCGATTTCACCATTCACCTGACCGATGGTGCCTTCCACGATGTCGACTCCTCTACCGTGGCGTTCGAAATCTGCGGTAAAGGCGCGATGCGTGAAGCAGCGGAGCGTGGCGGTATCAAACTGCTCGAGCCAGTCATGAAGGTTGAAGTGGTGACGCCAGAAGATTATCTTGGTGACGTTATCGGCGATCTCAACAGTCGCCGCGGGCAAATCCAAGGCACTGACAGCCGCGGTAATGCTCAAGCGGTTGAGGCGTTTGTTCCACTGGCCAATATGTTCGGTTACGTGAATGAGCTTCGCTCGTTCAGTCAGGGCCGTGCGCAGTACACCATGCAGTTCAGTCATTACGACGAAGTGCCGGCCAGTGTTGCACAGGAAGTCAAAGAGAAGCTTGCTTAACCAAGCAGCAAGGGCTAGGGGCGGCGCCTGATTCATCGGGCGCGCCTTTTCCCCGTAAGAATTCAATTCAGATAGAAGGTAAAGACGAGACATGGCGAAGGAAAAATTTGAGCGGAACAAACCGCACTGCAACATCGGCACCATCGGTCACGTTGACCATGGTAAGACCACTCTGACTGCTGCAATCACCAAAGTGATGGCAGAAGAATCAGGCGGCGAAGCTGTCGACTTTGCAAACATCGACAAAGCCCCTGAAGAGCGCGAGCGCGGGATCACAATCTCTACCGCCCACGTTGAGTACGAAACTGCTGCGCGCCACTATGCGCACGTCGACTGCCCGGGCCACGCTGACTATGTTAAGAACATGATAACTGGTGCGGCGCAAATGGACGGCGCTATCCTAGTTGTGAACGCAGCTGACGGCCCAATGCCTCAGACACGTGAGCACATCTTGCTTGCTCGTCAGGTCGGTGTTCCGGCTCTTGTTGTCTACATGAACAAGGTTGATCAGGTCGACGATGAGGAAATTCTTGAGCTCGTTGAACTCGAAGTTCGCGAACTGCTCAGCGAATATGGCTTTGATGGTGATAACATCGCGATCACCAAGGGTTCAGCTCTGGCTGCTCTTGAAGGCCGTGATCCTGAAATCGGTGCTGACTCAATCAAGGCTTTGATGGCTTCTGTTGATGAGCACATCCCGCAGCCAGACCGTCCGGTTGATCAGGACTTCCTGATGCCGATTGAAGACGTGTTCTCAATCTCTGGTCGCGGTACTGTTGTGACCGGCCGTGTTGAAACTGGTAAGGTCAACGTTGGCGACGAAGTTGAAATCGTTGGCATCAAGGACACCACCAAGACGACCGTTACCGGTGTTGAAATGTTCCGCAAGCTGCTCGACTCGGGTGAGGCTGGCGATAACATTGGTGCGCTGATCCGCGGCGTTGCTCGTGAAGAAGTTGAGCGTGGTCAGGTTCTTTGTAAGCCTGGTTCGGTTAGTCCGCACACTGAATTCGAAGCGAACGTTTACGTTCTTTCGAAGGATGAAGGTGGCCGTCACACGCCATTCTTCGCGAACTACCGTCCACAATTCTACTTCCGTACCACTGACGTGACCGGTGAAGTTGTTCTCCCTGAGGGCACTGAAATGGTCATGCCGGGCGATGACGTGACGATCAACGTTAAGCTGATTGCTCCAATCGCTATGGACCAAGGTCTTCGCTTCGCTATCCGCGAAGGCGGCCGTACCGTTGGTTCGGGCGTGGTTGCTAAGATCACCAAGTAATTTCAACAGCGTCCTCGCGGCGCTTCTGACGAAAAATTGGCCCGGTTCTCTACTGTGAGAGCCGGGCTATTTTGATGAGAGGGCAGTTTCGGCGCATGCGGAGATTGCCGACAAAAATGTGACGTTCGCTCGCCACCTCAATTCAGGGGTTGCAACAGAGGCGCTGCCTCCGTATACGCGCGGTCATAGCCGAGGATTCGTTCACGGCAACGCAATTTTGTAAGGCCGCCCGTTCCGGGAAATCCGGAGATAAGCGGGGCGGGCCTTTTCTTTTTTTTGAGGGGTGTAAAAACCTCTTTGGCTCTTTCGCATTGGTATAGGTAATGGAAGCTCAGAATATTCGTATTCGCCTCAAGGCGTTCGATCACCGCGTTCTCGATCAGGCAACTGGTGAGATTGCAGAGACAGCGCGCCGGACTGGCGCTCTTATTCGTGGCCCCATTCCAATGCCAACGCGCATCGAGAAGTTCACCGTGAACCGCGGCCCGCACATCGACAAGAAGTCGCGCGAGCAGTTTGAGGTGCGCACTTACAAGAGGTTGCTCGATATCGTGCAGCCAAACGCCCAGACAGTTGATGCTCTGATGAAGCTCGATCTGGCTGCTGGTGTGAATGTTGAGATCAAGCTCGCCTAAGCAAGCTTGATCGGCCGCCCATCTGGCAGGGCGTAAAGCGGGTCAGAGGATTTTGGAGCTCTTATGGCTCCGCTGCCATTTCCAAGGTGGGATTGCGCAGCAAGACATAGGGATACCGCCGGGGGTTCTTTTAAGAACATTGATCCGGGTCTGCGTCCCCCGTCTCGCTCAAGCGGCCATGTGGCTGCGCGAGCACTCAGCCCGGACGGGGCGATGCATAAAATTGGGTTGAATGGTTCTGCCAAATTGGCGGTTCCGCAAGCACTTGGGGATGGGCCCTTTGTGCCTCTGTTTAGGAGTTTTGACGATGCGCACTGGCGTGATCGCAAAGAAAGTCGGGATGACCCGCCTGTTTCAGGAGGATGGACGTCATGTACCAGTGACCGTTCTTGCTCTTGAAGATTGTCAGGTTGTCTCACACCGCACCGCAGAGCGTGACGGCTATTTCGCCGTTCAGCTGGGTGCGGGCACTGCGAAACAAAAGAATGTAGCCAAGCCACAGCGTGAGCACTTCGCGAAAGCGGAAGTCGCGCTGAAGAAGCAGGTTGCTGAATTCCGGGTCGAAAGCGAAGAGGGTCTTGTCCCTGTTGGCGCTACTATCAGCGCCGATCACTTCCTGGCTGGCCAAAAGGTCGACATCACCGGTCACACTCAGGGTAAGGGCTTTGCCGGCGCCATGAAACGTTGGGGCTTTGGCGGTTTGCGCGCCACCCACGGTGTTTCGATCTCTCACCGTTCGCACGGTTCGACGGGTAACCGTCAGGATCCGGGTCGGGTGTTTAAGGGTAAGAAGATGGCGGGTCACATGGGTGACCGTCAGCGTACCCAGCAAAACCTTGAAGTGGTTCGCACGGACGCTGATCGTGGTTTGCTCTTCATTAAGGGTTCTGTCCCCGGTTCGAAGAATGGCTGGCTGCTAGTTCGCGACTCTGTAAAGCTCAAGCTGCCTGATAACCTGCCGTTCCCGGGCGCTGTAATCGACACCGCTGCTCCAAAGCAGGAAGCTGAGGCGCCTGTTGACGCTCCTGCAGAAGAAGCCGCAGTTCCAGCAGAAGCTGATGCAGCGCCTGCAGAGGCTCCGGCTGAAGCGCCTGCTGAAACACCAGCAGCTGAGGGCGATGCGCCTTCTAGCGACGAAAATAAGGAGGGCTGAGACCATGAAAGTCAAAGTCCAGAAAATCGACGGGAAGGCTTCAGGCGACATCGAATTGAACGATGACGTTTTTGGTGTGACCCCTCGCGCGGACATCTTGCACCGGGTTGTTACCTGGCAGTTGGAAAATCGCCGTGCGACCGCTCGTCCAACGCGTGAGCGTTCGGACGTGGCCCGTACCGGTAAGAAGCACGGCCCGCAAAAGGGTTCGGGTGGGGCGCGACATGGCGCTCGTTCTGCTCCGATCTTCATCGGCGGTGGTAAAGCACACGGTGCTCGTAAGCGTGACTTCAACCAGTCACTGAACAAGAAGGTTCGCGCTCTCGGATTGAAGATGGCGCTTTCGACCAAGGCAAAAGACGGCCTCGTCATTGTCGATAGCCTCGGCATGAAGGAAGCGAAGACACAGGTGCTCAAGGGTCACCTCGACAAAGCTGGCTGGGCCGGCAAAGTCTTGGTGATTGACGGTGAGAGCGTTGACGATGGCTTCAAGAAAGCTGCTGGCAACCTGCCAGGTCTCAACGTGCTCCCGGCAGCGGGCGCCAATGTCTATGACATTTTGAACCACGACACGCTGGTCCTCACCAAGGACGCTGTCGAAAAGCTGGAGGCGCGCTTCAATGGCTAAAAAGCAAGAAATTGATGCCCGTCACTACGACGTGATCTTGGCACCGCACATCACGGAGAAGTCTACACTTCTCTCTGAGAACAATGCGGTTGTTTTCAAGGTGGCGCTCGGCGCGACTAAGCCGCAGATCAAAGAAGCGGTTGAAGCGATCTATGACAAGAAAGTCAAAGGCGTGAACGTGATCGTGGCCAAAGGCAAAACCAAGCGCTGGAAGGGTAAACCTTACAAGCGCATCGACGTGAAAAAAGCGGTCGTCACCCTCGCTGAGGGTGAAATGATCGATATCACCAGCGGTATCTGAGGCGGATCATGGCACTCAAGAACTATAAACCGACGAGCCCCGCACGGCGCGGCCTTATTCTTGTCGACAAGACCAGCCTTTGGAAAGGTAAGCCGGTCAAGTCGCTCACGGAAGGCAAGCGAAAAACCGGTGGCCGGAACAACAAAGGTCATGTCACTTCGCGTGGCATTGGCGGCGGACACAAGCAAAAGTACCGCTTCATCGATTTCAAGCGCCGGAAGTGGGATGTTCCTGCTACCGTCGAGCGGATCGAGTATGACCCGAACCGCACGGCGTTCATCGCTCTCATCAAGTATGAGGACGGTGAGCAAGCCTATATCATTTGCCCGCAGCGGCTTGATGTTGGTGATACTGTGATTGCAGCGGAAAAGACCGATACGAAGCCTGGCAACGCCATGCTTCTGGGTCAAATGCCAGTTGGCACGATTTGCCACAATGTTGAGATGAAGCCGGGTAAGGGTGGTCAAATTGCTCGCTCTGCTGGCGCTTATGTCCAGCTCGTCGGTCGTGACCGCGGAATGGTGATCGTGCGTCTCAACTCCGGTGAGCAGCGTTACCTGCGTTCTGATTGCATGGGTACGGTTGGCGCGGTTTCTAACCCTGACAACCAGAACCAAAATCTGGGCAAGGCCGGTCGTCGCCGTTGGATGGGCATTAAGCCGCTGACACGCGGTGTTGCTAAGAACCCTGTCGATCACCCGCATGGTGGTGGTGAAGGCCGCACCAGTGGTGGCCGTCACCCGGTTACTCCATGGGGCAAGCCGACAAAGGGTGCCCGCACTCGCAAGAACAAGCAGACGGACAAGATGATTATCCGTTCGCGCCACGCCAAGAAGAAGAGGTAAGACACGATGGCACGTTCCGTCTGGAAAGGTCCGTTCGTCGAGCTCAGCCTTCTGAAGAAGGCAGAGGACGCACAGGAACAAAGTGGCAGCAAGCCGATCAAGACTTGGTCGCGTCGCTCCACGATCCTCCCGCAGTTCGTTGGTCTGACGTTCAACGTCTACAACGGTCACAAATTCATTCCCGTCTCGGTTTCCGAGGAAATGGTCGGGCATAAACTTGGTGAGTTCGCTCCGACGCGCACCTTCCCAGGTCATGCTGCCGACAAGAAGGGTAAGCGCTAATGGGTAAGGCAAAATCCCCTCGTCGTGTAGGCGATAACGAAGCTTTGGCTGTCGGCACCACGATCCGTGGTTCGGCGCAAAAGCTAAACCTCGTTGCGCAGCAAATTCGCGGCAAGAAGGTGGAAGAGGCTTTGAACATCCTCACCTTCTCGAAAAAGGCGATGGCCAAAGATGCGACAAAAGTTCTCGCATCTGCGATCGCTAATGCGGAAAACAACCACAATCTCGACGTCGACGCGCTTGTCGTCGCTGAGGCTTCGGTCGGTAAGGCGATTACCATGAAGCGGTTCCACACACGTGGCCGTGGTAAATCGACCCGAATCCTGAAGCCATTCAGCAAGCTGCGCATCGTAGTTCGCGAAGAGGAAGAGGCGTAAGATGGGCCAGAAGAGCAATCCGATCGGTCTGCGCCTGCAGATCAACCGCACCTGGGACAGCCGCTGGTACGCCGAAGGGCGTGATTATGCCGCGCTGCTCAAGGAAGATATTGAGATCCGCAAGTTCATCATCAAGTCGCTGCCGCAAGCCGCGATCTCTAAGGTGGTGATTGAACGTCCGGCTAAACTGTGCCGCATTTCGATTTATGCAGCCCGTCCCGGTGTTATCATCGGCAAGAAGGGTGCGGACATTGAGAAACTGCGTTCGAAGCTGGCCACGATGACTGAGAGCGAAGTGAAGCTGAACATCGTTGAGATCCGCAAGCCGGAAATCGACGCTAAGCTCGTCGCTCAAGGTGTTGCAGATCAGCTGATCCGCCGTGTGGCTTTCCGCCGTGCTATGAAGCGTGCCGTGCAATCGGCGCTGCGTCTTGGCGCCGAAGGTATCAAGATCACCTGTGGTGGTCGTCTTGGCGGAGCGGAGATCGCTCGCGTTGAGTGGTACCGTGAAGGCCGAGTGCCGCTGCACACGCTGCGTGCAAATATCGATTATGCCGAAACCGAGGCGCTGACCGCTTACGGGATCATCGGCATCAAGTGCTGGATCTTTAAGGGTGAAATTCTTGCTCACGATCCAACGGCACATGACCGTTTGATGATGGAAGCGCAGACTTCCGGCGTCCGTCCGGCTCGCTAAGGCCAGGAACGCTGAGATAGGTAGAGAAAATGCTGCAACCTAAGAAAACCAAATACCGCAAGGCCTTTAAGGGCAAGATTCATGGTAATGCCAAAGGTGGCACGACTTTGAATTTTGGTTCGTATGGCTTGAAGGCGCTTGAGCCTGAGCGTCTGACCGCGCGTCAGATCGAAGCGGCTCGTCGTGCGATTACTCGCGCAATGCGTCGTCAAGGCCGTCTGTGGATCCGCGTGTTCCCTGATGTGCCTGTGTCGAAGAAGCCTGCTGAAGTCCGTCAAGGTAAAGGTAAGGGTTCTGTCGAATACTGGGCTGCTCGCGTAAAGCCGGGCCGTATCCTGTTTGAACTCGATGGTGTTCCCGGCCCACTTGCCGCGCTTGCTTTTGAGCGCGCTGCGATGAAGTTGCCGATCAAGACCAAGGTTGTTGCCCGTTTGGGTGACACCTCTCACCTGGGAGGCCGGTAATGGCGAACGTAGAAGATCTTCGTACCAAAACCGATGACCAGCTGTCCGCTGAGCTAACTGAGCTCAAGCGTGAACAGTACAATCTGCGGTTTCAAGCTGCGACCAACCAGCTTGAAGCGCCAGCTCGGATCAAAGTTGTTCGTCGCAGCATTGCTCAGATCAAGACGCTGCAGAATGAGCGTGCAGCGGCCGCTGCTGCTGCAAAGGCTTAAGGAGTAGACAATGCCGAAACGTATTCTGATCGGGACCGTCACCTCCGACAAGACCGATAAAACCGTGACTGTGAAGGTTGAGCGCAAGGTGAAGCACCCGCTTTACGGGAAAATCATCCGTCGTTCGAAGAAGTATCACGCTCACGACGACAAGAACGAATTCACCGTTGGTGACGTTGTGCGGATTGAGGAGACTAAACCGATCTCCAAAACCAAGACCTGGGCCGTTAAGGACCGGGTCGTCGCAGGCGGGACGCAAGCGGTCGAAGCTGATCTCGATGTAGAGGCGGCGGGTAACTGATTATTTAGTCGTTGATTTGATCCATCGGGATTTGATCGACACAGGAACTGCCTTGCCCCGGTCAATTTCGGGTGTCTCGGCAAGCCAAGAGAAGGAACCGGATCTATGATCCAGATGCAATCCAATCTCGACGTCGCGGACAATAGCGGCGCAAAGCGCGTTCAGTGCATTAAAGTGCTGGGCGGGTCTAAGCGCCGGTTTGCCTCCGTTGGCGACGTGATCGTGGTTTCCGTCAAGGAAGCTCAGCCGCGCGCAAAGGTGAAGAAGGGTGATGTTCATCGCGCTGTCATCGTGCGTACGAAAAAAGATGTTCGCCGCCCAGATGGCAGCGTGATCCGTTTCGATAGCAACGCTGCGGTTCTTGTGAACAAGAGCGAAGAGCCAATCGGCACTCGTATCTTTGGCCCAGTGGTACGCGAACTTCGCGGCCGTGGCTTCATGAAGATTATTTCGCTCGCGCCGGAGGTGCTGTGATGCCTGCTGCTAAGATTAAGAAGGGCGACAGCGTCGTCGTGCTTTCGGGCAAGGATAAGGGCCGCACCGGCACCGTCCAAAAGGTCATGCCAAAAGATGGCAAGATCGTTGTCGAAGGTATCAACGTGGCTGCCCGCCACCGCAAGCCGAGCCAGACAAACCCGCAAGGTGGGATCGATCGCTTTGAAGCGCCGATGCACATTTGTAAGGTTGCTTTGGCAGACCCGAAGGATGGCAAGCCTACCCGCGTCCGTTTCGAAGAAAAGGACGGCAAGAAGGTGCGCGTTGCTGTGAAAAGTGGAGAAACTATCGATGGCTGATAGCTACACTCCGCGCCTCAAGGCCAAGTTTGACGACGAAATCGTCAAGGCAATGACCGAGAAGTTCGGTTATACGAACCGCCTTGAAGTGCCAAAGATCGAGAAAATCACGCTCAACATGGGTGTGGGCGAGGCGAGCCAGGACAAGAAAAAAGTCCAGATCGCTGCTGGTGAAATGACCCTGATTGCTGGTCAAAAGCCAGTAATCACCAAGGCGAAGAAGTCGATCGCTCAGTTTAAACTGCGCGAAGGCATGCCGATCGGTTGCAAGGTGACCTTGCGGCGTGATCGTATGTTCGAATTCATCGACCGTCTTGTCACTATTGCAATGCCACGCATCCGCGACTTTCGCGGGCTGAATGCAAAGTCGTTCGATGGACGCGGCAACTATGCAATGGGCCTTAAGGAGCAAATCGTGTTCCCTGAGATCAGCTATGACAAGATCGATACGGTGCGCGGCATGGATATCATTGTCACCACCACCGCTAAGACGGATGAAGAAGCGCGCGAATTGCTGCGTTTGTTCGGTTTCCCTTTCCAGGGTGAAGCCAATTCGTCGGAAGAAAAGGCAGCGGCGTGAGCCAGTTGTCACAACGATTAGAGAAGAGAGCTTAAGTCCAATGGCGAAACTGAGTTCGATTAACAAAAACGAGCGTCGCAAGAAGCTCGTTAAGAAATACGCAGACAAGTACGCTAAGCTTAAGGCGATTGCGGATGATACCTCACTTGAAGAGAGTGAGCGTTTGATCGCACGTCTGAAGATGGCGGAACTCCCGCGCAATGCGAACCCAACACGGGTCCGCAATCGTTGCGCCACCACCGGTCGCCCACGCGGCTATTATCGCAAGTTCGGCATCAACCGTATCGAACTGCGCAACCTCGGCAATAAAGGTCTGATCCCAGGCCTTACAAAGTCGAGCTGGTGAGGATCTGACTGATGGCTATGACTGATCCATTGGGTGACATGCTCACCCGTATCCGCAACGGGCAGCAGGCGAAGAAGGATTCTGTCCTTTCGCCGGCGTCCAAACTGCGTGCAAACGTTCTCGAAGTGCTTCAACGCGAAGGCTACATCCGTGGCTACAGTGAAGATGGCTCGGGCAAGCATCCAGCACTGCGGATTGAACTGAAATATTTCGAGGGCGAACCTGCTATCAAGCACGTTTCCCGCGTCTCTAAGCCTGGCCGCCGCGTCTATTCGGGTTCGAAAGAGCTTCCGACTGTCCGCAATGGCCTCGGCATCACCATCGTCTCGACGCCTCGCGGTGTGCTTTCGGATAATGAAGCGCGTGAGAGCAATGTCGGTGGCGAAGTGCTGGCGGAGGTGTTCTGATGAGCCGCATTGGCAAAAAAGCTGTTGCGATCCCCAATGGGGTGACCGCCAGCATCGACAATGGCACGCTGAGCGTGAAGGGGCCGAAGGGCACTCTCACTATGGGTCTGTCTGACCTCATTTCTTATAAGGTCGAGGGCGACGAGATTCAGGTCAACCCGGCGAATGACAGCAAGCAGGCACGCTCTTTCTGGGGTATGCAGCGCACGCTGGTTTCGAACCTGGTTGAAGGTGTGACTGAAGGCTTCACCAAGACGTTGGAAATTTCCGGTGTTGGTTACCGCGCGAAAGCTCAGGGCAAGTCGCTCAAGCTTGAACTCGGTTTCAGTCACGATGTGAACATCGACGTGCCTGAAGGTATCGAAGTTAAAACGCCCGATCAGACCACGGTCGAAATTTCTGGCATGGACAAGCAGGCCGTTGGTCAACTTGCCGCGGAAATTCGCCGCTGGCGCAAGCCTGAACCTTATAAGGGCAAGGGTATCAAGTATCGCGGCGAGTATGTCTTCCGCAAGGAAGGGAAGAAGAAGTAAGATGGCAAAGCTTTCCCTGTTTGAACGCCGCCGTCGTCGGGTCCGCACTGCGCTTCGTTCGCGTGGTGGTGGCAAGGCGCGCCTTTCCGTGCACCGCACGGGCCGTCACATCTACGCTCAGGTCATTGATGATGCTGAAGGCCGCACGGTCGCAGCTGCTTCAACTCTTGGCGCTAAGAAGTCTGGCGCAAATGTCGATGCCGCTACGCAGGTTGGCAAGGACATTGCCGCTGCTGCCAAGAAGGCTGGCGTTACCACTGTCGTGTTCGATCGCGGCGGGTTCCTGTTTCATGGCCGCGTGAAAGCGCTGGCCGATGCCGCCCGCGAAGGCGGGCTGGAGTTCTGATTATGGCTGACGACAAGAAAACTGAAGCACCGGCTGAAGAAGCCAAGGTCGCAGAGACTGCTGCTCCGGCGGAAGAGGCCAAAGTAGAAGTGGAAACACCTGCTGTTGCTGAAACCCCATCGGAAGCTGCTGACAATCAATCGGCTGCCGATGGTGATGCAGAAAAGCCTGCCGTAGCGCCTGCTAAGACCGAAGCTGCTCCTACCGAAGCACCGAAGCAAGGTCGCGGTGGACGTGGCGGTGGTGGCCGCGACAATCGCGGCGGCGGACGTGGCCGTGGTGGCCGTGATAATCGCCGCGGTAAGCGCGAAGAAGAAGATGATGGCATCATCGAGAAGCTGGTTCACATCAACCGCGTTTCTAAGACGGTGAAGGGTGGTAAGCGTTTTGGCTTTGCTGCACTCGTCGTAGTTGGTGACGGTCAGGGCCGTGTTGGCTTTGGCAAGGGTAAGGCCCGGGAAGTGCCAGAAGCGATCACTAAAGCGACCGCTGCTGCACGTAAGAAGATGATCCGTGTCGCTCTGAAAGAGGGCCGCACTTTGCACCACGACGCCAAGGGCCGTTTCGGCGCTGGCAAGGTGACCGTTCGCACAGCGCCTCCGGGTACCGGTATTATTGCCGGTGGTCCGATGCGTGCCGTGTTTGAGAGCCTCGGCGTTGCCGACGTTGTGACCAAGTCGGTTGGCACGTCGAACCCGTACAATATGATCCGCGCCACTTTTGACGCTCTGGTCAATCAGACTTCACCAAAGTCTGTTGCTCAGCGTCGCGGTAAGAAAGTCGCTGACCTGCTTGGTCGCGGCGGCGCTGACAAGGCCGAGGCTGAAGCCGACGCCGCAGCAATCGCGGAGTAAGATCAATGGCTGATAAGAAAACAGTAACGATCAAGCAGATCGGTTCGCCGATCCGTCGTCCAGAAAGCCAGCGCAAGATTCTGATCGGTCTTGGGCTCAACAAGATGCACAAAGTTGTGACACGTCAGGATACCCCTGAAGTTCGCGGTGCGATCGCAAAGATCCCGCATCTTGTCCAAGTGGTCGACTAAACAAAATTCGGGGCCTCGCATTATGCGGGGCCTCATTCTTTCAGCGCGTGACCCCGTCTCTGCGAGGGCTGGCAAAAGCGAAAGCGAGTGCAAATTATGAATCTCAATGACATCCGTGACAATGAAGGTGCCCGTAAAGGGCGCATGCGCAAGGGCCGCGGGATCGGTTCTGGCAAAGGCAAAACCGCAGCGCGTGGCCAAAAAGGTCAAAAGAGTCGGTCCGGGGTTGCGATCAAGGGCTTTGAGGGCGGCCAAATGCCGCTTCACATGCGCCTGCCAAAGCGTGGCTTCAACAATCCGTTCGGCAAAGACTTCGCTGAAGTGAACATTGGCATGGTCCAAAAGTTCATCGACGCCAAATCGTTGGACGGTAAGAAGACTGTCGACGAAGCAGCTCTGCGCGATGCAGGTCTGATCCGCGGCGGCAAAGACGGCGTTCGTTTGCTGGGTAAGGGTGAACTTAAGGCGAAGGTCAAGTTCGTCGTAGCTGGCGCATCCAAGGGTGCGGTTGAAGCGGTTGAGAAGGCAGGCGGCAGCGTCGAAGTGGTCGAGGTGAAAAAGCCATCGTCCAAGCCTTCAAAAACCAAGGCGAAAGCTGAATAAATCGGTAAATAGCGCGCGGGGGGTTCGACAATCGGCCCCTCGCTCCCTATCTATCCTGCCTGAGTTCACGACTTTGAGCCGGCGGGGGTCGGCCGGCCAGTAAATCGGCTGACAAGTCAGACGCTAGGATCGATATTTAGACATGGCATCACGCGCCGACAGCATTGCGAGCAATATGAGCCTCGCGAATTTTTCGAAAGCCACCGAGCTGCGCCAGCGCATCTGGTTCACAATCGGTGCGCTTATTGTCTTCCGCTTTTTGAGCTTTGTTCCGCTGCCGGGGGTCAATCCGTTGATCCTAGAAACGCTGTATGATCAAACGCGCGGCGGCATTCTTGATCTCTTCAATACATTTTCGGGCGGCAGCCTTGAGCGGATGAGCCTCATCGCGCTCGGCGTTATGCCTTATATTACCGCGTCGATTGTGGTGCAGATGGCATCTGCCTTGCACCCGACGCTGGCTGCGCTGAAGAAAGAAGGCGCAACGGGCCGTCAAAAGCTAAATCAATACACTCGGTACGGTACGGTGTTCCTGTGCGTGATTCAGGGTTGGTTCCTGGCTGCGGGCCTTGAAAGTTTTGGCGCGCAAAGCGGTCTGCAAGCGGTCGTCAATCCGGGCTATATGTTCCGTGTCGGAGCAGTGATCAGCCTAGTTGGCGGGACTATGTTCCTGCTGTGGCTGGGTGAGCAGATCACATCGCGCGGGATCGGCAACGGTGTTTCGTTGATCATTATGGCCGGCATTGTCGCCCAGTTCCCGACGTTTGTTTCCAATCTTTTCGAAGGTGGCCGAACGGGTTCGATCGCACCGGGTCTTATCATTGGCTTCATGATCATGGTCGTGATCCTGATCGTCGTGATTTCCTTCGTTGAGAGAGCGCAGCGGCGTTTGCTGATCCAATATCCAAAGCGCGCGACGCAGCGCGGCGTTATGCAGGCCGATAGCTCTCACCTGCCGCTAAAGCTGAACACTGCAGGCGTGATTCCTCCGATCTTCGCCAGCTCGCTGTTGCTGTTGCCGCTAACAATTACGCAATTTGCTGGCGCACCAGGCGCAGTAGACAGCGCCACAGGCGGATTTGTGCAGCAGTTGAATTTCTATCTGCAGCCGGGTCAGTGGATTTATCTGACGCTTTATGCGCTGGGCATTATCTTCTTCTGCTTCTTCTACACTGCGGTTGTGTTTAACCCGGAAGAGACGGCGGAGAATTTGAAGAAAAACGGCGGCTTTATTCCGGGCATTCGTCCGGGTAAACGCACGGCGGACTATCTGGAATATGTCCTAACGCGCATCACCGTGGTCGGCGCACTCTATCTGGCGATTGTCTGCGTGCTGCCAGAGTATGTCATCCGCCAGACAGGTTTGCCGCTGTTCCTTGGCGGAACGAGTTTGCTGATTGTTGTCAACGTGACCGTGGACACGATCAGCCAAGTGCAATCGCACCTCTTGGCGCACCAGTACGGTGACCTTATCAAGAAGGCGAAACTTAAGGGCCGTAAGCGCTAATCCTTGCGCTCAGTCGGTAATCAGGGGAATTTGCGATGAACATCATTCTTCTGGGCCCTCCGGGCGCGGGTAAGGGCACACAGAGTGCTGGCTTGGTTGAACGCCACGGCATGAAGCAATTGTCCACCGGCGATATGCTTCGCGCGGCTGTGAAGGCGGGAACGCCCGTCGGCCTCAAAGCAAAGGCTGTGATGGACGCGGGCGGATTGGTTTCCGACGACATCGTTGCCGATCTGATTGACGCTGAGCTTGCTGCGATGGATGCGGAAACCGGCGCAATCTTTGATGGCTATCCGCGCACTGCTTCTCAAGCGGAAACACTCGATAGCATCCTTGCAAAGCACAACCGCAGCCTTGACCATGTCGTTGAGCTGAGTGTTGATGAAGACGCACTGGTCGAGCGCATCACTGGCCGTTTTTCTTGTGCGAATTGCGGTGCGCTGTATCACGACACCGCCAATGCCCCTGCGAAAGAAGGCGTTTGCGATACGTGCGGCTGTACTGAGTTTAAGCGCCGCCCTGACGATAACGAAGAAACCGTACGTCATCGCATGAGTGTCTATCGCGCTGAGACTGCGCCGATCCTGCCGGGCTATGAAACTCGCGGTATTGTGACACGCGTAGACGGCATGGCTGGCATCGGTGAAGTGGCAACGGCGATCGATGCGGTTCTCGCCTAAGGCCAGTTTTCGGGGCATTCGCCTCTTTACGCCCATTCCCGGCATCGCTTAAAGATCCTCCATACGAGGAGACAGATCAATGCGTGCAATCTTGGCAGCACTGGCAGCATGTGCCGCTGTTCAACCCCTATCCGCCGAAGTTGTATCAACCAGCGACAGCGGATTTGTGACGCGCGATGAAGCTGTGGTTGAGGCTGCTCCGAAGGCGGTTTGGCTGGCTCTTATTTCTCCGGCGCGGTGGTGGAAGTCTGCCCACACCTGGTCCGGTGATGCGGCCAACCTTACTCTTGTCCCGCAAGCGGGCGGCTGTTTTTGCGAAAAGATCCCCGAGGATCCCGATCCTGCGAAGATCACGCTGGAAGGCAGCGTGGAACACATGCGGATTATCCAATCCTATCCGGAAACCGCCTTGAGGATGCAGGGCGCGCTTGGGCCTCTCCAAAGCGAGCCTGTTATCGGTATTCTCACCATTGCCATCAGCGAAGTGGATGAAGGCACAAAGATCGTGTGGGAGTATAATGTCGGTGGCTCCATGCGCTATGAAATTGGTCAGATCTCTGAAGCGGTTGATGGGGTGATGACGCAGCAACTTTCCGGTTTGGCAGAAGGGCTTGGCCGCGTTTCTGGACCGGAAAGTATCTCCGAGGGTGATGAAAGTTCGGAGCCAAATGAAACAGAAAGCGACGGTTCAGCTGACACAGATGCGGAACCGACTGAGGCGCCAAGCGTCCAAGATGCTATAGACGCGATGGCCGACGGCAAGTGAGCCGCGCTGCGTCACAGGAGTATGACGCATGGCAGTATCGGATCACGTTTCGCTCGAGGAATTTTTGGATGGCGTGAAGAAGCGCAATGAAGGACAAACCGAGTTCATCCAAGCTGTGCAGGAGGTGGCTCAAGACGTTTACGAGTTCATTGCCGACAAGGAAGAATACCACGAGGCGCGAATTTTGCGCCGGATCACAGAGCCTGATCGGATCGTCTCGTTTCGTGTATGCTGGGAAGACGATGACCATAAGGTTCACGTCCAGCGCGGATGGCGGGTGCAAAACAACAACGCCATTGGGCCATATAAAGGTGGCATCAGGTTTCACCCGACAGTC
The DNA here is from genome assembly GCA_947493165.1 of uncultured Erythrobacter sp. Taxonomy (GTDB): domain Bacteria; phylum Pseudomonadota; class Alphaproteobacteria; order Sphingomonadales; family Sphingomonadaceae; genus Erythrobacter. The sequence goes on along the minus strand of CANLPY010000001.1, from coordinate 703,586 downwards.
AATGAAAGCGTGCTCAAATTCCTCGCATTTGAGCAGACCTTCAAGAACTCGCTAACTGGCCTGCCGATGGGCGGAGCGAAGGGCGGGTCCAATTTTGATCCACGCGGCAAATCAGACAGTGAAGTTATGCGGTTTTGCCAGAGCTTCATGACTGAGTTGTGCCGGCACATCGGGCCAGATATTGATGTGCCCGCCGGGGATATAGGTGTCGGCAGCCGCGAGATCGGCTATATGTTTGGCCAATACAAACGCATTACCAATCGCTGGGAAGGGGTGCTGACCGGCAAGGGGCAGGAATATGGCGGCTCCAAAATGCGCCCAGAGGCCACAGGCTATGGCGCGGTCTATTTCCTGTGCAACATGTTGCGGCACCGCGATGAAAGCATCGAAGGCAAGTCGGCAGTTATCTCTGGATCGGGCAATGTCGCGCTGCATGCCGCAGAAAAATTCCGCGAACTTGGCGGCAAAGTGCTTACGCTTTCGGATTCTGATGGCTTCATCCATGATCCTGATGGAATTGATGAGGAGAAGCTGGAGTGGATCAAAGATCTGAAGCTTAACCGTAGTGGACGGATCAGCGAGTATGCCGATGAATTTAGCGGCGCCGAATTCCACGAGGACAAACGCCCTTGGCATGTCGAGGCAGATTGCGCGCTGCCATGCGCTACTCAGAACGAATTGGAGGAGGAGGGTGCAAAAGCCCTTGTCGGCAATGGCGTTATAGCAGTCGCTGAAGGGGCGAATATGCCTTCAACTTTGAAAGCGGTGAAGGTCTTTCACAATGCTGAGATTATGTACGGGCCCGGCAAAGCTGCGAATGCGGGAGGGGTTGCGGTATCTGGGCTAGAAATGAGCCAAAATTCTGAGCGCATCAGCTGGGAACATGAAAAGCTTCACGACATGCTGACCGGGCTTATGAGCGACATTCACGATAAATGCGTCGAACACGGCGGTGATGGTGAAGCCAAAAACGGCGAATATGTCGACTACGTGAAAGGAGCGAATATTGCGGGCTTCAAAAAGGTGGCCGACGCGATGCTAGCCTTTGGTGTGATGTAGCGCATTTGTGGCCATTGCGAGCAGGTTTGTCGTCGTTGCCCAAAGCTACATTTTGACCTTCGGCGCGGCCTGATATAGCTTCCCTTGACCTGATCGAAGGAGGCACCATATCGGGCGCTCGGTCAGGGTTGCGTTGCTAGCGGTTGACGTCTGCGTCGAATCGCCTTAAGCGCGCGCTTTATTCGACATGTTCGAACCAAGTCCGGCAGGGCGACGCTCCAGCGTTTGCCAATCCGGACTTTTGTTGTTTCAGTGCTCAAGCCCATTGGGATTTTGCACAGTGGCAACATCGAACATTGCGAATAAGAGCGTTGAGATAGGGTGAGGGTGCCTAACGTGCCCAAGTCCCTGTGGAGCATGGAGAATTAAGTGGCTCGTATTGCCGGGGTAAACATCCCCACAAATAAGCGCGTTATTATCGCGCTCACATATATTCACGGGATTGGTCGCACGACTGCCGTGAAAATCGCCGACAAGCTTGGCATTGATCACGCCGCACGTGTGCAAGACCTTACCGATGAGGAAGTTCTGCGCATCCGTGAGACGATCGATGAAGACTACAGTGTTGAAGGTGATCTTCGTCGTAACACTGCGATGAACATCAAGCGCCTGATGGATTTGCGGACCTATCGCGGTTTGCGCCATCGTAATGGCCTTCCCGTTCGCGGTCAGCGCACGCACACCAACGCCCGTACCCGCAAGGGTAAGGCCAAGCCGATTGCTGGGAAGAAGAAGTAAGTAGCAGGCCCAAGCAATTGGGTTTTCTGCACGCTTTTCCCTTCATCCCCTTTCAAGAGGAATACGAGAAATGGCACGCGAACCAGGCGGCAAAGTAAGACGCCGCGACAGAAAAAATATCAGCAGCGGTGTTGCTCACATCAACGCCAGTTTTAACAACACTATGATCACGATCACCGATGCCCAAGGCAACGCGATCAGTTGGTCTAGCGCAGGCGCCATGGGCTTTAAGGGTAGTCGTAAATCGACCCCTTATGCAGCTCAGGTTGCTGCTGATGATGCCGGCAAGAAAGCCGCCGATCACGGCGTACGTACGCTGGAAGTCGAAGTAAAAGGTCCAGGCTCTGGCCGTGAGAGCGCATTGCGCGGTCTCGCTGCTGTTGGCTTCAACATCACCTCAATCCGTGATGTTACGCCGATCCCGCACAATGGCGTGCGCCCGTCTAAGCGGCGCCGCGTCTAAACCGCTCCCGTTCGGTGGTCGCTCGTGACTGTCGGACCTACTCAAGGCGGCCCAAAACGCATTCGCCCGCGCTAAGGCCCGCCATATTTTGAACCGCTGAATAGCGAATTAGGGGAAATCCATGTCCGTCAATACGAAGAACTGGCAGGAACTAAAGAAACCCAACGCTCTCGAAATCAAGGAAGGCGGCGACAAGAACCGCAAGACGACGTTTGTCGCTGAACCGCTCGAACGCGGCTTCGGTCTTACGCTCGGCAATGCGCTGCGCCGTGTACTGCTTTCCTCGCTTCAGGGCGCGGCAATTACCTCGATCAAGATCGAGAATGTGCTGCATGAATTCTCATCTCTCGCCGGTGTGCGTGAAGATGTCACCGACATAGTCCTCAACGTGAAGCAAATCGCGTTGAAGATGGAAGGCGAGGGCGCCAAGCGTTTGCAGCTTTCCGCAACCGGTCCTGCTGAAGTTAAGGCTGGCGATATCGCCGTTTCTGGCGACATTGAAGTGATGAACAAAGACTTGGTCCTGTGTCACTTGGATGAAGGCGCGACGCTCAACATGGAGCTGACCGCTGACGTTGGCAAAGGGTACTCACCAGCGGTTCAGAATCGTCCGGCAGATGCGCCTATTGGCCTGATACCGGTCGACAGCCTGTATTCGCCTGTCCGTCAGGTGAGCTATAAGGTTGAGAACGCCCGTGTTGGTCAAGAGCTCGACTATGACAAGCTGTCACTGACGGTCGAAACAGACGGCACCGTCACGCCTGAAGACGCTGTGGCATATGCTGCGCGCATCCTTCAGGACCAGCTAACACTGTTCGTCCACTTCGAAGACGGCATTCCTCAGCCGCAGTCGGCAATGATCGGTCAGGCCGCTCAGCCGCAAGAAGACGATGCGAACCAGCTTAACCGTTACCTTCTCAAAAAGGTCGACGAGCTGGAATTGTCGGTGCGTTCTGCGAACTGCCTCAAGAACGACAACATCATCTACATCGGCGATCTGGTTCAAAAGACCGAAGCCGAGATGCTGCGTACACCAAACTTTGGCCGCAAGTCTCTTAATGAGATCAAGGAAGTTCTCTCCAGCATGGGTCTGCGCCTTGGCATGGACATTCCAGGCTGGCCACCAGAGAACATCGAAGAAATGGCCAAGAAGCTTGAGCAAGAGTTGCTGGGCTAAAATGGGTTCAGGCGGCGCACCTCTCGATTGAGAAAGCGCCGCCAGTACCGGGCTACCTGATACGGGCCCCTTACAAACACGAAGGAAGATACAATGCGTCACGGAATTTCACAGCGTAAGCTGAGCCGTAAGTCGGGCCACCGTAAGGCTCTGTTCCGCAACATGGCGGCTGCTCTGATTAAGCACGAGCAAATCAGCACCACTTTGCCAAAGGCGAAGGAACTGCGTCCGTATATCGAGAAACTGATCACGCTGGCAAAGCGTGGCGGTCTTTCAAATCGCCGTCTCGCGCAATCGCGCCTGCTCGACGAAACACAGCTTAAGAAGCTGTTTGACGTTTTGGCAGAGCGTTATAGCGACCGTGAGGGTGGCTATACCCGCATCATCAAGGCTGGCTATCGTGCCAGCGATAGCGCACAACTCGCCATCATCGAACTTGTTGAGCGTGATGAAGCTGCCAAGGGTCAGGACAGCGGTCCTGTCATGGCTAACGAATATGACGATGAGGAAGTGGCTGCGTAAGCGCTTCTATTCAAGAACAAACGAAGGGCTGGCGGATTGATCCGCTGGCCCTTTTTGTTTGGACGCTTGATCTCGGGCGAGGGCGGGTTAGAGTTCACGACGATGCACAAACTTCTATTCGCAGCCGCCGGCGCGGCGCTCGCTATCTCCGTTCCCGCAACCGCTCAAACAGCGCAAGAGCGCTTGGATGCGCGTTATGATCGAGCATTGGCGGCTGGGTATAAGGCGTTGATGCTGTGCAGCGCGATTTCCAGCGCTGAAGCGGCAGGAACCGCGAGAACGGCGCAGAGTGTGCACGAGTGGGAATTAACGGGCATCCAGGCACCGCTGGACGAAATTATCCGCGACATGCCGTTTCAGATAGTACGCGCTAAAGAATCAAGGGGCGCTCGCGTCAAATATGTCGAGGTCACATGGGACGACGATATGCGGCCGCGCATTGCGATAAATATACCCGGTTCAGGATGCAGAGTTTATCCTGTCGGTTATCAATTTATCGAACTGATACCAGCGCACCTACCAGATTTTGACCCCGCCCCTGCCGGATTTACTGTTCCGTCCGCCCCGCAATCGGCGACCAACGCGGTGCTAGATGCGGCATTCGATGGTACGTATGGAGACGGATCGCGAACAACAGCAGTTATCGTGCGTCAGAATGGCCAGCCTGTCGATTGGGAGACAACTTCAGGCTTTAGCCTTTTCACCCCGCAGCGCACATGGTCTGTCGCAAAGAGTATTGCCGCGACTGTGATTGGGGCCGCAGTCTATAGAGGCGATGCCAATGTTGTTTCGAGCGCTGGTTTGGGTTTGGGTCGTAGCGATCCTCGCGATGAAATCACAATTGATCAAGTTCTGCGCATGGCTTCCGGTCGCTATTCCGATACGCTAGGCAATCGCACCGATCCACTTTACTGGGGTGGGACTACGGTCGACGAACGGGCTCAAAACTGGTCACTGATCCACACGCCGGGCACCGTATATCGCTATGCTAACAATGATACGCTGGCCGCAATTCGTGCGATTGCAGGCACTTTTGAGGACCATCCGCCATCTGAATTGTTTGCCGAGATAGGGATGAACGACACGATTGCAGAAACCGATTGGCGCGGAAGAAATTACGTCCTTTCATCGCAAGTTTGGTCGACTGCGCATGATCTGGCTCTTCTAGGTGAGCTTTATCTGGATAATGGCCTGGTCGAAGACGGAACCCGAATTCTCCCCGAAGGCTGGCGCGAATACGTCTCCGACCCGTCCGGCCCGCAGCCTGAAGGGACCGATTGGGGCTATGGCGCAGGGTGGTGGACGTTCCGCCGCCCTGAAGGAAACGCATTTGAAGGCATTCCCGACGATGCCTTCGCCGCGCGCGGCAATCGCGGGCAATATGTCGTCGTCGTGCCTTCACGAGATGTTGTGATCGTACGGCGCGGCGAAGATATGGTGGGAACGCGGTTTGATATCGCAGCATTTACGCGTGATGTGCTGGCTGCGCTCGATTGATCCACCGTAGGTAGAATTGGCGATGTTCATATAAGGACGTAGTTTTCTGAACGTCCGCTGCAAAGGCTAGTCAGACAAAGCACAGGGCGAATCAGCCATAAGGGTTTTCGAAGCCGGGGCATCCCGCTCAGGCTCCAACCCGAGGATGATACCCCCATGACGAAATTGACCAACACATTGGCCAAGGGCACGCTCGGGACTGTCGCGGCAGGCGCGATGGCCCTTGCAACAGCTGCTCCAGCGCAGGCCCGCGACTATGATGACAAGATTGATGCCGATGATGTGATCGCAGGCGCTCTGATTATTGGCGGGATTGCCGCTGTGGCAGGCGCCTTTGACAAGAAGGACCGGTACAACCACCGCGACCGCCGCTATCGCGGAGACCGCAATTATCGCGGAAGCCGCGGATATGATCGCGGTTACAACCACCGCGCGAGCTTCAACCGAGGCAATCCGCGCCGGGCAGTTGAGCGCTGTGTTCGCACCGCCGAACGTCAGGCACGCCGTTTCGGAGGCTTCCGCTACGCCGACGTGACCGACATTCGGGATGTTGAACGGACCCGTTATGGCTTCCGCGTCAAAGGCCGCATCCAAGTTGAAGGCGGTCGTGGATACGGACGCGGTTATTCGGATCGCGGCAGGTTCACCTGCTTTGTCGAACGCGGCAACCGCCCGCAGGTCAACTTCCGCAAAATTCGCGGCCTGCGTTAAGAATAGGGTCTGACAGGCCCCACTGACCACCACAGGGCGGTTCAGGCGAATGTAAGCCTGGACCGCCTATCGGTTTATGCATACCAGAGCGATTGGTGGCCGCTCACTCAAACAGGAGGGAGCTATTATGGCCCAAACAAAACTATTTGGCGCGTTCGCCGGGATGGCAGCAGCTGGAGCTGTTGCAGCCGCTCCCGCCTCTGCTGCACAGCTGCAAACCGCCGCCGCGCCGATCGCCCTGACAAGCAACGCGTTTGAGAGCGATCCGGCGTTCGACATCTTCTCACCTGCTGCCGAAGTGGCTGAGCACCACCGCTATCGCCGTTATCGCGGATACCGCCGCCATCGCGGCCGTGTGAGAACAGGTGATGTGGTCGCCGGTGTCCTAATCCTAGGCGGCATTGCAGCTATCGCGAATGCAGCATCAAAGAATAAGCGTGATCGGCGCGGCCGAGACTATGATTACCGCGACCGTGATCGCAACTATCGCGACAATGACCGGCGCGATAATGACCGGCGCGACAATCGCCGCGGGGATGGGCGCTTTGGTGGGGGCTCGGGCATCGATAATGCCGTCTCTCAATGCGTGAATCAGATCGAGCGCGATGTGCGAGTGGAGGGCGTCGATAGCGTTGACCGCTCGGGCGAGGGTTGGACTGTCCAAGGCTCGCTTTACAATGGCGACCGTTTCACTTGCCGCATCGGCAATGATGGCCGCGTGAGTGATGTGAATTTCGGTGGCGTTTTCTCAGGCGCATCGGCCGATGCGGTCGAAGATCGCCAGTGGACCGATGATCGCTATGCAAATGCACGACGCGCCCACGGTACAGGTAGCACGGATGTCGCTTATCAAGCACAGCCTGTTCGTGCGGAACCAGAGGCTTCGGCGCAGCCAGCCTATCCAGGCGGTCCATTGCCGGGTGAAGCCGTTGATGAAGATCTCGGCGGCTAAACCGCACAAAACCAAATGTGAAGCGGGACTGGGTTGTTACTCAGTTCCGTTTTGGTTTGGGCTGGCGATTTCATCGTCACGGTAGGATGGCAAAGAGATCTCCCATTTGACGGCGGCCGCGCGCAGGGCAAAACCTGCGACAAAAGCGATGCCCCAAACAGCTGCATCGGGCAGCCCTACCAGCGGCGCGGTAAGCATCCCCGCCACCGTCATGGCCGCGCTTAAGGCCGCGGCTGTTACGTATAGCTCTGGCTGCATGATGATGGTTGGCCGTCCTGCAACAGTGTCGCGAATGATCCCGCCGACACAGCCGGTGATGATCCCCATCAGTGCCGCTGGAATCGGCGGAATTCCATAGGCCATCGCCTTGGCAGCGCCCAGAACGGCATAGGCGGTGAGCCCCACGCCGTCTGCCAGATCGAGCAGCTTGCCTTCCCAAATGCGGGTTGGCGTAAACCAAGCGATTAGCGCCGTGGTCAAACACACACCAGCAACCCATGGATCGGCAATCCAGAACACTGGCGCTTCGATCAACAAATCGCGCACGGTTCCGCCGCCAACGCCTGTCACCAACGCGAAAAAGGCCATTGTGACGAAGGTCTGGCGTTCCTTTGCCGCAATCACTGCCCCTGACAGCGCAAACACTGCGATGCCTGCAATGTCGAGGATGTCGAGGACCGGGGTGAGAATCTCTTCATTCATGCGCGAGGCTCACTAAGCGTGCGAACTTTACGGCGTCGAAACATAAGGATTGTGCCAAGCAAGGCGCCGATCAGGCCTAGCGCGGCAAAGGCAATCAGGATCGGATGGCTCGTATCCTCACGCTCTGACAGATCCATAATGTGCAGCCCCCACATGAAATCGAACCACCGCCACCAGTTGGTGCGCACCGCCTCAATCTCGCCAGTGTCACGCCCGATATAGACGTTTGCACCGTCTTCCAGCGCGACCTGCCAAACAGGGATTTCGCGTCGGAAGTCAAACGGGACTTCGCTTGCTTCAAAAAAGGTGACGGAGCGGACTTTGTCACCGCCAACAATGCGCTTTGCTGCGATCGTGCGCGCCTGTGCGCTGTCGAGCGGGGCGATTGTCTCGCCGCTGGACATATCCACTCGACTGACAGCCCCGTCGAGACCGGTGAGGATCGCAACCGCGCGTCCATCCTGCATCACAGCGCGCATCTCTTTCAGCGCGGTGACTGGATTGGCAAGTTCGCTATTGGGCAGGATCAGGGGCTGCTCAGGCACATCCACGCGCAAATGGTTGCCGCGCACCTCTTCGATGGGCTTGGAAACCATGAACAAGCCAGTGGCGAGCCACATGACGATGGGTACGCCAACGAGCCAACCCAGCCAAATATGCCATTTGGCCAACGTGCCCATAGGCCGCTGCATCCACGATTTACCTGCCATGTTGTCGAATCCTTAGCCCAAGGCTTAGCCGTGAAGCACGTCGCCTATTGCCTCGGCGGCATGGATGCAATCGAGATCAGACCAACGCGGTCCCATAACCTGCATTCCGCACGGCAGGGTAGCGCCGCAATCCGTGCCTGCGCCAATGGGCAAGACGGTTGCTGGCAGATTGGGGAAGGTGGCAATCCCTGCCCACGCAAGGCCTGCGCCTGCCGACATATCTTCGCCGTTTACGCTCAGCGTGCTGTCGAAAACGGAGCCTTCCCGATGCGGTACGGCAAGTACCGGGGCAGGGGGCGCGAGCACGAAGTCGTATGTTTCAAACAGATGCTCCCATGCCAATTCATTGCGCGCCTGCTTGTCGAGTAAATTGAACCAGTCAGCCGCGCTCGCACGTTTGCCACTAGGGGCAGCGCCGCCCCGTGACATGGCGGTGTTCATCATCCGTAGGTAGTCGGCTTGTTGCGACGCGAGATCGGGCACAAGATCGCTTGTCCGGTCGATACGAACGCCTTCAGCTGCCAGCGCGCTCAGCGCCGCTTCAATCGGTGCGCGCACGCTGTCATCAATTGGTGCGCCGGGAAATTCAGTGATCGCTAGAAAACGACAGTGCTTAAGCGGTTTGGCGTTTTCACGCAGTGGCACCTGCGCGCCGATTTTCATAAGTACGGCAAGGTCGCGTGCATTGCGCGCGAGCGGTCCAGCAATGGAGAGGGCGCCGTCATGGCCGTCGCGGCCCGGCCCTAGAGAGGTCAATGCCGGGTGGTCATGGCCGTGCTTGCTGATCAGGCCCCAAGAGCTTTTGTGCCCCCAGATGCCGCAAAAATGCGCGGGCACGCGCACCGACCCGCCAATGTCTGTTCCGAACTCACAAGGCACCATCCCGCTCGCCACTGCCGCCGCGCTACCGCCTGACGAGCCGCCCGGCGAACGGTTATGATCGTGCGGATTGTTAGTGCGACCATAGACCGGGTTGTTAGATTGCCAATCGGTGAGGTCTGGCGGGACGTTCGATTTGCCAATGATGATGGCCCCTGCCGCCTTCAGTTGTGCGACCAGCTTGGCATCGCGCGTCGCAATATTGCCTTCATACCGCTTGTGACCCCAACAGCTTTGCAGGCCCGCCACATCAAAGCTTTCCTTGATCGTCATCGGCACGCCAAACAGCGGCTGATAGTTCGGGTCGCCTTTTGGGCGCGGCGTCACCCCGTCAAGCGCGCGAGCAGCTTCACTAGCGCGCTCAAAATCCGGCACGGCAAGCGCATTCACATGGCCGTCAAAATGCTCAATTCGGATGATCGCGGCATCCACGGCCTCCGCCGGGCTCATTTCACCAGCACGAATAGCAGCAGCCGTTTCAAGCGCGCCGGGTTTATCGGTCAGTGTTGGATAGGCCATGTGTTGTCCGCTCTCCCTCTCTCATCGTATTTAGAGGCGAGTGGGAGAGCGAGCAAACATTCAATCACATATGGATCGGCTTGCCTTGCACCGCCATTGCCGCTTCTTTCACGGCCTCTGCATGGGTCGGGTGCGCGTGGCAGGTGTAGGCGATGTCTTCGGACGTTGCGCCGAATTCCATCGCAACCGCGGCTTCTGCGATCATTGTACCGGCCAGGCTGGCAACGATATGCACGCCCAGCACGCGGTCCGTCTCTGCATCCGCTACGATCTTCACAAAGCCATCGGTGTCGCGGTTTGCCTTTGCGCGGCTGTTTGCCATCATCGGGAATTTGCCGACCTTTACCGTATGGCCGGCTTCTTTCGCCGCCGCCTCGGTCATGCCGACATCGGCGAATTCCGGCATGGTGTAGACCACGCCCGGGATCACATCGTGATTGATGATACCAGTCTCGCCAGCGACGTTTTCTGCGCAGGCAATGCCTTCATCTTCGGCCTTGTGCGCGAGCATCGGGCCGGGCACGCAATCGCCGATTGCCCAGACGCCATCAACGCCTGTGCCGAAGTCATGGCCAACTTCAATCTGGCCGCGCTTGTTGGTTTCAATGCCGATCTTGTCGAGCGCGAGGCCATCAGTGTTCGGACGCCGACCGATTGAGACGAGTACGTGGCTCGCTTTGACCGTTTGCTCGTCGCCGCCAGCAGCTTTCTCGACGGTTAGCGATACGCCCTTTGCGCTCGCTCTCGCGCCGGTGACCTTGTGGCCAAGCATCAGCTCCATACCCTGCTTCTTGAAGATCTTGCCCGCTTCTTTGCGAACATCATCGTCCATGCCAGGCAAGAGCTGGTCGAGGAATTCAATCACAGTGACCTTTGCGCCCAGCCTGCGCCATACCGAACCAAGTTCAAGTCCGATTACGCCGCCGCCGATCACTACGAGATGCTCTGGCACTTCTTCGAGTTCAAGCGCGCCGGTGCTGTCCACGATCCGTTTTGCTGTATTGTCGACTTCTACGCCCGGCAGGGGAGTAACGCTGGAGCCAGTGGCGATGATGATGTCTTTAGCGGACACCTTGTCGCCGCCGACATCAACGGTGTGCGCGTTTTCAAACGCGGCATGACCCTTAATCCAGGTCACTTTGTTCTTTTTGAAGAGGAATTCGATTCCGCCGGTCAGCTCACCCACGGCTTTGGCCTTTTCCGCCATCATCACGCCCAGATCGAGCTTTGGCTTCGCCGTAATGCCCCAGGTTGCGAAGTGGCCACCTTCGGCTTCTTCGAATAGCTCAGAACCATGCAGCAACGCCTTGGATGGGATGCACCCGACGTTGAGGCACGTGCCGCCCAAAGTCTCACGGCTCTCAACGCAGGCGGTTTTCAAACCCAGCTGCGCAGCGCGGATTGCAGCAACATAGCCGCCGGGCCCGGCGCCGATCACAAGGACGTCGTAATCGTATGAATGGTCAGTCATTGGGGTGTCCTTACAGATCAATCAGCATCCGGGTCGGATCTTCGATTGCTTCCTTGATGATTTTCAGTGCTGTCACGGCTTCGCGCCCGTCGATCAAGCGGTGGTCATAGCTGAGCGCGATATACATCATTGGGCGAATGACGACTTCGCCATTCACTGCGACCGGGCGATCCTCAATCCGGTGTAGGCCGAGAACGGCAGACTGCGGCGGGTTGATGATTGGGGTCGACATAAGGCTGCCAAACACACCGCCATTGGAAATGGTGAAGGTGCCGCCGGTCATATCGTCCATGGTCAACGTGCCTTCCTTGGCGCGCTTGCCAAAGTCGGCAATGTCCTTCTCAATGTCGGCAAAGCCCTTCTTGTCGCAATCGCGCACAACCGGAACGACAAGGCCATTCGGCGCGCTGACAGCGACGGAGATGTCGACATAGTCGTGATAAACGATTTCATCGCCCTCGATATAGGCGTTGACGCTAGGCACGTCTTTCAGCGCCAAGCACGCAGCCTTTGCAAAAAAGCCCATGAAACCCAAGCGGATGTCATGTTTCTTGGCGAACAGATCTTTGTACTTTGTGCGCGCTTCGATCACTGCACTCATGTCCACATCGTTAAACGTGGTGAGCAGCGCGGCTTCTGTCTGAGCGCCTTTGAGCCGCTTGGCGATAGTCTGGCGCATACGGGTCATTTTTACCCGTTCGTCATTCCGGCCATGAGCAGGAGGCGCAGTGCCAGCTAAAGCGGCTGCTACTGGAGCAGGGGCTGGATCGCTCTTATTCTTGGCTGCGGCGAGCACATCTTCCTTCGTCAGGCGGCCATCTTTGCCGGTCCCTTTGATCGTGGTTGGGTCGACGCCGTGTTCAAGCACGGCGCGGCGAACGGCTGGTGAGAGCGTTTGTGCCGCATCGCGGACCTCATCAGATGCTTCCGCCTTCGCCGCTGGTGCAGGGGTATCTGCCTTCGCTTCGGTTTTGGCCGCAGGCGCCGCCTCACCGCTTTCGTCGATCACCGCGATCACTGCGCCCACTTCTACGGTGTCTCCAACGGCGGCTTTGTGCTCGGTCAGAACGCCAGCGACGGGTGAGGGCACGTCAACCGCGACCTTATCGGTTTCAAGACTTGCGATCGGTTCGTCCGCCGCGACGGCTTCGCCGGGCTGTTTAAGCCATTCGCCGATTGAGCCTTCGGTGACGGATTCGCCTAGAGCGGGGACTGTGATTTCAGTTGCCATATTCTTTGTTCCTCAACGCGTTGTTGCGGTGAATTCGATTAGTTCTTGATCCCAAGAGCCGCATTTACCAGCGCCTCTTGTTGCTCAGCATGTCGTTTTGCGAGGCCAGTTGCCGGCGATGCGGCTGCATCGCGGCCCGCATAGGTCGGACGCTTTCCGTCAAAACCAGCTGCGGCCAGCGATTCCTCAATCCGTTCATTGACGAAGAACCAGGACCCATTGTTCTTGGGTTCTTCCTGACACCACACGACGTCTTCGAGCTTGGTCATCCGCTTAAGGCGCACGGCCAATGGATCGCCAGGGAAGGGATAAAGTTGTTCGATGCGGACAATGGATACGTCTTTCAAGCCAGCATTGTCGCGCGCTTCGATAAGGTCGTAGGCGACCTTGCCGCTGCACAGCACGAGCCGTTTGATTTTCTTATCCGCCGCCGTGTTTGTCTCCATGGCGGGGTCAGATTTGATCCGTTTGAACTGCCAATCGCCAGTGAATTCCTCGCGCGGGCTTTTCGCCATTGGATGACGCAGTAAGCTTTTGGGTGTCATAATCACCATCGGCTTGCGGAACGGCCTCAACATCTGGCGTCGCAGCACGTGGAAATAGTTTGCCGGCGTCGTGATATTGCAAACCTGAATATTGTCGTTCGCGCACAATTGCAGGAAGCGTTCGAGCCGGGCTGAGCTATGCTCTGGCCCTTGGCCTTCATATCCGTGTGGAAGCAGCATGACGAGGCCGTTTGCCCGCAGCCACTTTGCCTCTCCGCTGGCGATGAACTGATCAATCATGATCTGCGCGCCATTGGCAAAATCGCCGAATTGCGCTTCCCACATTACCAGTGATTTTGGATCTGCCATGGCAAACCCATATTCAAAGCCTAGCACACCATATTCGGATAGAGTGCTGTCATACACTTCGAATTTGCCGTGGGGCAGGGTGGTGAGAGGGATGTATTTGCGTTCGGTCTTTTGGTCGACCCACACCGCGTGACGTTGGCTGAATGTGCCGCGCCCACTGTCTTGGCCGGAAAGTCGCACGCCATATCCGCTCATCACAAGGCTGCCGAATGCGAGCGCTTCTGCGGTGGCCCAGTCAAAGCCTTCGCCGCTTGAGAACATTTCCTGCTTGGCCTTCAGCACGCGGCCCAATGTCTTGTGAATCTCAAGATCATCTGGAACTTCGGTAAGCACCCGGCCCAAGCTGTCGAACTGTTTGTCTTCAATCGCTGTTTCAGCGTTGCGCCGCGCAGTTTCGGGATCAACCGGCTTATTAAGGCCAGCCCAGCGTCCCGCAAACCAGTCCGCCTCATTCGGCTTATAGCTTTTGGCCGCTTCAAATTCACCGTCCAGCTCTTTGACGAAATCATCTTGCAGCTCACCCAGAGTGGCATCGTCGATGACCCCTTCTTTGATGAGCCGGTCAGAATAGATCGCGCTGACCTTTGGATGACCCTTGATCGCATCATACATCAGCGGCTGCGTGAATTTGGGCTCATCGCCTTCATTGTGGCCAAACCGGCGATAGCACCACATGTCGATGACAACATCGCGCTTGAATTTCTGGCGGTATTCTACCGCCAATTTGCACGCGAAAGTCACTGCCTCTGGATCATCGCCATTCACATGCAGGATCGGCGCCTGAACGCCTTTCGCCACATCAGATGGGTAAGGCGAATTGCGCGCAAATCGGGGAGAGGTAGTGAACCCGATCTGGTTGTTGATGATGAAATGCAAGCAGCCGCCGGTGTCATAGCCATTGACGCCGGACAGGCTGAGGCTTTCCCAAACGACGCCTTGCCCGGCAAAGGCCGCGTCACCGTGGATGAGCACGGGCAAAACCTGATCTTTGTCGTCGAGATCATCGCGCCCCGCCATCTGCGCGCGGGCCTTGCCCAGCACAACCGGATCGACCGCTTCTAGGTGTGATGGGTTGGGGACGAGTGACATATGCACTTCGATCCCGTCAAAGCTGCGGTCGGTGCTGGTGCCGAGGTGATATTTCACATCGCCTGATCCGCCAACGTCTTCTGGATTGGCGCTGCCGCCGGAAAATTCGTGGAAGATGACCTTGTATGGCTTGGCCATAACGTTCGCGAGCACATTTAAACGCCCGCGGTGGGCCATGCCGTAAATGATTTCACGCACACCGGCGGCGCCGCCATTCTTAATCACGGCTTCCAGCGCGGGGATCATGCTTTCCCCGCCGTCTAGGCCGAAGCGCTTGGTGCCGACGTATTTCTTGCCAAGGAACGCTTCATATTGCTCGCCGCGCACAACAGCGGCCAGAATTGCGCGCTTTCCTTCGGGGGTAAACTGGATCGTCTCGCCGGGGCTTTCGAACTTGTCCTGCAGGAACCGCCGCTCTTCGGTGTCGGCAATGTGCATGTATTCCAAGCCGACCTTGCCGCAATAAGTCGCCTTGAGCGCCTGATGCAATTCGCCAACGGTGGTCCACTCAAAACCGAGCACGCCGCCGACGTACACTTCCTCATTTTCCTTGCCCGCAAGCTCATGAAATTCCAGCGTCAGGTCTTCGGGCATATTATGGCCGGATAGGCCCAACGGATCGAGGTTCGCCGCCATATGACCGCGCACCCGGTAGAGGCGGACCAGCGTCATCGCCTTGTTGGACAAGTCTGAGGCGTATTCGATCGCCTTCTCATCGACCGCTTTGCCCGCTTTCTTAGATGCCTTTTCGACCGCGAGTTTCATCGTGGTCGGGTCAAGCGCCTGCGTCAGATCATCGGCTGATGCGCCGTCGTTCAGCGGCCACTTTGGATTGCCCCAAGATGGTCCGGGCTGCGGGCCTTCTTGATCGGACATTTGCGGAATGAAATCTTGCGGTTCGTTGCCCATCGGCATTCTCCAAAGGGGAGGAGTTAGGCAGCCCCTGCAAAAGCGGGGGGCGCCGGAAAGTTTACGCCATTTCCTTCAGCATCGCATCTAGCGTAGTGCCGAGTTCTGATGGTGAAGGGGAGACGCGGATGCCCGCATCTTCCATCGCCGCGATCTTATCATCCGCGCCGCCCTTGCCGCCCGAGACGATCGCACCGGCATGACCCATGCGGCGACCGGGAGGTGCTGTGCGGCCAGCGATAAAGCCAACGGTGGGTTTGCTGCGGCCCTTGGCGGCTTCTTGCTTCAGGAATTCCGCCGCTTCTTCTTCCGCGCTGCCGCCAATTTCACCGATCATGATCATCGACTTGGTCTCTGGGTCGTCGAGGAACAGGTCCAGCACGTCAATAAAGTTGGTGCCGTTGACCGGGTCACCGCCAATGCCAACCGCAGTGGTCTGACCAAGGCCAACCATCGTGGTCTGATGCACGGCTTCGTAAGTCAGCGTGCCTGAGCGAGAGACAACCCCAACGCTGCCTTTTTGGAAGATGGAGCCGGGCATGATGCCGATCTTGCATTCATCAGGCGTGAGGACGCCGGGGCAGTTCGGGCCGATGAGGCGCGATTTTGAGCCGGTCAGCGCAGCCTTTGCGCGAACCATGTCGAGCACGGGGATACCTTCGGTGATGCAGATGATAAGCTCAACCTCTGCGTCAATTGCTTCGCAAATCGCATCGGCTGCAAAGGGTGGGGGGACGTAGATGCACGAAGCTGTCGCGCCGGTAGCCGCCTTGGCTTCGCTCACAGTGTTGAACTGCGGCACACCGATATGCTCGGTTCCGCCTTTTCCGGGAGTAACACCAGCAACCATTTGCGAGCCGTAATCGATGGCTTGCTGGGTATGGAACGTGCCGGTGTTGCCGGTCATCCCTTGGGTGATGACCTTGGTATCTTTGTTGATAAGGATCGACATTGAATTTGCCTCTCTTACGGATCTAAACTGAGTGGAAGCGTGCCCGGTTGATCAGCGCCAATGTGATGCCAATCAAACCAAGCAAGAAAGTCGGAGCGGAGATGAACAGAAACCCGTAGACTTCTTCACCGTCGATCCCAACGTGATGAACCGGGGCATCGGCCAATAGCGCAGCTCCGGGCAACAAGAGTAGGGTCGCCGCCAAAAGGGAAAGCGGCCCGCGGCTAAATGCCGGGGCGAGCATCCCTACCAGCCACGCAAGAACTAGCGCGCTACAGTAGAATATTACTATGGCGAGCCCGATACTCACGCCAGCGAGCTGTCCAGCCCCTTACACGCCTCAAGCAATTCCTCGACCGCGTCGGTGCTGACTTTGAGGTTGGCTTTCTCTTCGTCGGAGAGCTCGATTTCGACCACGTCTTCGGTGCCGCCCGCGCCAATCACAGTCGGAACGCCGACATACAGCCCATCGAGACCATATTTTCCTTGAACATAAGATGCCGATGGCAAGATGCGCTTTTGGTCACCCAAGTAGGCTTCGGCCATCGAAATCGCTGATGTTGCCGGGGCGTAATAGGCTGAGCCATTGCCCAGCAGTTTTACAATCTCGCCGCCGCCTGCGCGGGTGCGCGCTACGATTTCATCAAGGCGGCTTTCCGCAACGCCTTTGATCTTGGCCATATCCTTGACCGGAATGCCGTTGATCGTCGAGTAGGACAGGACCGGAACCATCGTGTCGCCGTGGCCGCCCAGAACAAAGGCGTTCACGTCCTTGACCGAGCAATCGAATTCCCACGCAAGGAAGGTCGCGAAACGCGCGCTATCCAAAACGCCCGCCATACCGACGACTTTGTTGTGAGATAGGCCGGAAAATTCGCGCAGCGCCCAAACCATCGCGTCGAGCGGGTTGGTGATGCAGATCACAAAGGCGTCAGGCGCGTTGTTCTTAATGCCTTCGCCAACGGATTTCATCACTTTCAGGTTGATGCCGAGCAAATCGTCACGGCTCATCCCCGGTTTACGCGGCACACCAGCGGTGACGATAATCACGTCAGCGCCCGCAATATCAGCGTAATCGTTCGAACCGGTGATCTTCGCATCGAAGCCCTCGATCGGGCCGCACTGCGACAAGTCGAGCGCCTTGCCCTGCGGCATACCTTCGGCGATGTCGAACAGGACGATGTCGCCCATTTCCTTCTTCGCGGCGAGGTGGGCGAGCGTGCCGCCGATCATGCCGGAGCCGATGAGCGCGATCTTCTTGCGTCCTGCGTTTTGGGCCATGTGTGGGGGAATCCTTCCGTCAATCATCGGGACGAAAATTGGTTTGCAAACGGGTGGCGGCGAGCGGCACCGTCCCAAGTGGCCAAATCACCTGCGTTTATGATTTCTGACCTAAGCGGGGATAATTGCGAATGCAACCGCCAAAACGTCTGCATTTACACTTATTTATGCAAGTAGTTCGCAATAGCGATAAGGTGAATTTGACAAGGAGCGGGCGCGCGTGATGTCGAGCATCCCAACTTAACTTATGGCGTATTTGCAGTCTCTAAGAGCGAACGACTATCCACGATTACGCAATTTGTTGGATTGATGATCGGGATCGCGTTCTTGCGTCAGCAGCATTGAAGCCAGGTAATCGGGCACTGCCCGGCTGAAGTAATAACCCTGACCCAAGGTGCAGCCAGCAGCGCGTACGGCCTGCACTTGCTCGGCCGTTTCCAGACCTTCGGCAACAATATCCATTCCAAGCGTGGAACCCATTTCGGCCACAGCACGAATAATTGCATCGCTTTTACGGCCAGCATTGGGCCCTGACACGAAGCTACGATCGACCTTGATTTTCGAGAATGGGAAGGTGTTGATATAGGCAAGCGAGGAATAGCCCGTGCCAAAATCATCCAGCGCGAATGACACGCCAATTGCAGACAGTTCTTCAATGAAAGCGCCGGTTGCGTGATTATCGTCGATGAACAGGCTTTCCGTGACTTCCAACTCTAGCCGGGAGGGGGCGAGGCTAGCTTCGCGCAAGGCGTTCTTAATGCCCAGTGCTGCACCCGGCGCGCGTATTTGAAGCGGTGAAAGATTCACCGCGACGCTGATATCCTCTGGCCATTGTGCAGCTGCCCGTGCGGCTTGAACAGTGATCCAATTGCCCAAGGTAACGATCACACCAGATTCTTCAGCAACAGGGATGAACTCGTCCGGACGAAGCTCTCCTTTGTCTGGGTGGAACCAGCGTACAAGTGCTTCGAAGGCTCGGATTTTCCCGGTTTCCAGATCAAGAATTGGTTGGAAGAACACCGACAGCTCGTCGCGCTGCAAGGCCATGCGCAACTCCCCTTCAATCTCGCGCCGCCTTACAAGATTGCGGGTCATGCTCTTGTCAAAGAAACACGTCTGTGACCGGCCTTGAACCTTCGCATGATAGAGCGCTAAGTCTGCTGACTTCATAACCGTGTCGGCATCGCTGCCGTCATCCGGGAGCAAAGCGACGCCGACGGAGGCGCGCACTTCTAGGCGGTCACCATCGATTCGAAACGGCCTCATGATTTCAGCGTGAATTTCGCTGGCAATTTGCTCGGCGTTTTTACGGTCAGCAATCTGGCAACAAATCACAAACTCATCACCGCCAAAGCGCGAAACTGTCGCCTTTTTAGGCGCAAGATCGCGCAAACGCCGGGCAACTTCGGCCAGCACCCGGTCCCCGATGGGGTGTCCCAGCAGATCGTTCACTTCTTTGAAGCGATCAAGGTCGATCCAGAACATTGCTAGCCGAGTGACGGAGTCTATCGACATCATCGTTTCGACCATCGCATGATTTAGGCCGGCCCGGTTAGAAAGTCCCGTGACGACATCAGTGCGGGCCAAAGATTGCATCTTTTCAGCCAGTTGTGCACTTGTTTCTGCCGCAGCAATTGAATCGCACAGGACCTTATAAACATTCATCGTGATAGAGATCATTGCCGGTATGAGTAGGGCCAGCGTCAACAATAGTGTGAGAAAGGCCAAGTCACCGATCACAAAAGACACGGCCATGATGGGGAGGCAAACCAGCGTGAGTTGCCCAAGTGCGATCGGCGGACGACCGGCGTTTCGAGCACAGATGCCGACGCCATAGCAAAGCGCATTGGAGACCATCAGGACTTCCACTCCTGCGCTCGCATCAAACCAGATCGTCATTGCAGCAATCACGCCGAGCAAGAATGCGTAGCTAAAAGCCCCGATCTCATAGATCAGCTCTAGGGTTCGGGTGCTGGTTTCGCGTCTTTCCGGCGACAGACCATAGGCGGCGGCCACGCGAGCAATTGCAATCACAGTCAGTGCGAGGCAACCCACAAACAATATCTGGAGATTAGCCACCCACGCCGCGACCGCCGTTGCGACGATGCCATTGAACGCTCCGATCGCGAGGCTGGAGGGCTGTGTGTAAAGTGTTTCGACCAAAGTGCGGCGAACCTGCGCAGAGACCGGGTCTGCGCGCTTCCTCGAAGCGTATAGGCTCCGCAATTTCAAAAGTGTACCGCCCACGCTCGACATTGGTGTGTCCTAACCCCAAGTGGTCAAGTTGCGGTTAACACACTACTTAGCGTGCAAACGGCCTGAAAGTTGTGGTCTAGCCAATCGGGTCGATCACATCCTTGCAGCCAAGACTCTCAATCTTACGTTCAAACTGCTGGGCGAGCCGCTTGTCGAGCGTACGCGTTATGCTGAGCCACCAATTGTAAGCTTGCTTGTCACCTGCGAAAAACGCGTCTTTCGCATTGCTGCGGGCCACTCGCGCCGCGCTAAGCCCGTGTTCGCCAAAGTGCCGCAAGGCTGCTTTTAGTACATCATCATTCGGCACAAGGCCGCCATTGTCATTGGCCGCACGGCTTGTTGCACGTTTGGCCAATGCTCGGGCAATAGGTGAGCAAGCTGGCGTGCGTGCGGCGGCAAAATGAATGGTCATAGGGGGCGTATGTCCTCATTGAAGGTTCGGTTTAAACCGCCTTCGATCTGCAATCGTTGAGGTTGCATCTACACATCATGCGCTAAAGGGTCGTTTGAGGACACGGTTTCCAGCGTGTTAACCCGCAGACTTCGGGGCTGAAATTCCAGCGATGTCGCCGAGCCAAGAGAATGGCAAAGCATTCGCACGGTTATTCGGCGTCGAAGGCCTCGACCTCAATTCTTGCGGCCTGTTCGCTCGCAAGCGCAGCGGCAGCGCTGTCTTTCCATTGGCCAGCGTTAGAATATGGCGCTTTCACCTGGCCCGCGGCGCGCAAGCTTTGATTGGCCAAGGCCGTATCTGGAGTCGATGGCTTCGCGGCAGATGCCGCGGCTGCTGAGCGGCCCGGTGTCATGGTTACGCGGGTTTGGCTGGTGTTGGTCGGCACAGCCGTCACTCCAACCGGATCGATGCGCGGCGCGAGAGGTGGCGCATCTGTAGATGTCGTCGCAGGCTTAGCGGCGCTCGGTTCGTACCCTGCATAGCGCTGCGAGAATGCAGCTTTCGTCCCTGCGCGGCCACGGTTTTTATAAAAGCGGTGGGCGCCGACCGTCCCGATGTGATCAAGCGAACTCGCCCAATAAGGGTTCACCCAAAGCGTGTGATAATGTGTGGCAAGGCCGATTGGCGAATAGACGCTACCAGAAAGCGCCTCTGACGCGATCCGGCGCGCTTTGGCCATGCCGCCCGCACTTGCGTTACGGCGCAGGCTGCCATCACAAGTGAAGGTGAATTGACAGCCGGTAGAACGTTGAGAGCCCTGATATACGACGCCGCAAACGCTGGCAGGCCAGCTCGAATGTGCTACCCGGTTCAGCACAACTTGCGCAACAGCGCGCTGGCCAGCTTCGCTTTCGCTTGCTGCTTCATAATAGATTGCTTGCGAAAGGCACTGCATTGCGCGTGAATGGCTGGTTCCGCTGCCAAGATTTGCGAACGGGTTTGCGGCGGGACCTGCATCGATCAGCGCCCCGATTTCGCGGCCGTCTGCGCCAGTATCCAGCGGATCGATTGTTGGCAGCGCAACGAGCGCATCTTTTGGTGGATCAGCCAAATAGTAGAACGCAGAGCCGGGGAAGCTGCCTCCGGGCTTTTCAAACGGCATTGCAGAAGTATCAGCGTAACTCAGGTTGTCGAGCGGACCGGCGGCATCTGCCGCGAGAGCGCCGAAATCGCCCGGCGCAGCCATTGCCGGTACTGCAATCGCCGCGCACAGAACCATCAATCGGCGCCTCATAGGCAGACGCGGCGCAGGCTCAACCGAATGGTCGCCAGAGCGATCTGGCAGACAAATCGGCTTTTGCCGGTTGGGGATGCGTTTGAAAGTCCACATAGTGCGAATAAGTTGTCGTTAGAACGTGATCGGTGTGTGCGCGACGCCGCAGATCGGTCCGTCCCGAAACCGAACAGGTCGAAAAGGCTTGTTAATGCGCTTGGCCGAGGCGGGTTGCAGGGGCCTTAAGTCACCCCTATCGACAAAACCCTAGCACGCAGAGGGATGGGCGGTTTGCGCGGATTTTCGCGAATATTGATGGCGGTCATAGGCGTTGCGTTGCTGGGCCTTGCGTCGGCCTGCGGCGCGCCCATTGCCGGTTCGGATCAACGCGCCTCCAACGCACCAACAATGGTCAGTTTAAATCCTTGTCTTGACGCAATTTTGGTTGAGGTGGCCAAGCCAGAGCAAATACTCGCGCTGTCGCATTACAGCCGCGATCCCAGCTCTAGCTCAATCCCTCAAGATGTTGCACGCGCATTTGCGGTGACAGGCGGTACGGCGGAGGAAGTCTTCGCGCTTAATCCCGATATCGTACTGGCGAGCACTTTCATCGCGCCGCCGGCCAAGGCCGCTTTTGAGCGGTTGGGCCTAAGGATTGAGACGTTTGGCAGTCCGGTGACCATCGAAGAGAGCGCCGGGCAGATTCGCGCTGTTGCTGACCTCGTCGGTGGTGATCCCGATGCGCTCATTGGCGATATTGAACGATCAGTTGGTGGCACAGATCAGCCAGCTATCTCCACGCTGCTTTGGCAACCAGGACAAATCGTGCCGGGCGGCAGGACACTGATTGCTGAGCTGCTTGATCGCAACGATTTCACAAGTCACTCGCAGAAAATGGGCTTGGAACAGGCGGACCATGTCACGCTGGAGCGGATATTGTCTGACCCTCCTCAACTGTTGCTTGTCGCGGGCAGCAGTGCGGGCCAAACCCACCCATTGTTACGCGATCTCAAAGAAACGCGCGTCGAAACCCTTGACCCACAATTGCTGTATTGCGGGGGGCGTACGATTGTTGCGGCGCAAGAACGCTTGGACGCCATCCGTACGGAAATCGCTGAATGAACCGCGCGGCATGGACATTTGGCGCGCTGTTGCTGGCAGCTTTGCCGTTTTCGCTGCTCGCTGGACGGGTGTGGGTAGACCTCGCGACGACACCAAACGCGGCGCTGATCCTGATGGAGTTGCGCTTGCCGCGCAGCCTGCTGGCGATTGTAATCGGAGCGGGGCTGGGCGCGGCTGGCGCGTCGATGCAGGGGTATTTGCGCAATCCGCTGGCTGATCCCGGCCTTTTCGGCATCGCCCCGATGGCGGCTTTGGGCGCGGTGGCCAGCTTCTGGTTTGGAGCAATGCTGCCCGGCGCTTTGGCATCATGGGCACTACCCGGCTTTGCGCTTTCGGGGGCAGCGCTTGGCATGGCGCTTCTCGCGCTTATCGCAGGCAAGACTGGCGGCATTGCGCTGTTTACGCTTGCCGGATTGATGATTGCGAGCCTCGCCGGTGCATTAACGGCATTGGCAATCACGCTTGCTCCCAATCCGTTTGCGCTCAGCGAAATTGTGCTTTGGCTCAATGGCGCGTTGACGGACCGATCATGGCGTGACGTCACGATCGCTGCGCCTTTGATCGCACTGGGAATTGCCTTTCTCGCATTGGCGTCAAAACCGCTCGATGCGCTGACATTGGGTGATGAGGCGGCGCGCAGCATGGGCGTCAACACGTCGAGCCTGCTGTGGCTGCTCGTGCTGGGTGTTGGACTGACCGTGGGCGCCGGCGTCGCGGTGGCAGGCATCATCGGATTTGTTGGCCTGATTGTGCCGCATCTTGTGCGCCCATTCACGGACCGTTTGCCGTCCAGTTTGATCCTGCCAAGCGCGCTTGCTGGCGCATTGCTGGTCCTCGTCGCAGATAGCGCGGTGCGCGTGCTGCCTTTAGTCACAGAGCTTCGGCTTGGAATTGCGCTCAGCCTGATCGGTGCGCCGTTCTTTTTGTGGTTGCTCCTGCGAATGCGAAGGGGCGCGCTATGACCCTGTCAGCAGAAGGCCTTTCAATCACGCGCGGAGGAAAACTGGTGCTGGACCGCGTGTCCACCAGTCTTAAGCCTGGGCACATCACCGCAATCTGCGGACCCAATGGTGCGGGCAAATCCACCCTGTTGCTTGGGCTTGCCGGACTGCTGGCTCCTGCCGCTGGCAGTGCCGCGCTAGCAGGCAAGCAGCTATCCAAACTCTCATCACAAGAGCGGGCAAAATCTATCGGATATCTCCCGCAAGCGGCAGAAATCGCTTGGGATGTCGCAGTAGAGAACCTCGTGGCGCTGGGGCGCATGCCGCACCTTGATAGGGGACGCGGCGCGATTGAGCGCGCTATTGCAGCGCTGTCACTCGAAGATTTGCGCCGCCGCCCCGCAAGCCAGCTTTCTGGCGGTGAAAAAGCGCGCGCATTGCTGGCCCGCGTGCTGGCGGGTGAGCCGCAATGGATATTGGCTGATGAGCCGCTGGCTGCCCTAGACCTTGCGCACCAGCTTGCTTTAATCCGGCATTTCAAATCAGCCGCCACAAATGGGCAGGGCGTCGTCATCGTGCTGCATGATCTCGCCACTGCAATGAACCACGCCGATAGGGTTTTGGTGCTGCGCGAAGGGCGGCTTGTGGCGGATGGGAGGCCGGATAAAGCGCTTACCAGTGTAATTATCGACAATGCGTGGGGCGTGAATGCGCGCTGGATTGGTGAGGCAGGCGCGCGCGCTTTGATCATTGACTGACGAACGCAGAACACACCGTTCAACCTACTGAAATGTCGCTAAGACTAGCTGCAATCAAACATCAGGTAGGGAGGCGTCAGAATGCCAAAGAGAGCTTTAGTTGGTTGTATCGCCGTGAGTATGATCGCCACCATCGCTGCGCCTGCAAGCGCTTGCCAGGGCCCCCAATTTGAATCGACGATTGACCCTGTGATGGAGGACAAGCCAGCTCTTGATGAAGGCGCGCTCGGCACGATATTCAAGATCCGATATTCCGGTGAGCGTTCTGGCCGAGAAGACCGACTGTGGCCCAATTTCTACGTGGTCGAAGTGCTCGAAGGCAAAATGAAGGGCAGCAAAGTCCTGATCCCGGCGCATGTGACTTCTTGTGATTCCGTTTTCATCGCGGACGGGGCAGTGGGCTACGTGATGGGTAGTCTGCGACTGACAGATCGCAATGGCGAACTATTGAAATTTCCAATTCTCAGCACCGGCTTCAGCGGTACTAGGAAGAAGTTCAGCTTCGATTGAAGCGAGGTTTAAAGCGCAAACAAAACCCCGACAGGCTGTGTGCCCATCGGGGTTTTGTGTTTGTAGCGACCGCTCGCTTGCGATTTATTCGCCGCCCAGTCCGCGACTTTCGATCATGTACTTCACATCCGGCTCACGCCCAGCGAATGTTCTGTACATTTCGAAATAGTCCATCGTTCCGCCTCGGCTCAGCACAGTCTTGCGGTAATGGTCGCCATTCTTGCGCGTCAGACCGCCGTTTTCGAGGAACCAAGCCCGGCTGTCCTTATCCAGCATTTCAGTCCACAAATAGCTGTAATAGCCCGCAGAATAGCCTGCGGGTGAGCTAAATATATGGTTGAAATAGTTAGAGCGGTAACGCGGCGGCACAAGATCAATCTCAAGGCCCAACTCGCCCAAGGACGAACGCTCGAACGCGTTAACCTTTTCAGGCGTGTCGATTGCTGCGGCTTGCTCTGGTGTGAGAGCGTGCCATTTCATATCAAGCAGCGCGGCAGTGACCACTTCACCAAAGTCATAGCCTTGGTTGAACTTAGATGCGGCTTGAATTTTCTCGACGAGTTCCATCGGTATGGTTTCGCCTGTCTCATAGTGCTTGGCATAGTTCTGCAAGACTTCGGGATAGGTCGCCCACATCTCATGCACTTGGCTGGGGTATTCGACGAAGTCACGAGCCGTTGCCGTGCCAGACAGGCTCTCATAGCGTTGATCGGCAAAGAAGCCGTGCAATGCGTGGCCAAATTCGTGGAAAGTGGTCTCCACCCAGTCAAAGCTGACGAGTTGCACTTCGCCGTCGGCCGCCTTCGGGATGTTCAGAACGTTGTAGATCACCGGTTTGGTGCCCCAGGTTTCGCTCTGATCGACGAAATTGCTCATCCACGCACCGCCGCGCTTTGATGGGCGCTGGAACGGATCAAAGTAGAACAGGCCCAGCTCGCTGCCGTCGGCGTCAAACACCGTGTAGACCCAAACATCCGCGTGATAGACGGGGATGTCATCGCGGCGTTCAAATGTCAGACCGTAGAGCTTTTCTGACATGTAAAACACGCCATCTTCCAGCACCTTATCGAGCTGGAAGTAAGGCTTCACGGCGTCCTCGTCGAACGCATACTGCTCAGCTTTTACCTTATTGGCGAACCGGTACCAATCCCAAGGCTGCACCTCGAAATTAAGGCCGTCTTGCGCGATCCGCTCATTCAAGACGCCAGCTTCGCGGCGCTGCGTCGCGGCGAGGGCAGGGACCATCTGCTCCATGAAATCGAGCGCAGTTTTAGGCTCTTTCGCCATCCGGTCATACATGGTGTAGCTCGCCCAGTCGGGCTTGCCGAACAAAGCGGCTTTCTCTGCGCGCAGTGTCGCAATCTTTGCCAGCAGAACGCGCGTGTCGTTCTCTCCGCCCTGATCAGCGCGATTGGCGCTGGCCTTGAACAAGCGCTCGCGCACTGCGCGGTTTTCCAGCGCAGGGATCAAGGGTTGCTGCGTGGTGTTCTGAAGCGCGATGGCGAACTTGCCATCCATGCCTTTCTCTTTCGCAAGTGCGGCGGCGCCTTCGATTTCGGCATCGGAAAGCCCGGCTAGCTCTTCGCGAGTGTCGATTATCACTGCGCCGTCATTGGTCGCATCGCGGACCTTTTGACTGAAATCAGTGGTGAGGGTTGAAAGCTGCGAATTGATCGCTTTCACCTTCTCACGCTCCTCTTCCGTCAGCAGAGCGCCCGCTTGGACCATGCCGGAATAGGTTTCTTCGAGAAGTTTTGCGTCTTCAACGGTCATCGCCATGGCGGCGCGGTTGTCATAGACAGCTTTTACGCGCGCAAACAGCTCTGGGTTGAGCGTGATCGCATCGCCGTGCGCCGTCAGTTTAGGGCTGATTTCCTGATTGATGGCATCAAGCTGGTCAGTGGTTGCTTGCCCTGTAAGAGCGAAGAACACGCGGGCAACGCGGCCCAGCATCCGACCTGATTTTTCCAACTCTACAATGGTGTTGCTGAAAGTTGGCTCGGCAGGATTGTTGATGATCGCCTGCACTTCTGCCTGGTGGATGGACATGCCTTGCTCAAACGCCGGGAGATAGTCGTCTTCGCTGATCTTGCTGAAGTCAGGCGCGAGGAAGGGTAGCGTGCTGTCAGATGCGAAATAGCCTGTACCTTCAGGGATTTCTGGCGAGTAGTCAGCGGCAGCCTGTGCATCGGCAATGGGGTTCACGCCGTCATCTCCATAAGTGGTTGCGCAGCCAGCGAGCAATGCGGCGGCGATGGTGAGTGGGGCGGTGCGGGCCAAAAGGTGGGCCTTCATAATGTCTCCGGTCGATTAAGTGCGTTTCGCGCGACTTGATCTGGGCATAAACCCGGTCGAGCCGTCGCAGATTACCCGTTTACTATAATGGGCCAACGTGAACCGGAAATTGCGCAGTTTTGCAAGGAAAGACGTGCGCCGCGGTATAAATAGAAAGCCCGGCACGAACCAGTCGCACCGGGCTTACCATCTTTGAAATCTGACCAGCGCAATCCATTGGTGCGACCCGAAAGGCTTGGTGGAAGACCTGCAAAGAGATCATTGACCCTAGGGAAATCTGGCGTTCGCGGGACTTCATATTTCCTATAGGTGACGGGGACGTAAGGCGATTAAAACTACTTAGCAGGGGGCAATTCACCCCCGTAATCGCAATGCTCGCGCTTGACATTTTGCCCATAACCTTGGTCACAGCTTAATGAGATAAGATTGTTGCCACATCGCCAAGAAGGCCTAAATTGCTAGCGGGTCGCCCGATAGAGAATGGAAGATCATCCATTCCATCCGAGCTTGTTTGGGAAAAGGGCGTGGGGATGACTGATTACCGCTATAAGGCATTCATCAGCTACAGCTGGGCCGATGCGAAGTGGGGCAAATGGCTCCATCATACGATTGAGACATACCGCACGCCGCGCCAATTGATCGGTAAGCTGACTGAAAATGGCGAAGTGCCTGCGCGCCTCCATCCGCTGTTCAAAGATCGCGAGGAAGAGGCCGCGGGCTCCAGCATTGGCGCAGCGGTGGAAGCGGCATTGGCCGACTCCGAATTTCTAATTGTCATTTGCTCACCCACCTCAGCAAAGTCGAAATGGGTCAATCATGAGATTGCTTGGTTCAAGGCGAACCGCAATCCAACCAAAATTCTGGCCCTGATTGTTGATGGTGAACCCGGCAGCGAGACGCAGGAGTGCTTCCCTAAAGCGCTGACGCACCGCGTCGATGACAACGGCAAAATCACTGACAGCTTCATTGATGCACCGCTTGCCGCTGATGCACGCGATAGCGGCGATGGCAAGCGTATGGCGCGGCTCAAGATCGCAGCTGCAATGCTGGGCGTGGGGCTGGACGAGCTGGTCAACCGCGAAGAGCGCCGCCGCACAGTCCGCACACGGGTTATCACCACAGCCTCGCTCGCGCTGGCCGCGGTGATGAGCACGCTCACATGGTTTGCCGTGGAGGCGCGTAATGAGGCGGAGTTTCAGCGCAACGAGGCAGACGGTTTGGTCGAATTCATGCTCACCGACCTGCGCGAAAAGCTTGAGCCGGTGGGGCGGCTCGATGCGCTGGATGTCGTCGGCGACCGGGCGCTGGATTACTACGCGGCGCAGAAACTGGGCAATCTGGATGCAGATGCGCTGGGGAGGCGCAGCCGTGCGCTGCTGCTGGTGGGTGAGATCAGCAATATTCGCGGGAACAGCGAGGAGGCGCTGAAAGCATTCACGCAGGCTGCTGCGACCACGAAGGAGCAGCTCGCGCGCCATCCCGACAACGAACAGCGCATATTCGACCACGCGCAAAGCGTGTTCTGGGTCGGCGCGATCGCCTACGGGCGCGGGGAAATGGAGGATGCCGAGGCGCAGTTTCAGGAATACAAACGGCTCGCAGACCGCTTAATCGAGCTGGACCCGAGTAACCCCGATTGGCAAATGGAAAGCAGCTATGCCGAAGTAAATTTAGGTGTGATGTTCCGAGAACAGAGGCGGCATGATGAGGCTGAGCCGAGCTTTTCCAACGCTTTGTCCAGAGTTGAGCTTGTCGCAAAGAAGGAAGACTATGATAGCGGACGGCAGACGGAAATCGGACAAATCCTCAATTGGCTTGCACAGACGAAGGACGCGATAGGAAAGTACCGGGAATCTCTTTCGGCGCATCAACGCGAAGTGAAGATCTACGAAGAGGTGTTGGAAGCAGATGGCGCAAACACCGAGGCAAAAAACAGACTTTCAATCGCACTACAATTTGTGGGCGATCAGCAGCTGAACCTTGGCAATATCGAAGATGCGATTGCAAGCTACCGGCGTTCTCTGGCCGGTAATTCGGAACTTCGTTCGCTTGAACCGGACAATACCGAATGGCAGGAGACCGCTGTTCGTGCCCTTCATGTCCACGCGGAATTGTTGATGTACGCAGGGCAAGAAGATGCGAGCGGCATCGAATTGCTCAAAGCAAAGAAACTGCTGGATCGGATGACTGCCAAAGATCCAGAAAATGAAATCTGGTCTCAAGAGCTAAGATTGTCTGAGTTGGCGCTACTTACGCAACGCGATCTTGCCCGAAACAACCTTGCTAACGCAGCCGAAAATTCTGCCCGCATCGCGACATTGATAGACGACACATCAGGGGGCGCCGCGCGAACACGGGCAGCCGTAGTTTACCAGTTAAGGGGGGACATATATTTCCGCCAAGGCCGCCCGAAAACCGCGCAAGAGATGTGGGAAAAAGCGCTTGTGGTCCTACCTGAAAATGAGACATCAGCGGTCCGATACCTTTTACTGAAACGTTTGGGCCAGACCGAGGACGCGCTCAAGGTGGCAAAAGAGCTAGATAGGCGAGGTTATCGACACCCCGCCTATATGTCAGAGCGCTAGCGAATTCTGACTTCAGCTCCGCAGCATCGTTGGATTAACTCTTGAGACGCCTTTGCTGCCGAGCATCGGATCGAGTGTGATGTAATAATTGTTATAGTCCGGCAGAACGAGACCGAGGCAATACGCATAGTCCGGAGCTGCATCGGTCGTATTGTCATCGACCATGACTTCGACATTGTTGATTAGATGGGTGCTCATTCCGGGTACATCGATCGGAGCTGGATCATAATCGCGACTGTCCACATTATGCACCGTGCAGAACCAACAGAACCCGGTTGCCGCGCCGTTGATTACAGGCCCCTCGGCAGCTGTGGCCCAGCGACCGACAACTGGATTGCCGTTTTTGTCGGTCATCATGCTCGTATCTAGCTTGATCGTGATATCGACATTGTTGGTGTATTTTGCGTTTGCCGGCAGGCC
Source organism: uncultured Erythrobacter sp. (assembly GCA_947493165.1). Taxonomy (GTDB): domain Bacteria; phylum Pseudomonadota; class Alphaproteobacteria; order Sphingomonadales; family Sphingomonadaceae; genus Erythrobacter. Next base: position 673,316 of record CANLPY010000001.1, on the reverse strand, counting down.
CGTCAGCTTCAGGTCGCCATGTGAATTTACTCGTTTGGGCATATTCGGCTCTGAATCTCCCTGACTGAAGATTATGGTCGCACCGATGCCTCCATCTTCGTGCCAAATAAGTTGCGGTTTGCAGATTACCTCCAAGGTCCGATCTTGTTTGGTGTCTGCTGTTTGCGCGATTGGCTGTTTCTCCATTGAGTGTCTCCATCCCTTGCATCTACAATTGGGCGCGTACCCACAGGGATAGGCGGGCAAACACACTTCGATGATGCGATCCGAAAGCCGGTCGGTTGCCATTGTATGGTGGCGCAGCTTTGCGTTAGTGCCCCCACTGACATTCTCGGTGACGGGGCCTTGATGCGACCCTGCTCCGTCCCGGCGATCTGGATATGCGCCTGTCTAGCGATTTTGTAAACGGATAGCTGTTTGTCACAAATCGTGGAAACGTGAGGCTTAATTCCTATCTCTGCGGAACAACGTGGCGCACCCCGCGCTAAGGTATCACGGACCGTATTGTTGGCTTTCAACTGTGCGACCTTGACACTGTGAACATTACCGGAACATAGCAATTTCATGTCTCTAACCAAAATCTCCGTTCGCGGTGCCCGAGAGCACAACCTCAAAGGCATAGATATTGACCTGCCGCGTGATGCGCTGATCGTTGTCACGGGATTGTCGGGCTCAGGTAAGAGCTCGCTCGCGTTTGATACGATCTATGCGGAGGGGCAGCGGCGCTATGTTGAAAGCTTGAGCGCCTATGCGCGCCAGTTTCTTGAAATGATGCAAAAGCCCGATGTTGAACATATTGACGGGCTTTCTCCCGCCATCAGCATTGAGCAGAAGACCACATCGCGCAATCCGCGATCAACCGTGGCCACAGTCACCGAAATCTATGACTATATGCGCCTGCTTTGGGCGAGGGTGGGCGTGCCTTACTCTCCCACAACGGGAAAGCCTATCGCTGCGCAAACCGTCAGCCAGATGGTCGACCGTGTCATGGAATTGCCAGAGGGCACGCGCGCATATCTGCTCGCGCCAGTGGTTCGCGGCCGTAAGGGCGAATACCGTAAGGAAATGGCCGAGTGGCAAAAGGCGGGCTTTACCCGCGTGCGGATCGACGGGGAGCTTTATCCGATTGAGGAAGCGCCCGCGCTCGATAAGAAATTCAAGCATGACATCGAAGTTGTGGTTGATCGGATCGCGGTGAAGAAGGGCATTGAAACGCGGCTGGCGGACAGTTTCGAAACTGCGCTGAAACTGGCCGAGGGGCTCGCCTATATCGACCTTGCCGATGGCGTAGTGCCGGGCCGCGAAGATGAGGCGGCCGATGCGGGCGGTGCGATGAAGGGCGCGGGGATACCAGCCAACCGCATTGTCTTTTCCGAAAAGTTCGCCTGCCCCGTTAGCGGCTTCACGATTGAAGAAATTGAGCCGCGCCTGTTCTCCTTTAACGCGCCGCAAGGGGCCTGCGCCACGTGCGATGGCCTGGGTGAGAAGCAATTGTTTGACCCGCAGCTCGTCGTGCCAAACGAAGGGCTGACGCTGAAGCAGGGCGCGGTGGCTCCGTGGGCCAAGTCTAACCCGCCATCACCCTATTACATTCAAGTGCTCGCTAGCCTTGCCAAAGCCTATGACTTCGATCTGAAGACGCCGTGGCGCGATCTGCAGCCGGACCAACAGCTCATCATCTTGCATGGGACGGGCGGATTGCCGGTGGAGCTGACCTTCAAAGACGGGCGCAAGGAATATACGGTGCGCAAACCGTTTGAGGGCGTGATAGGCAACCTCAATCGCCGACTGCTACAAACCGACAGCGCGTGGATGCGTGAGGAATTGTCAAAGTTCCAAACCGCACAGCCATGTGAGACCTGCGGCGGTAAGCGGCTCAATCAAAAAGCGCTGGCGGTGAAGGTCGCTGGCACAGATATCGCCGACCCGGTGAAGATGAGCGTGTCGGACGCGAAGGACTGGTTCCTTGGCCTTGATGAGCAGCTCACCGACCAGCAATCGCAGATCGCCAAGGCTATCCTCAAAGAGATCAATGAGCGGCTGGGCTTCCTCGACAATGTGGGCCTAGACTACCTCAACCTTGACCGGACCAGCGGCACCTTGTCGGGCGGAGAAAGCCAGCGCATTCGCCTCGCCAGCCAGATCGGCAGCGGGCTTTCCGGCGTGCTGTATGTGCTCGATGAGCCGAGCATTGGCCTGCACCAGCGCGACAATGACCGGCTGCTGGAAACGCTCAAGCGCCTGCGCGATCTCGGCAATACGGTGATCGTGGTGGAGCATGATGAGGACGCCATCCGTCAGGCGGACCATGTGGTTGACCTTGGCCCCGGCGCGGGCGTGCGCGGCGGCGAGGTGGTCGCGCAGGGTACGCTCAAACAGATCATGAAGTCGAAGAAGTCGCTCACCGCGGATTACCTAACGGGGCGGCGCGAAATCTCTGTCCCTGAGGAACGCCGCAAGGGCAACGGACACAAGCTGACGGTGCGCGGCGCGCAGGCGAACAACCTCAAGAACGTCACGGCCTCCATCCCCTTGGGCACGTTTACCTGCATCACCGGCGTATCGGGCAGCGGCAAATCCAGCTTCACCATCGACACGCTGCATGCGGGCGCCGCACGGGTGCTCAACGGCGCGCGCGTCATTGCGGGCAAGCACGACACAATCACCGGCCTTGAGTATTGCGACAAGGTGATTGAGATCGACCAATCCCCCATCGGTCGCACCCCGCGCAGCAACCCTGCGACCTACACCGGTGCCTTCACCAATATCCGCGATTGGTTCGCCGGCCTGCCAGAGGCGCAGGCGCGCGGATACAAACCGGGCCGCTTCAGCTTCAATGTGAAGGGCGGACGCTGCGAACAATGCACGGGCGATGGCCTAATCAAGATCGAAATGCACTTCCTGCCCGATGTCTATGTGACGTGTGAGGAATGCGGCGGCAAACGCTACAACCGGGAAACGCTGGAGGTGAAGTTTAAAGGGCTCTCCATCGCAGACGTGCTGGATATGACGGTTGAGGATGCGGAAGGCTTCTTCAAGGCCGTGCCCCCGATCCGCGACAAAATGCGGATGCTGAACGAGGTTGGGCTGGGCTATGTTAAGGTCGGCCAGCAGGCCACCACGCTGTCAGGCGGAGAGGCGCAGCGCGTAAAGCTGGCAAAGGAGCTGTCAAAGCGAAGCACCGGGCAGACGCTGTATATTCTGGATGAGCCGACGACAGGGCTGCATTTTGAGGATGTTCGCAAGCTCCTCGAAGTGCTGCACCGTCTGGTGGAGCAGGGGAACAGCGTTGTTGTCATTGAGCACAATCTGGACGTAATCAAAACGGCGGACCATATTATTGATCTGGGTCCGGGCGGCGGGGTTCGCGGCGGCGAGATCGTCGCGCAGGGCACACCGGAGGAAGTGGCCGAGGAGCCGCGCAGCTTTACTGGGCAGTATTTGAAACCGATGCTGGAGAAAGGTGCGGCGGAAGAGGCTGCGGAGTAGAGGTTTTTTGTGTCATACACCCACATCCGTGGGTGCGATATCCTCGCTCACGCGCCTTGCAGGCGCATCGCTGCGGGCGGGCGCAAGGCCCTTGCGGCCCTTCGGACCGTGCTCCGCGACCAAGCCAAACTGGAAGGGCGTGTTTCAAATCGCCGCCGTCATCCTGAACTTGGTTCGCCACCACCGTCATCCTGAACTTGTTTCAGGATAACCCTTTACGGCGGCACAACGCGGCCAATTGTTATGCTGAAATAAATTCAGCATGACGAATTTGGTATGCGCCACCCGCCCAAAACACACCCCACACCAACAGCACCACGTCATCCCGGACCTCGTCTGCCCCGGACTTGATCCGGGGATCCGGGATCCAGCTTTTTTGCACTTTAGTTTGATCGAAGGCTTATGATTGCCGGATTAGATTGATCGTTCCGAGGACTTTTTCGTTTACGCAACGAATAGCGGTTCCGACTCGTGAACATTTCCACAGGTGATGGCCCATTCTTTCTTTTCGTGAGAACAAAAACAGTTTATTAAAGGATCATAATTGGAACATTGGTCCGGAGTTTGGTGAGTATGAAGCGTCTCGTTTTCTGTTTCGACGGCACTTGGAACCGGATAGAATCTGAACATCCGACAAATGTGGCTAGAATTGCTCAAGCAGTTTCAAGGAGCGATTCAGGAGCTGCACAAATCGTCCACTATGATGAGGGCGTAGGGACTAGTGATTTTGGGGAGCTCCTTGGAAAAATCGGAAACTATGCGGGCGGCGCATTCGGCCTAGGTCTAAAAGAGAATATTATTGAGGCCTACACATTCCTCACATTCAACTACGAGCCAGGGGACGAGATATACGTATTTGGCTTTTCGCGTGGCGCGTTTACGGCTCGTTCCTTTTGCGGCCTTGTCCGTAACGCTGGAATTGTTGATCGAAGAAACATTCACTCAATCAGAGCGGCAGTTGATTTGTATGTGAGTCGCGAAAAAGAAGACAGCCCCGATGAGCGCAAGGCTCGTGAATTCAGGTATCTCCATTGCGTTGATAACTGTATCGAAAGCGATCTCGAGTGGTTGAGTGATCAGTATCCTACCGTTGATCATTCTGTTCGTACCCCAATCGAAGTTTCGTATCTCGGAGTTTGGGATACTGTTGGAGCGCTTGGCGTGCCGATGCTCGGCAGCGTTACGGCTGCGATCAATGATGACTTTGAGTTCCATGACACTGAGCTGGACACTTTTGTGCGCCGTGCTCGGCATGCTGTCGCAGCAGATGAAATGCGCAACACCTTTGCACCCACCATGTGGAGTAACATAGATCAGCTACGCAAGGACTTTCCGGATCGTTACGATGAAAAAATCTTTCCGGGGACACACAGCAGTGTTGGTGGTGGCGGTCCAATTAGAGGGCTGTCCGACGCGGCTCTTGAATGGGTTTATAGAGGCGCGCGGGATGCAGGATTGGCATTTGACACTGATGCTGGTTCGCCACTCTATGAGCTCCGGCCATGGCCGTATGCGAGCCTCCATAATGTGGTCGGAAAGAAAGATTGGTCAATTGGCGACAAATTGATGGGAGCTGGTATCGGTCTGCGCCAATTTGATAGATTGAGTATCGAAGACGTTCATAGCTCCGTTATTCATCGTTGGCATGATCCCAAGGGTAAGTTGAGAAAGCCTGACGGAGAGTATCGCCCTTGGGCGCTAGAAGCTATTTGGAAGGACATTGAGAACCATAAAGAGGAATTCAAGTTTGATCCGAACAATGAGCTGTTTGACGGATTGCTTGATGAAGAGAGCGGACTTTTGGTGCCTCCAGATTTTGCTTCGAGGCACATCCTGACCCCGGCTGACAAAAGCCTGACAAAAGTTGCGATTGATTATTACGGGGAGAGCGAAAAGGAAAAATGGCTTTTGATTTACTGGTTTAACAAGCAAGTCGGGCGGTTATTTGCTCCAGACAAGCTTTACGCAAACACAGAGATACTCATCCCGTTATATGACGGCGATGCTGTCGACTCGCTTTCTAGCCCATGATGGTTGGATGAGGTGCGCTTTTCGTTGCGCAGTTTGGGGGCTAGCGCAACCAAGCGCAGTTCTTTGTGGCCCTAGATCCCAGCGTCCGCTGGGATGACGGGGTGGGTGGTGCGACTTTGTCTCACAATTCGTCACTCCCGCGCAGGCGGGCGTCCGACTTGATGTATGAGTGGCTCCGCTGTTGGATTTCCGCAGCCGCGGGCATGATGGCTATGATTTCCTATTTCTGCGTCGCCCCGCCCTCGATGCGAGGCTAGGCTTTCTTGTGTGGTAACCTCGGAAGAAAGTGAGCCTTACCCCGGCTCGGGGGCCGGGGTGACGTTGAGGGTTAGGGCGACGGGGTGGCGCTTTGTGGCCGGTGATGGTCACTGGCGTTTTTCCAAGAGGTGACGAGTCTTTGTTGTCCGCACGCGATGTCCTCGCGTTGCTCGTTCAGCTTCGCTTCCCGGCGTGCGAAATCCTCGCGCCTTCGGCGCTGCGGGCGCCCACTTGGGCTTGCGGTCGGCTAATCGCCGACCGTGCTCCGCCACCAAGCCTCTGGCGCAGCGGTATTTTCCTACTCTGCGACCATCCTATAAGTGGATCGGTTCCATTGCGTTTGTTTGCCTCAAGCGCCGGCGCGGACATGCGTCCGCTTAGGCTTCCGCGCCATTCGGCGCGACGGCCGGTCGGCCTTGCGGGCGCTACGCGCCCGTGACCCAAGGAACCAACCATGTCCGACCACACCCCCGAACCTTTTATCCCCGCGCAGCCAGTCTCTTACGCCAATGCGCTCGGCGAGACGCTCGATGCGCTACCCTCAGACGCGCACCGCCCTGAGCAAACCCAGTTCACGCGGGTTCGCCAAGCCGCTTTCCTAAAGCGCCTCGCGGATACAGGCGAAGTGCGGGTTGCGGCGAAGGCCTCAAGCATCTCACATCAAACCGCGTACCGGATGCGGCGCGCTTGCCCGGATTTTGCGCGGGGATGGAATGCGGCGCTGATCGTTGCGCGGGAACGGGCGGAGGATTTGCTGGCCACGCGCGCCATGCACGGGGTGGAGGAGCAGGTGTTCTATCACGGGGAGGTGGTGGCGACGCGGCGGCGATACGATTCCCGCCTGCTGCTCGCCCATCTTGCGCGGCTTGACCGGTTGGCTGAGCGCGAGGCGGTCGCGGCGGGGCTGGCGCAGGCGTTCGACGATGTGATTGCGGCGTTTGAAACGGCGGGTGAGGGGGAGGATGTGGCGCTGCCTGAGGCGGGGGCGGAAAAGCCTTCTGGACCGTGTAACATGCGGTCCAAGTCTCTGGCCAAGTCTCTGACCATGTCTCCGGGTTCGGACGAGCTGGACGAGGACGCCGAGCGCGCGAACGAGCTGGAGCGGCGATTGCTGGCGATGGAAGCGGCGCGGCCAGAGTACGCGCCGCGGCCCGATCAACTGGCGCACTCTATCGAGGAGACAGACGAGCTGGAATGGGCGCAATTGCTGGCTTTTGAGGACGGCGCGGCGCGCTGGTGGGAGGCTCGCGTTGAGGCGCAGTCTCAGCCGCCGATATGGGAAGCGCCGGGAATAGGCCATTGCCAAGCAGCGCACGCGGTGTAGGTTGCGCGGCCTAACACAAGAGAGGGGTCTCCCATGACAATCACTACAAAAGCCGTCGCACTGCCCATCGCTCTTGCAGGGGGACTGTTGCTCTCTGCTTGCGGAGGGGGCGCAGGTCAGGATGCCATGCTGGAAGGCTTTGCCAGCGAATGCAAAACGTCGTTCGAAGCGGCCGGTGGCAGCGCTGAAATGGCTACATCTGTTTGTGATTGCTCGGTTGAGCAGATCAAGGAGCAAGAGCTTGGCCTGACGGATCTGAACGATCAGGAAAAGATGACTGCAATTGGTGAGGCCTGCGCGGCAGAAGCGATGGCTTCGCAAGAAGGCGCGGCCGAATAAGCACCTGCTCTGCTGCTGAGTATGAGTAAGAGGGGGTGGGTGCGCTGGTGGGCTATCGCGGCCTGCTAGCGGACCACCTCCATCTTCACGCGGGCATGGCCGCTGGCGATCATGCCGATCTGTTCGGCTGCACCCCGGCTTAGGTCAATGGTGCGTCCGCGAATGAAGGGGCCGCGATCGTTGATCCGCACGATGACTGAACGGCCGTTGCGAGCGTTCGTTACCTTCACTTTAGTGCCAAAGGGGAGGGTTTTGTGCGCTGCTGTCATCGCGCGCATGTTGAAACGCTCTCCATTTGCAGTTCTGCGTCCGTGAAAGCGGCGGCCATAATATGACGCGACACCGTTACCGAGCGTGCGGACCGCGGTGTTTGCGACCGGTTCCGGTGTCTTTTCGCGTGGAGCTTCAAATGTGTTGAGGTCAACCGCGCCAGGTGCAATTTCCACGCGCGCAGGTGGGATCATGTACGGCGCAAATTGTGCAGCAAAGCTGGGCTCAAGCGCTTGCCCTGAGATCAGCTCATTAGACTGAGCCGCCATTGTTGACGGCGTCGAGCCGAGCAATAGCGCGCCTGCTGTGGCTGTGAAACCGCCAACAAAAAGTCTGTGTGTTACCCCTCGCATCACGATCATGATTTACGCGGTGAAGGTAGGGTAGGACAATCGCAAAACCCTCAAGTGAACCGCCAAATGGCTCAATTCGCCGCTTCTTGAGGTGCAAAACTGGGGATCGCGCTGCAGATCCCGGATGTCGCGGGCACACCCCCTACCGCGCCCAAACGATCTGATAGAGTCGAACTGAAAAGCAAATGGGGCCGGCATTGCTGCCGACCCCACTCTTACCGTCGCGTGGTCATTTTGTTTGGCGAACCTCACAAAATGCGCTTGGCATCTGATGTCTTACCTCCGCACGAAGTGCAGCGGGTCTATCACCAGCGCTCGCGCCAGCATACAGCATCCACTTGCAAGCAGTCTCAACTTTCATGAACCGAAGTTCCTGTCCATTTCCTCTGCTCCTTGGGCGGAGCTGAAACCATCAATCTGTTAACGCCTTAGTTCTCAAACGGCTGATCCGAATTGCTTCTTCTCATCCTCGATCAAAGACCAAATTGTTGGTCATCCGATGGATCAGCTTCGCGATCTCCTCAAGCGATCCAGTCCGTTTCCAGCCGAAGCTTTCTACATCCTGTCTCTCAAAGTTCGCGTGGACAATCACCACCGCGTCGATCGTTTCAAAAAGTCTTGAAAACAGTGCCTTGCGGCGCTCTATTCAGTGTCTTTTCTGCCCTTTCGATGGTTGGAGAATGCATGTGCGCATCGAGTCGCACAAGGTTTGCAACCCCGACTTATCCACTTTTGCCCAGATCTCTTGTGGACAGCGGTGGATAACCCAGCTTTGTGCAATTGAACCGTGAATTCGCCTCGTTTCTTATGAATTTCTCTTACGATTGCGCTTGGCGAGAAGCTTCAGTCGCAGCGCATTCAGTTTGATGAAGCCCTCTGCGTCTTGCTGGTCATAAGCACCGGCATCGTCTTCAAAAGTGACTACATCTTCGCTGTAGAGGTTGTAGCTAACGTCTGCCCGGCGTCCGACGACATTAGCGCTGCCCTTGTACAGCTTCAGCCGGACATCGCCCGTAACACCTTGTTGGCTGTGATCGATAGCTGCTTGAAGCATCTCCCGTTCAGGCGCGAACCAGAAGCCGTTGTAGATCAGCTCTGCATAGCGTGGCATTAGCTCGTCTTTGAGGTGAGCCGCGCCGCGATCAAGCGTCAACTGCTCGATGCCGCGGTGCGCGCGCGCATAAATCTCCCCGCCCGGAGTTTCATACATACCGCGTGACTTCATGCCGACGAAGCGGTTTTCAACCAGATCGAGCCTGCCGATCCCATGCTTGCGGCCAAGATCGTTAAGTTTGGTGAGCAAAGTCGCTGGGGTCATTGCTTCGCCATTGATCGCGACGCCATCTCCGTTCTGAAATGCGATGGTGATGTATTCCGGCTCATCCGGCGCGTCTTCAGGATTGACCGTGCGCGAATAGACGTAGTCGGGCGTCTCTTCCCACGGATCTTCGAGGACTTTGCCTTCTGATGAGGTGTGAAGCAGGTTCGCATCGGTTGAGAATGGGCTTTCGCCGCGCTTGTCCTTTGGCACATCAATCTGATGCGCTTCTGCCCATGCAATAAGGGCAGTGCGGCTTGTCAGATCCCATTCGCGCCAAGGAGCGATTACTTGGATATCGGGATTGAGCGCGTAGGCGGAGAGTTCAAAGCGGACCTGATCGTTACCTTTGCCAGTCGCGCCGTGAGCAATGGCATCGGCCCCGGTTTCAGCCGCAATTTCAACCAAACGTTTGGAGATCAGTGGCCGCGCAATCGATGTGCCCAGAAGATAGTCACCTTCATATCGGGCGTTGGCGCGCATCATCGGGAAGATGAAATCGCGTACAAACTCCTCGCGCAAATCTTCGATAAAGATGTGCTTGTCAGGAATGCCCATTGAGCGCGCTTTCGTGCGCGCGGGCTCAATTTCTTCGCCTTGGCCCAGATCGGCGGTGAAAGTAACGACTTCTAACCCGCGTTCCACTTCGAGCCATTTGGCGATCACAGAAGTATCGAGGCCGCCGGAATAGGCCAGAACAACGCGCTTAATATCAGACATTTCGTAAGCTCCAAAAGGGTCGCCGGGCGGCTAGCAGGGGTGGGGGCATGGGGCAATGGTTGAGGCGTTCTGAATTACAAGAGAGCTTGCGAAAGCTCTGTTCGCACACGATATCTTTGCTGCAAGAGGGTGAGAGGGACCATTTTTATGACGGCAGACGCACCGGAAAAACCGAACAATGGCCTGTGGAGGCAAGCGCGTGAATTGGCGCAAACGGCCCCTCCAGAACGCAATCGGTGGGTTGATTTCCTTCGAGCTCTGTCGATCCTTGCTGTTGTTATCGGGCATTGGCTGGTCGCTGCGCCGTACATTGATGATAACGGCGCTGTGATTGGTGCAAACTTGCTTGGCATTTTACCGTGGTCGCAATGGCTGACCTGGGGTTTTCAAGTGATGCCGATCTTCTTTCTGGTCGGCGGATACTCGAATGGAGTGAGTTGGTCTGCGCAGTTGCGCAATGCGGAAGATGGGCAAAGGGGCCTCTATCGCGATTGGTTCGCGAGCCGGGTGCAGCGCCTGATCACGCCGGTGTTCCCCGTTCTTTTGCTGTGGGCCTTAATCGCGTTCGGTATGACAATGGCGGGAATGGGGCGCGGTCAGGTGGAAATGGCAACGCAATTGGCGCTTGTCCCGGTGTGGTTCTTAGCGGTCTATCTGCTCGTTACGGCGATCACGCCGCTGTCACTGAAGGCTTGGGAAAAGTTCGGAATGGGCAGCTTCATCGCGCTGGTTGCCGCAGCCATCGCGGTTGACTGGCTGACCTTGTCGGTCGGCGTGCCCTATATCAATTTCATCAACTTCCTGTTCGTTTGGGTTGGCATTCACCAGCTTGGCTATGCGTGGAAGGGTGGCGTGTTTGAAAAGCCTGCAGTTGCTTTCTTATGGTTTGTAGGCGGACTAGCTGCGCTGGTCGGCCTAACTGTATTTGGCCCCTATCCGATTGCGATGATCGGCGTTCCGGGCAATGAAATCACCAATTCCATGCCGCCCACCGCCGCTCTATTTGCGCTTGGCGTAATGCTGACCGGGTTGGTGCTCGCGTTGGAACCTGCTGGGCGGCGCATGCTAGAAAATCTGTCTATTTGGACCGCGACGGTGCTGATGAACGGCATGATCATGACGGTTTACCTGTGGCACCTTACCGCATTCGTGTTGGTTATGGTGGCCGCGTGGATGCTGGGCGGTATCGGGCTCGATATGTATCCCGGCACCGCAACATGGTGGTTCTCTCGCCCCGTATGGTTCGCGCTTTACATTATAGCCCTGCTGCCAATGATCGCGATTTTCGCTCGGCATGAGCGTAGCTTTGGCCCGGTGCGCGGAGGGCGGACTGTGCCGAAAGCTCGCGTAGTGGCAGGGGTGCTGATGATTTGCATCGGCCTTGCCATGACAGCGGCGATAAGCATTGCCAGCCCTGAGGGGATAACAGGCGTGCGGATATGGGTTGTCGCCCTGCCGTTTGTGGGGGCAGCGCTGCTTGGTTTTGGGCCGGTCTACCGCTCTGGAAAGCCAGAATCTGCCTGAACAGGCACCCGTTGCCGGAGCGTGCTGAAACTGTGCGAGACGGAGTGAACCGCTACCCGCGCTTTTGCGGTGCGGCGGCCATCAGGCGCTTTTCTTCCTTAGCGATGTAATCGCGAGTGAAAGGTAAGGCGTAACGATTGCGCGTGTACTGTATCTGGTAATTGCACATGCTGCCTTCTTCAAACACGGTTGCTGCACCGGCTAGGTAAAATGTCCACATGCGGAAGAACCGCTCATCATACATCGCCACCATCGCATCTTTATTGGCCATGCAATTGGCGTACCATTGGCGCAGCGTCTTGGCGTAGTGGACGCGCAAGGTCTCTACATCGCTGGCGATCAGGCGGTATTTTTCGCTTGCCGAAACCGTTTCGGACAGCGCCGGAATATAGCCGCCGGGGAAGATATATTTGCGGGTAAACGCGTCAGTCGATCCAGGGCTGCCGAGGCGACCAATTGTATGAAGTAGCATCACGCCATCATCTGTCAGCAGATTGCCACAAGCCTCAAAAAAGGTCTCAAACTGCGGCTGACCAACATGTTCAAACATTCCTACAGATACGATGCGGTCAAACTTGCGACCTGCGGCTGCAAAGTCTCGATAATCGACCAGTTCGATACTGACACGGTCAGCCACGCCGGCTTCTTTAACCCGCTGTTTCGCGAGATCGATTTGCTCTTCCGACAGCGTGATGCCGACGACTTCAACATCATAATTGCGTGCGAGGAAGATTGCCATGCCGCCCCAGCCACAGCCGATGTCGAGGATCTTTTGACCCGGCTTAACATTCAGTTTTGCTGCGATATGCGCCAGCTTTGCCGTTTGAGCCTCGCCCAAAGTGATATCGTCTGAAGGCCAGTAACCGCAGCTATATTGCCAATGTTCCGCATCCAGCATCAGCTCGTAGAAATCATTACCGATGTCATAATGGTGCGCGACATTGTTCTTTGAACTGATCCGGTTGTTGACCTTTTCAGCGGCAAAGCTCGCCTTATTGAACATTCTGCGCAGGAGCTTTGGCGGACCAATATCCCCGCCTTTGTCCCACGGATTATTCATGCGCAGAAGCGACACCAAGCCCATAATGTCGCCTTCTTCAACGACCAGACGGCCATCCATAAAGGCTTCTGCCGCGCCGAGACGCGGGTCCATTATGATATCGCGCGGCACTTTTGCATCAGTGAACCGCACCACGATTTCAGGAAAGCCTTCTGCCGCCTCGCCATAGGTTTGCGCTGAGCCGTCAGCATACACGATGCCAAGGCGGCCATGCTTTACGCCCTTTTTCAAGAAGCGTTCAAAAAGTGTCTTGCTCATATTTCTCTCTATTCGATGAAGAGGCTTGATTGGTTACGAATGCCACCCCTGTTCGCGGTGTCAATATTGCTTTAGCTTGCACCCGATGAGCGCAAACAAAACCCAACTAACTAGCTTGTCCGTCGATGATTACATCGCGGCCGTCGAACCTGAGGCAAAGCGCAAAGATGCAAAAGTGCTCGATGCACTGTTCCGCGAGGTTACAGGAAAAGACCCGCAAATGTGGGGGGCAAGCATTATTGGCTACGGCAGCTATCACTACAAATATGAGAGCGGACGGGAAGGGGATGCGGCGCGATCAGGATTTAGTCCGCGTAAGGCAAAGTATTCGCTTTATCTAATGGGGCGATATTGCGATGAGCAAACCGGCAAAAAAGTCGACGATCTGCTGGAAAAGATGGGCAAGCATAAGACCGGCGCGAGCTGCGTTTACGTCAATAAGCTGGCCGATATTGATCTCATCATCTTGAAAGAGATTATCGGTATCTGCTGGGATGCGATGAACCGCAAATACCCAGAATAGGGCGCCCTATATCCCTGCATACCATTGGTAGCCCGCTGGGTTATCCTCCCAAAACCCGCCTCTGCCTTTGCCGATATTTTTAAAGGTTTCGACAGCTTCAATCGCGGTGAGATAGTTCGGATGCTTGTAGCCAAGTTGCCGCTCTATCCGAATCTGCAGAGGTGCGCCGTTCTTTTCTGGCAGCGGCTCACCATTCAGCAAGCGGGCGATAGATCGGCGCGGGTGAATTCTGGCGCCAGGGCTTGCCGATTGGCGAGTGCGCGGTGAGAGAAACGGCGTTTACCCAATACCAAATTCGCGTGGTGAGCGCGTGGCGCAGATTTTTCGAGCCAGCCATGCATCAAGCGTTATCGCGCGCGAGAAAGATGACGTCGCGAGCCTGATCGAGCAGATGCTGACCGCTGTCGATGAACAAGGTCGATCCGCTGCGCAAATGCCCTTGCGCAAGGAACCACGCCGCGCCTGCAATTTCATCTGCCCCGGTTTTTCGCTGAAGCAGGTTTAGGCGATGGGAGATGTCTGTCTCATCCTCGCTTTGATCATGGCTCGCCAAGATTGCACCAGGAGCAATTCCGTAAACCCGGTCATATGGTTCCGTAGCGCCCATTGCCAGCATGGGGATCGTTGCGTTCAGCGCATGTTTCGCCATCGTGTAGCTGAAGAAATCCGGGTTTGGGTTCTCCAATTTCATGTCGGTGATATTGATCACACAGCGGCCATGACACGATTTTGCACGAGATAAGAACGTTTGGGCCATGCGTGTAGGGGTGACGGCGTTGACCTGCATTGCATGGGTATTCGTCTGTGGGTCAAGTGCGGCTACATCATCAGGAACGAACAAGGCAGCGGAGTTTACAACCACGCGAAAATCATCGTGCACAGCAGTTAGCTGTTCAATCATCTCAACTGCCGCGTCGCCGTCCATTAGATCGCATTGGACAGTGCTGGCAGAAGGAAGGATGCCCGCGAGAGCATCAGCCTCATCGGAAGAAGAATGATAGTGGATGATGGTATGCCAACCTTCATCAGCAAATCGTTTCACGATCTGTGCGCCAATGCGCGCTGCGCCTCCGGTGACCAATATCGTGGGTTTGTTCATGCGATCGCATGCAGCATACTTAAGTTGGAATGGGAAGAGGAGCGATGTGTGCTCTCCTCTTCCCATTCGTTCATCCCAGCCAAGCGGTTGAGGACTCAACGGCGCGAGCGGAAACCTCGCGACCGGAACCCTCGTGACCGGAAACCTCGCGAACGGAAACCTTTCGAGCGGAACTTCTTCGAGTGAAGCTTGTGGCCAAATGAGCGTTTACCAAACGAGCGTTTGTTAAAATGCTTGTGGTGGCCGTGTTTGAAGCTGTGCGAGGAGTAGTGCTTCGAATGAAATTCCCGGCGGTGAACACGATGATCGCGGTGATCGTGACCCTTGTTGTTAAAATAACCTGAGTGGCTTGAGCGGTACTTCTCGTGTTCATCGACAGAGTGATGGTCTGTATGATCACCGTGACTGTGCTCTCGCGCATCATGACCTCTGTGATGTTCGCTGCTTTCGTGGTCCTTATGCGAACCATCATGAGCGAGCGCTGGGCTGGCGGTAACCGCCATTGTTGCAACAGCGATTGCGAGAAAAATCTTTTGCATTTTCAATTCCTTTTCGCGTGTTTTCAATCTCAGCGCTTGTGCGCCTTACAATGATTAGTTCGCGAAAATCGGATTTAGGTTTCACTGGTTTTAGCGGATAAAGTTTTCCTTTGCCGGCCGCCTGTTCGAAATCCATCCAAGGCAAAAAGGCGCTGCCGGGCTCCAAATTGCCGGCAGCGCCTAGAGGCGAAATTGGGAGTGGAGCGCCTCTTATCTTAGCGACATTTTAGGTCACCGCGATCAATCTCACGGCCAAGCAATCCGCCTGCAACCGCGCCCAATACTGTGCCGAGCGTCCGGTCACCCCGGCGATCAACTTCGCGGCCAAGCAGCGCGCCTACACCAGCGCCGATGATCAGTCCGGTTGTGCCATTGTCACGCTTACAATAATAGCGCCCATCGCGTCCGCGCCATACGCGGTCACCGCGTCGAACCTGACGGGGTTCATAATAACGGCCCCGATCATCATAACGCCCCCGCCCGCGCTTATCTTTGTAACGGCCATGTCCGCGGCCCCGGTTGTACCGGCGATCGTCCCAGTCATCGTCATCATAGTGGTGCTGCATGGCCGGTGCGAGTTCATCGAGCGGCAACATCATGACGCTTGGCGTGTCGAAAGCGGGTGCGATACTTTCTGCAATTTCAGCAGCGTGTGCAGGTGTAGCAGCGATTGCGAGTGTGCCAGCTGCAGCGAAAGTCGTTAGAATTTTCATGGCGGTTCCCTCTTGTTTCTAGGTCCCTGCTTCGGGGGCAAGAACGCTTCTCGTTCACAAAGGAAATACCCAAGATGAACAACTTGTTCGGAATTCTGTTCAGGAGATGGGCCGTTTAGATTAAGGGATGAGTTGAGTTTGCGCGGCAAGGAGTGGTCGCAATTAGGACGT
Source organism: uncultured Erythrobacter sp. (assembly GCA_947493165.1). Taxonomy (GTDB): domain Bacteria; phylum Pseudomonadota; class Alphaproteobacteria; order Sphingomonadales; family Sphingomonadaceae; genus Erythrobacter. The sequence continues at coordinate 657,327 of CANLPY010000001.1, read as the reverse complement.
CATGCGGTCTCGCGCTGCGCCCTAATTGGGCTTAATCAGGTGAACGGATACAAGGGGATTCGAATTGTCTGTTACGTGCGATCTAGTGGATGTGTTTTGCGATGGCCCACTCACCGGCAACCCATTGGCGGTGGTGCATGGTGCGGACGATATGGGTGCGGATGAAATGCTGGCGCTCACTCAATGGCTTGGTTTTTCAGAGACGACCTTTCTGCTGCCGCCAACTGATCCGGCGGCCGATTACCGCGTGCGCATTTTCTATCCGGGCGGTGAATTGCCGTTTGCTGGGCACCCAACATTGGGCACTTGCTTCGCGTGGCTCGCCGCAGGTGGGCAGTCGAAGGCGGCGGGGCGCGCAGTGCAGGAATGCGGCATTGGCCTTGTTGATGTGCGCTTTGGTGATGAGCAATTGGCGTTCAAGTCACCGCAACTGCTGAAGCACGAACCGCTAACCGATGCGGAGCGCGCCACCGCAATTGAGCTGACCGGGATTGATGAAGACGCCCTGATGGAAGCTGTGCATGTGGCGAACGGGCCAAAATGGCAATTGCTTCGGCTGCGCTCTGCGGAAGGTGTTTTGAACGCTCAACCGGCAGCAAAGGCACCGCTTGGAACCGACATCGGCCTTGCGGGCCCGCATGATGGGGGGACACGCGATTGGGAATTGCGTGCATTCTTTGCGGATACTTTTGAGCGCTTTGTCGAAGATCCCGTCACGGGCAGCTTTAACGCAGGCGTCGCAATGCATTTGTTCGGGGAGGGTTTGGCTCAAGGTTCTTATCGAGCTGGGCAGGGGCAAAAGGTTGGGGCAAACGGCCTCGTCCTGTGCGAGCAGGATGACAGCGGCGATATTTGGATTGGCGGCGGCTGCCGGTTCGTGTCCAAGGGCGGCGTGTTACAAGCTATCTAAGTGATTTTCGCTGCCGCCTTGGCGCGCAGTTTTGGAGCAAGGCTTTCCATTTGCGAAAGCTCGCGCAGCTCTTCGCCCGTCCCATTGCCGCTGAAGATCGCTAGGAACGCGCGCTCTACGCTCCAGTCCTTATCCCCAGTGGCAACGCGTTTCAGATCGTCACCTGCCTGCGCTTCTCCATTCTCGATCACACGGAAATACCAGCCGCAGCGGCCAGATTTGATGATCGCTGCGACCATGCCCTTTTTGCCAAAGCGGTGCTCAATCTTCCAACAGGGTTGGCGCGGCTGACTGATTTCAAGCGTTGCAGTGCCAAGCCGAAAACGGTCGCCAATATGGACGTCGCGCTCGCTGAGGTCGCTCACTGCAAGGTTTGAACCGAACGCGCCGGGCTGGCTTAGCAGCCCGTGAGCGCCCAATAGCTCGCGCCAGAAAGCGTGGTGGTCTTGCGGGTAAAGATGCACTGCCATTTCCGGCCCACCATGAACTTTGCGGTCGGCTTGCTCATCAAGGACAAAACCGTCCGTATCGATCTGAAGCAGTCCAGGGGCTGGTTGCTTTGCTATTGCGCTGGCTTCGTCATCGCGAAACGGACGCGCGCTGCCGACACATATGGCGGTGACTTCACGTTTCATGCTTTCCTCACCGTCAGCGCGAGCCATTCGCGGCCAACGCCGTCACTGCCATTGCCGGTATATTGCTCTGCCTGGTCGATAGCGAAACCGGCGTTCTGATACGCCTTAACCAACCAATCTGTGCTGGGCAGGCTGGTCCACCGCCCTAGAGGATCGCGGCCCTCATCCGGATGCTGGGCATCGCCCAACTTGTAATTGGCAAAATGCCAGCCGCCCTGTTTCAGTGCCCCGTGAATGCGCATCAAAATGTCGGGGAGTGCGTTTCGAGGGGCGTGGAGCAAGGCGGCATGGGCCCACACACCGTCATATTGGGAAACGGCGTCCAACTGATCGAAGCGCATCATCCGCGCTTTTATACCAAAGCGTTCCTTGGCCTTGCGGACCATGGCCTGCGTTCCGTCGGTTGCATCAAGTGCAAACCTGCGCTGCACAATATGCGCTGCGTCTGCGCCGCATCCACATCCCAATTCCAACACACGTGCGCCGGGCGTCAGCCGATCAAGAAATGGGTCAAGATGCTGGTGACGATCATCTGCGGTGCTTTCGGTGTAATATGGTGCGGCCGCTTCGTAATATTGGATTGTCGCCGCGTCGTATTTCGAGTTTGGATCGCTGCTCACTCGTCCGCAGCCGCAGCGGCCTCTGCCGCTTCCCGGTCGCGCTGGGCGCGGCTCTTTTTCTCAGCGGCTGTTTTCAGCTGCCCGCAAGCGGCATCAATGTCCCGCCCGCGCGGGGTGCGCACTGGCGCGCTGATCCCGGCTTCAAACACGATGTTGGAAAAGCTCCTGATCCTGTCTGGGTCAGAGCATTCGTAATTCGCACCAGGCCAAGGATTGAACGGGATCAGATTGACCTTGGCCGGCAAGTTGAATTTCTTGAGCAAACGGACAAGCTCATGCGCATCTTCATCGCTGTCATTTTTGTCCTTCAGCATAACATATTCAAAAGTGATGCGCCGCGCATTGGTTGCGCCTGGATAATCGGCGCAGGCTTGCAACAACTCTTCGAGGCCGTACTTCTTATTAAGCGGTACGATTTCGTCGCGCACGCCTTTGTTTACAGCATGCAAGGACACCGCAAGATTGACACCAATCTCCGCGCCGCAGCGCTCCATCATCGGGATAACACCGCTGGTTGATAGGGTGATGCGGCGCTTCGACAGAGCTAGGCCTGCGCTATCCATCACCAATGTCATCGCATCGCGGACATTATCAAAATTATAGAGTGGTTCGCCCATACCCATCAGCACGATATTGGTGAGCAAGCGGCCATCGGCGGTGTAGTGCCCTTCTTGATCATCACCGCTTTCATCGCCGCCGCCATCATCACCAAAGCCATCCATTCGGCCCTTGGGCCATTCACCCAAAGCATCGCGCGCGAGCATCACCTGACCAACGATTTCACCCGGTGTCAGATTGCGCACCAGACGCATCGTGCCGGTGTGACAAAAGGTGCAATTTAATGTGCAGCCAACTTGGCTGGATATGCATAAGGTCCCACGATCAGCGTCGGGAATAAACACCATCTCATAATCGTGACCGTCATCGGTTTGCAGCAACCACTTGCGCGTCCCATCGGTTGAATGCTGAGCTTCAACTATTTTCGGACGACCCACAACAAAGCGTTCGGCCAGCCACGGGCGCATCGTTTTGGCGATGTCAGTCATCGCTGAAAAATCGGTCACGCCGCGGTGATAAAGCCAGTGATAAACCTGCTTGGAACGCAGTTTTGCCTGACGGGTATCAAGCCCAGCAGCTTCAAATAGTTCGCGGATACGGGGGCGGGGCAGGCCCATCAAATCCACACGCCCGTCTTCTCGCGGCGTGATGTCGCGCGGGGTGGTGACCGGATCGGAATGTCCGGCAATAGGCATGAGGGTCGTATTGGCCATGATTGGCCGCGCATATAAGCGCGGTTGGCTCGCTTTGCCAGCCCGTGTGTGCTCGCCTCAGCCCAATTCGGCGCAGCTGACGATGGCAGCGTCCATTGCGGTGGCCGCGCCAGCAAGCTGATAGCGATCCGTGAAAGCACGGCCCGATGCATCGCGCGCTCTCACACTCATTCGTGTCTCAGATCGCATTGCTGCAACAATGGCTGCATCCATGCTTGCATTTGCGGCCCAAGCGTCACCGCCGCCGCCTGTTAACGTGAAACTCTTCCCGCCAATGGTTAGCCGGATCGTAGCGTTCTTGGCTGTCTTACGAGATAACCGGATGTGTAATTGATTGCGCACACTGCGCTTTGGCCACGTGGCGACCGTCGCATAAGGCGCGAAATCGCGGCGCGTTGTGGCGCTTGATGGCTTGGCAATGGCATAGCATCGCGGCGTTCCCGCATCGCGAAACGCTGCCCAGCTGGAATAGACGCCAAGGTTGTCTTTGGCGCTGACTGTTGCGGGTATGAGCAGCAGGCCCGCGAGCATACCAATGCCCAGTCGACCAATCATTGCTGTGCTGTCCATACCCCGCATCACGTCATTAGCGCAGGTAGTAATTGATCGGCCGTGCGCCGCGCGCTTGATCTGGGTATAGGTGGCCATAGGTCACCGCGTTTCCGAGCACGCGCATAATGTAATATCGCGTCTCAAAATTGGCCGGAATCCGTTCTACCCATGTTACCCAGTCAATCTCGCCCCGCCGAGGGTCACCGTTTAGGCGCAGCCATTGGTTCACGCGTCCCGGTCCAGCGTTATAAGCGCCGATGGCAAGCGGATAAGCTCCGCCATAATAATCCATCATTCGCGCGAAATAGGCATCGCCCAAACGCATGTTGTAATTGGGCGAACTGATCAGGCTAGCTGACATGTAATTCAGGCCTAGCTTACCAGCTTGTTCGCGTGCTGTGCCCGGCATCAACTGCATCACACCGCGCGCACCAGCATGGCTAACGCGGAAGCGATCAAATTCGCTTTCCTGCCGCGAAATCGCATGAACCATTGTCCAGTTTGATCCTGATGGCGGGCTCACTGTTGGGTGACCCAATTGCTCAAACCCTTTCAGGCCGTGTTCGCCAGCGGTCATGCCAGCAACAACCGCCATTTCATCGAGCCCGGTTTGCGCTGCGAGATCAGCGACAAGGCTCATCTCCTCTGGTGTATCAGCGCTATCAGCAAGCGCTTCAAAGAAGCGGCGCTCGGTTTGCCATCTTACGCGGTTGGTCGCGATTGATCGGATCGCACGCACAATTGGGCGGCTGTTAAAGGCTGACCGCTGAGCGTCCGTTACGGCCACCTGCGGCTGCGCATTAAATTGCGGCATCTCTCTGCCAAGTGCTTCGATCGAAAGCTGACCATAATAATAGGCCGGGAATTCTGCGGCCATTGCAAAATAACGGTTGGCGTCATCTCGCAGGCCAGCCTGACGCGCGGCTCGGCCCGCCCAATAAAATCCTTTAGCACGGATCAAAGGCGTTCCAGCGCCAGCGCCATAACGATAAAACAGCGGCGCGGCGCTTGCCCCGTCACCAAGGCTCCATAGCGCCTTGGTTCCGCCCAGCCACATCAGATCGGTGTAGCGATCACGCAGTGCGAATGAGCCTTTTGACACATCGTACCCTTGCGGGAATAGATCATCGGCAGAGGCTGCAATCTGAACCGCTTGGCGTGCGCCAGTTCCCTTTGCAACGGCCAGCATCTGGAACACCAGATCCTCTGGCTTGTAAGTTTCGCGGGTAAAGTTAGGGCGGGAGGTCAGCACATTGGCGGCGCGCGCAATCTGCCGCCCAGATCGCAATTGCTTCACGTAATTATAGACATAGCCCGGATCGCTCAGCGCGCCTGATGGGGCATTGCCAAATTGTCCGCGCAAGATGCCAAGCCGTGCCATCGCCATAGCGCGTTCAGCCGGTGAAACATTCGACAATTGCCGCGTCGCGGCTTCGCTTTCGCCCTGCCACAATAAAGCGTCCATGCGCGCATTGTGATCATCAGCGGTAAGGCGAGATCCAAACAGTCCGGTAATATACGCCTCTGATGGGCCGCTCATCTCGCCGCCACGCCAAGCCTGACGCGCCACATCAAACGCTTCTGCGCGCTGCGCACCGGCCAAAGCGAGGGCATAGCGCGCTCGGCCGGCATTCGTCAGCGGTGGGTGCATATCAAAATATCGGATCAGGTCAGCCGACGCAGGCGCTTCATTATCGAGCGCATTTTCCGCGCGCACACGGATTGTCGCCATGCGGGGAAAATCGGGAAAAGCCATCGCGAAACCAGCATAGTCGGCAAAGCTAGATAGCTGTGATTTCTGCAGCACTTCCCAGCGTGAAATCGCCTGCCCAATGGCGCGCGGCTGCTGCGCAACCATGCTGTTTACGCCAGGTGAACTTTGCGCATAGCAAGGCCCCGTCATGGCGGCGGTTGTGGTGAAAAGAACGGCGGCGAGGGCAAGAGGTTTGCCAAAAGAACGTGTATGCATGCTGGACATTATGCCAATCGGCTCCTTATCAGGCGCTGAACAGTGCCACGGCACTTCAACTAATTTGCGCCGAGTAACAGCGCTATGAGTCAATTTAGAGGAATACAACAATGTTCAGCGGCTCAATCCCCGCTCTGGTGACTCCTTTTCGCGATGGAGCGTTTGACGAGGCGGCATTTCGCACACTTGTTGATTGGCAGATCGAGCAGGGCAGCTCTGCGCTTGTTCCATGCGGGACGACGGGAGAAGCTTCCACTCTGTCCAATGCGGAGCACCACCGCGTGATCGAAGTGTGCATCGAGCAAGCCGCTGGCCGCGTGCCGGTGATTGCCGGGTGCGGGTCCAACGATACGAAAAATGCGGCCCTGCATATGAACTTTGCCAAGAAAGCTGGCGCAGCAGCGGGGCTGTGCGTCGCCCCTTATTACAACCGGCCTAGTCAAGCGGGCTTAATCGCGCATTTCAGCTATCTTGCGGAAAACTGCGACCTGCCGATTGTGCTCTATAATGTGCCGAGCCGCACCGTGACGGATATTGAGGATGAGACAGTTGTGGCCTTGGTTCGCGCCTTCCCGGAAAAGATCATCGCGATCAAGGATGCGAGCGGCGACCTGTCACGTGTGGCCGACCACCGCATGGGCATTGGCCGTGATTTTTGCCAGCTTTCCGGCAATGATGAATTGTGGCTTCCGCATTCAGCTGCGGGTGGACGCGGCGCAATCTCCGTTACCGCCAATGTTGCGCCGGCTCTTTGTGCAGAATTTCACGCAGCCATCGCCGCTAATGAATTGAAGAAGGCACGGGAATTAAACGATCGGCTGTTCCCCCTGCATTACGCGATGTTCTCTGATGCCAGCCCCGCACCCGTGAAATATGCGCTTAGCCGTGTACAGAATTGGACCACGCCAGAGGTTCGGCTGCCGATTGTTGAAGCAAGCGAAGCTTCGCGCAAAGCCGTGGATGATGCGTTGGAGCACGCGGGGCTGGTTTAAGCGATTTAATCAGCCGGATTGTGCTTTTCGACAAAGCCGACCGCGGCCTCCAGCATGGTTCGCCGTGTTTCAGAACGTGACAGCCAATGATCTTCGCCATCCAGGCTGACCATTTCGTGTGGTTTCTTCGCGTCCTTCAACTTATCCGCCATTTTGGAAGAGTGACTGTAGGGCACCACGATATCATCGCGCCCGTGGATGAGCATGATTGGCGCATCGGCTTGATCGGCAACGCGCAATGGCGACACCGCATCCCAGCCGTCCCGCGGACCCAGCTGGTTAAGTAACGCAGCTTTCGTTGTGCGCTCTTTGCCAGATGCTTGATAATCCTGCTGGTACATATCTTTGATATCGCTAACGGGTGCGACCGCGACAGCGCAGCGATAGATGCCTTTCTGTAAGGTCACGCCGGCCAGCGCAGCATAGCCGCCGTAACTCGCACCGACGATGCAGGCGCGCTTGGGATCGACAATCCCCTCTTTGGCGAGCGCGGCGAGTCCATCGGACTTGTCAGTCTGCATTTTACGGCCCCACTCGCCATAGCCAGCTGAGACAAAGTCATCCGAAACGCCGGTTGAACCGCGGAAATTAGGCTGGAACACGGCATACCCGCGTGAGGCATAGGCCTGTGCCCACCAATCAAATGTCTCTTTATCACGCGCATGCGGACCACCATGAGGGAGTACAACAGCTGGCAAGTTCTTCGCTTCGCGATCTGGTGGCAATGTGAGTATGCCTGACATTTTCATCCCATCGCTGGCCTCATATTTGAAGGTTGAGACCGGGCCGACATATTTTTGTTCGATCTTTAAACGTTCATAGGCGAGGGGGTGCGCGCGCAGATTAGCGACATCGACGCTGAACCAAGTGCCACTGTCCCGGTTGCCAGCTGTGCGCACGATCACCTTCGACATATCGCTGGTCCAATCGACTGGGCGAGTGTCAAAGCTGTTGAACGCGCGTTGAACCTTACGAAGGGCAGCCTCTTTGACTTTATCTGAAAAGATGATGCGTTCTTTGCCGCCGCGTTCTTTATAGCCCATTAGCTGGCCGCTCTGATCATCGAAGAACAGACGCTCGACTGAGATGTTTGGGAGGAATTCAGTCAGATCGCCGCCTTCAGTTGGCACCTGCATCCAACGCACGCCATCTTCATTACGCTCTGACAGTAAGATCGACTGGCCATCATTACTAAAGCCCATTAGGCCAATGCGGGAAAGCGGATTGTTGCCTTTGGCTATCACTTTGCTGTCGGCGTTGCGCAGTGTCCAATTGCCATTGTTGTCATTGATGTCGAATGTTGCCGCAATCTCTCCATTTGCATCAATCAGCCAATCATTGTCATGGCCAGGACGTGCTGCAGTGGCGATCTTTTTGGCCGAAAAGTCCTGCATATCGACCCGATAAAGAAACGGGCGTCCATGGTCGAAAGCATAGTCGCCGCGAAAATCCTTTTTCAGGAGAATCGCGCCGTAGTAACCAAAGTAGCGGTCCCCGATTTTTCGGATGCCATGATTGCCTGCAATGGCTCCCATAAGATTGCGCTTATTGGCGAAGATCATGCCGGCTTCGGCACCGGGATCGATCGGGAGCACGCGACCGATGAAAAACTCAGCCTTGTCCGTTGTGAAGTTGCGACCAAGGTCTTCGGTTTGGCTTGTTATCAACAACAAGCGGTTCTCGCCCACCCATTCGATGCCGCGAATTTTCAAGTCGCCGACTGGCATATTTGCAATGATATTCGATTGCCCTTCGATTGCGACGATTGATCGCTTGCCGTTTACCTCAGCAATTAGGGCGACGCGATTTCCGGATGGAGACATCGTCGCATCCTCAACATCCGGCAGCTCTCCGTACTCGGCCAGCGGAAGAGGGCTAAGGCGCTCAACCGGTTTCGCCTGCACGCGCTCCTGGTCATGCTCTTGCGCTGCAAGACCCGTGGGCAAGCCAAAGCTGCCGATTGCAGCCAGCGCGATGATTGAAACAAAACGCATCTTTATGAGTCCCCTGATCACCAAGAGAGTTCGGCCCTGCCGCAAACTCTGTGATGAGATCATGACAAAAACGTTCTGAATTTCAAGGGCAGTTGCGGTTTCATTGCCAATTCAGCGCAAGCGACTAAATGACACAGCGTTATGGCTAGACCCAAACCCGAAACTTTCGACAAGCACAAGGTCGTCGCGGAAAATCGCCGCGCGCGATACGATTACCATATCGAAGACAAGTTTGAGGCGGGTATCGCGCTACAAGGGACCGAGGTTAAGGCTCTGCGTGCGGGCGAGGCAACAATCGGCGAAAGCTATGCGGAGGTGCGCGATGGAGAGGTTTGGCTGATCAATTCCAATGTGCCGGAATACAGCCACGGCAATAGGTTGAACCACCAACCGCGCAGGCCGCGCAAATTGCTGCTGAACACGCGCGAGATCAACAAGATGTTTGGCGCAGTTGAACGCAAAGGCATGACGCTGGTTCCGCTGTCGGTATACTTTAACAAGCATGGCCGCGCTAAGGTTGAATTGGCACTGGCCAAGGGCAAGCAAGCGCATGACAAACGACAAAGCGTGAAAGATCGCGACTGGAAGCGCGACAAAGCGCGCCTGATGCGCGAGCAGAGCTAAACCGAACTGAAATAGTTTCGTTGTACGCGCGTTCACACACTGGTCAGCGCAAAGTTCTTACCCATATGACCTTCATGCTTTTTACTTCGCGCCTTACCGATGGTGGCTTGCCTTTTCGGGCGTCGCAGCGCAGTGCGCGAGGCAGTAGAAACCCATTGAACCAGGTTGGGCGCAATCGATGAATGCTGAACGCCGCAAGACCTGGGCGATGGATACCATCCGCAAATACATGCCGACGCGTGAGCAGTTGGCGGGCAACAAATATCTAAAACCATTCGCACCGCGGTTTCTGTCGCCAGAGCTGTGGCGTTTTACCCGCCGGTCGGTTCCGCGCGGCGTGGCGCTTGGCCTGTTTTGCGGATTCGTTATCCCCGTGGGACAAATATTTCTCGCCGCATTTATGGCGCTGCCTGCGCGGGCCAATGTGCCGCTGGCAACGGTCGTCACTTTCATTACAAATCCGTTCACATTTCCGTTCTGGGCAGTGATTGCTAACAGGGTCGGAGATGTGCTTTTGCGAATTGACCGGGCCGGCACGGGCGGCGAGGTGGAAAGCGAAATGGCGAGCGGGCGCTGGTCGTGGTTCTTTGAGCTGTTCGAAGGTGTCGGGGTGACCGTGCTGGAAACAGTGTTCGGTTTCGTCGTGCTCGCATTGGTATCGGCGGCCTTGGGTTACCTTATCTCTGGCGCGGTTTGGCGCGTGATGGTTGCACGCCGCCGGGCAAAACGCTTGGCACGGATGGAAGCGCGTCTCGACCAGCGGCTCAATGCCAACTAGGTAGCCTATTCGGTTGGATGGCCGGATGATCCGCGTGCCAATGTCCGCGTGCCCGTGTCCGCGTCCTATCTGTTGGAGAGAATGTCAGTTGATGAAAGCCGCGCTGTCTCGATTTAATAAAGGACATGATCAAAGCCGCCTGTTGATGGCAGTCTTGGCAGCGGCCTTAGGCGCAAGCGCGATGATATTGTGGTTGGCGACCCGCGAACCGGCCATCGTGCTGACGTATTCGCTTGGCCTAATCGTGCTACTGATCGGGGCGTTCTCTTTTGAAGGGATGCGCGCGCAACCTAACGCTCAAGTTGAAAGCACGCCGGACTGGACCGTTACCATTGCAGCGATTGAGCAAGTGGGTGAGGCGATTGCGATCACCGACCGTGCGAACCGTTTGGTCTGCGCAAACTCAGCCTTTGTTGATGGATTTGGGATTGGCGCTGCGCCTCCGTCATTACCGCTGGAGCGCGCAGGGCTGGAGGCGATGACGAGGCTCGCAAGAGAAGCTTGGCGCGATGGCTCTGGCGCGCTTGAGGAATTGAGTGGGCAGTCAGGTGAAGCTGATTGGAGCGTCAGGGTTGAACGCGCAGGGCGAGGGGAGGATCATCTCATTTGGCGTTTCCGGCGTCATGTTTTGCCAAGCGCTGATGCCTTGGCCGACCTCGATCTGGCGGGCCTTTTTGGTCAAATGCTAAGCCGCGCAGGGATCGAAACAGCTATCACCAGCGCGCAAGGCGTGATCAAATCTGTTAGCTCCGGCTTTGCTGAGCGCGCTGCGGGAGATGCCAGCGCGACAATGGCCGGACAGGATTATGTCTCTTTCCTCAGGTCTGACGACCGGGATCGCATTTTCTTTGCGCGCGAAGGGCGGGGCGGCACTCCGCAAACTTTGATCCATGTTCCCTTGGATGATCCCCATGCGCGCGTTGAAACCAGCCCAGACGAAGCACCTTCGCTGATGCTGCTCGTTGATAGCGGTGTTGGCATCGGCAGTGGTTGGGACGGTTCCTCGCAAGCAGGGGTCGCGCAATTGGATGCCTTGCTTGCGCAATTACCTTTGGGTCTGGCGATGACAGACCGCGATGGCCGCTTTCTGTTTTGCAATGATGCGTTTCTGCGATCGGTCAACCGAGAAGGGCGCGGGCTTCCTGCTTTCCCAACCGATTTGGTCACTCGCGAAGATAAAGGCGCGCTGTCTGACGCCGTGCGGCGGCATGGGCGCGGGCCTGCGACCAGCGGCGATATGGCGGTGCGATTGTCAATCCAACCGGATGAGCCTGTGTCTCTTGGTCTGGCAGGTGTGCGGGGATTGGGCGAAGCTGCGGTGCTTCTAAGCTTGGCCGATTCCAGCGAAGAGAATCAGTTGAAGCGGCAGGTCGCTCAGGCGACAAAGATGCAGGCCGTGGGCCAGCTCGCGGGGGGCGTCGCGCACGACTTTAACAATGTGCTGACCGCGATTATTGGCACATGCGATCTTATGCTCCTGCGCCATACACCGGGCGATAGCGATTATGATGACATTCAACAGATCCGCGCAAACTCCAACCGCGCAGCCTCTCTGACCCGCCAATTGCTGGCTTTCTCTCGCCAGCAAACTTTGCGTCCTGAAATCCTTCAGCTACCTGATGTCGTTAGCGAGGTTGGACCACTGATCAAACGTCTGCTGGGCGAAAAGATCGACTATTTCGTGCAGCATGATCGCAATCTGGGTGCGGTGCGGGCTGACCCGCAGCAGCTGGAGCAGGTGATTATGAACCTGGCGGTGAATGCGCGCGATGCAATCAATTCGAACAGCTCACGTGGTGGCCGGATTTCTCTGCTAACGCGCAGCATCCAGGCCAAGGAAGTGATTAAGCTTGGCTCAGAGGTTCTGCCCGCTGCCGATTACACCGTGCTGATCGTGCAGGATACAGGTGGCGGTATTCCCGCTCATGTTTTGCCAAAACTGTTCGAGCCGTTCTTTACGACAAAAGAGCAAGGGAAGGGTACGGGCCTTGGCCTTTCCACCGCTTACGGCATCGTGAAGCAATCAGGCGGGTTCATCTTTGCCGACAATGTCGTCTCCAAGGATGAACAGATAAAGGGCGCGCGCTTCACGATCTACTTCCCGGTCCATGCAGGTGAAGTACCGAAAAAGGTCGAAATCGCCGCGCCAGAACCATCTTCTGATTGGGCAGCGGGCGGCAAGATCCTATTGGTGGAAGATGAAGATATGGTCCGCGCAGTCGCTGAGCGTGCGCTCGCCCGTGCAGGGTACGAAGTGACGGCTTGCCCCGGCGGTGAAGAAGGCCTTTCCACCATTTCTGAGGGCGGAGAGTTCGACCTGATCGTTAGCGATGTGGTGATGCCCGGAATGGATGGGCCAGCCATGGTGCGCGCCATTCGCCAACAGCGCCCAGATATGCCGGTGCTGTTCATGTCGGGATATGCAGAGGAGCAATTGCGCAAGGATATCGATATTCCAGACATGCATTTTATCGCCAAACCATTCAGTGTTCAGGCCATTGGCGATAAGGTTGGCGGGGTGATGCAACGCGTTAAGCGCACCTAAAACGCGCGTAATTTCTGTCACTTGCCCACCGGGAGCGCTCACCTTTCATCCTAGCCAACAGGTTATTCATCGCGCATACAGAGCGCTCGGTCATGCTTTAGGCGTGGGTCAAGGGAGACTGGGTGATGAAGTCAATCAAACTGGGTTTGGTATCAAGTGCAGCGCTGGGTATCAGCGCGCTAATGGCGGGATCTGCGGCGTCACAATCGCTGCCCGGTCCCGATGAGACCGAACAGGGCGATGTCGCGGTTACCATCTACAACAACAACCTCGCCCTTGTTCAAGATGTGCGACAGCTCGATATTCAACGCGGCCGTAGCCGTGTCGAATTCCCCGACGTGTCCGCTACTATCCAGCCGCAAACGCTTAGCTTCGCCGCGCCTAACACCACGATCATTGAGCAGAATTTTGATTTTGATCTGTTGACGCCGGGTAAGATGATGGAAAAGGCCATTGGCCAGACCGTCACTTTGCTGCGGACCAATCCAGCGACCGGGCGTGAAACACGCGAGCGGGCCAAGGTGCTTTCGACAGCCGGCGGCGTTGTCGTCCAGATTGGCAACCGGATCGAAGTGCTACGCGATGATGGTCTGCCGGTTCGCGTGATTTTTGATCGTGTCCCGCCAAACTTGCGCGCGCGTCCAACGCTGTCGGTCAATCTTGATAGTTCGCGCGGCGGCTCGCGCCCTGTGTCGATCCGCTATCTCACGCGCGGCTTGGGCTGGAGTGCGGATTACGTCGCGCTTTACAATGAAGCGACCGATTCGATTGATATGCAGGGGTGGGTGACGCTCACCAACAACACCGGCACCACCTTCCACCGCGCGAAAACTCTGTTGGTTGCCGGTGATCCAAACAATCGCGGCGGCGGAAGAGGACGCGGTCGCGGCAATTCCAATCTGGTGTCACCTGGCACGGAAACACCAGGACGAGAGCGTTTGGGCGATTTCTATCTCTACCCAATCAATGCGCGCACAACTATTGCCAATGCGCAAACGAAGCAGGTCAGTTTCCTTGATGTGCAATCGGTTCCAGCGCGTAAAGTGTATGAGCGTACGGTTGGTTGGCTTAGGAATGATCGCAATCCTGTGAATGTCTCCAGCGCGATCTCGTTTTCAACCTCGCGTGATCAGGGCCTTGGCGATGCTTTGCCAGCGGGCACAGTACGTTTTTACCAAAAGGACAGCCAAGGCACGCCGCAATTCATAGGTGAAAACGGCATTGGCCACACGCCAATGGGCAGCGAGCTTTCGCTCAAGACCGGCGATGCGTTTGATATCTTTGTGCGGGCCGACGTTGAGAAGCGCGAGAAAATCACCCGCTCGCAATGGGAGCAAAGTGCGCGATTCAAGGTCATCAAAGATGGCCAGGTAACCGCTCGCATTGAGGAAGAGCGGCGCAAGAACACCGATTATTTCCGCACGACCATGCGCTACACTCTTACCAATGCGAAGTCGGAACCGATTGAGGTTGATCTCACTCAAAGCGGGCTCAGCCGGTATTATTGGTCACACGATTACCGGGTGGTCAGCGAAGATGTGACCGGGGAACAGATCAATATTGATCGGCGCAAATGGGTGGTCCCGGTGCCCGCCAATGGGAAACGCGTTGTCCGCGTAACGTTCGAAACGCGTTACTAAGGGGCAGGGCATGATCATGCGGGCCCCGCACATATGCAAAGCAGTCCTGACCGCGCTCGTCGCGGTGGGGGCAAGCGTGTCGGCACCCTTGGCGGCCCAGGAGATCGCGCCTGCACGCCAGGCGGTTGATGCGTCCACGCCATCTGCGCTTTCGGTCACTATCTATCGCGATCCGAGCCGGCGCGAGGGGCAAGAGATGAACAAGGATTGGCCGCGCGGCTTCGCCATGATCAGCGAAACGCGCACGGTCACATTGCCTGCGGGCCAATCGACCATCCGCTTTGAAGGCGTGGCAGAGGGGATGGTTGGCGTAAGCGCGATTGTCACCGGGTTGCCCGGCGGCACGATTGAAAAGAACCGCAATGCAGAATTGCTTTCTCCCGCGGCGTTGGTGAACGGCGCATTGGGCAACCGCGTTACGATCACACGCACCAATCCAGTTACTGGCGAAGCTGCGGCAGAAGAGGCGATTGTGCGCACGCGCGCAGATGGTGGCTTAGTGCTGCAAACTTCTCAAGGGTACGAAGCGGTGCGGTGCGCTGGCCTGCCAGAGAAGCTGACGTTCGACCGTATCCCCACCGGCCTTTCAGCAAAGCCGGTGTTCTCGATCAACACCCGCGATGCTTCTGGCGGCACCTATCAAGTTGTGCTGACCTATCTGGCGTGGGGATTTGATTGGCAAGCAAACTATGTCGCGACATTGCAGGAAGGCGGAAAGACGGACGCCAAAGGCCGTTTCAAGCTTGGCTTGGTTAGCTGGCTGACTCTGCTGAATGATAACAATCAGAGCTTTAACGATGCCGAACTGCTGGTGATTGCAGGATCGCTTAATATCGTCAGCGATTTTGATGCATTGTCCGAAGAACCGGTTGCAGCTCCAATGCGCCTTACATGCTACCCATTTGGTAGCACGGCAGCGGGCACGCCCATTAACTATCCACCACCACCGCCGCCGCCGCCGCCTTCACCAGGCTTCGCTGCGGAATCAGATTCGATTGTGGTGACCGGGAGGCGTGTTGAAAAGCAGAGCTTGGCGATGGCGTCGCCGGTTGCGGTTATGGAGGCCGTCGAAGAACAGCTTGGCGACCTGAAACTTTATCGCGTGCCCGAACGGGTGGATGTCTCTGCGCAAGGCCTGAAACAGATTGCTTTCCTCAATCGCCAAGACGTTGAGGCGAGCTATCTCTACCGTGCGACCTGCGGTTTCATGGTCACCCGGCAAGGCGTTACCAATCCTGGCTTCAGCGCCGCTGATATGCTGCTGGTGACAAAGAATGAGGATGAGCGCGGGCTGGGCGTGGCATTGCCGCAAGGCGGGATGGCCGTTTTTGAGCCAAGCTCTTTCGGGCCGCAGCTCGTGGCTGATCTTGATATGCGTGACTACGCTAAAGATCAGGATATTGAGTTGGAGATGGGCCAGAGCAACCAAGTTTTCGCTCGTTGTGTGCCTGCGCCCGGTCCGGTGACTGAGGCGAATATGCGCAAATGGTTTCCGATGCGCGCGGCTCTGACGAATGCCAATCCGCACGATGTTCGTGTGCGGATTGATCTGGGCGAATCAGGTGAATGGGAAGTGCAGATGCGCGGCGTTGAAACGCGCGTGAAAGATGGCCGGTTGGTTGGCGAAGTCACTGTTTCCGCCAATTCAGAACGCGCTTTTAATTGGCGCATTCGTTCAACCGGTTGAGCCAAAAATCGGCAGAATTCTGGCGTTAAGTTAGGTGCTTTTGCGTAAAAAATGACTGCTCCCGCAAAAAACTTGCGTTCCCTACTTGTTCTTTTGGAACAAACCCGATACAAACTGTTCCAACAAGGGTGGTCGATAACACTGCATCGACCCTAGGCAAGCGAAGGAGGTCATGCGATGGCTGCGCAATTGAAAGTGGTAGAAAAGGAAAAAGGCGTGGACCGTCAAAAGGCACTTGATGCCGCACTTGCGCAGATAGATCGCGCATTCGGCAAGGGTTCGGCGATGAAGCTTGGCTCTCGCGAGGCGATGAATGTTGAATCGATCCCAACTGGATCGCTCGGCCTCGATATCGCTCTGGGAATTGGCGGCTTGCCAAAAGGCCGCGTGATCGAAGTGTATGGGCCGGAAAGCTCTGGTAAGACCACGCTTGCGCTGCATGTCATTGCAGAGGCGCAAAAAGCGGGCGGCACAGCAGCGTTTGTCGATGCAGAGCACGCGCTTGATCCAGTCTACGCCAAAAAGCTTGGCGTAGATATTGATGAACTGATCGTCTCTCAGCCTGACACGGGTGAGCAGGCGCTAGAAATCACTGACACTCTGGTGCGCTCAAACGCAGTTGACGTGTTGGTTGTCGACTCGGTCGCGGCGCTTGTCCCCCGCGCGGAAATTGAAGGTGAGATGGGCGATTCCCACGTCGGCCTTCAAGCGCGGCTTATGTCTCAATCCCTGCGCAAGCTGACCGGTTCGATCAATCGTTCCAAATGCATGGTGATCTTCATCAACCAGCTGCGGATGAAAATTGGCGTTATGTACGGCAACCCAGAAGTGACGACGGGCGGCAACGCGCTTAAGTTCTACGCTTCGGTTCGCCTCGACATTCGCCGCACCGGCCAGATTAAAGATCGCGATGAAGTGATCGGC
Organism: uncultured Erythrobacter sp.; assembly: GCA_947493165.1. Lineage (GTDB taxonomy): Bacteria > Pseudomonadota > Alphaproteobacteria > Sphingomonadales > Sphingomonadaceae > Erythrobacter. The sequence goes on along the minus strand of CANLPY010000001.1, from coordinate 640,186 downwards.
AACTCGACCCGTGTGAAAGTGGTCAAAAACAAGGTTGCTCCGCCATTCAAGCAGGTCGAGTTTGATATCATGTATGGTGAGGGTATTTCGAAGATCGGCGAGATCCTCGACCTTGGGGTGAAGGCTGATATTGTCGAAAAATCAGGTAGCTGGTTCTCTTATGACAGTGTTCGCATCGGCCAGGGCCGGGAAAATGCGAAGAAATATCTGAAGGACAATCCAGAAATTCGTGACCAGTTGGAAGCTGCCATTCGCAGCCGCACCGATGAGGTCGCCGAGGAGATGATGACGGGCCCGGACGCGGAATCCGACGACTAATCCTCAAGCGGGCGCGGCATTGCTTGCGTTCGGAAACTCGGAAAGCCGGCATACGCCATCCCCCTTGGCGGTGCCGGCTTTTCTGTGCCCGCATTTGCAGCAATGATTATGCGATTGCCTCATGAAAATATGCGCACACAGTGTTCGCAGGTCAGATGGTGGCTTGTCGCTGGTGGCGTGATTGCCTAACTGCATTCCACCATGACTTCGACCAACGACATTCGCCGCTCTTTCCTCGACTTTTTTGGGTCGGCTGACCACGCGCAAGTGCCTAGCGCACCGCTGGTCCCTTACAACGATCCAACACTGATGTTCGTCAATGCCGGAATGGTCCCTTTCAAGAACGCCTTTACAGGTCTTGAAACTCCGCCAGCGGCGCGTGCGACATCCTCGCAGAAGTGCGTGCGCGCAGGAGGTAAGCATAATGACCTCGACAATGTTGGCTACACCGCACGCCATCACACATTCTTTGAGATGCTCGGCAATTTCTCATTCGGCGACTATTTTAAGGACCAGGCGATTGAGCATGCCTGGACCTTGCTGACACGTGAGTGGGGGCTTTCTCCTGATAGGCTGACCGCGACCGTCTATCACACCGATGATGAGGCGTTCGATCTGTGGCGCAAGATTTCAGGTCTGCCGGAAGAGCGTATCATTCGCATCCCTACCAGCGACAATTTTTGGTCAATGGGTGACACTGGACCTTGTGGCCCATGCTCAGAGATTTTTTACGACCACGGCGATCACATTGAAGGAGGCCCTCCTGGCAGCCCTAATGAGGATGGTGACCGGTTCGTCGAAATTTGGAACCTTGTGTTCATGCAATTTGACCAGAAGGCAGATGGTGTGCGGATCGACTTGCCTAGTCCTTCGATCGATACCGGCATGGGCCTTGAGCGCGTTGCTGCCGTCATGCAGGGCGTTCACAACAACTATGACACTGACACTTTCAAAGCGCTGATCGCAGCGTCAGAGCAGCTCACTTCGGTTGCAGCAGAAGGTGAAAAGACGGCGAGCCACCGGGTGATCGCGGATCATCTTCGGTCGGTTAGCTTCCTGATGGCCGATGGTGTTCTGCCTTCCAATGAAGGCCGCGGCTATGTCTTGCGCCGCATCATGCGCCGCGCGATGCGCCATGCGCATTTGCTTGGTGCTAGCGAGCCATTGATGCATCGCCTAGTCCCCGCGCTCGTCACCGAAATGGGGCAAGCCTATCCAGAATTGACGCGCGGCCAAGCCTTGATCGAAGAAGTGCTCGAGCGCGAAGAAACACAATTCCGCAAAACCCTCGAAAAAGGTCTCAAACTCCTCGACGAAGCGACCGGCGACATGAGCGAGGGCGGCGAGCTTGACGGGGAAACCGCGTTCAAGCTCTACGACACTTTCGGCTTCCCTTATGATCTCACCGAAGACGCTCTGCGCGAGCGCGGGATCGGGGTCGATCAAGCAGGCTTTGATGCTGCGATGGAGCGCCAGAAAGAGGCCGCCCGCGCTGCGTGGAAAGGCTCGGGCGAGGCTGCGTCGGGCGAAGTGTGGTTTGACATTGCCGAACGCGAAGGCGCGAGCGAGTTCACCGGCTACACCTCCACTTCTGGCGAAGGCAGGGTCGTTGGAATTGTGAAAGACGGCGCTGAGGTTCAATCTGCTGCGGCGGGTGATGAGGTCGTTCTGCTCACAAATCAGACACCGTTTTATGGCGAAAGCGGCGGGCAGACTGGGGACACTGGCTCCATCAGCGCGCCATCCGGATTGAAGGCAACCGTCACAGATACGTCCAAACCGCTCGGCCGTTTGCATGCGCACCATGTGACAATCGCTGAAGGTTCAGTCGCGGTGGGCGACAGTGTGCATCTCTATGTTGACGCTGAGCGACGCGATCAAGTGCGCGCCAATCACTCAGCAACGCATTTGGTTCATGCGGCTTTGCGCAATCGTTTGGGCGGACATGTGACACAAAAAGGTTCGCTTGTGGCGCAAGACCGTCTGCGGTTCGACTTTTCACATCCCAAGCCACTTGAGGCACAAGACGTTGCAGCAATTGAAGCTGAAGTGAATGCTGAGATCCGCGCGAATGAACCGGTCGCGACCCGCTTGATGACGCCAAACGATGCCGTGGAAGCCGGCGCTTTGGCGCTGTTTGGTGAGAAATATGGCGATGAGGTTCGCGTGCTCTCTATGGGCCGCGCGAACGAAGATGGGCGCAATTACTCTGTTGAATTGTGCGGCGGCACGCACGTGAAGGCGACTGGCGATATTGGCGTGTTTCGCATTGTTTCGGAAAGTGCTGTATCCTCTGGCGTGCGCCGGATCGAAGCGTTGACGGGTGAGGCCGCGCGGCAATGGCTGACAGGCCGTGAAGATGCGCTGAAGTCCGCCGCATCGGCAATTAAGGCCACTCCAGAAGAAGTGCCAGCGCGTGTCGCGGCTCTGCTGGATGAGCGCAAACGACTCGAAAAAGAATTGGCTGAGGCGAAAAAGGCATTGGCGCTGGGCGGCGGAGCTGGATCCGCTAGTCCCGCGAACTCGGACGAAGACATTGGCGGCGTTACATTCAGCGGACAGGTGATCGAAGGTCTAAGCCCTAAGGAATTGCGTCCCTTGCTTGATGAGGCCAAGGCTCGGCTCGGCTCTGGCATCGCTGCCATTGTTGCAGTCAATGATGGCCGCGCGGCTTTTGCGGTTGCTGTTACTGACGACTTGACCAGCACGCACGATGCGGTGGAATTGGTGCGCGCGGGGGTAGAGGCGCTGGGCGGCAAAGGCGGCGGTGGCCGCGCGGATATGGCGCAAGGCGGCGGCCCTGACGGCGATAAGGCTGAAGATGCAATCTCTGCGGTGAAAGCCATGCTGGCGGGCTAAGCTACGCTATGCGTCGCTATGCGTCATTGGTCGAAGTGCGCAGTTTGGGTTTGCTGGTAAGGCGACCATCGCGCTCCAGCGTTTCGCGGAATTCGTCTCGCTTTTCGTGGATCGACGCAATCACTGGCCCCATGGCGACGCCAATGTCGACCAGCACAGCTTCGGACAATTGCAGCGAGCTTTCCAGATTTTCTGGCACGGCATGGCTGGCACCGGCACGGTAAAGCGCGGCGGCGTGATCGGTGTCGCGCGCGCGGGCAACGATCAATAGGGTGGGGTAGTCTTTGCGCAGTTTGGTGACGAGCCGCTGCGCTAAAACAGGCTCGTCCATCGTCAGCACCACAGCCTGAGCTGTTTCGATCCCTAAGCGCGTTAAAGCTGATCCGCGTGCGGCATCGCCAAAGGTCGCGCGATAACCATCGCGGAGCGCACGCTCGATCAAATCGGAATCGGAATCGATTGCGACATAGGGTTGGTCGTGTTTGACCAACATGTCTGCGATCAACCGCCCGACACGGCCCACGCCGATGATTATCGTACGAGCTTCGTCTTGATCGTCATCCGGCATTTCAGGCATTGGTTCGACCCGGCGGGCAATGACGCGTCCAAGCCGCGCAAGCAGAGGTGTGATAGTAAGGCCGATTGCGGTGACGATTTGCCAGAATTGCGCGGTTTCTTGATCTACTACAAGCGCAGTCGTTGCAGCGGCCAGTACGATCAATGTCGTTTCGCTGGGGCTCGCCATCAGTACGCCTGTTTCCGCTGCGGTGCTGCGCCGCGCTCCCATGAGGCGCAGCAATGTGCCGGTCACAACCGCCTTAAACACCAACACACCGACCACTGCGGCCATAATCGGTGCAAGGTTGGCCCAGATCGTCGCAAGATTGATGCTCATCCCGATGGTGATCAGGAAGACGCCAAGCGCGAGGCCCTTAAACGGCTCCATGATGCTCTCGACCTCGCCGTGGTATTCGGTCTCTGCGATCAAGAGGCCTGCGATCAGCGCGCCAACGATTGGGGAGAGGCCAACGGCAGAGGTTGCAAGGCTGGCGCCGATGACGACCAGCAGAGATGCGGCAAGGAACAGCTCTGGGCTTTTTGTTCGCGCAGCCTGAGAAAACAATCGCGGCAGGGCAAAACGGCCTACGATGAGCAGCATGAGGACAACAAGTCCGCCTTGCCACAATGTGTCGGTAAGGCCAGTCCAGCCCTCTGCCTGAGCATGGGGGGCGAGCGCACCGAGGATAAACACGATCGGCACGATCATGATGTCTTCGAATAGAAGCATGGATAACGCCGCCCGGCCAACCGCGGAACGCGTGCCGGATATTGGCAGCACGATGGCGGTTGAAGAGAACGCGAGCGCAAAACCGAGCGCTAGCGCCCCGGTCCAATCCATGCCGCTGACATAGCCGAAGAAGGCGGCTGAGACGGAGCCGATGATGAGCAGTTCAAGCGAGCCGAGCCCGAACACCATCTTGCGCATTTGCCACAATCGGTTGAACGACAGCTCTAGCCCGATTGCGAACAGAAGCAGAATTATGCCGAAATCCGCAAAGGGCGCGAGCCCTTCTGGATCGGATATGGTTATGTACCCCAGCCACGGTTGCTCCGACACCAGAGCGCCGAGCCCATACGGGCCAACTAGCACGCCAATCAGGATGAACCCGATGATCGGGGTTATCCGAAAGCGCGCGAAAACCGGAATGACAATGCCCGCCGCGCCCAGGATAACCAGCGCATCAGCGAGCATCGGGGAAGGGGTGAGTTCGCCGGCCATTTAGTTGGCCGAACGCGGCGCGCGCTGCACAATTGCCGCAAACGCGCCGCTATTGGGCGAAGAGGCGGACCTTAGGACCAGTTCGCCATTTCCTTTTCAAGGTTGTCTACGATTGCCTCGAAGAACTGCTCTGTCGTCAGCCAGTTTTGGCTTGGACCGATCAGCAGCGCGAGATCTTTCGTCATCGCGCCGTTTTCAACGGTTTCGATGCACACCCGCTCAAGCGTCTCAGCAAACTTCACAACATCAGGCGTATTGTCGAACTTACCGCGATACATCAGGCCGCGCGTCCATGCGAAGATCGATGCGATTGGGTTGGTAGACGTGGCTTTGCCTTGCTCATGCTGGCGGAAGTGACGGGTGACGGTGCCGTGAGCAGCTTCCGCCTCTACAGTCTTGCCGTCCGGCGTCATCAGAACCGAAGTCATCAGGCCAAGCGAACCAAAACCCTGCGCAACAGTGTCTGACTGAACATCGCCGTCATAGTTCTTACAAGCCCAAACGAACTTACCGCTCCATTTCAGCGCAGAGGCGACCATGTCGTCAATCAGTCGGTGCTCATAAGAAATCCCGGCTTCTTTAAACTTCGCAGCGAATTCAGCGTCGAACACTTCTTCAAACAGATCTTTGAAACGGCCATCATACTTCTTCATGATGGTGTTCTTAGTCGACAGATAGACCGGCCATTTGCGGTCGAGACCATAATTCATGCACGCGCGCGCAAAATCGCGAATGCTGTCGTCCAGATTGTACATCGCCATTGCGACGCCGCTGGATTGGAATTCATAGACGTCTAGGTCGATGTTCTCGCCGTTCTCGCCTTCGAAAACGAGACGCAGCTTACCTGGGCCAGGGATCAGAGTGTCAGTTGCGCGGTATTGATCGCCGAATGCATGGCGGCCAACCACAATGGGGTCGGTCCAGCCTGGAACCAAGCGCGGCACGTTGTCGATCACGATTGGCTCACGGAATACAACGCCGCCAAGGATGTTGCGGATCGTGCCGTTCGGGCTACGCCACATTTTCTTCAGGTCAAATTCTTCAACGCGGGCTTCATCAGGGGTGATCGTCGCGCATTTTACGCCGACGCCGTGTTCCTTAATCGCGTTGGCAGCATCAACCGTGATTTGATCGTCGGTTTCGTCGCGTTTCTCAATCGAAAGGTCATAATACTTCAGGTCAACATCGAGATACGGCAGGATCAACCGTTCGCGGATCCATTGCCAGATGATTTTTGTCATCTCATCGCCGTCTAGTTCGACGACTGGTTTCATGACCTTGATTTTTTGCATGGGAAGTGTCCCGTCCTTCTTGGATTTCGTGTGTTCGGATTGTTTGATGGTAATCCCTTACGGCCCCGCTTTAGCAGCTTTTGTTCATGCCTCAAGCGCAAGTGGAGCGGTGTGTGCGCCAAACAAACAAAAACCCGCCGGGCTAAGGCGGGTCTTCGTGTTTTCAGTGATGGTGGGCACAGGAAGATTTGAACTTCCGACCCCTGCAATGTCAATACAGTGCTCTACCCCTGAGCTATGCGCCCGCACCATCAATGTCCTGCTGTGAAAGCAGACGCGCCCTCTAGCGTTCGCTTGTGCGCTGCGCAAGAGGGTGATTTGGGGATTTGTTCGCCTCAGAGGCTGGCTTCGCGTTGATCTTCGAAGACACGTTCCACTTCGAGCACAAGATCGCGCAGATGGAACGGCTTGGATAGCACTTTTGCGTGAGGCTGTTCCCGGCTTGCACGCAATGTGACAGCAGCGAAACCAGTGATGAACATCACCTTTGTGCGCGGGCTGACCTCTGCGCAGCGCTGCGCGAGTTCAATCCCATCCATTTCGGGCATGACGATATCTGACAGCAGCAGATCAAAATGCTCTTTTTCCAGCAAGGGGACCGCTTCCGTGCCGCGGTCGACCGATTCAACTTCATAACCGGCATTGACCAGTGCGCGCGTTAGGTATGTGCGCATGGCTTCTTCATCCTCAGCAAGGAGGATTCGTGGGGGAGCGTTCATTGTCATGGCCAGTTTGATAGCAGCAAGCGCTTAAGAAATCTTATCCAAAAGCGTCGTTGACCCCCTTTGATACAGCGAACAGCGCATTTACTGAATTTTCTTCATTCTGGTGCTGAGAACAGGCTTTGACATGTTTGCATAAAGAGGGCAGCAAATTTTGCGTAATGACCATTCGTAAGTCCCCGGCCGAAAACCTGCGCCGCCTGTCTGGCGGGTTGGTGGCGAGTGAAAAACACGGCCCCGCGTTCAGTTTTGTTGGTCCAGAAATCATGCCGCTCCCGGTGATAGTTGCCGCTCCGCATGGCGGGCGCATCTATCCATCACAAGTGCTAGCAGAAATGCGTGATGCCTGGCATTCGCAATTGCGCTTAGAAGATCGCTTCATCGATCTGCTGGCCAGTGAGGTTGCCAAATTGGCCGGAACGGGACTCTTGATCGCCCATGCACCGCGCGCGATGCTGGATCTCAACCGTTCTCGAGAGGACGTGGATTGGGATATGGTGGTGGGTGAGGATAAGCCTGCTCTGCGCCATTCTCAGGCGAATCGGCGCGCTCGCAGTGGGCTTGGCCTTGTCCCGCGCAGATTACCTGGCTTTGGCGAGGTTTGGCGCAGTAAGTTGCCGCGGGCTGAGTTGGCCCGGCGGGTGGAAACGATCCACCGTCCCTATCATTTGTGTCTTTCCAAAGAACTGGAGCGTGTGCGCGAAAAATGGGGGGCTGCTCTGCTTATCGATCTGCATTCCATGCCGCCGCTGCGCAAACGGGAAGGGCAAGCCAGCGCACCTAAAGTTGTGCTGGGCGATCGGTTCGGAGCATCATGCAACGCTGCTCTGATCAATCGCGCGGTGCGCTATCTGGATGAAAAGAACTGCCCGGTCGCGCATAACCGACCCTATGCTGGCGGCTATGTATTGGATCGCCATTCTGACCCGGCGCGCGGCCTACATGCTGTGCAAATTGAAGTGTGCCGCTCTGCTTATCTCGATGCCAAATTCTCTGAACCCAGTGCGCAGATGATGCCACTGGCGCAAATGCTGGCCGGATTGGTCCGCGAGCTCGGCGCAGAAACCGCACGATTGTGTGATGGTTCCCGCTTTGATCTGGCCGCGGAATAGTTCGCATCCGGCACGCGTAACTCTCTCTCTAAACTCAAGAAAAAACCACCCCGTGCATGATGCACGGAGTGGCCAAGGTTCAGGGAGGATCGCGCCAAAAAGGCGCGTGTACCACTCAGGTCATGAGGGCAACCTTCGTGGTAACAAATAAATAGGGCTCGGCACGGGAGTGTTCAAGCCCGGCCAAGCCCTGATCTATGCATTAACGATGCGTTTTTGTTTGGCCAGATTTGGCTTAGTTTGCCTTTTCAGGAGCAGGCGCCTGCTCTGGCATTTTGCCTTGCGCGTTCTGACGTTCAAACAGCGTGCGCATCAGGTTCATCGAGAACAGGTGAGCGTGGATTAGCAAGATCATGCCGTTCTTGTTCAGCGCATCAAGCGTTTCAATCGGCAGCTCGCGCAGTTTCTTCTCATCAACCATGCGGAAGCCACGGTAAACAAACGGATTGTCAGGCATATCATTGCGGGTGATTGCAATTTCGCCGTCCATCAGAATGTCGAGTTTCTTCAGTTCTTCAAGGAATGCGCGGGTTCGTTGACCGGATTCTTCGAACTTGCTGCAGAAATCGAGAATGCTCTTGGTATATTCTGACGATTCGCCAGCATCAGTGAACAGCTCATTGCCTTCTTTGTGCTTGCCAACCACGCCTGAGCTTGGATCGAAACATAGTGAAAGTTCTTCTGAACCTTCCTGCAGCTTGGCGAGCATGAAGGGATAACGACGAACATAAGCAGGGACATAAACGTCCGCGACCATCTTTTTGTTGTCATCGATGAAGGTGTTTACGCCTTCATTCAGCCCCATCAGCGCGATTGGAAGCGGGTTTTCACCAGCAGTGAACACAATCGGATAATTGCGCTGCGAATCGACGAATTCGTCAACTGTCAGCGGAATTGCATGGGCCGTTGCGAGGAAATCTGCATCGTCGAACGGTTTGACCTTCCAATCCTTATGATCTTTGCTGTTAAGCGGGAGGAGGTCTTTGTAAAACAGTGGAAGCTGCGGCTGCGGCGCGCTGGCCATGGGAATTCTCCGAATTGACGGGTCTGAAAAAATGGGCGGCCGGGGCACCTAAATGCTGGCCGAACGCGCCGCGCTTTAGGCGACAGCGCGCGCCTGTGCAAGCGTGACCGGCATAGTTGTCGGCCTATCTGAACCTATTCGGGGACGAGCTTCCCCGGATTGAGCAGGTTTTGCGGGTCGAGCGCGTGTTTCACGCCGCGCATCATGGTTAGGGTGGCGGGATCGCTTAACCGCGCAAGTTCGCCGATTTTCATCTGGCCAATGCCGTGCTCTGCGCTGATCGATCCGCCCCAGCGATCAACCAGGTCATAGACCATAGAGGATACGCGCTCTCCCTCCGTCTCTTCCCATTTACCGGGCACAGCGCCATCCGGTGCAATGACGTGAAAGTGGACATTGCCATCGCCAAGGTGACCAAAGGCGATGCTGCGCGTGCCGGGGAAAGCCGCCTCTACCTTGCCAATCGCGCTGAGTATGAATTCCGGCATCTTTTCGACCGGCACGGAAATATCATGCTGGGTCGCGGGGCCAAGCGCCCGCTCTGCCGCTGAGATCGAATCGCGTAGCAGCCAAAATTCTTCGGCTTGGGTTTCTGATGAGGCAATTACCGCGTCTTGCAGCAGGTCAGCGTCCATCGCATCTGCCAGCACCGCTTCCGCCTGGTCGCGCAATGCATCACTATCCGCATTGGATGAGACGAATTCGATCAGCGTGTTCCACGGATGCGGCTGATCCAAGGGAGCGCGGGCGCCCGGCAAATGGTCGATTACATTGGCTAAGCAGTGATCGGGAATGATCTCAAAGCCTTCTAGCGGCTCACCAAGGTCCGATTGAATGAAGCGCAGCAGCGCCCTTGCGCCGATGATGGTTTCCACGCCTGCCCATACCGTGACCCGTCCCGTTTGCGCTGGCAGCAGGCGAAGGTTGGCGGCAGTTACAATGCCCAGCGTACCTTCTGACCCGATCAGCAATTGCTTGAGGTCAAATCCGCGATTGTCTTTCTTAAGCGCCGCTAGCCCGTCAAACACCTCGCCGTTCGCCAACACCGCCTCCAGACCCAGCACTTGGGCGCGCATCGTCCCGTGACGCAGAACTTGCGTCCCGCCCGCATTTGTAGAGATTAGCCCGCCGATGGTGGCAGAGCCTTTACCACCCAGCGTCAGGGGAAAGCGTAAGCCTGCGCCATCAGCCAGTTCGTGCAAGTTTTGCAGCACGAGCCCCGCCTCACAAATGATCTGGCCAGCTTCTTTATCGAAGTGGCGCACCGCTTTCATCCGCCGCAGCGATAACAATAAGGCGTCGCCAGTCGTATCAGGCGTTGCGCCGCCCACCATCCCGCTGTTCCCGCCTTGGGGCACGACCGGGATGCGGTATTCGCCGCACAGTTTGACGAGGGCGGACACTTCTTCGGTTGATGCGGGGGAAGCGAGCGCACAAGCCTTGCCGAGGTAACGCCCGCGCCAATCGGTCAGCCATGGCTCAATAATCTCTGGATCAGTCGTCAGTCCTTTGGCCCCAAGCAAGCCGGTTGCTCGCGACAGGAATTCGTTCAAATTTATCGGTGAAGTGTCCATAATTGTGGCTGCTATGCCACAGCTGAACGCGTTTTTGCCAGCGCTTTGCGGGTATTTGTCCAACAGATTAAGCCAGCATTCAATTGCGCGTGCTAGATCGCGGCAAGTTTGGCGGATCCGAAGGGGGTGCGCTGCGGTTTTCAGGAGGGTCTCAGCTCATGCCCAGCATGTTCGCGCTTGCAGCGCCTGTTGCCCTGATCCTGCCTATGATCGGCCAAAGTTCTGCGCCCTTGTTGGTCGCGCCGCCAGCACAACTCGCGGTAGAAGAGCAGACAAGGCCAGTCGCTAATCAAACGCAGCTTGAAGATGCAAGTCCGATCCTACCATCAGCAGCAAATCCGCTGAACGCACTTCATGACAGCAACACCGTCAGGCAAGTTCGCATTGAGCAGCGCGTGACGGTGCGCATTTCTCCAGCGCGGCCAAGCGAGCGTTCACAATTGCTTGCGCAAGCTCCGCAGCAAGGGCTGTCGACCCGCTTTGAAGAGCGCAAGATGGACAAATGCTTGCCTCTTGATCGGATCGCGGGCGTTCAAACTGGCAGTGGTAATCGCTTGCTTTTGTTCCTGCGTGACCGCCGGATTATATCCATAAATCTTGAAAAAACCTGCCTCGCGCGAGAGTTCTATTCAGGCTTTTACGTAGACAAAAACGAAGACGGCAAACTGTGCGTTTCGCGGGATCGGCTTCAATCCCGATCCGGTGCAAAGTGCCAAGTGGCGCGGATGCGGCGTTTGGTCGCGGTTAACGACTAAGGCGATAGGCCTGCCCAAATTTGGCCGTTTTCTTGACTTTTCGCCGTATTTCAGCGATCCGGCACGCACTTGATGCAACATTACTGCATCACGCATTTATTCGCGGCGCTAACGCCGCCCTTATCCGGAAAAAATAATCACGATGACATTCGCCGATCTCGGCCTCTCACCTGAATTGCTCAAAGCCGTCGATGACGCTGGCTACACTGAGCCTACCGCTATTCAAGCAGAGGCGATCCCAGCCGTTCTGATGATGAAAGACATCATTGGTATTGCGCAGACTGGAACAGGCAAAACGGCCAGCTTTGTTCTGCCCATGATTGATGTGATGGCCAGCGGCCGCCGCCGCGCGCTGATGCCGCGCTCGCTCATTCTTGAGCCGACGCGCGAACTGGCTGCGCAAGTTGCCGAAAACTTTGAGAAGTATGGCAAGAACCACGACCTGAAAATGGCGCTGCTAATCGGCGGCGTCCAGATGGGTGACCAGCTTAAGGCGCTGAACGAGGGCGTCGATGTTCTGATCGCTACGCCAGGCCGCCTGATGGATTTGTTTGAGCGTGGTAAGATCCTGCTAAATGGCTGCGAGCTGTTGGTGATCGATGAAGCGGACCGGATGCTCGACATGGGTTTCATTCCCGACATCGAATTTGTCTGTTCCAAACTGCCTGAAACGCGGCAGACTATGCTGTTTTCAGCAACCATGCCGCCGCCTATTGCGAAATTGGCGAAAACGTTTCTCAGCAATCCAAAGCGGATTGAAACGGCACGCGCGGCGACCACCAACAAAGATATCACCGCGTTTAAAGTCAATGTTGAACAACGCGCCAAGCTATCGACGCTGCAATGGCTGCTGCGAAACGATCACGTTGAAACGGCGATTGTATTCTCCAACAAGAAGACGACCGTTCGTGAATTGAACAAGAAATTGCAGCAGGACGGTTTCCGCAGCGGAGAAATCCACGGCGATATTGATCAGAACACCCGCCAGAAAGAGCTGGAAAGGTTCAAATCGGGCGATATCAATATTCTGGTTGCGTCCGATGTGGCTGCGCGGGGGCTTGATATCAAAGGCGTCAGCCACGTCTTTAATTATGACACACCTTGGCATCCAGACGATTACGTCCACCGGATTGGCCGCACGGGCCGTGCTGGTGCGAAGGGGCGCGCTTTCACTTTTGTCACGAAATCCGATTCCGAAGCGATCGACAACGTCGAAAAGCTGACTGGAAATAAGATCGACGTGTTCGGCAAAGATGATGTGCGGGTCGAAATCGCTGATCCTGCATCGAAGCAATCGTCTGACGATAATGCGTCTGAAGATAAACCAAAGCGGTCGCGGTCACGCAAGGATGCGTCCAAGAAGGATGCGCCCAAGAAGGAGGCTCCGGCCAAGCGCGCGCCATCACAAGACGATCACGAAGAGCGCAGCGAAAAGCCCAAGCGCGAACGCCAACCGCGCAAGCCAAAGGCCAATCATGCGCAGTCGGATATCGCTAAGTCAGATGAAAGGCCAAAGCGTGCTCACCGCCGCCGCGATGAGGATGATGAGCCTGTTGCGGCGGGCGAATGGAATGGTCCAAAGCCGGGTTTCTTAGACGTAGGTTTGGATTGACGCCCAAACGAGGCCTTGGTTAATGCTGGGGTTCTAAGGCGCTGCATTCATAGGGGTGGTCATGCAATTGCCTTCGAATATGCCTCATCACAGAGCTTGCTCAACCAGCCAGTTTCACAAAGCTGTCTAGCACGCGCTTTGTGCCGTATTCCTCAAATTCAATCTCAAGTTTGTTGCCTTCCTGATCGGTCACGCAGCCCGTGCCGAATTTATCGTGATGGACCATTGCACCAATGCTGATGTCGCTGCGAGGCTTGGCGGCAAAGCTAGCAGCGGATCGTGCGTTTTCGCGCACCCGCGCAGGCTTGGTATCATAGCCTGAAGATAACGCGCGCTGCCAACCTGGTCCGCGCGTTTGCGCTCTGCCTGGCTGAGCTTGGGCGACATGGGCAAAGGGATCGTCCTGCTCGCTCCAATTGGCTTGCCACAGGCTGGCGCCGCCGGTCATGGTTGTTTCTTGAGTGATATGCTCTTCTGGCAATTCCTCAATAAAGCGCGAGGGGATGGAGCTGGTCCATTGGCCGTAAATGCGGCGATTTGCGGCGTGGAAAATATGGCATTTGCGCCGTGCGCGGGTGATCGCAACGTATGCAAGGCGGCGTTCTTCTTCGAGGCTGGCAAGGCCCCCTTCGTCTAGCGAGCGCTGGCTAGGGAACACGCCTTCTTCCCAACCGACGCAAAACACGTGGTCAAACTCTAGCCCCTTCGCGCCGTGTATCGTCATGATCGTGACGGTCTCTTCATCTTCGCTGCGATCATTGTCCATCACGAGCGAAACATGCTCAAGAAAGTCACCGAGCGTTTCGTATTCTTCCATTGCGCGGGCGAGTTCGGATAGATTCTCCTGCCGCCCGGCGCTTTCCGGGCTGCGATCCTTTTGCAGCATGTCGTTATAGCCGCTTTCTTCCAGCACCATGCGCAGCAGGTCAGAAGGCGTGACCGCCTCTGCTGCCTCACGCCAGACGAGGAATTGCCGCATCATCGCGCCGATTGTGTTGGCGGCGCGCGCGGGCAGCTCATCGCTATCGGCCAGCGCGAGGGACGCAGCAGCCAACGGCATATTGGTGAGCCGGGAATGCTGGTGCATCTTTTCCAGCGTTTTTGCGCCGAGCCCGCGTTTGGGTTGGTTATAGATCCGCTCAAACGCGAGATCATCTTGCGGCTGAGCAATGACGCGCAGATAGGCAAGCGCATCGCGGATTTCGGCCCGCTCATAAAAGCGAAAACCGCCGATGATGCGGTAGTTGATGCCGATCTGGATGAATCGGTCTTCAAATTCGCGCGTCTGATATTGCGCGCGCACCAAGATGGCGACTTGGTCTAATGGAGCGCCTTCACCCTCTAGCCGCTCAATCTCTTCACCCACACGGCGTGCCTCTTCCGGCGCATCCCACACGCCAACAACGCGGACCTTGTCGCCCGCGTTCACTTCGGTCCACAGCGTCTTTTCGTGCCGTTCGCTGTTTGCCCGTATCAGGCCGGATGCCGCTCCAAGAATATGCGGAGTGGAGCGATAATTCTGTTCCAGCCGCACGACATGCGCGCCGGGAAAATCCTTTTCAAAGCGCAGGATATTGGCAACCTCTGCGCCGCGCCAGGAATAGATTGACTGGTCATCGTCTCCGACCACGCAGATATTCTTATGGCTCTGCGCAAGCAGTCGCAGCCACAGATATTGGACGGCGTTTGTATCCTGATACTCATCAACTAGGATGTATTTGAAGCGCTGTTGATACTCGGCGAGCACATCATTGTGCTTGCGGAAGATGTTGAGCACGTGAAGCATCAAATCGCCGAAATCGCATGCGTTCAGCGCTTTCATGCGGTCCTGATATAACTGATACATCGCCTGACCACGCCCATTGGCGTAGCTTTCGTTCTCCACCGCATCGAGATCGCCGGGGTTAAGCCCGCGGTTCTTCCAACGATCAATCAGGCCAGCGAGTTGGCGGGCGGGCCAGCGTTTCTCATCCAGATCATTCTGAGTGATAAGCTGTTTCAGTAAGCGCAGCTGATCGTCGGTATCGATAATGGTGTAATTTGATTGCAGGCCGACCAGTTCAGCATGGCGGCGCAGCATTTTTGCGCAGATCGAATGGAACGTGCCGAGCCACGGCATACCCTCAACGCTCTCACCCAAATGCTTGGCAACCCGTTCGCGCATTTCGCGCGCGGCTTTATTGGTAAAGGTCACGCATAGGATCTGGCTTGGGTAGGCGCGGCGGGTCGCCACCAGATGGGCAAGCCGAGCGGTGAGGGCGGCTGTTTTACCTGTGCCGGCTCCCGCCAGCATCAAAACGGGCCCCTCTGTCGTCAGCACAGCTTCGCGCTGCGGCGCGTTTAACATTGCGGCATAGGGCGGCACAGCGCCTTCCGGCGGCGGTGCATTGGCGGGTAGGGGCAAAGGATCACTCATAACAATTGTGTGAACAGTTAGAGAACACGGCGCTTACCTGCAAGCACACAAACCGCCTCATACCCGATTGTATAATCGCTAAATTCGCAAGAATGACCGGACAAATTCGTCCCGCCGCGCTTTCACCACGCATGACGCTTAACCGTGCGCGCAATGCGCTATGCGATCTGCCAAAGCCTTCGCGAATGGCGAAACAATCGCCATAAGTGTTTGTGCTTGCTCAGAGGGCAACTCGCTAAGAGCAAGCAGGCCGCGTTCGTAACGCTTGGGAAAACTTATTGGAGAATCCCATGCGTAATTCACTTTCACTACTTATCGGCGCCGGAGCTATGGCGTTTGCTATACCTATTGGTTCTGTTGCTGTGGCTCAGGATGATGGCGCTGCGCCCGTTGCGCCTGCTGCGCCGGCGGACACGGCAATGAACCCTGATCAGACCGCAGCTTATGACAGTTGGCCGCCCGATCAACAGGCTGCGTACGACACATGGCCGATGGAAACACGCGGGTATTATTGGACGTTGTCACCAGATCGCCAAGATCTGTTCTGGCGCCTGTCTGATGATGACCGTGTGCTCATCACCTCAATGAGCGGCCCTGATCGCGAGTCGACATGGCAAATTATTGAGGCGCGCGCAGCAGGGGCTGGAGCGCCTGCATCAGACCCGAGCGATCAGCCGGTTGAAGAGCCCGCCCCAATGCCAGAGGGCGAAAACTAGGACGCCGAAACGCTTGCCGGGCCATTCGTGGCCCGGTGAACCTTCGGGCCGATCGGCGGGGCTATTTGTCTGGTTAAACCCCATGCACCAGACGCAGCAAGGTGAGCTTTCCCTTACCAACCCGCCGTTCGGTCTCGGTCTCAAGTCCTTTGACGCTCGTATCTTCGCCGCGCGCGGTTTCCATCGCCATCCAAGTGGCCGGGCCAATCCAACCGTGGCGCTGCAAACGGTCCAGCGCGACCATGCCAGCACCGGTTTCATAAGGAGGGTCGAGCAAAATAAGGTCGTAAGGCTCTCTTGCAGGGCCCAGCGCCATGACCGAGCCAGCCTGAACTGAGCCCTTCGCGGTTGCATCGAGTGCTTTCAGGTTGGCTCGGATCGTGTCGAGCGCTGCGCGGTCTTGCTCAACGAAGTGGCAATGCGCCGCTCCGCGGCTGAGCGCTTCTATCCCTAATGCTCCAGAGCCGGCGAACAGGTCTGCGACGCGCAAGTCATCAAATCCGCCAAGCCTGCTAGTCAGCATTGAAAACAATGTCTCGCGTGTCCGGTCCCCAGTGGGCCGGGTCGCGTCGCCTTTGGGCGCAATCAGCTTTCGCCCGCGCCAATCGCCAGCAATCACTCTCACGACTTGTTTGACCGCTTTAGCGTGCTGATAAAACGATCGAGATCGCCTTTGCGTATGCGTTGAGCCTGACCGCGCCCTAAATCAGCCAGTTCAAACGGGCCGTAGGCGGTGCGAATAAGGCGGCTGACCTCCAGGCCGAGATATTCAAGCACCCGGCGAACTTCGCGGTTCTTGCCTTCAGTGATCGTCATTTCGATCCACTGATTACGGCCGCCGGCTTTGCCGCCGTGTTCCTTGTTTGCATTGATGGAGCCATACCGTACGCCATCAATCTCTATGCCCTCGGCCAAGGCTTCGAGCTGTTCCTGAGAGACATCGCCGAATGCGCGGGCGCGGTAGGTGCGGGGAATGCCGCTGGCGGGCAGCTCCATTTGCCGCTTTAGCCCGCCATCATTGGTGAGCAAAAGCAAACCTTCGGTGTTCAGATCGAGCCTGCCGATTGGCATCAATCGCGGTGTGCCCTTGGGCAGAGCATTGACCAGCGCGTCATAGATTGTCGCTCGGCCAGTGAAATCACGCTCCGCCGTTAGCAGTCCGGTTGGCTTGTGGAAGGCATAAAGCTGTGATGGTTCAATTGGTCCGACGGCTTTGCCATCTACGCTTACACCGCGCAGGTCAGTGAGGAATGTTGCCGGTGTTTCGACCACTTTGCCGCGTATGGATATGCGGCCATCGGCTATCATGCGCTCTACCTCCCGGCGGCTAGCGACACCAGCTCGGGCGAGCAGCTTGGCGATCCGATCCCCTTCGGGCCGATCAGCGGATTTTTCTGACTTGGTCATTTCGAGGATGCGCCTAGGCTTTCCGCCGGTCTTGCGCAACTCGCGCGCTGCCTATGTTTCACCAACAAGAAACGCGGTGACGGTCAATCGCTGCGCATCGGGTGCAGTATCGGGAGCGGGAGCTTGCGGAATATAACCGGAGTGCAACCTACACCCGCGATATAAGATCAACCGGTCGGGCTTTGCCGCAACCTCTCCTATCATCTCATAGCGATCCGATGTGCCATGGTGATAGCTGTTAGGCGGCAGGCCATATTCTGCATCATCTTTTGCCAGCCCATCGCGGTACGCCTGCACGCGGTCATCAGAGATGGTTTCAAAACCCGTGCGTTTATGACGATAAAAGCTGGTTCCGCCTGTTTCGGGGCCTTGGGTGTATTGCACAACGGCAATCAAGCCCGGCTCAGTTCCGTCATAATGGGGAATACGCTGCGATGGGTGAAGCTTTTCTGGCGGAGTGGTGACGATGGAAAATGCGCAGCTTTCAATTCCGATGCGTTTAGTGAGCCCGAAAACGTTGGATAGAGCGTCGACTAACACGGCAGACTTGCTGGCTAGGTAATTGGGATCAAGAGGGCTACGGATACCCGGATATCCTTGAGCTGGTGCATAGCTGGCCCTGCGCCCGGCAGTGATGAGCCGATTCAATTCTCCCGAAAACCTGTCAATCACCACAACAGATTCGCGTTCTTCCCCAAAGGTTAGCACTTCATAGCTTGGCTCAGCATTAGTCACGTTCATTTTTGCAGAGTCACTTATGAGCAGCCAATGCCGCTGAAATGGATTCATCGAATCGAGCGATGCCACTTTCTAGCGTGCCGAGTGTGAGATGCTCAATTGCACCTGTTTCCAACCCTTGTTGGCCCAGTTCTGCAGCGCGGAAATCTTCGCTGGCGAATACACCGCCATCAAGCAAGTTCCAACTGCGCTCCCAATGCGCCTTAGCCTTTTCGGTCGCCGGTTCTTCGGGGATTAACATGAAGTCTTCTACTAGAGTGTGATTGTGAGCTTGCGGCATCAAAACCATCACATTCACATAATCTGGGCTGGGTACGATGATCGTTGCCGGTAGCAGCTGGTATGCAAACGTTACCACCTTACGCAGCGCCGCCATATCGGTAAGGTCGACCGTCTCCATTTCCTCTAAGCGTCCAACGGCAGAGCGTTGATGCGGTCCGATATTGTCGCCGCTGGTGATTCCATCCTTAAAGAATGGCCCAATGGTGTTCGCGTGGAGGCGAGTGACATGATAGCTTTCAAGGAATGCATCCATAATCAGCTTCCAATTGCCCGCTACCGAATGCGTCTTGCGGCGGAACAGATGGGCGCTGCCCATCCCAAAGGCTGCAAAGTCCTGACCCAAAGTCATGGCTTCAGAGAAGTCTGCGCTGTCTTTAGGGGTAAACCAGATCAGCCCGCCTGCCTCGCATGATGGCATTTCGATCAGGCTATGCTCGCGTTTTTCAAGCCTGGGGAAGGTTTCGGGCCGGGGTAGGGCAAGCAAAGCCCCATCTAGCCTGTATGTCCAAGCGTGATACGGGCAGACCAAGCGGCTGGCGCATTGCACTTTGTCCCCTTCAACCAAACGTGTGCCCCGATGGCGGCAGACATTGAGGAAAACGTGAACCTCGCCTTGTTTATCGCGCGTGATCAGCAGCGGCCGACCCGTGCCATCATGCGGCACTGACATGCCGGGGGCGGGTAACAAGGCGGAAGGCGCAATCACTTGCGGCATCCGGTCAAACAGCGCCGCTTTCTCGCGCGCAAAGTGGGCAGGATCTGTATAGACGCTCGCCCGGACAGTCATGGTCCGGTCCGCTGTGCGCATTTCGCCGCTCTTGATTTTCTGCGCCAAGGCCAATTGACCCGGTGTTGGCCGAAGTGTTTCAGCACCACTTTCTGGCAAAGGTGTTGATGGCGTTGTCGGGGCGTTCATCGAAGCGTTCCTATTCCTCTCATCCGCCGCTAGTGTTGCAGAAATTACGCGGGATCGGAAGGACGCAGGGAAAATGGCTGAGGCCGAAGCAAAAAAACCGGGTTGGCGCGAAGTCTTCCAGTCGATGGGCCAGAAGAAAACCGGCTATATGGCGCTGTTTGGCTTTGCCAGCGGGCTGCCGTTCGCGTTGTTCCTTGGCACTTTGTTCGCATGGCTTAGCGATGCCGAGGTTGATCTGGAGACGATGGGTGTCTTCTCGCTCATCGGTCTCGCTTATGCGTTTCAGTTTCTGTGGTCGCCGCTGATCGACAAAGTGAACATTCCCGGCATGCGGATGCTGGGTAAGCGCAAGCAATGGATCGTGCCCTCGCAATTGCTGCTTGGCGCGATTCTAGTCGCCTTGGCGCTCAGCAATCCCAGCAATGAGACGATCGGCTGGTTCAGCCTGCTCGCCGGGATCGGAGCGCTTGCCAGCGCCACACAAGACATTGCGATTAATGCGTGGCGGATTGACGTGGCGGATGAAAAGGCCACGCTGGATATCCTCTCCACGGTTTACCAGATGGGATATCGTCTAGCGGCGCTGGTCGGCGGCGCATTTGGTCTGATCATCGCCGCGCGGCTCGGTTGGCCGCAAACCTACATGCTGATGGGGGCAATCTTGCTCGGTATTGGGTTTATCGGCCTGTTTGCTCCTGATAGCGACAGCAAAAAGCTCGCCGAAGGGCAGCCTGCGGTTGTCGATGAGCTGTTCGTGGGCCTGCGCAAGCAAGGCGAGCTGGAACCGGGTATTAGAGCCAAGGCTTTGCTGGTGGTGGGCGGGTTGTGGGCAGGGGCCATCGGTGTGGTGGTTACGTTCATGTATATGTCTTTGGCATACGCGCCAGAGGACCGTCCAAACCCGACCGAATTCACGGTAAATTACGGCCCATGGATTATCGTTGCGACCGTCGTAATTCCGGCGTTGATTGCTGGCTGGCTCGCGAGCCAGAAACGCCAGGGCAACTATCTGCTCACCCAGGACGCTCCCGCGCCGCAGGGCAGCGGATTTGTGATGGACCACCTTTACCGCGCGCTGGTCTTGCCATTGGTCGAGTTTGTGGGCCGGATCGGTTGGTCACTGGTGCTTATTCTCGCACTGGTTCTGACCTACCGGATTTGCGACGCGATCTGGGGCAGCTTTGCCTATCCGTTTTACCTTGGAGAATTGAACTACACCAAGGATGAGGTCGCCTTTGCCTCCAAATTCTTTGGTGTCGGCGCGATCATCCTAGGCCTTGCTGTGGGCGGCGCGATGCTGACGTTTATGGGCCGGATGTTGACGCTGACGATTGGCGCGCTGCTCGCTGCGCTCACAAACTTGCTCTACGCTGATCTCGCCATCGGCGGAGCGAATATGCAGGCAGTGAGCGATGCGGTCGGCTTCTCATGGGCGATCAGCCAAGTCCCGGTTATCGGCAGCCCTTCTCTGGCCAAATTGACCTTCACAATCTTCTTTGAAAACCTGGCCATTGGTATCGCAGGCGCGGCCTATATCGCGTGGCTATCCTCCATCGTGAACAAGAACTTCAGCGCGGTGCAATATGCGCTGCTTTCCTCGCTCACATTGCTGGTCGGCACCTTGGGCCGCGGCGCTTTGGGTGAGATGATCGAAGATCAAGGGTATTACGATGTTTTCATCCTAACCACGCTGATCGGCTTTATCGCGGTAGTGTTATGCCTCGCAGAATGGTTCCGCCAATCTCGGGCTGGTCCCACCGGGTCAGGCGTCGTCACGCCAGAGGCACAACCGGCGGAGTAGGCGGGTTTGTCTGCGCCTGAAGCAGCGACCGGGCACAATTGGTGGAGCGCCGCGAAACCCTATTTTGAGAAGGAATCGCTCGCCGCATTTTTTGTCGGCGTGTCCTCCGGCTTTCCCTATGCGATGATCGGCGCGACGTTGACGACGCGGCTTGCGCAGGATGGGATCGACAAGGCGACCGTCACCGCGTTCACGCTCGCCTTCCTTGTCTACAATTTTAAAGTGTTTTGGGCGTGGGTGGTCGATGGCGTGCGCATCCCGGTGCTGGGCCGATTGGGGCAGCGGGTATCGTGGATGATCCTATCCGGCGTGCTGGTCATCGCATCCGTGGTGAACCTCGCGCTGGTCGATCCGTCTGAGAACCTGGCCGGAACCATCGTAGCTGCGGTGCTTGTCGGCATTGCCGGGGCGACATTCGACATCGTGATCGACGCCTACCGGATTGAGACGCTGAAGCCGTATCAGCTCGGCACAGGCTCGGGCATGAACCAATATGGCTGGCGCGTCGGCTCCGCCGGGGCAGGGGCCATCGCGCTGGTGGTCGCCGTGCGATATGGGTGGGAGGCCGCCTATCTTTCCTGCGCCGCACTGGCGCTGCCAGCGATGCTGACCGCGCTGATCATGGGAGAGCCCGAGCGGCGGCAAGTCACGATCGCGCGCAAGGGCGTTTCTGACGTTTGGCAGTCGATCGCCGGGCCATTCAAAGAGTTCTTTCAGCGGCACGGCGCGTGGCTCGTCCTCGCGTTCATCCTCGTCCACAAAATCGGCGATACGCTTGCGAATCTTACATTCCGGCTGCTGTTTGATGATCTGGGGTTCAGCAATGATGAGATCGCAATATACGACGTTGGCGTTGGCTTTTGGGCCTATCTGATCGGCATCTTTGTGGGCGGCATTATCTATGCGCGACTGGGCCTCAAACGCTCGGTTCTGATCGCGCTTATATTGATGGCGGTATCCAATGTTAGTTTCGCGGCCTTGGCGGCGGCAGGGCATTCAAATCTGGGCCTCGCCTCGGCCATCGGGTTTGAGAATTTCGCCAGCGGATATGGCGGCGTGGTGGTGGTCGCCTATTTCTCGGCGCTGTGTGATCTGCGGTTTACGGCGGCGCATTATGCAATGATCAGCGCGGCGGCGAGCATCGTCGGTAGGCTGATCACGGGGACCACGGCGGGCGGCCTGATTGAGGCCACTGGATATGTGAATTTCTACCTGCTCACCACCGTATTGGCGGTGCCGGGGATCGTGCTGTTCTGGTGGATGATGCGCACCGGATTGGTCGACGATTCTATGGGCACGGCGGGTAGGGCTGACGCTGACGACAGCGCCTAGTCAGGTATCTCGTCATTGAGCCGCAGCACCTCGCCAGCGAGATAGAGCGATCCTGCGATCAGCACAGGGTAACCGTCATCGGGGATGTTGAGCAGCGCGTCTTCAATGCCCGACGCGGCGCGCGCGTCGGGTCCGAACACTTCGGGCGGATGACAATCTTGGCCGGGCACAGGGACGATAGTGAGGCTGCGCACTGCATCGCCTAGCGGATCAAGCAACGCGCGCGGATTTTTGTTGGCGAGCATGCCTAGGATGAGGTGCAGTGATGTGCCCTCAAACTCCCCAGCGATAACATCACCCGCGCTGCGATTGTGGCCGCCGTCGAGCCACACGTCGCGTTCAGCGACCAATGGGCCTTGCGAGAGCCGCTGCATGCGAGCAGGCCAAGTGGCCGCTTTTAAACCTTCTTTGATCGCGGTGGCGGATATTTTGAGCTTATCCTGATGGCGAAGCATGGCGACCGCTAGAGCGGCGTTTCGCGTCTGGTGTTCGCCAGACAGCCCGAGCGGATGGCGGCCTAGTTTAAACTCATCCCCCGGCTGCAATTCTTGCAGTGGGGCTGATACTGGATGAGCGCATTTGCGGATCGTTAGTCGAACCTCGTCTGAATAGTCAGATGACATCGTCACCAGCGGCACGCCCTTCTTCGCAATCCCAGCCTTCTCAAACGCGATCCGTGCCATCGGCTCTTTCGGCACGCCGTCCTCCGGCGCGAGCAGGAACTTCTCGTGATCCATACCCAGCGCAGCGATCCCGCAGGCGGCCAGCGCATCCGGCTCCAGCACATTGGTTGCGTCCAAACGCCCGCCAACCCCGACCTCGACCACGCAGGCATCGGCGAGCACGCGGCTGAACGCCAGAAAGGCGGCGGCGATGGTGACTTCGAAAAAGCTCGGACCCAGATCCTCGCAGGCGTCGAGAACCTCTGCGAGCAACGTCGCCAAATCCTCATCGGAAATCAGCTCTCCGGCCAGCCTGATCCGCTCGTTATAACGCACGAGATGCGGGCTGGTCGTCATATGGACGCGGTAACCTTCCGCCTCCAGCATCGCGCGCAGAAACGCGCAAGTTGAGCCCTTGCCATTGGTGCCAGCGACGTGGAACACGGGAGGCAATTTGCGGTGCGGATTGCCGAGCCGCTCCATCATCGCGGTGATCGTCTCCAGCCCGATGCGGCCGTCCGGCACGCTCAGCTGGCTTAGACGATCAAGCTGAGCCTGAACGCGCGGGTCGTCGGACTTTCCGAAATCCATCGCTTTGCTGGCGACCGGACGCGTGGCTAAGCCGCGACGGGCGGCTGCAGATAGTCGATCACATTGGCCAAAGTGGCTTTCAGATCGTGGCGTTTTACCACCATATCGACCATGCCGTGCTTGTGCAGATATTCCGCGCGTTGGAAGCCGTCTGGCAGTTGTTCACGAATGGTATCCTGGATCACCCGCTGTCCGGCAAAGCCGATAAGCGCGCCGGGCTCTGCAATGTGGATATCGCCCAGCATCGCATAGCTGGCGGTGACGCCGCCGGTGGTCGGGTCGGTCAGCACGACGATATAGGGCAGGCCAGCCTCTTTCAGGCCGCGCGTCATCACGGTGGCGCGCGGCATTTGCATCAGGCTGAGGATGCCTTCCTGCATCCGCGCTCCGCCAGCGGCGGTCACCACGATATACGGGCACTTGCGGGTAAGCGCACGCTCGGCCCCGGCGCAAAATGCCATGCCCACGGCCATCCCCATGCTGCCGCCCATAAAACCGAAATCTTGCACACCGACGACAGCCGGGTGGCCATCAATCGATCCAGAGCCAACCGAAAATGCATCGCGATGCGGATTGTTGGCCCGCGCGATCTTGAGCCTATCTGTGTATTTCTTGCTGTCCTTAAACTTCAGCGGGTCTTCTTTTACCTGCGGCTGCGGCAGCAATTCAAAACCTTCATCAAGCAACAGGTTTAGCCGTGCGTCGGCGCTGATCCGGCCGTGATGTTCGCAGCGAGTGCAGACGGAAAGATTGTCCTCATACTCCTGCGCAAACAGCATTTCCTGACAATTGCGGCATTTGACCCACAGATCCTTTTCGGAGCTGCGCTTGTCACTAAAGCCGAGCGAATTTCTAACGCGAGTAAACCAGTTCATCGTTGTTCCTATCGAGCGCTGTGCACGGCATCGGCCAGCGCAGATGTGTATTCTATTAGCTTGGCTGGAGCGTCTTTGCCAAATTCGCCGACGATTTCGACTAGGGCCGAGCCAACGACGACGCCATCTGCGACCTTGGCGATGGCGCTGGCCTGGTCGGGCGTGCGCACACCAAAACCAACCGCAATCGGTAGATCGGTTTGCGCTTTTAGCGCAGCAACCGCTTCCTCAATGCTGGCTTGTGCGGCCTGTTGTTTGCCCGTGATGCCAGCAACAGAGACGTAATAGACGAAGCCTTGCGAGCCCTTGAGCACGCTGGGCAGACGCGCGGCATCGGTGGTTGGCGTGGCAAGGCGGATTGGCGCAATACCAGCGTTGCGCAAGGCCGGGCCGAGCGCGTCGTCTTCCTCCGGCGGGATGTCGACACATATCACACCGTCGACGCCAGCGCCTTTCGCGGCTTTCGCAAACCATTCCGGCCCGCGCCGAATCATCGGATTGGCGTATCCCATCAGCACCAGCGGGACGTCGGGATGGCGCGCGC
The DNA here is from genome assembly GCA_947493165.1 of uncultured Erythrobacter sp. Taxonomy (GTDB): domain Bacteria; phylum Pseudomonadota; class Alphaproteobacteria; order Sphingomonadales; family Sphingomonadaceae; genus Erythrobacter. Next base: position 614,858 of record CANLPY010000001.1, on the reverse strand, counting down.
GAAAGTCATAGGCGATTTGCAGCACGTCGGCGGTGGTCGTGCCTGCGCCAAGGCTGCGCAGGTTTGCGGCTTGGATTGCGGGGCCATCGGCCATCGGATCGGTGAAAGGCATTCCCAGCTCGATCACATCCGCGCCGCCCTCGACAAGCGCGTCGAGATTGGCTGCGGTGTCACCATCGCCTGCGGTGATGAAGGCGACGAAGGCGGGGTGGGGCTTGGCAAAGGCTGAGAAGAGGCGGCTAGTCAATTGAGCCCCGCAGATCGGAAGCTTGCGCAAAGGATTCATTCAGCTGTTCGATAGTGATAATCCTATCGAATGCCTTCCAGAATGGGTTTGAGTATGCCGAGCGGATCTCGGCTTGCTTTGGAAAACGGCCGTCCGCCATCATTTCTCCAATTTCCCGAGAAAGGCGATTGAATGATTTCTCCCCATTCTCGATTCTATATTCTTCAAGTGCGGCGCCAAGACTTGGGTAAAGCTGGTCTGCCATCTGGTGCCAATAGCGCTGCATGAAATCGACAAAAGCTGTGGAATTGCAATTTGCCGCATCTGACGGGTTTTGCCCGCTCACATCTCCACTCCCAGTTTTTCCGCCACGGTGAAGATGTCCTTATCGCCGCGTCCGCACAGGTTCATGAGAATGATCTCATCCTCGCCCATTTGCTTTGCGCGCTCGGCGACGGCGGCGATTGCGTGGCTTGGCTCTAGTGCGGGGATGATGCCTTCGGTGCGGCAGAGCAATTGGAAGCCGTCCAGCGCTTCCTTATCCGTGACGGCGGTGTATTCGACCCGGCCGCTTTCTTTTAGCCAGGCGTGTTCTGGCCCGATACCCGGATAGTCTAGCCCCGCGCTGATCGAGTGGCCTTCGGTAATCTGACCGTCTTCGTCCTGCAAAAGATAGGTCTTGTTGCCGTGGAGCACACCGGGTGATCCGCCTAGCAAACTCGCCGCGTGTTCGTCGCCATCGAGCCCGTGGCCCGCCGCCTCCACGCCCAGCATCTTTACATCAGCATCGTCGAGGAACGGGTGGAATAGGCCAAGCGCGTTTGATCCGCCGCCAATGCAGGCGACCAACAGATCGGGCAGACGGCCGACGCGATCAAGCATTTGCGCGCGCGCCTCTGTGCCGATCACGCTTTGGAAATTGCGCACCAGCTCGGGGTAGGGATGCGGGCCAGCAGCCGTGCCGATGATGTAGAAAGTGTCATGAACGTTAGCGACCCAATCGCGCAGCCCTTCATTCATCGCGTCTTTGAGCGTCGCGCCGCCGCTGGTCACGGGCACGACTTCCGCGCCGAGCAGCTTCATACGGAACACGTTGGGCGATTGCCGTTTTACGTCCTCTGCGCCCATATAGATGACGCATGGTAGGCCAAAGCGCGCGCATACGGTGGCGGTCGCAACGCCGTGCTGGCCTGCGCCAGTTTCTGCGATGATGCGGGTTTTGCCCATACGGATCGCGAGCAGGATCTGCCCGATGCAATTGTTGATCTTGTGCGCGCCAGTGTGGTTGAGCTCGTCGCGCTTAAACCAGACCTGCGCTCCGCCCAGAGCCTCTGTCAGGCGTTCTGCATGATAGAGCGGGGAAGGCCGGCCCACGTAATGCTTCATCAGATCATCAAACTCAGCCGCGAAGGCCGGGTCTTGCTGGGCCGCGCGATATTCCCGTTCCAGATCAAGGATCAGCGGCATCAGCGTTTCGGCGACATAACGTCCGCCAAATTCGCCAAAGTGCCCGCGATCATCGGGCTGGGTGCGGAAAGAATTGGGTTGCTTGTTCATTATCGGCCCTCAGGGGTGGTCAAGCGGTTGTCAGGCGTTCTTCGCCGCTTCGCAGAAGGCACGGATCAAGTCCACATCCTTCACGCCCGGCGCACTTTCTACGCCAGAAGACGTATCAACCAATTCGGTACCCGTAGAGCGGATGGCCTCGGTCACATTGTCAGGCGTCAATCCGCCCGCAAGGCCCCACGGAACCTGATGTTCGTGACCTTTCAGCAAGTCCCAGCGAAAGGTTTCGCCATTGCCGCCGGGCAGCGCCTTTGCCGGGGCATCGAACAAAAACCGGTCCACATTGCCGACATATTTTTGGGATCTTTCGAGTGTGCCAGCGTCTTTCAGGCCCAAGGCCTTCCACACTTCAATTCCCAGCCGCTGGCGCACGGCGCCCGTCCATTCCGGCGTTTCGCGGCCATGAAATTGCACCACGTCCGGCTTTATCTCTCCAATCGCAGTGCCGGTCACTTTGACGTCTGCGTTGACGAGGAGCAGCACGGCTCTGACGCTGCTGGGGATCAGCCTGCGCAGCTTCACTGCATCGTGTATGGAAACATGGCGAGAGCTTGGCTCAAAATGCACGAGACCAATATGCGTCGCGCCCGCATCCACTGCCGCTTCAATTGTTTCGGGCGTGGACAGCCCGCAAATCTTTATCTGGGTGCTCATATTGTCGTGCTCTAAAGCGTGGCTTCGATTGCGCGCGCGGCGGCCATCGGATCGTCCGCGCGGCTGATTGGGCGTCCGATAACCAGAACGCTTGCGCCGCTATCGCGCGCTGAACGCGGGGTAACGACACGCTTCTGATCGCCTGTACCGGCCCCGGTGGGGCGCAGACCTGGGACCACGAAATAGCCATCCTTCCACTGTTTGTGGACTTGGCCAACCTCTTTGCCAGAACAGACAATTCCATCGAGGCCCGCCGCTTCGGCAAGTTCCGCGAGCCGCATCACCTGCGTTTCAGGGCTGCCATAGACGCCGGTTGCTGTCAGATCGTTTGCATCCATACTGGTTAGCGTGGTTACGGCGACAACTTTGCAGCCTTCTGCTGCTGCCGCTTTCGCATCTTCCATCATTGCCCGGCCGCCGCTGGCGTGGACGGTGACAATCGCGGGTTCATAGACGTGGATAGCCTGCATCGCGCTGGCGACGGTGTTGGGGATGTCGTGAAATTTCAGGTCGAGGAAAATAGGCAGGCCCAGATGCGCAATTTCATGCACGCCGTGCGAGCCGTGTGCGCAGAAGAATTCCAGCCCAAGTTTCACGCCGCCGATATGCGCTTTCACCTTTTCGATCAGAGCTTTAGCAGGCTCTATTTGCGGCACATCGAGCGCGAGGAAGACAGGATTGCTCATCGGCTTAGCTGCCTGCCTTTGGCGGCTGCACAGGGGGAGTTGGCGCCAGTGGTTCAGAGGCTTCTGTGGTTCGCGGTGCTGGAGCTGGCGGGGCGTCAGGTGAGGCTGGCTCAGCATCTGCCGTGCTGGCAGCAGGTTCATGACGGCGAGCGAGCGCGTTTGATTTTACCGCGTTCTCAAGGCTGCGTATGCGGCGATTGAGGCTCCATTTGACGCCGCGATGATACAGCCATGTAGGCACCAGACCGATCAGGAAGGACACAATTACAATTGCAGGAACGCGGGTATCCCACACGAGGCCGGGCCAAATGCGCACTTCGCTGGCGCGATCAAAATTGCCAATTGTAAAGGCAACCAGCGCAAGCAGCACTGCGATCCAAAGCATTGTGCGCAAAATCTGCATCAATCTTCCCCAAGCAATTGTTATTGTGGCGTAGCACCAATCAGTGCGCGCAAGCCTAAGCCTTTTAACGGCTGAGTCTAGCGCGAGTGGTCAGCCAAACACCCGGTCAAAGATCGTATCGACTTGCTTGAAGTGGTATCCAAGGTCGAACTTATCTTCGAGTTGTTCGGGGGAGAGGGCTGATGTCACTTCCTCGTCTGCCTTAAGCAGGTCGAGCAATTGCAGCTTACCATCCGATTCCCACACCTTCATCGCATTGCGCTGAACCAGCCGGTAGGCATCCTCGCGGCTGACACCGGCCTGAGTGAGAGCAAGCAGGACGCGCTGGGAGTGCACGAGGCCGCCCATGCGGTCCATATTTGCCTGCATCCGCTCTGGGTAGATCAGCAGCTTGTCGATCACACTCGTCAGCCGCGCGAGCGAAAAGTCGAGCGTGATGGTTGCATCAGGACCGATGAAACGCTCCACCGAGGAGTGGGAGATGTCGCGCTCATGCCACAGCGCAACGTTTTCGAGCGCGGGCAGGGCATAGCTGCGGATCATGCGAGCTTGGCCAGTGAGGTTCTCAGTGAGGATTGGGTTGCGCTTATGCGGCATGGCTGATGAGCCTTTTTGCCCCGGAGAGAAATACTCCTCCGCCTCAAGCACTTCGGTGCGCTGCAAGTGCCGCACTTCCACCGCCAACCGCTCGATTGAGCCAGCGATCACGGCCAGCGTTGCAAAATACATCGCGTGGCGATCGCGCGGGATCACCTGCGTGCTGACCGGCTCAGGCGTCAGCCCGAGCTTCGCAGCGACATGCTCTTCAACCGATGGGTCAATATTCGCAAATGTGCCGACCGCGCCGGATACCGCGCAGGTGGCGATTTCTGCGCGGGCTGCAACCAGCCGGTCGCGGCAGCGGTCAAACTCAGCATAGGCCTGAGCGAGCTTAAGGCCGAACGTCACCGGCTCTGCGTGAATGCCGTGGCTGCGACCAATGGTGGCGGTGTATTTGTGCTCCTCAGCGCGGCGTTTGATCGCGGCGAGCAAGTCATCAAGATCAGCCAGCAAAATGTCCGACGCACGGGCCAATTGCACCGCCAGCGTGGTGTCGAGCACGTCAGAGCTGGTCATGCCTTGGTGCATAAAGCGGGCCTCATCACCAACCTGCTCTGCCACCCAGGTAAGGAAAGCGATCACATCATGCTTGGTGACAGCTTCAATCGCATCAATAGCCTCAACGTCGATCTTGGGGTTTGTCGCCCACCAATCCCACAGAGCTTTCGCTGCGCTCTCGGGCACAACGCCTAGCTCGCCCAGTTTTTCGGTCGCATGGGCTTCTATCTCGAACCAGATGCGAAATTTTGCTTCCGGCTCCCATAGGGCGCTCATTTCAGGGCGGGCATAACGAGGGACCACGGGGAAACTCCATTGCAATATAAGGTGGTGTTTGTGCTTTAGCGGCGGCTATGCGGCAGGCGCACACTTGGCAAGTGCCTGAATAGCAAATTGCCCCCGGTTTATCCCAAGATCGGCGCAAAAATCAGATCGCTACTCTCAAATCGGTGCAATTGAGAGATTGCCATTTGACAGTAACCTTTTGACTTATAAACTTAGGCAATACTTCTGAATTTGGGGCATAATTCATGACTTTTCCATTTGCGCGCCCGGTCGCGCGTAAAATCGCGCGCTCTGGCGTTTCTGCACTGGCGCTGTGCTGTTCTGCGGCTGCGATTGCGGGCGATGAGCCGCTTTATGAGGACGCGCCATCCTGGATTGACAGCGTGGATCTGTCTGAGATTGAGCGCGACGCTGCCAATTCGCAGGTCGTCAACGATACCCAGATTCGCATCGAAGATGGGCGCCTTTGGGAATACAGCGATATTGTCTACCGCGTTGGCAGCCTTGCCGACCTTTCAAAAGTCGGCACTCTCAACGCGCAATGGCTACCCGACAAAGGCGATCTGATCGTCCACGAAATCACCATTCTGCGTGATGGAGATGTGATTGATCTGGTTGAGCAAGGCGAAGAATTCGAAGTCCTGCGGCGCGAACGTCAGCTTGAAAACCGCATTCTCGATGGTTCTTTAACCGCTACCATGGCCGTGCCCGGCCTCGAAGTGGGCGATGAATTGCGTCTGCGCTATTCGGTGACGACCTCGGATCAAGCCCTCGGCGATGAGGTGCAAAGCCAGTCATTCCTATGGCGAGAGCCAAGCCAACTCGCCGATTTTGCCCGTGTCCGCGCTTCGTGGTCCAACGATGTTGATGTGCAGTACAAGGCAGGTCCGAACTTTAATCTGCCCGAAGTCGAACGTTCTGGCGGCTCGACCGCCCTCGAAATTACCCTACCGCTAGAGGAAGCGGACGAATTCCCCAGAGATGCGCCGCTTCGGTATCGCCGCGGAACTTTGCTGCAGCTTGGGACCTTTGCCGATTGGGCCGAAGTTTCCAGCACCATGGCCCCGTTTTACGAAACCGATGGCGCGCTTGACGGGATCGATGACCTGCTCGCCAAGGTTGAGGCCATTCGGGCCGACTACCCTAACGATCTTGAACGCGCCGTCGCTGCGCTTGAGCTGGTGCAGGAAGACATTCGCTATCTGATGAACGGCTTAGATGGCGGAAACTATCTTCCACAAGATGTCGCAACCACCTGGGACAAGAAATATGGCGATTGCAAAGCCAAAACCGTCATTTTACTCGCGATCTTAAATCACCTTGGGATTGAGGCAGAACCTGTGCTGGTATCCAGCGAGGCGGGCAATGCCGTTCCAGTTTCGCTGCCGCTGCCCGGTGCGTTCGATCACGTGCTTGTGCGCGCCGACATTGGCGGTAACCAGTATTACTTGGATGGTACATCGCTGGGTGCGAACATGGCGCTCGCTGGTAATGTGCCAGCATTTGAATACGCGCTGCCAATTCGCACGTCTGGCGCCGAATTGGAACCGATTGTGCAGGTTTTGCCGCGCGTGGCCGAAGTGCGCTTGGATTATCTAGCTGACGCGTCGGCGGGCGTGGATTTGCCCGTGCTGCAAACCTTGAAGATGCATTTTCTTGGCCCAGCGGCTGCCGGACTGAACGGCGCAGCGGATAAGTTTGAAAGCGACGCTAAAAGACGATTGGCGCGGCGCATTGATGATGAACTGGCGTTGCTTGATGTTGAAATCATTGAAGGAAATGATGATAGCGAAGCGACACTGGTGTTAACAGGTGTCGGGGATGGGCCGTTTGAGTTTGAAGGTTTGAAGGGTGAAAGCAGCATAGGCTCTATACCTGATGAGCTTAAATTTGCTCCAGATCGATCTCGCCGCGAATGGCGCACTCTTCCCGCTGCCATCGGAACGAGCACCCGTTCTGACACTATGGCGCGGTTGATCCTTCCCCAGACAGATGGCGCGTTTGAGCTGCGCAATGGCGAGGCGGTTGATACCGAAGTTGCAGGACGCCGCTATCAACGGGAAATCGATTTGAAAGACGGGCTCGTTGTCGTGTCCGAGATTGTTACCAGCCAAGGCGGTGAAATTGCTCCTGAGAACTTTCGTGAGGAGCGCCGCAAGGCTGCAGCGCTTGCGCGGCAAGAGGTTAAACTGATCGCGCCTGAAACGATTGAACGCCGTTGGCGCTTTGCAAAAAGCGACGATCGCAGTGTGCTTGAGCCCCTTGAAAAAGCATATGCACAAATCATTGCGAATGAACCGGATGAATACGAATCCTACCTTACCCGCGCTGCGTTCCGCTATGACACGTACGACTTTGCCGGTTCGCTGGAAGACATGAATTCTGTGATCGAGTTAGAGGCGGACGCAGAATATTACAGCCAGCGCGCCACGGTGCATTCACAATTACTCGATCAAGATGCCTACATCAACGATCTGGATGAAGCCTATTCGCTCGATCCATCTGCGTGGCGCGCAATGGGGCTCGCCAATGCTATGGCCCACGCTGGAGATATTGATGGTGCGCGCGAAATTCTGGAATATCAGGACGGCGATGAGGATGTGCAGAAAAGTCTGACCTTCGCTCTGGCTAGGTTGGATGGAATGGAGGGGCGGCCTGAGGACGGTTTCGCCCGGATCACCCAATTTATCGGAGACATGTCTAACGAGGCCGACATGTTGGACGACAAATGCTGGTTTATGGCGACATGGGCGATCAATCTGTCAGAGGGTCTGTCAGTCTGCACCAAAGCGGTGGAGAACTCAGATAACGCGGCCAATATCCTCGACAGCCGAGCCTTGATGTATATGCGAAATGGCATGTTTGATGAGGCGTTGAAGGATGTCGATGCGGCGCTTGAGTTAGAACCGGACCAAACGGCATCTGTTCTTCTTAAAGGTCTGATTTTACGTGCAATGGGCGATAAGAGAGCGAAGGCACAGATTGCGGATGCGCTGGCTCGCAGCCCATATTTAGCCATCACCTATGGCAAATGGGGCTTTGACCTTTAGGCCATTCGCTGCGCCGCTGAAGTGATTGCAGCCGGACATAATCTTTACGGCTATCGGCGTTCTGCGTTTGGCGTGTTACGACGCAGATGAAATGACGAGTGAAGATCAATTGGATGGCGAGGGCGCGCAAGCCGTTGAAGACGGGGTGATATGGCGTCGGTTGGCGACGCTGTATTCTGGCAGCACGGTGCTCTTCTGGCCGTTCACTGATTTGGCTGTTCGTTTCTTTGTCGCGCAATATTACTTTCGATCAGGGCTGGTAAAAGCGTCCAATTGGGACACCGCGGTTGCGCTTGCCGCCAATGAATATCCTGTCAGTTGGATGGCACCAGTGCACGCGGCGGCAACGGGGCTTACGATTGAGCTTGTCGGCCCGATTTTGCTGTTTCTTGGCTTATTTACACGGCCTGCTGCGCTAGCGCTCGCTGCGCTGACTGTGATTTCGCAAGCGGTCTATATCCCGACAACCACCAATTTGATGTTGGTGGCAATGTCAATATGGTATGTGTTTTGCGGTCCGTCAGCTTTGTCGATGGATCGTATTTGGGCTGCTACCCACAAGATTGGATCGCGCCGCCCGATAAAGGCATTGCTGTCCTTTGGGGCATGGGTTCGCAAATTGGCGACCCCGCTTTTGTTGCTTGGTTTACGGGTTTGGTTGGGACTGGCGCTGCTGAGTTTGGCTGGAATGTTTGAACCATCGGTCGCGCTTGCAACGTGGCTGCCCACGAACAGCTTTAGCGGAACGCCAGATTGGCTCGCTATGACTTTTGTGGCGCTGTTTTTCCTTGGGCTCGCTGCGACATTATTATCGTATGCGCTCACGTTTCTAATCGGCTATTTTATGCTGGCTGGCGCGCATCCTGATGTGACGTTTTATCCGGTGCTGCTGTTGGCGATTTATGAGGCACGCGGGGCAGGTTTTCTCTCGCTTGATCCGCTGATTGAGAGCAGATTGGCGAATTGGCTCGGCAAGGATGCAGCACCGCGTGATGATGATGAAAGCGCGGGCGTTATTTTGGTGATATTTGCCGGGTCGCTATGGCACTTCTTCAGCCGTAAATTGCGTGTTTTTAGCCTGAACAAGGCATCTTAAAGCAGGCCTTTTGCGCGCAAGCTGACATGGCCTTCTCTGCCTACGATTACGTGGTCATGAACGGTTACGCCCAGTAAGCGGCCCGCCTCGGCGATCTTCTGCGTCACTTGAATGTCGGCACGGCTCGGTTCTGGATTGCCGCTGGGGTGGTTATGGACGAGGATCAGCGCGCTTGCGCCAACGTCCATTGCCTTGCGAATGACTTCACGCGGGTGGATGGCGGCTTCGTCAATGGAACCATCGCCGACATGGTGATCGTCAATCAGGCGGTTTTTCGCATCGAGGTAAAGGACGCGGACGCGCTCTACAGTAAGGTGCGCCATGTCGATAGCGAGATAGTCGATCAGGTTTTGCCATGACCCAAGCACGGGTTTTGCGCTCACTTCGCTGCGAGCCATGCGGCGGGCGGCAATTCCTACAGATTTGAGAGCGGCGGCACTGGTATCTCCTACACCTTTAACCTGTTTAAGCGCAGCCGGATCTGCGCTTAAAACTGCTGATAAAGATCCGAAATGTTTGAGCAACGCTTTCGCAATTGGTTTGGTGTCGCCTTGGCGGATGCCAGCGAACAGCAGATATTCCAGCACTTCATAATCTGCGAGCGCTTCCGCCCCCCCTTTAAGCAAGCGTTCGCGCAAGCGCGCGCGGTGTCCAGCACCGGCATGCTTGCTCGTATCGCTCTTTTCGGACTGGGCGGTGCCTTCACCAAACATGTCTTCAGTTTGCGTCAAGCTGTCCCCCACTAATGCGTTTATGTGTGCAATCGGCTAGCTATGCTGCATTGCCTTTAACAATTGATGCGCGCAAGTGTGGACTGGTTATGGCGTCGGCCGAAAATGAACAAAGATATGAGACGCCTAAGCGCAGTTTCTTGCCGCGCAGGAAGCGGTTGCGCCTCGCGCTTGTTCTTTGTGTTTTGTTAGTCGCTGCAGGCTTGTTGGCATGGACTGCACGCGAAGAGATCGCCGACGATCTCATTGCCTCAGAACTTGACCAGCTTGGTCTCGAAGCATCGTATGACGTGGAAGAGATAGGCGCGGACCGGCAGGTGCTTACTAACCTCGTTATTGGGGATACTGACAAACCTGACCTCACCGTTGAGCGTGTCGTCGCGCAAATAGGATATGGGTTTGCAGCACCTAAGTTAGGTGAGCTTGAGGTGCATGGCGCCCGGCTGTTTGGCTCATACACAAATGGAAAGCTCAGCTTTGGCTCTTTGGATGAGTTGCTGCTTGCCGAAAACGACGAGCCTGCGGGATTACCAGCGATTGACCTTAATTTAATCGACGCGCGCGCGCTCATTGAGAGCGATCTTGGAGATATAGGCATCAAAGTTGACGGCAGGGGTAAGCTGGATGATGGTTTTATTGGTAAGATTGCTGCAACATCGCCTGGCTTTTCATCTCAATTTTGTGTGACGACCAGCGCCACGATCTATGGCGATCTGACAACCAATGATGGCGCTCCCAGCTTTGCCGGTCCGATAAGGCTTCGCGAGCTACAATGCTCAGAACAAGGTGTCAGCCTGGCGAGCCTCGACTTGAATGCTGAAATTGCTCTCGCGAGCGATTTTGCAAGCGCTAGCGGTGAAATTGGCGTGGCTGCTACCGAGTTTTCAGGTCCGGGTGCAGGCGCTGAGGCTCTCAGCGGTGATGTTCAATTCAGTTGGGCCGACCATATGTTGACAGCGCGGCACGATTTAACCGCAAACAGGACAGTCACAGATTTCGGCGCTATTTCCGATCTGACAGCCGATGGTACTTTGCGCGCGCGCGAAGGGTTTGGACGCATCGAATGGGATGCGCAGATCGACGGCGAGGGCACTTCAATTGGTGGCGATTTGGCGTCGCACCTCGACAGTGCGCGAGATGCCTCCAAGGGCACACTTGCCGCACCGCTCCTAACTCGGCTCAAGTCTGGACTTTCGCGCGCGACCAAAGATGGTTCTTTTGCCGCGGATTTGACGCTTCGCATGTCGCCAGCAAGCACCAGCATTGTCATTCCGCAAGGTCGTTTGCGATCAACTTCTGGGGAAACTGTGCTCGCACTGTCCCGTTTCACTTGGGCTAGTTCGCAGAATGCATCGGGCAAGCTGTCAGCCAATATTGCCACGGGCGGTGCTGATATCCCGCGCATTTCTGGGCGGATGGAGCGGGTCGATGGCGGTACGCTCGCTTTGCAATTGCGGATGGAGGACTATACCGCTGCTGGCAATCGTTTCGCTGTGCCGGAATTGCGGGTTTCGCAATCGCCAAACGGCGCCCTTCAAATTGATGGCGCAATTCGCGCGACTGGTGATCTGCCAGGGGGTAGGGTTGAAAACCTTGCCGTACCGATCATTGGCAGTTGGTCTCCGCGCGCTGGCCTTTTGCTGGGACAGGATTGCGCAAATGTTCGTTTTGACAGCCTAACGTTATACGAACTCACTTTGGACAAGCGAGACGTAAGTTTATGTCCTTCACAAAACGGGGCTTTGATTAGGTATAGGGATGAATTCCAGATAGACGGCCGGATTGCCGCATTAGCGCTTGGCGGAGATATTTCAGGCACGCCCATGTCGGCTACGGCGGCGTCGGTTGAATTTAGCTACCCGGGCAACGCGCAAATTAACGACCTCGATATAGCAATCGGCAACGCGGAAGAGCCAATTCGTCTGTCGGCTAAGACGCTGAACGCAAATTTTGGCGAAACAATCGGCGGCACATTCGGAAAGGGTGAAGTGCGCTTTGATTTCGCTGCCAGCGATCCAGCCGCGATTTATCAGATACCGTTTGAGCTAGTCGATCTGCAAGGAGGCTGGATATACAATGAGACATTAGTGATTGATGATGCCAGTTTCACGCTACAGGATCGATTGTCTGAGGCGCGGTTTAGCCCCCTGACTGCGCGCGGAGCGCAACTTACACTTACCGGCAATACCATCATTGCTGAGGCAGATTTGCGCCATCCAGCCTCTGATCGTGTAGTTACCAACGCCCAGATCACGCATGAACTGGGCACTGGTGTCGGAGGCGCTCGTCTATCCGTGGCAGGCTTGAGGTTTGACGAGCAACTGCAGCCGGATGATCTGACGATATTGACGAAGGGTTTTGTGACGCTCGCAAATGGTCGCATCACGGGCAATGGCCGTATCGACTGGAGTCCGAATGATCTCACCAGCAGCGGAACCTTCCAAACCGACCAGTTTGATTTTGCGGCGGCCTTTGGTCCTGTGAAAGATGCGCGTGCAAAGGTGGAATTCACTGATCTGCTCGCTCTGACCACAGCACCGGGTCAAGAAATCGAGCTTGGCTCAATCAACACCGGTATTGAGGTGCAGGGCGGCAAGGTTCGCTACTCGCTGGTTGATGGACAGCTCATTAAATTGGAAGACGCGCGCTGGCCTTTCATGGGCGGAGAGCTGATCATGCGTCCAATTGACCTCAATTTCGCCGTGCCAGAGGAACGCCGGTACATTTTTGAAATTATCAATCTTGATGCAGGCACTTTCATTTCAGAGATGGAGTTTGGTAACCTTGCGGCTTCAGGCAAGTTCAACGGCTCACTCCCAATCATTTTTGATGCGCAAGGCAATGGACGGATCGAAGGTGGCTTGCTGATTTCTGAGTCTCCCGGCGGTAACCTCTCATATATTGGCGATCTCACTTATGAGGACTTGGGGACAATCAGCAATTACGCATTCAACATGCTGCGCAGCCTGGATTATCGCCAGATGGCGGTAACGATGGATGGCAGCCTAACTGGTGAGATTATAACCAGCATCCGGTTTGACGGTATCAGCCAGGGGGAGGGATCATCTCAGAACTTCGTTACCCGCCGACTGGCAAAGCTTCCCATCCGGTTCAATGTGAATGTTCGTTCGCAGTTTTGGGAGCTTAGTCGTTTGCTGCGTTCCACGTATGATTCTGAATATTTGCGCGATCCGTGCCTGACAAGTGATCCCAAATGGCGCGCGAGCCGATTTTTTGAAGTGGCCTGCGCAAACAGGCCTGATGTCAATCCAGAAGATGAACCGTTGGATGACTTGCTCATTCAGCCCAACGAAAGCGAGAATGTTCCATGATATACCGCAAATTGACTGAGCAATGCGGCATTGCCAAACGATTCTCGCGGGGAAGCAATTTTCGGGGGTATCACACAATGTCACAGCCGTGGGCGAGGGCCGGATGGAAAATGGCGGGCGCGATCGCGCTGGTCGGTAGCATAGGTGGCTGCATCAATGTGGCGGCTCCCGACAAACCGATTGTGATCGAGCTTAATATCAACATCAGGCAGGAAGTGGTTTTTGCATTGGCTGAAGATGCAGCCAACACAGTTGAGGAAAACGCGGATATATTTTGATGCCGCTCATATTCTCAACTCAGGAGGAATAGAGAATGGATAAGTTACGCAATATCATGATTGCAGGCCTTGCAGCCAGCGTAGCAATCACCGGCTTCGTTGCTCCAGCGCAGGCGCAACGCGACCCGGCTTATGCCGCTGCACGGGCCAATGGTTCTATCGGCGAACAGCGGGATGGCTATCTCGGGATTGTAAGCGGCGAGACTGCTCAATTGCGCCGTTTAGTCAATGATATCAATATCAAACGCCGGGCTGTATATGCAGAACGGGCGCAGGCAGCGAAGGCGACGTTGGACGAATATGCGTTCACTGCAGGTTGTCAGGCCATCTTGCGGACAACACGTGGTGAAAAATATCAGTCGCCTGATGGAACGTGGCAGACCCGCACCAGTGCCGCCCCCGTTCGTGATCCGCGTTGTCCCTAACCCGCAACCAAAAGACGCCAACCGACATTCTGAAGGCTTGCGCTTTGTGCAAGCACTATCGCTATAATTGCCGCATCCAAGGCTTACATGCGGTTGACTTGAATATGCCCCCCTTCTAAGGGGTGCGCGCCCTAAGCGGGCAGCTTGTTGCCTGTGCTTTGTTTCCTTTTATCGGAAGGCTGATCATGAGCGACGAGAAACCCGCACGGGAAACCATCGTCGAGGATGCGCGGATTGATGCACTCGAAGAGCGGCTAAAGGCCGCAAACGAGCGCGAAGACGAACGCAATCGATCGCGTGTTTCGGGAACCGATGCGAATTATCGCAAAGGTAACCGGGTGCTCGCAGACCTTCTCGGTGGGATTCTTGGTGGTGCAGTGATTGGTTGGACGATTGATTATTTCGCCGGCACTTCACCTGCGGGTCTGTTGATAATGATGTTCCTTGGGATCATTGTTGCCTTCAGAAACATTATACGAGCGGCGAACACTCGCCCTGACGATGCTGAATAGGGCTTTTCAGCCTATAACAGGGTCATATGTCAGGGCGCGTTTCATACTAGGGTTTAAGGACTTATAGATCGTGGCAGCCGAAGCAGGCAAAGTCGATCCGATGAAACAATTCCAGCTCGAGCCGTTGTTCGGTTCGTCTAGCTGGGAATTGGCCGGGTTAAATATCGCGTTCACAAACTCAGCTTTGTGGATGGCTATTTCCGTATTCGCGATCTGGGCATTCGTGTTCGGCGGGATGAAGCGTGAGCTTGTGCCGGGTCGGTGGCAGATGGCCGTAGAGACCTTCACTGGCTTCATCGACGATATGCTCGAAGCGAATGTGGGTAAGGCCGGACGCAAATATGTGCCTTATATCTTTAGCCTGTTCATGTTTATTCTGTTCGCTAACCTTCTGGGCCTCCTGCCTATTGGTTTGGTTGGAGCGCACCCGTTTACGTTTACTAGTCACTTTACCGTCACTGGCGTGCTGGCCATCGTTAGCTTCGCCATCGTCTTGGCGGTTGGGTTTTGGAAGCACGGCTTCCATTTCTTCAGCCTGTTTGTGCCGCACGGCACACCGCTGTGGCTAATCTGGCTGATCCCGGTGATCGAGCTGATTTCATTCCTCGTGCGCCCGTTCAGCCTTGCTCTGCGTTTGTTTGTCGCCATGATGGCTGGACACGTTCTGCTCAAGGTCCTGTCGAGCTTTGTGATCGATAGTGTCAATGCAGGCCCCGTGTTTGGTGGCTTTATTGGAGTGCCAAGCTTTATCCTGATGGTAGCGATTAGCGCCTTGGAAATTCTCGTAGCCGGCATTCAGGCTTACGTTTTCGCTCTACTGACGTCGTTGTATATCAACGACGCAGAGAACCTTCACTGAGTTTACCTCTTAAATTTATTAGATTGATCCCAAAGGAGTTTTTCAAATGGAAGCAGAAGCAGCCAAGCTCGTAGGCGCAGGCCTCGCAGCAATCGGTGCCGGCATGGCCGCGATTGGCGTTGGTAACGTATTCGGTTCGTTCCTTGAGAGCGCATTGCGCAATCCAGGTGCGGCTGACGGCCAACAGGGTCGTTTGTTCATCGGCTTTGCCGCAGCTGAGCTTCTCGGCCTGCTGGCATTTGTCGTCGCGATGATCCTAATCTTCGTCGCCTAAATACTGGTTTTTTGTAGTCCGGCCGGCATAAATGCGGGCCGGACATCAAACATAATCAAGCCTGCTCCGCGCAATCGCTCGGGGCAATCTTTGACCGCTTTCGGACAGCTAGTATGCCTCAGATAGCCCAACTTGCCGAGTTTGCCTCCAGCCAGATTTTCTGGACACTGGTGTTTTTTGGCCTGACATTCTTCATTATCGGGCGCGGAATGGTGCCCAAAGTGATGGGGACCGTTGCGCTTCGTGATCAGCAAATCGCTGATGATCTTGCTGCTGCTCAGGCTGCTCGTGATGCGGCTGATGAGCAAGAAGAGGCATGGCGTAAGCGCGAGAATGAAAATCGCGCTGCGGCTCAGCAAGCCATCGCTGAGGCTAAGGTCAAGGCGGCGGCGAAGACTGACAAGAAGCTTGCGACCGCTCAAGCCAAGATCGACACGAAGCTGGAAACAGCTGAACTGGCAATCGCCGAGGCTCGCGCTAACGCGATGGCTGAAGTGGAGACGGTCGCTGCTGAAGCAACCCAAGATATCGTCTCTCGGCTCGCTGGTGCTAAGGTCGACAAACGCACCGCTCGTTCGGCGGTGAAGAAAGCGCTCGCAAATGGCTAATACTTTGACCTTGTTCGCTAGCGCAACCGAAGGCGGGAAGACCGCTCCATCGGCTCTGTTCTTGCAGGATTACCAGTGGGTTTCACTGGCAATGTTTATCCTCCTCGCGATCTTCGTCTGGAAGAAAGTTCCTAGTCTGATCACTGGCGGTCTCGACGCCAAGATTGCTGAAATCAAGGCTCAACTTGATGAGGCTAAGACCTTACGCGGAGAAGCAGAAGCTCTCCGTGATGAGTATGCCTCAAAGATATCAGGCGCTGAAAAAGATGCAGAAGTGATGATGGAAGGCGCGCAGCGCGAAGCTGAAGCGATTTTGGCGAAGGCTGAGATGGACGCGAAAGACATGGTTGCTCGCCGTCAACGTATGGCGGAAGACAAGATCGCCGCCGCAGAGCGGGATGCTGTAGAAGAGGTGCGAAGCAGTGCGGTTGATGCTGCAGCGGCTGCCTCGCGCAAAATTATCGCTGAAAAGCATGATGCGGGTGCGGATCGCGGCCTAGCCGATGAAATTATCGCGTCTATGTAATTAGCTTACCAGCGCTAGAAATGCGAGGGGCGGTCTGAATGAGCCGCTCTTTTCGTGTTTGCTGAAGGTTAGCTGCCGGGCTCGAACACGACTTTACCCACCAATTCTCGCGACTGCATGGCTTCAAACCCTTCGCGCCAGCGCGACAGCGGCAGGACCCGATCAATTGCCGGCGAGATCTGACCAGAGGCGGCCAATTCGGTAATCGCATGACTGATTGTGCGGCCCCGTTCTGGAAAGCGCCGCGCGTATTCGCCTGCACGAAGGCCGACAATGGAGAAGCCCTTGATCAGGGGAATATTCGTCGCAACCTCTGCGATCCGCCCGCTGGTGAAGCCTACAACCACTAACTTTCCTGCGAAGCTGACGCAGCGTGTGCTTTCGTCAAACACATCGCCGCCGACGGGATCGAATACGATATCACACAGCTTTCCATCGGTAATCTCGGACACCTGGTCGCGAAAGCGGCCTTTCGAGACAATAACCGCATCAGGTTCGTAAAGGCCTGCGATCCGCGTGCATTTTGCCTCGACACCGGTCGCCGCGATGACCCTTGCACCCATAGCTTTCGCCAGATCCACCGCGGCCAGTCCTACGCCGCCACTCGCACCATGGACCAGCACCCATTGCCCTGCTCTGAGGCCGCACAGCTCGACAAGCCCGGTGTAGGCGGTCGAGTAAGCCGCTCCCATGGCAGCGCCCTCAGCGAAGCTCACATTGGCGGGGAGGGGGGACAGGCCGCGCGCGGGGATGCTTGAGACTTCCGCAAAGGCGCCGGTCTTATTGCCGCCCATGACCCGGTCGCCGGGGGCAAAGCCGCTGTCCGGCTCCGCCTCCATAACTTCGCCGGCCAGTTCCAACCCGCTGACAAAGGGCGGCTTTGGTTTGAATTGATATTCACCGCGCGTCATCAGCAGGTCGGGAAAATTGAGTGATGCGGCGTGGACCCGGACCAACACCTCGCCCGGACCGCGCAGCGGCTCTGGCGCGTCCACCAGCGTCACGCTTGATAGATCGCTCGATAGCATCTCGACCGTAAGAGCCTGCATCTTGGCTAGAAATTATCCTTGGCGCTGCGCAGCGCGGCGAATGTTTCGTGCGGCTCGCTGCCGCCCCATTTCGCCATCATCGCGGGATCGTCCGCGCGCAGGAATGGGTTCGTCTCAAGCTCGCGTTTCAGAACGGTGGGCACGGTCGGCTCGCCGCGAGAGCGCTTGTCTTTGATCTCAGCGACATAGTCTTGCAGCGCCGCATTGTCCGGATCAGCGTGCAGCGCAAACTTCGCGTTCGCCTCAGTGTATTCATGCGCGCAATAGAGCGTCGTCTCGGTCGACATGCGCCGAATCCGGTCGAGGCTGGTCCAGAATTGCTTTGGCTCGCCTTCGAACATACGCCCGCAACCCAGCGCGAAAACCGCGTCGCCCACGAAGGCCACGCCTTCTTCAACGATATGGTACGCGATATGGCCATTGGTGTGTCCGGAAACGTCGATGATCTCGGCGCGGTGCTCACCCAGATTGACGCTGTCGCCATGCGCAACAACGCGGTCGATGGGGGAGAGCTTTTCCACCTCCTTGGGCGCGAGCACACGCGCGCCGGTCGCCTCGACGATTTCTTTGTTCCCGCCGGCGTGATCCGGATGCCAGTGGGTGTTCCAGATGTGAGTGATTTTCCACCCCTTGCTATCGGCCTGACGCAAATATTCCTTGGCATCAGGCGTGTCGATTGCGGCGGTCTCTCCGGTCACAGAATTGTGCACGAGGAAGCCGTAATTGTCGGACAGGCAAGGGAACTGGTGGATTTGGATCGTCATGTCAGGTCTTTCAACGGGGAATGAAGCGCGATGATACGCCTCTCCTGCGCGCGATGGAAGCACCAATGAAAAGGCCCGCCCACTCCTAAGAGCAGACGGGCCGTTTCTCGTTTCAATTCAAGCGTCAGCTTGGTTCTTGGTCACGGCAGTCAAAGCGCGACTGCGCGCCGGCCGGTTAGGCCGAAAGGCTTGGATCGGATGACCCAAGCCCCGAACGAGATCAATCGTCTGACTTCTTCAGAGCTTCGCCAAGAATGTCGCCGAGTGAAGCGCCGCTGTCGGATGAACCGAACTGCTGCACCGCTTCCTTCTCTTCAGCGATCTGACGCGCTTTGATCGAGAAGTTTGGCTTCTTCGAACGGTCAAATCCGGTGACCATTGCGTCAACCTTGCTGCCGGTCTGGAAGCGATCAGGACGCTGCTCGTCGCGGTCGCGGCCAAGGTCCGAACGCTTGATGAAGCCGGTTGCACCGTCTTCGCCAACTTGCACTTCGAGGCCACCGTCGCGAACTTCGAGGACAGTGACGGTAACGGTTTCGCCTTTGCGCAGAGTTCCAGCGCCAGCGGCGCCTTCTGCGGTTGGAGCACCCTTTTCAAGTTGCTTCATGCCGAGGCTAATGCGTTCTTTGTCAACGTCGACATCGAGAACAACGGCTTTGACTTCTTCGCCCTTGCGGTGAAGTGCCAGAGCGTCTTCGCCTGAGATCCCCCATGCGATATCTGACATGTGGACCATGCCATCGACATCGCCGTCAAGACCAATAAACAGGCCGAATTCGGTAGCGTTCTTGACTTCGCCTTCGACCACGGTGCCCACTGGGTGCTTGTCAGCAAATTCGTCCCAAGGATTGCCTTGAGCCTGCTTGAGGCCCAGTGAAATGCGGCGCTTGTCGCTGTCCACCTCAAGCACGAGAACGTCAACTTCTTGACTTGTGCTGACGATCTTGCCCGGGTGAACGTTCTTCTTAGTCCAGCTCATTTCAGAGACGTGGACCAGACCTTCGATGCCAGCTTCCAACTCAACAAATGCACCATATTCGGTAATGTTTGTGACTGTGCCCTGCAGCTTTGCGCCCACTGGATACTTGGAAGCAACGCCATCCCATGGATCGCTTTCCAGTTGCTTCATGCCAAGGCTGATGCGTTGGGTTTCCGAGTTGATGCGAACAATCTGCACTTTGACAGTCTGACCGATTTCGATGATCTCGCTTGGGTGGTTTACCCGCTTATAGCTCATATCGGTGACGTGCAGCAGGCCATCGATGCCGCCGAGGTCCACAAATGCACCGTAATCGGTGATGTTCTTGACCACGCCTTCAATAACTTGACCCTCGGCCAGTTTGTCGATTAGCTCGCTGCGCTGTTCTGCGCGTGTTTCTTCAAGTACGGCGCGACGTGAAACAACGATGTTGCCACGGCGGCGATCCATCTTGAGGATCTGGAACGGCTGAGGCACTTCCATAAGCGGCGTAACGTCGCGCACAGGGCGGATGTCCACTTGTGAGCCAGGAAGAAACGCAACGGCGCCGTCGAGGTCGACTGTAAAGCCGCCTTTCACGCGGCCAAAGATGCGGCCTTCAACGCGGGCGCTTTCGCCAAATTCGCTTTCCAGCTTATCCCAAGCAGCTTCGCGGCGGGCACGGTCACGGCTGAGCATTGCTTCGCCATCCGCGTTTTCGACGCGGTCGACATAAACTTCGACTTCGCTGCCGACGCTAAGACCGTGATCGTCTTCGTTGCGAGAGAATTCTTTGAGGTTGATGCGGCCTTCAGATTTGAGGCCCACATCGATCACAGCCATGCCGGCCTCGATCGCGGTTACGGTGCCTTTTACAACACGGCCTTCAAAGCCGTCTTCGCCTGCACCGCCAAGTTGTTCATTGAGAAGCGCTTCGAAATCGTCGCGCGAAGGGTTGGCAGAAGTCGCCATAGAGGAAAAAATCCTGTTTTCGTTTTGCTACCGGCCACCGGTTGTCCGGGGTCTTAAACTGCCTCCAACGCACTATTGCGCGGGCTAGCAGGGCAAGAGGCCGAATATCTCTGCGGGGCCGGATGCCGCCGCAAAGGTTCTGTCTACCGTAATGATTTCGAGAACGGCCGTGCGCCTAAGCCAGAACGGGCCAGAATGCAAGGGGAATGCTCCCTAACGCAGCGCTCTCTCTGTGGCTTTTAACGCTGCATCGAACGCTTCTTGCTTATCCAGTGCGGTCGTATCAATCACCACCGCATCTGCCGCGGCTTTCAACGGAGCATCCTTGCGACCAATATCTCGATTGTCGCGGGCAATGATATCTTGCTCGATTTCAGCCAGTGGGATGTCGATTTCTCGGCCAGTCATCTCCAGCCAGCGCCTCTGCGCTCGCTCCGGCACGCTGGCAGTGATGAACAACTTCACATCTGCGTCTGGCGCGATCACCGTGCCAATGTCCCGCCCGTCGAGCACCGCGCCGCCCGGCTGCTCGGCGAAAGCCCGCTGACGATCAAACAGCGCCTTTCTGACAGCAGGATGGATCGACACGCGGCTCGCCAGCCCACCGGTTTCTTCGCTGCGCAGTGTTTCGTCTTCTAGCAAATCGTCAGGAAAGCCGCAGGCGGCCAGTGCATCGTTTTCGTTATCAGGGTCACCGCCGCGTTCAACGACTTGCCGGCCCACAGCTCGATAGAGCAATCCTGTATCCAGATACGCGACACCGAAATGCGCAGCCAATTGCTTGGCGATTGTCCCTTTACCAGAGGCGGTGGGGCCATCGACTGCGATAATCACGCTGCGGCGCCTTTCCTTCTTCGAAGTGCTTTCACTAGCCCAAAGATCGCAATTGCTGCCCAAAACCCTTCAAGTACAAGGCTTGGCCAATTGGTGTGCACCAATAAGCTGATCGTTAGCAGCGCTGCCCCGGTAAGATTGGTACCATGTAGAATATACGGGTTGGGCTGATCCTTGATGGTCAGATAAGCATAGGCCGCGATTATGCAGGCGGTCCCTACGAAGCCGACGGCCGAATAGATATCGAATGGGAAGCTCATTCGCCAGCGCCTTCCAGCAACTCCATGAAATTGGGAAAGCTGGTGGCGATTGGTGAGGTATCATCGACCTCGACTCCATCGCGGCTTGCCAGCCCCGCGACCGCCATGCTCATGGCGATGCGGTGGTCTAGGTGTGTGGTCACTGGCTCGCTTGTTGTCCCAAGCAAGCGCCCCCCGCTAGTTCCCTTGATCACCAGACCGTCTTCGGTTTCGTCAACGTTCGCGCCTGCGGCGGACAATGCCGATGCCATCGCAGTAAGACGGTCGCTTTCTTTCACTCTCAGCTCTTCTAGGCCAGATGTGCGCGTTGTGCCTTTGGCGAGCGATGCTGCAACAAACAGCACTGGGAACTCATCAATCATGCTCGGAGCGATCGCTGGATCGACATCAATACCGTTGAGCTGAGAATGGCGCACGCGCAAATCGGCCACAGGCTCGCCGCCGATTTCGCGCGAGTTCATTTCTTCAATTGAGCCGCCCATCTCGCGCAAAACTTGCACCAATCCGGCACGTGTCGGGTTGAGGCCAACGTTCTCAATAACAAGATCGCTACCTTCAATGATCAAGGCAGCTACAATAAAGAAGGCTGCAGAAGAAGGGTCGCCCGGTACGGTAACATGCTGAGCTTGCAAATCTGCTTCACCATGGATGTGAATTGCACGTTCACCGTTAAGTTCTTCGATTTCAAGTTTGGCTCCGAATCCGCTCAGCATACGCTCCGTATGATCGCGGGTTGGGACTGGTTCGATAACGGTTGTGGTTCCCGGCGTGTTCAGGCCTGCCAACAACACGGCGCTTTTGACCTGTGCAGAGGCAACAGATAGACGGTATTCAATTGGCACTGCGGGCAGGGCGCCGCGCATCATTAGTGGCAGTTTGCCGCCTTCTGAGCTCTCAAAATTTGCGCCCATCATGCTAAGCGGATCGATCACGCGCCCCATTGGACGTCCAGAAAGGCTGGCATCGCCGGTAAACGTTGCGCGGATACCGTGGCTAGCGATGATACCCATCAGCAGCCGTGTTGATGTGCCTGAATTGCCCATGTCGAGCGCTTGCGCTGGCTCAAGCAATCCGCCGACGCCCACGCCGTGTATATGCCACACGCCATCATCGCTGTGTTTAATCGAAGCGCCCATCGCGCGCATGGCGGCGGCGGTGGCCATTACGTCCTCACCTTCGAGCAAGCCGGAGACCGTACTCTGCCCAACAGCCAAAGCGGAAAACATCAGGGCACGGTGGCTGATCGATTTGTCGCCAGGAACTCTGAGCGAGCCGCGCAAAGGTTTAGAACCATGAAAACGGTGTGAAGGCACGGGTTTTTGTCTTTCCGCGAATAGATAATGGGTCAAACAGGCCGCGCGTCTTTGACAGTGCCCCGCGCATCTGGCAAGGCGCGCCAACTTTGGGCTGGGGCTCTTGATTTGCAGGCATGTCGGCCCCACACGATCACAAGAAATTTTGCGCCTCCGTCAATCGCGGCGTGGGCCTCATAGAAAACTCGAGGATTTATTGATGGCGAAGCCAGAATGGGGAACCAAACGTTCCTGCCCCAAATGCGGGGAACGCTTTTACGATCTTGGCAATGATGACCCGGTAACATGCATTGAATGCGGCGAAGAATGGAATCCTGAGCCTGTGCTCAAGACAAAACAGCCGATTCCTTTCGAAGCTGACGACAAGAAGAAGAAAGACGGCGAGGCGGATGCCGATCTGTCAGGTGATGATACCGATGATGAGCTCAAAGATATTGAGAACATCGACGATGAAGAGGATTCACCGGATAATGACGTTGATCTTGGCGGCGACGACGACCTTGGTGTGACCAAGGGCAAGGGCGACGACGACGATCACGATAACTAATTAGAGCTTGCCTTTAGCAAGGGTAGCCCATAATGGGCTGCGTCCTTGCTGAAAGGCGGGTTTTGCGAGTAAGTTTGCTCGCGTTAATTGACTGGTTCGGGGCCTTAGCTCAGCTGGGAGAGCGCAACACTGGCAGTGTTGAGGTCAGCGGTTCGATCCCGCTAGGCTCCACCAGTCAAAACAGAAAAAGTCGGTTTAACAACCGCACGCTGGCCAACGAGGTTTCGTTCGCCGGCGTTTTTCGCGTTTATTCCGGTTTCGCCCGGGAAAAGGAGTTTGAACACTATGTTTGACAATTTGTCTGACCGCTTAGGCGGGGTGTTCGATCGCCTGAAGGGGCGCGGCGCTCTTAAAGAGCAAGACGTGCGCGATGCCATGCGCGAAGTTCGCGTGGCTCTATTGGAAGCGGACGTGGCGCTGCCTGTTGCGCGACGCTTTATCGATGCCGTCACTGAGAAGGCCGTTGGTCAAGACGTCCTGAAGTCTGTCACGCCCGGTCAGCAAGTCGTCAAGATCGTCCATGATGAACTGGTCGAAATGCTGGGCGGTCCAGACAGTGAAGGTCTTAAGCTGGAGGCTAAACCGCCCGTCGTCATTATGATGGTCGGTCTGCAAGGTTCAGGTAAAACAACCACTACGGCCAAACTCGGTAAGCTAATCCGTGAAAAGCACGGCAAGAAGGCCATGATGGCCTCATTGGACGTAAACCGTCCTGCTGCTCAAGAGCAGCTGCAAGTTCTGGGCGAACAGGTTGAAGTCGCGACGCTGCCGATTGTGGCTGGACAGCAGCCGGTTGATATTGCCCGACGTTCTATGGAGGCCGCGCGCCTTCAGAATTTCGACGTGCTACTGCTTGATACCGCAGGCCGCCTGCATGTCGATGAAGCTCTTATGGCTGAAATGAAGGCGGTTGCTGGCGTTTCAGTGCCGACAGAAGTGCTGTTGGTTGTCGACAGTCTAACAGGCCAAGATGCTGTAAATGTCGCGCAAAGCTTTAGCGGTGAGGTCCCGCTTACGGGTGTGGTGCTGACCCGGATGGATGGCGATGCGCGCGGCGGTGCGGCGCTTTCCATGCGCGCTGTTACAGGAAAACCGATCAAATTCGCTGGTACGGGCGAAAAACTCGACGCGATTGAGTCATTCCGCGCTGGCAGCGTTGCGGACCGCATTCTGGGCATGGGCGATGTCGTCAGCCTGGTCGAAAAAGCCGCAGCTACGATCAAGGAAGAGGACGCGGAAGCGCTCGCAAAGCGCATGTCGAAAGGTCAGTTTGATCTGAACGACCTGCGGATGCAATTGCAGCAAATGCAGAATATGGGCGGTATGGGCGTGCTCGCGGGCATGATGCCGGGCATGAAGAAGGCCAAAGCAGCGCTTGCCGCGTCCGATATGGACGACAAGGTGCTGGTCCATATGGACGCAATTATCGGGTCGATGACAGCTAAGGAGCGCGCCAATCCTGCTTTGCTCAACGCCAAACGTAAGCGGCGCGTTGCAGCAGGGAGCGGTACTGAGGTTCCTCAAGTCAATAAGGTGCTCAAAATGCACCAAGAAATGTCGCGCGCGATGAAGCAGATTAAGAAGATGGGCGGTCTAAAAGGCCTCGCATCAATGTTCGGTGGAGGCGGTTTGCCCGGTATGGGCGGAGGAGGCCCTGGAGGGGCTAGCGGAATGCCGGGGCTAGGCGGTCCCGGCGGGCCTCAAGGCGGACCCGGAGTGGATCCCAACACACTCCCACCAGACCTTAAGAAATTACTCGATAATAAATAAATTCAGACAGTTACACTTGAAAGGTAAAATACCATGGCAATTTCATTGAGGCTCTCGCGCGGCGGCGCAAAGAAGCGTCCATATTATCGGATCGTGGCAGCTGACAGCCGTAAACCGCGTGATGGCCGTTATCTTGAGCAGATCGGGACATACAACCCGCTGCTCGCCAAAGATGATTCAAATCGCGTCCAATTGAACGAAGATCGTGCTAAGTACTGGCTCGGCGTTGGTGCTCAGCCATCAGATCGCGTGCTGCGTTTCTTGGATGCTGCTGGCATTATGGAGCGTCCTGCGCGTAACAACCCGAACAAAGCGAAGCCTGGGGAAAAAGCGACGGAACGCGCTGAAGAGAAAGCTGAAAAGGCTGCTGCCGCCAAGGAAGCGGAAGAAGAAGCGAAGAACGCCGCTGCAGAAGAAGCAAAGGCTGCTGCAGAAGCACCAGCAGAAGAACCTGCTGCCGAAGAAGCGCCTGCTGAAGAAGCTGCTCCAGAGGCTCCGACCGAAGAAGCACCAGCTGAAGAAGCGGTTGCTGAAGAAGCTCCAGCGGAAGATGCTGGCGAAGAAAAGTCTGAAGGCTAAGCCTTTTTATGACGGAAACGCCCGTCACGCCGCCAGCTCGCGCAGAAATGATCGAGCTGGCCGCCATCACTGGCGCGCACGGCGTGGCGGGCGAAGTCCGGCTGAAACTGTTTGGCGAGGGCGTCGACGCGCTCTCGCAGCATAAGAGTTTCACGGCCGGCAAAGATGGGCGTGTCCTGACGCTCAAGAAAATCCGCTCTGACAATAAGGGCGGGGCCGTCGCCCGCTTCGCCGAAGTGTCCGGGCGCAATGAAGCAGAGAAACTGCGCGGAACCGTGCTGATGGTGCCGCGAGAAGCCCTGCCAGACCTTGCCGAGGGCGAGTTTTACCACGCTGACCTTCTTGGCCTGGAAGCCTTCACCGACGCAGGAGACCGCGTGGGCACCGTCGTCGCGGTCGAGAATTTCGGCGCGACCGACGTGATCGAGATCGTGCGCGAGCCGCCGCCTGAAAAGGGTATGAAAACCTTCATGGTGCCAATGATTGATGCGGCCGTGATCGAATGGGACACAAGCAGGCTTGTGATCGCCGCCGAATTCTCTGAAGGCTAGTGAATGATCTGGATTGTAGGAAGCGCGGCAGTTCTCACTTGGTTCGCTGCTTGGGTTCTGACTTTTACCGGTATCCGGCTTTTTTGGTCAGCATTGGCTGCTCCATTGTTTGTCATTTTCCTTTGGGTCGTTGGTTCGATCTACATCAGCACTCCGCTTTGCGGAGACATAGCCGCATGTGACGGTGGGGGGATGCTAGCGTTCACAGCGAATATGGTTGTCCTACTAGCAATCGTAGCGATAACGGGTTTAGCAACATGCCTGCTCTATAGAATCGTAAAGGCTTCAAAATGACCACACTCCCCGTCGCTATTTGCCAAGCTGCACCGATCCCCTTGGCGATTGGAGCGGGCATCACAAAGGCTGCCGAACTCGCTGAAAAGGCGATCAAAGACGGCGCGAAGCTGGTTGCCTTTGGTGAAACGTTCCTTGGCGGCTATCCGCTGTGGCTAGACGAATCCCCCGGCGCGGCATTGTGGGACCATCCGGGCACGCGCGCATGCCACGCGATTATGCTGGAAAACGCAATTGTCGCGAATGATGAGCGGTTGCTGCCGCTGCAGGAGCTGTGCGATGCACATGACGCCTGCATCTCCATCGGCGCGCATGAGCGCGTGCGCTCCAGCCTGTATAACAATCAGCTGATGCTGCGCCCCGGCGAGGCTCCGTTGGACCACCGCAAGCTGGTGCCGACACATGGCGAACGCCTGATCTGGATGCGCGGTGATGGTTCGACTTTGGGCGTGCATCAGGCGGAATGGGGCAATGCGGGGAACCTTATCTGCTGGGAGCATTGGATGCCGCTGGCGCGCGCGGCGATGCACAATCTCGGCGAAGCGGTGCATGTCGCCGCATGGCCGACCGTGCGCGAGGAATATGCGCTCAATTCGCGCCACTATGCGATGGAAGGGCGGTGTTTTGTGCTGGCTGCGGGGCTGGTTCAGCACCGTGACGATCTGTTCGATGGTTTGGAGCGGGTTGGAGGGTCTGCCGAAGCCAAGGAATTGTTCGAGGCAATCGAGGGCGAGGCGCTCAATCGCGGTGGTTCAATGATTATTGCGCCCGATGCTCGGGTTCTGGCTCAGGCAGGCGAGAGCGAAGAGATTTTGCACGCGCAGCTCGACCTGTCAGAGCGGGGGGAGGGGCTCACCAGCCTTGATACCGACGGCCACTACTCGCGGCCTGATGTGTTTGAGCTTAATGTGGACACCCGGGCGAAGGATGGGGTGAATTGGGAAGGATCTGAGGGAGCAGCTAAATGATGGTGCTCACAGGACTTCTTCTGCTCACGGTTTTTGCGGAAATTCAGCTTGCCTCGTTTGGGCTGAGCCGCCTGTTCGCTGGCAAATTGAACTCGCCCTTGGTTGAAGCGGGTATCGTGTCGAGCCTCGCCGTTATCCTTGCATGGCTTTTGCCTTTCGAGAACCTGCTAGGGCTGACGCTTAGATCAGGTTGGTTCGAACCGTGGAGCTTCGGATTTATGGTCGTATTGTGGGCGTTGATTGGCATTCCTGCAGCAGCGCTATGGCACCGAAGAAATCCTAAATGACCTTCGGCGCCACCGTCCTGACGCTCTATCCTGAGATGTTTCCAGGGCCCCTGGGCGTTAGCCTCGCGGGCAAGGCCTTAGCGCGCGGGGATTGGTCATGTGACACGGTAAACCCGCGCGATTTTGCATTAGACAAGCACAAGAATGTCGACAGCCCTCCCGCAGGTGGCGGTGCGGGGATGGTCCTGAAGGCCGATGTGATGGCGCGGGCGCTGGATTCTGTAATTGACTCTCAATCCGTTCGTGCTGAGCCTGTCGAAGCACCGTCTTATTCTTCTCACGAGGCATCGAAAGTGAAGAACGGCCCTTCGACACGCTCAGGGCGAACGGGTGAAAGAGCGGTGCCCATCCTAGCCATGACGCCGCGCGGCAAACCCATCACTCAGGCGCGCATCCGCGAGATCGCAGCCGGGCCTGGCGTCACGCTGCTGTGCGGGCGGTTTGAAGGCTTTGACGAGCGCATTTTCGAAGCGCGGCCGCAGATTGAGCAGGTCAGCCTGGCTGATATCGTCTTATCGGGCGGAGAAATGGCTGCACTGACCATACTTGATGCTTGCATTCGGCTGCTTCCCGGCGTAATGGGCGCGCCTTCAAGCGGTGCTGAGGAGAGCTTTGAAGAAGGCCTCCTTGAGTATCCGCACTACACCCGACCTCAAGAATGGGAAGGGCGCACGATCCCTGAAGTGCTGCGATCGGGGGATCATGCGAAGATCGCGGCGTGGCGCAAAGCCATGTCGGAAGATCACACTCGGTTACGCAGGCCGGATCTATGGGAGCGTCATGAGGATGCTCGGGTCCAGTCTGCCTCTGGCGCGCGGCGAAAAGAAAAGGACACGGACCAGTGAACCTGATCCAGCAAATCGAAGCCGAAGAAATCGGCAAAGTGACCAAAGAAATTCCTGAGTTTCAGGCCGGAGACACCGTGCGTGTCGGCGTGAAAGTCACCGAGGGTAGCCGAGAGCGTATCCAGAACTTTGAAGGCGTTGTCATTGCGCGGTCGAACCGCAGCATCAACAGCAACTTCACCGTGCGCAAAATGAGCTTTGGCGAAGGTGTGGAACGTGTGTTCCCACTCTATGCGCCAATCGTCGACAGCATCACCGTGGTTCGCCGCGGCGTTGTGCGCCGTGCGAAGCTTTACTATCTGCGCGGACGCACAGGTAAGCGGGCTCGTATTGCTGAGCGCCGCGACGTTACCAAGTAATTTGGGCGCCAAAGGCGTAAGTCTCACACAAAGAGATTTGAAAGGGCGTTCTGGGAGACCGGGGCGCCCTTTTTCGTTGAAGACATTGATTTTCTGCCCCGTCATTGCGAGGACCGTTGGTAACGAAGCAATCCAGCGCCTGTCCCTGGATTGCCGCGCAGCGGTTGGCTGCTCGCAATGACGAGGTGTCTTTTGGAATGCGTCTTTCTTTTCTTGCCGCCGCCGCAATGCTCTCAGCCCCAGCCATCGCGGATGATCACACAGTGACTGATACGCCAGAGCTGACCTTCGAGCGCGTCTTCGCCTCGCCATCGCTGAATGGGCCGGCTCCGCGTCAGGCGAAACTGTCGCCCGATGGGCGCTATCTCACTGTGCTGCGCAATCGCGATGATGAGCGCGAGCGCTATGACCTGTGGGGCTATGACCGGGAAACCAGCGAGTGGATCATGCTGGTCGACAGCGAAGCGCTGGGGTCTGGCCGCGAGCTGTCCGAAGATGAAAAGATGCAGCGCGAGCGCGCGCGGGTTGGCAACCTCAAAGGCATTATCAGCTATCAATGGGTCAGCGATGGTTCGGGTGTGCTCGTACCGCTGGATGGTGATCTGTACCTCGCGAAGCTCAGCGGTGAGGTGACGCGCCTTACTGACACCGAAGAAAGCGAACTTAACCCCAAGCTGAGCCCTAAGGGCGGCTCCGTGTCATTCGTGCGCGAGCGCCAGCTATGGGTTGGCAAGGTCGGCGAGGATGCGGCGCCGATTACGCCGAAGGAAGGCGACACGATCCGCTGGGGCGAGGCGGAGTTTGTGGCTCAGGAGGAAATGAGCCGCCTGACCGGATATTGGTGGAGCCCAGATGACAGCCGCCTGGTCGTTCAGCGCACGGACGAAAGCCCGGTTGGCATTGTGACCCGCGCTGCGATCGGCGCGACCGGGACCAAGGTGTTTGATCAGCGCTATCCGGTTGCCGGCAGTGACAATGCCATTGTCGAGCTGATTGTGATGGACCCGGACGGTGCAAACAAGGTTCAGATCGACATCGGCTTGGACACCGATATCTACATCGCGCGCGTTGATTGGGCACCCGATGGCAGCGCGATCTATGTCCAGCGCCAGAACCGCGAGCAAACCGTGCTTGACATGCTCAAAGTCGATCCAGCGACTGGTCAAAGCGAGATTTGGTTTACGGAGAACGCCGCACGCGATGAATATTGGATCAACCTCTCCGACAACTACCGTTTCCTGAAAGACGGGAGCCTGCTGTGGTGGTCCGAGAGGGATGGATATGGCCATTTTTATCGCATTCAGGGACTTGATGAGGCCGAAGTTGTGCTCGATGATGAAGGTCGAGGAATTGTTTCACTTTACGAAGGTCTGACTTTCATTCGATTGACCAGCGGGAGTTCACCGACAACCCAACTTGTTGGAGTCGATGAAGCAGCCGGCGTCTTCTATTTCCAAGGCACCAAAGACGTCCTCACACAGCAGATTTACCGCGCGAACCTTGACGGCAGCGGCGAACCTATCCGGCTGACCGATCCAGAGTTCACGCACAGCGCGGTTATGGACAAGGATGGCAAGACGCTGCTGATCAATCGGTCGAACACAAATCAGCCCCCACAATCGGTCTTGGCCAATTCAGACGGCGAAGTTCTGGCCGCGATTGAGGCAAATCTGGTGGAGGGTGATCATCCCTACGCGCCATTCCTCGCGGGTCATGTTGAGCCGGAATATGGCACGGTGAAAGCTGAAGACGGCACCGATCTGCATTATATAATGCTGAAGCCGGCAATGGAGCCGGGCAAGAAGTATCCTGTGTTCTATTATCACTACTCCGGGCCGGGCCCGCAGATCGTCGATAAAGGCTGGGGCGGGGCGCTGGCTCAGGCGATCGTGGACAAGGGCTACATCTATTTTGCGCTCGACAATCGCGGCACTGCCAATCGCGGGGTCGACTTTGAACAGCTGCTCTACCGTGCGATGGGCGGGGTTGAGGTCCGTGACCAAAAGGTTGGCGCGGAATTCTTGAAGACCCTCGATTTCGTCGATGGGGACAAGATCGCGCTCTATGGCTGGTCCTATGGCGGCTATATGACGCTGAAGCAGATGCAGGCCGATCCAGGGCTTTATGCCGCCGGGATCAGCGGCGCTCCGGTCACCAAGTGGGAGCTTTATGATACCCACTATACCGAGCGCTACATGGGCGATCCGCGCGAAGTGCCCGAAGCGTATGAGCAAGCCAGCGCCATCCCCGATGCGACGAAGATCAGCGATCCCTTGCTGCTGATCCACGGCATGGCGGATGATAATGTGGTGTTTGAAAACTCATCTGAGCTGATTTCGGTTCTGCAAGAGAACAATGTGCCGTTCGAAATGATGCTCTATCCCGGCTACACGCACCGGGTTTCTGGTGAGAATATCTCGCCGCATCTGTGGAACACGATCTTCACTTTCCTCGAACGGAACGGCGTGACCCCGCCGGAATAGGCACGCGCGATTGGGCTAGCCATTCCAGCGCAGTCGCGGCAACCTCGCCGGGCGCTTCGACTTGTGGGTAGTGCCCGACGTTCGGGAGCAGATGCGCACGCGCCCGCGGCACGACCTCGCGCCACTTATCGTAAGCGTGCTTTCCAGAGACGGGATCAAGGGCGCCGTTTATCAGGCCGATCTTGTCTTGCGCCTCCACCAGGGCGGCCTGCCAGCGATCCTTATGGGTCACGCGGTCAGCAATATAGTGCAGCAGCTTGTGCGTTATGCGGTTGCCCCCGTTATGCGCGATGAAATGCCAGAACTCGCCGAGTTCTGTTTCGCTGGGTTGGGTATCAGGACCGAACACCTCAGAGAAGCTCTTGCTGAAGCTCTTTCGGCGCATCAGCAAGCCAAGGAGAAAGCCGAGGCGAGACACTCCCAGTTTCTGGATCGGACGGGCGCGGTGCTGGTCCGGGAATATCCCGCCATTGAGAAAGATCATCATGCCTAGCCCCGGTGCGCCGCCACCGCTTTGCTGTCGGGCCAGCAATTCCTGCCCGACCGACACGCCGTAATCGTGCACGAGACAGTCGAATTCCTTGATGCCCAACCACGTTCGCAATCGCTCGTGCAGCTCTGCCTGATCGTGGATTGTGTATCCTAGGCCCTGAACTCCGCCACGCGGTTTGTCCGACAGCCCAAAGCCAAGCATGTCGCAGGCAATAAGCCTGTGTGACCGGTTTAATTGCTCCCAGACAGGCGACCAGTCCCATGAACAGGTTGGGAAGCCGTGGATCAGGAAAAGCGGACGGGCCGAGGCGTTGTCTCCAAGCCAATATGCAATCTTGTGCCCACGAAAGTCGAAATAGCTGGCTTTCTCGCGCCAATCCGCAACACCGGTCCGCATACGTTTCCCCTCCTGAAGTGCCCAAGAAACACTTGCCAAGGCACGCTAGGCGCGGCAGCGCATGACGTGAAGAATATTTTCCATTGGAGTATGTGATTTGGGTTACCGAGTGGCAGTGGTCGGTGCGACAGGCAATGTCGGACGCGAGATGATGCAGGTATTGGCAGAGCGCGAGTTTCCGATTGACGAGATCGCGGCTGTCGCAAGCTCTCGCTCGCATGGGTCAGAGGTTGAATTCGGCGACACCGGCAAGATGCTCAAATGCCAGAATATTGAGCATTTTGACTGGGCGGGATGGGATATTGCTTTGTTTTCAGCTGGTTCAGGCCCGGCGAAACAATATGCGCCGAAGGCTGCTGCAGCAGGCTGTGTGGTAATAGACAATTCGTCCCTCTACCGGATGGAGCCTGATGTTCCCCTGATTGTGCCGGAAGTGAACCCGGATGCGATTGATGGCTATGCGAAGCGTAATATCATTGCGAACCCCAATTGCTCAACGGCGCAACTGGTTGTTGCATTGAAGCCATTGCACGACACAGCAAAGATCAAGCGCGTTGTGGTCTCGACCTATCAATCGGTGTCGGGAGCGGGAAAGGCGGGCATGGACGAGCTTTTTCAACAAAGCCGCGCGATCTTTGTCGGTGATCCTGTTGAGCCAGTGGCATTCACCAAGCAGATTGCCTTCAACGTGATCCCACACATCGACGTTTTCTTGGATGATGGTTCAACTAAGGAAGAATGGAAAATGATGGTCGAGACGAAAAAGATCCTCGATCCCAAGATCAAGCTCAATGCGACTTGCGTGCGCGTGCCAGTTTTTGTTGGTCATGCTGAGGCTATCAATATTGAATTTGAGAACGAGATTTCGGCTGAGCAAGCGCAAGAAATTCTGCGTGAAGCGCCAGGAATCATGCTGATCGATAAGCGTGAGGATGAAGGTTATGTCACGCCGGTTGAAAGTGCTGGCGATAGCGCAACCTATATCAGCCGTGTTCGCGAAGACCCGACGGTTGAGAACGGGCTGACGCTGTGGTGCGTTTCAGATAACTTGCGCAAAGGCGCGGCGCTCAACGCGGTGCAAATCGCCGAATTGCTTGGTCGTAAGCACCTGAAAAAGGGATAAACTCTATGCGGTTTGTAATTTTGGGGTTGGTAGCGCTCGCATTGGCGGCATGTGACAGTGGCAGCGTACCAAGCCCAACAGAGCGCTTAAGCGAAACAGGCGGCGCCAATCAGGGAGTCATAGTTGACGGTGTTGAAGTGCGCGGAGACGGGCTTGCAGCGGGCGCCGAGGCCTTTTTCTTTTCCGCAGGGCAGAACGAAGTCACCGCTGCAGTAACCAAGGTTCTGGGTGAGCCGATAGACATTAACAGCAATGAAGAATGCGGCGCGGGAGCAATGGATTTTACCAGCTTTGAAGGCGGATTGATTGTCAACTTTCAGCAAGGCGCAATGGTAGGATGGAACCTTGGTCGCAGCGAAACCGGTTCAGCAAGCAAAGTTGCTTTCGCTGGCGATGTCCAAATTGGCTCACGTAGAGAGACCGCCCAAAGCACTGGAGGGTTTGTGCCCTTTGCTGAAAGTACACTGGGTGAAGAGTTTTCACTCGGTTCGAAGATTGGTGGCTTTATCGAAGAAGACACCGTTTCGATGATGTATGCTGGGACACAGTGCTTTTTCAGATAAGGATTTAGGGCGATGACACTTAAAGCCGATCTCTATTTCAGTTTTCGCTCGCCCTATTCCTATCTCGCTATTGGTCGTTATCGCGCGATGGCTGCGCGATACGATCTTGAAATTTCACTGCGCACAGTCTGGCCAATCGCCATCCGAGACCCGGACATATTGTTTACAGGCAATCCGGCGGCCCCGCGCTACATCCTGATGGATTCCTTGCGGGTCGCGCAGCACCTAAAAATCCCGTTTCGTTGGCCGCGACCAGATCCTATTGTTCAAGACCTTGCCACGAGAGAGATTGCGGATGAGCAACCGCACATCCGCCGACTGTGCAGAATGGGACAAGCTGCATCGAGGCGAGGCAAGGGGCTTGCCTTTGCCGATGAGGTTTCCCGGATCATTTTTTCGGGGGAAATTGATGGCTGGAATGAGGGCGATCATTTTGCAGAGGCGACTGCAAGAGCAGGGCTGGACTTTGCGGAACTCGAGAGCGAAGCTGCCGGTGACGCCGCCGATTTAGATGCTGAGATTGCAGCCAATCAAGACGCACTGGAATCTGCGGGGCATTGGGGTGTTCCGACGCTCGTATTTGAGGAAGAGCCTTTCTTCGGGCAAGACCGGATTGAGCTTGCGAAATGGCGGATGGAGCAAAAGGGACTGACCAAGAGATGAGCTTTACCGGCGGATGTCAGTGCGGAGCGGTCCGCTATGGAATTGAGGCCGAGCGTCTCGTGGTTTATGCCTGTCACTGCACTGAGTGTCAGAAACAGTCGGCCAGCGCGTTTGGTCTCTCAGTCCCGATCTCTCGCGACAGTCTCAAGATACAGGGCAAAACCGAATCTTGGCGACGGCCTACAGACATCGGATCACACACAAACTGCTATTTCTGCCTCGAATGCGGTAGCCGCCTGTTCCATGCTGGCGAAAATCGGCCCGGTCTTGTCACTATCAAAGGTGGGTCTTTGGACAATGCGAATGCGCTAGATCCGATCGCGCATATCTGGACCCGCAGCAGGCAAGACTGGCTTGTGTTGCCCGATGATGTGCCGCAATGGGAAACGCAGCCGCAAAGCCAATCGGAGTGGATGAAATTGCTTTTATGAGCGAGCAGATCAGCGATAAGTTTTATAGTTTTGACGGAACCGAGCTTGCTATCCATCGGCATGGGGAAGGCAAACCTGTCATCCTACTCCATGGCCTGTTCTCTAGCTCGGAAATGAATTGGACGAAATGGGGCCATGCGAGGCGATTGGCCGAAGCTGGTTTTGAAGCGATCATGCTCGACTTTCGGGTTCACGGGGAGAGTGCTTCGCCGACTGACGCGGCCAATTATCCCGATGGTGTTCTGGTACGCGATGTTGTCGCATTGGCAGAGCATTTGGGGCTGCAAGATGGCAGGTTTGACCTCGTTGGGTTCTCTCTTGGTTCGCGCACATCGTTGCACGTAGTGGCCACCAACAAACTGACCCCGCGAAGATTCGTAGTATGTGGGATGGGCGTTTCCGGCCTGTCCGAATGGCAGAAGCGCGCTGCTTTCTTTAAGCGCGTTATTGATGAGTTCGATACGATTGAGCGAGGTGATCCCGCTTATTTTTCCCGCCAGTTTTTGAAGTCACAGGGCGTTGACCGCGTGGCTGCGCGACTATTACTCGATGCGATGGGCGATCTAGATCTAGGGCAACTCGCCAATATTACCATGCCCACATTGGTGGCTTGCGGAGTGGACGATCAAGACAATGGCTCGGCGACGGAGCTTGCCGCATTGCTTCCCAATGCGAGCTACAAAGAAGTACCTGGTGCGCATCTGGATAGCGCGACAAAGCGCGAATTGGGTGAGGCGATTACAGCGTTTCTGAGCGCAAGCTAATGACGATTACGAAACGCACAGCAATGGTCTGGCGTCTCTAACGATCGAACGTTTTTCATCGACCCACGCTTGATTCTAGGTGTTCGCGCGTTCAAACTCGTCTCATAAGAAATTACATCCTGAGAGGATTTATTCCATGAAATTTGCCGCTCGATCCCTTG
Source organism: uncultured Erythrobacter sp. (assembly GCA_947493165.1). Lineage (GTDB taxonomy): Bacteria > Pseudomonadota > Alphaproteobacteria > Sphingomonadales > Sphingomonadaceae > Erythrobacter. Next base: position 578,822 of record CANLPY010000001.1, on the reverse strand, counting down.
GCGCTTCTCTAACCGCTCTTGCGCTGGTAGCTACGCCGGCGCTGGCCGATAGCCAAAGGGGGCACGAAGCAGATGCAAGCGAAGCAGAGTTTCCGCTGACCGCGCAAGGAGCAGCCGATTGGGTGGCTAGCGTGGAGGCTGACCTCAATACTTTCGGCAAAACCTATGCTCATGTCCTCTGGTTGAATCAGACTAACATCAATCACGACAGCAATTCGCTTGCATCGCAATATGGCGCGGAGGCCACTTTAAAGACCGTTGCCTATGCCAATGAGGCGGCGAAATATGCGCGAGTTGTTGGTTTAGATGCGGATACCTCACGAAAGCTTGATATCCTTCGCAATGGAATTGTCATGCCAGCCCCAAGTCGGGCTGGCGCTGCTACAGAGCTTAGCGAAATCGCAACGCAGCTCGGGTCGGCTTATGGTCAAGGTCGCGGTACGTTAAACGGCGCGGAGATTGGCGGCTCCGATATTGAGGCCGAGATGGGCAATCTCGAACGTTCGCCAGTTGAACTCTCTGAAATGTGGACCAGCTGGCACGATAATGTTGGTGCACCAATGCGCGATGATTATGCGACGATGGTTGGTATCGCCAACGAGGGCGCAAAAGAACTGGGCTTTGACGATTTGGGCGCAATGTGGCGTTCGAATTACGACATGGATCCAGACCAGTTCGCCGCTGAGACTGAGCGGATGTGGCAAGAAGTTAAACCGCTCTACATCGCGCTGCACACTTATGTGCGGCGCAAACTCAATGAAAAGCACGGCGATGAAATCCAATCCGCAACCGGACCTATCCGCGCAGACCTGCTCGGTAATATGTGGGGGCAGGAATGGGGCAATATTTACCCGCTAGTCGCTCCTGAAGGGGCCGGAGACATCGGCTATGACCTGACGGATTTGATTACAGAAAAGGGTTATGATGAGAAGGACATGGTCCGCGTGGGCGAACAGTTCTTCTCATCACTCGGTTTCGAAGCGCTGCCCGAAACGTTCTGGGACCGTAGCCAGTTCACTAAACCTGCCGACCGTGAGGTGGTGTGTCACGCAAGCGCTTGGAACATCGACAATATCGACGATCTGCGGATCAAAATGTGCATTAAGCGCAACGCCGATGACTTTGTCGTGATCCATCATGAGTTGGGCCACAACTACTACCAACGCGCCTATAATCAGCAGGACTATCTTTATCTGAACGGTGCTAACGACGGTTTTCACGAAGCCATCGGCGACATGATCGCTCTGTCGATTACACCAGAATATCTGGTGCAGATCGATATGCTTGGTGCTGACGAAGTGCCGAGCGCCGATAAAGACATCGGCCTGTTATTGCGCCAAGCGATGGATAAAGTCGCCTTCTTGCCGTTTGGCCTGCTGGTTGATCGGTATCGGTGGGGACTGTTTGATGGCTCGATCGATATGGCCAATGCCAATGGCGCTTGGACCGACTTGCGCACCGAGTACCAGGGCATTGTGCCTCCGGTTGAGCGCAGCGAAGAAAACTTCGATGCGGGCGCGAAATATCACATTCCTGGAAACGTTCCTTACACCCGGTATTTCCTAGCGCGCATCTTGCAGTTCCAGTTCTTTAAAGCTGCTTGTGACACGGCGGGATGGGAAGGGCCGCTCCATCGCTGTTCTTTCTATGGCAATGAAGAGGTGGGGCAGAACCTCAACGCTATGCTTGAAATGGGAGCGTCAAAGCCGTGGCCTGATGCGCTGGAGGCGTTCACTGGAGAACGGCAGATGAGTGGAACCGCCATGGTCGAATACTTCGCGCCTTTGCTTGATTGGCTGAATGAACAGAACGAAGGACAGGAAACGGGCTGGTGATGAAACGGGCGTTTTCGTTGCTGGTGCTGCCATTTTTGGCAGCCTGCAGTCCTGCACCTAGTAATGTAAGCTCTGCGCAAGGTTGGACGGAATATGAACCGCTGAGAAAAGTAGAGGGGCAGACGTTTGCACCAGCTTTATTGGTCGCGAATAAGCGTGGTAATACGCTGTCCAAGATTGACCTAGAGACAGGTAAAGAAGTGTTGCGACTGGACAGTTGCGCCAATCCGCATGAATTGGCGACTGCTCCTGATGGTCAGCATGTAGCACTCGCATGTTATGGCGGAACTACCGTCGATGTGTTCAGAACCCGCGATCTTGCTAAAGTGAAAAGCATTGAACTTGGCGAGAATGCTCGGCCGCATGGGATAGTTTGGCACAACGATGGAGATATCTTTGTAACTGCTGAAGGGCAGCGCGCCATCTACTGGATCGGCAATCCCTTTGTGACTTCGGAGATTATGGCGTTCGGCACAGGTAAAGATGGGAGCCATATGATTGCGGTGGACCCAAACACGCGCTGGGCATGGACTACCGATCTTGGTTCTAAGACGGTTACACGGATTGATTTGAGGGGGACTGAAGGACCGCTTTCGGTGACAGTCGGTGAGGAACCGGAAGGCATTGCATTGACGCCCGATGGCACCACACTTTGGGTGTCCGCTCGCGGGTCAGACAAGGCGTTTGCTCTTGACCCGGTGACCATGCAGATACGTGCTGAATTGGATACAGGGCGCTTTCCATTGCGATTGGCTATCCGCCCACAAGGCGATTTTGCAGTCACATCAGATTTACGCGACGGCGGTCTGACGGTGATAGACTTAAGGGAAGGCGAAGTTGTTCGCCAAATCGCCGTCTCTAGTCCCGAAGAAGCGCAGCAACGCTTTCAAGTGACCATTCTGTGGTCTGACGATGGCGAACGCATCTTTGTCGCTGAGACCGCTAGCGATACCGTTGCAGAAGTCGATTTTGCCAGTGGTAAGGTTCTGCGGCGATTGCCGACGGGTGATGGTGGCGACGGTATGGCGATTATCGATCCAACTGGCACTTTCTTCGATACAGATAAATGAAAATTCGGCGGGGCAAGAAGATGAAAACCGTTTCAAGCCTATGCTTTGCTGAACGACGACAGGGGTTTTAGGGAAAATGCGTGTTTTAGGGGCAATTGCTGCGCTGGTTTTGGCAATGGGGGCCACGCTTGGATCAGCGCCAGCGCTAGCTCAGCCGCAGGTCGTCATTCAGTTTGACGCACCGACTGTTTCACGCTTGCTGCTCGACGTCCAAGCGACGTGGCAGGTTGAACAGGACGGTAATGGCGGGACTGTGTATCGCGCTCAGGCTGGCGAGACTCTTGCATTTGCTCTCAGCCCGCGCGCCTGCAGCGCTGAGCAGGGCTGCGTAGGCTTGCTCATGCTCGCGACATTCACCCGCAATGACGAACGCAGTCGTAGTGAGATTGATGAGTTCCTCAACGTGTTCAATAATTTAAATGCCAACAGCAAGGCGGTTCGCGCTGGCGATCAGGCGATCGTGCTGCAGGGTTATATCAACTCGGTTTATGGCATCAGCTATGCAAATGCCCAGGCACAATTGCTCGTGTTCGGACAGGAAATAGAGAAGATGCGCCGGGAATTGACGGCGTTTTCAGTGCAAGGGCGGTAAACTCTATGTTGGCAAAATACTTTGTAGCACTGTTCTGTTTTGTATTATCAACGGTTGCGCAAGCAGACGAACATTTGGTCAGCGCTCAAGAGCCTGAGGTAATGGCAGCCGTTCTTAAAAATGCTGGGTATGAGATCGAATTGACGACAGATAGCACTGGCGATCCTATGATCCGAACTGAATTAGTCGGAATGTCGACAGTGATTCTGTTTTATGACTGCGAGACTGAAACGAACGACAACTGCGGTTCTATTCAATTTCGAACGGGCTTTGATCGAAGTGAGCCTTGGACTGCAGATGAGGCAATCAAGATCAGTGCCGAGAATCGTTTTGCTGCAGTGTCGTTAGACGATGAAGGTGATCCATTCATTTCTTGGGACATCGTAACAGGCGATGGGATTTCCGTCCCAATCTTTCTGAGATCAATACGTAGGTTTTCAGAAGCCGTCGACACGACTGCAGATATTGCATTCGCTGAGCAAGACTGACTTAAATCACACTCATCTAAACGGAGGCTCGTTAAAGGCGCGCAGCTTGCGAGAATGCAATCGGTCCCCCTCATCGCGCAGGCGCTTGCACGCTTCCAAACCAATCTGAAGGTGGGCTGCGATCGCTTCCTCATAGAATTGGTTGGCCTGACCCGGCAGCTTGATCTCTCCGTGGAGAGGCTTGTCCGACACGCACAGCAATGTGCCATAAGGAACACGGAAGCGGTATCCTTGCGCCGCAATAGTTGCGCTTTCCATCTCAACCGCAATTGCCCGGCTTTGCGAGAATCTCTTGGCGGATGTTGAGTAAAGAAGCTCCCAATTGCGATCATCAGTGGTTACAACCGTGCCAGTACGCATCCGCTGTTTGAGGTTTGCACCTTGCATTCCGGCCACTTCTTCGGTTGCGCCAGCGAGTGCCTGTTGAACCTCAGCAATTGGGGGGATGGGCACCTCTGGCGGCAAGACCGCATCAAGTACATGGTCATCGCGCAAATAAGCGTGCGCGAGAACAAAATCGCCGATTTTCTGACTGGATCTGACGCCGCCACAATGGCCAATCATCATCCACGCATGCGGGCGCAATACAGCTAAGTGGTCACAGATGGTCTTTGCGTTGGAAGGTCCAACGCCAATGTTTACCAAGGTGATGCCTTGCCCATCTTCGCGGATCAGGTGGTAGGCTGGCATCTGGTGTCTGCGCCAAGCGGTGTCGTTAAGCTGTTCCTCGGCGTTGTCTGCGCACTGATCAATGTTAAGGCCGCCAGCGCCTGTCAAACCAATATAACTATCGCCATCTTCGCAAATTTGTTGCGCACCCCAATTCACGAACTCATCGACATACCGGTGATAGTTGGTGAATAGGATAAAGTCCTGAAAATCCTCTACCTTAGTACCGGTGTAATGCGCCAAGCGCGCAAGTGAATAGTCAGTACGAAGCCCGTCAAAAATTGACAATGGCATCGCTTGGGCCTCATCAAACTCAATCCCATCGGCAAGCTCATCCCCGATCAGGGCGAGGTCCGTTGATGGGAAGTGCTTGGCAATGTCTTGCGGAGCGATCCCTACCATTGCTGCACCTGCATCGCCGTCCAGTACGTAGGGGAAGGGTATCTCTTGCCGTGAACGGCCAACCTCTATCTCCACCTCATACTCCCCGGCGATCAGCCTCAGTTGTTCTTCGAGGTAGCTGTTGAACAGGTCGGGCCGGGTAACCGTCGTTGTGTATGTGCCCGGTAGTTCTAGCCGGCCAAAGGCGCGGCTGCGATCGAGGGGCTCTCCAATTCCGGAATAACGCAGGGTTAATTCGGGATAGGCATAACTGCCGTCTTCGCGCCGACTGGCTGGAGGGGTCGTGCCGTCCTTGCCATAGGCGATCACGTCCTCGCGCAGGGAGGAGACTGCTTCGCTATAGATGCGCTGAAGCTCAGAGAGGATTGTTTCAACTGGTTGCATAAAAGGGGAATTAGGACTCCAAGCGTGATAATTCAAAGACAGAGCGGCATTTGCAGCGAATTTTGCGCAAGATTGTGCCCTTTACAAAAAGGGCGCGAAGCCTGTCTGACTTCGCGCCCCTTGTTGTTTCGGCGGTAAAAGAAGCAAGACTTATTCGCTTGCAGTTTTTTCTTCGTCGGCGTCCGCCGCATCATCATCCGCAGCAGCTTCCTCAGCTTCAGCGGCTTCGATGTTGGCAACAGCTGCATCTTCGAGCAGCTCAGCGGGGATTTCACCCGGCTCAAGGGTTGGGTCGATGCGGTTTTCGCCGGCAGCTTCCTCAATTTCCTTCTGCTCTTCTTCAAACAGCTGTGCGAGCACGTCGACACCCTGACTTTGAAGCTCGGCTTCATCGTCACTGCGCGCAACGTTTGCCTTCACGGTAACGTGCACTTCTGGGTGAAGAGCTACAGTCACATCGTGCATGCCGATCGACTTAATTGGCGCGCCCATAATGACTTGCTTCTTGTCGACTTCGTGGCCTTGCTCAACCAAGCCAGCGACCATGTCGCGGACGTTGACTGAACCGTATAGCTGTCCGGTGTTCGATGCTGCGCGAATAAGCACAACTTCTGCACCATCGACCTTGCTTCCGGTCTTTTCGGCTTCGCCGCGACGTTCCGCGTTCTCTTTTTCGAGACGCTCACGATTGGCTTCAAACACCTTCTTGTTGGAATCGTTTGCGCGCAGGGCCTTCTTTTGTGGAAGAAGGAAGTTGCGCGCATAACCGTCTTTCACGGTTACAACGTCACCAATGGTGCCAAGTTTCTCGATACGTTCGAGGAGAATGATATCCATGTCGTCTCTCCTCTTACTTCACGATGTACGGCAGCAAGCCGATGTGGCGAGCGCGCTTGATGGCTTTGGCCAGTTCACGCTGCTTCTTTGCAGAAACGGCCGTGATGCGCGAAGGCACAATCTTACCACGCTCAGACATGAAGCCCTGAAGCAGGCGTACGTCTTTATAATCGATCTTGGGGGCTTCATTGCCCGAAAACGGGCAAGATTTGCGGCGGCGGAAAAAAGGACGTGCCATTAGTCGCGGTCCTCCCTGTCGGAACGGCGTTTACGATCACGCTCGTTCTTGCGCATCATTACGCTTGGACCTTCTTCGTGCTCTTCAACACGAATGGTCATATAGCGAAGTACGTCTTCGTTGATACGGGTCTGGCGTTCGAGTTCCTCAACAACTGAGCCTGGGGCGTCAATGTTGAGCATCACGAAGTGAGCTTTACGGTTGCGGTCAATCTTGTAGGCGAGTGACTTGAGGCCCCAAGTTTCCGTCTTGGTAACCTTGCCTTTATTCGCTTCCACGATTTCTGTGGCGGTTGCCGCCAGCGTGTCTACCTGAGCTTGGCTCAGATCCTGACGCGCGAGAAAGATATGCTCATATAGAGCCATCTCACTTCCTTTCTTAGTTATGCCGATCGCTGGCTTGTCCGTCCGGATGACGGGGCCCCTCCGACTTTCTTTGGTTCGCTCTTTGATAAAGGCGATGCGCGCACATACCCGGTTTGCATCCAAAAGCAAGGGTGAAAGGTGCTGGTGGTCTCTTGTGCTTGTCGCCGCAGCACGGCAGGGGTGATCCCTCAGTCACTTAAGGGGATTAGGCTTGCCGTCAGGATTAGTTGCATTGCTTGATGATGTGTCGATCATCGCTAGAACCGCAGCAGCCTCAATGGATGACATTGCCGCTGCTGCTGGGCGAGCTGGCACAAAAACAGCAGGCGTTGTGATCGATGATGCGGCGGTCACGCCGAGCTATGTCACAGGCTTATCTCCCGCGCGCGAACTGCCGATAATTTGGAAGATCACCAAAGGTAGTTTCTTCAACAAGCTGGTTATCTTGCTGCCCGGTGCGATTATCCTGTCCGAGTTTTTACCTTGGTTGATCATTTGGATATTGATGCTGGGCGGGGCGTTTCTCTGTTATGAGGGCGCAGAAAAGGTTCTCGAAAAACTTGGCGGCGCAAAGCACGGCAAAACCCTTGAGGATGAGATTACTGATCCCGTTGCTTTCGAGAATCAACGGGTTGCGGGCGCTGTGCGTACCGATTTAATCCTCTCAGCTGAAATCATGGCGATTACTCTAAATGAGCTTGCGCTTGATGTGTGGTGGGAGAGGGCCATTGCACTCGGGATTGTCGCTGTGGTGGTGACCGTTGCCGTTTATGGGGCAGTCGCGCTGATCGTAAAGATGGATGATGTGGGCCTGCATCTGACGGAGAAAGATAGCCCGAGCGCGCAAAAATTCGGAGCGTTTCTCGTTAATTCCGTGCCAAAATTGCTTGTAGCGCTGTCATTTATCGGGACGATAGCAATGCTGTGGGTTGGTGGCGGAATTATTGTGCACGGAACGCATGAAGTCGGTTTCCACTTGCTCTACGATATCGCACACGGAGCAGAATATTGGGTTGCTGGCGTAACCGGCGCGCTTTCAGGAATAGCTGGATGGTTCACTTATGCCGCGATTTCTGGCGTTCTTGGGTTGGCGTTCGGTGCTCTAATCGCGTTCGTGATTCATAAGGTTATCGGGTACGAAGGGGCGCATTGATGGATGAGATGCCGCGACTTTACACCTGCGCCGGATCGCGCGGATTGCGGGCAACGTGGGCGGCAGAGGAAGCGGGCGTTGAGCTTGATCTCAAAATGTTGCCGTTTCCGCCGCGCTTTCTCGCTCCCGAATATCTTGAGGTCAATCCGTTAGGGACGGTCCCTTTGCTCGTGGATGGTGATGCGCAACTTTCGGAAAGCTGCGCGATTGCGCACTATCTTGCGACGCGTTCCGGGCTAACGGATTTAGCGGTTGCACCTGAGGCAAGCGACTACGCTGAATATCTCGACTACACTTATCATGCTGATGCAACGATCACCTTTCCGCAAACGGTCTACATGCGCTTTGCAATATTTGAGAAAGACAAAGGGTTTGCCGAGGCGGGCAAGGCCTATGCAAAGTGGTTTCACAAGCGCTTGGTGAAAATAGAGCGGCGACTTGAGGGCAGACAGTTCCTTTGCGCAGACCGTTTAACAGTAGCGGACATTTGCGTCGGCTATGCGCTGGTGCTGGCCAGCAAGGTTGGCCTTGATGAAGGGGTCCCTGAAACTCTAAAAGAATATCGTTCGCGTTTGATGGATCGTGATGCCTATAAACGCGCGGTCGCCAAGGAAGAGCGGGGAGCAGAGATGCTTAAAAGCTAATCTGCTTGCCGAGCCAGATCGGTCCCACATTTGGTGCAGACTTTATTGGGCCAAGGCACAACTAACAATCCTCGAAAAAACAGGTTCTTGCCACAAGTCGAGCAGTTAAATCGGCGCATCCGCGAATTGGCCGCGATCAGAATGATGATCGCAACGGCAAAGGCCAAAGACGAATGGCCGACCATCCGATCAATCGTGATCACAAATAGGAAAGTCACCAGCAGCGCAAAGAGCATCAGCTGTGCATGTCGCACCGCAAGGCGATAGACGGTCATTCCAATCCGTCGAACACAGCTTTCGCAAAGTTCGTCAAAGTGTCGTCGCGGGCGCCCATGATGACAATTCGGTCACCGGGCTGGGCGATCTCTTGCATACGCTTGCCGCAATCCTCTCTAGCGGGAATGTGTTCGGCGGTGCTGCCGAATTCTTCGATTAGCTTAATTATGCGCTCTGTCCCTTCGCTGCGGTCGACTGTTCCGCCATAATAGACAGGATCACACATGATCGTAACATCGTCATTGCCTAGCTCTCGGGCAAAGGTTTCAGCGAGTTCATTGCCCATTTGCTGCAAAGGACCATATCCATGGGGCTGGAAGAAGGCAATTACGCGTCCCTTGGTTGCCTTTAGCGTGCGCAAAGTAGCTGCGCATTTCTCTGGATTGTGTCCAAAATCATCAATGACCGTGATGTCACTGCCGCTCGTGCCGATTACGTCAAAGCGTCGCGCTAGACCCTTAAATTCTGCCAAAGCTTCGCATGCCCGCTCGATACCAATGCCAGCCGCACAGGCTGCGCCAATTGCCGCGAGAGCGTTGGAAAGGTTGTGCAGGCCGGGCATCGGCACGGTAAGCTCGCATTCTTCCAATGCGCGGTTATCGATCACCACGGCTGATACGTTAAACGCCCCTTCGACGATCGATCCGGGCTTGACGGTAATATCAGCATCACGGTTCTCGACACCGAACGAAATCATCTGCCGCCCATGTTCAGTGACAGAAGCCTGACCCAGCAAGCGCGCTTCTTCGTTGTCGAAATTTACAACGCCGCAGCCCGATACGCTCAGATAGTCGCGGAATAATCCGCGCAGTTCTTCCAGACTTTTGTGGTCGAGGCTGACGTTAAGCAGGACGCCGATGGTTGGTTGGTAAAGCGCGATAGATCCGTCGCTCTCATCCACTTCGCTCACGAAGATTTCAGGGCGACCAACTCGCGCGCTGGCGAATGGGTTATCCTCACTGATGAAGTTTTTCATCACCGCACCGTTCATGATTGTGGGATCATGCTCAACATCAGCCAGAATGGTTCCGATCATCCCGGTGACCGTTGATTTGCCTGAAGTGCCGCCTACAGCGATAGAGTATCCAGCATCATTAAACAGGCTCGCTAGCACTTCTGCGCGTGTGAAACGTTCGCAACCCAGCTCTCTGGCTCGCGCAGCATCCGGCACAGTGTCTTCAACGGCGGCAGAGGCAACCAATACCTGATCGGACGAAGTGAGACCGCTACCGTCCTGCGGGTGAAGGGTAAAGCCATTATCGGCCAGCCATGCAAACTTCGTCGCTGTTCGCCCCTGATCATATGAGCGATCAGAGCCTGCAACTTCGCAGCCCATACCACGCAAAATTTGGGCCAGCGGCAGCATTCCCGAGCCGCCAATCCCACAAAAAAAGAACGGGCGCTCTGTCAGCGCCGCTTGATCGATCCCGTTACCCATGCGACCACCGCTATTAATATGTGCCGGGCAAAACAAGCGATTTAGAACAAAGCCATGACAAATATTGCAATATGCGCACCAGCCACACCGATCACGCGCGAGCAAGCTGCGGCGCTAGAGCAATTGGTCGCTGCAGAGTTTCCGATGCACACGGTTACGTTTCACGATCAGTGCTTTGAATTGGATGGCCATTTTGCAGGCCCCGATTTACGCCGGTTAGAGGCTTTGCTCGATTGCGCCAATGACCCAGCCTATGATGCGGTGTGGTTTGCCAAGGGCGGCTATGGATCAAACCGCATTGCAGAGGCAGCCATTGCGCAGATGAACGAAACCGCTCGATCAAAGACCTATGTCGGCTTTTCCGATGCGGGTTATATGCTCGCTGCGCTTTACCGGCATGGGATTGGGCAAGCTGTACACGGATCAATGCCGGTTAGCGCGGGCAATGAAGGCGGGCGCGAAGCCATTCGGCGGGTCCTCAAATGGTTTGCAGGTGACAACAGCGGCTTGGAACCTAGCGTCGATGGGAAAACGCCCGCTGTGGCGTTCAACTTGATCACGCTCGCCATGGTGGCCGGCACACCGGTGATGCCTGACCTTGAAGGCCATGTGCTGATGGTCGAAGAGGTCAGTGAGCATTTGTATTCGATTGACCGGTTGTTTTTCAGCCTTTCGGGATCGCTTCCTCGGCTTGCTGGCCTACGCCTCGGTTCGGTAACGAATGTGCCTGAGAATTACCGCGACTTTCAATACACTCCTGAAGAGATCGCAAAGTTTTGGTGCGCGAGAGCAGGCATCCCGTATCTAGGCCGCGCGCAGATTGGCCACACCTCTGGTAATTGCGTTGTGCCGTTCGGTCTTGCCAGTCCATCAGGCGATTAGTAGGCGCGCTGACCAATAGGAGATTGTTAATGCGAGCATTTGTTTTTCCGGGACAAGGTAGCCAAAAAGTCGGCATGGGCAGTGAGCTTTCGGCCGCCAGCACTGCCGCACGCGAGGTGTTTGAGGAAGTTGATGAGGCGCTGTCTCTGAAGCTTTCTGCAATAATGGCGGACGGCCCTGCCGAAGACCTTATGCTAACTGAGAACGCGCAACCTGCAATCATGGCGAACGCGATCGCGACATTGCGCGTGCTCGAAAAGGAATTCGGCTTGTCGCTCGCAGATGCGGGTGATTGTGTGGCGGGGCATTCTTTGGGTGAATACACCGCTCTTTGCGCGGTAGGCGCTTTCTCACTGTCCGACACGGCCCGGCTCCTCAAATTGCGCGGCTCTGCAATGCAGGCTGCTGTCCCACTAGGCGAGGGAGCTATGGCTGCACTGCTGGGTGCTGATATAGAGAAGGCGTCCGCGCTTGCCGCTGCTGCTTCAGATGGCGAAGTTTGCGAGGTCGCCAACGATAACGACCCCTCTCAGGTGGTCATTTCTGGTGCTAAGGCGGCTGTTGAGCGCGCGGTTGCGATTGTTAAGGATCACGGGATCAAACGCGGCGTTCTTTTGCCAGTATCTGCTCCGTTCCATTGCTCAATGATGCGACCGGCGGCGGATCGAATGGCTGAAGCGCTTGCGCAGACGCCACCCGGCGCTTTGTCATTGCCGCTATATGCCAACGTCACTGCGAGCAAGGTGACAGACCCTGCAGAAGAGCAGCGCTTGTTGGTTGAACAGGTTACCGGCCGCGTGCGCTGGCGCGAAAGCGTTGGGCAGATGGCCGCAGATGGCGTCACTCAGTTTGTAGAATTGGGCGGAAAAGTCCTTACCCCGATGATCAAAAAAATCGCTGGTGACGCTGAAACTGCGAGCCTTATCACGATGGAAGAGCTTGAGAATTTTGCGAGGGAGATTGCCTAATGTTTTCACTGTCAGGTATGAATGCACTTGTGACCGGCGCCAGCGGCGGCATTGGTTCGTCAATCGCAATGGCTTTGGCGGCGCAGGGCGCGCGTGTGGCCTTGTCAGGCTCAAATGGGCAAAAGCTGCGCGCTTTTCGTGAGCAACTTATGCAAGAGCAGGGCGGAGACCATGTTGAGATCACCTGCGACCTTAGCAATCCTGAACAAGTCGAAGAGCTTATCCCAGCAACTTTGGATACTCTGGGCGGGATCGATATCCTTGTGAACAATGCCGGCATAACGCGCGATAATCTGGCGATGCGGATGAAGGATGATGAATGGGCTCAAGTGATCTCTATCAACCTTGAATCAGCCATGCGCTTGATGCGCGCTAGCGCCAGGCCGATGATGAAGGCTCGCTTTGGCCGGATCATCAACATCACCAGCGTTGTTGGCAGTACGGGCAATCCCGGTCAGATGAATTATGCCGCGGCCAAGGCCGGCCTAACCGGATTGACGAAGAGCTTCGCGCAAGAAGTCGCGTCGCGCGGAATTACAGCGAATTGCGTCGCGCCGGGCTTCATCCGTACCGCTATGACCGCCGCTCTCGACGAAAAGCAGCAAGAAACGATCAACGCGAAAATCCCCGCGGGAAAAATGGGCGAGGGCGATGATATTGGTGCTGCTGTCGCCTATCTTGCAAGTCGTGAAGCAGGCTATGTCACCGGGCAAACGCTGCATGTGAACGGCGGTATGGCGATGCTCAGCTAGGGCAAGCACTCACAAAATCGCTCACGCGGCCAATTATCCCCAAGGAATCGCCCTACGCAAAGACGCAAACTTGCGGGGGCGCGTGGCGGCGTTAATGTCACACAGGATATTCCGGCGCAGTCGGGGCGATTCCGGCCTCCTTTGCGTCAATCTTGCGCCCAAACCGGGCACTGCAATTGAGGGTAATAGGCTAAGCAATGAAGGCTACCATCGAACGCGCAACGCTCCTGCGTTGCCTCTCACATGTTCAATCGGTTGTTGAGCGCCGCAATACAATCCCGATCCTATCGAACGTTCTGATCGAGGCGAGCGACGGAGGCAACGTCAAAGTGATGGCGACCGACCTTGACCTGCAGGTCGTGGAAACGATGTCAGCCGCGTCGGTTGAGGGCGCGGGCGCGATTACGGTCTCGGCGCACTTGCTGTTTGATATCGCACGCAAACTTCCTGAAGGCAGCCAGGTCAGCCTTGAGACCGGCGAAAACCGCATGGAGGTGAAGGCTGGCCGCAGCCGTTTTAAGCTTCCAACATTGCCGCGTGACGATTTTCCAGTGATTGTCGAGGGCGATTTGCCGACGTCGTTCGAGCTTCCGGCTCGAACTTTGGCCGAAATGATCGATCGCACCCGTTTCGCGATCTCTACCGAGGAAACGCGCTACTACCTCAATGGTATTTTCCTCCACGTGACGGACGATGATGAGCCAGTCTTGAAAGCTGCCGCGACCGACGGTCACCGTCTGGCGCGCTTCACTCTTGCGCGGCCCGAGGGTGCCGAGGGTATGCCTGATGTGATTGTACCGCGTAAAGCGGTGGCTGAGCTGCGCAAGCTGCTTGAAGAAGCGCTTGACGGCAGCGTGCAGATTGACCTGTCAGCGAGCAAGGTGCGGTTCACGCTCGGCGGCGAAGGCGGCGTTGTTCTCACCAGCAAGCTGATCGACGGCACATTCCCGGATTACAGCCGTGTCATTCCGACCGGTAATGACAAACTGCTGAAAGTAGATCCGAAGAGCTTCTTCGACGGTGTCGACCGCGTCGCAACGATCGCGACGGAAAAGACCCGTGCAGTGAAGATGGGTCTTGATACGGACAAAGTCACGTTGTCTGTAACATCGCCGGATAATGGCACAGCGGCTGAGGAGTTGGCTGGTGAATACAAATCGGAAGGCTTTGAGATTGGCTTTAACGCCAATTACTTGAAAGACATTCTTAGCCAGATCGATAGCGATACGGTTGAATTGCATCTCGCCGATGCGGGTGCGCCGACCCTAATCCGTAAAGATGACAAAAGCCCAGCGCTCTACGTACTGATGCCAATGCGCGTTTAATCACGCTTGGCACTAGTGTTCTTGGTAGGAAATGCCGCTCCAATCGGATAGGGAGATCATCAAAGGAGAGACTTTGATGATCCTATCACAAGTGCATGTGAAAAAGGCTGAGGTTAGCGATGCTCAGTTGGTCGAAACCGAACTTAGTGAGTTGGCTGATGGCGCGGCGCGGCTCGAGATTGAGAGCTTTTCGGTCACAGCGAACAATATCACCTATGCCGTGGTCGGCGATGGCTTCGGTTACTGGAACTTTTTCCCTGCGCCTGAGGGCAGCGGCATCGTGCCGATGTGGGGCCATGGAAAGGTTATTGAGAGCAATTGCGCTGACATCGCTGTGGGAGAACGGGTCTACGGCTATCTGCCGATGGCATCGCACCTTGACGTGTTGCCCGGCAAGATAAGTGAGCACGGGTTTACAGACATTGCCGACCACAGGCAGCCGATGAGCCCGGTTTACAACCAATATTCCCGTCTCGCCGCTGATCCCGAACATGACGCGAGCAAAGAGGCGGAGCGGATGATCTATGGCCCGCTGTTCAAGACGGGTTTCGTCATCGACTATTTCATGCGCAATAACGAATGGTTTGGGGCCGAGCAGGTCATCCTGACCAGCGCATCGTCCAAGACCGCGATGGGCCTGGCTAGCGTCGCGCAGCAGAATTCTCCAAATGTGAAACGCGTCGGCCTGACCTCGCCGGGCAATGTCGAATTTGTCGAGAGCACCGGGCTTTACGACAAGGTCTGCTCCTATGATGAGGTCGCCATGCTCAGCCTGCTGCCAGCGGTCGTGGTCGACTTTGCCGGCAACGCGGCACTGCTTGCGAAGATCCACGAGCACTTTTCCGACGCGCTCAAATATTCATGCCTGGTCGGCGCGACCCATATTGAGGAACGCGGCGAGGGCGGAATGCGCGCGGATCGCGGGCTTCCCGGGCCAAAGCCGACTTTGTTCTTCGCGCCTGATCACTTCGTGTCGTTCTTTAAGGAACACGGCCCTGCCGAGGGCGGGGCGATGATTGCGAAGACCTGGCACGGCTTCCTTGGCTCGGTGGACGGCTCGGTAAAGATCGAGAAGCATAGCGGCTTGGAGGCAGCGCGCACGACCTATCTCGAAATGGTCGGCGGGCATGTCGATCCTGCCAAGGGCATTGTGATTGAGCCTTAGGGGTGGGGGGCTAGTTTAGCTTTTCTCGCGCGATCTTTCGTGCTTCCCGTTTCTCTTCGCTAGTTAAGTCTCGCCCGAACTTCTCTCGAGCCGTTCCCAGAATTGGGGCGTCAACTTCACGAGGCAGGCTCCCTGTGGTTGCGAGTGCTGTTTGGAATTGTTCAATCTGGGTTGTGTCGAAACGCGTGAGTATGCTTCGCACAATGGCGGAAAGGGTTTGGTCTGAAGTTGATCTATTTGAAGTGTTGTCCGCTGTGTCCGATTGTTTAGCCGCACTGTTGCCGGCGAGGTTCGGCTCGATGGCTGGCTGAGCCTCAACCTCGCATTTTAAGAATGAGCCGATGTCAGCGTTATCGAATTCGGATAGAGAATCCATCTCCTGTCGAAGGTGCGGAGATACATTCCCACGTGTTGGTACAACACCTAACAAATGAACTCGTACACCAAAAGACTGTGCTACTTGAACGCCAACTCTAATGTCTTCGTCACCGGCCAAGATTAGCGCGTCGTGAATTGCCTGATTTCGCGCTAGTTCGATCAGATCAGTCACAATAAGAGAGTCAACTCCCTTTTGCTGCCCTTGACTGTTCAGCATGCCCAGTCGCAGCTTCACATAAGGCTCCTCTCCCAAGGCTGTCTGCGCAGCCGTAGGACCGGTATAAGGTTTGATACCATCATACCAGTATGTCCGGAGCACTCTGGCATCTGGCTCCACACCTTTGGCCTTAGTAATTAGGGCATTTAGCGCTTTTTTCACATCTAGTTGGCAGGAAGATCGGGATTTCTTAGAACCAGTGATCAAAGCGCTACCAGCGGCAAATAGATATCCTGCATCAACGAAAATCGCAGTTTGCCTCATAGCTTTTATGCCCCAAATGAAACGGGGCCCCCGCAGGGACCCCTAAGTAAACGAATCGCAGAGAAATAAGTAAGCTCTGCATACTCGCGTCAAATCATATGATGCGAGCGGGTTAAGAAATCAATAGCGGATTACTCCGCCGCTTCCATTTCTTCGGTGCCAAACTCGGCTCTTTGCGGGCCGCGGATCAGGCCGCCTGGTGTTTCTCCGGTCCATTGCCCATCACGGAAAGTCACTATGCCATTCTTGATCGTGCAGGCATAGCCATCGGCCTTTTGTAGCAAGCGTTTGCCGTCTGCAGGCAAGTCAAAGGCGAGCCATGGGCGGCCGAGCTTCAGGCGCTGCATGTCGATGACGTTGATATCCGCAAGATAGCCCGGTGCGATTACGCCGCGATCTTCCAGACCATAAAGCACGGCGGTGTCGCGGCACTGGCGTTTGATTGCGTTTTCAAGGCTAATGCGGTCGCCGCGTTTTCGGTCTCTCACCCAGTGTTGCAGCATAAATGTCGGCGATGCTGCATCGCAGATTGTGCCACAATGCGCGCCTCCATCGGACAGTGAATTCACAGTGTCATCGGAGTTTTGCAGAGCGTGGAGGAAATCCAAATTTCCATCTGCATAATTCAAGATCGGCAGGTAAATAAACCCGGTCGCATCGTCGCGGCACAGCATGTCATAGGCATATTCCTGAGGGTCAACCCCCGCTGCGGCTGCGCGCGCATTCACGCTTGCGCTGGCATCCGGCTCATAGTCGAAATCCGGGTCCATCTCATATTGCAACGCCCATCCTTGGGTGATGACCATTACCACCTGAATGATGTCGGTGGGCGCTTCGGAATAGTCATTGGCCTCTGACAAGAGCTGAGCCTTAAAAGCGGGATCAAGCAGTTTTGCTTTCTGCGCGGGCCAATCGAGGTCTTTGATCTCTTGCCAGCTGGGGCGGAAAGCGAACGGGTTTACCGTGCCTTGCCAAGCCATGATAATGCCGTTTCCGCGAAGGGCGATTTGGGCAACAATATTCGCGCCATTGTCATTTTCAGCGCGCATCTTCTCGATCTGTTCATCGAGAGGGATCTCCTTGGCTATGCTCTGAAGCGCAGCAAACGTAACAGGGATGCCCGCTTCGCGGCTGAGCTTACCCATCCATTCAAATTCGTTCCAGTCTCGCTGAAGGTCGCTCGCCATTTCGAAGACGGCATAACCGCCAGCGTCCCGTGCGCGGCCCATCGCCTTGCCAATAGAAACTAATTCTTCAGCCGTTGCCGTGGTGCCTGGCACAAGCTCGCCATCTACCGATTTATGGAGCACAGTTCGTGATGTTGAAAACCCAAGAGCGCCCGCGCGAACGCCATCTTCTACGATCTTACCCATCTGCTCAATGTCTTGTGCGGTCGGGACGGCTCCAGGCTGCTCGCGATCGCCCAGCACATACGCGCGGACTGCACCATGCGGTACATGCGTTCCAATATCGACTGTGCGAGGCAGTTTTTCGAGCGCATCGAGATATTCCGGGAATGTCTCCCAATCCCAAGTGATCCCCTCCGCCAGAGCGGTGCCTGGAATATCCTCGACGCCTTCCATCAGGCTGATGAGCCATTCGTGACGGTCAGGCTTCGCTGGTGCAAAGCCCACGCCGCAATTGCCCATGATCACCGTCGTGACGCCGTGCCAGCTGGACGGCGCCATTTCTTGGTCCCAAGTCGCCTGACCATCATAGTGTGTGTGAATATCTACGAAGCCCGGCGTTACGATCTGACCGGTGGCGTCTATCTCTTCCGCTGCCTCGCCTGAAACTTCGCCTATTTGCGCGATTCGACCGTCTTTTATCGCAACGTCACCCTCGAACGCTGGTGTACCCGCACCATCGATGATCGTCCCGCCGCGAATGATTAAGTCAAACTGCGCCATCCGTCTCTCTCCTCAATTGAAGAGAGAATGTCGCAAAGCCGCGCGCGTGTCTAGGCGGCGAGCGCCTCGTCTGTCTTGTCCGGCGCGTTCAAATGCTGACGAATTGCATCAACGCTTTCGTCCTTATGGCTGAGCAGGAAGAGGTGTCCTCCACCTTCCATGACAACGAGTTCGCTGTTCGGGATCAGGCTGGCTAAGAACTTGCCATTGGTCAGCGGGACGATGGCATCGTCATCTCCCATCAGGATGAGAGTGTCCTTTTTCATGAAGGGCAGGGCAGGTGCACTGGTCCAACCCAGCATACACAGCAGCTGATACATATAGCCGCGCGGAGAAGGTGGCTGCAAACGAGCCATGTGCCCTTTCTTTCCCGGACCACCCCCAAGACCCTCTCCATAAAGTGTCTCAAAATTTTTCATCATGAAATCAGGGTCGATGTATCGGCGCGGGTTCGCCATTTTTGTAAGGGCTTTGGGACTGCCAGGCATCATAAGCATGCCTGCACTGGTTGCGATCAAGACTAGTCGCCGTGTGCGTCCTGGATGCTGAATTGCAAAATGTTGAGCCATCCCGCCGCCCCAGCTGATACCCATAACATCAACCAGATCAACGCCGAGCTTGTCCAAAAGTTTTGTGGCCGTCCATGACATTGTCCAAGGTGTGTAAGGCACTAATGGATCAGGTGAGCCGCCAATTCCGGGCATGTCAAACATGATAAACCCGCGCTCTGGCAGAGCATCTGCGAGTGGAGCTACAGCTTCGATATTGGCGCCGATCCCGTTAAAGAAAAGCACAGGAGGATGATCGGATGCCTTGTCGAGCCGCCAGTGCGCAACACGCAGATCGCGCCCGCCGATATTGTGCAGGCCGACAACCGCGTCCTTCATAGCATCCGACAAATTTGCTTCCCTTCCAAGTGAGCCGAAACGGCGGTTGTCGATCCCTCACAACCGCCGCCCGGTAAAAGTGCCGCAGCTTTGCACGCGGCTTATCTATTTAGACCTCTTCCACTACGTAGAGACCAGGTGCTGGGTCCAGCGGTTTATGCTTCGCGCTCCCCAGTTTTTTTGGCGCCGTTTTCTTATCGCCAGAGCGTTTCTGCATCCATCCCATCCAGAATGGCCACCAGCTGCCCTTGACCTCTTCCGTGCCTTGCAACCATTCATCGGCAGTCTCAGGCAACTTACCCTTCTTTTTCTGAACGAAGTATTTAGCCTTCGGATTCCCTGGAGGGTTGAGGATCGCTTGCATATGGCCTGACTGACTTAGGACGTAGGTAACGTCTTTGCCGCCGAACAATCGCGTAGAGCGGTAGGTCGCCTTCCAAGGAGTGATATGGTCCGTCACGCCGCCAAGGATGAACATGTCAGCCTCAACCTTGGACAAGTCGATTTTGTGGTCGGCCATTTCAACTTCGCCCTGCTTGGTGAAAGCGAGCGTTTCGAACAGCGTAAGAAAATCACCCATGAGGCTGCCAGAAAGGTTTGTGGCATCCGCATTCCAGTAAAGGACATCAAAAGCTGGTGGGTCCATTCCAAGCAGGTAATTGTTGATCACATAGTTCCAGATCAGATCGTTGGGCCTGAGCCACGCAAAACCGCGAGCAAGATCATCGGCTTTGATAATTCCCGACTTTTCCGCGCGTTGGCGAGCAATCGCGGTGCCATTCTCTGATACCAGCGAAGCCGCTTCGACGTCGGTTGGCTTGGGGTGAAGCACGCAAACCATCAATGTTAGTGTGCCAAGTAGATCGCTCTTTTGTGCGGCTAGTTTTGACGCGAGCACAGACGCCGTTTGCCCACCTGAGCAACCCGCCGAGACATTGACTTTTTTCGAGCCAGTGATCTGCGAGACCGCTTCAATAGCTTCTTCACAAGAACGAATATAATCCGCCATGCCCCAAACGCCCTGTTCCTTCGACGGATTGCGCCAGGAAATGACGAAGGTTTGGATGCCGTTATCGAGTTGATACTTCACAACGGATTTGTCCGGTGAAAGATCGTTGATGTACATCTTATTGATTTGCGGCGGGATAGTCAGCTGTGGCACTTCATGCACTTCATCAGTGGTGGGTGCGTAATGAACCAATTCCATCATTTCCGTTCGAAGTACGACGGAACCTTTTGAAATAGCGATATTCTTGCCAATTTCGAAAGGTCGCTTGTCAACTTGGCTGACCATGCCCTTGTTGTTGACGATGTCGTTGTAGGCGTTCTGCAACCCTTTGATAAGGGAGAGGCCGCCAGAATTGATAACCTGCTTTTGCGCGACAGGATTGCCAAGCAGCGAGTTGGTGGGCGCTAAACCATCCAAAATGATATTCGAGATGAAGTTCGCGCGATTGCGCTCCAAATCATCCAGTTCAAGGTCGTCAAGCCAATTGCGCATGCCTTTTTGCACGGCCAGATAATATTGCGCACCAGCCTTGAAAAACGGGTTGAACTGCCACGCCGGATCCATGAAGCGCTTGTCTTTGGGATCGGGTGCAAGCTCGCTTTTGCCGGTCATGATTTTCACCATGTCCTCGCCCATAGACTGTGCATGCTTCATAATGCGTTTCGGATCGGAGGCCGTTTCGCGCAACAACAATGCGACAGCTCCTACAAAATCTTCTCTCGCCAATCCGACGAGCGGCCCCAATGCGTTTGTTGACTGGGCTGCCTCGTTTTCGAGCTTGACCGTGCCTTCTGCCATGTGATCCTCTCTGCGGGTGCATTCTTTTTACCGTGCCTGTTCCGATCTGATTGCCTCGTAACTGGCACATAAACAAGTGGGGAGAGCGTGATGTTGTTCCCAATCGGTCCATTTAGAGGATTATCAATCATTTTGGCCTATCGATCCGCGGCAGGGACATCAGGCCGCGATCATGCGGCTAAAATACTGAGGTAAGAGCCTGATGGCGGGACTATTTGCGAAACTTAAAAGGACAGAAGAGCCGAGTACGAGTGTGCTCGGCGCTGATGCACCTTTGGTCCCGATTGAGTCGACCGATCTTTCGCGCCGAGTTGCACTGCTCGATAGTCTCGAAGAGGCTGGGCTGGGTTGGTTCTGGGCCAGCGATGCGACAGGTCGGCTTATCTACTTGTCGAACGCTGCCAGTGAAGAGCTTGGGCTAGACAATGGCGACGCGGTTGGACGCCAAATAACAGATCTGTTTCAGCCAGATGACGATCCAACATCTGAACAAAGCCAACGACCTCTGAAGTTCTTGTTCGCTGCGCATAGTTCGATCGGTCCAATTACCGTCAAAGTTGCGGGTAAAAAGTCTGACGTGTGGTGGGAGGTCGCAGCAAAGCCTCAAACGAACACTGATGGCGAATTTACAGGATATCACGGCAGCGCGAAGGACATCAGCGCGTCCCATGAACGCCGCCGCGATGCAGAGAAACTGTCGAAGTATGACTCGTTAACGGGGCTCGCAAACCGTCATTTCATGGCGAAACAGCTCGATACGACATTGACCGCATTTCGTTCAGCTAAGCGCAGTGTGGCACTTTTGATGCTTGATCTTGATCGATTTAAGCAAGTGAATGACACGCTGGGTCATCCTGCTGGTGATGAATTGTTGAAACAGGTCGCGGATCGCTTGCAACGGATCATCGGGGACAAGGGGGAGATTGGGCGTCTAGGGGGCGACGAATTTCAAGTCATGCTACCGGATATGGATGATCGCGGAGACCTAGGTGACCTAGCATTGCGCATCGTCCAAATGCTGTCTCAACCTTACTCAATTGATGGAATGCGCGCAGTCATCGGCACATCTGTAGGCGTTGCAATTGCGCCTTATGACGGGATCGAAGCCGAAGAATTGGTAAAGGCCGCCGATCTCGCCCTGTATTCGGCCAAATGCGAAGGCCGCGGGCAATATCGATTTTATTCCAGCGATTTGAAAGAGGGTGTGAACGAGCGGGCGAGGATCGAAGAGGACTTACGTGATGCAATTCTAAAGTCCGAATTGCAAATGCATTATCAGCCGATTGTGAATGCGAAAACTCACCGGGTGGAATGTATGGAAGCGCTGATGCGGTGGGAACATAGCGAACGCGGTATGATTTCGCCGGCCGATTTCATTCCTGTGGCAGAGGACGTTGGCATCATCCGCGAAATGGGTGCCTGGGCGCTTAACGAGGTGTGTCAGCAAGTCACGAGATGGCCAAGCAGTGTGCGCGCAGCAATCAATGTTTCCGCTGTCCAATTTTCGTCCGATGATTTTGTAAAAGTGGTTGAGCAAGCGTTGAAATCCACAGGAGTAAACCCGGCTCAGATCGAGTTGGAAATCACTGAAAGTGTTTTCATCGGTGACCTTGAGCGAACATTCCGATTGTTTAAGCAACTCAAAAGCCTGGGAGTGAAATTGGCACTTGATGATTTTGGAACAGGGTATTCCTCGCTTAGCTATTTGCGGGACGCGCCCTTTGATAAAATCAAGATTGATCAGAGCTTTGTGCGCGGTTGTTCCGCCGATGACAGTAACAATCCGGCCATTATCGCAGCAGTCGTCGGCCTTGCAGGCGCGTTGGGCATGGAAACTGTTGCTGAGGGTGTGGAGAACAAGGACGAACTTGAGACTGTGAAAAAGCAAGGTGCTTCTCACCTACAAGGCATCTTGTTCTCCCGTGCAATACCGCCACAGGACGTATTGGCTCGCTTTGAACGCGGAGAATTGGAATTCGAACCTACGGGTCCAGATCGGTATCGCCATGAACGTCGCACCGAATTTCGCCGCATTGGTCTGATCCATGACGATCATCGCTACAAGGTTGTGTTGCGAAATCTTTCGAAAACAGGCGCGAAGATTGAGGGGTTGCTTGACGTACCTGTAGGAACCGAGGTGGTCTTGGACCTTGGCTCAGGACAATTGGCCGTAGCAACAGTGCGCAGGTCAGAAGGCTTTAGCCAAGGCGTCGAATTTGAAATGCATTTGATCAGTGACGGTGCCAAGGGGCTCTGCACACGTCACCGCGTCTCTCCCTACCAGATTGAGGCTGCGGGAAGACCGCTCGCGTCGCTTGGAAGCGATGCGTACGCGGCTCTTGCTGGCAACTTCAAGTCGACATCTAAAGCATTTATGGAAGCGGACATCGGGGCGATGACTGCTGCCAGATAAATGAAATATTGTGAGTATTGGGCTTTCCTAAGATGCGAAAGTTTAGGCGATGCAATCGATAAGCCGAATTTTGCAATGTGGTTGCGAACCGAATTTTGAAAGGCCCTACGGTCTAGATGCAATGAAGAGTGGCGTGGTAAAATCTGGAATGGGACGAGCCCAAGGCCGCAACCACGCTGCTGACGTGAGCCAAGTGCGCCGCCTCGCGCCTGCAGAAAACGGGGCGGTCGTCGCCAAGAAGCGCGACAGTGATGACCGTCGCAGCATAGATCGTGTCGAGGCCTCATCAGTACCAAATGTTCGTGCAGGTGAGGCCTCGCAAAAATCTGATCAAGAATACTACTTGCCTCAGCGACCCCGCGCGATGGCGTGGTTTTTGCTGTTGTCATATGTACTTGCAGCGGGTGTTGCGAAAGGATTACCGACTGGTCTAGCACCGATGTTGGCGGCTTTTGCTTCAGTATCGATCTTCGCGTGTGGTTCTGTCTTGGCTGCATTCGAGAGGCGCGACAATTCACCTCGATTTGCCGGGGCGCTAGCACTCATCGCTGGTGCTATCACCCCAATGATCTGCGCAGGCCTCGTCTTTGGAATGTGGGTTCAGTCTGGGCTCGCATGGCAATGGGCTGTGGCATCAATGGTTTGCATTACCGCTGGTTCAGCAGCCCTGTTCGGCTCGCGGATTATCACTCTGTTTTCCTCGAAACTGGCAATTTGGGCGTCGTTTGCATTGGTTTATCCCAGCCCATTGACGGTTTCGTCTCTGCTTGCGGCCGCACTTGCGCTGACCCTGGTTGCCCGGATAGAATGGCTTGATGTGCACAAGCGCCAGATTGCACGCGAAGCGCGCGAAAGGTTAGCTGCTCGTGCCGAGGATATCCTTCGCAGCTTTGAAGATACGGGGCAGGGTTGGTTCTGGGAAACAGACCGGCGCGGATTGATTAGCTATATTTCACCGTCTGCCGCTGACGTTCTAGGCAAAACAGTTTCCGAGCTGCTTGGCCGTCCTTTGAACGACCTTGTTGATATGACGTCAGGGCCAATGGGCGCCGAACGCACATTGTCATTCCATCTGTCAGCGAGGTCATCATTTTCTGATGTCGAATTGCGCGCTGCTGGAACTGAGCCAGCGCGCTGGTGGGCGCTGACCGGGCGTCCGGTGTACGATTCATTCCAGAACTTTTGCGGATTTCGAGGGCACGGATCAGACCTGACCGAGCAAAGACGGTCTGAGCAGCAGGTGTCTAGGTTGGCTCACTATGATTCCCTCACAGGCCTAGCCAACCGGTTGCAGATGGCACAATCGCTTGAACGCATTCTCGCCTCACCCAGAGAGCGCGATCGTGCCTGCGCCTTGTTCATGCTCGATCTCGACCGTTTTAAGCAGGTCAATGACACATTGGGCCACCCTGCGGGCGATGCGTTGCTCAAGCAAGTGGCCCAGCGCCTTGAACGCGCCGTTGGCGAACGAGGGCGCTGTGGCCGCTTAGGGGGCGATGAATTCGAAGTTATCATTCCAGGTCAGCCTGAGCGCGAACCTTTGGGTGTCCTCGCACGAGACATTATTGCCAGCCTCTCGCAACCCTATTCCATCGAGGGGCAGAGCGTCGTCATCGGCGCGTCAGTAGGCATCGCGCTATCGCCAGAGCACGGCTCCACGAATGACGAACTGATCCGCAATGTGGACCTTGCGCTGTATGCAGCAAAGGATGCTGGACGGGGAACATTTCGGTTTTACGCGGATGATCTGCATTTAGCCGCAGAGGCCCGAGCAGAATTGGAAAGCGACCTGCGTGAGGCTATCGCCGATGGGCAATTGCGATTGCACTACCAGCCGGTCGTACACGCGGGGAGTGAACAGATTACTGGTTTCGAGGCACTGCTGCGATGGAAACATCCCATCAAAGGTTGCCAGTCACCGGCTCAGTTCATCCCGATTGCTGAAGACGCTGGACTGATCGATGTCATCGGACAATGGGCCTTACGAACAGCCTGCGCTGACCTTGCTCGCTGGCCTGCTAGCGTCCGCTGCGCAGTGAATGTTTCTCCGCTACAATTTGCAAACCCAGAATTACCGACCATCGTTGCGAATGCACTCGCTCATGCAGGCGTGGACCCATCGCGTCTCGAATTGGAAATTACCGAAAGCGTTTTCCTTTCCGACAGCGCCAACACTGATGCAACATTTGCTGCTTTAAAACGCGTCGGCGTAAGGCTTGCGCTTGATGATTTTGGTACGGGCTATTCTTCGCTTGGCTATTTGAAAAAGGCACCGTTCGATAAAATCAAAATCGACCAGAGCTTCGTGCGCGGCGCTACCATCGATGGAAGCCGCAATGGAGCCATTATTGCATCGATAACAAGCCTTGCTGCTGCACTGCGAATGGATACCACAGCTGAGGGTGTTGAAAGCCTGGATGAGTTAGAACTCGTTCGTGAGCTGGGCTGCAGCCATATCCAGGGTAATATCTATCACAAAGCGCTATGCGCGCACGACGCGGCGGCGTTGGTCCAAGGGAGTTTGCCGCTGAAGGCAGAGGGGCCGAGGTCTGCCAGAGCGCCGCGCAAAGTCTTGCTAAAGCGCATTGTGATTGCACACGATGGTATGCGCGCACCAGCCACGCTGCGGTCAATTTCCGAAGGGGGGGCAATGATCGACGGGGTATGGGGCCTTGCTGAAGGGACCCCGATAGGAATTGAGTTTTCTAAAGGTAGGACCGTGAAAGCTCAGGTGCGATGGACAAGAGAGAGTCGCATCGGAGTAAAATTCGATCGAGCCCTACATCAACAGACAGATGGCAACTTCGAAGTCCTAAAGGAAGTTGCGCCAAACAAATTAGTTAAGCGCGATTAATTCACCACCCAAGCTAGAGAATTAGGACAAAAGTAACCAACGCACTTTACATCTTGGTCATCACAGGAATGTCCGAGTGAGTTTGGTTCGAAAGGAAAGGCATAAGTGCCTTTTAAGAGTTTCTTGGGTGGCAGGGATAGTAGCGCGCGGCGCGCAAAGGCTGCCTCTGCGCTCTCCGAATCCGAAAAACTCGATATGCTTGATGAGCTGGAGAATTCCGGCTTGGGCTGGTTCTGGGCCAGCGACACCTCCGGTAACCTCACATATCTCAGTGCAGCCATTGCAGAGCGAATGGAAGTGCCCCTTGATGATTTGATTGGCCAACCGCTAGCAAACGTTTTCTCTCCCCGAGAAGGACAAGCTCGCAGCAAATCACTATCTTTGATGCTTGGTGCTCATAAGGCTTTTAATGGATACGTTGTCGAGGCGGCTAGCGGTAACAGCGGTGCCGTCATTCGATTGGCAGGACAGCCGATCGATGATCGCAACGGTAAATTTGCAGGGTTTCGTGGGACGGGCGCGGATATTACGGCAGAATACTACCGTGAAGAAGAAACCGAACGGCTCGCTAAATTTGACGCTTTAACGGGGCTTTCAAATCGTCACCGGATGGCTCAGATTATTGATTCAACTTTGATCGCATTCCAAGCTGCAAAACGAAATTGTGCGGTGATGATGCTCGATCTTGATCGTTTCAAGCACGTAAATGACACGCTGGGACATGCTGCAGGTGATGAACTGCTCCGACAAGTTTCATCAAGGCTGCAACGATCAATCGATCGTGATTGTGAAATCGGGCGCCTTGGTGGTGACGAATTCCAAGTGATGGTTCCTGATGTCGATGATCGCGGCATTCTGGGCGATATCGCCATGAAGATTATCGACATGCTAAAACAGCCTTATTCGCTAGACGAAGGGCGCTGCGTCATTGGCGCGTCTGTCGGTATTGCAATTGCACCGCATGATGGTGTCACGCGTGATGAAGTTGTGCGTTCTGCTGATCTTGCGCTTTATGCAGCCAAAAATGGGGGGCGGGGGCAATACCGGTTCTATTCCGGCGACCTTGAAAACGAGGCAATTTTCCGGCGCCGTCTAGAAGAAGATTTAGGGAAGGCAGTGCGTGAGGAACAATTGTTTCTCAAGTACCAGCCTATTGTCTCCGCATCATCGCAGAATGTTGAAGCGTTGGAAGCGCATATTTGCTGGGCCCACCCTCAACGCGGCGAAAT
This sequence comes from uncultured Erythrobacter sp., assembly GCA_947493165.1. GTDB lineage: Bacteria > Pseudomonadota > Alphaproteobacteria > Sphingomonadales > Sphingomonadaceae > Erythrobacter. Next base: position 551,380 of record CANLPY010000001.1, on the reverse strand, counting down.
AGACCAAGAAGAATTTGCCTCGATCCTGGACGGCGCGAGCCATGTTGTCGACGTAGGTAACTGGGCGATTAGCGAAGCATGCAACGCTGCGGTTGAATGGCCTGAAACAGTGCGGGTTTCTGTGAATGTGCCTGTGCAATTGTTCGCCAATGAGGATTTCGTTGATAGGGTCGCCAGCGCTTTAAGTGAGGCGGATATTGCTGCGAACCGCCTTGAACTTGAGATAAGCGAGGCTGTGTTCTTTGGTGACACCAACGCTGTAGATCGGACGCTTGGATCTTTGTTTAAGCTTGGGGTGCGGCTGACACTTGATGAGTTCGGTAGCGGATACTCTTCGCTAGCCTATCTTCGAAGAGCACCCTTTGACACGATCAAAATTGACGAGAATCTTATTGTCGAGGCCGAAAGCAACGACGACAGTCGCGAGCTCGGTCTGCTGAAAGCAATCGTCGCTCTGGCTGGGGCTCTCGACATGCAGACAGTGGCAAACGGTATTGAAACAATGGACCTTATGAAGGTGCTTCGGGATTGCGGGGTTTCTTACCTACAGGGTCCTATTTTCTCAGACCCAATCGCTATTAACGCGGTGCATGAGGAATTGGTCGGTGAAAGTTGGAGAATCGAGCCGAGCGATGACCGCACGAAACGTGCGCGAAGACGGACTGTTTTCCGAAAAATTCAAGTGATTCACGATGACCATTCATACGAAGTGACTTTGCGCAACCTTTCTAAAACGGGAGCCTTGATCCAAGGGCTTGCTGATGTGCCGAAAGGAACGCAATTTGTGGTCGACCTTGGTGGAGGCCAGCTCGCGGTCGCAACCGTCATTCGGTCAAGCGCTGACACACAAGGCCTTGAGTTTGAACAAGACTTGATTGACGACGGATCAGGTGGGCTATGTACTCGCAACAGAGTTTCGCCATATGCGCTTGCTTCTGCAGGCGCTCCGCTCGCGGCGCTATCTCAAGGTGATTACAAGGGCATGGCCGGCGGAATGCTCGGTCAGAATGCGAGCGCACCGCAATTTGGATACGCGCCTATCAGGCATCACGAAGCGGCTTAGCGCTGCTGCACGTTGAACGATTGCCGGGCATAGTTGCGTTTTTCGCGAATGACATGCGGCGCTGAGGGCGCTAATTGGCAGGTCAAATGACTGACCTTTCCAAAATCCGTAACTTTTCGATCATCGCTCATATCGATCACGGCAAGTCAACTTTGGCTGATCGCATGATCCAGCATTGCGGCGGCCTGACTGAGCGCGAGATGAGCGAGCAGGTGCTCGACAATATGGATATTGAGCGTGAGCGAGGTATCACAATTAAAGCGCAAACGGTCCGCTTAAACTACACTGCCAAAGACGGTGAAAGCTATCAGCTAAACCTGATGGATACGCCTGGACACGTTGACTTTGCTTACGAAGTTTCACGATCCCTTGCGGCCTGTGAGGGAGCCTTGTTGGTAGTCGATGCAGCGCAAGGCGTGGAAGCTCAAACATTGGCGAATGTTTATCAATCCATCGAACATGATCACGAGATAGTGCCGGTTATCAACAAGGTCGATCTTCCCGCTGCTGAACCAGAGCGTGTGCGGGAAGAGATCGAAGAAGTGATCGGCCTTGACGCATCTGAAGCGGTGATGACCTCGGCAAAGACTGGCATCGGGATTGAAGACGTACTCGAAGCTGTCGTCAAAAAGATCCCCGCACCGTCTGGTGAGCGCGAGAAGTCGCTTAAGGCTTCGTTGGTTGACAGTTGGTACGATCCATACCTTGGCGTGGTCATCCTCGTTCGCGTGATTGAGGGCGTCCTTAGCAAGGGTCAGAACATTAGATTTATGCAAGGCGGGACACAGCATCTCGTCGATCGCGTCGGCTGTTTCACCCCTAAGCGCACTGATCTTCCGGAACTTGGGCCTGGCGAAATTGGTTTCATTACCGCGCAAATTAAAGAGGTGGAGCAGGCCCGCGTCGGTGACACAATCACCACGGTGAAGGGCGGGGCGACCGAGGCGCTACCGGGTTATAAGGAAGTGCAACCGGTTGTCTTCTGCGGGCTCTTCCCGGTTGATGCGGCAGATTTTGAGAAACTCCGAGAGAGCATCGGTAAGCTGCGGCTCAATGACGCAAGCTTCAGTTTTGAAATGGAAAGCAGCGCGGCCCTCGGCTTTGGTTTCCGCGCGGGCTTTCTTGGCTTGCTCCACCTAGAGATCATTCAAGAACGCCTCAGTCGGGAATACGACCTTGATCTGATCACAACCGCGCCATCGGTCGTTTACCGCCTGCAATTGGGTAAGACTAAAAACGAAGACGCAAAAGAGATCATGCTCCACAATCCGGCCGACTGGCCGGATGTGAACCGCATTCAAATGATCGAGGAACCGTGGATCAAGGCGGTCATCTACACCCCTGACGATTACCTCGGTTCGATCCTTAAGCTGTGTCAGGATAGGCGCGGTGTGCAGACCGATCTCACCTATGTAGGTGGCCGCGCGCAGGTGACATACGAATTGCCGCTGAACGAAGTGGTGTTTGATTTTTACGACCGTTTGAAGAGCATTTCGCGGGGCTATGCCAGCTTTGATTACGAGCAGATCGGGCTGCGCGAGGGCGACCTCGTGAAGATGAACATTCTGGTCAATAATGAGCCGGTTGATGCCCTATCTTTGATCGTCCATGCAGGGGTTGCGGAGGAGCGCGGCCGAGGTATGTGCGAACGCCTTAAAGACTTGATTCCGCGCCATTTATTCAAGATTCCGGTGCAGGCCGCAATAGGCGGAAAGATCATCGCGCGTGAGACCATTGCCGCTATGCGCAAAGACGTTACGGCCAAGTGTTATGGCGGCGATATTTCGCGCAAGAAAAAGCTGCTGGAAAAGCAGAAAAAAGGCAAGGCCAAGATGCGCGAATATGGCAATGTTTCGATCCCGCAGGAGGCGTTTATTGCGGCGCTACGGATGGGGGAAGAATAGCGAAGGCGCCTAACGCCAGAGCTTTCACCCGAAAGCGACAAGTTAGAAGCCGGTGCGCGTCAGCGCATCGCGTATTCCGGCTGACCTCGCTGCGAAGCTGCGAGGATCGACGGGCCAGGCCTGCGAAGCATTTGGCCGTGGGACAAATGCGAACCCGGGCCGCGACGGAGTAGCTACCCCTCGACCTCCAGCGGCAGCTCAATCTCTCGCATAATGCGATCCGTTTCGAGCAGGATTTTCACTATCCGCTGGTAATGCTGCAAATCGGGAAACTCCAGCCTGCGACCCTTGCGATCTTTCAGCCATTTCTGCGCGGGCTGGTATCCGCCGATATAAAAGCTCCACGCGCTTTCCGGCACGTTCTGGAAATACTGGTGTTTGTTGATCCAGACATGCCCATCATCGCGCTTGGGATAGCCGGAGGCGACGACATCGCGCTCCTCGTCATCTTCGACGTCGCCCATAAAGGGAAAAGCGGTGTCGCCGATGGCAGCAGGCTCCATCAGATGCAGCCGCCGCAGCGCCTCGCCCTTTTCGCTGATGTGAGCAAACACCTCTGGCGAAGCGGGATAGGGGATGCGCGGAAAATCGATCTTGAGGAATTCGGCAAAGGTTTCGCGGTAGTCGGGCGAGTGGAGCACGCCGTAGATATAGTCGAACACCTTCACCTCTGACGGGCGCGCATCGCCGGTGGCAGTGCGGAACCCTGCACTACCTCCCGTTCGCCCTGAGCTTGTCGAAGGGTCTCTCAAACGGGTTGCCTGTGCTTCGACAGGCTCAGCACTAGCGGAGTTCTTTTCCCTCGCCATATCTGTGTCGGCGGGGTCTATGCCAGCGGCCTCACAGATTTTGGCGCAGAGCTTGGGATCGAAATTGACCGTCCGCTCGGTGGGCGCAAGCGCGTCTTTCTGGGCGGCGTCCTCGTCAGGGTAGAGGTAGAGGGGGGCGAACTGGTTTCCTTCCTTGAGACTGAGCCCGTGCCGATCAAAAATTGCGTCTACGACTAGGCTGTCCGAAAAGTCCCGCTTGACTTCAATTTGCCTGTTCATCGCCAAACCAATATTTGGTAGCTCAAGGATGTTGCGCATGACAGAAAAACGATCTCGCTCAACAATTTGGCGGTCGTAATAAACGTGATGATTATCGAAAGGCCGATATGCGTAACGGACTAACAACCTTTCATCGAAGGCTCGCCCTGCTCTCGCTGTTTCCAATGACCACGTTTTCGAGGATTTTACACCAAACAGATCGAATAAATCAGCTTCAAGGTTTGCCGGATCAAAGAAGCCGACCATCTTTTCTCGAAGTCGATTTCGGTCGAAATCAACAACAAGACGATCCTTGTGCGTGTTGATCCCAGCCGTGTCGTGATCGAAAAGCGAAGTCAGCGAAAAGCCTTGTTCGTAAAGTTCGATACTATCGTAATTCTTCGGCACGAAAAACAGCTTGGGCTCGCGGGCCTCAAGCTCGGCAAATTCGGACGAACAAAGACTCAGTTCGCTTAGGGCGGCATTTTTCGATTTTCTGGTGCCCCACAGGTCCACATGAGATATTCGGCCGAAGGTCTTTTGGTTCTTCTTGGCTGTACGGACCGCAATAATAATCGAAACACCCTGCATAATGTCGAAAACATTCTGGTCTACACCTCCGTCGGGCGCGGTCTCCTTCTTCTTCGAACTCCCGTGCAGATCGACTATCCAAATTTGGTCGAACGCTTCCATCAACGACCGACGCATCTGTCGATGAACAGCACCATCGAGGAAGCTATTGTTCGTAATGAATGCTAAAACACCTGCGCGGTTCTGCTCGACAAAGGAATGAGCAAGACGAATGAATTTTACGTAATCGTCTGAAAGAGGTTGAATGTTTCTTTCAGATAAACCCTGCTTGTAATCCATCAGCAATGTGTTGATGTGATCACCCTGGTTCGAACTACTCACGGAATAAGGCGGGTTCCCGATCACGCACATGATCGGCGTTTGCCGCTTCACATCCGCCGCCCCTTCGGCCTCTTTCGCCAGCGGGGTCCAGAACAGGTCCGATTTCACCCGCTCCGCCGGTTCCAGCGCGTTAGTAAGCCAGACGGACAGTCTTGGCGGATTGGCGCTGGGCGTGTAGCCGCTTTCGGTCAGCTGCATATCCAGCTTCATATGGCACATGGCATAGCTTGCCATCAGCAGCTCAAAACCGTGCAGGCGCGGCAAAAGCTCTTTTTCGACATAGTTTGACCAAGCGCCCGGCGCGACGCCCTTTACCCGGTCGCTGATTAGCTGGGTTGCCTTGGCCAGAAACGTGCCCGTGCCCGTCGCGGGATCGAGGATTTGCACGCGGTGCACTTCGCGCTTTTCGGTGAGCGCTTCACCCTTCTTACCAGTGAGACCCGTATCCCAATCGACCGTCACCTTGCTGGTGTCGGCCAATCCATCGGGCAGGCCAAACTCTTCTTTCAGCACATCATCGACCGCGCGGACGATGAAATCGACCACCGGCTCTGGCGTGTACCAGACCCCGCGCGATTTGCGTTTCTTGGGATTATACGCGCCGAGGAAGTCTTCGTAGAAATGGATAAAGGGATCGTTGCGCGCATCCCACTTGCCGTAATCCTTGAACAGGTCGTGCACGTTGCAGGCCTGCAAAAGCGCGGCAAGATCATCGACAATCCATGCGATCCGGTCATCCAGATCATAGCCAGCGACAAACTGAAACATGGACCGCAGGAACGGGTTTGATTTGGGCAGCAGTTCCAGCGCCTCTTGACGGCTGAAATCATCCGGCGTCTGATCGTGGAAGCGCGCGGCGAACATGCCGTAAGTCACGGTTTCGGCATAGATGTCCGCAAACTCACCCGGCGTCAGATTGGGCAGCAGATTTGCTTTGAAGCTCTTAAACTGATTGGCCAGCTCGCTCTGCAATTCTGGGTCAGCTTTAAGCACACCGCCCAAAGCCTCTTTGATCAGCTTCGCCTTGCCCGCCATCAGTTCTGCGAGCCGCTTGGCCGAACGGATCGAAAGCGGGCGCGCGGCGGCAAATTCGGTCAGGTAGGTTTCGAGCTTTTCAAACTGGTCGGGATTGCCCGGCAGGCCATGCGCGTAATCGGCGATGGTGATAAAGGCGGTCTGCTGACCATCGCGGATGAATTCGAAATCTAGACCGTTGGTATAGAGCAGGTTGGGCAGGCCCTGTGTGTAACGTTCTTTCTGCTCTTTTGAATAGCCTTTCGGCTTCACCACATCCTTGTCGATGTCCTTATGCTCGCACCAGCCGCGCGCTACGCCGTCACGCTGAAAAACGAAATCTGGCGCGCCAACATCGACGCGGCGCGGTTCGTTTATGACATCAAGCTCGGGATCGATGCCTTGAAACAGGGATTCGAGTGCAGGCCGATAGCTGTGTTCGCTGGCGACGCCGGTATCATAGACCTTGCGAATTTCATCAAGATAGCCAGCAATATCCAAAGTATCTGTCCCCTAACAGATCGCCTTTTCCAATAAAGCCTGAGATTTGCCAAGTGCGGAGTTTCCTATTCGGCGTTATTCGTTGTCCGCAATATCCTCGCGCTATTTGTTCTCGCCCTTAAGCGCCGGGCGCGGGGCATCCGCGCTCGCGGACCGATCAGCACTATCCAAGAGACCTATAGATTCAAGATCCCGCGCCTTTAGTTCCTCAAACCGTTCCCATGCGCTGCGGGTTTCCTCCGATAGCGCTTCCCATTCGCGGGCTCGCCGTTTTTCATGCTCATCGCGCAGGCCCTCAATCTTGCGCTCAATACTGGCGCGGACCTCTTGGGGGGAGGGCGCTTTGGCGGCCTGTTCTGCATCCCACGCGGCGCGCCATTTGTCCCGCTCTGCCGCGACGCGCCGTTCCAGCTCCATCCGCGCTATCGCGTCCCATGCTCCGCCTGATCGGTGGCGGCTTTCAGCAAACCGATCGCCCGCGCGGTTTTTGAGCATGAACATCAGCAATCGGTCATTGTGGACGCGGCGCGTGCCGACCAATTCTCCGCCGTGATACACCGGTTCTTCCGCGCCGTTTAGTGCGCGGTCCATCGCCACATCCTCAAGCTTGGCGATGCCAATGTCGAGCGCGGCCTCCCACGCTTTGCGAAAACTTTCCGCCTCTGGATGGCGGCGCAGCTTGTAAATGTGGTGTTCGCCCACGCCCAAGCGGCGGCAGGCGGAGCGCACGCTGCCCGTGTCAGCCAGCGCTTCGATGAAGGCGCGCTGACGCTCTGCGCTCCAACCGCCGCGGCGCATCCGCTTTCTTGGGACAGGGGTGAAGTCGGGGAGGGAGGAGGTATTGGTCATGGCGAAGGATTGAGCAGAAAAGCGCGGAGTAGGAAAATGGCAAGGGGCCGGGCGACGGTGGTGGTTTTTTGTCCCTAATCAACATCTCCCGATCTAACTTCACTTGGCGTTCACGTTGGAGGCGGTTATATCGCAGCCCATGAAGAACAGCATTCGCAGATCGCTCGTAATTGCCGGCCTTGCCGGTGCAACCACGTTGACAGCTGGCTGCGCCAGCGGCGGATCAGCGAATGAGGACGTTGCGTATATCGCCCGCGATGTGGAATCGCTCTATGGCGAAGCGAAGCGGCGGATGGATAGTGGCAACACCTTGCTTGCGGCGGCTTTGTTTGACGAAGTGGAACGCCAGCACCCCTATTCGCCATGGGCCCGGCGCGCGCAATTGATGAGCGCCTTTAGCTATTATGTGGCGCGCGATTACAACAAGGCGATCCAAAGCTCTCAGCGGTTCCTCTCGATCCACCCAGGTAACAAGGATGCGCCCTATGCGTATTACCTGATCGCGCTCAGCTATTATGAGCAGATCAGCGATGTGAACCGCGATCAGAAAATTACTGAGCAAGCGAAGACGGCGCTGCGCGAGGTCAACCGGCGGTTTCCGCAGAGCGAATATGCGGCTGATGCGCGTTTAAAGCTTGACCTGGTGGATGACCATTTGGCGGGCAAGGAAATGGAAATCGGGCGCTATTATCAGCGCTCTGGCCGGTGGTTGGCTGCGAATTTGCGGTTCCGCAATGTGCTGGAAAGCTTCGATACGACAAGCCATGCGCCAGAGGCTTTGTTCCGCCTGACAGAAAGCAGCCTTGCGCTGGGTGTGCCGCAAGAAGCGGTCAAATATGCTGCTGTGCTGGGCGCGAATTATCCGGGCAGTGAATGGTATGAAAAAGCCTTTGAGCTGGTTCAGGATAATGCGCCGGGTGTGACCGCCAGCTAAGGCGATTTGCGTAGGCGCCAGATAGCGCTGCGTTAACCAAATATCATGGGGTCTGCGATAAGCGCAGGCGCATGATTACCAGTTTTTATAAGAGCATTCGTTCCTGTGTGTCGGCGTTGTGTGGCCTTGGCCTTTTCACCGTTCCTGCAGCTGCGCAGGATACCGCGTCAGATACAGTCGCGATTTATGGCGTGCTTGATGGAGCGCGCGACGGCGTTGACCTCTCGCAAGTTTCAGTGACGGTGAACGGTGTGCGAGCAAAACTGTCCGGCGATGCCTCGTTTCAGATTAGTGCAAAAATCGCCCCATATTACGCTGTTAAAATCACTGGTGAGGGCGTGTTCGATACGCTGCAGACCTTTGGCAACACCGAATTGCGCGATGCCGCCTGCGAGTGCTTGATCGTCCCCGCGATTGAGCTGGTCGCGAAAAAGCCAGGCCGGATCGAATTGTTCTTTGCCGGTGACACTATGGCCGGGCGCCGGTTCTATAAAGAGCGTTCCAAAGACACGCCGGCAGTCTTGCGCCCTGCCACTTTGGACCGGGATCTTGACGCAGTGCTCGCCCCGTTCAAACCGTATATTGAGACCAGCGATTACGCCTCACTCAACCTTGAAACGGTGCTGACGGCGAGCGAGCCCCAAGAGCCATCGCCTAAGAAGTATGTATTCTATTCGCCGCCGCAGCTGGCCGGAGCAATGGCGCGCGCTGGGCTCGATCATGTCTCGCTCGGTAACAATCACACCGCTGACTATGGCGACGCGGCGCTCCAATCTACCATTGCCGCGCTCAACGATGCCAATGTCGCTTGGTCGGGCGCTGGTATGGACCGCGACGAGGCGGAAAAGGCAACACAAGCGGATGTCAGCGGCACGCCGCTAAGCCTGCTGGGATTTGTTGGATGGCGCGGCGATTGGGAGCCGAACCAAGTCGCGACAGATACCAAAAGCGGGGCTGCATGGGGAGCAAAGGCGCGCATTCGAGCCGCAATTCAGCGCGAAAAGGCTGAAGGCCGCACCCCGATCCTGCAATTGCATGGCAGCTCGGAATATGGCGATCAGGCTTCAACCACAACTATGGGACGGCTAAAACTGGCGGTGGATGAGGGAGCGCCCGTTGCCATTGGTCATCACCCCCATGTTGTGCACGGCATCGCCACCTACAAAGGCGCTCTGATTGCGCCATCGCTCGGCAATTTCATTTTCGATCAAACACGCCCGCAAACCCAGATTAGCTACGCGCTGAAAGTGTGGCTTGAAGACGGAGAGTTTCTGCGCGCAGAGGCGATCCCGCTGCAAGTGCTTGATTTTCGACCTGTTCCAGCCGTGGGATCAATGCGCCGCACGGCTTTGTCGCGGCTTGCGTGGCTCTCCTCAGAAATGGGTGCGAGCCTGAAACCGACGGGCGGCCATCTGGCGCTGTGGGCCGATGCGCAAGCCCCCAACACGCAGATATGTCGCCGCAAGCCGCAAGGCACGCATATCGCCTTGCTGCCTCTATGCGCGGACAAACAAGCGCAATTGGGCCGCGACATCATCAAGCGCGGCGATTTTGAGAATGCCGTTATGGGAGAGGCCCGCGACCGCTTTTGGGCATCCCGCAATGGCAGATACGCCTTCCGCAGTGATAGCGCGGGCAATGGCTATCTCGCCCTTAAACCAAGCCGCGCAGGACGCGGCGCGTTCCTCTATTCGCAGTCCTATCTGCGCGATGTTGCAGGCACGTGGTTTACGCTCAAAGCACGCGTCAAAGTTCCATCCGCAACCGCTGTCGAATTGCGCATCAAAACCCGCCCCCGCGCAGGCGACCCATCAACCCCATCGGTGCGCGGCGAGGTGATCGGCACTCAGCAAGTCAGCGGTGCTGGCTGGCACAATGTTAGCTTTGATTTCACGCTTCCGCCTGAGCAAGTGGCCGAAGGCGCTGGCCGCGCCGCGCGCGCATTTCGCCCCATCCTGCGCTTTGTCGTGGCGCGAAATGGCACGCGCCAAGTGCGCGAAATCGCACTCGATGATCTGACGCTGGTAGAGTGGGCCGACGCAGACAATGCCGCAGATCCGCATCAGGCATGGCGATGGACACATGTGCGCGGCGAGGCGAACGCAGCAAACCCCGCGCTCGCCGCGGCACAATAATTTCCCCATATTCCAGGCCGCTTGGGCGGTGACGCGTGCGAAACCGTGCGCTAAAGTGCTGCGCACATGCTCACCAGACTATCCATTCGCAACATAGTTTTGATCGAGGCGCTCGATCTCGATTTTACGCGCGGGCTGGGTGTGCTGACGGGGGAAACGGGCGCGGGTAAGTCCATCTTGCTCGATGCGCTTGGGCTGGTGCTGGGTGACCGAGCCGAAACCGCTTTGGTGCGTTCGGGCGAAGCCAAGGCCAGCGTCACGGCGAGTTTTGAATTTGCGCAACTACCGCAAGGTATCGCTGACACGCTCGACGATGCAGATATTGAAATGGAGCCGGGCGAGCCGCTGATCATCCGACGCCAAGTGAAAGCTGACGGGGGCAGCAAAGCATTCGTGAATGATCAAAGCGTTGGGGTCGCGTTGCTGCGTGAACTTGCCGCATCATTGGTGGAGCTTCACGGACAGCATGATGATCGCGGACTGGTAAACCCGCGCGGCCACCGCGCTTTGCTGGATCGGTATGCGGGCAGCGACCTTGCCGGGTTGGAGCGGGCTTGGCACAGCTGGGCTAAGGCAGAGGCGCGCTTTGCCGAAGCGCGGGATCAGGTTGAGCAAGTCGCCGCCGATCAAGAATTGCTGCTCGCGCACCTTGCAGAGCTTACAACTTTAGAACCCAAAGCAGGCGAAGAAGCGCGCCTCGCAGAAACCCGCGCGATGATGCAAAAGGGAGAGAAGCTGGCCGGCGATCTCGAAGAATTGCGGCATATGTGGGAGGGATCGGATTCGCCTCTTGCGGCGCTGCGTGTTGCGGCGCGGCGGCTTGACCGGATCGGCGGAGAGCATGAATTGCTGGCGGAGGCTTTGGCCGCGCTGGACCGGGCTGTGATCGAAGCGAGCGAGGCAGAGGAAAAGCTGGAGACTGCGGCGCAGGCGATGATCCACGATCCAGCGGCGCTCGATGTTGCGGAAACGCGGCTGTTTGAGCTGCGCGCGATTGCCCGCAAGCACCGCTGCGAAGTGGATGAATTGCCCGATCTGATGCGCGATATGCGCGGACAGCTTGATGCGATTGAAGGCGGAGAGGCGCAGCTTGATGCGTTGGAAGCCGCCGCGAAAGAAGCGCGCGAGGCTTATGTTGCGAAAGCAGAAAAGGTTCACGCTGGGCGGATTAAGGCGGCCAAGAAGCTGGACAAGGCGGTGGCGGCAGAGCTGGCCCCGCTCAAACTGGATGCAGCGCGATTTCTTACCGCGGTCGGCAAACTACCTGAAGAGCGATGGGGCGCGAACGGGATCGACAGCGCAGAGTTTTTGATCGCGACCAATCCCGGTGCGGACTATGCGCCGCTGGGTAAGATCGCGTCCGGCGGCGAGCTGTCTCGCTTTATCCTCGCACTGAAAGTCGCGCTGGCTGAAAGAGGCGGGGCGGCGACGGTGATCTTTGACGAGATCGACCGCGGGGTCGGCGGCGCGGTGGCTTCGGCCATTGGAGAGCGGCTTTCGAGGCTTGCCGATGGGGCACAATTGCTGGCCGTTACGCACAGTCCGCAAGTGGCGGCGCGAGGGGATCAGCATTATCTGATCGCGAAGGCTTCCAGCGGCACGGTCACGAAGACATCAGTTGCGCGGCTAAGTTCTTCAGACCGTAAGGAAGAAATCGCAAGGATGCTTTCGGGCGCGGAAGTGACTGACGAAGCGCGCGCGCAGGCGAACAAATTGCTGGAGAGTGCATGATGGAAGACGATAAGCAAGGCATGACAAACCTGCAAACGGCGGGCTTTGTCGTATGCGTGCTCGCGATTGTCTGCGCGACTGTGACCTTTGCAATGATGATGATGGTCAGTTCGCACTACAATCCGATTGATGGCGAAAATTGGCCGAACTACGCGATAATGACTGTCCTATGGCTCGCGGTATGCAGTGCTGCGGCATGGCTGGCGATGCGCCTTAGCCGCAAACGCGCATCTCGCAAGGCTTGGGCGATCGCTGGTGGATTTGCAGCTGCGGCGTTGGTCTTGTTCGTTTTCAGTTTGTTCGAATGATGCCGGATATCCTGTTCGAACTTATCATGTCCTGGGTGTTCGTTGCGGCGGTGGTGCTGGGGATGATTACAGTTATGCTGGGGTTTCGCCAAAGGACTTTGACCGCAAAGCTCGCGCATTTTGGCGTCGGCGCATTTTTGCCTTTCGCCGCTATGGCTGGGATGTGGATTGGCACTGAGGGTTAAAAGTGACTTATAATATTTCCGAAGCAGACGCCGCCAATGAGCTGATGCGCCTCGCGCGGGAAATTGCGCGGCATGACAAGCTTTATCATGCGCAGGACAACCCAGAGATCACCGATCAGGAATACGATGCGTTGGTGCGGCGCAATGCAGAACTGGAAGCGCTATTTCCGCATCTGGTGCGTGAGGATTCTCCATCCAAGAAAGTCGGCCATGCGATTGCTGCTTCCCCTCTGAGCAAGGTCAGCCACGAGGTTCGCATGATGAGCCTCGACAATGCGTTCAACCGCGAAGAGGTCGAAGAATGGGTGGCGCGGATGCGGCGCTTTCTCTCATTGTCTGCTGACGAACCCGTGGCGATCACCGCAGAGGACAAGATAGATGGGCTGTCCTGCGCGCTTCGATATGAGGGCGGCAAACTGGTGCAAGCGGCCACGCGCGGCGACGGGCAAGTCGGCGAAGATGTCACGCCAAACGTGCAGCATATCGCCGATATCCCGCAGCAATTGAGCGGTAGCAACCTGCCAGACGTGTTTGAGGTGCGCGGCGAAGTTTATATGTCAAAGCAAGACTTTACCGCGCTCAATGCTGCGCAGCATGAGGCGGGCGGGAAGCTGTTTGCGAACCCTCGCAATGCGGCCGCGGGATCGCTGAGGCAAAAGGACGCAAGCGTTACTGCCAAGCGTCCGCTAAAATTCTGGGCCTATGGATGGGGCGCGGCGAGTGAGCTGCCGAAGGCCAGCCAGCACGACATGATGCGGATGATCGAAAGCTGGGGTTTCCCGGTTTCGCCATTCCTGACCGTGACCGATGATGTCGACGCGATGATCGCGCATTATGAAGAGATTGGCAGGCAGCGCCCTGATCTCGGCTATGATATTGATGGCGTCGTCTACAAGATTGACCGGCTCGATTTTCAGCAGCGGCTTGGTTTCGTGGCGAAGGCGCCGCGTTGGGCTCTCGCGCACAAATTCCCGGCTGAACGGGCCGAAACAACGCTGGAGGCGATTGATATTCAGGTCGGGCGCACGGGTAAGCTGACACCGGTGGGCAGGCTTGCGCCGGTGATGGTTGGCGGGGTGACGGTTACCAATGTGACCCTGCACAACCGCGACGAGATTGAGCGGCTCGGCGTGCGTCCGGGTGATCGCATTGTCGTCCAGCGGGCCGGTGATGTGATCCCGCAAGTGGTCGAAAACCTGACGCGAGAGACCAAGCGCAACCCTTATGTCTTCCCAAATGCTTGCCCCGAATGTGATAGCGAGGCTGTGGCGGAAGACGGCGAAGTTGATGTTCGCTGCACCGGGGGTCTGATCTGCCCGGCGCAGCGCACCCAGCGGCTTGAGCATTTCGTGTCGCGCAAAGCGCTCGATATCGAAGGGCTGGGCAGCAAAACCATCGCGCAATTCTTTGAGCTGGGTTGGCTTGAAAGCCCGGTGGATATTTTCCGCTTGAAAGATCGCCGTGAGGATATTCTCGCCCTTGAAGGTTGGCAGGATAAGTCTGTCGATAACCTGTTGGCTTCTGTTGAAGCGAAGCGCGCGCCGGATGCGGCAAGGTTGCTGTTCGGCCTCGGCATTCGTCATGTGGGCGAAGTCACTGCCCGAGATCTGCTGAAGAATTTCCATGCGTTGTCAGCGATCCGCGAGGCGGCTCAAAGCGCGCGTGACGGAGACGAAGATGCAGCCGGCAGCATCACTTCAATTGATGGCATCGGCCCTTCCGTTATCGCCGCGCTTGGTGACTTCTTCCACGAAGAGCACAACGTCGCCGTCTGGGAAGACCTGCTCAGCGAACTTTCACCCCCGCGATACGAGGTCGAAACGCTCGATAGTCCGGTCGCAGGCAAGACGGTGGTCTTCACTGGCAAACTGGAGACGATGAGCCGTGATGAGGCCAAGGCTCAGGCTGAGCGGTTGGGCGCGAAGGCCAGTGGTTCAGTCAGCGCGAAAACTGATTTGCTCGTTGCCGGGCCGGGCGCGGGCAGCAAACTCAAGAAGGCGCAGGATCTGGGTGTTGAGACTTGGAATGAAGAACGCTGGGCTAAGATGGTTGCGGATGTGGGGTGATGGATTTGCTGACCGAACTCCACCCTCAAGCCGCTCGCATCGCTGAACTGCTCAAAGCGCGCGGTGAGAAGCTGGCGGTGGCGGACGGCGCGACCGGCGGCTTGATGGCTGCATGCCTGCTGACAGTTCCCGGTGCGCTCAAATTCTTTGTTGGCGGCGGCGTGGTCTATTCCTTCCGCGCGCGAGACGTTTTGTTCGATCTGCCGCGCGGTGCCTACGCCGGGATGACCGGCGCAAGCGAGCCCTATGCCTTGCTGCAAGCCCGCGCGATCCGGGACAATTTCGGCGCGGAATGGGGCCTTGCTGAAAGCGGCTCTGTCGGCGGCAGCACGCATCCCAGCGGCGCGCCAGCTGGACGCAGTGTGGCAGCTCTCGTTGGACCTGATAGCGAGCACACGCGCGTAATGGAAACCGCAAGCGATGATCGGATAGCAAATATGGCCGCCTTTACCCGAAACGCTTTGAACCTTGCCGAGGCTGGCCTTGCACCCTGAGCGAGCAACAGGGGGCAATCGCATTGCCGTTTTCGCGGCGATCATTGGCATCGCAGGGCTGCTGGGTATGCTCGCATGGACCTATGCGGAGCGGCTGACCGCGGCCTCGCCGTCTGCGTCTTTGGGCACTCAAGACAGCGCGCCAACACCGCCCGCGGACACGCGTCCCGCCAATGTACGGCAACTCGAAACGCGACTTGAAGAAATTGGGACAGCATTTGCAGGCCAAGTCGGGATCGCGGTGGTTGATATTGCGGGAAATCATCAAGCAGGCTTCAATGCCGAGACACTGATGCCCCAGCAATCAGTCAGCAAATTATGGGTTGCGCTGACTGCGCTTGATCAAGCTGATCGGGGTGAATTGGATCTTCGCTCCACTGGCACAGTGCGGCGCGAAGACCTGACATTGTTTCACCAACCCATTCGAAAGCGTGTACTTGCAAGTGGCAGCTTCACCGCCAGCTATGATGAATTCATGCGCCGCGCGCTGGTGGAAAGCGACAACACCGCCAACGATATGCTTTTAAAGCATGTGGGCGGCCCGGTTTCAGTGCGAGAAATACTCGAGGCGAAGGGCCTCACTAACATTCGCTTTGGGCCGGGTGAACGGATTATGCAGTCCGAACTTGCGGGGCTGGAATGGGACCCGTCCTTCTCGCTTGGCAACACCTTTTTTGAAATGCGCAAGCTTGTGCCGCATTCAGAGCGGCGGGCGATCTTCGACGCCTATGTCGATGATCCAGTAGACGGCGCGAGCGCAATGGCGCTTAGCCTTGGTTTAGCAAAATTGGCGCGTGGTGAGTTGCTGAGCCCGCTTTCCACTTCGCATTTGCTGGAGTTGATGCGCGATGCGAAAAGCGGCCCAAACCGCTTAAAAGGCGGTCTGCCAAGCGGGTGGCAAATCGCCCACAAAACAGGGACAGGCCAAGTGCTGGATATCGTGCCGCCCGGTGTTATCGGAGAGCAGACGGGTTATAACGATATCGGTATCCTAACGACTCCTGATGACGCGCAATATGCTGTCGCGGTGATGATTGCACACACACGCTCGCCAGTGCCAGATCGGATGGATATGATGCACGCTGTGGTTGAAGCGGTGGCAGAATATGACGCGGCGCGCGCCGAATAGCCGTTAACTTGGGCCCAATTCTGTGCGGTAGGGCGGTAGCCATTTCATCACCCCGCCTGACATCGGCGTCCACCAGCCGGTGCGAATATCAGCCATCGCCATCCGGTTACTGGTCCACTGGTTGCAAGTTTGCGTGAGGTTATAGTCCGGGATCGCTGTGTAATATGCGTCTTGGCTGAACGTGTCCCGCTCGTAATCGCGGAAAGGGTCTGCGCCCAGCGGCGGCAGGTCCGCCTCAATCGCTTTGACCAGCGCCGCATATTGCGCGCCTGTGATGCGAATTTCGCGGCGATCACGCTCCAATGGTGGGTTGATATAGCGGCTGACGCGGATCACGCCGGGGCCGCCAATGGTTCCGATTCTGAGCGCGCTGGATAGTGACAGATCAGAGATTTGCGGAATCTCCATCATCGCTTGCCTGTCGCCAAATCCAATTGCGACATGGGTCGGCTCTCCCGCACCCAGCCATTCGTTCGCGCTGGGAAACGTCTCGCGCCAATCCTTGTGACTATTGGCGATTGGCAGCACAAATTGCGTGTGAACCCCGTTGGTTTCGACCATGATTGTCACCGGGTTCGCGATGGGTTCTTCCGCGATAGAGCCGCGCGGTATCATAGAGCCAATCCATGCGGTTAGCAGGAACAAGGAGAGGGGCAGAAAAATCGCGATTGCGAGGTACTTCGCCAATCGACCAGCCGTTTTAAGCGCGGCATTCATCGGTTTTTACTCCTCGGCTTGCGCGGCGACGCAGCCACAGGATTGACCAGTCGCCGCGGATAAGACGCGCGGTTGGGCGAAAACCTGCTTGGCGATACGCTCGGCGAACAGATTGCTCTTGCTCGCTTAGCAGTCCGGCCAGAAGCACGCTGCCGCCCGGCTTAACCGAGGATGCAAAATCCGGCGCTAGCTCAATCAATGGTCCGGCCAGGATGTTCGCGATCAGCAGGTCATAGGGGCTGCGCACTTGCAGCAGCGGATCCTCCATGCCGCCTGCGATCACCATTGCCATTTCGCCGGGGCGCGGGCCCAGGCGCACGTCGTTCATCGCAGCGTTGTCTTCCACCACTCCTGCGCAAACAGCATCAATGTCAGATGCAGTAGTGCGGGCGCTCGGCCACAAATGCATGGCCGCAAATCCCAGCAAACCTGTGCCGGTTCCAATGTCGGCAATATTGCGAGCGATCATTCCGGTTCGTTTCATCGCCGCCAGCATCTCAAGGCAGCCAGCGGTTGTTTCATGCTGGCCAGTGCCAAACGCTTGGGAAGCAGGGATGGCGAAATTGATCGCATCTGGATCGGCGGGAAAATCCGGCGTGTGGATATAGAACGGCCCGGCGCGGATCGGTTCAACGCCCTGCTGGCTTAACGTCAGCCAATCTTCATCGGGCAGTTTTTCACATGTAATCTTGGGCGCTTTGTGTGCGAAAAGATCGGCGAGGGCGTTGACTTGAGCCTTGCCTGGCTTGTTTGGATACCAGCCTTCCAGCACCCAGTCCTGAGGGCGGTCTTCTGCGATCTCTCGGCCTGAAACAACGAGATCGTAATCCCATTCGTCCAATTCATCATGGGCAAGCAGGGCGTTTTGCACGGTCGTTTTTGGCGCAAAGGCGGTAAGTTTCCAGCCGGAGGTCATTCGCTGCTGGCTTCCTTGGCTAGGCGTTCGTTGAGATCTTGAGATTTTCCCGCCGCATAGGAGGCGCAGGGTTTGTCGCCCGGCGCGTTCTGGGTCAGCTTGCCCGCTTCCATCCGTTTCAACATCCGGCTGTGTGAAGGGTGCGGGGTCAAAAGAATTTGACAATATTCACGCCCCAGACGCTCCAACCCTGCGCGGTATTCTGCGACATATTCCGGATGGTCTGAGAACTTGTAGTCATCACGGCTGATCGGTGAGAGGCTGTCAGCAAAAACGATATTCTCACAGCGATAGGTGCATTCCTGCCATGCCCAACTGAGCGCGCCGGGTGAATGGCCTGGAGTTGCAATGGCCCGCACGACCATATCGCTCGATATAACTGTCTCGCCATCCATGATGGTCGCATGGACTGTCATGCCTCGAAATGGCTCATGCATCCCCGCTTGCGGATCATTTGCGGCAATTTCTCCTGTCGCCAATACAGGAGCGGCAGCGTCGGATGTGATCACGGTTGCGCCGGAGGCTTCCTGCAATTTTGCAAGCCCGCCGACATGATCGAAATGCTCGTGACTGCTCAGCAGAAAGCGGACGTCGTTTATGGCAAAACCCAGAGCGGCTATGTTTGCCATAACTACATCGGCGCCGATTTCAGTGCCGCTATCAATTACGATGTGGCCGCTATCATTCGTGATCAGGATGGACGCGATCCCGCATGTGCCGACATAGTACGTGTCACCGTAGACCTTGAACGGCGGGGCAGGCTTATCCCAATCATCCCACGGCTCACAGGCATCGAGGAATGCTTGTTGATCAGGAGCAATATCCAACGCGTCGCTTTCTGGTCCGCTTGCGACCGATGTCGCGCATGCGCCCAGCAGCGCCGCCGATCCAACGATTGCAAACCTACCGAACATAGCTTGCTCCGTTCGCATCAATCACCGCGCCCGTCATGCTAGGCGGGGCATCGAGCGCACAGAATGCGATTATCCGCGCAATCTCTTCCGGTTCAGCCACTTTGCCCAGTGGAATGTCTTTAAGCAGGCCGTCACCGCCTCGGCTTTCCAAATAGTCATCGGCCATGCTTGTGTCGGTAAAGCCCGGCGCGATTGCGTAGCTTAGAATTCCCTCGCCAGCGTATGCGCGGGCGATCGTCTTATGCATGGCCAGCATCCCGCCCTTGGCCGCCGCATAATGCCAATGCGCGGGAGAATCGCCCCGGTGGCCCGCGCGGCTTGCGACATGCACGATCCGCCCGCCGGTCCCGCGGTCTTGCCAATGCCTCACCGCAAAGCGCGAAAGCTGAGCCGCCGCCGTTAGATTGATCCGCAAGGTGTCTTCCCAGCTATCCAGCCAAGCAATGTCGGACGAATCGAGCGGATTTGCATCAAACAGCCCAGCATTGTTGATGAGCACATCAACTGTGCCGCCTGTTTGTTCCAACGCAGCATCCCATAATGCTTGCGCTGCGCCGGGATCGGTAAAGTTTGCAGCAATGGTCTCATCATCGCTGCTCCGAGTGGCGTGGCCGATCACTTTTGACCCGCGACCCGTCAATTCTTTAAGTGCCGCAGCACCTATTCCGCGGCTCGATCCAGTTAAAAGAATGTGTTCCATGCAAACTCTATCCAAAACTTTGCATGGAGAGTCGAGCGTTCACCGCTTGTCACATGCGTCTGGCGCGTTAAGTGGGGCAAGTGAGGCCTTTTGAGCAGACAATTGGGATTTGAATTTTCATGGCGAATAGACCGCTTTCCCCTCATTTGCAGATTTGGCGGTGGGGGCCGCACATGTTGGTATCGATTCTACACCGCGCCTCTGGCGACGGTCTGGCAATCGTTGGCCTAGGCGTTTTGGTCTGGTGGCTCGGCGCATTGGCGAGTGGACCGGAAGCTTACACCGCGTTTCAGAATGTGGCGACATCACCGTTTGGCTATGTTGTCCTCGTCGGCCTAACGTGGGCGTTCTTTACCCATATGATGAGCGGCTTGCGCCACTTCGTGCTGGATATTGGCGCAGGCTATGAGTTGGATGCCAACCGCATGTGGTCAATCGCATCGCCGATCATCGCCATTTTGCTCACGGCGGCCTTTTGGGCCTTCATGCTGAACAAGCAGGGAGTGATCTGATGGGTAGCGGAACATCAATCGGTAAAGTTCGCGGACTCGGATCATCTCATGCAGGTGCCCATCACTGGCTGCTGCAACGCTTTACCGCCATCGGCAATGTCGTTCTGACGATTTGGCTGGTGGCAAGCATTATGATGCTGCCTGATCTTGGCTATGCCACGGTTTCAAGCTGGCTTTCACAGCCCATTCCAGCGGTCGCCATGATCCTGCTGATCGTGTGCACATTCTGGCACGCACGGCTTGGCCTGCAAGTCCTGATTGAGGATTACGTCCACCAAGCTGGCACCAAATTCGGCGTCATCGCCGCACTCAACCTTGCTGTTATTGGCGGCGGAGCCTTCGCAATCTTCAGCGTTGCCCGCCTTGCACTTGTAGGAGCCGCCTGATGGCTGACCTCAAATCGTACAATATTATCGACCACACGTATGATGTGGTGGTCGTGGGCGCGGGCGGTTCTGGCTTGCGCGCAACGATGGGCGCTGCCGAAGCTGGCTTGCGCACTGCCAACATTTCCAAAGTCTTCCCAACCCGTTCGCACACGGTTGCAGCGCAAGGCGGCATTGCGGCCAGTCTTGGCAACAACACGCCAGACCACTGGTCATGGCACATGTATGACACGGTGAAGGGCGCCGATTGGCTGGGCGATCAGGATGCGATTGAATATCTTGCGCGCGAAGCCCCGCAGGCCGTTTACGAGCTGGAACATGCCGGCGTCCCGTTTTCGCGCAATGAAGACGGCACCATTTATCAGCGCCCCTTTGGCGGCCACATGCAGAATATGGGTGAGGGGCCTCCTGTCCAGCGCACCTGTGCCGCCGCTGACCGGACCGGGCACGCAATGCTTCACGCGCTCTATCAGCAGAGCCTGAAGTATGACGCGGACTTCTTCATTGAGTATTTCGCGCTAGACCTGATCATGACCGGTGAAGGTGCGGATCGCAAATGCGTCGGCGTTACCGCGATGTGTCTGGATGATGGCACAATCCACCGGTTCCGCGCGCAATCTGTGGTGCTAGCAACCGGCGGCTATGGCCGGTGCTATTACACCGCGACATCCGCGCACACCTGCACTGGCGATGGCGGCGGCATGGTGCTGCGCGCTGGCCTGCCTTTGCAGGATATGGAGTTCGTGCAATTCCACCCGACCGGAATTTACGGCGCGGGCGTTCTCATTACTGAGGGCGCGCGCGGTGAGGGCGGATACCTTACCAACAGTGAAGGCGAACGCTTTATGGAGCGCTACGCTCCATCGGCCAAAGACTTGGCTAGCCGCGATGTTGTCAGCCGCTCTATGGCGCTGGAAATGCGCGAAGGGCGGGGCCACGGCAAGGAAGGTGATCACATTCACCTGCATCTTGACCATATTGATCCAAAGGTTCTGGCTGAGCGCCTGCCGGGCATCACCGAAAGCGGCAAGATTTTCGCAGGCGTTGATCTGACGCGTGAAGCGCTGCCAGTGACGCCAACCGTCCACTACAATATGGGCGGCATTCCGTGCAATTATCACGGGCAGGTCGTGACCTTGCGGGACGGCGATCCTGATGCGGTTGTACCGGGCCTTTATGCCGTGGGCGAAGCCGCCTGTGTATCAGTTCACGGCGCGAACCGACTGGGTTCAAACTCTCTGATTGATCTTGTTGTGTTTGGCCGTGCAACCGGCCTGCACCTTAAAGACAACGTGACGGCCGGCGCGAGCCAAGGTGAACTGCCTGAAGACAGTGCAGAGCTTTCGCTAACGCGTCTCGATCACTTCCGCCACGCATCGGGCGGTTCGCCAACATCGGCGATCCGTGCGGACATGCAAAAGGCGATGCAAGCGCACGCCGCCGTGTTCCGCGACACTGAATTGATGGACGAAGGCGTTAAGAAGCTCGCGCAGCAGAACGCCCGGATGGAGGACATTCACGTGTCCGACCGGTCAATGATCTGGAACAGCGACCTTATCGAAACGCTGGAGCTCGACAATTTGATGAGCCAAGCCAATGTGACGATGGCAAGTGCAGCCAACCGTAAGGAAAGCCGCGGCGCGCACGCGCATGAGGACTTCCCGGATCGCAATGATGCGGAATGGATGAAGCACACCATCGCGTGGTTTGATGGCTGGGGCGGCGGGGCCGCTGGTTCGGGTAAGGGCAAAGTCACCATCGATTACCGCCCAGTTCACGAATACACGCTGACCGACGATGCGACCTACATTGAGCCGAAAGCGCGGGTTTATTGAGAATGGCCAAAAAACTCACTTGGGAAGTCGCAATTGAGAAGGTTCTTTCGGAGTCAGACAAGGCATTACACTATTCGGAAATTGCAGACATCATCTCAAGTGAGGGATTGCGCAGTGTCGGCGCAACGCCAGCAGCTAGTGTTGCGGCGGTTCTTAGCAAATCTCTCTCGCTTGGAGACTCGCCCTATGTTCGGCTCGGACGGGGTTTGTACGCTTTAAGAGACCGCATTGATGCAAACGATACTGCCGATTCAGCATCTAACGGTGCGGCAGGAAGTGACGATACGGGTGCGTTAAAATCTTTCGGAATGTTTTGGCGACGATCAGAGGTAATTTGGGCGGGGAAGCCTAAATTGTTGGGCCGCCAAAGCTCTGGTGCTTCGGACGTGAATTTTGCGGAGCAAGTCGGTGTTTATCTCCTCCATGACCGTGAAAGGGCCATTTATGTTGGGCGAGCCGCAGATACACTTTTTGCAAGACTGAAGGCACATACAGCAGACAGACTTAGTGGTCGTTGGGATCGCTTTTCGTGGTTCGGTTTGAGGGAAGTTACGGAAGACGCCAAACTTTCTGATCCGGCAACAGCTTGGTCTCACGAAGTAGTAATCGAAACTTTGGAGGCACTTTTGATTGAAAGTTTGGAGCCACCATTAAACCGGAAACGCGGGGATAACCTCGCTGCTATTGAGTACCTTCAATCCGCAAACCCAGATCTTGAGAAAATTAAAAAGCGTAGGATCATGGAGGAGTTAATGGATCGGGCCGGTCTAGGGGACTAGCGTATCATTCCCTTGACCTGCAGGCACCAAACACGCAGCTTAGCTGGCATATGAAACGAGGCGCTTACCTTCGCACTGCTGTCGCCGCGCTGGCCTTCGCCATCGCCGGGCCAGCCTATACGCAATCGGGCGACACGAGCGCGACCGACATCAATCCCAATCAGCCTCCGCCGCATACCAAGCCGTGGCCCAATATCGCCTCTGGTCAGGACCGCGCGGCTATCCGCGAAAGCCTGGCGCAATCGCCGGAATTTGAGCGCAACACATCACCGCTTAGCCTTTTACGCGAACGCAGGCGGCTCGATGCGGAGCTGGCTAAGATCCAGCCGCAGCGCCCCGGCACAGTCGATGCGTATGTACTCACGGTTGCGCTCGACAGCGATCCGGTTTTCGCCCGCGAGGCGCGCGAGGCCGCGAAAGTGCTCAGCCGCCGATATGGCGCGCAAGGGCGCACGATCACGCTCGCCGGGCCAGACGGCAAGACCGATGATTATCCCAAGGGTTCAATCCGTTCGCTGCTAACGTCGCTCGCACATATCGCGAGTGTGATGGACGGCGAGGAAGACGTGCTGGTGCTCTATTCGACCAGCCACGGACTGAAACAGGGGCTGGCCTATCACTATGGCGACACCGGATATGGCGTGCTTAGCCCGGCGCGGTTCAAGGCTGCGCTAGAGGAACTGGGCATAGAGCGGCGCATCCTGATCATCAGCGCGTGCTATTCCGGCGTGTTCGTGCCCGCGCTCGCAAGCGACGACACTGCGATCCTAACTGCGTCTGCAAACAATCGCACATCGTTTGGATGCGAGGCCGAGAATGATTGGACGTTCTTTGGCGATGCCATGATCAACAACGCGCTGCGCAAACCGCAGTCCTTGCGCGAAGCGTCTCAGGAAGCGAACCGTTCTATTGCAGAATGGGAAGCGAAAGCGGGGGTGTTCGCCTCATTGCCGCAAACGAAGATCGGCAGCAAAGTGAACGAGTGGATGCCCGCGCTTAATACCCAGCTCCCGCAACGAGCGAGCGCGCCGGTTGGAAGGCCAGCAGTCAGCACGTTGGCAGCTAGAACGCCGGTTCAACCGCCGGCTCCTGCGGATCGAGGGCGTTAGGCGCGCGTTTCGCTTCGGTTATTACAACCGGCTGTGCAATCATCTGCCCCTTCATCCAGCCTTCACCTTTGTCGGGATCAATCGGCGCCGAGTGGATTGCGCGGATCACGTCCATGCCATCGGTGACATAGCCAAACACCGCATAGCCGAGCTTTTGGTCTTCTGTTTCCGCCTTGGCCCGGGCATCTAGGCCCCGCTGATCGCCGATCATGATGGAAAAGTCACCTGTGGCTGTGCCCGGCTCATAGCGCGCCATAGAGATCGCGCCATCGGTGTGGCTGAGGCCGGTGTCTGCTGTGCTTTCATGCGCGATTGGATCGAGGATGCGTTCCGGGTCGAACTGTGTCCCGCCTTGGATGAGGCCGCTTGGCTCCTCTCCTTTTGGTCCAAGCGCGCGGTAGAACAGCGTCCCATCAAAGCGGCCCTCTTCAACGTAGCGCAGAAAATTGCCAGCGGTGATCGGTGCGCGTTCAGTTTCCAGCGCGATGGTGATCTCACCGAGACTGGTCGAAAGCACAACACTGACCGTTTCGTATCGTCTTTCCGCTTCAATCAATGGCTGCGGTGCCAAAGTGTCTTGCGCTGCGAGAGGCGCGCTAAGGCAGGCGAGGGCGAGCGTAAGGGTGCGTTTGAATGTCATTCATCCATCGTGAAATGTCGTTGGCAGAGAAGCAAGTGAGAAAAGTCATAATTCATCTGGGCTTAATGTTTACAAGCGTAGTCGGTATGACTACAGACGTAATCAACGCGGTGTTCATCACCATAGTGGGAGGGTTGATCAATATGACTGATAAGCCAAAACCAGAACGTATTAGCGAAGCAGAGCACGCCGTTATGGAAGTGCTGTGGGAACGCAAGAGCTTGACCGCGACCGAAGTGTGCGATGCCGTTTGCGAATCTCGCGACTGGAGCCTTGCTACCGTTAAAACGCTGCTCTCCCGTCTCGTTGGCAAGAACGCTATTGCGGCGGAGCCAGATGGCCGCCGCTTTCTATATAGCCCGCTGATCGCCCGTTCAGATTATATTGGCGGGGAATCGCGCCGTCTTGTTGATCGTCTGTTCGGTGGCAGCGCTTCATCTTTGTTTGCGCATTTGGCGGAACAAGAAGCGTTGAGCGAGGATGATGTCGCCGAGATGGAAGCTTTGCTCAAGGAGCTGAAATCATGACCGATTGGCTGTTTGATACATTGCTCTGGACTGCTGGTCTGATCGCGCTGGTTTTGGTCCTTCGCCGGCCGGTAACAAAGCATTTCGGCCCGCAGATCGCCTATGCGTTGTGGGCGATACCCGCGGTGCGTTTGGTCCTGCCGCCGCTTGAATTGCCCGCGTGGCTAAATCCTGCGCCAGTAAATGTTGCTGACCCTGCGTCCACCCAGGCAGCAGCTATTCCTTTTATAGAAGTTGTCCAATCCGAAGCTCCTGCTGCGACCATGAGCGGGTTGGACGCGGCGACCGGTTCAGTCATACCGGCAACCCCGATACCATTCCTTGAGATTGGTATTTCGGTGTGGCTGACCGGCGCCGCCCTGTTTTTGATCCTGCGCTTTCACAGCTATTTCCGCCTGCGGGCCGAGCTGTTGGAAAGCGCGCGCGAAGTGGGCCGCTATGGGCGCATTCGGATGCTGGAGACACCCGGCACGAAAGCCCCGATCGCCTTTGGAGTGCTTGATCCCGTCATCGCCATGCCGCCCGGCTTCATGGCGCAGCAAGACCGGACGATGCGCGATTTGGCACTGATGCATGAATTTTCGCACCACAACGCACGCGATCTGCTCGCCAATGTCTTGGTTCAGCCGTTGTTCGCGCTGCACTGGTTCAATCCCCTCGGACGCTATGGTTGGTTGGCCATGCGCCGGGATCAAGAGGCGGCGTGTGATGCCCGTGTGATGTCGGCCACTCCGGCAGACGAACGCGGCACTTATGCAGCCGTTATCGCAAGTTTCGCAGCAGGGCCCAATTTTGCACTGGCCGCGCCAATGGCCTGTCCAGTGCTGGGTGATAAATCCATAGTTCACCGCTTAAGGAGCCTGAAAATGTCCAATACGTCCGTTCGTCGCCGTTATGCCGGTAGGTTTATGGTGGGGGCCGCGCTGATCGCATTACCGCTAACAGCTTCGATTACTTACGCAGAAGAGGCGTCATCACCAAAGGCTCCATTGGGTCCATTGGCTCCAGCTGCGCCGTTGGCTGTGGGAGCTCCTGCTGCGCCTACGCCGCCAGCACCGCCTGCACCTCCGGCATTGATGCAGGACATTGAGGCTGTCGATCCGGGCCAAAGTGAGACGAATGTCGAAGCGCTGGAAGAAGACACCGAAGTGCGTGAAGTTCGTATTGAACGCTTTGAAAGCCGGGCAGAGCGCGCTGAAGAGCGCGCTGAGCGTTTGCAAGACCGTGCAGAGCAGCGTGAGCGCCGTGTCGTTCAAATTCGCCGCAACATCGAATCGGGGCGAAATCTTGATGATGAAGAAATAAACGAGATCATGATCGACGTCCGTGAAGGCCTTGCTGAAGCCGACGAGGCGCTGGCAGAAGCGCGTATCGAGATCCAACAGGTTCGGGCCAACATGGAAACGCCGCGGACAAAGATTTCGGTGAAGTGCTCGCAAGACGGGCAGGATACGGCGAAAGTGGTTGAGGACAGCGACGGTGGTCGCACAGTCTATATTTGCCAAGAACGGATCATGGCGCAGGCTCTGACAGGCCTCAAGGAAGCGCGCAAAGCCATTTCAAAGAACCGCGAGATCAGAGGGCAGATGCGCCGCGATTTGCTCGAAACGCTCGATGAGCAAATCCGCGAATGGGAGCGTTCGACCAAAACTTGATTAGGTCCCGGCAGAGTTGAGATAGGCAAGCGGCGGTTGGATATGTTCCATCCGCCGTTTGTTTTGCGGGGTTCATGGGGAATTCACTTCATCGCGCGCATTGCACGGTTCATCGCTGGCAATAGGAGGTGGCAGTGGCGAAAGAACGATCCCCAGGAATAAAATTACTGTTCGCAGTTTTGGTAGGGGCAGCGCTGATTGTGCCGCTGCTGATGGTCTATGCTCTGGTTTATGACCGGCAAGATCAGGCGCGCACCGCGCAAAGCTCAATCACGTCGGGTTGGGGCGATGCACAAGTGCTCGCCGGACCGATGATGGTGGTCCCGTATATGAAGGAGCGCGTCACCAGCGAGCAGATTGACGGCAAGACTGTGACGCGCACGATCAACGCGCGAGAGCTGCTTTACATTGCGCCAACAAGCCAAGCCCTGAACACCGATATTGATCCGCAGGTGAAATCGCGCGGGTCGATCCATAAGACAGTGATTTACGAAACCACGCAAACAGGCACAGCCACATTCACCCTGCCAAGCGACCTTGATCGCTTTGGCGTTGAGGCAGGCCAGCTTCGACTTAGCGAGGCAGAAATTCGCTTTCCCATTTCTGACCCGCGCGGGCTGCAAACCGATGCGGCGCTAAATGTTGATGGCGAGGCGCTGGCGCTGCGCCCCGGCCTTGGCACCAGCAGCTCTGGCAGCGGTGTCCACGCGTTCTTCGATTGGAGTGAAGGCGGCGAAGTCACGCTTGATTTCAAATATCGCCTGCGCGGCAGCAGCGCGCTGAGCATGGTGCCGCAAGGGATGGAGACCGATTGGACGGTGACATCCAGCTGGCCGCACCCCAGCTTTGCAGGCAGTTTCTTGCCAGATGGCGAGCGGACCGAGGTAAAAGATGATGGCTTTGATGCGCGTTGGTCGATTTCAAACCTTGCACTTGGGCAGACATTGGTTCGCACCACTGAGCCGCAATTGCCGCAAGTCAGTACGGGGGAGCGTTATTCGGTCTATCCGGCAGACGGCAATGGTGACGCCAGTGTCGCGACGATCCGTTTGGTTGAACCGGTTGATCTTTACAGCCGCGTGAACCGTTCAGTGAAGTATGGCTTCCTGTTTATTGGCTTCACATTCCTTGCCTTTTTGATGTTCGACATTGTCGGGGGAGCGCGCGTTTCAGCGGCGGAATATCTGCTCAGCGGGGCGGGGCTGGTGCTGTTCTTCGTGATGCTCCTCGCGTTCTCGGAGATGATAGGGTTTGCATTGGCCTACCTTGTCGCCAGCGGCGCGATTATCGGGCTGTTATCTGCCTATAGCGCTGCGGTGCTGGGATCATGGAAACGGGCGCAGGTGATTGGCGGTTTGTTGGTGGGGCTCTACGCATTGCTCTATGTCCTGCTGAACCTTGAAGAGTGGTCGCTGGTGATCGGATCAGTGCTGTTGTTCTTCGCTCTGGCAGCGGTGATGTACGCGACACGCCAGATCGACTGGTCATCGGTAAATCCGCGCAAAGCGGATGAGCCAGAAACATTGGGAAATGTTGCCGCAACCTAATAGGCGCGGCTTAACAAAAGATCGGGGCCGTGGCGGTATGACCGCTTCGGCCCTGATTGCGTATGGGCCTCAGCTCATATCGAAATAGACGTTGCAGGCATCGCTGTTGGCGCTGTCTAAGCCGCGCCGCAGCGCTTCCATGCGTTGCTGGCTGGTCCCGTGGGTAAAGCCTTCTGGATTGATCCGCTGTCCAGCATTGCGCTGCAAAGTGTCATCACCAATCGCGGCGGCTGCGCGCATACCTTCTTCCAGATCGCCGCGCTCAATCAGGTTACGGTTCTTGCCCGCCCAGACCCCGGCGTAGCAATCGGCCTGCAATTCCATGCGGACCTGCAATTGGTTGGCATTGCGCGGGTTCTGTTGCTTGAGGCTGCGAACTTGCGTGGCAAGGCCGGTGAGGTTCTGGATGTGGTGACCATATTCATGCGCCATTACATAAAGCCGCGCAAAATCGCCGCCCGTCCCAGACATGCGCGCCAGCTGATCGTAGAACGTTGTGTCGATATAGATTGTGTAATCTGCGGGGCAATAAAACGGACCCGACGCAGAGCTTGCGGTGCCGCATCCCTGTGTTGCCACCCGTCCGCTTGGGAAAAGGTTCAGCGTTGGCTGTTCAAAGCCAATATTCGCCCGAGCAAATTCAGGCTCCCAAGTCTCATTAAGCGAAGTGAGCGCATTGCATGCCTCCGTCGCATATGGCCCGCTGGTGCAGATTTCCGCCTCGCTCAAATTGCCTTGCTGCGATTGCGGCGCGGTCGTCTGCTGCGCTCCATCGACCATGCCAAGCATCTGAGCGGGATCAATCCCGAACACAAGCGCGCCAATGGCAACAATTACAATCGTGCCGCACCCGACACCGCCCGCTCTGCCGCCGGGCATACCGCGCCCACCATTGCTTGATCGAACCTTGATTTTTGACGTGTCGAAACGGTTGAGACGCATTGAATTTTTCCTCCTACGGCCCGGCTAAACGCACATAGCAAACGCTTCGTCCATGGATAAGTGCTGGACACGGGCGCTCGCAATGGCAAAAGCCTGATCTATCACTCGGTTTTGCAGGAGTTCCCGATGTTCCTCAAGGGTAAGCGCGCTTTGATTACCGGATCGACATCAGGCATTGGCCTGGCGGTTGCTCGCGCGCTCCACGCAGAGGGCGCTGAAATTGTGCTCAATGGCTTTGGCGAGGACAGCGAAATTGCGAAGCTGCGCGAAGAGATGAGTGCGGATTATTCCAACGCGAATTTGTTGGAAGCGCCTGCGATTGAGCAAATGATGGCTGATGCTGGCGACATCGACATCCTCGTCAACAATGCCGGTATGCAGCATGTCTCGCCGGTTGAGGAATTCCCGGCTGAGAAATGGGATGCTGTCATTGGCCTGAATCTGACAGCACCGTTCCATACCACGCGGCTTGCCGTACCGGGGATGAAAAGCCGAGGCTGGGGCCGGATTATCAATACGGCCAGCGCGCATTCCCTTACCGCGTCGCCGTTCAAAAGCGCGTATAACGCCAGCAAGCACGGCATTGCGGGTTTTACAAAGACTATTGCGCTGGAACTGGCGCAAACCGGCGTCACCGCCAATTGCATCAGTCCGGGATATGTCTGGACGCCGCTGATCGAGGGCCAGATCCCTGACACGATGAAGGCGCGCGGGCTTTCCCGCGATGAAGTGATCAATGATGTGCTGCTCGCCAAACAACCAACCAAGAAATTTGTGCAGCCGAATGAAGTCGGCGCTCTCGCCGTATTCCTGTGCCGCGAAGAGGCGGGCAATGTAACAGGCGCCAATTGGAGCATTGACGGAGGCTGGACAGCAGGGTGACCAAACACGGGGCACAAACAGCGGCGCTAGCAAGTCCTGAGCCGGGGCGGCTCACAAAATGGTGCAGCATTGCGGTGCTGGCGCTGTTGGCGAGCGCCTGTGTCAAAGGGCCTATCGCCAGCGCGCCTGCAGCAGAACGCGCGCAGATTGCGTCGAGCCTGACGCGCGACATCGCTGTTCTCGCGAGTGATGAATATGGCGGGCGTTTGCCGGGTACCGATGGCGGAGAGTTGACGGTCAATTACATCATCGAGCGCTTGCAGGATGCCGGGTTCGAATCCGGGACCAATGATCCGGGCAATCCGTGGCGCGCGCCTGTGCGCCTTTCCAGCTCAGAACCGAAATCGAGCGCTGTGCGCTTCAGAGTGCGCAACCGCGTTCGCGAATTAAGCGAAGATGCGGCGGTTGCCTTCTCACCACGCAAGTTCACTTTGGTTGAGAACGCCGATGCTTTGTTTGTCGGCAGACTCGCCAACACCGTGCGCGAAGAAGATATCGCTGGTAAAGTTGCTGTGATGCTGGGGGAGGCGGGGGTTAGTCCAGCACGCCGAGCGACCCTGTTCGCCAAGGGTGCAGCCGCAGTCATCACCGTTCTTGATAGCAAAGATGAAGTCGCATCAATCCGCATGGCACGCACACGCCAGAACATGTCACTTGGGAGTGATGAGGCTGATAGGCTCACCGCGTTTGTCGACAGCGAAACCTTGGGTAAAACGGTTGGCGAAGCGCAGTGGGACGCGCTGATTGAACGATCAGAGGACGCAAGCTTTACCCCGGTCGAACTCAATTCTCTGGCCACAATCGAAGCGCAATCGGATTACCGCGATTTCACATCCTTCAACGTGATTGGCCGCTTGCCCGGCAAAATCCCCGGATCAGGTGCAATTCTGCTGCTCGCGCATTGGGATCACCTTGGCCAATGCGGTCCGCCAGAAGCCGATGATAGGCTGTGCAATGGCGCAATCGACAACGCCAGTGGAATTGCCGTCATGCTGGAACTGGCGCGCCGGATAAAGGCGATGGAACCGCTTGACCGCGACGTTTATGTGCTTGCCACCACCGCGGAGGAAGCGGGCCTGCTTGGCATTCGTGCCTTTGTTGAGCAGCCAGCAATTCCGCTTGATAGCATCGTTGCCGCCTTCAACTTTGACACTGTGGCTGTAGCGCCATCGGGCAGCGCGGTCGGGTTCATTGGCGAAGGGCGGACGCCGCTCGATAATGTGATCCGAAAAACGCTTAGCGATGGCAAGCGAACGTTGGGCAGCCGCGAGTTGGCAGAGGCGTTTATCCAGCGTCAGGATGGCTGGACCTTGCTGCAGGAAGGGGTTCCATCTGTGTTCCTCTCCACCGCTTTTGGGTCGGAAATCACGCTTAGCCCGTATCTTGAAACCCACTATCACAGCGCGTCAGATGATGTTGACGTGATTGAGCTGGGCGGGGCGATTGATGACCTGTTGCTGCATGAAGAATTGATCAAACGGATCGGCAATTTGTCGACCTATCCCGGCCCGCAACGCTAAACGCGCCTGCAACACTGCGGATAGTTCACGCAGCGCTGGCCCGCGCACCCTAGCGGTATGGGCAAAGTGCGGTTACATGAGCCGCCACGATTCTCCCCGCGCTCTAGAACAAGAAAGTGGCACATATGGACATCCCACTCGGCCTTACATTTGATGACGTGTTGCTGCGTCCGGCCGAAAGCGATGTGCTGCCCTCGATGGCAAACACGCAGACGCAGCTAACCCGAGGCATTGCTCTCAACATTCCAATCCTTTCCGCAGCTATGGATACGGTAACGGAAGCGGATATGGCGATTGCCATGGCGCAAATGGGCGGGATTGGGGTGCTGCACCGTAACCTTGAGGTGGATGAGCAATGCGCCGCTGCGCGGACTGTCAAACGCTATGAAAGCGGTATGGTGGTCAACCCGATCACGATTACACCCGATGCGACTTTGGGCGATGCGCAAGCGCTGATGGATGCAAACAAGATCAGCGGTATTCCAGTAACAGATGCTGCGGGCAAGCTGGTGGGCATTGTTACCAATCGCGACGTGCGCTTTGCAGAAAACCCGGCGCAGCCTGTGCGCGAGTTGATGACCACCGAAGACCTGGCTGTTGTGCCGCTTGGCACGAACCAGGAAGACGCGCGCCGCCTGCTTCACCAACGCCGCATTGAAAAGTTGCTGGTTGTCGATGATGATTATCGCTGCATCGGTCTGATCACGGTCAAAGACATCGAAAAGGCGGTGAACTATCCGACAGCGACTAAGGATGCAGCAGGGCGTTTGCGCGTCGCCGCCGCAACCACGGTAGGCGATAAGGGTTTTGATCGCACAAAGGCTTTGATCGAAGCAGAAGTTGATGTCGTAATCATCGACACTGCGCATGGTCATAACAAAGACGTGGCCCGCGCCGTTGAGCGGGCAAAGGCGCTGTCGGATACGGTGCAGATTGTCGCTGGTAATGTCGCAACAGCAGAAGCGACCCGTTCGCTGATCGATGCAGGCGCAGACGCAGTAAAGGTCGGCATTGGCCCCGGCTCTATTTGCACCACGCGGGTCGTCGCCGGTGTCGGCGTGCCGCAGCTAACAGCGATTATGGACAGCGCGGCAGAAGCGGCAAAATCGGGCGTTCCTGTGATCGCTGATGGCGGACTGCGAACGTCGGGTGATGCAGCAAAGGCTTTGGCCGCTGGCGCATCCTCGGTCATGGTCGGTTCAATGCTGGCAGGCACAGCAGAAAGCCCCGGTGAAGTGTTTCTGTATCAGGGCCGCAGCTACAAGAGTTACCGCGGCATGGGCAGTGTCGGCGCGATGGCGCGCGGATCTGCCGACCGATATTTCCAGCAAGACATTTCGCAGCAAAAACTGGTGCCCGAGGGGATCGAGGGCCAAGTGCCGTTCAAAGGTGCAGCATCCGATGTGGTTCACCAACTTGTAGGCGGGATTAAGGCGGCGATGGGCTACACCGGCTCTGCCACCATTCCAGATCTGCGGGGTCGCGCAAAGTTTGTGCGCATCACCAATGCTGGCCTTTCGGAAAGCCACGTCCACGATGTCGCGATTACCCGCGAAGCCCCGAATTACCCAACGCGATGAGACCTGCTGCACGCGTTCAAGCCGCAATTGAGCTGCTCGACGCGATCATTCACGGGGCGCAAAGCAAAGGCGCACCCGCAGACCGCTTGATTTCAGAGTATTTCAAGGCGCGCCGCTATGCCGGGTCGAAGGATCGGCGGGCGGTGCGCGAGCTGGTCTATCGGGCGATCCGTACCTGCGGTCCTGTGCCTGAAAATGGCCGGGCGGCGGTGCTTGTTCTTGCAGAAGACGACGCGAGTCTGCGCGACCTGTTTGACGGTTCTGAACATGGCCCGCGTCCAGTCGCTCCGGCCGAAACCGCTGCGAAACGCGGTATTGCTCCGCAATGGCTCACCGAAGAACTGGCAAAGTCAGATATCAAGGGCGAGGTCGCAGAGGCGCTATTGGGCCGCGCGCCGCTCGACATTCGCGTGAACGCTCTAAAAGCCGACCGTGAGACTATTGAGCTGCCTGAAAGCGGCGAACAGCTAACGGCGCCGCAATCATTGCGCTTCCCATTCGGCACACAGGTCGAACAGTGGCCTGCTTACCGTGAAGGCGCGATTGAGGTGCAGGACCACGGCAGCCAGCTTGTGTGTGAGGCCGTGCAGGCTAAACCCGGCGATGTGGTGATTGACCTGTGCGCCGGGGCAGGAGGCAAAACGCTCGCTCTCGCTGCAAAGCTCGGCAATGCGGCGACGATTGTTGCAGCGGATACGGACAAGCGCCGTCTCGGCAATTTGGCTCCGCGTTCGCGGCGAGCCGGCGCAGAGATTGATCACACCGTGTTGCTTGATCCCGGAAAAGAGCTGGAGGCGCTGGTTGAATGGCACGGCAAAGCTGATCATGTGCTGGTGGATGCGCCGTGTTCTGGCACGGGTACATGGCGGCGCAACCCAGAAAGCCGCTGGCGGATTACACCCAATGAACTGGCGAAGCTCAACGAGCTGCAAAATCATGTCCTCGATGTCGCGGCAAAGCTGGTCAAACCCGGCGGTGTGATCACTTTTGTGACATGCTCTCTGCTTGACGCTGAAGGCCCAGACCGCATCACCGCATTTCTTAGCCGGAATGAGGGGTGGGTCGCTCAGCCAATCCAATTGGAAATCGGGCAAACGCGCGCGCCGGGACACAGGCTAAACCCGTTCCACGACGGGACGGACGGATTTTTTGTCGCAAAAGTCAATTCTGCGTGTTAGCCATCTGAGGCATGGCCGAGATCGCTCATGACCAAGCCTAAAACTTTCAGCTCAGCTGACCTTATGGAGACGCTCATGCGCTTTGCGCCCGCCGCCGCTGCTTTGTCCTTGGTTCTCGCAGTTTCTGCGAGTGTAGCGGGCGCGCAAGACCGTGATCCTGATCCGCGTGCGGCGGTGTTGATTGCGCAAGGTGATGCGGCGCTCAAGGCTGGCGAATCGCAGGCGGCGATTGACGCTTATGAGGCGGCCCTGACTGTCGATCCCGGCTACACACCTGTGTTCTTGAGCTTGGCTGAAGTGGCCCGGTTTGAAGGGCTGCAGGGCAAAGCGATCCGGTATTACCGAGAGACTTTGGTGCGTGATCCGGGAAATTTTGCAGCGATTTCAGGCGAAGGCGCCGCTTTGGTTGAGAAAGGCGCGCTGGAAAAAGCGAAACGCAATCTGGCTCAGCTAAAAAGTCTCTGCGGGGCGACCTGCCCAGAAACACTCGCTTTGCAGACGTTTATTGCGGTGGGGCCGCCTGCACGGCTTGCGGCCGATACTGACGGCAGCGGCGACACCGCAACCAATTAAGCAGCAGCTAACGCTCAAAGCAGCGGGCTGAACTCCTCGACCAAAGCTGCGTAAATTTCGCGCTTAAACGGCACAATCAGCTCAGGCAATTGCGCAGGCTCGACCCAGCGATAGCTTTCAAATTCCGCCGGATCATGCGCGTTTAAGTTGATGTCGGCTTCGGTTCCGGTGAACCGTCCAAGGAACCAGCATTGCGCCTGACCGCGATATTTGCCCTTCCAAACCTTACCCAGCAATTCGGGCGGCAAGTCATAATAATGGGTGGTGGCGGACCGCGCTATCACTTCGACCAGATGCGCCGCGACCCCGGTCTCCTCTTCAAGTTCACGCAGAGCGGCCTGTTCCTCATCCTCGCCCTTGTCGATGCCCCCTTGCGGCATTTGCCACGCGCCTGAAAAGCTTGAACCACGCCGATCGATACGTTGTCCGACAAAGACTTGCGCTTCAGCGTTCACCAGCATGAAGCCTGCACAAGGCCGATAAGGAAGGTCGATCATTGCGCGTTCTCCAACATGAATTTCATCGCTGCAATCACACGCTCAAGATCAGCTTGCGCGCTTGGCACAGCCTGACGCAAATTGGTGAAGGAATGTGTGACACCCTTCATTTCAAGGAACACGTGATCGGCGCCCGCTTGCGCAAGCGCAGCGGCATAATCGCGCCCAGAGTCGCGGATTGGATCAAGGCTGGCTGTGACAAGCACGGTTGGCGGCGCTTTGCTGTGGTCACCAAGGATTGGAAAGCCGCGCTGATCGCCGCGGTCAGCTTTGTAATTCGCATCGAAAAACTCGACCGCAGCCTTTGTCAGCACAAAGCCATCGGCGAACTCTTCAAGGCTGGCTGAACCCTCCACCGCGCTGACGAGAGGAAAGATCGGCACTTGCAGCACGACGGGCACATCCGCTGGGGTTGCCGCCAATTGCTGGCCGACAACAATGCTCGCATTGCCGCCTGCGCTATCGCCGATGGTGATGATGCCATTGGCGCTGCGGCCCAGTGCATCGGGTGACGAAGCAATCCAGCGGGTTGCCGCTTCGCAATCCTCAATAGCTGCGGGGAAGGGAGCCTCTGGCGCGCAGCGGTAATCCACCGCGACCAGCGGCAGGTCCATAAGCGCCGCGATTTCGGTGCAGAGGTTGTGATGGGTATCAAGGTCACCAATGACATATCCGCCGCCATGATAGAACGTGATCACCGGGCTAGCATCCCGCGTCTCGCGCGCATCATACAGCCGCAGGGGTATGTCACCTGCTGGGCCAGGGCAACTCAGGTCACGGACGACCGCCAATTCGCGAGCCGGCGCATCCGCCATGCCATGCAAAGCGCCATAGCTTGCGCGCGCATCCGCCAGCGTCATCTCTGCAATCGCCGGTCCATCCATCGCGGCCAGCGCATCAAGAAATGCCTTCATGTCAGGGCGGATAAAGGGTGCGTTGTCGCTCATCAGCGGCTCTCTTTCTTTTGTGTTTGCCGTTTGTTAGCGGGCATGGGCTGGCTTTTCCACTTGGTTTGCATGGATACGCTGGCTAGGCGAGAGGCATGGACAATCTCACGCACAGCCTTGTCGGCGCATTGCTCGGCCAGGCGGGCATCAAGAAAAAGACCGGACTGGCGATGCCTGCGCTGATCATTGGGGCCAACCTGCCCGATGTCGATGCGGCGTGCTTCTTCTGGCTGGAGGGGACCGAGCATCTGGGGTTTCGGCGCGGGATCACGCACGGTCCGCCCGCGCTGGTTCTGTTGCCGCTGATTTTGGCGGGGCTGCTGTGGGGCTTTGACAAATGGCAGGAGAGGCGCGGAAAACGTCCCGAAGGGCGCCTGCCGGTGAACTTCAAATGGCTGTTCCTGCTGAGTTTCATCGGTTGCTTGACCCACCCAGCTCTCGACTGGCTGAATGTCTATGGCATTCGCCTGTTGGAGCCGTTTTCCTCGCAATGGTTTTATGGCGATACGCTGTTCATCATCGATGTGTGGCTGTGGGCGCTGATGGGCCTTGCGACGTGGTTCTCTCTGCGGCGGGAGAAGAAGGGCGGTGAGTGGATGAAGCCCGCCCGGGTGGCGATAGCGGTTGCGCTTGCCTATATTGGTTTGAATGGGGCGATTAGCTTTAGTCCCGGTGTGAACACGCTCGGCGGTAAAGTGATCTCCAGCCCGCTACCACTAAAGTCGTGGGAACGAGAGGTTCTTGTGCAAGGAGCGGGAAATTATTGGTTCGTGCTTCAAAAACCCGAATCCGAAGATGACGGTCAATCCCCGCTAAAGCCTATTTCGGACAGGGTGTGTTCTTGGCCTGACTTGGATGAAGAGCGCCAAACCAACTCCCAACTCGACGCCTTCCTCTTCTGGTCACGCGCTCCCTTTGCAACGCGGGCGGAGGATGGCTCGGTCGTGCTTCACGATGCCCGCTTTTATGATCCGCGGGCGCGGGATCGTTTCTCGGTCGCGCTGCCAGATGTGGAATGTGTGGAACTTCCCAGGGACTAGTCTCGTTGCCCCTATTGAACCGTTCGTGGTGAGCTTTTCGAACCACGTGCACCAAGAACCACGTCCTTCGACAGGCTCAGGACGAACGGAGCATTTGAGTGACTCGACCCCAAATCGTCTGGCTGCGCCGCGACCTGCGCATGGCCGATAATCCCGCTCTGTATGCTGCGGCAAATTATGGACCCGTTATCGCGGTTTATGTGCTGGATGATGATGCGCCCAAGCATCACGCCTATGGCGGCGCATCACGCTGGTGGCTGCACCATTCGCTTGAAAGCCTTTCCAAAAGTCTTGGCCAGCGCAATGCGCGGCTGATCCTGAGGCGCGGCGACGCGGTGGAAGAACTGACCAAGATCGCGGAAGAAACCGGCGCGAAGACTGTCCACGCCAACCGCCACTACGAACCGTGGTGGCGCAAAGCTCAGTCCAAACTTGCAGACGCGCTCGATCTGCAATTGTATGACGGCAACTACCTGTTCCCCGCCGGGCACATCACGACCGGCTCCGGCTCGCAATACAAGATTTACACGCCGTTTTACAAAGCGATGCGGCAGGAATTCCCGCCGCGCGACGTGATGCCAGAGCCAGAGACGCTTTCCTCGCCCGATACTTGGCCCGCCAGCGATAATCTCTCCGATTGGAACCTGGTCCCGACCAAGCCCGATTGGTCGGGCGGGATTGCGGATTTCTGGGATGTGGGTGAAGAGGCGGCGCACACCCGGCTTTCCGAATGGGAAGACGATGTTGGCGATTACGAAGCCAAGCGCAATCTACCCAGCGTAGATGGTTCATCGCGCCTGTCGCCGCATTTGCACTTTGGCGAGATTTCTCCCGCGCAAATTTGGCACGCGCTCAAACACAAGCGGTCCGATGGCTGGCAAAGCTATGAGAGCGAGTTGGTGTGGCGCGATTATGCTGCCAACGTCATCTGCCAATTTCCCGCCTATGCGAGAGAGAATTACCGCGAGGATTACGACGCGCTGCAATGGCGCGACCCTGACACGGATGATGCTGCGGGGCGTGATCTCAAAAAATGGCAGCAAGGGAGAACTGGATACCCCATCGTCGATGCCGGGATGCGCCAGCTTTGGAAGACAGGCTGGATGCACAACCGCGTGCGCATGATCACCGCCAGCTTCCTGATCAAACATCTGCTGATTGATTGGCGACAGGGTGAGAAATGGTTCTGGGATTGTCTGTGCGATGCCGATTACGGATCAAACGCCGTCAATTGGCAGTGGAACGCGGGCACTGGCGTCGATTCCAACATGTTTGTGCGGATCATGGCGCCGCTCACCCAGTCAGAGAAGTTTGATAGCGCGGCCTATATCCGCGAATACGTGCCGGAATTGGCCGATCTGGATGAGCCATACATTCACGACCCCGAAGAGCATGGCTGCCTGCCCAAGGCTTACCCTGCCAAGATGATCGCGCATAAGGCCGGAAGGGAGCGGGCGATGTCTGCCTATAAGGCGATGAAAGCCGGATAGGCGCGGTTTTCCAGCGTATGGCTTGTCTCCCTCGTCAGTCTCCGTAAAAGTCTTCCAATAAAGATTGGGAGAGACACACGGATGAGTATCGCGAAGCGCCTTTTGGCGGGCAGTACAGCATTGGCACTGATGGGCTGTTCTGCAGTTTACGTAGCTGATCCGGCAAGCACGTCGGCTGTGGAGCTAGAGCAGGTTACGCTCACGGCGCCTGAGGAAACCGATCAATCCGCCCTCCAAGTTCTGTTTTGGAATGATGCGACGCGCTCTGCCAATTTCCGCGATATGGAGCGGCTGTTTGCAGGGCATGAAGTCCCAGCAGCCACAAACGTGCGGCAATTGACCGCTGGCCGGCCTTTACCGAGTGATCTTCAGCAAGAGATTGCGGCGTTGATGGCTGAAAGCCAGGCTGCGGGCGTTATGGTGCTCAAGAACGGCAGTGTGCGCTATGAAAACTATGGCCTCGGCATGGATGCGGACGACCGCTGGACCAGTTTTTCAGTTGCAAAAAGCTTTACCTCGACCTTGCTTGGCGCAGCTATCCGTGATGGCTTTATCGGCAGCCTCGATGATCCAGTAACGCGGTACGTGCCAGAACTTGCAGGGTCATCCTATGATGGCGTGACGGTGAAGCAGCTAGCCACCATGACCAGCGGCGTTGCTTGGAATGAGAATTACACTGATCCAAGCAGCGATGTGGCGCAGCTAAATCGCTTTGTGGTCGAATACGGCCCAGATGCGATCATTGAACAAATGAAGCGATTGGGCCGCGCGGCCCCTGCGGGCGAAAAATGGAATTACAGCACGGGCGAAACGAACCTCATCGGCGTCGTGATCGAAAACTCTATTGGTCAACCATTGGCAGAATATGCTCAGATCAAGATTGTCGAACCCGCCGGTTTTGAAGGGGGCATGTTCTGGATGACCGATCCGCGCGGCGGGAATGTCGGTGGGTGCTGCCTGTCACTGCGTTTGTCGGACTATGCCCGCATGGGTCAATTCGTGCTGGATGGCGGCGAAGGCATCGTGCCAGAAGGCTGGTTCGCTGATGCTGGTTCACCGATTGTCGATTTTGGCGCGGGTGCACCGGGGTTTGGCTATGGATACCAATGGTGGACCTATCCCGGCGGCAATTACGGCGCGCAAGGCATCTTTGGCCAGTCGATCACGCTCGTACCATCAAAGGGGATGGTGCTGGCGGTGGTGAGCAATTGGCCGGCCGCCACTAGCAATGAATATCGCGCGAAGTGGCGCGATGTTGCTGGCAAGATTGCAGCGGTCAATTAGACAAGTTTTTTGCGACCCAAACGAGCGGGCAGATTAGCTGCGGTATTGGCCAATGTTGCTGTAACGCTGGAGAATGTTGTCGTGCACAATTGGGCTCAGCAATTCCTGAAATGCGCAGCCGACCACGCAATTGTCCCACCACACGACTTGCGCTGCCAGCGACTCTAAGCCGGGCAGGGTAAGCCAGCACATCTGGCCATCATGCATCCGATTGATCGATGCGGCTGAGAAACCAGAAATCGACAGGTCATGGACAACTGTTTGAAATGCGCGGCCACCCGACGCCCGCAAGGTTGCCGGAATGGTCAGCTTTGTACGCGGAGAACAGCGGTCCTCCTGCGAAGCAATTGAATAACGTTCGTGCTCGGTCTGCATTGCCTGCGTCCCTTAAGTCCAATCAGCTGGTGGTCTCTTGGCCGTTTGGTCGGACGCACACATTCACCGCCCAGACTTAAGGCGGAGTTACAATGTATGGTTAGCAGATATTTACCAGAGCTCGCGTGAACTCCTAGATGCTCGACCTAAAATCAGTCCACGCGTTCGCGGTGTCCGGTCTCAAAGTCAGAAACCAGCAATTGAGTGATGCGATCTGCGACCGTCTCTGGTGGTTTTACATTGTCCGGATTTTCGCCGGGGAAGGCGCGGGCACGCATTTCAGTGCGGGTTGCACCGGGATCGACAATTGCGACCCGAACATCGCCAAGTTTCTCAACTTCTGCCCCGTAAGTCTGAAGCAAGTTATCGAACGCCGCTTTGGTTGAGCCATAGGCGCCCCAGAATGCACGCGGATCGGCGCCAACGCTACTGGTAAGGCCGATGACGCGGCCACCGGCTGATTTTTTTAGAAGATGGTTGAAGCTGGCGAGCAAGGCCTGCGTGGCAACCACATTAGTGACCAAAGCCTGATTATACTGCTTGGGGTCAACCTGTGTAACAGGTCCTAATTCTGGCAAATAGGCTGCTGAAATAATGAGGTAATCCAGTGCATCCCAGCGGCTGCCGATGGCGCCGGCCAGACGCGTAACCGCATCCGCCTCGGTAAGGTCTACCGGCGCAATAGTTGAGGTCCCGCCCTTTGCGTGGATCGCATCTTCAATCGCTTCCAGGGCCTTTACCTTGCGCGCGACCAGAATGACATGCGCGCCAGCTTCAGCCAGCGCCTGTGCGGTCGCTGCGCCAATGCCGCGGCTTGCACCCGTGACGAGCGCGGTCTTCCCCGCGAGAGGCTTTGTTGCATCTGTCATGGAATTACGCCGCCTTGTGGTCGGTGAAGGGGAGTTGCGCCGGCTCATGCGTACCGAGGTCAAGATCGGTCAACGACGTTGGATATTCGCCAGTGAAGCAAGCATCACAGAATTGCGGGCATTTCTTGTCGCGCGGTTCTGATCCGACGGCCCGGTAAAGCCCATCGATTGAGATGAAGGCGAGACTGTCTGCCTGGATAAATTCGCGCATCGGCTCTAAATCCATACGCGCCGCGAGCAATTTGGAGCGTTCGGGCGTGTCGACGCCGTAGAAGCAGCTGTGCGCGGTCGGCGGGCTAGCGACACGGAAGTGGACTTCCTTCGCGCCAGCTTCCCTCATCATTTCAACAATTTTGAGGCTGGTTGTGCCGCGCACGATGGAATCGTCGATCAGCACGATCTTTTTGCCAGCAACCAACCCGCGATTGGCGTTGTGCTTGCGCTTTACGCCCGAATGCCGCGCCGTGTCGGACGGTTGGATAAAGGTGCGCCCAACATAGTGGGACCGGATAATACCAAGCTCAAACGGCAGGCCAGATGCTTGCGCAAAGCCGATTGCGGCCGGAACACCGCTGTCAGGGACAGGGACCACCAGATCCACGTCGCAAGGGGATTCTTTCGCCAGCTCTGCGCCAATGGACTTGCGGGCTTCATAAACACTGCGTCCGGCAAAATGGCTGTCTGGACGGCTGAAATAGACATGTTCAAAGATGCAGGGTCGCGGTTTGTGATCGCCAAACGGACGCATCGAGTTGATTTCGCCGGCCATATCAACCTGAAGCATTTCGCCCGGCTCAACTTCGCGGATCATCTCTGCGCCGACCACGTCAAAAGCGACGCTTTCACTCGCAAATACAATTGCATCGCCCATCTTGCCCATAACCAGCGGGCGAATGCCCAGCGGATCGCGGCAGGCAATCATGCCTTCCGGCGTCATCACGATCAGCGCATAGGCGCCTTCAACCAAACGCAGCGCATCAATCAGACGGTCTGCAACCGTTGGGTAGCGCGATGTCGCGACCAAATGGATGATAACTTCGGTGTCAGAGGTCGACTGAAAAATCGAACCGCGTCCGACCAATTCCTTACGAAGAGCCTTCGCATTCGAAATATTGCCGTTATGCGCTACCGCAAATCCGCCGCTGGCCAATTCTGCATAAAGCGGCTGAACGTTACGCAGGCCGGAACCGCCTGTGGTGGAATACCGCACATGGCCGCCAGCCATTCCGCCGGGCAATTCCGCTATCGCTTCGGGTGAAGAAAAATTCTCTGCAACATGGCCAAGTCCGCGGCGCGAGAAGAATTCCGACCCATCGAAGCTGGTGATGCCAACCGCTTCTTGTCCGCGGTGTTGTAGGGCGTGGAGGCCCAAAGCTGTCGCTGCTGCGGCATCTTCAGCGTTTATCGCGCCAAAGATTCCGCATTCCTCGCGAAGTGTATCGCCATCTTCATCGTGAAACGGGTGCGTGAAGTTCATCGCTTATCCTGCTTATGCCGGGCTGCTGGATGGCCGCTTCAATGACGATGTTACAGATCAATTACAAGCGAATTGCGGCGGCTACACCCGGCCTTTTTCACACAGGTGCGTGGTGCGTGGTCATTGCGCCCTGCGCGAGCGGCTTCTAAAGCCTGTATTCAGCTGAAACTGCTCAGAAGTCATCGCACTTTGTTTTTGACCCCTTTCGAACGCATGATCGCCAAACGCTACCTCTTGCCGGGCAAGGGGGAGGCTTTCATTGCGCTCGTCGCCGGTATCTCGGTTGGCGTGGTGATGCTGAGCGTTGCCATGCTGGTCGTAGTGATGAGCGTGATGAACGGCTTTCGCGCAGAATTGCTCGACAAGATCGTTGGTTTAAACGGCCATGCGATTGTTCAGGCCTACGGCGGCAGGCTCGATAATTGGGAGGATACGCTGCGGCGGATCAAAGCGAGCGAGGGTGTTGTGTCCGCCTCCCCGCTTATCGAACAGCCGCTGCTCACCAGTTTTAATGGCCGTGTCGAAGGCATCCTTGTGCGCGGAAACACGCAGGAAGATATTGATGCGCTTTCCGATAAGGTTCTGCAGGGCGACATGGCCGAATTGCAAACCGGGGCTAGCAAGGTCGCGATTGGTGTTCGGCTAGCTCAGAATATTGGTGCGGGGGTTGGTGACACGATCACCATTATCAATCCTCAGGGGCGCTCAACCCCCTTCGGTACAGTTCCCCGGCAGATTGGCTACGAAGTCGCGGCGATCTTTGAAGTTGGCATTTACGACTATGATCAGGCGTTTGTGGTTATGCCGATGGGCG
The DNA here is from genome assembly GCA_947493165.1 of uncultured Erythrobacter sp. GTDB lineage: Bacteria > Pseudomonadota > Alphaproteobacteria > Sphingomonadales > Sphingomonadaceae > Erythrobacter. The sequence goes on along the minus strand of CANLPY010000001.1, from coordinate 507,422 downwards.
ATGCGCAGACCTTGCTGTTGCTGGGTGACACGATTGGTATGATTGAGGTGACAACCGAAGATGCTGACCGTGTTGAAGAGATCATGCAACCGATCAAGAATGACTTGGAGGGGCAGGCGGTTGTATCCGATTGGAAAACCATCAACTCCACCTTGTTTGAGGCATTGCAGGTCGAACGGGTTGCGATGTTCTTTGCACTGAGTTTCATGGTTCTGGTGGCGGCATTTAATATTCTTTCGAGTCTTGTGATGTTGGTCCGCGCCAAAACCCGCGACATTGCCATCATGCGCACAATGGGCGCGACCCGGCGCAGCCTCCTCAAGATATTCGTCACCACAGGCTCTACCGTAGGCATTATTGGCACAGCGGCGGGCCTCGCGCTTGGCTTTATCATCCTGTTCTTCCGTGAACCAATTGTGCAATTTATCGCATGGTCGACCGGGCAGCAGATATGGAACCCAGAGATCCGTTTCTTATCCACGCTGCCATCGCGCACTGACCCATGGGAAGTCGCTGGGATCGTTGCGCTGGCGCTGATCCTCAGCTTCCTTGCGACGCTTTACCCCGCGTTCAAGGCGGCCAGCACTGATCCCGTGCAGGTGCTACGCTATGAATAGTCAGCAACCCATCGCCTCGCTGAAGGGCCTCAAACGCAGCTTCACCCAAGGCGATCAGACCATTGAGGTGCTGCGCGGCGTTGATCTTCAGATCATGCCGGGTGAGATTGTGGCGCTGCTCGGTCCTTCCGGCTCTGGCAAATCCACAATGCTTCAGGCTGTTGGCCTGCTAGAGGGCGGTTTTCAAGGCTCCATCGCTATTGCGGGGACCGAGGCGAGCAAGCTGCCCGCAGATGGCCGCACAAAGATCAGACGAGAGCATTTGGGCTTTGTCTATCAGTTCCACCACTTGCTGCCCGATTTTAACGCGCTCGAAAACGTTGTGATGCCGCAAATGGTCGCTGGCTCTGCACGCGCAAAAGCGGATGTGCGCGCGCAGCGCCTGTTGGAATCGCTCGGGCTTGGACATCGCCTGACCCACCGGCCCAGCCAGCTTTCCGGCGGTGAGCAGCAGCGAGTGGCAGTCGCCCGTGCACTCGCCAATCGTCCCACGCTGGTGCTGGCCGATGAGCCAACCGGCAACCTTGACGAAGCAACCGCAGACACAGTGCTTAGCCAGTTCCTAGAGCTGGTGCGCGGCGAGGGCAGCGCAGCCTTGGTTGCGACGCATAATGAGCGCCTTGCCGCACGGATGGACCGGGTTGTGCGCCTGCATGAAGGAGTGCTCGAATGACCACCATCGCTGATTTCAAAGTGACCAACAATCGCGGCGAGGAAATCGACCTTGCTGAGAAAAAGGGTCAGGTCCTGCTGGTTGTCAATACGGCGAGCAAATGCGGTTTCACCCCGCAATATGACGGACTGGAAGAGCTGTATCAGAAGTACAAGGACCAAGGGTTTGAAGTTCTTGGCTTTCCGTGCAATCAGTTTGGCGGGCAGGAACCGGGCAATGCCGATGAGATTGAGGAATTTTGCAAGATCAACTTTGGCGTCACTTTCCCGCTTATGGAAAAGGTGGATGTGAACGGACCGGATGCATCGCCGCTGTTCGATTGGATGAAGTCGGAGAAAAAGGGCCTGATGGGCTCAACATCGATCAAATGGAACTTCACGAAATTCTTGATCGACCGTGATGGCAATGTTGTGAAACGCTATGGCTCAACAGACAAACCAGCGGGTATCACGCGCGATATTGAAAAGCTGCTCTGATCCTTCCACTCCCTGTGGAGAATTAGCAGCCGCGAAGCCTTCCGAATCTGCGGCAATTTCCTAAGCTAAGCGGATGGCTTTTGCACCGTTTGTCCCGCTACGTGTTTTGTCGTCCTATTCCATGCTGGAAGGGGCGATTGACCCCAAAGCCATCGCGAAATTAGCGAAAGAGCGCGGTTTTCCAGCCATTGCGATTTGCGACCGAAACGGCCTTTATGGGGCGGTCATGTTCGCAGGCGCCTGTAAAAGCGAAGGCGTGCAGCCCATTATCGGCACGCTGCTTGGCGTTGCGCGGCCATCTTCGGATGACAGGGAGCGCGTGATCGTCGATTACCTGCCACTTTTTGCTCAGGATGAGGCGGGATATGACAATTTGTGTCACCTCGTTTCAAAAGCCCACTTGGACCGCCCGCTGGAGCTTGAACCCCATGTCGAGATGGCCGACCTGGAAGGACATACGGACGGGTTGATCGCGCTGACAGGAGCGGGTGAGGGCGGCTTGACCCGCCTACTTGCTGAGGAACAGGCGGACGCGGCGCATGGATTGTGCGATGCGTTGGTGCGATTGTTTCCGGGCAGGCTCTACATTGAACTTGCGCGCAACGGTGATGAGGCGGCGTTAAAGGCGGAAGAACCGTTGATTGAGCTGGCCTATGCGCGTGATCTGCCACTGGTCGGCACAAACCCATCAAACTTTTCAGACCCGCATATGCACAAGGCGCATGATGCGATGCTGTGCATTGCCAATTCGACCTATGTTGAGAACGATGATCGGCCCCGGTCGAACGCTCAGGCCTTCGTCAAATCAGCGCCGATGATGGATGAGCTGTTCGCGGACATTCCAGAAGCGAATGCGAACACGCTGGTTATTGCCCAGCGCTGCGCCTTTGCTCCGCCATATCGCGATCCAATCCTGCCAAGTCTTGCGGGCGATTTGGAAGGCGAAGCCAAGATGCTCGCCGACGAATCCAAAGCTGGTCTCGAAGCGCGGCTCAAGCCGTATGGCGAAATGTCGGAAGAGGAACGCAAAGTCTATTTCGACCGGCTCGATTATGAGATCGAGATTATCGTCGGAATGGGGTTCCCCGGTTACTTCCTGATCGTTGCCGACTTTATCAAATGGGCCAAAGACAATGGTATTCCAGTGGGGCCGGGCCGTGGTTCGGGTGCGGGATCCATCGTCGCATGGGCGCTGACGATCACGGACCTTGATCCAATCCAATTGGGCCTGCTGTTTGAGCGGTTTTTGAACCCAGAACGTGTTTCCATGCCGGATTTCGATATCGACTTCTGCGAAACGAGGCGGGGCGAAGTCATTCGTTATGTCCAGCAGAAATATGGCGCAGATCACGTCGCGCAGATCATCACTTTTGGTAAGCTTAAGGCCCGCGCAGTGCTGCGCGATTGCGGACGAATCTTGCAGATGAGCTATGGTCAAGTGGACCGGCTGACTAAGATGGTGCCGAACCATCCGACTGATCCGTGGACACTCCCCCGCGCGCTGAATGGTGCGGCGGATTTCAAGGCTGAATACACCAATGATAATGAGGTGAAGCGCCTCGTTGATCTGGCGATGCAATTGGAAGGTCTGCCGCGCAATTCCTCAACCCACGCCGCCGGGGTTGTGATTGGCGATCGGCCGCTGGCGCAGCTTGTTCCGCTTTACCGCGATCCGCGTTCAGACATGCCGGTGACGCAATTCGACATGAAGCATGTGGAATCGAGCGGGCTCGTAAAGTTCGACTTCCTAGGCTTGAAAACGCTTTCCGTGCTGCGCAAGGCCACCGATCTGCTGGAACTGCGCGGGATAACCATAGACCTCGGCGAGCTGCCGCTAGATGACACCGCCGTTTATGACCTTATGCAGGATGGTAACACTGTCGGCGTGTTCCAGCTGGAATCGGAAGGGATGCGGCGCACACTGAAGGCCGTGAAGCCATCCAATTTTGGGGATATTATCGCGCTCGTGTCGCTCTATCGTCCCGGCCCGATGGACAACATCCCGCTCTTTGGCCAGCGCAAAGCAGGCGAAGTGCCGATTGAGTATCCTCATCAAAAACTAGAGGGCATTCTGGCGGAAACATACGGTATTTTTGTCTATCAAGAACAAGTGATGCAGGCCGCGCAAATCCTTGCTGGATACTCGCTTGGCGATGCCGACTTGCTGCGCCGCGCGATGGGCAAAAAAGTGCAAGCAGAGATGGACATCCAGCGTGTCCGCTTTGTCGAAGGCTGCAAGGACGTGTCCGGCATTGAGAAAAAGCAAGCCAATGAACTGTTTGATTTGATCGACAAATTCGCAGGCTATGGCTTTAACAAATCGCACGCTGCGGCCTATGCCTTGCTCGCCTATCAAACGGCATGGCTAAAGGCGCATTATCCGGAAGAATTTTACGCCGCATCCATGTGTTTCGACCTGCATCAGTCGGAAAAGCTCTCCATTTTTGTCGATGACGCGCGGCGTTACCCTACCGGCGATGAAGGCGGGGTGGCGGTGCTACCGCCTGACATCAACGCATCCGAAGCGCGCTTTACCGTCCAGCAGACCGATGATGGATACGGCGTGCGTTACGCGCTCGCTGGCATTCGTAATGTCGGTGAGAAAGCGATGGATGCCATCGTCGCGGAACGTCAGGCGAGCGGTCCGTTTGAAAGCCTGCAGGACTTGTTCGAACGCTTGCCGCACGGCTCCATGAACCGCCGCCAATTGGAAGGGCTGATCGGGGCAGGCGCGCTTGATTGCCTTGAGCCAAACCGCGCAGCGATCTTTGCCAATGCAGATATGCTGATCGCGATTGCAGATGCGGCAGAGCGAGAGCGCTCTAGCGGGCAGGCTGGCCTGTTCGGGGGCGAAAATGCTCCGCAAGAGGACTTACGGCTGAAGACGGTAGAGGCATGGTCAAAGCCTGATCAAATGGCCAAGGAGCGGGAGAATTTCGGTTTCTATTTTTCCGCCCATCCTGTGCAACAATATCGCGAAGTTGCCTCGGCGCAGGGCGCGCGCACCTATCAAAGCCTGATGGAGGCTGGCGCGCCTCCCGGTGGGCGCGGCACAGCGGTGATCGCGGCTATGGTCGAAGGGATCAACAAAGCCCGCACCAGGCGCGGCGGCGAATTTGTGCGCGCAGATTTCTCAGATTCCAGCGGGCAATTTTCGGCCGCTTGTTTTGAAGAGGCGCTGGTTCCGCAATTTGAAAACTGGGCCGCAGAGGGCGCGTGCCTGCTGCTGAACGTCGAATTGGATTCCCCCAATCCCGGAGAGCCGCCGCGCCTGACCGTGCGCGGGGCAAAGCCGCTTGCCAGCGTCAGCGGGCGAATGCCGATGCGTTTGACCGCCGACATCTTAAGCGTTGAGGCGCTAAATGATCTCAAGCTGGAACTGCCAATCGCAAAAGAAGCGCCGGGCGAAGTTTTGGTGCGGCTTGTTTTGGCTTCCGATGAAGAGGCACACATGCGGCTCGGCAGCAATTTTCTGTTGGATGGCGAGCTGGCAGAGCGTTTGGCCGACATTGGCGGCATAGAAAATGTGGAGCTGAAACCGTTGCGAGGCCGCGCAAACCTGAAACTGGTCGCTTAATCTATGCTTCTAAAGCGCAGTCCGCGTTCAAGACCCAATTGCCAATCGCGCTAAGCAAAGGCATGAACAGTCTCAATTGAAAACGCGCGCAATTAATGCGCAACGATTGGGAGAAAAAAGCTGATGCTCGGAGCGATGCAGGATTGGACCATGCGGGTGACGCATGTGATTGACCATGCGGCACGTGAAGCGGGAACCCGCGAGATTGTGACCCGCTGGGCCGACGGCAGTGAAACCAGAACAGACTGGGCCGGGATCCGCCAAGATGCTTTGAAGATGGCGCAGGCACTGCAAGCGATGGGCGTGAAGAAGGGGGAGCGCGTCGCCAGCCTGGCGATGAATCACTCGCGCCACTTGGCGAGCTGGTATGGCGTTGCCGGCATGGGCGGTGTCCTGCACACGGTAAACCCGCGCCTGTTCGAAGATCAGCTGGAATATATCGCCAACCATGCAGAGGATAAGGTGCTGCTTTATGATGCCGCCTTCCAGCCTATCGTTGATAAAATGAAGTCCAAATGGTCCACGATTGAGCATTATGTTTGCTACGATCCGCCAGCAGGATTTGACGGTGTTGGCTTTGAAGACTGGATCGCTGAACAAGATGGCGATTTTGAATGGGTCACCGGCGATGAGCGTGATCCGTGTATGCTTTGCTACACTTCGGGCACAACCGGCAATCCAAAGGGCGTGCAATATGAGCACCGTTCTACCGTGCTTCATGCAGTATCCGGTTTGCAACCCTCGACCTTCAATTTCAGCAGCTCTTCCGTGATGCTGCCCGTGGTTCCCATGTTCCACGCGGCGAGCTGGGGACTGCCCTATGCAGGCGCGATGGCTGGTATCAAATTCGTATTTTCTGCCGTCAATGATCCGGCCGTCCTGCATGAGCTGATGCTGCGCGAAGGGGTGACTGACAGCGCAGGCGTGCCGACCGTGTGGCTCGCACATTTCCAATATTGCGACAAAGAAGGCGTCGACCTGCCGCCGCTCAAAGCTGCGACTATTGGCGGTTCAGCCTGCCCGCGCTTTATGATCGAACGGCTTATGAAAAACGGTACGCGCGTTCAACACGCGTGGGGCATGACTGAGACCAGCCCGATCGGCACTGTTGGCGGACCAACGCACGATTGGGATGAACTGACCTTTGAGCAAAAGGTCGATAAGACCGCGATGCAGGGGCGCCCGATCTTTGGTGTGGAACTGCGCACGGTTGATCTCGACGATATGATGACAGAACTGCCACGCGATGGTGAAGCGTCCGGCGCGCTTCAAATTCGCGGACCGTGGGTCATCAAACGCTACTTTAAGGCCGACCAAGACGCGGTGAATAACGATGGGTGGTTCGACACCGGCGATGTTGGCATCATCCACCCCGATGGCACGCTGCAACTGACCGACCGAACCAAAGATGTGATCAAGTCAGGCGGTGAATGGATCAGCTCGGTTGAGCTGGAAAATGCTGCCGTTGGCCATGCCGACATTGCTGAGGCTGCTTGCGTTGGCATGTATCACCCGAAATGGGATGAGCGACCTGTGCTGTTCGTGGTCAAGAATGAAGGCGCGGACCTATCCAGCGATGATGTAATTGAGCATTTGAAGCCGCTGATCGCAAAATGGTGGCTCCCCGATGCGGTGGAGTTTGTGGACGATATTCCGCACACGGCAACCGGCAAGATTAGTAAGAAAGATCTGCGTGACCGGTTTAGCGACTATAAGCTGGAAGGTGTGTAACAGCGCGTGAGCAGGCTTATCCTGCTCAACAAGCCGTTTGGCGTCCTATCGCAGTTCACTGGCGGGAAAGACGGCGCCCAAGATACACTGGCGCATCTGGTTGATGTGCCCGGTGTCTATCCCGCTGGACGGCTCGATAAAGATAGCGAGGGCTTGCTTTTGCTGACGGACGACGGGCGATTGCAAGCGCGCATTGCCGAACCGCGCCACAAGACAGAAAAGACATATTTCGCGCAGGTTGAAGGCGAGCCGGACGAGACCGCACTTGACGCTCTACGCAGCGGCGTAAAGCTGAAAGACGGGATGACACGGCCTGCCCAAGCGAAGCGGATTGATCCGCCCGATCTGTGGGACCGCGATCCGCCGATCCGTTACCGCAAGAATGTGCCCGATTGCTGGATTTCACTTACGATATCGGAGGGAAAGAACCGGCAGGTGCGCCGCATGACAGCAGCGGTTGGCTTGCCAACTTTGCGGCTTGTGCGGTTCAGCATTGGTGAGTGGACGGTAGAGGGGCTAGAGCCTGGAAAATGGCGCGTAATTGAGGTTTGAGGAGCATCTGCAATGAAAACATATATTGATCCATCACCGGCTAACTTTAAGGCTTTCAAAGACCTGCCGCGCGATGAACCAATCCACATGCTCAACCTATTGCGCTATCGTGATATAGCCGAATACCCGGCGGATCATGAGCATCATGGCAATGGCTGGACTGGCAAGCGCGCCTATGAGGAATACGGCAAGACCAGCGGCCCGATCTTCCGCCGCGTTGGCGGTTCAATCGTATGGCGCGGCGCGTTTCAAACAATGGTGACCGGGCCAGAACCGGACGATAAAGTCTGGCACGATGGCTTTGTTGCGCAATACCCGAACTCCGGCGCATTCTTTGAGATGATCAAGGACCCGGACTACCAGTTGGCCGTTGTCAATCGCACCGCCGCTCTACTCGATAGCCGCCTGATGCGCTTTGAACCAGGTGAGGTTGGTGGAGGGTTTGGCTAGGGCCATGAGCACCAAAACCGTCGCCATGCTTACTGCCGGAGGTCTCGCGCCATGCCTGTCGTCTGCAGTGGGCGGCTTGATTGAGCGATACACAGCAGTCGCGCCGGACATGCGGATCATCGCCTATCGCAATGGCTATGCTGGATTGCTAACGGGCAATTGGATTGAGGCAAATGACAAAGTGCGCAGCGAGGCAGGGCGTCTCCACGCGTTCGGCGGAAGCCCCATTGGCAACAGCCGGGTCAAGCTTACCAATGTCGATGATTGCGTAAAGCGGGGTCTGGTAAAGCCGGGCGAAAACCCGCTTCATGTTGCGGCTGAGCAATTGACCCGTGATGGGGTCGATATACTGCACACGATAGGCGGGGATGATACCAACACAGCTGCGGCCGATCTGGCGAAATACCTTAGCGACAATGGTTATCCGCTAACCGTGGTCGGCCTGCCCAAAACAATCGACAATGATGTAATCCCAATCCGGCAATCGCTGGGCGCGTGGACGGCAGCAGAGCAAGGCGCGATCTATGCGCGCAACATCATCGCGGAGCATTCAGCCAATCCAAGAATGTTGATCGTCCATGAAGTGATGGGGCGCAATTGCGGGTGGCTGACCGCGGCTACTGCGCACGAACATCACAAATGGGTCAAAAGCGCGCCCTTTGCAGAATGGGTCGATAACGCTGCTGCGCGCTGGGATGTACATGGCGTGTTCGTGCCAGAGCAACCGTTTGACATCGCGGTTGAGGCCAAGCGTCTGCGCGCGATTATGGATGAACAGGACGGCGTAAACCTGTTCATCTCCGAAGGCGCAGGTGTAAACGAAATTGTCGCCGCTATGGAGACAGCGGACGAAGAGGTGCCGCGCGATGCCTTTGGCCATGTGAAACTCGACAAAATCAACCCCGGCGCTTGGTTCGCGGATCAATTCGCCAAGCATTTGGGCGCGGAAAAGGTGCTCGTGCAAAAGAGCGGTTATTTCTCGCGCTCAGCCCCTGCGAATGAGGCGGATCTGGAGCTGATCAGCGCTTGCACGCATCACGCAGTCGAAGCGGCTCTCGCAGGTCAGTCAGGGGTTGTCGGGCAGGATGAGGATGCGGGAGACGAACTGCGCGTGATCGAGTTCGAGCGGATCAAAGGCGGCAAGGTGTTTGACACAAGCGCGCCGTGGTTCGCGGAGCTACTGCGCGAATTGGGCCAGGCCGGTTAGCGACAGTTTCCCTATTTCTCGCGCAAACGCGGCATCAATTCCACAAAGTTGCAGGGCCGATTGCGATTATCGAGTTGTTCATTGAGGATCCCGTCCCAGCCATCTTTCACCGCGCCGTTGGAGCCGGGTAGGGCGAAGATATAAGTGCCCCGCGCAACAATGGCGCAGGCGCGCGATTGCACAGTGCTGGTCCCGATTGACTTGTAGCTGAGCCAGCGGAACAGCTCGCCAAAGCCTGGAATATCCCGGGCATCCTTTACTCGCGCAAGCGCTTCTGGCGTGACATCGCGCCCCGTCAGGCCGGTTCCGCCAGTGCTGATAATTGCATCGATCTGCGGATCGTTAACCCACGCTTCAATCTGATCCGCAAGAAGCGCCGCATCATCTTTCACAATCATGCGCGCCGCAAGAATATGGCCTTTATCCGTCACGCGCGCGGCAAGAATATCGCCAGAGGTATCGTCGGCCTGCGTCCGTGTGTCGGAAACCGTCAGAATGGCAATGTTGATCGGGGTGAACTCTTTCGCCTCATCAATTGCCATTACGTCGCCCTATCTATCCAACCGTGCTGATCGCCTGTTAACCGCCTGCGGGAATTCTGGCCAGCGGCCTTGGGCAAGGGCACGGCGACTTGGTGAGGAAACCCCGGCAGACCGCTCATACATCCAGTAATTGCGCATAACGATTGCGACATAGCCGCGTGTTTCCCAATAAGGGATCGATTCCATATAGAGCAGCGGATCATCGTAGTCGCGGATCTCGCTGTTCCAACGGCTGATTGGGGTGAGGCCAGCGTTATAGGCCGCCATAATTTTGGGCAGCTTGCCTTGCGTCGCGTAATTATCGCGCAGCATTTCGAGATGTTGCTGGCCATAAGCGAGATTGACCTCTGGATCGTTGAGATCGGCATAGCTCGCGCCAAGGTTTAAGCGGCGATTGTGATCGCGCGCCGTACCCGGCATGATTTGCATCAGCCCGCGGGCATTGGCCGGGCTGACCGCGCCAGAGCGAAAGTTTGATTCCTGCAATGCATGCGCAAATGCTAGCGATGGGTCCACGCGCCAACCCGTGACGGGCTGCCACCGGGCGACTGGATATTGCAGCGATCTGTCCGAACGCGTTCCGCGCGGCGCATTGCGCGCCATAAATAATTGCGTGGATGGTAGGCCAAGCTCGCGCGCCAGACGCGACAAAGCGTCGAATTCACGCGGGCTACCGATGCGCGCCTGATGACGCAGCACTTCATCTGCCAAAGTCGGGCGATTAATTTCTGTCAGGGCAGCAGCGATGCGGACGTTGACGTTGCGCGAAAGCTGTTCCCAATCATCCTGCGTTAGCGGTGCAGCCTGAGCGGCTGCTGGAGGGCGAATACCCAATTGCTCTGAGGCCAGCAGGCCATAAAGCGTCTCTTCATAGCGAGCGGCTGCGGAAAGCTGTTCCTGCGCTTTGCCAGGCTCACGGCAGCGCACGAGTGAGCGATGCGCCCAATAATGCGAGGCGGCTGTCAACTCTACGTTTGATGACCGGCTTGCGGCGCGCATGAAAGCTTCACTGGCGAGCGCGCAAAACCCTTGACGCCACGCAGCCAGTCCGGCGACCCATTCGCCTTCAGCTACCCATGGACCAGACCCTTCCGAAACGGTTTCAGCCAGAGCCAATGCTGCTTCATCGTTGTTCTCAATGTAATAGCTCCACGCGACCCGTTGTCGCCATTCGGCGCGCGAGGCTGGGCTGAGCTGCGCATCGACTTCCATCAGCAGCGCGTGAGCGCCTGCCGGATCGTCATTCTTGATGCGATCCAGGATGGATGAACGGACACTACCTGGCAGCGATCCATCAACCACGGTGCGTGGGCGGGTGCGCTTAGATGCGGCAGGTTGCCGGCTGAATCGTTGTGTGTGCGGAAGAGCAGGAATGTATTCCACCCCGCGCTTGGCGCCCATGCGGCTCAATTGTTGGGCTTGTGGCAGGTGCACACCATCGCTGAACCAGCGCGCGATCTGATCAGCGCTGATCTTGGGGCTTTTGGCGTGCGTGTAATACTCAGCGCGGGCGATCTGCGTCAGCACACCGCCTTCATTTTGCGCCAACATCGCTTCAACCTGTTCCCATTGCTGGCGATCAATTGCCGCAAACAGATTGTTGTAGAACGTTTGCTCACCGCCGCTCAGCACACTGGGAACCGCTTTAGAGCGTTCGCCGCCGCGCCCTTCATAATGCGCAACCATACCTTGAGATGACGCGTGCGACTGCGCAAGCGCGCCACTCGGCATTGCCAAGGGAGCGGTGATGCAGGCGGCCAAGATTGCTGACCCAAGGGCTTTCGCCATCACCGATTTGCCTGCCATTCAATCCATCTCCGCCAGAACCGCGCTTTTAGTCTGGGGCTCGCCATCAGGCTTTCCAAACTTTCGCTAACAAGGAGCGGCGTTAATCGCTCATTGTGGTTGTTTTCTGGTGAAGACTTGTGGTTGATGAATTGTAAATTCGTAGCCCCTTGCGCCGTCTCGTGCCCAAGAAGCGGCAAAAGGTTGGCTCCAAGCGCAAGAACGGCATCTGGGGCGGCGTGTTTAATGTGCTCGGTTAACACATCGGCCATCCCGGCGCGTGCCAAGGTCGTTGTATCGGCCATTGGTGTTGGCCGGGTGAGCGCGGAGGCAACGTAGGTGTCCTCTTCGGCTATCCCCATCGCGACGAGCATTTTTTCGAGTAGCTTCCCTTGCGCGCCTGATAGCAGGCGATCCTTATCCCCGTCTTCCGGCGCAACGACCACGACCATCAATTTTGCACCTTGCTTGCCGCGTGGCGTGATGCGGCCGCGCGGACCAATGCCGTCCAATCCCGGTGCATTCTGCCAAAACTCGTAGAATGCCTCCAAGCTATCCGGGCGTCCTTCGGCGAACAAATTGGCCGCGGGCTCTGGAGTTTTTTGCACATCGCCTTGCGGAGCATTTGATGCATCGCTGCGGATTTTTGCCGGGTTGGACTGATCCGCGCCTGCCATATCGCCCGGCTCAACCAATGGCTGCTCAAGCCAATCCGTAGCGTCATCGGCAAAGTCCATATCGACGCCAGCGTCCTTCCACCACTCTAAAGCGGCAGCAAATTCAGCAGAAAGAGAGGGTGAGGGCGCATTCATGATAGTGATCAGAAGTCTTGACGTTCCCACCCGCAGTTAGCAAGTGGAGTGATACGCAAAACCTAGGATAATTCGGGGATCAAGTAAGGCCATGAGCGAACGGGAATCAATGGAATGCGATGTCGTGATCGTTGGCGGAGGTCCGGCGGGCCTTTCAGCAGCGATCCGATTGAAGCAATTGAATGAAGAGCTTGAGGTTGTGGTCCTTGAAAAAGGGTCAGAAATTGGCGCACATATTCTGTCAGGCGCGGTGGTCGATCCCAAGGCTTTGAACGAACTCTTCCCTGAGTGGCGCGATATGGATTGCCCGATGGCGGAAACGCCGGTGACTGATAACTGGCACTGGTCTTTGTCCAAAAAAGGCAAAACTTCGATCCCGCATTTGATTATGCCGCCGTTTCTTTCGAATGATGGCTGCTACACTGGTTCGCTCGGCAATTTGACACGCTGGCTCGCTGAACAGGCTGAAGGGCTTGGCGTCATGGTCTTCCCCGGCTTCCCCGCAGCTGAAGTTGTGATAAATGACGGAGCTGTCTCTGGCGTGATCACGCAGGACATGGGCATTGCTGAAGATGGCAGTCATAAACCCGACTATCAGCCGGGCATGGAAATCCTTGCCAAATACACTCTGTTTGCCGAAGGCGCGCGCGGATCGCTGACCAAGCAGATGAAGGCGCAGTACAATCTCGAAGCCGATTGTGAGCCGCAAATTTACGGCCTTGGCATCAAGGAATTGTGGGACATTGATCCCAAGAAACACGTGCCCGGACGGGTGATCCACACGCAAGGCTGGCCACTATCTGAGAGTGGCAGCAACGGCGGCGGTTTCCTCTATCATCAGGCGAACGGTCAGGTGGCTTTGGGCTTCGTGACTTGGCTGAATTACAGAAACCCGTGGGTTTCGCCCTATCAAGAATTTCAGCGCTGGAAAACGCACCCTGCAATCCGCGAATACCTCGAAGGGGGCACGCGCGTGGCCTATGGTGCGCGTGTCATCAATGATGGTGGCTGGCAGTCTGTACCAAAGCTCGCATTCCCCGGAGGCGCGCTGATCGGCTGCGCGGCTGGCTTTGTAAACGTGCCGCGTATCAAGGGCAGCCACACCGCGATGAAAAGCGGAATGCTTGCAGCTGAAAGTGTCGCTGCTGCACTTGCGGCAGGTAACGAAAATACCGAATTGACCGATTATGAACCGGCCGTTCGTTCCAGCTGGATCGGTGAAGAGCTTCAGAAGGTGAAGAACGTCCTACCCGCTATGGAAAAGTACGGCGACGATATCGGCACAATACTTGGCGGGATCGACATGTGGATGCGTCAACTCAAGATCGGACTGCCGATCACGATGGGCTTCCACAAGGATCACGAGATGACGGGGCGCGCGGACCTCTATCCCAAGATTGACTATCCGAAAGCCGATGGCGTGATCAGCTTCGACCGGCTTACCAATGTCGCTTACAGCTTCACCAACCACGCAGAGGATCAGCCGGTCCACCTGCAGGTGCAGGATCTGGAGCTGCAGAAGAATAGTGAGCTGGAGGTCTTTGGTGGACCGTCTACTCGCTACTGCCCGGCGGGTGTCTATGAGTGGATCGAGGAAGAGGGCAAAGAGCCCAAATTCCAGATCAACTCGCAAAACTGCGTCCACTGCAAGACCTGCGATATCAAAGACCCGAACCAGAACATCAACTGGGCGACGCCCGAAGGTGGCGGCGGGCCCAACTATCCGAATATGTGAGGTGATGGCGTGAGCCGGAGTATTCATCAGACCTATCGAAAAACATTCTCGGGCAAATCCCCCGCAGAGATAGATGCTATGTTTGGCGATAAGGATGAAGACGCCCTCGCACTCATCAAGAAGCGGCGACTTAAGCGTGAGGCGAAGTACGCGCGCGGGAAAGCGTGACTCTCACCGAAACCGCATACGCCAAGATCAATCTCGCGCTGCATGTACGCAGGCGGCGCGAGGATGGCTATCACGAGCTTGAGACGTTGTTCGCTTTTGTCGACGCAGGCGACACGCTAACTGCGCGGGTGGCAAAGCAGGATAAAGTCATCACCACCGGCGAGTTTGCGGGCGGGATCGACAATCCGTTCGATAACCTTGTGGCGAAGGCGCTCGGCGTGCTCCCCCGCGCACAAGCACTCGAAATCACCCTCGAAAAGAATCTGCCAGTCGCCGCTGGTCTTGGCGGTGGGTCAGCCGACGCAGGAGCGGTCTTTCGCATCGTCCGCGAGGCATTCGGGCTGCCAGACGACTGGCGCGAACGCGCGGCCAGATTGGGCGCAGATGTACCCGCCTGCGTCGATAGCGATATGCACATCGGCCTTGGCGTAGGCGAGGAACGGCGCGAGGTTGTAAACGACCTCGAAGGCACCCCCGTCTTGCTCGTCAATCCGCGCGAGCCGCTCTCCACGCCGCCCGTGTTTAGGGGCTGGGATGGCAAGGATCGCGGGCCACTACCCAGCGGCTCAGCGCGCGAAATTGCTCTGGCAGGGCGCAATGACCTTCGCAAATCTGCAATCAGCATCTGCCCACAAATCGCTGATGTTCTGTCAGAATTATCGCGCGGGGCACCGATACAGTTTGAAATGTCGGGATCAGGGGCCACATGTTACGCACTCTATGAAAGCTGCGCGGCGCGCGATGAAGCACAGCGCCGGATAGAGGCGGGCCACCCGGATTGGTGGCAAATGACAGGGCGACTTAGATGATCGATGATCTGCCATACCGACAGGTAGGCGAAATAAACCGTGGCGGTCCGAATGCATCAGGAATGGTCTGCGTCGCCGATCATGCGTCCAATTTCGTGCCGGACGACATTCCGCTGGGCATCAATCCCGAGCGGCTTGAGACGCACATCGCGGTTGATATTGGTGTTGCGGGAATTGCCGGCCGCATGGCGCGTCAACACAATGTCCCAGCGCATCTTGCCGAAGTCAGCCGCCTGGTGGTCGATCTACACCGCGAAGAAGATCACCCAAACGTTGTTCCTACGGAAAGTGACGGCATTCTGATCCCCGGCAATATCGGTGCTGATGTGGAGGCGCGTCTGGAGCGTTTTCACCGCCCGTATCATGCGGCGTTAGAAAAATGGCTGGATGAGGCCGCGCCAGAGCTGATCATATCGCTCCACAGCTTCACTCCAAAACTTGAATCTGATCCGTCTCAGGATCGGCCTTGGGAGGTTGCGCTGCTTTATAACGAAGATGACCGCGCGGCGCGTCAGGCGATCCGCCTGTTCAGCGAGCTGGGCCTGAATGTCGGTGATAATGAGCCGTATTCCGGGGCAGAGCTGAACGCGACGATGAACCGCCATGCAGAGGCGAAGGGCCGCTATTATTGCGCGATTGAAGTGCGCCAAGACCTAATCTCTACGCGCGCAGAGCAATCACGCTGGGCGGCTATGATCGCCGATGTGTGCGGAAGGGTTGCACTCACGCTCGACTAACGGCAGTGGGTGTGCGCAAACACCACTGATCGGGAAATATTATGTCTTCTCGCTTCGATAAAGCGAAACTTCCTAGCCGCCACGTCTCTGTCGGGCCGGAGCGTGCGCCGCATCGTTCCTATTACTACGCGATGGGGATGAGCGAAGAGGAGATTGCGCGTCCCTTCGTTGCGATTGCCAGCGCGGGAAACGACAGCGCGCCGTGCAACACCACGCTCGATCCGCAGGCGAATATCTGCCGCGAAGGCGTGATCGCTGGCGGAGGCACTCCGCGCCGGTTCAACACAATCACCGTCACCGATGGCATCGCGATGGGCCATCAGGGCATGAAAAGCTCTCTTATCAGCCGCGAGGTGATCGCCGACAGCGTAGAGCTTTCCGTACGCGGGCACTGCTATGACGCATTGGTCGGCTTTGCTGGGTGCGATAAGAGCTTGCCCGGCATGATGATGTCGATGCTGCGGCTGAACGTTCCGAGCATCTTCGTTTATGGCGGGTCGATCCTGCCCGGCACGCACCACGGCAAGGACGTTACCGTGGTTGATGTGTTTGAGGCTGTGGGTCAGCACGCGGCGGGCAATTGCCCTCTGCAAGAGCTGATCGCGCTCGAGAAAGTCGCTTGCCCGGGTCACGGCGCTTGCGGCGGTCAGTTCACTGCCAACACGATGGCCTGCGTCGGTGAGGCGATTGGTTTATCATTGCCGAACAGCAATATGGCGCCCGCTCCCTACACTTCGCGTGAAGAAATCGCGCGCGCAGCTGGTGAGCAGGTGATGAATCTGCTTGAGATGAACCTGCGTCCGCGAGACATTTGCACGCGCGAGGCGTTTGAGAACGCTGCCCGCGTTGTTGCGGCGACTGGCGGCTCCACCAATGCCGCGCTGCATCTGCCTGCTATGGCGAGCGAGGCTGGTATTGAGTTCGACCTGTTCGATGTCGCGGAAATCTTCAAATCGACGCCGTACATTGCCGACCTGAAACCGGGCGGACGATACGTCGCGAAGGACATGCACGAGGCAGGCGGTGTCTATATGGGCATGAAAACGCTATTGGATGGTGGTTTCCTTGATCCCAATCCGATCACCGTCACAGGCAAAACTTTAGGCGAGAACATTGAGGAAATCACGTGGAACCCCGATCAAAAGGTGTTTTACGATGTCAAACAGCCGATCACCCCAACAGGCGGGGTTGTGGGCCTGAAAGGATCGCTCGCGCCCGACGGAGCAATTGTGAAGGTTGCGGGCATGGAGCGGCTGCAGTTTACCGGCCCTGCGCAAGTGTTCGATTGTGAGGAAGATGCCTTTGCCGCGGTTGAAAATCGCGAGATCAAAGAGGGCAGCGTGGTCATCATCCGCTATGAAGGGCCAAAGGGCGGCCCAGGGATGCGTGAAATGCTATCTACCACCGCTGCGCTATATGGGCAGGGCATGGGCGAAAAGGTTGCGCTCATCACTGATGGGCGCTTTTCAGGCGCAACCCGCGGCTTTTGTATCGGTCATGTCGGGCCGGAAGCGGCAGACTGCGGCCCGATTGCTTTGGTCGAAGACGGCGATGAAATTGCGATTGATGCTGAGGTAGGCACAATTGACCTGAACGTGAGCGAAGACGTGCTGGCGGAGCGGCGGGCCAAATGGCAAGCGCGCACCAATGATTACCAATCGGGCGCATTGTGGCGCTACGCTCAGAATGTTGGTCCGGCCAGCAAGGGCGCGCTTACCCATCCGGGCGCAGCAAAGGAAACCCATGTTTTTGCGGATATTTAGTCTCAGCGTTTGTGTGCTTTCGCTCGCCGCTTGCGGTGGTAGCGATAGCCCTGAACCTGAAGGCGCCACCATCGATTGTGCCATTGGGCCGGGCGCTGATTATTCTTCTGTCTGCACGTTGGAGGCGGCCTCAAGCGAATCCGAACCGATCTTTCTCATCCATCATCCCGACGGCGGCTTTCGTCGTCTCGGTTTTGATCCGCAGACCCGCGAACTTACCACCCTTGATGGCGCAGAAAGGCTGGAAGACCTCAGTCTTGATCCCACCAACGCGCGCGAATTTGCGATTGGAGAGGATCGCTACGTGGTCCCGCTGGACATGCTGACGCGCGAACCGTGAGGCAGAAGTGAGCGCGCACCAAGTCTTGACTGTCGCGCAGATGCAGGCGGCTGAACAGGTGATTTTTGACACTGGCATCACTGCCCAAGAGTTGATGGCAGTCGCCGCAGGGGGCGCAGCCGAATGGATCCGCCGCATCGCTGCGGGCCGTCCTGTCACTGTGCTGTGCGGCCCCGGCAACAATGGCGGTGATGGTTATTTGATCGCGGAAATCCTGCGTAAAATCGGCAATGACGTCACTGTGGTTGCGCCCATGTCACCAGCGAGCGATGCTGCAAAAAGCGCGCGCAAAGACTTTAAAGGCAAAACCGTGTCCTCTGGCCGAGACGCGCAAGCTGAAGTTTTCGTTGATTGCCTGTTTGGCACTGGCCTGACACGCAAACTATCTGGCGAACACGCACTGATGCTGCGCGATCTGGCGAAGAGGCATTCCATCCAGATTGCTGTCGATTTGCCTTCGGGTGTTGAGAGCGACAGCGGCGCGGTGCTCAATGAGCGATTGCCTCAATATGATGTGACATTGGCTTTAGGAGCATGGAAATTCGCGCATTGGCGACTGCCTGCACACGAAATCATGGGAACTCTACGATTGGTTCCAATCGGCGCTGAGCCAGCCAAGGACGCTGCGCAGTTGCTTGCGCGGCCTTCGGTTTCAAAGCCTGAAGCAAACGCGCACAAATACACACGCGGCATGTGCGCGATCATCGGCGGGGATATGCCCGGCGCAGCTCTGCTCGCTAGCAAAGCGGCCATGCGCTCCGGTGCAGGTTATGTAAAATTGTTCGCAAACGATCGCGATGGCGCACCTGCTGGGCTGGTTGTCGATCCATCGCCTTTCAAAATCAATCGCGATGATGCGCGCATCAAGGCAGTTCTGATTGGCCCCGGATTGGGTTTGCACGAAGGAGCGTCTAAGCTTCTTGACTACGCCTTTGCCCAAGGATGCGGACTTGTACTGGATGCTGATGCACTAAGGCTCGTTTCTGGGCATTTGATGGATAAAGGCACGCAAGTGCTCGCGACGCCGCATGACGGTGAACTTGAGACGCTATGCAAAAATTTTGGCGTGATCGCGACAGGACGGCAGGCACGCGCTCAAGCGCTTGCAGCAGCAAGCGGGATGGTGGTGCTCGCTAAGGGGCCGGACACTGTCATTGCCGCGCCAGACGGGCGCCTCGTTCTTGCTTCGCCAGCAACAAGCTGGCTTTCCGTAGCTGGCACAGGTGATGTGCTGGCCGGTATCGCGGTTAGCCGCATGGCAACAGGAGCAGATCCGTTCACTGCCGCCTGCGAGGCCGCATGGCTGCACTGCGAGGCTGCAAGACTGTGCGGACCGGCTTTCACCGCAGATGAGCTTGCTCAGAGCGTCAGCGCCGCTATGCGCTCCTGTCTGTGAGTAAAAACACCCCAATCATTCGTATCGCCGCTAAAGGTGACGGCGTGACCAACACCGGCGCCCATGTCAGCGGCGCTGTGCCCGGAGACATGGTGGACGCAGATGGCGTGATCATTCCCGGTCCTGACCACGTATCGCCTCCATGCCAGCATTTTGCCCGCTGCGGCGGATGCCAATTGCAGCACGCAAACGAAGCAGCGCTCGAAGAGTTTGTGCGCTCCAGGGTCGTAAACGCAGCCGAAGGGCAGGGCATTTGCGCAGATGAGGTGTTGCCGGTGCATCTTTCGCCTGCGGGCAGCCGTCGCCGCGCAACTCTTCACGGTTTGCGCAAGGGCAAGCGTGCGATGGCGGGCTTTCGCGAAAGTGGTTCTCACACGATCGTCGATCTTGCCGAATGTCCGGTACTTACTCCTGAACTGACCGCTTTGATCGCGCCATTGCGATCTTTCATCGCCGCCCATGCTGGGCGAGCGCCGGTGGATATTGGCCTTGCTGTGTCCGATCAGGGCGTTGATTGCAGTCTGACCAATCTCAGCCTTGACGGGTTGGCAGCGACCGAAGCTGCGCTCGATTTCGCGCGCGATAATGGACTCGCGCGGCTTTCCATCGATCAAGGCTATGGCGCAGAGACCGTTTGGGAACCTGAGCCGGTCGGTGTCACCCTTTCGGACGTATCGGTACCAATGCCGACGGGCGCGTTCCTGCAAGCAACCCGTGATGCGGAGGCACGCATGGTATCTGATGCGCGCCATTGGTTGAAAGGGGCAGGCGTGATTGCGGATCTGTTTGCGGGTCTAGGAACATTCGCATTCGGATTGGTTGAGGGGCGGAAAGCTTTGGCGGTGGAGGCGGATCAAGCGGCGTATCTTGCGTGCAAATCTGCCGCAGCGCGGGCACAGCGCGAAGTTCACTCGATGCATCGTGATTTGTTCCGTAATCCGCTCGATGCCAAAGAAATTAGCAAATTCAGCGCCATATTGCTTGATCCTCCCAGAGCAGGAGCTCGCGAGCAAATTGGCCAGATCGCGCAAAGCACTGCTCAGCGCGTCGTCTATGTCAGCTGCAACCCATCAAGTTGGGCGCGCGATGCAGCGACACTGATCGAAGCGGGATTCCGCTTGGAGAAATTGCGACCTGTAGGACAGTTCCGGTGGTCAACGCATGTGGAATTGGTGAGTTACTTCACGCGATAAGGCCCAGAGATTAGGCGCGAAGTGCGCTTAATATCTGTTCGCGCAGCCATTGTTCAGCGTGTGGTTCGACATAGGCGTGGCTTGCCCCTTCGCACCGGGCGATGCGTGGATCGGACATATCCCAATTGCTGGCAAAGACTTTGGCCGTGCGGTCATCGCTCGACAATAGAAAGCGCACAGGCCCTGCGAATTCCTTGATACCATCGCGCATTTCATCAGCGAGGCCTGTTGAACCGTCAACGCTTGCTACTGATTTGCTCAGCCCCTTGGCAAGCTTGCGCAAGTTCACCCCGCCGCGCAGCAAACGCATCACCTCGCTAGGCTTCTTGAGCTTTTCCAAATAGCGTGCACGGATCGCATCAGCAGGCGGGATGCTGTCGCTATTATCGCCCTCAATAGTCCACGGATTTGACAGGATCAGACCGTCGCACTCCGCCCCCTGAGCAAGCATCAAAGCCGTGGCAGCGTCGCAATTGCCAAAGCTGATGATGCGATCAACCTGCGGAGCAATCGCTTGAAACGCATGGATCGCGGCCTTGATATCGCCTTTGGACTTACGAAAGCCGCGGTTCTCTCCCTCGCTGTCTCCAACCCCGCGCCGGTCGAAGCGAAACACAGGAAACCCGGCCTTAGCAACGCTGGCTGCGAGCTTTGCTTGGCCCCCAAACGCGCCAGAGCGGATTTCGTTACCGCCGCTGACGATCAAAAGCCCGCTCGTGCCGGGCGCCGTGTCGAGCGTGCCAGCGCATTTCAGCGTGCCGCAGCCAAAATCCATATGCAGGCGGCTCATGGTGCGGCGAGCTCCTTAGCAATCAACTGGGCGAGAGCATCGGCTTGGTCAGCATCTTCATCCGGCTCGGTGCGCAGCCACAGCCCGCGCCCACCAACGTCCGATTGCGCGATTTCGGTAAGTCCGCTTGGAGGGTCCTCATCCGAATCCGCCAATTCGCTGAACAATTGCGGTCCAACGTCCCAACCGGCGAGGTTGAGGCCGTTCGTGCGGCCTCGTGCCATCAAGTCATCGCTGCTGATGTCTTTGCCCAGTTCTCTCGCCGCGATCACCGCCGCCCGGATCATACCGCGCAATTGCTTGGCCCCAGTTTGGGGCGCATACTTCCAACCGGGAAGACCACCAGACCCTAGCATAGCACCGCCTCTGAATGTCAGCATGTGGCTGGCCCCGGTATGCTGTATCGCAGCCTGAGCGGCATTCCGCCAATTCGCGAGCGTTTGTTCAGCCAGTGGTCGTATACTCTCATTGCAGCCGGGCAGATCAGGCAAGACGCAATCAATTCCCGCCGCGTCCAATCGGCGCATAACTTCAACAATTTGCCTGCGAAACTTGTTGTGCTCATCAAACAGCGGAGGGATCATTAGCACGCACTGCGCGCGATCTTGCTTCAATGTCAGCAACAATTCGTTTGAAGTTCCGCCTCCGGGAAGCGGGCAGGGCCATTCCATGAGCATGGCCCGGCTCTAGCCTTCGATGATCTTGGCCTCGGCAAAGGCGAGCAGCCCGCCATAGGTCTCTAACATTTCGCCGTCCACATCGTCATCTTCGATCACGATGTCGAGGCGGTCTTCCATCTCTGTCAGCAGTCCAGCGACAGCCATGGAATCGAGCTCTGGCAGATGACCAAACAGGCCCGTGTCAGCGTCAAATTGATCGACCTGATCCGTCTCAAGGCCGAGCACATCAGCGATGATCGTTTTTAAGTCGCGGTCGATTGCTGCGCGGCTTTTGCCGATGCCTGACATATCCGCTGCCGGCTCTGTGGCTGAATTGCTGGACAAGGGCCCCTCGTATTCTGCGTATCGCCTTGCTTTTTGGCAGGGCATTGGAAATGGGCGCTCGCCTTAGCTTTGCAGTCCGCCCGGCGCAAGTTTTTGGGTAAACGCCTTTGCGGCGCGTTTCGCAAGGGCTAGCCAAGCGCGCGGTTGGCGCGGATCAAGACAATCGATGCGGTATCGATGGCGAATACCCTCCATCCAATCGGCCTTGTAAGGTTGATCGCCGGTTCCAAAATCCACCAGCTCCACATTATCACCGTCAATCACATGCTCAAAAAGAGCCGCCGTAAGCGTGGTTCCGGCGGAGAGTTTCTTGTGGCTTTCAAGATGCGCGAGCTTGTGAATGTAGGCACAGCCGTTTTCAACCGTCCAACACTGCGCCGCGACAGCTTGATCATCTGCGTAGGCTATACCCATACGCAAACGACCTGCTTCCCCCTCTGCCGCAGCAAAATCTCGCAACATGGCGGGTTGATCTTCGGCAGGCTTCCAGCTGTCGGCATAAATGCGCTCATAATCGGCCCACACTTGCTCATCGAAGTGTTCCAGCACTTGGACGCGGACCTTTTTCTCCTTTCGTTTTAGGGTAGTGCGCATCTTGCCGGGGCGAGCGGCCCAATATTCGGCAAAACTACGTCCGTTCAGATGTAGCACGTGGTTGATATCGCACCGTTCCACCGAAACTCGCCATCCAGCGTTACGAAAGGCTTTGGCAAGCCGCGCGCTTGATCCATCTTCGTCTGGCACTGGCTCCAAAGTCACCCGATGCCCGCGCGATTTGAGATGCTGCGCAATTTCACGGAGCAATCGGTCACCTTGTTCACCTGCTGGCGCCAATTGTCGCCAGGTAAAGCTGTACCAATTGCGCAGCGGTGTAATGTGCCCGCTGTCTTCAGTAAGGGCGATGGCAGCGGCATTGTCTGCGTCCCCTGCAATCGCGATTAGTGGGGTGAGGCCAGTGTCAGCGAGAAGCTGATACCATTCTGCGCGATCAAACGGTGACCGCGCGTGCGAATGCTCACTGTGATGACACAGCTCATGCAAGACGTTAACGCTATCGTGATACCGCATTTCGATCACTTAAAGATTGCCCTTCATACAAGACACTATGCCCGAAACCCTTGATCCCACTGCGCAACCGCTTGATCACATCGCCGAAAGAGGCGCGGCGATGGGGCATGGGACACGTCCAGCCTTAATCCTTCGTGATTCCGTGCTTAACCACGAGGAGTTAAGACTGCGTGTGTCTCAGCTCTCGGCATGGTTGCAGAGTGAAGTGGGTGAGAAAGGCGCACGGGTTGCCAGTTGGGCCGCCAAAGGTGAATTGACGTGTATTTTACCGTTAGCTGCGGCGCGTGCGGGGCTGGTGCATGTGCCGATCAACCCGCTCCTTAAACGTGCGCAGGCGGCGCATATTTTGAATGATAGCGGCGCGAGCCTGCTCATTGGCAACAAAGCCCGGCTTGCGTCGCTGGATGACGGCGACGTCGGCGCGCAATGCCGATCGATGGAACAGGGCGACGCGCTGAAATCTGCGTATGCACGTGAGGATCAGCTTGGGCCATCCATCGCGAACCCAGATGAACTCGCCGCTATTCTTTATACCAGCGGATCAACAGGACGCCCCAAGGGAGTGATGCTTAGCCATGCGAACCTGTGGCTGGGCGCGGTCAGCGTTGCTCACTATTTGAAATTGGCCGAAGATGATGTGACTTTGGCGGTTCTGCCGCTGAGTTTTGATTACGGACAAAATCAATTGCTTTCAACGTGGTATGCGGGCGGAGCAGCCGTGCCGCTGGACTATTTGTTCCCTAAAGATGTGGTCAAAGCCTGCGCAAAGCATCAGATTACCACACTCGCTGCTGTGCCGCCTTTGTGGGTGCAACTCACAGAGCTTCACTGGGCAGCAGACGCAGTTTCACCTATGCGCCGAATGACCAATAGCGGCGGCGCGCTGACAACTGATCTGGTTGGTGATCTGCGGCGGATTTTCCCAGAGGCTGACCTGTACCCAATGTATGGTCTGACCGAGGCATTTCGTTCGACGTTCCTCGATCCATCACTGGTAGATTTACACCCAACTTCAATGGGTAAGGCGATTCCTTTTGCTGAAATTCTCGTGATTGATGAGGAGGGCGGGGTCGCTGCACCGGATGAGGAAGGCGAGTTGGTGCATTGCGGACCGCTTGTCGCTCATGGGTATTGGCAAGACGCAGAGCGAACTGCCGTCCGCTTCAAACCTGCTCCAGCAGCCTCCAAATATGGTGGTACGGCCGTTTGGTCAGGCGACCGGGTCCGGCGCGAAGAGGGCGGCCTGCTCTATTTCGTCGGCAGGCGCGATGCGATGATTAAAAGCGCAGGCAACCGGATCAGCCCGGCCGAGGTCGAAGAGGCGGCGATTGCCACCGATTTGGTCAGCGAGGCGGTTGCGCTAGGCATTCCAGATGAACGACTGGGCCACGCGGTGCATTTGGTGGTCCGCGGCGCGGACAATAAAGAAAGCCGCGAAGCGCTGGATAGAACGTTGAAAAAGAACTTGCCCAATTTCATGCAGCCCAAAGAAATTCATTGGCGCGATGCCATGCCGCTCAACCCCAATGGCAAGATTGATCGCACCGCGCTGTTGAGGGAACTGATGCAATGACCGACAAGCCCGTAAAGCCCAAGCCGCTCGGACCTATTCCTGCGGGCTATGGTTCGCTTGATGGAGAGCTGGAGATTGGTGGTCACCCCGCAAGCTATTGGGCTGCTAAGGCGGGAAAGACACCGCTGTTCGTCTATTCACGCGATTTGCTCGATGGGCGCGTTGCTCAGCTAAGAGCCGCTCTGCCTGATCGTGTCGGCTTGAACTATGCGGTGAAGGCCAATCCGTACCTACCAGTGGTTCAGCATATGCATGGCCTTGTGGATGGCTTTGATATTGCCTCAGCGGGCGAATTGGCGATCACGAACAAGGCAGGCATTGATCCCGCGAAAATCAGCTTTGCAGGTCCCGGCAAACGCGATGATGAGTTAGAAGCAGCCATTGCTGCCGGAGTTACGCTGAATTGCGAATCAGAAGGCGAAGGGCGGCGCGCACTGGCAATTGGCGAACGTATTGGCAAAGCGCCTCGTATTGCGATGCGGGTGAACCCCAGTTTTGAGCTGAAAGGCTCTGGCATGAAGATGGGTGGGGGCGCCAAGCAGTTTGGGGTGGACGCCGACAAAGTGCCTGAGTTGGCGCGCGAACTCATAGAAGCTGGGGCTGAGTGGCGAGGGTTACATATCTTTACCGGCAGCCAGGCGTTAAGCGCAGAGGCAATTATAGAAGCGCAGGCCAATGTGCTGAAATTAGCTGCTAAACTGGCTAATGACATTGGGCATGGCCTACCCAAACTTAATATGGGCGGCGGCTTTGGCATTCCTTATTTCCCGGGCGATGAGCCACTTGATCTGGCAGCGGTGGGTGCGGCGCTCTCAGAAAGGGTCGCAAAGCTGCCAGATGCGCTTGCTGACACCGATTTATGCTTAGAGCTTGGGCGCTATCTTGCTGGGGAAGCAGGAGTTTACCTAACCCGCATTGTCGATCGCAAAGCTAGCCATGGAGCGACATATCTGATCACCGATGGCGGTTTGCATCACCAGCTCGCCGCATCAGGCAATTTCGGCACGGTCGTGCGCCGCAATTACCCGCTCGCCATTGCAAATCGTTATAACGAATCAGCTAACGACGTCGTTAATGTTGTTGGCTGCTTGTGCACTCCATTAGACCGCTTAGCGGACAAAGCAGAGCTGCCACGGGCCGATGTTGGCGATCTGGTCGCCGTTTTTTGTGCAGGTGCGTACGGGGCGACTGCCAGCCCCTCTGACTTCCTTGGCCACGGTCCAGCGGCGGAAATTCTCGTTTAAGGGTTAAAACCTACGGATTTCTGCGTGTTTAGACTTGCGAGACCCGCTGTCCCGAAACGGGATAGCGGTTCAGATCGCAGGTTATTCCTAACACAATGTTCACCAATTTAAGCCAGAGAGAACGGGTAATTCGCGCAACCCAGCGCTTCAGGTAGCTCCTGATACTGGCGCTGGGGGAGGCGAGACCTAGGTCAAGGATACGCAATACATGTTCAAGTCATTCCCGCTTTCCCGCGCTGTGGGATCTGCCGTAGCACTCTTGATGATCACCGGTTGCGGTGGCGCAGGACAAGAGCTGCCGCCTGCGAGCTTTGCCACGGCTGAAGAAGGCCCAAGCGAGGAATACGTGATCGGTCCATTGGACCAGATCACCATTCACGTGTGGCGCAATCCAGAACTGAGCGCTGAAGAAATTCAGGTTCGTCCAGATGGCCGGATCACTATCCCGTTAGTTCGCGACCTGCCTGCTGTTGGTAAAACCGCGACTGAGTTGCAGGACGACATCCGCGATCAGTTGGCACAATATATTGAGCAGCCGATTGTTTCGGTTATTGTCAATGAGTTCTCTGGCACATTTAACCAACAGGTGCGGATCGTCGGATCAACCGAACAGCCTGCATCATTGCCCTATCGCGCGAACATGACCGTGCTTGATGCGATGATTGCGGTTGGCGGCCTCAGCGAATTTGCCGCAGGTAACAAGGCAAAGCTGATCCGGCTTGATCGCGACAGCGGTGAGCAAGTTGAATATCGCCTGCGCCTCAAAGACTTGCTGAAGAAGGGCGATAGCCAAGCCAATGTGACCCTAAAACCTGGGGACGTCATCATCATCCCTGAAAGTACCTTTTAAGGGACGGGCCGGGGCATGAACGAGATTTTCCAAGAGCTGCGCACAGCGCTCTATTCTGTCTGGCACCGCCGCTGGCTGGCGCTGGCTGTCGCTTGGGGCATTTGCTTATTGGGTTGGCTGGTCGTCGCAATGATCCCCAATTCCTATGAGGCGAAAGCACGCATCTATGTTGATGTGGACGATGTGCTGTCACAGCAATTGGGCATTGCCGGCGATGGGCGTCAGGAAATCATGCGTGTGCGTCAAACGCTCGCCAGCTCGGTGAACCTTGAGAAAGTGATCGAGGCTACGCGCCTCGGTGAGAATATCACTGAGCGCTCTGAACTAGAAAACGAAATTGCAAACCTCGATAAGAAAGTCACAGTTCGCAGCGAACAGGATAACTTGTTTGAGATCACGGCTGAGGTTGGCAAAGGCGATCTGTCAGACGCAGAAAACGCAGTGTTGGCCCGCGATGTCGTGCAAAAGTTGATTGACATTTTGCGCGAAGAGCATGTCGCTGGCAGCCGCGTCGAAGTGTCCGAAGCCCTCGCTGAACTCGATAGCCAATTGGAGGAGCGCAAGCGCGAACTAGAGGCCGCTGAACAGCGCCGTCTGGCTTTTGAATCACAATATCCTGATCTGGTTGGCGGTTCGAGCACGCTCGTCACCCGCATCCAGCAAGCCCGCACCGAACAGCGCGGCATCGAAGCGGATCTCGCGGCGGCGGAAAGCGCGCTCGCAGCCATCAACGGCCAGCTTGCTGGCACTCCTCGCACAATTGCTACGCCCAATTCAGGCGGACCACGCGGCGCCTTGGCACAGGCTCAGGCTCAACTGGCCGAATTGCGCTCTCGGGGCCTTACGAATGAACATCCCGATATCGTATCGACGACCCGACAAGTAGAAATTCTGGCGCAGCAAGTCGCTGCCGAGGGTCCCAATAACACGTCTGGCACGCAAAACCCGGCATATACGTCTTTGGTCTCAATTCGCGCAGATCGCCAAGCCAGCGTCGAATCGCTACAGGCGCGCCGCGCCGCGCTTAACGCAGATATTGCGGCGCTTATGGGCAGCCAAGCGGCCGAACCTGAAGTTGCTGCGGAAGCCAATCGTATAAGCCGTGATTATGAGGTGCTGCAAAAGAACTATGAAGATCTGCTGCAAAACCGTGAGGCCATTCGCACACGCGGCAATGTCGAAGACAAATCGAGCCAATTCAAGTTTCAGCTGATCGATCCACCTGTTGTGCCGCAAGGGCCAGCAGCGCCAAATCGTCCGCTTCTGCTGCTGGGCGTGCTCCTCTTAGGCCTGGGTGCAGGAGCTGGTGTTGCTTATGCTCTTAGCCAACTGCGTTCGACATTTGCCACGCCGCAAAAACTCGAAAGGGCGCTGGATCTTCCAGTGGTCGGCTCGATTTCATTGACCATTTCCGAAACGGCAAAACGCCTCCGAGCAAAACGACTGAAGCAATTTGCTGGTGCAACAGCGGGTCTGTTCGGCCTGTTCATTGTCCTTTTAGCGATCGAGTTTGTCTCGATCAGTACGGTCGCGTGAGGGAACCGACATGACTGAACACAGCAAAATTAACCGCACTGATGCACGCAAAGTGAGCGGCAACTCATCATTGTTTGAGCGCGCTAATAGCGCATTTGGCTTAGATGCACTTTCGCCCGGTAAAAAGGCTTTTGCCTTGCCTGAGGTGGAAAAGCGTGTGCCGCGCCAAGCTCAGGCGAAACTTTCGTCTGCAGCGGCGCCGCAGCCTGCGCCTGTCCCCACAGCGCAGCCGGGCTCAACTCAGTTGACCGCACCAGCGGCCCCTAAAGCCCCTGCGCAACCTGCGATCCCCCTGGGCGGCAGTGAACAAGCGGTCGATCGCGATATCATGCATTCTGCCGGGCTGATCGTTCCAGAACGGCCCGTAACAGCTTTGCTAGAAGAGTTTCGCATCGTTAAGCGTGAATTGCTGGCGGATGCGCGGGCTGGTGGCTCGGCTAAATCGCGCCAAATCCTCGTCTCGTCCCCTCATCCGGGTGAGGGCAAGACCTATTGCGCATTAAATTTAGCGATTGCCCTAGCCGCAGAGCGTGACCTTGAGGTCCTGCTGGTCGATGCCGACGTGATGCGGCCCAGCGTAGCGCGGCGTTTGGGTCTGGAAGACGGGCAAGGGTTGATGGATGCTCTGGCTGATCAAAACCTTGATCTTGAACGTTTGGCTATCAAGACCGACATTGATCAACTTTTCGTGCTGCCAGCGGGCGCAAATGCATCAAACGCTGCGGAATACCTTACGAGTGAGCGTACAGGAGAGCTGCTGAAACGCCTCACCCTGAATGCGCCAAACCGCATCGTCATTTTTGATACGCCGCCTGCGCTTGCTGCCTCTGCAGCGGCAGAGTTGGCAGCGCATGTGGGCCAGGTTTTGCTGGTCGCCCGCGCAGATGAAACAAGTCGTGCTGCATTGGAAGATGCGCGGCAGCTGCTGTCGGCGTGCGCCGATATCAAGTTGCTGCTCAATGCTGCGCAATTCAGCCCGTCAGGCCGCCAGTTCGGCGGTTATGGGGCGCAGGAGGAATGGACGTGATTAAGCTTCTAAGAGCAGCCTTGCTCGTCGGATTGGCGACGATTGTCGCCGTGGCCCCGGCCCATGCGCAAGACCAAGACGAGGGCAGTAGCCAGCGCGAAAGCGCTCGCACCGTTGTTCAGCCTTACATCGAAGTGTCGCAGATTGTTTCTGCGGAACTGACACCGGGCGATGACGTGCTGACTTACACCCAAATCGCCGCGGGCGTCGATATCTCAGCCGCCAGTCGCAACAGCGGCGGCTCATTGTCGCTTCGTTACGAACGTAACATTGACTATGATGATGATGACAATATCGATTCCGATACGGTCAGCGGCATCGCCCGTGGTTATCTTTCGGTCATTCCGCGCGCGCTGACGTTAGAAGCAGGCGCGCTTGCAAGTCGCAGCCGGATTGATGGCAGCGGCGGCACAACCAGCAATCCGCTGGTTCGCGACAATGGCGAAAGCCAAATTTACAGCGGTTATGCAGGGCCAACGCTGGCTACACGTGTTGGCGATGTTGATCTGACGGCGCTCGCGCGGGTCGGATACACCCGGATCGAAGCCAGCAACGCAATTGTGAACCCGGTTGGTGATACTGTTGACGTGTTTGATGACAGTGTGACCTACAATGCACAGGCCCGCGCCTCAACGCGCGCCGGAGAGCCTCTGCCAGTAGGCGTTGGTATAGGCGGCGGGTATTATCAGGAAGACATTTCCAATCTCGATCAGCGGGTGCGCGACACATATGTTCGCGGTGATCTGACCATTCCGATCAGTTCCACTGTTTCAGTGGTCGCTGGCGCAGGTTATGAAGACGTTGAAGTTTCAAGCCGCGATGCATTGCGCGATGTGAACGGTGATCCCGTGGTTGGCAGCGATGGTCGCTTGGTAACGGACAATAGCGCTCCGCGTCAGCTTGCTTTCGATATTGATGGTTTCATCTGGGACGTGGGCGTTTTGTGGCGCCCCAGCAGCCGCACATCGCTTTCCGCGACGGTTGGAGAGCGCTACGATTCAACCACATATTACGGTAACTTCACCTATGTGCCGAACAGCCGCAGCCAGATAAACATTTCCGTGTATGATGCGGTCAGCGGGTTTGGCGGAACGCTGACCAACTCACTCGCGGCCTTGCCCACAGAGTTTGGCGCCGTACGCAACGCGGTTAGCGGTGATTTCGGTGGCTGTGTCGGCGGAGATACCGGTGCAAACTGCGTTGGTACGCTTGGTTCGGTGCGCTCAGCTGCATTCCGCGGCCGCGGAGTTCAGGCCAGCTACCAGCGCCGGATTGGCCGTTTGAATGCAGCCATCGCTGCTGGATATGATCGCCGCAGGTTTATCGCTGCGCCGGGCACGGTTCTGGCTGCTGCTAATGGCCTGGTTGATGAAACCTATTATCTGCAAGGCGCTTTGACCCGTTCAATCGGCAACAACGCCAGCCTTCAGACCAATGCATATGTGAACTGGTTTGAAAGCGGGAATGATCTCACCTCAAACGGTGTCACCGCATATGGCGCCTCGGCGGCTTACAATCAGTCAATCGCGGGCAACCTATCGGCCCGTGCCGCACTGGCCATCGATTACCTCGACTCCGACCTTTCAAGCGATGACTTCGCATTTGCGACGGCATTGTTTGGCCTGCGTTACGACTTCTGATCAGGAAAGTTTCAGACGATGTACGAAGATTTTTATGGCTTCACCTCTCGCCCGTTTCAGCTGACCCCTGATCCGGATTTCTATTTTGAAAGCGCGAGCCACAAGAAGGCGCTGTCCTATCTCGGGTACGGCCTCAATCAGGGTGAGGGCTTTATTGTCATCACAGGTGAGGTTGGCGCGGGTAAATCCACACTGGTCGCGCATTTGATGCAGCGTATTGATCGCGAGGCGCTGACCGTTGGTCATGTCGTAACCAGCGCGCTCGACGGTGAAGAGCTGATCCATGTCGCGGCCCAAAGTTTTGGTCTGGTGGTCGAAGGCCGTGATAAGGCCAGCGCATTGGGCGCGATTGAGAGCTTCCTTCAGGATGAGGCGCGCGCAGGCCGCCGCTGTCTGCTGGTTGTGGATGAGTGCCAAAACCTTGACGTCGCGGCTCTCGAAGAGCTGCGCATGCTTTCCAACTTTCAACTTGGATCGCATCCTCTCTTGCAGAGCCTTCTGCTAGGTCAGCCAGAATTTCGCAGCACCGTCGCCAAACACCCTGATCTCGATCAATTGCGCCAGCGCGTGATCGCCTCACACCATCTCGAAGCCTTGGATGAGGAAGAGGTTGATGCCTATATTGGACACCGCCTTGTGCACGTCGGATGGCAGGGTAATCCTGCCATCGGCAATGAGACACTAACGGCCGTATACAAAGCAACTGATGGCATCCCGCGCCGCGTCAATCAGGTTATGAACCGGATGCTGCTGCTCGCCGCTATCGAAGAGCAAGGTGAACTGACGCCGGGTATGGTCGCCTCTGTTTGCGAAGAAATGATGGCGGATACCGACAAAGGCGCACATCCGCAGGTGCCGGAGCATATGCTTCCACATGCCGATATGGCCATGGCAGCACCTGATCAATCAATCGGCGCGTTGCCGGCCCAAGAAGTTGCAGCTTTGCTTGCGGAACGCGATGCCCGCACGTCTGAACTGGAAGCTGCAATTGGCGACCTGCAATCTACAGGCGCTACCGGTGGGCCATTGCAAATGGATGGCGAAGTAAGCGAAGCGATTGGCCGGATCGAAGCACGCCTTGAAGAACAAGAACAATCTTTCCGCCATGTGGTCGGCATGCTGATCGAATGGCTAGAGGAAGATGCCTCTCGCGAGGCGGCCT
Source organism: uncultured Erythrobacter sp. (assembly GCA_947493165.1). Classification (GTDB taxonomy): domain Bacteria; phylum Pseudomonadota; class Alphaproteobacteria; order Sphingomonadales; family Sphingomonadaceae; genus Erythrobacter. Next base: position 474,965 of record CANLPY010000001.1, on the reverse strand, counting down.
AAATGAACGTCGCGCCTGACTTTACAGAGGCGACCAAAACCCGGATCGTCAACGGCCTGTCGGTCGATGTCGAAGATTGGTTTCAGGTCGGCGCGTTCGAAGATGTGATCGAGCGCGGTGAATGGGATGGGATCAAGACGCGGGTTGAAAGTAACATCGACCGCATTCTCGATCTGTTTGCCGAAGCCGATGTGCGCGGCACATTCTTCACGCTTGGTTGGGTCGCAAAACGTCATCCCGCGATGATCCGCCGCATCGCGGATGCTGGGCATGAAATTGCCAGTCACGGCTATGACCATGCGCGGGTTTACACCTTTACGCGCGATCAGTTTGGCGAGGACATCAAACTTGCCAGAGAGATCTTGCAGGATTGCACGGGCACTGAAGTGACCGGATATCGCGCGCCCAGCTTTTCTATAGATCAACGCACCCCGTGGGCATTTATGGAATTGGCTGAACAAGGCTATGCCTATTCATCCAGTGTCGCTCCCATTGCTCACGATCATTATGGCTGGCCAGAGGCTCCGCGTTTCGCGTTCAAGCCGATTGCTTGGGCTGATTTGATCGAAATCCCAGTGACGACGGCGATCCTTGGCGGGAAGCGTGTCGCGGCGGGCGGCGGCGGCTTTTTCCGCGTGCTGCCTTATGCGTTTTCGCGCTGGGCCATCAGACAAGTCAATCGCCGCGAAGAGCGTCCTGCGGTGTTCTATTTCCACCCGTGGGAGATCGATCCTGAACAACCGCGTGTCAGCAACGCGCCCATGCGATCACGCCTGCGGCACTACACCAACCTTGATAAGATGGCGGGTAAACTTAGCGAGTTGATCCACGAGTTTAATTGGGGACGGATGGACATGATCGCCCACCGTGAGGCGGCAATGGCTGTGCCGCTACAACTATGAACGCGCCTGTCAAAACTCCCGTTGTAATTGCCCAAGCGAATTTGGCAGACGCGCAGGAGCGTGCGCGCATTGATAGTTTCGTAAAAGAGCAGGGCGGGGAAGTGTTCCAACGCCCAGCATGGCTGCGCGCGGTCGAGGCCGGTACAGGCCAGCGCGCGCACGGTTTTGTCGCTGAGCAAATGGGTGTGATCTGCGGTTGGTTGCCTTTGACCGAGGTCCGCTCAGCGTTGTTTGGTAGCGCGCTGGTATCGAGTGGTTTCGGTGTTGGCGGCGGTATACTTGCGGCTACCGACGCGGCTACCGCGGCCTTGGCAAACGCTGCGCTCGGACTCGCTCAAGAGAACTCTATCGGCACGATTGAACTTCGCGGAGAGCCAGTACCAGAGCAATGGCATCGTGTTGAAGATAAGCACGCAGGCTTTGTCGCTCCTCTCGCCGATGATGATGAAGCGCAATTGCTGGCCATTCCGCGCAAGGCCCGTGCGGAAGTGCGCAAGGGTCTAAAAAACAATCTCGACGTTCGCATTGGCCGTTCGGCAGAGGACCTTGCGGCGCATTACGCAGTCTACAGCGAAAGTGTACGTAATCTGGGCACGCCTGTGTTCCCAAAATCGTTGTTCACCGCAATGATCGATGCGTTTCCTGAAACAGCCGATATCCTCACCGTCTTTGCTGATGGGGAGCCTATTTCAAGCGTGCTGTCCTTCTATCACAATGGAGCAGTGATGCCATATTGGGGTGGAGGGGTGTTTGCCGCGCGCAACCACCGCGCGAATGAGCTGATGTACTACACGTTGATGTGCCATGCGCGCGAACTGGGCATGGATCGTTTCGACTTTGGCCGTTCGAAAACTGGCAGCGGGCCATACAGCTTCAAGAAAAACTGGGGCTTTGAGCCACGGCCGCTGACCTATGCAAAATGGTCTGCAATTGGCTCAGAAGCGCGCGATATTGATCCCAATAGCGACACCTATTCGCGCAAAATTGAGCTTTGGAAAAAGTTGCCACTGCCTGTCGCAAATCTGATCGGGCCGTGGATCGCGCGCGGTCTGGCCTGAGGCGAGCGGGCATGGGTGATATTCTGTTCTTGGCGCACCGCGTACCGTTTCCTCCCAACCGAGGTGACAAGATCCGTAGCGCGCATCTGCTTAAGAAGCTGGCGCAACTAGCACCTGTGCATGTGGGGTGTTTTGCGGAGAACGCAGAGGATCGCAGCGGCGTTTCGCAAATCGCTGAGATGGCCAAATCACACTGCGTCCCCAATCGCTTAAAACCGTTGCCGCTAGCAGGCGTGGAAGCCGTGCTCAGCGGTAAACCGGTGAGCCTCACCGCCTTTCATTGCAAGCGTTTGCAGAGCTGGGTTGAACAGACTTGCAAGCAACACCGCATCGATACGATTGTGATCTTTTCTGGGCAGATGGGCCAATACATCCCTGAAGGCTTCAAGGGCCGGGTCATGGTTGATCTTTGCGATGTCGATTCTGCCAAGTTTGAAAGCTATGCAGATGCAGGTGAGAGGGTCTGGCTCAATGCACGCGAAGCGCGCCTGCTCATCGCTGAAGAAGAGCGCCTTGCGCAGCGCGCCGATGCGACAATTCTGATCAGTGATAATGAGGCTGCGCTGTTTCGTAGCCGGTTAAAACAGCCCGCGCGCGCAAATGTTTGCGTGATCGGCAACGGTATCAATGCTGCATTTTTCGATCCTGGAAATGCCATCGCTCACCCACAGCTGACCGCCGAGCATGGCCCGCATTTCGTGTTTACAGGGCAGATGGATTATCGGCCTAATGAGCAAGCCTGTGAATGGATCGCGCAGCATTTTATGCCAGCCATCCGCAAGCGATTTGCCAATGCGCAATTCCACATTGTCGGTCGCAATCCGACCGCCAAAGTGCTTGCGCTCAATCCCGTGCCGGGGGTGAAAGTTTGGGGCGAGGTGCCAGATGTACGCCCCTTTATCGCGGCGGCTGACATTGTGCTTGCCCCGCTCCTCATCGCACGCGGGGTCCAGAATAAGGTTCTCGAAGCTATGGCGATGGAAAAGCCGGTCTTGCTCACTCAAGAGGCGGCAACCGGCATTGCAGCGACAGATGGTTTGCACTGGATGCTGGAAACAGCCGAAGCTGAGGCGATGTGCAAACGCGCGCAAAACCTAATCAATGATAGGCAAGCCTATGCCGCGATGAGCAAGGCCGCGCGTCAATTTGTGGTGGATCAGCACTGCTGGGATGCGATGCTTGCACCGCTCACAGAACTGATCTGCCAATCTCAGGATACACGCAATGCCGCCTGAAGAGATCACTGAAAGCTGGCGTCAGCAAAGCCTGATCGACGCTATACCAACCGCTTGGCAGCACCCCTTGGCCGTGCTTTTGCTGGCCGGGGTATCATTGCTCGTGATTACGGCCCGTGAATGGGGCCAGATGCTGCACCAATGGTGGAACATCGACACCTATAACCATATCCTGCTCGTTCCAGTCATCATTGGCTGGCTGATTTGGATGAAGCGCGATGAGTTGTCGCAGCAAGTGCCGCGCGCATGGCCGCCGGGATTAGCGCTGGTCGCGGCGGCACTGGCGCTGTGGGCTGTGGGACGCATCACCGAAATCAATCTGTTTGCGCAGGCGGGGGCGGTCGCCGCCCTACAAGCAGCCGCCGTGGCGATATTAGGACCACGGATCGCGATGCTTATACTGTTGCCGCTCGGCATGGCGTGTTTCCTTGTGCCGTTCGGCGATGAGATCATTCCTCCGCTGCAAATGATCACCGCAGACATCGCAATTGCGCTAACCCATTGGAGCGGTGTGCCAGCCCATATTGATGGCATCTATATCGATACACCTGCTGGCCTGTTTATCGTGGCTGAGGCCTGTTCTGGGGTGAAATTCCTGATCGCGATGGTGACCTTGGCAGTGCTGATCTGTTTCACGCAGTTCGATTCATGGCAGCGCAGGGCCGCCTTCATGGCAGTCGCGATCATCGTGCCGATCCTTGCCAATGGCGTGCGCGCATGGGGAACGATCTTTATCGCGCAAAGCCAAGGGGTCGAATTTGCCGCAGGCTTCGATCACATTTTCTACGGATGGATATTCTTCGCGATCGTCTTGATAGTTGTTCTTGCTGCGGCGTGGAGGTTTTTTGAGCGCGATCCAGAGGATGCGGGTTATTCGCCTGCTGAGCTTAGCAACATGGGTTGGCTAACCCGCGCAGAGGCTTTTTCAGCGCCTGCAAACACTGTTGTGCTGGGCGTGGTTTTGCTGGCGGCTCTGGCGGCAATTATGGCTGCGTTCATTCCGCCTGTCGCCATGACGCAAACAATCGGTTAGGCGCAGGCCCCATGTGCGGGATAGCGGGAATATTTCACGGCGAAACGCCCAAGCCAATTGATCCTGCGCGGATTGAACGGATGTGCGACGCATTGGAGCATCGCGGCCCGGATGGCTCCGGCGTATGGACCGCGCCGGGAATAGGGCTGGGTCATCGCCGCCTTTCGATTATCGATCTCGAAGGGTCGCCGCAACCTATGGCGAGCAAGGATGGCCGCGCGGTCATCAGCTTCAACGGTGAAATCTACAATTACCGCCAACTGCGCCGTGAGTTGGAGCAGCAAGGCGCGAACTTCCGAACCAATGGCGATACCGAAGTCATTTTGGCTGCGTGGCAACGCTGGGGAGTGGATTGCCTCAAACGGCTCGACGGCATGTTCACTTTCGCGATCTACGATCTTGATCAGCGGAGCCTGTTTATCGCGCGCGATAGGTTGGGCGTTAAGCCGCTGTTTCTGTCACGTCTTAGCGATGGCAGTCTAGCCTTTGCTTCCGAATTGAAAGGGCTGCTGGCCCATCCTTTGCTGCGCAGACGGCTGAACCCGCAAGCGCTCGATGATTACCTTGCGTGGGGGTATGTCCCCGACACGACCTCTATCCTTGCAGGGGTCGAAAAACTTCCAGCGGGGCACTTCATGCTGTTGGAGCATGGCAAGCCGCTGAGCCCGCCAAAGCAATGGTGGGACATCAGTTTTGCTGAACGCGCCAAGGGTAGCGAAGCAGACCTATCTGCGCAGCTTGTGCACCTGATGCGTGAGGCCGTGCAATCGCGTATGGTGGCAGATGTGCCGCTCGGCGCGTTTCTATCGGGCGGGGTTGATTCCTCCAGCGTTGTTGCATTGATGAGCGAAACCAGCGCAGAACCTGTGCGAACCTGCTCGATCGGGTTTGATGTCGAAGCGCTCGATGAGACTAGCTACGCCCAGAAAATCGCTGACAAATTTTCGACCAATCATAGCGCACGCACGGTCGGTCAGGATGATTTCGGCGCGATTGAAGCGCTTGCGGGCATGTTTGATGAACCGTTCGCTGATGCATCGGCCTTGCCCACATGGCGTGTCTGCCAATTGGCGCGAGAGCAAGTTACAGTGGCGTTGTCTGGCGACGGGGCGGATGAGGCCTTTGCTGGATATCGCCGTCAAGTCTTTCACCATCACGAAGAACGCTTGCGCTCAATCCTTCCAGCGGGGTTGCGGCAGCCCCTATTTGGCGGCCTTGGGCGTATATGGCCGAAGGCAGATTGGGCTCCGCGCCCTTTACGGGCAAAGGCGACGCTGCTCTCTCTCGCAGACAGCGGAGAGGAAGGCTATGCCCGCGGGCTTTCTGTGAACACGCCCGATCAACGCTCGGCGCTGTATTCAGCAGGCTTTGTCAGCAATCTTCAAGGCCACAGAGCCGAAGACACGCTAATTGCATTGATGCGCGGTGCGCCAGCGCGAAGCGGACTTGACCGGGCGCAATATGCCGATCTTAAATTCTGGCTGCCGGGCGACATTCTGACAAAAGTAGACCGCACCAGCATGGCCGTCAGCCTGGAGGCGCGCGAACCCTTACTCGACCACCGGTTGATTGAGTTCGCAGCACGACTGCCCGAGAAGATGCGGGTGCGCGGATCGACCGGCAAATATCTGTTGAAGAAATGCATGGAGCGCTATCTTCCCAGCGACATTCTCTACCGCCAAAAGCAGGGGTTTGTGACCCCAATCGCGCAGTGGCTGCGCGGTCCGTTGGCGGGTGAGGCGAGGGCCATTGCTACCTCTTCGCAGGTTGCTCAATCAGGGTGGTTCGACAAAGATCGTCTGTCCCGCTTGGCTGAGGCGCACATAGCTGGCCGGTCAGACAATTCGCGCATTTTATGGCAATTGGTAATGCTAGAAAAGTCACTCAAGAAGCTGCAGATCAGCGACTAAGCATCTCCCCCATGCCCCAAAGCGAGATACTCATCGCTCTGCATTTCCTTGAGGCGGCTCGCAGTGCGCTCAAACTCAAAGCTGCCATCACCCGATTGATACAAAGCTTCCGGCGCGGTCGCGGCTGTCACAAACAATTTCACCTTATGCTCGTATAAGGCATCGATCAGCGTAACGAAGCGCGCTGCCTCATTGCGTTTGTCTGGTCCCATTTGCGGAATTCCGACGATAATCACGGTGTGAAACCGGCGCGCAATGGCGAGGTAATCTGCCGCCCCGCGCGGATCAACACACAGGCGTTTAAAACTGAAGACGCCCACGCCTTTCAGCGATTTGGGGACGTGGATTGTGCGATTGCCACCCACGTCTAATTCTTCATTCGGAACATGCTCTGCATCTTCTGGTGCAAAGTCTGTCAGCCGGAAAAACACCTCGCGAACCTTCTCCGTTGCCTCATCACCAATGGGCGTGTGCCACGTATCCATGCCGCCAATCCGGTCTAGCCGGTAATCAGTGGGGCCGTTGAGCGGCACAACGTCCAGTTCTTGCTCAACCAGCTCAATGAAAGGCACAAAATGCTCTCGATTAAGGCCATCCTTGTAAAGATCTTGGGGAGGGCGGTTCGATGTGGTGACGATCGCCACGTTGTGTTCGTTGATGAGCTCAGCGAACAGGCGGCTCATGATCATCGCATCCGCTGAATTGTTCACCACCATCTCGTCAAAAGCGAGACAACGCAGATCGCTTGCGATCCGCTCAGCAACAATTGGAATGGGATCGCCGCTCGCACTCTTCCGGACTTCGCGCAGTTCAGCGTGAACCTCTTGCATGAACGCATGGAAATGTGCGCGCCGCTTTTCTGTGATTGATAAGCGATCATGGAACAGATCCATCAGCATAGACTTGCCGCGCCCGACACCACCCCACATGTAAACGCCCTCAGGGCGCGACTTCTTCGGGCCAAAAAACTGCGCGAGCAGCCCACCTGCTTGTTCTGCCTCTAGCTCTTTTTGCAACTTGTCGAGCCGCTGCGCCGCGCGGCGCTGATCCGGATCGGGGGTTAGTTCCCCATTGGCGATCAGCTGTTCATATCGTGCAAGCATGGTGCCTCTCAGCTTACACTAATTGCGCAGCTTCATCTTGCGGACAATGCCAGAGAAGCTGGCGACGATGTCATCGTCTTGTACCACTTGTCCGCGCACAAACAGCATGTTGCCCGTTTCGCGCACGATCTCTGTCACGGCATCAAGCGGTCTGATCATATCGCCAGCGCCAACAAATTGCGTAGACAGTTCCAGCGTAACCGATGGGCCAGCGTTGCCCGTTCCAACCACATGCATAGTCGTGAACATAGAGATATCGATCAGGCTGAGCGTAACAGCGCCGTGAATAATGCCTTGAAGGTTCTCATGTCGCCGTTCGGGAAACATACGCAGGCGGCACTTATCGCCGTCGCGGCGGGTGATGAGCTTGCCCATTACCGCGCCATTGAACAGCGTCTCATCCTTGAGATCCCAGTGGTTCCAGCCCGGATTCTCAGGGTCTGGCGCGTGCTCAAATACGTCGTCGCTCAAGGCCACTGGATTAGATTTCGCGTTCCGCCATCATCTTCTTGGTCTCGGCAATGGCTTTTGCCGGGCTGAGACCTTTTGGGCAGACATTCGCGCAATTCATAATCGTATGACAGCGATACAGGCGGAAGGGGTCTTCCAATTGGTCAAGCCGCTCACCGGTCATTTCATCGCGGCTATCGGCGAGCCAACGATAGGCTTGAAGAAGGATCGCGGGCCCCAGGAATTTGTCCGAGTTCCACCAATATGATGGGCATGAAGTGGAGCAACATGCGCACAAAATGCACTCATACAGGCCGTTGAGCTGCTCACGCTGTTCTGGTGATTGCAGCCTTTCCTTGCCAGATGGTGTTGGAGTGACGGTTTGTAGCCACGGTCGGATGCTGGCGTATTGGGCGTAGAAATGAGTAAAATCGGGCACGAGGTCTTTCACCACATCCATATGCGGCAAAGGCGTAATACGAATCTCACCCTTCAGATCTTCAATCGCAGTGGTGCAGGCAAGGCCGTTCTTGCCATTCATATTCATCGCGCATGACCCGCAAATGCCCTCGCGGCATGAACGGCGGAATGTCAGCGTTGGATCAACGTCATTCTTGATCTTGAACAGCGCATCCAGCACCATCGGTCCGCAATCATCCAAGTCGATCTCAAACTTATCATAGCGCGGATTGTCACCGCTATCGGGATCATAGCGATAAATCTTGAAAGATTTTGCACGGCCTGCGTCGGCTTCCGCCTGATGCACCTTGCCTTGTTTGCTGATCTTTGAATTCTTTGGAAGCGTGAAAGTCGCCATTGGTAATCAGGTCCCGTTTTTTTGTCAGACCTATCTAGCGCCTATCGCGGCGAGGGCAAGGCGGTGAATGTTGCGAGGATTGGGACAATAGTTGTGTATCGGGAACTTACCGAAGGGCGCGGCCTTCTAATGGCATGAGCAAACGTGATAATTGGCCGCACACTGCTGCGATTTTTGGTAGCAGCGGAGGGATTGGGAGAGCCCTGTGCGAGGCATTGATCAAGCGAGGGTGCGAACGCGTTTATGCTGGATCGCGCTCTGGCGAACAGCCTGCGGGCGAGGGTATAACGCCTTTCGCCTTTGACCTAGAGGATGAGGCCAGCATCGCTGCGGCGGCTGACTTAATGCGAAACGCTCCGCCGCGATTGGTGGTCGTCGCCACTGGCGTGCTGACACTCCAAGATAGTACCGGGCCAGAGCGGACCTATAAACGGCTTGATCCGGGCACGATGGGCCGCGTGTTTGCGCTCAACACAATAGGCCCCGCGACCATTGCGAAACATATTTTGCCGCTGTTCCCTCGTGAGGGCCGCTCAGTTTTCGCTGCGCTCTCTGCGCGTGTTGGGTCGATCAGCGATAATGGGCTAGGGGGCTGGCATTCATACCGCGCGTCAAAAACGGCGCTTAATATGCTGCTAAAGAACTTCGCGCTGGAGCTAGCCCGTACCCATTCAGACGCGGTGGTCAGTGGGCTGCACCCGGGAACAGTCGACAGCAAACTATCAGAGCCATTTCAAAAGGGTGTGCCTGACGGCCAACTGTTTACGCCTGCAAAATCTGCAGGCCATTTGCTCGATGTTATCGCTGGCCTTAGGGCATCTCAAAGCGGGCGCGTATTTGACTGGAAAGGCGAGGAAATTCCGGCCTAGTCAGGTAATTCCATGCCGCCGCAAGCCTTCGGCGAGGATGGTTTCAATCAAGTCCTCCTGCGTCCACCCGGCTAGCTCTGCTGCCCTACCAAACACTTTTTGCGACCACAAATTGCAGTTCAAATTCAGCTCTAGGAAGGTGATCTCGCCAGTTTCTTCATTTACGCGGAATTCAAACCGGCCATAATCGAACGGGCGATATTCGTCCCACGTCTTGCGCGTTAGCTCAGCAATCTTTGTTTCCATTTCAGGGTGCTGAAAATGGTCGAGAGAATATTTTTGAGTGCGATCAACCAAATCGCGCTTCTCATGATAGGTTCGCAGATGCGATGGATCAGCTTGACGGAAAATCATCATTGGCAGGATTTGCGGTTCGCCATTGATGGTGACAACCGGCACTTCGACATCGCTGCCTTCCAGAAACGGCTCAACTATCGCGTCCTGACCGCCATTGGCCTCATCATTGTGAATGTCTTCAATAGCCGCTTTCATGCCGTCCCAGTCGCGCGCATCGCCGACGCCCCAACTGGCTGAGGAATTGTTGGGCTTAATCACATAGCGATCTGCCTTAGGGCATTTGTCCTGAGTGATCGGGGCACCTTTGCGATAAATGGCCCACGGCGCTGTTGGCACGCCAGCATCAACAGCGGCGCGCTTGGCCAAATGCTTATCATCAGAGAGGCCCCGCAAAATTGGATTCGCGCCAAGATAAGGTATCCCCGCGCGCTCACACAGCAAAGGCACCAGCATTTCTGAATTGAAAAACCCTGCGCGGTTGAGCAACGGGAAAACAAAATCTACATCTTGTGGTGGGTCGAACAATATGTCGCATGTCTGTCTAATGGTAAGCTTTAAACCTAATCCTTCCAACACATTGCGCATTTCGCGGTGATATAGAGCATGATTGCCATCCTCTGGGTGGATATCCCCCTCCCAAAGCGCGTTCTTGGCCAAGAACAGGATGTGCGCGCGGGCCTTTACCCTTTCCGGGATGCGCAAACGTGTGAGTGTACCGGTCATAATCCCGCCCTGAAATCCTTTGATTTCGGCGCGTCTACGTCGCGCAGGCTTATGACGCCAGTCCAAAACTTACCCACGATGCCGCACGCGTTGACGCGCTAGCTCTTTTCATTGGCCATATGCGCAAATATAGGAATGCGATAATGCGGGGGCTTATTTCCGGGACGGGTCGCACATTTCTAAAGTGAATTACAACTTGCCAATAGAAGCGCTTGTTCGCGATGAGGCCTGTGACACCTTGGTCGCCGCGCTCTCATCCGGCGGGGATGAGCGCATTGCATTGACGGCGGAAAACGGCCTCAACAAGTATTACTCTGCGCCTTATCCGCGGAGCGTCATCGCCTACTCATCATCCACTGTCAGCGATATATCGCCGGATGCATTTGCGCATCTGCTAAGCGTATGGCCCTCACATGAAACCATGAATTACAAAGAGTTGCTCCAGATCTTGCGGAAGCGGCTGAGCGCGGCTTATGCATTGCCAGACACCACAAATATCGTGTTTGCTGCCTCGGGCACAGACCTTGAGTATGTCTCGCTTGCAGGGGTCCACAACCGAGCGAGCGGCGGCGTTCACAATATTCTGCTTGGCGCGGATGAAATCGGCAGCGGGTGTATTCACTCCGCGCGCGGCCAATATTTTGCCAAACAAACGGCCTTGGGAATTGCCTCAGAGGTAAAAGAGGAAGTCGCTGGCTGCGGAAACATATCGCTAGTCGATGTTCCGGTTCGTTGTCCCATGGGTAAAGCCTGTTCGAGCGAACAAATCACAGATGCCCTTGCAAGAGAAATCAGCCTTGCGATTGCGGAGGATAAGCACGCCCTCGTCCATGTCGTGCATGGCTCAAAAACCGGGCTTGTTTTACCAGAACTTCGAGATCTGGATGACCTACAAGCGCGGTTTGGCGACAATGCCACATTTGTGATCGACGCGTGCCAGGCCCGAATTACCAGCCCGGCTATTGCCGAGTATCTCGAGCGCGGATGCATTGTGCTAATGACAGGGTCTAAATTTATGGGCGCACCGCCGTTCAATGGCTTTGCCCTGATCCCAGAGAGCATTGCGGCCAGTGCTGGACGTCTGCCAGCGGGCTTTTCGCGCATCTTCAACCGTGCGGAATTCCCCAGCGGTTGGCCCGGCGCGGATCTACTGTCTGAGGGAGAAAACCGTTCGCTCGCCTTGCGGTTAGAGGCCGCCATTTTTGAGCTTGAGCGGTTTCAGGAAATTCCGCTTGCGCTTATTCATACTATGATCGCCGCTTTCGAAAACGCTCTTGAGCGCGAATTGATCAAACCTTTAGGGATCAAACGCGTGATTCCTAATCGTGATAAGGACATCAGTACGCCAGACCGCCCAATTGAGATGCGAACTTTGGCCACGTTAGACGTTAGCATGTTGCCAGGCACAGCCACGTTTGATGATGCGCAGGCGCTCCACCGTACTATGGCATTGCAAGGCATTCGATTAGGGCAACCAGTAAAGAGCGTGCGCCAAGACGGCGTTTGGGGCGGGACACTCCGCGTAGGCCTTTCAATGCCGATGATGAGCGCTTGGGCAAGCAAGACACCCGGTGAATTGAACCAGCGTCTGGCTAGCGATTTATGTGCAGTGGCCGATATGATCCGCGAACGAACACTGCAAAACGCCTGAATTCTCACTAACAATTTGGCATTCTGAAAACTCGCGTTAAACTTGCGTATGTCTGGTCGGTCTGGAGAGGGTGCCGATGGGAATTCAGCAATGGTACGATGCGCATATTATGCCGCGATTGATCGGCTTTGCCTGTGGGCAGGGGCAGATCATGAAGCGGCGTTCACAAGTCGTGCCATTGGCACGTGGCGATGTGTTTGAGCTTGGCTGCGGCGGCGGTCTTAACCAAGAATTCTACGATCAAGATGCCGTCAAAAGTTTCGCCGGCATCGACCCACATGGCGGGCTTTTAGGCCAAGCTAAGGCGCAGGCTGAAGCTAGGGGTTGGGCTGCTGACATTCGTGAAGGAGTGGGAGAAGCAATCCCGTTTGCTGACCGAAAATTCGACAGTGTCGTTTGCACATTCACACTCTGCACAGTCGACAATCCTGCTCAAGTCATGTCAGAAATGCGCCGCATCCTGAAACCTGGCGGGCAGCTCATTTTTCTTGAGCACGGGCGCGCGCCCGATGCCAATGTTGCTAAATGGCAAGATCGGATCGAGCCAACCTGGAAGCGGCTTGCGGGCGGATGTCACCTAACGAGGCCCATCGGGTCATCGCTGCGCGGAGCTGGATTTGACGTTGAGCCACATGGGCAGGGTTATTTGCCCAAAGCACCGCGTTTTGCTGCTTGGAATGAATGGGGCGTTGCGCGTAAACCCGGGGTCTAGGCGGACCTAAACCCCGGTTCACAATTCAGCTTTATATCCCGCTCAGCAATTACTCGCCGAAAGTACGCTGCCACCAGCCACGCTTAGGCTTGCCGCCGCCGCTTTCGCTGCTTTCAGTAGACCCGCTAGTATCAGCTTCTGGAGCGGCTTCTTTTGGCGCAGCTTTTTTCGCTGGCGCCCTCTTTCCAGGAGCCTTTTTCGCGGTTGCTTTCTGGGCGGCTGGTTTTCGCGTCCGCTTAGGCTTCTCTACCGATTCCGCTTCAACGGTTTCAGCAGTCTCTTCCGCAGGCCTTTTTGCGCGGCTTGCGCGTTTACGCTTTGGCTTTTCTTCCGCTACGTCCTCAGTAGGCGCTTCTGCTATGTCGCTATCTGCGGCAGGCTCAGCATCGGCCTTCTTCTTGCGCGGGGCCCTTGTGCGCTTTGGCTTTTCAGCGGCAGGTTTATCGCCACTTTCTTGAGCCATTGCGCCAGCGGTTTCAGGCGCATCGTCTGGCCCAGCAACAACAGGCATATCATCCTGAATTTGCTGAGAGACTTCTTCAAGCCGATCGCTATCTGCCTCGCTTACAACGTCGCCATCTGATTTCTTGCGACGACCACGTCCACCACGGCGGCGCCGCTTTTTAGGCTTGTCTTCGCCATCATCGTCATCGTTTGAAGCTTCATGGCTCTCATTGTCCCCGTTTTCATCCGCGCCATCATCGTTCGCCGCATTGTCATCATCGCGCTTCTTATTGCGACCACGACCGCCGCGGCGCCGGCGACGACGCTTTTTCTTGGGCGCGTCATCTTCATCATCGCCAAAGTCTTCAGGCGCATCATCATCGTCTTCATCTTCATCGACGATCGGGGCGAACTTCGGCGCTTCGGCAGGACGTGGTCCAGCGCTCGCAACACTCATCTTCGCGCCTTCGTCTTCACCTTCTGGCATGACTTGGACGCTTACGTTGTAGCGCTCTTCAATCTCGGCCAAATCAGCACGCTTTGTATTGAGAAGGTAGACCGCAGCCTCGGTGCTAGCCGAAAGACGAATGACCGTACCTTTACCCTTGGCAGCCTCGTCCTCGATAATCCGAAGCGCTGAAAGGCCCGCTGAAGATGCGGTGCGAACCAAGCCCGTGCCATCGCAGTGCGGGCACTCACGTGTGGTCGCCTCAAGCACGCCGGTGCGCAGACGCTGGCGGCTCATTTCCATAAGGCCAAAGCCAGAGATGCGGCCGACTTGGATGCGCGCACGGTCGCTCTTAAGAGCTTCCTTCATCTGCTTTTCAACTTTGCGGACATTGGAATTGTATTCCATGTCGATGAAGTCGATCACGACCAAACCTGCCATATCGCGCAGGCGCAATTGACGGGCAATTTCACGCGCGGCCTCAAGGTTAGTGGCAACTGCAGTTTGCTCAATGCCGTGTTCTTTGGTCGAACGTCCTGAGTTAATGTCGATAGAGACTAGAGCCTCTGTCGGGTTGATCACCAGATAACCACCCGATTTGAGCTGAACGACGGGATCATACATCGCCCGAAGTTGATCCTCTGCACCGTAACGTTGGAACAGTGGGACTGGATCGGAATAGGCTTTTACCCGGCGCGCGTGGCTGGGCATCAGCATCTTCATAAAGCTTTTGGCTGATTTATAGCCGTCTTCTCCTTCAACGATGACTTCCTCAATCTCACGATTGTAGATGTCACGGATTGCGCGCTTGATCAGGTCACTGTCCGAATGGACGAGCGATGGCGCGGTTGAAGAGAGCGTTTTTTGACGAATTTCATCCCACAGTCGCGCAAGATAATCGAAGTCACGCTTAATCTCTGTCTTTGTGCGGGTGATGCCCGCCGTGCGCACGATAAGACCCATGCTTTTGGGCAGTGAAAGATCAGCAACAACTTGCTTCAGACGTTTGCGATCAGACGCTGAATTGATCTTACGGCTGATACCGCCGCCGTGCGAGCTGTTGGGCATCAGCACGGTGTAACGGCCAGCCAGGCTGAGGTAAGAGGTGAGGGCCGCGCCCTTATTCCCGCGCTCTTCCTTCACGACCTGAACCAGGATTACCTGGCGGCGCTGGATAACGTCTTGGATCTTGTAGCGGCGGCGCAGCGCCATGCGCTTCGCGCGAACTTCGTCGACTTCTTTCGCGCGGCTGCGGCTTTTCTTATTGTCGCCTTTTCCGCCTTGGCGGCGCCGACCACGTCCCCGGCGACGACCACGACGCGGCTTATCCTCGGATGAGTCATCATCAGATTTCTCTGCGTCATCATCATCTGCTTCGGCATCGTCGTCATCATCTGCATCGTCATCGTCGCCATCGACATTACCTTCTTCGATGGTGGCGACTTTATCTTTTTCTGATGTGTCGATCTCTTCCATGCCGTCTTCTGCGAGATCTTCGGCAAGAGCCTCTGCAGATTCGTCCTCAGCGTCATACTCATCGCCGGGAACATTGCCTTCTTCTTCCTCTTCGGCGCGAAGGCGTGCCTCTTCCTCTGCGGCTTCCGCCTCTTCAGCCAGCAAACGCTCCCGATCATCCTGTGGGATCTGGTAATAGTCGGGATGGATTTCGTTGAAGGCGAGGAAACCGTGGCGATTGCCGCCAAAGTCAACAAATGCCGCCTGCAAAGACGGCTCTACGCGAGTAACTTTCGCTAAATAAATATTGCCCTTGATCTGCTTGTGTTCGGCAGATTCAAAGTCGAATTCCTCAATCCGGTTGCCTTTTAGTACCGCCACCCGGGTCTCTTCCGAGTGGCGCGCATCGATTAGCATGCGCGTTGCCATTGTGTTGTCTCCACGCGTCCAAGGCGGCCGTAAGGCCGTAAGTTGGACGCAATTTGTAAGGTGAAACGGGTCGATCCATGCGCTTGTAAGCTATGGATAGTCCGCTTGATTTATCGAGTGTCCGCGCACCTATTGCGCGGGGTAAAAATAATGTGTCTGCTGCGATGAGATTGCGGATCATGTCCGCGCTTCGGCCCGCATAGTCCATCGCCAGCGCCGGGCGCTGCGTCTGGAATTGCGAGGAGAAGAGACTCGTCACTGCATCAACCTGTAAATGGGCCGGAATGATGAATGCCACCGCGGCCAAAATTGAAAAATGCCTGATTCGAGTGCCTAAATAGGGCCGAACCCAGTGTTTTTCGATCATTGCGTGCTAGCACCGTGGGTTAGCGCCCGCAACCATATTGCGTTCTTACACACCATCATTCTAATCGGGTTAACAATATGTCGTTGCGTTCACTTCTTTTGCTGGTTCTGCTTGTTCCAGCTTTGCTGATCGGCGGCGCTGTGATCACAAAAACGACAATTCCCATACCCGAGCTTGGCCGGGATTATGTGCAAAGGATTGTCTTGCAGGGGCAGGGTGCTTCCGTGCCGCTGCCAGATGTGCTTGGCCCAGACGATGCTGATCGCCCTCTGGTCGTGATTGATGCCGGGCATGGAGGGCGTGATCCTGGTGCAGTTGGCGTAGGCCCAGACGGGTCGCCCATACGCGAGAAGGATATTACGCTTGGCATTGCCCTCGCGCTGCGGGATCAATTGCTGAGCGACGGCGGGATCCGCGTTGCAATGACGCGATCAACAGATATGATTTTGCCATTGGGCGATAGACCAGAGATCGCGCGCCAGCTGGGTGCTGACCTGTTTGTTTCAATCCATGCTGATTCTGCGGGTGAAGGTAGCGATGTGTCGGGCGCTAGCGTCTACACCTTGTCCTCAGAGGCCTCCAGTGAGGCCGCAGCACGGTTCGCCGCGAGGGAGAATGATGCAGATCGGGTGAACGGTATTCAGATTGACGGACAAAGCGAAGCGGTCAGCGCGATACTTGTCGAGCTTTCGCAACAAGCCACGCAAGAGGATTCTTCGGATCTTTCGGGCCTTATCATTCGCGAAGGGCAGGGCGAACTTACCTTTGTCTCGCAACCCCGCCGCTCGGCAGCGCTGGCCGTTTTAAGAGCGCCTGATGTGCCCTCTGTTCTGTTTGAAAGTGGTTTTGTCACCAATCAAACTGACAGTGCGCTTTTGTCCACGGCAGAGGGGCAGGCCACCTACGCCGGGGTTCTTGCCGACGCCATCCGCATATTTTTTGCTCGGCGTGCAGATCGCTAAAGCCATTCCACATCCGCGAAAATTCATCTGAAAATCAGGTGAAAGCCGCTAGCGCGCGCAAAAGTACCCGTGCTAAGACGCAAACGTAATGACCAAGATTGACCATGACTGATACCGCACCACAATCACATCTCGCCTATTTTCGCTATCGCATGGGCCGCGATTTGAGCGCGGTAGGCGCATGGTTTGCGAGCAAATGGAAATCGAGCTTGATCTTCAAGCTTGGTGCCTTTGCAGTCATCGCGGGATTGCTAGTTTGGATCGCGGCTTGGATGTTCTTGGCGCGCGACCTGCCTGATGCTGAAGGTCTGGTGGATTATCAGACACCGCTGCCCACAGTGGTACGCGGGATCGATGGTGGGATCGTTCACTCCTATGCGCGCGAGCGCCGTGTGCAGTTGCAATACCCCGACTTTCCAGAAGAGCTGATTGAGGCGTACCTCTCCGCCGAGGACAAAACATTTTTCTCGCACGGCGGGGTCGATATCACCGGCACGGCCAACGCAG
The DNA here is from genome assembly GCA_947493165.1 of uncultured Erythrobacter sp. Classification (GTDB taxonomy): domain Bacteria; phylum Pseudomonadota; class Alphaproteobacteria; order Sphingomonadales; family Sphingomonadaceae; genus Erythrobacter. The sequence continues at coordinate 457,593 of CANLPY010000001.1, read as the reverse complement.
TGTTCGATTATGTCAGTAAGCTTGGATCTGGTGATCGGGCGGTCGGCGGATCAACGATCACGCAGCAAGTCGCAAAGAATCTGCTGCTGGGCGATGAGTATTCGGTGACGCGCAAGCTCAAGGAGATGATCCTTGCAAGCCGCATCGAAGGGGTGATGAGCAAGGAAGAAATACTCGAGCTTTACCTCAATGAAATACCGCTGGGACGGCGTAGTTTTGGCGTGCAGGCAGCTAGCCGTGCGTATTTCAACAAAGATGTTGGAGATCTTGAGCTGCACGAAATGGCGTTCCTCGCAATTCTGCCCAAGGCGCCAGAGCGCTACGGCCGCTCCCAGAATGAAGAATTGGCGATTACGCGGCGCAATTTTGTTCTCGGCCAGATGCAAGAAAACGGGTTCATTACAGCTTCTGAGGAAACAACAGCGAAAGCTCAGCCGCTAGGGTTGGCTCGGCAGCGGACCCAGCGCTCAGTCGATGCGGGGTATTTCTTGGAAGAAGTGCGCCGTGAACTGATCAATCGTTTCGGTGAAAACGCCGAGGATGGCGAAAACAGCGTTTATGCAGGCGGACTTTGGGTCCGAACATCGCTCGATCAAGAGCTGCAAGAAGCTGCGCGAACAGCCCTGAGGCAGGGATTACAGCGCTATCACGGTAGGCGCGGATGGACCGGCCCGATTGCCACTATCGATTTTGACGATGGCGCGTGGGACAGTCAGCTTCGCAGCTCAAATCTGGGCATCAATTTTGATGATTGGCGCGTTGGCGTCGTGACGCAGCGTTCAGGCGGGTCCGCTACAATTGGTTTTGCCGACGGCGAAGAAAAGTCACTGTCAGGCCTGCCAAATGCGCTCAAAGCTGGCGATGTGATTGTCGCGCAGCCTAGCGGCAATGGTTACCGAGTGCGCACCATTCCCGAAGCGCAAGGCGGGCTTGTTGTGCAAAGCGCGCAATATGGCCGAGTGCTCGCGATGCAGGGCGGTTTCGATCATCGCATCTCAGACTTCAATCGCGCCACACAGGCGATGCGTCAGCCAGGATCGACGATAAAGCCGTTTGTGTACGCGACAGGCCTGGACAATGGCATGACCCCGTCGACCCAAATCGATAACTCGCGCTATTGCTATTATCAGGGCCGCAACTTGGGAGAGAAATGCATTCGCGGCGGGCGTGCGGGCGAGTTCCCTTTGCGCTACGGTCTTGAACAATCTCAAAACATTATGACTGTGCAGATCGGTATGCAGGCCGGGATGGACAATGTCGTGAATACGATTGAAAAACTGGGCATTAGCGAAGACCCTGATCCTTACGCAGCCACATCACTTGGCTCTGAAGAATCGACCGTGATGAAAATGGTTGCGGCCTATGCAACGCTTGCCAATCACGGCCGGTTGAACCAGCCCACGGTCATCGATTACATTCAGGATCGCAATGGCAAAGTCATTTGGCGGGCAGACACACGCAAATGCACCGGTTGCAACATGGCGCAATGGGACGGCAAAGCCATGCCACGCTTTGGCCTCAAAGGTGAGCAAGCGATGGACGCACGCACTGCATTCCAAACAATGCATATGCTCCGCGGTGTTGTGGATCGCGGCACCGCGACCGTGCTTAACGATCTGGGTCTGCCATTGTTTGGCAAAACCGGAACAACGACCGGACCGAAGGACGTTTGGTTTGTTGGTGGCACGCAAGAACTGATTGCGGGCGCATATGTTGGTTTTGATCGGCCGCGAAACATGGGGGGTTATGCTCAAGGTGGGACCATCGCAGCGCCGATCATCAAAACTCTCATCAAGGAATCCCGCGATCAATGGTCAGATTTGCCAGCGATTGCCCCAGCTGGCGTACGGATGGTCCGCGTTGACCGGCGTACCGGCAAGCGGGTGCTTGATGGTTGGCCGACCAATGACAAGAAATCCGCGGTGATTTGGGAAGCTTTCAAGCCAGATACAGAGCCAGAGCGCGCGACACGGCTCGATCAAATAGCCGCGAAACGCGATGAGATTTTGGCATTGATTAGATCGGCCCGCAGCCAGACACGCTCTCAAGAAGTGGAATCCACCGACGGGCAACCGGAAGACTTCGTTGAAGATCGCGGCGGACTGTATTGACCGTGGCGGCGCCTTCCAGAACACCACTAAACTTTACAATCGCTTTCTGAGCGCTAAGCGATTGCGAAACGCTAAACAGGGCAATTGCCTAGTTAAAGGCCAATTGAAGGAAACTCGATGCGCGCTGAAGCGCAATCCCATATTGATCGGATCGAAGCAGCGCTGGCGCTGGTACGTCAGTCACTCGATTGGGACAGCGCCTTGCGCCGTCTCGATGAGCTGAATGCGCGCGTTCAGGACCCAACACTATGGGATAACCCTAAAGAAGCGCAGAGCGTTAGCCGCGAGCAGAAAACGCTCGAAACGGCAGTGAACACCGTGCGAGACATCTCAAGTGAGATGGCGGACGCGATTGAGTTCATCGAAATGGGTGAGGCCGAGGGCGAAGAAGAGGTCGTCAATGATGGCCTTAAATCGCTTGAGAAGCTCGCTGACCGGGCGGATGCTGATAAGGTTCAGGCTCTCCTATCGGGCGAAGCGGACGCCAACGACACTTATATCGAAATTCATGCAGGCGCCGGGGGCACGGAAAGCCAAGATTGGGCCGAAATGTTGTTTCGGATGTATGGCCGCTGGGCAGAGCGACGCGGCTATAAGATCGAAACAGTGGAATATCAGGCTGGCGATGCAGCAGGCATTAAATCGGCCACCCTGCTGATTAAAGGCGAGAACGCCTATGGATATGCCAAGACCGAAAGCGGGGTTCACCGCCTCGTGCGCATCAGCCCATATGATAGCAATGCACGCCGTCACACATCGTTTAGCTCGGTTTGGGTTTACCCTGTAATCGACGATGATTTTGAAGTTGAAATCAACGAAGGCGATTTAAAGATCGATACCTACCGCGCCTCTGGTGCCGGCGGACAGCACGTTAACACAACCGATAGTGCGGTGCGGATCACGCACCAGCCAACCGGCATCGTCGTGGCCAGCCAAAATGATCGGAGCCAGCACAAAAACCGCGCAACTGCGATGAATATGCTAAAAGCACGTTTGTTCGAGCGTGAAATGGCGGAACGAGAGGCAGTCGCTTCGGGTGAGTATCAGGAAAAAAGCGATATTGGCTGGGGGCACCAGATCCGTTCATACGTTCTGCAACCGTATCAAATGGTCAAAGATCTACGCACTGGCGTCACATCCTCATCACCCGACGATGTGCTGGATGGAGCGCTGGACCCCTATATCTCAGCCGCTCTTGCTCAACGCGTCACCGGTGAGCAGGTAGAGGTGGAGGACGTAGAATAATCATGCGTTTTGTGGTGGGATCAATCGCAATTCTTGCATGTCTCGCAGGTTGCAAACCTGTCGCGAATAACGAGGGCCGTCCTGAAACTGCGCTTGAGTTTCCTCTACCTGACCGTCCAGTTTCCAAAGTCACTTCCAACCAATTTTCGAACGAGGATGCCCGTGATCGCCGGGGCGAGGCGCAAAAGGTCATGGACCTCGCTGCGATTGCAGAGGGAATGACGGTTGCCGATATTGGCGCAGGCGAGGGATATTACACCGTCCGCCTTGCAGACCGAGTGGGCGACGCGGGCCGCGTTTTGGCGCAAGACATTGACCGGGATGCGTTGGAGCGGATCGGCAGGCGAGTAGAAAACGAGCGGCTTGAGAACATCTCTATCAAGCTGGGCCGCGTCGATGATCCGCAGCTGCCACCGGATAGTTTTGATCGGATATTCCTAGTTCACATGTATCATGAGGTATCCGAACCCTATGCCTTCATGTGGCGGCTATGGCCGGCATTGGCCGAAAACGGTCAGGTGATTGTCGTCGATTCTGATCGCCCTACTGACAAGCATGGAATCCCCCCAAAACTGCTGTTTTGCGAATTTGATGCTGCGGGTTTCCGCCTGATAGAATTCATCGAAAAGCCCGACATCAAAGGATATTTTGCACGTTTTGAGCGCTCACCTGAACGCCCCGACCCTGCAGCCATTCAGTCCTGCAGTCAAAGCGCGAATTAACGGTTAAGCGCGCACTGCGAACACTTATCAACCTGCCCGCTGCGCGCCCTTTTCAGGAACAAAAGGGGGTGCTAGTCGCTGCTCCGATTGTGCAGCACAAAATTCAGAGGTTTCGCAGGTTATGAGTGAGTTTCCATCCAGTTTTGACCGTGATGACTTATTGAAGTGCGCACGGGGAGAGCTGTTCGGCGCTGGCAATGCGCAATTACCAGAACCGCCGATGCTAATGATGGATCGGATTACCGATATTTCCGGCGATGGCGGCCCCGCTGGAAAGGGCCATGTCGTGGCGGAGTTTGATATCAAGCCAGACCAGTGGTTTTTCGACTGTCATTTTCCCGGTAATCCCATCATGCCCGGTTGCCTTGGTCTTGATGGTCTGTGGCAGCTGACCGGCTTCAACCTCGGTTGGCGCGGCTGGAAAGGTCGGGGCTATGCTTTGGGCGTTGGCGAGGTTAAGCTGACAGGGATGGTGCGGCCAGACCGCAAATTGCTGACCTATTACGTCGACTTTACCAAGGCGGTGCAAACTCGCCGCCTGACCATGGGCGTTGCTGATGGCCGCGTTGAGGCCGATGGTGAGGTCATTTATCAAGTCAAAGATATGAAAGTCGCTCTTTCAGAAGCCTGATCGGACTTTAGTCCTAAACAAGTTTGGAGCGAGAAAAGGGGATCATGCGCCGCGTTGTTATCACTGGTTTAGGAATCGTCTCCTCGATTGGAAACAATCAAGCAGAGGTGCTCGCCTCGCTCAAAGCAGGCAAATCGGGCATCACTTTCAATGATGATATGGCCGAACATGGCTTCCGTTCGCACGTTGCGGGGGCTGTCGACCTTGATGTGAAAGAACATGTCGACAAACGGACTTTGCGTTTCATGGGTCCCGGAGCTGCCTATGCCCATATAGCTATGGGCCAAGCGATTGCGGATGCAGGCTTGGAAGAAAGAGATGTTATTAACCCGATGACGGGTGTGATTGCCGGTTCAGGCGGTCCGTCAACCTCCGCCATGCTTACTGCACATCAAACGGTCTTGAAGAATGGCTCGACCAAACGCATCGGACCTTTTGCCGTCCCTAAAGCTATGTCTTCGACGGTTAGCGCCAATTTGGCGACCGCCTATCAAATTAAGGGCATGAATTTCTCTATCACGTCAGCTTGTTCCACATCGTTACATTGCATTGGCATGGCGGCTCAACAGATCGCGCTGGGCCAACAGGATGTGATGTTTGGCGGCGGCGGTGAAGAGTTGGATTGGACATTGTCGTGCCTGTTTGACGCGATGGGCGCTATGTCGAGTAAATATAATGATAGTCCAGAACGCGCATCACGCGCTTTTGATGCTGACCGTGATGGTTTTGTTATCGGCGGCGGGGGCGCGATAATTGTGCTCGAAAGCCTTGAGCATGCGCAGGCTCGCGGGGCGAAGATCTACGCTGAAGTGACCGGTTTCTGCGCGACATCTGATGGCGCTGATATGGTCGCACCTTCCGGTGAGGGCGGCGAACGTGCGATGCGCGGCGCGTTGAAGACGCTAAGCGAGGACCGCAAGGTCAGCTACATCAATGCCCATGGCACTTCGACGCCAGTTGGCGATGTAGGCGAGATCGAAGCCGTGCGCAGAGTGTTTGGCGAAGGGATGACGCCGCCCGTCAGTTCGACCAAGTCGATGACAGGTCATAGTCAAGGGGCTACCGGCGCGCAGGAGGCGATTTACTGCCTGCTCGCCTTGGAACATGATTTCATCATACCTTCGATCAATGTGGAAACACTCGATCCGGCACTGAAACCCGAAGAAATCGCTACACAGCTTGTCGAAAATGCGGGGCTCGATACGGTGATGACGAACAGCTTTGGTTTTGGCGGAACAAATGGTTCGATGCTGATGTCGAAATTCCGCGGCTGAGTTTTCAGTCTGCACTAAGTGCCAAAAGGTGAGGTGAGCACAATGGGTGTACTCTCGGGAAAACGCGGCCTGATCATGGGCGTCGCCAATGATCGCTCTATCGCTTGGGGCATTGCAAAGGCTTGCGCTGAGGCCGGCGCTGAGCTTGCCTTTACCTATCAGGGCGAAGCATTCGGCAAGCGTTTGGAGCCACTGGCACAGAGTGTTGGCTCAGACTTTTTGCTGGATGTGGATGTGACTGATGATGCATCCTTAGTCGCTGCCTTCGCCGCACTGCAGGACCGGTGGGGCACGCTCGATTTTCTAGTTCACGCGATTGCGTATGCTGACAAGTCTGAGCTGAGCGGGCGTATCCTTGATACCTCGCGAGAGAACTTCAAAACCAGTTTGGATATATCAGCCTATAGTCTAATCGAAGTGACCCGCCGAGCGCACCCAATGATGGTTGAACACGGCGGTACAGTTCTGACCCTCAGCTATATGGGTTCAACGCGCGTCACCCCGAATTACAATGTGATGGGCGTGGCAAAGGCGGCGTTGGAAGCATCTGTGCGCTACTTGGCCGATGACCTAGGCCCCGATGGCATCCGGGTGAATACAATCAGTCCCGGCCCAATGAAAACGCTGGCAATGTCTGCGATTGGCGGTGCTCGCAGCACTTATCGCCATACCGATGCCAACGCGCCGCTACGCAGCAACGCGACATTGGAAGCAGTGGGCGGCACAGCAGTTTACCTGTGCAGTGATGCCGGCGCTTTCACCACCGGTGAGATCATCCATGTCGATGGCGGCTTCCACGTTTTGGGCATGCCACAATACGAAAACCTTTAAACTAGTAAGATGGAAATCCGCGCGACAGACTTGAGTGAAGCTGAAGTCCATGCGCTTCTCGAACTGCACCACCGCGAGATGGTGGAATCGTCCCCTCCAGGAACTTGCCATGTCCTCAATTTTTCGGGACTCAAAATACCAGAGATTGAGGTGTTTGCCGCTTGGGATGATGACGCGCTCTTGGCGATCGGCGCTCTTAAACGGCACGAAGAATTCGGCGAAATTAAATCTATGCGAGCGCATCCTGATGCGCGGGGCACAGGCGCGGGACGCTCAATACTCACCCATCTGATAGACCGCGCTCGCTACCATGGCTTCAAAAGCGTCAAGCTGGAAACAGGTTCGGGCGCCGTACTTGACGCCGCCCTACGGCTTTACTGCGGCTTTGGCTTTGAGCCTTGCGCTCCTTTCGCCGGATATGTCCCCGGAGAGTTTAACAAGCTATTCGCACTAAAACTTTAGTCCATATCCCAAGCCCGCTCACCGTGACTGGTCAGGTCAAGGCCCTCGACCTCGTCATCATGCTCCACCCGCATAGGAAAGATGACGGAGACCATTAACGCAATAATCGCTGTTCCAATCGCGCTCCACAGCGCGACAACCCCGATCCCAACAGCTTGAGCAACCAGCTGGCTCCCCATAGTCATCCCTTCGAAATAACCCGTTCCGCCCAGCTCAGGTGCAAGGAACACCGCCAATAGCAAGGTGCCTAACAGGCCGCCAACACCGTGAACGGCAAAAACATCAAGCGAATCGTCAATGTGCCAGCGCAGTTTGATCCCTTGGATCGCGCCATAACAAACCAATGCCCCCAACATTCCGAACAGCATCGCTGCACCGGGAGAGACGAATACTGCCGCTGGTGTGATCGTGGCCAGGCCAGCAATTGCGCCTGTCGCCCAGCCAATTGTCGTGGGTTTGCCAAGCGACAATCGCTCGATCAGCAGCCACGTAAGTGCCGCAGCAGAAGCTGCAATGTGCGTATTGATAATCGCGCTGGAGGCATTGTCATTGGCTCCAAGAGCAGACCCGCCATTAAAGCCGAACCAGCCAACCCACAGCAGCGCAGCGCCGACCATGGTGAGGGCAGGGGCGTTCGGCAGCATAGGCTTCTTCGGGAAGCCATCTCGTTTCCCAAGCAACAGCGCAACTAAGAGAGCAGAAACACCTGCAGTAGTATGGACGACTAAACCTCCAGCAAAATCGAGCGTGCCGAAGTTTGTGGCAAGCCAGCCACCGCCCCATAGCCAATGCGCAACAGGCGCATAAACAATCAGGAGCCAAAGCGCGCAAAAAGCTAGCACCCATGCGAAACGCGCGCGCTCGACCCACGCGCCCACCATCAAAGCAGGGGTTATGACTGCGAAGGTCATTTGGAACAGCGCAAATGTGCTTTCAGGAATTGCAGTGCCGGGACGCAAGGTACCCAGATCACTCAACATCAGTGCGTTGCCACCCCCGATCCAGCCATTTGTCACTTGTCCGAAGGCTAAAGTGTATCCAACAGCGACCCATATGATTGAGGCTGATGCTGCTATGGCCCCACATTGTAACACCACAGATAGCAGGTTTTTTGCGCGGACTAGGCCACCATAGAACAAGGCAAGGCCGGGTAAGGTCATCAACAAAACCAAAGCAGAAGATGCCAAAATCCACGCTGTATCGCCGGTATCATTCACTATTGCTGGTGCTGCATCCTGAGCTGCCGCAGGGGTGCAAATTCCCACACAAACCAGTGTTGCCAGTATCAAGCGCGAAAGCGTGAAACGCTGCATGTAAAGTGCCCCCAAATGTCTTCTATTGCGCCGCGATCAACGCTTCGAGCACTTGATCAGGTGGGCGATGGCCATCAACCCAAAACCGGATATTGGCGATGACTTTTTCCCCTGAAGCTTCGCGCCCTTCGGCAGTTGCGCTGCCGATATGCGGCAAGGTCATCACGTTCGGATGCTTGAGGAGCCGTTCATCAACGCACGGCTCATCAGGATAAACGTCCAAGCCCGCGCCAGCGAGGTGACCGCTGTAAAGCGCATCAATTAACGCTTCTTGATCGATCAGTTCTCCGCGTGCTGTGTTGATGACACTCGCTCCTGGTTTCATTAGTGCAAAGCGCGGTGTATCCAGCATATTCCGCGTCGCATCGGTCAGCGGGCTGTGCAGTGTGACAATATCGGCCTCTGCCACGAGATCATCGAGGTGTTCTACGTAACGCGCACCGAACATTTTTTCGACCGCTTCGGGCAGGCGTTTGCGGTTGTGATAAGCGATTTCAAGTCCAAATGCGTGCGCCCGGTGTGCGACCGCTTGGCCGATGCGTCCCATGCCGACAATGCCAAGGACCTTGCCGCCTAATTTGCGCCCCAACAGACCCGACGGCGCCCATCCGGTCCATTCGCCGCGACGGACAAGCGCCGTGCCTTCACGAATGCGCCGAGGCACCCCGATAATCCCGGCCATCGCAATGTCAGCCGTGTCATCGGTAAAAACGCCGGGGGTGTTTGTGACTATGATTTTGCGCTTAGCGGCAGCGGCCAGATCAATATGTTCCGTCCCAGCGCCGAAGTTCGCGATCAACCCCAGCTGCTGGCCTGCAGCTCCGATCATCTCTGCATCGATTCGGTCAGTAACTGTCGGAACCAGCACATCCGCGTTTTGCATCGCTGCAATCAAAGCATCACGGCTCATCGGCTGATCAGTTTTATTGAGCGTACAATCGAACATTTCACCCATGCGCGCCTCTACCGAAGGCATCAGCTGCCGCGTTACGACGACTTTTAACTCGCGCGCGGACGGTCGGTTCGAATGCTGAGGGTTGCTCGCCATACAATGCGCGCTAATGGCTTGTGGGCGGGGCGGTCAAGCATGCTTGATGATATGCACCCAGCCAAGCTATAGAAATGCGCAACATGGCTCGGTTTTTCTTTACCTTTCTATTCGCGACCTTGGCATTGGCATTTTCGCCCTTGGTTACGCCTCTGGGCGCACAGGATCGGGAAGTGCCCTATTGGGCATCTATCGATTCTGAGAAAGTGAACATGCGGGTCGGGCCTAGCCGGGATTATCCGATTGATTGGGTCTATAAGCGCAAAGGATTGCCGGTGAAGGTTATTCGCCTGCGAGAAGGTTGGCGCTTAATCGAAGATCCGAACGGTGATCGGGGCTGGATCACTCGCGGCTTGCTCAGCGCGGCGCGAACTGCACTGATAGTCGGGGAAGGCCCGGTGGACATGCGCGCCTCTGCAAGCGCGCAATCATCACTCAGGTGGCGATTTATGCCGGGCAATGTCGGCAGGCTGGGTCAATGCGAAGCGGGCTGGTGCGAACTGGACATTGCCGGGCGTGCTGGATGGGTTCAGCGTGACCGGCTTTGGGGCGCAGGTCAGCCCTGATCACTATTCGCTGAGCGGCGTAATAAAATAGCTCTCACTGCCATCGGCAAGCGTGGTGCTGAATGATCCACCATCGCCAGCAGGCCCATTTTTCCAGCAGCGCGGCTCTCTCACCTCACCATTTTCACCGCGCGGATTGAAACAGAAGGTTGCGCCGTCCACTTCCCATGTTCCGCCGCCGACTGTGACATTTTGTGGTGAGTAATCGACGTAAGTGAAGTCAGGGTTGAGCCGTGTCTTAGCATAAATCGTGCCGTTTGCTTCAATAGCATAGAGACCGGGCTTCATTTCAAAGCCCTCCTCTTCCACCGTTTGCGAAGCTGCGATTGCTTGGCCCGCATCAGGCGAGGAGGTGGACGCCTCACCGCTGCGTTCAGTTTGCCCGCCACATGCCGACAGCGCGAGCGCCATCGGCAAAGCTATCGCAAAGGCCCGCATTAAACGAGCTCGACAGCAATCGCAGTAGCTTCGCCGCCGCCAATACAAAGGCTGGCCACGCCCTTCGTCTTGCCTTGCTTTTTCAGCGCATTGAGGAGCGTAACAAGGATACGCGTGCCGCTCGCGCCAATTGGGTGACCTAACGCCGTGCCGCCGCCGTTTACGTTGATCTTGTCGTGCGGGATGCCAAGGTCGCGCATTGCGAACATGGCGACGCAGGCGAACGCTTCGTTCACTTCCCACAACTCAACATCGTCCGTCGTCCAACCGGTATTGGCGAGCACTTTTTCGATGGCTCCAATCGGGGCGATGGTGAAATCCTTCGGCTCGCGGGCATGTGCTGCCATTGCCACGACTTTGGCTACGGGTGTCACGCCCTTTTCGGCCGCGACGCTTTCGCGGGTCAGCACAATGGCAGCTGCGCCATCAGAAATGGAGCTGGAGGTCGCAGCTGTGATCGTCCCGTCCTTGGCAAAAGCAGCGCGCAATTGCGGGATCTTGTCCGGACGGCCTTTGCCGGGCGCTTCGTCATGCTCGACAACGACATCGCCTTTCCGAGTCTTGACGGTCACCGGCACGACTTCATCGGCGAAAGCACCACTTTCAATTGCTGCATTGGCGCGGCGCAGGCTTTCGATGGAATATTCGTCCATCTCCTCACGCGTCATCTGGTAATCATTTGCCGTACACTGAGCAAAAGTGCCCATCGCGCGCCCTTCTTCATAGGCATCTTCAAGCCCGTCGAGGAACATATGATCGTACGTTGTGTCATGACCGAGCCGCGCGCCAGAGCGATGCTTTTTGAGCAAATATGGCGCGTTGGTCATGCTTTCCATGCCGCCAGCAACCACCATATCGATTGCGCCAGATGCGAGCGCTTCGCTGCCCATAATGACCGTTTGCATACCAGAACCGCAAACCTTGTTGACGGTGGTTGCTTGCACTGACTTTGGCAGCCCCGCTTTGATCGCGGCTTGGCGGGCAGGGGCCTGGCCTAGGCCTGCCGGAAGGACGCAACCCATATAAGCCCGGTCAAACTCCTCTCCCGCGACACCAGAACGTTCGACGGCTGCCTTTACCGCAGTCGCACCCAAATCAGTTGCCGATACGTCCGCCAATGCGCCTTGCATTCCGCCCATCGGGGTGCGCGCGTAAGAGAGAATGACAATAGGGTCTTGAGCGGAAAACTGGGCCATGTCGGGTTCCTTGAGCAAAGTGTCGTGCGTTTCTCAGGGCGATGTAATGCTGCGCTGCGGCAAAGGCAATCCGAATGCGTATGCGCGCCTTGCGGCTTGTCAGGCTCACGCTTTTTCGCGACAAGAGTGTCAAATCAAAACCAATTGCCTTCGGGAGAGACGCATGGCCGATAATCGCAAAGCAGAGCTGGAAGCCCTTTTGAAACGTCAACGCGACGCTTTCACCGCGTCACGGCCTGAGAGCATGAACATGCGCAAAGACCGGATAAAGCGCGCGATGGCGTTGCTGAAAGACCATAGCGAAAACCTGTGCAAGGCAATGAGCGCAGATTTCGGCAATCGCGCCATAGAGCAGTCTATGATCACCGATATTGCGGGCACAGTTGGCGCAGGCAAGCATGCGCTAAAGAACATGGACAAATGGGCCAAGCCGGAAAAACGCCCGGTGCAATTTCCGCTTGGATTGCTCGGCGCAAAAGCTGAAGTACGCTATGAGCCAAAAGGCGTCATCGGCATCCTCAGCCCATGGAATTTTCCGGTGAACCTTGCTTTTTCCCCGCTGATGCAAGTGCTTGCTGCGGGCAACCGCGCGATGATCAAGCCAAGCGAATTTACTGAGCGAACATCTCTCTTGATGGCGGAACTCGTTGAAGAATATTTCACCGCAGATGAAGTCGCAGTCATCACCGGCGGCCCCGAGGTCGCAGCGGCCTTCACCGAATTGCCATTCGATCATTTGGTGTTCACAGGCTCAACGCCGACCGGGCGCAAAGTGATGGAAGCGGCGGCTAAGAACCTTGTACCCGTCACGCTAGAGCTCGGTGGAAAATCCCCAGTTATCATGGGTGAAAGCGCCGATTTTGCCAAAGCGGGTGAACGCATCGCGCTGGGTAAAATGATGAATGCTGGCCAAATCTGCCTTTCTCCAGATTACATGTATGTTCCGCAGGATAAGGAAGATGAAGCCGTTCGCGGTGTGTCTGACGGTGTGGCCAATTTGTATCCGACCCTGCTCGAAAATGATGACTACGCCTCAATCGTTTCTGACCGTCATTTTGAACGCTTGCAAGGCATGGTGGCGGACGCCCGCGATAAAGGCGCAGAGGTGATTGAAGTCAATCCGGGCAATGAGGATTTCGGCAATGCCAATCAGCGTAAAATGCCGCTGACGATCCTGAAGAACGTCACCGACGACATGGAAGCCATGCAGGAAGAAATATTCGGTCCAGTCTTGCCTGTGAAAACCTATAAGACCGTCGATCATGCGATTGATTATGTGAATGAACATGATCGCCCGCTTGGCCTCTACTACTTTGGGCAGGATACCGAAGAGCAAGAGCGCGTTTTGACCCGCACTATCTCTGGCGGCGTCACAACCAATGATGTGATCTTTCACGTGTCGATGGAAGATCTACCATTTGGCGGGGTCGGGCCATCCGGCATGGGCAGCTATCACGCGATCGAAGGCTTCAAGGAATTCAGCCATGCGCGCGCTGTCTATCACCAGCCAAAGATCGACATTGCCAAACTGGGCGGGTTCAAGCCGCCCTATGGCAAAGCGACGGAAAAGGCTGCGGCAACCATGATGAAGTAGCGCACAGGCACAGGGCAACGCCTTCGCGGTGTGCATTGCCCAGTGGTATCTTCGATTTAATGCAACATTTATGCGCAGATTTGCCCGATTCGCGCCCTTGCGTGGGTCGCGCGACGCGCCTAGACGCGCCATGGGATTAATCACCATTTGGAAGTTATCGTGGTCGACCTTAGCCAGTATCTGCCGATACTGATTTTCATCGCCATAGCCTTTGGCTTGTCATGCCTGTTTGTGTTTCTGCCAATGGGCGTGTCGCGCCTAACAGGTGCGCACAACCCCGATGCAGAAAAGCTCAGCGAGTATGAATGCGGATTTCCAGCATTTGAAGATGCACGCAGCCAGTTTGACGTGCGCTTTTATCTCGTCGCGATCAGCTTCATCATTTTTGATCTAGAAGCTGCATTCCTGTTTCCTTGGGCAGTCAGCCTAGGCGAAACAGGCTGGGTCGGATGGATTGGCATGATGACCTTCCTCGGCATTCTGGCGATTGGCCTTACTTACGAATGGAAGAAGGGGGCTCTGGACTGGGAATGAGCACTTCAGCAAACATCACCCCGGGTCGCCCGATCCTGGACGCCGCTGGCAAGCCGATGAACGGTCTGCCGACTGCGCAAGGCGGCGAAGTGCGTCAGCCTGACGCTGACTATTTCAACGCCATGCAGACCGAGGTGAACGACAAGGGTTTTCTGGTCACATCGACCGAAGACCTGTTCCAATGGGCGCGCACTGGCTCATTGTGGTGGATGACATTCGGCCTAGCGTGCTGCGCAGTGGAGATGATCCATGTGAACATGCCGCGCTATGATATGGAGCGGTTCGGCATCGCCCCGCGCGCTTCCCCGCGCCAATCAGACGTGATGATCGTCGCAGGAACTCTGTGCAACAAGATGGCGCCAGCCCTGCGCAAGGTCTATGACCAGATGTCCGACCCGAAGTACGTCATTTCGATGGGCAGCTGCGCCAATGGCGGCGGCTATTACCACTATTCATACAGCGTCGTGCGCGGATGCGACCGGATTGTCCCGGTTGATATTTATGTGCCCGGTTGTCCTCCGACTGCCGAAGCGCTGCTTTATGGCGTGATGCAATTGCAGCGCAAAATCCGCCGGGTCGGGACGATTGAGCGATGAGGGGTCTCGAAATTTCCTTTGTTGTCGCATTGGCTGGCCTTTTTGCACTGGGCACTCCTGCTCTTGCGCAGGATGCAAAGCCTGCTGCCGAAGATACCAGTTCGATCTGCACCTTCGTTGGCGAGAGCTGTTCAGCGCCCCCATCCGACTGGAATTGGCAGCGGCTCGAGCCGAGAATTGGTGTGTATTCTGTCGAAATCCCATGCAACGCCAAGGAAGCTGATGCAGGTGGTCGCTTGCTTGCGATGACACCTGGTCAATTTCAGGCGGGAGCAACGCGGGCCTGCATGAAGGCATCCTCCGGTTTCATTGCCACGTTGATAGGCTTCGCGGAATTGCCCGATGGCCCCAGACCTGCAGAAGTGGATGAGCTTCTCCAAGGCGAGCCCGATCTTTTTTCTGCGATGATGAAGAATATCTCGGATCGAGAGGAAATTCCTCAAACCGCGATTGCCGGCCGCCGTGCAATCGTGAACACGATCGAGAAACCGGTGGGCTATTCCAAAGTCGCCATTATCGAGGTGTCGCAGTTCGGAGTGCTCATGATCATCGGCGATATTCGCAAGCAGCTCGAAGTCAGCCGCGAAGAGGGTGATGCCATGATCGAGCGGTTCTTTAATTCGCTGGAGTTTGTCGAATGACCGTCCTCCATTCCGCCCCCAAAATCGCCTCGAACGAAGGTGTGCTCGATGTGCTGAGCAAGGCGCTTGGCGAGCAAGTCATCGCCTCCGAAGAAAAGCACGGTGAAATCCTGATCACGGTCAAGCGCGATAGCATCAATGATACACTCAAAACGCTGCGCGATGATCACGAATACCAGCAGATGATGGAGATCGCCGGCGTCGACTATCCCGAGCGGGCTGAACGCTTCGAGGTCGTCTACATGCTGCTCTCGCTGACCAAGAACCACCGGATCATGGTCAAATGCTCGACCGATGAAGCTACGCCTGTGCCAACAATCACTGACCTGTGGCCCAATGCGGGTTGGCTCGAGCGCGAAGTGTTCGACCTGTATGGTGTGAAGTTTGCGGGCAACCCAGATCTGCGCCGTATCCTCACCGATTATGGCTTTGAAGGGCACCCTTTCCGCAAAGACTTCCCGATGACCGGCTATACCGAGCTGCGCTATTCCGAAGACGAAAAGCGCGTCGTTTACGAGCCGGTGAAGCTGCCGCAGGATATGCGCACCTTCGACTTCTTATCCCCTTGGGAAGGCTCCGACTATGTCCTTCCGGGCGATGAAAAAGCCGATGAGGAAGGAGGCGAGAAATGAGCATGCAAATCGAAGAATCGCCCACCACCACCGGCGATGTGATCCAGAATTACACGATCAATTTCGGGCCTCAGCATCCGGCGGCGCACGGCGTACTCCGCATGATTATGGAGCTGGATGGCGAAGTGATCGAGCGGGTCGACCCGCATGTGGGCTTGCTCCACCGCGGCACCGAAAAACTGATCGAGCAAAAGACATATCTGCAGGCGCTGCCATATTTTGACCGGCTCGATTATTGCTCCCCGCTTTGCCAAGAGCATTCCTATGTTCTCGCGATTGAGAAACTGCTCAATCTCGAAGTGCCTGAACGCGCGCAATATCTGCGCGTAATGTTCGCGGAGCTGACCCGCATCTGCAACCACATGCTCAACATCGGCGCGCATGTGATGGATGTCGGCGCGATGACGCCGAACCTGTGGGTGTTCGAAATCCGCGAGGATTGCCTCAACTTCTTCGAACGAGCATCGGGCGCGCGCATGCACTCTGCATGGTATCGCCCAGGCGGCGTTCATCAGGATGTCCCTGAAAAGCTACTGGTTGATATCGGCAACTGGCTCGATAACCGCCTGCCGCAATTGTTCGGCGACGCGATGAGCCTGGTGATAGACAACCGCATCTTCAAACAGCGGAATGTCGATATCGCCGTGGTCAGCCGCGATGATGCGATTGCGTGGGGCTTTTCCGGCCCAATGATCCGCGCCGCTGGCATTCCGTGGGACCTGCGCAAGTCGCAGCCGTACGATGTCTATGATCGGATGGAGTTCGACATTCCGGTGGGCACCAATTCCGATTGCTATGACCGGTTCATGGTGCGCGTGAAGGAAGTTTACGAAAGCGCCAAGATCATAAAACAATGCCTGCGCGATATGCCTGAAGGGCCAATTGCAAGCACGGACGGCAAAGTCTCACCGCCATCGCGCGGCGAAATGAAGCAGTCGATGGAAAGCCTGATCCATCACTTTAAGCTCTACACAGAGGGTTTTCACGTACCGGAGGGCGAAGTTTACGTCGCGACCGAAAGCCCGAAGGGCGAGTTTGGCGTCTATCTGGTGAGCGATGGCAGTAACAAACCATACCGCTGCAAAATCCGTCCAACCGCGTTCAGCCACCTTCAAGCGATGGATATGATGAGCAAAGGCCACATGCTGCCCGACGCGACCGCTATCCTAGGCGCGATCGATGTGGTGTTCGGGGAGTGTGACCGGTGAGATATGCCCTTGCTCTCCTATTGGTTACTGCTTCTGCCGTTTCGATAAGTGCTGCGCCTCCCCCGCCGCTGATTCCCGAAGAAGAGGCATTCTACAACGAGTTCTTTTCCGCATTGCCTAACGGCTTTCCGGAGCAGGAGCTCGACCGCTTGCGAGAGATGGTTGCGGTAGATGTTGAGGTTTTCTTTGAGGGTCAGCGACGGTTTGAGACGCGCGAAGAATGGCTGGGATGGCTCAATGCGATGGCGGTCAAGAACAGAGTAGAACGCACTAGCATGAGCCGTGAAGCTTTTTTCTTCCAAAGCGGCGACCGAATTTTGGTTCGCGAATTCTGGTTCCCCTATCGGCGGGGTACTGCCTTTCATCCTGAATTTCCTCACAAGCTCGTGAGTTACAAGTTTAAGGGTTCGAAGTTGGTGCGCGTGGACTATCTGGCCGAAATAAGGCCGTCGCAGCACAAGTTTGGAGCATCAGACAATGGCTGATCGTACACCCGCACCTGATACGCCGGAACTCCGCGCACGCTGGGGCTCTTTCGAATGGACGAAAGAGAACCGCAAAAAGGCGGATTACCACATCGCCAAATACCCCGATGGGCGGCAAAAATCGGCGGTGATGCCGCTGCTCGATCTGGCTCAGCGTCAGGTTGGCGAGGAGACTGAGACGCAAGGGTGGTTGCCGCTGCCCGTGATCGAATATGTCGCGAAATATATCGACGTGCCGGTGATCCGCGTGCTCGAGGTCGCGACATTCTATTTCATGTACAACATGAAGCCGGTTGGAAAATACCACGTACAGGTTTGCGGCACGACGCCGTGCATGCTGCGCGGGTCGGACGACATCATTTCTGCCTGCAAGAAGCGCGGCATGGCCAAGGGCGAAGTCTCCGAAGACGGCCTTTGGACCCTCACCGAAGTGGAATGCATGGGCAATTGCGCCACCGCGCCAATGGTCCAGATTAACGATGACAATTACGAAGATTTGACGCCAGAGCGGCTCGACGCTGTGCTGGATGCGCTCGCTAATGGTGAGCAGCCCAAGACGGGCACGCAGGAGCCGGGCCGTCACACGTCAGAGCCTGCAAATGCGCTGAGCAACCTTACCGATATGGTCGATGCAAACCACGATTACCGGGGTGATTGGTGATGAACGGTGCTGTGATAGCTTTCGCCTTCGCGGGACTCTTTGGCTTTGGTGCAGGCGCTTACCTGTCTGCCACAGGCGAACGCACAGTCGGCATCGTGTTGATGGCAGCAGGCCTTGCATTTCAAATGCTGGCATTGCGACAACTCAAACTTGCGAAAAAGGATGGCGGCAATGCTCGCTGATAAGGACCGCATCTTTACCAACGTCTATGGCTTTCAAGATTGGGGCCTGAAGGCGGCGCAAAAGCGCGGCGATTGGGACAACACGAAGGCGCTGATCCAGCGCGGCAACGATGCGATCATAGACGAAATGAAAGAGTCGGGCCTGCGCGGACGGGGCGGGGCGGGGTTCCCTACCGGCCTCAAATGGTCATTCATGCCGAAAGAAAGCAAAGACGGGCGTCCAAGTTTCCTCGTCATCAATGCTGACGAATCTGAGCCGGGCAGTTGCAAAGACCGCGAGATTATCCGCCATGATCCGCACAAGCTGATCGAAGGCGCGCTGATTGCTGGCTTCGCCATGCGAGCGCGAGCTGCTTACATCTACATTCGCGGCGAATACATTCGCGAGGCAGAAACGCTGCAAAAGGCGATTGATGAAGCATACGATGCAGGTCTAATCGGCAAGAACGCCAGCGGTTCAGGCTATGATTTTGACGTGTTCATGCACCGCGGCGCAGGCGCATATATCTGCGGCGAAGAAACCGCGATGATCGAAAGCCTTGAAGGCAAGAAGGGTCAGCCCCGGCTGAAGCCTCCTTTCCCGGCGGGCGCGGGTCTTTATGGCTGCCCCACCACGGTCAACAATGTTGAAAGCATCGCGGTTGTGCCGACGATCCTGCGGCGCGGGGCATCGTGGTTCAATTCTTTTGGGCGTGAGAACAATCACGGCACCAAGCTGTTCCAGATCAGTGGCCATGTGGAGCGGCCATGCGTCGTCGAAGAAGAAATGAGCATCCCGTTTGAGGAGCTGATCGAGAAGCATTGCGGCGGCATCACGGGCGGTTGGGATAATTTGCTCGCGGTGATCCCGGGTGGCTCATCCGTTCCTCTTGTACCAGCGGAGCAAATTCGCAGCGCACCGATGGATTTTGATGGGCTGAAAGAACTTGGCTCGGGTCTGGGCACGGCGGCGGTGATCGTGATGGACAAGAGCACCGATATCGTCCGCGCGATCTCGCGTCTCAGCTATTTCTACAAGCACGAGAGCTGCGGCCAATGCACGCCGTGCCGCGAGGGCACTGGCTGGATGTGGCGTATGATGGAGCGCCTGCGCACCGGCGATGCAGCGATCGAAGAAATCGATATGCTGCAAGAGGTGACCAAGCAGGTGGAAGGCCACACGATCTGCGCGCTGGGCGATGCGGCGGCCTGGCCGATCCAAGGCCTGATCCGTCACTTCCGCCCAGAGTTGGAAAAGCGCATTCACGAACACAACGCACAATTCGCGGAGGCGGCGGAGTGAGCCATCTTAAAAAAAGAACTGGTTATTCAATCAGCGGTCTAGCGGCTGGAAGTGCTGCTCTGCTGGCAACCGACCGCTTTGCGGAGTTCGCTTCTGGTGCCGAAGGTTTGCTCAGCTATGGCTTGCCACCCGTTGTAATGATGGCTCTTTCTGTGACCGCTTTTGTAATCGTTAAAGCCGGTCATCCCGCTGAGAGTAATCGCCATGCCTAAGGTAACCGTAGACGGCGAAGAAATCGAAGTCCCAGAGGGCGCGACTGTCCTTCAGGCGGCGGAGCTTGCCGGTAAGGAAATTCCGCGTTTCTGCTATCACGAGCGCCTGAGCATTGCCGGCAATTGCCGCATGTGTCTGGTCGAAGTGAAGCCGGGGCCACCAAAGCCTCAGGCGTCCTGCGCGCTCCCGACCAGCGAAGGGCAGGAAATCCGCACCGACACGCCGATGGTCAAGAAGGCGCGCGAAGGGGTGATGGAGTTTCTGCTCATCAACCACCCGCTCGATTGCCCGATTTGCGATCAGGGCGGCGAGTGCGACTTGCAAGACCAAGCGGTTGCATACGGACGCGGCGGCTCGCGATACGAGCGTGAAAACAAGCGCGCCGTAACCGAGAAATATATGGGCCCGCTGATCAAGACGATCATGACCCGCTGCATTCACTGCACCCGCTGCGTGCGCTTCTCTGAAGAGATCGCAGGCGTGGACGAGATCGGCGCGCTGTACCGCGGCGAGGACATGCAGATCACGACCTATCTGGAGCAGGCCGCCAGCCACGAGCTGAGCGCGAATGTCATCGACCTATGCCCGGTCGGCGCTCTCACGTCGCGCCCCTATGCGTTTGAGGCCCGTCCGTGGGAATTGAAGCGTACGCTGAGCATTGATGTGTCGGACGCAATTGGCGCCAACATCTCGCTGCATTCCAAGGGCCGCGAAGTCATGCGGGCGCTGCCGCGCGTCAATGATGACGTCAATGAAGAATGGCTATCGGATAAGGGCCGCTATCAGGTCGATGGCCTGATCAAGCGCCGCCTCGACAAGGTATTCATGCGCAAACACAAAGGTCCAAAGGGCAAGCTGGCCGAGGCAAGCTGGGACGAGGCGTTTAAGGCCATCGCCAAGCAGCTCAAAGGTGCACCCAGCAGCATCGCGGCGGTTGCGGGCGATATGGTCGATTGCGAAACCATGTTCGCGGCCAAGGCGCTGCTGAAGGCGAGCGGATCGGACCTAACCGAAGCTCGCCAGACCGGCATGACCTATGATGTGTCAAACATCGCGGCGGTCAATTTCAACTCGACCCTGGCCGGGATCGAGACCGCAGATTGCATCCTGATCGTGGGCAGCCATGTCCGCTGGGAAGCAGCTTTGCTCAACGCTCGCCTGCGCAAGGCAGTGAAGGGCGGGGCCAAGGTCTATGTGATCGGCCCAGAATGGGAAACGACCTATCCGGCGACCTTCCTGGGCAGCGATCTGTCTGTGCTGAACCGGATCCCCAAGGCTTTGGGCGACGCGATGAAGGCGGCGGAGCGCCCGGCGGTAATCCTGGGCGGCGCGCCTTTGGCGAAAGGGGCCTTGGCTCCTGCGCTGAAACTGGTCGATAAGTTCAAACTCGTCACGGACGATTGGAACGGCTTCAACGTGCTGCACATGTCGGCCGCGCGCATGGGCTCTTTGATGCTCGATTTCACTGTGCCGGGCGGCATGGCGGACATCGCGAAGGCGGCACCCAAAGTGGTGCTGTCGCTCGGCGCGGATGAGATGAACCACGAGCCGTTCGCGGACAGCCTTAAGGTCTATATCGGCCATCACGGCGACAAAGGCGCGCACATGGCGGACATCATCCTGCCCGCTGCGAGCTATGCGGAAAAGGCCGGAACCTATGTGAACACAGAAGGCCGCGTACAATTCGCCGAAAAGGCTGTGTTTGCGCCGGGTGATGCCCGCGAGGATTGGACGATCCTGCGCGCTTTGGCTGACGCTCTGAAGGTGAATGTCGGGTTTGACAGCTTTGCAGAGCTGCAAGCCAAGATGATCGCGGAAGTGCCGGCGCTG
Source organism: uncultured Erythrobacter sp. (assembly GCA_947493165.1). Taxonomy (GTDB): domain Bacteria; phylum Pseudomonadota; class Alphaproteobacteria; order Sphingomonadales; family Sphingomonadaceae; genus Erythrobacter. Next base: position 435,898 of record CANLPY010000001.1, on the reverse strand, counting down.
GGCGAAGAGGGCCTTGCAGATTACGGCGCTCTTCCGAAAGCGGACAGCAAAGCAAAGGCAGAAGGCCTGATCGAGAGCTATCCGATTGCCGATTTCTACCTCACCAACCCCATCGCGCGGGCGAGCGAAGTGATGCAGCAATGCTCAGCGGAACTGCTCCACGGTGATGATGTGCGGGAGGCGGCGGAATGAACGAGGAAGCCATTCTTCTGATCCCGATCGGCCTCGTTATCGCGCTGGTATATTTTTATTCGGACGAAATTTTCGGTTTTGGCGACAAGTCTAAGAGTGAAGGCGAAGACCAATGACCGAATTCTTCCAATCCCTCGGCATGAGCTACGATTTTGCGTGGTTCACCGCCACCATCGTCGGCATTCTTGCGATCTCGCTGATCGTGATGTTCTCGGTCGCGATGGTGATCTATGTCGATCGCAAGGTGCTGGGCGCGATCATGCTGCGGCGCGGGCCCAATGTTGTCGGCCCGTTTGGCCTGCTCCAATCCTTCGCCGATGGCCTGAAGGTCTTCTTGCAGGAAACCATCATCCCGAGCGCGGCGAACAAAGGCATCTTCCTGCTCGCGCCGATTATCACCTTTACCGTGGCGCTCGCCGCATGGGCGGTGATCCCGTTCGATGCGGGCGTGGTGCTGGCAGATATAAATGTCGGCCTGCTCTACATTCTCGCGATCAGCTCGCTGGGCGTTTACGGCGTGGTAATGAGCGGGTGGGCATCGAACTCCAAATATCCGTTCTTCTCCGCCATGCGCGCCGCCGCGCAGATGATTTCTTACGAGGTCTCGATCGGCTTCGTGCTGGTCTGCGTCGTGCTCTATGCTGGCACATTCAACATGACCGGTATTGTCGAGGCTCAGCGCGGCCACGGGCTGGGCGTGATCAACGGCTTCTTTATCAACCCGCTGCTGTTCCCGATGTTTGTGGTGTTCTTCATCTCTGCGCTGGCAGAGACCGCGCGCGCGCCGTTCGACCTGACCGAGGCGGAATCGGAGCTGGTTGCCGGGTATCAAACCGAATACAGCTCCATGAGCTTCGCGCTGTTCTGGCTCGGCGAATACGCCAATATCCTGCTGATGTGCTCGCTGTGCACGCTGCTGTTCATGGGCGGTTGGTTGCCGCCGATTGAGTGGGCACCGCTGTATTATGTGCCGGGGATCGTGTGGTTCCTGCTGAAGACCTTCATGTTCTTCTTCATGTTCAGCTGGATCTGGGCGACTGTGCCGCGTTACCGCTATGACCAGCTGATGCGTCTGGGCTGGAAAGTCTTCCTGCCGATGAGCCTGCTGTTTGTAGCGGTTATCTCAGGCTATCTTATGGCGACGGGGCACTTTTCATGACCACCGCAAAACAACTCATCAAATCCTTCACCCTTTGGGAATTTTTGAAGGCGCATGCGCTGACCTTGAGGTATTTCTTCAAGCCCAAAGTGACGATCAACTATCCGTTTGAGAAGTCGCCGCTCAGCCCGCGTTTTCGCGGTGAGCATGCGCTTCGTCGCTATCCCAATGGTGAAGAGCGCTGCATCGCGTGTAAGCTGTGCGAGGCCGTGTGCCCGGCGCAGGCGATCACGATTGAGAGCGAACCGCGTGACGACGGCAGCCGCCGCACCACGCGTTATGACATCGACATGACCAAATGCATTTATTGCGGCTTCTGCCAAGAAGCCTGCCCAGTTGACGCTGTGGTCGAAGGACCAAACTTTGAATATGCCACCGAAACGCGCGAGGAATTGCTCTATGATAAGGCCAAATTGCTCGCAAATGGTGACAAGTGGGAACGGGCCATCGCGGCCAATCTTGAAGCCGATGCACCCTATCGCTAAGGGCGCAGCCGACGGAACACGGGGATCATGATTCAAACTCTCGCCTTTTACCTGTTCGCAGGACTGGTCATTGCGAGCGCTGTGATGGTTATCATGGCGCGCAATCCGGTTCACAGCGTGCTGTGGCTGATCCTTGCCTTTTTCAACGCCGCTGGCTTGATGGTGCTCGTCGGCGCAGAGTTCATCGCGGTTCTACTGGTCATCGTTTATGTCGGAGCGGTTGCGGTGCTTTTCCTCTTCGTCGTTATGATGTTGGATATTGATTTTGCCGCCATGCGAGCTGGTTTCGTGCGTAACTTCCCCCTTGGGCTGGCGATTGCCGCGATCCTGCTTGCGGAGCTTTTCCTAGGCATTGGCGCATACAATGCAGGAGGATTGCAGCTGGGCACGCCGGACGGCGCCAATCAGGCGGCTATGGGCGCAAGCAATATCGAGGCGATCGGCGCGCTGCTCTATGGTCCATACATCATTCTGTTTGAGATTGCTGGCATCATCCTGCTTGTGGCGATGATTGGCGCAATTGTGCTGACCCACCGCGAAGCTAAACCGGGTGCACGCGGACGCCAGGATATCGGCAAGCAGATCAGTCGCCGTCCTGACGAGGCAACGATTATGAAGAACCCGGAAAGCGGGCAGGGGGTCGAGCTATGACCGACCTCGGCGGAATTGGTGTTGAGCATTTCTTGGTTGTCGGCGCGATTTTATTCGTGCTTGGCGTGCTTGGCATTTTCATCAATCGCAAGAACGTGATCGTTATTCTGATGTCGGTGGAGCTTATCTTGCTTGCCGTGAACATCAATCTGGTGGCGTTTAGTGCGTTCATGAACGACCTAACAGGCCAAATCTTTGCCATGCTGGTTTTGACAGTGGCCGCGGCTGAGGCCGCCATCGGCCTCGCCATTCTGGTCATCTATTTCCGCAATCGCGGCACAATTGCGGTTGATGATGTCAATCGGATGAAGGGATAAGCATCGGTGCAAACCCAAATCCTCCTTATTGTCTTTCTGCCGCTGCTCGCGTCGATAATCGCGGGCATCGTCAATAAGAATGCGCCGTCTGTCTTTGCGAAGTCGATAACGACCGGCGCGCTGTTTGTGTCGGCAATCCTCAGCTGGCCGATCTTTTTCGCATTCCTGAACGGTAGCGCAACGGCTGAGGTCGTACCCGTGCTGAAATGGGTTCAGTCCGGCTCCATGTCGTTCGATTGGGAATTGCGCGTTGATGCGCTCACTGCGGTTATGCTGGTGGTGATCAATTCCGTATCCGCGCTCGTCCATCTCTATTCGTGGGGATATATGGACGAAGACCCGGATCAGCCGCGGTTCTTCGCCTATCTCTCGCTGTTCACCTTTGCGATGCTGATGCTGGTTACGGCTAACAATCTCGTCCAGATGTTCTTCGGTTGGGAAGGGGTTGGCCTCGCCAGCTATCTGCTGATCGGTTTCTGGTTCAAAAAGCCAACAGCGGGCGCCGCCGCGATCAAGGCATTCGTGGTCAACCGCGTCGGCGACCTTGGCTTTATGCTCGGTATATTCGGCACGTATTTGGTGTTTCAGACCACTTCGATCCCAGAAATCCTCGAAGCTGCGCCAGCGATGAGCGGCAGCTCCATCGGCTTTCTTGGAATGCGCCTCTACACGATGGATATCTTGTGCATCCTGCTGTTCATCGGCGCGATGGGCAAGTCAGCGCAATTGCTGCTGCACACATGGCTGCCCGATGCGATGGAAGGCCCGACCCCGGTTAGCGCGCTGATCCACGCGGCGACTATGGTGACCGCGGGCGTATTCATGCTGTGCCGCCTATCGCCAATGTTCGAAACCGCGCCGACTGCGCTTGCGATTGTGACTGTGATCGGGGCGGCCACTTGCTTCTTCGCAGCGACAATCGGGACCACGCAGTGGGACATTAAGCGCGTGATCGCTTATTCGACCTGCTCTCAGCTCGGCTACATGTTCTTTGCCGCTGGCGTGGGCGCATACAATGTCGCCATGTTCCACCTGTTCACGCACGCATTCTTTAAGGCACTGTTGTTCCTAGGTGCGGGCAGTGTGATCCACGCGATGCATCACGAGCAGGACATGCGCTATTACGGCGGCCTGCGTAAACAAATCCCGTTCACTTTCTATGCGATGCTGGCCGGCACACTCGCGATCACAGGCCTCGGCGTCTACCACCTTGGCGTTGGCTTTGCTGGCTTCTGGTCAAAAGACGCCGTGCTTGAGGTTGCCTTTGCACGCGGAACTGAAATTTCGGTCATGTCGTTCTGGCTTGGTGTTGGCGCCGCTTTGCTCACCAGCTTCTACAGCTGGCGGCTGATGTTCCTCACATTCTGGGGCAAGCCGCGCTGGATTGAGAGCGAGCACATCCAGCACAGCGTTCACAAAACACCCGCAGACGCTGGCGAGGACACAACAGGTGGCTATCACCCACATGAAAGCCCGATCGCCATGCTAGTCCCGCTAGCGCTCCTAACGGTTGGCGCAGTTGCCGCTGGCCAAATGTTTGCGCCAAAGTTCTTGGACGATGCCGCATTCTGGGCCGGATCCATTTTCTATAATGAGAACCTGATCCAAGCGATGCACGCCGTCCCATATTGGGTGAAGTATTCCGCACTGGTGGTTATGGTGCTTGGCTTTATCGGTGCCTACATCGCTTATATCGCCAAGCCTGACATTCCGGCGAAATTCGTCGCGGCATTCCCCTGGTTGCATAAATTCGTGTTCAACAAATGGTATTTCGACGAGTTGTACGATCGCATCTTCGTGAAGCCTGCGTTCTGGTTCGGGCGTCAGTTCTGGAAGCTGGGCGATATCGGTACGATTGATCGCTTCGGTCCGAACGGCATTGCCGCCGTGGTTGAGCGCAGCTCAGTCGCCGCGAAATCGATCCAGTCGGGTTACCTCTATTCATACGCATTGATCATGTTGCTGGGGCTGGTGGCCCTGGTGACTTGGGTCTTGTTTTAAGGGGGCTTGAGAAATGGACGGTTTCCCAATCCTCACGGCCATGCTGCTGGTTCCTTTGCTGGCAGGCATAGGCTGTTTCTTCGTTGCTGCGAATGCTGCGCGCTGGCTCGCGCTGATGGGCACGCTCTTGACGTTTGCACTCGGCGTAATGCTTTGGGTGAATTACGAGATCGGCGGACCGCAATGGCAGTTTACTGAAACAGCAGAGCTGTTTGCGGGCTTTAAGTACGCGCTTGGGATTGATGGCATCGCCTTGATGCTAATCATGCTCAGCGTGTTCCTTATGCCGATTTGCATTCTGGCCAGTTGGAATTCGATCACCAAGCGCGTTGGTGAATACATGGCCGCTTTCCTGTTTATGGAAGTGCTGATGATCGGCGTGTTCGCAGCGCAGGATCTGTTCCTGTTCTACATTTTCTTTGAAGCTGGCCTGATCCCGATGTATCTGATCATCGGTGTATGGGGCGGCGATAACCGTATCTATGCGAGCTACAAGTTCTTCCTTTACACGCTGTTCGGCTCTGTTCTGATGCTGATCGCGATGTTCTGGATGGTGGCGCAAGCGGGCACATCAGACATCCCAACGCTGATGCAGTATGACTTCCCGGTCGCCGCGCAATTCTGGCTGTTCCTCGCTTTCTTCGCGAGTTTTGCGGTGAAGATGCCGATGTGGCCAGTCCACACATGGCTGCCTGATGCACACGTTCAGGCGCCAACCGCTGGATCTGTAATCCTTGCTGGCGTTTTGCTCAAACTAGGCGGTTATGGCTTTATTCGGTTCAGCCTGCCGATGTTCCCTGATGCCAGCGCAGAGCTTGCCTGGCTCATCTTTGCACTCTCGATGATCGCGGTAGTCTACACATCTTTGGTCGCGTTGGTTCAGCACGATATGAAGAAGCTGATTGCGTACTCATCTGTCGCTCACATGGCGCTGGTCACAGCCTCACTGTTCGCCTTTAATGTTCAAGGCCTAGAAGGCGCGATGATGATCATGCTTGGCCACGGCCTCGTCTCTGGCGCTCTGTTCCTATGCGTTGGTGTAATCTACGACCGTCTGCACACGCGTGAGATTGACCGTTACGGCGGGCTCAGCATCAATATGCCCTATTACGCGACGTTCTTCTTGTTGTTCACAATGGCCAGCATTGGTTTGCCGGGCACGAGCAACTTTATCGGGGAATTTCTGGCTTTGGCTGGGATCTACCAGGCATCGACATGGGTTGCGCTGGTTTGCACCACAGGCATCATCCTTGGCGCTGGATACATGCTGTATCTCTATCGCCGGGTCGCATTTGGCGCGCAGAAAAACGAAGACGCTGCGGCTATGCCCGATATGGACGCGCGCGAATGGGGCATGATGGCCGCACTTGCTGCCGCAGTCATGTGGATGGGCGTTTACCCAGAGAGCTTTTTGGCGCCAATGCGCGCCGATATTGCAGCTCTGGATGCGCGCCTCGCCGCTGCTGCGCCACAGGGTGACAGCCAGCTTCAAGTCGGACCTCCTCGCGCACAGGCCGCAAACGCAATTGCCTTTGAAGCGCACGATGAAGAGGGCGCACACTAATGGATTACGCTTCCTCCTTTGCGCTGATCGCGCCTGAACTGCTGCTAACCGCATCAGGGCTTGTGCTGCTGCTTGTGGCTGCCTTTGGCGGTGACAAGATGGCTAGGCCGATTGCGATCCTTGCCGCCGCGACCCTGTTTGGCGCCGGAATAATGCTCTTGCCCGGACTGCATAGCGGCGTGATGGGTCTCGATACCTATGCCTTTGGCACACTCATGCGAGCCGATGCGTTTGCTTTGTTTGCCAAGGCCATGATTTATCTTGCAGCGATTGGCTGTTTGATGATTGCGCCGCCTTATTTCGCGCAAGCGGCAAACGGTAATGAGCGTGGGATGCGCGCAGAATACCCGATCTTGGTATTGTTCGCCGTTCTAGGCATGAGCATCATGGTTTCAGCCAGCGATTTCATGACGCTCTATCTTGGTTTGGAACTTAACAGCCTCGCGGCCTACGTCTTGGCATCCGTGATGCGTAATGATGCGAAATCATCAGAAGCAGGCCTCAAATACTTCGTCCTCGGCGCGCTTGCATCCGGCATTCTGCTGTATGGCATGAGCCTGCTTTATGGGTTTACCGGTAGCACTGAGTTTGGCGCTGTTCGCGCTGGGCTTTCCGGTGAAATGGGAACCGGCGCACTGTTTGGGCTCGTGTTCGTTCTCGCTGGTCTTGCATTCAAGATCGCCGCTGTGCCGTTCCACATGTGGACACCTGACGTCTATGAGGGCGCACCGACACCGGTAACCGCCTTCTTCGCCACAGCACCAAAAGTTGCAGCGGTTGCCCTTATTGCACGTGTTGCGCTTGAGGTCTTCGGTGAGCAAGCAGCAGCGTGGCAGCAAATCGTCATGTTCCTAGCGCTCGCATCCATCGTGGTCGGCGCGTTGGGTGCGATTGGTCAGGACAATTTGAAGCGGCTGCTCGCCTATTCCTCAATCAACAACGTCGGCTTTATTCTGCTCGGCCTAGCTGTCGCCAACGCAGCGGGCGCGAGCGCGATGATGATCTACCTATTCATCTATGTTGCCATGTCCTTGGGTAGCTTCGTCGCTCTACTAATGTTGCGCGGCGAAGACGGCACATTGTATGAGACGTTTGACGACATCAAAGGCCTGTCGAGCACTCAGCCGGTCATTGCATGGGCATTGCTGCTGTTGATGTTCAGCTTGGCTGGCATCCCACCGCTGCTTGGCTTCTACGGCAAGTTCGTGATCTTCCAAGCCACGGTAGAGGCTGGTCTTGTGGCATTTGGCGCAATCGCGATTGCAGCCAGTGTCATCGGTGCTTTCTACTATATCAAGTTCGTGAAGGTGATGTTCTTTGATGAACCAGTGGACCGTGTGACTGGTAAGAGCACCGCAGCGCATTGGGCGTTGTTGCTGATTACGGCCGTAATCATCTCGCCGCTGGGCTATTTGCTCACGCCTTCGCTGACTGATTTGGCTGACAAGGCGGCAGACGCGCTTTTCCTCGTCTCCTGATCCGGGCTGCTCTTGATCACCATTGAAACAGTCGAAGAGACCGGCTCGACAAACGCCGATCTCTTGGCCCGCCTGGCCGCAGGCGAAAAGCATCCCGAGGGATATTGGCTACGGGCCAAACGGCAAAGCGGTGGTCGCGGGCGTCTCGGGCGTAAATGGCAAAGCCCAGCTGGCAATCTCTTTTGCAGCACGACCGTTAATCTGCGCTCCGAGGATACGCAGCCACACACACTGTCATTTGTTACCGCGCTGAGTGTTCATGACGCGTTGAGTGCTCATTTGACCAACAATGCGGGTCTCGTGCTCAAATGGCCAAATGACGCACTGATTAGCGGCGCAAAAATCGCAGGCATCCTGCTAGAACGCGCGGGCAATTGCGTGGTCGTGGGGATCGGGATCAATGTCGACCACGCACCGAAACTGGCAGATCGCAAGACAACCAGCCTGCTTGACGAGAATGCCGGACAGTCAATTGGCGCAGATGCTGTTTTAGAGAGTCTGTCCCACGCGTTCGATAACCGGTTGAGCCGTTGGCGCACCGGCGGAGTTGCCGCCACATTGGACGATTGGATGGAGCGCGGCCACGCGATGGGAACACGGCTTTCGCTATCGCCAAGCGATGACGAAACGTTAGCTGGGTATTTTGCAGGCTTGGATGCCAGCGGCGCATTGCTGCTGCGCTTGGCGAATGGGGCCATGCGCACTATTCACGCAGGTGATGTGTCGATGATGACCGAAGGATAACGCTGATGCTGCTCGCCGCTGATGTCGGAAACACCAATGTCGTATTCGCCCTTTTTGAAGGACGCGAAGTTCGAGCGCGCTGGCGGATCGCCACTGATCCGCGGCGCACGGGCGACGAATATGCGGTTTGGCTACTGCAATTGCTCGAAATCGAAGGCGTGAAGCGCGAAGACATCACCCAGATCATTTTTGCTAGCGTTGTTCCGCGCGCTGACCATAACCTCACCGTCTTGGCGCAAAAGTATTTCGGGCAAACCCCGTTATTCGCTGGCAAAGGCGAAGCCGCATGGCAGTTTGAGATTGATGTCGATCAGCCCAGCTCTTTGGGTGCAGATCGCGCACTCAACATCGTGGCAGCGCATGATAAATATGGCGGTGACTTGATTGTCATTGATTTCGGCACGGCCACGAAATTCGAAGCCATCGATTTCAACGGAGCCTATAAGGGCGGCTCAATCGCGCCAGGCATCAACCTCTCGCTCGATGCACTCGTTGGCAAGACTGCGAAGCTACCGAGGATAGCCATCCGCGCACCTGAAAGCACCAGCGTCATCGGGCGTAACACCGAAGATCAGATGCTGATTGGCGTATTCTGGGGTTATGTTGCGATGATGGAAGGCATTGTCGAACGCATGAAAACCGAAATTGGACGTCCTGCAAAGGTTGTAGCGACCGGCGGGCTCGCCATATTGTTTGATGATGCAACCGACATTTTTGATCACGTAGACGCCGATCTCACCATCCAAGGCCTCGCCATTTTGGCCGAGCAAGCTGCGAGCTAAACATCTCTTTTGAAAAAGAACTTCACCCCCGAAGACGAATTGCTGTTCCTGGCTCTGGGTGGCTCAGGCGAAATTGGCATGAACGTCAACCTCTATGGCTGCAAAGGCAAGTGGCTGATGGTTGACCTTGGCATGACCTTTTCAGGCAATGAATATCCTGGCCTTGATCTGGTTTTTGCAGACCTAGAGTTCATTGAAGAGCGGACAAAAGACCTGCTCGGCATTGTTCTCACCCACGGGCACGAAGATCACATCGGCGCAGTGCCATACTTTGCGGAAGAGCTAGGCGTGCCGCTTTACGCAACGCCATTCACCGCAGAGCTTGTGAAGCGCAAACTGCAAGAGGCGGGCCTTGCCGGAAAGGTCGAACTCAACATTATTGAGGAAGACCATGGGCAAATCTCACTCGGCCCATTTGAGATAACATACGTGCCGCTTGCGCATTCGATTGCCGAGGGCAACGCGCTGTTGATCGACACGCCGCATGGTCGGATCTTTCACACCGGTGATTGGAAGCTCGATGAAGAACCGATCATTGGTGAGCCAACCACAGAGGAAGAGCTGCGGGCAATGGGTGATGAAGGCATCCACACGCTCGTTTGCGATTCCACCAATGTTTTCAATCCCAAGCCAAGCGGTTCAGAAGGGGCTGTTTATCGCGGCTTAATGGAAGAAGTGGCCAAACACTCTGGCAAAAGAGTTATGGTCACCACTTTCGCCTCCAATGTTGCCCGGCTACAGACGCTGGGTGACGTGGCGCGGGAAACCGGCAGGCAATTGTGCGTCGCCGGGCGTTCGCTCGACCGCATTATCGAGGTGGCGCAGGACAATGGCTATCTTGAAGACTTTCCCACAACCGTTGATTGGGACACCGCGATGGGCCTGCCCCGCGGCGAAATCTTGATCCTAGCAACAGGCGGGCAGGGCGAACCGCGCGCGGCGCTATCTCGGGTCGCTGACGATAACCACCCGATTAAGCTTACCAGCGGCGACGTGGTGCTGTTTTCTAGCCGGCAGATCCCGGGCAATGAAATCGCGATTGGCAAAGTTCAAAACCAACTCGCACGGCGCGGGATTACGATGGTGACCGACCGTCAGAGTGAAATCCACGTCTCCGGCCATCCCGGCCGTCCTGAACTTGAAGCTCTCTATGAATGGCTTCAGCCAGAGGTTCTCGTACCTGTGCATGGCGAAATGCGTCACATGCTAGAGCAAGCGCGGGTAGGGCGCGCCAGCGGCATTCCGCACAATATCGTGCAGGGGAATGGCGATATTATTCGCCTTGCCCCAGGTGAGCCTGGGAAATTGGCCGAGGTGCGCAATGGCAGGCTGGTTCTAGATGGAGACATCATAGCGCAGGCCGATGGCGAGGCGATAGTTATGCGGCGCAGGATCGCGCGTGAGGGCGTGGTATTTGTTGTGCTCGCGCCTAATGGAGAGGCGGAAATCGACGCTCTAGGCCTGCCTCTGGATGAGGACATGGAAGACTTTATCGCAGAGGCGAAGGATGACATCGCGGCTGCTGTGCGCAAAGTAAAAGGGCGTAATCCGGCTGATTTGTCTGAAGCGGCTCGATTGGCCACTCGCCGAGCTGCGCGCCGCTGGTCAGGCAAAAGCCCACAAGTCCGAGTCGTTCTACCCGGACTGAAGCGAGACGAGGCGCACTGATGCAGTGGACTTCTATCGTCGCGATTTACCTGCTGTTTTGGGTGATGACGGCGTTTACGATGCTGCCGTTCGGCATCCGCACACCTGACGAAACCGGCGAAGCGATCATACCGGGGCAGGCAGAGAGCGCACCAGTCAGTTTTCGTCCTGGCAAACTTGTTATCCGTGCAACTGTCATCGCCATCGTGCTAACCAGTCTATTCGTGCTCAATTACGAATTTGGCTGGATCAGTCCTGATGATATGAACATCTTCCCCGAGCCGCCAGCTAGCACTCAACGCTAAGCAAGCGGAGAGCGGTCCGCGTCGGTATTAGTTCCGCAAGCGCTCAATCGCCTGAGCAAGCAGCACATAGAGCTTGCCCATATCCGAGCCCAGAACGGTTACGCTCAAGGCGTTGCCATCGCGGGTTGAGAGCATCGAACGCAGCATTGCCTCAAAATCATGGATATAGCGGCTGACATTGCCACGAAACGCTTCATCACGCTGGTACAGATCAGCGATCTCACGCGCTTCACCATTGTCGATCAAACGCACCGCTCGCCGGGTGAATATACCGCGATCGCCCTTCAAATAGTCTTCCCAGGCGGTGTCGGTCACTTCGCTCGATAGAGCTGACGTGATGTCGATCGCGCTTGAATTGAGACTATCCGTGATAAGGGCCATGCGCCGCGCAAAGTCGTTATCAACCTGCTCTTCGGCCAATTCCCGCGCGCGGGTGACACGCTGCTCAAGATTCCCTGTAAGCTCATTCACTTTGACAAGCTGATCACGCAATTGCGTTGCCGCTTCTCGGCCGACGCCTGATGCATGCGCTGCTGATTGTTCAAGCTTTCCGATAATTTCTGCGCTTTCGCTGCGCAGAGATTTGTCCAGCGCCTCAACCGCTTGCGCGCCGACGTTTTGGGCCAACGCAGTCATGCGCGTGCTGGTCCCTTCTTCAATTGCTGCAAAAGCGGAATGCGTCGCTGTTTCAAGCTCGGCAATGGCCGCGCGTAGACGATCTTGCGTGCCGTCAGAGAGCGCTTCAGTCTCACCAGTCAGTTTCGCAAGATGACCGCGCAAGCCTTGCAGCTTGGCCAGTGTTTCCTCGGTCTTCTCAGCCAGTTTTGCCTGCATAGCATCGATTGATCCGTCAGCCTCTTCCACGCTGACGCGGGCTGTTTCCAGCTGGTCCTTCAGGATCAAAGAGCGCTCACTCGTCTCACTCATTTTATCGCTGAGCAGGAATGCGCGTTCTTCCACATTCGACATTTTGTCGGCAGAAGCGTCCACGGCTTGCGCGAAGTCTTCCCGCGCATGTTTAGCGCCTGACTGGATCATTTCAAGTAAGCGCAAACCGCTATCAGTCAGCGTAGCAATCTGAGCTTCAGTTTCAGCAAGCTCAGTGCGGTTCTGCGCCAGTTGCTCACCCAAGCTTGCCAAACCTTTTTCAACACTGTCGCGAGCCGTGTCGCTCCGGTCAGAAACCTCCTCGAACAATGTGCCAAGCTGATCCAGCTTCTCGCGCATGTCCTCGCTGTGCATGACGAGCTTTTCTGTCTCTGAAACCTGCGCTTCGCGTCTTTCAGCAAGCGCCTCGTCCAATTCTGCCAAACGCTGTGCGAGCACTTCGGTTGATTGCGCTTCGCGCGTTTCGAATTCGTCCTGACGTGTAGACATTTGTTCAGCAAACTGCACGCCGCGCTGGCTCAGCAAGTTTTCAAAGCGTGTCGCTTCGGCATTCAGCCCGTCAATGCGCGATTTCGCAGAGGCAATTGCCTGTTTGTCCAGCTTATCGAGCGATCCGATAGTTTCGCTGATTTCGGAGTGCAGGCGATCTTTTGAAGCTCTCAGAGCCTCTAATGCACTGGTCTCAGCCTCACGCAGATTTGCAGCCAGTACTTCACCTTCGCCGCGTAACATGGCGATCCGCGCTTGCACCGCATCCAGCGATTTTTTCTCTTGCGCGGTGAACTCACCGTCCAACTCACTCAATCCCTCACGCAGCGTTTCAGCGCGCTGACGCATTGAAGCGAGCGCACCGACTTCGCGATTGTTGAGTTCAGTGCGGAATTCATCTGTCTTTTCATTAAGAGCGGTAAACCGCTCTGCCGTTTGCTCTTCGATCTGCGCCAGCTGCGTTTCGAATCCAGTTAGCGTCTCGTCAATCTTGCCGCTGAGAGCAGTCACCTGACTTTCGCTGGCCTGACCAAAGTCATTGAGCCGTTCAAATCCAGCAATCAGCTTTTCCAACTGTTCGTGCGATGTCCTACCTGCATTGCCCACCTGATTGGAGACATCGCGCGCCGAAGTCGCAATAACCGGCAAATCATCACGCAATTTGCTCATATTGGCGAGGGCGGTATCGCTCGCGCTGCCGATCTTGTCGACTTGCTTGCCGTTGTTTTTAATCAGCGTTTGCAGCTCGTCAGCATGAGTCGATATGCGCTCGCTAGCAATCCGGCCAAGACTTTCCAGCTCAAGCGACTGACTGCTTAGAAACTCGCGGGCAAGGCTCAGCTCACGGTTGACCACGCCGAGACGCGTTTCAAGCTCACTGGATTCAGCCGAAAGCATCGCTGCGGTATCTGCAAAACGTCGCGCCTCTCGGTTGGAATTACGCATTGCGACCAGCCAACCGATGCCAATCAAAAGGACCGGAACGGACCAATCGATAATCCAACGTGTCCATTGCCTGGGCGTGCTAGAACCGCTGAGAAGTTCGCCGCTTAAGGCCCAAAGATAAAAGCCGGTCCATACAAGAATGGCCAGCACCGCAGCTGTTGGAACGAGCCACCCAAAGCGCGAGCGGGCGAGACCATAATCAGGATCTTCGAACGCACCGTCTTCTACAAAAGCATCGGACAATTCGAGTTCGTCTTCAAACGACCCTGCCGCCTCTAACTCCTCACTATCGGCGGTTTCGACAGGCGCATCTTGCGCGGCTTGCGGCCCTACGGCCCTGATGTGTGGTTCCCCGGACATAGGCTTCTAGATACCACAAGCAGGCACAGGATAAACCCCGCATTAACTCTCAGGCGATAAAGCGCCCTGTATGTCCTATGAAAGTGGTGCTCTTGATGCGACGCTCGCTGCAGCAGCTGGTAACGATCCAGCCCTGCACAATGAGTTGCGCGGAGCGTTTATAGAAAGCGCACAGCGTCAGCTTGACTTGCTCAAACGTTCGCGTTGCGATGGCAACTGGAATGTTGCTGTCATGCGCTTGCAAGGTCTCGCCGCCAGTTTCCACGCGGAGGAGCTGTATCTGGCGACAGAACATGCTCTTACTTGCGCGCCGGGCGAACCTGCGGCTGTGCGTGAGATTGAGGCTGTTCTGGATCGCTTTGCGAAGGCTCAGACCTAACTTTACCCCATAAGATTTTCGGCAAAAATGCAGGGCGAGTGCTTGGCTTAGTACGCCATTGCAGCTTACCTCCGTCTACACAGGAGGAACTCAACCCTTGCGCACCGCTTTGATTGCAGCACTGAAACGCACCGACACAGGTGATCTGCGCGCTTTTCAAACGCTCAGCGGGCGTAGCGTAATCGCTTGGCAATACGATCTGCTGCGCAAGTTAGAATGTGACCGGTTGATTTGCCTGTGTGAAGCCGCAACTCCAGAAATCCTCGAAATTCAGCATTTAGCCGAAGCGGATGGCGTGCAATTTCACGCGATCAGGGGGCCGTTGCAATTGGTTGGGCTGATTACGGCTGACCAAGACCTCCTCATGATTTTGGACGGTCTGGTGATCGAGCCCTATCTGGCCCAGAGCTTTCTCAGCAAGGGAAGGGTGGTCGCGACACTTCCCGCAAGCTCTTCCCAAGCAAGCGAATTTCCAGCTGATTTTGAACGAATTGATGCCACCCGGGCATGGGCTGGCTTGGCCGTGCTGCGTGGCAGTGTTGTTGAGAGATTGGCCGAATTACCGGCAGATGGCGACACCATGTCACTACTGCTCAGATTGGCGCTACAATCGGGCGTGAAGGACATGCCGCTCGATATCGAAGCGGTCAATGAAGGCGAGTGGCTGCTCGCTAGCGATGCGGATGAGCTTGAAAAACGGCAAATCGCGCTTGTGGCTCGCGGAGCCGAGGTTGCGCCATGGACAGGACCGGGCAGGGCGCTTGCTGGGCTAATAGTGCAAAAATTGGCTCCTAAAGGGCTGGAGCAAGGGCCGCTCCTGCTAGCGATTGTGGGGATCGCAGCGAGCGCGGCTATGGTCGGCGCCTCGTGGGTTGAACTTAGCGTATTCGGGCTGTTGCTTGGCGCAGTAGGAGCATTCACGCTGGCAATGAGCAGGGCTGGAACGCGCCTCAGATCCAGCATTTTTGGTACCTCGAAGAAAGAGAAAAGCTCTCGTATATTGAACGCGTTGCAGGACATTCTTGCAGTGACTGCGTTGATGATCCCAGCCCTTACGCCGGCGATAGACCCGGCAGAAGCTGCGCTGCCCGTACTCGCCATCGGACTAGCTCGGCTGTCTAGTACCGTTAATTCCACCGCGATCGCAGGGTTTTGGGCCGATCGGACAACCCATCTGATTGCTTTCGCAGTTTGTGCCATTATCGGACAGCTGCCGCTTGGCATTGCCGTTTTTGCTGCATTGGCTTTAGCGCAATGCATACTGCGGTTTCGTGCGTATTGAGCTAATACTGGCTTAAGCAATACGGGCGTATCGCGGCGTGATGGACGGAGCCACAATGGACAGATCGGCGCATTCAGCGATCGAAACCATTTTGCGGGACGAATTGACGCGCGGTGACCTTGCCTTGAGCGGGGTTGCACCTGTGCTTACGCACATGTTGTCTGGCTCTGGCGGATCATTGGTTAGCGAGGCCTTGGTCGCTCGACTGAGAGGTATTCTTGGCCACATTGCTCACCAATTGCTTGCATCACGAGATACAGAATACGCCGCCAGTGATGCTGATCGCTTTACCGACTTTCTGGCCAGCGATGGTGCAGTGCTAAGCCATTGTTATGCGATGGCGATGGAAGGGTATCTTACGGAGCGCCTAGAAGCGAAAGCTGCGCTCGATCCAGTTTTGACACCGCTGTTGCAGGAACTCATAGCATCGACCAATGCCGAAGTGGCTGAATTGGCAATGACCACGCTCGCTGCCCAGTCTCGTTTTGTCCAGTCTAGTAAGCGGATGGAAATGCCACTGCGTGAGCTTCCTGCGGATATGTTTCATCATCTGCTGCAATTATGGATCCACGCACAAAACTCACACGGCGATACATCAGGTGAGGCTGGTTTAAAGGACAGTCTGGCTGCCCTTAGGTCAGATTATGATGAGGGCGCTACCCGAGCGGGGCTGCTAGCTCGATTGGTTTCGGCCTTGCGCGGCGGGGTGAGAGCCGCGCTATCGCTCGAACATGCGGGGTTGGCGCTGTTCACGACTGCGCTCAATGTTTTGACGAAACAGCCGCGCGAATTGGCCGTGTTGTCATGCCACCCACGTCAATCAGCCCGCCTGGCTTTAAGTTTGCGTGCAGCAGGATTGATTGAGGATGAGATCGAGCAACAATTTACGATACTCCATCCGGAAAAGAAGCTTCCCCGGGGGTTTGATGACCTGCTACCTGATCGTGCACAGACAATGATCAGTCAGGCAGACGCCCGCGCAGATGCTCCTGCAAACGCACAGAAGGCTGAATAGGCAGCGATGGAGCGCACTGACACTCTTCTGGCTGCAAAGGGCCTGACCGACCATAAGGATCGGCTCCTGACTGCGGATGGCCCGTTGGCAGACCTTCATGCGCGGTGCGGCGGGGATATTCCCGGCGTTCTTGCCGTCCCTGAATTGCTGGATTTGGTTCAGCAAGGACGCAAATTTGGATTGCGGCTCGCTCGTGAATTTAGCGCTTTTGATGGCGAAGAAGTTATTACCGGCTTCGTTCGCATCCACCCATTGTCGGACGATGCCGGAGGCGGCTGCGAATTGCTGATCGAGAATTGGCACCGGCGCGAGGCTGTCGCGGAAAGCGAGGCTGAAAATTCAGCGCGCCTAGATGCCATTGATCGGGCAACTGCGGAAATCGTTATCCGCTTAGATCACAAACAGAACGTACAATTTTTGTCGGTGCTGGCTGGCGATGCGCAAGCGCTGCAGGATGCCGCTAATGCTGGTACTAGAAAAAGCTGGACGCAATACATCGAGTTAGACGGTGTCGCGCATCATCAACCCTTGCATTGGCGCTTGCTTGATGGCGCAAATTGCACGGTGCCAGGCTCTGATCGGTCTTGGCGAGCGCGACTGATCCCGCTTGGAACCACGGCAGGGGCACCGAGGGGGTTCGAGCTGCTTCTGATCGCTCATCAACCGCTCGTATCCGAGGAAAGCCCAAGCACAAAACGCAATGACACGGGGCATATGCGGCTGATCGGAAATTCGCTCACACCAGCGCTTCGCCAGCCTATTGCGCGACTAATCGCCAATGCCGAGACGATCAAAGCAAAGCTCGCAGGACCAATCCGTGATGAATATGCAGAATATGCGGGCAATATCGCTGCAGCCGGGCAACATCTCAACGCAATGCTTGAAGATTTGGCTGACTTGGAAGTGGTTGAAGCGGAGAACTTCACGACCGCGCGCGAGGGCGTTGATTTGGCCGATGCAGCGCGCCGCGCCGCAGGTATTCTGGGTGTACGCGCCAAAGAGCGCGGGATAGTCGTCAAATTACCGGAAGGTGAAGGCGTAGCCATGGCTTCAGCAGAATTTCGCCGCGTCCTTCAGGTGCTCATCAATCTGATTGGCAATGCCATCGCCTATTCTCCAGAAAACAGCGAAGTCACTGTCGATGTGGACGGTAGTATAGGCGGCAAACGCGAAATGGTCAGCGTATCGGTCACTGATCAAGGCGCAGGCATAAGCGAAGAGCAGGCGTCTCGCATATTCGAGAAATTTGAACGGCTTGGCCGTGACAATGACGGCGGCTCTGGTCTTGGCCTGTATATCTCACGCCGCTTAGCGCGCGTTATGGAAGGCGATTTGACAGTAAAAAGTGAACCAGGCGAAGGCTCCCGGTTCACTCTCAAATTACCGCGCGCTGATTAGCGCTTGTCGACCGGCACGTAGTCTCGCTGGGTCGGGCCAGTGTAAAGCTGACGTGGACGGCCGATAACCTGACCTGGGTCAGAGATCATTTCGTTCCACTGCGCAACCCAACCCACAGTACGGGCGAGGGCGAATAGAGCCGTGAACATCGTCGTGGGGAAACCAATCGATGACAGGATAATACCGGAATAGAAGTCCACGTTCGGGAACAGCTTCTTTTCCTTGAAATAATCATCGTTCAACGCGAGCTCTTCCAGCTGCAGAGCAGTTTCGAACACTGGATCAGTCACGTTTAGAGCCTCAAACACTTCACGCAGCGTTTGCTGCATGACGGTCGCACGCGGATCGTAGTTTTTGTACACGCGGTGGCCAAAGCCCATTAGACGGAACGGATCGTTCTTGTCTTTGGCGCGCTCAATGTAATGCGGGATCTTATCGGGTGAGCCGATTTCCTGCAGCATATTGAGCGCCGCTTCATTAGCCCCGCCGTGCGCTGGACCCCAAAGGCAGGCAATACCCGCAGCGATACAGGCAAACGGGTTCGCGCCCGACGAACCGGCAAGGCGCACGGTCGATGTCGATGCGTTCTGTTCGTGATCAGCGTGAAGGATGAAGATCCGGTCCATCGCTTTTTCAATAGCAGGATGGACTTCGTATTCTTCGGCCGGAACGCCAAAGGTCATCCGCAGAAAGTTGCCGGTGTAGCTCAGATCGTTCTTTGGCTGCATGAAAGGCTGACCGACAGCATATTTGTACGCCATCGCAGCAATCGTTGGCATTTTTGCAATCAAACGGTGTGAGCTGATCTTACGGTGCTCAGGGTCTGAAATATCAGTGCTGTCGTGATAGAACGCCGACAAAGCACCAACCACGCCGCACATAATTGCCATCGGGTGTGCATCCCGGCGGAAACCTTGGACAAACTGGCGCAGCTGATCGTGAAGCATCGTGTGCCGGGTGATGGTGTAGGAAAAATCGTCTAACTCATCACCGCTTGGCAATTCGCCATTCAGCAGAAGATAGGACACTTCCATGAAGCTGGAATGCTCAGCCAATTGGCCGATTGGATAACCGCGGTGCAGCAGCACGCCCTCGTTACCATCGATATAGGTCAGCGCACTTTCACAGCTCGCAGTTGACTTGTAACCGGGGTCGAAAGTGAATGCGCCGGTCTGGCCATAAAGCTTGCGTATATCGACAACATCGGGGCCGGTGCTGCCTTCCAGCACTGGAAATTCATAATTCTCGCCGCCCAGTTCGAGCTTCGCGTGCTTATCTGCCAAAACCTGTCTCCTCAATTCCTATCAGCGGCCTGCCCGATCCCAGACTCAGCTCGCTTGCGCGCTCAAACGCGCCAAACTTTCTTCCCGTCCTAAAAGGACCAGAACATCGAAAATACCAGGCGAGGTTGTCGTCCCGGTGAGTGCCGCACGCATTGGCTGCGCGAGCTTGCCGAAGCCCAATTCGTGGACCTCTGCTGTTGCCTTCGTAGTGGCTTCGAGGGCCTCAATTGTCCAGTGATTTTCCTGCGTAAGCGCTTGCACGACAAGCGATAGGCGCGCCCGGCCATCGTCATCCAAGAACTTGGCAGCCTTTTCAGTCATCTCCAAGGGTCGTTGGCTGAACAAAAAGCCAGCCCCTTCGGCCAGTTCGTGCACGTTCTTTGCACGGGTCTTTAGCACTGGCATCGCCTTCGTCAGCAATTCCATGTCTGCGCTACCTTGGATATGCGGCAGAGCCAGTTTCGCCAGTTCGCGATCATCGGCCTCTCGAATGTAATGTCCATTCAAGTTTTCGAGCTTTTTCAGATCAAAGCGCGATGGGCTTTTGCCAACGCCAGACAGATCAAACAGCTCGATAGCGTCGGCTCTCGTGATTTGTTCCTTGTCGCCGTGCCCCCAGCCAAGACGCAGCAAATAGTTGAATAGGGCATCAGACAATACCCCCATCTCATCACGATAGGCATCAACGCCCAGCGCACCGTGACGTTTTGAGAGTTTTGCGCCGTCAGAACCGTGGATGAGCGGGATATGGGCATAAGTAGGCTCAGGCCAATCGCCCTCAATCTGATCCATCGCATGATAGATCGGCAATTGGCGAAATGCATTGTTCAAATGGTCATCGCCGCGGATCACATGAGTGACGCCCATATCGTGGTCATCCACCACCGCTGCGAGCATGTATGTCGGCGTGCTATCCGCGCGTAGGATAATGTAATCGTCCAGCTCGGCATTCTTGACAGAAACATTGCCTTGCACTTCATCGGCAATCGTTGCCTCGCCATCTACAGGCGTTTTCAAACGTACAACAAACGCGGCGCCATCAGGCGCATCGGACGCATCGCGGTTCCGCCAGCGACCGTCATAGCGCATGGGCTGCTTGTTAGCGCGTTGCTCAGCGCGCATCTGTTCCAGCTCCTCCGGCGTCGCAAAGCATTTATAAGCGTGGCCTGCCTCAAGCAATTTGTGCGCAACTTCAGCATGACGATCAGCACGTTTTGACTGAAATGTTGGCTCAGCATCATAATTTAGGCCGAGCCAATCAAGGCCATCAAGAATCGCGTCGATCGCTTCTTGAGTGGACCTTTTCTGATCAGTATCCTCAATCCGCAGCAGCGCCTTTCCGCCGTGATGGCGCGAATACAGCCAATTGAACAGCGCCGTTCGCGCGCCGCCAATATGCAGAAATCCCGTGGGCGAGGGCGCAAACCGGGTTACGACCCCATTTGGTGCGCTTTCACTTGCCATACTTCGTGATTTCCTTTTCAAGTCGGACGTGGCCCCAAACGAGAGCCCATATGTGCCAATAAGTGGCGGCTCTGATCCCAGCTCCGCCGCTGATGATGTTGCAGTGCAGCGCACTTGGCGCAAGCCCCCCGCCTTGTCCAGTGTCGGACCGCGTATTGCCGCCTATTTAGAGCAATTTTTAGCGGGCTCTGGGTTTGATCGAGCCCCTTGGATCGCGGTTATATTCGCTAGCGGAATTCTTGCATGGTTCGCGCTGGGCGCTGCGTGGCAATGGTTAGCTGGAATTGGCGCTGGATTACTATTGGCTATTGCCGCGGGCGCACTGTTGCGCGGCCTCGATGACCGGATTTTGTTGAGGCAAACGCTCATAACCATCGGTTTGGTCTTCGCGGCGGGTATTGTCACCGTCTGGATACGTTCAGAATTGGTGGGCGCTGACCCGATTGCGCGGCCGACCGTGGAGCGCGTGCAAGGTTATGTCCTTGAAAGAGAGGATCAGCCCGCACGCGAACGAATTAGATTAGTGCTCGCTGTGCGTGATAGCGAAAGCGGGCAAAGCCGTAAGATCCGCATCAATGTGCCGGTTGAGAAGGCAGATGTCGCGGTGGCCGAAGGCGCAATTGTAAAGCTCCGCGCGCGCCTCATGCCTCCCGCATCACCTATGTTACCGGGCGCGTACGATTTCGCCCGAACAGCTTGGTTTCAAGGGCTCGCGGCAACGGGCAGCCTCGTCGGAGACATCGAACTGATTGAAGCCGCTGAAGGCGGCGGTAGAATCCCGCAAATTCAACGCATCCTATCAGGGCACGTCCGAGAACGGGTGGATGGTTCTGCTGGTACAATCGCTGCCGCCTTTGCAAGCGGAGACCGCGGCGGCATCGCCGAAGCCGATGAAGTGGCAATGCGCGATGCCGGCCTCACGCACTTGTTATCAATCAGCGGACTGCATGTAAGCGCCGTCATAGCTGCAGCGTATTTGGTTGCGCTCAAATTGTTGGCATTGATCCCGGCCATCGCCTTGCGCGTACGCTTACCCATCGCCGCTGCAACCGTGGGAGCCGTTGCTGGCATCGGCTACACTTTGTTGACCGGTGCTGAGGTGCCGACGGTGCGCAGCTGTGTCGCTGCGATGCTTGTCTTGATAGCGTTGGCAATGGGGCGAGATGCGCTTTCTCTTCGAATGGTAGCGATGGCGGCGATGTTCGTGATGCTCCTTTGGCCGGAATCGGTCGTCGGACCCAGCTTCCAGATGAGCTTCTCCGCTGTGATTGCCATCGTCGCGCTTTCCACATCCGGCCCAGTCAAATCCTTTCTCGCTCCGCGAGAAGAAAGCTGGCTGATACGGTCGGGGCGCAGAGTGTTGATGCTGTTTATTACCGGGCTTGTCATTGAGATTGCGCTGATGCCAATCGTGCTGTTCCATTTCCACAGAGCCGGCGTCTACGGAGCTTTTGCCAACGTCTTCGCAATTCCGCTGGTGACGTTTATCTCAATGCCGCTGATCGCCTTTAGTCTATTCCTAGATCTATTGGGACTTGGCGCTCCTGTATGGTGGCTGGTCGAAAGGTCGCTGGATTTGCTGTTAGCGATTGCCCACTGGACGTCGGCGCAGCCCGGATCGGTCAAACTGATGCCGCAGATGAGCCACCTGACCATCGCTTTGTTCGCACTGGGTTCGCTGTGGCTCGCGTTATGGACCGGAAAAGCGCGGCTGCTAGGCTTCATGCCTATATTGGCTGCCAGCATGCTGTTGATGGCGACGCCTGTGCCTGATCTACTTATAGGAAGAGACGGACGCCACGTGGGGGTGACTATGGATGGAGAGCGGCTTCTATCCTTGAGAAACTCGCGATCTTCATACGCCCGCGACAATCTAATGGAGCTTGCCAGCGTTTCAAGCGATCCGGTGCCAATGGCCGAGTGGCCAGATGCCCGCTGTTCAACTGAGTTTTGCTTACTGAATATCGAACGAGGAACGCGCGACTGGACCATATTGATGGCCCGTAACCGAGACTTGATCGAAGAACGCGCTCTGGCTGCTGCTTGCGAGCAATCCGACATCGTCATCGCCGATCGCTACTTGCCAGCCTCTTGCAAACCACGCTGGCTGAAGGCTGATAGAGGATTCTTACAGGAACACGGGGGGCTCTCCATTGATCTCAAAGCTGAACGTATCACGGCTGTATCAGCAACCCAAGGTGAACACGGATGGTGGCGCGGGTCTGCCGACTAGCAGATGCCCGCGCACGGCCAATAATTTGTCAGTGATAACGCCGCAATAAGCCAGCCAACTTACCTTGAACTTGCACTTCGTTGGGCTGGTAGATTTGCGCCTCGTAAGAGCCATTAGCCGGATCAAGACGAACCAAGCCCTTCTCCTTGTGCAGATACTTCAACGTCGCTTCCTCACCGCGCACCAGAGCCACAACGATCTCTCCATCACGAGCTGCATCGGTGCGTTTAACCAAAGCAAAATCGCCGTCAAAAATACCAGCTTCGATCATAGAATCGCCCGATACTTCAAGCGCATAATGCTCACCCGGTCCGAGTAGAGCCGCAGGAACAGGAAGGCTACTTTGCCCTTCCAAAGCCTCAATCGGCGCACCTGCTGCGATCCGCCCGTGTAGCGGGATCTCAATCACATCATTGGCAGGTTCTGGCCCAGTGTCATTCGCGCTAGGCCGCGACGTCGTGCGAACAACGACATCTGGCGAAGGTGCCCGCGGTGCTGGAGTCGCATCTTCTGGCATACGGATCACTTCCAAAGCCCGTGCGCGGTTAGGAAGGCGGCGGATGAAGCCACGCTCTTCAAGGGCGGAAATCAAGCGGTGAACGCCCGACTTACTCTTCAAATCGAGTGCCGCCTTCATCTCTTCAAAAGAAGGTGAGATACCTGTTTCTTCAAGCCGCTCCTGAATGAAGCGGATCAGTTCGTGCTGCTTTGCGGTCAGCATGCGAAAACTCCTTTGCTCACGCATTATGACAATGCGCCGATGCATGTTTCTGGTGCAGTCAAAGAGGCATCGCGAAAAATGCATTGTGACGGCTGCTTCGCGCACCGATAAGGTGAACGAATAAGGAACAAGTAAGCAACTTATCGAAACGTGTCAAGCGCCAGCAAGTCTCGAAATCCCAGCGATACCGCCGTTTTGGAGCGGATAGACCGTCACCATATCGCCAGCCTCTCCAACCGCAGACTGCGCAGGGCGGTCGATAAGGCAATTGGCATTAGCCAAGGCGTGCAGCGCAGATGAGTCCTGCGATCCGGCACGCACCACCTTGCCGTCAACGACCCGCCCACGCAGGAACTCGCGCCGACTGCTTGTTGCTGGCAATGCCTCCCGCAATGGCAATTGCAAAGCCATGTTTTCAACCGCGTGCAACCCCATCACCTTGCGCACCATCGGAAGCGCAAACAGGAACGCTGTAACAAAGCTCGACACCGGATTGCCCGGAAGGCCCAGCACCGCAAGCTCACCGCGCTTACCCACCATCACAGGTTTGCCGGGCTTGATTGCGGCCTTGTACGCGTGCAACGCGGCGCCCCAATCGCCGAGTGCTGCGCGCACGTGGTCGTGATCGCCTACCGAAGCACCGCCGCTAATCATCAACAGGTCAGTGTCGGCATGGGCTTCAAATGCCGCCACCAAAGCGTCGCGGTCGTCTTGAACCGGATGGCTGCGTATAACCTTACAGCCGGTCTGAGCTAGAATCGCCTCGATCATCGCGCCATTGGTTGCCGGAATCTGATGCGGGCCGCATTGCGACACGTCGCTCACCAACTCGTCGCCGCATTCGAGTATAGCTACGCGGGCAGGAGAGTGGACATCCACCTGCGCGATGCCCGCTGCCAGCATCAGCGCCACCTGAGCGGCTCCAACAACCTCTCCAGAGCTGGCTAGCACCATGTCCCCATCGGCAAAGTCGAAGCCGCGCTTGCGCACGTGTTGCCCAATTTCTGGCATCACTTCGCCGTTTGACAACCGCACGGTCTCTTCTTCGACGATCGCATTTTCTTGGATCAGAACCCGATCACTGCCTTGCGGCATGTGTGCCCCGGTAGAGATTCGCGTACATTGGCCTGGTTGCAGAGTCCCGGCGAACAGCGCGCCCGCGCGGCTCTCTCCAACGCTCTGCCAAGGACCATCGCCAGCAAGCGCATAACCATCCATCGCCGACAGGTCCGCAGCAGGCTGGGTTCGTTTGGCGTAGAGGTTCTCAGCCAAAACTAGGCCAACGGCATCGCTTACACTGCGTCGCTCGACACGCCCACTCGGCGCGAGCGCAATCGCCAGCTGCTGTACCGCTTCGAGGCTCAGCAAATCGCTCAACCCTCAGCCTTCCAATGGCCACTTTTGCCGCCACGCTTTTCGATCAAGCGCACCTCCCCAATCACCATGCCCTTATCCAGCGCCTTTGCCATGTCATAAATGGTGAGCAGCGCGGTTGAAACGGCCACCATTGCTTCCATTTCAACGCCGGTTTTGCCGGTAAGTGAGACGGTGGCAGTCGCGCGTATCCCGCTACCTTCAAACGCAAATTCTACGTTCACCGCGTCCAGTGCAAGCGGATGGCATAGCGGGATCAGTTCGCCCGTTTTCTTGGCCGCCATGACGCCCGCAATGCGCGCTGTGCCCAACACATCACCTTTGGGTGCATCGCCAGCGCGCACTGCGGCCAAAGCCTCAGGTGACATGTGGATCACGCCAGAGACAATTGCGACCCGCTCACTTGCTTGCTTAGCGCCGATGTCGACCATTCGAGCGGCCCCGTCATCGCCGATATGTGTCAAATCAGCCATAGCGCACGTCCTTCTTGATTACAGGCACTTAGTTGAGACATGGACCGCATGTTACAAGGTCCAGACAGATAAACCTTTGGCCGGACACGTTTGCAGCAAAACCAGACGAATGACTGCAAAAATCGGTGCGAAATTGCTCATTCCCATCTGATGGCACAATGCACGAATGTAGGACAGGCCATTAGCCGCGCAGAAGCGCCCGAGTGGCTTGTGCCACATCCTCGGCCCGCATCAGGCTCTCTCCAACAAGAAATGTGCGAACTCCCGCACGCGCAAGACGCGTGCAGTCGTCATGGCTATTGATCCCGCTCTCACCAACCAGCAACGCACCCTCTGGAGCCAAAGGAACCAAACGCTCCGTCGTGGCAAGATCAGTGGTGAAAGTCTTGAGATCGCGGTTGTTCACGCCGACTAGGCGCGATTTAAGCGCATGGGCGCGCTCCATTTCCGCCTCATCATGCACCTCGATCAGCACATCCATCGCGTGCTCTAGTGCTGCAGCCTCAATTTCTTGCATTTGCGCATCACCAAGGGCCGCAACGATAATCAAGATCGCATCCGCGCCCATCGCTCTTGCCTCAACGCACTGCCACGGATCGATCATAAAGTCCTTACGCAGGACCGGCAGATTGCAAGCAGCGCGCGCAGCAACCAGATAGTCTTCATGACCTTGGAAATAGGGCGCATCGGTGAGCACAGATAGGCAGGTCGCACCGCCTGCTTCGTAATCGCGTGCGTGCTCGGCAGGCTCGAAATCAGCACGGATTAATCCCTTGGAGGGAGACGCTTTTTTTACCTCTGCGATGAGGCCAAAGCCCGTTTCGCTGGCCTTGCGCAAAGCCGCTTCAAACCCGCGCGGGGCGGATTGTTCTTGAACACGCGCAGCAAGATCAGCCAAGGAATGCGCGGCCTTTCGCTGCGCAACCTCGTCCGCCTTTGCTAGGCAAATTTCTTCCAGTTTGTTCATCGAGTCAGCAGCCTATTTCGCCAGATCAATCCAGCTTTGCAGCAAGTTTTTGGCTGCGCCGCTATCGAGCGCTTCTCTCGCCATATCCATCCGTTCTTGCCAGTCAGCGCCGCGCTCTGCCACCAGCAATGCTCCGGCAGAATTGAACAGCACCGCATCGCGGTATGGTCCGGGCGCACCGTTAAGCAGTGCGTTCAAAGCAGCCGCATTATGCACAGCATCGTCGCCGCGGATGGCCTCTACCGGCGCAGTTTGAAGCGACACATCATCCGGGTGCAATCGCTGCATGACGAATTCATTGCCAGTGACAACGGCGACTTCATTACCGCCTGCCAAGCTTAATTCATCAAGCCCTTCATCGCCTGAGATAATCAGAGACTTGCCTGTGCCCAAACGCGCCAGAGCGCCAGCGTAAATTGGGACATAGGCTGGGCGCGCTATGCCGATCAGCTGGCTTTTCACGCGTGCAGGGTTCGATAGCGGCCCCATAAGGTTGAAGATGGTACGTTTGCCGATTTTCTGCCGGATTGGCTGGATCCGGCCCATCGCCGGGTGGTGATTTTTCGCAAACAGAAAGCAAATGCCAATTTCCGCCAGCGTCTTTTCAGCCGTTCTTCCAGCGGCATCCATATCCAGGCCCAAGGCCTCCAAGGTGTCCGCCGCGCCAGCCTTTGAAGAAGCAGCCCGGTTGCCGTGCTTCGCCACCGGGATACCGCACGCAGCAACAACGAGACTGACCGCCGTTGACACATTTAATGTATGGTGGCCGTCGCCCCCTGTGCCGCAAACATCAATAGCGCCTTCGGGTGCATCAATCGGTAGCAGCCGCGCGCGCAGGGCCCGCGCAGCGCCGGCAATCTCATCAGACGTCTCACCGCGCGCAGAAAGGTCGACAAGAAATTGCTCAATTTCCTGCTCGCTTGTTCCGCCATCAAGCAGCAGTCCAAAGGCAGCTTCGGCAGCCGCTTCGCTAAGCGGATTATCTAAAGACGGAAGCGCGCTCATGCAGGCTCCTTTACTGAAAGGCCGCAAATGCGAAGGAAGTTTGCAAGCAAGTCATGCCCATGTTCCGTCGCGATGCTTTCTGGATGGAATTGCACGCCGTGTATCGGCAGGCTCTCATGGCGAAACCCCATTACCGCAGCCCCGTCCAGCCCCGGTGTTTCGCTATGTGCATTGGCGATTAGGCAATCGGGTGCGTCTTCAACGACCAAACTATGATAACGGGTTGCGGTGAATGGGGAGGGGATACCTGCGAAAACGCCCGTGCCATCGTGGGTGACGGGAGAGGTTTTGCCGTGCATCAAGCCGCCGCGCACCACCTTGCCGCCGAAATGCTGACCGATGGATTGATGACCTAGGCACACGCCCAGCAATGGCTTTTGCGCATCTGCGCAGGCCGCCACGAGGTCGAGGCTGATGCCCGCCTCATTCGGAGTGCAAGGACCCGGTGAAATCAGGAACCCGCTCGCTTCTGTAGCGATCGCTTCAGCAGCGCTCATCGCATCGTTGCGCTCAACGCGCACCTCAGCGCCCAATTCCATCAGATAATGGACCAGGTTGAAAGTAAAGCTGTCGTAATTGTCGATGACAAGGATCATGAGCGAATGCGTTCTAGCGTTTTGTAACGACAATCAAGGGGCCAATTCCGGTACGGGTGTCGAGCCGATCATTCGCAGGGTCCCAAAGGGCAGAAACATTGCCATCCAGAAACAGCGCGTTGCTCACTTCCAATTCGTCACGATAAAAGCGCGCAAGCTGTCCAAAGCTGAGCGGAGCCTCTGATCGAACGAAATGGGCTTTGCCGCTCGCATCAACGCCCACGCCATTGCGGATCGCCCGGCTTGGCCCGTTCTCGGCAATTTCAGGATGCAGCTTACCGCCGACAACCAGCATCGGGCCGGATTGCGTTCCAAAACGAGGCCGGTCACGGACATTCGAAAAGAAACTGTCTGATGTGCGCACACGCCAGCTGCCGCCCGTTCCATAAAACACGCCATTGGGCTTCATATGGAAATTGCCGGGGCCGTCATTGCGGTTGAGTTCCTTAAGACGCTCTCCGCTTTCGACGTAATATCCCACAGGCTTGCCGCCATCACCGTACATGCCGCCGTTGACCGCAAATGCGACCGTGGAATGATCAATGCTGCGCGCAAAGGCTGACAATGAACGGAAGGGTTCGCCTCCGTCTGGCCCCAAAGCTGTGCGGATACGGTGCTTTGCAGGATCAGCCACGCAATGGGTCAATCGAACGCCTTCAAAAGTGACGGCGTCGCACGCCGATTCGACCACGACGGTTTCCTCTTCAGCGTCATCGCCGCCGGCAACGATTTCTTCAGGTGCTGGCTCATCTCCCGGTTCGCCTAGCTCCGCCCTGATCACCGGCTCACCTGCTGGCTGTTCATTGCAGGCAGTAAGCGCGATTAAGCACGTAAAGAGTGGGGCGTAATATTTCACTGTCCAAACTCCGGTTCGTTGGCGATCCGCACCGCCTCTTTTGCAGCTGCGATTAACGCGCCTGCCTTTGCGCGGCATTCTGCAAGCTCATAATCGGGATCGCTGTCAGCGACGATACCTGCACCAGCCTGCACATGCATCATACCATCTTTGACCACCGCCGTGCGCAAGACAATACACGAATCGACCGATCCATCTGGAGCGAAGTATCCTACAGCGCCAGCATATGCTCCGCGTGTTTCAGGCTCTAGCTCAGCGATAATCTCGCACGCGCGGATCTTGGGTGCGCCAGACACTGTGCCTGCGGGGAAGCCTGCAAAAACTGCATCGAGTGCGTCTTTGTCTGGGGCGAGTTGACCCACGACATTGCTGACGATGTGCATCACGTGACTATAACGTTCGATGGTGAAACTGTCGGTCACTTCAACGCTACCGCGCGCTGCGACACGGCCCACATCATTGCGTCCCAGATCAAGCAACATCAAATGCTCGGCGCGTTCTTTGGGATCAGCCAATAGGCTTATCTCATTGGCTTTATCTTCGGCTGGGGTTTCGCCCCTAGGCCTTGTGCCGGCAATGGGCCGAATGGTCACTTCGTCATCACGCACACGCACAAGGATTTCCGGACTCGAGCCCACAATCGCAAAGCCAGGAAGGTCAAGGAAATAGAGGAAAGGTGAGGGATTTACCCGCCTCAAAGCTCGGTAAAGCTCAAGTGGTGGCAGTTCAAAGGGGGCAGTGAAACGCTGCGCTAGCACCACCTGAAAGATATCGCCCGCCGTGATGTAATCCTTGGCCCGCGCGACCAGCGCTTTATAATCGTTGCCAGGCATGACTGGCTCAAGCTCAGGCTCAGACAAATGATCCATGCGCAGCGGGGCAGGGCGGCGCTGACCGAGATCACGTAGCACCTCATCAATCCGATCTGCAGCGTGCTCTATGGCCCGATCAGGATCGCTCGCCCCCCAAATCGGAGCGACGCAAAACAGGTTATCGCTAAGGCTGTCGAACACCAGAATGATTGTTGGCCTTACGAACAGCATATCGGGAAGGTCGAGTTCGCTATCGGGAGCGCGCGGGAGCGTTTCGACTAGGCCAATCGTTTCATAGCCGAAATAGCCGACAAGACAGGCCAGGGCAGGTGGCAGCTCTTCAGGAACATCAATTTGGCACGCCCGCGACAGCGCGCGAAGTTCAGCCATCGGATCATCGTTGTCGCAAGGTTCAAACGCGTCGCGATCACTGCGCCATTGGTGATTGATGGCCGCCTGCTTACCGCTTCCGCGAAACACCAGATCAGGATCAAGGCCTAACAGGCTATAACGCCCGCGAATTTCACCACCTTCAACCGATTCCAGCAGAAAGTCGCCGCGGCCAGCCTTTATCAAGCGCAGCGCAGCACCAACTGGCGTGTCGCTATCGGAAACCACCTTGCGCCAAACAAGCGCAGGCTTACCTGCGCGCAATGCGCCGGCCGCGGTTTCAGCGTTTCCTAAAGTCGGATAGCCCATCGCAGCAACGCGCGATCAGGTTTCGCCGGCAAGCTGCTTGCGCACCGCCTCAATCGCGTCATCGTTGCGTTCCACGCCCAACTCCTCACGCATCGCATTCGTTAGCTGCTCAGCGTATTCGTTGGAAATGGCCGGCCCCAATTGGGTCAACGTACTTTGGAACAGGGGATCATCATCAGCAATTTCGTCGGTCGTGATCTCAGCCAGATCAACGACAAACCAGCCTAAGCGATTGGCGGCTTCAAGCCGTTTTGTCGTGCCTTCAGCCATGCTGAATAACAACGCCAATGGCGGCGCTACGCGCTGCTGTGAACTCAGCAATTCGGTGCGATCCAAATTGATCTGTTCAACAGGCGGCAAGTCCACTTCTTCTGCGCGGACCGCCTCCACCAATGTGCCTTCGCCGCGCATCCGCTCCAGAATGCGCTCCGCCGCTGCCCGTGCAAGCTCACTGCCTTCAAACAAGCGCCAATCAAACTCAACGCGGTCACGAATCTCTGCAAGTGGTGAGGCTGCAGATGGCGTGATTTCGGGAACTTCATAAACTACAAAAACTTGACCTCGCACGACCTCAGCCAATTGCGGTTCGCCCTCTTCCATGTCAAACGCTGTTTGCAGTGTTGCGGCGAGCTCAGGCGGAGCGTTTTCCCCCTGCGCGCCAAACACCCGGCCATCGGCCAGCAATTGCGGCGTCGTTTTCAACTCTAGTCCAAATTCATCGGCAACAGCGGACAAAGACGTTCCTTCATCAACCTGTTCTTCGATACGAGCGCTGAAATCAGAAAGCGCAGCGGCGCGTTTCTCAACCGTCAGTTGTTCAGTGAGCTCAGGTGTCACCTGCACCAAAGATCGCGCCGGCGTTTTCACGACATCATCGATGCGGGCAATATACCAACCTAGCGAGCTACGTGCAGGCTCCGCAAGCGTACCTTCTCTGGCTGCAAATACCGCATCTGCGACAGAACTGCTGGTCGCCGACGCGAGGGTATTTTTGTCTTGCGCTTGGCTGCTAGAAACAGAGAAACCGGCAGCTTGCGCCGCCGCCTCTAAAGATGTGCCACCGCGCACCTGATCACGGATCGCGATCGCAGCATCTTCGGTCGGAACAAAGAATGTTGTGAGGGCGCGCGTTTCTTTCGCGGCATATTGGGCCGAATCGCGCTCATAGCGGGCGGCGACCTCAGCCTGAGTAGGCGTGATACGCTGGTTCAAGTTTTCATCGCTGAAGATGGCATACCGGATTGTGCGACGTTCCGGCTGAATATAACGCCCCCGGTTTTCTTCGTAAAAGGCGGTCAATTGATCTTCGGTTGGCTCCACATCATCAGCCGGCGCAAAAGCCGTGCTTGGCACCAATGCAATCGATCCATTGCGGCGTTCGCGCAGAAGCGCGGTGTAGCGGCGGGCAATGCTGCTGGGCATTTGCGGGGAAGCAAGCGCCGGGACGAGCAATTGCTGAGCCAGCAAACCATCGCCCAAATCACGGCGCAGGATCGCATCCGTCAGGTTCTGATTGCGCAACGCGTTTTGATAAATTGCCTGATCGAATTCCCCGCTTGGCCCGCGAAAGGCTGGGATTTGCAGAATTTCGCTGTTCACAAGGTTGTCGCCCGCGCGCAGGCCATATTTTTCGGCATATCCTGCAATCGCATATCGATCGATCAGTTGCGCAAGTACTTCTTCCAGCCCCTCTTGCTCAATAAACATGGGCATAGTTGTGGTTGGGCTTTCCTGCCGGACTTGGTTCAAAGCGGAATTTGCCAATTGGGCCAGTTCGGACGAATCAATCCGTTCATCGCCCACAACAGCAATCCTGTCATTGCCTGCAACGCCGCCAAACGTAGCATTGTTTGCCACGTCGCTGCTGGCAAAGGCCAGCGCGATCAACGCGATAAAGGCAAAAGTGAACGCTAGCCCGATTTTCGATTGAAAAATTCTACGGAAGAACGAAATCATCTGGTCTGTATTTCCCGAGAGGTTATTTGGTCGGACCCAACAAGGCCCCGCTATTGACGCGGCTTTATCCGCCCTGCGGCCTCGCGGCAACAGTTGAGCAAGGCTTTTGACTGGATGACTTTCCTCCGCTAGCCGACCTCGGCCCTGACCCGTAAGGGACTGGTGGATTCGCACTATTCTGATTTCTTTGCGCAGGAACACTATTATATGGCCCAACGGCCTTACATCGTCGGAAACTGGAAAATGAACGGCACCCGCGCAATGCTTCCAGAAGCGCGCGCGATAGACCGGGCTGCACAGCGGCACATGAAGGTCGAAGTGGCCGTGGCGCCGCCATACACTTTGATCCATGCCGTCCATCGCGAGGCAGAACAGATCGGGGTGGGTGCACAAGACTGTTCTCCAGACCCGGACGGTGCGCATACGGGCGATATCTCAGCATCAATGCTGGCTGACGCAGGTGCAAAGTTTGTAATTCTTGGGCACAGCGAACGGCGCCAAGCTTATGGCGAGACTAGCGAACAAGTGAACGCGAAGGCGGTTGCAGCCTTGGAAGTCGGTATACGAGTGATCATCTGCTGCGGCGAGCCTTTGGATGTTCGTGAGGCCGGCAAAGCGGAAGATTACGTCGCAAAGCAATTGCAAGCCTCGCTTCCCGCAATTGAAGATGCTGGGGAAAAGGTTACCGTCGCATACGAGCCAATCTGGGCTATTGGCACCGGGAAAACCGCCACAAATGACGACATCGCAGCTATGCACGCGATGATCAGAGAGTTGCTGAACAAGCGCTATGGCGAAGATCAATCTGCTGACGTCCGCATTCTGTATGGCGGTTCGGTGAAGCCAGAAAATGCTGCAGAAATCCTTGGGACGGCAGAGGTCGGCGGAGCATTAGTCGGCGGCGCGAGCCTTACTGCCGACAGTTTTATGGGTATCGCTTTGGCTGCTAGTGAAACCGAAGAAGGCTGATCGCCAAGCTCCACTCAAACTTGCGCAAGAGCATTACGCCACCTAAATGGCGGCAACAGTTACACAGGTATTGCATTTACTATGTCGTCTCTCTTTCTATTTCTAACCGTGGTTCAGGCCATAGTAGCGGCCGCCTTGGTCGGCGTTGTCTTGATGCAGCGCTCTGAGGGTGGCGGACTTGGCATTGGCGGCGGCGGCACCCCCGGCGGCGCACTAGGGGCCCGCGGGGCAGCAGATTTCCTGACGCGAGCAACCAAATGGCTGGCAGTGGCCTTTGTTGGCCTATCAATTGCACTAGCGGCTGTGGCTGTGGATGCATCCGGGCCGGGCGCGATCGATTCGACGATTGATCGCAATGTACCCGCCGCCGATCCTCTCGGTTCGGCAACCGGGACTGCCGGCGGTAGCGTAACCGATCCGGCGGCTTCAACAGATGCACCCGCTCAAGATGATCCTTTGGCGGCGGAATAACTGCACTTTTTGAGGCCGACAGCCGACATTTTTTGACATCACTGTGGATTGGCAGCATTTCCCTGCGCAATTCGCTTGCCCCGAATCCACTTCAAGGCTTAGTGCCCAACTCCCATGGCGCGGTACATTTTCATAACCGGCGGCGTGGTCTCCTCGCTCGGAAAAGGTCTCATGGCGGCAAGCCTTGCAGCATTGCTGCAGGCACGCGGCTTTAAAGTACGGATTCGTAAGTTCGATCCGTATCTCAACGTCGATCCAGGCACGATGAGCCCGTATCAGCATGGTGAAGTCTATGTGACGGATGACGGCGCTGAAACAGATCTCGATCTTGGGCACTACGAACGCTTCACAGGCGTTTCTGCGCGGCAGAGCGACAATATCACCAGCGGGCGCGTTTACCGCGACATTATCGCTAAGGAGCGCCGCGGTGATTATCTTGGCGCGACCGTACAGGTCATTCCGCATGTGACAGACGCGATCAAAGCGTTTGCGCTGGACGATCAGGATGACCTCGATTTCATTCTTTGCGAAATTGGCGGGACGGTTGGCGATATCGAATCGCTGCCTTTCATGGAGGCGATCCGCCAGCTGCGGAACGATCTCGACCCTATGCAAACGCTCAGCGTGCATGTCACGCTGGTGCCTTACATCGCTGCTGCGGGTGAATTGAAGACAAAGCCAACTCAGCACTCAGTGCGCGAACTTGCAAGTCTGGGGATCAAACCAGATGTCTTGCTGTGCCGCGCCGAACATCCCATTCCAGAAGGCGAGCGGCAGAAGATCGCCAATTTCTGTAATGTCCGCAAGGAATCGGTGATCCCTGCGCTTGACGCACCATCGATCTATTCGGTGCCGCTGCAATACCATGAGCAAGGCCTTGATGCAGAAGTGCTGCGCGGGTTTGGCATCACCGATGCGCCAGAGCCTGACCTTTCAGCCTGGCATGATGTAACAGACCGATATTTCAACCCCGAAGGCGAAGTGACCATTGGCGTGATCGGCAAATATGTCGGTCTGCAAGACGCGTATAAAAGCCTGAATGAGGCACTTGTGCACGGCGGGATGGCCAACCGGGTAAAGGTCAACATCAAATGGCTCGATGCTGAGATATTCGAAGGCGACGAAGATCAACTGCTGGCAAAACTAGAGCCGTTGCATGGCATTCTTGTTCCCGGTGGATTTGGTGAACGCGGCAGTGAAGGAAAAATTTCAAGCGTGCGCTTTGCAAGAGAGCGTAAAGTGCCATTCTTTGGCATCTGCCTCGGGATGCAGATGGCCTGCATTGAAGCGGCTAGAGAAGCTGGGCACACCAGCGCTTCATCGACTGAATTTGGGGAAACCAAAGATCCGGTTGTCGGCATTATCACGGAATGGATGACCGAAGATGGCATTCAACAGCGTGAGGATGGCGGGGATTTGGGCGGCACAATGCGGCTAGGCGCCTATGAGGCAAAGCTCGGCGCGAACAGTCACGTTTCGCGCATTTATGGCGGAGTGAACAGCATATCAGAGCGGCATCGCCATAGGTATGAAGTGAACAGCGCTTATATCGAACCTTTGGAGCAGGGCGGTTTGGTGTTCTCTGGGATGTCACCGGATGGTCTTCTCCCAGAGATTGTGGAGCGCCCCGATCATCCGTGGTTCGTCGGAGTGCAATACCACCCAGAACTGAAGTCACGGCCGTTTGATCCGCACCCTTTGTTTGCTGGTTTCATTGCTGCCGCGTTGGAGCAATCCCGTCTGGTCTAAACGTCCGCTGATAGGGTAGTATCGGCGCTCGTTTTCAGGTTTATTGACGGCTTAGACCATTCAAATCATTATGATAATAGCTCAGTTACCAGCTGAAAACGAGTAGTAAATCACGATCACTTTGCGTTCCTCGCTCAAAAGTGTCGTATTTGTACAAGTGGCAGATATATGCCTTGCCTTATGATTAAACTTGGCATTACCGGTGCGGCCAAGGCCCAGCGTTGGTTAGTGGGCATATTGGGGTGGCAGCACAAATTTCGAAATTGCAGGCTCATCAGAAGCCCGCGCCCAGCTCGATGCGAATTTCATCGCCTTTTGCGACCCGGCCGATGAAATTTGTTAGAGGCGGCATATGTCGCGGGGCGGATGTTTCATCCGCCCCACTTATCATTTCAATGCATTTGATCGCTCGTTGAAGGCGTCAGGCTGCGTCAGCTTCGCCTTCATCAGCGTCAGGAACCGCAGTGAGCGTTGCCGCTCCGTTGACTGCAATTTTCTTTGGCTTCATCGCCTCAGGCACTTCGCGCACCAAGTCGATAACAAGCAAACCATCGGCCAAATCTGCGCTCTCAACGCGCACATGGTCAGCGAGTTCGAACCGGCGCTCAAAACCGCGATTGGCAATGCCCACGTGCAACATCTCGGAATCTTCGCCCAAATCGTCGCGCTTCTTTCCTTGGATAGTCAGAAGATTCTGCTGAGCCGTAATGTCGATGTCATTCGCGCGGAACCCGGCAACCGCCAAAGTTATGCGGTAATTATCCTCACTTCTGCGAGCGATGTTGAAAGGGGGATAATTGTCGCCCGAATTGCTGCGAGCTTGACCTTCTAGCAGGTCGAACAGGTGGTCAAAGCCAACTGTGGTGCGGCGATATGGTGTAAAATCTAGTCGTGACATCTTTTCAAATCCTCATTTGAGCAATTTAATATCAATCAGCGAACCTGCCTCGTGCAGCGCCCGCTGGTGACAGCGATGATCCCCAATATTGGCAGATCGTACTGACAGAACCTATCTAAGGTGGCATATAGCGCCTTTCAAGAGACGCACGTTTTGAAAACTTTTGCGCGTTTAGAATGATTTAAACCAGGAATGAACATGACCAAACCGACAATTGACGTCTACTCCAAGGGATATTGCCCGTTTTGCGCGCGCGCGAAACAATTGCTCAGCAGCAAAGGGTTGGAATTCAACGAATATGACATAACGTTGGGCGGCACCAAAAAGGCTGAAATGCTTCAACGTGCGCCGGGAGCGCGCACTGTGCCGCAAATCTTCATCGGCAACACACATGTTGGCGGATCAGATGATCTGGCAGCTCTGGAACGGTCTGGTCAGCTTGATGCTCTTTTGGCGGGTTAAGCGACACTGATGCCCAAAATCGCCATCTTGCAAATGAATTCAGGGATCGACCCAGAGAACAATTTAGCGGCGATCGAGCAAGCGGCAAATGAAGCGGTCAAAGGCGGGGCTGAAGCCCTGTTTACTCCCGAAATGTCCATTCTGCTGGATAGCAATCGCAAACGCGCAGCCAATTGGATTGAGAGCGAGGCTCCAAACCAAATGGCAAGTCGTTTGAGCAAACTTGCCGGAGCTCACAAAATCGACATCGCCCTAGGCTCAATGCCAGTCGCGAGCGAAGGCGGGAAATGGGCCAATCGCGCGATGTATTTTGACGCTACTGGCGCGTGTAAAGCTACCTATGACAAGATCCATATGTTCGACGTCTCTTTGGCCGACGGTGAGAGCTGGCGCGAAAGCTCAGCCTATGAACCGGGTACACAGATCGTGAGTATTGACCAATCACCGCTCGGAAAGCTCGGTCTTGCGATATGCTATGACATGCGTTTTCCCGCGCTGTTTCAAGCAATTGGTGGATGCTCCGCAATCTCTATCCCGGCTGCCTTCACTGTGCCTACCGGGCGCGACCATTGGCACGTCCTATTACGCGCGCGAGCAATCGAAGCCAGCGCATTTGTTATCGCCGCTGCTCAAGTTGGAAAGCATGAGGATGGTCGCCGTACTTACGGGCATTCGCTGGTGATCGACCCCTGGGGTGAAGTGCTACTCGATATGGGCGGGGATCAACCCGGCTTGGGGTTTTGCGAGATTGACCTAAACCGCATCGAGGAAGTGCGATCGCAATTGCCAAGCCTTGCCAACCGCCGCGAAATTCCCAATTAGGCGCGGCTATGATTGTTTATGATCTACAATGCGAACACGGTCACCGATTTGAAGGCTGGTTCAGCTCATCTTCCGATTACACCGACCAATGTGCTGGCGGCCTGATTTCATGCCCCGAATGCGGCTCAGATGGCGTGGAGAAGGCTCCGATGTCCCCAGCAGTCCCAGCGAAGGGCAATTCGGGCCGGGCGCTTGCCAAGACGTCACAGCAAAATGCCGATTCGCCAATCGCAAGCGGAGGTGGCCAGTTGTCCAACACCCCAATGACGCCAGAGATGAAGCAGGCGATCAAGCAATTGGCAAACGCTCAAACCAAGGCGCTGGAGAAAAGCACTTGGGTTGGTGAGGACTTTGCCGAGCAAAGCCGCGAAATGCACTATGGTGAGCGCGATGAAGCCCCCATCCACGGCCAGGCGAGCCTGAAAGAAGCAAAATCTTTGGTTGATGAGGGCGTACCAATTGCTCCGCTACCATTTCCAGTCGCGCCGCCTGACAAACTGAATTGATCGATTTTGTTTGCGCCCGCCCATCCGGGCGAGCGATTTCCTCGCTCATGCGATCAAAGATCGCGTCGCTGCGGGCGGCCACAAGGGCCTTGCGGCGCTGCGCGCCGATATTGCGCGAATAGCAAACCCTGTTATTGGGCTTCGCGGGGCCCCGTAGCTCAGCCGGATAGAGCACCAGATTCCTAATCTGGGGGCCGCGTGTTCGAATCACGCCGGGGTCACCATCATCCTATCGCGTGCTCAGAATGCGTCACCCTAAGGAAATTCGAATTAGCTGTGAAAGCTCGCATTTTTCGCCGTGTCGATTATGCCCTGTGCGAGTTCCGCAGGACGGTCTTCCTGACAAAAGTGACCGCAGGTGGAAAGCATGGCGTGCGGTTGGCCTTTCGACCCGGCAATCCGATCGATCAATGGCTGAGCCAAACCACCGGTAACTGGATCATCTTCGCCAAACAGGGTCAGGAATGGTTTGTCGAACGCAGAGAGACCTTCCCACGCGCGCTTATTCTGTTCGATCCCATCCATGCCGTCTTCAACCGGAACCAGCTGCGGGAAGGCACGCGCACCTGCCTTTGACGGCCCATCGGGGAAGGGGGCATCATACGCCGCAACTTCGGCCGCGCTCCGCTCCGTCGCGGTGGCGCGCTGCAGCAATTCACCGATCTGGAAGTCTGGCGATGATTTGGCAAATTCGCGCCAAGCGAGAAATGCGGGGGAGGGTGTGCCGCCAGTTGGAAGGAAGGTATTGCTAGCGACGACAAAGGCGAAACTATCGGGATCCTCACCCACCATTCGCAGGCCCAGCAGGCCGCCCCAATCTTGGCAAAACAGTCCCGCTTGCTCTGGCACAATTTGCTCACGCCATTGCTTCAGCCAGCTGATATGCGCGTCATAGCTGTAAAAGCCCACTTCATCCGGTTTGTCGCTTTTGCCGAAACCGATCAGATCTGGAGCGAGGCAGCGAAAGCCAGCGTCCAGCAGGTGCGGAATCATTTTGCGATAAAGATAGGACCAGCTCGGTTCACCGTGAAACAGCAGAATTGCTGGTGCATCCTTTGGACCTTCATCGACGTAATGCATCCGGCCTGAATGGCCGCCTCCTAAATCAATCTCGACCCAGTTTTCGGCAAAAGGGTAGTCAGGCAGTTCGGAAAAGCGGGCAGGGTCATGAGACAGAATTTGCATGTGGCGAGGCTCTCTTTCGCCGAAAGCCTATCATACTAGCCCGATAACACCACGCGATTAAAGCAACGCGGCGTTGCAATCAGTTCTCAAATCTCATCGCCTGGCTCTTTGCCCATTGGCACGCGCTCTTTGAAAGTATGAGTGATGTATGGGAAGGGAATTTCAATTCCTGCATCGTCCAACCCGCGCTTAATAGCCCGCACAACAAGATCTTTGCTTTCACGGCCGTCGCGCGGCTTAGAGCCGGACCACCAACGAACAAGGAAATCAACACTGCTAGAATTGAATTCATCGGCAAAAACATCAACGCCCTTGCTCTCATCAACGATCTCAATCGCCTTCACGGCGTTCAGAATAACATCGGATGCCTTCTCAAGGTCAGTGTCATAGGACACGCCGATCACTACGCTGTGGCGGCGTTGATCAACATCGGTTAGAATCTCGACAGGGTTCTTAAAAAGTATCGAGTTGGGAACAACATTTAGCTCCCCGGACATGGCTCTAATATGAGTTTCACGAAGAGTGATATGCTCAACCTTGCCGTAGATCCCCTCACATTTGATAACATCACCAATGCGCATTTTCTCGCGCACCATGATCAGCACGCCGGCAAGGAAGTTCTCAAAAATATCTTGAAACGCAAAGCCAATCGCGACCGCGCCGATACCAAGGCCGGCAATCAGACTTGCAGGCGTTAAGCCGGGCATGACCACAATTGCTGCGATCATCAGACCCACGAGCCACACACCGAGCCGAACTAACGTTTCAATCAAGTTGCGCAGTGATGGGCGAAGCTCTGTCTTGCCAATCACTTTGTCCGCGATTTTCACTGCAAACTTCGCGAACAAAGCCGTAATGATGATTATCACTAGAGCGATTGCCAGTGACGGCAAGCTCGCAACCAAGCCTGTAGCCATAGATTCAATCTGATTGGTAAGCGTCGATAGCATGTGTGTGTTAATCCCGTACAATTCGCTCATTAACGAAGCGGCAGGCCGGATTGTTCCAATTTGACGATATTCTGCCGTAGACGGATAGCGAATCCCCAATTGAACCGCATTTATTTAAGGGTTTGGCGTTTTCTGCTTGAACCTATGGGTTAACTATGATTCTGTGGTTTCTAGGGGCAGAACTAAGAATATGCATAAACCACCAAAAGACCAATTGAAGCAGGGTATGGCGCTGATGGTGCTGCTCGTGCTTACTGGACTGGCGATTGCCGGCCCAACTGGTTTGCTTGCGTGGAACGAAAATGCCAACTTGCTTGAACAGCGCAAGACGCAAATTGCAATGCTAACGGCGGAACGCAATGATCTGCGCAACCGTGTGGCTTTGCTCGATCCAGGGGCAGCTGATCCCGACCTTGTTGGCGAATTGCTGCGCCGGAACATGAATGTGGTCCACCCCGATGAAGTGGTCATCACAATTGAAGACTAGCGCTGGCCGCTATCCTTGCCTCTCAATCGGTTGAGGCACATTCCTCTCCCATTACATACGTATGCTAGAGGCGAATTGCGGCCCGAAACATCTGCTTGCCGTTGCGTATTGCGTGGGACCGTGATTATAGCGAGCACGCAAACTCCTCCCTCAAGGCGGGCATAACTCAAAGTTCGCTCATCAAAGGATAATGGCATTGGCGAAGCAGCCTCAGAAATCGAAAGCGTCCGCAAAAAAGCCGGCGGCGCCAAGCAAGACCGAACCTCATAGCGCACCAGCGCTAGCGCCGTCAGACGATCCTGACTTCATGCTCCAATCGCTTCAGCGCGAATTTGAGGCGGCAAAGAGCTTTGATGCCTCGGACGAACAGATGATGGGTTTTTATGAGCAAATGCTGCTCATTCGCCGTTTTGAGGAGAAGGCCGGTCAGCTTTACGGCCTTGGCCTGATCGGCGGCTTCTGCCACCTGTATATCGGACAGGAAGCTGTGGCGATCGGCCTGCAAAGCGCGCTTGATGGCGACAAGGATAGCGTCATCACCGGCTATCGCGATCACGGTCACATGCTGGCTTACGGCATCGATCCCAATGTCATTATGGCAGAGCTGACCGGCCGCGAAGCAGGCATTTCCAAGGGGAAGGGCGGCTCGATGCACATGTTCAGCACCGAGCACAAATTCTACGGCGGGCATGGTATTGTTGGGGCGCAGGTTGCGCTTGGTGGCGGCTTGGCGCTCGCGCACAAATACAATGAGGATGGCGGCCTATGCCTTGCCTATTTTGGCGATGGCGCAGCGAACCAGGGTCAGGTCTATGAGACTTTCAACATGGCGTCGCTGTGGAACCTGCCGATCGTATTCGTCGTAGAAGACAACCAATATGCGATGGGCACATCGACTAAGCGATCGTCTGCCGAAACCCGCTTTTACCGCCGCGGCACATCTTTCCGCATTCCAGGCATGGAAGTGAATGGGATGGACGTGCTTGAAGTGCGCGCAGCAGCGGAAGTCGCCTTTAAACATGTGCGTGATGGCAAGGGGCCGGTTCTCATGGAGCTAAACACCTACCGCTATCGCGGGCATTCCATGTCAGACCCAGCCAAATATCGCACCCGCGAGGAAGTGCAGGATCAACGCGATCACCACGACCCGATCGAGGCGCTTAAGAAAGCTCTGATAGCGGCCGGCAAGTCGGAAGATGATCTGAAATCGATTGATAAGGCCATTCGCAAGCGTGTCGCTGAAGCCGCTGACTTTGCGGAGAATTCACCAGAGCCAGAAGCTCCTGAACTCTACACCGATGTTTTGGTGGAGGAGTATTGAGCCATGGCTATTGAACTGAAAATGCCGGCGCTTTCGCCGACTATGGAGCAGGGCACTCTCGCCAAATGGCTAAAGTCTGAAGGCGATACGATCGAGCCGGGCGATATCATTGCCGAAATCGAAACCGACAAAGCCACGATGGAATTCGAAGCGATTGACGAGGGCGTATTGTCCAAGATCATGATCGACGAAGGCACAGAAGACGTGGCTGTTGGCACCGTGATCGCGATGATGACAGGCGAGGGCGAGGATGATGGCGACACCAGCGCAGCTGAACCAGCACCTGCCGCCGCTGCTGAACCGGCTGCTGCGCCTGAACCAGCAGCTAAACCTGCGGCGGAAAAGAC
Source organism: uncultured Erythrobacter sp. (assembly GCA_947493165.1). GTDB lineage: Bacteria > Pseudomonadota > Alphaproteobacteria > Sphingomonadales > Sphingomonadaceae > Erythrobacter. Next base: position 393,211 of record CANLPY010000001.1, on the reverse strand, counting down.
AGCGCCAGCGGCGTCTGCGCACGATCCGGAAATCCCAGAGGGCACGAGCTTCACCAGCACCGCTGTGCGCGAAGCCTTGCGCGATGGCATGGCGGAAGAAATGCGCCGCGATGAACGCGTGTTCGTGATGGGCGAGGAAGTTGCTGAATATCAGGGCGCCTATAAAGTCACGCAGGGCCTGCTCGACGAATTTGGTGCAAAACGCGTGATTGATACGCCGATCACTGAATATGGCTTTGCCGGTATCGGCACGGGCGCAGCGATGGGCGGCCTGCGCCCAATCGTCGAATTCATGACGTTCAACTTCGCGATGCAGGCGATTGATCACATCATCAATTCCGCCGCCAAAACCAACTACATGTCGGGCGGCCAGATGCGTTGCCCGATCGTTTTCCGCGGGCCGAATGGCGCCGCAAGCCGGGTCGGCGCGCAGCACAGCCAGAATTACGGCCCATGGTACGCTAGCGTCCCTGGCCTGATTGTGATCGCCCCTTATGATAGCGCAGATGCCAAAGGCCTGATGAAGGCTGCCATCCGCAGCGAAGACCCGGTCGTCTTCCTTGAGAATGAATTGGTCTACGGTCGCAGCTTCGACGTTCCAGATATTGACGATCACGTCCTGCCAATCGGCAAAGCGCGGATCATGCGTGAAGGAAGCGATGTGACGATCGTTAGCTATTCAATCGGTGTTGGGATGGCGCTGGAAGCGGCAGATGAACTTGCAGGGCAGGGCATTGACGCAGAAGTGATTGATCTTCGCACATTGCGCCCGCTTGATAAGCAAGCAGTTCTCACCAGTCTTGCCAAGACGAATCGTTTGATCGTCGCGGAAGAGGGCTGGCCAACATGCTCAATCGCATCTGAAATTCAGGCGATCTGTATGGAAGAAGGCTTTGACGATCTCGACGCACCAGTTCTTCGCGTTTGCAATGAAGATGTCCCGCTTCCCTATGCCGCAAACTTGGAAAAATTGGCGCTTATCGATGCGAGTTCCATTGTCGAAGCCGCTAAAAAGGTTTGCTACGCGAGTTAATCCCTAGCCGCTGAAAGCTCAAAAAAAGAGGCTGAGATGCAATACGCAGCTCAGCCTCTTTTTATGCTAAATCAGCAAAAATCAGATGTCTTCAAACCGGTCGCAAGTCGCTGCTTGGACCGCAGGCGTATCCTCATACAGTTGGGTCAAATCGCGGTCATCACGGATGTTGAATGCAGATGTGTAGCGAATGGTATCGCCAGTGATGAAATCATTGAAGGGCGTGACGCCATCATAGTCGAAGACCACCTCAACAAACATAACCGCCGTGCCAGGTGCCGCAGTAATTTCTCTGCCGCTTTCACCCATGCCAGGGAAATCGGTCCCAGTTTCGCCGTCACCTTCAACACCAAAACTTGATGTGTAATTTGCGATCCCCATACAGCGCTGCCATCTGATTTCTTGGCCGCCCTCTGCGTTCTCCTGCAGACTTGAAAGGATCACCCTTCCATTCTGCATAACGTCCAAACCGCCGCTCAATCTGTCAGCGCCGACCATCACGTCTAATATGTCGCTTTCAAACACACGTTTCAGTTGAAGGACTTCCGCCTCACCAACGCGCGAAGCGTTGTCGGCAACTTGCATGGCGACCTGACTGATACGCATATGCGTTACCGCATAATTCGCGGTCTCAGCGCCCATCATACCAAGCGATAAGACAATTGGCATCGTGTAGGCGAATTCCGCCAATGCTACGCCCGATGTATTCGCACGCAGCTCAGACAGCCGAGAAATTGGACGTTTCAGCGCCTTAGCAATCGATTTCTTTGGAATAATCATGAGCAGTTTCTCGTTTCGACTGTCCGGTCTTGTTCATCAAACGGTTGGTTACGAAGAACAGTCGAAGTTTCGACCGTTACAGTCTCAGGCAAGCCGGCTAGACCTGCCAACGGAAACAGCCGGGAATAGGTGACCGTCGCAGTGTAAAGCACTGCATCGCGCGCTCCGCCAATACCAGCTTGGCCTCGATCGGGATCCCACTGGCCATTGTCGTTCGCATCTTCAAAAGGTTCGTCATTGTCACATGCACCGTTGAAGTTGAGGTCTCGATATTCTTCAGGTTTGCCGATATCGGAAAAGTCGAAGAAGGATAACTTCTCAAGCGTAACAGTCGCGCTGTTCGGTGCGACATCGGAAACCGCGTCGATCACCGATTGATCGATGATGCTCTGCCTGCTGCCTGCGCTTTCAAGCGTGAGATCACGTCCAGCCTTTTGCATCGCCCCGTTGACCAAGGCTGATGTGTATTGCGTGTGGGCCATATCGAAAATGCCCATCAGCAATGTCATCAGAATTGGCGCAACGAATGCGAATTCAACAAGGGTCGCTCCACTCTCATCACCCGCGATGCCCTGATCTTTAGAGCGCGCTTTCCGTGCCATGCCCCAAATCATTGTGTGAGCCTCAAAGCAGCGATTGTTTGCGCAATTTCTGAGAAGCGTGCTTCCAGCTCATCAGCATCGTCGGCGGCAAACGCACGCCCAGGATCTGCGCAATCAATCAAGTTTTGCGTCAGCGCCGTACCAAATGCGACCACCCAGACTGAAATATTTTCGTTCTGCGCCGCTCGGCAGGCCGCTTGGAAGCGAGCAGCGTGATTGTCTGCAATTTGTCCTGCGGAACCATCGTTCGTGACGCGGCGGTCCCACCACTCAATGCCATACAAGCCATATGTTACGTTGTTGCCCGCTTGCAAACCATCAGTCATAAATACGATATGACGCGCGATAGCATCACCATTAGGGGCGGTTGCATTGTCAGAAGAGAAAATTCCATTTGGAGCAATGAAACGAGCACCCCAGATCATCCCAAAGTCATGATATGTAGCGCCGTTGGCAACAAAGCCCTCAGCAGCAGAGAGGTAATCTTCAAGTTCATCCCGATCAATATCGGTCAAACGTTGAGCCGGTTTAGGACAAGCAAGGTTTCCTGCGCCTTGGACTGTCACAAAATTGTTCGTTGAATCTTGCTGCGCAGTTGACCAGTTACCACCGCTATCAAAGCGATAATGAACCAGCGAAGGTAGGGCAGGTCTCCACCGTTCTTCCTCTGTTGCGGGCACAAGATTGATATTCAGATCGTTCGCTTCGGCAGGCACTGGATCGAAGGCTGTTTGCCCCTCGTCAGTCGCCGCCTCTTCGATGCAACCCGCCCAAGTGTGAGTTAAGTCCGTTCCATTGTTGCCGGTGGGTAGGTCAATCGTCCCGATTACACCGGCCGGATTTCCGGTCTGGCCGTAGAGAGAAGCGAGACTTAGGCCAGCACCAAGGTCAGAAACATTGTGCTCGTCATAGTCCCAAAAGTCGAACTGACCGCCGTTATTGACCTCTTGGATCGTAACTTCGCCATTCGCATCGTAAGAGACTTCTTCATAGTCGATTACACAACGATCAGTGCTGGCTTGATAGAAGCCGCTGTCGAATGAATCCAACCTCTTCCATTGCAGATCGCCTGAATAGGTCGCTGTGCGAGTACGTTCGCCCGTACTCACCTCTGACACAAGCGTGAGGCCCGCCGTGTTTGATCCGCCATCATAGATGTCAAAATGCTGTGAGAACGCGAGGTCGACACAATCTTGGAAGGAAGTGACATTTTCCCACGTTGTGGTCGCTACACCGGTGGCTTGCTCGTTCGAAATAGAGCCAGAACGAGTTGAACTGACCAGTTCTTCAAATTCCCAAATGTCTGGAGTCAAAACTTGCGCCCGTGTTTGATATTCGGGATCTTGAGCCATCCAATTGGCGTCAAGCGAGCCGCCGACATTCACATTGCTCGAATAGGGCACAATACCGTAGCGTACTTGAGCGTTTGCTGATGTGGCGCCCTCGACGGTGTCATAGAACGTCATAACTCCATCGCGCAGGGCAGAAATTTTGGAATTGGCGGCCTCAACGTTGCCGTTGTTCGTGCAAGCTGCATCATCGGGCGGGCAATTCATTGAGCCGGTTACGTCCAACACAAACATGATATCGGTGTTGGAGATGTTGATCTCAGCTGAGCAATCGACTGACACTTCGAATTGTTCATATCCGAAGATGTGCATCAAGGATGTGGGCAGTTCACCCGATGCTTCACCATCAACTTCGCCATCACCGTCAGATGTGTATTCGCGGGACAGGCTTTCCAGACCGAACAAACCATCTTCATAGTTCTGGTCGAAGAAATTGCGTCCAATCTGCTTGTGAGTCCCATTAAACTCATCATCGTTCATGGCGCGTCGCGCTGCTAGTGCGCCAGCATCGCACGCCGCCTGAAGCCGGGTCGTCGTCATATAATACCGGCTCGCATCGACTGCACCGCCGACCATCCCGATTAGCGGGATCAGTGAAGCAGCAGAAATGACGATAACATTTGCCGTTGGATCTTTTGCTAAAGTCCAAAAGAATGATCGTTTGCCCATGGCGTTGGAATCCTTGCCCAAAAACATCTACGTACTTCACACTTAGACGCATCTGGTGACTGGTTTCTCAATCGGTTTGGTAAACAAGCGGTAAACGCAGGGAATTCAATTAACCTTCATTTGATGCGCAACAGCAGCTTGACAAAACGGCCCTGAACCCAGCTAGCAATCGCTTATGCAAGATGACCTTAACGAGGCCCTCCCTGATGAAATTGAACTGGCTTTGGCGCATACGTCAGAGGTCCAGCGTGCGCAGATTTGGGCGCTGTTTGCTCTGGACCAAAGACTAGCCCGCATTGTTGGCAAAGCAACTGAGCCCCTACTGGCGCAAATGCGCCTTTCTTGGTGGCGAGACATGCTGAAAATGCCTGCAGATGACCGGCCAAAAGGCGATGTTGTTCTGGATGCAATTGGCGCTGAATGGGCCGGCTCTGAGGATGCCTTGATCGGGCTGGTCGATGGCTGGGAACATTTGCTGGCAGAACCGCCGTTGACTGACGCTGCAATTGACGCGTTTGCAATGGGCCGGGCAACGGCACTTGCTGCATTTGGTGAGGCCAAAACTCGACCTGACCGCGTTACAACATTTAACCTTCTTGGACAGATTTGGGCTTTGGCTGATCTCGCATCGAAAGTTGAATCGGGGGAAGAACGCCACTCCATCGTGCAGTCCGGCATGCGTCTTTGCGAACAGGATCTACCACGCGCGCGTGATTTTAAAGCCATCGCGATACTGGCGGCTCTTGGAGCGCGCGCTCTACGAGAAGGGGGGCGCCCCTTGCTAGAGGGACGAAGCGCAGGTCTAATTGCTGCTCGTGCCGCCTTGCTCGGTAAGTAAAATCATCTATTCATAGGACCACATAACTATATTCATGGAAAAAGGGGTGGTCCATGCGGCAGGTAGTTCTTGGGGCATTTCTTGGCCTGATCTTGGCAGGTGTCGGAACGTTTTGGTGGCAAGGCCGCGCGCAAGTCGAAGAAAACGCGCCGCCACCGCCGGAGCCAGAGGAAGCAGCACCCGCGCCAGAAGAGCTTCCTGAAGTCGATCCAGGCGATCTTACTGGGCCAGCGCCGCCAGAGGCGAGCGAGCTAACCAAAGAAGAGCGCCGCTTCTTCCGCTATGATCGCAACCGTGATCGCATCATCACTCGAAATGAGATGCTCTCAACCCGGTCAGACGCATTCCGCAAGCTTGATACTGACAACAATAATCTGCTTACTTTTGAGGAGTGGGCAGTCACCACTTCCAAACGGTTTGAGTCAGCTGACGGTGATGGCAATGGCCAGCTGACCACGGCAGAATTTGCGACAACTGCGCCCAAACGTTCGGCACGCAAACCGCGGTGCCGTTGCTGAACTCTAGGCAGGCACCAATTCGCCAGCTTGCAACCAAGCAGCCAAATCAGCCTTCGCGCGACTGGTATAGGCCTCTTTGCGTTGCTTCTTCTTCACCTCGTGAAGCGGCGGGAACAGACCGAAATTAACGTTCATAGGCTGGAATGTATCAGCTTGCGCATCGCCGGTAATGTGGCTCAGCAGCGCGCCAATCGCGGTCGACGCGGGGGGAGGGGACCAATCGCGCCCTGTGAATTCACTTGCCGCCATCATGCCCGCGATCAGACCCACAGCTGAGCTTTCCACGTATCCTTCGCAGCCGGTAACCTGTCCTGCAAAGCGGATATGCGGCGCAGCTTTTAGGCGCAACTGACGATCTAGCACCATCGGTGAATTCAGGAATGTGTTGCGGTGCAAGCCGCCAAGCCGGGCAAATTCGGCGTTCTCAAGGCCCGGAATTGTGCGAAATAGCTCAACCTGAGCGCCGTATTTCAACTTTGTTTGAAAGCCGACCATGTTCCACAAAGTGCCAAGCTTATTGTCTTGGCGCAGCTGCACGACAGCATAGGGCCAGCGGCCTTGAGGAAACTCATCATTGGTGTCGAAGGGGTTATCGAGACCCACACCCTTCATCGGGCCATAGCGCAGCGTTTCAACCCCGCGCGATGCCATCACTTCAATCGGCATACAGCCATCAAAATACGGCGTATCCTTTTCCCACTCTTGAAACTCTCCTTTCTCACCATCCATCAGACCTTGATGAAATGCGACGTATTGCTCCTTCGTCATTGGGCAATTTATGTAATCACCATCTTCATTTGATGCTTCGGTGCGCTTGTTCCAACGTGACTGGATCCAACATTTTGACATATCGATGCTGTCGCGATGGATGATCGGAGCAATAGCGTCGAAAAATGCCAACCGCTCTTCTCCAGTCGCTTTGACGATGCTTTGGGCAAGTGATTGTGCCGTGAGCGGTCCGGTCGCCACGATCGTCAGGCCGCTTTCTGGCAAAGCATCCACACGTTCCCGAACCACTTCGACATTGGGATGCTCTGACAAGGCCTTTTGCACCTCAGCAGAGAATAAATCACGATCCACAGCCATAGCGCTACCAGCCGGGACACGGGCGACTTCGCCAGCGCGCATGACGAGGCTGTCCATTTCGCGCATCTCATGATGCAGCAGACCAACGGCGTTCTTGCTATCATCGTCAGAGCGGAACGAGTTGGAACAAACCAGCTCAGCCAAACCATCGGTCTGGTGAGCAGGCGTCATCTCGCCGCCCTTGTCCTCTGGCGCACCACGCATCTCAGAAAGGCGCACCCGCAAGCCGCGCTCAGCCAGTTGCCAAGCCGCTTCGCTTCCCGCCAAACCGCCGCCGATAATGTGAACATCATGTGTCATATTGTTAGCGCAAGTAATTGCGTGCTAGCGCTTGGGCAAGAGGCGGCAGACCAAGGAACTATTAAACCATGCCAAAGCGCGCACTGATAGAACACCGCCCTTGGCTGCTGATCAGTCTTACAGCGGCAATTGCCTATTACCTACTTTGGAACAATCCGATTGGCGGCTTATGGCTGATCTTGCTGAAAGGGGCAGGGGTAGGCTTTCTTGCCGTTTACGCTTGGCGGCGCACGCATAATGTCGCCGCGCCAAGAGAATGGCTCTGGATCGTCGCCTTCTTCGCGCTCAGCGCACTTGCCGACATGGTCCTTGAATTGAGTTTTGAGATCGGAGGGGGCGTGTTCTTTTTGGCCCATGTCGCCGCAATCACTCTTTTTCTGCGTAATCGCAGACAAGCACCTGCTCTAAGTCAAAAACTATGCGCGATTGGCTTGCTTATCGGGGTGCCCGTTATCGCATATCTGCTGGTTCAAGACATCTTCGCCGGCCTCTATTCCATCGGCCTAGCCGCGATGGCCGCGAGCGCATGGCTAAGCCGCTTTTCGCGCTACCGCGTAGGTCTGGGCGCCGTGCTGTTCGTCTTGTCCGATTTGCTAATCTTCGTGCGTGAAGGACCGATGGTGCTAGGCAGCATTCCAGACGTGCTCATCTGGCCGCTATATTATTTTGGGCAATTCCTGATTGCGACCGGCGTAGTGCAGACCATGCGCGGTGACCTTAAGGGCACCGATTGACCCCGACTAAGCGGCAACAGTCGTCCGGTGTAGCTCGCGCCTATGCCCCTCATATCCACCGGTCGCTTTGTGCAGAACGGAACGATTGTCCCACATGACCAGCATATCAGGTTCCCACGCGTGACGATATGTGAACTCATCGCGCGTCTGCCATTCGATCAATTCCAGCACCAATTGCATCGCATCGGCCTCATCCATTCCTTCGATACCCACCACATAACTAGGGCTGCAAAAGATAACTTCTTCACCTGTTTCAGGGTGCGGCTTGATCAAGGGATGTGTCTGCTTAGCCAGCGCAGCCTCGCTTGGCCGGATCGCCATAGAGCGCCCTTTATCACTGTCACCATATAATCCATTGGGCGAATAGCCGCGGGTTGCAGAATGCGCAGCCATTAGCTGGCGTAGTTCCGCCTTGCGAGCATCGGGCAGGGCAGCAAAGGCTGTCGCTTGATCTGCGAATAATGTGTCTCCCCCCACGGGAGGAATCTCTACAGCCAATAGACAAGTGCCCGAAGGCGGCTGAGGCAAAAAGCTCCAATCGCTATGCCAGCTTTCCGCAAACAGAGGAGATGTTTCATCCGCCTCACGCAGGATCGCCGCGATATGCTCACGCCCAGAGATAGGATCAAAGAAAGGGTCCTCGCCAAACCCGCCCATCGCCAAGGTGAAACGCTCAAGCGCGTCGTCATCCATGGTTTGATCGGCGAAGGCGAGCACGCGATGTTTGAGCCAAGCAGCCCTTATCTCCGCCATTAAATCGGGCGAAAGATCCCCGCTAAGGTCAACCCCGGTCACGCGCGCACCGCACGCCTGACCTGAGGGGGTAACAACTATGCTCACTCAGGCGGCTCTTCGCCGATGTCATCGTCGGTTTTGGGGGGAGTGTGCGGCGTCGTCTCATCATCACCGCCGCGGCGATCGACCATCTCCTCGGTCACAGCTTCTTCAGCTGCGTCTTCGGGTTCTTCGGTCTCGTCCAACCGGACAGCGCCGACGATGGTTTCCTTTTTGGCAACATCGAACAGCTTCACACCTGCGCTCGCCCGGCCAATCACACGCATTGTATCAAGACCAATGCGAATGAGCTTTGCCTGATCGGTGACAAGCATTAGCTGGTCTGACTTGGTCGCGGTAAAGCTGGCTACGACGGGCCCGTTGCGGGCAATATTATCGATGTTGGTAATACCCATGCCCCCACGGCCTGCACGGCGGTATTCATAGGCTGAGGACATCTTGCCGTAGCCATTGGCACAAACAGTCAGAATGAATTGCTCTTCATCCGCCATCGTCTGATGCTCTGCAGAAAGAAGAGGGGCATTTTCATCGGCTTTCCACGGTGCGAGCTTAAGATAGGCGTCGCGCTCTTCTGGTGTTGCCGATCCGCCATGCAAGATGCCGAGCGAAACGACTTCATCGCCCGCTTCCTTAAACTTCATGCCGCGCACACCCGTTGAGGTGCGTGACACAAACTCACGCACATCTTCTCCAGAGAAGCGGATAGCTTTGCCCATCTTAGTGGCGAGCAACACATCGTCGCCCGCCTCGAGCAAAGCAACACCGATCAAACGGTCTTTGCTTTCTGGATCGAACTTCATGGCAAATTTGCCATTCGATGGGATGTTGGTGAACGCATCCATATTGTTGCGGCGAACATTACCCATCGCTGTTGCGAATACGACGGTTAGCGCAGCCCAGCTATCCTCGTCTTCCGGTAAAGGCAGCACGGTGCGGATCGTCTCGCCATCTTCGAGCGAAGGCAGAAGGTTCACAATCGGACGTCCGCGCGTCGTCGGGCCGCCTTCTGGCAATTTCCAGACCTTCAAACGATATACCTTGCCCGTGGTAGAGAAGAAAAGCACGGGGTTGTGCGTCGATGTGACGAACAATTCCGAGATTGCATCCTCATCCTTCGTTGACATTCCGGCCCGGCCTTTACCGCCCCGGTTCTGTGCCCGGAACGTGGAAAGCGGCGTGCGCTTGATATAGCCGTCCATCGTGACCGTCACGACCATTTCGTCGCGCTCGATCAGGTCTTCATCGTCAAGACCATCCCATGCTGGCGCAATCTCAGAAACTCGCGGCGTCGCATAGGTTGCGCGCACTTCTTCCAGCTCTTCGCGCATCACTGCGTACAGTTTTACGCGGTCGCCAAGAATAGCGAGGAATTCTTCGATCTTATCCGCCAGCTCCTTCAGTTCATCGCCGATTTCGTCGCGGCCCAAGGCAGTGAGGCGGTGCAGACGCAGCTCAAGGATGGCGCGCACCTGCCGTTCAGACAGGTTATAAGTCCCGCCCTCTTGATCAGCGCTAGGCTCAATCGCTTCGACCAGCTGGATATATTGAGCGATGTCGCCAATTGGCCATTCTTTCGCCAGCAATTTCGCGCGAGCAGCCGCTGGATTGGGCGCGCTGCGGATCATCGCAACGACTTCATCCAGGTTTGAAACTGCAACCACCAATCCAAGCAACAAGTGCGCCCTTTCGCGCGCCTTATTGAGCTCAAATTTGGTGCGGCGGGTGATCACTTCCTCACGGAAGCTAATGAAAGCCTGAATGATATCGCGCAGAGCGAGTGTTTCTGGCCGACCGCCGCGAATGGCGAGCATATTGGCGGGGAAACTCGATTGCGCAGGGGTATAACGCCACATCTGGTTGAGTACGACATCAGCCGATGCGTCGCGCTTCAGATCGACAACAACACGTACGCCCGACCGCGAGCTTTCATCGCGGATGTCGGAAATGCCTTCGATCCGCTTATCCTTGGCGGCCTCCGCAATCTTTTCGACCAGACCAGATTTGCCGACCTGATAAGGAATTGATGTGAGGACAATGCTTTCACGATCCCCGCGCTTGGTCTCAATCTCATGACGGCAGCGCATCATGATTGAACCGCGCCCTGTGGTGTAGGCAGCTTTTGCCCCTGCTGTCCCAAGGATCAGTGGAGCAGTGGGGAAATCGGGACCGGGAACGTATTCAATCAATTCCTCGGTTGTGATCGCTGGATTGTCCATGAAGGCAAAACAAGCGTCGATCACCTCGCCAAGGTTATGTGGCGGGATGTTCGTCGCCATACCGACCGCAATACCGCCTGCGCCATTGACCAGCAGGTTAGGGAACCGAGCAGGCAAAACCTGCGGCTCTTGCGTGGAGCCGTCGTAATTGTCCGCGAAATCGACAGTGTCTTTATCGAGATCATCAAGCAGGCTGTTGGCCACACGCGCAAGCCGCGCCTCTGTGTAGCGCATAGAAGCGGGCGGATCCGGGTCCATTGATCCGAAATTGCCCTGACCATCGACCAGCGGCACTCTCATGGACCAGTCTTGCGTCATACGAGCGAGCGCATCGTAGATCGCGCTGTCGCCGTGTGGGTGATAATTACCCATCACATCGCCGACAATCTTCGCGCTTTTGCGGTAAGGACGGCCAGCGACAAAGCCGCCTTCCTGACTGGCATAAAGAATGCGGCGATGCACTGGCTTTAAGCCATCGCGTACATCAGGAAGAGCACGGCTGACGATAACGCTCATCGCGTAATCGAGATAGCTCGTCTTCATCTCATCGACGATGTCAATCCGCTCGAATTCAGCCATCGGAGTGGGTGGGGGCAAGGTTTCGCTGTCGTCGCTCAAAGTTCAGCCATTTCTGTGCTAGTTTTATGAAGTATTTATCGTCGTTGAACCTAGGCGCGCCCGGTCTCTTACGCCACGTTCGCGGCGTCAGAAACACGTTAAACCTTCGCTTTTTCCACACTTGATCGTTCGCGGAGCGGGCAGCACACATTTCAGCGCAGTTGCTGCACCGTTCAAAGGCCATTCAGCCCGCTTCAGCTATCAGATAATTGCAAATCTGCCCGGCTGCGTTCATTGCAGTCAGCAGAGATGAATCATTAGCGCGATCAAACGCGCCTCATCCAAAACGTTTCAGGAGAACACTCACATGCGGATTTTCACCTTGGGCCGCGCCCGTAAGAAACCCGGATCGCAACTCGCGCTCGCAATTGCACTCGCAACAGGTACTGCAGTGGTCGGCACTACTGGCTTTGCTGATCCAGCACACGCGCAAAAGAAGAAAAAAGACAAAAAAGAAGAAGCACCAGCTCAGTATTCTAAAGAGTTCATTGACGCCTATCAGCCCTTGAATGAGAGGGCGAACGCGGAAGGTGCTGATCTGACGTCGCTCAAGCCAGAAGTGATCGCACTCGCACAGCGAGCTGTCTCACAGGACGAGAAAAATGCTTCCGGCGGCTTGATCTATAACGTTGGTGCTAAAACGAGCGACCAAGCACTACAATTGCAGGGCATGGAATTGATGCTCGCAAGCGGCAAAACACCTGCGGAAAACGTTGGTCGTTTCAACTTCATCGCATACCAGCTCTCCAACGGGCAGGGAGATTTTCCAAAGGCGCGCAACTACCTCCAACGCGCAATTGATGCGAACTTTACGTCAGACAATTTGACTGTTTCAGACATGCGCGTTGCGATGGCAGAGAGCTTCTTTTCGGAAGACAATTTCCGTGAAGGCCTTACGTATCTCAGCACTGCGATCGCTAACCAGAAAAGCGCTGGTCAAGCCGTGGAAGAGCAATGGTACCGCCGCGGGCTCACCGTTGCCTACAACAACGAAATCGTGCCGGATGTGTATGATTTCGCAGTGAATTGGGTGAAGGATTATCCATCCGTTGGCAATTGGCGCGATGCGATCAACCTGACGCGTAACCTGAATGAGTTTGAAGGCCCGCAAATGCTCGACCTTATGCGTTTGAGCCATAAGCTGGGCGCGTTCCGCGATAAGAATGACTACATTGAATATATTGAGGCTGCGGATGCTCGCCGGCTTCCGAAAGAGGTCAATGACCTTATCCAAGAAGCATACGGCAATGGAACCGTGACCCGAGATGATATCTACGTCGCAGATTCGTTGAAAATAGCGAAAGAGCGCCTCGCTGCTGATCGCGCTGATCTGCCCTCACTTGAGAGTGATGCGCGTGCGACAAGCTCAGACTTGCGCACGGTTATGATCGCTGGCGATGTTTTCTTGAGCTACGGCGACAATGCCAAAGCCCTCGAATTTTATCAAAAGGCGATGGATATGGGCGGAGCGAACTCCGCTGAGGCACTAACGCGCAAAGGCATCGCGCAAACGCGCCTTGGCATGTTCGACGAAGCTAAAGCGACACTTGATCGGGTCGAAGGACCACGTAAGCCAATCGCAAGACTATGGGCCGCCTACGCAGAGCAGAATAGCGACGCAGGTGCTGCAGCCGCGATTGCAACAGAAGCTCCTCCAGTCATTGGCGGCTAACTTCGTCACCACTGAAACAAAAGGGCGCCGAGAGTTTTGCTCTAGGCGCCCTTTTTTTGGGTCTATCCCAGCAATGAATTAGCGCAAGCGCTTTACGTGGATCTGGTTGTCATCGCGCCTCTCGACTTTAAAATTCTCAAGCGTATCAAAGAGATCATTGAGGTTCTTGAACCCGTAGTTCCGAACATCGAAACTGGAACGGTTACCCGCAATTTGACCCAATTGAGAAAGCCGCGTGAAACCTTTGTCGTCGCGCTTTGCCTCTGAATAGGCTGCGGTGATCAGCTCCATTAGGTCTTCATCGACCTGACCGCCGCTTTCTTTGCTAGCCGACTGTCGCTCTCTGGGACGGTCGGCAGCGTAGTTCTCAATTAGCTTTTGAATATCGATGAAGCGCGTACAAACCGATTTGAATGCTTCAGGTGTCTTGCGCTCACCGAAACCATAGACGAGGATCCCATCTTGTCTCAACCGCGTGACAAGCGGCGTAAAATCGCTGTCAGAGGTCATAATACCAAAGCCATCGACCTTCCCTTGGTAGAGCAGATCAATCGCATCGATTGTCATCGCCATATCAGTGGCATTTTTGCCTTTCGAAACGTCAAATTGCTGTTGCGGGCGAATGCCGAATTTGTTGGTTATTTTATCCCAGCGGGCGAGGTTGTCTTTGGCGAAGTTCCCGTAAGCGCGCCGGATATTGACTTGGCCCAGTTCCGCCATGACCGTCAAAACCGGGTCGATCCCCTGCGGTGTGGTGTTATCTGCATCAATCAGCAAAGCGATATTCTTGAGTTCTAGACTAGACATGGCGGACTAGATGGCGGTGCAAAATAGGGCGCACAAGTGCTAACCTAGCTTGCGGACAAGAATTCTCCGCTGTCCTCGTCCAGAACCCGCAACACACCTTCGGATATTGCGAAGAAAGCACCGCGCAGCTTTAGTGCGCCGCTCAACTCTTTTTCGCGTACCCACGGAAACGTTCGCAGGTTACTGAGGCTGAGTTTCACAGCAGCCAGCTCCATCGCTCGTTCGGCTTGCCTTCCATCAGTGCCGAATTCATCAGCAACTGCGGTACGCACTTCGTCGAGCAATTTGATCCAGTCAGCAATAAAGCCGCCAGCGCCTGGCGCCTCCTGACTGAAGCTTTGCGTTAGCGATGCCTTGCACCCGCCGCACATGCCGTGCCCCATTACGACGATTTGCTTAACTTCGAGCATCTGAACCGCAAATTCAACGGCGGCGGACACCCCGTGATGACCGGGCGCGGTTTCAAAGGGCGGGACCAATGCGGCAACATTGCGCACCACAAAAATATCACCTGGATCAACGTCAAATATCTGTGCAGGATCAACGCGGCTGTCACTGCAGCCAATGATCATCAGTTTAGGGTGCTGTCCTTCTGCTACCAATTGATCAAACCGGGCCCGCTGCGCAGGATAGGCTTGCTCGCGAAACCGTTCATATCCTTTAAGAAGTTCAGCAAATTCTGGCATCAGAAACGCTCCCCGCGAATAACCTCCACATCCCACATGCTGAGGATGAAGCCATATTTGGTTAGCACCGGGGCAAGCTCTTCAGCCAGGGCCTGCGCCTTATCTTGTGAGGCAATGGTCAAGACGAAGACCTTATCCGTGCCCATCACGCGTTCTTCGCGCCAACGGCCATCGCGGCCTTTGCCAGAGCTAACCGGAACAACCGTCCAACCAGTGATGCCGACTTTATCGACCGCATCTGTGACGCGCCCTAATAGAGCCGTGTCAGTCAAGATCTCGATCCGTTTGCGAACAACTGTTTCGATCATGGCGTGGCTCCTCCCACTCCTGTCAGGGCGCTAGCAAGCATGCTCATCAGCCCGATATTGATAAGGATATTAAACGGGAATGTGATTGATAGCGACATTGTGAGGTAAATTCCGGGATCAGCCTCTGGCAGGGCGAGCCGCATGGCGGCTGGTACGGCAATGTAGCTGGCGCTGGCGCACAGCACCCCAAGGGCCGCTGACGATCCAACATCAAGACCGCAAGCAACAGCTGCCGCTGTGCCGATTGTGCCATTGATGAGCGGCAACCCGATTGCGATAACAACGAGCCGCCATGTGATCGCGCGCGCATCCATAATACGCCTTGCAGCAATCAGGCCCATGTCGAGCAAGAACAGGCATAACACGCCTTTAAAGCCAGCTTCGAAAAATGGGGCAACTTCGCCAAAACCTTCCGCTCCGGCAATGATTCCAATCGCAAATGCGCCAAGCAGCAGGACAACCGAGGCGTTGAAGAAAACCTCATGGAGCAACTCACTGGTCTTTTGCCCGTCTTTCGATCCCATCCCGCGTGCCAACAGTAAGCCCGTTAGGATCGCTGGCGTTTCCATCGCCGCCATCACCGCGACCATATAGCCGCCCGGCGGCTTGTTTTGCGCCTCAAGAATTTCAACGGCTGTAACAAAGGTCACAACGCTAACAGAGCCATAATGCGCAGCGACCGCGCCTGCATTGATCCGGCCAAGCTTGCCAAAAACCTTCAAAACAAAGTTTGCAAAGAACGGCATCAGGAAACTGGCCGCAATACCAAGCACCAAAGCTATCAATACCGTCGAATCAATCCCAGACTTTGAGACAGCAACGCCGCCTTTCAAACCGATGGCCGCCATCAGATAGAGCGACATTCCCTTTGCAATAGCTTCTGGTATCGCAAGATCTGATCGTGCAAAGGCTGCAAGTAAGCCTAACACAAAAAACAGCACGACGGGGGAGGTGAAGGTCTGGAGTGTGGCTGCGTCCATAGGCGTCGCGATTAGCTTAGGCTTACATGGCCTGCAAGCGCTGCGAACTTGGCCATACCCAGCATTGCCGTAAGAGCACGCACAGATGCGCAAGGGGCATTGCGGTTGGGAGGCGCATTGCCTAAATGCCCAAGCATGAATGATCTTGCCAACTCGCCCAGCCAAAATCCGGCCAAATCATCGGAAGATCGCCCCCCGCGTCAGCGAAAGCCTGACTGGATAAGGGTACGTGCGCCTGTGAGCGAAGGCTATCAGGAAACGCGCAAGATGATGCGCGAGCTCAATCTCAATACTGTGTGCGAAGAAGCGGCTTGCCCGAATATC
The DNA here is from genome assembly GCA_947493165.1 of uncultured Erythrobacter sp. Classification (GTDB taxonomy): domain Bacteria; phylum Pseudomonadota; class Alphaproteobacteria; order Sphingomonadales; family Sphingomonadaceae; genus Erythrobacter. The sequence continues at coordinate 376,896 of CANLPY010000001.1, read as the reverse complement.
GGCGAATGCTGGAGCAAAAAGCATGCGACCGTTATGATTCTGGGCGATGTCTGCACGCGGGCCTGCGCGTTCTGCAACGTCAAAACGGGTATGCCGCGCGCGGTTGACCCGTTGGAGCCTGAACATACCGCAATCGCTGCTGCCAAAATGGGCTTGGAGCACATTGTCATCACCAGTGTCGATCGGGACGATCTACCAGACGGCGGGGCAGGGCAGTTTGTGAAGGTGATCGAAGCGCTGCGGCGTACGACACCAAACACCACCATCGAAATCCTCACCCCCGATTTCCGGGGCAAAATGCGCCCCGCGGTTGAGGCTATTTGCGAAGCTGGTCCAGACGTTTACAACCACAACCTTGAAACTGTGCCGCGGCTATATCCCACCATTAGACCGGGCGCGCGTTATTATGCCTCATTACGGCTTTTAGAAGAGGTTAAAAGCCACAACCCAATGATCTTCACAAAATCCGGTATCATGCTGGGGCTCGGCGAAGAGCGGTTGGAAGTGCATCAGGTCATGGATGACATGCGCAGCGCCGACATCGATTTCATCACTATGGGTCAGTACCTCCAGCCCACGCCAAAGCATGCGAGCGTTGAGGATTTCGTGACGCCTAAGGCGTTCAATGCCTATGGCTCGATTGCGCGCGCAAAGGGCTTTCTGCAGGTGGCATCCAGCCCGCTAACCCGGTCGAGCTATCACGCAGGTGAGGACTTTGCGCAGATGAAGGCCGCTAGAGCGGACAAATTTGCCAAGCAGCACGCTGCGAACCGCAAGGCCGACACGATCAAAGTCTAATGCCTGGAATTCGCGAAACCCGCAAGCTGCCTTACAGCGCTGAACAGATGTTTGATCTGGTCGCGGATGTCGCAAGCTATCGCGAGTTCCTACCTTGGGTTGTCGCCACAAGAGTGCGTTCCAACACCGACACAGAAATGACCGCAGACATGGTGGTTGGCTTTAAGAGCCTACGCGAGAGCTTTACCTCTCGCGTGCAAAAGGACCGCCCGCGAATGATCGATGTGCACTATATCGATGGCCCGCTTAAGGATCTCGACAACACGTGGACTTTTCGGCCAACCAAAGATGGCGGTTGTGAGATTAATTTTTGTGTAGATTTCACCTTTAAGAACCGCATGTTTGAAGCAATCGCTGGTCAATATTTCGACCGCGCTTTTCGTAAGATGGTTGAAGCTTTTGAACAGCGCGCAGCGGTTCTTTACGGCAGCAACAGTTCCAACGCGACAAGCGTGGCCTGATGCCGGATCGCTGCGCGGTCCTTAACATCGAAGTGCTTTAATTCACCCTCAGGCTCACCGTCTGAATTGCGTATCACGCGAGCAAACACAACCGTGCCCACTGGCTTTAAGTCCGTTCCGCCCCCTGGCCCCGCCACGCCGCTGATCGCAACAGCGCAATCGGCATTTGAGTTGTTGAGTGCGCCTTGGGCCATCGCCCAAACACAAGCGATGGATACCGCTCCAAAAGTTTCGATGATGTCCTGCGCCACATCAAGCGATTCCATTTTCGCTTCGTTTGAATAGGTTACGAACCCGCGATCAAGCACGGCCGAAGATCCGGGAATTTCCGTCAACGCGGCTGCAACGAGGCCTCCCGTGCAACTCTCCGCGCACGAGAGTGTTCGGCCCGCAGCCTTATTTTCATCGACGACGCGCTGTGCGAGGGCAATCACGTCATCGGGCAGCAAACCGCCGCTCATTGATCGGATGCCGGGCACAGATTGGGTTTCTTCACATCGGCTAGCTCAAAAATAAAGGTCATCAGCCCGCCCACATTCTCAGGGGGAAGGGGGGATAGCAGCTCAAGCCCGCGTTCCACCTTGCCGCAGTCCTTCGTTTTCAGTTCCGACCCGATCAGCGTTGACAAAGTCAGGTCGACAAAAGGTCGGACTGTCTCTGGCGAATCCGAATTGAAAATTTCCGCGATCCCGCGAATGCCGCCTTTTCGGTTTGAGTCTGCGTCTGCGAAGTTTGCGAGCATGCGCGCAGCACCGGGCCAGGTCTGTTCACTCAACGCTGAGAACTGGGCGATGTACTCACCACCTTCTTGCACCCAAAACCCATCTGCGCTCAGCTCGCTTGCGCATTTCGCAGCAAAAGACTCTGCAAGCACCGGCATGGCATAAATGATCGCGTCAGAGACATCAGCCTGCTCCACGCAGGCTTGCTGCGCCGAGACGACTTGCGCCTGCATCAAAGCCGTCGCGACAAGCGTTCCGGTCAATATCCTGGCAGTTTGAAGCTTCATTTCATGCGTTCCCTAATTTTCTATAGCCGCTGCAAGCTTACGATGGCTTGCGCTGCTATGCCTTCACCGCGGCCCGTAAAGCCGAGCCGCTCAGTCGTGGTCGCCTTAATGCTGATAGCGCCTTCATCCAAACCAATGATAGCTGCTACAGCCTCTCTCATAGCTGAACGATGCGGACCGATTTTTGGCGCTTCACAAATGAGTGTTAGATCAATGTTTCCAAGGGCGTAGCCAGCGTCATGAGCAAGCTTGACTGCATGTTCCAAAAACTGCGCTGAACGCGCGCCGGCCCATTTGGAGTCGCTTGGCGGGAAGTGCGTGCCAATATCGCCGTCACCAATGGCGCCGAGCACTGCATCGGTGATCGCGTGGAGCGCAACGTCAGCATCACTATGTCCCGAGAGCCCTTTGTCGTGGGGGATTTGCACGCCGCACAGCCACAGCTCCTCACCATCTACCAAGCGGTGTACGTCAATGCCTTGACCAATTCGGAATGGTGCCGATCCTGTCTGCACAAAATCCTCCGCAAATGTGAATTTCTTGAGTCGCTCATCGCCTTCAACCAAAGCAATGCTTTCTCCACGCGCTTGTAAGACTTGCGCATCATCGCCAGCGATTTTCTCGCCGGACCACGCATGATGTGCGGCGAGAATGTGCATGTACCGAAAAGCCTGAGGGGTTTGCACGCGTCGCAACGCTTCTCGCTCCGCCGCACCCGCCATTACGTCACCGTCCCCTGCGACGGCGAGGCTATCCACAACAGGTAGCACTGGGATTGCGCCTGAATGTTCTTCTAACGCGCTCACAAGCCTTGCGATGACATCTTGCGATAGGTGAGGGCGGGCTGCGTCGTGGATGAGCACATTAGCAGGTTTGCTTTGCTCTAGCGCGACAAGACCGTTCAATACAGATTGTTGCCGAGTGTCTCCCCCATGGGTGAAAATAACGCCATTGATGCCTACCAAAGCTTCGCTCGCTAAATCCTGCGCGCCATCGGCCACGACAATCGCGATTGGTGATGCACCTGCCTCTGACAACGCCTCAACCGAATACCGGATCAGCGATTTGCCTTGCCAATTGCGGAACTGTTTTGGAATCTGTCCGCCCACCCGCAGGCCTTTGCCAGCAGCAACCACAATGGCGGCAAATGAAGGAAGGGAGGGCGTGTACGCCATAGTGCAAGCGCGCTTAAGGTCTGGACGCAGATTGTGCAATGCACTATGGGCTGCCTAAATTTTAGGCACGGACCTGCAAATGACCGCTCTTCCACCTCCTCCGGCTTGTCAGCCCATCGATATCGGCCCAGTTCGGATTGATAGCCCAGTGCTGCTCGCGCCTATGACCGGCGTTACCGATATGCCGTTCCGCACGCTTGTGCGGCGGTATGGCTCTGGCCTCAATGTAACAGAGATGATCGCCAGCCAGGCCGCGATTCGTGAAACGCGCCAATCGATCCAGAAGGCTGCTTGGGATCCGATCGAAGAGCCAGTATCCATGCAATTGGTCGGCTGCGACCCTGAAAGCATGGGCGAAGCGGCCAAGTTGAACGAAGATCGCGGCGCATCCATCATCGACATCAATTTCGGCTGTCCCGTTCGCAAAGTCACTAATGGCATGGCAGGCAGTGCGTTGATGCGCGAAGTCCCGCTCGCGACCCAATTGATGGAAACGACCGTAAAGGCGGTCGACGTGCCAGTAACCGTCAAAATGCGGATGGGCTGGGACCACGACAGCCTCAACGCACCGGAAATGGCCCGGATCGCGGAAGACCTTGGCGTCAAAATGATCACCGTCCATGGGCGTACGCGTAATCAGATGTATAAAGGAAGTGCCGACTGGTCCTTCATCCGCAAGGTGAAAGAGGCAGTTTCCATTCCCGTCATCGTCAACGGCGACATCTGCACGATTGATGATGCCGCCACAGCGCTGGAACAATCAGGCGCGGACGGATTGATGATTGGCCGCGGCGCTTATGGAAAGCCGTGGTTACTAGGCCAGGTCATGCACTGGTGGCGCACTGGTGAGATGCTTTCATCGCCGAGCTTTGATGAGCAATATGAGACACTTGTTGAGCATTACCAACGGATGCTTGATCACTATGGCCGCGAAGTTGGATCCAAAGTGGCTCGCAAGCACATCGGTTGGTACACGAAGGGCATGCATGGCTCTGCAGAATTTCGGAACAAAGCCAACTTCATTGATGACCCCAAGCAAGTTCTTGGTGAAATTGAACGCTTCTATGAGCCGTTCTTACGCCGCCGAGCGGCGTGAGCATGACGCAGGAGCGGCCAAGGTTGCACGCTGACAGACCTGATGCTGCCGCTCAAATTGGCGGCTTGTTGTTTGCTGTCGTCCTGATTGACCCAGAAACGCGGATTGCGGAAGCCAATCATGCGGCCGAAAACCTGTTGGGGCAAAGCTCCAAAAGGCTCATTGGCAATTTAGTGCATGATGTTGCTCAATTGCTCGACGACCGTGTGCTTGAGCGGATCATGGCGACGGACGATGCCGTTGTTGCGCGCGATGTTAGCTTACGCATCGGAGGCACTGAAAAGCGGCTTAATCTGACGATCTCACCGCTGTCGGGGTATCCTGGCTGGAGAGTTCTCACACTATCAGAAAGCGCCCGAGACGATACGGGCGGGGATGATGAGGCAAGCGAGGCAACCTTTGGCGCACCGTCGATCCTCGCGCATGAAATAAAGAACCCGCTGTCTGCGATACGCGGAGCAGGTCAATTGGCCGCTCGAAAGCTGTCACATGCTGACAAACCGCTCGCGCGTATGATCACCGATGAGGTGGACCGTATTGCGCGGCTAATTGATCGGATGCAGCAGCTTGGAAGCAAGCACAGCGACCCTGTTGCGCCTTGCAATCCGCATGAAGCCATTCGGTCAGCCATTGCAACGGTGCGTGCTGCGGGCTCGAATGGCGTAGAGTTCAAAGAGGAATTTGATCCCTCACTGCCCCCACTGCTGGCCAATCGTGATGCCTTAGAGCAAGTTCTGATTAACTTGATGTCAAACGCGAGGGACGCTGCGCGATCGGCGCAGGAACCAATGATCACGGTTCAAACACGGTTCGTTAGCGGCCTTGCATTCAACGCGATCCGTATGGGCCGGCGCGTTCGCTTGCCGATTGAAATCACTATTACAGACAATGGTGACGGGATTGATGAAGCTCTGCGCGATCACGTTTTTGAACCGTTCGTAACCTCCAAAAAGTCAGGCCAAGGACTAGGCCTTGCTCTCGTCCGCAAGTTGGTGCGCGATATGAACGGCAGGATCAGTCATGAGCGCGATGCGCGTGCAGGATTGACGCACTTCCGGCTCCACATGCGTGTGGCCGATAAGGGAATAAGTGCATGAGCGATAAGATCCTGCTGGTCGAAGATGATAGCGCCATCGCCACGGTGATCATCGCCGCGCTTGAAGACGAAGGTTATTCGATAGATCGTTGTAGCAGCATCGCTGAACGCAACCGTTTGCTGGATCAAGATGGGTACAGCCTGATGCTGACAGACGTGATGCTTGAAGATGGCGACGGCCTGAGCACTATGAGCGATGCGAAAGCGCGCGGACCAGGGATGCCCATCATCGTTCTATCTGCGCAAAACACGCTAGATACAGCAGTGCGTGCGAGCGATAACGAAGCTTTTGAGTACTTCCCAAAGCCATTCGATTTGGACGAGCTCGTGCAGGCTGTGCGCCAAGCGGTTGGTCAGCGACAAAAGTCACCGGCGGCACCAGAGGCGGCAGGCGATGGAATGCCGCTGGTAGGTCGCAGCCAAGCGATGCAGGGTGTCTACCGCATGATCACGCGGGTCTTGCGCAACGACTTGACCGTACTGGTCACAGGCGAAAGCGGCACCGGCAAAGAGTTGGTCGCTGAGGCCATTCACGAACTTGGTTCGCGTCGCACCGGCCCCTTCGTTGCAGTCAATGCAGGGGCAATCCCGGCTGACCTTATCGAAAGTGAGCTTTTCGGACACGAGAAAGGCGCATTCACCGGAGCCATCGCGCAAGCTATCGGCAAATTTGAACAAGCCAATGGCGGCACATTGTTTCTTGATGAGATCGGCGACATGCCGGCAGAAGCGCAGACGCGGCTCCTCCGTGCGCTTCAGTCTGGCCAAATTCGCCGTGTAGGTGGGCGGCAAGAGATTGCCGTTGATGTGCGAATTATCGCTGCGACGAACCGCGATCTGGCCCCGATGATCGAAAATGGTCGGTTTCGCGAAGATTTGTTCTACCGGCTAAATGTGGTTCCCATTGAATTGCCGCCACTGCGCGAACGACGCGAAGACATTGATGTTCTGTCCCAGCATTTTTTGGCTCAAGCAGCTGAAGATGGATTGCCAAGTCGACAACTCGCTGAGGATGCAATTGCCATGCTCGAAGCACGCAATTGGCGCGGCAATGTGCGCGAACTTCGCAATGTGATCTACCGGCTCGCATTGATGGCGCGCGAAGATTTGATCGACGCGGCGAGCCTTGCGGACATTATCGGAGTCGAGAAAGCTCCGGGGGCGGCAGGAGAACAAAGCGGATTTGCTGGCGCACTTGATCAATGGCTTGCTGAAAACAATCCGCGATCGGGCGCAATCTATCACGCCGCATTGGCCGCGTTTGAAAAGCCATTGATTGAGCATGCACTTGAGGAAACTGGCGGAAATCAACTTCGTGCATCGAAACTTCTTGGCATCAATCGCAATACGCTGCGAAAACGAATTGGTGACCTTTCGATCGACCCCGATCGCTTCACAAGAACAGTCTAACGCAAGCGCAACAGTTTGGGCTTGCATTTTGGCAACACTAGCGTTGTAAACCCGCAACGATGGACAGCGCTCTTGCCAATTCCTCTCACCGATCCCCCCGTTGGTGGCGACGCTTTGTTGTCGCATCGCGGCGCGCTAATATTTTCTTCTGGCTAGAGCTCGTTTCAGCCGTGATGCTGATGCTCGCCCTTTGGGCAACATGGTTCGCTTTCTCAAACGCTCCGACCGATGGCGAGCTCTTGCCAAGTATGCAGGTCTCCACCCTGCTAATGGCAACGCTTGTTCCCGCCATGGCATTGCTGGTCCTAATTGGGCGCAGGCTAGCACTCAGGCGGGCAGCGGGAAGCACAGCGCGGCTGCACGTGCGGCTTGTGTTCTTCTTCTCGATCATCGCGGCCATTCCCACACTTTTAGTCGCAGGTTTTGCGGCGTTTCTGTTCCAATCCGGCGTGAATTTCTGGTTCAGCGATGACTCGCGCGGATTGATGGAAAACGCAAACGAGCTGGCACAAAATTACTACGATCAAAATCAGCGCAATGTTGAACAGCAAACTGTCGCAATGGCAGGCGATATGCTGTTCATTCTTGAACGAATTTCGATTGCGGACGAGCGTTTTCCAGACAGATATGCCTTTCAAGCGCAAGCTCGCGAGATTTCCGAAAGCGCAGTTCTGCAACGCCTTGATGACGGCACTCTTAGAACAGCAGCCATCATGAATCTGATGGAAGACAATAGCCCGCTGGAGTTCAGCGAGCGGGCGCTTGAACAATTGGATCAGGGCGAGCTGGTTGTGGTGCAGGGTAGCCCAGACAGAATTGTCGCGGTCGCCCCGATTGACCGAGAGAGCGGCATTTACCTCTACAATGCGCGCACGCCTGAGGCAGCGTCCTTCAATTATTGGGAAAAAGCGCAGTCAGTCACCAGCAGCTATGATGCACTCACACGCAATGCTCGCGCGCTGCAACTGCGCTTCAACATGGCTCTGGTCGCTGTCAGCCTTTTGCTGGTCGGACTTGCAATCTGGTTTGCCCTACGATTTGCCGACCGGCAGGTTGAGCCGTTGACTGATCTGGTCGGGGCAGCCCGCAAAGTGGGGCAGGGCAACTTCGCGTTGCGAGTGGAAGGACGCACAGGGGCTGACGAAATCGGGCTCCTAAACCGCGCCTTTAACCGCATGACTGCTCAATTGGAGAAACAGACTGACGCGCTCGTCAACGCTAACCGTCAGATCGATGATCGGCGTATGTTTACCGAAGCCGTGCTGGAATCCGTCACAGCGGGCGTTATTTCCGTCGATAGCGAAAGTCGCGTGACCCTTATGAACAGCTCAGCACAGGAATTTCTCGCCGGCGAGGAAGTGAAGGATCTGGTGGGCAGTTCGCTTGATGAACTGTCGCCGGAAATCTGCGCATTGCTTAGTGCTGGTCAAGAAAGCGGCATCGTCACCCATGCCAAGGGTGCGGAATTGCTCACTCTGGCGGTCAAAATTGCGCCGGGAACCAGCGGTTACGTCATCACGTTTGAGGACATCACACGTCAATTGCTCGACCAGCGGCAAGCCGCCTGGTCTGACGTTGCCCGGCGCATTGCGCACGAAATCAAGAATCCACTCACCCCCATTCAACTGGCTACAGAGCGACTAAAACGCCGGTACCGAAAGCAAATCGAAAGTGATGGCGAACTGTTCGATGAATTGACCAATACAATCGTGAGACAGGTTGGTGACCTGCGCAAAATGGTCGACGAGTTTTCGTCTTTTGCACGCCTTCCTAAGCCCGTTTTTCGCAATGAAGACGCTCTAGACCTCGTTCGCCAATCGTTGTTCCTGCAAGAAGTCGCACACCCTCAAGTCAACTTCTCGCTCTCTCACGATGGGCTGAAGCATAACGATGAGGTACACAAGATCATCAATTGCGATCGTCACCAAGTCGGCCAAGCGATGACCAATGTGCTTAAGAACGCGGTTGAAGCGGTAGAGACACGGTTGACCAATGCAGAGCCCGATTATCGCGGCCGAGTGGCTGTTGAGATGTCAGCAGACGACCACATGCTGACAATAGCCATTGAGGACAACGGGATAGGCTTGCCGCAAGAGCGCGAACGCATCCTTGAACCCTATATGACGACGCGCGAGAAAGGCACTGGGCTGGGCCTAGCGATCGTAAATAAAATTGTAGACGAGCATGGCGGCGATATGAGCTTTGCTGCAGCCGATAGCGGCGGCACGCGCGTTGTCATGCGTTTCGCTCGAGACCCTCAGATCGCAGAAAGCGAGCCAGTATGACCCAGCTATCGGCCCCAAATTCCCCTTTTAATATCCCCAACCAAACCCCCGGGAGAAGCCAATAATGGCGATCGAAATCCTTGTAGTTGACGATGAACGCGACATTCGCGATCTCGTCTCTGGCGTACTCGGCGATGAAGGATACGACTGCCGGACCGCCGCTGATAGCACGCAGGCGTTGGCAGCTATAGATGATCGCAGGCCAAGCCTAGTCTTGCTCGATGTGTGGCTGCACGGGAGTGAGATGGACGGGCTTGAACTGCTTGACGCGATCAAGGTTCGCGAACCGAATTTGCCTGTCATTATCTTTTCAGGCCACGGCAATATCGACACCGCCGTATCCGCCGTCAGCCGCGGAGCCATGGACTTCATCGAAAAGCCGTTCGAAGCTGAGCGCTTGCTGCTTCTGGTCGAACGCGCGACGGAAACTGAGCGATTGCGGCGCGAAAATTCGAGGCTGAGAGAAGGCAGCGTTGAAGGCGCTGAATTTACGGGTAACTCTTCCGCAATTAACGCCGTGCGTGCGACCTTGAAGCGCGTCGCAAATACTGGCAGCCGCGTCATGATCACAGGGCCAGCGGGAGCCGGCAAAGAGATTGCGGCGCGATTGCTGCATTCTTGGAGCCCCCGCGCCGAAAGCGCTTTTGTCACGGTCAATTCTGCACGCATCACAGCGGACCGATTTGAAAAAGAATTGTTCGGAGAGGAATCAGACGGAAAGCAGGTTCGCCCTGGCCTGTTAGAATTGGCCGACGGCGGCACGTTATTCTTGGATGAGATTGCCGACATGCCAATGGCCACACAGGCTCGAATTCTGCGCGTGTTAACTGAGCAGAGCTTCGTTAGGGTAGGGGGCAGTCGCCAAATCGGAGTGGATGTTCGCGTGGTCTCTGCATCGTCGCGCGATCTTGCCGCAGAAATGGAAGAGAAGCGGTTTCGCGAAGACCTCTTTTACAGGCTCAATGTTGTTCCGATTGCTATCCCGTCGCTTTCCGAGCGGCGTGATGACATTCCAGCCTTGGCGGAACATTTCTTCACTCGCTATTCAACCGATCAAGGCATTGCGCCGCCGGAAATCACTGAAGATGCGATGGGCGCTCTGCAAGCATATGATTGGCCAGGAAATGTCCGACAACTGCGAAACGTTGTCGAGCGTACAATCATTATGACCCCTCGTGAAAAACTTCAGGCGGTGGATCCAGATATGCTGCCGAGCGAAATAACAGGCAGTGATTTTTCTGCCTCGGGGCAAGGCTTTTCGGCAATGATGGGTGCGCCCTTGCGTGAGGCAAGGGAAAGTTTTGAACGCGAATATCTGACCATTCAAATCCGCCGTTTTTCAGGCAATATTTCAAAAACAGCGACCTTTATCGGCATGGAAAGATCAGCATTGCACCGCAAGCTCAAGCTTTTAGGAATGGCTGAACGGCGGGAATCCGCGCGAAAAGACTGATCGAATTGGCTGAAGGAATTGTTGATTTACTCAAATTGTCGACAATTGCCATGTGACTGACGCAAAAATTACATCAAATTCAAGCATTGCTCGCAAGCGCAGCAATTGCCATATGTATACCACGCGGATTTGAGGCGGGTGGGCTGTCTCGAGCCAGATTGCGGACCCTAAAAAGGGCTGCCAAGAAAAAATGGAGCATCAACAATGTCCGATGGGCGAACTCTTTCCCCCCGTCCGCCAAGCGAGCGAGCTGCGTCAGAGCAGGCGTCTGCGACGGAAACGAAGCAAACCAATTTGCAAGATGCATTCTTAAATTTGCTGCGAAAGAACAAGGTGCCGGTCACTATGTTCTTGGTAAAAGGCGTGAAATTACAAGGGATTGTTACATGGTTTGACAATTTTTCGATTTTGCTACGCCGTGATGGGCAATCGCAGCTTGTGTACAAGCACGCGATCTCGACGATCATGCCTGGCACTCACGTTGACGCTGATCAGTTTCAAATCCGCGCGGGCAATAAAAAACAGCGCCTCTTGCAAGATGTGTTTCTGAACCGCGTCAGCGAAAGCGAAGTGCAGGTCACGATGTTCCTAGTGAACGGAGTAATGCTACAGGGACGGATCGCTTCATACGATCTTTTCTGCATGCTTCTTGAGCGCGATGGAGCCGTCCAACTGGCATACAAACACGCAGTTTCGACGATTCAGCCAGCTGGTCCAGTAGATCTTAGCGAGCACGAAGATGAGGAAGACCTCTGAGTTTCGATGATGATTTACAGGATGAGGTAACTCGCGGTGCGCGAGCCCTTGTGCTGTGTCCAGATATCAGGACGCTGCGATATGATCTGGATGCGGCCGAACGGTTAGCAGAGGCGCAAGGGCTGGCGCTCGCGATTGGCGTTGTCATTGCCCATTCCGAAGTTCTCACCGTCCGTCAGATGCAGCCCAACACGTTGTTCGGCTCTGGGCAGGTTGAGAATATCAAGGCCTGGTGCGAGCAACACGAGGCAGAACTCATCATCGTTGATGGCGCGCTTTCGCCGATCCAGCAGCGCAATCTCGAAGATAAGCTCAAACGCAAGGTGATCGACCGCACAGGCCTTATCCTAGAAATCTTTGGCGAGCGCGCGGCGACGGCAGAGGGCCGCCTTCAGGTGGAGCTCGCGCATCTAGATTACCAGCAGAGCCGTCTTGTGCGCAGTTGGACCCACCTCGAACGACAGCGCGGTGGTTTCGGGTTTTTAGGCGGTCCTGGCGAAACCCAGATTGAGGCTGACAGGCGGATGATCCGCCAGCGGATGGGCCGGTTACGCCGTGAATTGGAGCAGGTCCGCAAGACCCGTCAATTGCACCGTGACCGGCGGGGAAGGGCGCCTTGGCCTGTTATCGCTTTAGTCGGATATACAAACGCTGGAAAATCGACGCTGTTCAATCGCTTAACCGGCGCCGAAGTGATGGCAGAAGATCTACTCTTTGCTACTCTTGATCCGACGATGCGAGCGATCAGTATGCCCGGTGTTGAAAAGGCAATCCTCTCCGATACCGTTGGCTTTATTTCAGACCTGCCGACCCAATTGGTCGCTGCGTTCCGCGCCACCTTAGAAGAGGTGACTGGTGCAGACATTATCTTGCACGTCCGCGATATGTCTAACGCAGCAAACAGCGCGCAAAAGCGTCAGGTACTGCAGGTACTTGGCGAACTTGACGTAGTCGACCCCGAAACCGGTGCGAGCGACATTCCGATGCTTGAGGTTTGGAACAAAATTGATTTGGCGGCATCGGAACGGGCGGACGAAATGCGTGATCTTGCCGCAGCTACACCTGATGCCACGGCGATCTCTGCAATGACTGGAGAAGGCGTGAACGATTTGCTCGCCGTGGTCGCCGACACGCTTACCAAGAAAGCGCGCGAGATTACCGTCACTATCCCGGCAAGCGATGGACGACGTATCGCATGGCTTCATGCGCATGGCGATGTGTTGGAGGAAAACGAGGCAGGGGAAGGGGACGACGGACCCTTGCGCCAACTGACTGTCCGGCTAAACCCGAAAGAATTCGGACAATACGAAACGCTCTAAAGCGGATCAATCGGATTATTCTGCGGCTTTGACCTGCTGCCAACAGGCCTCTTGCTCATCCAATGAAAGCTCCGCGAACCTGCCATCGGTCATGTCTTCCATGGCGCGAAACCGCCTTTCAAATTTGGCGTTAGCTGAGCGCAGGGCATCTTCCGCACCGATGCCATGCGCCCTTACATAATTGACCGCAGCAAAGAGCAGGTCACCCGCTTCTTCGATCTTGTCTGCTTCTGAATTTGCTTCTTCAAGCTCCTGCATTTCCTCGCGAATTTTTGCGGCAGAGCCTGACGGATCGGACCAATCAAAACCAGTTCGCGCCGCACGCTTCTGTAGCTTATGCGCACGCATAAGAGCCGGAAGGGCCAAAGCAACACCATCCATCGCGCTGCTTGATCCTTTTTGTGCGCGCTCAACTTCTTTTATGTTCTCCCAGCGAGTTTCACCCATCTGACCGCCTTCGTCACCGAATATGTGCGGGTGGCGAGCTTCCATCTTGTCTGAGATGGCGCGGGCCACATCATCGAAAGCAAATTCATCCGCTTCTTTGGCCATCTGAGCGTGGAAGACGACTTGCAGCAGTAGATCGCCGAGTTCTTCTTTCAATTCGGCCATGTCAGAACGCCCGATTGCGTCTGCAACCTCGTAGGCTTCTTCGATCGTATACGGCGCAATCGTTTCAAAGTTTTGCGCGACATCCCATTCACAGCCGGTCTGCGGATCACGCAAACGCGCCATGATTTCTAGCAAGCGCGCAATCTGAGGGTTTTGGGCCGGTTGGGACGATGGGGCAGCCTGTTTCATCTCAGAGAGATCCTAACACATAAGATTGATAATATATATTATGTTAAATTGAAACACGCCTACTTAAGAGCTTTTTACCCGTTCAAGCTTTGAGAGTAAGCCCGTCATACCCAACCACAACGTGATCTGGCGTCTCATCAACCAACGTTTGATAATCCATACTCTTATCGAGATGGCTCAAGACCAATTTCTTCGCGCCGCAACGCTCGGCAAGGTCTAGCGCCATCGCCAAATTCGCATGGGTTGGATGCGGATCTCGGCGCAAACAATCGCTCACGAGAATATCCACGTCTCCAAACGTGTCGATCATCTCGTCAGAGATCGCGCTGAAATCCGTTGCATAGACAATTGACTTACCATCAGCTTCAAACCGGTATCCGGTTGTCTCACCTGGACCATGCTCCATTTGGCACCACTCAACGCCAAACCCTGCGGCCATGCGAATGTTGTCCAGCGTATCGAGCTTCGCGATCGTCGGATAACCTTCTTGTCCGGCAAACACATAGCCAAATCGATGCCGCAGGCGCCTAGCAGTGTCTTCCCCGGCAAACCCTGGAATTGGACCGCCACGACCGTATCGCATGACCCGTAAATCATCGATGCCATGGCAGTGATCGGCATGGTCATGCGTCCAGAAGACCGCATCAACCTTGTCGATCTTGTTCGCGAGCATTTGCGCACGCAAATCGGTCGAAGTGTCGACCAGAATTCGCGAACCCGTGTCGCTTTCGACGACAATTGACACACGTGTGCGGCGATTTTTGGGTTCATTGGGGTCACAATCGCCCCAATCATCACCAATGCGCGGCACGCCGGTTGACGTGCCAGAGCCGAGCATAATGAGCTTCACAGCTGCGCCTTACTGAACAATTTGGTGAAATTTGCCGTTGTCTCCTTTGCGAGTTGCTCCGGATCAACGCCGCGCAATTCAGCGACAAACTTGGCTGTATCAGCGACAAAAGCGGGCTCACATGGCCGGCCGCGATGCGGCACAGGCGCGAGGAATGGACTGTCAGTCTCAACTAGCAAGCGATCCGCGGGCACTTTTGCAGCCACAGCCTGCAAGTCCTTGGCATTTTTGAAGGTTACAATGCCAGAAATGGAGATCGACAAGCCCAATTCCAGCACCTTCTCACCAAACTCAGCCGATGCCGTAAAACAATGGATCAAAGCTGGAAACGCGCCCTTCTCCAGCTCGTCCGCGAGGATTTCCAACGTGTCTTCTTCGGCATCGCGCGTGTGAATAATCACCGGCAATTGAACCTCGCGCGCAACATCGATGTGCAAGCGAAACAGGCGTTGCTGCGTCTCGCGGTCAGAATGCTCGTAGTAATAGTCGAGCCCCGTCTCACCGATCCCAATGACATAGAGATTGTCAGTTGCGGCCAGCAATTCGCCCCGCGTAAGGTCGGCGTGCTTATCCGCTTCATGCGGATGAATGCCAACACTGGCGAATACATCGGATTCTCGGTTGGCTGTTCCAACAACCTGATCCCATTCGCATTTCTTGGTCGAAATGTTGAGAAACGCACCAATACCCGCGCTGCGAGCGCGTTCAAGCACGCCCTGCTGATCCTCAATCACACCTTTATATTCCAAGTGGCAATGGCTATCGACGAGCATCACTCCGCCCCCTCGCCTGCTGGCATTTCAAGCCGTGGGAAAATCGGGTTTGGCTTCCCTACAATGTAGCCGCTTTTGACGAGGCGGAGATACCATTCAACATCACCTAGATGCGCGTAGCTGCGCTCCCCTTCGGGAATCCCAATCTGATCGAGCAGGGCTGCCGCCTTCTCGGGCACTACGGGTTGGATCGCGATAGCCAGGTCACGGATGGCCATGAACAATGTGAGCAGCACTGCTTTCATGCGCTCCGGGTCGGTCTTCTTGAGCGCCCAAGGCGCCTGTTCGTCCACATATTGATTGCAGGCATAAACCGCCTTGATCCACTCCTCGATACCCACCGAGAATGCCAGATCACCGAACGCTTTTGGCAGGCCTTCGCTGGCGGCAGCGCGCACTTGAGCCAGCAGGTTCTGGTCCGCTTCGGCAAACTCAATCGGCTCAATAGCCCCATCCATATTCTTATGGATCATAGACAGTGTGCGCTGGGCCAAATTGCCAAAACTGTTCGCAAGTTCAGCGTTTGCGCGCGTCACAATGGCTTCCGGTGAATAGCTTCCATCCTGCCCAAATGCGACTTCGCGCATAAGGAAGTAGCGCAAGGAATCGACACCAAAATTCTCGGCTAATTCAAGAGGGTCAGTCACATTGCCGAGAGACTTTGATTCCTTTTGGCCGCGATTGAGCAAAAACCCATGCCCAAACACCTGCTTCGGCAGCGGTAGATCCGCGCTCATCAGGAATGCAGGCCAATAGATTGTGTGGAACCGCACAATATCCTTGCCGATCAAATGCAGGCTAGCTGGCCAGAATTTTGCATAATTATCTGTCTCATTCGGATAGCCTAATCCGGTGAGATAATTGGTCAGCGCATCAACCCAGACATACATCACATGATCATCGCTACCGGGCACTTTTACACCCCAGTCAAAGCTGGTGCGGCTAACCGACAGATCACGCAAACCACCTTCAACAAAGGCGATCATTTCATTGCGCCGGCTTGCAGGCTCCAGGAATCCCGGCGTTCGTAACAATTCTAGCAGCTGATCTTGATATTTGGACAGTCGGAAGAACCAGCTTTCCTCGACTGTCCATTCGACAGGAGTGCCCTGCGGAGAGAGTTTTTCACCGCCCTCCCCAACAACAAGCTCGCTTTCATCATAATAAGCTTCGTCGCGGACCGAATACCAACCTTCATACCGGTCGAGATAGAGGTCGCCCTTGCCCTCCATCGCTTGCCAGATCGCTTGGCTCGCGCGGTGGTGGTCATCCTCAACCGTGCGGATGAAGCGATCATATTTGACATTCAGCGCGTCGCACATTTCTTGGAAATAACCGGACATTTCATCCGCCAGATCTCGCGCGGTTCGGCCCTGCTCTTCAGCCTTGCGAGCCATTTTGAGGCCGTGTTCATCTGTTCCGGTTTGAAAGCGCACATCGCGCCCTTGCAAACGTTGAAAACGAGCGATCACATCAGCAGCAATTGCTTCATATGCGTGGCCAATATGCGGCCGCCCGTTGGGGTAGCTAATGGCGGTGGTGATGTAAAAAGGTGAGGTGTCAGACATTGGCCCGTGCGCTAGCGGGAGCCGCCGCGACAAGCAAGGTTCCGATATCCATCGCCAATAGCCCCGCATCATAATTGAAAGTGGGTGCTTGCCCTGCAAGCGCAACCAATTCGTCATGCGCATCGAGCAACGCGATACGTTGCCCAGGTTCGCCAGTGCGCGCGGCATGCGCGACGATCGCTTGAGCGAGCTCTAATATCGCCTGCAGTCGTTCACGGTCTGGACGCCCACCGATTAGCTTTGCCAATTCTCCGCGCCGAGTGAACTGGGGATCGCCTTCCCTTAGCAGCGTGCCAATAGTCGCAGCGATGGGCGCAAGGTCCTGATCCATAAACCGCACAGCAGTGCCAAAAGACCCCCCCGATGCAAGCCGTGCAGCCTCCAGCGCCGCCGGATTGCTCTCTCCCGATTGCTCGGTCAGCATCTTCTCGAGCTGCTGTGCATTAAGCGTAGGGAAACGCAGCACTCTGCACCGCGAGCGGATAGTCGGCAAAAGGCGTGCTGGGCGATGCGTGACGAGCAGGAAGAACGTGCCTTGCGGGGGTTCCTCAAGACTCTTTAGCAGAGCGTTGGATGCGCTGGCCTCCATATCATCAGCGGGATCAACGATAATCGCGCGGCGCGCCCCCAATGTTGGCCGCGTCGTGAGCCGTTTTTGCATCGCCCGAATTTGGGCAACCGAGATATTGCGCTTGGTCTCGTAAGGCTTGCCTTCGTCGCGCTTCTTTTCTTCTTTCTCGTCCTTGGGCAGATGAGTAAGCGTGAGGATGTCAGGGTGGCCGCCCGCCGGTTGAGGCACGCCTTCTTCAGCAACCAATTCGCGCGCAGCGGCGAGAGCAAAATCATGCTTGCCAAGCCCGCTCTTGCCCGCGAGCAACCAGCCATGATGCATCCGACTGCCGGCCAATGCATCGCGCCACTGCCGCCACGCGCTGTCATGATTCGGCCAGTTCATGCTCGCGCCGGTTCTGTATCGCTAAGCAATGGTGCGATGGCAGCAAGCACTCGCCCGTGCACATCGTCAGGCGTCCCTGATCCATCAATTATTGCAAAGCCTTGCGGATCACGATCGGCAAGGCCGCGAAAAGCGCTGGCGACATCGCGGTGATAATCGCGGCTGCGACCGCCAATCGCGTCGCTAGTGTCGCCATCACGCTCCGCCAAACGTTCGAGCATTCGCGCTTCATCAACTTCAATCAGGATCGTCAGGTTCGGTCGCAAACCGCCGCTGCCGATCGTGTGGAGCGCCTGCACCGCCTCATCACCGACATGCCCTGCCCCGCCTTGATAAGCACGGCTTGAGTCGACAAATCTATCAGAAATCACCCAAGCGCCGCGCGCAATTGCGGGTCGTATGACCCTTGCTACATGGTCAGCCCGCGCGGCAGCAAACAGCAAGGCCTCAGCTTCTGGGCCCCACCCATCGCCGGGTGGATTAAGCAACAGATTCCGAATGGCTTCAGCGCCCGGAGTGCCTCCCGGCTCTCGGGTCAGCACGACCTCAAGGCCGCGCGCTTCTAGGCTTTGCGCAAGCGTGCGCCCTTGCGTCGATTTTCCAGCACCTTCGCCGCCTTCAAAGGCGATAAAGCGACCTTCACCATCCCCGCCAATCAAGGTAACCACCCTGCAAAGCCATTTACCAATCGTTCAAACAAATTGGCCTTTTCGATCGCCGCGCCAGCAACCAATGGCACACTTGCATCAGGCATTCCCTCTACCTTGATCCGAAGCTCTGCAATCCGTTCCCCTTGCGCGAGGGGGGCCCGTAATGGTCCATCATAAGTGATCGCGAGGTTCACTGGCGCTGACGAGCCATCTGCCATGCTCACAAAAACCGATCTGTCCGCAACCAAATCCACGATCCGGTTATCTCCTCCTTGCACGCGCGCCTGACCAACAACGTCATTTTTGTTGAAAAGCCGCTGCGCATCGAAAGCTGAAAAACCCCATTCAATATATTCGCGCGCTAATCGGGCGCGCTCCCATTGGCTTTTCGCGCCTCCAATTACCATCAGCAGACGGCGGCCATCGCGCTTAGCGGTTCCTAGGAATCCGAATCCGGATTCGTTGGTATATCCCGTCTTGATCCCATCAGCCCCGGCCACGCGGCCTATCATCGGGTCTTTGTTGCGCTGCGTTATGTCATTGAAGGTGAATTCGGTTTGGCCAACATAGTTCGCAAACTTGGTGGGGTGCCGAACGATCATCGTCTCCCCCAGCGTTACAAGATCGCGCGCAGTTGTGAACGTCTTACCTTCATCAGGCCAGCCATTTGGCGTGCCGAACCGGCTGTTGATCATACCGATGGACAAGGCCTTATCATTCATCGCCGTCGTCCATGCCTCAACCGAGCCAGAATAACCCTCAGCTAACACTATGGAGCCATCATTGGCAGAGACCGTAGTAATACCGCGTAGCAGATCATCCACCCGGATTCGAGCGTCGGCAGGTAGCCACATGGTTGAGCCTTGGCCATTCCATTCCTGCCAAGTGTCAAAATTTACGCGATAAAGCTGGCTTGGTTGAAGCGTCCCTTCCGCCATCAGTTCAAAAGCAAGAAAGGTCGTCATCGCCTTTGTCATGGAGGCCGGTACGAACCGTCGGTCAGGCTGCCGAGAATGAAGGACCTGCCCCGATGACATATCGACCAACATTGCAATCGGTGCTTCGTCATCGGACGGAACACCGTCTGGCAAGGCATCATCAGCAGACGTCGTCGCCGCTGACAGAGCCAAGCCCATCGCCGCCGCCGCGCGCAATCCAGTGGTGTTGGCGTTAATCCTCACGCGCCCAGCTATAGCCAGTCCATTTTATCTTGGCGAGCCAGGCGAGCGGCTTAGTTCACTATCTCGTCGGCCAGCAGTCCAACGCTCATCGCATAATAATTCGAACAATTGTATTCGAGGATCACACGGTAATTGCCCGTGAGCAACCATGCGGGCCGCCCCGGTCCATCAGGCTGAAACAGCGATACAAGCGTATCGTCGGCCAGAGGGCGCTGCGCTCTAACCCCCAGATCACGCCATTCGCGCACAGTCTTCCACTGACTGTGGCGTTCATGAACACGGGCACAAACTGGCGAGCGAAGTTTGTTGCGATAGGCGTCAACGTTGAACCCTGATGGAACAGAAGCTCGAACGCCCCACGGCTGTCCAGTGCGCCAGCCAGCGTCTTTGAAATAGTTCGCGATTGAAGCGAATGTGTCTGCCCGGTTGGTAAAGATGTTGGCGCGGCCATCACCGTCGCCGTCCTCTGCCAAACGCAGATAGACCGAAGGTAGAAACTGCGGATTGCCGAACGCCCCAGCATAACTGCCGACAAGCTGGCTGCGGGAATATCCCTTGTCCGCCACCTTCATCAAAGCGATCCATTCGCCCGAGAACAGTTCGCGCCGGCGCCCTTCCCATGCCAATGTTGCAAGGCTTCGTGACAGATCAAAATTACCGCGAATGTTGCCGTAACTCGTCTCATGTCCAAAAATCGCCACCATGATTTCTGCAGGGACACCATATTCGGCCTCAACGCGGCGCAAAGTGCTGCGGTTTTGTGAAAAGACACGGCGACCACCGGCGATTCGCGTAGGGTTTACATGCTTGGAGATATACGGCGCCATCGCCGGGTAACCACGACGTGTAGGGCTGCCCGGCTGCCCGCGATCCAATCTAATGACCCGATCATTCGGGGTAAGGCCAGCGGTCATCCGCCGGATTGTCGCCTCACTCACCCCTTCAGCGCGCGCCCGCGCTTTAAGCGTTTCAAGATAGGCTGGGAAAGACAGATTCGTGCTGCCCGCCTGTTGAGCAAAAGCTGGGGTTGGAGCCGAAGGGCTACCCAAAGCCGCAAAGAAAGCGGCGGCGACAAATGCAATACGGTTCAATGCCATGAACGGTATAATCACACAGCCAACATGAATTGCCAATTATCGATCTTAGTCTAATCGACAGATGCCGACGAAAAAGCGCTATTTTGCCGCTAAGGCGTAGCTCAAGAGGTATTCATAATCTGCTCGGCACTCATCCGCGACTTCTTGATATGCCCCATCCAGCTCAGGAAGCGGACCGGGAGGCGAGCCAAACCCGATTGAAGCGTTGACCTTATCATACCAATGCGCGCCCCACACTCCGTCATCTGGCAGCGGACCTTTTTCCCATTTTAGCATTGCCGGGTCCCAAGCAATTCCCACGCCTTCACACAGAGAGGATAAAACTCCCACGGGGTCAGCCAAGATCGCGTCTGAATCAACCACGGTAGGCGCGCTCCCCAAGCGGTCTGCCTCGATATCGAAATATTCGCGTATTTGCCCAAAGCCGAGCATATCTGCTCGGCGCAGCTCATTCTTATTGCGATAGCTCGCAACGACACGCTCTGGCGCACGTATCAGAAAAGCATGGCGGTGATTTGGCATATCACGAATATCAACAGAACCGACCATGTGGTGGGGCATATGTTTTTGATACCAGATAGGGGTATTGTCCGGCGCCGCACCTGATTGAGCCGTCAGGACGCTCTCATAATCGCAGTCCATATCTGCAATGGTTTCGGCGGCCATCGGATGCGGCTCACCCGCCGCCTTCAGAAACGCACCGTAGAACGGTTCATCACTGACCGCGCAATCAGGACGAGATCCGAAACTGCGCATCATCGCGGTCGAGATGTTGCGCGGACCGCTCCACATCGCAATGCGAACAGTCACATTACATCCCGGTCGATCAACTTGCGGTAATGGCCTTGAAGACGCTCAACCATTGCCCCCCTGCCCTGTGTCAATACGCGGCCATCTACCTCTGTCGCCGGGACAACTCCAGCGAAGGTTCCCGTCACGAATGCTTCATCCGCACCATACACATCAGTGAGCGAAAAGTTCTTCTCAAAGACTGGAATACCTTGTTCGCGACATATCTGGATGACGTTTGAGCGGGTAATGCCGCCAAGGCAATAATCACCGCTGGATGTCCATACTTCACCATCGCGAACAATGAAAAAGTGCGTCGAATTGCAGGTTGCGACAAAGCCATGCGGGTCCAGCATTAATGCCTCATCCGCGCCAGCTTGTGTAGCTTGTATGCAAGCGGTGATGCAGTTGAGCTTTGAATGCGAGTTCAGTTTTTGGTCTTGAACAGCCGGATCGCCGCGTCTGACATGCACAGTGAACAGCTTGATGCCATTCTCCACGGTGCTGGGTAAGGCTGCCTTGTATTCCGGGATGATCACGATTGTTGCGGGCGAAATAACGACACGCGGATCTTGATACGGTGTCGAGCGGATGCCGCGTGTTACCATAAGGCGGATATGCACGCCTTCCTCTCCGCGCATATTATTGCCATCTATGGTCGCGTAAATTCGCTCGATCAGCTCATCGCGTGTCAGGCCGATATCCATCGCAATAGCTTTCGCGCCCTCGAACAGACGTTTGAGGTGCGCACCTAAAAACGCGACTTTGCCTCTATGCACGCGCAGCCCTTCCCACACGCCATCACCCAGCATGAATCCGCTATCAAAGACCGAGACACTTGCGTGCGCGCGCGGGACAAGGTCGCCGTTGACGTTGATCAGAATGGTCTCATTGCGCGGGTCAGCCGCAAAATCATGTGTGCCTTTTGCCATTATTGCGTTTTAGACCGACCTTTGAGGGTGACAACAGCGAATTGTGTCGCTAGCGAGCTTTCCCAACGCGGACAGTTGGCAGAGTGGTCGAATGCACCGGTCTTGAAAACCGGCAAGGGTGCAAGCCCTTCCAGGGTTCGAATCCCTGACTGTCCGCCACCTACAAAACCTCGCCTTTGGCGGGGTTTTTTATTGCTCTGGCCTAGTAGTGCAGGGCACGGCCATAGGCATCAAGCACGCTCTCATGCATCATCTCTGACAATGTAGGGTGCGGGAAGACCGTCTGCATCAGCTCAGCTTCGGTCGTCTCAAGCTGTTTACCAACAGTGTAGCCTTGAATCAGTTCGGTCACTTCCGCACCAATCATGTGCGCGCCTAGCAACTCGCCAGTCTTTGCATCAAAAACCGTCTTAATGAAGCCCACCGCCTCACCCAGCGCAATCGCCTTGCCGTTGCCGATGAAGGGGAAATTGCCGACCTTTACCTGGTAGCCAGCCTCCTTGGCCTTTGCCTCAGTCATGCCCACGCTGGCAATCTGAGGGTGGCAATAAGTACAACCGGGAATGTTGTTCCGGTCGAGCGGATGCGGATGCACATCCTTTTTGCCTAACTCCTGAGCAATCGCTTCCGCGCAGCTCACACCTTCATGGCTGGCCTTATGAGCAAGCCACGGACCGGGTGTGCAGTCGCCAATCGCCCACAGCCCTTTTGATTTCGTCCGGCCATACGGATCAATTTGGATAAAGCCGCGATCCATCTCAGCCAGTTTTTCAAGCCCGATATTCTCTGTGTTTGGCTGAATACCAATCGCGCTAATCACATGGCTGAATTCAGTTGTTTGAACCTTGCCATCCTTGTCTTTGATTTTCGCAGTAACACCTTTTGCACCGATTTTTAGATCATCGACGCCTGCGCCGGTCATGATGGCGATGCCCTGCTTCTTCAGCGACTTTTCAAGAAAGGTTGAGACGTCGGCGTCTTCGACAGGAACCACCCTATCAAGCATCTCAACCACGGTCACATCGGCACCCATGTCGTTGTAGAAGCTCGCAAACTCAATACCGATGGCGCCTGAACCGATCACCAACAGCTTGCTCGGCATTTCTGGCGGCGTCATCGCCGTGCGGTAAGTCCACACCCGCTTTCCATCGGCGGGCGCGAACGGAAGCTCGCGCGCCCGCGCACCCGTCGCGACGATCACATGCTTGGCGGTGAGTTTTTCCTCACCCTTATCGCTTTTGACCGTCAGCGAAGTCGGGCCGGTTAGCGCCCCATCGCCCATATGCACGGCGATCTTGTTCTTCTTCATCAGGTGCCCAATCCCCTGATTGAGCTGTTTGGCGACGCCCCGACTACGCTTAACGACCGCGTCCAAATCAGCCTCAATGCCTTGCGCTTTCAAGCCGTAATCGCCTGCATTTTGCATATAATGGAATATCTCAGCCGAGCGCAGCAGCGCCTTGGTCGGTATACAGCCCCAATTGAGGCAAATACCGCCGAGATTTTCACGTTCAACAATCGCAGTTTTCAAACCCAGCTGCGCGCAGCGGATCGCCGCAACGTAGCCGCCAGGGCCGGATCCAAGGACGATTACATCGTAGGAAGCGCTCATACCACAAGCCCCATTGGATTTTCGATCAGGCTCTGAAATTGTGCGAGCAATTTCGCGCCGTCCACACCATCAATCGCGCGGTGATCAAAGCTGCCTGTCACGGTCATCACGGTCGCCACATCAAGCGCGCCGTCAACAACGAATGGACGCTGTTCACCAGCGCCCACAGCCAAAATCATCGCTTGCGGCGGGTTGATCACGGCATCGAATTGTTTCGTGCCGAACATGCCAAGGTTGGAGAGTGACGCCGTACCGCCCTGATATTCGTGCGGCTGCAATTTGCCATCGCGCGCTTTGCCCGCCAGCTCTTTCATTTCGGTTGAGATTTCGGCGAGACCCTTGCGGCCAGCGTCCTTGATGATCGGGGTAATCAGGCCTGATGGTGCAGCCACCGCGACAGAAATATCCTCTCGCGCGTATTGATGCATGACATCGCCTTGGAAGCTGACGTTGCACTGCGGCTCTCGCTGCAACGCGCGGGCAAGAGCTTTGATGATCAGATCATTGACTGACAGTTTCACGTCGTCTGCTTCGAGTGAAACATTCAATTCTTTGCGCAGTTTCAGGAGCGCGTCCAAGCGCACATCTACCGTCAAATAGATATGCGGGATTTGCTGCTTCGCCTCTGTCAGTCGGCGAGCGATAACCTTACGCACATTGTTGAGCTTGATCTCTTCGTAAGGCGCGCCGCCATCTTCGGGCGCAACAGATGGGGTCGGCTTCGCGTCTGCAGCAGGTGCGGCATCCGCTTTCGCTGGAGCGCCGCCTTTCGCGCCTTCAACATCGGCCTTAACGATGCGGCCATTGGGACCTGAACCGCTAACTTGGGTAAGGTCAACGCCGTTCTGCTCGGCGATGCGCTTTGCAAGCGGGGAGGCGATCACCCGGCTACCTGTCGAAGCCGGTGCCGGGCTTGGGCTTGGTGCAGGAGTGGGAGCTGGGCTAGGCGAAGGCGTCGGGGATTCATCTGGTTTCGCAGCAGTTGGCGCGGGAGCGGGCGTTCGCGCCGCATCACCCGACGGCGCTTCTACATCGCCAATATCTTCGCCATCTTCGGCCAGCATTGCGATGACTGTGCCGACCGCAACATTATCCGTCCCTTCATCGACCAAGATTTGCGCTATTGTGCCTTCATCGACAGCTTCGAATTCCATCGTCGCCTTATCGGTCTCGATTTCGGCCATGATATCGCCAGAGCTGACCTCATCACCGACCTTCACCAGCCACTTGGCAAGGGTCCCCTCCTCCATGGTGGGCGACAGGGCAGGCATCTTGAGTTCAATTGGCATAACGCAGTTTGGTCCCTACTATCACAGGTTGCATTCCCCGTGTGACGAATTCAGCTGTTCCGGGCAAGACCTTGCATACGAAACCATTTGAAGGAATAGCGGTATTCAAGGGGAGCAACGATAATGCGGACATTCCTAGTTGTGATGGATGAGAGCGAGGAAGCGCGGGCCGCTTTGCGCTATGCCGCCCGCCGTGCAGTGGCGGTGCAAGGCGCTGTACACATCCTTGCGTTGGTGCCGCAGCAAAACGTAAGCGCATTCGGCGCGGTGCAGGCCACTATTGAACAAGAAGCGCGCGACCGGGCAGAAATGCTGGCTCATGGTATTGGCGGCAACCTGCTGGCGGAAAGCGGCATAATGCCCACAATTTCGGTCAAAGTGGGGAAGAGCCAGAAGATTGTCAGCGAATTCCTGGACAATCACAAAGAAGTTGCGGCTCTGATTTTGGGCGCTGCAACCGGCGGAACACCCGGCCCGCTGGTAACCCACTTTTCCGCGTACGCTGGGGCACTGCCTTGTCCGCTATATATCATCCCGAACGATTATGATGAGACCAAAGGCGAGCACGCAGCCTAACGCTTCTTACCCTTGCCCTTGCCTTGATGACGGATGTTGCCCGGCCGGCCGCGTTTATTCGCCATGTATTTGCCCTTCTTTTGCGGGCCCTTGTTGTAGCTGGGCTTGCCCCGACGCGGGGGCGGTCGATTGCCGCGAGGTTCAATCGGTTTACCATCGGCATCGACAGGCACGAATTTTAGCGCGCCAGTTAGCGCATTGGATTCGGCTAGTTGCAGGGTCAGCTTGTCTCCAGGCGAATAGCTGGTGCCGCTGGCTTCTCCTATTAGCGATTGTGCACCCACCTCGTAACGGAAATGCTCCGCGCCCAATGTGGAAACGGGGACAAGGCCATCGCCGCCAAGTCCAACAATCGTTGCGAAGAAGCCAAAGCTTTGGACGCCTGTGATCCGGGTTTCGAAGTTCTCTCCGACCCTCGCTGAAAGCCAGGCCGCAACATAGCGATCAATCGTATCGCGCTCTGCTTCCATTGCGCGGCGTTCTGTCTGGCTGATCGCATCTGTAATCTGCTGCAGATTGGTGCGGTCGCGATCCGAAAGACCGCTCTTTTCAGGCAACCCTACTTTTGGCTTTGGCTGTTCCAGCTTGTATGCATCGACCAAAGAGCGGTGTACAAGCAGATCGGCATAACGCCGAATGGGCGATGTGAAATGCGCGTATGAGCCAAGCGCCAAGCCAAAGTGGCCTGAATTGGCGGGTCCGTAATACGCCTGCATCTGGCTGCGCAGCACCGCCTCCATGACTTGCGCTTTTTCATCCTCATCGCTGACGTCTTTTAGCAAACGGTTGAACAGGCTGGGCGTGATGACTTGACCGAGGGCAATTTTGCGCCCGAAGGTTTCCATATAATCACGAAGCGCGATTAGCTTTTCACGGCTAGGCTGTTCATGGACGCGGTAAACGACAGAGGAATTCTTCGCCTCAAGGGCCTTTGCCGCCGCGACATTTGCCGCGATCATGAAATCCTCAACCACCCGGTGCGCATCTAACCGTTCGCGCACCGCGATCTCTTCGATCTGGCCTTGGTCATTCAAGACGACGCGGCGCTCTGGCAGTTCAAGATTGAGCGGATCGCGGTCCTTGCGCGCCGCCGCCAGCGCCTTCCACGCTGCCCAAAGGTGGATCAGGAATTCTGGCGGGCTTTCTCCATCAATTGCGGCCTGCGCATCCTCATAAGCGATATTGTGATGGATGCGCACGACTGCGCGGGTAAAGCGGTGGCTGGTGATCTTGCCTGCGGAATCGATCCGCATATGGCATGCCATTGCCGCGCGGTCTTCACCTTCGCGCAACGAGCACACATCGGCGCTGAGAATTTCGGGTAGCATGGGAACAACGCGGTCTGGAAAATAGACTGAGTTGCCGCGCTTCCTCGCTTCTTTGTCGAGCGCGCTGCCTGGCCGCACATAGTACGACACATCCGCAATCGCGACGAGCGCTTTGAACCCGCCCTGCCCATCCGGCTCAGCCCAGATCGCATCATCGTGATCACGCGCGTCAGCGGGATCAATCGCGACGATCGGTAGGTCTCGCAAGTCTTCTCGGTGATCATCCGATAGCGTCAATTCGGTGGCCCGCTCGGCATCTTGCAAAACTTCTTGCGGGAACGTGTGCGGAATGCCGTGCTTTGCGATTGCAATCAGGCTAAAGCTCTTGGGCGCTAGCGGATCACCGATCACTTCGACGACTTTGACGCCTGCACGTTCAGACCGTCCCACTCGCTCGCAAAGAACCAGTTGTCCTTCTTCTGCTTCGCCTACATCGGCGATAGGTGAGGAGTTGCGAATGCGTTTGTCGACCGGTGCGAGCCAAGCTCTGCCAGCGCCATCTTTTTCGACAACGCCCAACATTCCCTCGCTGCGTGCGGGCAGCTTCTTCATCGGAAATGCGACCCAACCCGCATCCGTTTCTTCTGTACGCGACAGCACACGGTCGCCGCGCTTTAGCGCAGGCATGGCTTTGCCGCGTTGGCCGCGCTGCTCTTTCATCGTCAATCGCGGAGGTTTGTCAGGCGCGTCGGGCGCCCAGTTTTCTGGCACAGCAATCGCTTCGCCGTCCTCGATTTCCACAACCTTCAGCACAGTCACTTTCGGCACACCGCCCATGCGGTGATAAGCGGTCTTCTTGCCGTCGATCAGGCCTTCCTCAGCCATGTCCTTGAGCAATCGCTTGAGCGCGATTTTTTCTTGACCTTTCAAGCCGAAAGCGCGTGTGATTTCGCGCTTGCCCGCCGGACCATCAGCGGTCTGAATGAACTCAAGAACTTGTGACTTCGACGGCATGCCTGCCGGGCGACGTTTAGGAGGTTTTGCCATAGACCTGCGCCTATGGACGCGTAGCTACTCGCTGTCACCTTCCGGCTGCGCGACAGGCTCAAAAGCACCGCCGGGAACCGCGCTCGAAATGGGTGAGCAATAATCGCCGTTACAGGCCGAAACGCCGAACAGCCAATCATCACCGCGCACATCGACAATATATTCCACCGAGCCCTCATCTCCTTCTACCGGTCCAGCGAGTTTTGCTTCGATAGTGGGTCGCAGCGTGTCTAGCTTCGTCCAATTGGATTCGTCTGTTCGGCGCATATAAATGTTTGTACCAAGAGCCCCGCTAACCGGCTGGATTTTGAGCGAAGTGTCAACACGAACCGCAGCATCCGCAGTCACTTTCGGTGGCATTGGGGCCATTGCAAGATTGTGCAGCGCACGCACATTCAACTGCGCGGCACGGGTAAGATAATCGAAGTCCAACTCATCAATTGTGTCACCATATTTGATGCCATTTTCGACCCTAAGGTCCTGATGCTGATGCTCGTAATCCTCTACCGCAACGGTGATCCGCACCGCCGGGTAGCCTTTGTCCAGGAATGGGATTTGATCCCCACCCCGCCCCATCCGGTCAGTGCGCCAAATCTGGCGAACCTGCATACCATCAGGGTTGTCAGCCGCCAGTTCATCCAGCCAGCGTGAGATATTGCGTCCCGGGCTGTCATTCTCCCCGCCAAAACGGCGCTGCTGTGCACGGAGCCTTTCGGTCGAGTCTGCACGAAGCCCTTCTGAAAAAACGCGCACATGTTTGGCATCACAATAGCCATCAGAACCGCAAGAATTGCCGATCATATCATTGTTGAGCACGGCCTTTACAGTGAGGCCCTCTTCCTCAACCCACCGCGCAAGGATTTGCGCGCCATAAAGGCCCTGTTCCTCGCCGGTCAGCAGCGCATAAATAATGGTGGAAGGATATTTCTGCTGAGACAGGATACGCGCCGCCTCCAAGATCATCACACTGCCTGATCCATCATCATTCGCGCCCGGCGCGTCATCTTTGCCGTTTAGCGGATCAGTGACCCGGCTGTCATAATGCCCCTGCACAATGATCACTTCATCGGGTCGTTCAGTGCCGACCTGCACTGCGACAGCATTGCGCACCAAGGTTGGTTCTGGAATGCGTCGACCATCTGCCGGGATGATTTCTTGAACAGAGCCAACTTCAAGGCAATCGTCGCAGTCCGCGCCAATGCGTTTGAATTCTTCGAGCGCCCAGTTGACCGCCGCACCAACGCCGCGCTTTGGATCGGTTTGTGAGGACAAAGTGTGCCGCGTGCCAAACGACACTATCTTGTCCATATAATCGCGCAGATTCTGTTCAGAGACTTGCTCAGCCAGAACGTCGTCTTGGTCAGGCTTCTCTGCCCGATCTTCTGCCAAAACTGGGGTTGTAGCGAAAGCGGCAAGCGCGAGCGAAAATGGGGCCAAACATTTGATCATGCATCGGTGTTTGCCGCGCCAATGCCGCGGGCGCAAGTGTTAGTACGCGCGCGCCACCAATATCCGCTCCACCGCTGGTTCGCCCGTAAAAATACAAGTGCCATTCGCTGCTTCGCCTCCGCGCGGAATGTTACGGAAGGTCAGCTTCAGTTCTTTGAGCCGCTCCACCACCTTTGCAAGCGTATCGCCGCTGGGTTTTGACCATTCCACTTCGACCCAACCGGGATACTTTCCGCCCTTGTCGAAATGCTCAGCAACTTCGCTCCATTCAGTGAGGCCGCGCGTGATATTTGCATCACGCCGTTCGCGCGCTTCGTTGAAAAGGTTGCTCTGAATGCTTTCCAGCATCGCGCCGATCTCTGTTGCAACATCATCACGAGCAGGCGCAGCAAAAGCGACTTTGCCGTTCTCGGGATTCCACATTTTGTCGCGCCGGAGCAGGCTGACGACGCTCGCTTCCATATCGCGTCCGCCAACTTCGATGATTACAGGCGCGCCCTTGCGCACCCAATCCCAGCGCTTAGCAGTTGCTTTGCCAGGCGATGTATCGAGCCAAACACGGGTCTTCTCTCCCAACGCACTCGTTGCAGCCAGTTGTTTGTAGAGCTCGCGGCAATATTCCAACAGCGCCTCGTCTTCTGGTTTATCGCGCAGCATGGGCAGGATTATGACCTGATGCGGAGCAATCGCCGGCGGCACGCGCAGCCCATCATCATCACCATGCGTCATGATGACGCCGCCAACCATACGCGTAGAAACGCCCCAGCTGGTCGTGTGGCAATGCTGCTGAGTGCCTTCGCGGTCCTGATACTGAATGCCCGCAGCCTCAGCAAAATTTGTGCCTAGGTAATGCGATGTGCCCGCCTGCAGCGCCTTGCCATCTTGCATCATGGCTTCGATGGACCAAGTCTCTACCGCACCAGGAAACCGCTCATTCTCTGGCTTTTCGCCAGCAATTACAGGAATGGCTAAATCTTCTTCAGCGCAGGCCCGATACATTTCGAGCGCGCGGTGAGTTTCCTCTAACGCTTGCTCGCGGTTTTCGTGGGCCGTGTGCCCTTCCTGCCATAGGAATTCACTGGTGCGCAGGAACATCCGGGTCCGCATCTCCCAGCGCACGACATTGGCCCATTGGTTGGTAAGCAGAGGCAGGTTGCGCCAGCTCTGAATCCACCGCGCCATCGCATCGCCAATGATTGTTTCGGAGGTTGGCCGGACCACAAGAGGCTCCTCCAACTTTGCTTCAGGATCAGGGATCAAGCTGCCTTTATCATCCTGAATCAAGCGGTGGTGGGTGACGACGGCCATTTCCTTGGCAAAGCCATCAACATGCTCAGCTTCACGTTCAAAATTTTTGAGTGGAATGAACAAAGGGAAATAGCAATTCTGAACGCCGGCATCCTTGATCCGGTCGTCCAGCAGCCGCTGAATACGCTCCCAAATGCCGTAACCCCACGGCTTGATCACCATGCAGCCACGCACGCCGGATTCTTCGGCTAAGTCCGCTTCGGCAATGACGGTCTGATACCACTTTGCAAAATCATCGGCGCGTTTGACCGATAGGGCATGGCGAATGTTGGACACGGACGTGCTCCCTTGCAGGTTCGAAAAGAAAGGTTTGCGCTAAGGCCGCGGCGGCCGATTGGCAATTACAGTACTTGCCTATTTGCTCAGTTCGTCGAGCTTCTTTTGCATTGCCGCCATCTGATCACGCAGGGCAGCAATGTCATCGGCATCGCCAGTCTTCGTAGCTTTGCTGTCAGAAGTTTTCGGCTTTGTAGCACTACGCTTGCTTGCGCTGCCGGGCATCAACGCGCCAGCAGCAACACGCATCATCGCCATATTGGTTTCATGGATTGCTGCAATGGGATTGTTGGCCAGGCCGCTTTCAAATGCTTCGCGAATCTTAGACTGATTCTCACGAAAGTTTGTCATGCTGGCTTCAAGATAGGATGGCATCATCGCCTGCATGGAATTGCCATACATGCCGATCAGTTGCCGAAGGAAGCTAACCGGCAGCATCTGTTCGCCGCTGGCCTCTTCATCCATGATAATCTGGGTCAGGATTGAATGCGTAATATCAGTGCCGGATTTCGCATCAAGCACTTGGAATTCCACGTTATCACGCACCATCGTCGCCAGATCATCAAGCGTAATGTAGCTTGAGGAACTGGTGTTGTAGAGCCGCCGGTTGGCGTACTTCTTGATGATAATCGCGTCGCCTGATCCGTCGCCTTGCGGCTTTCCGGTTTTCGCTTTGCCTGCCATTAGTAATTCCTGTGCGTTTGCCCCGAGCTATCGCGCTTAGCACTTGCACAATGTGCAGTGCAACATGCGCGTAGCGCTCAACGAAAACGATGTCCCAAAATGGTCAGTAATTCATATTGTGAAAGGCCACTTTGCTGCGCAGCATAAGGCAGGCTGTATGGAACGCTGAGCCAGTCCCCTTCGCGCAGATTGGGGCAGTTGGAAAGGTCCACTACAACCATGTCCATCGAGACTTTACCTAGCAGCGCTAGCTGGCTTTCGCAGCGCAGAAAATGACTGCCTTTGCTACCTTCAACGTTACCCCAGCAGCGCAAGAAACCATCCGCGTATCCAATGGAGACGACACCAACAAGCATATCTGTGATCGCGATAAATTCGCCATTATAGCCGACCCGGTCGCCGGCCTTCAGCGCGCGGGTCTGGATGATTGCAGCCTCAGGATAGGCGACCTGTTTGATCGCATCCGCTAATTCTGGTCGAGCAATCCCGCCGTACAGAGAAAGACCGGGCCGGGTGAGATTAAATGCGAATCCATTGCCCAGTGCAACCCCTGCGCTGTTCGCAAGGCTCAATGATCCGTGCTCAATATGCTGCGCAGCAGACCGAAATGCTGCAAGCTGCTGAGCATTGCGGTCGCTGTCCTCATCAGCGCTCGCCAAATGCGACATAAGCACGTCAACACTCAATGACTGTATCGCAGCATCGCCCACTTGCGATGGTGCAATGCCGAGCCGATTTATACCGGTATCAACCATCAGGTGACAACGCCCGCCGCCGCTATCAACCCAGCGCTGCGCTTGCTCGAGTGAGTTGATTACGGGGACCGCACCAGTTTCGCGCGCGAAGGATGCGTCCTCACGCGTCATCGGGCCATGCAACACGGCGATAGATTGCGCCGGCACATGGTTGAGCGCAGCAGCCACTTCGCCCCAATGCGCAGCGAAGAAATGCCGTGCCCCAGCATCACGCAATGTCGGCAAGCAATTGTCTATACCTAGCCCATAACAATCCGCTTTAATCGCCGCCCCGGCACTTGCAGTCCCTGACATGCGATCAAGTGTACGCCAATTGTTCGCCAGCGCTTCATGATCGATCCTCAACCGGAGGCTGGCTGGAGGCGCGTCAGCGGACATCGTCTTCAAAATCTCGCGGCGGGCCGGATGGCAGGCCCCACCATGCGACCAGTAAGCCGAACGCGACCACTCCCCAAGTGTACCACAGGCCGGAATAAATATTGCCTGTGCTGGCCACAATCACCCCTGAAATCAGCGGCAGAAATCCGCCAAGATAGCCAGCGCCAATATGATATGGGATCGACATCGAACTGTAGCGGATACGCGGCGGGAACATCTCTGAAAGCAGTGCCGCAACCGAGCCATAGGTCAATGCCGATAGGACGCCGAGAGCAAGCAGAGCAGCGATAATGCCTAAGATATTGATCAGTGGTGGGACCTGACGGGTGAAGTCAAAACCAGACTTTGTCAGTGCTTCCTGCAATCCTGCACTGCGCAAGCCCGCGCTTTCCTCGGTCTCATCCAGCCATTCAGGGGCGATCTCTATTGGCTCACCGCCGACTGTTACCCCTAGATCGCCGCCAGGTTGCAGCGTGTAAGAGACACCGCTGCCAGTCAAACTGCTCAGAATTTTGCCGCAAGCGGTTTGCTCACGATCAAACAACTCTGCAAACGGATCTGTCACGCATTGGTCGCCGCTTACAACAACTGGCGTGCGCTCAGCCGCTTCGGCAAGGCCTGGATTGGCGAGGCTGCCCATGAACCAAAAAATCGGGAATAGCGTCGCGAGCGTCGCCAAGGCTCCAATAATGATTGGCTTTTTACGGCCAACCGTATCTGACCATTTGCCCACGATCAAATAAAGCCCGAGCGAGAGAAGCCCTGCGATCAGGAGGATGACTTCGACCGTTCCCTCATCAAGACGCATATTGCCTTTAAGGAATGAGAGGCTGGAAAAGAATGCGGTATACCAAATGGTAGTCAGGATGCCGCTCACTCCGAACAAAGCGACGAAGATGCGCTTCTTGTTACCCGGATAAGTGAAGCTCTCAATAAACGGATTGCCAGAGGTTTCACCCGATGCCTTCATCGCTTGGAAAACCGGGCTTTCAGACAGCTTAAGGCGCATCCACAGAGAGATGCCAAGAAGGATAATCGACAATAGAAATGGAACGCGCCAGCCCCACGCAGCGAAGTCATCCTCCGGTATGATCCATCGGCACAGCAGAACCACGATGATCGAAAGTACAAAGCCCCCTGCGACGCTGGCTTGGATGAAACTGGTGTAAAAGCCGCGCTTTTCGGGAGGTGCATGTTCAGCGACATAAATCGCCGCGCCGCCGTATTCACCGCCTAGCGCAAGCCCTTGCAACACACGCAACACAATCACGATGATCGGAGCAATAATTACGTATTGCTCACCATAGCTCGCTTTTAATGTGTCCACGGTGGGGATCAATCCCACCCCTGCGGTGGCAATGCCCATCAGGGTTACAGTAACAAGGAAGGTATACTTACGCCCCAGCCTATCGCCCAAAAAGCCAAACAGAACGGCGCCAATCGGCCTAAAAGCAAAGCCAAGGGCAAAGGTTGACCAGACCAGCAGCAAAGCCAGCGTCGGATCGTTCACATCATAGAACGCATCTTTCAGGATGTAAGCGAGTGTCCCGTAGATAAAGAAATCATACCATTCAAAGATTGTCCCAGCGCTGCTTGCACCAATGACAAGTTTGATTTCTTTCTCGCTTGGTTCGCGCTGAGCCAGCGCCGCTGCATCCTGCATATGCCTCTTGTTCCTTCCCCCATAGGCCACTCGATGTGCGGCCTAGTCGTCACCCATTAGCCGCTTGCGTCAGGTGAGGAAAGCGCCGCCCGCGCAGCCGTCCACACGAGCAGTAAGGCTCCGTGCCTGCCGGCATGATCGCGCGCTGGTTCTAAAGCGTCAAAACCCGGCCAGTCAGGCAGCGCTTTGGAGCCATTTAGCCACGCCTCAATGCACACAACCGTGTCGATAACGCTCGCAGTCTTTTGGCCGCTCGCATGTTGCGCAAAAATCGCGGCCGATGATTGCCCAACCGCGCAAGCTGACACCTGCATTCCAACCCTAGAAATCTTGCCCGCGGCGTCAATGTCCAGCCCAAGTTTGATGCTGCTCCCGCATGTGCGAGACCGCGCCTCGTGGAATGCCGCAAAGTCATGGTTCAGCGGATAGTTGGCAAGGCTGGTCGAAAGCGCGAGCAATCGCGGTGTATAGAGCTTTGCCGCTGAACCGGCTGTCACTCCTCCGCATCCCCAGCTGCTGAAGCCGCTTCCTCTTCCTCAATCAAGCGAGCACGCCGTTCTGCGATTGCATTCACCAATTGCCGGGAAAAAGCATCGGCAGCCGGATACGTTCGGGCTGTGGCGATCCATGCTGGACGGCCTTTATAGCCCCATACCGTATCGAAGCCGAGCACCAGGATTGAGAACGCAATGACCACAATCAGCGCGCCTTTTATCGCTCCAAAGCCGAAGCCTAAAACCCGGTCAATTGGCCCCAAAATCGAACCACGCGACGCCTCACCTGCATTGTTCGCGATCACTCGCATTGCTGCATAAGGAACCAGCAATAGCAGCGCAAAAGCGAGTATAGAGGTTGCAGGTTCTGCGTTGTAATATTCACGCAGCGCATCAGTCAAAGGTGTGTGCAGATAATATATCGCAAAAGCAGCGAGGATCCACGCTGCGAGCGACAACACCTCTTGCACTAACCCGCGCAGGAAACCACCAATCGCCGCAACACCGACGATGATCAGCACGATAATATCAAAGCCTGTCATGGCTGAGCGATTTATTCGCTCCCCACGACATGGTCAACGAGGTTGGCGAGTTGTCCCAAACCGCGATAATTCAGTTTGGACGATTTGAGCTTTGCATCAGACGGTCCAAACCCTCGATTAAAGCCCAGTTTTGCAGCCTCTTTGTTTCGCAGATCGCCATGCGCAACTGGGCGAATTTCGCCAGCAAGCGACAACTCGCCAAACCACACCGACTTTTCAGGCAACGGTTTATCAGACAGCGCCGAAACCAATGCAGCAGCCACCGCCAAATCAGCCGCCGGATCGGATAATCGGTATCCACCTGCGATGTTGAGATAGACCTCAGCGGACGAAAAATTGAGCCCGCAGCGCGACTCCAGCACAGCGAGCAACATCGCCAATCTTCCATTGTCCCAGCCCACCACAGCGCGCCGCGGAGTTGCGCCAGATTGCAGGCGGACGATCAGCGCTTGAATTTCGACCAAGACTGGCCTCGTACCCTCTAGTGCGGGGAAAACCGCGCTGCCAGCCAAAGGCTGATCACGGCCCGACAGGAACAGCATGGAGGGGTTGCTCACCTCCTCTAGCCCTTCGGTTGCCATCGCAAACACGCCAATTTCATCAACTGCGCCAAAGCGATTCTTAAGCGCGCGAAGGATGCGATATTGGTGGCTACGCTCCCCTTCAAAACTCATAACCACATCGACCATGTGCTCGAGCACGCGCGGCCCCGCAATATTGCCGTCTTTGGTGACATGGCCCACGAGCACCAACGCGGTTCCGTTTTCCTTTGCATAACGGATCAATTCCAGCGCACATCCGCGCACCTGACTGACCGTTCCCGGTGCGCCCTCAATCGTGTCTGAGTGCATTGTCTGGATCGAATCGATCACCAGCAAAGCGGGAGGCTCTCCCGCACCCAGTGTCGTCAAAATATCGCGCACTGACGTTTCAGAAGCCAGGCGAATGGGCGCATCCGCTATTCCAAGGCGACTAGCGCGCAGGCGAATTTGACCGGATGCTTCCTCTCCGCTGACATAGACGACATCGCCGCCTGCACGCGCGATTGTAGCTGCCGTTTGGATCAGCAATGTGGATTTCCCAATTCCTGGATCGCCGCCCATCAGCACGGCAGAACCTGGAACCAACCCGCCACCTAGCGCGCGGTCAAATTCTGCCAACCCCGTCGGCCTACGCTTTGGCAATTCAGTTGGCCGATTGAGTGGCACAAATTCCAACGCCCTGCCCCCGCGCGAAAGATCATGTTTCTGCGAGAACACGGTCGCAGGCGCATCTTCCGTGATCGTGTTCCATTCACCACAATCAGGGCATTGCCCCTGCCATTTCTGGGAAACTGAGCCGCAATTCGCGCAAACATATCGTCTTTTGGTTTTGGCCATGCACGATCTTTAATCGGAACATTTGCAGAACGCAATTGCCAAGACGCTCTTTCCACGGCATCAGGGGCCGTATGCGGCAAAAGGAACTTCGTCTCGCTTTGGTTTGTTATGGCGGCGTGAGCCTTGCCGTTTATATGCATGGCGTCACAAAGGAAATTTGGCACCTCGCCAAAGCAAGCCGAGCGTTTCATGCCAAAAAGGACGCTCCGTGTAGCGGCGTTGCTCATGTGTATTGCAATTTGCTGGACGAGATTGAGCGCGACTACAATCTCCGCCTCCGGGTCATGCCAGATATTCTTTCTGGCGCGAGCGCCGGCGGGATCAACGCTGTGTTCCTATCTCAAGCTGTGCATTCAGGACATTCACTGGAACCCCTTACCGATCTTTGGCTGGAAAACGCCGACGTCGATCAACTAACTGATCCTGACGCCCAACCGATGTGGCGATATGCCAAAATATGGGCGCAACCGATTGCGGAATGGTTGTTAAGCCGGCCTGGTAATGCCGTGAGCGAAAGCGTCGCGCCGGAAACCCGCAGTGAGGTCCGGCGTAAGGTTTCCCGTCTGGTTCGTGGCCGGTGGTTCAACCCGCCCTTTTCCGGAGATAATTTTTCCAGGCTCCTATTTGAAGCGCTTGAAAGCATGCGTGAAGGCGAACGCGGAGATCCATTGCTGCCGCCGGGCCATCCAATCGATCTGTTTGTGACTGCGACCGATTTTCGAGGTCACGTTGAAATGCTGCGATTGAATAGTCCGCCCATTGTTGAGGAGACGGAACATCGCACCCCTATCAGCATTCGAGCCTATACCCCGGAGCACGGCAATGATGGCCTCGCGAATCCACTTGAACTGGTCCTAGCCGCGAGAGCGACTGCGAGTTTCCCCGGAGCGTTCCCTCCACTCCGCTTGGCAGAAATTGATCGTCTGTCTGAGAATAGCCAAACCCTGTGGCCCTCACGCGGCGCATTCCTAAATCGAATTATGCCTGTGCATGTACGCGATGGTACGGCGGAGCAAGTTTCGTTGATCGACGGCTCTGTTCTGGTCAACGCGCCTTTCGGCGGAGCAATCGCAGCGCTTGATGATCGCCCGGCTCAACGCGAAGTTGATCGGCGATTTGTGTATATCGATCCGCGCCCAGACCGGGTCGGATCAATCCGTGATCGTCACGATGAGCCGATCGGTTTCTTCGGTGCCATCTTTGGTTCCCTTTCTACAATCCCGCGCGAACAACCCATCCGTGACAATCTGGAAAGGATTGAACAGCAATCGCGCGACGCGGAACGATTGAGCCGGATTGTCCTGAGCCTTCGGCCAGAGATTGATCGCGCAGTTGAGAAGTTGTTCGGGATGACATTCTTCCTCGACAGCCCTAGCCCTAAGCGGTTGCACAATTGGCGCGCCAAAGCACAGCAGGCTGCAGCAGAGCGTGCCGGCTACGCTTTTCAGGCTTATGCGCAGGCAAAATTCAGCGCAATTATCGACAAGCTGGCCGAGGTTACCTTTGCAGCAGCGCCAGAGCTATCGCTCGCCGACAATACGCCAATCGCGGCAACATTGCGCGCCGAGCTCGAACGTCGTGGTTTAACCGAACTATCCGATGGCGGCGGCGGCGCGAATGAAAAAGCGATACAATTCTTTCGCGCGCACGACGTTGGTTTTCGCATTCGGCGATTGCGCTTACTGGCTCGCAGACTTGCGCGAGACTGGGAAAGCGATCCCGATATTCCAGACGATGCACTCGATATCGCCAGAGAGAAAATCTATGACATCCTAGCGCTCTATTTCAGCGCAGACGACCGGCACGCAATGGGCGATGACTTCACCCGGCACGCAAGAGAAGTATTCAAAGCACCTGGAGCGCTGCTTGATTTTCTTGAAGCGAAGCGCCTGCTGCCAGAGACTGATATCAAGGCAGAGCAAATGTTCTCCGAAGCGCTTGAGCAGATGCCGAAAAACCTGAAGCGCCGGATGTTGCTCACTTACTTGGGCTTCCCTTTTTACGATGTAGCGACCTTGCCATTGCTACAGAACGAGGGGCTAACCGAATACAATCCAGTAAAAGTCGACCGCATTTCACCCGACGATGCCCGTTCAATCCGTGAAGGCGGAACACGGGCCACGCTCAAAGGAATTGAATTCTACAACTTCGGCGCATTCTTTAGCCGTGCCTATCGCGAAAATGATTACATCTGGGGCCGCCTGCACGGAGCAGAGCGAATGATCGATCTAATTGCTTCAACAGTCGACGGCGGCCTGAAGCCTGAGGCTTTGAGACGCGCAAAGCACGCAGCCTTCCTCGCCATTATCGACGAAGAATTGGCAGCCGGGCGCTGCCGTGGCGGATTACTCAAAGGCTTGCGCGCCGAAATCACCGCGCGTTTCGCGTAACTTTTAGTCTTCGATGCTGCGCCAAATTGCAGTCACAAAAGCATCTTCGCTGATAAAGCCCTCACCACGGTTAAAGTCTGACAGTGGCTTGGCCGCAATCGCCTCTTCGAGCGTTTTGCCGCCTTCATTCAGCGCTTCGACGCGCGAAACAGCCGCACCGATCATCGCGCGATAGGCCACCAGTTCAGCCTTGTTAGACATCGGGCCGTGACCGGGGATCACTTTTGTTTGGTCATCGATCATTGCGATTGCAACGTCGAGCGTTCCCATAAGATTATAGACGCTGCCGCCAGAGGCGACATCGACAAATGGAAACCCAGGAATCTTAAAATAAAGATCACCCATGTGCACGACATTGGCGTTGTTCCAAATAACGATACTGTCGCCATCGGTATGACCACCACCAACGTAGGCAAGGTCGATTACGTCGTCATTCTGGTGAAAACGCAGTCCCTGGCCATAAGTGACTACTGGAAGAGCGTCTTTTGCAGATGGCTCTATAACGCGGTCTCCGCGCTGCTGTGGTGTCGACATCCGTACACGCACATTGTCATGTGCAAAGATTGTTGCGCCCGACTTGCCGAAATGCTCATTGCCACCCGTGTGATCACCGTGCCAATGGGTGTTGACGACATATTTGACCGGGCTGGCGCCAAGCGTAGCAATGGCGGTTTCAATCTTTTCTGAAAGCGGTGCGAACTGATCATCGATAAGGATTGTGCCATCTTCGCCATAGCTGACGCCGATATTGCCGCCTGCACCGAACAACACAGCAACTCCGGGTGCGATTTGCTCGGTACGGATTTCAACATCGTCAAAATTGCGCTGAGCCTGAACAGGAACAGCAAGCAATGGCGCGGTGGCGGCAAGAGCAATAACGGCAAGGCGGTTCATAGCATTCTCCCAATGTTGGGAGCGAGTTAACCACAAGACAGCTTTCTGTCGAGTTGGAAGATACAACCAACTGGTTAGCTGCAAAGCACCGGGCTTAGTTGCCGAATGCGTCTTTTAATTTGGAAAAGAAGCTGCGGCTTTCGGGGCATTCATCGCCGGTTTCTGTCTCACGAAATTCGGCGAGAATTTCCTTCTGTCGCCTGCTCAGCTTTGTCGGAGTCTCAACGGCAATCTCGACGACCAGATCGCCCCGTCCCCGCCCTTGCAGCACCGGCATACCGGCCCCGCGAACGCGCAATTGCTTACCTGACTGAATCCCAGACGGAATATCGACCGTGTTTGTGGAGCCATCAAGATCGGGAATCTGCACCTCGCCGCCCAACGCAGCAGTGGTGAAGCTAATGGGAATGCGCGTTGCAAGTGTCGTGCCTTCACGCTCAAATAGCTCATGCGGTTTGACGTGCACAAAGATATAGAGGTCGCCTGCGGGAGCGCCGCGCGGACCCGCTTCTCCTTTGCCGGACAGACGGATGCGAGTGCCAGTGTCGACACCGGGCGGGATTTCGACAGAAAGCACTTGAGCTTTATCGACGCGGCCATCGCCGCGACATTCGCCGCATGGGTCTTCAAGTACAGCGCCGCGACCACTGCATGTCGGACATGGCCGTTCAACCACAAACAGACCTTGCTTTGCACGAACTGCGCCGTGGCCATGGCACATATTGCATTGGCGCTCGCCTGTACCAGGGCTTGCGCCAGATCCGTCGCACGTGTCGCAGCTTTGTGAGACTTCGATTTCTATCTCGGTCGATTTGCCATGAAATGCCTCATCGAGTGAGACTTGCATATCGTAGCGAAGGTCGGCCCCGCGCCTCGCTTGCTGACGGCCGCCACCAGCAGCCCCGCCAAAGGCGCTGCCAAAAATGGTTTCAAAGATATCGCCAATGTCGCCGAAGTCTGCTTGGCCTCGGCCCCCACCAAAACCGCCTCCACCGCCGCCACCATTCATGCCTTGCTGAAAGGCTTCATGACCGTAGCGATCGTAAGCTGCGCGCTTTTGCGGGTCCTTGAGGACTTCATAGGCCTCGTTGCAGGCCTTGAACTTTGCTTCGGCCTCGCTGTCGCCGGGATTGCGATCAGGGTGATACTTCATCGCGAGCTTGCGATAAGCGCTCTTCAACACGCCGCCGTCGGCATCGCGTGACACTTCAAGCACTTGATAATAGTCGAGTTGGGTGGCGGGCATGGCAGCAGTGATCCCTAAAACCAAACCGCCGCCAGCGCGATATTTGCACTAGCGGCGGAAGGGTCTTGCATCAGGACATCAGTCCTTGTTGTCTTCTTCAACTTCTGAAAATTCAGCGTCGACAACATCTTCGTCATCGCTGGAATCCGAGCTTGCCTCGCCTTCACCGGCATCAGCCTGTGCAGCGCCTTCGGCTTGCTCTTTCTCGTAGATTTGCTGACCCATTTTCATGGCAGCTTCCGTCAAAGCCTGAGACTTGGCGTTGATGTCATCAACATCTTCGCCTTCGAGCGCGGTCTTGGCGTCTGCCAATGCCGTCTCAACAGCCGACTTGGTATCCGCATCGACCTTGTCGCCATGCTCTTCCAGCTGCTTCTCAGTCGCGTGGACAAGGCTATCTGCCTGATTGCGCGCTTCAGCAGAAGCGCGGCGCTTCTTGTCTTCTTCAGCGAACTTTTCCGCATCTTGAACCATCTGATCAATGTCAGTGTCGGACAGACCGCCCGATGCCTGGATCTTGATCGTCTGTTCTTTGCCTGTGCCCTTGTCTTTAGCGGACACGCTTACAAGGCCGTTTGCGTCGATATCAAATGTGACTTCGACTTGTGGCACGCCGCGAGGTGCCGGCGGAATACCGACCAGGTCGAAATTGCCGAGCAGCTTGTTATCTGCGGCCATCTCACGCTCACCTTGGAAGACACGAATCGTCACAGCGTTCTGATTGTCTTCTGCGGTCGAATAGGTCTGCGTCTTCTTGGTCGGGATCGTCGTGTTGCGATCGATCATCCGGGTAAAGACACCGCCAAGCGTTTCAATACCCAGCGACAACGGCGTTACGTCGAGCAGCAGAACGTCTTTAACGTCGCCTTGCAGAACCCCCGCCTGAATGGCAGCACCCATGGCAACCACTTCGTCAGGGTTCACGCCGGTATGCGGCTTTGCTTCGAAGAATTGCTCAACAACTTCGCGAACCTTTGGCATGCGGGTCATACCGCCAACCAAGATCACTTCGTCAATTTCATCCTTAGAAACACCAGCGTCGGTCAATGCCTTTTTGCAGGGCTCAAGCGTGCGCTTGATCAGATCACCGACCAGCTTTTCTAGATCAGAACGGCTTAGCGTTTCGACCAAGTGCAGCGGTGTGCTTGATCCACCATCCATGCGGGCGGTGATAAACGGCAGGTTGATTTCGGTCGTTGCCGAGCTTGAAAGCTCAATCTTGGCTTTTTCAGCCGCTTCTTTGAGGCGTTGCAGCGCAAGCTTATCCGCCTTCAAATCCATGTTTTCTTTTTTCTGGAATTGTTCAGCAAGCCAATCGACGATCGTATTATCGAAATCTTCACCGCCAAGGAACGTGTCGCCATTGGTCGACTTCACTTCAAAGACACCGTCACCGATTTCGAGAACGGATACGTCGAATGTACCACCGCCAAGGTCATAGACAGCGATGGTCTTGCCGTCGTTCTTGTCCATTCCGTAGGCGAGTGCAGCGGCCGTAGGCTCGTTGATGATCCGCAGGACTTCGAGGCCCGCAATCTGACCTGCATCCTTCGTCGCCTGACGCTGAGCATCGTTGAAGTAAGCTGGAACGGTGATAACCGCCTGCTCGACCGTTTCGCCAAGATAGCTCTCAGCGGTTTCTTTCATCTTTTGCAGGATGAAGGCGGAGACTTGGCTTGGCGAATAATCTTCACCGCCAGCTTTTACCCATGCGTCACCGTTCTTACCCTTGACGAT
This sequence comes from uncultured Erythrobacter sp., assembly GCA_947493165.1. Taxonomy (GTDB): domain Bacteria; phylum Pseudomonadota; class Alphaproteobacteria; order Sphingomonadales; family Sphingomonadaceae; genus Erythrobacter. Next base: position 333,455 of record CANLPY010000001.1, on the reverse strand, counting down.
GTCGTATGGGACGAGGCCCATATCTTTCTTCGTCAGCGGGTCGTCAAAGCGGCGGCCGATAAGGCGCTTGATCGCAAACAGAGTGTTGTCCGGGTTGGTGACTGCCTGGCGCTTAGCCGGCTGACCGATCAGACGCTCGTTCTCCTTTGTAAAGGCAACGATTGACGGCGTAGTACGCGCGCCTTCAGAATTTTCGATAACTTTGGGTTTGCCCCCATCCATCACAGCGACACACGAATTGGTGGTGCCGAGGTCAATACCGATTACTTTACCCATTATTTCCCCATCTCTCAGATAGTTGGACGTTACCTGTGGCGCTCCCCAGAATTGGCGGAACCGTTCGGCAACTCGAATATGATCGCGATATAGGTGCGGTTTTGCTTGGCACAAGGGATTGCCAACCCTAGTTTTGACGGGATTTCAAAAGAGGACAATTTGCAAACCATGCAACAAACTTCATTTCTATGGGCGCGCACGGCGGCTCTTGCTGCGATCCTGACACTGACAGCTTGCAATGATGCAGCAGCACCCGTCGATGTAGAAATTGAAGAGCCCGCACCAGCGATAGCGCTTGGAGAAACGGGGCTAACCGTCGCCAATGCGCGGATGGTTATGGCGCCTGTCGCGAGCAATCCTGCCGCGGTGTATTTCGACCTCGCAAATACCGGTGAGACTGACGCAACGTTGCAATCTGTTAAAATTCTGGGCGTCTTTGATTCGCAGCTCCACACGACGAAGGAAGCGAACGGCACGATGACGATGTCAGAGGTTGCAAATTTACCCATTCCTGCAGGCGAGACGCTTTCACTCGCGCCGGGTGGTAAACACGTCATGGCCTTTAATGTCTCACCGGCCATTGGTCCAGGTTCAAATGTAGAGGTGACGGTAAACCTTGGCGGTGGTCGGGAAGAGACTTTCAAGGCTGAAGTGCGCGCGGCTGGGGATGAGCGCTGAAAACACCTGATCTTTCGGACGCCAATGGTGCATTGCTGCACGCTTGCCCGGTGGGCGGCGAACGCTTTCTGACGCCTGGCGAAGTAGAGATCGCGCGCGGCGTTTTTGGCGATGCGATTGACTACAGCCAAGTGCAACTTCGCCGCCGAAAGTGGTTTCCGTTCCAACCACGCAAAGTCACAATGGCTCCGAAAGGCCACTTGCATTTTCATCCCGATGGCGAGGCTTATTGCGACGATTTCGCGCGCGAAGATGTGCTGCGCCAAGGCCTTCTGATCCACGAGCTGACCCATGTGTGGCAAACGCAATTACGCGGCGATTGGTATCTATTGCTAAACCGTCATCCATTCTGCCGCTATGATTACACGCTGAAGCCCGGCCAGCCCTTCCGCGAGTACGGAATTGAGCAACAGGCCGAAATCGTAAAACATGCCTATTGGTTAAGGCGCGGCGTCAAAGTGGCCGGGATCGCTGACAAAGCGGCCTATGATGTGCTGGTGAACTTCAAAGGCGCGACTTTGTGACCGACTTTGAGTTTATCCTAGTTCTCTATGCACTGCTGCTGGGCCTATCCATGGTCGAATTGTTGTCAGGCTTCGGTCGGACGCTCGAAAATGAGCTCGAAACCGACGCGAAAGGCAACCGATTCAAGATTGGTTGGCTGACCCCTCTTTTGGGCCTTTTTGTTTTGCTCGACTTGCTCTCGTTCTGGATGTTCGCGTGGACCATTCGCGACCTAATCTCGGTGAGTTCGACCGCATTGCTCGCAGTAGTCGTTTTCTCGTCCAGCTATTATCTTGCCGCTCGCTTGGTTTTCCCCACGAAACCAGCATTGTTCGAAGACCTTGATACGCACTATTTCCGCATCAGACGGACGGTAATGGGCATTTTGATCGCTCTAGTATTCGCGCAATGGGGCTACCTTTTGACAATAGAGCCGCTTCGCGATCAGGTCATCACCGCCCAAACTTTATCAATCACCGCACTGCTAATCGTGATGATGGCAGCGACCATGGTGACCAAAAACCGTAAAATTCAGGCCATTTTGCTTGTGGCGTTATGCGTTCGCTATTTGGTCATCTACCTTCGCTAATGACGCTCTAATCCGGCTTTTTGGCCACGCCGACCATGGCCGGACGGAGCAGACGGTCCTTGATCATCCAACCCGACTGCATTTCCTGAACAACTGTGCCCGGCTCATGCTCATCACTTGGCATTTCAATCATTGCCTGATGCTGATTCGGGTCTAGAGGCAGGCCAATCGCTGCGACACGTTCAATCCCGTGCCCCTTGAAAACCTTCTCAAGTTCCCGCTGGGTCGCTTCGATGCCGGTCACTAGACCTTTCATCTTTTCATCATCGCGCAGACTTTCTGGAATAGCTTCCACCGCGCGTGACAAGTTATCCCAAACGCTCAAAACATCGCGGGCAAACCCGGTTGAGGCATACGCCCGCGCATCTGACACGTCTTTTTCCATACGGCGGCGCACATTCTGTGTCTCGGCCTTCGCGTAGAGCGTTTCCTGCTTCGCTTCTTCTAAATCGCGTCGCAACCCTTCCAGAGCCTCATTTAGGTCGCCCTCACCCTCGTCCTCCTCGGACGAATCGTCCAAGAATTCCTCCGGCACGCCTTTCAGTTCTGCTTCTGCCGCTTCGTCATGCGACTTATCATTCTCGATCATCGTCGTAGCTTGTCCAATTACAAAATGAGCCAATTAGGCGATCAATTTACCCAATGATCGCGCTGTTAAATCAACCATGGGGACCACGCGCGCGTAATTCAACCGCGTCGGCCCAATCACACCCAGAACTCCAACTACCCTGCCCTCACGATCGCGATAGGGTGACGCGATCACGGAGGAGCCTGATAAGCCGAACAATCGGTTTTCACTACCTATGAAAATTCGCGTCGCCTCTGCCTCGCGTGCATTGTCCAAAAGTGCGGCTACTGATTGCTTATTCTCAAGGTCGTCAAGCAGCGAGCGGACCCGGTCGATATCATTGAGTGCGTTTTCATCGAGCAAGTTAGATGCGCCGCGCACAATCAGAACTGGCCGCTCTTGAATATCTTCGCTCCACACTGCCAGCCCTCGCTCAACCAAGCTCTTGCTGGCATCATCAAGCTGGGATTTCCCCGCATTGATCTCGTCATTCATCGCCGCAGCGGCTTCGCTCAATGTGCGTCCTGATAGGCGGGCCGTGATGTAGTTTGTAACCTGATCAAAAGATCCGGGAGCGATCGCGCCCTCCATGTCGATTACACGATTTTCAACTCCGCCATCCTCTCCCACGAGAACCGCGAGCGCTCTCCCCTGTCCCAAATCGACGAGGTTGAACTGCGCAAGGCGCTGTTCCCGCGTTGGGACCATCACCATGCCCGCCGCACCGGATAGCTCTGACAGGATTGAGCTCGCCTTCTCTAGCGCTTGCTCAACCGGACCGGCTTCACTCAAACGTCGTTCAATCTGCTCACGTTCTTCCGCCGTAGGTTCAGCGACTTGCATCATGCCATCAACAAACATGCGTAGTCCGGTGTCGGTCGGAAGACGCCCCGCGCTGGTGTGCGGCGCGGCGAGCAGTCCGAGCCCCTCTAGGTCCGCCAAGACCGAGCGAATGGATGCTGGTGAAAGGTTAAGCGCTTGATCCGATGACAGGGTTTTCGAACCGACCGGCTGCCCGCTATCAATATAACCCTCAACCACGCGCCGAAAGATTTCGCGCGCCCGGACTGTCATTTCTGAGATCGGCGGTGAGGTCATGCTTCCTATCTAGCGGCAAACTATCGCACGCCAAGTCTTGCGCGTGCACTTGCGGCCAAAAGCCATCGCGGCCACACCGCCTGCACCGCGAATCGATATCCGGTTCCAAGCACAAGGAATTCCCATGCGACCTTCTGGCCGCGCGCCTGACGAAATGCGCGCAATCACCATCGAAACAGGCTTTACCAAACATGCAGAAGGATCTTGCCTAATCAGCTTTGGCGATACGCGCGTATTGTGCACGGCAAGCGTTGAAGAACGCATCCCGCCGTGGCTGCGCGGGAAAGGAGAAGGCTGGGTCACTGGTGAATATTCGATGCTGCCGCGCGCCACCCATACTCGCGGATCGCGCGAAGCGGCTCGCGGAAAGCAATCTGGCCGGACGCAGGAAATTCAGCGACTTATTGGTCGCTCTTTGCGAGCAGTGGTCGACTTGAAAAAGCTCGGCGAGCGTCAAATCACGCTCGACTGCGACGTCATTCAGGCCGATGGCGGAACGCGCACAGCGTCCATCTCTGGCGCATGGGTGGCATTACGCTTGGCAGTCAATTCATTGATCGAATCCGGCGCAATCAAGGAAGATCCGATCACCGCCCAAGTCGCTGCGATTTCTTGCGGGATATACAAGGGCACGCCAGTTTTAGACCTCGATTATCCAGAAGATAGCGATGCGGATGCAGATGCAAACTTCGTTCTTATCTCTGGCGGTCAAATCGCGGAAGTTCAGGCCACTGCAGAAGGCGCGACTTACGATGAAGAAGGTCTGCTGCGCCTTCTACGGCTCGCCAACATAGGCTGCACCGACATTTTCGCGGAGCAATTGAAGGCCGCAAAATGACCCGTACACTTGGCTCTGGTTCATTAGTTATTGCCACGCATAATGCAGGCAAGCTGAAAGAGATTTCAGCCCTGCTCGATCCTTACGGGATGAAGTGCATCTCGGCTGGATCACTTGGGCTGCCAGAGCCGCCAGAAACCGGCAAGACCTTTGCCGAAAATGCTCTTATCAAAGCGCGCGCATCAGCTGAAGCATCAGGCCTCGCGGCATTGGCAGATGACAGCGGGTTAAGCGTTGATGCACTGGATGGGCGGCCCGGCGTCTACACCGCAGATTGGGCGGAGAAGCAGTGGTTTGAGGGCGAACCAGGGCGCGATTGGTATATGGCGATGGGCAAGGTTGAAGGGCTGCTGCAACAAGTTGGACCAGACGCCGCGCGCGGTGCGGCATTCCACTGCGTGCTCGCAATCGCATGGCCCGATGGCGAACATGCTATTTATAAGGGGAGTTGCCCCGGTACCTTGACTTGGCCCCCACGCGGAAAGCTTGGCTTTGGCTATGACCCAGTGTTTGTGCCGCAAGGCGACCAGCAAACCTTTGCCGAAATCAACCCAGCAAAAAAACACGCGATCAGCCACCGAGCCGATGCTTTTGCAAAACTTGTTGCTGACCAATTTGGCGGCTGATTAGTAGGCAAACTGCCCGCTGACATTACCCGAAGGCGAATAGCGGCAAACCAAGTAATCGCGCCCAGTGCCAGTTGCGATGCCGCAGCCTAGCTCTGTCGTGTTCGCCCAGATGATTTGGGTGTAATGCCCAACATCCTGCCACCGTCCCGTGTTGCTAACATAGGGGAAGCGATCGTGAACGTAGTAACGCTTCTCGCTGATCCAGCCATCGGCCATCACGGAATAGCTAAAGGCACTTTCAGTCCCGGCCCAAAGGTTTTCTCCTTGCCCCGGTCTATTCGCGCCTGAACTGTGCTCAAAACGGCCAGTTCGCGCGAGTTCCTCAGCATAGGCGAGTGCCTGACGGCTTAGGTCATCACTTAAGACCAGCGGTGCGACCCCCACCTCGTCGCGCGCTTCGTTATGCTCGCGCAGCATCACTGTCAGCATGTCATCTTGGCGTGTCCCCTGCGTGCCTCCCGATGGAGGCGGCGGCGGAGGGGGAGGTGGCGGCGGCGGTGGGGGCGGAGCAGGCGGCGGCTGCGTTGCGCCCGTTGTCACGCCAGCTGCGGTGCCAGAAGGCGCGCTGCCATCCCCGCCACCGCACCCGGTCAACACCAGCGTTATCAGCACAGGCGCAACCGCCATTCGATTCAAATTTGTCGATCCCACCATAGAAATACTCTCCTGTACGCGCGCGGCGCGCTCAACCCACTTTGCGCCCATATGTGTTTCCAGCGGGCCAGTATCGACACACCAGAATTTCGTCGCGTTTTCCGCGCGCTACGGCGCAACCGACATCTTGTGTCTCATGCCAAACAATCTGGGTGTAATGCCCGACATCGCGCCAACGCCCCGTGCGAGAAACATGGGGAAACTCACCTGGCTTGAAATGCTGCTTTTCGGCGATGAAGTAGCTCATCATCTCTGTCAGAGAGAAATAGCCAGCGCTTCCCATCCATAAGTTCTCGCCGCGCCCTTTGCGCTGTGCATGGGTTGCGTGACGCATAACTCCTTCGCGGGCGAGGTGATCCGCCCAATCCTGTGCTTCGCGCGCGAGCTGAGGAGACCACTTAAGCGGCGCGCTACCAAAATTGGCACGTTCACGGTTGTGCGCGAGCAGCAATTCATCGGCAAAAGGTTCGGCCGCAGAATGCGCGTCGCTCGCGTCGCGGTTCGCATCACGCGCGGTGGCAACTGGCGCGGACGCCAATCCTCCAGCAGCCAAAAGCCCAAACAGTTTCGCACCAAATGTCATTGGCAAACCTTGACTCAGAGCATTTAACAAAGCCTGAAAGAACCGTGGCAAAAGCACTTTATATCCATTGGCCGTTCTGCGCGAAGAAGTGTCCTTATTGCGACTTCAACTCGCATGTCCGTGCATCGGTAGACGTGCACGCGTGGCAGGCCGCGCTCATCGCGGATATGCAGTATGAAGCGGATTTCGCAAACGGCGAACCGCTAACGTCGATCTTCTTCGGTGGTGGAACGCCCAGCCTGATGCCACCGGCGCTGGTCGCGACGCTGCTTGCCGAAGCTGAACGCCTATGGGGCTTTACCCCCGAGATAGAAATCACGCTGGAGGCTAATCCATCGTCCGTAGAGGCAGCCAATTTCGCTGCACTGGCGGATGCTGGCATCAATCGCGTTTCGCTTGGGGTTCAGTCGCTTGAAGACGAAACCTTAGGATGGCTGGGACGTTTGCACGGCGCGGCTGAAGCACTCGCCGCAGTTGAAACAGCTCAAGCACACTTTCGCCGCGTCAGCTTCGATCTGATCTATGCATTGCCTGACCAAACACCGGACATGTGGCAGGGCCAGCTTAGCCGCGCTTTGTCACTCGGCACATCGCATCTGTCACTTTATCAGCTGACGATTGAGCCTGGTACACGGTTCGCCACAGATGTGCGCCGGAATGTGTTCACCCCGCTTGATGACGACAAAGCGGCGGAGCTGTTTGAGATCACGCAGGCCCTAGCTGCCACAGCCGGCCTGCCCGCCTACGAAATCAGCAATCACGCGCGGGCAGGAGAGGAAAGCCTCCATAACCTCACTTATTGGCGGTATCAGGATTATTGTGGAATCGGCCCCGGCGCGCATGGAAGGCGGGGCGGATTTGCGACACAGCGCCATGGTAAGCCGGAAAACTTCCTGCGAGCGATCAATGAACGCAGGCACGGCATGGTTGAAAGCCATCAGCTCTCCTCCAGTGAACAAGCGACAGAAGCGTTGCTGATGGGATTGCGATTAGTCGAAGGGCTTGATCTTGCCGCACTCAGCACGCGTTTCGGATTTGAGCAGGCGGGCTTGATCGATCAACGCGCGCTCGCCCGCAATATTGACCTTGGCTTGCTATGGCAGTCTGATCAGCGGATTGGTGTGACGCAGAAGGGCTTGCCACTCCTCGATGCGCTGTTGGGCGAATTAGTCAGCGACGAATTGGTGAACGCGTGAGCCTGCACAACCTTCTTGCCGAATGGCGCGCGCATCTTACCGACAGCAAACGCCGAAGCCCACACACGGTCCGCGCATATTGCGCGGCTGCTGAGCGATTGTTGAAAAACCACGATCTTTCGGATTGGCAGGCGGTGGCATCGCTTGAAGCGCACGATTTGCGCCGCCATCTCGCAAGCCGCCGCGCAGAGGGCCTCTCCAACGCCAGCACCGCGCGCGAGCTATCGGCGCTCAAGGCGTTCATCGCCTTTGCCCGCGCACAGTCAGGCGATCCTGATCCCACCGCCCCGCGCCTTCGCGGCCCGCGCACGAAGAAAGGCCTGCCCCGCCCCGTTACCCCCGATGAGGCCGTGAATATTGCGGATGTGGTTGCAGGGATGCCAGAAGAAGACTGGATCGGCGCGCGCGACCGAGCGGTTCTGCTGCTAATGTATGGCAGCGGCCTGCGCATTGCAGAGGCTTTGTCGCTGACAGGCGCGGATGCAGAATTGGGCGAAACGCTGCAAGTGACCGGCAAAGGCGGCAAGCAGCGCATCGTCCCGATCCTACCGATCACCCGCGCCGCCGTTGCGCAATATGCCGAGCTGTGTCCGTGGACAATTGAGGCTAAGGACAGCCTGTTTCGCGGGGCCAAAGGCGGACCGCTCTCGCCCGGAATGGTGCAAAAGGCGATGGCCAATGCTCGCCGCGCACTGAGCTTGCCAGAGACGGCTACCCCGCACGCGCTACGGCACTCCTTCGCAACGCATTTGCTGGGAGCCGGCGCAGATTTGCGGAGTTTGCAGGAGCTGCTGGGCCACGCTTCGCTCGGCTCGACACAGATTTACACTAAGGTCGACGCGGCAACGATGCTGGAGAATTACCGGAGCGCGCATCCGCGGGCGAAGAATAAGCCTTAGCCGGACAGAGCGGCGTGACGCCCCTCAATCGCGTCCCAGATCATCCCGGCGGTATCGGTCCCGTTAAATTTATCAATCGCCACGATACCGGTCGGCGAAGTCACATTGATCTCAGTCAGCCATTTGCCGCCGATCACGTCGATGCCGACAAACGTCAGGCCCAGCCGCTTCAACTCCGGCCCCATCGCCTCACAAATCTCGCGCTCGCGCTCGGTCAATTCGGTCGACTCCGCGCTGCCGCCCATAGCCAAGTTTGAGCGGAACTCCCCTTCGCCAGGAATGCGATTGATCGCGCCTGCAACCTCGCCATCGACCAGCACGATCCGCTTGTCGCCCTCTGCCACTTCGGGAAGGAACGGCTGAACCATATGCGGTTCGGGCCAAGTCTGGTTGAACACTTCAAACAGAGCCGTAAGGTTGTCACCGCTTTCAGGCACGCGAAAGATCGCTTTGCCGCCATTGCCGTGGATCGGCTTCACCACCACCGCGCCATGCTCGGCGATGAAGCGCTTCACTTCGTCGGGTGAGCGGGTGACGAGCGTCGGCGGCATAAACCGGCGGTAATTGAGCACCATCACCTTTTCCGGCGCATTGCGGACATTGGCGGGATCGTTAACGACCAGTGTCTCGTCCTTGATCCGCTCCAGCAGATGCGTCGCGGTGATGTAGCCCATGTGAAATGGTGGGTCCTGACGCATCAGGATCACATCAATATCTTTGCCCAGATCCAGCCGCTCAGCTGCACCTTTGCTAAAATGGTCGCCCTCGACTCGCTGGACCGTCACTGGCGAGCATTCGGCATAGAGCCGATCGTCAGCGTCCAACGTCAGGCTCTCAACATGATATTCGTAAACCGAATGTCCACGCGCCTGCGCAGCAAACATCAGCGCAAAGCTGGAATCGCCAGCGATATTGATATTTTCAATGGGGTCCATCTGGACCGCGACACGCAAACTCATTCGATTATTCCTTAAGGCATCCAAGCGTTAGTGATGTGGCGAGGCTTGCTACCGGGTGCAAGCAGGATAACGTCAATTCTCAAATCGTCGCCGTCTTCAACATATTCGTGAGCAACGCATTCCACCGCCGCAGCAACCCGAGTAAGGCGGCGCTGGTCTATCGCATGATCTAGGTCGGCCGGCCTTTTGCGCCATTTGACTTCGATAAACGCAACGAGCGCGTCCTTGCTGGCAATCAGATCAATCTCTCCGAGCGGGGTTTTGACGCGCTGCGCCAATACGCGCCATCCTTGGGCCATCAGCCATTGCGCAGCCTGCGCCTCTGCATCCCGACCTTTTTGATCGGCGACCACGCGTTTGGGATCGCTCATTTTGATTTCAGCTCGACAGCGCGAGTATAGAGCGCCTGGCGGTCTTTCCCGGTTGCTTTTGCCACTTTCGCCGCAGCCTTGCTCGGGCTGAGTTCAATCAAAGCCTCGCGAAGCAGGTCATCGGGGTCACCAACTCCACTTTCATCGGATGAAGGACCGACCATCAGCACAATCTCCCCTTTTGGCGGATGCTCAGCGTAATAGTCTGCCAATTCTGCTGCACTGCCAGCGCGGCATTCCTCGTGCATTTTGGTAATTTCGCGCGCTACTGAAATCTCTCTAACGCCCAAATTCGCCTCTATTGCGTTCAAGCTTTTGACCAACCTTGGCCCTGTCTCGTAGAAGATGAGCGTCGCCCTAGTCGCGCCCAACTCATGCAGTATGTCAGCTCGCGCCTTTTCCTTAACCGGCAGAAACCCGCCAAAAAGAAAACGGTCATTGGGCAGGCCCGACAACGTTAGACCAGCAATCGCAGCGCAAGCGCCCGGAATAGTTGTAATCGGCACGCCTGCTTCGCGCGCTTCGCGCACCAGCCTGAAACCCGGATCAGAGATCAGCGGCGTCCCAGCATCACTCACCAGAGCCACGGCACCATCCCGCGCAGCGCCGATCAGTTCTGCCCTTGCCGCCTCATTAGAATGGTCATCATAGCGCCGCAAAGCGTTAGACACGCCTAGATGCGATAGCAATTTGCCAGTTACCCTTGTGTCTTCACAGGCAATCACACTGCAGCGTTGCAAAATATCGACAGCACGAAGCGTTATATCGCCAAGATTGCCAATCGGCGTTGCGACTATATAGAGTCCCTGCTCAAGAGGTTTCACAATCGGCGGTTGAGAGCTTGCATCGGTCACAATGCGCTCTTTGGAACAGCCATCAGGGGTCGGCAAGTATGAAGCGCAATTGGTTTTCTCGTCGCAATCTTATGATTGCAAGTGTCGCAATGGTTTTGGGAGGTTGTCAGGTCATCCCCAAAACCGGGCCAACGACAACCACGCCCGATCCCGGCCCAGCACCCGAGCCAAGCGCCACAGCCTTGCCTACGGACGCAACACGCCACCGTGTAGCCCTGCTGGTTCCCATGTCTGGCAATACTGGCGCGGTCGGGCAATCCATCGCCAATGCAACAACGATGGCATTGCTTGATACCAACGCCAACAATCTACGCATTACGACCTATGATACAGCGCGCGGAGCAAGCGCTGCCGCCCGTCAGGCCGTGGCTGATGGCAATAAGTTGATCCTGGGTCCGCTACTGGCTGAAAATGTGCCTTCAGTTCAGGCAGCCGCCCGTCCAGCAGGTGTCACAGCAATCTCTTTCTCCAATGACACCAGCGTCGCTGGACCTGATGTGTTCGTGATGGGGCATATCCCTGAACAATCCATTCGCCGCAGCGTACTGTACGCCCGGCAGAACGGTGCAAACAGCTTCGCCGCGCTCGTACCCAATGGCGATTACGGTCAACGTTCGATGAGTGCGCTCAACAACTCTTTGCGTGAGTTTGGCGGTTCGCTTGCCACCACAGAACGTTATGCGCGGGGCAACACATCAATCGTCAGCGCAGCCCAGCGCCTCCGTTCTGCTGGAGGATACGACACTGTTCTGATTGCCGATGGTGCGCGATTAGCGACACGAGCGGCTGGCGAGCTCAATAGAGAAAGCTCCAACCCAAGAATCCTTGGAACCGAGTTGTGGAGCGGAGAATCCGCGCTGGTCCGCTCCAGCGCTCTGCAAAACGCCGTCTATTCAGCCGTTTCAGACAATCGCTTCAAGCGCTTCTCCGATAGTTATGAAGGGCGTTTTGGCGGCAAGCCATATCGCATTTCAACCATCGGATATGATTCTGTTCTACTCACATTGCGGGTTGCGCGCGATTGGCGCGTCGGCCGCAACTTCCCCAAAAATAGCCTATACGACGATGGCGGATTTTTAGGCCTAGACGGTCCATTCCGCTTTATGCGCACCGGCGTTGTTGAGCGAGCGATGGAAGTGCGCGAAGTGCGCGGCAATTCAGTTGTGATCGTCGATGCAGCGCCTGCTCGCTTCGACGACTGAGCAAAACATACCCACCCCAGCTTGTTAGCGCGCCCAAGCGCAGCCTATAACAATGCCTATGTCCGATGATCTGTTTGATGGCACACCCACCTCTAGTGGTGATTACGATTCTTCCTCTATCGAGGTGTTGGAGGGGTTGGAGCCAGTTCGACGCCGCCCTGGTATGTATATCGGCGGTACGGATGATCGCGCGCTGCACCATCTCGCTGCCGAAGTTCTCGATAACTCTATGGATGAAGCTGTTGCGGGCCATGCCAATCGGATCGAAGTTCGGCTGGAAGAAGGCAATCGGCTGACCATTGGTGATAATGGGCGCGGCATTCCGGTGGATGAACACCCCAAGTTTCCGGGCAAATCCACGCTGGAAGTGATCCTTTCCACTCTACACTCCGGCGGTAAGTTTTCAGGCAAGGCCTATGCCACCAGCGGCGGCTTGCACGGTGTCGGCGTTAGTGTGGTGAACGCGCTATCCTCTCACACACGGGTGGAAGTTGCGCGCGACAAGAAATTGTTTGCGCAAGAATTCAGCAAAGGACAGACCCTCGGCAAGATCGAGGAATTGGGCGCTGCCCCCAACCGCCGCGGCACACAGGTCAGCTTTACTCCTGACACCGAGATATTTGGCGACCGGGCGTTTAAACCGCACCGTCTTTTCAAGCTCGCGCGATCTAAAGCGTATTTGTTCGCAGGGGTCGAAATACGCTGGAAATGCGCTGAAAGCCTTACGTCAGAAGATGTTCCAGACGAAGCCACCTTCAAATTTCCCGGCGGCCTTGCCGATCACTTGGCCGAACAAATTGGCGCGCGTGAATGCGTGACGGCCGAGCCATTCACCGGCAGTCAGGAATTTCCTGAGGATGAAAGCGGCACTTCGCAGGGCCGCGTTGAGTGGGCCATCGCATGGCCGCTATATTCCGACGGCTCAACAAGCTGGTACTGTAACACCGTGCCAACGCCCGATGGCGGAACACATGAACAAGGCGTTCGTGCGGCCCTTACTAAAGGCCTGCGTGCATTCGGTGATTTGACCAGCACGAAAAAGGCCAAAGACATCAGCGCCGATGATGTAATGACCGGCGGTGAGATCATGCTGAGCGTGTTTATTCGCGATCCGCAATTTCAATCACAGACCAAGGATCGTCTGACATCGCCAGAGGCATCTCGCCTTGTTGAAAACGCAGTGCGTGATCATTTCGATCACTTTCTCACTGACAATATGGAGCGCGGCAAGGCTCTGCTGGGACAGGTGATGGAGCGCATGGATGAGCGCCTGCGCCGCAAGCAAGAACGAGAGATCAAGCGCAAGACCGCAACGAACGCGAAAAAGCTGCGCTTGCCCGGCAAACTCACGGATTGTTCGGGTGAAACCGAAGGCGAGACCGAACTGTTCATCGTTGAGGGCGACTCGGCTGGCGGCAGCGCCAAACAAGCTCGCAACCGTAAAACACAGGCTATCCTGCCGATCCGGGGCAAAATTCTGAATGTAGCTTCTGCGACGGCGGAAAAGATCCGCGCCAATCAGGAGATCGCTGACCTGTCTCTGGCTCTAGGATGCGGCACTCGAAAAGACTGCGACGCAGAGCAGCTGCGTTATGACCGCGTGATTATTATGACCGATGCTGATGTCGACGGCGCACATATCGCGACGCTGCTGATGACATTCTTCTTCCAAGAAATGTCAGACATTGTGCGCAAAGGGCACCTCTTCCTCGCCCAGCCACCTCTCTACAAGCTGACCGCTGGTAAAGAGAGCCGCTATGCCCGCGATGATGCACATCGTGCGGAGCTGGAAGAGACCGTTTTCAAAGGCAAAAAGGTCGAAGTTGGACGGTTTAAGGGCTTGGGCGAGATGAACCCGCAACAGCTGCGCGAAACGACGATGCACCCCGATACGCGCAGTTTGATCCGCATCACACTGCCGCAGGAATTTGAGGATCGGGCCGGGGTTGCGCGTGTCGTCGATGAATTGATGGGCCGCAATCCAGAGCACCGGTTTAATTTCATTCAAAACCGCGCGGGCGAGGTCGACCGCGAGGCGATTGATGCCTGACGATAAGCCGCCGCGTCTTGACCCGGACGAAGACGATATCATGGCGGGCGATCGCCGAATTTCGCGGCCCGACAGCAGGATGCCTGATTGGTACATACCTGACGCGAGCTACCGTCCGATACCGATCTCGTGGTTCGCCGCCGCTGTCCTGATCCAAGCGATTGCAATGTACGCGATCTTTATCGCACTGAACGCGAAGAGCGGCTGGCTCATCATCGCAGTGGCAGGTCTTGCGTCTTTGGCAATCTACTTTTGGTCAATGGACCGAGGGCTAAAGTCCGCAGGCTTTGGCTGGAAAATTGCGCTCATCACCGTACTCGCCCTGCAATTCCTGCTAGTCGCGTTTGGAGCGAGCGCGAGACTTTAATCCGCTTCCTTGGTGTGGATGTGCAAATGGCCTTCCAGTGTTTTATGGACTGGGCATTTGTCAGCAATCGCTATGATCTTGGCCCGTTGTTCGTCAGTTAAGTCGTCACCCAGCACCTCAATGGTGCGATTGAGGGATTGTATCTGCGCGCCTTCGCCTTCGTCCTCGCAATGATCGCAATCTTTGGCATGTTCCCGCTCATGGGTGACATGGACATTGTAACCTTGAACGGGCCAACCCTTGCGATCTGTGTACATTTTCATAGTCATGACTGTGCACGTTCCCAGCGCCGCGTTGAGCAGATCATAGGGCGTGGGGCCAGTATCATCGCCGCCATAGCTGCGCGGTTCATCGGCAATAAACCGGTGGGAGGCCGTGTGGACTTCTGTGCCGAACTTGCCGTGCCCAGTTTTCACCACAACGCCCGTCTCGGGCAGAAGTCCAGTATCGAGCGTCGGTAAATAGCGTTTGGCCCAAACCGCAATTGTTTCTGCGGCAAATTCCGCGTCTGCTCGATCAGTTAGCAGGTGATCAGCGCCAGCAAGGCTGACATAGCTTTTCGGATGGAAGGCGGCTTGGAAAAGAGCGCTTGCATGTTCTACTCCGACGATGGTGTCAGTTGGCGAGTGAAGCGCGAGGTAAGGCAAGCGCAACTGCTTGACGAGATCGAGCAAATCGACCGCCTCCGTTTTCTCCAGAAATTCTCGACTGACTGAAAAGCTCTGTCCGCCAATAGTCACCGGGCCTTCGCCATCCGCCCGGATCGCAGCGTGATCGCCCTTGATGATGTGCAAAACGTGGGGGACATCAGACGGGGCGCCAATTGTCGCCACCGCCGCAACATTGTCTGCGCCAAGTTCATGAGCAGCGGCAAGCACTGCTGCTCCGCCGAGGCTGTGTCCGACCAACAGAAGCGGCGCGTCAAACCGCTCTTTCAATGCGCCCGCGACCGCCACCAGGTCTGCAATATCGGTGGCAAAACCCGCACGGCCAAAATCGCCCTCGCTGCCGCCTAGTCCGGTGAAATCGAACCGCAACGTTGCGATGCCTTGAGTTGCTAATGCACGCGCCACGCTGATCGCGGCCCGGCTTTGTTTGGTACAAGTAAAGCAGTGCGCAAACACCGCTGCCCCTCGCACCAGCCCGGTGGGCATTTCCAACGCCCCTTCGAGCGCATGTCCGGCGGCTGCGGTGATCGAAAGCGTCTCTGTTGGCATTGGTTATTCCTCCTACGGTGCTCTTCTAAGTGAATTAGCACCAAGCCGCCAATTGGTTACGACTTGCGATTCAATACAGCAGGTTGCAAAGCTGGCGCATGTTGAAAAAACTCGCGCTTGCCCTCGCCCTTTTTGTCTCGCCAGCGGTGCTGACAGCTCAGGAAGATCAGCAGACCAAAGCCGGACTTTCCGCCCCATTGAAGCAGCGCGCGCAGGATGTCGTCGCTTTACTTAAAGGCGAAGCGGCACCAGAAGACGTATTCAGTGAAGCTTTCCTGACCGCTGTTCCGCCGGAGCAATTCGCGGCAATCAACGCGCAAGTCACTGCGCAGCACGGCCAGGCGCTGAGCGTGGAGGCTATCAACCCAAAAAGCGAATTCAGCGGAGAAGTTCTCATTCGGTTTGAGAAGTCCATCGCGCGCCTCGATCTCGCGGTTGCCGCGCAATCGCCGCATCTCATACAAGGCCTGCTGATCCGTCAGTTCGATACTCTTGACGATAGCTTTGCCAAAATCGCAGCGGAACTCAACGCGCTTCCGGGCGAAGTCGGCGCATATTTCGGCCCGCTTGATGGCAATGACCCATTGCTTGCAATCAATCCTGATAAGCGCTTCGCCATCGGCTCCACTTTCAAATTGTATGTGCTCGCGGCGCTCTCACGCGAGATTAGGCAAGGCAAGCGCAGTTGGGATGACGTCATAGCGCTTGATCAAAAGAGCTTTCCCAGCGGCATGATGCAGAATTGGCCAAGCGGCGCGCCCGTTACGCTGTCCACGCTCGCCAGCTTGATGATCTCAATCAGCGATAACACCGCGACAGATCAATTGATGGCGGTGCTTGGCCGAGAGCAAGTTGAGCAGACTGTAACTGAGTCTGGCTACACAGATCCGGCCAAGACGATGCCTTTCTTGACCACGCGAGAATTGTTTTCGCTGAAAGGTGGCCCGGCTGAGCGGCTTGAGGCCTATCGCACAGCGTCCAACACAGATGAGCAGCGCGCAATTCTGGACGACTTGGCAACAGACGATCTAACGCCCGAACAGATTAATACTGCGTTTGCAGAAGGCCCGGTGGCCCTTGATGTTGAATGGTTTGCAAGCGCAACCGACCTGCGCCGACTGTTTGATTATATGAACCAGACAGCAATCGAAGGCACGTTTGCGATCATGGAAATAAATCCTTCAGTACCAGAACCACTGCGTGAAAAATGGGACTACATCGGATACAAAGGCGGGTCAGAGCCGGGCGTTCTAAACCTAACGTGGTTGCTCACCGATCGAGCAAGCAAGCCTCATGTGTTAGTACTCAGTTGGAACAACCCGGAAGCGAACTTGAACAATTCTGCCCTGGAGATGATCGCGCAGCGCATCCTACAGCTCTCAAATTAGTCACGATCAGACAACCCGGTTAGCTTACGTAGCGTCACCCTTGCCACCCGGCGGCCGCGCCCTTAACGCTCACGTAAAGAGGCAAACACCAGATATACAGGACCGAGCATGACAGATCAAAAGCGCTTTGAAGGTACCAGTGATTACATCGCCACGGACGATCTAAAGGTCGCCGTTGATGCTGCGGTCACGCTGCGCCGTCCGCTTCTTGTCAAAGGTGAGCCTGGCACGGGCAAAACGGTTCTTGCTCACGAGATATCAAAAGCGATCGGCGCGCCGCTGATCGAATGGAATGTTAAATCGACCACTAAAGCGCAGCAAGGCCTGTATGAGTATGATGCGGTTGCGCGTCTGCGCGATGGACAGCTTGGCGAAAAGCGCGTTCACGACATTCGAAACTACATCAAAAAGGGTAAGCTTTGGGAGGCATTCACATCTGAACAATTGCCCGTTTTGCTGATCGATGAAATCGACAAAGCCGATATCGAATTTCCCAACGATCTGCTCCAAGAGCTCGATCGGATGAGTTTCGATGTTTACGAAACGCAGGAGCGGATCGAAGCGAAAGAGCGCCCGATTGTGGTCATCACATCAAACAATGAAAAGGAATTGCCCGACGCATTCCTGCGTCGTTGCTTCTTCCACTATATCAAGTTCCCTGACCGTGAGACGATGCAATCGATCATCGATGTGCATTATCCGGGCATCCAAAAGACACTTGTTACCAAGGCCATGGATATCTTCTATGAGCTGCGCGAAGTGCCGGGCCTGAAGAAAAAACCATCGACCAGCGAGCTGCTTGATTGGCTAAAACTGCTGCTCAACGAAGATATGCCGTTGGAAGTCTTGCAGGACTCAAACCCTAACAACGCGATCCCACCAATGCACGGCGCGCTGCTTAAGAATGAGCAGGACGTGATGATGTTTGAACGTCTCGCATTTATGGCGCGCCGCAATCCGACCTAATCGGATCAGATCAACCTTTTAGATTGAGTACGCAAGTTCAAAGTCGCCCCAACGTTTGCCGTTGATATAGATTGGGACGTAGACGTTGCGCACTACGATGTACTGTTCGCCATCACCTTCTTGGCGATACACAGCCATCATATACGGTGCAGTGCTCTTCTTTGCCTTTTGATCAATTGGATCGAGAATGATGCGGCCATGCCTGCAGAATGCAGTGTCATGCGTCACATCACCAGTTGGCTCACGCGAGCGGTCGGACAAGTGTGTGGGTAGGAACCCGTTGGTATCAGTGCATGCGGCGGCGACGATACGTGGATCAGCCTGTTTCGCACGGTCTAGGAAGGGACGCCAATTTTCGTGGGCCCAATCACTAAGGCCCGTTTCGAACCGTTCTGGATTGCTGCCAGGAATTGTTTTGTAAGACCTGTCAAAGATTTCGGCTTCAGAAATGTCGCCACCTGCAATCGCCGTTTCGGCATGGGCGACCACTTCCTTTGCGAACCCTTGAGCCATAGAAACGACCAGACTGTCTTCAGGACATAGTCCGGCTTGCACGATTTTATCGAACATCTCGCTGGCGGTCAGTTCAAGGCCCATCATGCGCTTATGGGCATCTAGGAGCTGCCCTTCATTTTCAAGAGCCGCCTTATCAAACGTGACCAGCACACCTTGGACCGATTCGACGTGACTGCTGATTGTACCTGTCGAGCGGGCGATGACATCGTTCTGCTTATCAACCTCTTCCACCAGCTCACCGACGGTCGAGATCGTGGTCTCTATTCGCGCAACTGAGTCTTGCGCATCTAGACTTGCCTTGGACCCGGATTCAATTTTTTCGATAACGAGCGACGCCTCTTCTCCAAGTGCGTCGATAGTTTTGGTGATCTCTTCGGTCGCCTTACGTGTATCGTTCGCAAGGCTCTTAACTTCGCCTGCTACAACCGCGAATGTTCGACCGGCTTCGCCAGCGCGCATCGCTTCAATTGTTGCGTTAAGCGCCAAAATATTCGTGGTTTCAGCGATTTGGTCAATATCATCGGCGCTGCGACGCACTTGATCCATTGCTGCTGCGAAACCTGTGACATGCTGACCTAAGGTTTCGACCAGTTCCAACATTGAGTTAATCTGGCCAAGAGAGGAATTGATGAGGGCAGTACCTTCGCCTAGCCGCTCGATGGCACGCTCTGACAACAGTCGAGCTTCATCGCTAGCCTCGGCAACCTTTGCTTGGTCCGCTTCGAGTGCGCCGACGGTGTCACGCAAAGCATCATGTTCTTCGCGCAAGGCTTCGGAAGAGCGAATGACTTCGGCGACGATCCCTGCGACATCGGTGCATTCGAGTGTTACAGCGCTGCAGCTTTCCGGAATTTCCTCAAGCGCAGTTGCGCCCTGTTTATCAATCTCAAACGGCTTCATGCCCGCGCGCCCCTGTTCTTTTGCTCTTGGTGTGCAGTAAGCAGTGATGGTTAGCGAAGACTTAAAGCCAAGGTGCATTACGCGGCAAAAATGCGTGACTTTCCGTACTCGCAGTGAAACCTAAGGGTAGCACTCTGGCCTTTGGCGAGTTAAGCGTATGGTATGTTTTTCAATTTCATGGACGAATTGCGCGAGGCCGGGATTGGTGCCTCCTTTAAGGAACACCTCACTTTGCTTGAGGCCTTGGACAAGGAAGTTATCGAGCAGACGCCGGAGGCATTCTACTATCTCAGCCGGGCAACCTTTGTGAAAGACGAAGGGCTGCTTGACCGTTTTGATCAGGTATTCAACAAAGTTTTCAAGGGTATTTTGTCTGACTATGGCCAGAACCCTGTCGAAATTCCCGAAGATTGGCTGAAGGCGGTTGCGGAGAAATTCCTAACGCCCGAAGAGATGGAAAAAATCGAATCTCTCGGCGATTGGGATGATATCATGGACACCCTCAAGAAAAGGCTTGAGGAGCAGGAAAAACGCCACGAAGGCGGAAATAAGTGGATCGGCACCGGCGGCACGTCCCCATTCGGGCACGGCGGGTATAACCCGGAAGGCGTGCGGATCGGCGGCGAGAGCAAGCACAAACGCGCGATCAAAGTGTGGGAAAAGCGAGAGTTTCAAAACCTCGACAACACCAAGGAACTGGGCACTCGTAACATCAAGATGGCGCTGCGCCGCTTGCGCCGGTTTGCCCGCGAAGGGACGCCCGATCAGCTCGATCTAGATGCGACGATTGATGGCACCGCCAAGCAAGGCTGGCTGGACATTCACATGCGCCCGGAACGCAAGAATGCCATCAAACTGCTTCTTTTCCTTGATGTCGGCGGGTCAATGGACCCATTCATCAAGCTGTGCGAGGAACTGTTCAGCGCGGCCTCATCCGAGTTCAAGAACCTTGAATTCTTCTACTTCCACAATTGCCTTTACGAAGGCGTGTGGAAGGATAACAAACGCCGCTGGCAGGAACGCACCAATACCTGGGATATCCTCCACAAATATGGACATGATTACAAAGTGATCTTTGTCGGTGATGCAGCGATGAGCCCGTATGAAATCACGCATCCGGGCGGTAGTGTTGAACACATGAATGAAGAAGCGGGCGCGATGTGGATGCAGCGCGTGACCAACACTTATCCCGCCACCGTCTGGCTAAACCCAGTGCCCGAAAAGCAGTGGAGCTATTCACAATCAACGAAGATGCTGAAGCAGCTGGTGAGTGACCGGATGTACCCGCTGACACTAGGCGGCTTGGAAAATGCGACCCAGGAGCTAAGCCGGAAACAGGGGCATTGAGCTGTTGAGCCACATCAAACTGCCACTAGGGATCGAGATTGACGATCCTCGGCCGATAGCAGCTTCCGCACCCTACACTTATTTTTTGCCTCACCCTGATGAACTTTCTGCTCTGAAACCCGGTGACGGTGTGAAGGCTGTGTTTCGTCAGTTGGAAGGCGCACACACCTATGATGCAGAGCGCATGTGGGTTCTGATTGAAAACATTGAAAAAGGATGGGTGCACGGCACGCTAGACAACGAGCCTGTCGGAATAGACAAGTTCGCACTGGGCGATAGCGTAGTCATTCCGCTCACACATGTGATTTCGACAACGTTTTCAGAGAGCAATTCAAGGCCAGAAACGCCGCCCTATCGCGAATACTGGGAGCGTTGTTTCGTCGATGCTTGCGTTGTCGATGGCCGCTGCCACGCCGATTATCTCTATCGCGAAGAGCCGGACATGACCCGCGACGGCGATGAGTATGAAGACAGCGGATGGCGCATGCGAGGAACGCAAGAAGCGATTGATGCTGATGCAGAGGCCGGAGAGAAGCCACTCTACATCGCCATCGGCAAAGTGCTTAACGCAGACGACCGCTGGCTGCATCTGATAGATCGAGAGTATGGTGTCGCGTTCCAATGGGATGCTGAAACGCAGGACTACACTGAATTGGCTTAATACCAGGTGGCGATTGCCAGACCTTAAGCTTCGCTAATACGAATCCACCGCAGCAAACAGCGCATTAAGCTGAGCGCGCTCCGCGTCTTCCAGCTCAGGTCGCCAAACGTCGAAGATCAGAACGAGCCGGTCTTTATCCGCGTCGTTCCAAGCCTCGTGCTCAACGGAATCGTCGAACACCAGCAGCTTGCCCTCCTCCCAGTGACGCTTTGATCCGCCCACACGCAAAGTCCCGTCGCCAGGCACGATGAGCGGCAGGTGGCAGATATACCGTACATTGATCATGCCGGTATGCGGCGGGATGCGCTCGCCCGCGGCCAGACGCGAGAACATCGGTGTGGGCGCGCGGTTGGTGATCCGGCAAAGCGGAACGTCCTCCAGCGCCGCATGGGTGTTGGGGCATTTGGCAACGCGCTCGGGCGCAAAATCCCCGTCCTCGGCCAATTCAAAGCTCGACCAGACCTTGTTTTCCAGCATGCCGTGAACATCACCGTGCGGGCGGTTATCCGCACTCTTCACATAGGCCGAGAAATTGGCATCATCGTCGAGAATCGCCTGAGCTTCAGCACGGATTGCGTCGGTTTGCGCCTCAAGCCTTTCCGCCCAGTCGAACCGTTCTTTCGGAACAAACTCATGATGCTCCATGCCTGCGTAAAAGAACGTCATGGGCATTTGCGGGAAAGAGTGCGGTTCGGGCGCACGCTCAAGCTGTCCCACCATCATCGCCAGCGATTTGGCAAAACGCGGATGCCATTCCGACTGCGGAAAACCCGCCTTTTCAAGGCGTTCAACGATATGCCGAACGTAATTCTGATCGAGCCAGATGATCGTGTCTTCGATGCGAGACGCTAGCCACCCGGCGCCGCGCCCCGCCTGCTCCATCATTTGCAACGCAGCTCGGTAATACGCTGATGCTGCCCGGTGATCCTTTGCCAAAAGGCGGTGATCCGCTTTTGCCGTCAGAGCGTCTGGATCTTGGTTGTTAGCGGTCAGACGGCGATCCGCCTCACCCTCTTCCATAGCGGGCTCAGGATTAGGAGCGCTCGCCATCAATATAGCCTATATTCGCGCACCATTTGCACCCAAGCCGCCTCATCGTTTGACGCCAGCGCGTCGAGATCGCTTGGCCGCGCGGCGTTATCATCCACCCATTCGCGCAAAGATGGCCCGCCGTTGATCACATCGATGGCCAGCACATCGTTGGTGTATTCATATTTAAAGTCCGTCCCGCGCCACAATTCATAGTCGGGATAGAGGCTGCGGATCGCCTTAAAAGCCAGCGCCTGAAGACGCCACGGCTTAAACATATCATGATCATAATGCGGGCCTTCTGCGTGGATCATCAGAGCGTTACACAGCTTTCCTGTATGCTTGTGGAAGGTTGGCTCAAACCAACAATCCCGCAGAGCGCAGCCCTGAAGCCAATCGGGCTGGAAGCCATGCATCTCTGCCAGCACAGCCTTCGCATCAATGTCTGGCGCGCCGAACAAGACCTCCAATGGGCGCGTGGTCCCGCGGCCCTCTGACACCGTGGCGCCTTCGATCATAACCGTGCCAGCATAGGCGCGGGCCATATTCACATTGGCAGCATTAGGCGATGGGTTGATCCAAACGCGAGAGGTTGGCCAGCCGTAACCCTCGCCATCAGGCTGCCAGCCCTCCATAGCGACCACGCGATAATCCACATTGAGGCCAAAGTGCGCAATGAACCAGTGACCCATCTCGCCCAGCGTTAGTCCGTGGCGCATCGGCATGGGAGCCGCGCCGACAAAGCTTTCGTGGCCCGGCACAAGCAAGGTGCCCTCCAATGGCCGACCAGCGGGATTGGGCCGGTCGAGCACCCACACTTCCTTGCCCGCCTTTTCCGCCTCTTCGAGCAAATAGAGCAGCGTCGTGACGAAGGTGTAGATGCGGCACCCAAGGTCTTGCAGATCGAACAGAAATACATCCGCGCTCGACATCATTTGCCCAGTTGGGCGCCGCACTTCACCATATAGTGAGAAGACCGGGATGCCATATTGCGGATCGGTTTCGTCCGCTGTTTCGACCATATTATCTTGTTTATCGCCCTTCAGCCCATGTTGGGGGCCAAAGGCGCTCGTCACATTAACCCCCGCCGCGATCAGCGCATCGAGGCTATGGGTGAGCTCCTGTGTGACACTCGCGGGATGAGCGACGAGGGAGACACGTTTACCCTCAAGCGCGCCAAGCAATTGCGGGTCAGTGAGTAGGCGATCAATTCCAAACTTCATATCGCAACGGTTGCGACACTCACGCGGCAAAGGCAATGGCTTTTACGCACGATGAGCCTATGATGCACAGCATGGATTGGACCATCGCGATTATAGCTGCCCTGTGGGCAATCATTCTGGGCGGCGCGGGCGGTCTACTAACAGAAATTGGCGAGTGGTACCGCAATTTAAACAAGCCAAGCTGGCAGCCGCCAGATTGGGCGTTTGGCCCGGCGTGGACGATCATTTTGGGACTATCTGGCTGGAGCCTTTATCTTGCGTGGACTGGCGCGCCCTCAGCAGCTGATAAGCGCATTGTCGCTGCGCTGTTTGGGATCAACTTTGCGCTGCACCTTGCGTGGTCTCCCCTGTTCTTCAAAGTCAAACGACCGGATTGGGCGATGATTGAGAACGTGTTCCTGTGGTTGTCTGTGTTGTCATTATGCGTGGTTCTGCCGCGATATTCGCAGCTCGCCGGCTTTCTAAACCTGCCGTATATAGCGTGGGTAAGCTTTGCGATGCTGCTCAATTGGAAGATTGTTGAGCTCAATCGCCCCTTTGGGGAACAGGAAGCCACTTAGCGTTCGACAATAATTTGACGACACGCTTCGCTATGGAATTCAGGTTTTCCCGGCGGAAATGCCAATGCCCAATATTGCAACGCGCCGTCATTATGTTCGACGATGGCGTTAAGCGCGACTTGCGCAGGCGTAGCTAGCCCCGATGCGATGCTCGCTTTGAGAACCAGCTCGTTGTCGCTGTGAGAACAGGCAATGGCAATGGCATCAACCGGGGCATCCTGGGAGTTTTCACGGAAACTGTCGAAATCGTAACAGGCCCAGCTGCTGGATGGCGACAGGTTAAACTCCCGATAATACGTTCCGCCAATCGGCTGCCAAAAGATTTCAAAGCAAGTGGTCTTCCACAAATTATCCATGCGCTCTGACGCGGCATGGGTTGGCACTTTAATGCCCGCTATCGCGCCATCGAGGCGGAATTCAGCATCACAGCCCAATTCGGTTGGTGCAATCTTGGCGGTGACAGCCTTGATCGGGCCAAGGTCGCAGGACTGATGAAGCATAAGTGGTTGCATGGCCGTTCCTATTGCTGAGCAAGCCTGCACGAGCAACGCTTTTTCTGCCCTTCCCCGCCGCCTCGCGCACTGTTAAGCGGCCAGCATCATGACTGCATACGAATCCGATCTGCTGCGCCTGCTCGACAGCCGTGGCTACATTCACCAAGTGACCGATCACGGCGCGCTGGATCAGCTCGCCGCAAAACAGGTTGTGCCAGGATATATCGGCTTTGATGCGACCGCACCCAGCCTGCATGTGGGCAGCCTGGTCCAGATCATGATGCTGCGCCGTCTGCAACAGACAGGTCACAAGCCGATTGTCGTAATGGGTGGCGGGACCACCAAGGTCGGCGATCCTTCGGGAAAGGATGAAAGCCGCAAGCTGCTAGACGGCGATGCAATTCAGGATAACATCGCCTCGATACGCACCGTGTTTGAGCGCCTGCTGACCTTTGGCGATGGACCAACCGATGCGGTGATGGTCGACAATGACGAATGGCTATCGAAACTCGGGTATGTGGAATTGCTGCGCGATGTTGGTCCGCATTTCACCATCAACAGAATGCTGACATTTGATTCGGTGAAGTTACGGCTCGACCGGGAGCAGCCGCTCACCTTCCTCGAATTTAACTACATGATCCTGCAAGCCTATGATTTTCTGGAGCTTGCGCGCCGTTACGAATGCCGTTTGCAAATGGGCGGCAGCGATCAGTGGGGCAATATCGTCAACGGTATGGAATTGTCGCGCCGGATGGAGGGGCATGAACTGTTCGGCCTGACGACGCCGCTGCTCACCACAGCTGATGGCGCTAAGATGGGTAAGACCGCCGCTGGCGCAGTTTGGCTCAATGAAGAACAACTGCCCGCCTATGACTTCTGGCAATACTGGCGCAATTCTGATGACCGCGATGTTGGCCGCTTCCTGCGACTGTTTACCGATTTGCCATTGGATGAGATCGCGCGTCTCGAAGCGCTCGAAGGTGCAGCAATCAACGATGCAAAAATCATCCTCGCCAATGAAGTCACCAAACTGGTGCGCGGGGAGGATGCCGCCAAGGCGGCCGAAGCCACCGCTAAGGAAACGTTCGCTGGCGGCGGCGCAGGTGAGGATTTGCCCGCACTGTCGGTGGGAGCTGAAGGCATGCGCATCGGCGCGGTGCTGACCGCAATCGGCTTCACCTCTTCAAACGGAGAGGCTAAGCGCAAGGTCGCTGAAGGTGCGGTCAAGATTGACGACACTGTAATCACCGACATGGGTTACGAGGTCGCACCTGCTGCTGGTGAGACACTAAAACTTAGTCTGGGCAAGAAGAAGCACGGCCTTCTCACTCAATAAAGACTGTGAACTTGGCCGGCATTAAAGAAAGGTGTCCCAGCAGCTTTACGAATTATCAGCCTTTCCCGTTCATTAGGGTGACAACTCGAATGATAATGGAGGGT
Organism: uncultured Erythrobacter sp.; assembly: GCA_947493165.1. Lineage (GTDB taxonomy): Bacteria > Pseudomonadota > Alphaproteobacteria > Sphingomonadales > Sphingomonadaceae > Erythrobacter. Next base: position 307,399 of record CANLPY010000001.1, on the reverse strand, counting down.
CGAGAAACGTGTCAGCCGGAGCGAATCTGAGCGTCACTGATATGCGTCGAGCTGCGCGTCACCCGGTGGATTTCCCGGTGATCGTCGAGCATTTCGCGCATGGTGATTTGAATCTTCACGTCTCGAACCTGTCTGCGCACGGGTTCATGGTCGACGATGCGGGTGAACTTAATCGCGGTGATCGCGTCATCATTCGCTTGCCCATCGTTGGCCGAATTGAAGCATACGTCATTTGGCAGAGAGATGAGCGCGCTGGCTTTCAGTTTGAACGCATCATCCGCATTGATGACTTCGTTGATATTGTTGACGCCTTACAGCCCAACCCGCGCCTGAGCCGCAAACGCAAGGGCTGAACGGCCTAAGAAGCGTCGGTCTCAGGGCTGCTTCACATCACAGCTTTTGCTCACGCTAGCCGCACTGCCTTGGCAGGGCTGGCTGCGCCTGCCATGGGCTGCGCGTGAGCGAAACTAAGCAAACATCTCCTCACCCGTTTCGGGTGCATAATTTCCGCGCCTATTGGGTCAGCCGTTTTGCAATGACGCTGGCGCAATATGCGATGCTGCTGATCATAGGCTGGCAGACATACAACATCGCGCGCGATGGCGGTATGACAATTCCAGAAGCATCAGGGCAATTGGCTCTGATTGGCCTGTTCCAGTTCCTTCCGCTGTTTGTGCTTACACCCTTCACAGGGCTTGCCGCAGATCGATTTGACCGGCGGCGGCTTGGGCAGCTTACCGTTTCGCTCCAATTGGCCTGTGCCGCAGCGCTGGGCTGGTTCACTTGGGACGGCGCGATATCGCTGCCGATCCTTTTCTCGATAGCGGTAGTTTTAGGCGTGGCGCGCGGCTTTGCTGGACCGGCTTTGTCAGCGCTTGCGCCCAACCTTGTACCCAAAGCGTCATTGCCCACCGCCATCGCTCTGTCTTCGATTGCATGGCAGGTCGGAATGATCGTTGGCCCGGCCATTGGCGGAATGCTATATCGCCTTGGCCCGGCCCTTCCCTATTTTGCTGCAACGGCTTTATTCAGCGTATCGCTGATTGCGCTCGCGCTAATCGGCAAAGTGCCCCAGCCTGCGGTGCGCAAAGACCAGCGGCCCATCGGCGCCATTGTCGATGGCTTATCCTACGTCGTGCGTAACAAGATGGTGCTGGGCGCGATCACCTTGGATCTGTTTGCAGTGTTCCTGGCGGGAGCGACCGCGCTGTTCCCGGTCTATGCGCGCGACATCCTGCAGTCGGGCGAGATAGGCCTTAGCTTGCTTGCCGCTGCACCAGCGGTGGGCGCTGCGACAACTGCGCTCTATTTCTCATTCCGGCCGCTGAAAACCAATGTGGGACCAAAGATGCTTTGGGCGGTCGCATTGTTTGGTCTCGCCACCGTCGTCTTTGCGTTCTCGACATCAATGCCGCTCAGCCTTGCCATGCTGGTTGTAGTTGGCGCGGCGGATATGTTCAGCGTCTATATCCGGCAATCGCTGATCCAATTGCACACCCCCGATGAAAAGCGCGGCAGGGTCTCGTCCGTCTCCCTGCTTACCATCAGCGCATCGAACGAAGGCGGTGATGCGTTTTCGGGCTTTCTTGCGAGCGCCATCGGCCCGGTTGCCGCTGTGGCCGCTGGCGGAATTGGCGCAATTGTAACCGTTGCCGCGTGGAGCCGAATATTCCCAGTGCTACGGACGACTAAAACCTTCGATCCACCGCAAGACGTGCTAGAAGACACACCAAAGACAACGCCGCCAGAGGCAAAACATCAGGAGAGCTGAGATGAAAGCTGCAAACATTCTCGAAACGATTGGCAATACGCCGCACATTCGCCTGTCGCGCCTTTTCCCCGATCACGAAGTGTGGCTGAAGTCAGAACGCTCTAACCCTGGCGGATCGATCAAGGATCGCATCGCCCTTGCAATGGTCGAAGACGCTGAGCAATCTGGCGCGCTGAAGACTGGCGGCACAATCGTTGAACCGACCAGCGGCAACACCGGAATTGGCCTTGCGATGGTAGCCGCAGTCAAAGGCTACAAGCTGGTGCTCGTCATGCCAGAATCGATGTCGATAGAACGCCGCCGATTGATGCTAGCCTACGGCGCGACGTTTGACCTGACGCCTAAAGAAAAAGGCATGAAAGGCGCGATTGAACGCGCAACTGAGATTGTAAAAGGCACAGAGGGCGCATGGATGCCTTCGCAGTTTGAAAATCCCGCTAATGTCGCAGTGCACGCTCGGACAACAGCGAAAGAGATTTTGGCCGACTTTGCCGACAGCCCAATTGACGCGATGATAACCGGCGTTGGCACGGGCGGACACCTAACCGGATGCGCAGAAGAGCTGAAGAAAAGCTGGAGCAACATGAAAGCTTACGGCGTGGAGCCAGAGCTATCTCCGGTGATTAGCGGCGGCCAACCAGGCCCGCACCCGATCCAAGGCATCGGGGCAGGATTTATACCTGGCAACCTCCACACAGATGCCATTGATGGAGCAATTGCGGTTGGCGCCGATGCGGCCAAAGATATGGCCCGCCGCGCCGCTGCCGAAGAAGGTATTCTTATTGGTATTTCTTCGGGCGCAACTCTGGCTGCTATTGCGAAGAAATTGCCTGAGCTGGACGCCGGAAGCAGGATTCTGGGATTCAACTACGACACTGGCGAACGCTACCTTTCGGTCCCTGATTTCTTACCGGTCGAGTGAGTGGTTTACCCACGGTGAATAATACGGATAACTTCGCTGCGCATTCTGGCCCATAACGGGTAATCCACCAACGCCAGAGGGATCAGAGTGCGTTATGAGTGTTAGCTTTCCAGGCAGAGTTTCTCCGCCTTCAGCAGAATTGTCCGGTGTCGATCACGCGGCGAAGATCGGTTTGAGTCAGAGCAATCTGATCGTTGCCTTGCTAGAGCATTCGGATGATTGCATAAAAATGCTCAACCTCGATGGCACGCTGGACTATATGAATTGCGGCGGACTCAAGGCGATGCAAATCGATGACTTCGCATCGGTCGCCGGCCGAAAGTGGTGGGATTTATGGCCAGAATTTAGGCGCGATGCAATCCGCCAGATGTTTACGCGCACATTATCGGGCAACGAAATCTCTTTCGTGGCCATATGCCCAACCGCGCGCGGAGAAGATCGTAAATGGTCCGTGAAACTAAAGCCGTTGATGGCCAAGGATTGCCGGATAGCGGGCGTAATCTGTACATCGCGTGATGTAACCCACGCCCCAGCAATCGCCGCCTAATACGTCAATGTTAATTTCAGCGCGGTTATGCGGTTGCCGCAACAAAACCTGTTACAGTTAATCTGATCTTGACCAAGCTGGTTCAAACCCAAGCAAATCAGGAGAAACTGTAATGAAGTTCGTTCAACTCGATTCTCGCGGTGGCAACTACCTCGTTGTGGCGCAAAACATAGCTTGGCTACGCACAGCTGAAAATGGGCAGACCAATGTTGGAATTGTCGGCGGCCAGCCCCTGCTGGTAACTGGCTCAATCGAAGAAGTTTCTCAGAAAATTCTCGCTGGATAAGAAGCCCAAACGCAAAAAGGCCCGAGAGTTCGCACTCCCGGGCCTTTCTCTTGATGTTTATGTCTTAGTTCACGCTGCGGTGGCGAATGCGTCCTCCGTCAGCTTCATCATGTTTTCGCTGCCCGCTTCCAATTTGCGGCGTAGCGCGCCTGCATCAGGCAAGAACCGCTCTGCATAATACGCAGCCGAAGTGAGCTTGGCCTCGTAGAATGCTGCATCTTCAGGCCCAGCATCCAGCGTCGCCGCAGCAACCTTCGCAGCTTTCAGCCAGAAGAAGCCGATCGTCACAATGCCCATGATGTGCATATAATGATGTGCGCCGGCTCCGAGGTGGTTCGGGTTCGCCATTGCATTCTGCATGAACCACATGGTGGCTTGTTTCTGTTCGCCCAACGCCTTTTCAAGTTTGGTCGCAAGGTCAGCGAGTTTTTCGTTGTCCTTGGCTTCAGCGATTTCATCGTCGATCATCTTGAAGAATGCTTGGACAGCGCGGCCACCCTTTGATGCGAGCTTGCGCCCGCAAAGGTCCATCGCCTGCACGCCGTTGGTCCCTTCATAGATCATTGCGATGCGGCTATCGCGCACGAATTGCTCCATACCCCATTCTTTCACGTAACCGTGCCCGCCATAGACCTGCTGCATGTTGTTGGCGATGTCGTAGCCTTTGTCAGTGCCGTAGCCTTTGATCACAGGGGTGATCAGACCGATCAAATCATCCGCCAGTTGCCGCTCTTCTTCGGTTTGTGCCTTGTGCGTTAGGTCAACTTGCAGTGCGCCCCACAGGCACATGGCGCGCATCCCTTCGTTGAACACTTTGGCGTCCATCAGCATCCGTCGTACGTCCGGGTGGACGAAGATTGGATCGGCCTGCTTGTCGGCTTCTGCTGGACCAGTGAGGGCACGGCCTTGACGACGATCGAGGGCGTAAGTGACGGCGTTTTGATAGCTGACTTCGGCCTGCGCGAGACCCTGCAGGCCGACACCCAAGCGAGCTGCGTTCATCATAACGAACATCGCAGCAAGGCCTCTGTTCTCTTCACCCACCATATAGCCTGTGGCTTCATCATAATTTAGCACACAGGTCGCGTTGCCGTGAATGCCCATCTTTTTCTCGATTGAGCCACAAGTCACGCCGTTGCGCTCGCCCGGGTCGCCATTCTCATCAAGGATGAATTTTGGAACAATGAACAGCGAAATACCTTTTGAACTGTCCGGCGCACCAGGCGTTTTTGCCAGCACAAGATGAATGATGTTACTGGTAAGGTCGTGCTCACCGGCAGAGATAAATATCTTCGTCCCGGTGATTTTGTATGTGCCATCTCCTTGCGGTTCGGCTTTGGTTCGGATCATGCCCAAATCAGTGCCGCAATGTGGCTCGGTAAGGTTCATGGTGCCTGACCATTCGCCAGAAATCATCTTCGGCAAATAAGTTTCTTTTTGCTCCTGCGATCCTGCCGCTTCGATGGCTGCAGATGCACCATTGGTCAGCCCCGGATACATGCCGAAAGCCTGATTGGCTGTGGCAGTGAATTCTTCCATCGCAAACGCCATGACATGCGGCAAGCCTTGGCCGCCGAACTCCTCCGGCTTTGCCAAAGTGCCCCAACCACCCTCAACATAGGCCTCGTACGCTTCTTTAAAGCCGTCCGGCGTAGTCACCGAACCATCTTCGTGGCGGGTACAACCTTGCTCGTCGCCAATCTGATTGATCGGAGCAAGCACTTCTGACGCAAATTTGCCGGCTTCGTTGACAATCGCGTCAATCATATCAGGCGTCGCGTTCTCAAAACCCGGCAAATTGCCGTAGCTCGCTAGATCGAGCATTTCGCTAATGACAAAACGAGTGTCGCGGGTGGGTGCGGTATAAGTTGGCATCACTAAATCCCTTGGTGGATTGGTTAGCAGTTAGATCGAAAGTCAGCTGAGGTTGAGCTTCTCAATCTCGGCGACAAAATCGGTGAGTTCCTTGATCGAAGAATCGATGTCGGCCCTTTGGCTTTTTAGCTTTGCAATATGCGTACGGCATTTTTCGACCGTGACGCGGCGTTGCTCCACCCGACCATCATCAAGATCATAAAGATCTATCATTTCACGAATCTCAGTCAGCGAAAAGCCGACATTCTTTGCCCGCATGATCCACGCAAGACGGGCTCGGTCGCGCTTGGAATATACGCGAGTCAGACCAACGCGGGCGGGAGAAATCAGCCCTTCATCCTCGTAGAAGCGCAGCGCGCGTGCCGTACACTCAAACTCACTGGTCAGATCAGAGATCGAGTATTGTTCGCGTTCGTGCTTGTCAGGGCGGTCAAGGTGAGCGCCGTTTCGGGTCGATGTTTGTGCATGTGCAGTAGCCATGCTCTAATATATACCTTACCTTTACGTGAGCGTCAAGTCTTGACCTTTACGAGAGCATTGTCCTCTAACTGACGGTAAAAGCATGAACGTGAGCCCGTATGGCAAGTCGGGCCAGCGGGCCTCACTTTAAGAACAAACGCATCTTGATCGCAATCCACCAACATCTGTTCAACCTCAAGAACGTTTCCAGATGTCTCCCCTTTCATCCAAAGCTTGTCACGGGAGCGAGACCAGAAATGCGCCTTGCCAGTTAGCATGGTTTTCTCAAGCGCCTCTTCATTCATAAACGCCACCATTAACACCTCATGGCTCACCGAATCAGTCACAACCGCGGCAACCAAACCGCGATCATCAAACTTTGGCAGCAAAGCGTTGCCTTGTTCGCGGTTTTCGTTGGAACCCGAGAATGGCGCGTCAGAAATGTTACTCAAAGATGTATCCTTCGGTGAGTGGGGCTGCTGTTGCGACAGCTTGTTGCACGATAACCACAGAGTCTACGCAAAATCCACAATATGCCCTTTTCAACCTTTGCGATTTATGACTCAGGTGAGACAAAGTCAGACAGCAGGCCTTAACGGGTCTGTCCACTGGAATACGGCATCTTAAGAGTGCCAGGTTCAGGGGGTTCCGCAGATTGCCAGCCGCGGGGTGTTGGCATCGGCGGTTTGAACGATGAGGGATTGGATCCTGGTGGCCAAGTTAGGGGGTGGCTGCCTGAGCTCTTTTAGAGAGCGGGTCCGAATTTTTTCGTCACGTGGCGCCCGGGGTTGTAATGACCCCGGGCGTTATGTTTTCTGGTCCAGTTTCGTCAATTGAAAACGTCTTGCTCACCCGTTGGAGTGATGGATCAAACTCATTCTCCACTACACGCGCAAAGCACGCAATCTGAACTGAGCTGGCGCCTGCGCCAAGCAGCGCCTCAACGCAAGCATCGCTGGTGGCCCCGCTTGTCAGGACATCATCGACCAGAATCACCTCGCGCCCGCTGATTTGATGAGCGCGCGATGAATTGATTGTAATCGCGCCGGACAATACTTTGCGTCGGGCCTTTGCCCCCATCCCTCCCAGGCTTTGCGTTCGTTTGCACCGTAACAAGCCATCGATCAACACTTGCCCTTTGCCTCGCTTCTCTAATTCCTGCGCGAGTAGACCGGACTGATTGAAGCCTCGTTGCCACAAGCGCCAGCGGTGCAAGGGGACGGGTATTAACAGCGCCGCATCCTCTTCGCTGTTGGCATCGGGTAAGCGCGACGCAAGCAGCCGCCCCAGCAGGCTGGCCAGCGCGATCTTACGTCCGTGCTTATACGTCAGAACCAAGCGGCGAGAGGCATCGTTGTAGATCGTCGCGGCAGCAATGCCTGAATGCTTTGGTGGATTGGCGACGCAGACAAAACAGCGCGTATCGTCACCCGACTTCCCCAGGTCATATGGTCGCCCGCAGCTCGAACAGGATGGCTCTCCGGGGATAGACAGCTCTCCCCAGCATTCGCCGCACAGGCCCCCTTGATCTGCCAGCGCATCGCCGCATAGCGGGCAGCGCGGTGGATACACCAAATCGATGACAGGCCTTAGCCCCTCGGTAAGATACGCGCCCCATTTCATTAGTTATAGTCTCGCACGCCTTGCGTCTCTCACGCAAGCGATGCAGTGGACCGGCCATGAAAGATCGCAAAGTCCCCACCATCTTTTCGCGCCAGCAAGCCAGGGCGAAATGGCACCGAGCAAGGCTGCGTCAAGAACAGCGCGGTGGCGCTACTTACCTCGTTGAAACAATGGCAGAAGACATGATCGAACGTCTCGACTTTATGCGTCTTGAGCCGAAAGACGCCATGGTCGTAGGTGATACGAGAGGCCTGTTAGCAACGACTTTGGAGGCGAAGGGTGCCAATGGGAAAATCAGCCTTCTGGGTGATATTGACGAGGAACAACCCAGCCCGCCACAAGCCTTCGATCTGATTGTACACCTGCTCGGACTAGGGATGGTTAATGACTTGCCGGGCGCAATGATCCACGCCCGCAACTCGCTGCGCGAAGGCGGTCTATTTTTAACCGCTTTCCCCGGCGCTGGCAGCCTTCCGGTTCTGCGCCAGTTAGCGATGATAGCTGACGGGGACAGGCCCGCAGCTCGCATGCATCCATTGATCGATAATCGCGCAGGCACTGCCTTACTCGAACGCGCCGGGTTCAAACGCCAGGTGGTCGATAGCTACACCATGCGCGTGCGTTATCCCTCACTGGAACGTCTAATCGAGGACTTGCGCGATCACGGCCTGACACGCTCGCTCGTCTCCCCTGCTCCAGCGCTCACCCGTAGCGGATGGCAACTCGCCAAGGCCGCGTTTGACGAAATGCGCGATGAGGATGGCAAAGTCACAGAGACTTTTGAAATCCTCACCCTCACGGGGTGGCGCTAACCCTGCGCCCTAATCTTTGAGAGCTGACTGCGCCGCTGCGAGCCGCGCGATTGGCACCCGGTATGGTGAGGCGCTGACGTAGTCTAGGCCGACGCTTTCGCAGAACTGGATGCTGGCCGGATCGCCCCCATGTTCCCCGCAAATACCCAGCTTGATATCACCGCGCGTAGCCCTGCCCCGTTCTGCCGCAAGCTCGACCAACTGGCCGACCCCATCGACATCAAGGCTCACGAACGGATCACGGGCGAAGATGCCCTTGTCGACATACGGTGCAAGGAACCGCGCGGAATCGTCGCGCGACACACCCAATGTTGTCTGTGTCAGATCGTTTGTGCCGAAGCTGAAGAACGCGCCTTCGTGGGCGATCTCGCCCGCCATCAACGCCGCCCTTGGGAGCTCGATCATAGTCCCGATCAAATAATCGACACGCGCGCCCTTCTCCGCGAACACTTCTTCAGCCACGCGCTCAATCAATTCGCGAAGGATCGCCAGCTCTTTGCGAGTGGCTACCAACGGCACCATGATTTCAGGCAGCGGCGCTTCGCCATTTTCGGCAACATCACACGCCGCCTCAAAGATCGCCCGCGCCTGCATCTCGTAAATCTCAGGATAGGTAATGCCTAGGCGGCAGCCGCGGTGGCCCAGCATCGGATTAAACTCATGCAATTCACCCGCGCGCCGCTTCAGGTGGTCAACCCCCAGCCCTGTCGCGTCTGCTAGGTCTTCAAATTCCGCATCACCATGCGGCAGAAATTCGTGCAGCGGGGGATCAAGCAGCCGTATTGTGCAGGGCAGACCAGTCATCACTTCGAAGATTGAGGCGAAGTCCGCGCGTTGTTCTGGCAACAGCTTTTCAAGCGCGCCGCGCCGTCCGGCTTCATCTTCAGCCAAGATCATTTGGCGCACCGCGCTGATCCGGCCAGCGTCGAAGAACATGTGCTCGGTGCGGCAAAGGCCGATGCCTTCCGCACCGAATTGCCGCGCCATTTTGCAGTCCGCTGGCGTTTCCGCATTGGTGCGCACGCGCATACGGCGATGCTTATCAGCCCATTCCATCAGAGTGCCAAAGTCACCAACCAATTCAGGCTCAATCGTCGGTACAATGCCGAGCATGACCTGACCGTTTGCACCATCAAGGGTGATTTCATCGCCCTCTTTCAGCTCTTCATTACCGATCCGTAACGTGCGCGAGGTAATGTCGATCGACACGCCATTCGCACCCGAAACACAGGGGCGGCCCATCCCGCGCGCGACCACTGCCGCGTGTGATGTCATGCCGCCGCGCGCTGTCAGAATGCCTTGAGCGGCGTGCATCCCGTGAATGTCTTCCGGGCTGGTCTCAACCCGCACCAGGATCACCTTCTCTCCGCGTCCCACCCATTGCTCCGCCGTATCAGCGTCAAGCACGATCTTGCCTGCCGCCGCGCCCGGTGACGCTGGCAGCCCGGTGGTCAGCACATTGCGCGGGGCCTCTGGATCAAGCGTCGGGTGAAGCAGCTGATCAAGCGCCATCGGGTCAACGCGAAGGATCGCGGTCTTTTCATCGATCAGCCCTTCATGGGTCATATCGACCGCCATTTTCAGCGCCGCTTTGGCAGTGCGTTTGCCTGATCGGGTTTGCAGCATCCACAATTTGCCGCGCTCAACCGTGAACTCAATGTCCTGCATGTCGCGGTAATGACCTTCAAGCAGGTCGAACACGCGCGCCAGCTCTCCATAGGCGTCCGGCATCGCCTCTTCCATCGATAGCGGCTTAGCGCCCGCCGCTTTACGGGCGGCCTTGGTGAGGTATTGCGGCGTGCGGATACCCGCAACCACGTCCTCACCCTGCGCATTGATCAGATATTCGCCATAATAGGCGCGCTCACCCGTTGCCGGATCGCGAGTAAAGGCAACGCCCGTCGCGCTGGTCTCACCCATATTGCCGAACACCATCGCCTGCACATTGACGGCGGTTCCCCAATCACCGGGGATGTCATTTAGGCGGCGGTACACCTTCGCACGGTCCGCATCCCAGCTGTCAAATACTGCGGCGATTGCGCCCCACAGTTGCTCGTTCACATCCTGCGGGAACGGCTTTCCCTGTTCAGCCTCGACTATGCCCTTATATTCAGCGACCAGCTCCCGCCAATCGTCCGCGCTCAGTTCAGTATCGGCGTAGAAGCCGTTGTCTTCCTTACGGATTTCCAACGCTTCTTCGAACAGTCCGTGGTCAAGGCCAAGCACCACGTCGGAATACATTTGCACAAACCGGCGATAGCTGTCCCACGCGAACCGCTCATCACCCGATGTGTTCGCCAGCCCCTCAACCGTCGCATCGTTGAGGCCAAGGTTCAGCACTGTGTCCATCATGCCAGGCATAGAGACGCGCGCGCCAGACCGCACGGATACCAGCATCGGATCGGCAGCATCGCCAAACGTCTTGCCAACGCTTGCCTCGATATGGGCCAGCGCCTTTGCCACCGCATCGCGCAGTTCAGCGGAGAAGTCCGCGCCTTCCTGCAAGTAGCGAACGCATTCCTCTGTCGTGATCGTGAAGCCCGGCGGGACCGGCAAGCCAATGCTAGCCATTTCCGCCAGGTTCGCGCCCTTGCCTCCTGTGATCGTCTTGTCTTTCTGACGAGCGTCATCGTGAGCGGCGTTTCCGCCGAAGGGGTAGACGGTGGTAGTCATAAGGGTCCTACTCGTTTCGTCGCATGTCCAGGAGACATGGACCGCATGTTACACGGTCCTGGGGAAGGAGTTTTAGGGGATGCGCGGTGCCGCATTTCAACCTTCGATCCTGCTGAAATCGGCCACATTGCCGACGGCACGCGTAAAGCTGGCAAGCAAGTTAAGCCGTGCCTCGCGTTTGACTGGATCAGCATCATTGACAGTCACATCCTCGAAAAAGGCATCAATCGGCGCGCGCAGGGTTGCAAGCGCTTCCATTGCGGCCTCGAAATCTTCCGCCTCAATCGCCGCTGCCGCTTTCGGAGCCGCATCATTAAGGGCGTCGATCAAAGCCTTTTCAGCAGGTTCCGGCGAGTAGGAAAGGTCTTTTGCGGGATTACCGCCTGATGACCACTCTTCCTTTTTGAGGATGTTGGCCGCGCGCTTGTATCCGGCAAGAAGATTGGTGCCGTTGTCGGTTTCGACAAAGGCTTGCAGCGCTTTGACGCGCGCGAGCAGACGGACAAGGTCGTCTTCCCCACCCAGCGCAAACACCGCGTCGATCAGGTCGTGACGAACACCTGCTTCTTTTTGTTGGACCTTGAGACGGTCGGCGAAGAAATCAAGAATGCTGCCTGTACAGCGCAGAATTCCCGCCTCAAGCGCTTCATCATAGGCACCAGCTATCACCGCTTCCGGATCAGCCTTGCCAGCTCGCAAATCCATTCCGGAAAGGGCCTCGGTTACAAATGTGTGCTCGTAGCCCGCGAATTCGCCCCAATTTTCAAGTGCCCAAAAGGTCAATGAGTTTAGCGGGAATTTATCGAGTGCCGCCAAGCCTTGTGCTGTGGTCCCAAGTGCAGCTCGCCGCAATGCAAATGGGTCCTTCGAGCCTGTAGGTCGTTCGTTTAATGCAAAAAATGATACAATTGTATCCAGCTTGTCCGCCAGCGACACCGCCACTGTCACAGGAGCGGTTGGAACCTCGTCCCCCTGCCCCACCGGCTTATAGTGATCGCGGATCGCGTCAGAGACTTCCACAGGCAGGCCTTCTTTCGCCGCGTAATACCCGCCCATCAGGCCTTGCAGTTCGGGAAATTCGCCGACCATCTCGGTGACGAGATCGGCCTTGCACAGACGTGCGGCCTTTTCCGCCAGGTCGGCGTCGCCTTTGACAATGCCTTCGTCGCACAACCACCGCGCCAGCTTAGCAACGCGCTCGACCTTGTCGGCGACCGTGCCCAACTTTTCGTGGAAGGTGATCCGCTCAAGTCCCTTGGCGTGTTCGGCCAGCGTCTTTTTCTGGTCCAATTCCCAGAAGAACCGCGCATCAGCGAGCCTCGCGGCCAAAACCTTGCGATTGCCATCGACCACCACGGCGGGGTCAGCGGCATTGATATTCGCAGTGCAGATAAACGCGTTGGCGAGTTTACCGCTCGCATCCTCACACACGAAATATTTCTGGTTCACGCGCGCGGTAAGCTGGATCGTCTCTGGCGGCACATCGAGGAAGTCATCTTCAAACCGGCCAAGCAGCGGGACCGGCCATTCGGTCAGCCCGGCGTTCTCTACAACTAGTCCTTCATCCTCGACCAGCTTTAGACCGGCGGCTTGCGCGGCGGCCTTCGCACCGTCGCGGACGATGCCTTCGCGTTCTGTGTGATCGACGATAACCGATGCTACGCGCAGTTTATCCGCGTAATCGCCTGCGTCCGTGATTTCCATCACGCCGCCCGAATGGAACCTGTGCCCCATCGTCTCACGGCCGCTGGCCAGCCCATCCATCACACATGGCACAACCTCGCCGTCCAGCAGCGCGACAATGCCGGACAATGGCCGCACCCATTTGAGGCTTTCGGTCGACATTGACGCATCGCCCCAGCGCATTGATTTGGGCCAAGAGAAGTCCCGAATGATCGCCGGGATCGCGGCGGCTAGCAGATCGGCGACCGCCTGACCGGGCTTTTCGATAACCGCGAAATAGGTGCCCCGCCCTTTAACGTCGCGCACTTCCAGCTGGTCGCGCGTCACGCCGTTCTTGCGGCAGAACCCATCGACCGCCTGATCGGGCGCGCCCTCTGGCGGGCCTTTGGCCTCTTCGCGAACACCCTCGGTCTCAGTCGGCAGGCCGCGCGCGATCAGGGCAAGGCGGCGCGGGGTCGACCATACGGTCAGCTCACCCACGGCAACACCTGCGACGTCCATTTCGCGCCGGAATAGCTTTTCCAGCTCAGCGCGCGCGCCCTTTTGCATCCGCGCGGGGATTTCTTCGGAGCGGAGTTCGAGCAGAAAATCGCTCATTGGCTCCACTCCGGATATTTCTCCGCCCAGCCGGGGGCCTCTTTCTTCATATGCGCTTCGCACGATCCGCGCGCGAGGTCACGCACCCGGCCCATATAGCTGGCGCGTTCCTGCACGCTGATAACACCGCGCGCTTGCAGCAAGTTGAAGATGTGGCTGGCCTCAACCGCCTGCTCATAAGCGGCGATCGGGACATTGGCGGCCAGCGCATTGTTGCACTCCGCCTCTGCCTTATTGAACAGGTCGAACAGGCTGTCTGTATCCGCGACCTCGAAATTCCATTTCGACATCTGTTTTTCGTTTTCGAGAAACACGTCGCCATAGCTCACGCCGTTCTGGTTGAACGCGAGGTCATAAACGCTGTCGACGCCCTGAATATACATCGCGAGGCGTTCGAGACCGTAAGTCAGCTCGCCCGCGACAGGTTTGCAATCAAAGCCGCCCATTTGCTGGAAATAAGTGAACTGAGTGACTTCCATCCCATCACACCACACTTCCCAGCCTAGGCCCCATGCACCCAGTGTGGGCGACTCCCAATCATCCTCAACAAAGCGGATGTCGTGGCGCAGCGGATCAATCCCGATCTCTTTCAGGCTTTCAAGATAAAGCTCCTGAATGTCTGATGGCGATGGCTTCAGTATCACCTGATACTGGTAATAGTGCTGAAGCCGGTTCGGGTTCTCACCATAACGTCCGTCTGTCGGGCGGCGACACGGCTGAACGAACGCAGCATTCCACGGCTCTGGCCCCAAAGCGCGCAGCGTTGTCGCAGTGTGAAACGTACCCGCGCCCATCCGCATGTCATACGGCTGCAGGATAACGCAGCCATTCGCGCTCCAAAAATCATGCAGCGTCAGGATCATATCCTGAAACGAGCGTTTCGGATCGCGCTGAGCTGCGCCAGTTGACGCGCGCGGTTGAAGCATGTCTCCAGTCATGGCGGCGGCTTTGGCGGATGGCAGTATCAGCGTCAATGCCGCAGCGCAGCATATGGCGCAGAATGACGAAGGTGACGCAGGGTCCTGGTCACCTTTGCGCGACTTTAAGTCAGGTAGTCTTGACATCGTCAGCGAATCGCGACATATAGTCATGCATACCTGACATATAGGGATGACAACATGACAGATAAAGACTTTGACCTTGAGGCTCTCCTCCAGCGGATAATCAACCCGCAAACACCCGCCGACAAAGAATTGATGTGGACCGCAATTGGCTTCTTCGTGTTCGGCGCTCTGGTGTTTTGAGCAGCAAACACCCAGCAAAATCAATTTTTTACGTGAGTGGAGTTACCATGTCTGACAAACCGAATATCCAATTGGACCAAGGAATGGTCGATCAATCATTCTCGCGAATTTGGATCGGCCTCGGTCTAAGTAGCCTTGCCCTCGTGCTATACATCGCTGCCGCTGGCTCAGTTCTGAAATTTCCAGCCTTTGCCTTGATCGGCGGGTTTCTGCTTGCGGTCATGCCCTTCACCTCTCGGGATGATTACATCCGGGCAATCCATAGCAAGGCCACCAACGCCGCGCTCGGCCTGCTCGCATTCTACCTGATTATGACAGGCATCATGCCGGTCATCGATCCGGTTTACACCGTAACATTCGAGCAGGGCACAAGCCGCCCCGATCGCATATTCTCTGGCTGGGCCGCCTATTGGTTTGATGGTCTGATTGTCGGGATTGCTGTGTCCTGGGTCTACTTCGCCGCCTTTCTTTTCCATCATTATCGGCAGGGATCGTGACAATGCCCCTCTCAATCAAAGCGATTTTCGATGATGATTACGCCGCAGTGTTCATTGCGCTGCTGATCGTACTCATCTGTGCAGGATAAGACCGGCATGACCAAAGCAACCACATTTGAATGGGCCGGATGGATAGGTCTGTCGGCAACTGGCATCGCACTTGTCGGTGCGATACTCCCGATCGCCGAAGAAATTGGCATGGTTGGAGGGGTTATTGCCTTCCTGTGCTGCTGGGTGCTGCTGTCTACCCGCAATGCCGATGAATTCACGCAAGCGCTGTGGACTTCGGCGGCGAGCCTCGCATTTACCTCACTTCTTCTAATGATGATTGTCTGGCCGTTTCTCGAAGGCTTAGTCGCAGGATTTCGCGGAATTAACGATGGCGAGCCTTCGTTTGCTGGCATTATCGGCTGCGCGATTATCGCGTTTTACGTCGGCCTGTTTTGGAAACGCATGAAAGGAGGTTCCTGATGCCTTATGATCCGAAAGCTATGACAGACGACCAAAGGACTTGGTCATACAAATTCCTCTGGCTGGGCCTACCCGCCTCGATAATGCTCCTCATTGGCCTTCTGATTGATGAAAATTCGATTCTCATCACTTTATCTGCCGGTTGGGTTGTAGGATTCTTCATCGGGATGGCGTTTGTGTTCCGGCAGGACGAGTTCGTGCAAAAGCAAATTGCCTTTGCCGCGAACATGGCCCTTTCCTTCGCCGGAATCGCTCTTTTCCTGCAATTGCCAAAGGTGACTCTTGTTCTTGGGGAGGCATCAGCTTTCCTGACTGACCCGGCACTGATCCTCGCTTCGACCGCGGTCGTGTTCCACGTATCTTTGGCGTTTCGGCGCTTGAGCGAACGGTAATCCAATGAAAAACCGCCTCAAAGTTCTGCGCGCCGAACGCGACTGGAGCCAAGCCGACCTTGGCGTTCATCTCGATGTTTCACGCCAAGCCGTGAACGCAATCGAAACCGGTAAGCATGACCCCTCTCTGCCGCTCGCGTTCAGGATCGCGCGCCTGTTTGACATGTCAATTGAAGAGATTTTCGATGACCAATTCTGATACCAATCACCGACTTAACCCAACGATCAGACGCGCGATTATCGTTGGCGGAGGCGCAATTGGGTTCGTCTTCCTGCTCGGCGTTCTATTCGGCTTTGTGTCCGCTGCCTTAGAACATGGGGGCTTGTCAGGAACGGCCTGGGCGGTTGCCGTCGCAATTGCCGCGGCACTGATCGCCATCGTGTACTGCGGATGGCGCTATTGGCCTAAGAGCGATGATGGCCCCATGGCTACAAGCGAGCGCAAATCCCGCAATATCTACTACGCGTCTATGGTCTTGGGAGTGGTGCTCGGCATCTTCCTAGTTACGACCGGCGGGACAGAGGGCGATGCGGTATTCTCAAACGGTCCGATCTCTTCGACGGCAGCAATTGGAGCCATTCTGGTCTGGGCCATAGTAGTACCATTAGGCACAATGTGGTGGCTGCGCACAACGGATGAACACGACCGCGCCGCTTATTTATACGGCGGTAACATCGCCTTCCATATCTACGTTTTTCTTGTTCCATCCTGGTGGATGGCCACACGCGCCGGCTGGCTCCCCGCTCAAGATCCAATGATCATCTGGATTGGCGTTGCAGTCATTTGGTCCATCGGCTGGCTCTATCGAAAATATTCCTGACGAAAAATGAAAGATAAACAGTTCAAAACTCTACAACAATCGCTAACTAAGGATTTATGATTATGAAACTCACAAGACCGCTCACCGCTGCCTTCACCGGCATTGCCCTGCTTTCAACCACCGCTGCGTGCGCGCAGACGCAAATTTTGCCCGCACCTGTGGCAGACACAAAGGCGCCCGCTGAAACCGTTGAGATGGCGGCTAAAGTCACCTCTAACGGCCCTGCTTTGTGGAAGGTCGCAGACGAAGATACCACAATCTACCTGTTCGGTACGGTTCACGCCCTGCCAGACGATGTCGATTGGTATAAAGGCGAGATCAAAACAGCGCTGGATGAAAGTTCAGTGCTCGTCACAGAAATCGATATGACAGATGAAGTGACAGCACAAATGGCGCAACTGGTTGGTCAAATGGCTATGCTGCCGCAGGGTACCACACTGCGCAGCCTTCTGAACGAAGAACAAACCACCATCTATGAAGAAGCACTGGGCAAACTTGGTGCACCAGCGGCGGCGCTTGATCCGCTTGAGCCTTGGTTCGCTTCGCTTGCGATGTCACAAATTGCATTCCAAAGAGCCGGTATCACAGGCGAGAATGGCACCGAAACTGTGCTTGAGGCGATCGTTGGCGAAAGCAAAGAGCGCGAGGCGCTGGAAACAGTCGAATTTCAGCTCGGCATCTTCGACAACCTCCCTCAAGACGCGCAGATCAAATATCTGATCGACGCAGCAGCAGAGATCGATGGTATCGCAGCAGAACTTCAGAAAATTATCGACGATTGGGCCGTTGGCGATGTTGAAGGCGTCGCAGCCTTGTTGAATGAGGCGTTCGAGCAAGACCCAGCGCTGGCAGAGGCCTTGCTTTATCAGCGCAACAGCAATTGGGCAGAGTGGATCGAGACACGCATGGCAGAACCAGGCACTGTTTTCATGGCCGTTGGCGCTGGTCACTTGATCGGCGAAAATAGCGTGCAAGACTATCTGGTAGAGCGCGGAATTCAGTCCGCCCGCGTCCAATAATGCGCGGCCCGTTGCGCCGTATCAGCGCCCGCATCGCCGCCCTTGCGGCAGCAATGCTGGCACTGGCGGCGTGCGGCAATGATCCGGTGGGCGAGGCTGTTCCAGAGGCCTCGCCACCTTTTTACGAAATTGCCAATGCCGATGGTGAGGTTGAAGGGTGGATGCTCGGCACGATCCATGCCCTGCCCGACCGGACCCATTGGCGCACAGAACCAATCGAAAACGCGATTGAGATCGCCGACAGCGTAATCGTCGAAGTTGCGGACCTGACCGATCAGGCAAAACTGGCAGCAATTTATGCGCAGCTTGCGACCACGCCCGGCTTGCCAGACCTATCCGAAAGGGTCGACGCAGATCAGCGCCCCGCCCTGTTCAACATTCTCGCGCGCGGCGGTATCGATGCGAGCAGCTTTGGCTCCACAGAGACATGGGCCGCAGCGATCCGCTTGGCCCAAGTCGGCACGACCGGCGATCCTGCCAACGGCGTTGACCGCGCTGTGATTGCGGATTTTGCCGGGCGCCCTGTTATCGAACTCGAAGGAGCTGCGGCACAGCTGGCCATTTTTGACGGGTTGGCAGAACAAGATCAACGAGACTTGTTATCAGGCATTATTACCGAGTTTAAGCAGCTTGAAGATGACCCGGCCCGGCTCCGCAATGCCTGGCTTTCAGGTGATGAAACCGTGCTGATAGAGGCGACCACAACTGGCATTATGGCCGACGCGGAGGTTCGCGACGCATTGCTGGTGGACCGGAACCGCGACTGGACCGAAACACTCACCGAAATGCTGGCCGCAGACCAACGCCCATTGGTCGCGGTGGGCGCTGCTCATTTGGTTGGGGAGGATGGCCTTGGCGCGATGTTGGAAGCGCAAGGGTATTCCGTGCGCCGCGTAGAGTAACGCGGTACCGCGGCCCTTCTCTGGCATAATCGCTTGCCAAACTCGCGCTCCCCCCTTAGAGGGGCGCGCTTCGGCATCATGGTCATCCCTGGAGGCGTGATGGACGAAGAACAAGCAAATCCGCATTTGAAAGGTAGACTATTATGAGCGACGCTCTGACACTGCCGGCCGAAGCGCGCGAACGGGCAGGCAAGGGAGCCTCCCGTGCATACCGCCGCGAAGGCCGCATTCCCGCTGTAATTTACGGCGGCAAGGAAGAACCAACTCCCATCCATGTCGAAGAGAAGGAACTGGTGCGTCAATTGGGCACTGGACACTTCATGAACTCGATTGTTGTAATCGACATCGCAGGCGAGCAGGTTCGCACCCTCCCTAAAGACGTTGCTCTGCACCCGGTCACTGACCGCCCGATCCATGCGGACTTTTTCCGTATGGTCAAAGGCGGCAAGATCGATGTTAGCGTGCCGGTTATCTTCATCAACGAAGAAGAATCGCCAGGACTCAAGAAGGGCGGCGTTCTCAACGTGGTCCGTCACGAGCTTGAACTGACCTGTGAAAATGACAAAATCCCGGGTGAGATTGAAATCGACGTGACTGGCAAGGAAGTTGGCGATTCGATCCACATCAGCGAGATCACTCTGCCAGAGGGCAGCGAAAGCGCGATCACTGACCGCGACTTTACGATCGCGACACTGGTTGCACCATCCGCACTCAAGAAGTCGGAAGATGAAGCCGAAGGCGAAGGTCAAACTGGCGAGGACATGGAAGCTGGTGAAACAGCTGCTACCGAGCAAGGTCCAGATGCCGATGCTGCTCAAGAGCAGGAAGACAAGAGCTAAGCTCTTTCTCCATAGTAATCACCAAGGCGGCGGGCTTCTAACGAAGTCCGCCGTTTTGTTTTGTAAAGACTATCGCTAGAGGAAACGCATGCAGCTTTGGGTTGGCCTTGGAAATCCCGGACCGAAATACACTATGCACCGACACAATATCGGCTTCATGGCATGCGATGTGCTGGCCGAAATGCACGGCTTTGGCCCGGTGCAAAAGAAGTTTCAGGGATGGGTTCAGGAAGGGCGCATCGGCACTGAAAAAGTGATGCTGCTCAAACCAGCAACCTTCATGAATGAAAGCGGGCGTAGCGTTGGCGAAGCCATGCGCTTCTACAAACTTGAAATGAGCGCGCTCACCGTATTCCACGATGAGCTGGACCTTCCCCCTTTTAAGGTAAAAGTGAAGCAAGGCGGCGGCACCGCTGGTCACAATGGTCTGCGCTCCATCGACAAGCATTTAGACAAAGAGTTTCGGCGGGTGCGGCTTGGCATTGGTCATCCCGGGCATAAGGACCGCGTGTCTGGCTATGTGCTGGGCAATTACGCCAAGTCAGAGCAAGACGATTTGGTGACGATGCTTGGCGCGATCGGGGCAGAAGCGGAATGGCTCGCCAATGGCGATGGCCCGCGCTTCATGAGCGAGATAGCCCTGAGACAGCAATGAAGGGGATGCAGTGAAGAACCCTTACGAAGAAATGCGCGCCATGAGCGTTGCCGATCTTGCCAAGGGCATCGGCGCACAGGCATTTCTATTCTGCGCGCTTGGCGCTGGCATTTGGGCAGTCTCTGGACGCGAAATTACCGAATTCGTTAGCGTTTCCGTTTATGAAGTGGCTGTGGGTGTTGGGCTTGGCCTTGCGCTTATCGCTGTTGCCCACGTCATCTTCCGCGGGTTTCCAGACTTGTCGGAAAAGCTGGTTCGTATGCAGGCGCGCAACTTCGCCTTTCTGGAAAAGCGGCTGCCGATGACAATGATCATCTTCATTTCAATTTGCGCTGGCGTTGGCGAGGAAGCGCTGTTTCGCGCGGGCCTGATGACCATCCTATCGGATTACACACCGTTTTGGGTCGCGCTGGTCGCGTCAAGCGCGGTTTTTACCGTGATCCACTTTGCCAAACCATTGATAGCATCCTTGATATTTATAATCGGGGCGACATTCGGCCTGATCTATTGGTGGACCGGCAGCCTGCTGATCGTGATGATCGGCCACGCCGTTTATGACGTCTATGCGCTGTGGTATCTTCAATCCGAAATGCACCGCCTCAACGTTTTCGAACCTCTCCAAGAGGCTGACGCGGAAACCACCTAGGCACCTCAAACGTAGACCCTTCAAACAGGAGCTTTACAATGCCATCACTAAATCGCCGCACTCTTCTTGCGGGTGCCGCCGCAACAGGCGCGCTCGCCGCCACCGCTGCAATCGCGCAAGATGATGTTTTGACCAGTGAGCCAGACTTCACCGGCAAGAGCATTCTGATCACGGGCTGCTCCACCGGTTTTGGCCGCTTGATGGCAGAGGATTTCGCGCGCAAAGGAGCAAAGGTTTTTGCGACCATGCGCAATCTGCCGCGCACCGAAGCAAGCGAGCTTGAAGCGCTCGCAGCGGCTGAAAACCTCGATCTCACCGTGATTGAAATTGACGTTACCGACGATGCGCAAGTTGCCGCCGGTGTTGCCCGCGCAGAAGAGCTCGCAGATGGCGCAATCGATGTGCTGGTCAATAACGCCGGCATATCCTTTGGCGGCCCGATTGAAATTCAAGACATGGAAGCGACCAAGCTGACCTTTGACACCAACGTCTATGGTCCGCACCGCATGACCCGCACTGTCCTCCCCGGTATGCGCGCTGCAAAACAGGGGCAGATATTCAACATTTCCTCTCAGCTTGGCCGCGTAATCCTGCCAAGCTTTGGCCAGTATTCACCCAGCAAATTCGCACTTGAAGCGATGAGCGAGCAGCTTGCCTACGAACTGGTTCCGCACGGCATTGATGTCACCCTAATTCAGCCGGGCGGATACCCGACAATGATCTGGAAGAACTCGAACGAGAACAGCCTCGCGCTGCTCGAACGCGCAGAGGAAAAGCACACCGCTGGCTATCCCGCTCTGATCGAGCCACTGGGCAAGCGCACAGGCGGCGGCGGCTCGACCGATCCGATGGATGTGCCAAACGCGATTGCAGAGATCATCGCAATGCCTGCGGGCACGCGGCCGCTGCGCCGCGAGGTTCATCCTGGGCCGAAACCTCAAATGGCCATCAACAAGGTCGCGGCAGAGGTGCAGGTCGGATGGCTGGGTGCATCGGGATACGGCCCGTGGATCAAAGCGGTTCATAACGCGTAACGCGCGCCGCGTTGGGAGAGCGCAAGCTGGGCTGGCTTTCAACCGCCTTGCCCGCTAAGAGCCGCGCTTTCGCACCTTTACGAAAGTTGATGACATGGGTTTCCGTTGCGGGATCGTGGGTCTGCCGAATGTTGGCAAATCCACCCTCTTTAATGCTCTTACAGAGACGCAGGCCGCACAGGCCGCGAACTATCCGTTTTGCACGATTGAGCCGAATGTCGGCCAAGTCGCAGTGCCGGATGAGCGGCTCGACAAGATCGCAGCCATCGCCAAAAGCGCGAAGGTGATCCCGACGCAGCTTGGCTTTGTGGACATTGCGGGCCTTGTTAAGGGCGCGAGCGCGGGCGAAGGTTTGGGCAATCAGTTCCTTGGCAATATTCGCGAAGTTGACGCGATTGTGCATGTGCTGCGCTGCTTTGAAGATGACGATATTCAGCATGTCGCCAACAAGGTTGATCCAATTGCGGACGCCGAAGTGGTCGAAACTGAGCTGATGCTTTCGGATTTGGAAAGCCTTGAAAAGCGGGTTGAGAACGCAAAACGGCGCGCGACCAGCGGTGACAAGGAAGCGAAAGCACTTGCCAGCGTGCTTGGCCAAGCGCTCGATCTGCTGAAAGATGGCAAGCCCGCGCGCCTTACCGAACCCAAGGATGACGAAGAGGCCGCGCTGTTTGAAAACGCACAACTGTTGACGGCAAAGCCCGTGCTTTACGTCTGCAATGTCGCAGAAGACGAGGCGGCGAACGGCAATGATTTGTCGGCGGCCGTTTTTGCGAAAGCAGAGGCTGAGGGCGCGCAGGCTGTCGTCGTTTCAGCCGCTATCGAAGCTGAGCTGGTTGAAATGCCAGAAGAAGACCGCAGCGAGTATCTCACCGAGCTGGGCCTCACGGAAAGCGGCCTCGCGCGCGTGATCCGCGCTGGCTACACACTGCTGGGCCTCCAAACCTTTTTCACCGCTGGCCCAAAGGAATCGCGGGCTTGGACCTTCCCGGCTGGCGCAAAGGCTCCGCAAGCCGCTGGTGAAATCCACACGGATTTTGAGAAGGGCTTCATCCGCGCCGAAACAATCGCTTACGACGATTATATCGCCCTAAATGGTGAAACAGGCGCGAAAGAAGCCGGCAAAATGCGCCAAGAGGGCAAGGATTACGACGTGCAGGACGGCGATATCATGCTGTTTAAGTTTAATGTTTGAGTGGCACGACTAGCACTTCGCCCGATTTCGGTTCGAGATTTGCTGCCAGACCAAAGCCTAACTCATCCTCCAGTATGTGCATCCGCATATGCAGGTCGAGGCGCTCTATATTCGTCGAGATTTGACTAGAGTCGAGCCGGTTAGGACTCTGTAGACGCGGGCGATGTTGGGAGTGAAGAATATCTCCAAAAGCTCCATGAATCCCGTCGAGCTCGTCAATGTTCCTAATCCTTGGAATTTTCTTTAGGTGAAAATTAGGCACGTCTCCATTTCCATTCCACGCCCTATGCTTGCTCCAGCATACTTCTTTCGGCCATGCAGCGGCGTTGGGAATCGTGGCTACGATTGACTTCGGACGATATGGCTTTCGGCTCTTTTTTATCTCACCTGAGCGAATTTCCGCAAAAGAAACAATGGCACGCGCAATGAGCTCGCAAAGGAAACGACCTTGCAATGCCAGAAATTCATCTTGCATCACGCCGTTTACGTTCGGAAAATGCTGGATGTGGCGGACTAGTCGAATACGGTCTCGATACTCAGACATGTAGCCCTTGTAGGTGCTAAGGTGATAAGATCCCACGTCCTCAAGTGGAACATTACTCGGAGCAATTATGCCACTTTTATAGCTTCGCACCAGAATGCTTCCCTCAATGCCGTCCAAACAGCTTCTCAACGTCTTCCATATCGAGCTTCACCCAGGTCGGGCGGCCATGATTGCACTGGCCTGACCTTGGCGTCGCCTCCATCTCGCGCAGCAGCGCGTTCATCTCTGCCACCGATAGCACGCGCCCTGCCCGCACTGATCCGTGGCAGGCCATTGTTGCGAGGACATATTCGAGCTTTTCCGAGAGCAGCAACGCGCCGCTATCCTCATTCACGCCGTGCTTGGCGATATCATCTGCAAGGTCTTGGAGCAGCTTGTCCGAATTCGCGCCGCCCAGAGCATGTGGGATTGAGCGAACAAGCATTGCCGCCGGGCCGAACCGCTCAATCGCGAGGCCAAAGCGCGCAAGCCCCTCCGCTGCCGCTTCGAGTCGGTCGCAATCCGCTTCATCCAGTTCAACAACGTCTGGAACCAACAGCGCCTGAGCGCGGGCGGTGGCCTCCCCTGCTCCGGCGGCGCGCAAGCGTTCTAGCACGAGACGCTCATGCGCAGCGTGTTGATCGACCAGCACAAGGCCATCCTTGCTCTCAGCAACGATGTAGGTGTTGGCCACTTGCCCGCGCGCAATGCCAAGCGGATAGTCGCGTTCCTCATCGGAGATAGGCACGGCTTCCTCAGCTCGTCCCGTTGGAAGAGCTTCGTCCGTAGGCGCGGCAACCTGAGCCTGCCAATCAGGCCGCGCTTCGGATACGCGATTTTGAGGCGCACTCCAGTCGCGGCCTTGAAAAATGGAGCGGAGCGCTGGCTGCACTTCTGGCTGTGCTGGCTCCGTTTGCCACCGCTCCATCGCCGCACGGTCTGGGCCTTGCGCGCTGCGCCGGTCGCCGGTTGCAAGCGCTTGCCGTAAGCCGGAGACAATAAAGCCGCGCACACCGCTCGCGTCGCGGAACCGCACTTCGGTTTTTGCGGGATGGACATTCACGTCCACTTCTTCAGGAGGCAATTCAAGGAACAGCGCGAGCACGGCATGGCGATCACGCGCAAGCATATCGGAATAGGCTCCGCGCACCGCGCCAACCAGCAGGCGGTCCTTCACCGGCCTGCCATTCACGAACAAATATTGATGATCCGCGACCCCGCGATTGTAAGTCGGAAGACCCGCAAGGCCGGTAAGCTTCATGGTCCCGCCCGGCGTCTCGCGCGACAAGTCAATCTCTACCGCGTTGTCTTTAAGCTCTCGCGCGACGATCTGCGCCACCCGGTCTGCCAGCGGTTCATCTGCCTGCGTCGCCAGCACGCGGCGGGTTTTGTCATTAGCGCTTTGCTCAAGCGTAAAGGCGATATCAGGCCGCGCCATCGCAAGGCGGCGCACCACATCGAGGCAGGCGATGTATTCACTGCGCGGCGTGCGCAGGAATTTGCGCCGGGCGGGCACTTTGGCAAACAATTGCTCGACCCGCACTCGTGTGCCTGGCGGGAGAGCCGCTGGCGTATCCTCAATCATTTCGCCATGATCAACCACGCGCCGCCAACCATCGCTGCTTTCATGCGGGCGGCTTTCCAAGGTCAGCTTGGCGACGCTGGCAATTGAGGGCAGCGCCTCTCCGCGAAAGCCAAGAGTGGCGACCTGCTCAATCGCGTCATCCGGCAGTTTGGAGGTTGCGTGGCGTTCCAACGCCAAGGCCATGTCCTCCGGCGTCATGCCGCAGCCATTGTCGGTGACCTCAAATCGGGTCAGCCCGCCATCGGTCAAACGGATAGCGATTCGCGACGAACCGGCGTCAATTGCGTTCTCAACCAGCTCTTTGAGCGCCGCAGCGGGCCGTTCAACCACTTCACCGGCGGCAATACGGTTGACGAGATCATTGGGAAGGCGGCGAATTTGCGGCATTTGTCGCACGTTAGACGTCACACGCCGCAATTTCGAGGGCAACCGGGGAAAATCCCGCGCCCGTCAACAAATATTTTGGCCTTTTCCTGCGGGATTGGCTAGGCGGATGAAGTGTTAGTATTATTGGGCTCGAACAGCTGCAGGGGGTCTGCGCTATTCGGCCCGAAATCCACGGAAAAACGATAAAAATGAGCTTTCTTTCCAACCTGTTCAAATTCGGCTCTCAGAACATGGCGATTGACTTGGGGACCGCGAACACGCTGGTCTATGTTCAGGACCAGGGCATTGTGCTTAACGAACCATCTGTGGTTGCCATCGAAACCCTCAATGGGATCAAGCGCGTCAAGGCGGTGGGCGATGATGCGAAAATGATGATGGGCAAGACGCCTGACAGCATCGAGGCGATCCGGCCTTTGCGTGACGGCGTTATTGCCGACATCGAAATTGCTGAGGAAATGATCAAGCACTTCATTCGCAAAGTGCATGGCAAGCGCAATCTGTTCCGCTATCCTGAAATCGTGATCTGTGTGCCCTCGGGTTCCACCTCGGTTGAACGCCGCGCGATCCGTGATGCGGCATCGAACGCTGGCGCATCCGAAGTGCATCTCATTCTTGAGCCTATGGCAGCGGCAATCGGCGCTGATATGCCAGTGACTGAACCTGTTGGTAGCATGGTTGTCGACATTGGCGGCGGGACGACCGAGGTTGCGGTCCTATCCCTGCGCGGCCTCGCCTACACTACTTCGGTCCGTACCGGCGGCGATAAGATGGACGAAGCCATCGTCTCGTACGTACGTCGCCACCACAATCTGCTGATTGGCGATTCCACTGCAGAGCGGATCAAGAAGGATTACGGCATTGCCGTCACACCAGAAGATGGGATTGGCGAAAGCATCGTCATCAAGGGCCGCGATTTGGTCAACGGTGTGCCGAAAGAAATCACGATCAATCAAGCGCATGTTGCTGAGGCACTGTCAGAGCCGATTGGTGCCATTGTCGAAGGCGTGCGCATCGCGCTGGAGAACACCGCGCCAGAACTGGCTGCAGACATTGTTGATCAAGGTATCGTGCTCACCGGCGGCGGCGCGTTGATCCGCCGCTTGGACGAGCATCTTCGCGAAGAGACGGGCCTTCCTGTATCCATTGCAGAAGATCCTCTAACTTGCGTTGCCGTGGGCACTGGCCGGGCGATGGAAGATCCGATCTATCGCGGCGTGCTGATGACCGCCTGACATAAGGCTATTGGGGAGAAATAGGCATGGCGCCGAATTCATCCCGGCGCTCGGGCCATTCGCGCAGGGCACAATATTCGGTCTTTACCGGCTATCTGCTGGCCGCACTCGGTGCGCTTGCCGGCGCGGGGTTGCTGGCGATCTCATTCTGGCAACCTAGCGCGTTCAGCGACCTACGCGGCGCTGCGACCGATGTGGCTCAGCCAGTCGGGGAAGGCAGCGCAGCAGCACGCACCGGATCGAATAACGTATGGGATACGATCAAGGCGTATTATCGCGCAGGCAGCAAGAATGCCGCTCTTCAAGAAGAGGTGGAGCTTGCGCGCATCCGCCTCGCCGAAGCCGAAGCCTTGGAGCAAGAGAACGCCCGCCTCAAATCTCTGCTGGGATTGTCTGAAAGCGAAGTTGAACCCGTGACGGTTGCCCGCCTCGTTGGCTCCAGTTCGACCAGCAGCCGCCGGTTCGCCTATCTAGGTGCAGGCCGAAGCGATGGCGTAGAAATCGGTATGCCGGTGCGATCTCCGCGCGGTGTGGTTGGGCGCGTCTTGGAAGTGTCGCGCAACAGTTCTCGTATCCTTCTCCTGACAGATAGTGAAAGCGTGCTTCCCGTTCGCAGATCATCGGATGAAACGGTAGCGTTTGCTGAAGGGCGCGGAGATGGCCTGCTCAAAATCCGGTTGATCAATCTGGGTCTGAACCCGCTGGAAGTTGGCGATTTGTTCGTCACCAGCGGAGCGGGCGGGTATTATCGTCCAGGTGTCGCAGTTGCTATTTTGAGCGAGAAAACGCCTGATGGCGGGGTTGCGCGTTTGGTCGCCGAACCATCTGCATCCGACTATGTTTCGGTTGAACCATTGTGGCAAGGTGAAGCGGTTGAGAGCGCAGCAACCCCAGTTGAGCTGGAGCTTGATGAGTAATGGAACGCCTTAGTCCATCGGCTCGCTCTGATCGCTATGGCAGCCGAATAAATCGAACCCAGTCACCTCTGCGTGCCAGTATCGTCCCTTATGCTTCGATATTGATTGCATCTCTCTTACCGCTCTTCCTTCTGGCTGATGTGATGCCGCTGGTTCCGCCGCTAGGGTTCCTGCTGTTTCTCAGTTGGCGGATCATGCGCCCCGGACTGCTGCCCATGTGGGTAGGCGTGCCCCTGGGAGCGTTCGACGACCTTTTTAGCGGTCAGCCATTTGGCAGCGCGATCCTGTTGTGGTCGCTTACTATGATTGCGTTTGAAGCGATTGAGACACGCTTCCCTTGGCGCGGGTTCTGGCAGGATTGGTTCACCGCCGGTCTAGCAATCGTGCTTTATGTCCTGCTTGCGATGGCAGTGTCTGGCGCTGCCTTAACGACACACCAATTGATTGCGGCGGTTCCTCAAGTCTTGCTGTCTGTGCTTCTGTATCCGATAATCTCTCGCATGGTCGCATGGCTTGATCGATTCCGCCTCTCGCGCTCGCGGAGGATTGGTTGATGGCGAAAAGTCGCCGCAGTCAGCCGCCTGTCACCGCTTCTACTCTTAAGAACACATTTGACCGGCGCAGCATGGTGATTGGCTCAATCATGGGCGGGGTTGGCGTGTTGCTAGCTGGGCGTATGGGCTATCTCGCAATTGCTGAGAATGAAAAATACCGGGTCGAATCTGAAAGCAACCGTGTCAATTTAACCTTGATCCCGCCGCGACGTGGGTGGATCCTTGATCGCAATGGTGCCCCCCTTGCCTCGAACCGGGCTGACTTCCGCGTCGATTTGATCCCAGAGCGGTTGAAGGACGCAGACGCCACAATTGATCAGCTTGGTGAACTGTTATCACTCAATGCGACCCGCGTTGCTGACCTTAAGCAAAGGGTTTCCGAAGTTAGTGGATTTCAACCAGTCGAGGTCGCGAAAGGTCTCAACTACGATCAGTTTGCGGCACTCAGCGTGCGCCTTCCTGATCTTCAAGGCGTTGTGCCGCAACGCGGTTTTTCCCGCTTTTACCCCACCGGGCCCAGCGTTGGTCATCTGATCGGCTATGTCGGACCGGCCAACGCTGAGGAATACGACGAGGAAGAGCGCAATCCACTATTGATCACGCCCGGTTATAAGATCGGTAAAGATGGGCTGGAACGGCAATTTGAGCAGGAACTGCGCGGAGAAGCCGGCGCTCGCCGTGTCGAGGTAACCGCATCAGGCCGGATTATCCGCGATCTGGACACGCGCGAGGATGTGCAGGGTGATCCCGTTCGCCTCACCATTGATGGTCCGTTGCAGGATTATGCCGCGCGGCGCATCGGCCTTGAAAGCGGCTCAGTTGTCGTGATGGATTGCGCAACCGGCGATCTGCTTTGCATGGCGAGTATGCCAAGCTTTGACCCGAATAGCTTTTCTGACGGGATCGGCAGTGTCGAATACGCTATGTTGCGCGAGGATGCGCGCGTACCTTTGCGCAACAAAGTGCTAAAGGGGCTTTATCCGCCTGGTTCGACGGTAAAGCCGATGCATTGCATGGCGTTCCTGAAAGAGGGCATCAGTCCCGATGAGGCCATCACTTGTGCTGGTGGACGGCGCATCGGCAATCGCTTTTTCAATTGCTGGAGCAACCATGGCCGGGTCGATATGGCTAAGGCTATCTATCAAAGCTGCGACAGCTATTTTTACCACTTCGCGCAGCAAATCGGATTCGATAAAGTAGCAGATATGGCCAAGCTCACTGGCATGGGCGAGGAATTCCCACTGCCTGTGACCAGCCAGTTCTACGGCACTGTCCCTAATGCTTCTTGGAAGATCAACAAATTTGACCGCGCTTGGGAGCCGTTCGACACAGTCAACGCCTCGATCGGACAAGGCTATTATCTCGCTAATCCGCTGCAATTGGCGGTTAGCGCAGCGCGTTTAGCGACAGGCCGGCATGTGATGCCGCGGCTTACGATGGATGTGGCGCCCAAAGGCTTTGATCAAGTCGATTTCCCCGATGATCACGTGCGCTATGTACGCCAAGCGATGAGCGATGTGGTCAACGGCCCGGGTACCGCCGGGCGCGGGCGCTTGCCATTTGCAGATATCAAAATGGCAGGCAAGACCGGGACCGCGCAGGTTGTCTCGCTGAGCGTATCTGACGGCCGCACAGGGCCTTGGAAATTCCGAGACCATGGTCTTTTCACCTTTTTCGCACCGTTCGACAATCCGCGTTATGCCGGCGCCGTTGTTATTGAACATGGCGGCGGCTCGGGCGCGGCTTACCCTATCGCCCGCGATGTGATGACCTTTATGTTCGACGCGCAAAAGGGCTTGGAAAAACTCAATGCGCTTGAAAAACAATGGGGCGGAACTGCGCAACAACGGCTCGATGCACGCTATGCAGCGTATGCAGCTGAGCGAGGCGAACAGGTCGTTACCGCACCGCGGCGCGACGAGGACATTTTCGATCAAGTCGAAGCCGAGGCCCGGGTTGACGCAACGCAATCAGAGGCAATTGCTGATGATGCAATTGCGCCGCGCGCTGATCCGGCCGCAGTTGGCACGCCGCCGCCCGGTGCAATCACTGGAGATCCAGCGACCGACCCATCTGCAAGCCCGTCGCCCAATTCGTCCGCTACCGCACCACCCAGCGCCGCACCGGAACCAGCTCAATGAGCCGCGCGAACGCCATCGTGCCAGAGCCTATCGCGCGGCAACCGTGGGGGATGTTAGTCCCGTTGATCGCGCTGGTTCTGTTTGGTGCAGCGGTGCTTTTCTCCGCTGCGGGCGGGTCAATGGATCCGTTTGCAAGCTCGCACCTCATCCGTTTTTGTGTTTTTCTAGTCATGGCGGCGATCATCGCTTCTCTACCGCGTGAATTCGTAAAATTCATGACATACCCCGCCTACATCGGCGTGCTGGCTTTGTTGGTCGCCGTGGAAGTGATCGGACAGGTTGGAGGCGGCAGTCAGCGCTGGATCGATTTTGGCTTTATGGTGCTGCAACCATCAGAACTGATGAAGCCGGTTATCGTGCTTGTTTTGGCGCGCTTCTATGCCTCGCTGCCGGTTGGCTTAATCTCTGATTGGAGAGCACTTGTGATACCGGGCGGCTTAATTCTCCTGCCTGTCGCGTTCGTTCTGCTCCAACCAGATCTCGGTACGTCGCTGGCCATCGCGTTTGGTGGCGCGGTTGTCATGCTGCTCGCCGGACTGCCAATGCGCTGGTTTGTCGGCGGCGGCGTGCTTGCCGCAATCGCAGCGCCGCTTGCCTTCTTCTTTGCGCTGCAAGATTATCAACAGCGCCGGGTGATGACCATGTTTGACCCCGAAAGCGATCCATTGGGCGCGGGCTACCACATTGCACAGTCAAAAATCGCAATCGGATCAGGCGGCATCGTCGGCAAAGGCTTTAACGAAGGCTCGCAAAGTCATCTGCAGTATCTTCCTGAACCGCATACTGATTTTGTTTTTGCGACCATGGCAGAGGAATGGGGGCTTATTGGCGGAATTTTCGTTATCGGCATATTCGCAATCATTTTGCGCTGGGGCACAAAAGTGGCGCTTGCTTCTCAAGACCGTTTCTCCAGCCTGGTTGCAGCCGGCATGGTTGCCACGATCTTTTTCTACATTGCGGTGAACTTGATGATGGTGATGGGCATGGCGCCGGTTGTCGGCATTCCCCTGCCCTTTATGAGTCACGGCGGATCATCGATGATGACGAACATGATCTGTATCGGTGCGCTAATGATGGTGAACCGCTGGAACCGCAATGCTCCGCGCGGCGGGCTCAGCCACTAGCTTCCTACCGTCACTAGGCGTTTACCAGCCCCAACTTCAGCGCACGCACGACGGCACCTGTTCGGTGTGAAACATCAAGCTTTGCATAAAGCCGCTTCAAATAGGTCTTTACCGTGTCAGGCGAGATATCGAGGATCGTCGCAATCGCAGCCACTGATTTTCCTTTAGCGAGCCAATCAAGCACCTCTTGCTCCCTTTGCGTCAAAGTAATCGGCTCATATTGCCTGTCGAGTAAAACACAGATGCGTTGATGGCCAGCCTGTGACGCAGACCTCACTATTGCAACCTTCTCCGCATCAACCCGCTCCCACGGCAAATTAAAATCGAAGGAAGCAAAAGCGTTGCGTCCGCGCGGACCAAACAGCGGAATTCCAAAGCCGTGGATCAAACCATTTTGTCGCATCGCCGCAAAATACTCTTCGTTTTCGGGAGTATTTGATCCTATTCGCATGGCGTCTTTCCACGTCAGCAAAGATCCATGATTCATAGTCCGCTGGGGAATTGGGTCTTTCGCACGGAAGTTTGATTCGTCGTAGAGTTTGAGCCATTCTTTTTTGAAACCGCGCGCCTGAACAACAGTTCTGTTGGAATTGGGCGCATCAAAAGCTGGTGTGAAATGATAGCTTTGGCGGACAATGCCCTGATCTTCGCATATGTGCACATTCGTCCACAACACCTCATCGATGTCGTCAAGCGCTTCAAGCCGGGCGAAATACTCCTGCATCGTTACAACATTTAACACAAAGTCACCCAACTGGGCGACTTTCCGTAAACGTCACCATGAGCGATAACGCTGATGGCCGCTCGAAAGGGCGCCCGCGTTTGGGTCGCTACCCACTGCCGCGAGGCAGACGGGTTAGGTTGAGCGCGTCAAACCTGACTTCATCGGAGATCTTCATGCTTACCCGCTGGATAAGAACGAAATCTTTGCGCGTCCGCATTGCGCACTGCGTCATCAACGCTGCTGAAGAATGCGAGCCGGAACTGGCAAACGCAGTGTTCATTGTGCGCGCTATTCACACGCGCGAGCTCATTAATGAGATCACGTCACTGCGGCAATTGCATATCTTGACTCAGCTTTCCCAAGTCGAAGCACTCAGAGCGGTGCAGTGGCTAGATGACGCAAAACTGTTGGTTGTTGAGGATGATCAGGCCGACCGATTTGAATCCAAATTGTCGCTATCACCGAAGATGCAGCGAGCAATTGCCGCTGGGCAAAGCCGCAACGCAGCATAAAGCCTTTTTTTAAGCGCGAGTGTCGCTATATGCGGCGCTCCCGCGGGTAACATACGATTCGTTACAGACCGGGTCCGCAGTCAATCGCAACTCTCAGTTTTGCGGTTGAGTGATTGGTATGGACGCATAGCTCAGTTGGTAGAGCAGCTGACTCTTAATCAGCGGGTCCTAGGTTCGAACCCTAGTGCGTCCACCACATTTCTTTTATAAATCAACGTATTGTGACTTCCCGAGATTCTGGGAATTTTGGCCACTCATTTCTGGGTTCCGTACAGATTCCACCCAACGAAAAACACAACCCCAAACTTGGATGGACTGGTTCAGACAGAGAGCGTCGCCTAATTGCGTGATTCGATATCTTCCACGCTGCCTCTGTACCAAGATCAGCGCGACTGAGATTGGCTCGTTCCAGAGCTTCATCTACATCTTGCGAAATGAAGTCAGGATCAGTCGGCGGCAGCTTTGATCGGCTAATATAATCATCAATTATCTTGGTTTGAAATGCGGTCTTTCCCTGCTGAAATCCACCGACGGACGTATCGCCACCGACATTATCTTTAAGAAGGCCGTCAGATTTATAAAAGTTGCCTTCGTAATTGCTTATATCCGGACGCCATTTTATTTGCCGAATTCCCGGTTTCGGATCAGAACTCGGAAATGCCCAATCGTTAAACTTTGCGCGAATATCTTTTAGTGGGCTTCCAGAAGGCTCCCTTAGAGCAAATTGCTCAAGTTCTTCGAGAATAACGTCAGATACAATCAGCTTGCGATCACCCGAGAGCAACTGATCCCATGCGACCTCTTCGCCCGACGCAAAGAGGTTAATAATCGAACCTGTGTCGACAACAAGATAATCACCAGACATTATTTACTATCTCCAAAATGAACGCGTCCGTAGCGCGCAGAAATAGTGCGGACAGACCCTCAGGAATATTGTCCGACATCAGACTTCCCTCCGCTCCGTCAAAGCCATACCCGTCATGCCTGCTGCAAGAAAAGCTTCAGCCAAGGCACTCGAGAGAAAGTAGGATCCTCCACCAAGATGCTTGTCGCGCCAAACGTGCTTCTCTCCGATCTGGCGGCTGCTAAAGAACAGGCGGCTTTCCGCCGTTGGATCGAACCCTTCAGGCCAGGTCTCTTTCGGCTCAAAGTCGGCAATGTCACGAGGCGGCGACCATATAGTGCCCCTCCAAAGCACCATGGTTGTGTGCTCGCGGTCGACACTATCGAGCCGATTGCACACGACCATGATGAACATATCGGCCAGAACATCCTCTGCCCGATTGACAATCTGGACCGGCTCAAACTGATGCACTCCAGGTTCAAACCGCTCGACAATTTCCCTGAGCGCAGGGCTCACAATCAGAAAACGTCGAACGTTGTAAAAATCTGCGACAACACCAATTGACCCTTCATCGGTCATAAGCCGCGATGGGAAGTGATCGGTCTTCACGCGCCGTCCGCTAATCACCGCGCGCCCGTCATCCATGCGCAGCCCCCCATCGGGCGTGGGATCCTCCACCTCTACAAGGCGCGGATCGCCATCCCCTTCAATAAGGCCAAACTCGATTTGCCCTGCGCCCCATTTCGAGTTGTCAACAACCAGACTGTATACCATTAGATCCCTCAAAAACTCTCGACACTGGCTACGCTCAACAGACAAGCCATTCGTCGCTCGGCACTGCTGCGCGCCCACACCATTTCCTGCACTCAGCCAAGCCGGACCTCACGCAAACCCAAGACCTGCTAACGCTAGCAAGCGCCAAAAACAGCGCTACCTCGCGGAAGCACTGATACCAAAACCCAACAATTTACGAGATGCGGCTGCGACCCCACTCGATTCCCCCTACATCGATCCCCGCATCACAATCCCATGGGAAATTTAGAAATCAACCTGCGACCAAGTAAAATTTTCGGACAAATACAAGGCAAAAACTGGATTTCGATTCCGTAAAACATTCGGGGATCAGTATTTCTGCGATTTCGTACTATACGACGCTGCGCCCCACTTTGTCTCGCCAATCGTTCCTGCCTTCTTTCGGGCGTGGTCTAGGAGCACCATCAAGCATTTCGTGAACAGGTCGCAGGGGATTGCTTGCAATCACATTAGAATGTGATAATTGAACTGTATGAGCACATCGACAATCACACGCGTTCGCGATCTCATCGACAGCGGCACGATGACGAAAGCTGGCCTTGCCCGCGCCGCCGGCCTGCACGCCAACACCCTACGTGACGCTGCAGAGCCAGACTGGAACCCAACCACAGACACGCTTTCAAAATTGGAAGCCTTTCTCGACGCCAATGATGATCGCCCTGTCTTAGTCGGGATTGAGGAAATCATTGACGAAGCGCGGAATGGCAAAATGTACATTCTTGTCGATGATGAGGATCGGGAGAACGAAGGTGATCTGATCATCCCAGCGCAAATGGCGACGCCCGCCGCGATCAATTTCATGGCCACACATGGCCGCGGACTGATCTGCCTATCGCTCGACCGCGCAAGGGTTAATGAACTTGGCCTAGAGCCGATGAGCCGTAACAACAAAGAAAGCATGCAAACCGCTTTCACGATCTCAATCGAGGCCAAAGAAGGCGTAACAACGGGCATTTCAGCGGCGGACAGGGCGCGCACCGTCTCGGTCGCAATCGATTCCTCAAAAGGCCCCGATGACATCGTGACGCCTGGTCACGTCTTTCCGCTTACCGCGCGCGCTGGCGGGGTTCTGGTCCGCGCCGGTCACACCGAAGCTGCGGTCGATATTTCACGCCTTGCCGGCCTTAACCCCAGCGGCGTAATCTGCGAAATCATGAACGATGACGGGTCGATGGCGCGGCTTGATGATCTGGTCGCTTTTGCGCGCAAGCATGACCTAAAAATCGGCACAATCCGCGATCTCATCGCCTATAGAATGCGCAATGATCACTTAGTCGAACGGCAGGATGAGCGCGCTTTCGAATCCGATTATGGCGGCCAATGGCGCATGATCACCTATCGCAACACGGTTTCTAACAACGAAGCTTATGTCCTGCAAAAGGGCCATATCCAACCTGATGTCCCCACCCTCGCGCGGGTTCATCCGATCTCCGTATTTGACGATGTATTGGGCCAACCAGGCGCACGCAAACGCACATTACAGCGCGCTATGACAGCCGTAGGAGAACACGGATCTGGCGTTATTGTGATCCTCACTGGCAGGGTTGGAACTGGCGAAGACTGGACCAGCGAAGAGGAAGTCCGCCAAGTCGGTATTGGATCGCAAATCCTTGCCGATCTTGGTGTCCACGACATGATTCTCCTTTCCAATTCTCAACCCAATGTAGTCGCGATTGAAGGCTTCGGCCTTAACATTGTCGATCATCGAGCTATTCCGGAGTAAATTTATGGCCCGCATTCTGATCGTCGAAGCACGATTTTATTCTCACCTGAACGACATGCTGATTGCTGGGGCAAAAGCCGCAGTTGAAGCGGCGGGGCACGAAGTCGAAGTGCTCACAGTGCCCGGCGCGCTTGAAATTCCCGGCGCGATTGCGCTCGCAGTTGAGGGGGGAGGTTATGATGCTTTCGTCGCGATCGGCGTCGTGATCCGCGGCGAAACTTATCACTTCGAGATCGTTGCTGGGGAAAGCGCACGTGCGATCATGGCGCTAACCATGGATGGCATTCCAATCGGCAATGGCATCATCACAACCGAAGATGAAGCACAAGCAATCGCGCGCGCTGATCCAGCCCAGAAAGACAAAGGCGGCGAAGCGGCAACGGCGGCCCTCGCACTTTTGGAACTGGCAGATCGTTTTGCCCGGCATTAAGGGGCTGATACCCCCGTATCCTCGGTGCAAAAGCACCTGAACTACGTAGTTTCCCTCTGTAGATTTTATGCAGTTGTTAGGGTGAAAAGGCGGGCATCAACGCTGTCGGGGGCGCTAGGGGCACTTACACGAGCAGCGCACGAACGAGGAAGCTTACGTTTTGACCGCCCATAAGACAGCAACCGCAGCTGAGGTTGCACCCATAATTCTCACGCTAGAGGCGCAGCTCTCTCATCTTGATAGACTAGGCGCCTTTATCGCGGCCGCCCATGTCGATGCTGCGATCAATAAACTGCGCCAAGATTTCGCGGCCTCTGAAGAAGGTCCAAAGCCTCCAAAACCACCGTATGCGTAGTGATACGTAAAGCCATGCAACTTCGACTCCACTATGGATTGAATTGGTTGGGCTTTACGTAACGGTGGGAATGAAATGACGACCCATTGCCTTGCCCATTAGTGCAGGAAGGTGGTCACATGATTAGAATCTGGAATCTCTTTACTTTCTATGAAAAACTTTGATCATGGAAGAGAGCGAACAGCTGAAACCGTTTGGTGATGCGCCGCTGGATAATAACTGCAGCGAGCCTGCGGACGACTTGATAGACCGGCCAACGTTGTCGCCGGTCGCAGACCAGCTTGTCGCTATCGCTGAGAAGCTGCGAACGGGAGAGCTTTCTGCAGCTCTAGAAGATCTGACCGCAGCCAAACAGCAAAGCGAAGTCGATCAACATCATCGTGCACGCAGCTATACCGAAACGCAGGCCGATGACCTGTTGGCACGGCGGGAGAGATTCGCAGCAAAAGCTCGCGCCGTCTACCAAACACGCCGGGCGAGAGGCGCAATTTTCGGCGATCCTGACCTATTCGGTGAACCGGCTTGGGATATCTTGCTAGATTTATATGTCGCCCATGTGGAGAGCAAACCTGTTTCGGTATCCAGCGCCTGTATCGGTTCGGCTGCACCGCCAACGACTGGCTTGCGTTGGCTTGGCGTCTTGACGGAAAACGCACTGATTGTGCGAGAACACGATCCAGAAGACCAAAGACGAGTGCTCGTGCGGCTGTCCGACAATGGCATGGAAGCGATGGACCGCTATTTCGCCGAGTCACTTGAACGCAGCGGTGGCTGAACCGCAGACTGCGCGCCAGCTCAAACCCCTTCCTTACGAACCGAAACAATCGCGACCGGCATAGTGAGCGCTGGCGCCCAATTCTTCTTCAATGCGGATCAATTGATTGTATTTCGCCAAACGGTCAGAACGCGCGAGCGAGCCAGTTTTGATCTGTCCGCAATTGGTCGCGACCGCAAGATCGGCAATGGTCGCATCCTCGGTTTCACCAGAACGGTGGCTCATAACTGAAGTATAGCTAGCGCGGTGCGCCATATCGACCGCAGCCAAAGTTTCCGTCAGCGTGCCGATTTGATTGACCTTTACTAGAAGCGAATTGGCTAGCCCTTTTGAGATGCCCATACTCAGGCGCTCTGGGTTGGTGACGAACAGATCATCACCCACCAGCTGAACTTTGTCCCCGATAGCTTGGGTAAGTGCGGCCCAGCCTTCAAAATCATCCTCGTCCATTCCGTCTTCAATTGAGCGGATTGGATAGTCAGCGCACAGTTTGGCCAGATAGTCAGCCATACCTGCGCCATCCAAGCTTAGGCTTTCTCCCGAAATCTCATATTTGCCATCGCGGTAGAACTCGGTCGCGGCGCAATCGAGCGCCAGCACCACATCGTCACCGGGCGTGAAACCTGCTTGCTCAACGGACTTCATGATGAAATCAAGCGCATCGCGGGTACTCGCAAGGTCAGGGGCAAAGCCGCCCTCATCACCGACAGATGTCGCAAGGCCTTCTTCCGAAAGGCCTTTCTTCAAGGTGTGGAATATCTCAGAACCCCAGCGAACAGCCTCTGCCAGAGATGGTGCACCAACTGGCATCACCATGAATTCCTGAATGTCGATCGGATTATCCGCATGTTCACCGCCATTGATGATATTCATCATCGGCACAGGTAAAACGTGGGCAGAAACTCCGCCAAGATATGAGAACAACGGCATACCGCGTGCATTCGCGGCAGCTTTGGCGACGGCCAGGCTCACACCGAGAATTGCATTCGCGCCAAGACGAGCTTTGTTGTCCGTACCGTCCAGCGCAATCATCGCCATATCGATGTCGCGCTGATCCTCTGCATGCAGACCGCTGATCATCTCAGCGATTTCGCCGTTGACCGCATCGACGGCCTTTAGCACGCCTTTGCCCTTATAACGGCTCGCGTCGCCATCGCGCAGCTCAACCGCTTCATAAGCGCCAGTCGACGCGCCAGATGGCACAGCGGCGCGGCCAAAACTGCCATCATCCAGCAACACATCAACCTCAACCGTTGGGTTGCCCCGGCTATCGAGGATTTCACGGCCGTGCAGGTCAATAATCGCAGTCATGTTTGGCTCCGAGGGCAAAGTGTTGTATATTGGTAAGACACCACCATATTTATATGGCAGTTGCGCTTTATGCGTCGGATCGAATCCGTGCAAGGCGCGTTGGACTAGTGTGAGAGCTGCGCCCTTATGCAGTTCAGATGAATACGTATTTGGAGGATTAAAGAGAACCATGGCTGACACAAAATCAACCAAAACCACCCGCAAAACTCCCGCGAAACGGGCAAGTACGGCGAAGAAAGCTGCTCCGAAGAAAACCGGCGCGACTTCAAAGTCTGCTGCAAAAATGCCTGAAGTTCCTGTTGAAACTGCTGCAGAGCACCGTAATGAAGCAAAAAGCCGTTTCAACGCTGCTCTCGATGAAGCGAAAGCAGGTGCTGCTGCTCTGCGCGCCGAGGCGGGAGAACGCGCAGGTTCATACCGGGAGAATGCAATGTCGAAGAGTGACGATCTGGTTGGCGAAGCCAAGGCATACGGTGAACAAGCCAAAACCAAGGCTGGCGAATTGGCGAGCGATGGCAAGGCAGCGACAAGCGATGCGCTCGCGTCAGTGAGCCGCGTCGTCGGTGAGACCGCAGAGCAAATTGATGAGCGTTTCGGTGAGCAATATGGCGATTATGCTCGCAAGGCTTCGCGCGCTCTTGCTGAAACCTCAGCAAAAATTGATGCCAAAAGCGTCGATGAGTTGGGTGAAGACGCCCGCGAAATGGTTCGTAAAAGTCCCGGCGTCGCTGTTGGTCTTGCTGCGGTCGCAGGCTTCTTAATCGCTCGCATGTTCCGCGGCTCGAACGACTGATCCGCGGAAGCTTGCGGAGGGGCTGTGCATGCGTGATGAGGAACGGCCAGACCGCTCGAATGAGGACCTTGGATCTAATGTGGGCCGAGCGTCTGGATCGAGCAGTGAACCGGCGGGCGTTGAACCTGTCGAGGCTCATCCCACGCGCGATCACGGCGACGCGCTGCCAGACAACACTGCGAGCGACCAAGAGCAATTTGACGAATCGCTGACCGAAGAAATTGCGGCGCTGATTGATGATGGACGAACCTATGCTGAAGCGGAGCTGACGTTCCGTAAGACGCAGGCGTCTCTCGCTGGACGTAAAATCGGCGGTATCATCGTATTCAGCGTTCTTGCGATCATTCTGCTACATTTAACGCTGATTGCACTGGCCGTTGGCATGGTTTTGGCACTTGAACCATTGATCACGATTTGGGGGGCAATAGGTGTTGTTGTTGGTGCCTTGCTGCTCGGTGTGATCGTGTTGGGTCTGAAAGTGCGCAGCAACGCGCTAGACCTTGCAAGTTTGTTCAAGGATGAGAGCGAGTGAGCAAGCTTGATCAACAATTCCGTGAAGACCGGGCACTGCGCAATTCTGCGCTGGCGATGTTCAAGGCAGACATCGAACATGTAAAAACCGGATTGTCAGGCAAAAGCCTTGCAGAACGGACCGTAAGCCGGGTGATCGCGGGCGCTAAAGACGCACTTGAAACCACTGGCGAGAAAGCTGGCGACAGCAAGGGTGTGCTTGCGGTGGTCGTCGCAGCAATTGCCGTTTGGTTTGCACGCGAGCCAATAATGGAAGCGTTCAACAATGAGCTAGACGCCAAATCTGAGGCCGACACTAAAGCAGGCATCGAAAATGGTGAGGACGACGCTGAAACATTGGACGATCTCGCCGCCCAAAACACTCACGACATCGTCCTGACGCCACGAGATGATGTTCCCCATGACGCGAATACTCCCGGAGACGATGATGACTGATCCCGCCGAAAAACGCGATGAACTTCGCGCAAAGATCGAAGCGAGTGAAAAGCGCAATGCCCAACGCGGTATTGCCGACGATGCACGCGAGGCGGCTAGCGCAGCCGGTGAATTCATTAAAAAGCATCCCGGCGTTGCTGTCGGTGGAGCGGTAGCCACCGGTCTCGCAATTGGCATGATGACCAAGCCCGGTCGCCGCGCGGCAGGTAATGCTGCCAAAGGTGTCGCGACGGGCGTGAAAAAGGGTGCAAGCAGCGTTAGAACTGCGTCAGTCAACAGCGCGAAGAAGCGCAGCAGCGATTTCATGTCATTGATCGGAGATGCCGTTGTCGCATACGGGATCAAGGCTATTGATGGCGCACTCGACACCGCCCAGCGCGGACAAGACAGTATTGAAGATATGAGCGATGCTGGAATGGCCAAAGCGCGCAAATTGCGGCGCGAGGCTAGTCACACAATCGGCGCAACAGGTGATCTGACGAAAACGGTGTCGCGCCGCGCGTCACGCAGAGCAGGCCGCGCTGTGCGTGACCTCAAAAATCGGGTTCCAAATTAGGGGCCTTACCGTACAGGACAGCTGCAGGACTTGCGCCTCATGATGCTTGCTTTATTGGGCACGATCTAATTCCCGCCTCCCCAAGGAAAGACATCTCACCATGGAAGAAACAACTCCGACACAAAAGCTTCACTTGGTCATGGGTGGCCGCGTAAGCGATCCGCGAAGCATTGAATTCCAAGACCCTGAGAGCATCCACGTCGTCGGCGTGTTCAGTTCATACGACGCTGCTGAGGAGGCATGGCGCGCTCAAGCTCAACGCACCGTCGATGATGCTGAAATGAAATATGTGGTCGTGCATATCCACCATCTTCTGACGCCAGACGCGTAATCAGGCCACTGATTGAGGGCGCAATGGCGTACGCTATCAGGCGATTCACGCGGGTAGATGCTCTCCCTTTGGCCGAAGTGACGGTCGCAGCAATCCGTGCGGTCGGGGCGAAAAGCTATACGGCAGATCAGGTTTCTGCTTGGGCTGCGCGTCACCCCGGCCCACAGCGTTTCCTTGATCGAGCAGCGTCTGGTGATCTCATACTGGTCGCGGCAGACCCGGAGGACAACGCAATAGCTTACGCTTTGCTTGAGCCAGATGGGCATCTCGACATGCTTTATTGTCATCCCGATCACACGCGGCGCGGCCTAGCAGATGAGCTGCTCGCAGCATCTGAACTTCATGCGCGCCAAAACGGTGTCGCCCGTCTCTACACCGAAGCGAGCGAATTGGCCCGGTCTGCATTCGAACGAGCTGGATACAGCGTTGAACACAGACGTGACTTTACCATCGAGCACGACGGGAAAGCCGTGCCGATCCACAATTACGCTATGGAAAAGCGCCTCGATTAAGGCGCCATAGCCAGCAATGATCAGATGAACTGGATCTGTTCGACAAGGTAGAACTTGTCGCCCGAAGGAACAGTCACTTCAATTTCGTCGCCCTTTTGCTTGCCAATCAAGGCCCGCGCCAAGGGTGAACTGTAAGAGATACGGCCAGCTGCAGCATCAGCCTCAGTCTCACCGACAATCTGATACTTCACCGGTTTGTCGTCATCATCCAGCAATGTGACGGTCGCACCAAATACAATCCTGTCGCCGCTGAGCGTCGCTGGGTCGATAATCTGCGCCCGGCTAACTTTGCTTTCGATATCGCCAATCATGGCCTCAACTTGGCCCTGACGTTCCTTCGCAGCGTGATACTCAGCGTTTTCCGAGAGGTCGCCATGCGCACGAGCTTCTTCGATCGCATCAACAATTTTCGGACGTTCGTCCCGCAAAGCCTTCAGATCGGTGGTTAACCGCTCATAGCCCTCAGCCAGCATTGGAACCTTTTCCATCGTCGCCATTCCGTCTCTTTCTATCTGCTCAAGTCCTCGAAATTACAGGTCATTTCAAGCATCACCACTTCTGCCGAGGCGGCGCAAATGCATCGAAATGTCGGGGAACTTCGCTGAATTACTCAACTATAATAGTCTTGCAGCGCGCGGACTTCAAGCTGGCTTGGCAATACTGCTCCAATTGCCGCTGATGCAGCCAAAGATGCAGTTGCGGTTGTGTAATAAGGAACCTTCTTTTCCAAAGCGGTGGCGCGGATCGATTTGGAGTCCCGCAGCGATTGCCAACCTTCGGTGGTGTTGAAGATCAACGCAATCTCGCCATCGATGATTTTATCGACGACATGCGGTTGGCCTTCGGCCACTTTATTGACCTTCTCAACTGCAAGTCCCTGTTCAGCCAGATAGGTCTGAGTGCCGCCGGTCGCGACGACGGTAAAGCCCTTTTCGATCAGGCCGCGAACCGCAGGCAAAATCACACTTTTGTCGCTATTTTTGACTGAGACGAACACTGTGCCATCGCGCGGTAAATTCATGCCCGCACCCAATTGCGATTTGAGGAAGGCGGCCTCAAATGTCGTGTCGATCCCCATCACTTCCCCGGTCGACTTCATTTCCGGCGTCAGAACCGGGTCAGCGCCTGGGAAGCGAGCAAACGGGAACACGGCTTCCTTGATAGCCATATAAGGCAGATCGCGCTTGAATTGCGGAAATGCGGAGAGCTTTTCGCCCGCCATCACCCGAGCGGCGATTTTCGCCACCGGCTGCCCGATAGCCTTCGCGACAAACGGGACCGTGCGGCTGGCGCGCGGGTTAACCTCAATCAGATAGACATCTTCGCCT
This sequence comes from uncultured Erythrobacter sp., assembly GCA_947493165.1. Classification (GTDB taxonomy): domain Bacteria; phylum Pseudomonadota; class Alphaproteobacteria; order Sphingomonadales; family Sphingomonadaceae; genus Erythrobacter. The sequence goes on along the minus strand of CANLPY010000001.1, from coordinate 264,000 downwards.
TTGACCGCGAATTGGATATTCATCAGGCCGCGCACGCCCAGCGCGAAGGCCAAAGCCTCAGCCTGGCGCTCCATCTCCTCAATCGTTTCCGGCGGAAGAGAGTAAGGCGGCAATGTGCAAGCGCTGTCGCCCGAATGCACCCCAGCCTCTTCAATATGCTGCATTACCCCGGCAATGCGCACTTCATCGCCATCGCATAAAGCGTCGACATCGCATTCAATCGCATCGCGCAGATATTGGTCAATCAGAACAGGGCTTTCGCCAGAGACATTGACCGCGGTGGCGATGTAATCATCAAGCTGCGCCTCAGAGTCGACGATTTCCATGGCCCGCCCGCCCAGCACATAGGATGGGCGTAGCAAGACTGGATAGCCGATATGTGCGGCAACCGCGGCGGCTTCATCGCGGCTGCGCGCAATGCCATTGGCCGGCTGCTTTAACTTTAACTCATTGACCAGTTTGGCAAAACGTTCGCGGTCCTCGGCGAGGTCGATCGCGTCTGGAGAAGTACCAAGGATCGGGATTCCTGCATCCTCCAGCGCTTGCGCAAGTTTAAGCGGTGTTTGGCCGCCGAACTGCACGATCACGCCAACTAGCTCGCCTGACCGCTGCTCAACGCGCAAGATTTGAAGGACATCTTCTGCGGTCAGAGGCTCGAAATAGAGCCTGTCTGACGTGTCATAATCAGTCGACACAGTCTCTGGATTGCAATTGACCATAATGGTCTCGAACTCTTCTTCGAGCGCGAAACAGGCGTGAACACAGCAATAATCGAACTCAATCCCCTGCCCGATCCGGTTTGGACCGCCGCCAAGTATTACGATTTTGCGGCGATCAGACGGAGCGGCCTCGCATTCCGGCTCGCCAAATGTCGGCGCTTCGTAGGTTGAGTACATATAGGGCGTGATCGCCTCGAACTCTGCCGCGCAGCTATCAATCCGTTTGAACACCGGCCGCACGCCCAATCTTTCCCGCAGTTCGCGCACTTCGGCTTCACTCGTAGCCCCCGCCATCGCTTGCAGCGCATCATGGAGCAGGCCTGAACCGCGCGCCTGCGTTTCCGCCATGCCTCCTGCGACACCGACAGAACGCACGGCCAATGTCGCGAGGCGCTGGTCAGAAAAGCCCATCGCCTTCAGCGCGCGCAAACCAGCGGCATCTTGCGGCAACCCTTCCTTGCTCACCTGCGCTTCTGCGGCGACGATCTCTTCGATCTGGCGCAGGAACCATAAGTCGTATCCGGTAATCGGCTGGATGTCCTCTGGCGTCATCCCTTCGCGCATCGCTTGTGCAACATTCAACAACCGGTCCGGTGTCCGCTGGCTGAGCGCGGCGGTGATTACGTCCCGGTGAACACCTTCGAGTTCAGGTACGCGGTTGAACCCATCAAGGCCCGTTTCCAGGCCCCGCAGGGCCTTCTGCATCGACTCCTGGAAGTTTCGGCCAATCGCCATGACTTCACCGACCGATTTCATCGCGGTGGAAAGCTTCGCCTCTGCGCCCTTGAACTTTTCAAAGGCAAAGCGCGGGATCTTGGTAACGACATAGTCGATTGTCGGTTCAAAGCTGGCCGGGGTTGCGCCGGTAATCTCGTTCGTGATCTCATCCAGCGTATAACCCACCGCCAGTTTCGCAGCGACGCGCGCAATCGGGAAACCGGTGGCTTTGGATGCGAGGGCGGATGAGCGCGACACGCGCGGGTTCATCTCAATCACGATCAGACGGCCATCGGCGGGATTAACGGCAAATTGCACGTTCGATCCGCCGGTCTCTACGCCGATCTCGCGCAGCACATTCAGGCTGGCTGTGCGCATGATCTGGTATTCTTTATCGGTCAACGTCAGCGCCGGCGCGACCGTGATGCTGTCACCGGTGTGGATGCCCATCGCATCGACATTCTCAATCGAGCAGATGATGATGCAATTGTCCTTCTTGTCGCGGACAACCTCCATCTCATATTCTTTCCATCCCAGCAGCGATTCCTCAATCAGAACCTCGGTGGTGGGCGATGCATCGAGCCCTTCGGACACGATCTTGTCAAACTCCGCCTTGTTATAGGCGATGCCCCCGCCCGTCCCGCCAAGCGTAAAGCTGGGCCGAATGATTGACGGCAGGCCGGTGCGCTCCAGCACCTCGCGCGCTTGCTCAAGCGTGGTGGCGACGCCGCTGCGCGCGCTTTCAAGTCCGATTGAATCCATCGCATCGCGGAAGCGCTGGCGGTTCTCCGCCTTGTCGATCGCATCGGCTTTCGCGCCGATCATCTCAACATCGTATTTCTCAAGCGTGCCATCTGCATCAAGCGACAGCGCACAATTGAGCGCAGTCTGCCCGCCCATCGTCGGCAGCAGCGCCATTGTCTCTTCCGGGTGCGCCGCGCGCTCTTTGGCGATGATCTTGGCGACAATTTCCGGGGTTATCGGTTCAATATAGGTCCGGTCGGCAAACTCCGGATCGGTCATGATCGTGGCCGGGTTGGAGTTCACCAGAATGACGCGGTAGCCCTCTTCCTTCAGAGCCTTGATCGCCTGCGTCCCGGAATAGTCAAACTCGCACGCCTGACCGATGATGATCGGGCCAGCGCCAATGACAAGGATCGAATTTATGTCAGTACGTTTGGGCATTATTCTGACGGTCGCTTTCTGTTCGGAATGGTCGCAGATCGGTTAGGATGAATTTTCGAGCGTAAAGCCGGTAAGGCGCATGCCAGTTTTCTGCATCGCGCATCCGGCCGGGACAATTTCGTCGGCGGTCAATACCTTGCCTTGCACTCGGTAAAGCGAAGGATCATCGCCAAAGTAGAACGCACCCGCCTCGCTCACGTCGAGCGCCATAAAGGCCTCAACCGGCGGGGCAGTCGCACCAAACGCAGAAGTGCGCAAAGAGCCGCGCTGATTGCCGCTTGCAGGTACGATCATTTCGTTGATCGCGTTCAGATCCATCTTGGTGATGTCAAAGGTGAAGGTCGGAAGGACATTGCCATCCGTTGCCTCAATCAACTGTTTGACTTCTAGCTTCTTGGCTACGCGTGCGGTGCATTCCTCTGCGCTTTCCGTGCCCTCACGCCAGTCCTTATCATCGAACAGATCACAGCCCGCGAGCGGGAGCGCGATGAGAATTGGGAGAAGGGAACGCAGTGAGCGCATTAGGCTCCCAAACCCCCGACGAATTTCTCGAACAGGTAGAAACTGTCTTGCGGGCCGGGAGACGCTTCTGGGTGGTATTGCACGCCGAACGCGCGCTTACCCTTGATCGCGATGCCGCAATTGGAACCATCGAATAACGAGACATGCGTTTCCTCGACATCATCTGGCAAGGTGTCGCCATCGACTGCAAAGCCGTGGTTCATACTGGTGATCTCGACCAGAGCCTCGGTGTCGCCCCAGCTACCACCGACCCGCTGAACCGGATGGTTTGCGCCGCGATGTCCTTGGTGCATTTTGGTCGTCTTGGCCCCAGCCGCCAGCGCCAACATCTGATGGCCTAGGCAAATGCCGAAGAGAGGCATGTCGCGATCGAGCAGCGCCTTGATCACTGGCACGGCGAACTCACCCGTCGCCGCTGGATCGCCCGGACCATTGGAAAGAAACACGCCATCGGGTGACAGCGCGAGAATGTCCTCAAGCGAGGTCTTCGCCGGGACCACGGTCACCTTCGCGCCCGCTTTCACCAGATTGCGGAAAATGTTGTCCTTCGCGCCGTAATCTATTGCTACCACGTGCGGGGTCGCATCATGCGCAGCCCGGCCATAGCCATGCCCCAGCCGCCAATACCCGCCTTCCCAGCTTTCCTGATTTTCGCGGCTCACTCGGCTGGCGAGGTCCATCCCCTCCAGCCCGGACCAATCCCGTGCGCGCACCAGCAAAGCAGAGATGTCAAAATTACCATCCGGCGAGTGCGCGATCACGGCATTGGGAGCGCCCGATATGCGAATGCGGCGCGTCAGTGCGCGAGTATCGACCCCGGCAAGGCCAATCTTGTCGTTCGCGGCCATCCAGTCGGTGAATTCTTGCGCGCTGCGAAAATTGCTGGGCTGCGTCACGTCTTCGCGAACGACGCAGCCAACCGCGCTTTCCACCTGACTTTCAATATCTTCGCCATTTGTGCCGACATTGCCGATATGCGGAAATGTGAAGGTGACGATTTGCGCGGCATAGCTGGGATCGGTCATCACTTCCTGATAGCCGGTCATCGCTGTGTTAAAGCACACCTCACCCACCGCGTCGCCGCTGGCGCCAAAGCCCCTGCCCCAGATCACCGTTCCATCGGCCAAAACAAGGACTCCCGTCGCGCCGTTGGGTTGCGCGCGTGAAGATGCGGTGTCGGCCATGGGGCGCTCCGAGTCAGTGGTTTCCAGCAATGTCGCTAAGTCCCAGCAGCTAGGCTTGCACTGCCCATGCGTCAACCTATCTCGGGGACGATATCTCAGCTAAAGAGCCAGTTGGCTCAAACCATCCACAAGAAAGACCACATAATGCGCGACACCATCAAAGCCGCCACGATTTCCGCGATGAAGGCAGGCGAAAAGGAGCGTACAGCAACTCTGCGCCAGATCTCCGCCAAGATTAAGGACCGCGATATTGAACTGCGCACGTCGAACAAAGATGTGCCAGATGATGAGCTGGTGACGTCCGTCCTCCAAAAAATGGCCAAGCAACGCCGCGAATCGATTGAGATGTACGAAACCGGCGGACGCGATGAGCTCGCGGCGAAGGAGAAAGCGGAACTGGCGGTGATCGAGGAATTCCTGCCGACAATGATGAGCGAGGAAGAAACCGCCGCCGCTATCGCCGCAATCAAGACAGAGCTTGGCGCGGACAGCATGAAAGATATGGGCCGGGTCATGGGCGAGCTGAAAAAGCGGCACGGCGCGCTGCTCGACGGGGGTATGGCAAGCGGGTTGGTGAAAAACGCTTTGTCTTAAGATGTGCTAATCATGGATTGGTCCACAAGCAGCGCTTGATTGAAGCTCGATAGAAGCGCATTTCTAGGACATGGCACTTTCCCCGCAATGGTTGGACGAACTGCGCGCGCGTGTGACGCTGTCGACAGTCATCATGCGCACCGACAAGCTGCAAAAGGCCGGGCGCGAGTGGAAGGCGTGTTGCCCTTTTCATGACGAGAAATCGCCTAGCTTCACAGTCAACGATCAAAAGGGCTTCTACCACTGCTTTGGCTGCGGTGCGCATGGCGATGTAATCCGGTGGATGACTGACCAACGCGGCATGGGCTTTATGGATGCGGTGAAGGAACTGGCGGCCGAGGCCGGGATGGAGGTGCCTGCGCCGGACCCCGCTGCGGCGAAAAAGGCAGAAAAGCGCGCCAGCCTGATCGATGTGACCACCGAGGCGCAGGAGTGGTTCGTAAACAACCTAAAAAGCGGCGATGGCCGCGAAGCGCTCGACTATCTGCGCGGACGCGGGCTCACGAACCAGACCTTGCGCGATTTCGGCTTTGGCTATGCGCCAGAAAACAAACAGGCGCTGGCAGGCGCACTGTCCGCATTCGACGAGCAAATGCTGGTTGAAGCCGGTATGCGGATCGCCACCGATGACGGGACCAAATACGACCGGTTTCGCGGGCGAGTGATGCTGCCAATACAGGACGCACGCGGGCGGGTGATCGCCTTTGGTGGGCGCATTTTGGGCAAGCGCGAAGGCATCGCAAAATACCTCAATTCCCCCGACACGCCTTTGTTCGACAAAGGCCGCACGCTTTACAATCTGCACCGCGCCTCCCCTGCCTCACGCCAATCAGGCCGGGTGATTGTGGTCGAAGGCTATATGGACGTGGTGGCACTTGCTCAGGCTGGATTTGAGGACGCCGTTGCCCCGCTTGGAACAGCGCTAACCGAAATGCAGCTGGAAATGCTGTGGCGGATGGTAGAGGTGCCAATCCTTTGCTTTGATGGCGACAATGCCGGCCAAAAGGCGGCGATGCGAGCAATTGGGCGCGCGTTGCCGATGCTTGCACCGGGCCGTTCTCTCTCAATCGTGCGCTTGCCATCCGGTATGGATCCAGACGACTTGATCGCCAAGCAAGGCCCCCAGGCGATGGAGAAGCTGCTTGCTGAACCTATGAGCCTGCTTGAAACATTGTGGCAGTTTGAACGCGATGCGCAGCCGCTCGACAGTCCTGAGGCGAAAGCTGGGCTAAAAAAGCGGTTACTCGATCATGTCGACACCATCGGGCACGGCGATATCGCTGCGCTGTATCGGCGCGAACTGCTGGATCTGTATTCCGCATATGCGTTTCCGCCTCGCCCACCACGAGGCAATGGACAAAACTGGCGCGGCAATGGCAACAAAGGTTTCGGAAAGCAGCGCCCTCAAGGCCTTTCTGCCGAGGCACGCGGACAGCTACAACGCGCCATGTCTGGTGGGATGCGAGACACGTTCAAGCAGGCAGTGATCGCAGGGCTCGTGCGCTTTCCTGAAGAAATTTCACGCCACTCTGAAACCCTCACTCGGCTTGCCCGGTTCGAGCCAAATGCAACAGAACTGGTGGAATCCTTGTTCGAACTTGCAGAAACGCTTGATTCGGGTGGGGCAAACGCCATATCAGACGCGCAAGGCCTTCCCGCCCCACCGGCAGACAGAAGCTACGCCTTCCTGCGAGAAGGCACCGATCCGGTAGATGCGCGCGAGGAACTGGCTGAAGCTGTGTCGTTGCTGGTCGAAAGGCCGGCCCTTGAAGCTGCGCTTGCAGCAACGGTGGGCCGGTTCGATGAGGATCCCGAAGGTTCAATGGCTGAACAGGCCAGACTGCGACAGAGCCAGGACTTATTGAATAAGAGATTGAAGGCTTTTGGGCGACGCAAAGCGGCCCCCTTGGCAACGAAAGAATCAACCTCGGCGCCGAATGATCAATCGGCGGACGAAATGAAAATGGATTGACGGCAACTTATGGCTTCGAAAGCAAAAGCTAAAGAAAACGAAGATGCTCCACTGATCGACCTCAACGAGGCGTCAGTGAAGAAGCTCATGACCAGGGCGAAGAAGAAGGGCTACATCACCTATGATGAGCTGAACGCTGCTTTGCCGGGTGATATGGGCTCCGACCAGATCGAAGACATTCAGACCGCGCTTTCCGAAATGGGCGTGAACATCGTCGAGAACGACGAGGAAGCCGAGGCCGAGGCCGAACAGGAAGCAGAAGTTGCAGAGATGCAAGTTGGCGCGGCTGATAAGAAAGACGTCAAGAAAGACACCAAGGCTGCTCCGGTCAAAAAGGCGACTACGGACGGGCGCACTGATGATCCGGTCCGCATGTACCTGCGCGAAATGGGCGCAGTGGAGCTGCTCAGCCGCGAAGGTGAGATCGCGATCGCAAAGCGCATTGAAGCTGGCCGCGATATGATGATCATTGGGCTTTGCGAAAGCCCGATCACATTCCACGCCATCATCCATTGGTCAGAAGCGCTTAATAACGAAGACATGCAGCTGCGCGAGATCCTTGATCTTGACGCCATGCTTTCCAAAGAGCCGCCTGCCGACAAAATGGCTGAAGACGCCGATGATGACGATGACGGCGAAATCTCAGAGGAGACCGCTGGCCCAACCATCCGCGATGATGACGAGGATGACAGCGACGACGATTCTGAAGACGATGAAGACGGCGAAGAAGGTAGTTCCAAAAGCGACGATGAAGAGGAAGAGGACAACACTCTTTCACTCGCACAGATGGAAGCCACGCTTAAGCCTGACGCGATTGAGCGATTTGCTCGCATTACCAAGCTGTTCAAGACCTTTGAAAAGCTGCAAGGCGAGCGGGTCGACACTTTGGCAGCGGGTAATGAATTTCCGAAAGCCAAGGAAAACAAATACGAGAAACTCGGCGAAGAGCTTACCGCGGAAGTGGAAAGCATGCAGTTCCACGCGACCAAAATCGAATTTCTGGTCGACAACCTTTATGCCTTTAACCGCCGCTTGACCGCGCTGGGTGGTCAAATGCTGCGTCTGGCAGAACGCCACAAGATTAAGCGGATCGATTTCCTTAATTCCTATGTCGGCAATGAACTCGACGACAGCTGGATCAAGGCAAACGCAAAGAAAGATAAGAAGTGGGCGTCTTTCGCAGAGAAAGAAGCGGCCGCGATTGAGCGCATTCGCACGGAGATTACCGATATTGCTGCCAATACCGGCATGGCGCTCCCCGAATTCCGCCGCATCGTCAACATGGTGCAGAAGGGCGAACGCGAGGCACGTATCGCCAAGAAGGAAATGGTGGAAGCGAACCTTCGTCTGGTGATTTCCATCGCCAAGAAATACACCAATCGCGGGCTGCAATTCCTTGATCTTATTCAAGAAGGTAACATCGGCTTGATGAAGGCGGTTGATAAATTTGAATATCGCCGCGGCTACAAATTCAGCACCTATGCAACATGGTGGATCCGTCAGGCGATCACCCGCTCGATTGCCGACCAAGCGCGCACAATCCGTATTCCGGTCCATATGATCGAGACGATCAACAAGTTGGTGCGAACCTCGCGTCAATTCCTGCACGAAGAAGGCCGCGAGCCAACCCCAGAGGAAATGGCAGCGCGCCTATCCATGCCGCTTGAAAAAGTGCGCAAGGTGATGAAAATCGCCAAGGAACCGATCAGCCTCGAAACGCCAATTGGCGATGAGGAAGATTCGCACCTTGGTGATTTCATTGAGGATAAGAACGCGATCATCCCCGTGGATGCTGCAATTCAGGCCAACCTCAAGGAAACGGTCACCCGCGTGCTCGCATCGCTGACCCCTCGTGAAGAGCGCGTGCTGCGGATGCGTTTTGGCATCGGCATGAACACCGACCACACTTTGGAAGAAGTGGGCCAGCAGTTCAGCGTGACGCGCGAACGTATCCGGCAGATTGAGGCAAAGGCGCTGCGCAAGCTCAAGCACCCAAGCCGATCGCGCAAGATGCGAAGTTTCTTGGATCAATAGGAAAGCGATGAGACGAATCGTATTGAGGCCTTGCGGAGGGGTTCTTTTTGTCTAACGACACCTCTGCTGCTTCACTTCTGGCAAACCGACCTTTTGTGGTGTCTGTGCTGTATCTTGGCACGTATTTCACCGGAGTAAGCGGCGTGGTTGGCGTGGTGCTTGCCTTTGTCTTTCGTGGAGGCGCTCAGGAAGATTGGGAGGGCAGCCATTATTCGTATCATATCAAAACGTTTTGGCTGTTTGCTCTTGCGGTCGCCTTTACAGCAATCGCAGTAATTTCTGTTATCGCTGAGGTCGCGATTGGCGGATTTGTGGCGCTGCCCGCAGCTGCATTGGCAATTCTCGCAGGCGTGCGCTCTGTCCTTGCGATGATCAACGCCGTGCAAAAAGAGCCAATGCCAAAACCCAATTCGTGGCTAATCTAGTCGAGCCCTAGCCCTTCATTGAATCGTAAAGGGGCACCGTATCGGCGACGGGGTCGAACCGCACCCAGGTCGCAATGGCGAGCGCGCCGACTAGGCAAGCCGCTGCGATCAAAAAGCAGCGCTTTGCGTTCACCGCCGGGATCATTGGGCCAAGCACCGGCACCATCAAAGCCGCGAGCAGCGCCGCCACCATCGGGACATCCGGTCCAACACCCTGCATGACTTGATGCCCAAACTGAAGCATCAACCCCAGCACAACGCCGCCGCAAAGCACCGAGACAACCTTCGCGATTGCTCCATCAGGTTTGCCCGTCGCCACCCCGAGAATTCCGGCGAGCAGCAGCGGCCAAACCACCAGAAATGCGGTGGTGGGGACGAATATCTGCATGGCGAGAGCGATCAGAACGCCCACAATGCTCCCGCGCCGCCCCGCCCACAATGGCGCGCTGACCGCAAGTGCTGCGATACAGATCAGCAGCGCCTGCACCTCCAGCATCGGGATTGCGGCCAAGCGGTCGTAATAGATGCCCTCGCCCGCACCCTGCCCTGAGATTGCATTGACAATGTAAAGTGTGAGCCCGCCGCCCAGGATCACTACCGCCGATGCGGCCAGGCTTCTCCACCGGCCGCCCGGCGCATTCAGCCGCAGGCAAATCACATGCAGCACCGCGGTTATTGCGAACAATGCCCAGCCCACCACTGTGCCGTAATGCAGCAGGAAAATTCCGAACACATCGAAGAATGTGCGATCCTCCGCCGCCTCTGGCAGCGCATCCCCATTGGCGAGCGCCAGCGTCAGCTCCAGCGTCTGATCTCCCATATCCTGCAGCGCGCCCTGATCAAGGTTTTCGGGCGTCGCCTTTGGCGAATGATAGAGACCCGGCCTTCCGATAAACGACAGGTTATAGGCAACATATGGCCGCTTAAGCGCGGGCGTCAGATCGGTGTTGTTCGGCAGCACCTCGTAAACAAAGCTTGCGAGCGAAGACCCGCCCGGCCGCGAAACCGCATCCCCATACAGCTCGATCGCCGCGCCATTGTCCTTCGAGGTCTGGAACAAGGTCGTGCGCCCGCCCGCGCCTCGCGCCTCCAGATTGATGATCGCACCAATCCGGTCCGCCAAGGGATTCTCATCGATGAATTGCTGCGCGCCAAGCAGGCCCAACTCCTCACCATCGGTAAACAGCATGATTATGTCGCGTTCGGTTGCGCCTTGTGCTGTGATCGCGCGAGCGGCCTCCAGAATGCTCGCAACGCCTGCGGTGTCATCTGACGCGCCGGGCGAGCCATAAACCGTATCGTGATGCGACATCAGCGCGATGGCTGGCAGTGTGCGATTGCGCCCGGGGATCACGCCAATGACATTGGTCAACGTCAGCGCCTCAGGTGCCTTTCCGCTCCACCTTCCAAAGCGTGCAAGGCTGCGCTCTGGCACAGCCCCCTCCGCCAGTGAGACCTCTGCGCCCAGCGCTTCCATTTCAGCCACCAAGTAGCCGCGCACCTGAGCATTGGCCTCAGACCCGGTTGGATGCGGCTCTGCGGCGATAATCCGTACGTGGTCCATCGCTCTTGAAGCGGAAAACGCGCTCGGGTCAAAATCATCCGCTTTCGGAGGTTGCGGTGTGGTCCCAAGAACGGCCAACGCAATGCCGATTACAACCATCACCGCAAAAGTCAGCCAACGCATTCAATTCCCCTCGTGTTTTCTGAGTGATGCTTAGGCTTGTTCCACAAGTCAAATGGCGCGTCTTTGCCTAGTCCGCACGGCGAAATACAAAGTTTGCGGGCCAGCTTTGACAAAAGCCACCGGAAAAGCCGCTTAGTGGGCCTAGTCATCGGGCACGCGAGGCCTTAAATCACTCCGCATGCGTATAGCAATTGCATCAGATCACGCCGCCACAGATATGAAGGCGGAATTGACCGAATGGCTCATTGAAGAAGGCCATGAAGTCGCAGACCTTGGCCCGGCCGCAGGCGAGAGCGTCGATTACCCCGACTATGGCTATAAATTGGCCGAAGTCGTCGCGGAGGGAACCGTCGAGCGCGGCATCGCCCTTTGCGGATCGGGGATTGGCATTTCAATCAGCGTAAACCGCCATCCCGGCGTGCGCTGTGCGCTGGTGTCAGAGCCGCTGTCCGCCGCCCTTGCGCGCGAACACAACAATGCCAATGCCATCGCGCTAGGTGCGCGGCTGACCGGCATCGAAATGGCAAAGAGCTGCATTGCCACCTTCCTAGACACAGAATTTGCCGACGCTGGCGATCCCGACGGTCGCCACCAACGCCGCGTTGCCAAACTTGGCACTCCGCCCATCCAGACGACACGAATCGAGACCCACCAATGAGCACCGCCCCTTCTGACGTTCTTCCCGTGATGGACGGTTTCTGGAACGATGACCTCGCTACCGCTGATCCTGAAATTGCAGCCGCAATCGGCAATGAGCTCGCCCGCCAGCGCGATAAAATTGAGCTAATCGCGAGCGAGAATATCGCGTCCAAAGCTGTGTTAGAGGCGACCGGCAGCGTGTTCACCAACAAATACGCCGAAGGTTATCCGGGCAAGCGCTATTACGGCGGTTGTGATTATGCCGATGTTGTCGAGACTTTGGCAATTGAACGCGCCAAGCAATTGTTCGGCTGCAACTTTGCCAATGTCCAACCGAACAGTGGCAGCCAGATGAACCAAGCTGTGTTCTTGGGTCTGTTAGAGCCGGGCGACACGTTCATGGGTTTAGACCTCAATTCTGGCGGTCACTTGACCCACGGTTCGCCTGTCAACATGAGCGGCAAATGGTTCAACCCAGTCAGTTACGGCGTGACCGAGGGCGATGAGCTGATAGATATGGATGCGGTTGCGGCCACCGCGCGTAAACATAAGCCAAAGCTGATTATCTGCGGCGGCACAGCCTATTCGCGCCAATGGGATTTCGCAGCCTTCCGCGCGATTGCGGATGAAGTTGGCGCGGTCCTCTTGTGCGATATGAGCCACATTTCGGGGCTCGTTGCTGGCGGCGCCCACCCTTCCCCATTCCCGCATTGCGACATTGTGACGTCGACCACGCACAAAAGCTTGCGCGGACCACGCTCTGGCATAATCTTGTGGAATGATGAGAAGTTCACCAAGCCACTGAACATGGCCGTATTCCCCGGCCTTCAAGGCGGACCGTTGATGCACGTTATCGCCGGTAAGGCCGTTGCCTTTCGGGAAGCGCTGAGGCCTGACTTCAAAACCTATGCGCACCGCATCGTTGAGAATGCCCGCGCGCTTGCAGCCAGCCTTGAAGAGAATGGCCTTCGGATCGTGTCTGGCGGGACGGATAACCACTCTATGTTGGTTGACCTCACCGCAAAGGACGTGACGGGTAAGGCCGCCGAAGCAGGCCTCGACCGTGCTTGGCTCACCTGCAACAAGAACGGTATTCCGTTCGACACACGCTCACCCTTCGTGACCAGCGGAATACGTCTCGGGACGCCTGCTGGCACAACGCGTGGCTTTGGCCCGGTTGAATTCCGCATTGTTGGAAAATTGATCGCCGAAGTGGTCGATGGCTTGTCCAAAAACGGCCCAGAAGGCGATGCCCAAGTGGAAGAGAGCGTCCGCAACCGGGTTAGCGAATTGTGCGCCGCCTTCACTGTCTATCCGGGCATGTGAGAGCAGCTATCATGAACACCCCGCAAGATGATGGTCCCGATTGGATCGAAGACAGCAAAACTGAGCTATCGGGTATGGCGAAGCAGGGGATGAAGCACCCTTCGACCAAGCCAGTGCTGACAGGTGCGGCGATCGGCGCCGTTGCAGGAGCGATCCTGCCCGTTATCAGCCTACCTCTCGGACTTGCCGCCGGCGCAGGCATCGCCTTTTACAATCGTATCAAGAAGTAGTCCCTAGATATGCGCTGCCCCTTTTGCGCGAATGACGACAGTCAGGTCAAAGACAGCCGCCCAACCGAGGACGCAACCGCGACCCGGCGACGGCGGCAATGTTCCAGCTGCGGCGCACGCTTCACCACTTTTGAACGCGTGCAATTGCGCGAAGTCGTTATCGTCAAAGCGGGCGATAATGGCAAAGAAGAACGCCGTGAGCCGTTTGACCGGGACAAGCTGGAACGCTCAGTCTCCCTCGCCTGCCGCAAGCGCGGCGTGACACAGGACCGGATTGACCGGTTGGTCTCCGGCATTCAGCGCCAAGTCGAAACCGCCGGTGATGCCGAAGTCCCTTCTGCTAAGATCGGCGAAATGGTTATGGAAGGGCTGAAACAGATCGACAGCGTCGCTTACATCCGGTTTGCCAGCGTCTACCGCGACTTTTCAGAAGCACGCGATTTTGAAGAATTTGCCAGCACTGTGCAGGAAGCTGCGCAGGACTGACCGCGCTTATGACCGACATCAATCAGCCCGTAATCGTGCTTGTTCGCCCGCAGATGGGTGAAAACATTGGTCATGCAGCTCGCGCTATGCTCAATTTCGGGCTGAGCGAGATGCGCCTTGTCGCACCGCGCGATGGCTGGCCCAATCCCGCCGCTGGGCCAACAGCTGCGGGGGCAGATATTGTGCTGGAACGCGCACAAGTGTTCGAGACGACAGAAGAAGCTGTGGGGGATTGTGCGAACATCTATGCCACCACCGTGCGCAAGCGCGGCGTTTCGAAGTCAGTCGTCACGCCTAACGAAGCGGCAATTGAGATGAAGGCCCAGTCCGGTCGCAGCGCGATTTTGTTTGGCCGCGAAGCATCGGGATTAGCCATCGAAGATGTCGCCCTTGCACGCAGCATCCTGACTGTGCCGATTAACCCGGAATTTGGCTCGCTCAATCTCGCGCAAGCGGTGATCTTATGCGCCTATGAGTGGTCAAAAGCCGCTAGCGATGAAGCAGGGATGGTCCAGCCCACAGAGGAAGACGTGCTCCCTCCTGCGCCGCAAGAAGACCTTGATGGTTTGGTCACTCATCTTGAAGCCATGCTAGAGCCAAAGGGGTATTTCCTGCCCGAACCGCGTAGAGAAGCAACTGCTCGCACATTGCGCAACGTTCTGACCAAACCCGGATGGAATCATTTGGAAATCCGCACCTTGCGCGGTGTGCTATCATCGCTGCAACGGCGCGATCAGGATTCCTGAGCCGAGATAGCCCCACAATGGCTTGACGCACGCCCCATTCCTGCTATTCGCGCGCCTTCGCAAATTGGCCCTGCACCCCGGTGAAGCAGAGGCCGCGTTGAAGCATTTCAGCGGAGCGATGCCGGGTTAAATGGTCGCCACTGGGGCGGCTCAGTAGATTTGAAGGATTTATCCTATGACGAAGCGTACCAGCTCGAAGCACAAACTCGACCGCCGGATGGGTGAAAACATCTGGGGCCGTCCAAACTCCCCGGTAAACAAGCGTTCTTATGGTCCAGGCCAGCACGGTCAGCGTCGCAAGAGCAAGATGAGCGATTTCGGCCTTCAGCTGCGCGCGAAGCAAAAGCTGAAAGGCTATTACGGCGACGTAACCGAGAAGCAGTTCCGCAGCACCTATAAAGATGCGACGCGACTTAAGGGCGACACTGGTCAGAACCTGATTGGCTTGCTTGAGCGCCGTTTGGATATGATCGTGTACCGCGCCAAATTCGCGCCAACGATTTTCGCTGCTCGTCAGATTGTAAGCCACGGCCACATCCGCGTGAACGGCGTTAAATGTAATGTTGCCAGCCGCCGCTGTGACGTTGGTGACGTAATTTCGCTTGGTGACAAGGCTAAGGAAATGGCTTTGGTTATCGAAGCGCAGAGCCTGCCAGAGCGTGAAATTCCAGACTATGTCGTCCCAGATGGCAACGACAAGGTGGCATTCACTCGCGTACCAAAGCTTGATGAAGTGCCTTATCCGGTAACGATGGAACCGAACCTCGTAGTCGAGTTCTACTCGCGCTAATCTGCGGGAACATCGAAACGAATCAGGGCGGCCCCCTCCTTCAACGGAGAGGGCCGCCCTTTTCTTTTGTATAGGTAGTGAAGAGAGTTGCGGGGCAAGATCTTAGCCCTAGGCGCGTGTTCTATCCCATTCGTCGAACTCATAAGCGATTGAACCTTCGACCAGGCGCTCCCAGATATCGCCGATGACATCACCCGGAAGGTCGCGCGCCTCGGCTTCTGCAACAGCAGCTGCAATCACGCTCGCTTTGCGTTCCTCATCGCGAACCACTTCCCGGCTCGGTTTGATACGGGCAGCAGCGCGCATGTAGCCAAAGCGGCGCTCTAACAAAGCGACGAGTTCGCGATCTGTCGCATCAACGCCCGCGCGCACTTCGGCCATGCTGGTGCATTCTTCAGGTAGTTTGATCGTCTTAGTCATTGCGGCGCACTTGGCCTGATCGATACGATTTGTCGAGTGTTTAGCTGCCAAGTGCCTGTGTTAGAAACGCATCAATCTCACTTAGCATCTGTGCCCGCGCTTTGCTGTCGCCCAGATTGTGCTGGAGATCTTCAAACTCGGTGTAGCTCACCTGCTTGCCCGCATCCTTCAATTCGTCCGCCATTGCGCGCGAATGACGCACATCGACGTTGATATCGAGGGTTCCGTGGAAAAGCGCGACAGGCACTGCGAACTTCTCCGCATGGCGACGCGGGCTACCAGCGGCAATGTGCGGGCCTTGTCCCAATTGCTCGTCTCGGAACCGGAAGTTTGTGTAGGCCCGCGCGTCTGAACGAAGAAATTCTAGATCAGTCACTGGAGCAATAGCCGCCACTGCCTTGTAGAGCTTCGGATCAACAACCTGCGATTGCAACGCGGCATAGCCGCCATATGACCAACCGATGATGGCGAGCTTGTCCGGATTGGCTATACCTTCTGAAACAAGCCATCGGCCAGCATCATTCACATCGCCAATCGCGACATCCCAAGCCTGATAACCGTTGCGACCAAACCAAGCCTCACCGTAACCCGATGATCCGCGGTAATTTGGTTGCAAAACGGCATAGCCGCGCGCCGTGAAGAATTGGACAATCCAGTCAAAACCCCAATAATCGCGCGCCGCTGGTCCACCGTGCGGTAGAACAACCGCCGGAAGATTCTTTCCATCTGAACCAGGTGGCAATGTGAGGTATCCCGGTATCTGCGTGCCGTCGGCAGCCGGATAAGTGACCGGCTTCATCTGACCCATTGGACGTTCGGCAAGCGGCGCCCGCATTGCCAGCAGCACTTCCAAACTCTTGCTCGCCTTATCAAACAAATAGACCGTGCCCGGATCGGTGTCCGAAGAAGCGATGACCACCAGCTTGCTTTCGTCAGCATTGGCGCCGGCAAAGTTGATCAGAGGCTTGGTAGGAAGTGCCTTACCCAAGGCGGAGGCCAAGGCAGCCAGCTCAGTGTCAAAATATTCGATCGAGCGTTTTTCAGTGGCGTAGCTTACCCCGACTACACGGCGCTGCCTGCCAATTCGAACGAGGCCGGCTACATCGACATCATCGCGCTGCGCTATGATGGTCGCAGCGCCCGTCCCATCAAGCGGGACACCAACAAGAACTCGATATCCGTTGATCGTGGTGTAAGCGAGCAATTGATTGCTCGCTGCGTCGACGGCAACCGGCGAAATGCCGATCTCCTTCCCTCCAAGCGTGACGTCCTTCAACTGATCCCAATCGGACTGGTTCTGATCGCGAACAAGCAATACGCGTTCACCTGTCAGTACGCCGCGCTGATCACGCGAGGAGCGGACTTTCAACCGGATGTGCCCCTCATCATCAGCGAGAAAGTGGCTGGCGTATTTATCTGGCTGAATTTCGACCCTGCGCTTGCCGGAAACGACATCGAAACGGTCAACCCCAAGACCTTCCTTATCGCTGGCAAGCCTCGTACCTGTCGTGAATTCCTCGATGTAATTACGGGTGATTAGCAGCTGACCCTCATCATCCGAAACATCGAGCGCAACGATGTCGCCGCCGTTTTGATTAAAGCCGAGCGCCCGCGAGCTGCGGCGCTCATTCATAGACAATGCATCAGAACCATCTGAGCTCATCGCGAACATACGCGAGAATGGAAGCAAGACCCCATCACCGTTGCGCGCCATACCGTACACATCGCAAACAATCCGTTCGTCTGTTGCCCAGCTGCATTGCGACAAATCGGTATGGATCGTGGTGTTCGAGGCGATTTGTGCAACTTTCCCGCCTGCAGCGAGGTCGATCACAAACAACACTTCGCTATGATCTGGGCCAGGAGATACCCACGCAAGCTTATCTCCCGATGGCGATAGAGAGATGTCGAGCACAGATGCGCGCGCGCCAAACCGTTCGGCTATTTCATTTTCGGTTTCACCTTGCGCCAAAGCCACGCTTGACATGAGCATGAGCGCGCCAGCCGCTATGCCGCGTGCATAAAAGTTTGTCATTTGAACTGCCCCGTTTTCATTCTGCGCTTTCTTTCTAATAGAAAATCGCTGCAAAACAAAGACTATGCGGTCAAATAATCGCGCCGAAAATCAACCGCGAATTGCGAAAAACGCTCGTCGGCAATGGCATCGCGCATCGCTTGCATTAGGTTCTGGTAGAAGGCGAGATTGTGCTCCGTCACCAACATCGCCCCAAGTATTTCGCCTGACTTCTGCAAATGGTGCAGATAGGCCCTCGAATAGCTTAAGCAGGTCGGACAGTCACAGCGTTCGTCAAGCGGGCCGGTGTCTTCTGCAAAACGCGCATTGCGCAGGTTCAGAGGGCCATCCCAAGTGAACGCCTGACCATTGCGACCAGACCGAGTTGGAAGCACGCAGTCGAACATGTCGATCCCGCGCTCAACCGCACCAACCAAATCATCCGGTTTGCCGACACCCATCAGATAGCGCGGTTTGTCCTCTGGCAACTGTCCCGGCGCATAATCGAGCACGCCGAACATCGCCTCCTGCCCTTCACCCACAGCGAGGCCTCCAACAGCGTAGCCATCAAAGCCAATGTCGATGAGCTTCTCAGCGCTTATCTTGCGCAATTCCTCGTCGAGCGCGCCCTGCTGAATCCCGAACAAAGCCGAACGCGCCGCGTGTTTCTCGCCACCGTCGAAACCATCGCGGCTGCGCTTTGCCCAGCGCATTGACAGTTCCATGCTGGCGGCAATCTCCTCACGCGGACGATCAGCGCGCGGGCATTCATCAAAAGCCATGACGATATCAGCCCCAAGAAGGCGCTGGATCTCCATCGACCGTTCGGGCGTAAGCATATGCTTCGACCCATCTAGGTGGCTGCGAAATTCGACGCCTTCCTCGGTCAGCTTGTTGAGATCCGACAGGCTCATCACTTGATAGCCGCCGCTATCGGTCAAGATCGGGCGATCCCAATTCATAAATTCATGCAGTCCGCCAAGCTTCGCCACTCGCTCTGCCCCGGGGCGCAGCATAAGGTGATAGGTGTTGCCGAGAATGATGTCGGCACCGAGCGCACGCACGCTTTCCGGCTTCATCGCCTTCACTGTCGCAGCTGTGCCTACAGGCATAAATGCTGGCGTCTGGATCGTGCCGCGCTGCATCGCAATGCTGCCAGTGCGGGCTTTGCCGTCGGTTGCGGCGAGTTCGAACGAGAAACGCTGTGTCATAAGCGCTCTCCCTTAATCCTTAAACGCGGGAAGTCGAGTTTGCCTTATCCAACGACGCGACGCATCCGGCGCCTAACATGGTTTTCGCCAATCAACGTGCGCGGATCGGAGACTTCGATATCTTCGGGAAGTGCCGCAGGCTCGACACCTGCCAAACGATGATAGACTCCCATAGCTACCGCCAAAGGGAGTATAAGCCAATGCGTCAAAAGCAAGCCAAACCCAAACATCAAGAGCCCTAGGCCCAGAGGTAACGCCCCTCCGGCTACTACGTAGCTCAGCATATCAGCCCGCTTTCTGGAAACTAGGAGTTTGTGCAACGCATAGATTGCGGGAGGAAGCAATATTGAACAGACTATAATCGAGAACAAAAGACCAAAGACAACGCCAGAAAAGATGTCACCGCTTAAAACATTCTCCTTTAAGCTTTCGCTCGCACCGAAGTTACCATTCGAAACGCCCAGATGGTACAGCGCGGAATATAAGAAATGGACGAGCGCGCCTGCCAGAGCGGCCGCAAAGACCGCGTTGCCTGACGTTATTACCTGCAGTGGACCATCAAAAAAGGTAGAGCTTTCAGTCTTCAGCACTCCTATTTTTTCGTCTTTAATTTCCCCGTCTCGTGAGGGAACAGCCTCTTGCTGCTGATGTTGCGCACTCTTTTCAGGGAAATCGTGTAGAGAAGAAGTCGTCATACTTTCCAATGAATCGTCAACTCCCATTGAGATTGCATGCTCAAACTGCGCTATCTCATCTTCGTCAACTTCGTAACCAGCAGATCGCAAGTGCAAGAAGCCAATCAAAGCCCCGATCGCTGATGTTAGGGCGAGAAAGATAGACACGATCCCCTTTTCCACGGCCGTCTGCGTGAGTTCCATAGGCATGGCTGTTAAGCTTGCGGAGATTAGCGCTACCGCGCCTAGAAAAGGATACATTAAACGCGCTCTAACGTTGATACTGCGAAGCGCGAAATGGCCCGTGCCAAATATAACTGCAAACACAGCCACGGGCAGTGCCATAGTCAGAGCAAGCTCATCAGGGGAGATGCCTGATAAGTCCCCTTCCCAAGCATTGTAGTGTCGAAACTGTGCTGTCGCGAAAGCTCCGCCTAGAAATGCTGAAGTAATATGCGCGCTAACTTTAGTAGCAACTGTCTTTGTCCTGAGGATCAATTCCTTCTCGCTTGCGCCGAGGATATCCTACAAATATTGCAAAAGCCTTAGTGTGTAATCGCTTACGGCAGCAACAGGGACGAATCACCATAGGAGTAAAACCGGTACTTATTGGCAATGGCGTGGTCATAGACCGCCATCATCCGCTCACGCCCCATAAGCGCGCTGACTAGCATCATCAGGGTCGATTTCGGCAGGTGAAAGTTGGTCATCAAGCCATCAACTGCGCAAAATTTGTACCCCGGCGTAATGAAGATATCGGTGTCGCCTACAAACGCTTCGATCACTCCATCAGGCCGCGCGGCGCTTTCTAGCAAGCGCAGTGAGGTCGTCCCAACTGCGATCACGCGTCCGCCATCTCTGCGCGCTTGGTTGAGTCGATCAGCAGTTTCCGCATCAATTCGGCCGAACTCTGCGTGCATCGCGTGGTCATCAGTATCGTCTGCCTTTACGGGCAGGAACGTGCCAGCGCCAACGTGTAATGTGAGCGTTTCTCGGCCGATCCCGGCAGCATCAATTGCTGCGACGAGTTCTGGCGTGAAATGCAGGGATGCTGTTGGCGCAGCAACCGCACCGTCTTCGGCCGCAAACATGGTCTGATAGTCTTTGAGGTCTTGTTCATCGACACCGCGTTTGCCCGCAATATAAGGCGGCAATGGCATCCGCCCTGCCCGATCCAGCATCACTTCGACCGGCTCTTCGCCTTCAAACATCAGCGTCAGGCTACCATCTGCATGGCGCGCTTCTGCGATCGCCGTCACACCTCCGCCAAAGATCAGTTGATCGCCTTCTTTCACGCGTTTTGCATTACGGATGAAGGCCTGCCAGCGGCGCAGATCAATCCGCTTGTGTAAGGTTGCACCGATCTTTGCCTCGCCACCTGCGCGGCGCCCTTCCAACTGGGCTGGGATGACCCGCGTATCGTTGAACACCAACACATCGCCGGGAGAAAGAAGGCGGGGCAAATCACTCACCCCCATATCGGCGAAAGAGGAGGTATCCGGCTGGGCTCCGCGTGCCACCAGCATTCGTGCAGCATCGCGCGGGTGCACCGGGCGCAAAGCGATTAACTCTTGTGGAAGGTCGAAATCAAAGAGGTCAACACGCATGGTCTGCGCACTTAGCCTCAGCGCGGCGTATCGGGAAGCCCTACTGCGGTGTTAGCGGAGCGTTCAGCGCGTCTGCCGTGATCTCTGGTTCGATGCGCGGCGGAGCCAAAACTGGCTTGGGCTTGTTATCGCTGGCGATCGACGCTTGTAAAATCCGCGTCGGATCCTGCGGTGGTTCGCCGCGGTTGATCGCGTCAACTGCAGCGATATTCTCAATCACACGCCCAAAATTCGTGTATCGGCGATCAAGACTGAAACGCGGATAAAAGACGATGAAGAACTGGCTGTTCGCGCTGTCCTCTGATGTCGCGCGCGCCATCGAGACTGTTCCGCGCACATGCGGCATCGGGTTGAACTCAGCGGTTAGGTCGGGAAGCTCAGAGCCGCCCTGCCCAGTTCCGGTTGGATCGCCGCCTTGCGCCATGAAGCCTTCGATAACACGGTGAAAAATAATCCCATCGTAAAAACCTTGGCGGGTCAGCGTTTTAACCCGATCAACATGGGTTGGTGCCCAGTCAGGCTTTAGCCGGATCGCTACGCGCTCACCATTAGACAGATCGAGCAGCCAAAGGTTCTCAAGATCTTCTGTCACGCTGTAGTTGATCGGTGTGAAAATTTGAGTCGGTGTTGTTGGCGCGTCACCTTCGGCAGCATCATCTTGTGCGAACGACGCTTGCGGCGCCGCAAGCAGAGCCAAAGATGCCGCAGCACCAAGAAATTTGGAAAAAGTCATTGGGGTCATAATATCCGAGTAATTCATACTTTATGCGAACGGTTTAACGATGCGAGGCTGACACTTCAATGAATGAGTGTCCGCTGATCGACCGCGCCGCGCAGCTTACCGCGTCAACTGTCGCTAAATATCGCCTTTGCGCCCGATCTCTGCGACCCGCGCGTTCACTTCATCACGCACTGGCGCGCTAACGAATGGCGCAATATCGCCGCCAAACAGAGCAATTTCCTTGACCAGTTTGCTGGCAATCGGCTGCAAAGAGACATCTGCCATAAGAAATACGGTTTCAATATCGTCATCAAGTTGCTGGTTCATCCCAGCCATTTGATATTCGTATTCAAAATCTGCCACCGCGCGAAGACCGCGAATTATGACGCTCGCATTCTGCTTTTGGGCAAATTTCACGAGCAGAGCATTGAAGCCAACAACCTCAACGTTGGTAAGGCCTAGGCTGGCAACCTCTCGTTCGACCATCGCAAATCGCTCTTCGGTCGAGAACATGGGATTCTTCGATGGATTGGTGGTCACCCCGATGATCAACGTGTCGACCAATTTTGATCCGCGCCGAATGATGTCGGCATGACCCAAAGTGATGGGATCGAATGTGCCGGGGTAGATGCCAATACGGGTTGTCATTCTTGTGCCGTTTTCCATTCCAGAGTGGTCGTCCCGTCCACGCTTTCATCGGGCATCACAATGCTGACTTGTTCGGCGTCATCATCACCGGCGTCTGAGGTGTAGAGGCCGGCCTCCAACTCTTCGAAGCCTTCCTCGTTCAAAGTGTCGACGGTCCCTTGGGCGCATTCGGGAGCGACCCTGAACACGCGGGTCATCGTCTCCCCTTCTTCTGGGCTAGTCCGGCGCGCCGATGCGAGCAGATCGGCATCCGCGCACGTATTCACCTCGAACCGGGCAGCCAGCAATTCTGCGGCTTCTTTCTTGTCCTTCTTCGCCTTATCCGACAGCGGCATGGAATGCTGGGACTGCCCGTCCTCGCCGCCATCATGACCCATCGCGCTATGATCGACCTCTGCCTCTGAGGAGCACGCCGCAAGGGCAAGCGCCAAGGCCAAAGCGCAGGTTAATCTAGTTTTCATCGATCCCTCTCCACGATAAATCTTGCCAGCGAGCGAAGCATATCAGCTTCGGTACCGTAGCTCCCAAGGTGGCTGATGGCTTGATCGACCAGCGCCCGCGCCTGTTCGCGCGCTTTGTCCGCTCCCATCAAAGTAACGAACGTCTGCTTGCCTTGACTCTGATCTTTGCGCAGCGCTTTGCCAGCCTTTGCTTCGTCACCGCTGACGTCGAGCAGATCGTCAGCAATCTGGAAGGCAAGCCCAATATCGCGCGAATAGGCGCGCAGGTGCGCTCGGCCTTCGGGGGGAACCTTGCCAAGGATCGCGCCCATCTCGACCGAGGCGGCGAGCAAGGCGCCGGTCTTCAGCTGTTGCAAGCGCGTGATCGCCTGAAGGTCGTATTCGATCCCTTCTTCATCGGCGACCATATCCATCATTTGACCGCCCGCCATGCCGTTCATGCCGCTGGCTGCGCCCAAGGTGAGCATTAGCTCGCTGCGAGTAAACGGATCTGAGCTGGTTCCATCGTCTGCGAGAATTTCAAACGCGAGTGCGTGCAACGCATCCCCTGCCAAAACGGCGGTCGCATCGTCAAACACCTTGTGAACGGTGGGCTTTGCGTGGCGAAGGTCGTCATCATCCATGCACGGCAAATCATCATGAATCAGCGAATAGACATGGATTGCCTCCACCGCGCAGCCTGCACGCAAAGCCGCTGTGCGATCCACTCCGAACAGTTCTGCCGTGCTTACGA
Source organism: uncultured Erythrobacter sp. (assembly GCA_947493165.1). Classification (GTDB taxonomy): domain Bacteria; phylum Pseudomonadota; class Alphaproteobacteria; order Sphingomonadales; family Sphingomonadaceae; genus Erythrobacter. Next base: position 240,255 of record CANLPY010000001.1, on the reverse strand, counting down.
GCAGCAGCGGGCGGACACGCTTGCCCCCGCCAATCGCGGCATATCGCATCGCTTCGATTAACCGGGCACGCGTATCTTGTGGCACCGGTAGAAAGGCGTCGAACACCGAATCAATCTCGCCTTGAACGCGCTTTAGCCCGTCCAATAGTAGATCGCTGCCTCCTACGACTTGCATCATAACTTATTGATCCGCATCGAGCGGCTGCGCGCCGGTCGCCGCGCCATCCCGATTGGTCACAATCTTCTCAATCCGCGCGCTCGCCGCATCGAGCCGGTTCTGACATGCCTCACGCAGTTCCTCACCTCGCTCGTAAAGCTCGATTGATGCGTCGAGCGGCACATCGCCCCGCTCAAGCCGCTGCACGATCTCTTCAAGCGCCTTAAGCGCCTGCTCGAAACTCATCTGCGCGATGTCAGTCGACGCTTGATCCGTGTGCCCCTCGCGGGAACCATTACCCTCATCCATACGTCGGAGCATTGGCCGCGCATCTCCGCTCGGTCAAGACTGTCCGACAAGTGGAAGCCAGCAAATGAAGTGGATCATAGCCTATATCTCAGCCGCAATTGCATTCGGCGCATTGGATGCAATGTGGCTCCGCTGGGCCGGACCCAACCTGTATCGCCCGGTGATCGGAGAGATAATGGCGGACGAGTTTCGTGTTGGTGCGGCGGCAGCTTTCTATTTCATCTATTTGGCCGGTATGGTCTGGTTTGCGATCAAACCGGGCCTTGATAGCGGCAACGTAATGGCTGCAGTGATCAACGGAGCGCTTTTGGGCGGATTGTGTTACGCAACGTATGACTTGACTAGTCAGGCAGTGTTGAAAGTTTGGGCTACGCACATTTCAATTGCAGACATTGCATGGGGCGCATTTGCAACCGGCGTCACAAGTGGCATAGCGACATGGATAACTTTGAAATTCACTAGCTGATCGGGCTTTTGGGGGCACCTTTTGTTTATCGGTCATTTCGCACCGGCTTTTGCCGCTGCCGCTATTTCTCCGCGTTCACCGCGACTTGGCACTCTGTTTGTGGCCGCTCAGCTGGTCGACTGGGGCTTTTTCGGCCTAGCCATGATTGGCGTCGAAAAAATGCGAGTCGATCCAGACGCGACGGTGATGGTGCCGTTCGATCTCTATCACATGCCCTTCACGCATTCCTTGTTGGGTACCGGGATCTGGGCGCTAGCTTTCGCTTTGATCGTGCTCATTTGGCAGCGCAATTTCTTTGGCGGTGTATTGGCGGGATTAGTGGTGATGTCGCATTGGCTGCTCGACTGGATCACTCACGCGCCAGACATGACATTGGCAGGCGGACCGCAAGCCTATGGGTTGGGCCTGTGGAATTACCCACAGGTTGCGATGCCATTGGAACTGCTGATCACAGTCGGCGCGTTTTTCGTGTACGTAAAACGCACGAGAGGCCCGATTGGGCCGCCCCTTGCCTTGCTTGCCGTCATGTTGGTGCTGCAGGCAGTGAACTGGTTTGGTCCACATCCGGTTGAAGCCAATACAGCGCTCTACGCGCAAGCTTTGCTCGCTTTTGCGATATTGACCGGACTTGCATGGTGGGTCGGGCATAACCGCTGGTACATTCGGCGCGGAGGCTTGGCGGCCCCAAGCGAGTGAATTAAAGCGCCGTGCATGAGCGATTCATCATCAAGCAGCGCACCCGAAATCACACCCGAAATTGTCGAGCAGCACGGCTTCTCGCCTGAGGAATACCAGCAGGTCCTCAAAAGCCTGGGCCGCGTGCCCAATATGGTTGAGCTGGGCATCTTTTCCGTCATGTGGTCGGAGCATTGCTCGTACAAATCATCGCGCTTCCATTTGAAGAAGCTGCCCACAGAAGCGCCTTGGGTTATTTGCGGTCCGGGAGAAAATGCAGGTGTGATCGACATTGGCGATGGGCAAGCGGCAATCTTCAAGATGGAGAGTCACAACCACCCGTCTTACATTGAGCCTTATCAGGGCGCGGCAACCGGCGTTGGCGGCATTTTGCGCGACGTCTTCACAATGGGCGCGCGCCCGGTGGCGAATGCCAATGCGCTGCGGTTTGGCCGGCCAGAGCACCCTAAGATGCAGCATCTGGTGAAGGGCGTCGTCTCTGGCATTGGCGGCTATGGCAATTGCGTCGGCGTGCCGACCGTATGCGGCGAGACCAATTTCCACCCGGCATATGACGGCAATATCTTGGTCAACGCGATGACCGTGGGCGTCGCGGATACGGATAAGATTTTCTACTCCGCTGCAACCGGCGTCGGCAATCCGATCGTCTATGTCGGGTCAAAGACCGGGCGCGACGGCATCCACGGCGCGACCATGGCCAGCGCGGACTTTGAAGAAGACGCAGAGGCGAAGCGCCCCACCGTGCAGGTTGGCGATCCGTTCACGGAAAAGCTGCTGATCGAGGCGTGCCTTGAGCTGATGGCCACCGACGCCATCGTCGCGATCCAGGATATGGGGGCCGCGGGCCTCACCTCCTCCAGCGTGGAAATGGCGACCAATGGCAAGGCGGGCATCCGCCTCAACATGGATATGGTCCCGTGCCGCGAGGAGGGCATGACGCCCTATGAAATGATGCTGAGCGAGAGCCAAGAGCGTATGCTCATGGTGCTGAAGCCCGGCAAAGAAGCGATGGCGGCTGAAATCTTCAAGAAGTGGGAGCTCGACTTTGCCGTGATTGGCGAAGTCACCGACACCCGCCACATGGTGCTGGAATGGGGCGGAGAGGTCGTGTGCGATATTCCGCTGGGCCCGCTGGCCGCCGACGCACCGGAATATGAGCGGCCCTATCTTTCCAAGGAAGAATACAAGGCCTGGGCCAAGGTTAAGCCGCTGGAGGATGTGCCAGAAAGCACGGATATCGGCGCGGATTTGCTGAAGCTGATGGCCAGCCCCGCGCTCGCCAGTCGCCGCTGGATTTCGGAGCAATATGACAGCCAGGTGATGGGCGACACGCTGCAAACGGGCGGCGATGCCGGTGTTGTCCGCGTGCATGGCACGAAGAAAGCGCTGGCGCTGACCACCGATTGCACCCCGCGCTATGTCTATGCCGACCCGTATGAAGGCGGTAAACAGGCGATTGCCGAGGCGTATCGCAACCTATGCGCCGTCGGCGCGCGGCCACTCGCCGTGACCAATTGCCTGAACTTCGCCAACCCGCAGCGGCCCGAGATTATGGCGCAATTTGTCCACGCTCTGGAGGGCATGGGCGACGCCTGCCGCGCATTGGACTTCCCTATCGTTTCGGGGAACGTGTCGCTCTACAATGAAAGCAAAGCAACCGGCGGCGGCAGCGCAATCCTCCCCACCCCAGCCATCGGCGGGGTCGGCATTATCGACGATTATTCGAAGATGATGACGATGGGGTTTAAGGATAGTGGAGATACCATTTATTTAGTTGGATCTACTCAACCCCATATCGGCAAAAGCCTCTGGTTGCGCGAGATTCACGCCTGTGACGACGGGACGCCTCCTCCAGTTCATTTGGCCGAGGAAAAACGCGTTGGCGAATTTATCAGAGAAATCATTGAACTAGATCTCGTCAATGCGGTGCATGATATCTCTGACGGCGGATTAATCGTCGCCGCTGCGGAGATGGCTTTAGAAGGGGGACTTGGCTGCAGCCTGTTTGGGCCATTTTGGAGAGAACAAAAAATAGCAAAAACCGAGCACTGGCTGTTTGGGGAACAGCAAGCCAGCTACTTGGTGACAGGTGATGCGTTTAGCCAAATAGAGCTAATTGACCTTGGCGAAAAACACAACATGTTCATTTGTGGAATCGGTACAGTCAAGAAAAATGGTTTTAAAATCAAAGAGCCAGAGATTGACATTGACCTGGCCGACCTTCGAGAAGCCCATGCCAGCTTCTTCCGCGACTGGATGGAGGCATAGACCTCCTCCAATCCATCGTGCATTATGGCGGGCATTGGCTCGTCCCCTTCGTACTCGGCTGGCTGATGTGGCGTGAGAATTGGCTGCGCGCAGGGCTGGTGATTGCAAGTGCAAACCTGATCGATCTCGACCATCTGCTCGCCGATCCGATCTTCGACCCCAACCGCTGCAGCATTGGCTTCCACCTGCTGCATGGCTGGGAGGCCGCCCTCGCCTACATTCTCACGCTCGGCGTGCCAAAGTGGTGGGTGCGCGCCTTTGCCATCGGCGCGCTGTGGCACTTAGCGGTCGACTATGGTGACTGCGTGATGCAAACATGGTGAAATGACAGGGGAAATCAGCAGGCAGGTTAGCAAATCCACGTTCGGGTTTGTCGCTTTCATCGTGTTTGTCGACATGATGGGGATCGGCTTGATCGTGCCCGTCATGCCGGCATTGCTAGAAAGCATGACAGGGCTGAGCGACGACCAAACCGCCGGCATCGGTGGTTGGTTGTTGTTCGCATATGCGCTGATGCAGTTTCTGTTCGCGCCGGTGATCGGGGGCCTGTCCGACCAGTTTGGTCGCAGACCCATACTGCTGGTCACTTTGTTCCTGCTCGGCATCGACTACATCATTATGGCTCTGGCCCCCGACCTGTGGTGGCTATTCGTCGGGCGGATCATCTCCGGGATCATGGGCGCGAGTTGGGCCGCAGCGAATTCATGCGTCGCCGACGTTGCCGGGCCAGAAGATCGCGGAAGGCTTTTCGGCATACTTGGCGGAGCAGGCGCATTTGGCTTTGTAGTCGGACCGGCGATTGGCGGTGTGCTCGGCGAGTATTCGGTGCGCGCGCCCTTCGTCGCAGCTGCCGTGCTTGCGATTGGCGGCTCTTTGCTCGGCTTTTTCGTGTTGCGCGAAACTCTGCCGGAAAATCGCCGCCGCGCCTTTTCTATGAAGCGCGCCAACCCGCTGGGCACAATTACTCAAATGGCACAAACGCCGATTGTTCTCGGCTTTTTAGGCGTCATTTTCCTGCTGCAAATGGCCGCCCAAGCAACCATGGCGGTGTGGTCTTACTATGTGCGGTTCCGGTTCGAATGGAGCGAGCTTGATATCGGGCTAGGTGCGACGCTTTACGGAGTGCTGCTGGTTGGCAGTCAGGCCGGTCTCACTGGCATGATGATCAAGAAGTTCGGCGCAAAACGCACAGCGATTGTGGGCCTGCTGATTGGCCTACCTTCTTACCTGATATCTGCCTTTGCAATTGGCAGCTGGATGATCATACTCGCCATAGTCGTCGGCACAGTCGCGGGAGTGACCTTCCCGGCGATGCAGCAGATGATGAGCGAGCGGATTTCGGAAGACGCGCAAGGCGAATTGCAAGGTGCAGTCGCTTCGACCATGAGCATCACCAGCATAATCGGCCCGGTAATCATGACCGCGACCTTTGGCTACTTCGCCGACGACGAGGGATTGTTCTTTCCCGGAGCGCCGTTCCTGCTAGCCGCGATCTTGGGCTATGCGTCGCTGCTAATGCTGTGGCGCGTGACCTCACGGATCAAAGATTAAGCCACTTGCGGCTCAGACAAAGCCAGATCGCTGGCCAGCATACCTTCATCTTCAAGGATACGAAGGCACTCGCGATAAATCACAGGCTTGCCGATGTTCATGCGCGAGCGCACCTCATCAATATCACTGCGCATCACCGCCTCGACATCCATATGTGCGAGCTTGTCCGCTGCCTTACCCAGCGCGCGTCCCTCGCGGATCGCGGCGTAGATCGGCGCCTTGGTGGCGCTGACTTTTTTGATCTGCCTTGCACCCGCATATGCAATGAACAAGACCCCGGTGTTGTAATTTTGCTCAAAGCTGAAGCCGAGTAGGCTCGTCTCACCCAGCGCATCGCGGCCATAGCCGGTGAGTATGTGAAACAAATCATGCGTGTCGCGCAGGCGATCAAAGTACCACTCGGTCTGATCTTGCGGCCGCGCTTCTGGCGGAGCCCAGCGGTGGCTTTCTGCGACCAGACCGGCGGCGCTCAACCCTTCGGTTTTCATGAACCGCATATAGTGCTTGGCGACGCTGTTTTCGTCGCAATCAGCCCAGCGATCGTGATCGTCGAGCATCGCGGGTATGTTTACGCCGCGTTGCAGAAAATCTTGCCCAGTTTTGCAGCCAATGAAGTCCCATGCCTGACGATGCGAACGCTTGCCTTTCGTCGCTTCGATAATGTGGAACACCTGTTCGGTGTCTTCCTTATCAGCAACAAGCTTGCGAAAGTGATGCAGAACTTTGAACGGGCGGAACCCGGAAATCTGCCGGTCGGGGGCAATCAGCGGCCGATCCATAACACTCATAACAGCCTCCTCAGGCGATTCGCTTATTTAGGTTCATCAAATGCAACCTAAATAGGTGTCAGTAGTGTGTCCAGCGCCTTTTCCGTAACGGAGACTTCCCATTACGGACAGGTCGCGGCAAAGGGAAATCATGAAAGAACACGAAACAGTTCCCTATACCGTTGAAGCGCTTTCTCATGATGAGGCGATTGCCCGCGCGCGGGCTTTGCGTGACCGGTTGAAAGAACGCCGTTCTTGCCGCTATTTTTCGGATGAGCCAGTGCCGCGCGAAGTGATCGAGGCCGCGATTGAGGCCGCTGGCACTGCGCCCAATGGCGCCAATCATCAGCCGTGGCATTTCGCGGTGGTGACTTCGCCAGAGAAGAAACGCGCCATTCGTTTGGCGGCGGAGGAAGAGGAGAAGCGGTTCTACGGCGAAGATGGCGATAAGCCCAAGGCGAGCGACGAATGGCTCGATGCACTGAGCGACCTTGGCACCGATGCCGACAAGCCGTTTTTGGAGACCGCGCCTTATCTGATCGTCGTCTTTGCTCAGCGCAAAGGCGGGATCGAAGAGGACGGCAAGACGCAGAATTACTACGTCAATGAAAGCGTCGGAATCGCCTGCGGGATGCTGATCGCGGCGCTGCACGAAGGAGGCTGCTCAACGTTAACGCACACGCCTTCGCCTATGGGATTCCTGCGCGAGGCGTGTGAACGCCCCGAATGGGAAAAGCCGCTAATGATTGTGGTCGTCGGACGCCCTACCAAAGGTGCGACCGTCCCCGCTCATGCACTGAAGAAAAAGCCGCTGAGCCAGATCGCAAGCTGGCTCTAAGGCCAAAACTTCACGCCGCGGCGGCCTCCGGCGTGTTTTCGCTGGCGAGCATGTTGTAAGGGTCGATACCTTCTTCGCGCCAAATGCGGTGGCATTCCTGATAAACCGTAGGCTGAGGAATTTTGAGCATCGCCCGCACCTCTTGCAGATCCATCGATAGCAATTCGCGAATAGACTGTTCAATCAGTTTGGGCGCACCATTTCCGGTCCGACGGGCCTGATTTACTGCGCCAATGATGGGCGCTTTGCTGCCCGAAACTTGCTTCTTAATATTGAATGCACCGGCGTAACCGATCAGCAGGTGACCGTGGCTTGGGCTCTGTCCGTGAGTGAACAGCAGCACGCACTGCTCTCCTAGAGCATCGCGGCCATAACCAGTCAGGATATGAAACAGATCGTGTGTATCGCGTGAGCGGGACAGATACCAATGCGTTAGATCGTCATATTTCGGACGGCCCATCTTATCGAATTCAGCGACTAGACCCGCAGCAGATAGGCCCTCACGCTCCATAAAATCACAATATGCGTGGCCAAGGCTACCCTTCGGTGTTTTACGGATTGCAGCGTGATCATCGAGAATATCGGGTAGGTTTGGCTCACTCTTACGCAGCGCCTCGCCTCGTTCTGTCAGCGCGAAATTCCGCACTCGCTCAAGATAGTTTTTCGGCGGAAGCGATTCGAAGATCTTGAACACCTCAGTCGTGTCTTCCTTGTCCCGCATCAAATTCCGGAAATGCCGAATGGCTTTAGGCAATGAATACTTCGGCTGCGGGCGGTCAGGGTGGCGCAGGACAGTGCCGTCGGCGGCATATTCAAGAGCGGTGATGGTCATCAGTTCGGGCCTTATTGGGTTGCGGCATCTAGACGATACCAGCGCTTACTTACATTAATGTAAATAGTGCGACTTCGGTTCCAAATCAAGACTGAAAACCTCGTTCCGCCGCTTCGAGCTCTCACCCCCCCGCCTACACCGCAACCCAATCGCTTTCGGGAATTCCCAGCAATGTTAGTATACTGGTTAGATCAGCGCCATCGACCCGGCCATTTGCTGCAGCGCGCGCTTTGGGCTTTGCGCGGTAGGCAAAACCGTACGAAGCCGCCTCAATCATAGGTATGTCATTGGCGCCGTCCCCAGTAGCTAACGAAACCGCGCCCTCGCCCAATTTCGCCACCTCTTCGCGCAGCACCCTCGCCTTAGTTTCTGCATCGGTGATTGGGCCCGCGAGCTTCCCAGTGAGCTTGCCGCCCTCCACCTCCAACACATTGCCGACCACGCGGTCAAAGCCCAATTGCTCCGCCACCGCATCGGCGAAATGGTGAAAGCCTCCGGTAACAAGCACAGTGCGGCAATCCTGATCGAGCAGGGTTGCAACCAATGTTGCCGCGCCCGGTGTCGGCCTGATCCGCTCCGCTAAACACAGGGCAATTGCGCCTTCGTTCAGCCCCGCGAGCAGTTTCACCCGCTCTCGTAGCGCGTCTTCAAAATCAAGCTCGCCCTGCATCGCCCGCTCAGTAATGGCGGCGATCTTAGATTTGATCCCCGCATAGTCAGCCAGCTCATCAATGCATTCCTGCCCAATCATGGTGGAGTCCATATCAGAAACAAATAAGTCAGGCAGGTCAAAGCCTTGGTCGCTTATCAATGCTGCATCAGGTTTCAGCACTTCATCTAGCATCCGTGGCAGCAAAGCAGGATCGTTTTGAGAGCTCCATTCCAGCTCGTGCAGATCTTCATCGATCTGGCTAAGCTCAAATTCTGCATCCGCTGCGATCAGCCATCCGGGCTGCGTAAGCAAACGAGTTTCAAGCTGCGCGTTGTCTGCTATCAGCCGGGCTATGAGCACAGGTGATACTCCTCAATTAAATCCAGTCGCGCTCATTGCAGGGCCGACCGCAAGCGGCAAGAGCGCTGTTGCTGTTGCTTTGGCAAAGGCGTTGGCAGATGCCGGCCAGCGCGGCGTGGTGATCAATGCTGACAGCGCTCAGGTCTATGCCGATCTGCAAGTGCTTTCAGCGCGGCCAAATCTAGAAGAAATGGATGGCATCGAGCACCGCCTGTTCGGTTCATGGGACGGGACGCAACCCTGTTCCGCAGCCGATTGGGCGGCCAAGGCACGCGAAGAGATTGCTAAAGTGCACGCCGATGGCGCTGTTCCAATACTGGTCGGCGGCACAGGCATGTACATAAAAATTCTGCTGGAAGGTATAGCCCCGATTCCCGAAATTGATGCGGAGGTCCGCCGTCATGTGCGCGCCCTCCCGGTGCAAGGAGCCTATGCTGCCTTGCGGGTCGAAGATCCGGAACGGGCAATGATGTTGGAGCCAACGGACAGCCAACGGATCGCTCGCGCTCTTGAAGTGGTGCGATCAACCGGCACATCCCTAAGCGATTGGCAAAACGCCAAGACCGGCGGGATAGCGGACGACATTGCGCTCCACCCACTTGTCATGCTGCCGCCACGCGAATGGCTTTACGAGCGATGCGATCGCCGGTTCGGCCTAATGTTGGAGCATGGTGCAATTGAAGAGGTCGAAGCTCTGCTGGCGCGAAAGCTTGATCCCGGCCTGCCCGTCATGCGAGCGATCGGAGTGCCTGAAATCGCGGATTTTCTCTCCGGCAATATGATGATCCCGGAAGTGATCGCGAAAGGGGCGCAGGCGACCCGCAATTACGCCAAACGGCAATACACTTGGTTCCGCAACCAAACTCCGCACGAATGGAAACGCGCCGAGTCCAAAACAATCAAAGTGCCCGACTATTTTGCATCATTATTACAACTATAATCGTTGACACGATAGATTATAATTCTTAGCAGGCTCGAACACGGGCCCGACGCATTATCGCTGCGCCGGGCCTGTTTAATTGTTACAACGGGCAAATATGGCGCATTGTCGCGCTTGAAGATCGAAGAAGGAAGAACAGTGTCCGATACCCCAAAAGCAGATCGGCAATCTGGCGCTGCCATCCTGACGCAATGTCTGGTCGATCAAGGCGTGGAGTTTGTATTCGGCTATCCCGGCGGTGCGGTGCTGCCCATTTATGACGAACTGTTTGGTGATGAGCGCTTGCGCCACATCCTTGTTCGTCATGAAGCTGGCGCGGCACACGCCGCAGAAGGTTATGCAAGGTCCACAGGCAAGCCCGGTGTGGTGCTCGTCACATCCGGTCCCGGCGCGACTAATGCCGTCACTGGCATCGCTGACGCATTCATGGATTCGATCCCAATGGTAGTCATCACAGGGCAAGTTCCAACTGCTCTGATCGGCACTGACGCGTTTCAGGAAGCGGACACGGTTGGCATCACGCGCCACTGTACGAAGCACAATTACTTGGTCAAAGACCCGGCGGATTTGCAGGCGACCATCGAAGAGGCGTTTCGCATTGCCACAACTGGCCGTCCTGGCCCGGTTGTGGTCGACATCCCCAAGGATGTTCAGATCGCCGTGCCATCTGCGCGCAACGCCGCAAAGCTAACCGCTTCGCACCGGTACTCCCCGCAAATGGCAGCGCCAGCGGAGCAAGTTATCGAAGCGGTTGAGATGATTGCGGCGGCTGAGCGCCCAGTTTTTTACACCGGCGGCGGCGTGATCAACTCCGGCCCAGAGGCAACGCGTCTGCTGCGCCAATTGCAGGATATGACGGGCGCACCCACCACATCCACATTGATGGGTCTAGGTGCGTTTCCATCCGAGCACCCGGACTGGCTCGGCATGCTGGGTATGCACGGCACATATGAAGCCAATCTGGCGATGAACAAAGCCGATGTTATGGTTTGCATCGGCGCGCGCTTTGATGACCGGGTGACTGGCAGACTCGATGCGTTCTCACCAGAATCCAAGAAGGTCCATATCGACATTGATCGCAGCTCAATCAACAAGACGGTTCCAGTCGATCTTGGAATTGTCGGTGATTGCGCCACCGTTCTGGGTCAGATGATCGAAAGCTGGGGCGCGAGAAAGCCTCAGGATCTGGGCGAGTGGAAAGCGCGGATTGCCGGATGGCGCGCGCGCGAATGTCTCGCCTATCCAGAAAAATCCACCAAAGACCCAAGCGCGATCATGCCACAAAAGGCGGTCGAGCGGCTGCACGCCCTCACCCATAAGCGCGAGCCGATTATCACCACCGAAGTTGGCCAGCACCAGATGTGGGCGGCGCAATATTTCGGATTTGAAAAGCCGAACAAATGGCTGACCAGCGGCGGGCTTGGCACAATGGGCTATGGAATGCCCGCGGCGATAGGGGCGCAGCTTGGCTGTCCCGATGATCTTGTCATCGACATTGCCGGTGAAGCCAGTATTCAAATGAATATTCAGGAACTTGGCACGGCGAGCCAATACCGTCTGCCGGTCAAGATCTTCATCCTCAACAATGAATATATGGGCATGGTCCGCCAATGGCAGGAACTGACCTATGAAAGCCGCTATTCCAACTCCTATTCCGACAGCCTGCCCGATTTCGTGAAGCTTGCTGAAAGCTATGGCTGGACCGGCATTCGCATTACCGAGGAAAGCGAATTGGATGCGGGCATCGAGGCGATGCTGGCCGCTGATGGCCCGGTGATGGTCGATTGCATGGTCGCCAAAGACGCGAACTGCCTGCCGATGATCCCATCGGGCGCAGCGCACACCGAAATGCTGCTGTATGGCGATGCGCATGAAGGCACCATGGACGACGAAGCGAAGGCGCTGGTCTGATGACAAGTTCGTTGCGTCTTCCGGCCGCTCTTGCGGAGCGCGCGCACAAGCGCGGCTGGTTCAAACCTGCTGATGCACAAGACGTGCTCGAGTGGCTCGCGAAGCATGATGGCCGATTTCTAGGTTTTGACGTCGCTGAGCAGATGGAAGACGGGAAGTGGATGTTACTCATCGACCCCATCCAAGACTTAAGCAAAGAGGCAGATCGGGATGTAGCGCTAAAGCTAGGACGCGAGTTTCTCGAAGAACACCAATCGGCCAACCGCATTTTCGAGCCGGTTTGGGAGGGACGAAATACATGAAAATTGCGCATGACAATGCCGAGCGGCACGTCCTCACTGTTACGGTCGACAACGAGCCCGGTATTCTGGCCAAGATCACCGGCCTGTTCACCGCGCGCGGGTATAACATTGACAGCCTGACCGTGGCCGATATCTCGGCCGACCACGCGATCAGTCGGATCACCATTGTGACCGGCGGCCCGCCGCAAGTGATCGACCAGATCGAGGCGCAGCTGGACCGGCTCGTGCCTGTCCACGGCGTGGTCGACCTCACCACCGCTGGCCCGCATGTTGAGCGCGAGCTGGCGCTGATCAAGGTCACCGGCACTGGCGAGGCGCGGGTTGAGGCCTTGCGCGTGGCCGATATCTTCCGCGCCAGCGTGGTCGACACCACCACGGAAAGCTTCGTATTCGAGCTGACCGGTGCGCCAGACAAAATTGACAGTTTCATCGCTCTGATGCGCGAACTCGGCCTGGTAGAGGTCGGTCGCTCTGGGATTGTGGGAATGCTACGCGGAGCCGAAGGCTCTTAAACATAGAATTGAATACAAAGGGAAATCCATGAAAGTCTATTACGACGCCGACGCTGATCTTGATCTGATCCAGAACAAGAAGGTCGCGATCCTCGGCTACGGCAGCCAAGGCCATGCCCATGCGCAAAACCTGCGCGACAGCGGCGTGAAAGAAGTAGCCGTGGCGCTGCGGGAAGGCTCTTCCACGCGCAAGAAAGCGGAAGAAGCAGGCTTTAAAGTTATGAACGCTACCGAGGCGGCCGGGTGGGCTGACCTCGTTATGGTTCTGGCGCCGGATGAGCATCAGGCCGAAATATGGGCACATGAGATGGCCGGTCACATGAGGCCGGGAAGTGCCCTCGCCTTTGCTCACGGTCTGAACATCCACTTCGGTCTGATTGAACCACCCGCCGATATCGATGTAATCATGATCGCACCCAAAGGTCCCGGTCACACCGTGCGCAGCGAGTATCAACGAGGCGGCGGTGTCCCCTGCCTGATCGCAGTGCATCAGGAAGGCACTTCCAGCGGTGGCAATGGCTATGCCAAATCGCTCGCACTGTCATACGCCAGCGCAATGGGCGGCGGGCGCAGCGGCGTAATCGAAACCAATTTCAAGGAAGAATGCGAAACCGACCTGTTCGGAGAGCAAGCCGTGCTCTGCGGCGGGATCACGCATCTGATTCAGGCCGGGTTCGAAACTCTCACTGAAGCTGGCTACGCGCCGGAAATGGCTTATTTTGAATGCCTGCATGAAACAAAGCTGATCGTTGACCTGCTGTACGAAGGCGGCATTGCCAACATGCGCTATTCGATCAGCAACACGGCCGAATATGGCGATATCAAAACCGGCCCGCGCATCATCACAGATGAAACCAAGGCCGAAATGAAGCGTGTGCTCGCGGACATTCAATCAGGCCGCTTTGTGAAAGACTTCGTGCTGGACAACCGCGCTGGTCAACCAGAATTGAAGGCATCGCGTAAAGCGGCAGAAGCGCATCCGATCGAAAAGACCGGGGCCGAATTGCGCGCCATGATGCCGTGGATCAGTGCTAACAAGCTGGTCGACAAAGCCAAAAACTGACGGCAATTGCATCACCATTATGGGTGACACGAAAAAAACGATGGCGATCCTCGCGGTCTGTGCGGCCGCTTGGGTCATCATTTTTTTTCGCAGCGCCTCAAGCGACGGCGAGGCCGATAGACGCGAACCGACTATTCCGGCCAGCGAAGTTGAACGGTTTGCCCGGCAGAAACTCGATGAGTTGCAACAACTCTCATTTGCTCAAAGCAAAGAGCATTGCGCCATGATATATGAGAGTTATTCCGGTGAGCTTGAGGTCACCAAAACGCTTGCAGGCAGCAATGATAGTTGCGCCTCCCTCTATGTGATAGAGCCGGGTATGCTGCCCCTTGCCAATATCCATACGCACGGTGGGTTTGACACCGATTATATCGGCGAAGTGCCTTCATTTCAGGATATGAGCGTTGGAGTTGAAGAACGTGTAGATGGTTATGTTTCAACACCAGGTGGCCGCTTGTGGTTCGTTGATTGGCAAGCAGAAACAGCTGCTCAAATTTGCGGTGAAGGCTGCGTATCGCAAGATCCCGATTATGACCCATGCGCCGCGTTCAATCCAAAAGAAAGTTATACGATGCAGCAATTGCGGTTTGGCCCGAAAAGCCGTGCTCCTGATTGTTAACAATCAGGCTCGCTCAAACAGGTTTTCGAGCGATATTTGAGCTGAACCAGTTACCTCGACAGCGCGATCTTCTCCTGTCTCATCTAGCGCATTCAATTGGGCATCACGTTGATTCAGAAGGTCTTCAATCTGCTTACGGGCAACACCAACCATGGCGGTGAGCCATTCATTGACCAATGAATCACCGGACGGACCGCGCAGATCAAACTGATTCAAGACGGCAATTACGGCATACGCCGGAAACAACCACTCATCAGTAACCCAGCGATTTGTACCGAACCATTGTAGTGGTAGCCCTTGGCTCGAAATCGAGAGAGCAGCGATATGTACCACATCGGCGCGTGGTTCGTTGCGTTCAATAAATGGCGGCGCAATTTTTGGTACAGTGCCACCCGGCATCGCAGACTTATCAAAGAACAGGTGGAAATGCCCGTGCTCACCGTTCAGACGTTCGCCCGGTGGGTGGCAGTGGTAAAAATAGCGACTTCCTGCCGGGCCGTTGACCACATCGCCTTGGGGATAATGCTCCCAAATTTCGGGTGTTATTCCATCGGGGATAATCCGGCTCATCAGTGGTCTACCGCTGACAAACATTGCTTCTGTGCTGGTCACCAGCATGTCTGCATAGTCATCATGAGAAAGCTTAGCAGGCATCATTGAATCCCGAGGAAAAGGAAAATGCGACCGGGAACACTAGGAGGGTGCGCTCCCGGCCGCACTAAATGCACGCCGTTAAGCTTTAGGCGCACAAGGGTTGGCTGCGCATGGGTTAGCAGCGCATGGGTTAGCAGCGCATGGGTTAGCGGCGCATGGATTAGCAGCGCATGGGTTAGCGGCGCATGGGTTAGCAGCGCATGGGTTAGCGGCACATGGGTTAGCTGAACACGCGCTCTTCTTTGCCTTTTTCTTTGCAGCGCAAGGATTGTAGCTGGCTGAGCAAGCGCTTGGGCCGCACGGAGCATCGGCGAGAGCTGGTGCACCTGCAGATGCAACGGCGAGTCCGCCAGCAACCATCAACATGCGAGCGAGATTTTTAGAATTAGACATTGGGGTATTCCTTCCGGTTACGTACTTAGGGTTTGGGTATTTGCACTTGTTTTGAGGTATCGGGCGCCCCGGCACGGTGTGGGGTCAGGGATGAGCTGGGGCACCCAATTCGGTAAAATCAATCGCCGAAGCGTTTGCCGTCAGGGATTTTAGCCCAAGCAGCATTGGCTTTCGCAATGAAGCCGGGAATGTCTTTGAACCACATCTGTTGAACTTGCTTGTTCACGTTCAAATACAATTTGCCATCCACCAGCTTGTAAACGTTCGGATCACCGGGAGCGAGCGAACCGCGGCTCATCGCCCATGCACAGTGGCCACCATATTGCGGGGCGTAGGCATCAGGGTTTTCTTTGAATTTCTCAGCGTTAGCTTGACTGGAAAAATGCCATTCCGCACCGTCGTGCTTTACTGTAAAGCGCGAGCTGCCTTTCATAGGAACGCCATTGCCCTGGAAATAGCTGACAGTGTCATAGCCACCGACTGCGATATTCCCTTGGTTGACGCCTACAAAAACGCCGCCATCAGCATGGGCGGGAGCGACAATCGCAATTGGCGCTGCAAAAGCGGCGGCGAGCAATAGAAACTTGAACTTCATCGGGGTTCTCCAAAAATTTCTGTGCCGCGACCACCAAACCTGAGGGTTATCAGGGGAGAGACGACGGGGGGAAATCGCCTCATATGGTTGGCCGGATGGCCGCGCACATTATGGAGTTCGCCAAAACGCAAAGAATGGTTTCACTATCCGAAAAAATTTTTCGAATTGTACGCCTCAGGCGCGGTCTCGACAGGATCGATGCGATGCGGCACAGGCCGGTAATGCGCTTAACTGATTGCCACAATATCGCGGATTTCCGGGCCTTAGCGAAGGCGCGCCTGCCGTTTCCAGTGTTTGATTACATTGATGGTGCAGCCGACGATGAGCTTACAAAAAAACGCAACACAGATGCGTTTGGAGCCTGCGACATTGTTCCTGACGTGCTTGCTGGCGTCGCCGACATTGATGCGTCCTGCTCAATTCTAGGCCGCAAATCCGCCCTTCCCTTGATGCTGTCACCAACAGCTGTGCAACGCGCGTTTCATTGGCAAGGAGAAACCGCAGTTGCAAAAGCCGCTGAAAAATTTGGCCTATGGTTTGGCATATCCAGCCTCGCCACGCGCAGCATTGAGGAAATTGCAGCGCTGACGACCGCGCCAAAACTCTTTCAGCTCTACGTTCACAAGGACAAAGGCCTGAACGCCAGCATGATAGAGCGGTGCCGAGTAGCGAACTTCGACGCATTGGCGCTAACAGTGGATACTATCGTTTCTGGCAAACGTGAACGCTGTCTGCGATCAGGCTTTACTGCCCCACCCCGTTTCACACCGGCCAGTATCTGGAGTTATGCGACCCGCCCTCGCTGGACGCTGGATTACGTGATGCGAGAGAAGTTTGCGCTTCCCAATCTCGATACGCATGTAAGCGAAGGCTCGAGCAAAGCGGTTTCAATCGCTGAGTATTTCAACACTATGCTCGACACATCGATGGACTGGAGCACGGCTGAACGCATTCGTCAGGATTGGGGCGGTAAGTTTGTCCTGAAAGGGGTAATGAGCGCAGGCGATGCGCGGCGAGCGGTTGATATCGGAGCCGATGCGATCATGATTTCAAATCATGGCGGACGCCAACTAGACGGCTGTCGCGCACCATTCGATCATTTGCGCGAGATCGTTGATACCGTTGGCGGCGAGATAGAGATCATTTGCGATGGCGGGGTCCGCCGCGGAACTCACGCTCTCAAGGCAGTTTGTGCAGGTGCGACCGCAGCTTCGGGCGGTCGGCTCTACCTCTATGCACTTGCAGCGGCAGGTCAGGGCGGGGTTGAGCGCGCAATTGCCATCCTCCAAGATGAGATTGAGCGCGGTATGCGATTGATGGGCGTCACCAGTGTAGACCAGTTGACTGAAGATCGGCTGCGCTGGCATTAGTCGCAAGGTAAGCGATATGCATGGAACGTTCCCGAAAGACGTTGAAGAGATTAACCTTACTTGCGATTTGCCTTATAACTGCCTCCGCGTGCGAAGCGGTAGAGCAACCGTGGGCATCAGATGCTCAGTTTGTAGATGAGCAAGTTGCTCCCGATGAGACAATGCAAGCCCAATTGCCAGAACCAGCACAATCCGCATCGGCAGCAACAGACCTCGCCCCCTGCCCAGGTATCAATCCCGACATTCGCCGCCCAGCAGGCAGCAATTGTCTCGGCATCACGCCAGACCAATGCGGAGCAGACAAGGCACAAATGTATGTCGGGCGACAGGGAACCGATGCTGCTCAGGCGAAAATTCAGGAACTTGCTATCGGCCGGCTTCGCTGGGTAGAATACAACGCAGCCGTAACAGATGACATGCAGCCTGATCGCTTAAACGTAATGCTCGATGAAAACGGAGTTATTGCTAACGTGAGTTGTTATTGACTACACGTGGGCCAACTGCGGATCATTGCCGGTAAGCTGCCCTTACAATTGCAAAGCCTACCTTTGTGTTGAATAGGCAATACCGTTTCGTTGTCCCCCAGCTGCAAAGGCGCAATGATGAATAGGCTATCGATCTCCGTTTGTGCTTTATCGCTGCTCGCACTTGCGGGGTGCAGCAACTCAGCTGAAGAAGCAGCAGAAACAAATGTCGCTGAAAGTTTTGCATCTCGTATCAATGGCGCGCCTGAGCAGATCGAGCAGCCGCCGTCTGGGAGCGAGCCCACCGAGCCACCTGCAGCGGCCTTTCCTCAAGCACGAGATGGCATCGCAAGTCCTTATGCGCCCGGCACTGAAAACGCACCACCTGGCACGGTTTGCGGCGCGAACCTGATCGCCGAATTTATCGGCCAAACTGCTGACGTTGCCGCACGGTCGCAGATAGTTGCATCAGTCAGCTCGGCCAATGAAGTGCGCTTTATACCACCAGGTGCAGGCGCCATTACGCCAGACGCAGCGTCATCGCGGCTGAACGTGATGATCGATAGTTCAGGCGTAATCAGCGGAGCGCAATGCGGGTGATTCTGCAATAAAAACCCCGCCGGATCGCTCCAGCGGGGTTCTTCATTTCAAGCCAAGTCAATCAGTCTTGGAAATGTTCATCCGGCGAGTGAGTTGGATAGTTTGTATCCGCCGACTCGATAAAGCCCGGAATATCCTTCCTCCAGTTTTGCTGAACATCTTCGCTGAAGTTCAAATAGAGCTTGCCATCGACAATCTCGTAAACATTGGCGTTGCCCGGCGCCAGCGCGTCGTTCGCGCCGATAGCCCATGCGCAATAGCCGCCATAGGCCGGTGCATATTTGGCCGGTTCAGCGATAAATTTCTGTGCGTTTTCTTCGCTGGCGAAGCGATACTCAAAGCCTTCATAAAGAACTGTGAATTCTTCTGAACCTTCAACCGGAACGCCATCACCTTCAAAGTAGCTAACCGTGTCATAGCCGCTCACGGCGAGTGTATCGCCTTTTGAAGCGGTATAGACCGGGCCGGTGTTTTCACCGCCAAGATCAGCAATCACATTAGCGCTTGATGTTGTTTCGGTTGCCGCTGCTGCGTCACCTTCAACCGGAGCTTCGGCTGCTGGGCTACATGCTGCTGCTGTTGCAAGCAGTGCAATAGCAAAAATTGAATTCTTCATGTTGGTTCTCCTAAAAACTCATTGTGTAATCTCGACACATCATCGGGTTCGAATATTGCGCACAAATGGTTACATTGTCCAACTGGCAATACTGAAAGTTGCGCGGCTACAGAAAGAAGACGTGCGGGTAACTGGAGCACAATTCCTCAAAAGTGCAAGCAGTTTAAGTCTTGTTGATCACACCTTGCCAACGCGAGTGATTTGCGCGATGCGTGCAGCATGACGATCACAATACGGCCACTTCTACGACTTATCCGCCCTTGGGCGTGACCTGATGCATGCATCGATCTGGGCATGCTGGGGCGTCCAAGGGATCGAAACCATCTTCACAAAATGCTTTCCAGTTGAGTCGTCAAGCCATGCCCATGCTGTCTAAACCATCCACCAAGTATCGTGCCTTCCCGCAGATCGATCTGCCTGATCGCCAATGGCCAAACCGCCAAATCACCTCACCGCCGCGCTGGCTTTCAACCGATCTACGCGATGGCAACCAGTCGATCATTGATCCTATGGATGCGGTCAAGAAAAACCGTTTCCTTGATGAGCTGATACGGATTGGCGTGAAAGAAATTGAGGTGGGTTTCCCGAGCGCAGGTACAACCGAATTCGACTTTATCTCCGGTCTAGTGAAATCAGGACGCATTCCTGACGATGTTCTTGTTCAAGTGCTCACACAGAGCCGTGAGGATTTGATCCGCACCTCTTTTGAAAGCCTTGCAGGCGCTCGCGCTGCCATCGTGCATCTATACAATGCAGTCTCCCCTGCTTGGCGCGACATTGTATTTCGCATGTCGAAAAAAGAGGTTCGTGACATCGCGATTGCTGGCGCCAAGGTAATGCGCGATGAGGCGGGCGCACGTTCTGACACCGATTGGCATTTCCAATACTCGCCTGAAACATTTTCGACAGCCGAATTGGATTTCAGTATTGAGGTTTGCGAGGCCGTGATGGAAGTTCTCACCCCTACTCCGGACAGACCGATCATACTCAATCTGCCCGCTACAGTCGAAGCTGCAACGCCGAACATTTACGCCGATCAAATCGAATACTTCTGCCGCAATCTACCCAATCGGGAGAGCGCAGTCATCAGCCTGCATACGCACAATGATCGCGGCACTGGCGTCGCTGCGGCGGAACTCGGCATAATGGCAGGAGCGGACCGCGTAGAGGGCTGCTTATTCGGCAATGGCGAACGTACGGGTAATTGCTGCCTAGTGACCGTCGCGCTCAATATGTACACGCAAGGCGTTGATCCAGGCCTCGATTTCTCTGACATCGACCGCGTGATTGAAACGGTCGAATTTTGTAACGATCTGCCCGTGCATCAGCGCCATCCCTATGGCGGTGAGTTGGTCTTCACAGCGTTCTCTGGAAGCCATCAGGACGCGATCAAGAAAGGGTTCGAAGCGCGAGGCAGCCAAAATGACGAAGGTTGGCGCGTGCCTTATCTGCCAATTGATCCTGCTGATCTCGGGCGCGATTACGAGGCGGTTATCCGCGTCAATTCGCAGAGCGGCAAAGGCGGTTTTGCTTGGGTGCTGGAGCAAGACCAAGGCCTTAAGCTTCCCAAAAAGATGCAGGCCGACTTCTCTCGCAGTGTCCAAGAGATGGCTGACAAATTTGGCCGCGAGCTCAACGCGGATGACATCTGGGAGGCATTCAAAGCGGCCTACCACGTAAAGACCGAAAATAAACACTTCCAATTGGTTCAATATGAGGAAAGCCGCGCGGCCGATGGCACACGCCTTTTCGCAGGCAGCATCGCGGTCGCCGGTAAGGAACAAAGCGTAAGCGGGCGCGGCAATGGATTGATCTCAAGTGTTGTCACAACGCTTGAGGAGAGTTTCGGCCTAGATCTGAAAATTCGCGACTACACTGAGCACGCGCTGGGCCAAGGACGAGATGCCCGTGCAGCGGCCTATCTTGAGTGTGAGAGTGGCGGAAAGGTCATTTGGGGCTGCGGAATTGATGAAGACGTTGCGACCGCTAGCGTTAGAGCAGTGCTGAGCGCGGCGAACAGCGCGATGGCCAATTAGGGCGCAGTCAAGCGTCCCTTAGCCAATCTTCAAAATCCGCCACTGCTGGGGCGAATTGGTGACCGCTATTCACCAGATGCGAGCGCGAGGACGCATCAGTATCAAGTTCATGCCCCCCGTTTGGCTTTTCGTTGGAGGTTTCCGACGGACCAATGTTTTGTGCGCCCTCTTTTTCCGCCAGAACATTACCAACGCTCAAGTTTTGCAGAAAAGCATCGGCTCCTGTCTGTAAATATCCGATTTGCATGTTTAGGTCGCCTGCGAGATTTGTTGACGCGCTAACCTGATCGTTAATGCCGCTAACCAACTCTCGAATATGCTCAACCGTTTCGCTTGAAGAGGAAGCGCTGAGCGATGTTTCATCAACGCTCGCTGCAATCTGAGTGACTGTGCCGGTTTGTGCGGCGACTTCTCGGCATACGTTTTCAGTGATCCCAAGGACGTGATCGAATGTCATGTGCATCGACTGATTAGCTTTCAGAGCTCGGTCACTCGCCTGTTCGATAGCCACAAGACGCTCGACAATTTCCTCTGTTGCCTTGGCCGTTTGCTCTGAAAGGCCTTTTATTTCGCTCGCGACCACAGAAAAACCTCTACCCGCTTCGCCGGCGCGCGCCGCTTCGATCCTTGCGTTCAAAGCCAAGATACTGGTTTGCGACGTAATCGATTTAATCAGCTTGGCGATGGATTGGATTGAACCACTTTGTTTAGTCAGATCTTCGACCGTTTCGTGGGACTCCTTGGCGACATCGGTGGCTTCATGGAGTGATTGTGATGCGCGGGTCAGCTGCGCGGTCATCTCGTCCAGTGTTACGCGCAATCCGCCCGCTGTTTCCGCAGCCTCACCCATAGCGCTGGCAGATTCGCAAGATGCGAGCGCCAGCTCGTCAGCTGATACCAGCAAGCTTTGTATGAAGGCCTTTGCCTCATCAGCTTGGCTCTTCCCTTTCCGGCTTTGATTTGCAGCTTTTTCGACAGCTTCGCTCACAGCCCGTCGAAACATATCAATTTGCTTGGCAATCCAGGCATTGTGCTCGCGCTCATGACACCTTTGCACGGTCGACAGCATTATCTCCGCATCAAGCGAGTAGAAACGTGTCAGTTCAGTTACTAATTTGAGCCCCTCTTCCACGCTCTCAGCGGATTTAAAAATAGTGGAAATTTCGTGCTGCTGTGATGCGCTTAAAGCCCCAAGATGCGCAGCCGGATCAGTACGGGAGTTATAGATAATCTCCGCAATTTTTTCACAATTCCCGATCCATGCCACATCATAAGGTGGCTCATATTTCGTGCTCAAATGCTGTTTGACTTCGGATATGAAATTCCGACGGGCGTCTGCGCCCAAATTTAGGCCGGTGCTCTTTACATAGTGATCGACATAGATTTCAGCTGTTTTGGGAACAACAGCGCTCAAGGCATCGCGGATTGCGTAGTGTAACGGGTTGTTCGGGTTTCGAATTCCATACGCATCAAGGCGCGCTTTTCGAGAATCTGGATTAACAATTTTCGAGTGATACATAAACATTGGTCCAACAATCGGAGCTGATCGTTCAATGCCTAAACAGCGTTAAGAGACATGCGGGGAATAACTATGGGTTTGCACGTTGGTTGGAGCGCCAATCAGAGATCAAGCAGTTGACCGAAAGCCCGCTGCTTTACGATTGACCGAAACCCGTTCATTGCAGCGGCATAGGGAGAAAAACTGTATGGCCGAAGCAATCCTTGAACCCGATCTGCCGATCATTGATCCCCACCATCACTTGTGGGATCTGCGGCCTATGCTGCCAATGTTCCCTGAGCCTCGTCATCGCTTCATCGAGACACTGGTCGACGCCCCATACTACACCTTTGAGCAATTGCTTGGCGATTTGCAAACCGGTCACAACGTCATTGGAACCGTCTTTATGGAATGCGGTGCATTCTACGATGCGGCGCGCAGTGACGACATGAAAGTCATTGGCGAAGTTGGGTATGTAAACGGAGTAGCTGCGCAATCGGCCAGCGGACTTTACGGTCCCCTACGTGCCTGCGCAGGCATCGTTGGCCATGCAAATATGCTCTTGGGAGAGAGCGCAGGACCAGTTTTAGATGCGCTTATTACGGCTGGAAATGGCCGTTTCAAAGGCATCCGTCATCAGGGCGCTTGGGACGCTGACCCCGAAGTGCTTGGTCCTCCCTTCCATGCGCCTGAGGGGCTGTATCGCGACGAAACATTTCGCAAGGGATTTGCCGAACTGGGCAAACGCGGCCTGTCATTCGATGCTTGGATTCTAGAGCCACAATTACCTGACGTCATCGATCTGGCCCGCGCCTTTCCAGACCAGCCGATTTGTCTGGACCACTGCGGCACGCCGCTAGGCAATGCGAGCTATGCTGGAAAGCTGGAGGAACGCTTCGAGATTTGGCGCAGCAGCATCCTTGAGCTTGGAAAATGCGACAATGTGATGGTGAAGCTTGGCGGTCTAGCCATGCACAATTGCGCCATGCCCGATGAAGGTCCCGCTGCAGGCGTCGGATCCGAGGCATTGGCGGCGATGTGGCGTCCATACATCGAAACATGCATCGATGCGTTCGGCACGAAACGCGCGATGTTTGAAAGCAATTATCCGGTTGATCGCTGGGGTGCGACATACCCAATTCTTTGGAACGCGTTTAAGCGGATCACCGCCAAGGCGAGTGATGCGGAGAAATCCGCATTATATTCGGCCAATGCTGCACGATTCTACGGTATCGAAGATATTTTACCGACCAGTTGATTTTACCTGACGCTACGGCACGGTGAGGTTCAGCTCCTGCAATCATTTTGACATCTCGACAGGGCTGGAACCGACGTTATTGCCGAGACATTGTTTGACAAACTCAAACCGCATTGACGGAGAATTTGATGACTCTTCCCGCTCCTTTTGATCGCCTCCGTCTCCCGCTTATTGGCTCGCCGCTGTTCATTGTTTCAGGCCCAGAGCTTGTGATCGCACAATGTAAGGCTGGGATCATAGGTAGCTTTCCAGCTTTGAACGCACGGCCACAGACATTGCTTGATGAATGGCTGCATCAGATCACGGAAGAATTGGCCAAACACAATCGCGAGAACCCAGATAGGCCTGCAGCGCCTTTCGCGGTGAACCAGATTGTGCACAAATCAAATGATCGCGTGATGGCGGACATGGCGACATGTGAGAAATGGCAAGTCCCGTTGATCATCACCTCGCTTGGCGCACGCACGGAAATCTTCGATGCTGTTCGCAGTTGGGGCGGCATTTCGATGCATGATGTGATCAACAATCGCTTTGCTAACAAAGCGATCGAAAAGGGGGCCGATGGACTAATTCCAGTCGCAGCGGGTGCAGGCGGCCACGCTGGCACGCAATCTCCCTTCGCCTTGATGCAAGAAATTCGCGAATGGTTCGATGGCCTGGTTGCGCTTTCCGGTTCAATCGCCAACGGCGCATCAATCCTTTCCGCCCAAGCGATGGGCGCAGACTTTGGCTACACCGGCAGCGCGTTTATCGCGACCGAAGAGGCAAATGCAGATCAAGGATACAAGCAAGGCATCGTCGATGGCTCTGCCGAGGGCATCGTCTACTCCAACCTGTTTACCGGCGTGCACGGCAACTACCTACGCAGTTCAATTGAAAACGCGGGCTTAGACCCTGATGACCTCCCTCAAAGTGACCCGTCGAAAATGAATTTTGGCAGCGGCGGCAATACCAAAGCAAAAGCCTGGAAGGATATCTGGGGCTCTGGCCAAGGTGTAGGAGCGATCAAAGAGGTCAGCAGCGTTGAGGACATGGTGACCAAGTTTGAACGGGAATATCACGAGGCGAAGGCCGCTCTCGCAAGCAAGTCGCAATACACACGCTGGCGTGACTAAGTCGCTTTCCAAAGCATCTCTGCCATTGCGTCTAGTTCAGTAAAGTCAAAGCCTGAGCCGAGCGGATCTTTGCGGTTGAGAATCACACTACGTTTTTCGCTCAACAATTGGCGGCGCAGCGCAGCCTGTAACAGACGGAGCCGCTCAATGGCTTCGACAATGGCGTCGTTTGGCCGGCTGAACCGCGTGCTTGCCCAGCATTTTTCGATTGCGCCTACACGATCAATGACCATTTCATTATAACGCCTGTGCGGCCCTCGATGCAGTGGCATTCCTGTTCGTAAGGCAGCGCTCTCACAAGCCGGCAGGAGCAATCCGTTGCAACGGAAATCATCAAACCCAATTGCGCTACGTCCAACGCCTTTGAACAATTGGCCAAAGCAGTTTTCGTGGAGCAGTTGGCGTGGCAACAAATGGTGCCTTTGCAGCCCAGGGTCATACTGTTGATCGCCACGACGATTGACCGACCTGAACGATATGGTTGCACGCGCTCCACCCGCCGCCAACGGTAAGGTCGCCGCTATTCTTCCCACCATTTCGCGACCCCTTAAACGGCCCTTACTCGCGCCAAACTCTGATAAATTTTCCGTTCTTTGAAGGCTCCATCACCAGCCGACTTCGATCTGGCGCGGTCAAGCGCTCACTCTTCTCTAGTGTGCCCAGCGACACGAGATGATTGACGACACGCACAGCTAGGCGCGTTGCCGCAACTTTATCGTCTGACAGTGGCGGTTCCAACCGCACCTCTTGGCCAATCCAATAGTTGAGTCCGACGCTCTGCACTGCGCCATCAATCGTTTCACGGAAAGCGGTGAGACCCAGTGCTGGAAACGCGCCTCCTTCGATCCACGCGGTTGTGATCGATTCAAAGAAGCGTCTGCCAATAGCGCTCTTGGATGGAGGCCAGACGATCGCCTGAATCTCCTCAAAATGATGTGTTAAATCACGGGCCAATCCAACAAGCCCCTGAATAACAGGCATTGTGGCCTGCCCACCTGATAGGTGCTGACCCAGACCCAGCCGCAAGGCTTCAAAACGAAAAGCGGTCGGAAGATGATCCAAATCGAACCTGTGATCGATTTCAGGAAATTCACAGGCTGGGCCGGGCGCAAGACCTTCAAGATCAAACGTCAGACCATCGCGCAGCAGTTCCAACCAAACCAATTCAGCGGGGTTTGAAATTGCCGCCGAATTCACTGGCTCAACCGGCGTTTTATCGGTTTCGACCAAGTGGAGCGGCGCGGTTTCTTGTGGATCATGCGAAAGCGCTATCGAACGCTGGGACGCGATGAATTCTCTGAACGCAGCGCAACTTGGTCGCTTGCCCGCCGCAAAGAGCAAATGGAACCCAGGGGCGCCTGGATTTTGACCTTGATCTATTGTCCCATCCTCTTCTGATTTCGTATTCAGAATGCCGTCCCCACGAGCCTGAATATTGCCTTTTTGAACGCTGCCGTCGAGTCTCTTTCCGAGCTTATCTGCTTCGAATTTTCTCAGGTCAAAATATACCTTGTTGGACTCCTTCAGCAAGCGCCTCTCCCAAACGCTTGCAATCCGTTAGTGTTTGGGATGGCACGTCTTTCTTCGCCCATATCTCAAAGGCTGACTGCGCCGCAAAATTGACGATTTGTGGCTCCGCCACGCGTTTTAATCGCCAACCTTTCGCGATTCTATCAAGCTGCCGCTGCGCGCTTTCGCCGTCTGAACCCGCGGCAATGATCGTCGCATAAGGCCTCCCTTCAATACGGGTTAAAACGTCGTAATAGGTTACGTCGAACATCTCTTTCATCTCACCACTGATACTCGCGAGGTTTTCCGGACAAACAAAAAGATAGCTGCTGGCCGTCAACAAAGCGTCGGCTGTTATGTCGCGAGCTCGCATCAGTATTCCGCCCTCGCCCGCCCCCTCGGCAGCGGCGCGTGCCATCGCTTCGCTCGCCCCGGTGCGGCTGTGCCAAATAATGAGCAAGTCTGCAGATTTATTCGACATAAATTCTCCCCAAGCCAATGTGCTGTAGATTGTCAGTCACTCGTACTGTTGTCGAGGCACAGCGTAGGGTATGCTTGCAAGATGGCTTCTAAAACATTGTCCAACGTTCTGGGCGTTTCCTCATCGCTTTCCAGTCGCGCCTGGCATTGGCGCGGCGGCAATATGGAAATGGGCGCTGAGGCGAACACGCTAACCAGCGATATCCTAACGCAATTGCTCCTCACTCGCGGTGTCGAGCGCGACGACGTCGCCCGTCACGCCAATCCAACGATGCGTGATTTCTTGCCTGATCCCGTTGAGTTCCGTGACATGGAAAATGCGGCTGAACGCATCTCTCAAGCGGTTCTGAGTGGTGAGACTATCACTATTTACGGCGATTATGATGTCGATGGCGCGACCAGCTCAGCGTTGATGATCCAAGTCCTGCGTGAATTGGGAGTTGAAGCCAGCTACTACATCCCTGACAGACTGCTAGAGGGGTATGGCCCAAGCGGCGAAGCTTTGGTAAAATTGGCACGCAATGGATCAAGCCTGATCGTCACCGTCGATTGCGGGGCAATGGCCTACGAAGCGCTCGGCATGGCGCGCGACGAGGGTGTCGATGTTATTGTCGTCGATCATCACAAGTGCGCAGCTGAGCTTCCGCCGACCACAGCCTTGGTCAATCCCAATCGCCTTGATGAGAATGATATTGCAGCGGCCCACGGTCACTTGGCAGCTGTCGGTGTTGCGTTTCTGTTATCGATTGAGCTTGTCCGTAAATTGCGCGCGCATGGCTATTTCGAAAGCCGTAAAGAGCCTGATCTGATAGCTCTCCTGGATTTGGTTGCATTGGGCACAGTGGCCGATGTTGCGGCCTTGCACGGGCTCAACCGCGCCTTCGTATCGCAAGGTTTGAAGATCCTTGCACGGCGCGAGCGGGTTGGGATGGCAGCGCTCATGGATGCAAGCCGGTTAAAACGCGCACCGCAAGCAAGCGACCTTGGCTTCGCACTGGGGCCGCGCATTAACGCTGCTGGACGCATCGGCGATTCAAGCCTCGGCGTGCGATTGCTCACCACCACCGACCCAGAAGAAGCGCGCGAAATCGCCGAACGCCTGAGCGAACTCAATGACGATCGCCGGACCATTGAGGCTGAGGTTCAGGAACAAGCCGAAGAGCAGCTTTTAGGCCAAGGCAATCATTCCGTGCACGTCCTTTGCGGCGATGGCTGGCATCCCGGTGTAATCGGTATCGTCGCAGGACGGATCAAGGAAAAGACAGGACGCCCCGCCATTGTCATCGCGCGAGACGAGGAGGAGGGCCAAGGAAAAGGCTCCGGTCGTTCCATCAGCGGCGTTGATCTTGGCGCTGCGATCATTGCTGCACGAGAAGAAGGCTTACTGGTTGCCGGTGGAGGGCACGCGATGGCAGCAGGCCTTACAATCGCGAATAATAAACTCGCTGATTTTGCTGAATTTCTCGATACGCGTCTTGCCAAGGATGTTGAACGGGCACGTCTGGATCAACGAATGAAGCTTGATCTATCGATCGCTCCGGGCGGCTTAACGCCCGACCTGGTGGGCACGCTTGAAGCAGCAGGACCATTTGGTGTTGGTTGGCCTGCACCGCGGCTGGCTGTGGGTCCAGTGCGCATTATAAAGGCAGATATTGTCGGCAAAGATCACTTGCGCCTTATCGCCGCGGGTGAAGATGGAAAATCGTTCAAAGCAATTGCGTTTCGGGCTGCTGAAACGGAGATGGCGCAAACTCTGTTGCATCGTTCAAAGGGACGTCAATTCCACCTCGCTGGCCGGGTGAAGATTGATGATTGGGGCCCTCGCCCAGCCGCCGAGCTACACTTAGAAGACGCAGCTTTTGCCGATTGATTGGCGCATTCTGCCAAGTTTGTCTCAGACGGGGCTTGACCGCCAACCAACACGCCACTAGATGCGCGGCCTCGCACACAAGTGTGGCCCCTTCGTCTAGCGGTTAGGACGCGGCCCTTTCACGGCTGAAACACGGGTTCGATTCCCGTAGGGGTCACCACCTCCTTTTCTCAGAATTGATCCCCCTAGCGCAGTTTGCGCTTCAATTTCGCGCACGCGCTTCCCTAGCCCACGGGTTGCGGCTAAGGGCGGGATCGCGATGGGAAATCAGCATTCACTCCCGACAGTTGGCATCGTGCTGGCACTGGTGACGTTTGTCGCTCTGCTGCTTGGCGGCGTAGATACGTTTTTGGCCTGTTCTATGCTGATCGTTTGGGTTGGCTCTCTCATTCTCACCTCATCCCGGCCACCTGAGGCCCCGAACGTGGTGGTCCAGAGTAGTTTGAGCCAAGACGCGATGCGCAGCCTGATTGAAAATTCAGCAACACCTTTGCTGGTCACGAACCGGAATAAGATTGCTATTGCCAACCGTGTCGCTCGCAAGATGCTGGGCCAGCACATTATCGGTCAAGATGCACGCATGGCCTTCCGTCAGCCAAAGGCCATTTCACTGCTTAATAAAGAACGCAATGGCCGCGCAATTGTTCGCGGCTTGGTCCGTCGCCGCGATATTTGGCAAATCAATCGTCAGTCCGTCGACGAAGATATGGCCGTGATTGAACTCATCAATAAGACGGCAGAGGCCGATATCAGCCGCGCGCACACCGATTTCGTGGCCAATGCCAGTCATGAGCTGCGCACGCCTCTTGCAGGGATCATCGGTTATACTGAAACGCTGAGCGAGGATGCAGGAACGATTGATACACCAACAGCGAAGAAGTTTCTTGATACAATCCAACGCGAAGCGCATCGGATGCAGCATTTAGTAAGCGATCTCATGTCGCTTTCACGGGTCGAGGCGGAAAAGCACGATTCGCCGAATGAATTGGTTGACTTGCGTCCAATCGTCGAGCGCGCTGCGCGTGATGCCGCCGGGTCAGAACGCGCCAAATTGCTTCAATTCAAATTTGAGCGCGATACGAAAGTGCAAGGCGATGTGCAGCAATTAGAACAGCTGATCCGCAATCTTGTCGATAACGCTTTAAAATATGGCGAGGCTGATGCCCCGATCGTCGTGACACTTGACCATGCCCGCGACAGTCATGCGCGGATCACGGTGAGCAATCAGGGCGAAGGCATTGCATCGGAACATTTGCCCCATCTCACCAGGCGTTTTTACCGCACTGATCCCGGCCGCAGCCGAGCATCTGGTGGGACCGGACTGGGCCTTGCGATCGTCAAACATATTGTTGAACGTCATCGCGGACGGCTCGACATTCAGAGCCAGCTTGGCCAAGGCACCCAGGTGATCGTGCGTATACCGCGAGAAACGGAAAAAAATGATTCTTCAAACCCGAAAGCAAAAGAGGGCGATATCAAAGAGAAGCATAACGATGCAGCAGATGGTGCGCAAAAGTTGTCTTGAATTTGTCTTATTTCTTCAACATCGCGGACTCATGCGCAAAACAGATATTTCGTTTGCGATTCTCCCGGGTAAACAGGGCTAAATAATGTCGCCGATTACGCTCATCCTGATTGCCATCGGGCTCGGCCTTGCCGGGTGGCTCGCGGGTCGGGCCAAGGCCTGGAGCTTTCAGAAATCAGATCCAAGTATCCGGTTGGTCGCACGCCCCAATTACCATGCTTGGTATGTTGCAGTGTGGATCGTTATCCCGGTCTTGGCCTTCATCGTGTTGTGGTCAATCGTCGCTCCGCAGCTTGTCATGCAAAGCGTATTGGCCTCACCAGCTGCAAACGTTCTTCCAGACTTTGGGTTTGAGCGGCAGTCCATACTGTCTGAAGCACGCGCTGTCGCATCCGGCAACGCGCAAGCGGTCTTCAATCCTGATGCCCAGGGCTTGGTCAAGCCATTCTACGGCGCAATTTCGCGTTACAATATAATCGGTTTGGTCGTAACAATAATCATAGGCTTTGGTGGCGGAGCCTTTGCGTTCTTGCGCGTCAAACCTGACTTCCGTGCTCGCACGCGGGTTGAGCGCACGGTAATGATCGTTCTGCTACTAGCATCGCTGGTAGCCATCCTCACCACATTCGGCATTTTCGCGAGTCTCGTGTTTGAGACCGTTCGCTTCTTCGGCATGATCTCTCCGCTAGACTTCCTGTTCGGCACCTATTGGAGCCCGGACCCGATGAGCAGCGCGGCCAATCCGGATAGCACGCGGTATGGCGCTATACCGCTGTTCTGGGGCACAATCTTTATCGGTGCGATCATCGCTATGATTGTTGCCATTCCGCTCGGCCTGATGAGCGCAGTCTATCTGACTCAATACGCAAATCCACGCCTCCGCGCATGGGTCAAACCAGCGCTTGAAATTCTCGCCGGTGTGCCAACGGTGGTCTACGGCTATTTCGCGGCTCTTACCGTCGCACCTGTCATTCGCGATGCTGCGGTCGCGGTTGGTATTAGCAATGCCTCTACAGAAAGCGCACTTGCAGCTGGCGTTGTAATGGGTGTGATGATCATCCCATTCGTTTCATCGATGGCCGACGACTCCATCGCCGCTGTGCCTAGCGCCATGCGTGATGGCAGCTTGGCGATGGGCGCTACACAATCTGAAACGATCAAGCGCGTGCTGTTCCCAGCCGCCCTACCCGGTATTGTCGCCGGTGTTATGCTGGCGGTTAGCCGAGCTATTGGCGAGACAATGATCGTGGTCATGGCCGCATCAACCGCCGCCAACCTCAGCGCCAATCCGCTTGACCGGATGACAACCGTGACGGTTCAGATCGTCAAAATGCTGACAGGGGAAGGCAGCTTTGATCACCCAGCAACGTTGAGTGCCTTTGCGCTCGGCTTTGTCTTGTTCATGGTCACTCTTGTTCTCAATTTCATCGCACTGCGCGTCGTTAAGCGCTTCCGGGAAGCTTATGACTGATACCGTCACCGCAGAACCTATTCGCCCGACCCGAACCCCCGAATTCGCTAAGCGGATTGAGCAGCGCTATAAATCAGAGCGGCGCTTTCGCACGCTCGGCTTAGGGGCGATCATCTTTTCCGTGGCCGTATTGATGCTTCTGCTAGGGAATATGCTGTTCAACGGTATCGGCGGTTTCCAGCGCGCTGAATTGTCTGTGCCGATCAATTTTGCCGAGTCAGGCATTAGCGGTGACGCTCAATCGCTATCGGCGCCGGGCGCTGTGCAAAACCTTGAGATTCAAGGGCTGCCCGACATCGTTGATTTTGCCGCAGAGCGCGAGCTTGGCGCGGAAGGCGCGGCACAGCTTAGCAATCAAGGTTGGCGCGATGTTGCGCGCGCTCTAACCGAAAATCCGCAGTTGATCCAGGGTTCAGCGACGTTTGATCTTGCCGCATCGTCCGACCTGGCCAGCGGACTTTCGGGCGAAGGGTCTGCGGAAATGCAGGCGCTGGCTAAGCGGCTTGAGAGCGAAGGCAAACTGTCGAAGAATTGGGATTGGGGTTTCATGACGCGGGCTGATGCCACCAGTCCGCAAGAGGTCGGCATTTGGGGCGCGCTCAAAGGCTCGATCCTGACAATGATAATTACCTTGGCCCTTGCCTTTCCAATTGGTGTGTTCGCGGCGCTCTACCTTGAAGAATACGCGCCGAAGAATCGCTGGACTGACATTATTGAGGTGTCGATCAACAACTTGGCCGCTGTTCCATCGATCATCTTCGGACTGCTTGGTCTCGCAGTCTTTTTGACAATATTCCCGAACTTGCGTTCAGCCCCTCTCATCGGCGGCATGACACTCGCCCTGATGACGATGCCAGTGATCGTCATTTCCGGGCGCAACGCAATCAAGGCCGTCCCGCCATCGATCCGTGACGGTGCACTGGCGATTGGTGCATCACCGGTTCAAGTGGTGTTCCATCACGTATTGCCGCTCGCCCTGCCAGGCATGTTGACCGGCACTATCATTGGCATGGCCCGCGCGCTTGGCGAAACAGCACCCTTGCTTATGATCGGTATGCGTGCCTTCGTCGCGACCCCGCCTGATGGCTTCACATCGCCTTCTACCGTTCTACCGGTTCAAATCTTCCTTTGGTCAGACGAAATCGACCGCGGATTTGTAGAACGCACCAGTGCTGCAATTATTGTGCTATTGCTGTTCCTGCTGCTGATGAACGGCCTCGCTATTTACCTCCGCAACAAATTTGAGAAGACCTGGTGACAGTCATTCACGACAATTTGGAAGAGACCAACGCAAAGATGCGTGCGCGCGACGTGTCGGTCTATTATGGTGACAAGAAAGCCATCGATGAGGTGTCGATTGATATTTCTGCCGATTACGTGACCGCATTTATCGGCCCGTCAGGCTGCGGCAAATCGACATACCTGCGCTGCTTCAACCGGATGAATGACACCATCCCTGTTGCCCGCGTCACCGGCACGATAGAGCTGGAAGATGAAGACATTTACGGCAGCGGCATGGATGTGGTGCAGCTGCGCGCGCGGGTTGGAATGGTTTTTCAAAAGCCGAACCCGTTTCCCAAATCGATCTATGACAATATCGCCTATGGCCCCAAAATCCATGGCTTGGTCGAAAAGAAGGCTGACACCGACGAAGTCGTCGAAAAATCCTTGGTAAGAGCGGGCCTTTGGGATGAGGTGAAGGATCGCTTGGACGAATCCGGCACGGCTTTATCCGGCGGCCAACAGCAGCGGCTTTGTATTGCGCGCGCCATCGCGGTTGATCCTGAGGTGATCCTGATGGACGAACCATGCTCTGCGCTTGATCCGATTGCGACAGCCAAGATCGAGGAACTCATCAACGATCTGTCTGGCCGGTACGCAATTGTCATTGTCACCCACTCAATGCAGCAAGCGGCACGCGTTTCGCAGCGCACAGCGTTCTTCCACCTTGGTAAGATCGTTGAGTACGGGCGCACGTCAGACATTTTCACCAATCCTATCGAAGAACGTACGAAGGATTACATAACAGGACGGTACGGCTGATGTCAGAACATACAGTCAAAGCATTCGATGAAGATATCACCCGGCTGCGCGGCTTGATCGCGGAGATGGGCGGGCTCGCCGAAGTGGCCATTCAAGGGGCTCTCGATGCGCTTGTGAATGGCGACAAAGAATTGGCCAAAAAGGTGGTCGCAAGTGACAAAAAGATCGATGTCTTGGAAACAGAAGTCGATAAGCTTGCTGTGCGGATCATCGCTTTGCGCGCGCCGATGGCAGATGATCTGCGCGAAGTAATCGCGGCGCTGAAAATTGCGGGCGTGGTTGAACGGATCGGCGATTATTCAAAGAATATTGCTCGCCGCGTTGGCGAGGTGGAAGGCAAAGACCGGTTTGAACCGCTCACCCTGCTACCTGCAATGGGTGAGCTCGCGAGCGAAATGGTCCACGATGTGCTGACTGCCTACGCCGCGCGCGATCCCGACCTAGCGCTCGAAGTGATCGCAACCGACGAAAAAGTCGATGCGTTCTACAACAGCATTTTTCGTAATCTCGTCAGCTATATGGTTGAAAACCCCGCGACGATTTCGAGCGCCGCACAATTATTGTTCGTCGCTCGAAACCTGGAACGGATCGGCGACCATGCGACCAATGTGGCAGAGATGGTGCATTTCGCCGCCACCGGAACCTATCCGCCGGATGACGATCGCTAAGATGCACTTTGCGACCACTTCATGACTGACATGAAAATGTAGTTATAGTGACACATATAAGGCGTCATCGGTCCCTGAGGGAACGGGAGGATTCGCATAGATGTCCGCTGCTAAACTGCTGCTTGTAGAAGACGATCCGGCGCTGTCGGAGTTACTCGAATATCGCTTTCGAAACGAAGGATATGATGTTCGTTGCACCGGTGATGGTGACGAAGCCCTGGTGCTCGCCCGCGAGGATATCCCCGATCTCATTATTCTCGATTGGATGATAGAGGGGACCAGCGGGATCGAAGTATGCCGGCGGCTACGGCGAGAGAAAGATACCTCGCATGTGCCGATCATCATGCTCACCGCCCGTGAGGCTGAGGATGACCGTGTGCGCGGCCTTGAAACGGGCGCAGATGACTATCTGACCAAGCCCTTCAGCCCGCGCGAATTGCTGGCCCGCGTCGCGGCAGTGATGCGGCGTATCCGCCCGGCGCTTGCTGGTGAGACAATTGAGGTGGGCGATATCAAGCTTGATCCAGTCGCGCACAGGGTCGAGCGACGCGGCCAGTCACTACAGCTTGGCCCGACCGAATATCGCTTGCTCAAGTTCTTTATGGAGAGCCCAGGCCGGGTCTTTAGCCGTGGGCAATTGCTCGATGGCGTATGGGGCACGGGTAGCGATATTGAGCTACGCACAGTAGATGTTCATATCCGCCGATTGCGCAAGGCGATTGACATGGAAGGCGTGAAGGACCCGATCCGCACTGTGCGTTCAGCGGGTTACGCGTTAGAGGCCGTATGAATGGCTCAGCGACACACACCTGACCATCGCGCCGCCTGATCGAAGTGAAAATGATCGGCATGGGCGGTATTGTAGTCCGGCGATAAAACGGTCGCAAAGACACCGCATGCACCATCTCGCACGGCGCGCAAAAACTGCGCTTTATCGCTGTCGCCAGACCAGTCGTTCAGCACGCTGATCTGACTTCCATCAGCCAAGGTAAAGCCAGCGATGTCGATTGCATTTGCAGTGGCGTGTTCGCTCCAAGCGCTGGAGCTCCCGCCTCTCATCCGGCGGCAATTGTATGCGCCCAGATGCTCTATGCTTACAATTTCACTGCCCAAAATAGCGCGGGCGGCAGGCTGCAAGCTCTTCGCCCGCCACAGCTCCAGCGCCGTCGCAACCGGGCATGTTACCGCAGGCGTGTCTGGCGAAAGCGGAAATGTGTTCAGCTGCGTGCGATCAGGCCGCGCGCATGCCCCTTCACCCACTGCCGGCAAGGCCAAAAATCCGACGTCGCTGCGATTAAGCACCGCACGGCATTGCGGCACGTCTTGTTTCAGCTCTGCGAGCTTTCCAGCGGTGGCCCAGCCAATCGGATGACGCAGATCAAGCGGTGCGTAAGGGTTATGTTCCGGGTGTGTTTTCAACCAGCTCCATCCGGCAAAGCCTATCGCAACCAGTACACCAAGCAAAATTAGCCGCCGTTCGGTGCTGAACTTGCCAACCTTTCGATTGATTTTCCAGGGTTTTCGCTGAGAGGCCATGATCAACGCTTTAGTGGAAATCGCGCGACTTCGGCAATATCCGATGATTGCGCGGATGACCGGTAGCGCCGGGCTTTGATCCTAGCGGATTGGTTTGTGGCGGCAGCTCATCCACCATATCGCGCGGGTTGATAACGCGCTTTCCCCCAACCTGCGAAGGGAGCGGAGAGCTGACGTGATCCGCACGCGCAACCGGCGCGTTCAACATATCATCGGACAGACCATAAAGCGCCTGTGTCGCATCGGTCATATGGTGCGCGATAACGTGGATTACCTCATCATCATATTCGACCCTGCCGCGCACCTCCATCAACCGCGCGCCCATCACCACGCGGCGCTGCTTTTCTTTAAGGTCCGGCCACACAACGAGGTTCACAACACCGGTTTCATCTTCAAGAGTGATGAAGCACACCCCCTTCGCGCTGCCGGGCCGTTGGCGGATCAGCACTACGCCTGCGACCTGCACCATGCTGCGAAACTTGCGCTCCCTCAGATCGCAGGCGCGCACAAACCCCCGCTCTGCCAGACCGGGCCGTAGGAACGACATCGGATGCGCTTTCAGGCTGAGCCGGGTGGTCTGGTAATCCGCCACCACTTCTTCTGACTGCGGCATACTTGGCAGCTGCACGTGCGCCTGCTCTGTACCCTCTTCACGCTGCGCTGCCGCGCGGAACAATGGCAAATCCGGTTCACCGATCAAGCTGCGCGCATCCCACAAGGCTTGCCTGCGAGGAAGGTCCAAAGAGGTGAAGCAATCCGCGCTTGCCAAGCGTTCAATATGAGCGGGCGAGAGCCTTGCCCGATCGCGCAATTGCGCCACATCCTTGAACGCGCCGCCCTCTTCACGTTCAGCGATCAATTGCGCGGCAACATGCTCTGGTAGACCGTCAATTTGCCTAAAGCCAAGCCGCAGTGCGATGTGCCGATCAAGACGCCCTTTCCTCACCTCCTGCGCCACGCCGATATCCTCCAACGTGCAGTCCCACTCAGAACAATTCACATCCACCGGCAACACTGTCACCTGATGCTCGCGCGCATCGCGCACGATCTGGGCGGGTGCGTAAAATCCCATTGGCTGCGAATTGAGCAAGCCGCAGGCAAAGGCGGCCGGGAAATGGCATTTCAGCCAGCTTGAGACATAGACCAGATGGGCAAAGCTGGCCGCGTGACTTTCCGGAAAGCCATATTCGCCAAAGCCCTTGATCTGATTGAAGCACCGCTGCGAAAAATCACGATCATAGCCGCGCGTCACCATCCGTTCGACCATCATGTCTTGCAGCTCATCCACCATTCCGCGCGAACGAAACGTCGCCATCGCCTTGCGCAGACGGTTTGCCTCCAAGGATGAAAATTTCGCTGCATCCAGCGCGATCTTCATCGCTTGCTCCTGAAAGATCGGCACACCCAAAGTGCGCCCTAAAATGCTGGTGAGTTCGTCCTCAGGCCCGTGCTCATTAGCAGGCGCAGGGATTTGCACCGGCTCTGCCCCGCGTCTGCGCTTGAGATAGGGGTGGACCATATCGCCTTGGATCGGGCCGGGCCGTACAATCGCAACCTGGATCACAAGGTCATAGAATTCACGCGGGCGCAGGCGCGGCAGCATGTTCATCTGCGCGCGGCTTTCAACCTGAAACACGCCCAGCGAATCCCCTTTGCGCAGCATCGCATAGGTTTCCCCATCCTCTCGCGGGACAGTGGCCAGCGTTAACGCGCGGCCATGGTGCACCTTTAACAGATCAAGGCATTTCTTGATGCAGGTGAGCATACCCAGCGCCAGCACGTCCACTTTCAGAATGCCAAGCGCCTCAATATCGTCTTTGTCCCATTCGATGAAACTGCGATCCGGCATCGCGCCATTGCCAATTGGCACGGTCTCGGTCAGCGCCCCGTCGGTCAGGATAAACCCGCCAACATGCTGTGATAGATGGCGCGGCATACCGATCATCTGTTCGGTCAAAGCGAGCACACGCTTTAAGTGCGGATCATCCATCTTCATGCCGATATCCTCGACATGCGCCTCGCCAATTTCGCGCCCGTGCCCTCCCCACACCGTACGGGCGAGCGCGCTGGTCACATCCTCGCTAAGGCCCATCGCCTTGCCCACTTCGCGGATGGCCATGCGCGGGCGATAATGAATGACGGTCGCTGTCAAACCAGCACGATGGCGCCCATATTTAGCGTAGATATACTGGATCACCTCTTCGCGTCGTTCATGTTCAAAATCGACGTCAATATCAGGCGGTTCTTTGCGCTCTTCAGAGATAAAGCGATCAAACAATAATGCGTGTTTGGCAGGATCGACGCTGGTGATTTCGAGGCAATAGCAAACGGCAGAATTGGCCGCGCTGCCGCGCCCCTGACACAGGATCGGCGGTTCTACTGAGCGGGCGAAATCAACGATGTCCTTGATGGTGAGAAAATAGCGGGCGAGATCAAGCTTTGCGATCAAGGCCAGCTCTCGTTTGAGCGTTTGCTCCACACTATCTGGAATGCCGCTGGGATAACGTCTTTTTGCCCCTTCCCAAGTTTCACTTTCCAGAAATTCCTGCGGGCTCATATCTTCAGGATAAATCTCCTCTGGGTATTCATAAGCCAGCTCTTCAAGGCTGAAATCGCATGCATCGGCGACCTCGCGCGCGGCACGGATTGCATGCGGCCAGCGCGCAAACAGACGCTGCATTTGTGCAGGCGATTTTAGGTAGCGTTCGGCATTACCATGCAGCCATTGCCCCGCCTCGCTGACTTTAACCTTGTTGCGGATTGCAGTCATCACATCTTGCAAGGGGCGCCGCTGAGGCGTGTGATAATGCACATCGTTTGTGGCGAGCAGCGTCAGGCCATTTGCGTGTGCCAAATCATCCAAGCGGTCAATCCGCGCGGCGTCATCGCCGCGGTAAAGATAGCTCGCGGCGAGGTGTTTGAGGGTGGGAAGCTGCTCAGTAAGATGGGGAACGGTATCGGGAAAAGGCATTGCCCTTTCGTCAGTACGCGGTCGCGGGCTGGCTCTCCCTTCTTCAACCGCGTCATCGGATAGCACGCTTGCTTCTGCGCCCATATCAGGGTGGCGAAAAGGTATGACATTGCTCGGCACTTTGATGGTCAGCTGCGTGTCCAGACCATTGGGCGGTAACAGGATCAACTGCACATCATCGCTGTGATCAGCGAGCATGGCGAGATTGATTTCGCACACCCCCTTTTCCTGCCATTCTCCGCTGAGCGTTTGCATCCGACCTGCACTGATCAAGCGGCACAATCGGCCATAGGCGGCGCGGGTCTTGGGATAGGCAAGGAAGGCAAACCCCTCAACCGTTTCGATCCGAGTGCCGATAACCGGACGCAGCTTAATCGTGTTTGCTTCAGTGTGGATGCGCACCGCACCTGCAAAAGAATTGACGTCGGCAATTCCGATCGCGTCATAACCTGCTGCATGCGCCGTCATGACAAGATCGACTGCATCGGATGCACCGCGCAGAAAGCTAAAACAGCTCACTAGTCCCAACTCGACAAACGGCGCGCGAGTGGGCCGTCTTGAGGATATGCACTCAAGTGTGAGCGTGCGTTTTTCAGGGGTTAGCGGAGCCTCTGGCATGTCACGCTGCAAGCTGCGTCAGACGTGTCCTCACCAGTGTGAGATCGGCAGCAAATAAAGCCGCTTGTTCCTCGCGCGCTGAACCATCGAGCCGCAGCAGATAAGATGGGTGCGCAGTGATCCACAATTCGGTTTCGTCATCGAGCAGGATCGGTTTTCCACGCGCCGATGCAAGGCTCACTGTCTTGCCCAGAAGAGCGCGCGCCGCCGAAGCACCCAAGGCCAATATGATGCGCGGCTTCACGATAGCGCGCTCGCTCTCCAGCCACCAACGGCAGGTGTCGATCTCTTTCGCAGTCGACGTCTGGTGCAGGCGGCGCTTACCCTTTTGGACGAACTTGAAGTGTTTCACAGCGTTGGTGACATAAGCGCTTGCTCGATCAATTCCGGCGCGTTCCAGCGCGCTATCCAGCAGTTGCCCTGCTGGACCGACAAAGGGCCTGCCTGCCAAATCCTCCTGATCGCCCGGTTGCTCT
Organism: uncultured Erythrobacter sp.; assembly: GCA_947493165.1. Lineage (GTDB taxonomy): Bacteria > Pseudomonadota > Alphaproteobacteria > Sphingomonadales > Sphingomonadaceae > Erythrobacter. The sequence goes on along the minus strand of CANLPY010000001.1, from coordinate 200,246 downwards.
CCAATGATCATCAGCGGCGCGCGGCTAGACCCTTCGCCCATAACTGCGCGCGTGCCGCATTCTGCAATCGGGCAATCGCGGCAATTGTTCAGTACTTGAGCCATTGCACTCAAGGTTTGCGGACGTACGCGCACTTCGCGCTCACCCGCTGCAACCATCTGCGCCTCACGGGCCTGCGCCCCGGCAATTAGCTCTGGAATAAGCGCCGCCTCAGGCATATTCTTCCAATACTTCTTAGGCATCTCAGATAGCATTGCGCCAACCTTCAACCGCGCGGGGTTGAAGGTCGATGCGTAATACGACTTCCACAACTGCTCGACCGGGTCGCCATCAGGCGCATCAGAGCGCTCAGCCGGTGGCCCCTCGCGCATGATCTTGCCATCCCAGTGCAAGCAACCGCGCGGCGTCAGAATCGACCAACGCATATTGGCAAAGCGGCGTTTGAAGAACCCGGCATTGGCGCGCACAATGTGATGGTCGGGCTCAAACCAAGCGACGTAATGTTCTGCCCCGTCCTCCGTTTCAATCAAACGAAAGCGAACAAAGGCGTGCATTTTGTGACTGTCACGGCGCACCGACTTATCGAGTTCTTCAACGCGGCGGACAACAGGGTCGGTTTTGTCTTCAACAATTCGCGGGTTCGATTGGAGTTTCCATAACAGCAGATAGAGCTGCGCGAAGCGTTCCGGCTCGCTGTGTAGGATTGCGTTTCTTGCAAGGCTTACAAAGCGCTTATTCGCCCGCACTGCCCTCGCACCATCGGGCGGCTGCGGCAAAGCATCACCGCCGCTCGCAAACAGATCGCCCGTCCCATCCGGCTCGCTCCATGACACGCCCTCTGGCGGCACCCCGCACTGGATCAGCGCCCGCGCCTGCTCCCGCCAAAACGCAAAGTCATCCGCAGCCGGCATCCGCACCGTATAATGCTGCCCATCTGGCATAGCTTTGAGAACCGCCTCCATCATCCGAACAGCTCCAACTGTTCTGACTTAGGCGCGAGCAAGCTGCGCAAATCCGCTCTGTCCGTAAGCGCCGAAGGCCGCCAATCGAGCGCTTCGATAAATGGCCGCACCTTGGCAATGGATTGCGTCACCCGCGCCACATCATCCAGCCGCAAAGTCCGGTGCCGCCGCGCCGCAATGATCCGCCGCACCGCTGCCGGCCCCAGCCCCGGCACACGCAGCAGCATCTCTTTACCTGCACGGTTCACATCCACCGGAAATGTCCCACGAAATTTCAGCGCCCAGGCAAGCTTTGGATCAATGTCGAGCGGCAGATTGCCATCCGCCTCTGTCACTTGCTGCACTTCGCCAGAGCTATAGCCATAAAAGCGCATCAGCCAGTCCGACTGATACAATCGGTGCTCGCGCAGCAAAGGCGGTCTCTGCAAAGGCAGCACCGCACTCGCATCGGGGATCGGCGAGAACGCGCTGTAATACACCCGCCTAAGCCGAAAATTGTCATACAACCGGCTCGCCTTGCCCACGATATCGGCATCGCTTGCCGCATCCGCACCGACAATCATCTGCGTTGACTGGCCCGCAGGGGCAAAGCGCGGCGCATGGCGAAAGCGCTTCCTTGCATCCTTCGCTTCGATGATGTCGGACTTGGTCTTGGCAATCGCGCCTTCGATCTGACGCTCATCCTTATCCGGCGCGAGACGGGTCAGCCCGCTTGTCGTCGGCAACTCCACATTGATGGATACCCGGTCTGCGTAAAAGCCCGCTTGGCGCACCAGCTCTGGATCAGCCTCTGGAATAGTCTTCAAATGGATATAACCGCGAAAATCATATTCCTCACGCAGGATCCGCGCCGCCTCAACCATCTGCTCCATCGTGTGGTTAGAGCTTTTGATGATCCCGGATGAGAGAAACAGCCCCTCAATATAATTGCGGCGGTAGAAATTCAGCGTCAGGTCAGCGACCTCTTGCGGGGTAAAGCGCGCGCGCCGCACGTTCGAGCTTTTGCGGTTGATACAATAATGGCAATCGAAAATGCAGTGATTGGTTAGCAGCACCTTGAGCAAGGAGATGCACCGGCCATCGGGCGCATAAGCATGGCAAATGCCCATCCCCTCAGTCGATCCGATGCCTTTACCCCCTAGCGAGTTTTTCTTCGCCGTGCCGGAAGACGCGCAAGAGGCATCGTATTTCGCCGCATCAGCGAGAATTTCCAGCCTTTCGAGAATCGTTTGTTGAGCCATCGGAACACCTTTTTGTTCCTTATATGTTCTATTCCAACTCAACAAAAGTGCAGATTTTGCAAAAGGTTGGATTTTGCTGTTTTCACAAGAGAATTTGGGTGCACAGACGCACCTGAAAATAAATCAGATAAAAATGCTCTGATACCGGAACCCCAAGTTTATTCGTGCGTATTACCGCCACGGACCGGGCCCCTCTGGCGAGCAATCCTGCTCGTGATGTCGGACGTAACTGGCGGCGTAAAGCCGCCCTGTTTTTTGGAAGAGCGAACAAACGCTCTTCTCAAGGGAGTACGTAATGAAGAAGTTGATCCTAGTTCCAGTTCTTGGCGCCAGCGCGCTTACCTTGGCTGCATGCGGCGAAACCGCGACGGCGGACGCATCTGGCACAGCTGAAGCGAATGCCAACCCAATCACCGCCGCTGAAGTTGAAGCGGCTCAAACCGCTTGGGGCGAAGGCATTGTTGCAATCGGCCAGACCTTCACTGAAGAAGGCGATTACAGCGCCCGCGCTGCAGAGCACATTGCAACGCACTACGCTTATGGCGACGATGCAACTGTTCTGTTCAAGCCAACTTTGGCTGCAGAAGATCAATTCCGCGAATCAACTGACGAAGCGCTCAGCTATTTCGTCGGCACCGAAGGCACTGAAGATGGCGGTTTTGCCATCGCGCCTTACACCGCAGTTCGCTGGGAAAATAACGGCACGGTGATTTCTGAAGATGGCACCATGGCAGTGGCCATGGGCAATTACTTCTTCACCGGCGCTGATGGAAATGACACCAAGGTTGAATATTCGTTCGCATATGAGCGCGGCGAAGACGGTGATCTCGACATCGTGCTGCACCACAGCTCACTGCCGTTCAGCGCAAGCTGATTGCAGCAGCCTGCACGCTAAAGAAAAAGGGGCTGGCACTTAGGTGCCGGCCCCTTTTTTCATGTCGCAAGGATAGGCGCTTGCGCCTATTTTGTGTGTCTATCGTTTTTGAGGGTCAAAATCCGTCAATTTCATACCGCCTTCTTCGCATAGATAATCGATGATGGCAGCGTGCATTTGACCTTCAAAAGCGACACCTGCGAACTCCCCTTCGATCCAAACGATTTTGCCCATCGGCGCGTTAATGCCGTTCACTTTCATAACGACACGTTCACCAATATTGCCAAAGCCGCGCTTGGCTTTGATCTTGCAGCCACCTTCTGAAATATCGATCAGGTCGACAAACACCAGGCGAGAGCGCACACGGCTCTTGACCATCAGGCTCATTGGCTTGCGTTCAGCCGTCCGCGGGATTGATTGCATATTCATGAGGCTGGTTTAGCCAAAACTGGTAAACGAATTCTAAGCAGCGCCTGCGGAATAACAGTTAGAACCTTGATTTCGATGCTCGCGGCCTTGCGGCGCTAGGCATAAAGGCCCTGCAAATACCATAAAGGCGCACCGCCGCGCCCATCGTCAGCAACACCGTTGCAATAGATCCAATAGCGGCTGCCCTTGCTATCTTCGATCCGATAATAATCGCGCAATCGCACCGTAGAGCGTTCACGCCACCATTCCGGCGCGATCCGTTCCGGCCCCTCCACCCGCGCCACTTCATGGATTTTTCCGCGCCAGCGAAATCTTTCAGGATGGCCATTGGATGATGCATCCAAAATCACAATTTCTTCCGCTCTATCAAGCATCTTTAGAGGCCTCTTATGAAATTCTAAAAGCTGCTGCGAAGGGACATCTGCATCCAGTGGCGGCTGCCAACTCTGTGCGCGTTCGGGAATATGGCTGGCGCGCTGCACCGGCTTTTGCACGGCCTGCTTGCCCAGCCGCACGGTCAGCCGATCAAGGCACACAGACAGCGACGTTCCGCGCTGTTCGCTGGCGGCCTCGATATCCCCCTGCGCCAACCCCAAGGGGGCCGCCCAGGTGGCGCGCAGCCGCACCAGTTCAATTCCAAAACCGGCATCAATATCGTTAAGTTTGTTGGTAAACAGACGGGTAATATGATGCGGATCGCGCGTTGCCGCTGCCATTTCGAGCGTGCGGATCGTCACTTCGCCATCGACTCGCCACAGGCCCAGTTCCAGTCGCCGGGCGCCTTCGCCGCGCCCTTCAAGCGTGCGCACCATATCATCGGCAAGGTCAGCCAGAACTTGATCCAGCAGAGTTCGGTGGCGGATCGGCTCCATCAGACGGCGTTGGACCATCGCCATGGGCTGCGCGATGACAGGCAGCATGGGTTCCGGGACATAGCCCAGCAATTGATCGATACGGATCAACGGGTTGGCGGTGGGCGATTTGCTGCGGAAACGGCGTTTTAGGGCATCGCGGCCGATCTTTTCGTGGCTGCGCCCATTTTCATCTCTTTCGCGGCCGTGCCTTTGGCTGTCATCAATGTTGTGCCCGCGCGCAACCGCATAGACGTGCTTCATCTGCTTTAAGCCAAGGCGGCGCAGCACGGTGATCACATTCTCATCGAGCCGTAATGCTGCGGCGGGAAGATCGCTAAGATGCCGCATTGGATCATCCTGCGGCGCGATGATAGCGTCCGTTACCATCTTTGACCGGCCAAAATGCGCCAGCGCCCAGGCAGCTCCGGCAGTGGGGGCGATGGCGCTGCGCGTGATGAGCTGACGCGCGGCGAAACTGGCGCTGACATCTTCTAACAAGCGATCTTCCCCGCCTAAAAGATGCGCAGCCCCGGTGACATCGACCAGCACGCCATCAGGCGCATCAAGCGCGCTCCACGGTCCCCAACGCTGCGACCACAGCGCGAGCTTTTCCAGAAAGTCGAGATCGCCTGCATGGTCAGCGGGTGCAGCGACAATATCAGGGCAGATAGTCCGCGCATCGGCCAGCATTGTGCCGATCTGTGCACCTGCTGCGCGTGCCGCATCGTTCAGCGCGTGAATGCGCGGCCCGTGAGCGGTTTCAGTGACCAGTGCGGTGGGCTGAATATCAGCGCCCTCGCCCCGCTTGATAGCATTAGAGCGCCGCCAGCGATCGACCGACAGTTGGGCGAACCATATCGCCATGACCCGGCGGTGCGGCTGGCGGTTTGGTTGCCGTGTGATTGGTTGCCGGACTTCTGGTTGTTGGCTTTCGGTTACGCAAATATCCTTTCTCATCGCTCAAAATCCATTGTCCGGGGGGATGCATACGGGCGCGGAACAATTCCGCCTGCCATGCCGGGGCGCCGGGGGCATCGCGGTTCCAGCGCGGCCGGGCAGAAGGTGCAGCCTGCGCGCGCCACCGCATTCGTGCAGAAGAGAGGTCCGCTCCTGCATTCAGCCGCACCAGCCACAGCGGGACGCCGTGCTTTTCTGCGGTAAGGCTGAGCCGGCGCGAGGCGGTGAAATCAAGCTCTCGCGGGTTGCCAGCCAGCTCTCCCACGACAAAGGCGAGATCGCGGCACCGCACCCCCTCCTCCAGCGCGAACAAAGCATCCTGCGCGGTTTTGGCGGCGACATGGATCACCCGGTGGCGCAGCGCCTTTGGCAGGCCATGCAGATAGGGACGCCCGCCGCGCCGAATCGCCTGTGCGTCTTGCACCCACAGGATCGCGCGGTGGTCCTCCGCATCAGCCAGCGGATCAGCGCGCCGCGCCGCATCCTCCACGGCCAAGCCATCGCATGCCAGCGCCAACGCCAGCCCCGCCCCGCTGGCATCATTGCCGCTTGCAAACACTTCAGAATGCGATGCCGCTCCTAGCCCCGGTCGCCAGCGCGTCTCACGCTGCTTCGCTTCGGCAAGGATAGCGCCAGCGGTCAGGGTTTGCTGGCCATCGCAAGCGGGGATCGGGGGTGAGGAACGGGGCATATGTTCTTACTATGTTCTATTCTGTAGCGATTCGCAATTCGTAATACGCTTCATCCTCCATAAGGCTCGCCTCAGCGAACCATGCGGAACGCATCTTCGTTAAAAACATTGATTTTACAGATATTAAGGAGATGCAAATAATGAACTTTCGCAATGGAAATGCCGACGAACTCAAAACCAAATTCTGGAAGGCACTGGCCAAATCACCGTTCGTCTTCCTCCAGCGCGATGCCGATCCGCAAACCGCCGTCCCAATGACAGCGCAGCTTGACGAAGACGCCGATAGCGCGATCTGGTTCTTCACGTCGAAGAAGAGTGACTTTGCAAAGCTGGGTAACGCAACCGCGACCTATCAGGGCGATGATCACGGGGTGTTTGCCCGCTTCACCGGAAAGTTGGAAATCGAAGAAGACCAAGGTCGATTTGAGCAGTTCTGGAACAACTTTGTGAAGGCATGGTATGAGGGCGGCAAGAACGATCCCGACATTCTGTTCCTGCGTATGGACCTTGGCGAAGCCGAGATCTGGAGCGGAGAGATGAGCGCGCTCAGCACCGCCAAGATGGCGCTGGGCATGGATGTACGCGATGACATGAACAACAAGAAGCTCGAAACGACACTCTAAGAGCGCAATCGAGACGCCACCAAAAAGGGCCGCCCCAGAGCGGCCCTTTTTCGTGTCCTACCCGACCAATCCGAAATAAAGAATCACTGTCAAAATAATCGGGCAGACATAGCGCACCAGCGCGCGCCACGTCTGATGCAACGCGCCATCAAGGCCGTTCTCATCATCAATCAGCCGCGCATCCGCAATCCAGCCGACAAAGATGCACGTCAGGATCGCACCGATCGGCATGAACAGCTTCGCCGTAACCCCATCCAGCGCATCAAAGAAATTCGCATCAGCAAAAATCGGAATAAACGCGAGCGGGCGAAAATCGGCCATCTCATTGAATGACAAAGCCGACAGGATGCCCAGCACCGCTGCGCATGAGCCAACGATCAATGTGGCAACCCCCCGCGGCATCTTGAACTTCTCATACACATAGGCGGTCGGCGCCTCGAGCAGCGAAACCGAACTGGTTAGCGCGGCGAAGAAGATCATGACAAAAAATCCAAGGCCGATCAGCGAGCCAAACGGCATCGACTGGAACGCCACAGGCAAGGATGCAAACATCAGCCCCGGCCCGGCGCTCGCCGATAGACCTGCGGCAAACACAATTGGGAAAATTGCCAGACCTGCAAGAATAGCAACGCCGGTATCAGCGCCCGCGATAATGCCAGAGGTTTTACCCAGATTGGTATCGCGGTTGGCGTAGGCGCCATAGGTCATCATGCCTGCAACACCCAACGACAGTGAGAAGAACGCCTGACCCACTGCGGCAAGCATAACCTCACCGGTCAATTTACTAAGGTCGAAGGTAAAGAGATAGCTGACAGCATCGCTGAAATTGCCCGTGAACGCGCCATATATCGTAATGCCCAGGAACAGCACGAAGAACAGCGGCATCAGATAGACGGCAACCCATTCAATCCCGCTGGAAATCCCGCGCGAAACAAAAAACATAGTCACCGCAAGGAAACCAAGGTTGAGACCAATCATCAGGGGACCATTGCCAAACAATCCAGGCAGCAGGCCTTCAATATCGCCAGCCGCGCGCCCTTCAAACGCCCCGCCGACAAGCCCAGTTTGGACCAGGTCGCTCAAAAAGACGCCGATATAGTAAATAACCCAGCCGCCCACGACGCAGTAAAAACTGAGGATGAGAAAAGCGGCAAACACGCCCATACTCGCCAAAATGCTCCACCCTTCAGGCGCGCCCGAATCCCTCGCGACACGGCGCACACTTTCCGGCGCGTTGGCCTGACCGTGACGGCCAATAAGAACCTCAGAGAGCAAAACCGGCAGACCAATCAGCAGCACGCAGAATATATAAAACAGCACAAATGCACCGCCGCCATTCTCCCCCGCTTCTGCTGGGAAGCGCCACATATTGCCCAGCCCCACTGCTGAACCGACAGCTGCGAGAATAAACGCAGTGCGTGACGACCAATTCTCATGACCGGCTTTTGAGCCGGAACCTGTTGCTACCATGATTGAAAATCTATCCCTTTGGTACGCGTCCCCCGACGCGCGGTCATTATATGCTGTCACTCTGCAACGAAACTGCGCCCACGCCAAGTGTCTTGCTTTGCGTTTATCCCATGCGGACGCTAGATGCGGCTCTTATGTCGACCACATTTCAGCTTGATACGAGCACCAGCCGAGCCACTCCTACGCCAAAGCCGCGCAAACGGCTGACCGTGCCGCGCATCCGCGATCATAAGAAAGATGGCGAAACCAAAGAACCGCTGGTTATGCTAACCGCATACACCGCACGCCAGGCGCAATTGCTGGATGCGCATTGCGACATGCTGCTCGTTGGAGATTCGCTGGGCCAAGTAATTTACGGCCTCGATTCCACTCTGCCTGTCACAGTGGAGATGATGATCAATCACGGCGCAGCCGTGGTGCGCGGCAGTTATCACAGCGTTGTCGTGGTGGATATGCCGTTTGGATCATATGAGGCTTCAAAAGAACAAGCGTTCAACACCGCGAGCCGCATTATGGCGGAAACAGGAGCGGCGGCGGTGAAACTGGAAGGCGGCGAAGCGATGGCAGAAACCGTCGCTTTCCTGACAAAGCGCGGCATTCCGGTGATGGGCCATGTTGGCCTAACCCCGCAAGCGGTGAACGTATTGGGCGGATATGCCGCGCGCGGACGAACGCAAGCGGAACATGAAAAAATTATCGCAGACGGGCAAAAGCTTGAGCAGGCGGGCGCGTTCTCAGTGGTGGTCGAAGGGGTGGTTGAGCCGATCGCCGTAGCGCTCACCAAAACACTCGAAGTGCCAGTAATTGGCATTGGTGCCTCTGCCCAATGCGATGGGCAAGTGCTGGTGACTGAAGATATGCTGGGTATGTTTGAACGCGTGCCGCGGTTCGTCAAACGCTACAACGACATCGCCGGTATGATTGATGAGACGGTGGCGAGTTACGCCGAGGAAGTGCGCGCCCGCAGCTTCCCCAGCGAAGATCAAACATATCAGCCCAAGAAATAACCAGCGCGGCAAACGCTAACCGCCGGTAAAGGGGGCGCTTTCGAGCGCGCGATCCATGCAGATACTTCTGAAATACTACAAATTTTCGATCGCTTTTACGCTGGTCTGTTTTGTGCTGGCCGGTTGGTATGGCTGGGCCAGCACCGGCAGCGTTACTGCGACCCTTTCGATCCTGTGGATCGTCATTGTCCTATCGATCCTAGAGGTCTCGCTGAGCTTCGATAACGCGGTGGTCAATGCCACGGTGCTGCGCGAAATGGACCCGGTGTGGCAGCAACGCTTCCTAACCATCGGCATTTTGATCGCCGTGTTTGGAATGCGCATTGTGTTCCCTATTGCGATTGTATCCATCGCCGCCAGTGTTGGCCCGTGGGAAGCGATAGAGCTGTCGCTCAACAACCCAGAGGAATACGAACGGATCGTTTCTGGCGCGCATATCGGCATCGCCGGATTTGGCGGCGCTTTCCTTGCGATGGTGGGCCTCACCTTCTTCTTTGAAGAGGATAAGGAAGTGCACTGGATCGGCGTGATTGAGCGCGCGGTGAACAAATTTTCCAGTGTGCCGGCCTTGGAAATCGGCCTGGTGCTGGCGCTGGTTTACGGCATTTCCACCCTGCTTTCGCCCGAAGATGCGATGACGTATCTAACCGCATCAATCCTTGGCCTGATTACCTTTATCGGTGTCAACGCCTTGGGCGCGATCATTGAGCAGCGCGAGGCGCGTAAAAAGGCCGCCGGTGAGATTGTGCGCAGCGGCCTTGGAGGGTTCCTCTATCTCGAAGTGCTGGATGCGAGCTTCAGCTTTGACGGGGTAATCGGAGCGTTTGCGCTATCGAACAATATGGTCATCATCGCACTCGGCCTGTCAGTCGGCGCGATGTTTGTGCGCAGCATGACGATCCATCTGGTGCGCGCGGGCACGCTGTCGCAATTCCGCTACCTCGAACACGGCGCGTTCTGGGCGATCATCGCGCTGGGCGTGATCATGCTGGTGTCGGCCCGCTATCACATTCCAGAGACGATCACCGGGCTGATCGGCGCGGTCATGATCGGACTATCGCTGTGGTGGTCCGTCCGCCACAACCGAAGAGAACGAGCGGCAGAAGCTAGCGCGGCTGCGTCTCAAACTGGCTGAAATGCGATGCAAGCGGGGCGGCAAGGAACAGCTGTAGCAAGTGGTAGAGCAGCAGCGGCGCGATGACGAAGCCCGCGACTTCGGGCGCAAACATGATCGCGGCCAAAGGCGCGCCGATGGCGACGCTCTTTTGCGCGGCGGCAAATAGAAACGCGATGCGATCTCCTCGCGGATAGCCTAGCGCTCCGCTTGCCAGCCATGCTGCTCCATTTGCGACGAGCACAAAGCCAGCGGTCAGTGCGATAAACATCGCCCAGCCGCGCCCGCTGAACATCGTGGCAAGCCCCTGCTCCACCGCGCCCGAAAACGCGACATAGACCAGCACACCGATCACTATTCTATCAAGCCAGACGATCTTGGCTTTGCGCGCGCTGACCCAGTCAAACGTCCAGCCCTGCACCGCTTGGCCGATCATAAAGGGCAGGATCAGGATAATTCCGATGCGGATGATGACTTCATTGCCAAGGCTGGCCGCTTCACTGCCTGCGAGCAGCGCGAACAAGGGTGCGGTGATGAACACGCCCGCGATATTGATGAGCGCCGCTCCGACCACCGACAGAGCGATATTACCGCCAGCAATGCTGGTGTAGCTGGTCGCCGACTGGATCGTAGAGGGCAAGCAGCCTAGGAACAGAAAGCCGAGCGCGACCAATGGATTGAGATGCAAGGCAGCAAAGTGGGACAAGGCCAATCCGGCCAGCGCCATTGCGCCAAACACCCACAGCGATAGCGGCCCGAAGAAGCGCCAATTGGCAAACCCGGCCAATATCTCGCTGCGCCTGATCCTCATACCGTTCACCAGAAACAGCACAAACACGCCGATATTGGCGATGATTTGCGCGGCGGCGCGCGCTTCGCCCGTCGCGGGCAAGACATTGGCAAGCGCCGTTGCCAGCAGCAGCACGACGATCATCGGATCGTAAAATTTGGCGATTAGCGAACGCATAAGCACAGCGCCCCTGCCCGCGCCCGGCCAAATTGTCGAGTGGCGCTGCGTTATTCTTCAGCAGCGGGCGCAAAGCCACTGGGCCGCAGTGCGTTGGCCTGCGCGGCGAAGGCTTGAGCTTCCTCAGGCTTCTCCAACCCCCGCGCTGCGGCAGCCCGCAAGGTTAGGAGCACTGGGTCGTTGCCAGCGCCAAGCTCAATCGCATAGTCGAGCAGCACCGCCACCCGCAGCCAATCCTGCGCCTCCGCGCTGCGTTCTGCCAGCATGAGCACAGCTTCCGCATTGGCCGGTTCACCAGCCAAATGCCGCACCAGCAGCGTGTCCGCCGCCGCATTATCGCCGCTCATCCGGTAAGCGGTGATAATGCGCTTAGTCAGCGGCCAAGGCCTGCGGATTTTGGCAGCGGTTTTATACAGCTCAAGCGCTTGCTCAGGATCGTTCACCGCCAGACCGACATCACCGACCAGCGAATGCACATCGGCAGAGCCGGGGAACTGTCGCCGCAGAGAATTGGCGAGCCGTGCGGCCCCGCGCAGATCATCATCCGCGATCATGCGGCGCAATTGCTTGGTCGGCGCGGGAAGAACAGCGCGCCCTTGCTCCGTACTGGCCAGCACCAAAAGCGCGCGGATGCGGCCTTGCTGCGCACGATCTAGATAAGGCGCAGCCGCAGCGCGGTCACCCAGCTTTTCATGGGCACGGCCCAGCAATTCGAGCAAATAGGGTGAGGCATCAAGCGACCGGGCACGGACCTCAAATTGCCTGATAAGTTCTTCTTCTCGCCCGCCCCCGCGCAGAGCCAAAGCGTGCAGTTCCATCACTCGCACATTGCCCGGTTGGCGATCGCGGAGCGCGGCGAGTTTTTGCGAGGCGCTGTCATAGCTCGCCTGATCCAGATCGATCAGCGCATCAAGCAGCAAAGCAGCGGGCACATTGCGGGCCAGCATTCCGCTTCGTTCCAGCAAAGCGCGCGCAAGGATCGGCTTGTTCCCGCGCGCGGCCAATATCGCTTGAAGGTAATGCACCTTGGGATGTTTGGGATCGATATCCGCCAGCTTGCGAACCTCAGCCAGCATGTCCTTATAGCGCCCCAGATCGCCCAGCGTCGCGGCGAGATCGGCGAGGATTTCTGTATCGTCAGGCGCGGCGACATGCGCTGCCTCAAACCACGGCAATGCGTCCGCGAGGCCATGGGCATCGCGCACCATCTGCCCGCGCAAGTGCAGCGCGAGGGGCGATTGTGGTCCCAGCTCCACTGCCTTTTGCGCAGCCTCAAGCGCAGGTACATGCTCACCCCCGCGATAGCGCAGACGGGCAATCTCCACCCATAATGCGGGGTTTTCCGGCTCCAGCGCGAATGCTTGATCCAGCAGCCCCCCAGCTTGCGGTAAATTGCCTTCGCCCATCGCACCGCGCGCTTCCTCAACCAGCGCAACGAATTGCTCGCCGCCTTCGATCTGAGCGCTGCGCGCTGCGTCTTCCTCGCCGCCTGAACAGGCCGCAAGCATCAATGCGCCGCCGATCAGCGCCGCAAGCCCGCCCTGCACAAGGCGGCCAGACCTACGTCTGCAAATCATACTGCTTGAGCAGATCGTACAAAGTTGGCCTGCTGATACCGAGCAGCTTTGCCGTGCTTGAAATATTGCCTTCGCTGCGAGCCAGCGCATGGCGGATCACCCGCCTGTCAGCCTCTTCGCGCGCGGCTTTTAAGTTGAGAACATCTGCGTCCTCTTCCTCTTCACCGCCATCAAAATCGAGATCCTCGGCATGGACCAGTTTGCCATCCGCCATAATCACCGCGCGTTTCACGCGGTTTTCCAGCTCTCGCACATTACCCGGCCAATCGTGCCCATCGATCGAACTAAGCGCGTCAGAGGCGAAACCTGTGACAGCCGGGTTCATCTCCGCAGAGAAGCGTTTTAAGAATGCCTTGGCGAGCAGGATGGCATCGCCGTGCCGCTCTGCCAGATTGGGGATACGCACCACGATTTCTGCGAGCCGGTAGAACAAGTCTTCACGGAAAGTACCCTCACCAATCATGCTTTCAAGGTTCTGGTGCGTTGCGCAGACGATCCGCGTGTTCACCGCAATTTGTTTACGCCCGCCGATCCGCTCAATCGTGCGTTCTTGGAGGAAACGCAGCAATTTCACCTGAAGCGGCAGCGGAATATCGCCAACTTCATCGAGGAACAACGTGCCGCCATTGGCGCTCTCAATCTTGCCCTCAGTCGTTTTGACTGCGCCGGTGAACGCACCCTTTTCGTGCCCGAACAATTCGCTTTCCAGCAGGTTTTCCGGGATCGCCGCGCAATTGATCGCCACGAACGGCCCGCTTGCACGGTCGCTGGCATCATGCAGCCCTTGAGCGAGCAATTCCTTACCCGTCCCGCTTGCGCCCAGCAGCATCACAGAAACGCTAGTGCTGGCCACGCGCTCTATCGTGCGGGCGACTTTTACCATTTCTGGTGCGCCCGTAATCAGACGGCCCAGCACAGTTTTGTCTTCGCCTGCGCTGGCAAGCAAACGGCGGTTTTCCTGCTCAATTGCGTGCAGGTTAAAGGCGCGCCGCACGATCAGCCCCAATGCTTCAATATCGACAGGCTTTTGATAGAAATCATACGCCCCGCGCTCAATCGCTTGCAGAGCGCTTTCACGCGCCCCGTGCCCGCTGGCAACGATCACTTTTGTGTCAGGCTTTAATTCCATGATCGCATCAAGCACGGCAAAGCCTTCACTTGTGCCATCAGGATCAGGCGGCAAGCCGAGGTCAAGCGTGACCACCGCCGGCATCTCGCTGCGCAGCGCCGCAATTGCGGCGTGCCGATCACCTACGATGACAACCTCAAAATCGTCATAAGCCCATTTGAGCTGGGCCTGCAGACCCTCATCATCTTCAACGATCAGCAAAGTGGGCTTTTTGTCAGCCATCAGGCGACCTCATCATTTGTTTGAAATTGTGCGTCGCTGCTGAGCAATTGCGCTGCTTCACGCAAGGGCAAGATGACGCTGAAACGTGTGCCCAGCCCTTCGCGCGATTCCACATTGATGCGGCCGCCCATAGCCCGCACGATTTCACGTGCCTCAAAGGCGCCAATGCCAAAGCCGCCATCTTTTGAAGACACGAAGGGTTTGAACAGGCCATTGCGGACAAAGCCGGGTGACATGCCGCCCCCAGTGTCGACAATGTCGAACTGACCGTTCAGCCCGTCGCTGGAAACGTCGAGATAGATCGGCTTGTCATCCTCGCTTGCATCAACTGCGTTCTGGATCAGGTGAATAAGCGCCTGCTCCAACCCTTCCATGTCCGCCAAGACCACGGCAGGATTGATCCGGGTCAGTTGCACCGGATGGGCGTGCTCAAATCGCTTTGCCAATTGCTTGGCGAGCGAAACGAGATCAACATCGCGGCTTTCCTGTGCCTGACCAGAGCCATACCGGCCAAGGCGAGCAAGCAGATTGGTCAGCTTGTCAGAGGAATTGCGCAAGGTGACGAGCATGTCGGCGCGAAATTCGGGATTGTCGGCGTGCTTTTCGGCATTGCGCGCTAGCAAAGAAAGCTGGCTCGCCAAATTTTTGATGTCGTGCATGACAAAGGCAATACGGCGGTTGAATTCATCAAACCGGCTTGCTTCCATCAAAGCTTGCTGCCCCGATTGTTCGGCCAGATAGCTGGCGAGCTGCTGGCCCACGACGCGAAGCAGATCGAAATCTTCCCAGTCCAGCCGCCGTTCAATTCTCGGACGGGCCAGAACAATAGTGCCAACCAATCGGTCAAAGTGAATAAGCGGGACCAGCGCCCACGCGTCTTCTGCCTCGCGCAGCCATTCGGGGACCAAAGCAACCTCGCCTACGCGGTCATGCCCGGCGCGCACTTCATCCAGATCAAGGATGTGGCTATGGCGTTCCAGCAGGCTGGACAGCTCATATTCCGCCGCAATTGCAGGCACGCCGATGGTCGCCCAGTTCCAGCGTGCAACCAATTCCAATTGCGCTTCTTCATTAGGCGCTAGCAGTAAGCCTGCCGGGCTGTCAGTGATGTCTGCAATTGCCTTTACCGCGCGCTCATGAAAGCTCGGGCCATCAGCTGCATCATGTGACCCGCTGCCGACAGTGCGTGTGAAGCGCAGCCATTCTTCGCGGTAGTCATAGCGGTGCTGGAACAGGTGCTTTGTCGCGGTTACGCGCAGCCAGCCGCGCATCCGCTGAGATGGCAGCCAGATAATTGCTCCAAGGATCGCAAGTGCGAGGAACACGACTTGGGTCGCGCGGCCAAAATCACCGCCCAGCATGGTCAGCGATTTGGAGACCACCACCATGAGCAGCAGATAACCGCCGATGATCAGCAATGAAAGCGTTTGGAATGTGACCGCGCGCGAGGGGCGGAAATCCAGATCGGCTCCGCGTGAGTTCGCACCAAGAGCCAGCACTCCAATCATTGCCCCTGCAACCGCGCCGCGCAGCGCGACCAGCAGGCTGGGCTCTTCACCGCTCAAATAAGCGAGCGTGTGCAGATTAAGATCATACGCCCAAATGCCCGCCACGGCCGCTGCGCTCCACCGCAAGATACGGCGTGCCTGTGCCGATGCCCCGGCATACAGGTTATGCAGCAAAACCAGCGCACCAATGGCGACCAACATGCCGAAAACTGCGCTTACCTCGTGGGTCAGCGCTTGCAGCTGCGGGGTGATGGCGTATCGCGTTTCGATCACCAGCAGCACCGGCTGGAGCAATTGCACCAGCGCCAATGTGATGATGACCGGACGGGTTGGTTTCAGGCTTTCATCACGCCCATCATTGGCAAACAGACGAAAGATAACCGCGATCCACGCCAGATTGCGGCCCGTCTCAAACAGGCGGGTTGTCGGTTCCCACGGTCCAAGCCCTGCGGCGAGCGCACACCAAATGCTGGTGAGCGCCACCGCGGCCAGTGCAGCGGCGCGATCAGGGCGCGCCTTGTCTCCGCTGCGCATAATCCACAGGCCAGCGCCCGCGCTTAGCACGGAGCCGGCAAGATAACCTGCAAAGCCCACGTAGGAGGCGATGTCTGCGTCGATAATCACCGCGCGCCTTCCGGCCACAGCACCACGCGCACTGTCTGCAACAGGATCACAAGATCCAGAAACGGCGTGTAATTCTTGGCGTAGTAAAGATCGTATTCGAGCTTTTTGCGGCTATCCTCTGTCGATGCGCCATAAGGATAGTTGATCTGCGCCCAGCCAGTGATGCCGGGTTTGACCATATGGCGCTCACCGTAAAACGGGATTTCTTCCTGCAGATCATCGACAAACTTGGGCACTTCGGGACGCGGACCGACAAAGCTCATATTGCCTTTCAGCACGCTCCACGTTTGCGGCAGCTCATCAATGCGAACCTTGCGGATAAAACGGCCAAGGCGGGTGATGCGCGGATCGTTCTCCTGCGCCCACTGTGAGCCGTCCTTTTCCGCATCGGTCCGCATGGAACGCAGCTTGATTAGGTGGAATGGCTCACCGAACAGCCCAATGCGCTCCTGCTTGAAGAACGCAGGCCCCTTGCTGTCGAGCTTTACCAGCACGGCAAAGATTAAGATGATCGGGAATGTGCCGAGCAGCAAGATCAGGCTGGCGATGATATCGAACACACGCTTAAACGCGCTCGACAGCATCCGGCCCGATGAAAAGCCATCGGAAAAGATCAACCAGCTGGGATTGACCGTATCGAGATCAACGCGGCCCGTCTCACGTTCCAGAAAACTGGAGAAATCGTTGACGTGCACGCCCTTAGTCTTGATCCTGAGAAGATCAGGCAGCGGCAGTGCATTGCGCCGTTCCTGCAAAGCCAGCACCACTTCGCTCACACCCAAGTTTTCGGCAAAGCGGCCCAAATCATGGATCGCTTCGCGCGCAATCGCCTCTTCAACGACGCGTTCCGGCTCATTCATGGCGATATATGAAACGATGACAAAGCCGCTTTCCGGCTTGTCCGCCAGCTCGCGCAAACGCTGCGCCCGGTCGCCTGCGCCCAGCACCATCACACGTCTGCGAAAGGCGGAAGAACCCAAGAAGTTGTTGAGGAACAGGCGGTCGATAACCAACATGCCAATCGCCAGCCACATGGCGAAAAACAGGGTTGAGCGCCAAAACACATCACCCTTCAACACAAAGTCGATAAGTGCCAAGGCTATGATGCCAAGGCTGATCGCAACAAGCAGCCGTGCACCAGCAAATCGCAAAGATCGCAATGCGTTAGGGCCATAAACTCCAACCGATATCATGGCCAGCCAGACCACCCCTGCAGAGCCCGCAATCGCGATCCAGCGTTCGCTAAAGCGGCCCGGATCCATGCCGATCTGCGATGCGCGCAATTGCCATGCAAACTCGCCCGCGAGCATCAACAGCGCGAAATCGAGCAGACCGAGCAGCAGCACGGCATGCGGGATATAATGCTTAAACAAACGGATCATCGAGAGTGTGGCTCACGCAAAAGTGGTATTACGACCTTCGCCATAGCCGCGAGAGATTAAGTGTCGGTAAACTTTACAACGGGTTCGCTAGCGAGCAGCCAGAGCCGGTTTGCAGAGTTAATCAGATATGAAGGCGCACCTAAGGGAGCCTACGTATTTTCACGCACCTATCTTGCCCGTTCAATAGCGTGCTTGCGCCGCCAGCCGCCGAGTTTGCGGATTAAGACAATCGGCCCGGCCACAGCGCGCGCAATCCGTGCCCAATGGAACCGCATCTTCGGGGTTAAGTGACACCCCGCGCGCCTCCGCCAATTCACCTGCAAAACGCGCCTCAAGGCCCAGCACAATCGCATTACGCGCCGAACAGGCGACGCCGTTCCCGTCAACTGAACGCGCGATGGTAAACCAGTGTTTCGGCGCTGCCTCTCCTTCTGCAAACAGCACCGCTTGGCTGAGCATCGTGCCGGGAAGCTCGAACGCTGCATAGGGAACCCATGCGGGCCAGCGCGCTCCATCCAGCGGATGCATCGCCCCGCTTGCGCCAGCGGTGAAATCAGCCAGCTTTCCCGCCCGGTCAATCCGCGCGGCGAAAAACGGCAGCCCCCTCTCTCCCACGCGCTGCAAAGTCGTGAGGCGCTGCGCCACCTGTTCAAAGTTCACCGCAAAGCGGCGCTGCAAGATGGTGAGATCATGCGCGGTCTGCTCGCACGCCCGCATGAACCGGCCATACGGCATCAGAAGCGCGCCCGCGACATAATCGGCTACGTGTTCGCGAAACGCCTCGCGCGCCTCGCGAGAGGGCAGGTTTGCGCCCTCCACCACCATCTCAATCGCTTCGCGCTGTTCGAGGCTGCCCACTTGCCGCGCGATTTGAAAACGCCGCGCCGCGCCCGGCAGCGTCTCAGAAATTTGCAATTGCCGCGCGTGCAGGTCCAAGCGGCTGACCTGCCCCGGAATAACCTCTGCAGGCAGAATGCGGACAGAGAATTGATGTCGTTCGCGCAGACGCTGAGATAAGGCTGCGCTGATCTCCCCCACCGACAGGCGCAATTCCTCTGCTGTCGCTTCCGCAGCGTGATCGAGATCGGCAAAATGGTTCTGCCAGCGCTCCACCGCCGCCCTTGCCTGATTATCAGGATTATCGACCCGAGCCTCGCCCACACCGCCCGCGTCATACATCCGCGCAAATGCGGCGGCGGCTTGCGGCGCAGCGGCGAGAAATTCCTGTATTTCTTCTCGGTCGATCCCCAAATCTTTGAACCGCTTGTCTGATAGACGCCGCGCAAGGCCATCAACGCCGCCGATTGCCTCATCCTCGCGCAAGCTGCGCGGATCAAAGTCAAACCGCTCAATCACTTGCACCAGAACGCGCGCCGATAACGGACGCTGGTTGCGTTCAATCAGGTTGAGATAGCTTGGTGAGATACCCAGCGAAGCCGCCATAGCGGCCTGAGTTAACCCTTCGCGTTTACGCAAACGGCGCAATGCGGGACCAGCGAGAAGTGCGTTTTCAGCCATATCGACCTTTGTAAATTACTTTACAGCTTCACACAAGATATAGCCGAATTTGGCCTATACAGACACGATTGTCTGTAAGGTTTACTGGAGAATCGCCCCGCGTGCAGGCATATACAATGGCATAACCCTCCCCTTTCAAAAGTTCAGGAGAAAAGCCATGACATACCAGAATACAATCGCCCAAATGCGCGGCACAATCGAAGGCGCTGGCCCAAGCTGGGGCGCAATCGATGCAGAAGGGGCCGCTCGCATGGCGATCCAAAACCGCTTCCCCACCGGGCTCGATATCGCGAAATACACCGCCAAGATCATGCGCGCCGATATGGACGCCTATGATGCAAACCCAGCGGATTACACGCAATCGCTCGGCTGCTGGCACGGTTTCATCGCGCAGCAAAAGATGATCGCGATCAAAAAACACTTTGGAACCACGAAACAGCGCTACCTCTACCTGTCGGGCTGGATGGTTGCTGCGCTCCGCAGTGAGTTTGGCCCCCTGCCTGACCAGTCAATGCACGAAAAAACCAGCGTTCCGGCACTGATCGAAGAGCTTTACACCTTCCTCAAGCAAGCGGACGCCCGCGAACTTGGCGGTATGTTCCGCGCGCTCGACGCAGCCCGCGAAGCTGGCGATGAAGTTGAAGCCAAGCGGATCGAAACCGCGATCGACAATTACGAGACGCACGTTGTTCCGATCATTGCCGATATTGACGCAGGCTTTGGCAACGCTGAAGCGACATATTTGCTCGCTAAGAAGATGATCGAAGCGGGTGCATGCGCCTTGCAGATCGAAAATCAGGTCTCTGACGAAAAGCAGTGCGGCCACCAGGACGGCAAGGTCACCGTTCCGCACGAAGACTTCGCGCAAAAAATCCGCGCGTGTCGTCATGCCTTCCTAGAAATGGGCGTTGATGACGGCGTGATCGTTGCCCGCACAGACAGCCTTGGCGCTGGCCTGACCAAGCAGATTGCCTACACCAAAGAAGAGGGTGATCTGGGCGACCAGTACAACAGCTTCCTAGATTGCGAAGAGGTTGATCCTGCCAACATCCAGAACGGCGACGTTTTCTTGAGCCGCGATGGCAAGCTATTGCGTCCGAAACGCCTGCCATCCAATCTGTTCCAGTTCCGCGCTGGAACCGGTGAAGACCGCTGTGTGCTTGATGGGATCACTTCGCTGCAGGCAGGCGCTGACCTGCTGTGGATCGAAACTGAGAAGCCCCACGTTGAACAGATCGCTGGCATGGTTGACCGGATCCGTGAGGTCGTTCCAAACGCAAAGCTGGTTTACAACAACTCGCCATCGTTCAATTGGACGCTGAACTTCCGCCAGCAAATCTTTGATAAGTGGTCAGAAGAAGGCAAGGATGTGTCTGCCTATGACCGCGACAGGTTGATGAGCATTGATTACGATGCGACGGAATTGGCACAGGAAGCGGATGAGAAAATCCGCACCTTCCAAGCTGATGCTGCGAAGCGTGCTGGTATCTTCCACCACCTGATCACGCTGCCGACCTATCACACCGCAGCTTTGTCGACTGACAATCTGGCGCGTGAATACTTCGGTGAGCAAGCGATGCTCGGCTACGTCAAGAACGTCCAGCGCGAAGAAATCCGTCAGGGTATCGCCTGCGTCAAGCACCAGAACATGGCTGGCTCTGACATTGGCGATGACCACAAGGAATACTTCGCCGGTGAAGCTGCGCTGAAAGCGGGCGGCAAGGACAACACCATGAACCAGTTCGCCGCCGCGTAAAGCGCGCCGGATGGGAATCAGTTCGTAGCTGCCTGATAGAGCTGCGTGGAACCTGCGTGGGGATGTGCTAAAGCATCCTCACCGGGAACCAAAGACAAGGGCCAAGAGCTTTAGACTCATCAGCCCAGGAGAGTGATTATGACCGATGCAACGACCAGCCCAGAACCAGCCCGCGCCCGCGCGCTGCTTTCGACCGCTGATATGAAGCTGCTGCGCCGCGCTTTAGAAAGCCATGCACGCAACACCGAAGACCGCGACGAGCTCGCGAAAATCAACGCGCTTCATCACCGTCTGGGCACATACGTCCCCGACCCAAGTTAAGCGTTACCAACCTTCAACCGTTCTCCTGGGGAGGAGAATACGGCCGCTAAAGCGCGATCCCCTTCACGCTTTGGCGGCCGTTCTTTTTCGGACGCATGCGTCGTCTGCGGCTTCGCTGCGGATGGGCTTGCTGGCAACTTTCCGCCACTTGCAAGTTTCGTTTCGCTTCAAGTTCGCAAGGCTGGATGATGCCGGTGCTTTGTTTTCAGGTTCAAGTCGATTACAGTCGGGCTATGTTCAGTTTGAAGGTGTTTTCGGCTCTTGTGTTGCTGAGCCTTTTTGTTGCCAATTTTCTCGCTTCATGGGGCCCACCGGCAACTCCTTTTTGGGCTGCCTATCTGCTCCCAAGCACAAATTGGCTGAATTTCCTGCTATGGCTGAGTACCTTCGGCATTCTTCTTTACGCACCTGTAATTTACGTACTGGTGCATAGCATCCGGTTCATTCGGGATTTATCGACGCCTCACTGACTACCCGCCCTTGAACGGCATCAGGTCGAGCGTCGCAGCCGTCAGCGCTTCGGTCGCAGTCGAAATCACCGCTTCCGCATCCGGCGCCCAGAACGGCGAATGCAGCGATGGGAGCTCTAGCTCACCGGCTTGCGCTTTTTCCCACTGATCCATCGGCACACCGCCAACCCAAAAGATCAGCGTTTGGACATTGTCAGGGTCAGCGCGGCGGAACTGGCTGAAATCCTCACCGCCCATAACGGGATCAGTTTCAATCACCCGCTCTCCAAAACGCCCTTTGAGAACCTCAGCAACATCTGCAGTCAATTCAGGCGTGTTGTAAGTCGCCGGAGTGTAAGGTTCGGTCACGGTCACCTCAGGCAGCAATTCATCCGGTAGCCCAGCGGCCATTGCTTCGGCCTTTGAAATGCGGGCAATCCCTTCGAGCAGGGCCGCGCGCGATTCGTCTGTGTAAGACCGCACAGTCAGCTGCAATTTTGCCTCATCAGAGATGATGTTGTGCTTTGCGCCCGCCTGAAAGCTACCGACCGTGACTACCGCAGGTTCGAGCGGATTTTTCTCTCGGCTGACGAGCGTTTGCAGGCGCATTACAATGCTGGATGCGATCACAATTGGATCTTTGGTGGTGTGCGGGTAGGCGCCGTGCCCGCCAACACCTTTCACCAGAATATCGACGCTATCGACATTCGCGAGAGCAAAGCCTGATGTGTAACCGATTACGCCCGCAGGCGCGGCAGCGGCATCGTGAAACGCGAGCACATAGTCAGGCTTTGGAAAACGCTCATACAAGCCATCTTCCAGCATCGCGACCGCGCCCAGGCCCAACTCTTCTGCCGGTTGCAGGATCATCACCAACGTGCCTGACCATTCATCCTTGCGCTCGGCCAGCAATTGCGCTGCGCCCACCCACGCTGCCATGTGTGTATCGTGGCCGCAGGCATGCATGATGCCGCTTTCGACGCCGCTCGCCGGCACACCGCGCGCTTTTGACGCATAGGGCAGGTCCGTCTGCTCATTCACTGGCAGGCCGTCCATATCGGCGCGCAACATGACCGTGGGTCCTTCGCCATTGCGCATGACCGCGACAACGCCGGTCTGTCCGACACCTTCGGTGACTTCAAAGCCAAGTGCACGGGCACGGGCGGCCAGCTTTTTCGCGGTCTCAAATTCCTGAAAAGACAGCTCTGGGTTGGCGTGGAGGTCTTTATAAAGCTCCATCAGGCCTGGCATGTCATCGCCCACCGCATCGCGCAGTTCATCAGCGTGTGCTGGCGCGGTGAACGCCGCCGCGCCCAATGCAAGACTTACTGCCGCTGAACCTGCCCTAAGAATACCGCGCATCAAGTTTCTCCCAGTTTGAAATTTCCGCTGCTTATAAGTCGTATGTCATCACCAGCAGCACGGATAGCGTCGCAACCATCAACACCACCAAAGGCACTCCGGTGCGGACGTAATCCTTAAAGTCGTAATTCCCCTCAGCCATAATCAGCATGTTCGTCTGATAGGCAATCGGGGTGGCGTAACAAAGGTTGCATCCGAACAGCACGGCGAGCACCAGCGGCTCTGCCGGCAGGCCAAGCTGCGCGGCAATGCTGAACGCAATGGGCGTTCCGACAGTTGCTGCGGTTGCGTTTGATGCGAAATTGGTGAGCACGGTAACAAAAGCCATGATCGCGGCCAGCACCAAAGCGGGTGGCAACATGACAAGGCCAAGCGATAACGCCTCACCCAACCAAGCAGCAGCGCCGCTTTCATCGATAATGCGGCCAATCGCGATACTGGCGGCGACCAGCACAATGACTTGGCCTGAAAGCGCCCTGCCCACCCGGTCAAACTTTACGCAGCCGGTAACAAACATCAGGATCGCGCCTGCCAGCGCAGAAATTGCAATCGGGAAAATACCAATAGCGGCGGTGAACACGGAAAAGCCCATTATACCGGCAGCGAGCAAGGCTTTGGACCGGCGTGGAAGCTCTCGCGCGCCTTCGAGCATCAGCAGGCTGTCGCCGCGTGCAAATGCTTGCAAGTCTTCCTGCAGACCCATCACAAGCAGAACGTCGCCTTCTGAAATGCGCAGATCGCCGCCGTCGGAATATTGATCGCGTTCGCCCAGCAAGCGATCAGGCCGGTGTATGCCCAGCACCGCCACGCCATAAAGGTCGGCAATGCCAGAGGATGGCAAGGTTCGGGTGATCAGCCGCGAATCTGCCGTCACCGTCATCTCAAAGACTAGGATGTCGCTGCTTTGAGCGGAGGCGTTGCGCTTAATCCGGTCGAGCACCCAGTTCGGCGCCAGCTCTCCCTTCAGTTCCCGAACGGCGTCTTCCAACGCTTCGTGCGTCCCTGATATATGGATGCGTTGCTGCGCCTGCATTGGGCCGGTCTGATCGCCATGAAAGACGATGCCCTTGGGCAGATTAGGCAGAATATCGCCAAAATCCTGACCAATCAGATCGCTATCACCGCCAATCCGCAAACGGGTGTGGAACCGCCGAACATTCTCATCGGCGGCAACCTTATTGTCTTTCAGCAGACGCGGCATGACCAGCCACATGTAGGGCAGCGCCACTAATCCTGCGAGCAGCACAATCGGGGTGAAATCAAATACGCCAATCTCGCGCATGCCCAGATCAACAGCGATCGAGACCACAAGAATGTTGGTCGACGTGCCGATGGTGGTCGCCAATCCGCCGATCAGCGATGCAGCGTTAAGCGGCATGAGGGTTTTAGATGTTGGCAAAGCACCGCGCGCTGCGAGAGCGGCAAAGATCGGTATCATCAGCACCAGCACGGGCGTGTTGTTGACGAACATCGACAGGAAAAAGACGATGACGAGCGAGACCAACAGGCCCAGCTGCAGGTTCACCTTGAAAACGCGTTCCAAAACGCGTGCAGCAGGTTCCAACGCACCGGTCACCACCAGCCCGCGGCCCATAATCATCAGCGCGCAGATCGTTATGAGCGCATAATGACCGAAACCACCAAACGCGATGGCCAGTCCATCAATCGGGCGCGTGTCTGGCAGTGGGAAGAAATACAGGCCCACCGCAATGACCGCGATGGTCAGCAGCGAGACGATCTCAATCGACATGCGCCCGCGCACAAAGCCGACGAACATCAGCACTGTGAGCACCATTGCGGCGATCGCGTGATATGAAGGAAGCTCTATCATTATCCCTGCGGATCAGGGCTTCCCAAAGCTGGGTGGGAATTACAAGCGAAATCGGCTTGTTTGTTTTGCCAGCACCCTCGCAATCTAGCGCGCATCCTCTGCCAACAGGCCATAGAGCAGCACATCGCGAAGGCCGATATGCGTCGTTTCATGCTGCCGCAAATGCGCTTCCTTGGTAAAGCCGAGCCGTTCCAGCAGCTTGATCGAGGCGGTGTTATCGGCATCGACTTCGGCGGTGAGTTTGCGCAGGCCATCTGCCGCAAACAGATGTTCGACAAGAGCGCGCATGGCTTCGCTCGCTATGCCCTCACCCTGACAGTGCATCGCAGTGACATAGCCGATTTCTTCAACGCCGCCTTCATGCGCTGGGATGGAAACAAATCGCCCGACCGCTTCGCCATCCGCGTCTTCGCCGATCCACGTTCGCCCATTCCAACCCGGCTCTGCCAGCCAACCCCACAGCTCCTCCTCAGAGGAGAATTCCGCGCGCGACATGTATAGATTTTGCTGCGGTTCCGCGAAGGTTGGGAACAGGGCGGCGCAGTCCGCTCGCTTGAGCGGGCGCAGCGTCAAGCGCGAAGTTTTAAGAGTTGGAGTTGGTTTTTCGGTCATTTGTTTTTCTCACGTTTGCGCCTTCGGCTTCTGAAGCCAAACAAACTCACCCGACCAGAAATTCCACCAGCGCCTTCACCTTTTTCTGCCGCCATTGCGGCAAAGGGGCGAGCAGCCAATATCCGCGCTGGCTCTCGCTCGGCCCATCTAGAGCCTCCAATCTGCCGTTTTCCAGAGCCTCAGCAACCAGCGGATGCGGCAAAACGGTGCGCCCCATTCCGGCCAATGCAGAGCTGAGCGCTTGCCCCGGATTACCAGCTTTGATGCATGGCTTGGTCCCTTCAGGCAGAGCCGCACCTGGCCAATCGATCCACGCATCACGCGCGCCCGGAGCCGCCACCGTCACGCGTTCAGCGGGTGCAAGCTGCACCCCTTCAAAATCACCCGGCCCATCCACCAGGCGAATCGCAAGGTCGAGGTTTGCCTCGGTAAAGTCCGCGTTCTCGTCCGCAACGATGATATATTGCACGCCGTCAGCACCCGCCTGAAATTCTGCGAGGCGCGGGGCAAGCCACTGCGCATAAAATTCGCGCGGGGCAGCGATAGTGTAACGGTCGGACGCTTGGCCCGCCTGCATTGACTGCACGCTTTGCTCAAATTGCAGGAAGCCTTCACGTAAGGGATCAAGCCCCGCCTCGCCTTCAGGCGTTAATTCCAAACCCTTGCTTGTCCGGCGAAAAAGCACAACGCCAAGGTGATCCTCAAGCGCGCGGATCTGTTGCCCAACGGCTGCTGGTGTCACCGCCAATTCATCCGCCGCACGGGTGAAGGAGAGGTGCCGCGCCGCAGCGTCATAAACGCGCAGCGCATTTAGAGGGAGATGCGTTCTTTTCACGCGCGATCACTTAGGCTGCGCAAACGCGCGCTGCAAGCGCCAGCTCATGCGACGCCATGTCTCATAACCAAAACCTTGGCGGTTTAGCGGTCAGCTGTTTCGGGAGCAGCGAGCGGGAAGAACGGTATGCGCACTTCGATCGGTGATCCATCACCGCGCAGGAAGGTGTAAAACCCTTCCATTGACCCATGCGGCGTGGTTAGCGGACAGCCGGACACGTAATCGTGGCTTTCACCCGGCGCTAAGCTGGGCTGCTCACCCACAACACCTTCGCCATCGACATGGTTCACCATGCCGCGCGCATCGGTGATACGCCAATGGCGCGTCCGCAATTGCAATGGCTCATGCGAGCCGTTTTCGATACGGATGTGATAGACCCAAAACCACTTTCCCGCCTCTGGCTGAGATTGCTCAGGCAGGAAGTTGACAGCAACCCGTACGGTTACCCCGTCGGTCACAGCAGCATGTTGAAACAGCTCTTTCATAGATCTCTCAAGGTAACGATTCTCAATGCGTTCACAAGAGCACCAACGCGCTTAATCCACCCTGTATCCCAGTATTTCTCCGAATTTGATTGCTTAAGTAGCTGTGCCTATACCGATGCGGTCGAGCCCTTCGGCCCGTCAAAGCTGGCGTGCGTCGATGGTATTGATAGCAATCTCAGTATGTTGAAGCATTTAACCCACCCGCGATATCAGCCCTTCACGAGTTCTTCCTCAATCTGATCCAAGCGCTCTTTACCGAAGAACATCTCAAAGGTGGATCGGTCGGCGCCCGTTTTGCCGACGAACATAGTGGGAATGCCAAACGCGCCGCGCTCCACCGCATTTGAAGTGTTTGCGACGAGCCCTTGCTTGACTTCGTCCGTCTGCGAACGCGCGAACAGATCCTGAGCGTCAAAGCCTGCCGCCGCGATTGCCGCGCCTAGAGTCTCTGGATTGAGCACATCGACGCCTTGCTCCCAAATTGCGGGCAGCATTGCTTCGGTAAATTGCACACCGCGCCCGTCCTGATCTGCGGCGAAAAGCATCCGCTGCAGGGTGATGGAATTGAACGGAAATTGCGGGTGCATCCGAAACTTGTCGAGATTGTGCCGGGCGATGAAGCGCTGCATTTCGAGCATGTCATACTCAACCTTGCCCTTGACATCTTTGTTGCGGATCATCGGCGGGGCGTTGCCGGTAAGCTTGTGCATTCCGCCAAGGAAGATGGGGACCACATCAAGTTCTGCCCCGGTCCGGCGCAGCACATCGCGCAGCGGCCACCACACCAGATAGGCATTGGGGCTTACAAAATCGAACGTCAGTTCAACGCGGTTAGCCATATGTTATCTCCCTTATGGTGGTGGGTCGCATGGAGACCATGTTGAGGCAAGGCCAATCGCCGGAGTTTTCTGCAAGGGCGCATTTCGACCAGATGGACCAAATCTATGCGGGGCTGCAAACTGACCTATTCCGAAACGAGCTGCGCTCCAAAATCAGGAGGGCCACCCGGCCCCGGATCCACACCCAGTACCCAGTGAAGCATGGCAGTTTTGAACGCCTCTTTCTGCGCTGCGGGCAGTTTGCCCGCGCCGTGCCCCATCCCCGGCACTTCCCAATAGGTATAGGACGAATTGCCGCTTTCCTTGAGCAGCTCGACCAGTTTGCGTGCGCTTTGAACCGGAGTGGAATCGTAGTCCTTTTCACCATGGACGATGAGTATCGGAACCTGATTGTCCTTAAGCACTTGCGAGTGACGCGCGAAAAGGCGCGTAGGCCACACTTTCCAACTGTTATCCTTTCCTGACCAGGTCTTGGTCCAGGTCGGGTTGTCGACCATTTGCTGAAATTGTTCGTTGAGAGACGCCAGACAGTCTTCGCGCTTCTCTTTCAAGCGCTCCTCAGGGCAAATCCAGAAATCCTGAAAGTGTTCTGCCATCGTGTAACCACCGCCCATTGCCCCCAATACTGCGCGTGTGACGTTCGGGTAATAGGCAGTCAGCTGCACCGCGATGTCTCCACCATCGGACCAACCCCAGATCATCACTTCGCCGTTCCACCAGTCGGCACCGCTCCTGCGAAGGTGTTGCAACACGCGCAGGTGGTCAATGACCCTCTGGTCCATCGTGTAGTGTTTGAGAAATTCCTCGCTGCACTCGGACGGATAGCCGGCATCATGAGCAACGCCGGGCTTTTCCACCATGACCCGCGCATATTTGATCGGGCGATTGTTGCCGGGCCGATAGCTATAGCGGATGGTCGGACGCAGTTGGCCAATACAACTTGATCCGTCGACCATGATCAATAGCGGGACCTTCTCATCCGTTTCGGGACGGTCAAGAAAGTAGACCAATTCACGTTCGTCGATGGTCTTTATCGCCACGCGTTGTTCGTAAATGTATTTCGTCTGAGCGCTCGCCTCGCCGCGCTCGACGTTTTGTGCATCAGCAGCGGAAATATTCACGGATGCCGCCAGGAGACCCAGGAGGATAGCACCCGAAAGTGTCTGGGTTTTCCGCACCATATCAAATTTCCCTATCCACAGTTCGGGGCGACGAATGAGGTTCAACTTGCCGAGTTGTAAGCTGGTTGAATGATCGTGAAAGCCAGCGCTGCGCGTCCTTTGTGACTTAGTGAGGAGCCAACCCAATCTCAAGACCGGTGCGATCTTCCAGCGCGAACTTGTCAAACAAGTCGGCGCTCGCCGCGTTCAGGCCCACAATGCGCGTGTGCCGCCCGTTGCGGCGCATCCGATCGACCGCCTTTTCCAGCGCGCCAATCGCGGAAATATCCCAGAAATGCGCGCGCGAAACGTCGATCACAACATGGTGCGCAGCGTCATCATATTGGCTTTCTGGCCCAAGCTTTTCCATGAATTTGTCGACACTGGCGAAGAAGATTTCCCCCGTCACAACATAGAGCGCGCTGTGCGGGCGTCTCACACGCTCCACCTTAAAGAAGTTCTTGACCTTCTGCGCGAAGAATATGCCCGACAGAAGCACTCCGACCAGCACGCCTAGCGCCAAGTCATGCGTCCACACCACGACAACGACCGTCGCGACCATAACGAACGAACTGGTCGGTGGGTGTCGGCGCAGGTTCGGGATCGAATTCCAGCTAAACGTGCCGATGCTGACCATGATCATCACCGCCACCAACGCTGGCATTGGCACTTGGCCAACATAACTGCCGAGCACGGTGAGCAGGAACAGCAGGAATGCGCCTGCGGTGAAGGTCGACAAGCGGCCTCGTCCACCAGAGGCGACGTTAATCACCGACTGACCTATCATCGCGCAGCCGCCCATGCCGCCGAAACATGCGGCAACAATGTTGGCGACGCCTTGGCCGCCGCTTTCACGGCGTTTGTTGCTCTCAGTATGAGTCATATCGTCGACGATTTGCGCGGTTAGCAGGCTTTCGAGCAAGCCGACCGCCGCCATCGTGAGCGAGTATGGCGCAATGATTTGGAACGTCTCCCAAGTCAGCGGCACGTCTGGCAGAGCGAACGTCGGCAGACCATCGGGCAACGTACCCTCGCCCGCGACATTGTTGACAGGCATACCCCAGAACACCGCCGCTGCTGTCAGCAAAACAATTGCGACCAGCGGGCTTGGCACAGCCTTGGTGATGCGCGGAAAGCCGTAGATGATCGCAAGACCGGCGGCGACCATGACCCACGTCCACGGGCCGACGCCTTCATTACCGGGCAAGAGTTGCGGGATTTGCGCCATGAAAATCAGGATCGCGAGCGCATTTACAAAGCCTGTAATCACGCTGCGGCTGACGAATTGCATCAACAGGTCGAGCCGCAAAAGCGCCGCTATCCCTTGGAAAATTCCCATCAAAATGGTCGCTGCAAACAGGTAATCGACGCCGTATTCGTCCACCAGCGGGATGACCACCACAGCAACGGCAGCAGTCGCTGCGGAAATCATGCCGGGACGCCCACCGGTAAAGGCAATCACCATCGCAATGGCGACGCTGGCATAAAGGCCAACGCTAGGATCGACGCCTGCGATCAGGGCAAAGCCAATCGCTTCCGGGATCAGCGCCAGCGCCACCACGATCCCAGCAAGGATGTCTGCGCGCGGCTGCGCGAACCAATCGCGTTTGAATGTCTCCGCGAAAGAGGCATCGGCGGTCATAAGAAATTCCAGATCTGTAAGCTTGGTGAGCGACGCGCTCAGTAAACGTTCCCCGCGCCTTTAGAGCGCAATGCCGCATCGCACAATCTCACGAATGCGTATTCATAAAAGGCTTGATTTGGATATGTCCAGTCTCACCACAGGCCGGGAAAATGAGCGGCGTAGACCTATCAAAAGTGGGTCAATCGTTGTATACATCTCGTCGCTATGGATCGAATACCGCCCTTTTTGGTTGGACTTACGTCCACATGTCTGTTCCCTGTAGTGACTCTTGCACAGCCGGTTGAACCGCAAAAAGTAGAACAAGCAAAGCCCGTTTGCGTGCAAGATCGCGTAACCCGAGAGTTGCGCTGCACTACACCGCCACCCAAAGAAGGCGCGAGCGAAGCCCCAATGGAACCGGTTTCGAAATCGCCGAATAGCTCGCGCGTCTATTATCCCAATTGCGGCGCCGCATGGCGCGCCGGTGTTGCACCGATTTATCGCGGGCAACCGGGTTATAGAGTCGAGTTGGACGGCGATTTTGATGGGATAGCCTGCGAGCCGGTGCGAAACCGCAACCGGCGCTGAAAGCGCTCAATCAGACCAAGATACATAATCGGATAGGCTACGCCAAAAAGACTTCATTCATACCTAATGCTCTTTGTTGCGACTGCGGCGCAATTGCGCCAACGGTTGAGCAATACAGCGCCCAATGTCGGCGTTTAGATCGTGGCGATCAAAGACCAGCAGCAGCCAGAGCTTGATCCATATCCTCTGTGAGATCAGCCAGATCTTCCAGTCCCACATTAATCCGCAGCAGCCCCTCGGTCACACCCATTTCGGCGCGCGCCTCGTCGCCCATATTGGCGTGGGTGGTGCTAGCTGGGTGACACAGCAGGCTGCGCGCATCACCAATGTTGTTGGATATATCAATTAGTTCTAGCGCATCGAGGATTGCGAAAGCGCGGGCGCGGCTCTGCACATCAAAGGCAAAGATTGGCCCGGTCGCGTCCATCTGAGCCATCGCGAGGTTATGGCGCGGATGGCTAGGCAGGCCGGGATGCAGCATGTGTCCGCCTGACTTTTGCACGCGCGGCTCCAAAAATTTACCCAGCGCAACCGCTTGTTCGCTTTGCTTGTGCGCGCGCAGGCCCAGCGTCTCTAGCCCCTTGTGAACGACCCAAGCGTTGAACGCCGCAATGGTCGGTCCGGTGTTGCGCTGAAACGGCATCAGCGTTTCATTGATCCATTCCTCGCTCCCGCAAATCGCGCCTGCCAGCACGCGGCCCTGCCCATCCATCAATTTGGTCGCGCTGTAGGCAACAACGTCCGCGCCGAATTCCATCGGACGCTGGAGTGCTGGCGAGGCAAAGGCATTGTCGACCACCGTCGTGATGCCATGCGCCTTGGCGAGATCGCAGACATGCTTAAGGTCAACTATATCCAGCGTCGGATTGGCCGGCGTTTCAAAGAAGAAAACCTTAGTATTTGGGCGGATTGCGGCCTCCCACGCGGCATCATCGGCACTGTCAATCACGCTGGTTTCAATTCCGAACTTCGGCAGAAGGTTATCAACCAGCCAGCGGCACGATCCAAACGCGGCGCGCGCGGCCACCACATGATCGCCCGCAGAAAGCTGGCACAGCAACGCCGCCGTCATCGCCGCCATCCCGCTTGCTTGCGCGCGGCAGGCCTGCGCCCCTTCAAGCAGCGCAATCCGTTCTTCCAGCATTGCCACTGTTGGGTTTTGCAGGCGGGAATAGGTCATGCCCTCAGCATCGCCTGCAAACCGGTCGGCGACGGTTTGCGCGTCGTCATAGGTATAGCCAGAGGTGAGGAATAAAGCCTCACTCGTCTCGCCATGTTCGGTGCGCCATGTGCCGCCGCGCACTGCGCGGGTTGCTGCACGCCAATTGCGCGTCGCTGCGCGGTCCATTCCAGTGGTCTTTTTCATAAGCGCACGCTTAGTTTGGCGCGAGGTCGCTCGCAAGCAGTCCTTCACGTGCGGTGCGTGCATGGCCGACTGTGCCCAGCATCAATGTGCCTTCAATCAAGGTGAGCAGATAGCGCGCGCCGCCGACGGGATCAGGATCACCTTCGGGCATTTGCGATTCGAGCCATTCGAGCAGCTCGCTCATCATGCTTTCTCCCGCCTCGCGATAGCCAGCTTTGCCGCGCGCTGCGCCGGCAACAATCTCCCACCATAGGGCCATAAACGGCTGCATCATGGGTTCACGGCCTTGCGCAAGGATGCGGGCAGCGCACTGCTGGCGCGTGGTCGCGCGCTCTTCACCCATCCCGGCATCGAGCGCAGCGGAATACACCCCAGCGATATGGCGCAGCAAATCGCTAACCAGTTGTTCTTTATTGCCAAAATGATAGATCAGCATCCGGTCGCTGGTCCCAGCCGCCTTTGCCAGAGGCCGCAGGCTTGCCCCGCCCATTCCATGCTGAAGCACGTGACTTGCAAGCAGCGGCAAAAGGGTTTCTTTCGACATTTGCGGCTTATTGGCAGTCTTTTTCATAATGCACTTGTAGCGCTCGCTACACTGCGTTACAAGCCCATGTAGCAGGTGCTACATAATCGGAGGTTTGACCATGTCCCCGCTCGAAATTCTCACTGTCATCGGATTGATACCAGGCTTAGCGGCGCTGACCTACATTCTCGTTGCAAAGCCGGTTAGCGGCAGTCCGGTGATCGCAGCCATGTTCGCCGCCGGGTTTGCCGCCTTTACCGCGGTGCAAATCTGGAATGACGGGATAATGATGTTCTGGACCAATCACTCCGCCAACCTCACCGGCATTCAGGTGTGGTGGGATTTGGTGTTCTGCGTGATGATCGCGCTGTTCTTTATCGCGCCGCGTGCTCACAAAGTGAATATGAACGTGCCTGTGTGGGCGCTGTTTGTCGCAACCACAGCCAGCATTGGGTTGTTCGCAATGATCGCCCGCCTGTTTTGGCTAGAGCGTCAGGCGGACGGCGATGCAATGGCAGCCACCAAGGCTTAGACTTGTCGGGATTGGGCGGCTTGCCTAAGCGCTGAGGCGCAATGATCCAGGCCGTCCCCGATACCACCAGCACGCATTTGCGTGATCCTTGGCTGTCCAGTCTTGGCATTGCCGCCCTGTTTGCGCTGATCGGCTTTGTAAGGCTCGGCATTCCGACCGGGCCTTACTTTGATGAGATCCACTATCTACCCGCCGCGCGCGCCATTCTAAACGACGGGATTTATCTTAATCGAGAGCATCCGATGCTGGGTAAGCAATTGCTTGCGCTGGGTATTTGGCTGTTTGGAGACTATGCCGCCGGATGGCGGATGATGCCTCTGGCTGCAGGCACAATTGCGCTGTTCGCGGCCACGCGCGCGATGTGGCATGCCAGCCATGATCGCTATGCGGCGCTGGCTTACGGCCTGTTGCTCGCCACCGGATTTCACCTGATCGTACACGCCCGCATCGCTATGCTCGATGTGTTCATGGCCGCATTCCTAAGCCTTGCCGCATGGCAATTGGCCGCCGCCATACGCGAGCCTGAACGGGGGCGTTTGCGCCTTGCGCTAACCGGCATAGCTTTGGGCCTTGCGATGGCGGCCAAATGGAACGCTGTCCCGCTCGCGATGGTGCCCGGTCTCGCCTTTTTGGCCGCGCGCCTTTCTGCCGGACGCAAACATTTACTGACCAGCACACGCGGGATGCCCGTGCCCGGTGTGTCTTTGCTAGAGGCGTTTGTGTGGCTCGGGATCGTACCGCTTGTCGTTTACGCGCTCACATTCATGCCCGGCTACGGCCTGCTCAACTCGCCGCTTGCTGACAAAGGCTTGATCGCATTGCATAGCGAGATGATCCAATTGCAAGGTTCCGTGAGGGACTTTCACCCCTATCAAAGCACTTGGGATCAGTGGCTGCTGAACACGCGCGGCATCTGGTATCTGTATGAGTATGCTGACGGGGCGCAGCGCGGGGTGATATTGATTGGCAATCCGCTCACCATGCTGGCCGGCCTGCCCGCGCTGGTCTGGTGCGCAATTACTGGTGTGATGCGGCGCGATTGGGCGAAGATCGGCGCGGTTGTTGGCTTTGCTGCGGGCCTTGGCCTGTGGCTGATCGCGCCCAAGCCGGTGCAATTTTATTACCATTACTTCGTGCCGAGTTTCTTCCTGCTGGCCGCGCTGGCATTGGGGCTAAGCGATTTGGCGCGCAGCAGGTTGCGCTGGTACAGTTACGGTGTGCTGATCGGCAGCGTGTTGATGTTCGCTTTGTTTTACCCGATTTTGACGGCAGCTGAGTTGGATGGCCCGATGAGCTTTGCCACATGGACTTGGCTGGAAGGGTGGAAATGAAGGTTCAATACCTGCCCCACACGAACCGGCTGGATAAGGCGTAGTTCCAAACCGACCCGATCAGGATGCCAGCTAGCGCCGCGAGCGCCCAATAGACGCCCCGCCCCTCCAGCAGCGTTGCGACAGCCACATTGGCGAATGCCCCAACCGCGCAAGTCGCGCAAAAGCCCGCCCAGCCGCGCAGCACAGCGCCCCACCCTTTCAAGCGCTTGTCACGGTAGGTCAGCCAATTGTTGAGCCAGAAATTAAAACTCATCGCGGTCAACACAGCCAAGCCTTGCGCCAGCGCGAACCCTTCGCCAAAGCCAAGCAGCAGAGCAGCAAGCACCGCCATGTGAACCATCACGCCCAGCGCCCCCACTGTGCCGAACAGCGCAAAGCGCGTTGGGATCACGCGGCCCAAAGTCTTGTCATAAAGCCCGGCCAAAAAATCGAACAAGATCGCGCGGTCCAGCTTGCTTGTCCCGGCGCGCCGCTGGGCGAATTTCAACGGAAGTTCCTTGATGTTCAGCGGCTTGTCCCATGTCGCCAGCAGATCAAGCAGGATCTTAAAGCCAATACCTGAAAGGCGCGGGACCTGCGCCCTCGCCGCATCTGTGCTCAGCAGGAAATATCCGCTCATCGGATCGGTCAGCTCCACTCCGGTCAGCCGCCGCGCCATCGCGTTGGCGAAACCAGACAATCGCTCACGCTCAGGCGCGGCCCAGTCATCGGTGCTCGCCCCGGCAGCAAAGCGCGATGCGACCGCAATATCCGCTTCGCCGCTTTGCACAGCTGCCAGCATGGCGACAAGTAAGGCCGGGTCATGCTGATGGTCGGCATCCATCACTGCGACATAAGGCGCAGCGGTGGCGCAAAACCCTTCGATAGCCGCGCTCGCCAGCCCGCGCCTGCCAATGCGCTGGATCACCCGCACTCGCGCGTCATGCATTGCGATACCGCGCGCTTCATCGGCGGTGCCATCATCGCTGTTGTCATCAACGATCAGGACTTCCCAGCCGTTCTTTCCCAATTCTGGGGTCAGCGCCTGCTCGATCCGATCAACCAACGGGCGAAGGTTGCCGCGCTCATTCAGCGTCGGCAGAACAACCGCGAGTGTGAGAGGCTGGCTCATATCCTCGCGTTGGTCAGTTTAAAGGCGTTCAATAATAGCGCCGCCGATTTCTTCGCAGCCATGTGTGCCGCCCAAATCACCGCCGCGAATGCCATCAGCCAGTGCCTTTGCCACCGCTGCTTCAATTCGCGCTGCTTCCTCTTCGCGGCTGAACGAATGGCGCAGCATCATCGCGACTGACAGCACGGTCGCCATCGGGTTCGCTTTGCCTTGCCCGGCGATATCAGGCGCGCTGCCGTGGATCGGTTCATAAAGGCCAAAGATGCCGTGATCGGTCTTTCGCTCTCCAATGGAGGCACTGGGCAACAAGCCGATTGAGCCAACCGCCGCGCTGGCAAGGTCAGACAGAATATCGCCAAACAGATTGCCTGTCAGGATCACGCCGAATTGCGACGGCCTGCTGATGATCTGCATCGCGGCATTGTCGACATACATATGCTCTAGCTCAATGTCGGGATGCGGCCCGGCGGCTTCCTTCACAGTGTCGCGCCACACTTGGCTTGTTTCCAGCACGTTAGCCTTGTCCACGCTGGTCACGCCTTTGCCAGCCGCCCGTGCCGCGCGAAAGGCGACACGCGCAATCCGGCTGACTTCGTTCGCGCTGTAAGACATCATGTCCCATCCCTCGGGGCTGCCATCATTCGCCACGCGCTCGCCCTTGTCGCCGAAATAGACATCGCCAGTCAGCTCGCGAACGATTAAAAGGTCGAGCGTTTTCGCAATGTCTGGCTGCAAGGGAGAAAGATGTTCCAGCCCTGCAAAAACCTTGGCAGGGCGCAAATTGGCAAACAGGTCCAATTCCTTGCGCAGGCCCAAGATCGCTTGTTCGGGTCGCAGATGCCGCTCTAACCCGTCGCACTCAGGATCACCGACGGCGCCAAACAGCACTGCGTCTGATCCAAGCGCGATTTGCAACGTTTCCTCGGGCAAAGGCACGCCGTGGCGCTTATAGGCGATGCCGCCGACATCCCCTTCAAATAAGGTCAGGCCGGGCAAGCCCAAGCTTTCCATCACGCGAACAGCTTCGCGAGTGACTTCAGGTCCGATCCCGTCGCCGGGTAAAATGGCGATTTTCATGGTGTTCCCCCTCAGCGGATCATGCGGGCGAGACGATCACCCAATAATGTTCGCGCGGCCATAACATCGAAGGGCCGCTCGGCAAGCAAGTATCGCGCAATAGGCGCTTGCAAACTGCGAAATTGCTCAAGCTGGGCGGCCAGATCGCCGCTGGTGTCTGGTTTCGACCCGCCATATCCAAGCTCGCGCAGCAGCATCGCTTCATAAGTGATAAGCGCGGAAAGCCAGCCGCGCGCAGACGGGGCATGGCACACCGCATCCAAGACCGCGCAAAGGGCGTTGTAGAGATTGGGATAGGCGTTGCGTTCAGGCAAAACGCTAGCGCTGAGCGCGCAGACCCAAGTGATTGCCGCTGCTGGTAACGGCTCGGTCATCCACGG
This sequence comes from uncultured Erythrobacter sp., assembly GCA_947493165.1. Lineage (GTDB taxonomy): Bacteria > Pseudomonadota > Alphaproteobacteria > Sphingomonadales > Sphingomonadaceae > Erythrobacter. The sequence goes on along the minus strand of CANLPY010000001.1, from coordinate 162,912 downwards.
CCCGCGGCTTTCAGACAGCTCCACGCGGGCAAACGGCAATTGGCTATCGGATTTGGCGCGCAATTCCACATCAAGCAAATTGCCGGGGATCATTACGGGGCGCAGCCTGCGCCCTCTCCCGCCCGCGACATAACCTGCCACCAGCCCATATTGCTGGGTAAACATGCGCGCGATCGACGCAGTTTCGCCGTGAGGGCGCGACGCGACTAGGATGGCGGGCGCGCGCAGCTGCATCGCTGCTCTCGCGTCCTACTTGGCTGAGTGCTTGGCTTCCAGCGCGGCGATCCGTGCTTCGAGCGCTTCGTTTTGCTCGCGCGCTTTTTGCGCCATCAGCTTAACGGTCTCGAACTCTTCGCGGCTGACGAAATCGACGCCGCCAAGCGCCTCTTTCATGCGTTCACGAGCGCTTTCGCGCGCTTCGCGCGTCATGCCGGCCATTGTGCCAGCAGCGCTGTTTGCCAGTTTGACGAAATCGGCGATGATCGGGTTTTCGCTTTGCATAAGGCTCAAATGGGTAAACTGTTCGGTTTTGTCTAGTGAGAGTTTTCTATCTCGATCTAGGCAAACGCCGGATCACAATTCAATCCGCTGCGCAGCTCCGCTTGCGTTCTGATCGCCGCCATCGGGATTTTCGACCAGAAATTGATAGTTGAGCGCGGTCGCGAATAGCACCCATACCAGATACGGAACTAACAACAGCGCAGCCAGCTTTCGCACACGCCAAAACGCCCAGATCACAATCAGCAGTGTGAAGGCAACCAGTCCAATCACGACCAGTCCGCCCATTATGTTTTGCGCGCCAAAGAATGTTGGCGTCCAAGAAAGGTTCAAAATAAAATGCACGGCGAACAGGATCAACGCAATACCGCGCCCGCGCGCTCCCCAAGCGCTGGCGATGAGCGCCGCAGACAGTCCAATCATAATGTACAGGATTGTCCAGACGATCCCGAATGCCGCTGGCGGAGGGAAAATGCTGGGTTTGGTTAGTCCCTGAAACCACGCCGTATTCGGACCGCCCAATTGCCCTGCTAAAAAGCCAAGCAATACGGTGAGCGGAACAAGAAACAGCGCCCAGCGCAAAAAGCTTGCTCGCAATTGAGCCTTGGAAGCCAGAAAAGTCATTCAAACCCTCGATTGTGGTCGAACCTTGGTGCGCCCTCACACCGCGTTCAGACACCCGAAAATGAGTGAGTATACGTATTCTGCGATACACAAGGCGGCGCGGCGCGCCAATCGAACTGCCTTATTTCAGGCGCAAATCGTCGGGGAGAAAACAGCGAAAGCGCAGTTTTGCGTCAAAAAGATCGAATAAAGCATGGGACATCCACTTTTCCTTCTGGTAGCGTCGCCACATTCTTGCCGTGATTCGCGGGCGCTGTGCGGCAAGGAAAGTGGAGTGGAGCGCCTACCCTAGAGGGAATTATTTAATGCAAAAGACCAAACTCGCCACCATGCTGGCAGTTGCTGGCGGCCTCTCAGTCGCAACCGCCGCGTGTTCAGCTCCAGCTGACGAAGCAGGCACCGACGCAGACACCACCGCAGTATCATGCTGTGCTGCTGGCTGCTGTGCCGCTGCTTGCTGTGCAGCTGGCTGCTGTGCCGCTGAAGGTTGTGCAGCTGAAGGTTGCTGTGCGGCTTCTTGCTGTGCTGCTTCATGCTGTGCAGCTGCTTGCTGTGCAGCTGCATGCTGTGCTGCTGCTGAGTAATTCAGTTAAGCTAAAACATTGCGGGCCGGCGATAACTTTGGTTGTCGCCGGCCTCTTTGTTTCTTAAGTCTAAAAACATGACTCCGATCGAAGCTGCGCAAACCGTAATTGAAACAATCACCCAGATGGCTGGCGAACAGCGCCCGCTCATGACGAGGGTATTGCCATCACAAGACGTGAATTTTTGGAAACATTATCCAGAAAAAGACGCCCGCGATGCAAAGACCAAATCACGCTGGTACTATCACGTGCACGCGCCGAGCAATCGCGATCCAGGCGAACATGGCCACTTCCACCTATTCCTGCACCGCGATCAGCTGATCAAGGGCACGCAGGTCGCTGTCATGCCGCCAGAAGGCGAAAAGGCAAAAGCGCATGTCACACATTTGATCGCGCTATCGATCGATACAAACGGCATCCCGATGTCGTGGTTCACCGTCAATCGCTTTGTCACCAACGAATTCCTCTATCCCGCCGATGTGATGATCAGGCACTTGCCGCTGTATAATGTCGATAAGACTCAGGAAGATGATCTGGTGAACCGGCTCGTCACGGCGATGGTCGCGCTTTACCGCGATGAGATTGCCGATCTGCTGCGCCAGCGCGATGTGCGGCAGGCAGAGCTGGTCGCTGAATATGGTGACAAGGCGTATGAGAAAGCGTCGGGCGTGGAAGTGCTAAGCTCTATTCCAATTGATCTGGATGCCAAGATCAGCAGCTTGGATATTTGAGAAAGTTAAGCGTCTAAGGCCTGAAATGGATCGACGCCTAAGGCGTCGCAAGCGCGAATGCGCGCCCGAGTTTATGCGAGGAAAGCCAAGCAGCGCGGATGCGCTGCGTCCGGCGTTTGAGGGCGCAATCAAAAACGCGACGCGCTCACCAGAAACTCGACATTGCCCTGCGGGCCTGTGATTGGGCTTCGGGCGATACCCTGAATGTCCCAGCCGCCGCGTTCCAGCCAGTCGCGCACCTCATCACACACCCGCGCGTGCAGCGCCGGGTCGCCCACCACCCCGCCCTTGCCCACTTCCTCGCGAGCAACCTCAAACTGAGGTTTAATCAGTGCGACGAGCTGGCATTCGCGTTCGGCCAGTTCAAACGGTCGCTCCAGCACTTTGGCAAGGCTGATAAAGCTCGCGTCGCAAACCACCCAAGTGACCGGCGCGGTGATATGTTCGCGCGTCAGCACCCGCGCGCTGGTCTGCTCATGCACGGTGACGCGGGGCTCTTGGCGCAGCTTCCAAGCCAATTGGTTGGTCCCGCTGTCGACCGCAAAGACATGATCCGCGCCGCTCGTCAGCAGCACATCGGTAAAGCCGCCAGTGGAGGAACCGACATCCATCGCCGTGACGCCACTGGGATCAAGATCGAAGTGTTCAATCGCATGGGCGAGCTTAATGCCCCCTCGGCTGACCCACGGGTGGTCGCGCCCGCGCACGTCCAATGCAGCATCCTCTGCAATCTGCTGACCCGGCTTCTCGATCTTTTCTTCACCGACAAAAACCGTGCCCGCCATCACCAGTGCCTGGGCCCGCGTGCGGCTTTCCACCAGCCCGCGTTCAACCAGCAAGTGATCGACACGCCTTTTCTTTGGTTTGCCTGAGGATTTGTTCGAATTTGGCATAGACGCAAAAGCCGTTAGCGCGCATTGAAGCGGCATGAAAGCACTCACCTTCAAAGCCGCCACTCTCATCACACTTATGGTTGGTTCCGCCGCCTGCGTGCCATCGTCAGAGCCGCCAGTGGCCGAAACATCCTCCCCCACCACGGCGGTGAACACACCAGCGCCTTTGCCTGCACCTCCCAAACCAGCGAGCACGTTGCCGCCTTTGGATGGTTCAAACTTTCTCGACGCGCCGCAAACCGCAGGCAATTGGAGTTACGGCGCGGATCCTGATGAAACTTTGGCGTTTTTCGCACAAAGCGGTGCGGAGAATACCGCCCCTCTCATCATTCGCTGCAGCGTGGCGGACCGCGAAGTGTGGCTTGCTCGGCGCGGCAGGTCAGAAGCGGCGATGATGCGCATCCGCACTGAAACTACCGCGCGTTCAATATTGGCCAATCCCGTGCCGGGCCAAAGCAACTTGATCGCGGTCAGGTTGCGCGGCAGTGATCCGCTGCTTGATGCGATGGCGATCACTAAGGGGCGGTTTGCGGTTGAAACCGGCGGCCTGCAGACGCTTTACCTGCCTGCCTGGGCCGAAGTCACGCGCGTGATCGAAGACTGCCGATAGGTTTTGCTGTGTTCCGCATGTGCACCGGCGCTCGCGGCAAACCGAACCGCTTGGACCCAAACCGTTTGGACCCAAACCGCTTGGACAAGGCGCGTTATTCTGACGTGGGATAAGTTTTTTACAAGACTTGTTTTCGCGTCCCGAACGACTCAAATTGATCCTCGAGTTCAGCGGCGAACGCAGTACTCGGCCCCCCAGTGAAACGGCAGGGTCTTGGCTTAATAGCGCGAAAGGAGGTGATCCGATGTCTCATGGTTCAGTAGCGAGGTCGGTGAAGATCCCTACGGAGCATATTCGGTAGTTTCCCTCGCGGAAATAGACGCCGAGTAAGGCTTTGTGAGCGGCACTTCCGGCCGCTGACCATGAAAGGGCAGTTCTGCTGAGGCGGAGCTGCCCTTTTCAGTTTTTGGAGTGTGTGTTCCGCACAATATCCATTGTGCGATATCCTCGGCCCTCACGGACCTGCGGACGGGTATGCGCCCTCGCGGTCGGTGGCGTGACCGAGCTCCGCCGCCAGGCTAACGACAATGCTCAAAGACGCTGGGTGCCAAACGGTTGGCTTGGAATGGCTCGAGGCCGCAGGCCTCGCAAGGCCGACCGGCCGCCCGAGCTTATGCGAGGAAAGCCAAGCGAGCCGGATGGCTCGCGCCCGGCGCTTGAGGGCGAAAACAAAAGACTCCTTCTTGCCCAAAGCGCCCGCGCACATTATCCGCGCTATCCATGCAATTTGAGACAATCCCGCACCCTTCGCCGACTGATGACGCCGCCCGAGACGCAGCCATTGCCGATCCCGGCTTTGGAACCGTGTTCACTGATCACATGGTCACCATTGATTATGATGAAGCCAAGGGCGGTTGGCATTCCGCTTCGCTCGGCCCGCGCGAACCCATCGCCCTCGATCCCGCTGCAAGCGTGCTGCACTATGCGCAGGAAATTTTCGAGGGGATGAAGGCCTATCGCATGGCCGATGGCTCAATGGCGCTCTTTCGCCCCGAAGAAAACGCGCGGCGCTTTAACGCCAGCGCGCGCCGTATGGCGATGCCCGAATTGCCCGAAGAATTGTTCCTCGAAGCCGTGCGCAAAGTTGTTGCCAAAGACGCCGACTGGTTTCCCAGCGTCGAAGGTGGCTCGCTCTACATCCGCCCCTTCATGTTCGCGACCGAAGCTTTCCTCGGCGTGCGCCCGGCAAAGCAATACAAGTTTCTCGTGATCCTGAGCGCGGCTGGCAATTACTTCAAATCAGGTGCGCCAGCGGTCAGCATTTGGCAATCCGAATACACCCGCGCAGCCCCCGGTGGCACTGGCGCGGCGAAAACCGGCGGCAATTACGCGGCCAGTCTGGTTCCGACCGGAGAGGCCTTTGCGCGCGGGCACGATCAAGTGCTGTTCCTCGACGCAGTTGAGAAAAAATGGGTTGAGGAACTGGGCGGCATGAACCTGTTCTTCGTCATGCGCGATGGACGGGTAATCACCCCGCCGCTGACCGGTACGATCCTGCCCGGTATCACACGTGAAAGCCTGATCGCGCTGCTTGGCGAGGAAGGCCGCGATGTGCGCGAAGAGCCGTATTCGATTGATCAATGGCGCGCTGATGCGGCTAGCGGTGATCTGGTCGAGGTAATGGCCTGCGGCACGGCGGCGGTCGTCACCCCGGTTGGCAAGGTCGATAGCGCGGATGGCGAATTTGTGATCGGCAATGGCGGACCGGGCGAGCTGACCAGCAAGATCCGCGAGAAGCTGGTCGGAATTCAGCGCGGCTCCGTTGAAGACACGCATGGTTGGGTAAAGCGGGTCGGATAAGGTCTATGACTGACACCCCCATCCAAGTCGCAGCGCTCTATAACTTTGCGCCGTTTAGCGATCCCGCTGCCTTGCAATCTCCTTTGCAGGCGGCGTGCGATGAGGCCGGCACGCGCGGCACCATTCTGCTTGCGCCAGAGGGTGTGAACGGCACCATCGCTGGCACGCCGGGCGGCATCGAAGCCGTGCTCGCGCACATTCGCACCCTGCCCGATTGCGAGACCTTTGACGTAAAATACTCTCATGCCGACGAAATGCCGTTCAACCGGATGAAAGTGCGGCTGAAGCGCGAAATTGTCACCATGGGAGAGCCAGATGTCGATCCCCGCGCCAGCGTTGGCCGCTATGTCGATCCAATGGATTGGAATGATCTAATCAGCGATCCCGGTACCATCGTGATCGATACGCGTAATGACTATGAAGTCGCCATCGGTCAGTTCGAAGGCGCGATTGACCCAGAAACCGCGAGTTTTCGCGATTTCCCCGCCTGGTTTCGCGAACACCGCGACGAGTTGCTGGGCGAGGGCAAAAAGCCCAAGGTTGCGATGTATTGCACCGGCGGCATTCGCTGCGAGAAATCGACCAGCTTCCTGCGGCAAGAGGGTGTGGAAGAGGTCTATCACCTCAAAGGCGGCATCCTCAAATACCTTGAAAATGTGCCAGAGGATGAAAGCCTGTGGCACGGCGAGTGTTTCGTCTTTGACCAGCGCGTTGCGGTGAAACACGGGTTGGAACTTGGATCTTACGGGCAATGCTTTGCGTGTCGCCATCCGCTAAGTCAGGCAGAAATGGCCTCGCCCGATTACAATGAAGGGATCAGCTGCCCGCATTGCATCGAGACCCGCAATGATGAGCAGCGCGCCCGCTATGTCGAACGGCAAAAGCAGCAGAAACTCGCGAAAGAACGCGGCGAAGCGCATATTGGCGCGGTCGTAGACAGCGCTTCCAAAGCTGATGTAGAACTCAGCGATGCGTCGTGGGAAGCGAACTATCCGGGCGGCCTAAAGCCCGAATGGGATAACGATTGAACTACCCACCTATCCTCTACTCCTTTCGCCGCTGCCCTTATGCGATGCGGGCGCGCATGGCCTTATGGACGGCCCAGATCGAAGTGATCCTGCGCGAGGTAAAGCTGGCGGATAAGCCCCCTGCCCTCATTGAAATCTCGCCCAAGGCGACCGTGCCCGTGCTGGTCTCTTTCGATGGACCAGTGCTGGAAGAAAGCATTGAGATCATGCGCTGGGCATTGGCCAAGAATGATCCAGAAGGCTGGCTGGCCGGCGATGATACCGTGCTGATTGAGCGTATCGATGGCGCGTTTAAGCACCACCTTGACCGCTATAAGTATCCGACCCACTACCCCGACGAGGCGCAGGGTGACGAGGATACATTTCGCTTCGACCACCGCGCCGCAGGGCTTGTGATCCTGAATGAACTGGACGTCCGGCTTGGATCGCAAAGAAACCTTTGTGGTGACGAGCGCACCCTGACCGATGTCGCGCTGTTCCCGTTCATCCGCCAGTTCGCGAACACCGATCGCGAATGGTTCGACGCGCAGGGCCTGCCGCATTTGCAACCATGGCTCGAACAACATTTGGCCTCGGATCTGTTCAAGAGCATCATGCCAAAGTTTGACCCGTGGAAAGCAGGCGATGAGCCAACTCGCTTTGGGCTTCTAAACGTAAGTCAACCTTAGCCATTTTTTTACCAGCTCTGCCTAACTCGAACGTCAGAGGCTGAGCCTTCGCCGCTAAGTGCAGCAGGTGGGCGAAGTGCGGCTCAATAGAGGCGAAGAGACGCGCACCCATTTTAGCGCCTGCAAGGTAAGAATTATGCAACCGCAGCAAACTTCAGGAGATCTGAAACCGGGATATGACATCCGTGTTCAGCTTGATCATAATGAGGTTCACCAAACGTGTCGCGGCCTTTGGACCGCGGATACGATGCGCACATTTCAAGCAGAAGCGATCAAGCTAGCAGCACCGATTGTGCAGCGACGCAAACCCTTTCGCAGCTTTGCCGACCTTTCTTCCTTTGTGACACAGACCCGCGAAGTCGGGGACATGATGACAGCCTATTTTGCGCTGTCTGCCAAGTTTGGATTGGAGCGCGTGGCAGTCGTAAACAATTCCGCTTTGTTCAGACTACAATACCGCCGAGTTATTGGCGATATTGATGCCGAGTTCTTCTCAAACCGGGGCGACGCGCTGAAGTGGCTGCGCCAATAGCATGAACGCGCTGACAACATCCTCCTCCGTCAATCTTGATAAAGGACGAGGGGAAGTTCACTTCTCGATCGAAGGATTCTGGGATCTAGCTGGGATGATGTCTTTCCTCGCGGAATTGGACAGCAAATCACTTCCGCTTGTAAAAGCTCGCAAGCCAATCTTCGTCTATGGCGACTTTACTGGTTTCGTGCCGCAAGATCGCGCGGCGGGCGATGCGATCCGCAAGCAATTGCTCAACGCGCAAAAGTTCGGATTGCGGCGCGTCGCGATTGTTGGCGCATCAGCTCTGGTCAAATTGCAATATCGGCGCTTAAGCGAAGGCATTGACGTGAAATTCTTTGATGAGAAGGCACCAGCCCTGTCTTGGTTGCGAGTGGAAGAATAACCAGTCGCGCAGGCTAGTCGGCTCTCAAACCGCTTCGAAAAGCATCGATCAGCCAGCTTGCCGCAGGGCCAGGCCGTGCGTCACGCCGCCACAATGCGCTGAGCGGGTAGGTATCACCGGGCTTTTCAGGCAAGTCGAGTTCTACCAACCGGCCCTGCTCAAGATCATCTGCGATCATGTGGTTTGGCATATTGCCCCAGCCCAGCCCCTCTTTCAAAAGCGCGTGTTTCGCCGCAAGGTCGCCCAGCCGCCATGTGTGCGGGCTGAGCACGGAAAACTCACGTCCCTCGGTCATTGGTGATCGGTCAGACAGAACCAGCTGCAAATGCTTGCGGCTTTCACCGGCAGCAATATTGGGCTGCGCGAGCAGGTGATCAGGTGACGCCACCGGGATCAGCTCAACTCCGCCGATGACCTGCCGTTCAAAGGCCGGGTTATCGCCAATTACGGGGCCACCGATGGCAAGGTCTGCCTCTTCATCCAGCAGACAAGCCGCAACGGCGCCCAACCCTTCGATTTGCAAGCGCAAGGCAACCGTCGGGAAGGTCTTGCGAAAATCGCGCAGAACCCGCGCTGTTACATCACTTGGCACCATCACATCGAGCACCAGGACGAGCGCGCTTTCCAGTCCTGAATGCAGGCTGCGCGTCTTAGCAAGCAATGCATCGGCGCCGTCAGCAATGGCGCGAGCCTCTGCCAGCAATCCCTCGCCAGCCTCGGTGAGTACAGGCTTGCGCGAACCCTCACGATCAAACAATGTCACCGCTAACTGCGCTTCCAATTGCGCAATGCCGTAACTGATAGCGGACACCGCCCGCCCCATTTTGCGCGCGGCCCCGCCAAAGCTGCCGTGCTCCACGACGGCTATGAAGATCCGCAATTGATCGAGTGTCGGTTCGCCAAGTCTCATAATGAGCTATACGTTCGGATATTCTGAACATTTAGACAAGTTTTATCGCACTTATCCGACCACATGATCGCAGCTATCTCCTTCTCAACACAGCGACACATGTGAGGAGATACCCCATGATTGAACTTCGTCCCTTTGAAAGCCTCGGCTCTGCCAATCACGGTTGGCTCGATGCGCATCACCACTTTTCATTCGCGAGCTACCACGATCCTGAGCGGATAAATTGGGGATCCTTGCGCGTCTGGAATGATGACACAATCGCTGCGGGCACAGGCTTTCCCACTCACCCGCATGAGGACATGGAAATCATCACCTATGTTCGCAAAGGCGCGATCACGCACCGCGACAGCCTGGGCAATGAAGGCCGTACAGAGGCCGGCGATGTTCAGGTGATGAGCGCAGGCACTGGCGTGCAGCACTCTGAATACAACCGTGAGGATGAAGACACGCAGATCTTCCAAATCTGGATCATCCCTGATGAGCGCGGCGGTGCGCCAAGCTGGGGCGCTGCGCCCTTCCCCAAGGATGATCGCGCGGGCAAGTTTGTGACACTGGCCAGCGGCGCTGCCAACGATGATGCGCTTCCGATCCGCACCAATGCCAGCGTGCTTGGCGCAACGATCAAGGCTGGCGAAAGCATAACCTACGAAGTCGCTGATGCCTCACGTCACCTCTATCTCGTGCCCGCCACGGGCAAGGTCCGGGTGGAAGAGGTTGAAGCCAAAGCACGCGATGGCGTCGCGATAACTCAGCGCGCCAGCGTGACCATCACCGCTCTTGAAGACAGCGAAATCGTGATGGTGGACGCTGCCTGATAATTCCGGCGCCAGCCGGATCAAACGGCTGGCGCCATCATTAAGCTATTGAACCCCCTAAAAAACGAAAGATATTCCTATGACAAACATCCTTCACATTTCCGCCAGCATCAATGGTGCCGCATCGACCAGCCGTAAACTCGGTGACAAGCTCGCAAAAGGCCTCTCTGCCAAGCACGGCATGGATATCGTAGAGCGTGATCTTGCAGCCAACGACCTTCCGCTGATCGATGCGCTGCGCTTTGAAGCGAACAACACTCCGCCCGAAGAGCGCAACACCGCACAGAGCGAATTGGCGCAAATCGCCGACGAACTGATCGACGAGCTGCGCGGCGCGGACGTGATCGTGATGAGTGTGCCGATCTACAATTTCAGCGTGCCCGCCAGCGTGAAGGCATGGGCCGACCTGGTCGCGCGCGCCGGGACTACCTTCAAATACACCGAGAACGGCCCAGACGGGCTGCTGACAGGCAAGAAGGCCTATATCACGGCGTCATCCGGCGGCGTTCCGGTCGGCAGCGAGGTCGACTTCATGACCAAATGGCTTGAGCATTTCCTCGGCTTCCTCGGCATTCCTACCGAAGAAATCGTCGCTGCTGATGGTATCATGGGCGAAAACGCCGATCAGAAGATCGCTGACGCGGAAGCCAAAGTGGATCAGCTGATCAGCTGATCGCTGACAGCGTCACCTGTTGCAGGAGAATCAAAATGAACACTCAAGCTCAAGACACTCTCACCCTCGTCGCCCGGTTGTTGCTGGCGGCCCTCTTTATCCTCGCTGGCGTCAACAAGATCGGCGGCATGGAAGGAACCGTCGGGTATATCAGCTCGGTCGGACTGCCGATGCCGGAGCTGGTCTATTACGCGACCGTCGCGATTGAGATTATCGGCGGCCTATTGCTCGCGGCGGGGTTTAAGGCGCGGTACGCAGCTGGGGCGCTCGGTATCTTCTCGTTCCTTGCGGCTGTGATTTTCCACAATGACTTTGCCCAGCAAAGCGAGATGACCGCTTTCCTCAAAAACCTCGCCATTGCGGGCGGCATGTTTGCTGTTGCAGCCTTTGGACCGGGCCGCTTCTCAATTGATCGCGGCTAAACCTTAGCAATCCAGTTGGACGTGTCGGAGAGCAATTCAGCTTTCCGGCACGTTTTCTTTGAGTTCCTCCAGCCAAACATCGGCAACAGCATCGGATGGCGCGCGCCAATCGCCGCGTGGCGAAAGAGCACCCATAGAGCTGACCTTTGGCCCATTGGGCAGCGCGCTGCGCTTGAATTGTGAGAAGCCGAAAAAGCGGCGCAGAAATCCTTCGAGCCAAGTCGTCAGCACGTCCAAATCATACTCGTTCTTGCAAGCTTCCGGAAAACCAACGGGCCATTGCCCCACCTTTGCATCGCGCCAGGCATGATATGCAAGAAAGACGATTTTGGAGGGCTTTTGCCCGTATCGGATCGTATGATGCAGAAAGAAATCGTTCAGCTCATACGGCCCGATCCGCTCTTCTGTGCTTTGCATCGCGCCAGCTTCACCAGCAGGCACAAGCTCAGGCGAAATCTCTGTATCCAGCACCGCGCCGAGTATCTTGCTGCACACTGGCAAGAATTGCTCGGTCTCAATCGTCCAGCGGATCAAATATTGGATAAGAGTTTTGGGCACACCGGCATTCACGCCGTAATGGCTCATATGGTCACCCACGCCATAGGTGCACCAGCCAAGCGCCAGCTCTGACAGGTCACCTGTGCCGATAACAAACCCGCCGTGCTGGCCGGACAGACGAAACAGATAGTCGGTGCGCAGTCCGGCCTGAACGTTTTCAAAGGTGAGATCATAGACCGGCTCGCCATCCGCAAATGGATGCCCCATGTCGTTCAGCATAAGTTTCGCGGCTGGCTTAATGTCGATCTCTTCCGCTGTGATCTCCATCGCCTCCATCAGCTTCCAAGCGTTCGACTTCGTACTGTCAGAGGTGGCAAAGCCCGGCATTGTATAGCCGCGAATGGCGGTGCGCGGCATCCCCAGCCGGTCACACGCTTTGGCTGCAACGATGAGTGCATGGGTAGAATCGAGCCCGCCAGAAATGCCGATGATCAACGATTTTGCTCGCGTTGCGGTGATACGGCGCATCAATGCATCGACTTGAATGTTGAATGCTTCGTAGCAGTCCTCGTCTAGGGTCTTTGCGTTGTTCGGCACAAAGGGAAAACGGCGGATAGGCCGGATCAACCCGGCATCGCGCGGTTCGTCACTCGCTGCACCAGCATGGTCGAACATGACGCGGCGAAAGCTGTCTTCGGGCCGGTCATGCGCCTCTGCCGCATCAGCGAAAGTCTGGTTCCGCGTCCGTTCTGACTGGATTCGCTGCGTGTCCACATCAATGACGCACAATTCTGGCTCCAGATCGAACCGAGTGCTCTCCGCCATCAGTCCGCCAAGCTCGTAAATCACGCCTTGGCCGTCCCATGCAAGATCAGTGGTGCTTTCGCCGTGGCCGCTTGCTGAATAGACATAGGCGCAAATCGACCGGGCAGAGCTGGATCGGCAGTGCAAATGGCGATCATCTGCGCGGCCAATCGTTATTGGTGATGCGGAAAGATTACACAGGATCAGCGCCCCCGCCAGCGCCGCCAAAGTGCCTGGCGGATTGGGCGCCCAAAAATCTTCGCAAATCTCTACGCCAAATGTGAAGCCGGGAAGGTTGCCAGCGGCAAACACTAGGTCAGTGCCAAACGGCACCTCCTCTCCGTTCACCCCGATCCACAAGTCCTGGCAATTGCGGCCGTGCGCGAAATAGCGCTTTTCATAAAACTCGCGGTAATTGGGCAGATAGCTCTTGGGTATCACGCCCAGAATTTCCCCGCCGGCAATCACAATCGCACAATTATAAAGCTTGTCCCCGCGTTTAAGCGGGGCGCCGATTACCAGCACTGGCGATAACTCACGCGATGCCTCTGCCACTGCGGCCACGGCCTGTTCTACTCGCGTCAGGATCGCCTGCTGCAACAATAGATCATCGATAGCATAGGAAGACAGGCACAGTTCTGGATAGACCACCAGATCAACCGATTGGTCATGCGCCTTTTCCGCCTCGGCGATAACGCCAGCGGTGTTGTAGGCGACATCTGCTGGACGCGAGCACGGTGTCGCAGTCGCAACTCTTACAAATCCGTGTGTATGGAGGTCATAGAACGGATGGGTTTGCTTGCTCATACGCTGGGCCTTCTTTGCCGGGTTTTTCTGCGGGCTGTGTTGAGGTTTACTTGGTACCGGTTCAAGCCAATCGGCAGGCTGGCAGATACCAAGTTCAGCAAGCCGCTTTTGCACTTTGGGCCTGGCCACCTTGCCTTTCGCCTCCCAACCATAGACAGTCCGACTAGGCCATCCCTTCGCACCGTTATCGCCAAACAGCGCGCCAAATTCTTGCGCTGATAGCGGCGGGTCATGGGCCTCGCGCCACGCACGAATCTTATGTCCTGCCAAATGGGTCATGCCGCGTAAGTATCCTAAAGGGATACATCACGCAAGCTCTGGTTGATCGCCTGATAGGAAATGCGTGGAGGTGCGGCACCGCGTTGGTCTTGCGCTCGCAACCACAATCCCCCACCTCACGAACAACAGATTGAATTCCGCGCAAGAGGAGCTGAAACACATGGCTGATCCCACATATACCCCGCCCGCAGTATGGACTTACGACGCTGAAAATGGCGGTCGCTTTGCCAGCATCAATCGCCCGACTGCCGGTGCGCGAGAGACCAAGCCATTGCCGGAAGGCGACCACCCCTTTCAGCTCTATTCGCTGGCGACACCGAATGGGGTGAAAGCGACCGTCATGTTTGAAGAGCTGTTGGAGCTAGGCCACGCTGGCGCTGAATACGACGCTTTTACGATCAACATTGGCGAAGGCGTGCAGTTCACCAGCGGCTTTGTCGATATCAACCCGAACTCGAAAATCCCCGCCCTACTCGATAAAAGCGGCGAGACACCGATCCGCGTTTTTGAATCCGCAGCGATCCTCGTCCATCTGGCTGAGAAATTTGGCGAGTTCCTGCCAACCGATCCAGCCGCGCGGGCAGAGACGTTGAGCTGGCTTTTCTGGCAAGTTGGAACCGGCCCGTTCATCGGCGGCGGCTTTGGTCATTTCTACGCCTATGCGCCGGAAAAATACGAATACCCAATCAATCGCTATGCGATGGAAGCAAAGCGAATTTTCGACGTTGCTGATAAGCGCTTGGGCGAAAGCCGTTTCCTCGCTGGCGATGATTACACCATCGCAGATATAGCCAATTACCCTTGGCTTGCACCGTTTGTGACCGGCAACATCTATAATGATGCAAAGACCTTCCTCTCAATCGACGAATACAAAAATGTCGCGCGCTGGGTGAAGGAAATTTCTGCGCGGCCAGGCGTGAAGCGTGGGCGGATCGTCAACAAAGTATGGGGTGAGGAAAACGAACAATTGCTGGAACGTCACTCGGCTGCCGATTTTGGAGGCAAGGCTGTCTAAGCCATCTCGCCGACAACGCGGCAGGTTCTAGGAGCGCTTTAGTTGACACTCAGCTTGACTTAGGCGCTCCCTTCCCCTCCCGTCCGGCCAGCGAGGTAATCGGCTTGGCCACAGCGGCACAGAATAAAATCGGGTTGCGAGAGAAGCTGGGCTACGGCGTAGGGGATCTTGCCTCTGGCTTATACGTCAATTTTTTCAGCGTATTCCTGTTCTATTATTTTGCTGATCTTGCCGGGATTGCGCCCGCTGCCATTGGCCTGATGCTGCTGGTCACCAAGCTGATCGATGCCTTCACCGACCCGATGACTGGGGCGCTTGCGGATCGAACCCGCACCCGGTGGGGCCGTTATCGCCCTTATCTGCTACTTGGCGCGATTCCCTTTGGATTGACCGGCGTGATGATCTTCGCCCCTGTTGATCTGGAAGCCGGCGCTTTGCTGATCTGGGCCTATGTTACCTACACAATGTGTATGCTGGCTTTCACCGCAGTGAACGTTCCGTATGGCGGATTGCTCGGCGTCATTTCACCATCAGCAGCGGAACGAGCGAGCGCGACCGCTTATCGCATGTTCTTTTCTGCACTGTCTGGCATCCTGGTCGGGATATTGGGCACAACACTGGTGCGAGAACTGGGCGGCGGCGATGAGGCCCGCGGTATCTTCCTGACGATGTGCTGCATTTCGGCGTTCGCGGTCTTTTGCATCCTCACCGCCTTTGCCAGCACAAAAGAGCGCATTCCCCCCTCGCCAAGCAATGGCTCAATCATCGGCGATGTGGGTGTCCTCATCCGCACCAGACCTTGGATCGTGGTCGCGATCTCCGCAATTCTTGGAGTAACCGCAATCGCATCGCGGGCGTCAAGCGCGCGGTTCTTTTACAAATATGTGGTGGGTGATGATGGCACGCCGGTGTTCTTATTCCTCGATCGGCTTGCCCTGTTTCTGACTGCACTCGCGCTCGGTCAGATTAGCGGCGTCATCATCGGCAATCTTTTGCAACGTAAATTTGAAAAAGCGCACCTTTTGATTGCGGCAGGCGCCTTGAAAGCTGGCGGCATAATGATCTTCTTCATCCTACCGCTCGATGCCGTCTGGCCGCAAACGTTTGTCCAATTCCTTGTCGGGATCGGTTTCGGTTTTCTGATGGTGCTGTCGTTTTCCATGTTCACCGACATCGCTGAATTCATCGATTGGAAATCAAAGCTGCAGATGACCGGACTGGTGGTGTCCGCATCAATCTTTGCAGTTAAGGCAGGTATTGCATTCGGATCGGCGATGCCGGGTTTGGTACTGGGGGTAACCGGGTTCGTCGCCCAGGGTGAGCAAAGCGGTTCCGCGCTGATGGGAATACAGCTGGCCTTCGCAATTATTCCGGCGGCGGTGATGATGCCGGCAGCGATCGCATTGCTGTTTTACGGCTTGAATCGCGACACAATCGCTAAGGTTGAAGACGAATTGGCCATTCGCCGTGCAGCGATCACTTAAACCCTCTTCACATTTGAATCAGCAGCGCTATATAGCGCCCTCCTGCTGGGGTGTGGCCAAGTGGTAAGGCACCGCTTTTTGGTAGCGGCATTCGTAGGTTCGATCCCTACCACCCCAGCCATTTTCCCTACCACGCCCACGTTTTCGCCGCCTTAGCGAACCTGGCCATGCTGCATATCGGCAGGCACGCCCCCGCCCGATTTAGCGCAGCTCCAGCGCCTCTTGCGGGTTGTTCGGCTCCAGAATCATTTCGTTGTTCTGATTGTCGACCCGGTAACTGGCGAGCCGTGAAAGCAAGTTCATCCCGATAACGTTGGTTTCACCCAATGTCGGCGCGATCACCACATCCAGCCCGCGCGCAGCAACATTGCCAAACCGCAGTTCATCAATGGTCGCGATTTGCGCTTCTGTTGTGCCATTGGCTGTGCCGATAGAAACTGGCAGGCCGCCGCGGCGCGGTTCCACCCCAGCTTGATCTGCCAGCCCTTGCGAAATAGCCGTCAGCGTCGCTCCGGTATCAACCAGAAAATTCGCCGGAACTCCGTTTAGCTCGGCGCGCAGCCAGAAATGTCCATCTTGGCTCAGCGGGATGCGCGTCACACCGCCTTCTACAACTTGCGCGGGCAGACCCAATTGCGGAACTGCCACTTCTATGCGCGGATCGAACCGCGACAATTGCACCAACACGGCGAGCAAGATGCCGACCAGCACAAAAGTGCTGCCGCCGCGCACGATTTTGCCAAGCGGCACTTTCTTGCGCACCATCAATGATCCAACGAAACCGACAATGACCGCCGCCAATGCGAGCAAAAGCAATTCAGATCTAGGGATGGCTGAAATGGCGCCCGATATATTGGCGATTAGATTATCCGCGCTCATACCTCACGATATAGGGGTTTTGCGCTGGCAATTCTATGAACAGTCAACACAGCAGCGTACGCGCGGGCTAGTCCGCGCTCAGCATGTCGGATGCCAATGCAAGGCCGGATAGAAATGCGCCTTCAACTCGCGGACTGTGAAGATAGTCGCCTGCGATACCGATGTACCGTTCCGCATCATAGCGGACCACCCCGTCTGCCGGTTTGCCGGGCATGGCATAGAGCCAGCGATGCGCCGCGAGGTGGATCGGGGTTACCGGCGCCAGGCCGGTTTGCGCAAAGAAATCATCCAGCACCGCCGCCGCTGCCTCTTCTTTCGCCAAATCGAGTATCTCGTGGGAGCGCGCCGGACTGGCGTGCAGCACCCAGCATTCTCCGCCCGCACGCGAAGGTTTGGCCGAATTGCGCGCCGCCCAGGAAATCGCTGCGTCGGGGTTTTTCAGCGCATCGTCAGGGATATTCAGGCGATCAGCAAAAGCCGCCATGACTGCCCAGCACGGCTGTGAGGTAACATTCTGAGCCAGCGCAGCCAGATCAGGCGCGGCATCGCCCAGCAAGACGCCAGCTTGCTCTGCGGGCACAGCGCACACCACCGCATCGGCGACAAAGCTCTTGTGATCTGTTTCCAGCTTCCAGCGCTCACCGTCGCGGTGAACGCGCTCAATCCGCGTGCCCCAACTGACATCAAGTGCGCTCGCCATCGCGCGGATCGGACCATTCATGCCCGGCGTGCCGACCCACGCATCATCGCCAGCCGCAGGCCACGGGGCGACAACGCCAAATGTGTGCCACGCCGCCACAGCCTTGCGAAATTCAGGATCGCGCGCGGTGAAATATTGCGCGCCGTGATCAAAGCCGACCGTCTCGCCGCCTATCTCCGCTCTACGCGCAGCCATGCGGCCGCCCGGCCCGCGCCCTTTGTCGAACACCGTTACAGTATGCCCGGCTTTGGAGAGGCGCGTGGCGCAGGCCAGCCCAGCCATCCCTGCGCCAATAATTGCGATTGATGTGTTTGAGGGGTCCATATGGCGTCTAACGCGCGGCCTCCAAGTCAGTTTCCCGCAAACTTAAGCAAAGCTGCGCATTCGCCTAAGGCGCGCTTTTGGGCTGCGCAGCTTCAGCCAAGATCAGCGAAAACCGCCCGGCACCATCCAGCCAGCGCGCGCGCGGCTCCCACCCGCTCGCCAGCAGCAGCATGTTACCGGTCCGGCGATCAAATTTGTGGCTATTCTCGGTGTGAATGGTCTCGCCTTCTCGCATCGCAAAATTCTGGCCAGCAACGCTAAAGCTGAAATCGTTTTGCGCCACCAAATGCATCTCGATCCGGGCAAAGTCATCGTTCCAGCGCGCCTCATGTTGAAGGCTATCGACCGGTAAATCTCCGCCTAGTTCACGGTTGATCCGGCGCATCAAATTTAGGTTGAATTCAGCCGTAACGCCGGCTGCATCATCATATGCTGCGACCAGCACTTCTTCATCTTTGATCAAGTCCATGCCGATCAGCAGATGCGATCCTTCGCCCAAGGTTTCCCGCATGGTCTGCAACAGATCAACGGCTGTGCGCGCAACCATATTGCCGATGGTTGAGCCGGGGAAAAAGCCGAGTTTGGGCGCGTCCGCCACTTCACCCGGCAATTGCACGCGCCGCATAAAATCCGCCTCTACCGGATAGACCGGCAGACCGGGAAATTTCGCTGACAGCTCCTGTGCCGCAGCGCGCAGGAAATCGCCTGAGATATCCAGCGGCACATAGGCGCTTGGCGCAATCGCGCTGAGCAAAAGCGGTGTCTTCACCGAACTGCCTGAACCAAACTCGACCACGGCACGATCTGGCCCGATCATTGCGGCAAACTCATCGCCATGATCACGCAAAATCTCTGTCTCTGCCCGCGTCGGATAATATTCAGGCAGCTGCGTGATATCCTCGAACAATTGCGAACCAGCATCGTCATAGAGCCAGCGCGCAGGGATCGCCTTTTGCGATTGTTTTAGCCCCGTAAGCACATCTGCGCGGAAGGCTGTATCTACGCCCTCATCGTCTCGGGAAACCAAAGAGAGGCCCTTATTCGTCGCCATTATAGAACCCCATTAGATATCTTTTGCGAGCCGCAGTCCGGTGAACTGCCAGCGTTGATGCGGATAGAAGAAATTACGGTAAGATGCGCGAGAATGGCCGCGCACAGTCGCGCAGCTCGCGCCTTTCAGCACGAACTGTCCGCTCATGAATTTGCCATTATACTCGCCGACGGCGCCGCTGGCAGGCTGGAAACGCGGATATGGCAAGTACGCTGAGCGAGTGAATTGCCAGCAATCGCCAAACAGCGACAATCCGCCATGCTGTTCCGGTGCGGCTGCGCGGTTCAACTGATTGCCGGATGCGGGATCGTGCGCAGAAGCGCTGCGCTCGGCTTCCTGACCACGCGCGATTGCTTCCCACTCAAACTCGGTCGGTAATCGATGGCCTGCCCAGCTGGCAAAGGCGTCAGCCTCGAAATAAGAGATATGGGTCACAGGCGCACCGGGATCACGCGGCTGCCATCCTTGATGCGTAAACGCCTGATCCTCGCGCCAATACAGCGGCGCACGAATCGCATTTTCGCGCACCCAGCCCCAGCCGTCAGAAAGCCAAAGCGCGGCGGTGTCATACCCGCCATCAGCGATGAATTGATCCCATTCACGGTTGGTCACCAACCGCTCAGCCAAAGCAAACGGTTCCAGCAGAACGCGGTGGCGCGGTCCTTCATTGTCGAAGGCAAAGCCCTCACCCGAATGACCGATAAGCGCAACGCCGCCGGGATGTTCGTGCCATCCCGGTTTCGCTTTGCCCGCCGACATCGCCGGCTCTGGCGAGGTTGCCCACATCGCCGGGCCGAGCGGGTTTTGAAACAGCGCGTGTTTAATATCGGTTAGAAGCAATTCGATGTGCTGCTGCTCGTGCGCGATGCCCAGCGCAATCAGATCAAGATGCTCTGGATCATCAAACAAGGGTTCCATCGCGCGGCTTACTACGGCCCGCCACTCGCAAATCTCATCCAAGGTCGGGCGCGATAAAAGTCCGCGCGAAAAACGCGCAATCCGTTCGCCTTCAGCCTCGTAATAGGAATTGAAGAGGAACGGCCAATCTGCGTTTAACAATTGGTAGTCCGCCACGTTATCACGCAGCAGAAACGTTTCCCAAAACCAATTGGTGTGCGCCAAATGCCATTTCGCTGGAGATGCGTCTTCCATTGATTGGAGAGTGGCATCTGCGTCAGAGAGCGGTGCTGCCAGCGCCTCCATCAGCGCTCTTGTCGCTTCAAACTGGGCCTTTAGCGAGGCCGTATCATCAGCGTTGTTCGGTAGTGAACCTTCCGGCGATGCTTGCGGCACCCGCGCCTCCCACTTGCGTGGCCGGCGACATTCCAACCATACAAGACAAGCCATGCCTTAAAGCGCTTGCAATTGAAAGGTGTGGGCTGCGACTTTGCGTTGTTGCGAGCATGAATACCGCAAGTTCAATGCATTACGCCGCCATCCGCACCCGGTTTCGCCCCGCTCCCTTCGCTTCGTAAAGCGCCGCATCCGCGCGCGCGAACAGTTTTAGCGAAGCGTCACCCGGCCTTAGTGCCGTGAATCCTGCGCTGATTGTGACTGGCGGGCGATCCGCAATCGCCGTTCCCACAGAGATCGCCAAGCGTAGGCGTTCCGATGCAATCCGCGCAAATGATGGGTCAGCGCCCGGTATAATCCACACAAATTCCTCTCCGCCGACCCGCCCAACGATATCGCCTTCGCGGGCTTGATCTTTGCAGATCCTTGCAACCTCTTGCAGCACCTTGTCTCCGTGTGGATGGCCATAGGTGTCATTGACGGACTTGAAGTGATCGATATCAAACAGCACCACGACTAATGGCTGTCCATTTTTCTGGGATTCAAGCACCATTTGATCAAGCCCCGCCATAACACGGCGACGGTTGGCAAGCCCTGTTAGCGGATCAGTCTGTGCCAATTCACGCGCAACGCTTGCCTCTTGCAGGGCCGATACACGTGATTGTTCCAGATCACGTTCGCGCGCAACCTGATCGGTCACATCACGGACCACTGCTACCACGCGAACAACGTACCCCTCGTCATTGCGCAGATTGCAGGCTTGAACGCAGATAGAGCGCGGCACGCCGTCATAACCGCAAATGTCGTAATACAGCTCGAAAGCGCCAGCTTTCTGGGCGTTTGCCTTTACCTGACCGACCAAATCCATGTCATTTGCAAACAACAGAGTTTCCGCATCTCCGGGCACAAACTCTTCATCTCTCTCAACACCAAACAGCACGCGCATACCAGCGGACCATTGCTGTGTGCCGGTCGTCGTATCGTATTGCCAAATGCCAAGGTCCGCGATGTTTTCAGCCATCCGCACTGTGTGCATCAGATCGCTCATCCGCTCTCCGCGGTCGCGCGCCAACCGTGCAGTGAAGCGCGCCTCGCGCCGGGCGGAAACGGTGGTCGCAACCAACACCAAGGCGACAACGCCGAGCAAGACACACGCGGCGACTAGCACCTGATGTCCAGCTTCTGCGGCTAAGATGCCGTCCATTTCACTAACCCTCGCTTCTTATTGAGCGTGGATTAGCTTTAAAGCGTCAACGTTATACGAGCTGCAGCCAGCGTAGAACTACGTATTTTGCGTTACGCAGCCCAATAATTCAGGCGGTTACGCTGCGTCAGCCTTGCGTTCGCCAATCTCATCATTGAGCATTTCGGCAAGCAAGAAGGCAAGCTCCAACGATTGTTCTGCATTAAGGCGCGGATCGCAGTGCGTGTGATAGCGATCACCAAGGCGCTCATCAGTAATTGCCACTGCGCCGCCGACACATTCGGTCACGTCTTGTCCGGTCATCTCGATATGGATGCCGCCCGGATGCGTGCCTTCAGCGCGGTGCACTGCAAAAAAGCCCTTCACCTCTGACAGGATGCGGTCAAACGGACGGGTCTTAAACCCGCTTTCCGCTTTGATCACATTGCCGTGCATCGGATCACAGCTCCACACGACCGGATGGCCTTCACGTTCTACGGCTCGGATAAGCTTTGGCAGCCCATCCTCAACCTTATCGTGGCCAAACCGACTGATCAAAGTGATGCGCCCTGCTTCACGTGCCGGGTTCAGTTGATCGAGCAATTCGATCAGCGCATCCGGCTCTAGCGAGGGGCCGCATTTCATGCCGAGCGGATTGCCAATGCCGCGCGCAAATTCGATATGTGCGCTGCCGGGGAAACGTGTGCGATCCCCGATCCACAGCATATGCGCGCTGGTCGCATACCATTCTCCAGTCAGCGAATCCTGCCGGGCTAGCGCCTCTTCGTAGGGCAGCAACAACCCTTCGTGACTGGTGTAGAAGCTGGTGCCCTGCAATTGCGGCACAGTTGCAGGGTCAATCCCGCAGGCTTCCATGAAATCAAGCGCTTCGCCAATCCGATCAGCCGTTGCGGAGAACTTGTCGGCCCAAGGCGTGCGGCCCATAAACTCTAGCGTCCACTGATGAACCTGACGCAAGTTGGCATAACCGCCGCCCGCAAAAGCACGCAGCAAATTCAGCGTCGCTGCGGCCTGCGAATAGGCCCGCACCATCCGGCCAGGATCATTGCGGCGTTGCACCGGATCAAATTCAATCCCGTTGATGTTGTCACCAAAGTAGCTCGGCAGGGTCATGCCATCTTTGGTTTCCGTTGGGGCAGAACGCGGCTTTGCAAATTGGCCAGCCATTCGGCCAACTTTCACCACAGGATGCTTGCTGGCGAAGGTCATCACAACCGCCATTTGCAGCAACACGCGGAAAGTATCGCGAATGTTGTTAGGGTGAAACTCAGCAAAGCTTTCCGCGCAATCACCGCCTTGCAGCAAGAACGCCTTGCCGTTCGCTACATCGGCAAGGTCTGACTTTAGCGCGCGCGCTTCTCCCGCAAAGACAAGCGGCGGATATGCCGCCAGCGTTGCCTCAGCTTCAGCCAGCTCAGCTGCGTCCTCATAATGCGGCAAATGGCGCGCTTCGTGGGACTTCCAACTTTCCGGGGACCATGTGTTTGACACTTGTAATTCTTCTTTCAATTTAAGCATGGACCAAAAGGCTTCGGGGAATTGCCCTCCCACGCAGATGCGGCGGCGCGGTTACCGCGCCTTCATTACATATGTAAAGCGACAACCGCCAAAGCCACAACATTATTTCGTGGCTGGTGTAATCGAGTTGATCGATTAGCCGGGAAAACTTACCTGCCAATCACTTCGTTACGCGGCGCAGAGGCTGGCGCGCTGGCGGCCGTTGGAGCGGCGCTGGGCAAGGCTTGAGACAGCTCGGCGCCCTCAGGAATTACCGCGAGACGCCAACCAGGCCGCTGCCCGAAATATCGTCCGGCAAGAAACTGCATAATCTGCGGCGTGGTGTTTGAGTAATCCGCCAACAGCGAGCGGAGCAATTCAACTCTGCGGCGATCTGTTGTCGCACCTTCAAGTTGGAACAACCAGAACGTGTTGCCTGTCGATGCCCGGCTAAACAACTGACGCAAAGGTTCAGTGACCCGGTCCAGCTCTTCCGTGGTTGGCGGCGTATTGACGAGATCGCGCGCAATCTTGTCTGCCTCTGCAAAGAACACAGAGACATCCTTAGGTTGCAATTGAGCAAGCGCGGTGATCGTGCCGCCGCTTTCCAGATCAACCGGCCAATCCGAATATATCTGCGGCGCATAGCTGGCCCCGGCGCGTTCCCGCAGCGCTTCGAGTAAGCGGTTGTTGAACACATCAATCAGGATTTGCAGCTGACGAGACTCGCGCAAGGATTCAACACCTGCGCCGCTCGGCCATGCGATGACAGCCGCCGCCTGATTTGTGTCCCCGCGGTGGTTCAGCACCGTGGTTTCGCCAGAATCGACCGGAAATTGCGGAACGCGCGCCGCAATCTCAGCAGGGATGGCGCTGCGCGGTGCAAGCGCGCCAAACGTGTTGCGCAAAGCCTCAACGGTCGCTTCCTTGTCGAACTCGCCAAACACCAGCACTTCTACCGGCCCTTGGGCGAGCAAGGGTTCCCAAACCTCGCGGAACCCCTCTGGCGTCACTTGCTTGAGTGCGTCTGGGCCAGGGGTTGCGAACCGCGCATCCCCATTGGTCATAAGATATGTGAGATCGCGGTTCAGCACCCCGCTCGGGCTGGTCGCATAGGTGTTATACGCCAGCTCCGCTGCAGCGCGGGCGCGGATCACTGGGTCTTTATCCCAGCGCGGCATACCAAGCTTTGCAGCGAACAAATAAAGCTGGTCAGCCACATCAGATGAGCGCGTGCGGCCAGTAAAGGTGAACACGGCATCTTCGATAGCGAAGTCAAAGCCCAGCTTGCGGCCTGTCGCGAGCCGGTCCAGCTCTTCCTGACCCAATTCGCCTAGGCCCGATCCGACCAATGCGGTGTTACCCAAGGCCGCATAAGCGGCATCATCAGCGTCGAACGCGCGATAGCCTGCGCCAAAGCGCACTTTTACGACCACACGGCCCGGCTCTGCATTGTTCGACCACAAAAGCGTCTTAACGCCATTGCCAAAATCCACCTGCTCCACATCAAGCAAGCCGATTTCTTCGCGATTGGCGACGACGCCCGGTTCGCCCACTGGCGGCAATTCATCAAATGAAATGGTGCTGGCTGCGAGCCGTGAACTGCCGTCGCCAGTGACTTCACGCCCAAGAGCAAGACGCAGCGCGCTTTCATCCGCTTCGCCTGACGCAGGTGTCACATAGACTCCGCGCACAACATCGCCGGTGAACAGCTTGCGCGTGTGCGCCAGCACTTCTTCAGGCGTAAAGCGCGGTTTCGTGTCGCGGAACACTTGCAGCACGACCTCAGGCGATGCTGTGGTCTCGCGAATATCAACGGCACTGATCAGCGTATCTGCCAAATCAGAGCCAGAGATAACCGTGCGCTGTTCAACCTGATTGGCAAACGCGATGTCAAACTCAGCCACTTCGCGATCAATCTCTTCCTGCGTTGGTGCACTGGCGAGCGCATCAGCGATCACGCCGCGGACATCGGCTGCGGCGCTGTTCCAATCATCAGATAATGGGGCAAAGGTAACAAATGTCGCATCGGTAGAGCGCGACACATCATCCTGCTGAACCTGCGCGTAAAGATAGCTTCCGCCAGAGCGCGCGCGTGATTCCAGTCTTCGATTGATGATGGACTGCGCCACCGCTTCGATCATCAGGCCTTCGTTATAGACGATGGTGTCATCAACTTTGCGCCATGGCCGCATCACGGCATAAGTCAGGCTGCGCGGCAGATCAGGTTCGACCAATACGCCAATCTCGCCCACCGGACCGGACGGGTCATTGCTTGGCTGCGCATCTGCAGGGGCAACAGGATCGCCAAAATCTGGCGCAGCAACGCCTTCACCTTCGGCCTGCCAATCGCCAAACCACTTTTCCACCAAGCCAGCGAGTTCTTCTGGCGGCGCATCGCCAACCACCACTATCACTGTGTTTTCAGGACGGTACCAGCGGCGATAAAACTCGGACACTTTAGCCCCGTCAGCACCTTGCAAGGTTTCAACCGTGCCAATTGGAGTGCGCGTTGCCAGCCTTTGGCCAGCGAACAGCTTGGCGCGTGTAAACTCACCCACGCGCTGCGCAGCGCCGCCGCGCTCTCGTTTTTCAGCAAGGACAATGGGCAATTCCGCTGCGACATTCTCATCGCTCAACACAGGAGCGCGCACCATGCCGGAAAGCAATTTGAAGCTCTCATACAGTTTCGCGCGCGTCACGCCGGGCAGATCGAGCTTATATGCGGTGTGAGTTGGACTGGTTTCCGCATTGGCATCGCTGCCAAAGGTCGCGCCAAGCCGCTGCCATGTTTCAATCGCCTTGGCTTGGCCCAGATATTTGCTTTCGCGAAACAGCAAATGTTCCAGCAAGTGAGCATAGCCTTGCTCAAAATCACGCTCATGCAAAGAGCCAGCATCAATCCGCACACGGATAGAAACTTGGCCCGGCGGAACACCATTCTTGCGCACCGCATAGCGCAGGCCATTATCCATCTCACCAAACAGCCATTCACGGTCGACCGGAACATTGCTGTTTTCATAAAGCCAAGGGACCTCGTCCCCGCTTTGCAAATTTTGCGGCGCTGGGATTTGCGGCCCTGGGATTTGCGGCGCTGTCGCAGGCACGCTTGTTCTTGGCGGACCATTTGGCTCCACATCTTGCGCGCTGGCAGGAAGGATAAATGCCGCTGGTGCAGCAAGCAGGCAGAGGGCTTTTGCGCCCTTAGAAAATAAGCTCATGGGGCGGAATATAGGACTGCAAGTTGTGAAGGGATAGTGAATGCTGCGAAATTGCGCGAATTTAAGCCATCATTTTGCCGAATTCATCGCTCCGCTTGCCTTGTCGCGGCCCACCTGCACGCCTAAATATAGGTTTATGTTTATTGAAACCGAAACGACACCGAACCCCGCCAGCCTCAAATTCCTGCCCGGCAAGCAAGTGATGACCGCCGGCACACGGGAATTTGCTAGTCCAGAGGCGGCAGAGGCTAGTCCGCTAGCTGAAGCCATCTTTGACACAGGCGAGGTGGTGAACGTCTTTTTTGGCGGCGACTTTGTCAGCGTCACTGCAGCGCCCGGTGCCAGCTGGGGGTCGCTCAAATCGCAAGTGGTCGCAATCTTGCTCGATCACTTCGTCTCAGAAGCGCCTTTGTTTAAGTCGGGCACAGCAGGCGATATTTCTGTTCCAGCCGATGAAGAGATGGCGGTTGAGGAATCGGCAGAAGACGCCGATGTTATCGCACAAATCAATGAATTGCTGGAAACGCGCGTGCGGCCCGCCGTGGCTGGAGACGGCGGAGACATCGCCTACCGCGGTTTCAAGGACGGGGTCGTCTACTTGACCTTGCAAGGCGCGTGTTCGGGCTGCCCATCAAGCTCCGCGACGCTGAAGCACGGCATCGAAGGTTTGCTGAAACATTATGTCCCTGAAGTCGTTGAAGTGCGTGCAGCCTAATTTTAGGCAGAGATTTCAGCGAGGCATTATGACTAAGCAGTTTCACGATCACACGCTTTCAACCGACGCGCTTGACCAACTTTTCAATGAAGCACGCAGCTATAATGATTGGCTGGCCAAGGATGTAAGCGACGAGCATATCCGTCAGATTCATGCTTTGCTGAAAATGGCGCCTACGTCCGCCAACATGCAGCCGGGCCGATTTGTCTGGGTCAAAGGTGACGAGGCCAAATCCAAACTTGTTGACTGCGTGTCTGATGGCAACAAGGACAAGGTCAAAGCTGCCCCGGTAACCGTCATCATCGGTTATGACATCGACTTTCACGAACATCTGCCGGAACTGTTCCCGCACACTGACGCGAAAAGCTGGTTCGAAGGCGACGAGGACGGCCGGATCGAAGGGGCCAAGCGTAACTCTGCTCTTCAGGGCGCTTACCTGATGCTAGCTGCGCGTGCGATTGGCCTTGATTGCGGACCAATGTCCGGTGTTGATCTTGATGCGGTGACCAAGGAATTCTTCGCGGACCATCCGCGTGTCAAGGCCGATTGGATTTGCTCAATCGGTTATGGCGACCCAGAAAGCATCTTTGATCGCTCTCCCCGCCCTGAATTTGGTAAGTTCAACCAAATCGTCTGACTTGCCACCCTGCGCGCGGTGAGGCACTGCGCAATTCATGCGTATCCTCGCAATCGAAACGGCCAGCGAAGCCTGCTCAGTCGCGCTCTTTGATGAGAAGCGCCTGATCGCAAACACGCATGCCGAACTGGGCCGTGGGCACGCTGAACGCCTGATCCCGATGATTGCGGACCTGCCGGACAAAGGCCGCGCTGAACGCATTATCGTATCGCTAGGGCCCGGTAGCTTTACAGGTGTGCGCATTGGTATTGCCGCTGCCCGCGCACTGGGTGTCGCATGGAGCGCGCAGGTGCTGGGCTATTCAACGCTCGCGCTGGTCGCAATGCGTGCTTGGCAGCCCTCCCCGCGCGATGTGACCGTGTGCATGAATGGCGGGCACGGCGAATGGTTTGTCCAGAACTTTAATGGCAGCAAAGCGCAGGACGAATTGCGCTCGCTTTCGCCAGACGCTGCAAAGCTTGCCTGCTGCCACGATGTCATCGTTGGCAATCGCGCCGATGCACTTGCAGCATTTTTCAGCGATGAGAGCAAAACCGCGCTTAACCTGCTACCTGATGCGAGCAAGACCAACCTCTTTTGTGAAGACCAATTCACCACCAATTTGACGCCAATCTATGGCCGCGCCCCTGATGCAAAGCCGCTAGCAATACCGCTTGGCAAGGAGCGCGCATGAGCACCTTAGCCCATCCGGTCGATCAAATTATGCACGTGATGAAGGCCGCTTTCGATCCAGCCTATGGCGAAGCATGGAACCGCAAACAGGTCAGCGACGCCTTGGTCCTGCCCAGCACTCATCAACTTGTCATCAACGCCAGCGGTCAAGTCATCGCTGCAAACAGCGTAGAAGAAGCGGCGGGCTTTGTACTCACACGACATGCCGCCGATGAAGAAGAACTGTTGTTGATCGCCGTTCTACCCGATCATCGCGGCAAAGGCCTTGGGGCGACCATGGTCAACCACCTGTTTAAAGAAGCCAGAAGACGCGGCACCACCCGCATCTTTCTTGAAATGCGGCGCGGCAATCCAGCTGTGCATCTTTACCTGAAATTGGGTTTTGAGCCCATTGGCGAGCGCCCCAAATATTATCGTTTAGAGACCGGCGAGCGGGTTGATGCGATTACTTTTGGGTGCTTAATCTAAATCGAACTGATCAATTCACGCATCTATTCGTGAATTTTCGACTTGGATTAGTTGCGAACAATTTCATCGTCCTATTGCAAACAATAAAGAGCTGGTTCATGCGCGGATGATCGGAAAAATCCGAACCGTTAAAAACATGAGGAACTCTTTATGGACGACTTGGAAATCGAAATGAAAGAAACGCTGATTACGCTGACGAGTGATATCGTCGCTGCGCATGTCAGCAACAATGACGTAGATGTTGACGATGTACCGTCACTCATTACCAACGTTTTTACTGCACTTTCCGGCCTTGGCGAACCAGACAGCCCAGCAGAAGTGCGGCCTGACCCTGCTGTATCAATCCGTTCATCCGTGAAGAAAGATCACATCGTCTGCCTCGATTGCGGCAAGAAGATGAAGATGCTCAAACGGCACCTTTCAACCGAACATAATATGTCTCCTGATGAATATCGCGCACGGTGGGAATTGCCAGGTGACTATCCATTGGTTGCTCCAAATTACGCAGAGACGCGCCGCGATCTCGCCAAGAAGATCGGTCTTGGCCGCAAGCCTTCAAAAGGCCGCGGTCGCCGCAAGAAGTAGTGCATGACAACGGGCGGGACATGAGGTCCCGCCTATTTCGTCCTGTGCAACTTGAGCAATGCGCCGCGTCCCGATAAGGGAGTTAACGAAAGCGATCGAATTATCGGGGCAAGGCAGCATAGCCGGCGGAGTTGAGAGTGCAGCAGAAGATTGATCTCGAACAATTGTGCGCAGAAAAAGGCCTGCGCATTACCGAACAGCGGCGGGTTATTGCCAAAGTTCTGTCGGACAGCGACGATCATCCTGATGTGGAATTGCTCCACAGCCGCGCCTCTGCAATTGACCCCAAAATTTCCATCGCGACCGTTTATCGTACGGTACGCCTGTTCGAAGAAGCAGGCATTCTTGATCGTCATGACTTTGGCGACGGCCGATCTCGCTATGAGCCTGTGCCGGAGGCGCACCATGATCATTTGATTGATGTCGAAACAGGTAAGGTCGTGGAGTTTGTCGATCCGGAAGTGGAATCGCTGCAACGCCAAATTGCTGAGCGTCTGGGATACCGCCTGGTAGATCACCGGATGGAGCTTTACGGGGTGCGTCTCAACCGTGACGACTAGGCGAGAGCGCCTTGATCGCGAAAGACGCATTGATGCAATGCATGGCAAAACCACGCCGCTATCGGCGATGGGGTGGACGCGCTTCATATTACGCTCTGTTTTGCTCGCACTGGGTGTGATCGTCTGTGTGCCGATCCACTATTTGTGGCGCATATTTGCGTATGGCTCACCCATCCCGATGTACTTTTTACGCTATGCAGCCTGGGTTTCGGGTGCGCGTGTTGAGGTCATCGGCACACATTTGAAGCGCGACGTATTTTACGTCGCCAACCACATTTCATGGCTCGATATTCTGTCCATGGCAGGCGCATGTGGAACTGCCTTTGTTTCCAAGGCTGAACTCGCAGACGCGCCCGTGGTCGGGTGGCTCGCATCGCTCAATCGCACGGTCTTCGTAAAGCGAGAGCACCGCATGGGTGTTGCCGAGCAGATCAACGCGCTGAGGGAGGCCCTCTCAGACAACTGGGCCGTCACGGTCTTTCCAGAAGGCACCACGACCGATGGGCAGTCTTTGCTGCCATTCAAAACCAGTATGCTCAGCGTATTGGAGCCTCCCCCGCCCGGCGTGATGGTGCAACCTGTGCTGCTTGATTACGGTAGTGTGGCTGAGGAAATTGGCTGGATTGGGGATGAAACCGGCCTCAACAATGCCAAGCGAGTGCTCGCGCGGCCCGGCACCTTCCCCTTAAAGCTGCACTTCCTAGAGCCGTTCAGCCCGGAGGAGTTCCACGGCCGCAAGAAGATCGGTGCAGAAGCGCGCAGGCGTATCGAAGAAGCTTTGCTGGAAACGCTTGATAAGCCGCTGCGCGACTTTCGTCACACAGTGCCGCCAATCCGGTACGAGGCGCCCGAAGAGGCCAAGGCGGTGGTCGAGCGCAATGAAAAAGCGGATTAAAGTCCTGCTCTAACGAGCCAGTCGTGGAACAGTCTAACCGGACGCAATTCAAGCGCGGTCGGCTTGCACACAAACCAATAACTGTAAGGGCTCTCAACTTCCAAACCGTATAGATCGGTCAAACGGTTATCCGCTGCACGGCGCAAATGGTCATCGTGCATGATCGCAACGCCAAGCCCTTGTGCGGCGGCCTCCAACATCAATTGCCCTGAATCGTAATGGTCGATGGCAGCAGGGTCCATGTCGTCCATGCCGAGCGCCTTCTTCCAAGCCTCAAAGCTAGCTGGAAGTTCGTTGTGGATAAGGAAAGTCTGCTTTTCGAGCGCAGCTTGATCAACGTTTTCGCCAATATTTGCCGCCACATCCTTGCTGCAAATGGCATGGACGAGATTGTGGTCGAGCCGCACAGCATGCAGCCCCGTGCTGGGCCCTTGGCTCAAAATGATAGCCGCATCGAGCGTATCACCAACGCGGTCCTCAAGGTGCGGGCCGGTGTCGATATCAATGTGCAGCAGCGGGTGGCGTTTACGCAGCTCACCCAGCCGCGGGAACAGCCGCTGACTACCAAACAGCGGCAGCACGCCCAGCCGCAAGCGAAGAAGAGAGATATTGTCGGACTGACTTTCTACCGCGCGGGCAAGCGATTCCAGATGCGGGTTTACCGCCTCATAAAATGCTTGGCCCTCATCAGTGAGCTGCATCGATTGCCGCGCGCGTGTGAACAGCTTCTTGCCAACGAATTCTTCCAGATTGCTGATCCGGCGGGACAATGCAGACGGGCTTAGACCAATCTCTTCAGCAGCAGCGCGAGCCGATCCAAGGCGCACGGTGCGCATGAAGGCTTCGAGCGCGCGAAGGGGTGGTAGGCGGCGGGATGGCATGTTCAACTCCTTGTTCGATGGAGTTACGAAATGCCAGCCCAAAGGATGCAAAAAATCGAACGAATTGCGAAAATTTGTTCGCTAGCTTGATGTTTCCGCATCTTGCGGTGCGTGCAAGCGTAGCCTTTTAACGTGCGTCTCATCCGCCGCTGTCACCTCAATCCGCCAGCCGCTTGAGTGTTCCAAACGGGTGCCAACCGACGGTACCTGTTCAGCGAGAACAAAGGCTAAGCCGCCCAATGTATCGACCGATTCCTCCACCTCTGCCAAGCGAGGATCGACCATGTCAGCAACATCATCAAGCTCTGCACGCGCATCGCAATCCCACATCCCCTCACCAATCGCGACGATAAGAGCTTCGGGTGTTTCGTCATGCTCATCCTCAATTTCGCCGACGATCTCCTCAACCAGATCTTCAATCGTGATGAGGCCGTCAGTGCCTGAAAACTCATCAAGCACCACAGCCAAGTGGACCCGGCGCGCGCGCATATCCGCAAGCACATCCAGCGCGCCGCGAACTTGCGGCACGTAAATCGGCTGGCGCATCAGAACCGTCCAATCCTTGGGCGGCGGCTTACCGTTCGCCAAGTATGGGAACACGTCTTTGATATGGACCATCCCAATCACTTCATCGAGTGTCTCGCGATAAACCGGCATACGCGAGTGGCCATTTTCGCTGAATGACGCGACCAGCTCCTCCCAGCTGATCGACGCATCAACCGCGATAATTTCTCCGCGCGGGACGGCCACATCATCGGCGTCATGCTCGCTAAAATGCAAAAGGTTGCGAAGCATCTGCCGTTCGGCAGGCGAAAGATCGCCATTGCCCTCAGTTGCATCGGGTTCAGCCTCACGGTTTTCACCCTCGTGCTCGTCAATCGCCTCCTCAAGCTGCGCGCGTAAGGAACGATCGCCGTCACCGGCTCCGATTAGTTTTCGAAAGCGAGCCCATAGCCCGCTGCTACTGTCCGCGTCTCCGGCGGGGGATGATAAATCGGGCATGGCCCTGAACTGTGTCACTCCAAAGAAGCCCTGCAAAAATCAGAGCCGGTCAGCATATGGGTCTGCGATACCCATTTTTGCAAGGATTGCAATTTCAAGAGCCTCCATCGCGTCGGCATCTTCGTCGGAAATTTCGTGATCATAGCCTGCCAGATGGAGCAGGCCGTGAACGATCAGATGGCTTGCGTGATCCTCCACGCTTATGCCTTTGTCCAATGCCTCGCGCGCGCATGTTTCATAGGCCAGCGCAAGATCGCCTAGCATAATAGGAGGCATTCCCGGCGGGCCGTCAATTGTGAGCGCCAACAGATCAGCGCGCGCAAACATAGGAAAACTCAAAACATTGGTCGGCTTATCCCGGTCTCGCCATTCCCGATTGAGCGTGTGGACCTCTGCATCATTGGTGAACAGCAGGCTGGCGGTGAGACGCGGATTGGCGAGCTCTTCGGTCACACCTTGGGCCGTTTCCGCCACACGCTCAGCAAGGGCCTCCCACTCACCAGCGGGCCAATCTTCAATGTCGATGTCGAGTTGCAATATTAAGCGTCCGGCCCTTCATAGGCCTCAACGATGCGGCCAACGATTGGATGGCGCACAACATCCGCTGCGGTGAAGCGCGTGGTCGCGATCCCTTCCAAGCCTTCCAGCCGATCAACCGCATCGGCGAGCCCGCTCATCCGGTCGCCGCCGGGAATATCGACCTGGCGCGGATCGCCGCAGATGACCATCCGGCTGTTCTGACCAAAGCGGGTGAGGAACATTTTCATCTGTTCGCGCGTGGTGTTTTGCGCCTCGTCCAAAATCACGAATGCATCGGCCAGCGTCCGTCCGCGCATAAAGGCAATCGGCGCAATCTCAATCTCACCGCTCGCAATACGCCGCTCCACCTGTTCAGGCGGCATGCAATCATACAGCGCATCGTAAATCGGGCGAAGGTACGGATCGACCTTTTCCTTCATGTCGCCGGGCAGAAAGCCAAGCTTTTCGCCCGCCTCCACCGCTGGGCGTGACAGGATCAGGCGCTGCACACTGCCCGAAATCAGCTGGCTTACGGCCTGCGCAACGGCCAGATAGGTTTTGCCCGTGCCCGCCGGACCAAGCGCAAAGATCAGCTCATCGCGCGAAAGCTGCTTCATATAGGGGATCTGATTGGCCGAGCGTGGCACAATCGTCTTGCGCCGGGTGCGGATCATGATCGGCGGCTCTTTTTTCTCGCCGCTAATAATCCCTTCCAGAGTCGGCTCATTCGACATTGCAATCAGCGATTCAATCGCTCCGCTGTCTAGGTCCTGCCCCTTCGCCAGGCGATCATACATCGTCGTCAGCGTCTCTCTCGCCCGCGCGACGTTGTCTTGCGGCCCTTCAATCAAAATCTTATCGCCGCGCGCATGGATCATCACGCTCAGGCGGTTTTCCACCTGGACCAAATTGGCATCGAACTGCCCAAACAGCGGCACGAGCAATGATTGATTTTCGAATGTCAGTTCCGTCTGCGCGCGCTTGCCATCAGGCGCTGTGTCGGCATCGGGATTTATGGAATCGGGCACGGCGGCCGGATCGATGGCATTGGTTGGTCTACGGCCCATGGCGTCCTTTGCATATCGGCGAGCATTGCCTCGCTGTCTGAGTCGGAAAGGTAAGCGCTCCACCGCGCAAAGCAAGCAAGCACACCCGCAGCAGCGGTGGAAAGTCATCAAACGTTCGTCGATTGCTGCGTTACTTTGCGCATCGCTTATTGCAGTCAAAGCATAGGTCATACCTGCAGGAGACGCATTGATGTTTGCCAATACTATGATGCTCTCGGTTGCCGTGTTTGCGGCGCAGGCACCAGCGTCGCCTGCTGGCGACAGCAACGCCCAGACCGATCATCAAGGCGAGATCGTGGTCACGGCTCCGGCGGATACTCCGACAAAGCTAGAACGGCAGCGTGAGTTGCGCGAAATGGTCACAGAACTTGTCCGTAAGCCGCGCACAGGCCGAACGGTTGGAACCTTCTTTGAAGCGATTTGCCCAAAGGTTGTCGGCCTACCTGATAACGCTGCGAGGGTGATCAAGGCCCGCATCGCTGAAAACGCTGCCCGGTTGGGCGCAAACCGCCGCAATCCTGCCAAGAATTGCAACCATAATGTCTTGGTCGAGTTTATCCCGGCTAACAAAGGCGCGCCAGCAGATTGGCTTACTTACGATTCGGACAGTTTAAGCCATCTTTTGGGTTATCAGCGATTGCGCGTTCTTGATGCAAAAGACCCGGTTCGCGCTTGGAATACCACGCAATTACGCAGCGCCGACGGGGTGCCCATTCCTGAAAGTGCGCAAGGCAAATTTGCGCAAGTATCCAACAGGCTGCGTTCGACATCGCGGCTGCGCAGTCCGGTCACAAGCGAAATCAGATCAGCGGTGGTTCTGATCGAATTGGCCAGCGCAAACGGTAAGACGCTCCAGCAATTGGCCGATTACGCGACAATGCGTGCACTCGCTTCGACCAGAGAGATTGACCGTGATGCTGGGCCAGCCGCTCCGACTATCCTAACTCTGTTTCAGGAAGACACGGCGCCTGACGGGCTGACCATTTTCGATCAAGCATTTATCACCGGGCTCTATCAAAAGTCGCGCAATACCCTGCCAAAAAAGTATTACAGCGGGATCGCAGCGACTGCAGCCAATATGGAACTGGCCGACCAATCCACATCGTCAGCGCGATGACGCGCCCGTGATCGGATAACACAGTCTCTCGACAAAGGGACCATATACAGCCAGAACCATTTAAAGGAAAACTGCAAAAGGACGAGAAAATGCGCACCGCTCTAGCTGCAATTGTCACTTTGGCCTCGCCAATATTTTGGACCAGCACAGTTTCTGCACAATCTTCCGCCCCTGAAAGCGAAAAAGATATCATCGTCGTGTTAGGCGAGGCATGGGAAGACGAGAGAGAGAAGATTGAGGATCAGAGTAAAATGCTGATCCGTCCGACGCGCACAAGCCACCCAGTGGCGCGATATTTCGATTCATTCTGCGTCACAACTTGGAATGTTGCGGATCGGTTTGCCTCGGTAATTGAAGATCGGATCAATGCAAATGCGCGTGATGCAGGTGCTCAGATTGCTGAGGAAGGCTGCCTGCCAAACGCATTGGTCGCAATAGTCCAAGACTCGGCAACCGATTTTGAACGTTTGAAAGACGAGCATGGCTTTGTCTTCGGTGATCTGAAGAATTACGAGCTAGCGCGAGCCGAAAAAAGCGCTGGTGCCGTCCGGTCATGGAACGTCGTTGAGAGCAGGGGCCGCGATGGAAGACCATTTCAAACTGTTGCTATAGGCATTGACGGTGGCACCGGAGGCGGTCGCAGCTCGGGAGCCTCAGCTGCTCTCAATCAGCAGACGTCAGGCTCGCGTCTCACCGCCACAGTTCGGCGCGATATGATCATGTCAGTCGTTATATTTGACATCAATGAGATTAACGGCACGTCGCTGACGCAGCTTGCAGACTTCGCAACAATGCGTTTACTCGCCGAAACTTATGAACCAGAAGAAGCAGTTACGCCGAAATATCCCACCGTCCTATCATTGTTCAGCGATATTGATGGAACCCCTGCGGGGCTTTCTCGTTTTGACAAGGCCATGCTGAAAGGGCTTTACAGCCTCCATCCAACGGCCCGCGATACCGCAATTTACGAGGCCACTTCGAGCGCTTATCGTAAGCTATTAGTTGATGAGCAGCGGGTAAGTTCTAGCAGCGCAGAATGACTTTGTACGGGCCCGAACCCGCTATGCCTTGATGGCTTAAATCAACTCACCGCGAATTGAACTAGGCCGGCCTTCGATGAGGTCAACGCGAACCATGTCGCCGATTTGCGCTTCGCCTTCGAACCACACACTTTGCAGCCACGGTGACTTGCCGAGCCATTGGCCATCACGCTTGCCCTTGCGTTCAACCAGAACGTCGCATTCCTGTCCAATCGTCGCCTCATTAAAGGCGAGCTGATCGCGGCTGAGGCGATCTTGCAGTCGCGCGAGCCGCTCTTCCATCACCTCTTGCGGGATCTGGTCATCCATCGTCGCGGCAGGCGTGCCGGGGCGCGGAGAATATTTGAAGCTGTAAGCCTGCGCATAGCGAACCTCATCAACCAGCTTCAGCGTGTCTTCAAATTCTGCGTCTGTCTCACCCGGAAAGCCGACGATAAAGTCACCAGACAAAGCGATGTCAGGGCGCACTTCTCTGAACCGTTCTAGCAATTTGAGGTAGCCTTCCGCCGTGTGGCTGCGGTTCATCGCTTTCAGCACGCGGTCATTGCCCGACTGCACCGGCAAGTGGAGATAAGGCATCAGCTTATCGACCTCGCCATGGGCGGCGATCAGCGCGTCATCCATGTCGTTAGGATGACTGGTGGTGTAGCGAATACGCTCCAAGCCATCGATCTTGGCAATCACATGGATCAGGCCGGCAAGGCCAACCGCCCTGCCCGCATCATCCTCACCGCCCCAAGCGTTCACATTCTGCCCAAGCAGAGTGATTTCGCGTGCACCGGCCTCAACCAGCTTTTGCGCCTCATCCACCAAGTGGCTGAAAGGACGAGATATTTCCGCACCCCTCGTGTAAGGCACGACGCAGTAAGTGCAGAATTTGTCGCACCCTTCCTGCACCGTCAAAAACGCATTGGGAGAGCTGCGGCGACGCTTTGGCAGGCTGTCAAACTTCGCAATCGCGGGCATGTCCGTATCGGTCGAGCGCTCGCCGCGCACTGCCTTATCCAGCATGTCTGGCAAGCGGTGATAGGCCTGCGGGCCGACAACCATCGACACCGCCGGGGCGCGGGTCATGATTTCCTCGCCCTCTGCCTGAGCGACGCAGCCCGCAACCGCAATCATCGGTGCTTTTTTCTGGGTCTTACCCTTAGTCAGGCGGCCAATGTCAGAATAGATCTTCTCCGCCGCCTTCTCGCGAATATGGCAGGTGTTGAGGACGACCAGATCGGCGTCCTCCCCCTCTGGCGCAGGCGCAAGGCCCTTTTCACCCAGCAATTCTCCCATACGCTCGCCATCATAGACGTTCATCTGGCAGCCGAAGTTTTTGACCCGGTAGGTCCTAGGTGTGGTCGTTGGTTTCATGATGGGGCGCGTTTAGCCGCAATGCGGCGTGGGTTCAATCACGAGGATTCTCCCGATAAATTGAAACGGGGCGACACATGGCCGCCCCTTTTCGAACTAAATCTGCGAGTTGGCTCGCTTACCCAACGCTCGCCTTAACAATCTTGCCCGGGCTCGCAGGTGGCTCACCCTTTGGCAGGGCGTGGACATGTTCCATGCCGCTCTCAACCTGACCCCAAACGGTGTATTGCCCGTCGAGGAATTCGGTGTCGCCAAAGCAGATGAAGAACTGCGAATTGGCGCTGTCCGGCATTTGCGAACGCGCCATTGAGCATGTGCCTTCGACATGCGGCTCTGCGTTGAATTCCGCTTTAAGGTCAGGCTTATCACTGCCGCCCATGCCGGTTCCGGTAGGGTCGCCGCCTTGAGCCATAAAGCCATCGATCACGCGGTGGAAAATCACACCATCATAAAAGCCTTCGCTGGCCAGTTCAGTAATACGTTCAACATGGCCGGGGGCCAGATCAGGGCGCAGTTTGATCACAACGTCGCCGGAATCGAGGGTGAAAGTTAGTTTATCAGCCATGGTGGAAATCTCCGTATAAATATTGCCGTGCGCTATAGAGATTTGTGCAGCGCTGTCACCCCACCAGCGCACAAGCGCGCTTGCTTTTGAGAGCGCTCAGCCTAGACCGAGCAAAATGTCGGATGACGCACGCCAAGATGATGACCTGCTGGTCACCGATCCGCCCCATGAAGCGGGCGATGATGGCGCGCGCCCGGATGACCGGATCGATGATGAGCGGCACGATGAAGAAAACCGGCTGAAGCCGCGCTTCGTCAAATCTGTGCGCGAGGCGTTTGAGGGCGGTGAGACCAGCACCGTTTACGATCTGGTTGAGCCGCTGCACCCCGCCGACGTCGCCGATTTGCTCGAACTGTTCGATTCTGACGAACGGCAAGGCTTGGCTGGCGCGATAAGCGATTTGATGTCGAGCGAGGTGGTCGCAGAGCTCAACGATCACGTGCGCGAAGACATGATGGAAGCGCTGGAGCCAGAGGCCGTTGCAACCATCGCAGAGCAGCTGGAAACCGATGATGCGGTTCAGCTGCTCGAAGACCTCGACGAGGATGATCAGCGCGCCATCATCGCTGAGCTGGAGCCTGAGACGCAGGCCGCCGTTACCAGCGCGCTCGCTTACCCAGAGGAGACCGCCGGGCGGCTGATGAACCGCCACTTTATGGCGGTGCCGGAGCATCTGACGGTCGGCGATCTGATCGATTACCTCCGCGAAGAAGGCGATTTGGAGCACGATTTCTGGGAAGTTTTCATCGTCGATCAGCGCCATCATCCGGTTGGCACGTGCGCCTTGAACTGGATCCTCACCAGCCCGCGCTCGATTAAACTCACCGATCTGATGAAGCGCGATCAGACGCTGATCCCCGTCACGATGGATCAGGAAGAGGTCGCGCTGATGTTCCAGAAATACGCGCTGATATCTGCCGCTGTTGTGGATGAAAGCGGGCGTTTGGTCGGCCAAGTGACAGTGGATGATATCGTCCACATTATCTCCGAAGAAGCGGGCGAGGATGCATTGCTGCTCTCCGGTGCAGGCGACGGTGATATCAACGAGCCGATCCGTGAGGCTTACTCCAGCCGCGTACGCTGGCTGATCGCGAACCTTGGCACGGCGGTGGTGGCCTCTGCCATCATTGCATTCTTTGGCGCCGCGATTGAGAAACTGGTCGCGCTCGCCGTGTTAATGCCGGTAGTCGCGAGCATTGGCGGGAATGCTGGCACGCAGACTATGGCCGTTGCGGTGCGCGCGATCGCGACCAACCAACTGACCCGCGCGAACACCTGGCGCACCGTTTGGCGCGAGGTCCGCGTCGCAATACTCAACGGAGCCACTGTCGCCGTTTTGATCGGGGTCGTGGCGGCCCTGCTGTTCAGCCCGATGATGGGCGCGGTAATCGCCGCCGCCATGATCATCAACATAGTTGTCGCGGGCCTTGCCGGTGTGCTGGTGCCGGTGATTTTCGAGCGGCTGGATCAGGATCCCGCGGTCGCCTCATCCGTATTCGTGACGATGATCACGGACAGCATTGGCTTTTTGGCGTTTTTAGGCCTCGCGGTTGTGAGCGGATTGGTGCCTGCCGCTTGAGCATTGCGCAGGCGGCGCTATCTTAGGCACATGCCGCTTCACATGACCAAGATCGCGTTTGGCGCGAAAAGCTGGGATGATCTGGCCGGTTGGTATCGAAACAGCCCCAATCCCAAACAGCTGACCACCAAATACCGCCCAACCCGCTATAAAGAGATGGAAGGCGGATCGCTGTATTGGATTTTGAACCACTCACTGGTGGCGCGTTCAAAGATTATCAGCTTTACAGAGACCGACGATGGGCGCTGGAACATCAACCTTGAGCCTAAGCTGATCCGGGTCCGCCAACAGCGCAAACGCGCGCATCAGGGCTGGCGCTATCTCAAGCACGAAAACGCACCCGCCGATTTGGCTGAAGGTGAGGATGCTGGAGATGTTTTACCCGGAAAGCTAGCGGGCAAGCTAGAACGGCTTGGGCTGATTTAATAGTGAACTAGCTCTTCGGCCGCTTCGGGATAAGCGCAGGCGTATTCGCCAAATACTCGCGGTATTCCGGATCGTCGCCCCAGCGCTCCAACCCTTGCTTCATCTGCAGGTTCACGCCGCTAATTTTTGTCAGCAGCAAGAATACGAAGATCGGTGAAATTACCACGAGCCAAGACCAGCCGGACAGCACCGGAACGGCCATAATCAGGATACCGGTCCACAGCGTAATCTCACCGAAATAGTTCGGGTGGCGGGACCACTTCCACAAGCCGACATTGATGAAGTCGCCTTTGTTGTCGGGGTCGTTCTTGAACTTGCTCTTCTGCGCGTCAGCGACCGCTTCAAAGGTGATGCCGATCAGCCAGACAGCCGCGCCAATCCAGAAAAAGGCTCCGATAGGCGCACGCTCTGTCGCCGTGATCGCGGCAACTGCAGCGGATGCGGTGAGGGTCACCCACAGGGCCTGAAGCGTCCATGCGGCTAGAAAGCGCGCCGGGTTCTTCTTAATCTTCTCAAATCGGGAGTCGGTGCCGCCCATCGCGTGAATGCGGATGAATAGGAACGTGCCAAGCCGGATGCACCAGAGCGCGACCATCGCCGCAATCACGATGCCGCGCGTGTCGAGCGATCCCGCCGCGCTATAGGCGGCCCAGCAAGCAAACCCGGTCACAGTCAGATATGTGATCGCGCCCATCGTGTCGTAAAACTTGTCCGTTTTCGCGATCGCGGAGGGGACAAAGGCTGCCCAATTCACCACCATTGCTATCAGCGTGCAGAGGAAAAAGGCGGAGTATCCTCCAAAATCTACAC
Source organism: uncultured Erythrobacter sp. (assembly GCA_947493165.1). Taxonomy (GTDB): domain Bacteria; phylum Pseudomonadota; class Alphaproteobacteria; order Sphingomonadales; family Sphingomonadaceae; genus Erythrobacter. Next base: position 121,783 of record CANLPY010000001.1, on the reverse strand, counting down.
TGTTCTGGCCTGCAAAATGACCGAAGGCGAGCGCAAAAACGCTAACGAAAATGACGACAAGAATGCTTTTCATGAAACCCCCAACGGATAAGGGCTAACCCTGTTCCAACCCTTCACTCTTCGCAACCACGCGGCGCAGTGCATTCACATACACCTCTGGTGCTTGCGCGCCGGGTATCATGAATTTGCCATTCACGATCATCGCCGGAACGCCAGAAATGTTGAGATCCCACGCTTGGCGTTCTTCGGCTTCAACCCGTGCGCTCAGCTGTTCGTCTTCTAAAGCCGCCTTGGCAGCTTCGCGGTGCAGACCAACATTGGCTGCAATGTCGAGCAATACGCCGCGTTCACCAATGCGCTTGCGTTCGTTGAAATGCGCCTTGAACAGCGCCAACTTCAATTCGGTTTGCACCTTGGGGCCGGCTTGCTCCAACGCCCAGCCGAGCAGTTTGTGCGCATCGCGCGTGTTCCACATCATCGCAGGCGGTGCCTCACCCTCACCCTCATAGGCAAGGGAAACGCCCGCTCCCTCTGCGATCGTGCGCATCTGCTCTCGCAAAGCGGCGCGTTCTTCATCGCTGCGGCGGTATTTCTTGGCGAGGTGGGCGTCCTGTGCCTCGCCCTCGTCTGGCATTTCCGGGTTCAGCTCAAACGGGCGCCAACGGATCTCTGCGGCAACCTCTCCGCCAAGCTCTTCCAACGCCTTGGTCAGCTGGCCGTAGCCTATTGCGCACCACGGGCACATCACATCAGAATAGATGTCGATTGTCATTGGTGCAGGCGATGTCATGCGGTTTTCTCCAGCCACCAGCGCATCAAATTGGATGCTATGGCGTGTTTCGGGGGCGCGCGGAAAGGACCGTCACCTTTGAGCGAGGCGGCGACTTCTTCGCGCGTGAAAAAGCGCACTTCTGCCATTTCGGTTTCGTCAATGGTCAGATCATCGCTGTCGGTGTGGCTATGGCAGCCGATCATCAACTGGCTTGGAAATGGCCAAGGTTGGCTCGCGACATAGGTCACATCGCGCACGACAACACCGGCTTCTTCAAACACTTCGCGGGCCACGGCCTCTTCGATAGTTTCGCCCGGCTCGACAAATCCAGCAAGCGCAGAAAACGCGCCCTCAGGCCAGCCTTTGCCGCGCCCCAGCATCAGTCTTCCTTCGTGCTCTGACAGCATGATAGTGACCGGATCGGTGCGCGGAAAATGCTGCGCACCGCAAGCATCACAGCTGCGCTGCCAGCCGCCTTTCGCAATCTTAGTTGACGCGCCGCATTGCGCACAAAACCGGTGCCTTGCGTGCCAATCAATTAGGCTGCGCGCGCCGCCGTAAAGGGCCAGATCACCCGGTTCCAGCGTCGCCATGAGTGACCACAATTGCGGGTTTGCCATGCGCGGGCTCGCATCGCCTTTAGCCGGGACAGCCGCGAAGCACGCACGCTCTCCCCCATCACCGCGATCAAGTCCCAGGAACACAAGCTCGGCATCTTCTGCCGCATCAGCCAAAGTGCCCCAAACAAGTTTTCCGGCATCGTCGAGCGCAGGCAACAACGCATCAAGCGCCAATAGCCGAGCCTGCCAATTCATCAATCCAGCGAGCGCATCAGGATCAGCCCGGACATGGTCGGCCCGGTCTAATGGTGATCCGGCAAACGCAATCGGGCCAGTGGCCGAAAGACTGGGGGCAGACGGGCTTGACGCAGAAACGGGCTTATCCAACGGGCTCAACCGCCCTTCATGCCGGATAGATCTTTTTCAAGCGCCGCGAGGAATTCCGCCCGGACCGGATGCGCCTCTGTCGGCATATATTGCGTCCACAAGGCGACGCGCATGTTCAGCCCGTAATCCACGCTGGCAATCGTGCCCGCCGCGCCGCCCCAGCCGAATTGCTTGCCCACAGAACGGCCACCTGCGCCGTGCCCCTGCCCCTCAATCCATGACCCGGTCAGATCAACGGTTTCAGGCAATAGGTTCGATGTACCGATACGCACCGCTTCTTCGCTCATCACTTCTACGCCATCGAGCGTGCCGTAACCCAGCAGCATCCGTTGAAAGCGATCATAATCCTTTGGTGAACTGATCAGCCCGCCGCCGCCTGACGGCACTTTTGGCGCATCCAGATAGATCGAACTTGCTCCCGGATCGATTGGCAGCGGAAAGCCACCTGCAATGCCGTAATTATCGGTCATCCGCCCGGTCTCACTCTTAGGCAGTGTGAAGAACGTGCTTTCCATTCCGCATGGCGTGAAAATGCGCTCCTGCAAGAAGTTTTCAAAGGTCTGGCCTGACACCACTTCGATTACTCGGCCCAAAAGATCGATGCTGGCAGAATAGATCCATTTCTTGCCAGGCTGTTCCATCAAAGGAAGCTCAGCCAAGCGATCTGCCCAAACCTCCAGATTTGGCGCAGGCGTCACGTCAGGAAGGCCTGGAATTGGCAAGCGGCTGACCCGTCCGCCAACAAGTCCTGCGTCTTGAAACGCTTTAAGAAGCGGCCCCTTGCTGGTGATCAGATAGCCAATGCCCGCAGTATGGGTAAGCAAATGGCGGATCGTGATCGGCTGATCAGCGGGAACGGTATCATCCAGCGCACCTTCTGGATCTTTCAGCACCTGCATATTTGCGAACTTCGGCATGATCTCGCCCAGCGGCTGATCAAGGCCCAGCTTACCTTCATCGATCAACATCATGATCGCCATGCCGGTAATCGGCTTGGTCATCGAATAGATTCGGTAGAGCGTGTTCTCATTGACGGCCTTGGCGCTTTGTAAAGACAACGTACCCCCGCCAACGGTGTGCGCGTGATCCTCTTGTCCTTTGCCAAAGGTGACCATCAGATTGGCAAGCTTGCGGCTTTCGACATAGTTTTTCGCCATCGCCGCAACATTGGGCCAGCTTTCACTGACATCATGCGCCAGTGCGATCCGGCCAAACGGCATAGTGGCAAGCGCGCCGCCAGCAGCGAGATACGCACCGCCACGAAGCAGGGCGCGGCGTGATGTTGGCGCAGAGTTAAAGTCGCGAAATGCCATGGAGTAGTCAGCCTCTCTAATTATGTGGGTCGTTAAGCCGGCGCGGGATAGCCATCTTCCCCTGAGTATTACGTGAACCGCTGTTAGGGCCAGAACCAATAGGTGGTCAATTGGGACTTGAATTATGCAGGTGTCATGCCCATGTAACACACATGCTCAATCTGCTTTCCTACCTCTTCGGGATCATCTCGCTGGTGATCGTTATTCCGTCCATCATCCCGCTGCTTGGCTGGGGCAATTGGTTGGCGCTGCCGCTGATCGTGATCGGCGTAATTTTGGGCGCATTGTCATCCAAGGATGGCGGGCGCAATTTCTGCCTGATTATATTGCTTATCGCAGCAGTGCGCTTGTCGATTGGCGGCGGCTTCTTCTAATCCTGGATTAGGGCAAGCCGCGCTGCTTTGGCGTAAAGTGTGGGCAGACCTGCGCCGCCCAGCTTGCGCAGCGGCCACCATTTCCCATCACCAGCCGGTTCAAATTTGCCATGATATTGCTTGAGTGAAAGTGTCAGATGTGCGTGCGTAAAGGTGTGCCGCACGGCCCCTAAATCGAGCCATTTGCCCTCCAGCGGCACTTCGTCTGAGCCGTCTTCGCGTGCTGACCAGCCGTCATCGGGCAAAGCGCGCATCCCGCCCAGCATCCCTGTGCCCGGGCGTTTTATCAGCCAAACTTCGCGCCCGCCTGCCCCATCTCGCTCAATCCAATAGGCTGTGCCGATACGCTCCGGCTTGGTTTTTTTTGGTGCCTTAACCGGAAGCTTTTCCGGCTCGCCTGATGCCCTTGCCACGCACGCACTGGAAAGCGGGCAAAGCAAGCATTTTGGAGCTTTGCTGGTGCAAATGCTCGATCCCAAATCCATCATTGCCTGTGCAAAATCGCCAGCGCGCGTCTCTGGCGTGATCTGCTCCGCGTGTTCTCGTATGGCCTTGCGCGCCTTTGGAAGCGGCTCTGTAATGTTGAACAGCCGCGCCGCCACCCGCTCCACATTGGCATCAACCACCACGGCGCGCTTACCGAATGCGATCGCAGCAATTGCTGCCGCTGTGTAAGCGCCCAGCCCCGGCAATTCGCGCAATTCCTCCTCAGTTTCAGGAAAGCCGCCGCGCGCGGTCACTTCTTTTGCGCATTTCACCAGATTACGCGCGCGGGAATAATACCCCAGCCCTGCCCATGCCGCCATGACGTCATCGCCGCTCGCCTCAGCCAGAGCATCGACGTTCGGCCACGTTTCAGTGAACTTCGCAAAGTACGGCTTCACCGCCGCCACAGTTGTTTGTTGCAGCATCACTTCTGATAACCACACACGGTACGGCCAAGCCGGATCGCTTGGTTCAGGCGAACCTGGCGGATTGCGCCACGGCAGTTCGCGGGCATAGGCCTGATACCAGTCAAGTAATGTGGATGAGATTGTCATTTCATTTGCGGTGTCGCTGGAAGTCACTCGCGCCCTATGGCATGGCAGATCGCATCATGGGAACCGGCAACAACTATAAAGGCAATCATAAAGGCGGGGGCAAGCCTGCTCGCAGATACACGCGGCCACGCGGCAAGGGCGTGCGCGCTATCGGAGAGCTGATGCCCGAGATTGGGCGAACTGCCTTTCGCCGGTATGGTTTTGTGCAAAGTTCTGTTGTGACCCGCTGGCCAGAGATCGTTGGCCCGCATCATGCGCGCGTCTGCAGCCCAGAGGCTTTGCGTTTTCCACCCGGCGAGAAATCCGACGGCATCCTTCAGCTTGTCGTCGTGCCTGCCCACGCCCCGCTGATCCAGCAAGTCTTCCCGGAGATTATCGAGCGGGTGAACCGCTTTTTCGGTTATCAGGCGGTGTCACGGATAAAAATTCGGCAAGGCGCTGTTAAGCCAACTCATGCTCAAGAGCCTGCAAAGGCGCCGCCATCGCTAAAGCCAATCCCGATGGAATTGGGAGACAGCCTGCGCGACATCGGCGACCCGGAACTGCGCACCGTGCTTGAATCGCTCGCACGCAGTATGGGTGATGGGGATCAGCAAGAGAAAGACGACACGTGAAATTGTTTCAATTCACCGGACTTGGCCTGGCCGCTGCGCTGACGATCAGCGCGCCCGTTTCAGCGCAGGACCTTGCGCCGCCTAAAACTGGGCCATGGCACAGCAATGTCGAAGTGACCGACGATGGTCACGTCATCGGTGATCCTGATGCCGAGACGGTGTTGACGGAGTTTGTCAGCTATACCTGCGGCCATTGCGCCACCTTTGCAAAGCAAGGCGACCCTGCGCTCGACATTGCTTTTATTTCAAGCGGCAAACTCCGGTTTGAAGTTCGCTCTTTCATACGCAATGCTCTTGATTTGACTGTTTCGATGATGGTTGCATGCGGCGCGCCTAAGAAATTCAAAGGCAACCATGCCATGTTCATGCGTTCACAGGATGATTGGTTGCAGCGCGCAATGAACGCACCGCAATCGCAGCAGGCCACTTGGGGGCGCGGCGACCGCGCTGCGCGGATTAGCATGGCCAATTCGCTAGGGCTGATCGACAAAATGACCAAACAGCGCGGCTATACCCTGCCAGAAGTCAACGCCTGCCTTGGCGACGATACCAAGGCGCAACAATTGATGGTTGGGACTCAGAACGCGGCGGCAGACTACCAGATCTCAGGCACACCTAGCTTTGCCTTAAACGGGGAAGCGCTGCCCCAAGTGCACAGCTGGCAGTCGCTTTACCCTGCACTTAAAGTGCATTTTGCCGCGCTTGACGAGGCAGATAGTGAGCCGCAGCTTGGTGAAAGCCAGTTCAACCCGTAATTTTGTCCAGTTTCGGGACAAATACCTTGCAAATTGCCCCCAGACTGACTTTGAACTGACTCATTTGTGAACAAGCAAAGCACATGAGCTTTCCCGCTTGTTTCCCTTCGTATAGCGTCTCACCATACACCAGAGGATTTTTACCTGTCATGATCATTTCTCGTCGTATTCTCGCCGCTGGATTTGTTGCCCCGCTCGCACTTACTCTTGCCGCATGCAATGGCGCGGAAGATGCAGAAGGCGCGCTATCTGGTGAACCAATCGAAGCGATCCCTGCACCTGATGGTCAAGCATGGACCGATGTTGTCACAGTTACTGAAGAAGGCGGCTATAAAGTCGGCAATCCTGAGGCCCCGCTAAAACTGGTCGAATACGCCTCGCATACATGCGGTGCTTGCGCGAACTTTGCCGCGACCGGCTCTGCCCCTTTGAAAGAAGAATATGTGTCCAAAGGCATTGTCAGTTTTGAGCTGCGCAATCTCGTCCGCGATCCCGTTGATCTGACCATCGCGGCAATGGTGCGCTGCGGTCAAAAAGAAAACATGATCCCCCTATCCGATCAGGCATGGGCTTCGCTGAATGACATTATGGGCAACGTGCAATCCAATGGTGCGGCTTATCAGGCCGCCGGAGAAATGCCGCTTGAGCAACGCTTTATTGGCATTGCCGAAGCTGCTGGGCTGATTGAATTTTTCTCAGCCCGCGGGCTGAGCGCGGATCAGGCCCGCACTTGCCTTGCCGATGGCGAAAAGATCGAAGGCATTGCTGAAGCCTCACAAGCACAGTCAGACGAATTGCAGCTTACCGGTACGCCAACCTTTATCCTTAACGGAGCAAAGGTTGAGGCGCTTAGCTGGGATCAGCTTGAACCTGCGCTGCAACGCGCCGGAGCCCGCTAAGCGGTAACTTCGGGAGGGCACGCGCAAACGATGGAAATTAGCCGGCTAAAGCTCAGTGGATTTAAGAGCTTTGTAGAGCCGGCCGAATTGCGCGTAGAGCCCGGTTTAACTGGGGTTGTTGGCCCCAACGGCTGCGGAAAATCCAATCTGCTAGAAGCAATCCGCTGGGTGATGGGTGAAAACTCGCCCAAATCCATGCGCTCTGGCGGAATGGAAGATGTGATCTTCGCTGGCACATCTACCCGCCCGCCGCGTGACTTTGCCGAAGTCGTACTTCACGCCGCTGATGACGATCACGAAGAACTGATCGTGACACGCCGGATTGAGCGCGGTGCGGGCAGCGCATACCGCGTGAATGGGCGCGATGTTCGTGCAAAAGACGTCTCGCTAACATTTGCTGATGCGGCGACAGGCGCGCACTCACCCGCCCTCGTCAGCCAAGGCAAAATCGCGCAAGTGATCGCTGCCAAACCGACCGAGAGACGGCAAATGCTCGAAGAAGCAGCGGGCATTGCCGGGCTGCATGTTCGGCGCAAGGACGCTGAGAGCAAGCTGCGCTCGACTGAGAAGAACCTAGAACGGCTCGAAGACCTGATGGCGGGTCTCGATACGCAAATGTCGTCCCTGCGCAGACAAGCCAAACAGGCTGAACGCTACAAGAAACTGACCGAGCAAATCCAGCTTTCTGAAGCGCGGTTAGTGTTTGCTCGCTGGCGCGATGCCGCCCATGCAGCAAAGGAAGCTCGCGAAGCCGCCGAAGGGTCTGAAGCGCGCGTTGCAGGGGCAAAGGCTGCAGTGGATGAGGCTCAAAAAGAACAGGCCTCTCTGGCGGTTAAGCTGGCCGAAGCGCGCGATGAATTGGCCGACCGGCGCGATGATGCCAGCGCGCACGGTCACCGCATGGCGGCTCTTTCGGAAAAGCTGGAAGCTGCTGAACAGCGCCTCGCCGATCTCGAACGTCAACGGGTGAGATTGGAAGAAGATCGCGGCGACGCTGATCGGATGACCAAAGATGCGGCAGAGGCGTTGGAGCGGCTAACCCGGGAAATGGCTGCCAGCGGCGATGCTCTGAAACGCGATGAGGAGCTGCGCCCTGCCCTTGCTGCAAAGTCTGAAGATTCCGAACGTGCAAGCCGAACGGCGGAGCTGGCTTTGGCCAAGGCAACCGCTGACCATGCGGGAGTTGAGGCCGAATGGCGCGTTGCCGAAGCCGCCATCGAACAAGCTCAAACGCGGGCCAACCGGCTGACAAGTGAGCGCGAACGGCTTGATCGCCAGCGAGAAGAATTGAGCAGCGCCGGCGATCCTGAAGCTAAGGTAGCGCAGGCTCGCGGTGACGCGGACAAAGCGACGAAGGCTGTTGCACAGCTTCGCGCGAAGCTGGAGCAGGATCAAGCACGCAAGGCCGCACTGCAAAGCGCTCGGGATGAGGCGGGCGCCGCGCTTTCCACGGCCAAAGCTGAACTGGCTGGTATCGAACGCGAGTATTCAGCGCTTGTCCGTGATCGTGATGCGAGGGCAAAGCGGGCGAAGGACAGCGCCGGTCTGCCGCAAGCGCTCGAAAAAGTTAGTGTAGAGCGCGGATATGAGCGGGCCATGGCCGCCGTACTGGGCCGCGATTCCAAGTCCCCGCTCGGCATGCCGCAAGATGGCAAAGATGGCCGGTTTTGGTCAGGCAGCGCTGCTCCAAAACCAGTCTCAGACAGCCTGCTGAGCAAAATCAAAACCTGCCCAGATGAACTGCGCGCGCGTCTTGCATTGGTGCATTATGCCGACACGGACGATGGCCGGGACCTGTCGCCGGGCGAGTGGCTCGTCACGCAAAACGGGCATTTGCGCCGCTGGGATGGTTTCGTAGCGCGCGGAGAAGGCGCGGCGGAAGCGGCCAAGCTGGAGGCGGCAAACCGTTTGGCTGAGCTGGAAGCTGTGTTGCCCGGCCTGCGGGATGCGGCAGAGCAGGCGCAAAGCGATGAGACAGCCGCGCGCGAAGAACTATCTACGCTGCAAAGTGATCTTGTTGCGCAGGAACGCGCCGTCGCTGGCGCGATTGAAGATGAACGCCATTCCCTGCGCGCGCTCGATCAGGCAGAAGCCGCAAAAGAGCGGATCGCCAATCGCTTGGAAGAGCTATCCGCAGCACGCACGGAACTGGCTGAGCAAACCGCCGCCGCTGATGCCGACGTGGCAGCAGCGAAAGCACAACTTTCCGCATTGCCTGAACCCGATGCCGGCCGTGCCAGTTTGGAAGCAGCGCAAGCCAAGCATGAGGCTGCGCGATCCGCTGTTCAGGCAGCAATGGCACAGCTTGCCGCCCACGATCAGGGATTGGCTGTCACGCGAGAACGCGCTGCGGCTCAACAAGCTGACCATGCCAATTGGCAGGCACGCTCCGGCGAGGCGGTGCGCCGCCGTGCAGAAGCAGGCAGCCGGCTCGAAGAGATTGAGCAAGAACGCAAAGTCGTCGCTGAAAAGCCCGCGTCTCTTATCGAAGAGATCGAGCAAGGCGATGCGCTGCGCCAGCGCTTAGGCGAGGAACTAGCCAAGGCCGACGCCGATCTTGCCGAATGCCAGGCAAGCGCCAACGCAGCCGACACAAAACTCGCCGACGCAAACGAAACACTGACTGTCGCACGCGAAGGCCGGGCCACTTTGGCCGCGCGCGCGGAAAGCCAGGAGGCGCGCCGCGGAGAAATGGCGCGCATTTCAGGCGAACGCTTCCAATGCCCGCCGCCAATGCTGTCAGAACGGTTCGAGTTCGATGCTGAGAAGGTGCTGGACGCGACCGCTGAAAGCGATGAGATGGACCGGTTAACGGCCAGCCGCGAACGCATCGGTCCAGTTAATTTGGTCGCCGCAGAAGAGCTGGAAAAGCTGGAAGACGAACACGGAACCAATGCCAGCGAACAGGCCGAACTGACCGAAGCGGTCAATCGCCTGCGCGGATCGATCGGGAATTTGAACCGTGAAGGGCGCGAGCGTTTGAAAGCCGCTTTCGAAGAAGTGGACGGCCATTTCCGCGAATTGTTCACGCGGCTGTTTGAAGGCGGGCAAGCGCATCTGGCCTTGGTCGATAGCGACGATCCACTTGAAGCTGGCCTTGAGATCTACGCCCAGCCACCAGGCAAGCGCCTGCAATCGCTATCGTTGCTATCAGGCGGTGAGCAAGCATTGACCGCGACCGCGCTGATCTTTGCGTTATTCCTGACCAATCCGGCCCCGATTTGCGTACTGGATGAGGTCGATGCACCGCTGGATGACGCGAATATTGAGCGGTTCTGCGATCTGCTCGATTCGATGGTCGCCAACACACAAACGCGCTATCTGATCGTGACGCACAACGCCGTAACGATGAGCCGGATGCACCGTCTGTTCGGAGTAACAATGGCGGAACAAGGCGTCTCGCGCTTGGTCAGCGTTGACCTGGGCCAAGCGGCGCTAATGGCGGCTGAATAAGGCTCAAACTTGGGCGATCAATTCGCGCACAGATCTTAAATACGAATTAGGCTTCAATCGCCGCTGCGAGCCTTGACCGGATGGTCTTAAGTTTCGCTATCGCGTCGCTGAAGTCCTTTGCCGGAGCAGCCAATGGCGCGTGGGAAAACTCGCCCTCTGTCTCAGCGAATTCGCCATCGGTGGCCCTGCGGCCGCCAGCTCTGCGATCATCATTTGCACGGCGATCACCGCCAGCACGATTGGCCGCGCGTAAGGCTGCTTGGGCACCCTTCAGCGTATAGCCTTCGTCATTGACGAGACGGTTGATTTCCTCAACTAATTCAACATCTTCGGGGCGATAGTAGCGGCGTCCACCGCTACGCTTCAGCGGTTTGAGCGCAGTAAACTGCTGCTCCCAATAACGCAGCACATGTGGCTTGATCCCAAGCCCATCACTGACTTCTCCGATCGTACGAAGTGCGCCTTCGTCTTTTCCATCATCGAAGTCAGTCATTCATCAGCTACCTTTTGCGATTTGCTCTTTCAGCAATTGGCTTGCACGAAATGTCATTACCCGGCGCGGGGTAATCGGCACTTCGACACCTGTTTTAGGGTTGCGACCGATCCGCTCGTTCTTATCGCGCAGGACGAAGCTGCCAAAGCCAGAAATTTTGACATTTTGTCCGTCGGCCAGCGCGCCACACATCTGATCAAGAATTGCCTCAACCATATCGAGCGATTCAGCACGACTAAAGCCCATGCGGCGGTTAATCGTTTCGGCGAGATCAGCGCGAGTAAGAGTACCAACTGAACGCATGTTGCATTTCCTCCTTTGTAGGTGCGACCACAAAGCTGATGACTTTGTACAGTTTTCTCGCGAAATCCGCAACGCAATGTGACGTTACGTGCAAATTTTTGCACATCGTTAGTCGCCAGCTTGGCTCAAAATTACATCCGAATAAGGCTGGCGCCCCAAGTGAACCCGCCGCCCATCGCCTCTAGCATGACTAGATCACCGGCCTTTATCCGGCCATCGCGGCGCGCCGTATCAAGCGCAAGCGGGACAGATGCGGCCGATGTATTCGCGTGCTGATCGACAGTGACGATCACTTTCTCCGCCGGAATTCGAAGCTTGCGAGCCGTCGCATCAAGGATCCGCTTATTGGCTTGATGCGGCACAACCCAATCGATTTGCTCGGCCGAAATACCAGCATCATCAATCACTTCATGCAGAACGCTTGCCAAGTTGACCACTGCGTGACGAAAGACTTCGCGGCCCTTCATACGCAAATGGCCGACAGTTTGCGTGGTCGACGGACCGCCATCAACATACAGCAGATCGTGCTGAGCTCCGTCCGCATGCAATCGCGTCGCAATGATGCCGGGCGTATCTGGCCCGGCCGCGGCGTCTGCATCCAGTTCGAGGACAACTGCGCCAGCACCATCGCCGAACAGAACGCAGGTTGTGCGATCTTCCCAATCAAGAATGCGGCTGAAAGTTTCTGCTCCGATTACGAGCGCTTTTTGTCCCATGCCTGTTTTCAGCATCGAATCGGCCGTCGCGATGGCATAGAGAAAGCCTGAGCACACCGCCGCGACATCAAAAGCGATGCAGCCATTGCAGCCCAGCGCCTGCTGGACCTTGGTAGCTGTCGCGGGAAATGTATTATCAGGCGTCGCGGTCGCCAAAACAATCAGATCGATCTCGCTCGCATCCATGCCCGCATCAGCCAATGCGTTGCGCGCCGCCTCAGTCGCCAGAGTGGCGGTCGTCTCCCCTTCCCCGGCAATGTAACGTTGGCGAATGCCAGTGCGTTCGACAATCCATTCGTCACTGGTGTCGACGCGCGCGGCAAGCTCATGATTGCTAACAACGGTGCCCGGCAAAGCCGAGCCAGTGCCGCGTAGCAGCGTGCGGGTCACGCAGCGGCCTCATCACCGGTCGCGGCCGCACCGTTTTCCTTGAGTGCATCTTCGCCAAGCTCAGCCAAGCCTTGCGAAATACGCTCAGTCAGATTGTTTTTCAGTAGGCTGGCGGTAACCGCAACCGCATTGGCAACACCAGCCGCGTTAGCGCTCCCGTGGCTTTTCACCACGACGCCATTGAGACCGAGGAAAACTGCGCCGTTATGGTTGTTTGGATCGAGATGGTGGCGCAGCAGCTCAGTTGCTGGACGCGAAACAAGGAAACCAACCTTTGACCGCAAAGAACTGGTAAAAGCGTTGCGCAAAAGGTCAGTCACAAAGCGCGCGGACCCCTCAATCGCTTTCAACGCGATATTGCCAGAGAATCCGTCGGTCACAACGACATGCGTTTCGCCGCGGTTGATCTTATCAGACTCGACAAAGCCATCGAATTGCAGCGCCAGTCCGTCATCGCTGGCCTCGCTCGCTTGCTGCAAACGTGCAGCGGCATCGCGCAGCGCATCTGTGCCTTTAATTTCCTCTGTGCCAATGTTGAGCAGGCGCACTTTGGGCCGCTCAAATCCATTGACGATCCTCGAATAGGCCGCGCCCATCACCGCGTATTGCACCAGATTTCGCGCGTTTGCTTCTGTATTGGCGCCAAGGTCTAGCATGACGACATCATGCTCTTCTAACGTGGGCAACAACGCTGCCAGTGCAGGGCGGCCGATGCCCGGCATCGTGCGCAGCGCCAATTTGCTCATGGCCATTAATGCGCCGGTATTACCAGCGCTTACAGCCGCGCCCGCATCGCCGATTTTCACCGCGTTAACCGCGAGGCCCATTGATGTGGTTTTTGCTCTCCTGATCGCACGGCTGGGCAATTCATCGCCTGCAACCACTTCATCGCAATGAAGAATTTCAGAGGCTGAACGCAAAGCGGGGTGATCTTCCAACGCAGCTTCGATCCGCGTTTGATCACCTACAAGCAGGAATTGGAAATCATCGTGACGGCGGCGCGCCAAAGCGGCGCCTTCGATCATTACGCGCACGCCTTCATCACCGCCCATCGCATCAATGGCGATACGCGGCAGGTTCATGGCAGGATCTCCGTCAAAGTCACTAGCCGGTCTTAAAGACCGACCGCGACAACCTCACGACCGTTGTAATAGCCGCAATGCGGGCACAAATTGTGCGGGCGCTTCAGCTCACCACAATTGTTGCATTCGTGATGCGCTTCAACTTTTAGCGAATCGTGTGCGCGGCGATTGCCGCGGCGATGTGGGGAAACTTTTCTCTTTGGGACAGCCATCTCGGCACCTGTTCCTCAAAATAAAACGTGTGTTTGCGCAAATTTACGCGGATGTGTTGAGCCGCTCTTAGGCCAAGCATGTGTGCCGCACAAGTTCTTAAGCTTGCGCGAGAATCCATGCCTGATTTGGCGGGGAGGCGCGGGCTATAGCGAAAAAATCGCGCGTTGCAACCTACGTGTGGCCCGCCTAGGCCCGGGGAAACTTGGTTTGACGGGGATTTTGCATGTTTGTTCTTCCGGTAACATTAACCGCTGTGGCCGCCGCGGCGATTATCAACATCTGGCTTTCGGTCCGCTGCGGCCAGTTGCGCGGTAAGCTGAAGATACTGCACGGCGATGACGCAGGCGGACCTTTGACACGCCGAATGCGCGCGCAGCTCAATTTCGTCGAAAACACGCCTTTTGTGCTGCTTCTGATCGCGGCGATTGAGATTTCGGGCCGGGGCCAGCCGTGGCTCGCCTATGTCGCTGGGGCCTACATGCTGGGCCGCGTAGCACATGGCTTTGGTATGGATAGCGAAGGGCCGGCCAAATCACGCATGATCGGCGTGCTTATCACCATGCTGACGCTGTTGGGTCTGGCAATTGTCGCAGTTTTGATCGTGATGGGGGTGATGTAATTCAGAGGATACCTGCGCTTACGTAACACAAAAAACTCAGCTCAAGAAAGCGCGTAGTCGCTCACAAACTGATTGGTCTTGCGTTCTTGGCCAAACGTGCTGGTCGGGCCGTGTCCCGGAATAAACAGCACATCATCGCCTAGCGGCCATAGGCGCTGCGTGATCGCATCAATCAAATCCTGATGATTGCCGCGCGGGAAATCCGTTCGGCCGATTGACCCTTGAAACAACACGTCGCCGACAATCGCGAAGCGGCTTGGCTCATGGAAAAAGACCACATGGCCCGGCGTGTGGCCGGGGCAATGAATGACGTCGAGCGTCAGATCACCCACGGTGACGGTATCGCCATGCTCCAACCAGCGATCCGGCTCAAAACTCTTGGCCTCCATGCCATAGCGCGCGCCGTCATTGTCGAGCTGCTCAATCCAGAACAGATCGTCCTTGTGCGGCCCCTCGATTGGCAGCCCCAGTTCCTCAGCGAGCATCCCCGCTTGCCCGCAATGGTCGAGGTGACCATGCGTTATGAGAATCTTTTCCAGTGTGACACCTGACTTTGCGACAGCAGCTTTCAACTTATCGAGATCGCCGCCCGGATCCGTCAGCGCGCCGCGCATCGTCTTGGTGCACCAGATTAGCGAGCAGTTCTGCTGCAAGGGAGTGACGGGCAGAATTGCTGCCTTCAACGGCGGAGTAGGTTTAGCTTCGGTCATCCTATTTATGTGGGCTATATTCGCCCACCTTTCCAGACCACGCGGCCAATAATCTCCACATCCTGCGCCGCGACATCAATCGGCGGGTAAGCCATGTTTTGCGATAGCAGCGCTAACCGTCCCCCGCCCGTATTGGCAACGCGCTTTACCAGCAGCGCGTCGTCTAGCCGCACAACATGCACGCCATCGCGAAAGGGCTGCGGGCTCCGGTCGACCAGAATCTCATCGCCATTGTTAAGCAGCGGCTCCATCGAATCGCCCTCGACAGTGATTGCGGAAAGCTGCGCGCCTTCCAGCCCCTGCTCCGCAAGCCAGCGATGGGAAAAGCGGAACGCGTCAAAGGCATCTTCGCCAGTTGGCAGCGCCCCAGGCCCGGCCGACGCGCCAACATCCAGCCGCGGCACATTAACATAGATCGATTCGCGCATAGGCTTTGCACTTGTGTAGGATTTATCCTTAACACCGACGAAAGACGCTGCGCTAAGCTCCCCTTCGCTTACACCAAAGAACTGGGCGAGCATCTTGCGATCATCTTCCTCCAGCTTCTTAGGCGTACCGCGCTTAATAAACTGCTGTAAATAAGCGCTATTCCTACCAATCATTTCCGATAGGGCCTTTAGACTTACGCCCTTCTCATCTGCCAATTGCTCTAGCCTCTGACGGGCATTTGCGGCTTGGATC
This sequence comes from uncultured Erythrobacter sp., assembly GCA_947493165.1. Lineage (GTDB taxonomy): Bacteria > Pseudomonadota > Alphaproteobacteria > Sphingomonadales > Sphingomonadaceae > Erythrobacter. The sequence continues at coordinate 106,409 of CANLPY010000001.1, read as the reverse complement.
ATGGTGTCCTCCTCAACTCGATTAAAATTCCTATAGCATAGGATTTTTCCTAGACAAGTAGGATTTGTCGTGGAACATTTACGGAACATTGAGCGATTCGCATCGCCGCGATCGTTCTTTCAGGAACAGGCACAGGGGAAATATATGCTTATCCGCACCGTCGAAAAATTCCTTCGCGACCACGACATGCCAGCAACCAAATTTGGCCGCCTCGCCGCGCACGATCCGCGCTTTGTGCTCGATCTGCGAATGGGCCGCATACCGCGCGCTGCCACCGAAGCGCGCACCCGCAAATGGATGTCAGACTTTGAAAACGGCACGCTCAATCGCCCTGATGGAAGGGCCGAATTCAAAGCCATGCCCGGCAGCTTTCGTGCGCCGTTAAATCCTCCGTCCCCGCAGCCTCATGCTCACTTGCAAACCATCGGCACCGCCCTCGCTCAGGAATTCGCTCATGCACGTTGAAACAAACATCACCCTCGCCCACGCATTTCCGACCGAGTTCAAATCACATCCTGAACCGGAAGCGGAAACCAAGCCTGTTCGCCGCGCGCGCCGGTACCGCCCGCGCCGCACATTAAGCGATAGGGTCCGCGAAGCGCTCATCACCTTGGCAGGGGGCGATGCACAATTGCTCACCCATGAGGAAAAGCCCTGGGCCTCCATCACTTTTGCCGGCACGAGGCATGAATTGGTGCTCAATTTTGATGGTATCACAGCATGCAAGGCGGGCGAGCAATTTGTTGCCGATCTACCTGACCATGAATTTGCCATCCCCGGTCAGCTGGTGGCCGACGCGACGATCACCAGTGTCGAAAGTAACTACACGCCAGAGCCGCGCATGGCGGTGACAGCGGTCCTGTTGCTGTTAGAGGACGTTTGAACGGTCCTATTTCCTGCGCACGACAAGGTTCCGGATTTCGCTCATGTCCTCCATGGCGAACCGGATACCTTCGCGGCCAAGGCCGGAATCTTTAACCCCGCCATACGGCATGTTATCGACCCGATAACTGGGCACATCGTTGATAACGATACCGCCAACATCAAGCCTGTCCCAGCTATCGAACATCTTGAACAGATCGCGGGTAAAAATGCCCGCTTGCAAACCAAACTCGCTGCGGTTCACTTCCTCCAATGCCTCATCAAAGGTTGAGAACTTCATCAGGATCGCAAGTGGTCCGAATGCCTCATCGTTCATCGCGCGGGCATCGCGGTGGACGTTTTCTAGCAGCGTCGCCTCCAGCATATTGCCATTCGACAAACCCCCGCCGGTCAACAGGGTTGCTCCCCCTTCCACCGCCTCATCGATCCAACCTTTCAGCCGCGTTGCCTCCCCTTCGGAAATCATCGGACCGATAAACGTCTCGCGGTCCTTCGGGTCGCCTGCAATCAGTGTTTTGGTCTTTTCAACCAGCATCTCTTTGAAGCGGTCGTAGATATCTTCGTGGATGATGATCCGCTGCACGCCGATACAGCTTTGGCCAGACTGATAAAAAGCGCCGAAGACAATGCGCTCCAAAGCGTCATCCAAATCGGCATCGTGATCTACGACGACGGCTGCATTTCCGCCAAGCTCCAGGATAACAGGCTTCTTGCCCGCCTTCGCTTTCAGTGCCCAGCCAACACCGGGTGAGCCAGTGAAGCTCAGCAATTTCAAACGCTCATCTTCGGTGAACAGGTCGGCCCCATCGCGGCTTGCTGGCAGGATCGAAAAAGCGCCTTCGGGAAGAATGTCGCACTCAGCAAGAACTTCACCCATGATAAGCGCGCCGAGCGGTGTCTTGGATGCAGGCTTCATCACGAACGGGCAGCCCATGGCGATGGCCGGCGCGATTTTGTGTGCAGCCAGATTGAGCGGGAAGTTAAACGGCGAGATAAAGCTGCATGGGCCGATGGGGACACGCTTCCACATCGCCTGATAGCCTTTAGCGCGCTCGGAAATGTCGAGCGGCATGACCTCACCATAATTGCGAACGGCCTCTTCCGCCGCAATTCTGAAAGTGTCGATCAGCCGGGTAACCTCACCCTCGGAATCGTTGATCGGCTTGCCCGCTTCTACGCACAAAGCATACGCAAGTTCATCAAAGCGTTCTTTGAAACGGCTGACGCAATGCATCAGAACATCCTGTTTCTCATAGGACGCAAGACGGGCCATCGGTTCTGCTGCGTTTACTGTCCCAGCGATAGCCTCATCGATGATTTCGGGAGAGGCGAGCGCGGTGCGAAACGCAACCTTGCCGGTGTATTTGTCGGTCACCTCAAGGTCGGTATTGGGCTGCGCCGCTTTGTTATTGAGGTAAAGCGGATAGGTATCTTTCAGAGTGGGCATTGGGTGATCTCCTGTCCGTATCGAACCCTAAAGCTGCGCGCTTAGTTCCTTGATTTCGTGATTTAAGATGCGGTCGTTCTCCGAATAATCCACTGGACAATCAATCACATGCACTCCCGCAGTGTCGCGCGTATGAGCCAGCACATCTGTAAGATGCTCACTACTGGTTATGCGATGGCCGTGCGCTCCATAGCTTTCTGCATATTTGACGAAATCGGGGTTGCCATACGTCAGGCCAAAATCCTTAAAGCCCATATTGGCCTGTTTCCAACGAATCATCCCGTAGGCATCATCGCGCAGGATCAAAACTGTCAGATTGAGGCCAAGACGAACGGCCGTTTCCAACTCTTGAGAGTTCATCATAAAGCCGCCGTCCCCGCAAATCGCCATCACTTTGCGGTCAGGATAAAGCATTGCGCTCATCATCGCGGATGGGAGCCCAGCGCCCATGCTGGCCAGCGCATTGTCGAGCAATATAGTGTTGGGCAAATAGGCCGTGTAATTGCGCGCGAACCAGATCTTGTAGACGCCATTGTCCAAGCAAATGATGCCATCGTCCGGCATGCATTCGCGGACCTGATGAACGAGATGCGGTGGGAATATTGGAAAGCGAGCGTCCGACTCAAGCGGGGCCGAATGCGCAATATCCGCCGCGCGATATTCAAGCATACGTGTGAAGTCCCAATCTGGCTGAGGGGTCACCGCCTCCTTGATCTGCCAAATGGCGTTGGCGATGTCCCCGATCACTTCAACCTGCGGGAAGTAAACTGGGTCCACTTCCGCAGTGGTGTTTGACACATGGATGACTTTGGTGTGAGCGCCCGCCTTGCCATCTTTCATAAAGAACGGCGGCTTTTCGATTACATCATGGCCGACATTGATGATGAGATCGGCATCCTCAATTGCGCGGTGACAGAAATCACCGGACGACAGCGCCGCGCAGCCGAGGAAAAGCGGGTGGCGCTCATCCAGCACACCCTTGCCCATCTGTGTGGTCACAAAAGGAATACCTGTTTTTTCGACAAACTCGCGAACCATCTTGCACGTCATGCGCCGATTGCCGCCTGCGGCCACGACCAACACAGGGGCATTAGCTGCTTCAATAAGTTCTACGGCTTGCCTTACCGCTTTCACCTCGGCCGATGGCCTGCGCGCTAAGCTGCGAGGAATCGGTGCCGCGTCAGTTTCCTCTGCGGCGATATCTTCGGGCAATTCCAGATGTGTTGCGCCGGGCTTTTCTTCCTCAGCGAGACGGAATGCCTCTCGTACGCGGCTGGGGATGTTATCACCGGAATGCAATTGATGCGCGAATTTGGTGAGCGGGTTCATCATCGCCACCACGTCTAGGATTTGAAAGCGGCCTTGCTTCGAATGCTTGATAGGCTTTTGCCCGGTGATCGCCAGCGTCGGCATACCGCCCAATTGCGAATAGGCCACTGCGGTGACCATATTCGTCGCGCCCGGTCCAAGTGTCGCGAGGAACACACCTGTTTTTCCCGTATGCCTACCATAGGTCGCCGCCATAAAGCCCGCGCCTTGTTCATGCCGTGTCAGCACCAGTTTTATTGAACTGTCAGACAAGCTTTCAAGCAGATCGAGGTTTTCCTCGCCCGGCACGCCAAATATGTATTCGACGCCTTCTGCCTCCAGGCATTCAACGAAAAGGTCAGAGGCTTTCTGTGTTTCGGGCATTTCAGGCGTCTCCCATTGCAGCCATCATCTGTCTGATGACTCAGTCGTCAATTGAATTTGATTTGCGATGTCGAATTTGATTTTGCGCTCGACATCAATACCCTCGGACAGGGTCGAAAATTGGCGCGACCGGTTTGCCGCGGCGATACCTCTCTAGGTTTTCGAGAAAGCGCGTGGCCGAACGGATAAACATTTTGTCCTGCGCTCGGCCCGACAAATGCATGGAAATATGCGCGTTGTCGAGCGTCCATAACACGTGGTCTTCGGGAAGCGGTTCGGGAGTGGTCACGTCCAGAAACGCGCCGCCGATTGTTTTTGCCTGAAGCGCTTCGATCAAAGCCGGCTGGTCGATCACTGCCCCACGAGCAATATTGACGATCACCGCATTCGATTTCATCGCCGTAAGCTCATCTGCGCCGATCATGCCGTCGGTTTCATCGGTCGCCGGGACTGCAAGGATAATCCAGTCGAAGTCGCCTAGCTGTTCGCGCCATTGATCAGGGGTGAGGACACCCGCGCCCGGCGTCCGCCGCACGACAGTCACATCGACTTCAAACGCTTCGAGGCGCGGCTTGATCAGCTTGCCAATCGCGCCATAGCCGAGCAGCAGCGCCTTCGATCCAGAAAGTTCGCGCTTGCCCGGGCTATCGAGCAACCATTCGCGGCGCTCAGCCGCGCGCATCACATCGCGGTATCCTTTGGCGATGTTGAGCATACCCATTACGACATATTCGGCGATTGTGATGGCATTGATCCCTGCGCCATTGGTTACAGTGACGCCGCGATCAATCAGCACATCCAGCGGCAGAAAATCTAAGCCGGCATAGATCGAGTTCAGCCATTTGAGCTTCTTTGCCGCGCGCAATGTATCGCCCATCGCGGCCTGATCATACATGTCGAACCAGCCAATTTCCGCTTCGGGTACGGCTTCCAGCGCTTCCTCATGCGTCATAAACCAGCGCACATCGAGATCGGCTGGCAATTTGGGTTCGAGCAGCGGGCGTATGAGGCCCGATATCGCAAGGATTGTCTTATTGCTCATGATAGCTTCCATTCCCAGCCGAGCGGGTCGCCGTCCATCACTTCGACGCCCTGCGCCGCAAGTTCGTCGCGAATAGCGTCAGCAGCGGCAAAGTCCTTCTCCGCGCGCGCAGCCTTGCGGCGTTCAAATGCTGCGCCGATTTCCTCTTCGGTGATCACCGCGTCTTTCGGCCGGATACGCAGATCGGTACGCGCAAGCTCAAACAGGCCGAGGCCCAGAACGCTGTCGATCCGTTCAATAACTGCGCGCTTGATCCCCGCATCAACCTTTTTGGTCGCCAGCGCATCTTCCAAAGCGGTGAGAGCAATAGAGGTGTTAAGATCGTCGGCAATCGCCGCCTCAAACTTCTCCAGCACAGGTGCAAATTTGGGATGATCGGTCGCGCCGCCGGCCGGGGCATCGGCGATACGCTCCACCAGCAACACAATCCGCTTGAGCCGCGTTAGCGCGGCGGTGAGGCCCTCCCACGAAAACTCCAATTCGCTGCGGTAATGCGCTTGCAGGCACATCATCCGATAGGCGAGCGGATGATAGCCTTTGTCGAGCAGCAATTGCAGGCGCAGAAACTCGCCAGAAGACTTCGACATCTTGCCAGAGCGCTCAACCAGGAAGTTGTTGTGCATCCAGATATTGGCGCCGGAATTGCGCGCATCGGACAGCCCGCCGCAGCCGCAAAACGCCTGGTTCTGCGCAATCTCATTAGGGTGATGAATCTCGCGGTGGTCGATCCCGCCGGTGTGAATATCAAACGGGAAGCCCAGCAGCTTTTCACCCATGACAGAGCATTCGAGGTGCCAGCCCGGCGCGCCCTTTCCCCAAGGCGAATCCCATTCCATCTGACGCTTCTCACCAGCGGGTGTCTTGCGCCAAATCGCAAAGTCAGCCGCGTTGCGTTTGCCCTCGACTGTATCTATCCGGCCCTCCCCATCTTCGGTCACTGCGCGCGCTAGGCGGCCATAATCCTTGATGGTGGTGGTATCGAAATAGAGGCCCGTCTCGCATTCATAGCAATGCTTGTCCGCAATGCTCTTCGCGAACTCTAGCATCTCTTCAATGTAGTCAGTTGCAACCGACCATTTGGCAGGCTCGCGGATATTAAGCGCCTTCACATCCGCCCAATAGGCCTCGGTGTAATGCTGCGCGATGTCCCAGATGCTTTGCGCCTTTTCAGACGCCATCTTCTCCATCTTGTCCTCGCCGCTATCTGCATCATCGGTCAGATGGCCAACATCGGTGATGTTGATAATGTGCGTGAGGTCATAGCCCTTGTGAGACAGGGTCCGCCCCAGAATATCGGCGAACACATAGGCCCGCATATTGCCGATATGCGGGTAATTATAGACCGTCGGCCCGCAGGTATATACGCGCGCCTCCCCCTCATGAATCGGCTTAAACGGCTCTAGGCTGCGGGTGAGCGAATTGAAAAGATGTAGATCGGTCATTTCACGGCAGGCTTTGATACGCTGCGCCGCGCCGGTCAATGGGGTTCAATCAAAACCCAAAAACTTCACCTGGTCGCCTAGCGGCACGCGTTCCCGTTCAAAATTGTTGAGCGGGGCATCCGGGTCGCGATACCCAATCGCCATGCCGCAAAAGAGCATATAGCGTTCATGATCGAGGCCCAGATGATCGCGGATCGTGCCCGCATAAAGCGCCATGAATTCCTGGTAACAGCTATCCAGCCCCTCTTCGCGAAGAAGCAAAGCCACCGTTTGCAGCCACATGCCGGTGTCTGACCACTGCGGCTCTTTCATAAAACGCGGGAAGTATGTAAACATGACCACCGGCGCATCGAAGCTGTTGGTGTTGCGGGCCATAGCGGCGGCGCGACCCGCTGCATCATCGCGCTCGATCCCCATCGCGCCGAACATGCCAGCGCCCACCGCGTGAAGGCGGGCTTTGTAAGCGGGCTCCTGTTCGGGCGCAGTCCAATCATATTCAGGCTTTTCGGGGCCGTTCTCGATGATTTTGGCCTGAAGCGCTTTTAATGATTCACCGGTGACAACGGCGGCTTCCCACGGCTGGAAGTTGCAGCCAGACGCGGCCCAGCGCGCGGTATCCATCACGCGGCGGATCGTTTCGAGCTCGACTGGCTTATCGAGAAATTCGCGCACAGAGCGGCGGCTGGTGACGGCTTCGGTTACGTTCATAAAATTGGTAATCCCAGTTCAGCTGCTTTTGCGCGAAGATAGCCACTCGCTAAATCGCCCAATATTTTCACGCCCCATGAATTTAGTTTTGAAGCTCCATCTTTGGTCTTCCTCCAAATCTCGGGATCGCGAATTTTATCAAGAAATTCATAGCCTTCCCAACTAATCCAAACATGGTATTTCGACCTGTCAACAAATCCGCCGGACTCAAGCATTTGCAAATGAGCTTTGGCCACTTCCTTATCATCACCAAACTCGTTTGGGACTTTGGCGCGAAATGTTGATGCTTCTGGTCTTTCTTCCAACCAAATCAAAAGATTGCGAATGGTATCCATATCCCTCTTCACCGCCGCCCCCTACCCGCGCCCTTCTCATCCTCGAACAGCTCCGCGAGCTGCTCCATAATCGTGCCGCCGAGCTGTTCGACGTCCATGATCGTAACCGCGCGGCGATAATATCGCGTCACATCGTGTCCGATGCCAATCGCGACCAATTGCACGGGTGAGACGTTCTCGATCCACTCGATCACACCGCGCAAATGCGATTCCAGATAGCCAGCTGAGTTTACCGACAAAGTCGAATCATCAACCGGCGCGCCGTCAGAAATCACCATCATGATACGGCGTTCCTCAGGCCGATAGATCAGCCGCGAATGCGCCCACATCAGCGCCTCACCATCGATGTTCTCTTTGAGCAACCCTTCGCGCATCATCAGCCCAAGATTGCGGCGCGCGCGGCGCCACGGCTCATCCGCTTGCTTGTAAATGATGTGGCGCAAATCGTTCAAACGACCCGGACCTTGTGGCTTGCCATCAGCCAGCCATGCCTCACGGCTTTGCCCGCCCTTCCACGCGCGGGTTGTGAAGCCGAGAATCTCCGTCTTCACCCCGCACCGTTCAAGCGTGCGCGCAAGAATATCCGCGCTGATCGCCGCGATACTGATCGGCCGCCCACGCATCGAGCCGGAATTGTCGATCACCAGAGACACAACCGTGTCCTTAAAGTCGATATCGCGCTCAACCTTGTAAGTCAGCGCGGTGCCGGGTGAGACCACCACACGGGAAAGCCGCGCGGCATCCAATACGCCTTCTTCTTGATCAAAATCCCAGCTGCGGTTCTGCTGCGCCATCAGGCGGCGTTGCAATCGGTTCGCGAGCCGAGTGACGACCCCTTGCAGGCCGGTCAGCTGGCTATCGAGATAGGCGCGCAGCCGGTCCAGCTCTTCAGCATCGCACAGCTCTGGCGCTTCGATTTCTTCGTCGAATTTTTCCGTAAAAGCCTGATAATCCAAGCCATCGGGAATATCGGCCTGCGGACGGTTGGGGCGCACTGGGGCATTGCTGGAATCGCCCTCTTCACCCGGCTCACCGTCCTGCATTTCTTCATCGCCTGAAAGCTCGGTGTCGGCATCGCCGTCGCCATCGCCTTCGGCTTGCTCACCCGCCATTTCGCTGGACTGCGGATCGGCGTCGCCTTCTTCCTGCTCGTCGCCTTCCTGTTCTTCGTCCGCGCCTTCCTCATCATCGCCATCATCATTGTCAGAATCCTCGGTGGAGTCTTCCAATGGCCGGGTCAGATCAAGATCGCGCAGTATATCCAGCGTCAGCTCTTGGAATGCTTTTTGATCGTCAAGCGAACCGGCAAGCTCATCAAAGCTGTCGCCGGCTTTATCCTCGATCCATCCGCGCACCATATTGACGGCTGGCAAGGCGGCATCGGGGATCGGCTGACCGGTCAGTTTCTCTCGCACGATCAGGCTGAGCGCGCCCTGTATCGGCACTTCGCTCTCATTCTGAGCGCGGGTGATGGGATCGGTCCCAACACGGGTCATCAGCGCCGCATCAAGGTTGCCGCGCATCCCGTCATAATTGTTAGAGCCGAGCGCCTCATACCGCACCAGCTCCACCGCATCATAACATGCCTGAGCCACAGGTTCTGGCGGCATGTTTTTCGCGTGCAGCCCCGCATTGTGATGGCGCAATTTCAATGAGAAGCTGTCGGCAAAGCCCCGCGCTTCGCTTACTTGATCGGCTGGCAGTTCCCGGCCCGGCAAAGGCACACGGAAACGATTGCCCGCAGAGCCCGGCACGTCCGCGCTCCACGCCACCTCCACCTCTGGATCATGCGCAATCGCGCGGCTCGCGCCGGTGAGCGCGTGCTTGAAACGGTCGAGTGGAGATTCTTCAGACATCGGAGGCTTAGATAGGGATCAGACGATCTTCTGTCCGGTTTTTTCCCAATCCGCCATGAACGCCGCGATGCCCTTGTCAGTTAGCGTATGATTGAACAGCGCCTTGATCACTTTGGGCGGCGCCGTCATGACGTCGGCCCCGATCTTCGCGCTTTCGAGCACGTGAGTGACATGGCGTACACTGGCAACCAGGATTTCGGTTTCAAACCCGTAATTGTCGTAGATCAGCCGGATGTCTTCGATCAGATCCATGCCGTCAAAGCCGTTGTCATCATGGCGGCCAACGAATGGGGAAATGAAGCTTGCGCCGGCCTTCGCCGCGAGAAGCGCCTGATTAGCCGAGAAGCAAAGCGTCACATTGACCATTGTGCCGTCGCTGGTCAGCGCCTTGCAGGTCTTCAGCCCATCAATCGTCAGCGGCACTTTGATGCAGACATTGTTGGCGATTTTGCGCAGCACCTCTGCCTCGCGCATCATGGTTTCGTGATCGAGCGCGACAACTTCTGCAGACACCGGACCATCGGTGATGCCGCAAATCTCCTTTGTCACTTCCATGAAATCGCGGCCTGACTTGTGGATCAGTGACGGATTAGTGGTGACGCCATCGAGCAGGCCGGTTGCGGCCAATTCCTTGATGTCTTCAATTTCGGCGGTGTCGGCAAAGAATTTCATCGGTCGTCTGGCTCCAGTTCACAGTCGAATCATCGCACGCTGATTGGCACACGCGGCGACGTGTTGCCAGCTACCCATGCGAATGGTGTGCGTTACTTATCCCAAATTGCCCTCAGAGTTGGCTGCCCAAGCCGAATACGCCGATCAGGAGCGGATCATTGGTGGCCCGCGGATTTGCGCGGATTGCGCCTTCTTCCACTCCAAGCTCTTGCCAGATCGCATCGTTCACATTGCCAGAAAGGCGGCTGGCAATGCCGCTTACATTTGTGCCCGCGACAGAGTTTATCAACTCGCCTACAACAGGATCAGACGCGATACGGATCGCCTGGCCCAGTTCGGGCACCATCGCCTCAATCAAAGTGTCGCCCATCTCACCGCGCAAAAACTGAGTTGCTGCGCTTGGCCCGCCGCGCACAAGCGCCGCCGCATTAGCGATGCCAATTGTGCGGACAGTCTCTGCAACAAGCGGTGCGGCGCGCTCTGCCCCTTTGATGGCAATATCGGCAAACGCATCTTCGAGCCTGTCTTTGACCAGAGCAGAGGTGAGAATTCCGGATAGGATATCGCCGCGCGTGCCCAGCACTTGATTGAGACCAAGCCGCCCGATCTGCTGATCCCAAAAACCATCAGGTGCAGTCAAACGGACGAAGGCCCGCTCGCTGGAAAGCACCAGCAAACGGCGGATCGCGTCGGTAAAACTAAGGCCGGGTATGGTCGAACAAGCAGGCAATGCCAACACCATCGCCGCCGCTGCGCCGCCCCGTATCAAGCCGCGCCGATCCACCTGTGTGTTATCTTCAGCGTTCATATCCCTCACCCTTTCTCTGTTATTCATCGCCGCTCTATCCCATATTGCGTAGGAATCATGAAGCGCGTTCGTCTCCTCATCCTCAACGCCGCACTCGGACCGCTTGATTACAAGCTGCCCGAAGGCACAGACGCGCCCGCGGGCACGGTGGTGATTGCACCATTGGGGCCGCGCAAAGTTACGGGCATTGTTTGGGATGAAGGGCGATTGCCGGGCCGCGAGTTCGATGCGAGCAAATTGCGCGCCATCCTTGAGGTTGTGCCTGTCCCACCATTGTCGAGCGCTTTGCGGCGATTGATCGAATGGACCGCCGACTATTATTGTGCGGCGATGGCCAGTGTAGCGCGTATGGTTCTATCGAGCGGCGGTGCGCTGGGCGGCCCCGCGACTATGACCGAATACCGACTAAGCGGATCTGAAGGGACCGGGCGGATGACGCCGCAGCGCAAACTGGCGCTTGAGACATTGGTTGGCGACCAAGGCACGATCCGAGAGCTGGCAGGCATCGCCAGCGTATCGGAAGGCGTCCTGCGCGGCATGGTCAATGCTGGCCTGATTGAGCCTGTGACGGTCGCAATTGATCGCCCCTTCCCGCCTGCCAATCCAAAGCATTGGGTTCCTGATCTTTCGCCCGATCAGCGAGAAGTGGCTGACAGATTGGTAGAGGCTGTGGCGGCCGGTGAATACGCGCCATTTCTGCTCGACGGAGTCACTGGTTCAGGCAAGACCGAAGTGTATTTTGAACCTATCGCTGAAGCGATACGCCAAGGCCAGCAAGTGCTCGTGTTGCTGCCAGAAATCGCGCTGACAGAGAATTTCCTTGTCCGGTTTGAACAGCGTTTCGGGACGCCGCCGGTGCTGTGGCATTCCTCGCTCAAATCAACAGAGCGCAGACGCGCGTGGCGCGCAATCTCTGAAGGAACTGCGCAAGTTATTGTCGGCGCGCGCTCAGCCTTGTTTCTACCGTACGCAACCCTCGGTTTGATTATCGTCGATGAAGCGCATGAGGTTAGTTTCAAGCAAGATGAAGGCGTGCGCTACAACGCCCGCGATGTCTCGGTGATGCGCGCACGTTTTGAGAAAATTCCAGTGGTGCTGGCCAGCGCGACCCCGGCGCTGGAAAGCCTGCACATGGCCTCAACCGGGACATATGAGCGGCTGGAACTGCCGAGCCGATTTGGCGGCGCGACCTTGCCGACCATCCATCTGATTGACCTGACACAGGAGCAACCGGGAAGCGGGCGCTGGCTCGCCCCGCCCTTGGTCGCCGCACTGGAAGATCGGCTCGCGAAGAGCGAACAATCGCTGCTGTTTCTTAACCGGCGCGGCTTCGCCCCGCTGACGCTGTGCCGCAATTGCGGGCATCGCTATCAGTGCCCCAATTGCAGTGCGTGGATGGTGGAACATCGCCTGTCTGCCCGCCTCGCCTGCCACCATTGCGGGCATGAAACCGGCGTGCCGGACAAATGCGCGGAATGCGGCGAACCGGATTGCCTTGTCGCTTGCGGCCCCGGTGTTGAACGCATTGCCGATGAAGTGCGCGAGCTATTCCCTGAGGCGCGCGTAGCCGTTGCCACATCGGACACACTTGGCTCACCCGAACGTGCCGCTGAGTTCATCGCCAAGGCCGAAAGCGGCGCAATCGATGTGATAGTCGGCACCCAATTGGTGACCAAGGGCTTCCACTTTCCAGAGCTAACACTGGTGGGCGTAGTCGATGCCGATCTCGGCCTAGAAGGGGGAGATTTGCGCGCGGCCGAACGCACGTATCAGCAAGTCGCCCAAGTCGCTGGACGCGCGGGTCGCGGGGCCAAGCCGGGCGAAGTTCTTATTCAGACACGCCACACCGATGCGCCCGTCATCGCCGCGCTTGAGGCCGGTGACCGCGATGCGTTTTACGAGGCCGAAACTGAGGCGCGCAAGGATGCAGGCGCGCCGCCATTCGGGCGCTGGGCCGCGATCATCTTGTCGAGTGAGGATGAAAAAGAAGCCCGCGCAGCGGCCTTCCGGCTGGGCGATACAAGACCTGATCACGGTAACCTCTACATTCTCGGCCCCGCGCCCGCTCCGCTGGCTCTGTTACGCGGGAGGTATCGGTATCGCTTCCTAGTGAACGCACGGCGATCAGCAAATCTGCAACAGGTCATTCGCGGCTGGCTGGATGCACACGAGTTCCCGCCGGGGCTGAGGGTGGGCGTTGATATTGATCCGTACAGCTTTGTTTGAGGGCACCTTTTCCGTCCGCGCGCATTGATCGGACATGGCATCCAACCCAATCCTCATCCCCATCCTCGGCGATCAGCTTACCCGCACGATTCCCAGCCTTCGCGGGCGCACCAAGGACGACAGCGTCATCCTAATGATGGAGGTCTGGGACGAGGCGACTTACGTCAAACATCATAAGCAAAAGATCGCGCTTATCTTCTCCGCCATGCGGCACTTTGCCGCTGAATTGCGCGATGCCGGTTGGTGCGTCGACTATGTGAAGCTGACAGATGACGAGAATTCCGGCAGCTTCACCGGCGAGGTTGCCCGCGCTATTGAGCGTCATTCCCCAAGCGAAGTGCGCGTCGTCGAAGCGAGCGAATGGCGCGTCCAGCAGGCTCTGGAGGAATGGCCGGACAAGTTCGCATGTCCGGTCGAAATCCTGCCCGATGACCGTTTCCTTTGCACGCACGCTGAATTTGAAGATTGGGCAAAGGATCGCAAATCTCTGACCATGGAATTTTTCTACCGCGAAATGCGCAAAAAGACCGGCTTGCTTATGGACGGGGATGGCAAACCGAAATGCGGTGAATGGAACCTCGACAAACAAAACCGCGAACCACCCAAAGGCGAGATGGACGCTCCGCGGCGGCCAAAATTTGAACCCGATAACATCACCCGCGAAGTGCTGGATTTGGTCACGGACAAGTTTGGCGATCACTTTGGCGATATCGAACCGTTCGAGTGGCCTGTCACACGCGAGGAAGCCGAAGAAGCAGCTGATGCGTTTTTTGCCGAGCGAATAGAAAATTTCGGCCCCTATCAAGACGCGATGGTCCACGGGTCAGACGACCTCTACCACTCCATGCTTTCGCCCAACATAAATTGCGGCCTCCTTGACCCCTTGGAGCTGTGTCAGCGCGCTGAAAAGGCCTATGAAGATGGCCGCGCGCCATTGAATTCAGTCGAAGGCTTTATTCGTCAGATCATCGGTTGGCGCGAATATATTCGCGGCTTTTACTGGCATTTCATGCCGGGGCTGGAAAGCAGTAACAAACTGAATGCGCAGCGCGCGTTACCGGAGTTCTTCTGGACTGGCGAAACGGACATGCGCTGCCTTTCTGACTGCATTCGGTCCACCAAGGAAAACGCGCACGCACACCATATCCAACGCCTGATGGTGCTCGGCAATTTTTGTCTGCTGGCAGGGATAAATCCACGCGATGTGCAGGACTGGTACTTGGCCGTTTACGCTGATGCTTATGACTGGGTTGAAATGCCAAATGTCGTCGGAATGATCCTTTACGCCGACGGCGGCAATCTTGCGACCAAGCCCTATGCGGCGAGCGGCAATTACATCAATAAGATGTCAGATTACTGCAAGGAATGCAGCTATTCGGTTAGCAAGAAAACGGGTGAAGGCGCCTGCCCTTTTAACCCGCTTTATTGGCACTTTATGGATCGCCACCGCGATCGGCTTTCCAGCAATCACCGCATCGGCCGGATTTACTCGACATGGGATCGGATGGGTGATGAAAAGCAGGGCGAGTATCTGGCAAGTGCGGAGAAATTCCTCGACAGTTTGGAGCCAGCGCGCAAAGGCTGGGCGAGAAAAGAACAACTCGATTAATTTGGGAGAGTTTGAGCCATGCTAACCGTTCACCACCTTCGCATATCGCAATCCGAACGCATCGTTTGGCTATGCGAGGAGCTGGGCATTGAGTATGATTTGAAGCTCTACAATCGCGATCCAGAAACGCGGCTCGCCCCGGCAGAGCTAAAGGCGCTGCACCCGATGGAAATCGCTCCCTTGATCGAAGACAATGGAACTCTGCTGGGTGAAAGCGGGGCCATCGTGGAGTACATCATCGGCAAATATGCGCCTGACACGGACCTCGTGCCCGGGCCCGACCACCCCGATTTTGCAGATCATCTCTATTGGTTCCATTTCGCCAATGCCACGCTGATGACCAATGGCATGATGAGCATTGCCGTAAACGCGGTTGGAGCGGAAATGCCGCCGTCGCTGATGAAGCGTGTGACAAACGCTTGGGAAGCGATTGAGCGCCGCTTAGGTGAAGCGGAATACTTTGGCGGTTCGCAATTGACGACGGCGGACATTATGCTCGGCTTCTCGCTCACCACCGCGCGCGCGTTTAGTGATATGAGCATTGACCACATGCCTAACCTTAAGGCGTATCTCCAGCGTATCGGCGCGCGCGATGCGTATCAGCGGGCGATGGCGAAAGCAGAGCCGGGCTTCCCGCCCAAACTTGATTAATCCTGTCGCTTCAACTCGGCCAAGAATGCGGCACTGTCATCCAGCCGTAAGGCAACGCCTGTGATTTCTCGCTCGCCTCCGAAGAAACTCGGAATGGTAATCGGCTGCGCCAAACGCAGGCTGATGTTTGGCGCCGATAGGATCGCAAGATTCAGCACGCTTTTAGCCTCCAGTTCTTCACTGGTGAAAGCGCGCTTTACATCTGCAATCGCTGACAGTGGCACAGCAAAATCATGAATCATCCCGCTGCGCACGCGGACATGATCCCCCGTCACCAGCACAGGATAGATGCGGAAGCTCTTGATGAGCGCCAATGTCCAAACCACACCCCATACGCTTAGCGCGAACAGCACCCAGGCGACTGTTGGGCTCCAAAGCATCAGCAGGAAATGCACGACGCTCAGCTCAATTACTTGCAATACAACAATCGTGATAAGCATCGGCGTAAGATAAGTGTGATAGGCAAAACTGCGCGATCCAACGGGCACATCGGCCGGCGCGCCCCAGCGCAGTAACGCCAGGTGCAACATGCGCGCTTCTTTGATCGCCGGACGCACCATTCTGGCCGGCAGAACTTCTTCCAGCGCCTCAGCAATTGATCCGGTCGCGCGAGCCGCCCGAGCAACTCGCAGCGAACTCCAACCTGCGAATAACGCCAGCGTCGCTCCGCCGGCGATCATGACAGAGGGCATACTCAAATAAACATCGCGCACTGGAGCTGCGGCTCCGATAATGATGATAATGCTGGCGAGCGACAAACAGCCAAGAATTTGGAAGGTTTCTGGCTTGTGCTTTGGCGCTTTTGCAGTCAGCGCAAGCAACAAGGCATCTGCGACCACCCAAGCAAACAGCAATGCCGCCCAGCCCGCATTCGCAGCCGCCCAAGCCGAGTAAGTCAACAATCTCGCAAGACCAATCGCTGCCAATGGCAAGATTATGGGAAGAGCTTTAAGCAAGGGAGCAGGTATAACGCGGGTCATGTTCTTAACTCCTAACAGCGCCGCCTTAGTGCAAAAGATGCAACGCACCAAACGCATCTGATGCACCATCTGTTGCGGATGGCGCTGCAGAGTTGACAATCGATTCTCTTGAACGACGATAAGCTATAGACGCCTCTTAATCATGAAAATGGCTCTATCCCTAATCCTGATGCGAAAACGGTTCGCCGCAGCGCGCGCTCCGATTACCCGCTCAAACTAACATGTTGTCGATCTTGTTCATCTGAGAGAAAGGTTCTTCTGTGAGGTCAGGTTCACAACCCGTTCGAAGACCACGCATTTGATGCGTTTATCCGAATGTCGCAGATTTGGGGGTTCCCGCAGGCGGACGCATCATCACAGGGGTGGCGGTCAATTGAAAGACCGCAATGATGCTAGGCCAGCTGCAGAATTTCGAAGGAGTAACTAATGAGTATCATTTCAAAGAGGCAGACCGTTCTTGCCATGGTTGCGGGCGCAGCGATTGCTGTTCCTGCCAGCATCGCAGCTCAGCCCGTGCCAGTTCCTAATGAAGAAGCGCCACTGACCACCGTCTATGGCGATATTCAAATTCCGGCTAACCTTTCTGAATTGCCTGAAGGGCCGGAAGTTGAGGGTATTATTTCGGCACGCAAAGGCGACCGGATGAAGGTCACCACTGCCGATGGCAATGCCACGACGGTATTTGTCAGTGATACGACAGACATCCGCGCAAAAAGCGGCTTTCTGGGCATCAACCGCAAGGCGTTGACGAAAGCGTCGCTCCTTAACGGCCTGCCTGTCACCGTTCGCACTGTCCAATGGGACGGCGGATTGATCGCCAGTCGGGTTAGCCTAAGCAGCAAGAAACTTGAAACTGCTCAGATGATCCGTACTGGCACGGCACAAGGCTTTGCTGAGCAGACCGCTGCAACAGACGCGCTGCGCAGCCGCGTGGGCGACATTGATCAGTACAACATCAAGGGCACCACCAATGTCTTCTTCGACACCGGTAAGCACAATCTGTCGGGTCAGGCCCGCGCAGAGCTATGCAACACCGCCGCACAAGCGCAGCAGACCGACAACGCGTTGCTTCTAGTCGTTGGATACACCGATTCTGTCGGTGACTATGACTTCAACCAAGAATTGAGCGAAAAGCGCGCAAGCCGGGTTGTGAACTTCCTTCAGCAGCAATGCGGATGGAAACCATATCGTATGCTGACCCCAACCGGTATGGCAGAAGCTGATCCGCTGGCAGACAATGAGACCGAAGCAGGCAAGGCGCAAAACCGCCGCGTGGCTGTGAACATCTTGGTCAGCAAGAGTGTCGAAGGCCTCTAAAGGCTAACCACTTCTGACGACAAAACTCGGGGTGGGCTTTGCTGCCCGCCCCGTTTTTGATGCGGCGAAATTGCCTTGCGGAAGAACACAGACCGCGCCATTCTTAAAACAATTCCTCGTTCCTTGAGCCTTCGCGTTTCAGAAGCTCGGATTTGATTGTGGTGCCATAGGCATAGCCGCCCAAGCCCCCATCGGCGGCAATGACCCGGTGGCAAGGGATCAGAACGGCGATGTTGTTCGCGCCGTTAGCACCGCCAACCGCACGGCTGGCCTTGGGATTGCCGAGCATTGCTGCCTGCTCTCCATAGCTGCGGGTTTCGCCAGCCGGTATTTCGCGCAAAGCCTGCCAACAACGTTGCTGAAATGCGGTTCCCTTCACATCCAAAGGGATATGCGAATTGCCTAGGCGCGGGTCTTCGACCACCTTCAACACGTCATCGAACAACGCCCGAAAATCATCGCCAGCCTCGACCAGCTCCGCGTTTGGAAAGCGTGCACGCAATTCGCGCTCGCCCTCGTCAAATGCAAGGCAGCACACGCCAATCTGCGTCGCTGCGACCAGCATGTCTCCCAAGCTTGTTTCAATCACGGTCCAGTGCACGTCGCGACCTGCTCCGCCGTTCGACCAATCACTTGGCATCATACCCATCCTGTTCTTGATCCCTTCGTAGAAACGCGACGGCCCAGAATAGCCCGCATCATAGATTGCCTGTGTCACCGAAGCGCTTTCGCCTAGAGCCACTTTGGCACGTTCCTCTTTCAGAGCGCGGGCATAGGTCGCAGGCGAGATGCCCAGCGCACGCTTAAACACGCGTTGAAAATGCGTTGGCGAATATCCGGTGAGCTGCGCGAATTCATTCAAAGTGGGTGCGCTCTCGCTTGATTTGATTTCGTCGATCGCAGCAAGCACTGCGGCCTCGTCGCGACCGACATCATCGGGTAGGCACCTCTTGCACGCACGTAGCCCCGCGGCCCGCGCCTCTTCGCCAGTCGCGAAAAAACGCACATTGCCTCTATCAGGGTGACGCGCCGCGCAAGATGGCCGACAGTAAATACCTGTTGTCACCACGCCAGTAACGAAGCGACCGTCGAATGAGCGATCACGACGCTTTACCGCAGCCCATGCTTGATCAGATGTGAGGATCAGTTGGTTCATAGGCGACTCATTAGCTACATTAGGAGTTTCTCACATCCCGAAGCTTGCGGTCAAAGCGATTGCTCGTCAAACGGGTTGATATGAGAAGCATAATCGTTGCCGTAGTCAGCTTTCTGACTTTGCTATCCCCTAGCCTAGCCCACGCCGACACTGGAGATGTCGATGCTGCCGCGCGCGGCGTTGTTCGCGTGGTCATTATGGGTAGCGATGGCGATGAAGTCTTCCCGATCAGCCACGGGACTGGATTTGCAGTCAGCTCAAACAAGATCGTCACCAACGCCCATGTGGTTAGAGAGGCGCTGCAGGACGACACGCTGCGGATCGCGATTGTTCCGAACGAGGGGGAGGAAGCCGCCTTCGGCAAGCCCATCGCCGTTAGCCCGCGAAATGATCTCGCGCTGATAGAACTGACTGAAACCAGCTTGCGGCTACCGCCGCTTACAATGGCCGGTACGATCAGCGGAGATATGGGAGAGGTCTCTGCGGTTGGCTATCCAATGAATGTGGACCTTGCCCAAGGGCTGGAATTCCAAGACATTTTTCGCGCCCAGCCACCTGTTAAGAGCCGCGGCTTTCTTTCGGGACAGCGACCGAGCCGACAATTCGATACGATTTTGCACACTGCACCGATTGCGCGCGGCAATTCTGGCGGACCGTTGCTGGACGGCTGCGGGCGTGTCTTAGGTGTGAACAGCTTTGGCGCGGATTCGAACGGGTCGGATGCAGAGTTTTATTTCGCTGTGAGCCTGCGAGAATTGCTACCTTTCCTCCGGGAAAATGATGTCGAGCCACGCACTAGCGCTTTGCCTTGTCGCTCTATCGATGAGCTGAACGCTGAAGAGCGGTCCCGGTTCGAACAAGAGCGGTCCGAGGCACGCGAACTGGTCGCGGCACGAGAGGCTGAGCTTGCGCAGAAGCGCTCTACCGCAATGATGCGGGCACAGCTTGAGGTGTTGGAAGAACGTGAGAACGCAATGGCACTTGCCATGGTTCTGCTGCTTATCGCGCTTGGTGGCGGCTATTTCGCCTATCAAGCACGCCGCGAGGGGGAGACGGGTGGCCGCCTCATGGTCGCTGCGGGCATTGGCGGAGCAGCCCTAATTGGAAC
Organism: uncultured Erythrobacter sp.; assembly: GCA_947493165.1. Taxonomy (GTDB): domain Bacteria; phylum Pseudomonadota; class Alphaproteobacteria; order Sphingomonadales; family Sphingomonadaceae; genus Erythrobacter. Next base: position 86,478 of record CANLPY010000001.1, on the reverse strand, counting down.
GATTTTGGCTTGGGTTACACGGCCACCCTTTTCCGAGATTGAGGACCGCGTCGCAGCAGCTATGGCCGAGGCCGAGCAGCCCACGCCAGATAAACCCTCCACGCTGGCGGATGATGGGACGTTGCTGTGCACCTTTGTACCAGAACGCAGCCGCGTCACGGGATCGCGCACCGATGATGTCGAATTTGATTGGGCGGCTGATGGCTGCGTCAATGGGCGCACGCAATATGGCCTGTCTGGCGGCAAATGGTCTCGGGTGTTTGTCCCTAATGATGAAGCAGCGGTCTCGGTGAATTCGTACGATCCCGACACTCGCACGTTCCAAACTGAAAAGTATCTGCTGGGCCGCTCCGCCATGCAGGCAGCAAGGCAAGCGCGCGGTAAATATAAGCCGCTTGCCTGCGGGGTCACCGAAGCAGCGGCGCAATTGGGCGATCAACAATCGAGCGTGCTGGGCCAGCTGCCTGAGCGACCAAATGAACGCCTAGTCTATACCTGCGAAGCGCGAACGGCCGCCGTTGGCGCAGGATCGACCGGCGGAGACGAGTAGCTTCGGTTTTGGGACGAGGCGGTATTCGTCGCCGCCTCGCGCGAGACCTCAGGCCGCCAATGCCTCGCCTGATAGTGTAATCCGGTGCATCTCGCGCCGGTGCCCCTGATAATCGTTGATCGCATTGTGCCAGCTTGTCCGGTTGTCCCAGATTGCGACTGTGCCCGGCTTCCATTGTAGCCGGCACTGATTGTCGCCAAGCAGCGCTGAATCGAGCAGTTTCTGCAGCAATGGCAGACTTTCTTCGCGAGTTTGTCCGACAAAATTGATCGTGAAACCGCTGTTGACATACAGCAGCTTGCGACCCGTTTGCGGATGGCGGATCACAACCGGATGGATCGCGCCAGTTTTTAAGTCCTGCCCGCGCAGACTGTCAGCCATATCGGTCTGGGCGTATAACCCGCCTTCCTCATAGACGTGGTCGGCGGTGTGATAGGCCTCCAGCCCCTCAATCTCAGCCTTCAGTTCTTCGCTTAGCGCGTCGTAAGCGGCACCCATATGCGCCCATTCTGTGTCTCCGCCTTTGGGAGGAAGTTCACGTGCAACCAATACCGATCCCATAGCCGGTATTTGATCATACGAATGGTCCGTGTGCCACGCACCGCCAATATTGGTCTGTTGGTCCGCCTCTTTCTTCACCACCGCGATTTCATTGAAGTCATCTTGCAGCGGGAAGTAATTGTTCACATCAATCCCGCCCCAACGGCGGCCGAACTTGATGTGATCCTCTGGAGAGAATTCCTGATCGCGAAAGACCGCAACGCCGTGCTCGAAGATTGCCTGCTTGATCTCTTCCATCTCTGCATCGCTGCAATTCGCCAACGATACGCCTGAAATCTCCACGCCGCATTTCGGCGCCATCGGTGTTTGTTGCATTTTTATGCCTCTCCTCTGGGTTGCGATTTAGGACCAAAATGCGCGATTTTGCAAGCATGGCCGCACCGGGATGCCAATCGCAAGATACGCTAAAGCCAAAGCGCCTCGCTAGCGCGGATCGCGCCACATGCCTTCCAATGGCGGGCCGCCCTCACCGCATGCGAATATTTCGCGCGTCTCAAATCCATGCATAGCGTAATAACTATGGTTCAAAGGGTTGGAGTTCTCCAGATAGGATGCCATGCCTAGCGTATCGCAAGCGCTCATTACCGGGGCGAGCAGTGCCTTGCCAAGTCCTGTGCCGCGCGCACTTGGCCGAGTTCCAATGGTAAACAGATAGCGATGCGGTTCTTTCGGATGGTGCTGTGCCATTAAATTGCCAGCTGCAATCGCCCGCTCCATAGCCCCCTTGGTGCCATAAAGCTTTTGCCCAACCATGAAATGCCACTGCGCCATAACGCTCATGTCACCGTCAACATCGCCTGTGCTGTAATCCAGCCACATGGCGGCGCCCTGCTCGTGGCCTTCCGGTCCGGCAAGGTAACAATCCCCGCGTTTGCTGTAGATATCGCGGGCGAGCACCCGGAACGCGGAGCGGATGGCGCGCGGGCTTCCAAACAGCCATGTATTTACCGGATCAGCGCGAAAAGCATCAGCGGTAACGTCTGCCAATTGCCGCCAGTCGGATGCCTTCGCACAGCGGATACCGGTAGGCAAATTGACCTTATCAAAAGCGCCCATGACGACATGCTTCCCCTCATTCCCCAATAGCAAAGTGCGGCACTTTCCCGGCCATGACAAGGGCAGCAGTGGGTATTCAATCCAGCGCTAATTGCACATTGAGCAAGAGCTATCCCACAAAACGCGGCTGACTCACCTTGCATCCCCTCACACCCAGTGCTAGGCGCGCGCCAGCTTTGCCAGACCCCCTTGACCGGGTGTGGAACTCACAAAGCGATGCATCGTTATCTCGATAGATCCAGAAGGACGTCAAACGCGTGGAAATTTCCGCCGGTATTCAGGCTAGCCTAGCAGGGCGCTACGCTTCGGCATTGTTCGAACTAGCGGCCGATAATGGCACAGTGACAGCGGTTGAAAGCGACCTTGAAGGGCTCGCGACCGCTCTTTCTGATTCGTCCGATCTGCGCGCAGTGACAACCAATCCGGAATTGTCGCGTAGTCAACAAGGGGCCGCAATCAGCGGTGTTAGCGCGCACCTTGGTCTTGGCGACCTGACAAAGAACTTTCTTGGCGTATTGGCGAGCAATCGCCGCCTGTCAGCATTGCCTGATATCATCCGCGCCTTTCAAATGATCGCCGCCGCCCAGCGCGGCGAAGTCACAGCTGACGTTACCAGCGCTCATCCGTTGAGCGAAACACAGCTTTCCGCCCTTAAGGACAAGCTCACCGCGCGCGAAGGGCGCACCGTAAAGGTGAATCCAAGCGTCGACCCCGACCTGCTCGGCGGGCTTGTTGTCACCATTGGATCGCAGCGCATTGATGGCTCGATCCGCACCCGTCTCAATTCACTTGCCCAGGCTATGAAGGCCTAAAGGACTGCAAATCATGGAAATCCGCGCAGCAGAAATCTCCAAGGTCATTAAAGACCAGATCGCCAATTTCGGCACCGAAGCTGAAGTCAGCGAAGTCGGCTCAGTTTTGAGCGTGGGTGACGGTATTGCCCGTATCCACGGCCTCGACAAAGTGCAGGCCGGCGAAATGGTTGAATTTGCCAATGGCGTTCAAGGCATGGCCTTGAACCTCGAAGCCGATAACGTCGGTGTCGTGATCTTCGGCTCTGACGCTGAGATTAAAGAAGGCGACAGCGTTAAGCGGACCGGCACGATTGTGGACGTTCCGGTTGGCAAAGGCCTGCTTGGCCGCGTGGTCGACGCTCTTGGCAACCCGATTGATGGCAAAGGGCCGATCGAGAACGTCCAGCGCCAGCGCGTCGAAGTAAAAGCGCCAGGCATTATCCCTCGCGAATCAGTCAGCGAGCCAGTGCAGACCGGCCTCAAGGCTGTTGACGCACTTGTTCCGGTTGGCCGCGGCCAGCGCGAGCTGATCATCGGTGACCGCCAAACCGGTAAAACCGCTGTGGCGATTGACACCTTCATCAACCAGAAAACAGTGAACGCTGGCGATGATGAGAAGAAGAAGCTTTATTGTGTTTATGTAGCCGTCGGTCAAAAGCGCTCGACCGTCGCTCAGATTGTGAAACAGCTCGAAGAAAACGGAGCGATGGAATATTCCATCGTGGTCGCCGCGACCGCTTCAGAGCCTGCTCCGCTGCAATATCTCGCACCTTACACAGGCTGTGCGATGGGCGAATTCTTCCGCGACAATGGCATGCATGCTGTGATCGTTTATGATGACCTTTCAAAGCAAGCTGTGGCCTATCGTCAGATGTCGCTGCTGCTGCGTCGTCCTCCAGGCCGTGAAGCTTATCCGGGTGACGTCTTCTATCTCCACAGCCGCTTGCTTGAGCGTGCGGCCAAGATGAGCGAATCTGAAGGTCACGGTTCGCTTACCGCACTGCCGATCATTGAAACGCAGGCGGGCGACGTGTCAGCCTACATTCCAACCAACGTGATTTCGATCACGGACGGTCAGATCTTCCTCGAAACCGACTTGTTCTTCCAAGGTATCCGCCCAGCCATTAACGTGGGCCTTTCGGTTAGCCGCGTTGGCGGTGCCGCTCAGACTAAGGCGATGAAGAAGGTATCTGGCTCTATGAAGCTGGACCTTGCGCAATATCGCGAGATGGCGGCCTTCGCTCAATTCGGATCGGATCTCGATGCTTCCACGCAAAAGCTGCTTAATCGCGGTGCGCGCCTGACAGAGCTGCTCAAGCAAGCTCAGTTCTCGCCAATGCCGTTTGAAGAGCAAACCGTGTCGATCTTTGCCGGTACGAACGGCTATCTCGATAGCGTTCCAACCGATCGAGTCACTGAGTATGAAGAGCAAATGCTTGCCTTCATGCGGAGCGAGCACGGCGATGTCCTCAAGGAAATCCGCGAGACCACCAAGTTCGAAAGCGACGTGAAAGATAAAACCGTCGCAGCGCTTGATGCTTTCGCCAAGCAGTTCGCGTGAAGGTAGCCTGACGTGCCCTCACTCAAGGAACTCAAGGATCGGATCGGGTCGGTTAAATCCACCCAGAAGATCACCAAGGCCAAGCAAATGGTCGCAGCGGCGAAATTGCGCCGCGCGCAGTCAGCTGCCGAAGCCGCACGCCCGTATGCTGAACGCTTGAGTGCCGTCATGGCGTCACTCGCAAGCAAGGTCAGCGGTGATGGCGCGCCAAAACTGCTCGCGGGCAATGGCAAGGATCAGCGTCACATGCTGGTACTCGTCAATACCGACAAAGGTTTGTGCGGAGGCCTCAACTCCAACCTTGTCAAAGAAGCGAAGTTGCAAGCGAGCAAGCTGATTGCAGAGGGCAAGGACGTGTCCTTCTATCTTGTCGGTAAAAAAGGCCGCGCGCCGATCAAACGTGAATATCCGAACGGGATCGCCAAACATTTCGACACGTCGAACGTGCGCACCCCAGGCTTCGATGAGGCCGATGCGATTGCCGCTGAGCTAATTGAGATGTTTGACAATGATGCGTTTGATGTAGCGCATCTAATCCGCCCTGATTTCCAATCAGCACTGGTTCAAGTGCCAACCACAACACAGCTGATCCCGGTCCCCTCCCCCGAGGTTTCCCAGGATAGCGACGCCGTGGTTGAGTATGAGCCGGGCGAAGAGGAAATCCTCGAAGAGTTGCTTCCTCGTTATGTGAAGACGCAACTGTTCGGCGCTCTGCTGGAGCGCGAAGCATCGGAGCAAGGAGCTTCGATGACAGCAATGGACAACGCCACCCGCAATGCTGGCGATCTGATCAACAAGCTGACAATCCAGTACAACCGCAGCCGTCAGGCCGCGATTACCACTGAACTTATTGAAATCATCGCAGGTGCCGAGGCATTATAATGAAGTTTGTTACCCCCCTTATCCCCGCTCTCTTTTTGACTCTTGCTGCTTGCGGCGACGAACCGGCTGCTACGCCGGCTGAAGAGGCTCCTTCTGTTGAAGAGAGTTTGGCCGCCGACGCTGAAGACCTTGCCGAGCCAGCTGATCGTGATGCGTTCGTTGCTGCATTTTCCGCCGCGTGCCCGGATGCAAAGCCGGTCAACAATGCCAGCTGCCAAGCGCTTGGCATGGGTAGCCCAAGCTTTGTTTGCGAATATGGCCTGGGCGACGATGAATACCTCCGTCACAAAGGCGTTGTGACACAAAGCGAAGGCGAGTTGCCTTACACGCTGGACGATCCCGAAAAAGTTTGCGCACAAGGCGCTTAATTACACCTAGCAGGAAACCAATCATGGCCACCGCACCAGTACTCAATCAGACCACAAACGGCACTATTGCCCAGGTCATCGGCGCTGTCGTCGACGTGCAGTTCCCCGGTGAACTGCCCGCCATTCTCACCGCGCTCGAAACCAAGAATGGCGATAACACGCTCGTTCTTGAGGTCGCTCAGCACCTGGGTGAGAACACCGTTCGCACCATCGCAATGGACGCGACCGAAGGCCTCACGCGCGGCAGCGAAGTGATCTCAACCGGCAAGCAAATCTCTGTGCCAGTTGGCCCGAAAACGCTCGGCCGCATTATGAATGTGGTTGGTGAAGCCATTGACGAACGCGGCCCGATTGGCGCGGATCAGACCGCTCCTATCCACGCAGAGGCTCCGGCCTTTGTCGACCAATCCACCGAAGCAGCAATTCTGGTCACCGGCATCAAGGTGATCGACTTGCTCGCCCCATATGCAAAGGGCGGTAAAATTGGTCTGTTCGGCGGCGCTGGTGTTGGCAAGACGGTTCTTATCCAAGAGCTGATCAACAACATCGCAAAAGGTCACGGCGGTGTGTCCGTGTTTGCCGGCGTGGGTGAACGTACTCGCGAAGGTAATGACCTTTATCACGAATTCCTCGATGCCGGCGTTATTGCCAAGAACGATGCTGGCGAAGCGATCAGCGAAGGTTCGAAAGTGGCGCTCGTGTTCGGTCAAATGAACGAGCCTCCTGGCGCGCGTGCCCGTGTTGCTCTGTCCGGCCTGACCATGGCGGAATATTTCCGCGATCAAGAAGGCCAAGACGTTCTGTTCTTCGTCGACAACATATTCCGCTTCACGCAAGCTGGTTCAGAAGTGTCTGCGCTGCTCGGCCGTATTCCTTCGGCTGTGGGCTATCAGCCCACCCTGTCGACCGACATGGGTAACTTGCAAGAGCGTATTACCTCGACAACCAAGGGTTCTATCACCTCGGTTCAGGCCATCTACGTGCCTGCCGATGACCTTACCGACCCTGCGCCAGCCACGAGCTTTGCTCACTTGGACGCGACGACTACGCTAAACCGCGCAATTTCAGAGCTGGGCATCTACCCAGCCGTTGACCCGCTCGATTCCACCAGCCGCGTCCTCGAACCGCGCGTTGTCGGTCAAGAGCACTATGACACTGCGCGCCGCGTTCAGGAAACGCTGCAAAAGTATAAGTCGCTGCAAGACATCATCGCCATTCTCGGCATGGATGAGCTTTCTGAAGAAGATAAGCTCACCGTTGCTCGTGCGCGTAAGATCCAGAAGTTCCTCTCACAGCCATTCCACGTTGCGGAGGTCTTCACCGGCATCAACGGCATTTTTGTCCAGCTCGAAGACACAGTTGCTTCGTTCAAAGCGGTTGTCGATGGTGAGTACGATCACCTGCCAGAACAAGCCTTCTACATGGTTGGCGGCATCGAAGACGTGGTCAAAAAGGCCGCTGAAATGGCTGAGGACGCGTAAGCGCGGCTGAGGATACACACATGCCACTTCACTTTGAACTCGTAACCCCGGCCAAACAGGTCCGCAGCGAAGACGTCCACATGGTCGTCGTGCCCGGAACCGAAGGCGAATTCGGTGTTTTGGAAGGCCATGCGCCTTTCATGTCAACCATCCGCGACGGCGCTGTGCAGGTTTACAAGACCGAAGGCGCAGAGCCGGAGACCATCGAAGTCAAAGGCGGCTTTGCGGAAGTGAGTGAGAACGGCCTGTCCGTTCTGGCCGAGCACGTCGAAGCCTAACCGCTCTACATCACTGAATTGAAAAGAGGGCAGCCTTTGCGGGCTGCCCTTTTTCGTGGGCGCAGCACCCACACGCGCAGCTGCTCCGGCTCGCACCTCGTGAAAAACGGGGAAAAGGCCAGACGCCTGCTATCGCGAAATTGAGCGCAGCAATAGTGCTGCTCCTATGGCAATTCGCGGCATCACGGTCGGTTATCTCACGCTGATCGCGGTGGCATTGCTGGCGGTGCTGCTGCCGGTTCCAGATAACAATCGCGGCGATTCATTTCTAAAGATCGCTGTGCTCATTACTCCGCTATTGGCGGCTGTGTATCTGCTGCGCTTACTGATCAGGCGCCATCCTGAGCCGGCCAAACAATTCGTGGCAGATGTGAAAACGCATTGGCCCAAATTGCTCGGTGCGGCGGCGGTGTATTTTTCGCTCGCTGTTGCACTTGAAGTTTTCAGCGGTATCAAGAAATCGATACCGTTCGTGGTGCCGTTTTATCTCGATCCGTTCTTCATCGAACTTGATCGGAAACTGTTTTTCGGAACGAACCCTTGGCGGATCACCCACGCATTGTTCGGCTGGGCCACTCAGCCCATCGTATGGCTCTACAATATGTGGCACTTCGTTCATATTGGTCTTGCTGTATGGATCGCCTTCTCTCTCAGCGAAGCGCAAAAGATTCGCTTTGCGCTGCTGATGCAGTTCATCTGGTTGGCGCTTGGCGGCGGACTGGCCATGCTATTGTCCTCAGTAGGTCCAATCATGGTCGCAGACTTCTACTCCGACCGCAGTTTTGATCCGATGTTGGAGGTTTTGAGCCAGCAAGCACCCTCAGTCATTGCGGTGAAAGACACTTTGATCGCAACTATGGACGACCCGCTTTTGATCAGCGGCATTTCTGCCATGCCTTCAATCCATGTGGCAATCGCTGTGGCGGCTGCTTTGTGGCTCCAACAGTTCAAGATTAAATTACTGACAGGGATCGGTTGGAGTTATGTGGCAGTGATTTACATCGGCTCCATCCACCTTGGCTGGCATTACGCGACCGATGGATTGGTCTCTGCGCCGCTGGTCCTGTTGGTCTGGTGGATCACCGGCAAATATGTCCGCTGGTTGGAGCCCCGCGAATTTGTGATCGGTAAGCCCGCTGGCTGACGTGAGCAACGAAAGCTCCGCGCTGACTTGCGAAAACTTGCGACTGTGAGATGTGGCAGACCCTTCCACCCGCATGGTTCGGGAGGGGTATGAGTGGAAGGGTCGCCAACGGGGATGGCAGTGGTCTTGTCCCCGCAAATACTCGTTTGAGCGTTGGTAAACTCAGGCAGCCTGAAGCACCGTGTCGCCGAACTCCGCCAAATCGACTTCAAACAGCAGTTCTTCTTCATCCTCTTCAAGCCAAGCTTCCAGATCAGCAAAATGGTTCTCTGGCATTGCTGCCTCCTCCATCGCTTCAATGGTGTCTTCAATCCCTGCCCCGGGAAGGCTTTGGGTGATCAGCTGAACGACAGAGCCGTGTAGCGGCTGATTAAACTGTAAGCTGGCGTGGGCGCCTTCAACCGCGCGAGCCCGCATTGGTAGGCTGATGAAGTCCGCGACGAGCAAAGCTGCAACTTGGCTGACTTCGAGCGCCGCATCGCCTTCCAATATGATTTCGACGTCAGTTTGCGATAGCCACACAATCATGGCTGGAACGCTCTTGCCATCGACCCAGAGTGACAAGGCGGCCGTTTCCTCAACTTGTGTTTTGTCTGCTGCGACCATGTTTTTATCCTTTTGTCTCGCAGTTACTTTTTTGCTGAACCAGTTATAGCCCGGCAAAAGTTAACGCCGATTCACTCGTGCCCGTAAACTGCTGTAAATTCCGACCGTTAGAAACTCTTACAGCCCCATGGCCGTGTTGTGCTTGAAAGCATTTTTCCCCTTCACATTCCCTCTGCAGGCCGCCACATTCAGGATCAGCAATTCCCCATTGGAGAGGACAATTGAAACTTGTTTCTAAGTACGCAATTTCTGGCGCGCTCGCAGGAGCGCTTGCCATGACTGCAGCCACACCCGCCGCCGCAGATGGCCATGATGATCACTCTGCAGAGGCGCCAACCGCAGCTGATGGCGTGCCCGGCCCAGAACAGGACCCGTACATCTGGCTGGAAGAGGCACGCAGCCCCGAAGCGCTCGCGTGGGTCGAAGCTGAAAACGAACGCACGCTCGCCCATATGGAAGCAGACCCGCGTTTTGACGAGCTGAAGGCCGAGGCGCTGGCGATCTTTGATAGTGAAGACCGTATTCCCTATGTCAGCTTTCGCCCAGATGGCCTTTACAATTTCTGGCAGGACAAAGAGAACCCGAAAGGCCTGCTGAGGCGCACGACCCTCGAAAGCTATCAGACAGACAAACCAGAATGGGAGATCATTTTAGACGTTGATGCGCTGGCAGCAGCCGAGGGCAAGGAATGGGTCTATCAAGGCTCAACTTGCCTTCCACCTGCACTCAACAAATGCATGATCGCGCTGTCCGATGGCGGCGAGGATGCCACCATCATGCGCGAATTCGACACCTCTACAAAAAGCTTCGTCGAAGGAGGCTTTGCGATCGAGGAGAAAAGCCAAGGCGGTATTCAATGGGTTGATGAAAACACATTGATGGTCGGCCGGGACTTCGGCGAAGGTACGCTTACCGAAAGCGAATATCCTTTCACGACGCGCGTATGGACCCGCGGCACGAGCCTTGATGATGCGAAGGAAATCTTTCGTGGCGACGCGAGTGATGTCTGGGCAGGCGCCAGCTTGCTGCGCGATAACACTGGAAAGATCCACGCCACCACCGCATTTCGTGCGGTGAGTTTTCACGAAACCGAGTATTTCTGGCTTAACCCAGCAAATTTTGAGTGGGTCAAACTCGACATTCCGAAAAAGGCTTCACCCTATGGGATTGTTGATGGCCACTTGCTCTACTCAACAGATGTCGATTGGGAAACTGATGGCCAGACATTCCCAGCTGACAGTCTGATTGCTGTTGATCTGGAGGAATGGAAAGCTGATCCCAACGGTGCAGCGAAAACTCTGGTTTGGGCACCGGCTGAACGCCAGACAAAGCGCGGAGGGGCCATTACCGGCAACGCGTTGTTTGTGACCATGCTCGATAATGTCGTTGGCAAAGTCTTGCAGTTCAACTTCAAAGATGGCGAATGGGTCAGTGAGCAAGTGAACCTGCCTGACAATGCGACATTGGGAATTGCGACCTCGTCGAGCGAAACCGACCAGATCATGTTCACAGTTACCGATTTCCTCAACCCAACCACGCTCTATTATTCCGATGGCGGTGAGCCGCGCGTTCTGAAGACCTCGCCAAGCCGCTTCGACAAAGCCGGCATGGAAATTGAGCAGCATGAGGCGACGAGTAAGGATGGAACGAAGATTCCGTACTTCATCGTCAAGCCATCTGGAATGGAAATGAACAGCGACACAGCGACCTTGATGACCGGCTATGGCGGATTTCAGGTCCCCCGCCTGCCAGGCTACCTCGGTTCAACTGGCAAGCTCTGGCTGGAAAACGGCGGAGCCTACGTGCTCGCGAACCTGCGCGGCGGTGGTGAGTTCGGTCCAAAGTGGCACCAGACGGCCATTCGGGAGAACAAGCAACGCACATGGGATGATTTCATCGCTGTCGGCGAAGATTTGGTCGCGCGCGGGTTTACCTCACCTAAGCATCTCGGCATTCAAGGTGGCTCGCAAGGCGGATTGCTTGTCGGCACGGCGTTTACCCAGCGACCGGACCTGTTCGGCGGAGCGATCGTCCAAATCCCGCTGTTTGATATGCTGCGTTACCATCTGATTGGAAGAGGCGCGTCGTGGATTGGTGAGTATGGCGATCCGCGCATTCCAGAACAGCGTGCTTGGATCGAAGGGTATTCACCCTATCAGAAGATCGTGGACGGCGTGGAGTACCCTACTCCGTTCCTCTGGGCCTCAACCGCTGATGACCGGACGCACCCGGCACATGCGCGTAAGGGCGCAGCAAAGCTCAAGGAATTGGGCCAGCCTTACTTCTACTTTGAAGATATGACCGGCGGCCATTCGGGCGGCGTCGACAATGAGCAGCGTGCGAAGCTTCAGGCGCTGCAATATGTCTATCTCATGCAACAACTGATGAGCGATGCTGAGGATGCCGGCGAGGACAAATCAGGCGGGTAAACTAACTGAAAACTAACGCAAAATTGGATTGGGCGGCTGAAGCGATTCGCTTTTACCGCCCTTTCTTTTGCGACGTTTGTAAGCCGATCCGACACTTCATGTTCCGTTCGTCGCAGCGTTAGAACGCATGGGGTGGTTAGGCCGCTCTTAACCATGATTGGTAGGACCGAGTTAACTATTTGAGCCAAAATCTTCTTTCACCGGGGGCGGTATTAGGAGAAATAAACAATGGCATATCCCCGCGATATCTCGATCGCTGAAGCAATCAAACGTGCTGGCCTTCCCCATTCGCACCGTGTGCATTGGTCAAAGGCGCGCAAAGCGGACGTTGTCCGCGCAGTGCGCGAAGACGTGATCAGCTTCAACGAAGCGCGCGAGCGTTATTTGCTCAGCCGCGCAGAGTTTGAGGAATGGGAACGCGAAACTGGCGGCAACGTATATCGCATACCCACACTTGAAGACGCTTGAGCGTCACAGCGTCTTGACCCGGTAACCAGCTAGCGGCGGGGTCCCTCACTCCGCCGCGACCTCAATCATCACTTCATTGCGGCGCAAAGGTCCGGGCACCATTGGCGCATCATAAAATGCGTATTCTGCGTCATTGATTGCTGTGAGCCCCTGCTCTTCAATCCACGAACGCAACAGCGCTTCCTGGCTTGCTAGCGCGCTCGCAGGCGCCATCCCACTAAATCGCACAGCCGCGACTTTGCGGCTCGGAACGGTGGTTAGTTTTATGTCCTCAGGAGCAGGCGGAAGCGTGTCCAAAGTATACTTGGCCGGCATGACGAAACGCATACGCCACTCACCCTCACCAGCCTGATCCTGAAGCACTGGCGCGGTCATAGCGATTTCTTCGCTCGCTCGGTCTGGCTGATCCATCATCACAGGAGCTGTCATCGCGATCTCCTCGCCGCCTGCGGGTCTATCCTGCGCAAAGATGTATGCCGCAAGTCGGCGAAAGCTCTTTCCTGATGCGGCTTCGCGTGAGCCTGAATGTGTTACTTCTGCGACCACAATCTCGGGATATTCGCGTAATTCGAACGAGTCGTCGCTATTGATGAGGGCGTAGTCTGGCACTTCAATATTCCGGTATTGCGCAAACGCCACCGCACCGCCTAGCGCGAGAACTCCAACACCAACACCAATCCACTTTTTGATACCCATCACGCTATTTTCCTCGCTGCCTTACACTTACAGCAGATACGAGCCAACTTTATTCCGGGATGCGTATGTGGCGGCTTCAAGTTCGTGTAGGCGCATGAAAATCAGGCGGCTTTTTCACCACCCATTTCACAAATTTGGCGATCTTCGGATTCGCTTAGATTAATGCCGGATCATCCCCGATTCGCGCCAGTTCAGCATTAGTAAAATTGGCGTGGATCGTCTTGTGACAAATGGGATGCAAGGGCACGGTCTCGCGTCCCTTCTTCGATCTAGGTACGGGATGATGCCACTGGATCACCGTCTCAAATAGGCGACCGCACAGCCAACAGGTCTGGTCTTCAACGTCACTCAAAACGAGGTCAGCCGCCCTTCTTCGCCGCGGCTTTCTTCTTTTTCATGACATCATGAAATTTGTCAGCCCAGCCCGGCTTTACCAGTTGCTCGCCGCGTACAATCCGCAGATCGCCAGCCGCAACGTCGCGCGTAACGGCGCTGCCGGCTGCTACAATCGCGTCTGCACCAATGGATACTGGCGCGATCAAAGCCGTGTTCGAACCGATAAAGGCCCGCTCGCCGATCACAGTTTGATATTTGAAATAGCCATCATAATTGCAAGTAATTGTGCCCGCACCAATATTCGCGTTCGCGCCGACTGTGGTATCGCCAAGATAGGTCAGGTGGCTCGCCTTTGCGCCCGGCCCCAAGGTAGCCTTCTTCACCTCAACAAAGTTGCCGACAAATGCGCCCTCTTCCAGCACCGCGCCAGGGCGTAGGCGGGCGAATGGACCCGCTTGCGCGCTCTTGCCTAGGCTCGCGCCTTCGACATGGCTGAACGCCTTGATATGCACTCCATCAGCGACTGTGACGCCTGGGCCGAATACGACGTTCGGCTCTATCGTCACATCGCGGCCTAGCTTTGTATCCCAGCTGAAGAACACGGTTTCTGGCGCGCGCAGCGAAACTCCATCGGCCATCGCCTGTTCGCGGCGAGCAACCTGCCAGCGGGCCTCCGCCTGGGCGAGTTCGCTGCGCGAGTTGATGCCTGCAACCTCGTCCGGGTCCTCAGTGCTTACAACTGCGCAAACCCGGCCATCGGCGATCGCGATATTGACGATATCGGGCAGATAATACTCCCCTTGAGCATTATCATTGCCGACACGGTTAAGCAGCGCGAACATATCCTTTGCGCTCGCCGCCATCAGTCCAGAGTTACATAGGTGACAAGCGCGCTCACCCTCGTCAGCGTCCTTATATTCGACCATCTTGATAATCTGGCCGTCGTCATCCGCTATCACGCGCCCATATTGCAGCGGATTGTCCGGCTCAAAACCAAGCACGACGACTGCTGGTGCGTCATCCGCATGAAGACGTTCCAACATCGAGCGCATCGTTTTCGCGCTAACGAACGGCACATCCCCATAAAGAACCAGAACATCGCCATCGAACCCATCAAGCGGCCCTTCGGCCTGCTGCACAGCATGGCCGGTCCCAAACTGCGGTTCTTGTAAGGCGGTGTCGGCCCGCCCTTCAACGGCGGCCTCGATCTGATCACGTCCTGCCCCAACCACAACGACGCGGCGTGCAGGCTCCAACTCATCCACTGATGCAAGCAGATGATCGAGCATCGGCCGCCCGGCAATCGGGTGAAGCACTTTGTGGGTATCGGATTTCATCCGGGTGCCCTTGCCCGCAGCAAGGATGATGGCAGCAAAATCAGTCATAAGAGCTCTCTTAGTTTGCACGCGCCTTGCCAGCAAATGCTTGCGGTTTGAAGTCTGTTCCGCCACGCGCCGGGAAACAGGAGACATGCATGGCAGATTTTCCGTTCGATGCTGTGGGTTTTGACCTCGACGGCACCTTGCTGGATACATTTCGCGATTTGGGTACGGCGGTGAACCATGCCTTGGAGCAAGGCGGGTTTGACCCGGTCCCTGTTGAAAGTTCAAAGGATTTGATCGGCGGCGGGGCCAAGATCATGCTTGCCCGCGCGGTGGACGCACAAGGCGCCATGCCAGCTGATGAATTTCATGCGCTCTATAAGGTCATGCTGCGTTATTACGCCGATCACAACGCGGTCTATTCGGCGCCCTATCCCGGCGTAATCGAGGCATTGGACGCTTTGGATGCTCGCGGCGTAAAAATGGCCGTCGTCACCAACAAGTTTGAAGGGTTCGCAACCCAGATCCTTACCTCGCTGGGTCTTGCAGATCGCTTTGTCCGTATCATCGGCGGGGACAGCATGGGCAAAGGTGTTGATGGCAAGTATCTGTCGAAACCGCACCCTGAACCCGTGCTCGCCGCGCAGAAGGCTTGCGGCGGCGGAGCATTCGCCTTTGTCGGAGACAGCTCCTACGATGTGAACGCGGCCAAGGCGGCCAAAGTGCCGGTAATTGTCGCAGCCTACGGCTATTGCGATAAGCCTGCGCACGAGCTTGGCGGTGACGGCATAATTGATTCGTTCGGCGGCCTGATTTCCGCCCTAGAATCGCTGTAGGACGGCACTGTGCCGTTACGACGCGCTGCGTTTGGAAAGCGCGCTGTTGCAACGCAGCACGAAAGCTGCAAAGCAGCGCCACGTCATAACTTTACGCGCGCGTAAACCGCGCCAATCACTTTGCAGGAGACACATTCCATGACCATCGATTTTAAAGACAAGGTCGCGATCGTAACCGGCGCCGGCGGCGGTTTGGGCCGTGAATATGCGCTTGAACTGGCTCGCCGCGGCGCAAAAGTGGTCGTCAATGATCTGGGCGGCTCTCGCGATGGCACCGGCCATTCCGATATGGCCCTCAAAGTCGTCGAAGAAATCGAAGCTATGGGCGGCGAAGCCATGTCGAACGGCGGCTCTGTCACCGAATATGAGCAAATGGAGAAGCTGGTCGCGGACGTCAAACAGAAGTGGGGCGGCGTGCATGTCTTGATCAACAATGCTGGCGTTCTACGCGACAAAACATTCCACAAGATGAGTCCTGAAGACTTTGAATTTGTGGTGAAAGTACACCTTACCGGCTCCGCCTTCGTGACCAAGGCATGTTGGGAAACCTTCCGTGAGCAAGCCTATGGCCGCGTGTTGATGACGGCATCGTCAACCGGTCTATTCGGCAACTTTGGTCAGGCCAACTACGGCGCAGCCAAGCTCGGCCTTGCTGGCCTCACCAAGACGCTGCAACTCGAAGGCGCGAAATACAACATCAAGGTCAACACACTGTCGCCAGTCGCTGGCACTCGCATGACCGAAGATCTGTTCCCTGAAGAAGCTTTCAAGCTGTTCGATCCAGTAAATGTGGTTCCTGCCGCACTTTTCTTGGTCAGCGAAGATTCTCCAAGCAACGCAATCGTCGGCGCTGGTGCTGGTGGTTTCCACTCATCATGGACCGTGATGAACGACGCCGTGTGGCTGCCTGACGGTGAGCGCACGGTTGAAGGCTTTGCGGCCAATTGGGATAAGATCAGCGAATTTTCAAACCTGAAGGCTCCGCAAAGCGGCTCTGAACAGTCGGGTGCGATCTTGACTGCCATGCAAAAGGTAACTGGGACAGGGCCAGACAGCGCTCGGGGCTAAACCTGCGGGCTGATAGCCGATACAAATTAAGCGAGCCCGGTCAGTCCTAAGAGGATTGGCTGGGTTTTCTTTTTTGGGTTCGAAAATGCTGCAACGATCAGCTACGCAGCTCGCAACAAGTCAGTCGTCGACCGATTTCATCAGACGCCGCTCTACCGGCGCGAGGACATTGGCCAAATCCTGACCGCGCTTCAGTGTTTGGCCATGTTCACCAAACAGTGTCCACATGCCTTGTTTGTTCCGCATGCTAGGTCGCTTTTCGATGCGGGTTTGTGGTCGCTCTGCTGTTCGGCGAAAAGCTGAAAATGTGGCTGCGTGCTTATCAAAATCCATCGCATAGTCGCGCCATTCGCCTGCCGCGACCATCCGGCCATAAAGGTCAAGAATGCGCTGTAACTCAGCACGTTCAAAGCCGATCTGCCCAGCTGCGCGCCCCGGAAATTGAACGACAGAGCCGGTCAATCCGGTTTCAGACCGCATCAATCAACCGTCCCACTGCGCTTCGCAATGGGTTCGCCCGACTTAGAAGGCAGCTGTTGTCCGGCCTTCAGCGCGGCAATTTCAGCCTTCATCGCCATCAATTCGCCTTCCAGCTTCTCAATGCAGTCAACACGGTTGCCTTCTGCATCTTCACACGGGGGAGTGGAGCCGTACGGAATAAACTCCCTGATCCACTCTTCAGCTGAAACAAGCGTTGAGCGGGCCTTAAACCCGATCATCGTAGCCCCGTCGGCTACGTCTTCCATTACCACGGCGTTAGCACCGACACGCGCTCTTTCACCGACGGTGATTGGGCCAATAATCTGTGCGCCAGAGCCAATGATGACATTGTCGCGCAGCGTCGGATGTCGCTTGCCGCCCTCGCCATTCGTTGGGTTTGTCCCGCCCAGCGTGACGCATTGATAGATGGTGACGTTATCTCCAATTTCGACAGTCTCGCCAATCACGGTAAAGCCATGATCGATAAAAAAGTTCTTACCGATCCGTGCACCAGGATGAATGTCTATGGCTGTTACAAAGCGCGAAAAGTGATTTACGAAGCGCGCGAGAAAATACAGTTTTGCATCGAACAGCCAGCTTGCAATCCGGTGGAAGAATACCGCCCAAACCCCTGGATACAATAAAATTTCCCAGCGAGAACGTGGGGCGGGATCGCGCGCATGGATTGAATCCAAATACGATTTCAGCCGGTCAAACATGGTATCTTCTTTCCACCAAAAATGGGACGATTGCAAATCGCCTCACAACAGGCTTTTCTGCTCGGGGCCAAGAATTGCTTCCAACGCATCGCGCCACACTGACATGGTGGCGGGCACTTTACGTTCAAGGCTGATCCGATCGATTGCGACGACCAGTCGCTCAAGTGCTTCAAAACTGCGAACTGCGCGGGGCACAAGATAGTCAGCCGCGCCGCTACCAAGCGAAAGGCCTCTCTGCGCAGCAATCGCATCAATCATTTGAGCTGCCATCTGATCATCCGGCTCACCAATTTCTAGCTGTAGGGACCCACCCATTCTAGATCGTAGGTCTGGCAGCGTTATCTCCCACGGCTGGCTATCAGCAATCAATAGCAGCGGTTCACCACTTTCCTGTGCAGCATTCCAGCGATGAAAGAGTTTTGTCTCGCCTTGGTCATCCGCGCCATCAATGACGCTGACGCCCTGCCCTTCGAGCCATCGCCCTAGCAGTGATTTACCGGAACGGTTCGGCCCGGTCAGAACAGCGGTGCGAAACGGCCAACTCGCAGGATTGCTCAATGCTTCCACGACATGCGAATTCGCGTTACCAACGACGAGCCGATCGGGATCGCCTTTTATCCGGGCTTCCAATGGGAGAGCAATTTGCGACATTTGCGCTGCAGCCTCGACTAGCGGCTGATAGCGAGTGCGTTGGCGCCCTGGCGCACATTGAAGCCGCGCCCGCGCAAGGCCGCCGCCAATTGATCAAGGTCGCCGCCAAAGCTGACACTCATCACCGATGTGCCGCCAATCGCTGTGCTGGTGACGGCTGTCCCGCGCACGCCAGCTGTGCCTCGTACTGCGCCAATTGCTGCGTCGAAGCTGGCCGCATCTGGTGTAGCGAACTGGACAACAAAGTTGCTGACCACCACGGGTGCGGCTTCGGTAGGTGTAGCCGCTGGCGCCGGGTCACTAGAGCTTTGTGTGGTGGCACTAGCCCGCACCGCCGCATCGCGAGCGCGAATAGCCCGTCCGATTTCAATCAAGCGCTGAATGGCAGGATCAGCATCGCCGCTCCCAATAGCGAGCGTGGGATCAGGCCGTAACTTACCGTCGACCAGCGCTTGCTCAAAAATCGTATTCAAGCGTGCAACCGCCTGATCCAGCATTGCAGGCAACTCTAGCGGACCGTCGGCCGTCATCTCAAAACTGTCGAGGTAAGTGCTGTCTGGTCCATAGCGCGCAGTAAAAGTGCCATCGATTGGGCCGCCGGGGTATCGATGAGTCAATGTCGCAATCGGCACAATCACGTCAGCTGCGCTATACTGATCCAGCACCGTGCGCCACCAAGCTCTGCTGCGACGCCCGATTTGACCATAATTCAACAATAGCGAGTCGCCACCTGCCCCGCTGGGCCGGACATAGTCGATCCGGCTGGTCCCCGGATTGTATTCCGCCCACGCCCTTTGCCAGGGATTGCGCACTTCAAATACAGTGTAGGCCCCGCCACTTTCAGTGACAGGCATCAAGAGCATAGGTGCAGACGAGCGCTTGCGCGCTTGCCCACCAAGATAACGCCCGGCGCGTTGGCGATCGAAGATCACACCAAGTGTTGCGATGTAGCGTTTTGGACCGATCCGCTCACGATCAATAACAATGGCTGAGACCATGCGTGCCAACTGACTGTCCGAAACCGAGGGACCATCGATTTGCGCCCATGCTTTGCGCTGGGCCTCGCGCCATCCCTTCTCACGCGCTTCTTCACCGGTATCAGCCTGCACATCGACTTCGATGCCGCGCACATCAACATCGCTGCTGGAAGCCGTGGGGGCGATTCCGCGATCGCCGGCCACTTGCGCCAGAGCGATTGCTAGACCGATGCTGAGTATTGCAAATACGCCAACAGCTGCCGCAACACGCGCAATCGCGCGGTTCCAGCGGAGTAGCGGCATGGTCGGCATAGGGCCGTTCGAGGCAGAAAAGATGCTCATCGGGGAAAACGCGTTGCCTTTTGCCCAAAGGCGAGTGGAATTCCAAGCGCGAAAGGCTAAACGATGGGTATGAGTGGCAAAAATTCTCCATATACCTACGAACAGGCTGGTGTTTCCATCTCCGAAGGCAACGCTTTGGTAAAAGCGATTGGCCCTTTGGCAAAGGCAACCGCGCGCCCCGGTGCAACAAGCGAGCTCGGGGGATTCGGAGGATTCTTTGACCCCAAGGCTGCTGGATATGAAGATCCGCTGCTGGTCGCAGCCAATGACGGTGTCGGCACCAAGTTGAAATTGGCCATTGAACATGATCGACATGACACGGTCGGAATTGATCTGGTTGCGATGTGCGTCAACGACCTGATCGTTCAAGGCGCCGAACCGCTGTTCTTTCTGGACTATTTTGCGACCGGCAAACTCGACAATGGTGTTGCAGAACGCGTGGTCGCCGGGATCGCTGACGGGTGCAAACAAGCCGGCTGCGCGCTCATCGGCGGCGAAACAGCCGAAATGCCGGGCATGTACGCCGATGGCGATTATGACCTTGCCGGTTTCTGCGTCGGCGCGGTTGAACGCGGCGAACAATTAACCGGAGAGGCTGTCGCCCCCGGAGACATATTACTTGGCCTTGCCAGTTCAGGAGTTCACTCGAATGGATATTCGTTGGTTAGGCGCTTGGCCGAAGACTTCGGTTGGAAGCTCGACCGTCCAGCCGTGTTTGATCAAGAACGCCTGTTAATTGATGCCTTGATCGAACCGACCCGGATTTACGTGGCGAGCCTGCTTCCGCTGGTTCGCGAAGCCAAGATCAACGCCCTTGCGCACATCACAGGTGGAGGATTGCTCGAAAATATTCCGCGTATCCTGCCTGAAGGCGCACATGCGATTGTCAACGCTGATGGCTGGGACCAGCCACGTTTGATGGCTTTCTTGCAAGCACAAGGAAACATCGAACCAGCGGAAATGGCACGTACGTTTAATTGCGGTGTTGGCATGGTGCTGGCCGTCGATCCGGACGAGGTTGCTGATGTGACCGCGCGGCTCGAGCTAGCGGGAGAAACCGTCGTGCAAGTTGGCGAGATAGCTGGCGGACCGCGCGGCTGCACCGTGACGGGATCGCAAGGCACATGGTCCGCAACCAGCGATTGGGAAGCAACGCATGGTGGCTGACAAGCCCCCTACGACCAGAACAAAAGTCGCGATTTTCATCTCTGGCAGCGGAACCAACATGGCCGCCTTGCTCTACGCCAGCCGACTTTCAAGCGCACCATACGAAGTGGTGCTGGTCGCCAGCAACAAGGTCGAGGCTGAAGGGCTACAGCTGGCGGAATTGGAAGGCTTTGCGACCTTCGCGCACTCCCACAAAGGCCAAAGCCGCGATGCCCATGACGCGGCGATGGAGCGCGCGACAATTGAAGCGGGCGCAGAGATGATCGTGCTAGCGGGGTACATGCGGATATTGTCGGATGATTTCGTAGCGCGCTGGGATGGCCGGATAATCAACATTCACCCATCCCTGCTGCCTAAATACAAAGGGCTGGACACGCACGCACGGGCGATTGAAGCGGGCGATAGCCACGGCGGGGCCAGCGTGCATCTGGTAGTCCCTGAATTGGACGCGGGCGAAGTGCTCGCGCAAGTCAAAGTCGCCATCGCCAAAGGCGAAACGTCCGACACGTTGGCAGAGCGCGTTAAACTGGCAGAACACCAACTCTATCCGCGTGCGCTAGCGGATTATATTTCGCGAGATAGCGACCCAACACACCTGCTGAACCGCGTTCGAACGGTCGCCTTGTCCCTTCCCGAGACATCAGAACGCGCAAGTCATGGCGCACGCGGATTTCGCGTGGGAAGCGAGAAATCGGGCAAGTTCTTTGCATATTTCAACGCTCAACATCATGGTAGCGAGCATATTGCATTGCTGGTCAAAACCAGCGGCATGGACGAAATGCTCAACCTGATCGAGGCTCAGCCAGACACCTACTATAAACCAGCCTTTTACGGGGCCAGCGGATGGGTTGGTATAATCCTTAACCGGCCCGGTGTAGATTGGGACAATGTGAGCGATTGGCTCACCCGCAGCTGGCGTTCTGTCGCGCCCGTTCGGCTTACCAAGCTGCAAGACGCAGCCGACATGTTTTAAGGCGAAGCGATTACTAAGCCGATGCAAGCCCGCACTCACCCCCTTTCCCGTGCTGCCCTAGTTGACAAATCTAGCGCATTTCTAGGGCAAGCGTGGGAAAAAGGATGGCTGCCTGATCCCGATTTGAATGCCGCTGGCCTGTGGAAAAAAGCATCTAAGCCGTTTGGCGAACTGGCAGACATGTTTGAGATTGCCGGTCGTCAGCCAGAAGACGTCGCAGATTTCCGCCTCCGTTTGCACGAGCTGACGAAGAGCATCCAAGCTGAAGCCGATCTCAACCCACTGGGGCGCGCGATGGCATATGGGCAATTGGTCCGCGTCATACGTAACAGGTTGAAGTTTGGGGCATTGTGGACGCGCAAGCCAGATGTGCTGGCGACGCAGCTTGCCCCGCCGATTATCGTAATTGGCCATATGCGCAGCGGCACCACCCGCATTCACAAGCTATTGGCTGCAGATCCTGCGCATTCACACACGCGCTATTGCGATGCCTATCATCCCGTACCCACACGGCTCGGGCTGAACCGTGTCAAAAGCGCATTGGACTTGGCGATGCTGGGCGCGCTTAATCCATGGCTGCAATCGATTCACCCGATGGCACCAGCCGAAGTGGAAGAAGAACTCGCTTGGATCGCAGCCTCACTCAATCATTCGATCTACGAATCCCAATGGCACATCCCAAGCTTCACCGCCTTTAGCGAGGCGCGCGACCCAGCACCGATTTATCGCGAGCTTGTCCGTATCCTGCGCACCGATGCGACGAAGCGTGGCAATGCAAGCCGCCCGCGCGTTCTCAAAGTCCCAGCATTTTCAGAAGAATTGGCTACGCTGCTCATACAGTTCCCCGATGCGAGGTTGATCGTCGCCGAGCGTGAACAAGGCTCTGTTCTACGCAGCGCTGTTTCACTCGCTGCAAACCAGATGGCAGTCCAATCGGACAGTTGTGACCTTGAGCAGATCGAAAAGTTTTGGCGGCGCAAGATTGCGCTGCGCGAGGAACGGATGGCCGCTGCGCTAAGCAACTGGAATGGCCCTGTTGCACACCTGACATTTAATGCGCTGAACGATGATTGGGAGCGAGAAATTTCGCGCGCCTACGAGGAGCTTGGTCTAACGCTAAGCGACACAGCGCTTGCGGCCATGCGACAAACAATGTTGCAAAGCGAAAACGGCCAACATCACGCGCATTCAGAGCAGCTAGAAGGCTTTGCCGCGCAGCTATAGGCCTTGTCGGTAGATCTGGAATCAAAAAGGGCCGCCTTGCAAAAGACGGCCCTCTTGGAGATTTGATTAATCGGCTTACCCGACAATTTCATCCGCGCTGAAGAAGAAGTCAATTTCGATCTTCGCGTTCTCTTCGCTGTCAGAACCGTGGACCGTATTTTCACCAATCGAAAGCGCATGTTCCTTGCGGATTGTGCCTGCGTCGGCTTCTGCAGGGTTGGTTGCGCCCATGATGTCGCGGTTGCGCTTCACAGCGTCTTCGCCTTCGAGAACCTGTACAACCACTGGCTCGCTCATCATGAATTCTACCAGTTCACCGAAGAACGGGCGTTCTTTGTGAACAGCGTAAAAGCCTTCAGCCTGTTCCTGACTCATGTGAATGCGCTTGGAAGCAACGACGCGAAGGCCGGCTTCTTCCAGCATTTTTGTTACAGCGCCAGTCAGATTGCGACGGGTCGCGTCCGGCTTGATGATCGAAAAAGTGCGGGTTACCGCCATGACAATTATCCTTGGATTGATTGAGCCGGCCCAATGCAGCCTGCTTGAGAGGGGTTTGCGCGGCGCCATCTGGGCCGTGCGTGAGTTCCGGGCGCGCCATTAGCCTTGGTCATCGCTCGCTGCAACCCCGCAAGCGCTCAAACTGCCAATGAACCTTTCGCTACGTGAGGCTTAAGCGACCTTGACCCACTTGCCATCTTCTTGCCGGAAGAACGAGCGTTCCAAACCGTCTTGCCCATCAAGTGAGCGCCAAGTTGCCCGCGCAGCCTCAACCGTCGTGTCATTGAATAGTAGAAACGTGCGGTTAAATCCGCTGGCTTCGCGCCATTCGCCGTCAGCAAAAATAATATGCGATGCACCATTGGCTGGGTCGCATGTTTGGGAAAGTAGGATCGGCTGCTTCTCTGGTGCCACGCCAGCCGCTTCTCCGTTCGCGAGAAAGTTTTGAGGCCCAGCTTGCCATAACTCCCGCGAGATCGCCTTGCGTTGTTCAGGTTCGGTAGCGACCACTAACAGCCGCTCACCCTCGCCCAGCACGCGCCCCGCGATCATTGCGACGACTTTCGCAGCCGAATCGCGGGATAACTGCCAGAAGTCGACCTTCATCAAGACACCTTCTTCGCTTTTTTACACCGGTCAGAACAATACTTCACATTGTCCCAATCACGCTCCCACTTTTTGCGCCATGTAAACGGCAGCCCGCACGCTTCGCAGACCTTGCTAGGCAGATCAGACTTCTTGCGCATTTTGGGGATAAGCGCGGCCTCCTATTTTTCGACGTTTTCCTTGACGAATTGGTCAATCAGACGCGCCCCAAAACCGGTCGCACCCTTGTCCCAACTGTGTCCCGGCTTGTCCGCCCAGACCATACCAGCAATGTCGCAATGCGCCCACTTCGTCCCCTTTTTGATGAACCGGTGAAGGAATTGCGCGGCCGTAATCGAACCAGCAGGACGCGGGCCAACGTTCTTGATGTCAGCAATGGGGCTATCAATCAGCTTATCATAAGCGGGGCCAATCGGCATCCGCCACAGCTTGTCACCCGACGTTTTGCCCGCCGCAGTCAAGTTTTCAGCGAGGCTATCGTCGTTGGAGAACAGACCGCCATGCTCGTTGCCGAGTGCGATAATCATCGCACCCGTCAGCGTTGCAAAGTCGACGATCCGCTCTGGCGCAAATTCTTCCTGCGCCCAGTGGAGCGCATCGCATAGGACCAGGCGCCCTTCGGCATCGGTATTGATCACTTCGACCGTCTGTCCGTTCATTGTGGTAACGACATCACCGGGGCGCTGCGCTTTGCCATCCGGCATGTTCTCAACCAGCCCGACCACGCCAATTACATTGGCTTTTGCTTTGCGGCCAACAACAGCCAACATTCCGCCAGCCACTGCTCCAGCGCCCCCCATGTCCCACTTCATGTCTTCCATCCCGCCGGGTGGCTTCAGCGAGATGCCGCCTGTGTCAAAGGTTACGCCTTTGCCGACGAACACCATTGGCTTTTCATCTTTTGCTCCGCCATTCCAGCGGATCGCAAGGATGCGCGATTCCCGCTCAGACCCCTGCCCAACACCTAGCAATGCGCCCATGCCAAGCTTTTCCATATCGGCTTCGTCGAGCACGATCAGCTCGGCGCCAGTGCCTTTGAAGGCGTCCTCGCACATGGCAACAAAGCTTGCAGGATAAACGACATTGGCAGGCTCTGCGACGAGGGTGCGGGTGAACTCTGTGCCGGTGGCAATCGCTGCGGCGGTTTCCCAAGCGGCCTCTGTCCCATCGGGCGAACCGACAACAGTTACTTTCTCAAGCGTGATCCGTTTTTCCTTGGCGAGCGTGGTGCGGTACTTCTCATGGCTCCATGCGCGCAGACGCAGGCCAAGCAGCACAGCAGCTGCTTCTTCGCCAGAAAGGTCTGCATGGCCCAGATCAACGACCATTTCTGTCTCACCAGAGCGCAAATACTTCGCCATCAGGGCAGCACCCGCGCGTTCCACATGTAGGCGGCGATCGCTTGAATTGCTCTCACCCGCGCCAGTAAGTGCGATGCGGCGCAGGGCCCCATCGTCGATCACAAACCCTTCAAACACCTGTCCAGCGCGTCCAGCGAAACGCGCAGCCTTCGCTCCATCAGCAAGCGCGGCATCGAGATCGGTAAGGTCATCGCCTTGGTTCACCACCCGTGCAATCAGTCGGACGTCGGAAGGTTGGGAAGCGCTAAATTCGATTTTCATATTAACTCCGAAAAGTTCGCCGATCAAAACCGGGTCAAAAAGGGCAGTCTGGCCACCACGCGAGAGCAATCACCGCTAGGTAGCGGAATGGCGATTGCGATTAGGCGTGAGCGGTGCGATAGGCAAGGCCATGTCGGGAGGTTCTTTAAGCGGCGCAGACGCCGCACTTCCAATCATTGCGCGCGAACCTTCGCGTCCAGTAACGCTGCTCGCGTTGCTGGCGGCGCTATCGCTTGGACCAAGCAGCATTGTTCATGCGCAAGATACAGGCTCGGCTTCCGCGACCGGCCAGTTAAGAGTGGAAGCGCCGAATGACGAGTTCTCGCCAGAGGAAGATGCAGCCATTGAGTCGGAGGTGGCTCAAGAGCTGACAGTCGACAATCAACCAGATGGGCGCGCCATCACGGTAGACGGCGCAGGACAGAAAGAAACGGCAAACGAAGATCGCCGAATCGACTTCGAAGCCAATGAAATCGCCTACGATAATGAGCAAGACGTCGTCACAGCGCGCGGCAATGTGATCCTGCGCAATCAAGATCGCTCGGTTCGAGCTGATGAAGTGCGCTGGAACCGAAATGCCGGTTCAATCCTTGCAACTGGCAATGTCCGCTTAGTCGATGAGCGGGGCAATCAACTCTTCACGGATTCTACCGAACTCACTGACACATTTGAAACCGGGGCAATGGAAGATTTGCTGCTCGCTTTGAGAGCAGGCGGCAGGTTGGCGGCACGCTCTGGTGCGCGCGGCGAAGACGGCACGGTGGTTTTGACGGACGCGGCCTACACGGCATGCGCCCTCGCCTATCAAGAAGAGTGCGCTAACAATCCAAGCTGGCGGATTACAGCGGACCGCGTCACCTATGATCCCGATGATAGCCGCGTGCGGTTCAACGGTGCGGTATTGGAATTGTTCGGTGCGCGAATTCTTCCGCTGCCCGGCCTAGCTATTCGTACAGATGGGCAAGCAGTATCAGGTGTACTAGTGCCGGATGTACGAGTTTCGGAGAGCAACGGGCTTGAGTTATCCAGCCAGTATTACTGGCGCCTTGCGGACAATTATGACTTAACGCTCGGCGCGTTTGTCTATACCGAAGTCGCGCCAATGGTTTCGGCTGAGTGGCGGCATCTTACCGAAAAGGGGGCCTACCAGATCACCGGCTATGCGACGCATTCGCGCAGGATCGTCGATAATGATGGCACGCTGGCAGGCGAAAGTGATCCGCGCGGCTATTTGGACGCCAATGGTAAGTTTCAATTCTCGCCAGAGTGGAGCCTGACAGGATCTATTAGGCTGGCGAGCGATCGCACATTCTTGCGCCGCTATGATATCAGCCGCGATGATCGGTTACGGTCGACGATCAATCTGGAACGGATTGACGAAAATTCCTACCTATCGATTGCAGGGTGGGCGACGCAAACTTTGCGTTTGGGTGCAGACCAAGGGCAGGTTCCCCTTGCTTTGCCGGTGATCGATTACCGGCGCCGGATTGATGAGGGCGTGCTGGGCGGAGAAATTGAACTTCAGCTCAATTCGCTCGCACTGCTACGCCGCGACGGTCAGGATACGCAGCGCGCTTTCGCGGGTGCAAAATGGAAATTGAGCAGGCTCACCAATCTTGGTCAGGTTGTTACCGTTAGCGCACTAGCAAGAGGCGATGTCTATCACACAGACGGCACGCAATTCACCGCGACGGAAATATATCGCGGGAACCCTGGCTGGACGGCTCGCGGCATAGCCATTGGCGCAGTTGATGTTGAATGGCCGTTTGTCGGTGAGGCCTTTGGCGGCACTCAGGTTCTGACCCCGCGCGTGCAAGTGGTTGCCAGCCCCAAAATTCGCAATCTTGCTGTGCCCAATGAAGACTCGCGCGCGATCGATCTGGAGGACTCCAATCTATTCGCGCTCAATCGCTTCCCAGGTTACGATCGGGTTGAGGATGGTGTGCGGGTAACGTGGGGTGTCGATTGGAAACTAACGCGCCCTGGATGGCGGATCGCAACCAATATTGGCCAGTCTTACAGGTTGGACGCAGCGCGAGAGATATTCCCGGACGGAACCGGCCTGTCAGAGAGAGTGTCCGATTTTGTTGGACGTACTGAAGTGCGGTTCCGCGACTTCGTGAAGTTCACTCACCGTTTCCGGCTCGATAAAGATGATCTCGCCATCCGCCGAAATGAAATTGACGCGACTGTCGGCAGTCAGCGGACCTACCTAGAGCTAGGGTACCTGCGCCTTGATCGCGATATTCAGGACTTGGAAGATTTGCAGGATCGCGAGGAGGTGCGGGCAGCTGCGCGTCTCGCAATTGACCGCAAATGGTCAATATTCGGTTCAGGTGTGTTCAACCTTACAAATGAGGATGAAGACCCAACGTTTGCGCCAGACGGGTTTGAACCGATCCGAACGCGACTTGGCGTTGCCTATCAGGATGAACAATTGGAATTCGGCCTTACTTGGCGGCGTGACTATATCACCGCAGGCGACGCCCAACGCGGCAACACTTTCCAATTGTTCTTTAGCCTGCGCAATCTCGGCTTCCGATAGGCGGGCAAAGCGCGCAGACTGAAGATTGGCACACCCGCACAAAGGCGCTATTAAGCGTGACAACGGGAAGAGTTGCTGAAGCCAGTGCAATCGCGCCGCTCAGCGCGCGTTCAGCCATCTCTTGCCAAAGACGAAAATATACAGTTTCCACTGCGTTCATCATCAACATGCAAGCAGCTGAAAACACGATGATATTGATCAAATTCGGGATTTAGACGTGACACGCAAATTTTTGTCGAAAGCTTTTACACCTTTGGCACTAGCAGGCATGGCAGCTGTGCCGGCGGCATTGCTGGCCCAAGCCGCAGCGCCGGCCAACCCATTCGGTATTCCTGATGACGTACAAATCTTTGGTAGTTCCAATCCAAATGTGCGCACCGCAACCGCAATCGTAAACGACTTTGTCATAACCGGCACAGACATTGACCAACGCGTAGCACTGGTAACTGCTGCTTCTGAGAACGATATTCCCGAAGAGGAACTGGCACGCCTGCGCAGACAGGTGCTGCGTAATTTGATTGATGAGACGCTAAAAATTCAGGAAGCGACCAATCTTGAACTGCCTGTTGAGGCCGCTCAAGTTGACCAGCGATACGCCCAACTGGCGGCACAAAATTTCGGTCAAAACCCCGAAGCTATGGATCAATACCTTCAGTCAATTGGTTCATCTCCCGCTGCGCTAAAGCGCCAGATCACGGGCGAACTGGCGTGGCAAAACGCACTGCGTCGCAATGTGACCCCGTTCGTTAATGTCTCTGAGGAAGAGGTCAACGAACTGCTAGAGCGGCTAGAGGCCGACCGCGGCAAAGACGAATATCGGCTGGGTGAGATCTACCTCTCAGCGACCAGCGAAAATCGCGAAGCCGTTATGCAGAACGCGCGTCAAATCGTAGACCAGTTGCAGCAAGGCGGAAGCTTTGTCGCTTATGCTCGCCAATATTCGGAAGCCTCTACTGCGGTTGTTGGCGGCGACACTGGCTTCCTGCGAATCGGCACTTTGCCCGGCCCAATGGCCGAAGCGGTTCAGCAAATGCAGCCTGGCCAACTGGTTGGTCCATTGGAAATTCCTGGCGGCTTCACGATCATGTATCTGATCGA
The DNA here is from genome assembly GCA_947493165.1 of uncultured Erythrobacter sp. Classification (GTDB taxonomy): domain Bacteria; phylum Pseudomonadota; class Alphaproteobacteria; order Sphingomonadales; family Sphingomonadaceae; genus Erythrobacter. The sequence continues at coordinate 57,140 of CANLPY010000001.1, read as the reverse complement.
GAAACGCCAAGTTCTGACAGCGGATCCGCTCGAAGCGCTCCTGAGCCTCAAGCAGATTTCAATTACATTCCCTGAAGGCAGCACCCAAGAATCCGCTGCTGGCCGGGTCGAGCAGTTTGGAACATTCGTTCAAGGTCTGCGCGGCTGCGCAGATGCAGACAGCGCACGCGACGCACTAGGCGCAAACGTCGTCACCAATGAGCAAATTCCAGCAAAGCAGCTGCCACAGCAATTGCAGAACATTCTACTCAATCTGCAAATCGGGCAAAGCACCCCGCCGTTTGGCTCGGTTGAAGATGGTGTCCGTGTACTGATGCTGTGCGGCCGCGATGATCCGGAGGTCGCAGGCGGCCCAACGGTTGAGAGTATGATGGCTCAGATCGAGGATGATCGGATTAATAAGCGCGCGCAGCGTTATCTACGTGATCTGCGCAATGACGCCTACATCGAATACAATTGAGCGCGCTTAGGTGAGCTCAGGTTTGCTTCCCCTCGCCGTTTCGTTGGGAGACCCGGCGGGAATTGGGCCTGAAATCATTACAGAAAGTTGGGCGCAGCGCAGCGCATCTAATCTCGTGCCGTTTTTCGTTGTGGGTGGTCTTGATGTCCTGCGTGCCGCCGCTGAGGCACGCGGCGTAAACTGCCCTCTTATTGCGATTGGTGATCCAGAAGCAGCGGTAGAGGCATTTCCTCAAGCGCTACCAGTCCTCGCCGGGGCCGACTGCGATTACCGGCCCGCCCAACCGGATGAGCAAGGCGCTGCGCTCGCGCTCCATTCGCTTGCCGAGTCCACACGCATGGCGCTTCTGGGTAAGTCCTCAGGCGTGGTCACAGCTCCTGTTGCCAAATCGCAATTGGCAAAGATCGGGTTCGAGTTTCCCGGCCAAACTGAATTTCTCGCAGCGGTGACGGGTATGGCACCTCACGATGCGGTCATGATGCTCGCCGGCCCCACCCTGCGCACAGTGCCAATCACGGTGCACATCGCGTTGGGAGATGTGCCATCCGCTCTCTCTCGCGAGCTCATCATCCACAAAGCGCGCATTGTAGCTGACGGATTGGCCAAAGATTTCGGCATCGCAGACCCGCATCTCGCGATCGCCGGGCTAAACCCGCATGCGGGCGAAGATGGCAAATTTGGCGACGAAGAATCGCGCCTGATCACCCCTGCAATCACGCAGCTGCGCGACGAAGGTATAGATGCCAGTGGTCCGCATCCCGGTGATGCGCTCTTCATGCCGCGCACCCGCGCAGGGTATGACGCCGCATTGTGCATGTATCACGATCAAGCCTTAATCCCGATAAAAGCGATTGAGTTTGACGAAGGGGTCAATGTTACGCTTGGCTTGCCGATCGTCCGGACCTCCCCCGATCACGGCACCGCATTCGACATTGCAGGGCACAAAATGGCTGATCCCAGTGCGATGATCGCGGCGCTGCGCATGGCCGCTGATTGCGCGCGCAATCGCTCAGGCCAAGCAATCAATGCCTGATTTGCCGCCCTTGCGCGAAGTGATCGCGCGACACGGCCTATCAGCTTCCAAAAAGCTGGGTCAGAATTTTCTGTTCGACGAACAATTGCTCGATCGGATAGCTGCAATTCCCGAAAGCCTCGCAGGCGAAAGTGTGCTCGAAATTGGGCCTGGTCCTGGCGGTTTAACACGCGCGATGCTGCGCGCGGGAGCCATCGTAACCGCGGTTGAGATGGATGAACGCTGCCTTCCGGTTCTCGCCGAGCTTGATGAAGCGTTTCCGGGTCAACTGACGGTGATCCACGGCGATGCCATGAAACTTGATCATGACAGCATCATGAGCGGCAAGCCTTTCCACATCTTGTCAAACCTACCCTACAATGTTGGCACGGCCTTGTTTGTAAAGTGGCAGTCGGGAGACAAATGGCCGCCGCTGTGGTGCTCTCTCACGCTTATGTTCCAGCAAGAAGTCGCACAGCGCATCGTCGCTCCAGCTGGCGGCTCTGCCTTTGGCCGTCTGGCCGTTTTGGCACAGTGGCGAAGCAAAGCGTCACTCGCGATGAAAGTGCATCGCAGCGCCTTTACTCCGCCACCTAAAGTGATGAGCGCGATAGTACATGTAACGCCAGATGCAGAGCCTGAAGGCGTATCACCAAGAGTATTGGAAAGACTGACAGAGGCTGCTTTCGGGCAACGCCGCAAAATGCTGCGGCAGAGCCTTAAAGGAATGCCTGGCGCGCTCGCCGCGCTTGATGCCGTGGGTATCGATCCGACCCGCCGCGCCGAGACCGTCAGCGTCGATGAGTTTGTCGCGCTAGCACGCGCGCTTAGTTAAACCTCAGGCGCTCAAACGCCGGGCATCGCTTTGTAAAAGAGATACACGAGCAGCGGGATCACCAACATTGCGAAACCGCCTGCGCTTCGAACTCTAGCTTTGCTGCGCTCTTCTTTGTCGGTCCAATCAGCAGCTTGATAAAACAACCAGAACGCAATCAGGCCAGCCAAAAACACAAGATAGATGTAAAAACCGCGTTTAGACATGGTATTGCACGCGGCAGTTTCGGCGTGGCATTGGCCATCCTCCAGTATCTGGAATTACTCTATCAGCTTTTCCATCGCTTCAGCTAACCAAACCGCAGCTATGGTTAATTTGAGGTAAGCGTCTTTGCAAACGTCTTGGATGCAACCTCGCTCTAACACGGCAGGCATGAGACCGTTTCCGGACCGAACCATCCGGGCAGACAGGTGTAAGCCACTATGAGCTTTCTCGAAGCACGCCAGCAGAGCGTGCGCGCTGATCAACGGCGCGCAGGGCGTTTTGCGGTCGAAATTCCGGCAACGTTTCGCACAGCCAGCGGCGAACGACAGTGCCGCCTTGCGAACATTTCTGACAATGGCGCGAAGCTGGAAACGGCTTCACCTCCGGCAAAAGGCGTGTCCGGTATGCTAATGCTCGGCGAACAAGAGGTATATTGCACCGTGATCTGGAGCAATGAAACCGCCTGCGGCATTGAATTTGAGCGCAATATTGGCGAGGCTGCTCTAGTGGAGATCGCGGGCGAGCAAGTGCAAAGGACAGGCCCAGTCGCCAACGCCTGCAATATCCAGATGGGCCGCAAGCGCGGGTCGCTTGTCTCTAGCTGAGACTAGCCCGCTTTCTTACGGAGCCGCCATTCGTGTAGCAATGGCTCGGTGTATCCCGAAGGCTGTTGGACACCGTTAAAGATCAAATCTTTGGCCGCTTGAAACGCTGGCGCATCTTCGTTTCCGATGAGTGGAACATACGAGGTGTCACCAGCATTTTGTGCATCGACCTTTGCTGCCATACGCATCAGACTATCCATGATCTGATCTTCACTCACAACGCCGTGGTAGAGCCAGTTTGCAAGATGCTGAGATGAGATGCGCAACGTCGCCCGATCTTCCATCAAGCCTACATCGTTGATGTCTGGAACCTTGGAACACCCTACTCCGGCATCAACCCAGCGAACCACATAACCAAGTAGCCCCTGACAATTGTTGTCGAGCTCATCGCGCAGTTCGTCTTCGGACCAATTTGTCCCTTCAGCGAGAGGAATGGTCAGTAGTTTGTCAACGCTAGGGATGTCTTCCAGGCCTTGCTGAAGCTCGAAAACGCTCTCTTGGTGATAGTGTAGTGCGTGGAGCGTTGCCGCCGTCGGCGAAGGGACCCAAGCGGTGTTTGCACCGGCACGCAAGTGGCCGATCTTTTCGGCCATCATCTGCCCCATTAGGTCAGGCGCAGCCCACATACCCTTGCCGATTTGTGCCTTCCCGGAAAGGCCATGTTTGAGGCCGATCCCGACATTGCGCGCTTCGTAAGCGGTCAACCACTCAGCCCCCTTCATCGCACCTTTGCGCATCATCGGCCCGGCACGCATTGAGGTGTGGATTTCATCACCCGTCCGATCGAGAAAACCGGTGTTGATAAACACAATCCGGTCCCGAACGGCGTGAATACAAGCGCCGAGATTGGCCGACGTGCGCCGCTCTTCATCCATGACGCCAACTTTGATTGTGTGCCTTTGCAGCCCGAGCAAATCTTCAACCGCATCGAACAGATCATTAGTGAATGCGCACTCTTGCGGCCCGTGCATCTTGGGCTTCACGATGTATATGCTGCCAGCGCGGCTGTTGCCGTATTTCGCGCGGCCTTCAACATCGATGGTGCTGATCGCACTGGTGAAGATCGCATCCATAATACCTTCGGGAATTTCGGAACCATCGGGCAGACGGATCGCCGGATTGGTCATCAGGTGACCAACGTTGCGCACAAATAAGAGGCTGCGGCCCGGCAAGCTCTGCGCATTGCCTTGCACGTCCTTGTAGGGCTTATCGCCATTGAGAGCGCGGGTCAGCGTGCGGCCGCCCTTCTCAAAACTTTCTTCCAAATCACCGCGAATAACGCCCAGCCAATTGGTGTAGGCGAGCAGTTTATCCTCAGCATCGACCGCCGCGACAGAATCTTCGCAATCAGCGATTGTCGTGAGCGCTGCTTCGATATTGATATCGGCAATGTGGATCTTGTCGCCGCGGCCCACCGGATGATCCCCGTCGAACACGACTTCGATGTGTAGGCCATTATTGATGAACAGACGGCCATTTTCGGTTTCACCAATGTATTGGTCTGCATCAGCAATCGCGATGCCTTGACTGACATCGGTGATATCCGTCCAGCTGCCCTGTGCCAGCGGTATGGCTTGATCCAGAAACTCACGCCCGCGGGCAATAACCGCATCGCCGCGCGCCTTATCGTAACCGCCCGGCTTGGCCGCAGGCGCATCAAGCGCGTCTGTGCCATAAAACGCATCGTAAAGGCTGCCCCAGCGCGCATTCGCAGCATTCAGAAGGAAACGCGCATTGAGGATTGGCACCACCAGTTGCGGGCCTGCCATTGTCGCGATTTCCGCATCAACGTTTCGCGTGCCAATCGTAAAGTCCGTCGGCTCTGGAACCAGATAACCAATTTCCTCCAGAAACGCCTTATAAGCGTTCGCATCATGCGGCTGGCCTTTGCGTGCATCGTGCCAGGCATCGATTTGGCTTTGCAGGTCTTCGCGTTTCGCCAGCAAGGCGGCGTTGCGAGGGGCATACTCAGCAAGAAGCGCGGCAAATCCATCCCAGAACTGGCCAGCATCCCGGCCCAACGGCGTCAGAACTTGCGATTCAAGGAAATTCGCGAGCCGCTCATCGACTGCCAAGCCTGCGCGTTCAACATTATTGCTCATTATGGTCCTCATGACGCCAAAGTTGGGTCCTGGGGAGGAGGACGCCGCAGCCTATGGCGAAAGCCGGCCGTGAATGCAACGGGGCGTATTCACATCCATTCACTACAGTGGGTTGGATCATTGCCGAGGCCCGGCTAGAGCATATCGCCAATGACGAATATAGCACATGCAGCGATCGATGCAGACACCATGCTGGAACAAGTGCAGCAATGGTGCGCGATTAATACAGGCACAGGCAACCTTGCCGGCCTGTCCACGCAGGCAAGCGCGCTTGCGGATGCATTTTCCCAGCTGCCCGGCGATGTCGAATTGGTTGACGCTGCGCCCGTCACCGCGATGGGTTCAGATGGAAAGGAATTTGACAAACCCAATGGTCAGCATCTGATCCTGCGCGTGCGTCCTCAAGCCAATGCGCGGATCTTGCTGACAGGCCATATGGACACCGTGTTCCCGGTCGATAGCTCGTTTCAAAATCTGACTTGGCTAAACGATGACGTGCTGAACGGTCCCGGCGTGGCGGATATGAAGGGCGGGATTGCCGTGATCCTCCATGCCCTAACCGCATTTGAGAAAAACGCCTCGGCTGGTTCGCTTGGTTACGACGTCCTCATCAATTCAGACGAGGAAACTGGGTCGCTCGCTAGCTCAGCTTTGATAGAAGAAATGGCGCGCGGAAAGCTGGCTGCTCTAACTTACGAACCAGCGGCCTTGCCCGATGGAACACTCGCCCATGCGCGCGGCGGCACTGGTAATTACTCCATCGTGATCAGCGGCAAATCTGCGCATGCTGGCCGCAACCCGCATGAGGGGCGCAACGCGATCGTTGCAGCCGCCGACTTGATCTTGCGCCTTAAGCAAATGGAGCGCGAAGACATCACTGTGAACCCGGCAAAACTGGAAGGCGGCGCCGCAAACAATGTCGTGCCTGACCATGCGGTTTTGCGATTTAACATTCGCCCGAAGAGCACCGAAGCGATGGAGAGTTTCGACACTGATCTCAACACTTTGCTGCGCAGCATAGAGGTGCAGCATGAAGTGGCGGCGCATCGCCATGGAGGTGTGACTCGTCCTCCAAAGCCTGTCGACGATCGGGCGCAAAAGCTATTCGATCTGGTGCGCGATTGCGGCGCACAATTGGGTCAGAAAATCGCATGGAAATCGACCGGCGGCGTATGCGACGGCAACAACATTGCCGCTTGCGGGGTGCCGGTTGTAGACACCATGGGCGTTCGCGGCGGCAGCATCCATTCCGCTGACGAATTTCTGATCGTTTCAAGCCTGGCAGAGCGCGCCGCACTGTCCGCGCTCGTCCTTTCCCGCATTGCCGCTGGAGACATGCATTGACCTTTCGTATGCGCGCATCGCGCGCCTCTGATCTTGAACACCTTTATGAAATGGCGAAACTGACCGGAGGCGGGTTTACCAACCTGCCAGCAGACCGCGATGCGCTTGCGAAAAAGCTTGAGGTGTCAGCCATGGCGTTTGCAAATACGAACGAAGAGTTGACCAATGAAATTTTCGTGTTGGTGCTCGAAAATGTCGAGACAGGCGTGGTGCGAGGGACCTGTCAGCTTATGACGATGGTGGGTCAGCAATGGCCGTTCTATTCCTATCGCCTCAATACGCTGACACAATACAGTCAAGAACTCGATCGGACTGTGCGGGCAGAACTGCTAAGCCTTACCACAGACCTAGAAGGGTCAAGCGAAGTAGGCGGACTCTTTCTACACCCCAATGAGCGCGCTGGCGGCCTTGGTCTTTTGCTCGCTCGGTCCCGTTATCTGTTTATTGCGATGCATCGCAAACGTTTTGCTGATCGCATCTTGGCAGAGCTTCGCGGCATCATAGATGAGCGCGGTGGATCACCGTTCTGGGACGGTGTCGCGGGCAGGTTCTTCGGAATGGGCTTTCAAGAGGCAGACTATTTTAATGCAATCAATGGCAATCAGTTCATCGCCGACCTGATGCCAAAGCACCCAGTTTATGTCGCGATGCTTGACGACGAAGCGAAGAAGGTCATCGGCTTGCCCCATCCCACAGGCCGCGCGGCCATGCGTATGCTTGAAAAAGAAGGATTTGGCTACGAAGGCTATGTCGACATCTTTGACGGTGGCCCGAGTATGATCGCCAAGACGGACAAAGTGCAAAGCGTTGCTGATGCGGCAGTCGCCCAAATCAAAGGAATCGAGAACACGGAAGGCGAACAGGCAATCATTGCCACTGGTTCGCTCGCCGATTTCCGGGCGTGTTACGGCGCGCGTGATTTGTCCGAGGATGGCAGTGTCGCGATCGACTCGCTTGCCGCAGATTCACTGGACGTGAGCGCAGGCGACACCGTGTGGAGCGTTAGCCGGTGAACCAATTCGTTGAAATCAACTTCGACGGCATCGTCGGGCCAAGCCACAATTACGCTGGGCTTAGTCTAGGAAATATTGCCAGTGCAAGCCACGGCGGCGATGTCTCTCACCCTCGCGCTGCTGCGCTCCAAGGGTTGGAGAAGATGCGCGGGAATCTAGTGCGCTTCGGCCATCAAGGTTTCTTGCTGCCCCTGCCCCGTCCCAATGGCAAATTGCTTGAACAGCTCGCAGTCGATGCGCACACGCCGCGCCAATTGCTCGCCGCCGCATGGTCTGCCTCCAGCATGTGGACTGCCAATGCGGCGACCGTCAGTCCTGCGCCGGACACCCCAGATGGCAAATGCCACCTTACCCCAGCAAACCTCGTCACCATGCTCCACCGCGGTCAGGAATGGCCTGAAACCAAGCGGATGCTCGAAACTGCATTCAGCAACGTGGATCATTTCGCAGTCCATGACGCCATCCCACCAAGCTTTGGCGATGAAGGCGCGGCCAACCATATGCGTCTATGCGAAGGGCATGGCAGCAAGGGCGTGGAAGTGTTCGTGTACGGCCGCCCAGGCGGCAAATTCCCGGCGCGTCAACACGAACAAGCCAGCCGCGCAGTCGCTCGCCTTCATGGTCTAGATCCGGCAAAATGCGTCTTTATTGAGCAGAACCCTGCCGCAATCGAAGCTGGCGCATTTCACAATGATGTCGTCGCAGTGGCAAACGAGCATGTGCTGTTCACCCATGCCGAAGCATTCGCCGATCAGACAAGTGCTTATGACGCGATGCAATCTGCCTTCCCTGCGCTCGAAGTGGTCGAAGTGCCAAGCAGTGCGGTTTCTCTGGAAGAAGCGATCCGCACCTATTTGTTTAATGCCCAATTGGTTACGCGCAGCGACGGAGGCATGGCGCTGATCGTCCCAGAAGAATGCCGGACGAGTGCACCTGTTTGGGCGTGGGCAGAAAGCATGCTCGCCTCCAATGGTCCGATCCGAGAAGTAATCCCGGTGGATGTAAAGCAAAGCATGGCCAATGGCGGCGGTCCCGCCTGCCTGCGCCTGCGTGTCGTTTGCGATCCTGGCACAGTCGATCCGCGCTTCCTGCTCTCTGATAGCAAGGCAGATATGATGGCCGCGGTAATTGCATCCAATTGGCCTGAGCAGATTGACCCGGCTGATATTGGCTCGGACGCTTTGACCAGCTCTGTCATCGCCGCGCGCAAAGCACTGCTCAGCGCACTTGACCTCACAGAGCTTGGTTAAACAAAGTTAACGCGCTTGGCGGCGACGTCGGTCGAGCTTACAGTTCTCCAATCGTTAACCAACCAGCGGCGCTATAAAGCGTTGCTGGCACAGCACTTGCAGTGAAATTGGGCGAGTGTTTAATGATGGAGTAACCATGCTGCGTAAGATCGGGAGGCTGTTTGTCATCAAGACAAGGTTTGAAGCCTTCGTGATCATTTACGCGCTTGCTCTGGGCGCGACGACGCGAGGCGCAGCTTATCTTGAGGAATACCCCGGCTTAGGCGGACAGTTGCTGTTCTTGGCCACAACTGGCGCGGTTTTCCTCGCCGGTGCGGCCATCTTGGATGGCTTGAAGGCGAAGAAAAAGCTCGACGATCTAGAAACTGACGCAAGCGCTCAGATAGAGCTTTCATCAGACCAACGCTGAGACTTCGTGTTCTGTGCTGAATTTTCGAAGACCTTGAGCCAACTCCCGGCCCCGCCGCAATCAGCGCTAAATTCGGGATGAATGGTGAGGGTTTCTGTTGCTAGCTACCCTCGGAGCCCCGGAATCCGCTTCTGTTGCCCGGTGGGTCCAACCGCGCTTTAGCTTTGTAAATTCAGGCCGTTAGGCCGTCACATTACGCTGCGATTGCGAGTGCTTCGTTATCGTTTGCACTTGTGTGTTGTGAACAGTTTTACGGGGTTTTCAGCCCGGGCAAAAACTACGCTTTTCAGCCCACGTCGATCCTAGTTCGTCCCCGTCAGAAACCCCTAATTACACAAAAGCAATCAGGGGATTATGGTGGAGACGCCGGGTACTGCCCCCGGGTCCGTTGTGCCTATTGCACGCAGCACTTTATCGCCATAGTCAGCCGAAACCGACAGACCCTATATAGCGATGAAACGCTTAATGGGAAGTGGACGAGGACATTTGGGGCACAGGCAATTTCGAGCGAGCCCATAAAAAACCGCCCGCCTCCAGATGGAGACGAGCGGTCAATTGGTCGAGAAGTGACTTACTTTTTCAGCGCATCACGGATTTCGGTAAGCAGTTCGATCTCACTTGGACCGGTATCTTCTTCAGCCGCTTCTTCAGGTTTCTCAAACTTCGCTTTGGCTTTTTCAGCATAGCGAACCAGCATGAATATGATGAAGGCCAGAATTACGAAGTTGATGATTGACGTGATGAATGCGCCCCATGCGAGCACATTGGCACCCGCTTCGCGCGCAGCTTCGAGCGACATGCCCGGCTCAACCAGTTCGGCGCCTGAAAGCACGGTGTATTTGCTGGAGAAGTCGACATCGCCAAAGATCATACCAACGATCGGCATAATCAAATCAGCTGTCAATGACGCGACAATAACCGCAAAAGCGCCCGCGATGATGACCGCAACGGCCAGCTCCATCACATTGCCTTTGGCGATAAATTCCTTGAATTCGGTAAGCATTTGGGTCCCCTCAGATTATCCCACCATTCGGGCTATTTGGCAGGACTGAGTCGACTTGCCAAGCACCAACAAGAGCGCGTCCACGGCTTGAAAGCGCCAATTGGTGTGCTATATATGCAATACAGGTAGGGACTGCGCCGCACCTTTCACGTGCCGGGCGCTAATAAAAAGGGATATCCATGAATTTTGAAAGCATTCGCCGCCCGAATATCTTTAAGATGGCGCTGGTCGCTGCGGCTTCCCTCAGCCTGGCAGCTTGCGGGATCAACTCGGTCCCTGCTGCAGAAGAAAATGCGAAGGCCAAATGGGCCGATGTTGAGGCTCAGTTCCAACGCCGCGCCAACCTGATCCCTAACCTTGCCGAAGTCGCGCAGGGCGCTGCGGAAAATGAGCGCGCAATTCTCACCGAAGTCACCGAAGCACGTGCAAAAGCCACGAGCGTAAATGTCACGGCAGATGATTTGGGAGACGAAACGAAGATGGAAGAATTCGCCGCTGCGCAGAATCAAATGAGCCAGGGCATCGGGCGTTTGCTCGCCAGTTTTGAAGCGTATCCGCAGATCACGTCAACCCAAGGCTATATCACGTTGCAAAGTCAGCTTGAGGGTACTGAAAACCGCATCGCCGTCGCCTTGCGTGACTATAACGAGGCGGTGCGCCAGTATAACACCACGATCCGCACTTTCCCTGACACAATCGGCGCTAACATTATCCATGGTGCAGAGCCGCTCACACCATACGCTGCAACAACAGAAGGCGCTGAGGAAGCTCCCGAGCTTGATCTGACGACCGGCTGATCGCGGTGCTTCGCCCCCTAGTTGCCGCGACGGCGGCGCTGCTCACGCTGCTCGCTTCGCCACTGGCGGCGCAGGATTTTCCTGTGCTAACAGGCCACGTGGTCGATGCAGCGGACATCATTCCCGCTGATGTCGAAGCGCAGCTAACTGCGCAATTGGAGGAGCTGGAAACGCAGTCGCAGCGCCAATTGGTGATCGCAACCATCCCCGACCTGCAAGGCTATGACATTAGCGATTTCGGGTATCAGCTTGGCCGCGAATGGGGTCTTGGCGATGCGGAGCGCAACGATGGCGCGCTGCTGATCGTCGCGCCGAATGATCGCAAGGTTCGCATAGAGGTTGGCTATGGTCTTGAAGGCTATCTGACCGACGCGTTGTCATCGCTGATCATCCAGAATCAAATACTGCCCGCATTTCGTAACGGCGACTTTCCCGGCGGCATCGTTGCAGGCACAAACTCAATCGCTGGGCAGCTTAAACTCCCACCAGATGAAGCAGCACGAGTAGCGCAAGAAGCAAGTCAAACGCGTCAGCAAAGTGAGCGCCAGGGCGGCTTTCCATTCGGAGGTCTGATTTGGATTGGCTTCCTGTTCTTCTTCTTTATCCTGCCCATGATGCGGCGCGGCCGGCGTTATCGCGCCAAAGGCGGCAAAGGCCCATGGGGACGCAGAAGCCGCGATGTCAGTGACACCGTCGGCGACATCATTCTTTGGGAAGTTGGCAGCGCCATCGTACGCGGCGCCATGAGTGGCGGCGACGATTGGGGCGGCGGCGGTGGAGGCGGCTTTGGTGGCGGTTTCGGCGGCGGCTTCTCGGGCGGCGGCGGCTCATTCGGGGGCGGCGGCGCCTCAGGAGGCTGGTAAATGGCCTATTTGTCCTCTGAACAGCACAAGATCGTTTCTGATGCCGTTGGCGAAGCGGAGCTGCAAACCTCAGGCGAAATCCTTACCGTTTTGGCCGACCGTTCGGATGGCTATTCCGACATCTCCTTATTCTGGGCGACAACCTTCGCCTTTACCGTCATGAGCGTATTCGCGTTCTATCCAGAACCTTTTCTCAATTTGTGGGACGATATCTCTCAAAGCTGGGGCATCGATTGGAGCATCGGCCAAATCGCCAGCATGACGATAGCGCTTGGCCTTCTGACCTTTGTTGCCGCATGGGGTGTGCAATTGTGGGATCCGCTGAAATTCGCCCTCGTGCCCTCCCCGATCAAAACCTCGCGAGTCCACGCCCAAGCTGTCAAACATTTCAAGGTCGGCGCAGAACGCCGCACCCACGGCCGAACTGGTATCCTCATCTATTTGTCCATGTCCGAACACCGGGCGGAGATCGTAGCGGATCAACCGATTGCAGAGATCGTCGCACCCGAAATCTGGGGTGAGGCAATGGCCGATATGCTCGCAGAGATTAAGCAGGGCCATATCGCAGAAGGCATGGCCGCAGGAGTGCGCGATGTTGGACAAGTCTTGTCCGAGCACTTCCCCAGGGCCGAAGATGACGAAAACGAGCTTCCCGACCGCTTGATCGAAGTCTAAGCGTCGCGGTCATGAGAGCCGACAAGTCTGGATTCGATATTCCTTCCTCTGCCGATCTGGTTCGCGATCCCGATGCGGCATTGCCTGAACATGTGCATTGGGAAGGTCGCTTCATCTCCGCCAAGCAACGCGGTCGCTGGGAATATGTTGGGCGAACTCGGGGGATCCGCGCAGCCGCCATTCTCGCGATCGATGAAGAGGCCGATGGATCGCGTCATGTTCTCCTCGTCAGCCAATACCGCGTGCCGCTTGGCAAGTTCTGCTTGGAAATCCCTGCTGGCCTAGTCGGCGATGACGAGGACAAAGAAGGCGAAGCAGCCGCCGATGCGGCGCTACGCGAACTTGAAGAAGAAACCGGCTACACCGCTGAACGCATGGAGAATTTGGGCGAGTATTACTCATCGCCCGGCATGGTCAGTGAAGCCTTCACTTTGCTGCGCGCGCATGGCCTTAAAAAGGTGAGTGCGGGCGGCGGAACCGATAGTGAAAACATACTAGTGCACCGTATCGAGCTCGGTGAGCTGCCTCGTTTTGTTGCAGAATGGCGCAAGGCCGGGCACGGCGTCGATGTGCGTATTGCGATGTTGATGATGCCAGGATTTTTGGAAGAGGAATGAGATTATGAGCGCCGAGAGAAAAGGACGCGTACAGGGTAAGCTAGCACTGGTAACAGGTGCTGCGCAGGGACTGGGAGCCGCTCACGCGGCGCTGCTCGCAAGGGAAGGCGCACGCGTTCTTTGCACGGATATCAATGGCCAAGGCGCGCAAGACACTGCGGCACGAATCAATGCAGAATGCGGCGCAGGCCATGCCCACGGCATCAAACATGACGTGACTAGTCCGGATGATTGGGAAGCCGCAGTCGATGCTGCGCGCGAAGAAATCGGCGGGCTCAATGTGCTCGTAAACAACGCCGGGATCGGCGTCGCAGGCAATATTGAAGAGTGCGATTTTGACGATTGGAAGCGGTGCTTTGCCGTCAATGTCGATTCCATCTTTCACGGATGCCAAAAGGCGCTGCCGTTAATGCGCGAACATGCGCCTGGCTCTATCGTCAATATCAGTTCAATCGCGGGCTTGATCGCAAGCGATACAATGCCTGCCTATAATGCCTCCAAGGCGAGCGTTTGGATGCTGTCCAAATCAATCGCGCTCCATTGCGCCAAAAAGAACATGCAAATTCGCTGCAATTCGGTGCACCCGACTTTCGTTGATACGCCAATCCTTGATGGGACGGCGAAGCATTCGGGGCTGGATAAGCAAGTGCTGATGGATAAGTTGGCGCGGCAAATACCTTTGAAGTTCGTTGGTGAACCCGATGATATCGCCAATGCGGTGCTCTATCTCGCCAGCGATGAAAGCCGCTTTATGACCGGTGCAGAGATCAAACTCGACGGCGGCATTTCGGCAATGTAGCTGTTTGCCGCCGGAATAAGCCGCGCACAAAAAAGGGGCCAAATGGCCCCTCCCGGTTTGTTAAGATCGGTCTTGGCGTTCCGAAAACCGGGACCCGCTCATCTTAGCGCCAAGTTCAATCGATGATCAAAGCCATCGCGATGTAAATCAGGATCGGAAATCCGATACCCAGAAGTGTGCAAGCAACAAAGCCGATCCGCCATATCATGGCATCCACGCCAGACCAATTGGCCAAGCCTGAGCAAACACCGAACACTTTGCCATTGTTTTTGTCGAGGCGAAGGCCCGTTTGAGGCGGACGGTTGCCTGAACCTTTGGTTACGTCGTTCATGCCATCACTCCGAGAGCTGGGCTGGCAGGGACAATCGCGGTGGCCATGAACACGGCTGAAATCGCGAGAGCCGAGACAGCGGCAAAGACGCGGCTGCTGAGGTCAATTGAAGCGAACATTTTTCTATTTCCTTATGGGGTGTTGATTGGAGAAGATTAGGCGATCAGGCCGGGGGAACCGGGGATGATGGCACTGGCGAAGAAGATTGCGGAAATTGCGACCGAGAAAACGGCAGCTACTGCGCGAGATCCGATATCGTTGCTAAACATGATTGGGGGCCTTTCAATTCAAGAGGTCTGTTCGGACTTAAGCAAACAGTTGTGGGCTGGCTGGAAGGATCGCGGTGGCCATGAACGCAGCCGAGATGGCGAGCGAGAAAGCGGCGGCGAACAGGCGGTTGGTGGTTTCGACTGCAAACATTTTTGGTCTCCTTAGTTGATCTTTCATGTTCCTGAGAGACTGTCTCTCTGGATACCCGATAAATTGCAGGGACCGTGCCAAACTCAAAAAACGGCAGTTTTCTGCGGCTTGGCGAGTTTACATGCTGAAACAACTTGTTCATCATTCCGAAAGGTTGGTGATTTTTCCCATTTATTGGGATCGGTGATTTTGCATTCAGTGTGACTGGCGATAATTGCCGTGCGTGCTACCGCGCATAGGCTATGTCGCTCGACCGAATTTCCCTCGAAAATTTCCGCAATCACGCGGCGAGCGAGCTATCAGGCTCCGCGAAGTTCAACCTGCTCGTGGGAGAGAATGGCGCTGGAAAAACCAACGTCCTGGAAGCGCTATCGCTCTTCAGTCCCGGCAGGGGCATTCGCCGCGCATCCTTGAGTGATGTCCCTCTCCAGAACGCAACGGGTGGCTTTGCCATAGGCGCGAACCTCATGGAACAAGGCCAGATAAGCGCGCGCATTGGCACTTATATCGATCCGCAGCAGCCGCGCCGCCGCTTGGTCCGCGTCAATGGCGCAGATGCGAGCGCGACGTCGCTTAGCGAGTGGCTGGCGATTTCTTGGCTGACCCCGGCGATGGACGGATTGTTCATGGATTCTGCCGGAGCGCGTCGCCGGTTTGTTGATCGCATGACCCTCGCAGTGGAGCCTAGACACGCAAAATCTGTGGCGAGCCTTGAAACTGCCCTGCGGGAACGCAACAAGCTGCTCGAAGAACGCGGCGATGCCCGCTGGCTTGATGCGATTGAAGCTCAAGTTGCACAGCATGGGTCGCAAGTATCGTCCAATCGCCTTGGCCTGATCGAAGCGCTGAGCGTTGAACTGTCCGCCCTACCCGCTCAACCATTTGCCAAACCTGTGCTGACATACCGACCGGGCGGCCCAACCGATCCAGAAGCGCTGCGTGATGAACTGACACGCCAACGCGGGCGAGATCGCGCGGCAGGGCGCGCTCTTACCGGGCCACACCGCGATGAATTGGACGTCGTGATGGCCGGGTCGGGTCAGGCAGCGGCTTCATGCTCCACCGGGGAGCAGAAGGCGATGTTGATCGCCATCACCTTGGCGCAGTCGGTGTTAGCAGCAGAGGGTCGCCCTTCGATCTTGCTGCTGGATGAGGTAGCCGCCCACCTTGATCCAGTCCGTCGCAAGGCCTTGTTTGAACGCCTAGGACAAGGCCGCGCGCAAGTGTGGATGACCGGAACTGAGCTATCGCCCTTTGGTGACATTGCTCAAGACGCAGCCATCTGGCGCGTGTCTAACGGCGAGTTAGAGCCACTTTAACCGGTCAATTCGCCGCTGCTGCGCTTTCATCAACTTGCGGTAAGGCCGCCTCAATTTCGCCCAAGGTACCTGCAACCAGACGTTCAATCCCTTCAACGGTGGGATGAATACGGTCCGATTGGAACAATTGAGGTTCTTGATATATATCTTCCAGCCAAAACGGGATCAGCGCAGCGCCATATTCGCGGGCTAAATCACCGTACAGCGCATCAAAATCAGCCTGATACTCCGGCCCGTAATTAGGCGGCGCTCTCATCCCCATGACCAGAACGGGAATTTCGCGCGCCTGCAACTCATCAAGCATCGCAGCAATGTTCGCGCGCGTCTCATTAGGCTCAATGCCGCGCAGCAGATCATTCCCGCCCAATTCCAGAATGAACAGGTCAGGCTTTTCCTCTTGAGCATCAAGCGTAAAGGCCAAACGTTGGCGACCCGCCGCGCTTGTATCACCGGAAATGCCAGCATTGACCACAAGAGCATTCACGCCAGAGGTGCGCAATGCCCCTTGCAATTTGGTAGGATAGCTATCGCTTGGATCAACCCCATAGCCAGCAAACAAGCTATCTCCGAAGGCAACGATCCGCCTTTCTGGACCGTCGACGGGAACCGGAGCAGCAGCAGAAGGGTTATTACCAGCATCTGCTCCCCTTTGCGGATCAGCCGCAGGGGTTTCGCTTCCACACGCAGTAACGACAAGCGCCAGCAGCGCCGCCATCAACTTCTTCGACCAAACGCCCATTTCCATCTACCAGCCTCCGACTTGGGTATCTTGTTTGCAACTCACCCCTATGCCATTTGGATCCTGTGACAAACCCATCTTTTGCGCCCGCCCCTGCGATTTCCGCCCGCAACCTCACTCTGACACTCGGTTCCGCTCAGGCGCCGGTCGAAATCCTGCGTGGTATCGACCTCGATATCGCAGAGGGAGAAGTCGTCGCTTTGCTCGGCCCATCGGGTTCAGGCAAAAGCTCTCTTATGGCGGTGCTGTCTGGGCTTGAGCGTGCCACGAGCGGAACGTTGCAAGTTGCCGGCGAGAACTTCGCGGACCTTGATGAAGATGGTTTGGCCCGCGCCCGGCGCGGCCGGATCGGGATTGTCTTACAAGCATTCCATCTTTTGCCAACGATGACGGCAGCTGAAAATGTGGCAACTCCGATGGAATTGTCCGGTGGTGAAAATCCGCGCCAGCGGGCAGAGGCAGAGTTGCAGGCGGTTGGCCTTGGTCACCGGATCGGCCACTACCCAACCCAGCTGTCGGGCGGAGAGCAACAGCGTGTTGCAATTGCGCGCGCCATCGCGCAGCGCCCCAGCCTCATTTTCGCTGATGAGCCGACTGGCAATCTTGATGCAGCAACTGGCGAAGAGATTATCAACCTGTTGTTTGAACGCCGCGGTGAAACTGGCGCTACCTTGTTGATCATTACCCACGATCCAAAACTTGCTGAGCGCTGCGAGCGGGTGATCACAATGGCAGATGGCGTCATCGCCTCTGATACGAAGACAGCGAAAGCCGCATGAGCGACGCAACACCTTCTGCGCGTCTGTCATGGAGCGGCGCGTGGCGAATTGCTCGCCGTGATCTGAACGCGCGCTTTCGCGGGCTACGCTTGCTGCTGGTTTGCATCTTCTTAGGCACCGCAGCATTGGCGGCGATCGGCACGCTCACCTCTGCGATTGAGCGCGAGCTGGAATCAAGTGGTCAAGAGTTGCTGGGCGGCGATCTTGAAGTGGAAATCTGGCAACGTGCGCTGAATGACGAAGAGCTGGCCGCGCTATCAGAATATGGCGACGTATCAGGGGGCACGCGCTTGCAAGCGATGGCTACCACCCCTGATGGCGCCGCTCCGGTCGAATTGAAAGCGGTCGATGAGCGCTGGCCGCTTTATGGAGCGCTGACGCTCGCCGATGGCCGCGAAGTTGGAGCGCCAAGCGGAAACACCGCATGGCTTGGCCAAGGGGCGCTGGACCGGTTGGATATTGCCGTTGGCGACACATTCACTGTTGGCACGGTCGAACTCATCGCGGGCGGCATCATTGATAAAGAGCCAGACCGTTTATCGGAGGGCTTCCAGCTCGGCCCGACGGTTATAGTTGCCGAAGCCATCCCGGGCCGCGCCGGTCTGCTCGAACCTGGCTCGCTTTATGAAAGCAAGTACCGGGTCGCCTTCACAGATCAGGGCCGCGATCCCGAGGCGGTTGAAGAAGCGCTGACAGAACAGTTCCCGGAAGCAGGCTTTGACTTCCGAACGCGAGACCGCGCCTCGCCTGGCGCCGATCGTTTCGTCGGCCGGATGAGCGACTTTCTAACGCTGGTCGGTCTTGCTGCATTGGTAATCGCAGGGATCGGCATTGCTGGCGGAGTGTCATCTTACCTTGAAGCACGCAGGGGCAGTATCGCGACGCTGAAAGTGCTCGGCGCGTCATCAACTGACATAGTACGAGTATACGCGCTCCAAATCACTGTCGCCGCGCTCATCGGAAGCGCAGCCGGTCTTGCCGTCGGCGTTTTGGTCACACCCGTCTTAGGCGCAGCCTTGCAAGGCCTATTGCCGGTCGAAGGTGGATTTGTAATCGAGCCCGCCCCGCTGATGCTGGCTGCAGCGTATGGCTTGCTAGTCGCCTTCGCTTTCGCCGCCACGCCTCTCCTGCGCGCGAGGACTTTCCCAGCGATGGCGCTGATGCGGTCTGGCATCACCCCGCTGACCCGCGACTGGCGCGCGGTAGCGCTCACTGCCGCAGGGATCGTCGCAATTTGCGCGCTGGCCCTCATCACGACCGATCAACCTAGGCTTTCAGGCGGTTTTCTAATCGGAGCTGGCGGCGCTCTGATCGCTCTAGCTGGCCTCGGCTTTGGTATTCAAAAGCTCGCCAAAAGCCTGCCCCGCCCCAGAAACCCTCTTCTTCGAAGCGCGCTCGCTAATCTCCACCGCCCCGGAGCGCCGACCGGCGCACTGGTCACCGCGCTAGGTTTTGGACTGGCCGCTTTTGTGCTGCTCGCAGGCGTTCAAAGCGCAATCGAGGGCAATATCGAAAGCCGCGTGCCGCAAGAGGCACCCGACTATTTTGTGCTCGATGTGCCCGTGCAGGAAGAAGAGCGTTTTTACGAGCTAGTCGAAGCACGCTTTCCCGATGCCATGCTGCGCAGCGTGCCGACCTTGCGCGGCGCAGTGCTAGCGTTTGGAGCTGAAGACGCCATGCAGCGCGTATCTGAACTGGAAGAAATACCAGAGGGCGCTTGGGCTCTGCGCGGCGAACGCGGCATCACTTATGCCGACGAATTGCCGCAAGGAAACCGCCTGACTGACGGCGAATGGTGGGACGCGGATCACTCAGGGGAGCCATTGGTTTCAATCGACGCGCAATTGGCCGAAGCCGCTGGCCTCGGTGTCGGCGATTATCTGACGATCGGAGTGCTTGGCGTCGAACGCAAGACGCGCATTGCCAACGTCCGGGAGATCGACTGGGAGAATATGAGCTTCAACTTCACGATGGTGTTTTCCCGCAATGCCATCGCTGATGCTCCACATAACCTTTCTGCAACGCTCGATCTGCCTGACGGTGTCGACACCGATCAACGCGGCGAATTGCTGCGCGATCTGGTGCGTGAATTCCCATCAAGTTCAGTCATTGAGGTCGGCCAGGTGTTGGGCGAAGCGCGCACAATTTTGCGCCAAGTTGGCTTAGCAACACTTGCAGCGGCCGCCGTAGCCGTTCTCGCCGGTCTTGCCGTGCTAATGGGTGCAATTGCGGCCGCACGGGCAGCGCGGACATATGACACGGTTGTACTGAGAGTGCTTGGCGCGAGCCGGAAGCAGATCTTGTTGATGCAATTGGCAGAATATGGCCTGATCGCTGGACTGCTTGCGCTGGTAGCGTTGGGCCTTGGCTCAGGTCTAGCGTGGGTGATCATCACCCAGCTGTTTGAGTTTGATTGGCTTCCAAACTGGGGCGAGGTGCTAGCCGTGCTTGGTCTCGGCTTAGCTATGGTGCTGGCGTTCGCGATCGGCGGCTCCCTGCCGCTCCTTAGAGCAAAGCCAGCGCAGGCACTGAGAGAACTTTAATCCGCTCTCAGTGCCCCGCAAGCTTTTAGATTTACTCAAACACGCCAGGATCGACTCCAACCATTCCAGGCTGGCCGCGCACGACGAGCGTGCTCGCCAAGATGTCATGAAGTCCCTGCTTGCGATCAGTAAAGGCGACCATGATGAAACCGATCAGCAGGATAATTGCCGACAGGATTTTGGCAAAATAGCGCCCTAAAGCTCGTAAGAAACTGATCCGGCCGCCGTGTTCATCAACCACGACCAACCCCAGCGCCATCTTGCCCAGAGTTGCCTGCTTGGCCGAGCTTTCCAAGATCACAGAATAGAGGATTGCACCAATCGAAGTGATCAGGAACGCGATAATTGCGCCTACCGATTCAAACATCCCTGCGGCCTCGGGATCAAGCGATGCCGCGCCGAACAAGCTTACCCCAAAAATCGAATAGACCATGAATTGTGCGACCATCAAAATCACATAGTCGATCAAATAAGCCCCAACTCGAATCCAAAAACCAGCATAATTCATTGATACGATTCCCCACTAATCCCGTCCCAGATAATGCAGGACATTGGTCGCAATCGAACACATTCCCGACTGAGTTGCAAAGAAAAAGGGGCCCGCAATCGCAAGCCCCTTTGTCTAAAGGTAATGTCTGACAGGATCAGAACTTGAACCGCACGACGCCGCCATAGGTGCGCGGCACGCTGGGGTAACCAGACACTGTGCCGGCTTGTGCCACACCATCAAAGACGGTGAGAATGTACCGTTCGTCAAAGAGATTACGGCCAAACACACCAACTTCAAGCCCGTTATCAAGCTGCAAAGTCATCGAACCGTTCACCAAGTTGACTTCCCGGCTGAAGTTGTTCGGTCCGAAAGTCGGCAAGCCATTGTTGATGGCAGTGTCACTTTCATGACTGTAATCGAGACGCGATACCAAACGATTTCCACTCGCGCCGAACTCATGCGTGTAGGTTGCAGAGGTTGAAATGCTGAACGAAGGAATGCCTGCAGGGCGCTGTCCGGTCAGATCTCCAACAGGGCTTCCAACAAAGCTGTCGAAGATCGGATCGAGGTGCGTCATCGCAAACGTCAGTACCAGCCCGTCTGTTGGCACGATGGTCGTGTCAAATTCGAAGCCTTGAACCGATTGTTGACCGGCATTGTTGAGCTGGAAGCCGGTGCCTGTAAACAGGAACGACTGAAACCCTTCAATGGTCTGATCGAACAGTGCGAGGTTAAAGCCAAACCCATCAAATTGAGCCTTCAGGCCGAGCTCAAAAACTTCGGCTTCTTCTGGACCAGCAAAACGCGAGCCCGTGCCAAGGTTTGGAACCGCAAGGCCGGCATCACGAATAGGCGATGATGGAGCAAGGATTGCAGAACCACCTGGGCCTGGAATGAAGTCGCCGAACACTGGGCGGCTGTCACGCGACAGGTTTACCGAACTTGCTTTAAAGCCAGTGGCGTAGCTGAAGTAAGCGTTGATGTCCGGCGTAACGTCATAGGCGACACGCAGTGTGTAGCTAAAGTCGCTGTCACTGGTTTGCCCATCTTCCACCGAGTTGGGTGTATTGAGGAACGGTGGCTGGAACTGGAATGCCGAGAAGCCTAGCAGAGCATTACAAGCTGGCGACTGTGGCGGCGTACCATTTGGACCACAAGGCGTGTTTGCCAAATTGGCAACAGTCCCGAAAGTTGCAGGGTCCGCCGCCGCGAAAGCAGCAATAGCGGCTGGATCGGACGTTCCAAGCGCGCCAGCGATGAATGCATCAACAAGATTGACTTGCCCCAACTCATCGAAAGACGTTTGAGAAAGCGCAAAGTCTTTCTCATCGTCAGTGTAGTTGAAGCCTGCCGTAAGAACGAGGCCCTCAACAGGTTCAAAATCCACGGTACCGAAGATTGAGAACGACTGGTTGTCGAGTGAGTAGGCTTCGGTTGTCAGTGGGCCTGCAGAGAAAATTTCTCCAGCAGGAATGCCTAGGCTGAACGGTCCGCCATCTTCAATCAGGCCAAACGTTCCAAGTCCGCCAGCAAGAAGCTCAAAGAACGGGCGAGCAGCGGCGCCCGTGATCAAATCACTGTCTTGCGTCACGCTTTCATCAAAATAGAAAGCGCCGAGCAGGAAGTTGATCGGTCCGTCAAAGTCCGATGCGATGCGGACTTCCTGAGTGAAAGTCTCAACCTCTTGATCGCGAATTTCATTGACGATGTCAGCGCTCGTAAAATCAACGTCCTGATCGACGAAGTTCTTCAATTCACGATAAGCTGTGATCGACGTGAGCGAAATCGAACCAATGTCCCAATCAACCTGAACTGAGCCGCCATAATTGTCGACTTCGTTGATCGGCACACGGTTGAGGAAGGTTTCATCGCTGAAGAAATCGGTGTTGAGCGCTCCGCCTACACCGAAGACCGCTGGCGCAGTCGGACCAGCGACCAAGGTGTTCACTGTGCAGCAGTTTTCATCAATCCGGCCATAATCGGCTTGCGCGCGAATGCTGATGTCGGGAGTTGGTTCGACCAAAAGCTGACCTCGGACGCTCCAACGGTTGCGGTCGTTTAAGTCTGCACCAAGATTGACGATTTCGGCGATACCGTCACGGCGGTTATAGCTCGCATCGACCGAAAACGCGACATTTTCGCTGATTGGACCGGTCACGTCGCCTTTGACAACGACGGTGTTGAAGTTACCATAAACCGCTTCGACAGAGCCGCCGAAGTCGAACTGGGGCTCACGCGTTACGACCGAGATAACACCGGCGGACGCGTTCTTACCGAACAAGGTCGATTGCGGGCCGTTCAGAACTTCGATGCGCTGAACATTGGCAAGGTCACCAAGCGAACCGATCGAGCGAGAGCGGAAAACGCCGTCAACGAAGACGCCAACTGATGGCTCAATGCCGAAGTTGTTATCGCCGTTACCAAAACCGCGAATAATGAAGGTCGTGCTTGAGGAGTTTTGTAGCTGGCTGACACGTAGCGAAGGCGTCACCGTTTGAAGGTCGAGCACATCGCGGATTTGCGCATTATCCAGCGTTTCAGCTGAGGTCACCGACACAGAAACTGGCGTTTCTTGCAACGTTTGCTCGCGCTTGGTCGCGGTCACAACAATCGTGTTGTTGCTGAATTCATCTTCAGCCTCTGGTGCTTCGGCATCTTGGGCCAAAGCCATGCTTGGTGCGCAAAGAGCAACAGCCGCAGCACCAGAAAAAAGTGTGAATCGCTGGACACCGGCTGAGCCGGCAAAAATGGAACGCATGGGATCTCCTCTCCACAATTAAGTCAGTTCAGACCGCATCTCCAAATGCGTTGACGCCTAAACTGATTGCCCTCTTGAATAAGCCAGCGGCACTCGTGCGACAAGTTACAAAGCGCCAAATAACAAGGGCAGATTCGCCGTTGTGGCTTTGTCGTCACACTGTTGATTTGCTGCACTGCACCGCATTTTCAGGTCTTAGCCGCTTGCCGTAACGGCGACGCTGCGCTAGGCGCGCCAGCAATGCTGCAGCGCAACAACATGCGCGCTAGCAATTTCGTTGTAATTCAGGCGCTCGCTAGACGCCGCACTATTGCTGTAATAGCCGCCTGGCACTTGCCAAATACACTTATTCGAAAGCGTTTTCACTCATGTCCGCCTCCCAGACCCGCGCGCTGCGCAACATTGCCATTATCGCGCACGTTGACCACGGCAAAACCACGCTCGTTGACCAACTCTTCCGCCAATCAGGCACCTTCCGTGAGAACCAGCGGATTGAAGAGCGGGCCATGGATTCCGGCGATTTGGAAAAAGAACGCGGCATTACAATTCTTGCAAAGTGCACCAGTGTCGAATGGGACGGGAAAGATGGTGAGACCACACGCATCAATATCGTCGACACTCCTGGCCACGCTGACTTCGGGGCCGAGGTGGAACGCATCTTGAGCATGGTTGACGGAGTTATCCTGCTCGTCGACAGCGCAGAAGGTGCAATGCCGCAGACCAAATTCGTTACTGGAAAGGCGCTCGCCCTCGGCCTGAAACCAATCGTAGTGGTCAATAAGATCGACCGCCCAGATGGTCGTCCGCAGGAAGTGCTGGACGAGGTATTCGACTTGTTCGCTAGTTTGGATGCGAGCGACGAGCAATTGGACTTCCCATCACTATTTGCCAGTGGGCGGGATGGCTATGCCAGCGAAGATGAAGGCGCGCGCGATGGCTCGCTTGCTCCCCTGTTTGAAAAAATCATTGAGCATGTGCCCGCTCCTGACCTCGACACTGAAGGTCCGTTTAGCTTCCTTGCGACACTGCTTGACCGCGACAATTTCATGGGCCGCGTTTTGACCGGCCGTGTTCAGTCCGGCACGCTTAAGGTGAATGATCCGATCCACGCGATTGATGTCGACGGCAATGTTGTTGAAGTTGGACGCGCGACCAAACTGATGAGCTTTGATGGGCTTGACCGCGTGCCAGTGGAAAGCGCGCAAGCAGGCGATATTATCGCGCTCGCCGGACTTGAAAAAGCAACTGTTTCCAACACGATCTGCGATCCTTCTGTGAGCGAACCTATCGCTGCGCAACCGATCGACCCACCCACGCTCGCGATGCGCTTTTCAGTGAATGACAGCCCGCTGGCTGGCCGCGAAGGCGACAAAGTCACGAGCCGCATGATCCGTGATCGCCTGCTGCGGGAGGCTGAAACAAACGTCGCGATCCGTGTTACCGAAGCCGATGACAAAGACGCCTTTGAAGTTGCTGGCCGCGGTGAATTGCAGCTTGGCGTGTTAATCGAAACGATGCGCCGCGAAGGCTTTGAACTAGGGATTTCACGCCCCAAAGTGCTGTTCCGCGAGGAAAATGGTGAGCGAACCGAACCATATGAAACCGTCGTGATTGATGTCGACGATGAGCATTCCGGAACGGTCGTTGAGAAGATGCAGAAGCGCAAAGCTGATCTCGCTGAAATGCGCCCCTCCGGCCAAGGTAAGACCCGCATCACTTTCTCCGCACCATCGCGCGGCCTTATCGGTTATCATGGTGAATTCCTGTCTGACACGCGCGGCACAGGCATCATGAACCGCCTGTTTGAAAAGTATGGTCCCTACAAGGGTGCAGTTGGCGGCCGCAATAATGGCGTACTGATCTCTAATGGTGATGGTGACACCAACGCCTACGCGCTCAATATGCTGGAAGAGCGCGGAGAAATGTTCGTCGGAGCCACTGTCAAAGTTTATGAAGGCATGGTGATTGGCGAAAACTCCAAACCAGATGACCTTGAAGTTAACCCCATGAAAGCCAAGCAGCTTTCCAATGTGCGTTCTTCCGGTAAGGATGATGCAATTCGGCTAACCCCGCCTCGTCGGATGAGCTTGGAACAGTCAATCGCGTACATCGACGATGATGAGATGGTCGAAGTAACCCCGCAAAGCATCCGTTTGCGCAAGACGTTGCTATGCCCGCACGAGCGCAAAAAAGCGAAGCGAAAGAAGGATGCTGCATAACTTGTTGCAGAATTGATACAGGCGCTTCAACACCCAAAAGTATAGTTCAAGTTACTGATTTGCAAAAAGATTACATATAAGTTTCAAGTTTGAAACTGAGTTTGCGCATTCCTATGCGTGACAAAGTAACCTTGCGTCACCTGCAGCCCCTTCCTTTCGAGATTTTCCTTATTAAAAGGACATCTTGAGAGAGAGGAGTGCCCTAAATGAAACTCACTAAAACTGCATGTAAGCTGTCTTGTGCGGCTGCAGCCTTCGCATTCGCTTCACCGGCTTTGGCCCAAGACCAAGACGTTAGCAGCGACAACGAAGCCGTCGCCGAAGACGACAACGTCATCGTTGTTACTGGGTCTTTCATCCGCCGCGATTCACAAGCTGATCTCGCATCACCACTGGCGACAGTCGATGCCGGCGCAATTGATGATATTGGCGCGCAAAACATAGGCGAGATCACGCAATCACTGACAATCAACAGCGGTGCGCAGAACAACCCTGACGCCTTTACCCAAGGTGGCACGACCGGCACATCGAACATCAACCTTCGCGGTCTGGGTGTCGCTTCGACGCTGATTTTGCTAAACGGTAAGCGTCAGACGCTCTCAGCATCACCGACGAACGATGGCATCAACTTCGTCGACACAAGCTCACTTGTCCCACTGATTGCTGTTGAGCGCGTAGAAATCCTGAAGGACGGCGCTTCTTCGCTCTATGGTTCTGATGCGGTTGCTGGCGTGGTCAACTTTATCACGCGCAAAGACTATGAAGGTCTTTTGGTTTCCGGTGACTACACCGAACATCTGAGCACTGGCGATTACAGCGAATATAACATTCAGGCACTCGCCGGTGTCGAAATTGGTGACTTCAACCTAATTGGTGCGATCAGCTACCTTGATCGATCGCCACTGACGACTGCGGAGCGCCGCTTGTCGGTTCCGGCTGATGACACTTCCTCACTTGGCAACCCAGGCTCGTTTTTTGGTGTCCCCGGCTTCCCGGCAGGCGCACCAGTAATCGATCCGGGCTGCGCGCAAGCAGGCGGTATCCCTAATATCATCAGCGCAACGCCAGCAGGCGTCCCTGATGTTGGCCTTTGTCAATTTGATTTTGGCGAGTTCTTCAACCTCGTTCCAGATGAACAGCGCTTCACGGCTTACGTTTCTGCCAATGCAGATCTGTCGGACTCGGTTCGCTTTAGCGCGGAGGTTGGCTATTCTGACAACACAGCGCGGCGCGGCAATTCACCGACCTTCCCATTCCTGCAACTAGGGCAAGCGGTAGTTCCTGACTTCAACCCGAGCAACCCGTTCGGCGCGAACGTTGTGTTCTTCGGACGAGCCAGCGGTGTTGGCGGCGAAGTGTCACCTGCTCTGTTTGAATCGCAAACCCTGCGGCTTTCGTCCACATTGGAAGGTGATTTTGATGGCCTTCTCAGCAATGGCTTGTGGAACGTCAGCGTCACATTTGCGGATAACGATTTCCAAGGGAACACTGAAGATACAGTGCGTGACCGCTTCGCCTGCGCGCTGCGCGGCTTCAATGCAAGCCCCGCTTTCAACGCAGCCACCGGTCTTGATTGTACCGCCAGCAACCCGTTCCTGACGGCCAACGGCGCGTCCATTCCTGGGGACGGCACGTTCTTCAATCCGTTCTCAAGCGCATTGTTGGGCGACCCTGGCAGTAACGCCGCATTGCTCGAATATGTGACAGAGTTCTCACGATCGGACCGCGATGCGGAACTGTTTGTAGCAGAAGGCTTTATTTCGGGCGATCTATTTGAGCTTCCTGCTGGACCAGTCGGCGTTGCCGTCGGCGTACAATATCGTGAGCAGCGCATTTCGGCGACGTTCGACGAAATTACCAGTAATGATGGTTTTGCCTTCTTGATCGGTGAGCAAGCGTTCTCCGGCGCGCAAGATGTTTATGCGATCTTCGGCGAGTTGGCGGTTCCAATTACGGATTGGGCTGATCTGCAATTGGCTCTGCGCTTTGAAGACTATGGCAGCGATGGCGGCGATACGCTCGATCCAAAAATCGCCCTGCTTCTGCGTCCGACTGATTGGGTGTCGCTGCGTGGTTCATTCTCAACATCGTTCCGCGCCCCATCGACCTTCCAACAGCAAGGGCAGTCAACCACGCTGCAACAGGTTTCTGACCCGAACAATGGCGGTGCAAATGCCTTCGTCGCTGTTCGTGCAGTAGGTAATCCGCTCCTCGTTCCAGAAGACTCCACCGCCTACAACCTAGGCTTCACATTGCAGCCATTTGGCGGACTTGAGATCAGCGCCGACTATTACAATTTTGAGTTCGACAATGCGATTGTGCAGACATCGGCTCAGGCGATTGTGGACGCGGCGCCCGACGGTCCTGACATTGTTCGTAGTCCAGCAGGCACCATCATTCAGGTCAACAACAGCTATGCCAACGCAGCGAGCGTTGAGACCTCAGGTGTGGACTTCTCTGTTCGATATATCATCGACACTGGGTTCGGCACGATCACGCCAAGCTTCGAAGGCAACTACGTGATTAGTTATGATCTGCAGGAATCTGTCGGCGGAGCGACCATCGATGGCGCTGGCAACCGCAACTTCACCAACTTTGGATCGCCAGCACCAGAACTGCGGTTCAACGCCGGCCTTCAAGTCGAAGCGGGTGCGCATTCCTTCAACGTATTCGGTCGCTACATTGATAGCTATCTAGACGATCAAAACGGCAATGCGGATATCGACAGCGATTTCCGTGTGGATGTACAATACAGCCTGGCGATCAATGAATTGTTTGATCGCGATAGAGCGCTTACCTTGACCGCCGGTGTTCGCAACGTGTTTGACGTTGTTGCACCGCGCGTAGCCACAAACGGCGGGTTTGACAGCCGGGTCCACGATCCACGCGGTGCGATCGGAACAGTTGGTCTAGTCGCTGAGTTTTAAGCGCGGTCTTTTCAAACTGATCAAAAGGCCTCGGGTGCGATAAGCACTCGGGGCCTTTTCGGTTAAGCCGTACTTCACATTCATGTAACCGCACGCGTCAACCGAACGAACACCCCAATGAACAGTCGGCAATTCGCCGATAAGAATTTCTGGAGTGTAGGCCCGTGTTTCGTATTTTTGCACTAGTCGCTGCGATCGGCGCCGTTGTTGTTGGTGCCATGCAATTATCAGCTAAGGCTGACACCTCAGGCTGGCAGACTTACAGCGCCGCTGAGTTTGCGATGGCGCAAGGCAAGGGCAAGACAATCGTCGTTGATGTCTACGCCGATTGGTGCCCAACGTGCCGTGCACAGGCCCCTATCCTCGAAGAGCTTCGCGAAGAACAGGCTTCCGCCAAGGTCCTATTCGTCAAAGTGAACTTCGACGATGAAAAAGCGTTCTTGCGCGCGAACCGCGTCCCTCGCCAATCGACTGTTCTCGTTTTCAAAGGCAAGAAAGAGGTCGCCCGTTCTATCGCTGAAACCAATCGAACACGCCTGCGCAGCGTGGTTTTGAGCGCGCTCTAAACGCAAGTCTATCGCCTAGGATAGACGCGCGCCGCAGCCAGACCGATGCTTACCAGCGCGCTCTTATCTTTCGTCGCAGGTCTTGTGACGATCTTAAACCCATGCGTCTTACCGCTGGTGCCGATCCTGATCGCATCGGCATTTGGCAAAAGCAGATTTGGTCCCTTGGCGCTCGCTGGCGGTTTGGTCACAAGCTTTACCCTGTTCGGCTTCACGGTGATCGCGTTTGGCTACTCGATTGGCATCAACGAACAGCTGGTGCGACTGCTCGCCGGCGGAATGTTGGCGTTGGCTGGTGCGGTCATGCTCGTACCGCAAGCGCAGGCCGCACTCTCTGCCGCTGCCGCGCCCATTGCCAATTTCGGTAACCAGCGATTGTCGAGGCTAAGCGGCGATGGCAATGGCGGGCAATTTGCCGTTGGGCTGCTGCTCGGCATCGTGTGGGCCCCATGTGTCGGCCCGACCTTGGGTGTCGCCATTGCAGCAGCAAGTCAGGGACAAGATTTGCTTGCGAGCTTCCTTATTTTCCTGATCTTTGGCCTAGGCGTAGCAACATCAATCCTCGCGTTTGCTTATGGCTCGCGCAAGGCAATTGGCGAACGGAGCAAGACAATGATGCGCCTTGCAAAATACGGTAAGCCTTTCTTCGGTGCGACCCTGCTAGTCGTTGGGGCAATGGTGCTGACTGGGTTCGACAAAGTGATCGAGATCGCATTGCTTGATGCCCTACCCCAGAGCGTGATTGAGTTCACTACTCGCTTCTAAGCTGAAACTTTAAAGTGGCCGCCGACGCTCGATTGCTGCATTCTACGCATGATTAGAGGCGGAGGATCACAAACATGCCAGACGCAACAGATGCGCGTATTACCGGACTTGGCGGAGTTTTTTACATCGCACAGGATCCAGCAGCGACACGTGAATGGTATCGCAATGTGTTGGGGTTGGACGGGGAATATGGACCTCAACTTGCATGGGCAGATGAGCCTAAAAAAAATCCCTATTCTTTGATCAGCCACTTTCCTGACGACCAGTATATAAAGCCAGGAAAAAGCGGCTTCATGATCAATCTGCGCGTCAACGACCTCGACGGTTTCGTGACAATGCTCAAAAAAAAGAAGATCAAAATCTTGGATAGCGCAGATGAAGGATATGGAAAGTTTGCTTGGCTGCTCGACCCCAACGGCATCAAAATTGAACTTTGGGAGCAAGTGGCAGACGAATTGCCGTGATCATGCGCCGCTATCTCAACAGCCTGCGATCAGACGAGCCAAGATTGCGCCGTAGTCAGGCCATCCACGCCCACCCTTAGGCAATTGTTAACCATAAATGCGCCATGCAGAGCGAGTTATGAAACACGCAGCATCATTTCGCATTGTCATCACAACCTTGAGCGCGCTTGCGCTAACTGGTTGCAGCATCCTGCCTTCATCGAGCCGAAACGAGGGCGCAGCCACGCAGCACACTGACGCCAAGCCGCGTGTCACCTCTGCTCAAAGCCGTATTTCGCAGCGCCCCAATGATCGCGCCTGTTTCCAAGAGTTGGGCGCAGCTGGAGCGCGCTTCAATCCCGTTCCGGATACATATGCGGGCCCAGGATGCACGAAGCTAGGGACGGTCCAGCTTTCTTCTCTTGCCGGTGATCGCTCTGCATTTGGGGTCAGCAATATTGGACCGGTTCAGTGCCGCACGGCAACAGCATTTAGCGACTGGGCACGTTTTGGGGTGGATCGCGCTGCGCGCCAGATTCTTGGTAGCTCGCTTGATCGGATTGAGACCATGGGGTCTTACTCATGCCGCAACGTCGCCGGCACATCACGCCGATCAGCCCACGCCCGTGCAGAGGCGATCGATATATCTGCCTTTGTTTTGAAAAATGGTCGTCGGATCAGCGTAAAAGGAGGTTGGTCAGACGGAAACGCCGCAGAACGCGAATTTTTGCGCGTGGTACACAAGAGCGCCTGCAAGCGTTTTGGCACAGTCCTCGGCCCAAATTACAATCGCGCACATAAAGATCACTTCCACGTCGAAGGAACCGGCGCCAAATTCTGTCGCTAGAGCATCACGTGCTGGCGCGTGCGGCGCGCTCACGATGCTCGCGTCACAATTGCCGAACAATCAGGCCGACCCAAAGGCCTCGTCGCTTCGTTTCTAACGCAAGCCGACTTTGCCGGTCATTGCGCGTTTGGCATCTCTGGTTCAAGCTGAGCTTCAAGCTTTAATCGAACCGCTTCGGCCGCATGGCGCGCGCCTAGCTTGCTCATCATATTAGCGCGATGGATTTCGACTGTGCGCGGGCTAATATCCAGCTCACGAGCGATGACTTTGTTGCTGCTTCCTTCAGCAAGCCAATCAAGCACTTCGCGTTCCCGATTGGACAGATTTGCGATCCGGCCGCGCGCCTCAATCATGCGCCGACGTGCTTCACCGAAGATCTCAGCCTCTTTCTCGATCCGTGCCAAGCAGCGAGAGAAACGCTCTGGATCGAGTGGCATAGAGAGATAGTCGAGCGCGCCTGACTTGATCGCCTCAACGATACGCCCAGGTCTTGGCTGTTCATCTACCGCGATGAGCGGCAACCAGACGCCCAATTTACTCAAGCGGTCGAGGATCATACCGACCCCGCCTTCTTCAACAGCGTCTCGCGCGATTATGATGCCCTCCCGTGGTGGGTGGACCGAGAGATCGCCGAGATCGCCATAAACCTCACAATGGTGACCAAGGGCGAAACCTACACGTGACAATTCAGCGCGGTGACGGCTGGAGGAGTCGATGAAGTGGAGTGTTGCCTTGTGTGTCATGCGCATTTGATGCGCGGTAATCACACTTAGCACACGCGAGAGCGCGCCCGAATCCGAGCAATGTTTCGTTAAACTCTACGTAAAGCTTCGCAAAACAACGCTTATTTACACTCCAGATCGGATACACTTCGCAGCGGTCGATGGTCACTCCTCAAACGACCTTGAAATTTCCCGCCTATTTGGAGCTGAAACTGTAGTCTGGTAGCGAATGAAAGGCCGATTTTAGCGCATCCCCCCAGCTGGAAGAGATCGACTCAAAGTAGGGGTCATCATGCGTCACACGGTGCTGATGTGTTGGGGCAAAAGCGTCTCTTTGAATAACCATTACATCAAGTGGGAGGCCGACGGAGAGGTTTGCCTTCAAGGTCGAGTCAAATGACACCATCAGAAGTTTTACAGCATCTTCGAAGGTCATATCCCGGTCATAGCCGCGCAATATGATCGGGCGCCCATATTTGGTTTCACCGATTTGAAAGAACGGTGTGTCGAGGCTGGCCTCGATGAAGTTACCTTCCGGATAGATCATGAATAAGCGCGGCTCCATGCCCGCAACCTGGCCTGCGACGATAATTGACGCGGTAAAACGTCCCTTACCACGATCCCCGTTGGCTTCCTGCCGCTGCGCAATGGTGGAGCGTAACAGCTTGCCGATATCAGCAGCGACTTGGAACATGGTCGGCGATTGAAAGAGGGTGTTCTCTCGCTCATCCGGGGCTTTCGTGCGCTCTTCCAATTTCCCAACAACAGCTTGGGTTGTTGCCAAGTTACCCGCTGTCATCACTGTAATGATACGCTCGCCGGGTACGCTCCAGTGAAACATCTTTCTGAACACTGAAATGTTATCAACGCCCGAGTTCGTGCGCGTATCGCTCATCATAACAAGCCCGCGATCAAGCATCATGCCAACGCAATAAGTCATATTGTTCTCTATCCAGAATGGGAGCGGCTGATTAGTCGAGAATGTGCGCCGATCAAAGCAATATTGTGCAGTCGTTTATTGCTGATGCTGCTGTTCAACGGCGACATTGACCGTGAGAACATGCTCAGCTGAGCCGAAGCTGATGCCTGTGACGGGCGCAGCTTCACGATAATCCCGTCCCGTCGCGACGCGAATATAGCGCGGATCAGGGCTGATGCCATTTGAGATGTCAAAACCGACCCATCCCAACCCATCAATATGCGCCTCCGCCCATGCATGAGTGGCCTCTTGATCGATGCGGTCATTCATCATGAGATAGCCGCTGACATAGCGAGCCGGTATGTCTGCTGCGCGGGCAGCGCCCAAGAAAATATGTGTGTGGTCCTGACAAACACCCTCGCCAGCATCCAGCGCTTCCTCCGCAGTGGTATTAACCGCTGTGGTGCCAGTGCGATAGGCGACGTGCTCACGAATTTTGGCGGATAGTGCGTGCAAAAAGTCGAGTTTACTTTGTTGGTTCTCATCGCTTCCATCGGACAATTCACGCATCAGCGCACGCAGTTTGACGCCCGGCTTGGTAAGTTTGGTTTGCCCCAGAAAGCTCCACAGCGGCAGATGGCCTGAATGCCGTCCGATTACGCCAGCGCTGTCTCGTGTCTCTACCGTGCCGCGGCACGTAACAGTAACTTCGCGCGAACCCGGCTCAACTGAGATCAATGAAACCGTATTGAAATGCTGATCTTCATGCTCAAGCTCAGCATAGGCATTCTCATAATCCATCTGCCAATCGAGTATCGATTGCCCTTGTGTCTCTTTCGGCGTGAGACGCAGACGTTGCAGGGCATGCACAACAGGCTCTGAAAACGTGTAATGCGTGGTGTGGCGGATCGCCAATCTCATAGCGAAAACCTCATGCTAGGAACCTGTAGTCTTCACCAATGGCAGTGCCGATTGCTGTGTTCCGCGCAATGAAGCTTAGCAGAAACGAATGCAGTCCCTCATCGAAGATATCTTCAACGGTCAATTCGTTAATCTCCATATCGGCCTGACGCATCAGCTCATTGCATTCACCTTCAGCGCCGTGAATCTTGGCAAGCGCCGCCAAATGAACGCGCAAAGCGTTGCGGCAAAACGCTAGGCTACGCGGGAAGCGATCATCAAGGACCAGAAACTCAACGATGCCGCGCGCGTCTATGTTGCCAGCATTGAGCCAACTGTATGCGCTTGCTCCCGCGACTGAACGCAGCACCTGATCCCACTGACCTGTGTCTAGACTAGAGCCGACATGGCCAAGGCTCGGCAACAGCAAATAATACTTCATATCGAGGATACGCGCTGTGCTTTCTGCGCGCTCAATAAAAGTCCCCGCACGGGCAAAGTGATAGCCCTCATTGCGCAACATTGCCCCCTCAACCGCGCCGTGCACAGACATGCCTGCACGGCGGATCATGCTAATCACATCGCCAACAACATTGGGTCCGATGGGCCGGGACAATCGCTCATCAAGCTCCATCCAGCTTTCGTTGACAGCGCCCCATACTTCACTCGAAATATTAGTCCGAACCATGCGCGCGTTCATTCGAACAGCGCCAAACATCTCACGCACATTTGATGGGTTGGCGCGCTCGCGAAGAATAAAATTCCACACTTGCTGCCCGGTGTAATCGTCATACTCCGCTTCATAAGCAGCCCGCTGGCCCGATGTTGCGATAACAGAACGCCACTCAGCTTGGGCTGTTTCGGCGTCGCGCGTCAACGCCATACGCATCCCTGCGTCCAGCAAGCGCGCAGTATTCTCGGCCCGCTCAAGATAGCGGAACATCCAGAACATTCCATTGGCGGTGCGGCCTAACATGATTGATCCCCAGCCATCAGTCTTTCAGCACCCAAGTATCTTTGGTGCCTCCGCCTTGGCTCGAATTGACGACCAGCGACCCCTCTTTCAGCGCGACCCGCGTTAGGCCGCCAGGCGTAATGTCGATCCCATTGGGCGAAACGAGCACAAACGGTCGCAGATCAAGGTGCCGCGGCGCGAGGCCTTTCTTGGTGAAGATCGGGCAGGTTGAGAGCGACAATGTCGGCTGCGCGATGTAGTTTTCTGGGTTTGCCTCCAGTTTCGCACGGAATTCTTTTACTTCGCGCTTTGTCGCGGTCGGCCCGATCAGCATTCCGTATCCGCCAGAGCCATGGACTTCCTTCACCACCAACTCTTCTAGGTTATCAAGCACATAGGCTAGGCTATCAGCATCAGCGCAGCGCCACGTCTGTACATTGGGCAGCAATGGTTTTTCACCGGTATAGAACTCAACAATCTCCGGCATAAAACTGTAAATTGCCTTATCGTCTGAAACGCCCGTACCCGGAGCGTTGGCGATAGTGACATTGCCCGCGCGATAGACATCCATGATGCCCGGAATGCCCAGCACACTATTTGGATTAAATGTCAGCGGATCAAGATAGTCATCATCAACCCTGCGATAAATTACATCGACCTGTTTATAGCCATCCGTGCAACGCATCTGCACCCGGCCATTGACCACGCGCAGATCGCTCGCCTCAACCAGTACCGCGCCCATTTGATCCGCTAAAAAGGCGTGTTCAAAATAAGCAGAATTATAGATGCCCGGTGTAAGAACGGCGACGTTAGGCTGGCCGATTGTTCCGTCGGGCGCACAAGCCGCAAGGCTTCGCGCAAGGCGCCTTGGATAGTTGGAAACGCTTTCCACTGCGACACGCGAGAACAAGTCGGGGAACATCGACATCATGGTTTCGCGGTTTTCAAGCATGTAAGAAACGCCCGAAGGCGTCCGAGCATTGTCTTCTAAGACGAAAAATTCGTCCGGGCCAGTTCGCACCAAATCGATGCCGACGATATGAGTGTAGATGCCACCCGGCGGAGTAAATCCGACCATGTTAGGCAGCCAAGCATCATTGTTACGCAGCAGTCTTTCAGGCAAGCGGCCTGCCCGGATAATCTCTTGACGGTGGTACAGATCGTAGAGAAATGCGTTGAGCGCCCGCACCCGCTGCTCAATCCCGCGCGTCAGCTTTCGCCACTCGTTCGCCGTAATAATGCGCGGAACCATATCGAATGGGATCAACCGCTCTTCAGCTTCATCCTCCCCATAAACATTGAAAGTGATGCCGGTGCGGCGAAAACTCTCGTCGGCATCCTTGGCCTTGCGTTTGAGCAGGTCGGTTGGCTGCTCATCATACCACTCGCAATAGTCTTTGTAGGCCGGGCGAGTTTCGCCGGCCTCATCGTACATTTCATCAAAATTGTCTGAAGACAGAACCGTTTCCCCGTGAATGGCGTCGTAAGCCGCGATGCTAGGCAAAAGCACCCATGTTCACAAGCAAAGGTTCAGAAGCGTTTGAGTTCCGAAAGAACCGTCTCAATTGCCTCTGCTGAGTATGAAAAGCCGATATGCGTGCAGCGCAATGCAATCGCACGATCACGCTCGCCCGGCATGCCACAAGCAGCGCGCGGCGCGATCATGCCATCACGCGGGCTCCATAAGGCCACTGTTTCCACCGGTGGCTTAACCGCGACATCGGTTTCCACGGGCGGATCATCGACTTTGTGACCGGTCACGAATTGATAGACCCGCCACACGTTGTTTGCTCGCGGATCGCCAGAAAATGGCGAACCCATCGTTATCACTTTGGCAACGGCCTGGGGCTGCCGCTTGGCAAGCTCTCGTCCGAAAATACCGCCAAGGCTCCAACCGAGCAAAACCACTTTCTCGCCAGACCGCTCGTGCAGTTCAAGCAGACGCTTTTCCAATTGCTCCAAATTCTCTTCGGTCGGCCCGAGATTAAAGCCAAGGCCCCAGCGTTTGGCGGTATGTCCGGCTTTTTCCAAATGCTGCGCCATATAGCGCATACGTAAGGGGTGCGTCATAAAACCCGGCAGGACCATGACGGTCCGAGGTATTTCCGCTTTTACCACGGGAATAATGCGCCGCCGACGCTGCAAAACCTCGCCCATAACTTCGGCTTCAGCCAAAAAGCGTCTGAATGTTGGCCGCGAAGCTGGCTCCGCCACGGTTTCACGAGCGAGCGCAATTCGGCGTGCAAGTTCATCTCGCGTCCAAAGCGAGGATCGTAATTCAGCCAAGGACGAGCGCGAAGCCATAGGTCGTTAATACAGTCCGAAATTGCGACAAAAGCGATACAATCAAGTTAAGCTGCAAAACTACCCGAAACCCGTGAATGTAAGGTGAAGCCAATCTTCTGCGCAGCTCGTCAGACGTTCGTTCTATCGGACTTTCACGCGATCACAGAAGTCTGCTGTCCTATTCGGTGCATTCTCCAACCCATTCAGACACGTTCTTCAATTTCATCGAAGCCTCACCCAAACCCGGCAATTGCGATGTCATTGTCGCAACCGTGTCGGTCTTGGTCGCGCCGACCGTGCCTTCCATCGCCATCCGCATTTCGCCAGCATCGCCTTTGCAAACCAGCACGGCGTCCAATTGATCGCCATTCAGCTCGAACTTCTCGTAACTGCAATCGCCTTCTTGGCCTTGGCTCATCATGTCTTGGAAGCCATTTTCCGCTTCCTCTTCGGAAACGCAATATTCGACTGTCGTGTTCATATTGGCGCTGTTTATTTGATCGGCCGGCACGCCTGGCACATTGGCTTCAATCATCTGCACTTCGGCGCGATATTGACCCGCCTTTGGTTTGATCGCTCCGCCAGAGTTCTGCACGGCAGTGTTCGCTTCAGCCATGCTGACAGAGCCATCGCCATCTGTGTCCGCGCCATCGGTGCTAATATCGCCGCTATCCGAACAACCTGCCAAAAATGCTGCGATGAATGCTACGCTCAAAATCCGCTTCATCAAATTCCCTCCAATAAAGGCGTAGTAAGCGCTTTGCTGCCATCGCCGGTGTATAGGACAGGAGTATCCTTGCAGCGCCCACTTCACAAGTGGGACAACGCACCGCATATGAAGGCCCATGTCCGAACTCGACCAAGGTCTTATCATTCGCCGCGGGCTGGAAGAGCCCGACACATCAGGAGAATTCACTCCGCACCGCCCCAATCGGCCTGAAAAAAGCGATGGCGGGCGCGCCTTCAAGTTAATCTCGGATTATGAGCCTGCTGGCGACCAGCCAACCGCCATTGCGGAGCTGGTTGCGGGCATCGACGCCGACGAAAAAACGCAAACGCTGCTAGGTGTGACGGGTTCTGGTAAGACCTTCACTATGGCCAAGGTGATCGAACAGACACAGCGCCCTGCCCTGATACTAGCTCCCAACAAGATCCTCGCCGCGCAACTTTATGGCGAGTTCAAAAGCTTTTTTCCTGAGAATGCGGTTGAGTACTTCGTATCCTATTACGACTACTACCAACCCGAAGCCTACGTACCGCGCTCTGACACCTACATCGAGAAGGAATCGAGCGTTAACGAGGCCATTGATCGGATGCGGCATTCGGCCACGCGCGCACTGCTGGAACGTGACGATGTGATCATCGTCGCCTCGGTCTCCTGCCTCTATGGTATCGGATCGGTCGAGACTTATTCGGCGATGATCTTCGACATCAAGAAGGATGAGACCGTCGACCAGCGAGAGTTGATCCGTAAGCTTGTCGCCCTCCAGTACAAACGCAATGATGCCGCCTTTCAGCGCGGCACCTTTCGTGTCCGCGGTGACAATCTGGAGCTTTATCCTTCGCACTATGAAGACATGGCATGGCGCATCAGCTTCTTTGGTGATGAGATCGAAGAGATCGCTGAATTCGACCCGCTGACGGGCAAGAAAGGTGCAAACCTCGATAAGGTGCGCGTCTACGCAAACTCGCACTATGTGACGCCCGGCCCGACCATGAAACAGGCCGCAGCGGCAATCAAATTTGAGCTGGAGCACCGCCTCAAAGAGCTGCAAGAAGAGGGGCGATTGCTCGAAGCGCAGCGGCTGGAGCAGCGCACCAATTTCGACCTTGAGATGATCGCCGCCACCGGCAGCTGCGCTGGGATTGAGAACTATTCCCGCTTCCTAACCGGACGCCTGCCGGGTGAGCCGCCGCCCACCTTGTTTGAATATCTGCCAGAAAACGCGCTGCTGTTTGTCGATGAGAGCCACCAGACCGTGCCGCAAATCGGCGCGATGTCGAAAGGCGATCACCGCCGCAAGATCACACTGGCCGAACACGGCTTCCGCTTGCCGAGCTGCATCGACAACCGCCCCTTGCGCTTCAACGAATGGGACGCGATGCGTCCGCAGACATTCGCTGTGTCGGCAACGCCAGGCGGCTGGGAAATGGAACAAACCGGCGGCGTGTTTGCCGAACAAGTCATCCGTCCAACTGGTCTGATTGACCCACCGGTCGAAATCCGCCCGGTTGAAGATCAGGTGCAGGACTGCATTCAAGAATGTCTTGCGACCGCCAAGACAGGCTACCGAACGCTCGTAACCACGCTGACCAAGCGAATGGCGGAAGACCTTACAGAGTTCATGCATGAAGCGGGTGTGCGCGTTCGCTATATGCACTCCGATGTTGAGACGCTGGAGCGCATAGAGCTGATCCGCGATCTGCGCCTTGGCGTTTATGATGTGCTGATCGGTATCAACTTGCTGCGCGAGGGACTCGACATTCCTGAGTGCGGATTGGTGGCGATTTTGGATGCGGATAAGGAAGGCTTCCTGCGCAGCGAAACTTCACTGATCCAGACAATCGGGCGCGCCGCGCGGAACGTGGATGGCAAGGTTATTCTCTATGCTGACCGGATTACGGGAAGCATGGAGCGCGCAATGGCGGAAACCGATCGACGGCGCGAAAAACAGCGTGCCTACAACGAAGAGCACGGCATCACGCCGCAAACGATCAAGCGCGACATCGCCGACATTGTCGCGCACTCTGCCGCGCAAGACGGGGTAACGGTCGACACAGGCGATGAAGAGGTCAACAATCTTGTCGGCCACAATCTGCGCGCATACATTGAGGACCTTGAAAAACGGATGCGCGACGCCGCTGCGAACTTGGAATTTGAGGAAGCAGGCCGCTTGCGCGACGAAATCCGCAGGCTCGAAAACGACGAGCTTGGCCTGCCTGATGGTGAGAAAAAGGCGCCCAAGGTTGGCAGATCGGACGCCGGACGTCCCGGCACGCGCAAAACCCGCTATGGCAAAAAGCGGACGAAATTCATGGGCGGAAAGCCATGAGGCTAACTTTTGCTTTGGCTGCAGTGGCAGCCCTCACCGCCTGCAAGCCCCCGCCAACCGATGCCGATATGGCACGAGAGATGCCGCAGGACACGCCGACAGGCCCGTCCGAGCCGATCGACTCCCCCGACACCGAAGGCGCGATTTGGGCCGCAAGCGCCACGCCGTGGCGGATCATCTATGGCATTCCCGGCGAACCGCCTCTGGTCGCGCTCGCTTGCCAAGATGAAGGCCCTGAAACTACGCTAAAAGTCACTCGCTTTGCTCCTGCTGATGAAGGCTCAGGCGCGATATTGGCATTCGTTGGTAATGGTCACATCGGGCGCATGAAGGTGGACGCAAGCAAAGTGAACGGCGCGTTCGTTTGGCAAGGCGAAGATCCGGCAAGCGACAATGACTGGGAACCGCTCACCGGTCTGCGAGAGCTTACTTTGACCGTGCCCGGAGCCGGTATGGTCACGCTAAACCCCAGTCAATTGGTGCGCGATCTGGTGGTTGGCTGCCGCGGCGGCAAAATTGAAGGCGTTCCAGAGTTTGAAAGCGAGGCCGCAGCGGGTCTAGGCACAAACGAAGAGATTATCGGCGAGCCTGAGCCCGCTGAATAAGCATATCGGGCGTCAGAACTTGGGGCAGTTGCTCCGCATCTTCGCCCGGCTCATACCACAGGTATAGCGGAACGCCCGCCGCGCCCTGTTCGCTTAAAAACATGGTGATCTCTTCGTCGCGTTGGGTCCAATCGCCAACCAATGCGATAACACCGGCTTCCTTGAAGGCGTTGGCCGTCACCTCGCGCTCAATCGCGACACTTTCATTCACTTTGCAGGTCACGCACCAATCAGCAGTAAACCAGACGAACACAGGTTGCCCTGTAGCGCGCGCTTCAGCCAAAGCAGCATTGCTGAAAGCCCGCGGATTCAGCAGCGATTTTGACAAGTCGGCCGTCTGGACGGTGTAACTGGCCGGCAATGCAAAAGCGCCGAAGATCAGGAAGGGTGCTGCGATCAAACCGAATGCCGGCCACGCCATTTTGCCAGCATTTTGCAGTTTGCCGACCACGGCGAGCGCTAGGATCACGCCAAACACCATCACCAATGCAAACATCGCGAAACCGCGCCCGCCAAGTTGCACGATGAGCCAAATCAGCGCGAGCGCTGTCAGCCCCATTGGGATCGCCATGATACGTCGAAACCGCTCCATCCATAGCCCCGGCTTAGGCAGCATCCGCCGAACGGCTGGGACAAACCCGATTAACAAAAATGGCAGCGCAAGCCCAAGGCCAAGTGTACCAAAAAGGATCAAAGCTTGCGGCACTGGAAGCAGCAGAGCCGCACCCAGTGCGGCCGCCATAAATGGTCCGGTGCATGGAGTCGCGGCGATGGCTGCTAGTATCCCGGTGGCGAACGCTCCGCGTCCGTGGCTTTCGCCCGTATCAATACTGGGCAATTCAAACAGCCCGGCAAAATTCGCGGTGATAACGCTGGCAAGCACCAACAAGGCAATGACCACGCCGGGGCTTTGCAATTGGAAAGCCCAGCCAACTTGCTCGCCCGCTGCGCGCAATGCCAGCATCAAGCCGCCAAGCGCCACACATGCGAGCACCACTCCAGCGGTGTATGCCAGCCCCTCGCTACGAGCTTGTGCTTCGCTCTCTCCGGCCCGTGCCAGTGAAATCGCTTTGAGGCTAAGGATCGGAAAGACGCAGGGCATGATATTGAGGATCAGACCGCCCACCAGCGCGCCGAGGATCAAGGTCCATAAAGGCGGCGTGGCTGGCGCGGCTAACGTCGCCACTTTCTCACCTGAGAAAGCGACCTCGCCTTCGCTTGCTTCAAAACGCACGCCTGCGCCATCGCCGAATGAAAGGATGCCACTAACAGCATCTGGCTCCCCTTCATTCACCCAGTCCGATAAAGGGATTTCGACGCTGAGACTGTCTGCATCCCGGCGAAATTGCTGGGGATCAGCATACATCACCAGCCGCTCATTACCGACGAAAACATGGGGGTCGGTCAGCTCCACTTCTGCTGGGAGTGGAACCGCGATCCTGAGGGTAGTGCCAACAATTGCAAAACTCGCTTGCGCATCAAGCAGCGGTGCAATTTCAGCCTGCCAGCGAGCAAAATCTCCACCTTGCGTCTCTCGCAGAACGGCGTCCTGCGGCACGCAGATCTCATCTGTGCACGCCAAATATTGCACGAATCCAGTTACGGGAGTTCGCGTCGTGTTGTCGACATTTGCCCCCACTTTGACTGGGACCAGAACCGTAAAAGCGCCCTTGTAAATGTGGTTCATCAGGTCGCCGGACTCCAGCTCCTGCACGAACCTTTGCGGAACGGGATAGAGCGGTTCGCCCATTTCCCAGGCTTCAGGCAGGTTCAGCCGCAGATCCATCCCCTGCCCCGCATCGCCAGGATTGGACCAGTATCCGTGCCACTCCTCTCCGCTAGACGTATCAGGCGAAAATCG
The DNA here is from genome assembly GCA_947493165.1 of uncultured Erythrobacter sp. Lineage (GTDB taxonomy): Bacteria > Pseudomonadota > Alphaproteobacteria > Sphingomonadales > Sphingomonadaceae > Erythrobacter. Next base: position 14,705 of record CANLPY010000001.1, on the reverse strand, counting down.
TAGCGCTAGCAGCCACTCCTCACCCGCGACTGGCATGCCATCCGCGCGCAATTCAACGGAGATGTTGTCGTCGCCGAACACCTCTTGGATGGGAATTTCCGGTGCGATGTCTTGAGCAGAAGCGGGCGCAAACGCTCCCATCATTGCTGACAGCGCAAGCGCGGATGCAACAAACCATAGCTTTGCAGAGCGGAACATTCTTGCCTCTATCACGACCAAACCTTTAGGAGCGCTAGGGAGTATTCGCAATCGGCGCGAATAAGGTTGCACAAGGCAGTTGAGAATATGAGTGAAGAGACACGCGACCTGTTGATTTTGGGCGGTGGATTGGTCGGCATGACGCTGGCTCTTACCGCAGCACGCAAAGGCTTCACCAGCCACGTGATCGACCGCGCTGACCCCGCTGAATTGACAGCCGAAGGGTTTGATGACCGCGCAACTGCGATTTCAACCGCAAGTTGGAACCTGTTTCGCAATATCGGGTTGACCGAAAGCCTTGAGGCATTCGCCTGCCCGATCGCAAAGATCGCTGTCACTGATCAGCAAAAGCCGGGACGGATCGACTTTCAGCCTGAAGAGCATGAAGGCTCGCTTGGCCGGATGTTCCCTAATCGCCGCCTTCGCCTCGCCATGTTCGAAGCGGCCGCCAAAGAGCCGCTGATCAACTGGGTGTCCAAGGCCGAAGTAACTGAACGCCATCGCAGCGCATATGGGGTCGCCGCGATATTGGCTGACGGCCAAAAGTTAAATGCGCGGCTTATGGTTGCCGCCGAGGGCCGTCAATCGCCGACGCGCAAGGAATCGGGCCTTGTGGTCGCAAACTGGGATTACAGCCATCGTGCAGTGATCGCTGGGCTTACTCATGAAAAACCGCACGAGAATATCGCGTGGGAAATCTTCTACCCTGCCGGGCCGTTTGCGCTTCTGCCGATGCTTGATGACGAACAGGGTCGTCATCGCTCATCGCTTGTTTGGACCGTTGGCGAACAGGACGGTGCGGGTGTCACCAAATTGGGTGATCGTGCATTCTTGGCCGAAGTCGAAAAACGTATGGGCGGCATCTACGGCGCTGTGACAAGTGTGGGTGCACGCTCATCTTGGCCGCTCGGGTTCCACCACACCGCCAAAATTACCGCAGAGCGATTGGCTCTGGTTGGTGATGCTGCGCACGGTATTCACCCGATCGCTGGACAGGGGCTGAACCTTGGCCTGCGGGATGCTGCAACCTTGGTCGAAGTGATTGAGGAAGGCAGGCGGATCGGCCTTGATCCGGGCGACTATCAATTGCTTATGCGTTATGAAAATTGGCGCGGACTTGATGCCTTTATGGTGGCCGGCGCGACGGATACACTGACACGGCTATTCGGCGTAAAAGGCAAAACAGCATCTGCCGTGCGGCGAGTTGGCATGGGCGCAGTCCAGCGTTCCGGCGCGCTCAAACATTGGTTTATGGACGAAGCACGCGGCGTCTCTGGCGATTTGCCAGAACTTTTGCGGGCATAAACGCGCGGTCGGAATTTGCTTCGCGTCCAACCTGAAACGACTTAATCTTCGCTGGTTGCTTCAACCGGGCTCAGTTGCTCGACCGCATTGCCTGCTCCGTCACGAAGACGTCGCGGTTCGAGGACAGCGGCGGTCTCAAGCGTCTGCAGCGCGTCCATCGCATTGCTGAACCGAGTTGCGTCCGCAATCCAGTTTTCCGCGCTTGATGCGCCGGGTAGGTTCTGAACCTCTGCGATGGCCGCATCCACGCGTCCACTTTGCAAAAACAGCTTCGCCCGGTCCAGACGGCGTTCGGGCTGAGGAGAAGGCGTATCTTCACGGCGGATCACAAACATTTCACCGATCTCACGGCGGATATCCGCCCAAGACGCCACTTCATCGCCTTCAGCCAAATCAGGCCCTAGACCCTCCAATCGCGCAAGCAATTGATCAATCGTAATAGGCCTGCGTGAAAACGTAATGACCGTACGCACCGCGTTGGGCCAGTTGTCGCCAAACCGCAGGCGCAACTGATCCGCTAGGAACCCAAGTTCAGCACCGCGTTCAATGGCGCGCCGAGTTGCAAAAGCGATCAGCAAACCTTCCGCGCGCGCTGCATTGCCTGCTGCTGCCTGCGCTTGAAGGTCGAGCCGCGCCAAACGCTGTTCAGCCGCAGCAAGACGTTGATCGAGACCGCCTTGTTGCTCAGCGAGCCCTTCGACCGCTTCAACCTGCTCTTCAATGGCCGCTTCGGTTGCCTCACCGGTTGGCGAAGGCAGCGCGGGCAATTCCGCTTCAGGCGTTTCTGAAGGCTCAGCCGCAGCCACCGCCTCGCTTTGACTGGGAAGCGCCGACGGTTCTGCATTATTGCTGTTGTACCAGACGATATAGCCAATCAGCGCACCGCCTGCTGCAAAACTTGCCAAGGCGGCAAACCAAACACCTTTGGAAGAGCCGCTTTTGCGGCGACTGCCGTATTTCGATTCCATTATTGTCCGTTCTGCGATCCGTTTAGCGTGCCACCAGGCGCGTGGATATTCGTGCCTATTGCCACATCTTGTGCGCTAACACTAGCAACTCGGAGTCATTGGGGGAAGCCGCAGCGCGCGCCTCTGCCCAGCCAGGGCCAGCCGCAGCCAAAATGCGCGGGCCCAATGCAGCCAGTGATATACACATCCGATCAAGCCCTAAACGGTCGCATTCATTGGCGAAATGCTGCGCAGATGAGGCAGAGTGAAGCAGCACAATAGCACGGGTCGAAATCGCGCCTTGCAGCGGCAAATTTTGCATCCGGTAGACGACTTTTTCGGCAATTTTGGCACCATTTGGCGGATCAAGAGTGATGCGTTCTTCACCGGCAAGGCGCAAATAGCGGTGTGATGAACCTGCTTGTGCGTCCAGCAATTTCTGCAATCCACCCGAACCCACGACCGCGACCTCAAAGCCAGCATCGCGTGCTGCATCCGCCGTCGCCTGGCCCACCGCATGCACTGGCAAATGTTTAAGGCGGTGCAATTTTTCGCCGCCATGGCGAAACACATTGGCGCTGCCAGCAAGAAGTGTATTGATGCCCTCATCGGCAGGCAAATCCCAAGCCACAGGCTCCGCCTTCGACAACGGATTACCTTCGATTGTCAGACCCGCCTCAGCCCCAAGCGCGATGGTGGATGCCAACCCCGGCTCTGGACGGATCGCGATGATCGCTGCTTTCATGACGGATCAACCCGCACCGCCCGATAGCACCCCAAAATGAGGCCTAGTCGCTGGACCTGCGCGCTTGAGCAAATCAGAGGCAAGCGCCTTTGCCGCCGCGTCATCACCAATCGCAAATTGGGCATCGCCTTCGACCATTTCGGAGCCATCCGGGCTAAACAATGCTGCGCGCATGGATAATTGCCCGCCCTTCGCCTCACACAAAACGGCGATGGGGCTATGACACGTTCCGCCTAGCGCTTCTAACAATGCACGTTCCGCCAAAACCTCAGCGCGTGAGGGCGCGTGATCAATTGCAGCAATCGCCGCAACTGCCGCCTGATTTGCGACGGCGCATTCTATTCCAATTGCGCCTTGGGAGGCGGCCGGCATCCATTGATCAGCCTCCAGCGGTGTGCCGATTGCTTCCTCGCCCAAGCGCTGAAGTCCAGCGGCAGCTAGGAACGTTGCATCGGCCTCTCCCGTTTCCAGTTTACCAAGCCGGGTCGCGACATTTCCGCGGAACATCACGACCTCCAGATCAGGCCGTTGGTTTAGCAATTGCGACGCGCGGCGCGGGGCGCTCGTGCCCACTTTTGCACCGGCTGGAATATCAGCAATGCTGGCCGCACCGATCAACACATCGCGTTTATCCGCACGCGGCAAAATAGCGGCCATGGTGAACACCTCTGGCCGGATCGTTTCGACGTCTTTCAGCGAGTGTACCGCGGCATCAATGCGCCCCTCGGCAAGCCACGCGTCCAGCTCTTTGGTCCAAAGCGCTTTCCCGCCGATCTCTGCCAAAGGCCGATCTTGTATCTTATCCCCGCTGGCACTTACGGGCACCAATTCAACCCGATCCTCGCTCCATCCGTGCGCCGCGCAAAGGCGTGCGCGCGTCTCATAGGCTTGCGCCATCGCCAATGGAGACTCTCGCGTTCCCAAACGCATGCGAATGGCGTTTGGTGCGGGCGTGGCGGGCTGCTGCGTCGTTGATTGGTTCATAGGCGCGCTTGCTCTACCCACCTAAGCGACTAAGGAAAAGCCGCATGAGCGAAATGCCGCCAATCATCCCCGAAACACCCACTATCCTGGGCATTGAATCGAGCTGCGATGAAACTGCGGTGGCGCTGGTGCGCGGTGATCGTACAATCATAGCAGAGCGGATCGCCAGTCAGGAGGCCGAACACGCCCCTTATGGCGGGGTCGTGCCTGAAATCGCAGCGCGCGCGCATGCGGAACGGCTCGCGCCAATGCTAGAAGCGGTGATGGCTGATGCTGACATGGCGCTGGATGACGTCGATGCGATTGCGGCGACCGCGGGGCCGGGCTTGATAGGCGGCGTCATGGTCGGCCTTGTCAGCGCCAAAGCACTGGCAATGGCATTAGGCAAACCGCTAATCGCGGTAAACCATTTGGAAGGGCACGCTTTGTCCCCGCGACTGGCCGATCCTGACCTCGCTTTCCCCTACATGTTGCTGCTCGTATCAGGTGGGCATTGCCAGATTTTGCTGGTTGAGGGGGTCGGTAAATATCGCCGCTTGGCCACAACGATTGACGATGCACTGGGCGAGGCGTTTGACAAGACGGCTAAGATACTCGGCCTTGGCTATCCCGGCGGGCCTAAGGTGGAGAACCTCGCGCTGACTGGCGACGCGAGCGCGGTTCCGCTTCCCCGCCCGCTTAAGGGGTCAAAAGAACCGCATTTCTCATTTGCTGGCCTTAAGAGCGCAGTTTTGCGAGCCTATGAAAGCGGTGAGCACCGTGATGAGGACATCGCAGCGAGTTTCCAACAGGCTGCGATTGACTGCATCTTGGACAGGCTCGGCCATTCCTTGCGTCATGTCGAACCACCGCCTGCCCTCGTCGTTGCCGGAGGTGTCGCTGCAAACAAAGCCGTGCGCAGCGCGCTTGAAGGCTTTGCGAGGACGCACCAAATGACGTTCACCGCGCCGCCAATGGCGCTGTGCACAGATAATGCCGCGATGATCGCTTGGGCGGGTTGTGAACGGTTTCATAGCGGACAATCTGATCCGCTGGATTTCAAAGCGCGTCCGCGCTGGCCGCTTGATCCAAACGCGGACAAAGTGCGCGGGGCAGGAGTGAAAGCATAATGCACAAAACAATAGGAGTTATTGGTGCAGGCGCGTGGGGAACAGCCCTCGCGCAGATGCTCAGTCTAGACGGGCGCAACGTCCTGCTATGGTCGTTTGAAGAAGAGGTCGCCGATGCAATCAATACAAAGCGCCGCAATGCGCTTTATCTACCCTCTGCTGAGCTATCTCCACAAATCACAGCCACTCATGATTTTGCTGACTTTGCCGTGCTGGACACCGTATTGGTCGTTACGCCGGCGCAAAATCTAGGCGCAGTTCTTTCGCAGCTTTCAAGTGATCCGCGCGACTTGGTCCTATGCTCTAAGGGAATTGACGCTGAAACAGGCCAGCTGATGAACGATGTAGCCAAAGCTGCCTGTCCGGCCAGCGACATCGCCGTTTTGTCTGGCCCAACCTTCGCGCATGAAGTGGCAAACGGCCTTCCGACCGCAGTTACCCTAGCCTGCAATGGTGGAAGCGAACAATGGGATCGCCTGTCGCCTGAAATCGCGCGGGACACTTTCCGCCCCTATTACAGCGACGATGTAACCGGGGCCGAAATTGGCGGTTCTATTAAAAACGTTCTCGCGATTGCATGCGGCGTAGTGGATGGTTTGCAACTCGGCCAGAACGCGCGCGCCGCCTTGATTGCGCGCGGCTACGCTGAAATGCTGCGCTTTGGCGAAGCGTTAGGAGCAAGGGCTGAAACACTGGCTGGGCTTTGCGGACTGGGCGATTTGGTCCTCACCTGCTCATCGACATCCAGCCGCAATTTCTCGCTCGGCAAAGCTTTGGGAGAAGGTCAATCCGCCGCAGACCTAATGGCGGATCGGCGTACAGTCGCCGAAGGGGCGCACACCGCACCAGTGCTTAAGAAGTTGGCTGAAGAGCGCGGGATCAACATGCCCATCGTGATCGCGGTCAACGAAATCCTCGCCGGGGAAAGTCCGCGCGCTGCTGTCGCCACTCTGCTTGCCCGTCCGCTAAAGGCGGAACAGGATAACAGCAGCAGGAACACGACAGCTTGAGCCTACCGCCCGCCCCACCCGCACCGCCCGCCGGCGGAGGCTCTGGCACAGCGGCAAGTGACAGCGCCGATATGGCAACGCTCGCCAAGGGTGGTCGCACCAACGCGGCTGGGTTCATCATCCGCCTTTTGGGCAATATCCCATTTCTGTTCATCGGCTATCGGCTCTACGGCGTGGAAGACATGGGCCGATTTGCCGCGGCCTTTGTCGTCATTGAGATTTTCGCGCTCATTTGTGCGCTTGGTGAAAAACGCGGCCTTGCTCAACGCCTAAGCGAAGGTGCAGACAATAGCGAAGGCCCGCCCACCAATCTGGTTTTTGACGGGATGCTGGCGTCGCTCATCGTGTCCGTGATTGCTTGTGCAATCCTACTGATCTTCCCTCGGCTTATCTTTCCAAGTGGGACAAGCAGCGATTTCGACATTTGGATGATCGCTGCGATTCCCGCATTTGCGCTCACCGAAATTCTGCTCGCGGCCCAAGCTTATCGCTATGATATCGCGACCACCGTGCGGGCCCGTGCCATCGTTGAACCGTGGACACGGTCGATCACGGTTGGTGTGTTTTTCTTCATTCCTGCATTGAGCGAAGGCGGGCTCGCGCTGGCGTTTCTCGCATCAATCTATGCCGGATTGCTGACGGCAGCTTGGTCGTTCCTGCGCACCTATGGCCTGCCAAAAGCATGGCACCCACGTCCGCGTTATCTCGGCAAGATGGCAGCGCGCGCGGTCCCTCTGGTTGGCGCTGATGTGATTGAGCGCGGCACGCGTTTGCTTGACGTGTTCTTGCTGGGCCAGTTCACATCACCTGCAGCGGTCGGCATCTACTTCTTTGCCAAAGAGGTCGCGAGCCTGCCGCAAAAGCTCAAAACCAGCTTTGAACCGATCCTGTCACCGGTGATCACCAAGAATTTGAAGATTGGCAATATGGGCGCAATTGCCGATCAAGTGCGCCAAGTTGGCTTTTGGATCATCGCTTTGCAGGCTGGCATCGCATTGGCCCTGGCTATTCCAGGTGAGGCGGTGATGGGCCTTGGCGGACCAGCCATCGTTGGCGGCACGGGCGCGCTTGCGATCCTGCTCGCAGCCGAAGTTGCCGGGTCAATGGCAGTCGTTTCAGAAAGCGTGCTTGTTTACATCGCCAGAAAACGCAATCTTGCGATCTCTATCGGTGTAATAGCCCTACAAGGCGCACTGACCATAGCTTTTATTCTGCTCGCCGATCACTGGGGACTGAGCGAAGGGTTCAAAGCGGCTGGCGCAGCGCTCGCCCTTGCCTGCGCACTTGCCGCATCAAGCCTGGTCAAAGCTCTCGTTTTGAAAAAGCTACTCAAGGCTCCTGTAAGCAATTGGCGCTGGGCGCTGGTTTACGCGGCGGCTCCTGCGGTAGTCGTTGGATTTCTTATGACGCTGTTGCCCGAATGGGCTGAGCTGATCTTTGGCATACCCGCCATTCTGGCAACATATGGCTATGTCATATGGAAGCGCGGTTTTGGCGAGAGTGACCGGATGCTGTTCCGCCGCAATGTCGGGGTGGAGCCTGAGGCGGACGAGGAAGCATCGACTGCCCATCAATAGGACACTGCGCTGGATGCCATGCATGTTCATTGGCAATTCAGCGGATCCGTCCCAGCGCATCAGCCAAAATCCACCTTGAAAACTTGGGTCATTCATCTGGAATGCCTGACGTCACACTGTTAAAACAGCCATCAAACACAACGCATTGTTCAAGGAAATGATATGACGCCTGAATTCTTTGAAGCCAACTGGCCATTTATCCTCATTGTATTGCTGGTGGTTCTGGCACTGGCGTTCTTCTGGCTGGCTGCTGGCCGCACAACGTCTGTGGTCACAGAAGACAAGAAGGACGTACTCGACGAAGGCGCAGCGCCTGCGCAGCGCAACCAAGCTCTGATCGATGCGCCAGAGGCGGTGATTAAAGAACCTGCCACATCGCAACCAGTCAAAGAGCCAGTTCCTGCAACGCCTGTCGCTCCCCTTATTGAAGAAAATCCCGCGCCGCCCATCACGGGCGCAGCTCCAAAGGAAATCATGCCGGAGCCCACGCCGCAACCAGCGGCGCCGATCAAATCAGCAAGCGCGTCAGGCGGCGATGATTTGACGGTTATCAAAGGCCTCGGACCAAAGCTTGCAAAGCTCTTAAACAGCCATGGCGTTACGTCTTACGCGCAAATCGCCAGCTGGGACGAGGCAGAGATTGACCGCGTCGACGCGCTTCTTGATCGATTTAAAGGGCGCATTCGCCGTGACAGCTGGGTTGAGCAAGCAAAACTCCTAGCCGCTGGGGACCAAACAGGCTTTGCTGATAAATTTGGTCGCAATGGGTGAAATAAAGAGGGACTCGACTGTCTATTCTGTGTTACAGTCTTATGTGTAAAGGAGAATAGCCAATGACTGCAGCGCGAATTCTAGTTGCCGAAGACGAGCGGATTATCGGTTTCGATTTGTGCGAGACGGTAGAAGAAGCCGGTTTCGAAGTTGTTGGGCCGCACAGTGACATCTCCTCTGCCATGCTGTCATTCCAGAAAGACAAGCCGGATCTTGCCATACTCGATGTGAAGCTCGACGATGGCATCGTCTATCCTTTGGCAGAAAAGCTCGCCAATGAAGATGTGCCAATCATCTTCCACTCAGGCCAGTTTACACAGCAAGAAGTGGCTGAGCGTTTTCCTGAGGCAAAGACATTGCTGAAGCCTTGCCCTCCCAACGAAATGCTTCAAGCCGTCACCGACCTACTCGAAAGCCAGTAATCCTTGCCGCACCCTCCGTGCTGCCATGATGGATATTGAATGGAAGCGATACTGACGCTTCCCACAAGCGCCAGTATCGCTTATCTCTTCAGCGCTAACGTGAGGGAGAGTGATACGTGAGCCAAGAGCTGTTTCCAGTGCGCGATGAATGGGCAAGTTCCGCCAAATTCGATGATGCCAAATATCGTGAGCATTACGCGCGCTCGATTAGCAATCCTGATGGTTTTTGGCGCGAAGAAGCGCAGCGGATCGATTGGATCACACCATTCAAAACAGTCAAAGACGTCAGCTACAACAAAGAAGACTTCCGCATCGGTTGGTTCCTTGGCGGAAAGCTCAACATCTGCGCCAATGCGCTCGACAGGCACCTTGAAGCGCGCGGCGACACGCCCGCGATCATCTGGGAACCCGATCATCCCAGCACGCCGGGCCGCACCCTAACCTATCGCGAACTCCACGCCGAGGTATGCAAATTCGCCAATGCACTAAAGGCGCAAGGCGCCAGCAAAGGCGACCGCGTTACGATCTACCTGCCAATGGTCCCTGAAGCAGCTATCGCCATGCTCGCCTGCGCGCGGATTGGCGCAGTGCACTCGGTCGTATTTGCAGGCTTCAGCCCCGATGCTCTCGCTGGACGTATCTCTGATTGCCAGTCAGACATCGTCATCACATCAGACGAGGGCTTGCGCGGCGGAAAGACGATCCCGCTGAAAGCCAATGTCGACGCTGCGCTTGAGAAAGCGTCCGCAAGCACTGTCATCATGCTCAGGCACACCGGCGCAGATGTGGGCTTTGTAAAGGGCCGCGATGTGTGGTGGCATGACGCCATCGCAAATGCAGAGCCGTCATGCGAACCCGAAGTGATGGACGCTGAAGATCCGCTTTTCATCCTCTACACCTCCGGCTCCACCGGAAAGCCAAAGGGCGTGCTCCACACAACCGGCGGTTATGCCGTTTGGACCAGCATGACGCATGAATATGTGTTCGATTACACACCGGGTCAGATTTACTGGTGCGCGGCCGATGTTGGCTGGGTAACCGGGCATTCCTATGTCACTTACGGCCCGCTTATAAACGGCGCGACGCAGGTTATGTTTGAAGGCGTGCCCAACTACCCCGACTTCAGCCGCTTTTGGCAGATTATCGACAAACACAAGGTCGAGATTTTCTACGCGGCACCAACAGCTCTGCGTGCGCTGATGCGCGAAGGTGATGAGTGGGTAGCGAAGACGGATCGGTCTTCACTCCGTCTTCTCGGCAGCGTTGGCGAACCGATTAATCCTGAGGCTTGGGACTGGTACCACCGAGTCGTAGGCGAACGTCGCTGTCCGATCGTCGATACATGGTGGCAGACAGAGACAGGCGCGGCGATGATTACGCCCCTGCCCGGCGCGACCGCGCTAAAGCCCGGCAGCGCGACCCGGCCTATGTTTGGCGTACAGCCGGCGCTGGTTGATGCAGAAAAAGGCACAATATTAGAAGGAACGACGTCCGGCGCGCTCGTCATCACTGATAGCTGGCCAGGGCAAATGCGCACCGTCTATGGCGATCACCAGCGCTTCTTTGACACCTATTTCAGCCAATATCCCGGATACTATTTCACCGGCGATGGCTGCCGCCGCGATGAGGATGGCTATTACTGGATCACCGGGCGCATTGATGATGTGATCAACGTGTCTGGTCACCGGATGGGAACCGCTGAGGTTGAAAGCGCATTGGTTGAACATCCACTCGTCGCGGAGTCCGCTGTTGTCGGAATGCCGCACGATGTAAAAGGGCAAGGCATTTACGCCTATGTCACCACCAATGCGGGTACCAACGATAGTGAGGATTTGCGCCGCGAGTTGATTCAGTGGGTGCGAAAGGAAATCGGCCCGATTGCAACGCCCGATGTACTGCAGTTCGCGCCCGGCCTGCCAAAAACTCGCAGCGGCAAAATCATGCGCCGTATCCTGCGCAAGATAGCGGAGAATGACATGAGCAATCTCGGCGATACATCGACTTTGGCCGACCCCAGTGTTGTGGATGATCTGGTTGCGAATAGGCCACCAGCTTGACGGCAATTCAGGGGTTGAAACGCGCCTGCAAGACTGCGACATACGCAACAGATAGTTTCAGGAGTAACTAACTTGGCTGACATGGTCCCCTTCAATTGGGCAGACCCCTTCGACCTCGAAACGCAATTAACCGAGGACGAGCGGATGATCCGCGACAGCGCCAACGCATTCGCGCAAAGCGAGTTGCAGCCGCGCGTGATCGAGGCATATCGCAACGAGGTTTCAGCGCCTGAGCTGTTCCCATTGATGGGGCAAGCGGGCTTGCTCGGCGCAACCATTCCAGAGCAATATGGCGGCGTGGGCGCAAGCTATGTCGCCTATGGCCTCATCGCGCGCGAGATTGAGCGTGTGGACAGCGGGTACCGCTCTATGGCTTCGGTTCAATCCAGCCTCGTGATGCACCCGATCTACGCTTACGGTTCAGAAGAGCAGCGGCGCAAATACCTTCCCGGATTGTCTTCGGGAGAATTGATCGGCTGCTTTGGACTGACTGAACCGGATGCAGGCAGCGACCCTGCCGGCATGAAGACCGTCGCGAAGAAGGACGGCGACGGTTATGTAATCAACGGTTCAAAGACTTGGATTTCAAACTCGCCTTTTGCTGACGTATTTGTGGTTTGGGCCAAGTCCGAAGAGCATGGCGGTGGCATTCGCGGCTTTGTCCTAGAAAAGGGTATGGAAGGCCTTTCTGCGCCCAAGATCGAAGGCAAGATCAGCCTGCGCGCATCGACTACGGGCATGATCGTGATGGACGATGTGAAGCTACCAGCCGACGCTCTGCTACCCGATGTTCAAGGCCTTAAAGGTCCGTTTGGCTGCCTCAACCGTGCTCGTTACGGCATAAGCTGGGGCGCGATGGGTGCAGCGGAATTCTGCATGCATGCCGCGCGTCAATACGGCCTTGACCGCAAACAATTTGGCAAGCCTCTGGCGGCGACACAATTGTTCCAGAAGAAGCTGGCAGACATGATGACCGACATCGCCATGGGGCTGCAATCTAGCCTGCGTGTTGGACGCCTGATGGACGATGGCCGCTTTGCGCCCGACATGATCAGCATCGTCAAACGCAACAATGTCGGCAAGGCCTTGGATATCGCTCGCCAAGCGCGCGACATGCACGGCGGCAATGGTATTTCGGAAGAGTACCAAGTGATACGTCATGCGGTGAACCTTGAGACTGTGAACACCTATGAGGGCACACATGATGTGCATGCGCTGATCTTGGGCCGCGCGATTACCGGCATCGCTGCGTTCGGGTGAGGAAGTTCTGTCCTACACGCTGCACTTGGACCAAAGAGGCGAGATGTCCGAAGGAGCCGTCATTATTGTGTCAGATAACGGGATAAGGCGCGGCATTTTGGACAGCCTAAGTTTTTCTGTTCAAGACCGTGTAACAAGCGGTCCATGTCTGGCTCACCAGCGACAAATTGAGCGAAACGGGAGCGCTTTACTATGAAGCTCTATGGCTACTACCGCAGCTCAACGAGCTACCGCCTGCGCATCGCATTGGCGCTGAAAGGCTTGAGTTACGAGAACATACCAGTCAATCTGCTCACTTCTGAGCAAAAGGGCGAGGCGTTCACCATCCGCAATCCTTTCGCTTCGGTTCCACTGTTAGAGGCCGATGGCCGCGACCGTGTCCAGTCAATGGCACTCCTAGAGTGGCTCGACGAGGCATACCCGGACAAGCCATTGATGCCTGCAGATGTTGAGGATCGCTACACCGTCCGTGAACTGACCTATGCCATCGCGACGGAGCTGCACGCGCCGCTAAACCTGCCAGTCTTGAAGTACCTTAAGAACGAGTATGGTAAGTCACAGGACGAAGTCGATACGTGGTATCGGCACTGGCTCGCGCGCACTTTGGAGCCGGTCGAGGCGCGACTTTCGCAGCTCGGCACTGGCGACTTTCTGACAGATCAGCCCGGCATGTTTGAGACCGTGCTTTTGCCGCAAGTCTACAACGCGCGCCGTTTCAAATATGACATCGACGCGCACCCGCATATGGCACAGATTGAGGCAGCGTGCCTCGCCTTGCCCGCATTCCAGCGCGCCCACCCTGACAATCAACCAGAAGGTTTGGAGACACACACATGAAACTCGCGACGCTTAATGATGGTACGCGCGACGGCAAGCTTGTCGTTGTTTCCAAAGACCTAACGCGCTGCTGCGCAGCGGGCTATATGGCGCCTACGATGCAATCGGCGCTGGATGATTGGGAGCGGATCGCACCGCAATTGGAGGTGCTCGCCACGGATGTCGAGCATCAAACCGTACCGTGCGAAAGGTTCCACGAACGCGAAGCGCATTCGCCGCTGCCGCGCGCTTACCAATGGGCGGACGGGTCGGCTTACATCAATCACGTTGAGCTGGTGCGCAAAGCGCGCGGTGCCGAGGTCCCAGACAGCTTCTACTCCGATCCGCTGATGTATCAGGGCGGGTCTGACACCTTCCTGCCGCCGCGCGCGGATATTCCGCTAGGCGATGCAGCCTGGGGCTGCGACATGGAAGGCGAGGTTGCGGTGATTACCGATGACGTGCCGATGGGTGTGTCTGCCGAAGATGCTGCTGGTCACATCAAGCTGGTGATGCTGGTGAATGATGTGTCCCTGCGCGGACTGATCCCGGGCGAGCTTGCCAAGGGCTTCGGGTTCTTTCAGTCCAAGCCATCCTCTGCATTCTCACCTGTCGCCGTCACGCCGGACGAACTCGGCGATGCGTGGAAGGGCAGCCTGATCCATCTTCCCCTGATGGTTGACTACAACGGCGAACCATTTGGCCGCGCTGAGGCGGCAGAGGATGCAACCTTCAACCTCGCGCAGCTGGTCGCCCATGCGGCGAAGACCCGCGCTTTAGGGGCAGGCGCGATTGTCGGATCGGGCACAGTCTCAAACAAGGGTGCAGATGGCGGACCGGGTAAGCCGGTCAGCGAAGGCGGCCTTGGCTATTCCTGCATTGCCGAAATCCGCATGATCGAAACGATTGCTGATGGCGAGGCGAAGACCCGCTTCATGCAGCCAGGTGACAGCGTGAAAATTGAGATGCGCGATGCAGACAACCACTCAATCTTCGGCGCGATTGAGCAAAATGTGGTCGCGGTTTGACTACACCTCAACCGGCTTGAAGGCGGTAGCGGCATCGCCGGTATTGGGCGTGCCTTCAGCGTCCATCACCAGCAATTGAACCTCGCCAGTGCGTGCGCAGGGGCGGTGTTCCACCCCGCACGGCACAACGATCAATTCGCCAGACGAGAGGCTCTCTGTGCGGTCGCGAAATTCCATGTCGAGTTCGCCTTTTATGACCAGAAACAGCTCATCTGTGTCATCATGCTTGTGCCAGTGGAACTCACCTTCAACTTTTGCCAAGCGCACTTCATTGCCATTGTAATGCGCGGCGAGACGCGGCGCCCAACGCTCATCAAAGGTCGCGAATTTCTCGGCCAAATTGATTTTGGGAGGAGCCTTCTCAGCCATCAATACACCACCACGCTGCGGATGCTTTCGCCGGAATGCATCAGGTCGAAGCCCCTGTTGATCTCGTCAAGGGTAAGTGTGTGCGTGATCATCGGATCAATCGCGAT